>NZ_QNRI01000031.1 GCF_003315295.1 Paraliobacillus ryukyuensis | reverse complement strand
CCTGCTTTATTGTTACTAGCACAAATTGTAACAAGTTGGTTCGGATATAATTTTGCTGCAGATCTTGTTGGAGAAGAAATAACCAGATTTATTAATGTGGTATTTGCGATATTAACGATTTTAGGTATCGTTAAGGATCCAACAACAAAAGGTTTAAGTGATAGTAAACAAGCAATGACTTATATCAAACCACGAGATGATATTGAATAAGCGCTCTTATTGGAGTGCTTTTTTTATTTAATAATTTAAAGGAGTGTATATAATGGTAAAACTTAAAAAACAGTTAGTATCTGAACACGTTATTGACGAGCGTTCTTATGGCTATGGTAATCCAGTCAATACTATCACAATTCATCAGACCGGTAACACGAATGCAGGAGCAGACGCGCAAGCACATGCTAATATACAAACAAACATGAACAGTAGACAAGCATCTTGGCACTATAGCGTGGATGACAAAGAAGCTATTCAATCATTCCCGGATAACGTTCAATGTTGGCATGCGACAGATGGTGGTGGTCCTGGTAACACAACATCGCTATCTATCGAATTATGTATTAATAGTGATGGTGATTATGAGAAAACAGTACAAAACGGTGCTGAACTAGCAAAAGAACTGTTAGACAAGCATCATCTAACTGTTAATGATTTAAGACAACACCATGACTGGTATGCTAAGAACTGTCCTGCGCAAATTAGAGCAGGCAAGCATGGTATTAGATGGAATGACTTCTTGAACATGGTACAAGGTAAATCGGTTCAAGTAGATACAAAAGTGAAAGCTGCGTTTAAATCTAAAAAAGGTAATTTAACCGTTGATGGTAAATGGGGAAACGCTACTACCACTGCATTGCAAGAATATCTTGATACTGTAGTAGATGGTATTATTAGCGATCAAGTACACAATCATGTTACAGAAGCGTTTTACGGTGATACGATTGATTTTGGAGATGGTGACGAGGGAAGCTTAGTCATCAAACATTTACAACGAAAAATCGGAACTAAAGCAGATGGTTTACTTGGTCCTAACACAATCGGAGCATTGCAGAAGTATTTAGGAACAGTTTATGATAAAAAGTTAAGCAGACCATCACTTGTTGTTAAAGAACTACAACGTCGATTGAACAAAGGTAATTTGTAATAAAAAAGCCCTCACTTAGTGGGGGCTA
>NZ_QNRI01000030.1 GCF_003315295.1 Paraliobacillus ryukyuensis | reverse complement strand
TTGAGGATAAGGGAACGGTTGCGGTTTGTATTAAAAAGTAGCGTAAAAAAGGATGGTGAACATGGGTACTTGGTTCAAAGTCGATAGAGATATATTTGATTCAGATATATGGAACGACGTAACTACTTTCAGACTGTTTATATATCTAATCGGTAAAGCTACTCATCAAGACGGAACGAAGATAGCGGGCATCGAATTAGAGAGAGGTCAGTATTTGAGGTCCTATCGAATGATTGCAAAAGACTTAGCGTACAAGGAAGGTCGAGGCAGAAAAGAGTATTCTCTACGAACCATAAAAAAGGCAATTGACAAACTCATTAGTGCCGAAAGGGTAAACGTTAGGGAAACGGAACAGGGAACACTATTTACCATCCTGAACTATGCTAAATATCAACGTTCCAACGATGACGAAAAAGAAAGTGTAAACACCTTAAATGAAGAAGTGAACACTAATGGTAAACGAAGTGTAAACAATAACAATAATGCTAATAAGGCTAGAAAGAACAAGAATAATAAAAAACGTCACAAATATGAAATTTGCGACATGTCTTTAGCTGAACTTCTTTATTCCAAGATTTTAGAAAATAATCCAGAACACAAAAAACCTAACTTGGAAAAGTGGGCGGATGATTTTAGGAAAATGCGAAATCTTGATGATCGAACGGAAGAACAGATTAAGTACTTAATCGATTGGACACAAAGCGATGATTTTTGGCACAGAAATATATTATCTGCTGAAAAACTAAGAGAAAAATATGATCAATTGGTTATCCAAGTTAAGGCTGAACGCAAAAATAAACATAACAACGTCGTACCAATTAGAGCAGATCAGCAAGAAGATACTAGAGACTATGGTTTTTAGGAGGTTAGTACATGCAATCAGTAAAGGAATTCACTCAAACCATTAACAAAGTTGTTTTAGAAGAGTTCATTTGTCCAGAGTGCGAACAAAAAGTTAAACGAACAGAATTAACTATTCCAAGAGGTCCAAGAAAAGGTGAAAAGGTTACAGCTGATTATGGTTGCAATTGCAAGAACAAGGAACTTGGAGATATAGAGGGAGAACGAAAATTAAAGTTAAGGCTAGAAAAAATGCTTAAACACTTCGATGGTCATAGTCTGTTAAATAAATCATTGGTCAATGCAACATTTGAAAGCTATGAACCTACTAA
>NZ_QNRI01000029.1 GCF_003315295.1 Paraliobacillus ryukyuensis | reverse complement strand
ACCTAATGTGCTTTTATGAGATGTCTTTACTCATAACTTGACTAGCATGTTACTTCTTACCATATTGGTTGTTTTGTTCAGTTTTCAAAGATCAAAATATATGGTGGAGCCTAGCGGGATCGAACCGCTGACCTCCTGCGTGCAAAGCAGGCGCTCTCCCAGCTGAGCTAAGGCCCCACTAACTATAAATTTAAATGGTCGGGAAGACAGGATTTGAACCTGCGACCCCTTGGTCCCAAACCAAGTGCTCTACCAAGCTGAGCTACTTCCCGTAATGGCGCGCCCGAGAGGAGTCGAACCCCTAACCTCTTGATCCGTAGTCAAACGCTCTATCCAATTGAGCTACGGGCGCTAAATGGTGCCGAGGGCCGGACTCGAACCGGCACGGTAGAAACCTACCGCAGGATTTTAAGTCCTGTGCGTCTGCCAATTCCGCCACCCCGGCTTGGCTTATGGAGCGAAAGACGGGATTCGAACCCGCGACCCCCACCTTGGCAAGGTGGTGTTCTACCACTGAACTACTTTCGCGAAAATGCGGGTGGAGGGACTTGAACCCCCACGTCGTAAGACACTAGATCCTAAGTCTAGCGCGTCTGCCAATTCCGCCACACCCGCTAATGGTGAGCCATGCAGGATTCGAACCTGCGACCCTCTGATTAAAAGTCAGATGCTCTACCAACTGAGCTAATGGCTCATCATTCGTTAAATGGTGCCGGCCAGAGGACTTGAACCCCCAACCTACTGATTACAAGTCAGTTGCTCTACCAATTGAGCTAGGCCGGCGTATGGTGGAGGATGCAGGGCTCGAACCTGCGACCCCCTGCTTGTAAGGCAGGTGCTCTCCCAGCTGAGCTAATCCTCCGATCAAGCCTGGCGACGTCCTACTCTCGCAGGGGCAAAGCCCCAACTACCATTGGCGCTGAAGAGCTTAACTGCTGTGTTCGGCATGGGAACAGGTGTGACCTCTTCGCTATTGTCACCAGACATTCCTTGTTTTTCAAGGACAAAATATATTATATTAAGTTTTGATTAAAAAAGCAAGTGTTTTTAAAAATATTTTTTTAAATGCACCTTCAAAACTAGATAAGAAAGACAAGGGTATCAAACGTTAGAATATCATCCAGTTTCAACTCCCACTGTTGTGGTCGTTTCCACTTTTGTTATTTAGTTAAGTCCTCGATCGATTAGTATTCGTCAGCTGCACGTGTCAC
>NZ_QNRI01000028.1 GCF_003315295.1 Paraliobacillus ryukyuensis | reverse complement strand
ATATATCTCTATCGACTTTGAACCAAGTACCCATGTTCACCATCCTTTTTTACGCTACTTTTTAATACAAACCGCAACCGTTCCCTTATCCTCAATCATTAGTAACTTGTATCCCGGCACGTTACGTTCAACATATCCCGCAACGTACCGTTTAAATAATGCTTTGTTACCATTCGCTAACCATGTGTAGCAATGTGGTATGTGTTCTTTGATTTCATGCATACAACAGGTCGCCGACTTCAATCGTGTCTTTTAATTCCTTTACCGATCTGCAATAATCGCATTTGCCACATGATCTAGGTTCTAATTCTCCTGCTTTCACTTGCTTAATTCGTTCTAATTCTATTTCTGCGTATTCATATTCAAAATCGAACCTTGATTCATCAAAATGGACAACAGCTAGATTAGGTGGACTTTCTTTCGTTACCGCAACGATATAGGGCGTGTATAACTTACCTGTGTTTTGTTCTATAATCTTGCGGTAAATAGCCATCTGTAGCACGTAACCCCAATTTTCGATAAATGACACCCAACCGTCGTATTTCTCGCTGTAGTAACGCTTGTGTAAATCTTGTGTTGTCTTTAAATCTGCAAATCTATTTTGATCGTGATTGATAGAATCAACTTTGATCTTCCAATTAACCCCGAATAATTCACCTGTGAAAATTTCTTCTTTTTCGCCATCTAAGGCAAACATCGAAAGCCGATCACTTTTAACTGTTTCGATCATCTTGTCAGCTTGTTCAAAATCAGCATACTTACTACCGTTTTTCTTAAATATTGCTCCATTGTTTTCTGCTAAGAATTGATTAAATACATCGTCGCTTTCAAATGCTGCGTGTGTATAAGAGCCAACCAACATTGCTTGGTTAGTTGGTCTCTTATATTCACCTTTCAATTCAGCCATTGTCTTAGCTTCGCACTCTATGAAGCTTTTAAATTGGCTTACTGACATGTAATTCAAGTTTGAGCCATTTGTGTAGTAATTACTTGCTGTTAGATTCATTATCATCACCAGACTTCTCCATAGAATCTGTTACGTATTGAGTGATATCATCCATTTTTTCTTGAACGTTGGTTGATGTGTTTTTTTGCTTGTTATTAGCTTGTTGTGATTGTTTTTTATCTGTCTTAGGCTTATCTTTCTGTTGTTGATTAAAAGATTGTGACAGGTCTGATTTACCTTCTTTTTTAACTTCCTTGCTGAACCAATCTTCCGGTTTGCTCATTCCGTCTTTTAAAGAATTAAATATCTTGATAAGGTCAAGCACATCACGTTCAGTAAATGCTGATACGTTATAACCGAAACGTTCTTCAATCTGCTCCTGCGTTACTTTGTATTTTTCTTTGAAAGCTTTTAACGCTTCAGCAATTCGATCTTTCAAAGGTTTGCTGTTGTTGCCAGATAATGTTCTGTTGCATTCTTCTACCGCATTGTCGATGATGTCACCAGGTATCACACCTAAGATACAGGCTCTTACTCGTCTTGCTCCGTTGTTTGCTACCATTTCATAAATGTCGCGAGGATCGGTTAGTTTTTTTAATTGTTGTCCTGCTTTTCTTGTATGTTTAACAGTAAAAACTTTCTCTTGCCTAACGTTCGTTTCTAAATCCCACGCATAGGCCATAGCAACCGATTCACCTTCTTTTTGCTCCAGTTCTTTAATGCCGAATGATAAGTTACCCCAATTTTGAGCAATAACCTCAGCCAATCGAATAGATGGTCCCTCTACTTTTTGACCGCCCCTCGGATAACTATAGACCGCTTGTCCTGCTAAGTTTGGACGTTTGCAGTTATCTAAAATGCGTTGTTCAGCTTGATACACATTTCTTGGGAACTGTTTAGCCATAAATATTTGCCCTTTAACCTCTTCCATTTCACGACTAGATGATGCTTGCGCTAATGTACTCGGTTGATTTTGTTGTTCGTATTGCGTTGCTAATTCACTCATTCAAAAGACCTCCTATTGATTTTTAACAGCCGATCAACTATAATTAAGTTGACATTATTAATTAAGTGATCGACTGACCGCCTTCATTGGCGGTTTTTTATTGCCTTCTTTCAATGCCTAAGTTCTCCGACAAATACCTTTCCATGTTCACTTCTAGTACAATGTCGCCATCTTCCGTTTCAAATACTTCATCGTTAATCGTTACTAGATCGCCGAACAAATCAAATTCCTCATGACCTTCATCGACCGGATACGGATAGCCTGTCCTTAATGTTCGCGTGATTGATGGATGTTCTAACATGACCATTTTCCTTACCTCCTTCGCTAGATTAATAGTTCTGCGGTAGCCAACCGCTTGCAAAATGTGAGTAATGCATAATTAGGCGATGAACGACTGTTTCCGCAGCCGCACTGATAGTTTGGCTAG
>NZ_QNRI01000027.1 GCF_003315295.1 Paraliobacillus ryukyuensis | reverse complement strand
TGAAATATTCTTTATTTAGATTTATCGACGTTTTTGAGGCGTTTGCTATCTATCTACTCTGTTTTGCTTCAAACTTAATATTTATATATGTACAAACTTTGAATTTAGAAGAAGTCTCTTATATTTTAGAGTCTTTCATTAAAAGTATTATCGATTATCAGATTATAATAAATATTTTTCTTACATTTATTATGATTATATTTCACTATCAATTTTTAGAGCGTAAGAAAACAGAAATATCTTGCCGAATACTTGTAGGAGATACAATGGTACATATTATCATCCGATATATCTTGCATAGTCTAGCTATATTAGTGTTTAGCTTTTTACTATCACTCTCATTAAACTTCTATTTAGAGCTGAAGGTAACCAGCAATCTCTACTTAGTTGTTATTTTTATTATATATATATTAATAAGTGCAGGTCAGGTGAAAAGAGAATGAGAATATTACGTTTTTTTATAACTAGAATATTTTTAAAAAGATGGATACTTGTTTTGGGTATGATCATATTACTTTTTTTAGCTAATTATCTTTCTTTTACTACTGCTCGTTCCATTATTTCAACTTTTCAAGGTTATCAAGAAATAGAAACGCTCAATCAAGAAGGAACTTTTGTTGCTAATCTAGACCCAAATAGTGAACCTGATTTTGCTAAAATTAAAATAGATGACACCCAAAAAGTATATAAATATTTAAACAACAATTATACTTATGCTCTGCAAGCCAATGGTTTTGTCACTTCATTAGATAATAAACATAAGATGGATGTTATTCTCAATTATATCAATGAAGAGTCTTATAAAATAAATCAATTTAGATTATCTCAAGGAAACCACTTAAACTTCAATTATAAATTGAATAAAGAAAAAATACCTGTGCTAGTTGGTGCAGGTTTGGCCAAAACATATCCTGTAGGGTCAAATATTGAGATTACAGATCCTGCCACCCAACAACTAGTCAATTTAAAAGTACAAGGAGTCTTGAAGAAGAATTCTTATCGTTCTAATTTTTATGCTCCCAACTCAAAGACTTATTTTAATTTTTCAATTTTTCTACCTGTTAATAAAGAATTTATTCAAAGTGCGGGTCTTGACCTCCACGTTAATGGTTTGATGGACATTGTGCTTCTTGATTCGACAAAAGAGAAAGCAATGAATGTAAAAGAACATATTCAGGAAAATCTGGGTTTAGAGTTTAACTTTTTTAATCAACAAGAAAACTTTAAATACTTTGAAGATTATTATGTTAATTCATTAAAAATCATCTGTACTATCACCTTTATTTTACTCATAATCATTGTTTGTCTAGCTATCTGGAATACTTTGGTAAGCATTCGATTAATGATAAAAGATTTTACAATCAATTTATTAGTTGGATTAAGTTATTCAAAACTAAGAGCCATTTTTTATAGTTATTTTGGAATATTGTTTTCTATTATTCTAGCCATTGTATTTGTGATAACTGCTATCGATAGATACGGCTTTTGGTTAAGAAAAGACTCAACTTTTGCTACTTACGGAATATTTGGCGTAATAAGTATGGATTGGATGGCTTTACTTATTGTTCTTTTTATAGATTTTATTATTGGGTTTACGATTGTTGAACTTACGATAAGAAAAATTAAACGTATTCCGATCTCCGTGGGGGTGTTACAATGAATCGTATAATGAAACTAGAAATCCAGGAAAAAACGTTCAAGAAGAAAGGTTTTTCTATCTTAAATGATTTTGATTTGGAAGTTGAACCTGGGGAAAGACTTTCGATTATAGGAGAGTCTGGCGTTGGAAAAACTTCTTTGCTTAATATTATTGGTCTACTGGATACACAATATCAAGGGAGCTATACCCTTTTTGATTCATCTGTTAAGGATTTATCACGAAATAAACTAGCTGAGTGGCGTAATCAAAAAATTGGTTTTGTTCTTCAAGAGTCTGCATTAATTCATTCTTTGACCATAGAGGATAATATTAAATTGCCACTTATGTATGCTAACATTGAAAAAGACCTAACTGCCCAAGATCACTTTAAAAAAATTATTAATAAAATTGGGATTGAGTCCATTTTGAAAAAAAAACCGCTTGAGTGTTCTGGTGGCCAACGATCTAGAGCTGTTTTTGCTAGGGCTGTAATGATGAATCCCCAAATAATTTTATCAGATGAACCAACTGCGTCTTTAGACATAGAAAATAAAGAAAAAATTATCAATCTACTTTTTGATATGAATAAAGAATTTAATACTACTGTTATTACAGTGACTCATGATTTAGATTTAGCCAATCGTCATGAACGAATAATCACTCTCGAAAGGAATGAATAAAATGGGATTCTATATAATGATCATGTCATTCATACTTGGCATATTCTTTACCATTCTTGGTGTTTCTCGTAGGAAACGTAATTTTTTATACAAGTCTTTCATAGTGCTAGGAATCATTCTCATTCTGTTTGCTGTTTATCTAGCAAGGCC
>NZ_QNRI01000026.1 GCF_003315295.1 Paraliobacillus ryukyuensis | reverse complement strand
TTAAAAGCAGACAGTAGCAGAGTAGATACAGTTGCAGGTATTGTGGACGATCATTCTGCGACACTTAGCGTACAAGCTGATCAAATCGCAAGTAAAGTTGAAGCAAGTTACGTGGAAGGTGCGATTGGCGATTTAGAAATTGGCGTAAGGAACTATTTTGTCATTGCAGAAGCAACGGAAGACAAAATTCTTTCATGGAGTAATGGGCGTGTTGCGGGTGAAGTAGGAAGTTTACTTAGCGGGTATATAGAATGTTCTGTTGGAGATAAATTCAGCTGTAATTATCAAATAGACCAATTGATGTTTTACAACGCTAATCAAAAATATGTAGGTGCTTTAAGTTATCAAGAAAGATTTACCGTGCCAGATGAAAATTATAACTATCCTTATGGTCCTTCCACTCACCCTGCAAATACGGTGCCTGCTTTTTTCAGAATTGTTTTTAGATCTGATTTTTTAAATGGCAGGCCAAAAGAAGATGTTCAAGTCATGTTGGCTAAAGGTGACAAAGCTACCGACTGGACACCAGCGCCAGAAGATGTGCAAGCAGATATTGA
Source organism: Paraliobacillus ryukyuensis (assembly GCF_003315295.1). Classification (GTDB taxonomy): domain Bacteria; phylum Bacillota; class Bacilli; order Bacillales; family Amphibacillaceae; genus Paraliobacillus; species Paraliobacillus ryukyuensis. The sequence continues at coordinate 2,290 of NZ_QNRI01000026.1, read as the reverse complement.
TGTCGTGTTAAACTATGCTGAATCTGAAATCACACAACTTGCTGATGAGATTGAATTAAGAGTAGAAAAAAATGGTGTCATATCAGCTATAAATTTATCAAGCGAAAGCGCCATAATTCAATCAGACAAAATTAATCTTGTCGGAGCGGTAAATGTACTATCTGATATAACAGGTGATTTAGGTGAAATAAATGCAGGTACAATTAACGGTGTTAATATAAACGGTTCTGTTTTTAATTCCACGACAAATAGCCGCAACTATACAACAATAGAAAATAACCATATTCATTCTGAGGGGGATTATTGGGATGAGTGGGGCGGTTCTGGTGATGGTACAAACAATATGTACGGTAATTTAGATATGAATGATGGAAAATTTTCTTTGAAATCTGGACAGGTTTTGTCAGATGGTTCACGTGAAAGTTGGTCTACCGAGGTTCTACTTAACAATATAGGTTTAGCTGTTCGTAATTCTACAGGCGGAGGAACATATATAGGCAATAGTGGTGATATTGGATTTGGTGATTGGTTCGATGGTAACCCGGATGCAAGTATATATTCTGGCGGTAACGACTTGATTTTAGATGCTAACGGAAAAATAGTTTTTCAAACAGAGATCGGCAGCACGTTACGCATGGACGGAGTACATTATATAGAAACCAACGCAATTGATCATAATGGCTCAGGTGCTTATTTATATTTACGCTCCCAACCAGGAGCAGGTTTAAGGGCAACAGAAGTTGGAACAACAAGCAATTTTGTTCCATTCCAAGCCAGTTCGTTTGATGTTCGTTCATTAGCAGAAAATAAACAAGATATAGCTTTGTGGGAAGATAATGCTCTAGAGATTATTAAGCAATCAGATTTGTATCAATATCGCTATATAAATGACGCAGTGCGTGGCGATGAAACTATGAAATATGGTTACGTGATCGGTAAAGATTATCATACACCTTCTATGCTTTTAAATGCGGAAGGAGATGCGATAAGCCAATCAGCTATGAACAGTTTATCTATCAAAGGTATCAAAGAATTACTTGGCATCACTGATAATCACGTAGATCGCATTAATTATCTCGAGATGGAGAACCAGGTACTAAAACAAAAAGTAGAAAAACTAGAGGAGGGGCTTTAATGCAACAAGATGTAAATAAAGTAATTGATGTGATTAATGCTGAATGGTCTCAACAGGTAAGTAATGCTAACCGTAAGATCGCGATTTTAACCGAGCAAAATGCTAGGTTACAACAAGAAAATGAGCAATTAAAATCTGAAAAAGAGGAGAGTGCTAATGATGGAGATTAATATTACAAGTGTAAACATGAATTATGTTAATGGAGCTGTCGATAATGTTCGCGTGAATTTTCGAGGTAACGATGATGAACGTACAATTACCGTTAATGGCTATATACCACTAACGCCACAAGAATTTAACGATAACAGTACAATCGATGCACTTAGAGATATTGTTAGACAAAAAGTATCAGAAAGAATATTGGAAGTTCCTGCACAAGCTTAAACGGCTTGTTTTTTTATACAGAAAAACGAGCATGCCTGTAACAGGCTCTCCTGCGCAACTAGGGAAGCGCAGTACTATATTTCTTCGACAGGTTAAGCTAGATACCTGTCGTTTTTTATATAAATGATTCGATTTAACTAGGGGGTAATCCAATTGAAGGAGAGGTTTAATGAATGGAAGTGGCGGTGTTAACTTGGAGCACATAGAAGCAGCCCGTTTATATTTGTTTGGTGACGTTAAATTTTTGCATTTATTGCTGCTTCTAATGGCTTTAGATGTAATAACAGGTATTTTCAAGGCGTGGAAAAACAAAAAACTATGGTCAAGGCGTAGCCTGTTTGGCTATGCGAGGAAGATATTAGTCTTAGTGGTCATTATCTTGGCAAATGTAGTAGATCAAATATTAATGCTTAATGGCGCAGTTACTTATGCTACTGTGCTTTTTTATATAGCAAATGAAGGCCTGTCTATTATTGAAAACTTAGCTGCAGTAGGCGTATTGGTTCCGCACGGATTAGCTGAACGGTTGAAAAAGATGGAGGGAGACAGTAAAAGTTTTTCGCAAGAATTTCAAGAGGAAATCAACAGAAAAGACAATGAATAAAAAGGAGAGATTAATATGAAAATCAATTGGAAAGTACGCGTGAAAAGCAAAACGTTTTGGCTAACTTTAGTGCCTGCTTTATTGTTACTAGCACAAATTGTAACAAGTTGGTTCGGATATAATTTTGCTGCAGATCTTGTTGGAGAAGAAATAACCAGATTTATTAA
>NZ_QNRI01000025.1 GCF_003315295.1 Paraliobacillus ryukyuensis | reverse complement strand
ATATATCTCTATCGACTTTGAACCAAGTACCCATGTTCACCATCCTTTTTTACGCTACTTTTTAATACAAACCGCAACCGTTCCCTTATCCTCAACCCTTAGCAACTTATATCCTGGTACGTTACGTTCTATATAAGAAGCAACGTACCGTTTAAATAATGCTTTGTTACCGTTTGCTAACCATGTGTAGCAATGTGGTATGTGTTCTTTGATCTGCTTCATGCGATCAACCTTTGTCATTTATCGTTCTTAGCTCATCCTCTAGCTTGTTGCGTTTCTGTCGTAAATCTATCAATCTATGATGTAATGATTCATACATGTGTTTGTACTTGTTATGCATCGCATTAGCGTCCTTTTCTTGTTCGCGTAGCTTAGTTATAGTTAATTCCGCCTTCGCTTCTTTAACAGCTACCGTTCCAGTCTCGTTTAAGATACATTCTGCAAATATTCTCTTACGATCTAAATAAGCTGTATCTCTGACGTTTAATGCTTCGCTAGATAAATCACCTACAATAAACAACGCTTCGTTATGCAAGCTGACTAGTTCGTATAAATGAGATAGTTCGTTGTTGTCTAGTTGTTTTATATCGCTAAATATCTTCGTTAATTGTTCTGCTCGCTTTTCAATCTTGTCGTTCATAGTATCCAATCAACTCTTTTCGCTTGTTCATGCGCCATTCTCGACCTTTTGCAGTATAATCAGCAAAGTTATGACAAGTTCCTGTGTTTACGGATGGTCCACATAAGAGGGCGACATTTGCAGGATCATCGCCACTACCTCCTTGTGAAGCTTGTACTAAATGAGCCATTTCAAAGGCATATGCGCTTGTTCTTCCGCATCGTTCACATTTGCCCTCGCTTCTTTGTAAAACCTCGTCACGTACTTTGTTTGTAATCTTAGATGTGTTACCTCTTTTGGGTTTGCTTCGTTTATGATTTGGTTTAGGGACGGCGGGCATTTTATTACGCTCCCTCTTGTAGTTGTTCAACCCATTTGTTTAGCGTTGTGATAGCTTTACTAGCTTGATTTGATGTAAGTTTGGTTACATCGCTAACCTTTAATGCTTGGTAAATATCTTCATCGTTCTTTGATTTAGCAGATGCAATTTTCTTAACTTGCATTTTAATTAGTCCAACTTGTTTACTAGAAGCTTGTTTTGTTTGCTTGCTTGTTTGTTCATAATCATTGCCACTGGCTCCGTTCGCATCATCGTCTTTTTCTGTTGCTATACCTAACATTGCCGATAAGCTATATCTCTTCATATAAGTTACCTGTCCGCCCATATCTTGGATACTTGTACTAGCTTGCATTTGCAATGGTTCGCTTTTTACAAATTCACCACTGGAATGAAGTATCATAGTTTCAACAGAAACAAATTGCTTTCCATCTAAAACATTTGTATAAGCGTTCTGTACAATAACTAAATCGTTTTCTTTGTAAACACGTTTAGCTTCATCTAATATTCCGCCTAAATCTGTATAATCGAATGTGTAAGAACTTCCACTCTTGGTGTTTACTTTTACACTCGAATTATGTTTTGGATTTTCTAATTCTGACCAAGCTTTAGCTAATGCGGGCGCTATTTTTGTATTAGATTCAGAAAATATCATGATTCATCCACCTTCACAGTAAAGTCCTCTCCCGGTTCATCAACGGTAATTCCGTCAATAAATTCACCTGTATCGGGATTAACAACTTTCCCGTTCATAACCTCGAAAGATTTTTTAATTTGTGATTTATTCGGTTTTTCTGTAATGTTGATAAAGTCAGTCATTTCGGCTTTTTTCAATGATTCGATTACTTGATCATCATCGTAATTCCATTTAGCTTGTTTTTTTCTAAAACCAATGCGACCGTTAGGCAATTTCAATGATTTAAACTTTGCATCCTTCTCGCGTTGTTCCATAGCGAACGCTGCCAAGTGCCCTTGAAAGAAGTCGATACTTTGTTGCAATCGTTCGTTTTCTGACTTATTCCAATCCTCAATTTTGCTTATTTCAATAGTTGCCAGTTCATTGTTCTGTTTTTGTTGTTTCTGGAATTGAGCAATCTTACGTAAAGCCCAATTCGCTTTCTGTTCATCATCAACTTTAAAACCTTCTTGTTCTACAGCTTCCGTTTGATCAAGATACTCTTGTAATTCCATGCTCTAATTCCTCCCTAGCTTGTTTTAAAAGTTGCAAATCTAGTTTGTTACCTGTCATAGAAGCAATGTCGTATATGTTTTGAAATGCGTTAGGATTATTACGTTGTAATTCGTGTTTATATAAGCAAACAAATTGATTCACATTATCACTCCCATTGATTTGTTTTTGCATATTCTTCCAGAGGTAAAACTGCAATTGTTTCTTTCTGGTTGAGAAAATTAATATTATTTTTAAACCGGTTAGGCCAACATCCGTCTATTGATATGTCATCAAAAACGACCGTTAATTCTCCTAATGACAAATAACTAACATTAACCCACCACTCAATTTGATAAGTTTTTCCTCGTACTTCAAATTCAAAAATCCTGTTATATTTTCCGTCGATCATTCCTTCGTGTTTTGTTAAGTTAATGTTTTTATTGCTTTGTAAAACATTCAATAGATGTTCTCTTTCCAAATAATCAGCCCCTTGCATTTGTTCAGCCGATCAACTATAATTAAGTTGACTATTTAATTAATTGACCGACTGACCGCCTGTGATGGCGGTTTTTTATTGCCTTCTTTCAATCCCCAAGTTCTCCGACAAATACCTTTCCATGTTTACTTCAAGTACAATGTCGCCATCTTCCGTTTCAAATACTTCATCGTTAATTGTTACTAGATCACCAAACAAATCAAATTCCTCATAACCTTCATCAACCGGATACGGATAGCCTGTCCTAAGCGTTCGTGTAATTGATGGATGTTCTAACATGACCATTTTCCTTACCTCCTTTTCTAGATTGATAGTTCTGCGGTAGCCAACCGCTTGCAAAATGTGAGTAATGCATAATTAGGCGATGAACGACTGTTTCCGCAGCCGCACTGATAGTTTGGCTAG
>NZ_QNRI01000024.1 GCF_003315295.1 Paraliobacillus ryukyuensis | reverse complement strand
AAATTTTTTTTTTTTTTTTTTTTTTTTAAAATTTAATTATAAAAAATTTTTTTTTTTTTTTATTTAAAAAAAAAAAAATAAAAAAAAAAAATTTAAAAATAAAAAAAAAAAAAAAAAAAAAAAAAAAAAAAAAAACCCATCACCGCATTAAAAATTATGCGGAAATAGGCCATTCGTCATGTTTTTTTAAATCCTTCTCCTAATACTTCACTTGCGTTCATCGTAACAATAAAAGCACCAGGATCAATTCGTTTTACCATTTGGGTTACTTTATTAAATTCATTTTGAGCTATAACACACATAATGATTTTACGACTTTCGTTGGTATAACCACCTTGTCCATCCCAAACTGTTACGCCTCGATCGACATCATCTAGAATGACTTGTCTGACTTGTTCAACATGCTCGGTAATAATCATTACGTTTTTCGAACGATTAAACCCAACTTGAACAAAGTCAATGGTCCTACTAGTAACAAACAAACCAATCAAAGCGTATAAACCTTGTTCAACCGAGAAGACAAGCGTTGCCGTAAATACGATCATGCCGTCAAATAAAGCGACACAAATTCCTAAGGGTAAAGGAATATATTTATGTAATAGCTGTGCAGCTAAGTCAATACCACCTGTCGAAGCTTTCCCTCGAAACACAATTCCTATTCCTACCCCTACACTCATACCACCAAAAATCGCGCCTAATAATGGATCAAGAGTAGCCGGCTCCATATCACTTGTAAGAAAGACAAAAAAAGGTAAAATGACAGTTCCAATTAATGTCTTTACACCAAAATTACGGCCTAGGATAAGAAGACCTGCGACAAATAACGGGATGTTTAACAGCCATTGTACAATCGAAGGCTCCCAATCAAATACCGCTTTTGTAATTGTACTTATCCCAGATACCCCACCAGAGGCAACGTTATTAGGTAATAAAAATAAATTAAATCCAATCGCAACAAAAAAAGAACCGATAATAACAAAACTATATTCTATTACTTGTAATAAGCCCATTGGTATCGGATCGCGACGATATTTTGCAATCATAACATTAACACTCCTACTATATTTCGACTTCAACCTTTAGGAGTATATCATTATTTGCAGCAATGCGACAACTCTGTTTCACAAGGGAACGTAATATGACAAAAGATGTTTAAAATTCTACTTCATTTCTATTTTTTTATTGTAAAATAGAAGTACCTATCACAGAACTTCCAATTACTTAACCCAGATAAAAGAGATGAAAACGATGGTTTACTCATTATTGAATCTTACTCAAGATAAAATGGAAGTCGATGGGCTGACACCATGTTCAAACCGTCTCCATATGTACCATTCGCCACTTTCCCATTTCTTTAAAACCTAACTCGTTGCAAACAGTGTGTATAATCCTGTCTCTTACAACTATGTAGGGAATTTTGTCGTCTCTTACTACCGAATGAATTATTCCAGTCAATACCGACTGTATATACTCTTTATTTTTTGATTGATTCAGAGCGTGTATACCACCAATCATCACTTTATCCTGCAGCTCTGCCGTAGTTAATGCACAAGCTACTATTTCGTTCTCGACTTCTAATATAAATGTTCTTCTTCCATCCGTGACGGACCTTTTTATGCTATCCGCCCCTCTTCTAACATCTTCTGGAGATTTCCGATAAAACTCTATTAATTTCTCCACATCATTTAAATCTGCCATACGTACGTTGCTATTGAGTTCGTGCTCGAATTGATTATTATCCAATTGCACCAGTTGGCCCCGCAGATCCATTTTAGTCTTGTAGCCTTTTAAGTATGGAATAAGCGATCTATCGCGTAGCAAATTATCATTTACTATGAAAGTCCCCTGATTCTGTGCTATCACTACTTCGCCAAATAATGCTAAATCTGTTTTAGGCGTATCACATATATACCACAATTGGTTATAGCGCATTAATACCCCTTCCAAATTTCCAGACCCATCAAATTGCCCCCAATATTTCACCATTTCTTGTTCCCTAGATAAATAATTTAGACTTGTAATGATAAAGAAATTGTACCCTGGATTTTTTTTGCATAAAGTTTCTATTTGCCCACGCTCTTTTTCACTAAGTATCTTCACTTGCATAATCCATTCCTCCTCTCCTACATTTCTATTTTGAAATTCATTATCCACCCTAGATTTGTTATTCAAAAGGAGCCCGTCGCTATTAGGCATTTATTCGATAACTTTTTCCAGTATATAACTTTCTTCTTCTCTATCGCCCGGTTTTAGAATTTTTATTACTTTGAAACCACACTTATTCACATAGAAATTATGATTTCTTTTAGAAAAACCCGGTGTTTCTGTCGTCCATTTTTTGGTTTCGGGATATCTACCTTCTATTTCCTTCCATACTTTCGTGCCTATTCCTTTATCTTGAAAAAGCGGATCAACAAATATGTTTCCTAAGTAATTGTTTCCATCTTCTCCGATCCAAAGGATGACAGCCCCAATAAGTTTATTTTCCATTAATATCTTGAAAGCTTGAGAAGATGAGTCCAATGCATATTTTGTTAAAAAAGTGCCATCGTCATAACCAGGCGGCCCTCCTTCCTCTATGCCCAAGTATTGCTTGCTATCCTCATCAAATGCTCTTTTCATGATATTCGTTAATGGTTTGATGTCAGTTGCATCTATCTTTTGAAATGCAACTTCGCTATGACTCATATGACAACACATCCTATCTTTTTTATTTTTAACATCCCCATTCATTTCAAGGTGAGTACGAAGATTATATAAAAGAAAGTGACATAATCGATCTAATTAAAATAATAATAGTCTTGCTGAAGTCTCTCTATAACATGCATCACATATTTATTATAATTAAAGTTTAGTCTATTGTTCGTTTCCGATTTAAGCCACTCTATAAGAGATCCCAACCACATTCTCTCAGCATATTCATGAACTTCATATCCTATATAGGATGACGTATCGTTATTCATGATAATCTTTAAAATATGATTTAAGCCACTCTCTGTCTTGGCTAGGGGGAAATTTGTTGGTAAAGGAAATGGTCGCCAAATCTAAAATACATCGCCAATTCCAGAAAGATCCCAGTAAGTCACATGTAGCTTTGGCTTGTTGTATGGCCATATTAAGTTAAAACTGAAAAATGGCTGTTCAATACTTTTAATATCGCAGCCATATTTCTTTAGTTCTCGTTGAATCAGTACCTTGACAATATCTGACCGCCATAATCGGCTTGTGTTCAGCATCACCACATAATCAATTTGGACAGAAGAAAGGTGAGCCAACATCTCCTGTAAGCCCACCCTGTCTATTTCTAATGCTTCTTCATTTAGTTTTGCGCCACTAATTCCTTCATATCTAAAAATATGAATCAAGTTTAAGCCTTGTTCCTTACAGTATGCTTTAATTTCATCTTCTTGATATTTCAAGCTGCATCCATCTCTTTCCTGCCCTTGAGTGGAGACTCTTATATCCCCAACAATGTTCAACTTTTCACCATCCTGTTACGAAAATTAAAATTTATGTTACGCTTTTAAACGAATAGCGAGTATTATACGACCGTCTCTTGTAAAAACACAATCCAATTTTTGTCTGCCCTGATGCTAAACTAGTAACCTTCTTACGTAACCTACCTTTTATCGCCACGAGCTTTGTCATTCTCGTGTGCAAATGTAATCAATATCGTACATTTACTTACCATTAGACTTTTGATTCAATATTGGGCTATTTTTATCCATAAACTCTTTTAGTCAAGAAAAAACCTTGAAAGGCATGTAGCCCATCAAGGTAAAAGTTTGAATAGCAGCTATTATTTATATATTTCCCTTTCCCAAACTCTCTTTCCGTCGGTTAAAAATACTGAACTTGGTGGATCATCATAGAGAGAAATTTCAACTAATGATCCTTTTTTTTGTATTAACCAATTATATAAACTGCTTTCTTCACTAGTAGGGTGCGTTAAAATATCATTTACTTGAAATGTAACTGCATAATATTCCGTATAATTCACATCATCGTCATCCAACCCATTGTCTGTTTCAAAGAGTGTGTCTGGTTCACCAATAATTTTCAATCCACTATCCCACTCTATTATTAAGTCATTATCTTTATAATCTTTTAACGCTTGTATTAAAGGATCATATTCCATGTACATCCTCCTCTTATTACTTCTGTAATGGTTCTGAAGGCACTATATGAGCTCCATTTTTTCCATAATGAATCATTCCTCTAGTAGTTTCAAGGTATTCACTAATATCAAGATCATAGTATTTCCCAATTGGTTTACCAAAGTCTACTCTTTCTTTTTTACCGTTTGGCAGTAGTTGACCTTTCCCTGCAAACTTATCCAGCAATTCTTGTGCTGTTTTGTTATCGCCATAGAAAATACTTTTGTTTTTTCCATTTGCTATTTCTTGTTTGTAATTTGGAGTATTAGGAATATGTTTCTCTTGAGCACCTGGCTTTACTTTAACTGGGAATCCATTAACTTCTCTATAAGGTCCTTTTGGTACTGAATTCTTTCCATAAGAAGGGACAGCATCACCCGTATCCTTAGTAACTGTTGCTTTATTATTTATTTTACCATTAACAGAATTACTTGTCGTTTTCACGTTATTCTTTATCTTACTAACTTGCATTTTAGAAAGAGAGAAGCGTCTACTTCCTCTCCAAGAAAAACCAGAAGATACCACCCCGAATATGATAGTCGCAGATTGAATTTTAGATATTTCTTTTCCAGTAAAATAATCGTAACCATCTTTGGCTGCTAAAATTTGTTCCACGCCTATATCTACATCTGGTTCTGGTCCTTCTAACTTGATCTCTCCATTTTTAAG
>NZ_QNRI01000023.1:0-3015 GCF_003315295.1 Paraliobacillus ryukyuensis | reverse complement strand
AATATGACAAGACATCATATCAAACAAACCAAAACGTCTTTTTACTGAGAAGTAAAATAGTTAAGTAACAAAGGGCGCACGGTGGATGCCTTGGCACTAGGAGCCGATGAAGGACGGGACAAACACCGATATGTCTCGGGGAGCCGTACGTAGGCATTGATCCGGGAATTTCCGAATGGGGGAACCCCCTGCTCGTAATGGAGTAGGACCTAGCACTGAATACATAGGTGTTAGGAGGCAGACCTGGGGAACTGAAACATCTCAGTACCCAGAGGAAGAGAAAGCAAACGCGATTTCCTGAGTAGCGGCGAGCGAAACGGAATTAGCCCAAACCAAAAAGCTTGCTTTTTGGGGTTGTAGGACACTCCATTGGAGTTACCAAGAAACGAATTATCTGAATCGATCTGGAACGATCAGCCAAAGAAGGTAAGAGCCCTGTAAGGAAAAGTTCGTTTCCTCCGGAGTGGATCCTGAGTACGGCGGAACACGAGAAATTCCGTCGGAATCCGGGAGGACCATCTCCCAAGGCTAAATACTCCCTAGTGACCGATAGTGAACCAGTACCGTGAGGGAAAGGTGAAAAGCACCCCGGAAGGGGAGTGAAAGAGATCCTGAAACCGTGTGCCTACAAGTAGTCGAAGCCCGTTTATGGGTAACGGCGTACCTTTTGTAGAATGGACCGGCGAGTTACGATTCTTTGCAAGGTTAAACCGCATAGGTGGAGCCGCAGCGAAAGCGAGTCTGAATAGGGCGACAGAGTAAAGGGTCGTAGACCCGAAACCGTGTGATCTACCCATGTCCAGGGTGAAGGTCAGGTAACACTGACTGGAGGCCCGAACCCACGCGTGTTGAAAAACGCGGGGATGAGGTGTGGGTAGGGGTGAAATGCCAATCGAACACGGAGATAGCTGGTTCTCTCCGAAATAGCTTTAGGGCTAGCCTCAAGGAACGTATGTTGGAGGTAGAGCACTGATTGGACTAGGGGCCCCTATCGGGTTACCGAATTCAGTCAAACTCCGAATGCCAATCATATAGCCTTGGGAGTCAGACTATGGGTGATAAGGTTCATAGTCGAAAGGGAAACAGCCCAGACCGTCAGCTAAGGTCCCCAAGTATACGTTAAGTGGAAAAGGATGTGGCGTTGCTCAGACAACCAGGATGTTGGCTTAGAAGCAGCCATCATTTAAAGAGTGCGTAATAGCTCACTGGTCGAGTGACGCTGCGCCGAAAATATACCGGGGCTAAACGTATCACCGAAGCTACGGATTGTTCTTCGAACAATGGTAGGAGAGCGTTCTAAGTGCAGAGAAGTCAGACCGTGAGGACTGGTGGAGCGCTTAGAAGTGAGAATGCCGGTATGAGTAGCGAAATAGAAGTGAGAATCTTCTACACCGAAAGCCTAAGGTTTCCTGAGGAAGGCTCGTCCGCTCAGGGTTAGTCGGGACCTAAGCCGAGGCCGAAAGGCGTAGGCGATGGCCAACAGGTTGATATTCCTGTACCACCTCGTGACCGTTTGAACGACGGGGGGACGCAGAAGGATATGGAAAGCGTGCTGCTGGTTATGCACGCCCAAGCAGTGAGTGTGTCAGATAGGCAAATCCGTCTGATAAGCACAAGCTGTGATGGGGAGGGAAATCAAGTACCGAAGTTCCAGATTTCACACTGCCAAGAAAAGCCTCTAGTGAGGTCACAGGTGCCCGTACCGCAAACCGACACAGGTAGGCGAGAAGAGTATTCTAAGGTGAGCGGGAGAACTCTCGTTAAGGAACTCGGCAAAATGACCCCGTAACTTCGGGAGAAGGGGTGCTTCTTGCATGAGAAGCCGCAGTGAAAAGGCCCAAGCGACTGTTTAGCAAAAACACAGGTCTCTGCGAAGCCGAAAGGCGAAGTATAGGGGCTGACACCTGCCCGGTGCTGGAAGGTTAAGGGGATGCGTTAGCTTCGGCGAAGCGTTGAACCGAAGCCCCAGTAAACGGCGGCCGTAACTATAACGGTCCTAAGGTAGCGAAATTCCTTGTCGGGTAAGTTCCGACCCGCACGAAAGGTGCAACGACTTGGGCACTGTCTCAACGAGAGACCCGGTGAAATTATACGATGCGTGAAGATGCGCATTACCCGCGACAGGACGGAAAGACCCCGTGGAGCTTTACTGTAGCCTGATATTGAATGTTGGCACAGCTTGTACAGGATAGGTGGGAGCCATCGAAGCGTGAGCGCTAGCTTACGTGGAGGCGCCCGTGGGATACCACCCTGGCTGTGTTGACCTTCTAACCCAGGACCGTGATCCGGTCCGGAGACAGTGTCAGGCGGGCAGTTTGACTGGGGCGGTCGCCTCCTAAAGAGTAACGGAGGCGCCCAAAGGTTCCCTCAGAATGGTTGGAAATCATTCGCAGAGTGTAAAGGCAGAAGGGAGCTTGACTGCGAGACCTACAAGTCGAGCAGGGACGAAAGTCGGGCTTAGTGATCCGGCGGTACCGCATGGAAGGGCCGTCGCTCAACGGATAAAAGCTACCCCGGGGATAACAGGCTTATCTCCCCCAAGAGTCCACATCGACGGGGAGGTTTGGCACCTCGATGTCGGCTCATCGCATCCTGGGGCTGTAGTCGGTCCCAAGGGTTGGGCTGTTCGCCCATTAAAGCGGTACGCGAGCTGGGTTCAGAACGTCGTGAGACAGTTCGGTCCCTATCCGTCGTGGGCGTTGGAAGTTTGAGAGGAGCTGTCCTTAGTACGAGAGGACCGGGATGGACACACCGCTGGTGCACCAGTTGTTCCGCCAGGAGCATCGCTGGGTAGCTACGTGTGGCAGGGATAAGTGCTGAAAGCATCTAAGCATGAAGCCCCCCTCAAGATGAGACTTCCCATCGCAAGAGTAAGATCCCTCAGAGACGATGAGGTAGATAGGTTCGAGGTGGAAGCGTGGTGACACGTGCAGCTGACGAATACTAATCGATCGAGGACTTAACTAAATAACAAAAGTGGAAACGACCACAACAGTGGGAGTTGAAACTGGATGA
>NZ_QNRI01000022.1 GCF_003315295.1 Paraliobacillus ryukyuensis | reverse complement strand
TTAAAAGCAGACAGTAGCAGAGTAGATACAGTTGCAGGTATTGTGGACGATCATTCTGCGACACTTAGCGTACAAGCTGATCAAATCGCAAGTAAGGTCGAAGCAAGTTACGTGGAAGGTGCGATTGGTGATTTAGAGATTGGCGGAAGGAACTATTTTGTCATTGCAGAAGCAATGGAAGACAAAATTCTTTCATGGAGCAACGGACGCGTAGCTGGTGAAGTAGGAAGTTTACTTAGTGGGTATATAGAATGTTCTGTTGGAGATAAATTTAGCTGTAATTATCAAATAGACCAATTGATGTTTTACAATGCTGATCAAGAATATGTAGGCGCCTTAAGTTATCAAGATAATTTTATTGTTCCAGATGAAAATTATAATTACCCTTACGGTCCTTCCACTCTTCCTACAGATAAGGTTCCTGCTTTTTTCAGAATTGTTTTTAGATCTGATTTTTTAAATGGCAGGCCAAAAGAAGATGTTCGAGTCATGCTAGCTAAAGGTGACAAAGCTACTGACTGGACACCAGCACCAGAAGATGTTCAAGCAGATATTGATGTCGTGTTAAACTATGCTGAATCTGAAATCACACAACTTGCTGATGAGATTGAATTAAGAGTAGAAAAAAATGGTGTCATATCAGCTATTAACCTAACGAGTGAATCAGCTACTATCGAGGCAGACAAAATTAATTTAGTAGGTGCAGTTACGGTTTTATCGGATATAACGGGAAACCTAGGCGCGATTAATGCCGGGACGATTAATGGTGTGAATATTAACGGTTCATCTTTTAATCAAACAGGTTCTAATGGAAGTATAACTATAGATGCTAACGGGTTTGTATTTGACGGTGCGAACAGCAGTATTGAGATGAACGTCGAACAAACCTCTGGTTATCACGGAGATGTTGCTTCGCTTGTATTTAAAGATAACAACAATAACAGGGCGCTCGAAATCTATCAGTATTATACGGATTCGATTATTGCTAGCGATAGAGGTTTGATTTTACGTTCGGGAGATTTAGGGATGGGTCTAGATGCAAGTGATTACTATAGTCGATTTGGTGAACCGGGTGTGCAATTGTCTGGCGGTTTAGAGATACTAACGGGAAATTTTTCTTTGAACGGTCAAATTACCAGTCACTTGACAATGGATGGTGCACACTATGTAAGAACAAACGTAATTGATCATAATGGTTCTGGCACACATTTATATATAAGACCAATGCCCGGTGGAGAAGTTAAAGCCACTGAAATTGGAACGACAAGTTCTTGGGTTCGTGTTACCGGTAAAGACTTCTATAGCGCCTCATCAAGAAGTATTAAGAATAATATTGAACTTTTAGATTTTAATGCACTAGATAAAATCACAGCAACACCTGTATACAGTTATTACTATAATAACGATGGTCCAGATGATAAAAAATCAATTGGGCTAATATTAGAAGAAAGTCCTGCTGAAATTGCGGGAGAAGAAGCAATTAACCATTACGGTATGATGTCGTTACTTTGGAAAGGAGAGCAAGAATTACTTAGTATCACAGATGATCACGCAGACCGTATAAATTATCTTGAGCAGGAAAATCAGGTATTAAAACAAAAAGTAGCAAAACTAGAGGAGGGGCTTTAATGCAAGTAACAATTAAAAATGCGCATTTAGGGCAGGCGACAAGCCTGCTTTTTGATTTGGCTTTAAAAGGTAAACAGTCAAGACATCGTACCAAGTTTATTAAATTGTTGGCCGAACGATCAAAAGAAGTAGAAGAGCAGCGTAAGCAACTAGCTGAAGAACATGCAAATAAAGATGGGGGAGACAAGCCAATCATTAAAGATGAAAAATATGACATTGCTGATCAAGAAGCATTTCAAAAAGACATCCAAGAATTATATGAAGAGGAAATAGTCATTGAAGGTGGCGATCATCAAGATATGTTGAAAACCGTAAAATGGGCACTTGATGAATGTGATAAAGCATATAGTGGAAAAGAAGCTGTCATTTATGATTATTTGTGTGATCAATTTGAAGAGGGAGATGACAAATAATGAATATTACCATTATAAATGTAAGTATGAATTATAAAGATGGTGTAGTTGATAATGTACGCGTGAATTTTCGAGGTAACGATGATGAAAGAACAATTACTGTTAATGGCTATATTCCACTAACGCCACAAGAATTTAACGATAACAGTACTATTGATGCGCTTAGAAATATTGTTAGACAGAAAGTTTCAGATAGAATATTAGAAGTTCCTGCGTAAGTTTAATTAGGTTATTTTTATGCAGGAAATTACCTCTTTTTGTCGAAATGCAATAAAAAAGGAGGATTTAAAATGAGAAAAAAGCACTGTGATTTAATTATTGAAGAACTAGAAGAGATAATAAATGATATAAAAACTAAAGAAGTTAAGTTAGTGGAATCAGATGAAAAAGATATTATGATGCCAAAAGTTAAGAGTTTTTTAGAACACTGTAGAAGTATTTTAGAGTATTGTGCTCAAGATACTTTTGAAAAAGTGTTGTCTCCTGAAGAGAGAGAAAAGAAGTCAAAAAGTAGAAATAATAAAGTTTATTTCCCTTATGGTCATAGAAGAGACATTTTTGAACGAAATATTCACAATAATTTTCCGGGGTTACGAAGTGATAATTCAGTTTACAAATTAATTGAAAAAATGCAAGATTATAATAGGCCTTATGATAAAAAGTTCTTAAGCTACATGTGTGATATTACTAATCAAAACAAGCATGATAAATTATCAACTCATGATAGATCTTCAAGTACAACAATAAATATAGGTGATTTTATAAGTGCCACTAATACTAATATAATTATAAAAGATAGTTATTTTGACGGAATTCCATCAGGAGATTTTAAAATAAAAAGTGACGGAACATTAGAAGGTGACATAAATCCTTTATTACGTTCACAACTTACTGTAGTAAAAGAAGGGTATTTAGTATTTAAGGATTCTAATAAAAAAGTCATTGATTTCTTAGAATTGTGTTTAAAAGAAATACGGTTTTTTTATACTCAGTTTTACAAATTAATTAACAAATATATTTAAATTTAAAGCTCACTTATATAGTGTGCTTTTTATTATGCCGTTAGGGGGTCGAGCATGTCGAATGAGCAGTGGTATACAAACAAAGATTTATTTGAACAGATCAATGCTATACAAGGAGATTTTAAGGATTTAAGATCTGAGATGAAAGAAACACGGTCAATGATTAAGCAATACAATGGCTTACGTGAAGAAGTTGGTCTTGTTAGAGAAGAAGTTGAAGAAGTTAAGAAACAAGTGAAAGAAGCACAAAACATAAATAAAGGTAAATCTAAATTTTTAGAAGCTGTTCGCCTATGGGGCGGATGGCTTTTTGCTTTAATTACGTTAATTGTTTTGCTTAGCCAATATCTTTGAAAGGAGGTGAGAACCTGTGGAACAAGTATTAATTTTTGCAACGGTGCTGTTGCCGATTGTTACTTCTTTAGTTGAATTAGTGAAACGTACTGTGAACATTCCAAAGAACATTGTGCCAATGATCAGCTTAGTCGTTGGATTAGCGGTAGGCGCTGCTTCTTATCCGTTTACCGACTTAGAATTAATCATGAGATTATGGGCAGGTGGCTTTGCAGGGTTGGCTGGAACAGGATTGTTTGAATTAGCGGTTAATAAAAGACAAGGAAGAACAAAGGATGCTGCTTAATTAGGTAGTGTCCTTTTTAATTTAATTAAAACAAAAGGAGAGATTTATTGTGACAGTATCATTAAAAACATTGTTAGATCGTTCTGAAAGGAATATGGGAGCAGTGCATTCAGTCGTTAAGGAAGCAACGCTTGAATTGATTAAACGCGCATACAAGGAAGGTATTTTAGTTCAAATTTCAGACGGTTACCGTAGCCATGCAGAACAAAATGTGTTATACGCTAAAGGAAGAACGGCTGAAGGTAATGTAGTAACTAATGCTCGTGGTGGTCAATCGTACCATAACTTTGGACTAGCTGTAGACTACTTCTTAGTATCAAATGACGGGAAAAAAGCTATTTGGGATGTAAACAAAGACTGGCGACGTGTTGCGGCTATTGGTAAGTCTCTTGGATTTGAATGGGGCGGCGATTGGTCTAGCTTTAAAGACTATCCACATTTACAAATGACTGGCGGGCTATCACTAGCACAACTACGGGCAGGAAAAAAACCTAATCTTGGCGGTACAGCAAGCGCTCCATTCAAAGGGAAAGGTGGCGCAAACCTTAAAGTTGATGGCTACTGGGGAAGCAAAACAACTAGAGCATTGCAATATGCACTTGGAACAACAGAAGATGGTTATATGAGCGATCAAGTACACAACCAGGCTACAGATGCAATCACTAGCGGTATTAAGTTCGGTGATGGCAAGGATGGTAGCATAGTGATTCATGCATTACAACGTAAGATCGGATCCAAAGCCGATGGTCTACTTGGTCCCAACACAGTAGGTGCATTGCAAAAATATCTTGGAACACCTTATGATAAGAAGATCAGCGAGCCGTCTACAATGGTGAAAGAACTTCAACGTAGATTGAACAAAGGTAATCTATAATAAAAAAGCCCTCACTTAGTGGGGGCTATAAAATAGTATTATATTGCTCCATCTCGGCAATAACACGTTCTACACTTAATTCAACGTAATGTTCTTCTGGTTCCTCATCATCATAGTAATAATCAATGATTGGATAGTATTCGTTTGAATACTTTTCACCACGAACAATTTTAATCATATCCGTTTTATCTATTAAACCTTCTTCTAAATCGCTATACAGTTCACTCAACAGCCGATCATAATCATAGGAAAACTTCATTATACTTCCTCTTTGATATAGTTTCTAGCTTCTTCTTCCGTATCAAACTGTTTAGCTTCGTACACATCGCCTAACCCATCAACTTCTAAATTAGCTTCATACTTAACAGTTCCATCACCAAAAGTAATTTTATTTAGTACGTATTCATGCTCACCATCTGCAACAATATTATCTGTATTCACGTCAAATGTTTCAATTACTTCATTATTAACTATTTCCATTTTCATTTCCTCCCAAAATTGATTTAATTTTAACGCGTTCTCTAAAGACAACTTTACTATTTCTATCTCACCTTTTTTTAATCGTCCGATGGTACTACGGTTTATTCCAGTGCTTTGTTGTATTTTATATGCAGTAATATCTGAATCAAGTAATGACTGGATATTATCTACGATATTGTGGTTATTCTTTTTCATTTAGATCGCTCAACTCCTGCTCAAGCTTTTTCTTTTTTT
>NZ_QNRI01000021.1 GCF_003315295.1 Paraliobacillus ryukyuensis | reverse complement strand
GTGACACGTGCAGCTGACGAATACTAATCGATCGAGGACTTAACTAAATAACAAAAGTGGAAACGACCACAACAGTGGGAGTTGAAACTGGATGAAATTCTAACGTTTGATACCCTTGTCTTTCTTATCTGGTTTTGAAGGTACATGCCTTTAAAACAAAGGTTTAGTGACAATAGCGAAGAGGTCACACCTGTTCCCATGCCGAACACAGCAGTTAAGCTCTTCAGCGCCAATGGTAGTTGGGGCTTTGCCCCTGCGAGAGTAGGACGTCGCTAAGCTATTCAAAATTAAACTTTTCACCATGTGCAGCAACCTGTTCTTACATTAGTGTTTGTTCCACAGTAGCTCAGTGGTAGAGCTATCGGCTGTTAACCGATCGGTCGCAGGTTCGAATCCTGCCTGTGGAGCCATTTGCTTCCATAGCTCAGTGGTAGAGCACTTCCATGGTAAGGAAGGGGTCGCCGGTTCAAATCCGGCTGGAAGCTCTGCTTAAAACATTGATACAACAAGCTTTTACTCAAAACAGAGTAGAAGCTTTTTTTAATTTTAAAAGGTTTTGCCGACATTTCGCCGACAAAACCCTATTTTTTAGTGTTTTTTACTGTGATTTATTGTTACCTAATAAAGCTTGATCTAATTTTTCGCTCGCCAATTTATCTGCTTTTTCAATCGCATGTCCATATATATTCATAGTGGTAGAAATATCGCTATGACCTAATCGTTGTGAAATGATTTTAGCGTGCACGCCTTCGTTTATTAGTAATGTTGCTGACGTGTGCCTTAATGCGTGTATATTAATATATTTTAAATTATGTCGTTGCAAAAATCGCTTCCACCAGTTTTTCATGCTTGCAGGATTAAATGGCTTGCTATTTTCGTCGGCAAGAATGAAGTTATGTTCCCCATTCCTCCATAAATTACTTTTACCTTTAGCAAAACGTTCTTTTTTACGTGATGATTCTAATTGTTCTATTTGTTTTAGTAACGTATCCGATATATAAACATCACGACGTCTAGCTGCTCTCGTACCTTTTTTTATTTCGTGAACATCATAACCGCCATATTTGGTGTACGTTAAAGCTTGTCTTACATGTACAATACCTTTATCGAAGTCTATGTGTTTAAACTCTAAACCAAATAATTCTGATCGTCTCATTCCGGTTGTAATGGCTAACTTAACAATGATTTGCCAGTGAGGTACGTTAACTTCTGTTTCTAGTGCTTTAATTAGTTCGCTTGCTTCCTCTATGGTATAAACCTCTATCTCCTTGTAATCCACTTTAGGCTTTTTAATACCATCTAATGGAGAATTTTTAATCAATTGCATTTCTCTAGCAAAATTAAATAAATTATTTAAAATGCGAAAGTGATAGAATACAGTGCTACTCGCAAGCTTACCTCCATCTTTATGCATACCCTCATTTTGAAGGTTATCTATAAAATCAATGATATGTTTCGGTTTAATCTGATCTAATCGTAAATATTGAAAAGCAGGTATGATACGTAATTCTAAATACGTTATGTGTGTGGATAAGGTTGTGGATGATAAATGTCGCTTGGCATGTTTGGGGAGCCACTCATTCACAACAAAATCAACAAAATTCATTTTTTCGGGTTCGTAGTAATCGTCTCCTGTTACCTCTGAAACAAACTTTGTTAACTCTGTTTCAGCTTCACGTTTCTTGTTTGTCTGTATTGTTCGATATTTTTTATGTCGTCTTTTATTACCTGTCTTAGGATCCACATAATATCCGAGATCAACTTCTAATTGCCATTTACCATTTCCTCGATCCCTCATATGACCTTTAGCCATGTTCTAAACCTCCTTTCAAAAAAGCGCAGCTATGTGCGCTTTTAATTTTCTGAATTAACGTCAATTACTTCTAATTTATCTGTTTCATCAAGTCCAGTTATAGGTAAACCTTCACTTCTATATGCGATTTTAGAACTTAATAATAAGCCACCAAAATCTTCATCCTCGGCTTTTTCATGAATTCTTATAAAGGCGGCATACGTATTTAATCCTTCAAAAGTGTCTGTGTCAACTATTTCTTCCGAAACAGCTTTAGCTATATCTTTAAGTTCTTCTTCATCTCTGCTATCAGTAACAGCTCGGATATATAGGACGTTCTCATTACCGCTGTCGTTTTCTACAATTTCATAGTTTGGCGTTGCATCGTTTCCACAAGCGGATAAAATGAATATTGCTAAAATAGATAAGAACAAAAAGGTTCTTTTCATTCCTAAATCCCCCATTTTATTAGAATATATTACTGCTAGAATCTATATCAATCGCTTTTTACAATATAAATATGGATATAAACCGACTTTACCGCATCGCAGAATACCATTTTAAGCACATGAGATCATATTGCAAATTTGTTCGTATCATTAAATGTGAAGAAAGGAACAAGTACGTTAAATTTGAAGCTTTATTTTGTTGTAAAAAGCGTATAAACATAAAAAAACTTTATTTAAGCTATCAAGGCAAGATAAAAAAATGTTAATTGCTGTCTAATATTGTCGAAATGTTGCAATTAATTTTTTTAGTGTATTCCATAGCTCCCTTTATCATGGTAAAATAGAATTAAATATACGAACAGACGTTTCTATTTTGCGAACAAAATTTACACCATTTGGAAAAGGGGTAGTGCAGATTGGAAGAAAAAAAGGAAGAACTACATAAGTTGGTAAAGAACAGAAAAAAAGACCAAAAAGCACGTAAACTCATCGATCAAATCAAATTAAGCAAAAAAATATGTTCATGTTAGTTTTCTTTATTGGCGTCTGCCAAACCTTCGGCATACGCCTTTATCTTCGACCACAATCTATTTCTTTCATCCTCTGGAAGATTATCAAGTATTTCATCTAACTCCTTATATAACTTCTCGTCTTCTTCTTTTTCGGTTAATTCTGGATCATCACTTCTTCCTAATAAATAGTCTGTTGTTACATTATAGAAATCAGCAATGCTGTTTAGTAGTTTGTGGTCAGGACTTCTACTTCCATTCTCATAACCAGATAATGTATTTGATTTAATACCAAGTTTATCCGCTACTTGTTTTTGCAGTAATCCCTTTTTATCTCTTAATAATTTCAACCTATTAGCAAGTGCATTATTCTCCATATACACCAACCTTTCTACCAATGAATTATATCGCAATTCACGATTTTTTAAATATTTATTCGCAAAAACGTACATATTACTGTTGACAATCGCGAATCGCGATGTTATATTTAGATTAACAAATCACAAAACGCGATTCGAAAGAGGTGATAACAAGTATGAAAGAACTTAATAATATCAATGAAAAACTTAGATATTTAAGGGAATCAAACGGTTTAAAATCTAAGTTTGTAGCGAAAAAAATAGGTGTTTCTCCAGGTACTTATTCTGAATTCGAAACTGGAAAAAGAAATCCTAGAATTGAACATTTAATTGTATTAAGAGATTTATACAATATTAGCTTAGATGATCTTTTTTTTAATGATATAATCGCAAAACGCGATTTAAAGCAAAAGGAGTGTATTTCATGAATCCTTACAACATGATGATTAAACTTGGAAGATTAATTGAACAAGGTTTGGATGTGGACGAGCAACCGAAAGAAGTATTTAATTACTTTTCCGTTATGTCAGACTTCATGGAAGGTAAATCAGTCGATGAATTTTTTAGCGTTTTTCCTCCGGTTAAAAGGTATGAAGATGACGGAACTTGGGATTACTTTTCTACCTTAAGACTTAAACAAAAAATAGGAAAAACATTCACAAGAGAAAGTTTCCAAGAATTACTAATGTCTCATTGTTATGAAAACAGATATTTAATGAATCTAGGATTGGCGTTTATGAGTTGTATAAGCAATCTGTACGAAAAAGAAAATGGTCGTTCGGTCATGGAAGAATGGACTTTAAATAACGAGTTGACTGTTTATGAAGAAAGAAAAGGCGAACTACTACCAAAACTTTATCGCATTAAATAGGGGGAATTGAAATGAACCAAATTAAATCTTTTGAACACGAAATGTTTGGCGAACTACCGGTAATAGTTGTTGATGATGTTGAATGGTTTGGAGCAACAGAAGGCGCTAAAGCATTATCTTTCGGAAATCCCTACGACGCTTTAAAAAATCATGTCGAAGAAGATGACCTAGCCGTCCACGAGGTCATAGACCGATTAGGAAGAAAGCAACATAAAAAATTCATTAGCGAATCTGGTCTTTACAGTTTGATTATTGGAGCAGCTAAACAAGGTAACAATCAACAAATAAAACAACGAGCAAAAGTATTTAAAAAATGGGTAACAAGCGATGTACTTCCAACAATCAGAAAAACAGGCGGTTACGTTCAAGAAAACAGAGCGATTGATTTTGTTAATTCGTGGCTACCACAACTAGATGACAATTCAAAACAAGCTGTAGCTTCTACTTTAGAACAAAACAGGTATTTAGTAACGGAAAACAAAAAATTAGTAACAACCATTGAATCTCAAAAACCGAAAGTATTATTCGCTGAAGCTCTTGAAATTAGCGAAAACTCAATTTTAGTAAAAGATTTAGCCACATTATTAAAACAAAATGGTGTTGATACAGGTCAAAACAGACTTTTTAAATGGATGAGAGAAGAAGGTTATTTATTAAAAAGGAGCTCTTATTACAATAAACCTTCTCAAAAATCCATGGAACAAGGGCTATTTGAATTCGGAACAAGAGTTATAACTCATAACGATGGATCTACAAGCAACAGATATACACCTTACGTAACTGGAAAAGGTCAAATTTATTTTATGAACAAATTCATAGATAGACGAGGAGTGATCTAATGCAACGGTCAACGATGAACACACAAGAGGCTGCAGAATATTTAGGCGTGCACCCCAACACAATCAGAAAATATGTTGGAGAAGAACACCTACCAGTGTTGCGGTTCCCTGGTAGGAGGAAATGGTTATTTAGACGTGATCTCATTGATGAATGGATTGAGGAAAAATCTAAACCGCAAGTGTATGTAAACGAGGTTAGGCATGAGGAAAAAGAATATCCCTACGAATACACAACGCAAGGAAAAATCAGAGTACTTAGACCTTAATTATCGAAAAAAACCAACTAGGGGGTTGGCTATAAATACATTATATAGCCTTCCAATAAAAAATGTTATTCCAATGTTGAATATATTCAAAACTGGAATAAAAAGGAGGGTAGGAAAGTGAAAATAGATTTAGCAAACGAACCGCACTTGCTAAAACACACACGAAAGCGGAAGAAGCTAACTCAAGAACGTATGGCAGAGATTATGCACATTCCACAATCCACTATTTCAAAATTAGAAAACGGACTGATGGAGTTAGGTTCGAAAGACTTTTTCAAATGGATGCGCAAGACCGATTCACAGGACATACTTTTAGCACTTTCGTTAAATATCGACCCAACCGTAGCAACTGATCTTATATCAAACTTAATGCAAAGCGGACTATTAGGACTAATTTTAGGAGGTTTACTATGAATCAATTAGACGACTTTTTAGAAGCAGACAAGCCTAAAGCAGATCAACTACTGACTGACTTTATCAATCTATCAGAGAAAGCTGATATGTACTTTGATGCAAGTAACTACAGTAAAGCACATGAATTATATGATAAAGCAACAAAAAAGTTAGGGGAAGTAACAAAACTGAAAAACGCAAAATTAGAACACGACAGAACACGAGACATATCCAAAATAGCTTTATATCAGCAGAACCCGATGCAATTTTATAAAGAAGTTGAAAGAAGGTTGAGAGCATGAATGAAAAAGAACAAAGAAAAGAAAAAATACAAACAATCCTATTTGTTATAGCTTTTATAGCCAGTCTGGCATTTATGTATATTGCGATTATATCTAATAGTTAGGAGTGATGAAATGGACGTTAAAGACGAAATCGCACAAGAACTTAACATTGTTAGGTTGGGTTTGATGTTGGGGAGAGTACACGAAGAAATCGGAAACTTTAATTTTGCTGAATCTCACTTTCAAGCGGCGGAGGAAGCTAGTCAACGGATACAAGCATTTTATGAAGGGAAGTTAGAACATGAAAAATCCAACAGTAGTAATTGGAGGAAAAGAATATCCGGTTGTAAGCATGTTCTTCAATAGCAAAGGTCTTTTGAGAGATATAACTTATCGAAACGGGCATTCAGTTGAAATGATTTTTGATGATGAAGCGGATTTAAATAAGATATTGCGATTGGAACAAAAAAACAGCTAACCTGCTACCAACAGATTAGCGAACTAACTTAAATGAATAACTACATTATAGCACGAATTTTAAAATTTTAATAGATGGAG
>NZ_QNRI01000020.1 GCF_003315295.1 Paraliobacillus ryukyuensis | reverse complement strand
TTGACGGTCAATTTAAAAGCCCCTTTAGGGGTAGTTAGTAAAGTGCCCTTCTAGGGCGAAATTAAAACCGCCCGTTTTACGGGCGGATATTTATTGATAAAGTTATATAAATGATAAATGCATGGAGTTGCTTTTTTGTGCAAAGATATAGCAAAATAGAAGACAAACATTCATTTATCCCTCTGAACTCGTCAGTCGAGTTCTCTTAGTTGCTATGTTTTTGTTTTTACTGTAAATTATTTTTGGGACTAGATACAATATAAAAAGAGAGAAGCTTTTTAATAAAGCTAGAAAAAGATAGAGTTGGTGAAGCGATGATTTTTGTATTAGATGTTGGTAATACCAATACTGTGCTTGGTATCTTTGAAGAAGAAACACTAAAATACCAATGGCGAATAAAAACCGATCGAGAAAAAACAGAAGATGAATATGCAATGTTAATTAAATCATTATTTCAACATGATGGATTAACGTTTGATGATGTGGACGGTGTGATTATCTCCTCTGTGGTACCACCAATTATGTACGCATTAGATCGTATGTCTGAAAAATATTTTAATCAGAAGCCGATTATTGTTGGGGATCAATCAATTGAAACGTTATTAAAAATGAAATATCCAAACCCAAAAGAAATAGGGTCAGACCGTATTGTTAATGCGGTGGGCGCAATAGAGAATTATGGTGCACCACTTATCATCATTGATTTTGGTACAGCTACGACGTATTGCTATATAAATGAACAAGCTGAATATGTCGGAGGGGCTATTGCGCCAGGGATTAATATATCACTAGAAGCGCTTTATTCAAAAGCTGCCAAACTACCCAAAGTGGAAATTACACATCCTAACTCAGCAATTGGCTTATCGACAGTAGAAGCTATGCAGTCAGGGGTGTATTTTGGTTATGTTGGTCAAGTTGACGAGATCGTACGTCGCTTTAAAGCGATGAGTGAAACAAATCCAACCGTAATTGCAACAGGTGGCTTATCAACCATGATAGCCGATGAATCATCAACGATTGACATTGTTGATTCAGCCCTGACGCTAAAAGGGTTATTTACTATTTACAAAAAATTAGAAGCCAAAGGAGCATCATTATAGAATGAAAGATCATTTAATTAAAGCAACCGCTTTTAACGGCACAATTCGAGCTTATGCTATTCAATCTACAGAGACCGTTGAAGAAGCGCGTAGAAGACACGATACATGGGCAACCGCTTCTGCTGCATTAGGAAGAACCATCACCATTTCGACTATGATGGGAGCGATGTTAAAAGGGGAAGATAAACTAACTGTAAAAGTTGAAGGGGACGGCCCAACAGGACCTATCATTGCTGATGCGAATGCGAAAGGAGAAGTTCGTGGGTATATAACCAACCCACACGTTGATTTTGAGCTTAATGGCATCGGAAAATTAGATGTGGCACGAGCTGTGGGTACGACCGGTAACGTAAGTGTTGTGAAAGACTTGGGTTTGAGACAAAACTTCACAGGTCAAGTACCAATTGTTTCGGGAGAGATTGGTGAAGATTTCACGTATTATTTTGCAAACTCAGAACAAGTACCTTCATCTGTTGGCGCCGGTGTATTAGTTAATCCAGACCATACGATTTTAGCTGCGGGTGGTTTTATTGTACAGGTGATGCCTGGTGCAACGGAAGAGACAATAACGCAACTAGAAAATAACATTAATTCCATACCACCTATTTCTACGTTAATTAGAGAAGGAAACACGCCGCAGCAAGTGTTAGAGCAATTGTTTGGTGTTGGAAATTTACGCATTCACGAAACTATCCCGGTAGCATTTTCTTGTACTTGTTCAATTGATCGCGTTAAAAACGCTATTAAAAGTCTTGGTAATGAAGAAATCGACAAAATGATTACTGAAGATCATGGCGCAGAAGCTACTTGTCATTTCTGTAATGAAGTGTATACAGTAGACATAGAAGATCTAGAAAGTCTAAAACAATAAGGGGAGTAATCATGAGGAATAAGTTTATTTTTGGTATCCTATTGACGCTGCTATTTACAAATATATTGACACTAGCGTTATGGTTATGGAGTCCCCAGTCGAAAAATACTTCGGAGGGATTCTCGGTTGATATTAATCCTGATGCTCCGGTTGCAAAGGTAAATGATACAAAAATAACTTATCAGCAATGGTTAACCTATTTAGAAAATAAGTATGGAAAAAAAGCCTTAAAGGAAATGATAAACAAAGATGTTACTAACCAATTAGCTGACCAGGAAAACCTTTCTATTAATGAAGGAGTTGTACAACTAGAGTTGTCACTATTAGCTACGATGGAAGGTATTTTAACAGAAGAAGCTATTGATCAGAAAGAACAAAGGTTGGAAGAAGAAGTGACGAACCGTCTATATCTAGAAGAATTGGTCACGCAGGACATTCTCGTTTCGGAGGAAGAAATTGAGTCTTACTATAATCAATATAGTGAACAGTACCATTTTTCACCTTCTATTCAACTATCCCATATCACTGTAGAAGATCAAGCAACAGCGCAAAAAATTATAAGTGAGCTGGATGGTGGAACTTCTTTTTCAACGTTAGCAAGACAATATACCACAGATGAAGAGACTCGTGATACGGGAGGTTACCTAGGCTATTTTACCAGTTCAAGTAGTTATCTTCCGTCAGGTTACTTTGAGTATGCGCAAGAAATGAATGAACATACGTATAGCGAACCGATACAAACAGAAGACGGTGTTGCGATCATCTATTTACATCGCTATCTACCCGAAGTGGATTTAAGTTATGATCAACTGCATGCGCATATCAGAAGAGAGATTGCGTTGGAGAAAATGGAAGATGTACCTCAGGCGACTTCTTTATGGAATCAGCTTGAAGTAGATTGGGTATATAAAAACAAATAAAACTACTATCATCTACTAGTAGATCAACTGAATATTTTAGTTTATCCCTCGCTTAAAAGTTTAATTAACTTAAAAGTGAGGGATTACTATTTATAAGCAAATTTTTAAATAGCAGCAAAAAAAGTTGACAAAATGCTGGAAATCACATAAGGTGATATTAAACAAATAAGATTACTCGGAATTAGGAGTGGTGAAAAAAATGAAAGTAGCACAATCTATTTCGGAATTAATCGGAAATACCCCTATTGTAAAGTTAAATCGTTTTACCAACGACAATGAAGCAGACATTTATGTAAAACTTGAGTTTATGAATCCTGGTAGTTCAGTTAAAGACCGTATTGCATTAGCAATGGTCGAGGCAGCTGAAGTTAGTGGAGATTTAAAACCAGATGATACAATCATTGAACCGACAAGTGGTAATACTGGCATTGGTTTAGCGATGGTCGCTGCTATTAAAGGTTACAAATCTATCCTAGTAATGCCTGATACGATGAGTATGGAACGACGTAATCTTCTGCGTGCATATGGTGCAGAACTCGTGTTAACACCAGGATCTGAAGGAATGAAAGGTGCGATTAAAAAAGCGCAAAAACTTCAAGAACAGCATGGGTACTTTATGCCACAGCAATTCCAAAATGAAGCCAATCCTTCTATTCATGAACGCACTACTGGAGTAGAGATCGTAGAACAGATGGGTGGGCAATTAGATGCGTTTATTGCTGGAATTGGAACAGGTGGAACAATTACCGGTGCCGGTAAAGTTTTAAAAGAGAAATACCAAGACATTAAGATTTATGCGGTTGAACCAGAAGGATCGGCTGTACTTTCTGGTGGACAACCGGGACCGCATAAAATCCAAGGAATTGGTGCAGGTTTTGTACCAAAAGTACTAAATACTGATATCTATGATGAAGTAATTAAGGTGAGCAATGAAGATGCTTATACTTCTGCCCGAGAAGCTGCTAAAACAGAAGGTTTACTTGGCGGTGTTTCTTCAGGTGCTGCGCTGCATGCGGCCAAGCAAGTAGCTAAGCAATTAGGTAAAGGAAAGAAAGTTTTAGCCGTAATCCCTAGTAATGGGGAACGTTATTTATCAACACCTCTATATCAATTTGATGAAGATTCATCTATTAAGTAACTCTCCTTGCGAGAGTTGCTTTTTTTGTTGCTTTTATAGATGAATAGTTAAAGTAGTAACCTATTAAAGTTTATATTTGCAAGATGTACAAACCGTGTTTATATAGTATTATTGGTGTTAAAATAAAAAATAAAAGGTGAAACGTAATGAATCGAATAATAACAACGAAACAAGGGAAACTGGACTTAGATCAAAAGACAATGATAATGGGAATCTTGAATGTTACGCCAGATTCCTTTTCTGATGGTGGTAAATTTAATCATGTAGACAAAGCGGTTGAGCAAGCGAAAAAAATGGTACAGGCTGGAGCAGATATGATTGACATTGGTGGAGAATCTACTCGCCCTGGTCATACTCCGGTTTCAGTTGAAGAAGAATTATCTCGGGTAATACCGATAATCAAAGCTGTTCGTGCAGTTTTATCTGTTCCTATTTCTATTGATACCTATAAATCAGATACTGCAAAGCAAGCGATTGAAGCAGGAGCAGATATAATTAATGATGTTTGGGGAGCTAAATACGATGAACAGATAGCTAAAGTTGCAGCGGATCATCAGGTTCCTTTGATTTTAATGCATAATAGGAAGGAACCCAATTACCAACACTTTGTAATGGATATGCTCGCAGATCTAAAAACAAGTGTTGCGATTGCTAAGCGCAATGGCGTGTCTGCTGAACAAATCATACTAGATCCTGGCATTGGCTTCGCAAAAACATTAGAGCAGAATTTAGAAGCGATGCGTGCGTTAGATCAAATAGCGGCAATGGGTTATCCTGTACTTCTAGGCACTTCGAGGAAATCAATGGTGGCAAAAGTAACCAATCTACCGGTTGATCAAAGGGATGAGGCAACAGGAGCGACTACTTGTTATGGCATTACAAAAGGAGTAGACTTAGTACGGGTCCATAATGTAACCATGACTACGCGAATGACAAAAATGATGGATGCGATGGTCGGTAAAGGAGTGATAGAAGTTGGATAAGATTTATTTAAATAGATGTGCCTTTTACGGTTATCACGGTGTGTTTCCAGAAGAAAATAAATTAGGGCAACGTTTTAATGTGGACGTAGAACTAGAGCTTGATTTACAGAAAGCAGGTCAATCCGATAACATGGAAGATTCAATTGACTATGGTGCCGTCTATCAGGTGATTAAACAAGTGGTCGAGGGTAAAGCTTTCCGTCTGATCGAAACGGTAGCAGAAACAATCTCATCTAAATTGCTTCATAAATTCACATTAATACATGCGTGTCGAATAAAGGTTGATAAGCCAGATCCTCCTATACATGGTCACTATCAATCGGTAGCGGTAGAGATTTATAGGGAACGCTTGAAATGACCACTTGCTACATAGCGCTAGGTTCCAATATTTCACCTCGTTACGAGTATTTAACAGAAGCGATTGATGCTTTTCGTAAATGTAAGGAAATAAAGGTTACGTCTCAATCATCCATCTATGAGACAGCTCCTGTAGGTGTGACAGATCAAGCATACTTTTTAAATATGGTCATTGAAGTGGAAACGACGTTTGAACCATTTAAGTTACTACAAACCTGCCAGTCCATTGAAAATGTATTAGGACGCAAACGAGAAAAAAGGTGGGGACCGCGTACCATTGATCTGGACATTTTACTGTATAATCAAAAAAGTGTAAGGTCGAATCAACTTATTATTCCACATGAAAGAATGCATGAAAGACCGTTTGTGTTAGTACCTTTACATGAGATTAATTCAATGATTTATATCCCATCGGTACAAAAAACTGTTGCTGAAGCATTAAGTGATATTCCACCTAAAGAAAAAGAGGGTATTGCGAAGTGGTCTCTCTCCGATAATGAAAGTAGATAAGGGCATAATTAATAGACAGCAACGTGACAAACTGCTAGTATTTGTGATAAGAGAATGCAAACATTATACTATTGAAAATAATTTTGTTTTATTGTCAATTAGTAGTTGATAGGTTGATGAGATCCATTCATAATAAAATATAGTAAAGGACTGGCAGGTTATCACTGTCAGTCCTTTGTAAGTGATAATATCTAGTGCTATGATAGTATAAGATATATCGATTTTTATATAGCTCTAATTAATATTTTAATAATTATAGTAAAGCAAACTAGATCTTAGGAGTGAAAAAAATGTCAGAAGAACTAAACGAACATATGCGTGTCCGGAGGGACAAGCTTCAAGCGTTCCGCGAAAAAGGGCTAGATCCTTTTGGTGATAAATTTGAACGCACACACCTAGCTACTGAAATAGTCGAGGTATATGATCAATACACAAAAGAAGAGTTAGAGGAAAAAGCTATTACAGTTACTGTCGCAGGGCGAATTATGACGAAGCGTGGCAAAGGTAAAGCTGGTTTCTCTCACATTCAAGACTTAAGCGGTCAAATTCAATTGTATGTTCGTAAAGATAAAATTGGAGAAGAAGCATATGAGTTTTTTAACGCTGCGGATCTTGGAGACATAGTAGGTGTAACAGGTACAGTATTTAAAACAAATGTAGGCGAGTTGTCCGTTAAGGCAACAACGTTTGATGTCCTTACAAAGTCATTGCGACCATTACCTGAGAAGTTCCATGGGTTAAAAGATGTGGAGCAACGTTATCGTCAGCGCTATCTGGATTTAATTACAAATCCAGATAGCAAACAAACGTTTATTACTAGAAGTAAAATTATTCAATCCATGAGAAGATACCTAGATAATTTAGGTTTCTTAGAAGTGGAAACACCGATGATGCATGGTATTGCAGGAGGGGCTTCTGCTCGACCTTTTATCACGCATCATAATGCATTAGATATACCGTTGTACATGCGTATTGCTATTGAATTACACTTAAAACGTTTAATTGTAGGTGGCATGGAAAAGGTATATGAAATCGGTCGTGTATTCCGGAATGAAGGAGTTTCTACTCGTCATAACCCAGAATTTACGATGCTTGAACTATACGAAGCTTATGCAGACTATCATGATATTATGTCACTAGTTGAAAATATGGTTGCGCATATTGCGCAAGAAGTGCTTGGTTCTACTACAATTCCTTATGGTGAGCAGGAAGTAAACTTGGAACCTAACTGGAAACGAGTTCACATGGTAGATGTAATTAAAGAATATACAGGTGTAGATTTTTGGAACCATATGACAGATGATGAAGCCAAAGAATTAGCTAAAGAGCACGATATCGAAATTCAAAATACGATGACATTTGGTCATATTGTGAATGAATTTTTTGAACAACGTGTTGAAGAAAAATTGATACAACCTACGTTTATCTATGGTCATCCTGTTGAAATATCACCTTTAGCTAAGAAAAATAAAGAAGATGAACGGTTTACTGATCGCTTTGAATTATTTATTGTAGGAAGAGAACATGCAAATGCTTTCTCTGAATTAAATGATCCAATTGATCAGCGTGAACGTTTCGAGGCACAAGTGAAAGAAAAAGAACAAGGAAATGATGAAGCACATGAAATGGATGAAGATTTCTTAGAAGCTTTAGAATATGGAATGCCACCTACTGGAGGACTTGGCATCGGTATTGATCGATTAGTGATGTTGTTAGCGAATGCTCCATCTATTAGGGATGTCTTGCTATTTCCTCAGATGCGAAATCGCGATTAAATATTAAAAAAGAAGCTAGAACAAGATAGAGAATATAACGTGCTAGATGTTCTAGTTTCTTTTATGATTTTCTTGTTGACTTATACTAATCCGGGTGTTATATTAATTAGGTCGCTGATTTTTCTACAAAATAAGCTGACAAGAAAATTATAAAAAACAGTTGACAATTAATTTTGTTTTTTATATAATATAAAAGCTGTCGCAAAAAAACAGCAAAACATTGATCTTTGAAAACTGAACAAAACAACCAATATGGTAAGAAGTAACATGCTAGTCAAGTTATGAGTAAAGACATCTCATAAAAGCACATTAGGT
>NZ_QNRI01000019.1 GCF_003315295.1 Paraliobacillus ryukyuensis | reverse complement strand
CCTAGTGACAATAGCGAAGAGGTCACACCTGTTCCCATGCCGAACACAGCAGTTAAGCTCTTCAGCGCCAATGGTAGTTGGGGCTTTGCCCCTGCAAGAGTAGGACGTCGCTAAGCAAATATTTAGTAGGTACATTGTTACCTACATTATCGCGGGGTGGAGCAGTCTGGTAGCTCGTCGGGCTCATAACCCGAAGGTCGTAGGTTCAAATCCTGCCCCCGCAACCAAATTATTGGTCCGGTAGTTCAGTTGGTTAGAATGCCTGCCTGTCACGCAGGAGGTCGCGGGTTCGAGTCCCGTCCGGACCGCCACTTTTAATGAAATATAACTTACATATATAAGCCTTGGGGAAGTATCCCTAGGGCTTTCTTTCATGTTATACATATCTAAATAAAATAGGGCTCTATACTAAATGTGGTGGTATCCCTTGATTTCTCAAAGTTTCCCACGAAGAAAAAAATACACGCAACCCCTCTCTTTAATAATGGATATATTGAGGGTGTGAACAACACAATAAAAGTGACGAAATGCATTTGAGCGATTGAAAAAGAAGATACTAGGGCGTCAAGAGATAAGAAGCGTGTACCTTAGCAGAGGAAATATGCGAGACTCCTACGGGAACAGCAAATGTTTTCGATGGGACGAGTAATCGCAGTCCACGCGTCCGAAGATCCACTTGGTTAAGCGGCTAGAAGTTAGACGAAAACCGTCACGTCCTGTGACAACGTCTAACTGACCCACGTCCTGTGTGCCCGAGGAAAGCGAGTATATTTCCCCTGCGGTTCAGGTACAAGTATGATGAATAATGTAAGTGTAATAAAAGAGATGATGGAGTGAAAATGACACCACCACATTTGACAGAGAACCTAAAATAGTTGGATTCATCCAATTTTTTCATTATACAAGTGAAAAAAGAGATAAACATTTAGAAATTGTGGAAACTTTGCTATGATAGAATTAGTAAAAATAAACGAGGGTTATTAAATATGGATGAATTTAATTTTATCAATTCAATTAAACAACGAACATATCGACAACCGACAATTGTAAAAGGAATTAATGATGACGCAGCAGTTTTTCGCCAATCTTATATGGATACCGTCACAGCAGTTGATACTTTTGTGGAAGAGGTTCATTTTTCTAGACAAACGATGTCTAATGAGGATATTGGTTATCGTGTGTTAGCAGCTAATATTAGTGATATGGCTGCTATGGGTGCAATACCAGCTTATTATATGATTTCGATTGTCATTCCAAATCATTGGACAGAATCCGATTTACAATCGATTTATCAAGGCATGAATAAACTTGCTTCACTTCATCAAATGGATTTAATTGGTGGGGATACAGTTTTAGGCGATCAATTAATTATTTCCGTAACAATTATTGGTTTTGTCGAAAAGAACAAAGCTAGGTATCGTAGTGCGATGAAGGATAAAGATATCTTATTTGCAACTGGCACATTAGGTGATTCAAGTGCCGGACTTCATCTTCTATTAAACCGAGAAAAAGAAGTAGCAAATGGAGATTATCTCATATACCGACATCAACATCCTACACCACGTGTTGCTTTTGCGCGAGCCATACAATCACTTGAACGGGCTGCATTAAACGATGTTAGTGATGGGATTGCAAATGAAGCAAATGAATTAGCTGAAGCTTCTCATCTAACTGCTTATATTGATTTTGAACAATTACCAAAACATGAGGATTTAGATCAATTTTCAGATGTAGAGCAAAGGAAATTTATCTTAGCTGGTGGTGAGGATTTCGAATTAATCGGTGCAGTAGCTGAGAAGGATTGGGAGAAAGTACAACAAGCTGCTGAAGAAACGAATACAGCAGTAACCAAAGTGGGATATGTTATTGATAACGAGCAGACAAATGGAAAAGCA
Organism: Paraliobacillus ryukyuensis; assembly: GCF_003315295.1. Taxonomy (GTDB): domain Bacteria; phylum Bacillota; class Bacilli; order Bacillales; family Amphibacillaceae; genus Paraliobacillus; species Paraliobacillus ryukyuensis. The sequence goes on along the minus strand of NZ_QNRI01000019.1, from coordinate 14,819 downwards.
TTTTTAATCGAAGATGGGGTAGCTGCTCGTTTACCAAAAGAAGGTTACACACATAGGAGTAAGTAATAATGCCACATTATGAAATGATTTCACATACAACAGAAGAGACACTAAAACTTGCTGAAAGACTGGCGATTTTTCTGCGGCCAGGTGATGTTCTCACATTACAAGGCGATTTGGGTGCTGGTAAAACAACATTTACGAAAGGGTTAGGTACTGGCTTAGGTGTAAAACGTACTATAAACAGTCCTACATTCACCATAGTAAAAGAATATAATGGAGAGTTGCCTCTATACCATATGGATGTGTACCGTTTAGAAGAAAGTGATGAAGACATTGGTTTTGATGAGTACTTTGCTGGAGATGGAATAACCGTTGTAGAGTGGCCGCAATTTATTGAAACTTTTTTACCTGATAATCGTCTGGATATTTACTTAAGCCGAATCAGTGATCAAGAAAGAAAGATAGATTTTCATCCAAAAGGTGCGAGTTTTGAACGGATTTGTGAGGAGTTATTAGGATGAGTATATTAGCAATTGATACATCGAACGAAACATTAGGCGTAGCGATTCATGATGGAGCAAAGACAATCGCAGCATATATCGCCAATAGTAAAACGAAGCATTCGAAACGATTAATGCCTGTTATTAATCAATTAATGCAGGATGCAAATATGACGCCACAAGATCTAACTCGAATTGTAGTTGCAAAGGGGCCTGGCTCTTATACAGGCGTACGCATTGGTCTATCCACTGCAAAAATGATGGCCTGGACATTACAGATACCTGTCATTGGTATTTCTAGTTTAGAAACGTTAGCTTTGCACGCCATTACCCAGCCTGAGTTAATTTGTCCTTTTTTTGATGCAAGAAGAGGATTAGTTTATACAGGGTTATATCAGCGTAGAGATGCACATCAAGCAAAGTTAATAAAAGATGAACAAAATGTGTTAATGGAAGATTGGCTTTATGAATTGAGAGAGCTCAATCAATCCATCCTTTTTTTAAGTCCAGATTTGGCATTATACCGTGATTTGATTCAGTCAATTTTAGGAGAAAAAGCAATTTTTCCAATGGAACCGTTCCATCATCCAAGTCCAGCATTACTTGCAGTGGCGGGAAGTGAGCGAGCGGAAGATCCAGTTCATCAGTTAACACCGAATTATTTGCGATTAGTAGAGGCAGAAGCGAAATGGTTAGCCAAACAAAAGGAACATAGCAATGAATGAACCAATTGTTCGAAAGATGACATTAGCTGATCTCAATCAGGTGAAGAAAATTGAAGAAGCGAGTTTTGCAATCCCTTGGACCATGGATATTTATACAAAAGAGCTAACGGAAAATGCGTTTGCTCATTATTATGTGATTGAAATTAATCACCAGATTATTGGATTTTGCGGATTATGGATTGTTATTGATGAAGCACAAATCACGAATATTGCCATTTCGCCTGACTATCGAGGACGTGGTTATGGCGAAGCGCTTTTTCAATATATTTTAAATCAAACCATTTTACATGGAGCGGTTCAATTGTCGCTAGAAGTTCGTGTCACCAATCTGGTAGCACAACGATTATACCGTAAGTTTGGCTTAACACCAGCTGGAATTAGAAAACATTATTATACGGATAATAATGAAGATGCATTAGTTATGTGGGTGAATTTACAATGAAAATAGATCAGTATATCTTAGCAATTGAAACAAGCTGTGATGAAACAGCGGCAGCAGTAATAAGGAACGGTCAAGACGTTGTAGCAAATGTGGTGGCCTCTCAAATCGAAAGCCACAAGCGTTTCGGTGGAGTTGTTCCTGAAATTGCATCTCGACACCATGTCGAACAGATCACCATTGTTGTAGAAGAGACATTGACCAAAGCTAATATGACGGTTAGTGACATGGACGGGATTGCGGTAACCGAAGGACCAGGACTGGTAGGAGCGTTATTAGTTGGCGTAAATGCAGCGAAAGCACTTGCCTTTGCCCACCAAAAACCATTAATTGGTGTTCATCATATAGCCGGTCATATTTATGCGAATCGCATCGAAAAAGAATTTTCCTTTCCTTTATTGGCATTAGTTGTTTCAGGTGGTCATACGGAATTAGTTTTGATGCATGAACATGGTTCTTTTGAAATCATTGGAGAAACAAGGGATGATGCGGCTGGTGAAGCGTATGACAAAGTCGCGCGTACACTTGACCTTCCTTATCCAGGTGGGCCGCAAATCGATCAATTAGCACAAAGTGGCGAAGATAATCTTAATTTTCCTCGTGCATGGCTCGAAGATGGATCATTTGATTTTAGTTTTAGTGGACTAAAATCAGCTGTAATTAATACATTACATAATGCCCAACAACGCAATGAGACATTGAAGAATGAAGATGTCGCAGCTAGTTTTCAAGCAAGTGTAATAGAGGTATTAACAGAAAAGACCTATCAAGCAGCAAAACAGTACGACGTGAAACAAGTTGTACTTGCCGGTGGTGTCGCAGCAAATAAAGGCCTACGTCATCATTTAACGCAAAAATTTGCAGATGAATCAATCGAGCTTTCTATCCCTCCGTTATGGCTGTGCACAGATAATGCAGCTATGATTGGTGCTGCTGGATCGATTGCCTTTGACCAAGGACATCGCGCTGGATGGGATCTGAATGCTAATCCAGGACTAGACTTGGAGAAGTATAGTGAAAGAAGCAAGTAAGTTAATCTAAAATTTATTTAGTTAATAGAATTAAACTAGAGGCTGTACCTACAATAAAATAGGTACAGCTTTTTATATGTATTGTTTTATATAATCTTTGATATGTAATAAGGAGCAACCGTCATGTCAGAAGTATGCGTATGTGATTTGGTGTTAACCACTGAATAAAGACTTATTAGTAAGATAGAAATGTGCAATTAGTTTAAAATCTGGATTGAATGTAAATCCGTAAAATCGAATTATAAAATTGATATCTACTTTTCCTTTTATTTTGAATCGCGTTATGAGCAAATTACTTTTTACTTGGTTTCATACTTATCCAATTTAACAAATCAGCTTTAACATATTCCTTCGTCGCACTTAATTCATTAATGTTTTTTGCAAGTTTATTTGGGACTTCGAAGCGTTATACGACGGAAAAAGTAATCAGTCCTCTAGAATCTAAATTATTAACATATCATTGCAGGTTGACTAAATTATCCACAATTAATTTGTGAAAATGTGCATGTTTTTTGCAAAATTGCTAGTGACGGCTGTATATAATGTGCATAAACCTGTGGATAAGTTTATGTTTTTTTGTGGATTAAGTGGATAACTTGAATGAAAGTCGTTAATAAGCCATTTGATAAGTGGATAACTTACTTAATAAAAAAATTCACCTATCCCCATAATATAATAGGATAGGTGAGGCCCTTTATAAACAGGATATATGCATTAATCGTCCTGCAGTGTTTCCCATTCTTCCATCAATTGTTCAATCTGTTGATTCGCTGTATCATTCTCCGTGGTCAGTTCTAATGCCTTTTCATGATCTTGAAAAATTTCTGGCTCACATAACAGTTGTTCGTTCTTTTCAATCGTTGCTTCTAATTGTTCAATGGATAATTCAATTTCCTCCATACGGCGTTCTTTCTTACGCTGCATTTGTTTTCGTTGTTTCTCTTCATGGAAGTTTGTCTTAACGACTTCCTTTTCTTCTGTTTGTTTGTCTTGAGCTTCTAATTCAGCTAATTCAATTTCTTCTTGCTTTTTCTCTAAATAGTAATCGTAGTTACCTAGGTAAATGGTAGAGTCATTTGGCTGCATTTCTAATACTAGAGAAGCGATCTCGTTAATGAAATACCTATCGTGGGATACGAATAGAATCGTTCCAGGAAAATCAAGTAAAGCGGCTTCTAATACTTCTTTACTATCTAAATCCAAATGGTTGGTTGGCTCATCTAGAATCAGCAAGTTGGCTTTTTGCATCATTAATTTCGCGAGTGCCAATCGTGCTTTTTCGCCACCACTTAAAGATGACACTACTTTTAATACATCATCCCCAGAAAATAAGAAGTTACCTAATGTCGTGCGAATATCTTTTTCATCGATCATCGGGTAATCATCCCATAGCTCCATAAGTACTGTCTTATTTGAATGTAGTTTGGTTTGCTCTTGATCGTAATAACCAATTTGGACATTAGAGCCTGTCTGGATGTTTCCGTCACTTGGTACTAAATCACCAGTAATTGTTTTAAGCAAGGTGGTTTTTCCAACACCATTTGGTCCCACAAGGGCGATACGATCACCGCGAGATAATTGGAAAGACAAGTTAGAAAAAATAGTCTGTTCAGCATCATTATAACGGAAGGCTAAGTCCTGGACTTTTAATACATCATTGCCACTGCGCTGGTTAATACTAAACGAAAATGATGCAGAGGATTCGTCTCCATTAGGCTTGTCTAAACGTTCCATTTTTTCAAGCTTTTTTCGCCTACTTTGGGCACGTTTGGTTGTGGATGCACGTACGAGATTTTTTTGAATGAAGTCTTCCATACGTTTAATTTCTGTTTGTTGTTTTTCGAACTCTTTCATTTCGCGCTCATAGTCAGCTGCTTTTTGATCTAAATATTTTGTATAGTTGCCATGATATTTCTTTGATTGATGACGAGAGATTTCATATACCGTTCGAATCGTTTTATCAAGAAAATAACGGTCGTGTGAAACGATCACTACCGCACCCTGGTAATTATTCAGATAGCCTTCAAGCCATGTTAATGTTTCGATGTCAAGGTGGTTGGTTGGCTCATCTAAAATTAAGATATCTGGTTTCGATAATAGCAGCTTTCCTAATGCTAAGCGTGTTTTTTGCCCACCACTTAATTCATTTATCGACGTATGTAAGTCATAGTCATGAAAATGAAGGCCATTAAGCACGGCTTTGATATCTGCTTCATATTGGTAGCCACCATCTTTTTTAAAGGTTTCTTGTAACTGATCATAGCGAGAAAGTAATTGATTATACCGTTCTTTGTCTTCCATTAGCACAGGGTCACCCATTTGTTGTTCCATGCTGCGAAGTGTCTGCTCCATTTCAATCAAATGGGTGAAAACTTGTCGCATTTCATTCCAAATTGTCTCATCCGTTTCTAGACCAGTGTTCTGTGCTAAATATCCTAAGGTAACGTCCTTAGGCTTATGGATCTCTCCCTCATCATAAGGGATAATACCTGCCATTATTTTTAATAGTGTAGATTTACCAGCACCATTGCGGCCAACTATGGCAATTCGATCATTGGTTTGGATCTCTAGTTTTATATTTGATAAAATTAGTTCAGCTCCATAGCGCTTGACTAATTGGTTCACTTGCATTAATATCATTTCGTTTTCACCTCAATAGAAATAGTTTATCGTACTTTTTTAGTAACTAGCAAGCAAATATATATAGCACACCCTTAAAAAAGGTTAAACTTGGTTACTAAGTGAATTATTTCACGACATAAGGTTTATTTTTTGATAAAATAGTAAATGTATAGCATAGGTAGTATTAAAACACGCTCACGTTATCACACAGAATATATATTAGGGGTAAATTAGAAAAAGGGGATAGGAAAATGGCAGAACAAAGTAAGATACCACAAGCAACGGCGAAACGATTGCCGCTATATTATCGATTTTTAAATAATTTACATTTACAAGGAAAAGCACGAGTCTCTTCTAAAGAATTAAGTGAAGCAGTAAAAGTTGACTCTGCGACGATTCGAAGAGATTTCTCTTATTTTGGTGCGTTAGGTAAAAAAGGGTATGGGTATAATGTTGAATATTTACTGGGATTCTTTCGAAAAACATTAGATCAAGATGAACTTACCAATGTCGCATTAATCGGTGTTGGTAATTTAGGAACAGCATTTTTGCATTATAATTTTACCAAAAACAATAATACCAAAATAGAAATGGCCTTCGATGCGGATACATCGAAAGTTGGCCAATCGGTTGAAGGGATACCGATCTATCACATTGATGAATTAGAAAGACGATTAGAAGGCGTGCAAGCTGCCATTTTAACTGTACCTGGAGTAGAAGCACAGGCTATTACAGAACGACTGACTGCTTGTGGCATAAGCGGCATATTGAATTTCACGCCTGCGAGAATCACCGTGCCAGAAGAAGTACGTGTGCACCATATTGATCTCGCGGTAGAGCTTCAATCACTTGTTTACTTTATGAAACACTATCCATTAGAAGGTGAAGACGTTTAAGCAAAAAAAGCAAGTAGTGGTTCCTGTGAACCTCTACTTGCTTTTTGAATTATCCTCCAAAAAGGATCATTTGAACTTTTTCGGTTAATTGTCTTAGTTGTTCTAATTGGCGTTCTAATTCTTCTGGATCAACATTTAATTGAGCAATAACCACAATCGCGTTCATGGTACTATGAGCAATAATCGGTACAATGATTCGTTTTGACATAACATAGACAAATGCAAATACCGTAGCTATCGCTAGATATACTAATGTATTTTGATAATCCTGGTGAACAATAGCAAAGATTAAACCAGATACCATCGCAGCAATAAAGAAATTTGTCCGCTTATAAATTTCACCGAAAATGATTTTGCGAAAAACGATCTCCTCTAAAATCGGTCCAATAATAGCAACCACAATGATAAATATGGGCGCAACCCGAGCCATCTGTACAATACCTTGAGTGTTCTCTGAACCAGGTTCAATACCTAAAACAAAAATTTGGAACAGGCTAACAATAGTTTGTCCTGCATATGCCATCATGAGCCCAATAATCGCCCAAACAAATACCATGAAAGGACTAGCTGCATCAGGATGTTTACGCAAATCCTTCTCAGGCTTTAGTAAGACCAAGATTATCACAAGTGCAGCTAAAAAGCTAAAAATAGTCCAACCGATACTAATCATTCGATAATAGTCTTGACTAATAGTAGATTCTTTAATGATTACAGCTACAGGTAAGGATGATAACTGCATCAATATATATGTAATTAATATGTAAATATATCTTTTTCCCATTGTCTATGACCCACTCCTCGTTTGTTATAAATTTGTCCAATACACGTATTTTATCATACTTTAAGAATACAATTGAATTAGTTCGTTTATACCAGATAAGTGGAGGGAAAATAATTTAAAAAAATATAGCACAATACTTGCAAAATAAAAAGCAATTCATTAATATAGGAATTGTGTTAGCACTCTATGCGAACGAGTGCTAAAAGTGAGGAAAATAATTCGAAATAAATGAAGGAGGGTTTTTGATGCTAAAGCCATTAGCTGATCGTGTCATTATTGAACTCGTAGAACAAGAAGAAAAAACTGCAAGTGGAATTGTATTACCAGATTCTGCGAAAGAAAAACCACAAGAAGGAAAAGTTGTTGCAGTAGGTTCTGGTCGTGTATTAGACAGCGGGGAAAAAATCACTCCAGAGGTTGCTGAAGGAGATAAGATTGTATTCTCTAAATTTGCAGGCACAGAAGTGAAGTACGAAGGAAATGAATACTTAATTCTTCGCGAAAGCGATATTTTAGCTGTTATTGGCTAAAACGAAGAATCGTAACGATATACTTACAAAAGAACTAAGGAGGGCTTTTTAAAATGGCTAAAGAAATTAAATTTAGTGAAGACGCTCGTCGTTCAATGCTACGTGGGGTAGACACACTAGCAAACGCTGTAAAAGTAACATTAGGACCAAAAGGACGTAACGTAGTTTTAGATAAGAAATACGGTTCTCCATTAATCACAAATGATGGGGTAACGATTGCGAAAGAAATTGAATTAGAAGATCACTTTGAAAATATGGGTGCGCAATTAGTATCCGAAGTTGCGTCACAAACAAATGATGTAGCTGGTGATGGTACAACAACTGCAACTGTATTAGCACAAGCAATGATCCAAGAAGGATTGAAAAACGTTGCATCAGGTGCAAACCCAGTCGGTGTTCGCCGTGGGATTGAAAAAGCGGTAGAAGTTGCAACGAAAGAACTTCGTAATATCTCTAAACCAATTGAAGGAAGAGAATCGATCGCGCAAGTTGCTGCTATCTCCTCTGCAGATGAAGAAGTAGGGCAATTAATCGCAGAAGCAATGGAACGTGTAGGTAACGACGGTGTTATCACAATCGAAGAATCGAAAGGATTCAACACAGAACTTGAAGTTGTCGAAGGTATGCAATTTGACCGTGGCTATGCTTCTCCATACATGGTTACAGACCAAGATAAAATGGAAGCAGAACTAGAAGATCCATACATCTTCATAACAGATAAAAAAATCAACAATATTCAAGAAGTACTACCTGTATTAGAACAAGTTGTTCAACAAGGTAAACCACTTCTTTTAATCGCTGACGATGTAGAAGGCGAAGCATTAGCTACATTAGTAGTAAATAAACTTCGTGGAACATTTAATGCAGTAGCAGTAAAAGCTCCTGGTTTCGGTGACCGTCGTAAAGCAATGCTTGAAGACATTGCAACATTAACTGGAGCAGAAGTTATCACAGAAGACTTAGGTCTTGATCTTAAGAGCACAACAATTGAACAATTAGGTCGCGCTTCTAAAGTTGTTGTAACAAAAGAAAACACAACTATCGTTGAAGGCTCTGGTGACCGTGATCAAATCTCAAGCCGTGTTGCTCAAATTCGTGCACAAGTAGAAGAAACTACTTCTGAATTTGATAAAGAAAAACTACAAGAACGCCTAGCAAAACTAGCAGGTGGTGTAGCAGTAGTTAAAGTTGGTGCAGCTACTGAAACAGAATTAAAAGAACGTAAACTACGTATCGAAGACGCACTGAACTCTACTCGTGCAGCAGTAGAAGAAGGTATCGTAGCAGGTGGTGGTACTGCACTACTTAACGTGTACAAACAAGTACAAGAATTATCACTTGAAGGTGACGAAGCAACTGGTGCAAGCATTGTCCTACGTTCGTTGGAAGAACCACTTCGTCAAATCGTGGAAAACGCGGGTCTTGAAGGCTCAATTATCGTTGAAAAACTAAAAGGCGAAGCAGTTGGCGTTGGATACAATGCAGCTACTGGTGAATGGGTGAACATGATCGATTCTGGTATCGTTGACCCAACTAAAGTAACTCGTTCTGCACTACAAAACGCAGCATCTGTTGCGGCAATGTTCTTAACTACAGAAGCCGTAGTTGCTGACATTCCAGAAGAAAATGGCGGCGGTGCGCCTGACATGTCTGGAATGGGAGGCATGGGCGGAATGGGCGGCATGATGTAAATCATCCCCCAAAAACGTTGATATGAAAGTGTTTTACTGTTAAAAAATCAATAAAAAAGAGAATATTCTCACGATATTCTCATAAAATAATTATAAAGTTATATTTTCTAGGATGTTTCCGTAAAGATTAGACATTTTTTCGGATGCATCCTTTTTCATTTTATCTGTCACGTGCGTATAGATTTTCATAGTAGTATCTACATCTTCATGACCAACTCTTTTCATAATCGTAGCAAGATCAACTTTAGCTTCGGCCATCATACTTATATGTGTGTGTCTAAAAATATGCGGTGTAGCTTTTTTCTCTATTTTTGTCCTTTCTACTATGCGGTTCATTCGTTTCAACAAATAAGCTGGCGAGTAAGGATAACCGTTTTTTCGTTGAAACAAAAAGTCTTTATCATGAAAATCATCTATCAAAGTTCGATATTCCATTTTATGCTCATCATTTTTTCTAACTAATTTTTTTAGCATATCCATAATCGGTTGGTCTACATCAATAACGCGAATAGAACCAACTGTTTTTGGTGGCGTTAGTTCATATGCTTTCATATTATTTGTATTATTATAGATCGTTTTATTAATATCTATGGTGTTATTCTCAAAATCTAAATCCTGCTTTTGTAAAGCACACAGTTCTCCAGAACGCATACCTGTAAAAGCTAATAAATAAAATCGTTCTTTATCTAATTCCAATCCATGTATATTTAATTTTTCAAAGAAATCTTCTAATTCAACGTGTTCCAGATATTTTTCAGCTATATTATCTTTTTTTATTTCATCAACTGATTTTCTTTTCTTGGGAATAACCACATCTTCATTAGGTAGTTCTTTCATTAACTTGTTACGTTTAGCAAACTTGAATATCATACCAGCACAGTTATTCACACCTTGTACGGTTGTTCTTGCTAAGTCTGTTGCTAGTTCGTTGATAACATTTTGATAAAACATATGTGTAATAGCTCCTATAGGTTTCTTAGCCATGTGCTTATTTAACAAACGTATCTCTTTTGTTCTTATATAAACGCTACTCTTTTTTCTTCCTGTCGATTCGTAAACCTTAATCCATTCTGCAGCTACTTCTTCAAATGTAATTCTAAGCGATTGCTTTTCGTCAACTCCATACTCTTCTATAGAACGCAAATATTTTTCTAAACGCTCTTTTGCTTCTTTTCGTGTTTTTCCCAACCTTGTAACCTGTTTTCTCTTACCTGTTGTAGGATTAACACCTATATCTTCTACCGCTTCCCATCTTTCACCAGCTTTGGTTTTCTTTTTTCTAAAGTTCATCGCCCAAACCTCCTTATAAAAAAAGCGCAGCTATGTGCGCTTTATAATGATTCTAATACTTCTTTATAATTAACCCTCCATAAATTTTGTTTATTTATTTGATTAAATCATTAATCACTTAGTTTCTTTCTATATAAATAACTTCTTTGAAATCTACAATTCTAATAATAAGTTTTGAAACTTCATTCTCTTGAAAGCCAGACTCTATAATTCTACTTTTAATACTACTTAAATTAATTCCAACATGATTGGATATAGTTAAATTAATTACAAGGTCACTAATTAAAACCGAAATACTGCTATCATCAAAAGAAAAATCAATAATATTTTCTGTCCTATACGGTAGATCAATTGGTATGTAGATGAAGTCATTATTCCAATCAATGTTTCTAATAACCATTAACTTGGGATTTTTCTCATATTCAATAAAATCACTGTAGATAGTAATATCATTCATGTTTGCTTACATCCAATCTGTCTATATAATTTATTCATTATCATATTTGTTTCAGTAGACCATTCACTCGGATCATTACTTGGTTTATAAGTTGATCGTTGCTCTCTGATGACTTGATCAATAGATGCTTGCTGTATTCTCTGCAATATTTGTTCTGCTCTTTTTTGCGCAATGTTTATCGGAACATTAAACTTATAAGACAGAAATGATGCCCATTGATAATTGTACGTAGACATATCTAGTTTTTTTATCATATAGAAAGGCATAGAAGCGTAAAGCATAAACTGATTGGCTTGTCTTTCTTGTAAGGTCATAAATGTTCTAACACTGTTTACTTGATCACCATAATGTCTAAGTGGGTGACATAGTTCGTGAAAAAATATTGCTCTAACTTCTTCTTCGAGTTTCTCTGGATTTAGAAATATAGCCGCGGCTTTATCATCCCAAATCGCAACCTCTTTAGCATTTTCCATAAAAATTACATTTACATTTAGCTTATCGGCAACGTTATAAATAGTTAAATCGGATATAGATAAAATGTTGTGTTCTATGTATAAATTCTCCAACCAATTTTCTAGGTTTGTTTTTTGATAGTATTCGAACATGAAATACCTCCAGGATAAGAATGTATGTTCGTTTTATCGGTAGAAAAATAGCAAACTAAAGGATATTTTATTTATTGTCTCTTAGTTTGCGGAAAATTCTAAGCTGTTCTTCTAGATAATCCTTCTCTTGATCCGTAATATCATCAAAGTTGTTAAAAGCTCGGTTTGTCTCGGATGTGCTTGATTTATTAGGGTTATCAGTCTTACCAAGTAAATAATCTGTTGTTACATCGCACACATTAGAAATATTTCTTATTGTTTCGTAATCTGGTTCCCTTCTATCTTTTTCGTAATGTGACAAAGCGGATCGAGAAATTCCTATTTTTTTTGCGAAATCTTCTTGTGTAAGATTCATTTTCTTTCTTAATTCTGTAATCCTACTACCAACACTTATCATTATCATCACCAATTTACCTTTCTAAATACATGATACTATACAAAATGTAGCCAAATAAATAAAAGATACAAAAAGACGCAAAAAACACTTGACTTTGCTACACAACGTATCGTAATATAATAAACAAGAAGGATACACATCGTAGCAAAGGTGGTGAACAAATGAGAAACAACATGAAAGAAAGGCGAGAGGAATTAAGTCTTTCGCAACAAGAAGTATCTAACAGAATACCTTTCATGACAAGAGTAAACTACTCTTCTATTGAAAGAGGCAGAACAGAACCCAGTATAAAACAGATGATCGCTATCGCAAAAGCATTGGAAGTTGAGCCTAAAATAAATTTTTTTAAAGATTATTGCGACGAAATGGATCAAAAACAAAAGGAGTGTATTTCATGAATCAATTAAAAGTCGTATCAATGAATGGTCAACTTGTAACAGATAGTAGAGAGGTTGCTGAAATAACAAACCAAAACCACAAAGAACTACTAAGAAAAATAAGAAATTATGTTCAAGTTTTAGGAAAGCGCAATTTTGCGCCCACCGATTTCTTTATTGAATCTAGTTACACAAGTTCTCAAAACAAGCAAATGCCTTGTTACTTAATTACGAGGATAGGTTGTGACATGGTTGCTAATAAAATGACTGGAGAAAAAGGGATTCTATTCACAGCTGAATATGTAAGACGTTTTGAAGAAATGAAAACTAAACTCCAAGAACCACAGAATGAACTACAAATACTACAAAGAGCGGTTAATTCATTAGCCAACGTTGATAACAGAGTTACTTACCTTGAAGATCACATGCGCATCGATGGTGTGCAAGAAAGAAAGTTACAAAACAAAGGAAAATCAATTGTTATTGAATCACTAGGCGGTATTAGATCAAGTGCCTATGAAAACATTGCGAGAAAGGTTTTCGCTGCTATTTGGCGAGATTTTAAAAATCATTTTCAAATTCCGAGGTATAACGAACTTCCTAGAAAACAGTTTGAAGATGGAATGAAGTTTTTAGGAATGTGGCAACCATCTACAAGCTTAAAAATCGAGATTGAACAATTAAACCAACAAATCAGAGGGGTTATGTAATGATCTATCACAAAGTCGAACTAGAATCGCTGAACAAGACAGTAAATATCCCACTTTATGAGGATGAATTGTATTGTCAATGTCCTAAATGCGGGATTGAACAAGAGGTTGATGACGAGATGATGAAATCAATTTACTTTGAAGGCGGAGATTTAGGTAGCACTAGCTTTATCTGTCCAGACTGCACAAAAAAACATTTTTATAAGGAGTGATCTAATGCCGACAACAACATACAGCCAAGAAGAAATAACAGCTATGATATCAGAATTACAATCAAATTTACTTCCTGCTCTACTAGAACAAATGCAACTCGTCAGCCAACTACCTCCACTACTAACTAGGCAACAGTTTATGGAGTTGGCTGATATAAGTCACACGAAAGCAAATGAACTGTTTAATACAAGAGGGTTCCCGGTCACTCGCAAATTGGGGTATCCGCGAGTATTGACCAAAGAATTTTTTGAATGGCTGAATGAGGATGTTGTCAGAAGAGAAGAATTTCCTAATTTCGCAAATAGAGTTATTTAATTATCGAAAAAAACCAACTAGGGGGTTGGCTATAAATACATTATATAGCCTTCCAATAAAAAATGTTATTCCAATGTTGAATATATTCAAAACTGGAATAAAAGGAGGGAAGGAAAGTGAAGTTAGATTTAGCAAATATACCGCACTTGCTAAAACATACACGAAAGCGGAAGAAGCTAACTCAAGAACATATGGCAGAAATCATGCACTTACCACAATCTACGATTTCAAAAATAGAAAACGGATTAATGGAGTTAGGTTCGAAAAGTTTCTTCAAATGGATGCGTAAGACAGATTCACAGGACATACTTGTAGCACTTTCGTTAAATATTGATCCGACAGTAGCAACTGATCTTATATCTAACTTAGCCAACAGCGGCTTACTAGGAATTATTTTAGGAGGTTTACTATGAATCAATTAAATCGTTTTTTGCCAGAAGATCAAGACAGAGCAGAGGAACTTATCATAATCGCTGAAAACATGATTGAGCGATTGAAATACGCTTTTGAACACAATTGCTATCGAGATACTAGTGATCTAGCTAAAAAGATTGCTACTAAATCGGACGAGCTTGCTAGATTGAAAGAGAAAAAATCTAAAAATGATGAATTTAGAAAAATCGTACTTGGTCATCACCAGATGGATCCGCAGGTATTAGTTAATGAACAAAAAAGAAGGTATCGGATATGAGCGAGAAAAAGCAAAGAATCATTTTCATTGTAGCTTTTATCGCAAGTCTAGCATTTATGTATAGCGCTATATTAATTAACAGTTAGGAGCGATGAAATGGATATTAACGAAGAACTAGCACAAGAACTTAACATTGTTAGATTGGGCTTGATGTTAGGTGGAGTACATGAAGAAATCGGAAATTTTAAGTTTGCCGAATCTTGGTATCAATCAGCAGAAGAAGCTAGTCGTAGAATACAAGATTATTGCGAAAGTGAGGTTAAAGCCAATGGAAGCACACGACATGTTAAAACAAGCAATTAATGATGTAGATGGTTTGCAATTTAAAACAGAATATTTAGCAACGTTTTATATGGAACTTACACATCTAATGCGTACGGAAAAAGTTGTCACTTCCGAACGGATAGGCAACCTAGCATTGGAAGTACAACGACAATTAAATTCTGTATTCCAAAAAAACAGCTAACCTGCTACCAACAGATTAGCGAACTAACTTAAATGAATAACTACATTATAGCACGAATTTTAAAATTTTAATAGATGGAG
>NZ_QNRI01000018.1 GCF_003315295.1 Paraliobacillus ryukyuensis | reverse complement strand
TTGACGGTCAATTTAAAAGCCCCTTTAGGGGTAGTTAGTAAAGTGCCCTTCTAGGGCGAAATTAAAACCGCCCGTTTTACGGGCGGATATTTATTTTATCAGATTCTACTTTTCGAGCGTGCTGCACCGTGCGATAAACAGAATAGCCAGTTTCCTTTTCAAATTGTTTATCAATCTGCTTCTCTTCACTCTTTGAAGGAACAATCTGTTTAAAGCGTCGATACGCAAGTATTAAGTCATTTCGTTTCACACTTTGTTCATATGCTTTTTCAACTAAAGACAAAAAATTCACCACATCGATGACTTCATTGGTGGACCATGATTCGTCAATTGGGTAACTATAGTTCATTTTAACATCCCTCTCAGCTAGTATTATAACAAATTATTTGCTATAATTTTTTTCTATCACTTACATTGTATAAAGAGGAGTTCCTATAATGCAAGATCAAAATCTAACACCTTTGTTTACAGGCCTACAAAACTACATAGAAAGCAACCCTACTCCTTTTCATATACCCGGTCACAAAAAGGGGGAAGGGATGGAAAAAACGTTCCGTGATTTTATAGGTGAAAAGGCATTATCGATCGATTTAATCAATATTAGTCCACTAGATGATCTCCATCATCCACACGGAATGATAAAGGATGCGCAAGATTTGGCTGCACAAGCATTTGGAGCAGATTATACTTTTTTCTCTGTTCAAGGTACAAGTAGTGCAATTATGACAATGGTCATGACCGTATGCGGACCAGGAGATAAAATTATTGTTCCAAGAAATATCCATAAATCGGTTACTGCTGCAATTATTTTTGCTGGTGCAGTACCTATTTTTATTCATCCAGAACTAGACAATGACTTAGGCATTGCCCATGGAATTACACCCGAAGCTGTAGAAAAAGCAATTAATGCTCATCCAGATGCCAAAGGTGTATTTGTAATAAATCCAACTTACTTCGGCATTGCAGCAGATTTGAAACGAATTGTTACCATTGCACATGCAAATAACATTCCTGTCTTAGTCGATGAAGCTCATGGCGTGCATATTCACTTTCATGATGATTTACCTTTATCAGCTATGCAAGCAGGAGCGGATTTAGCTGCTACAAGTGTGCACAAATTGGGTGGCTCTTTAACCCAAAGCTCTATACTTAATCTTAAAGAAGGTATCGTGACACATGAAAGAGTACAACGAATTTTTTCTATGCTCACAACTACCTCTACTTCCTATATACTTTTAGCTTCATTAGATAGTGCTAGAAAGCAATTAGCTACTGAAGGTAAACAATTGGTAGATAAAACAATCCAACTTGCTCAACTGACAAGAGTAAAGATAAATGAAATACCACATCTCTACTGTCCAGGTAAAGAACTATTAGGGACCAAAGCAACCTTTGATTATGATCCGACGAAGTTACTAATTTCAGTAAAACAACTTGGTGTTACAGGTTATGACGTAGAAGTATGGTTAAGAGAAAACTTCAATCTTGAAGTTGAATTATCGGATATGTACAATATTTTATGTATTATTACACCTGGTGATACAGAGAAGGAAACGCAAAAATTAACTCATGCGCTTAACGTCCTTTCTGAAACTTATGAACGTTCTGCAACAGACACAGCAATTCGAGTTACCATTCCTCCTATACCTATGCTAAGTATGACGCCTAGAGACGCATTTTACGCAGAAACGGAGACAATCAACCTAAGAGATTCAGAAGGAAGAATTAGTGCGGAATCCATTATGGTCTATCCGCCAGGTATTCCCATTTTTATACCCGGTGAAATTATCTCAAAAGAAAATTTATCTTATATTTCCCAGAATTTAGCAGCAGGTCTACCTGTTCAAGGTTTAGAAGATGAATCATTAGAAACGATTCAAGTAATTAAGGAAATGAAACCATTTAAATAAACACTTTTTAAAAATCTTACTAGTAAAAAGCACGTACACACCATAACTAATCATTGAGTGTGTACGTACTTTTTCTGCTTATTCTATTGTCTTAATTGCGTGCGGATCAACTGTCTCATAACCTTTATCACGTAGACCCATTACAATATCTTTTAATGCTTTGTTTGTCCAGTCTCTATCATGCATTAATAAATTTGCCCCTGATTTAAGCAATGAATAATCAACACCTGCTTCAGGTCCTTCACCTGAAACCATCGCCTTTGTCAATTTCTCCGCATCTTGATAAGGTGCAAAATAATCATACCCATAAGTCCAATTCATCACAACCATACCCTCTTCTTTGGCAAGCTGTCTTGAATAATCGGTATTTGCCCCATGTGGCGCACGAAAGAATTTTGGACGCTCACCAGTTACTTCTTCTATCAAATCGTTTAGTGGCACAATTTCTTCATATTGCTTGTCTTGATTCACTTTAGTAAGGTTTTGATGGGTCATTGTATGATTTCCTATCATAAATCCCATCTCATAAATTTGTTTTAATACGTTTTTTTGCTCTTCTGTGTTCAAAAAGTGACCATTCACAAAGAAAATAGCATGTGCGTCAATTTCTTTTAGTGTTTTTGCCATTTCTAATGCGTATTGATCTGGCGCATCATCAATAGTTAACAAAACTACTTTTTCATTCCCATCTTCTGATAAAGGCTCAACCGAAGATGTTTTCGGATTTATTTGATAGGTTGCTTCTTTTTTTTCTGGTTCTGGTGCTTCTGTTTCTTCCTCTTTGTCTTGTTTGCTTGTTTCATTATCTTTCTCTTCCGATGACTTTGTTTCTACTTCTTTCTCCGCAGAATCATTGTCGCTTCTTTTTTGTTCGTTACTCGTTCCTTCATCATTTTTCTCAGTACTATCTGAAGTGTTTCCACACCCTGTTGCAAGTAGTAAAATAAAGCTTATGAATAACAAAAGTAACAACCGACTTTTCACAAGTAACTCCCCCTAATTTATGTATTCTTCTATTATTATACGACAAAAAATACTTCCTATCTGCAATAATAGCAAATTCATTAATAAAAAAAGCTTACACTGCATTGAAGTGTAAGCTTTTTACAACATTTATTTATCGTACAATGTGGATAGGCGTACCCATTGCTACTTCGGCAGCTTCCATTGTAATTTCCCCTAATGTAGGGTGAGCATGAATGGTAAGTGCTAAGTCTTCAGCTGTCATACCAGCTTCAATTGCTAAGCCTAGCTCTGAAATCATGTCACTTGCATTTGTCCCTGCAATTTGGGCACCTAATACAAGACCATCATCTTTACGAGTTACAAGCTGAACAAAACCATCACCACTTCCTAGAGAAAGTGCACGACCATTTGCAGCAAATGGGAATTTGTCAGCTCTTACATCAAAACCAGCGTCTTTAGCAGCTTGCTCTGTGTAGCCAACTGTTGCAAGTTCTGGTTCAGAGAACACAACAGCAGGAATACCATTGTAATCAATTTCTGCTTTTTCACCAGCAATTGCTTCAGCTGCAATTTTACCTTCATAAGAAGCCTTATGTGCAAGTGGTGGTCCTGCAATAATATCACCAATTGCATAGATATTGTCGAAATTCGTACGGCACTGATTATCAGTCTTGATAAGACCTCTTTCGTCCATTTCAATGCCTACTTGCTCTAAGCCAATTTCTTCTGTATTTGGACGACGACCAACTGTGACAAGTACATAATCAGCTTCTACAGTTTCTTCTTTCCCGTTCGCTTCATAAGTAACCTTCACACCATTGTCAGTTTCTTCAGAGCTTTTTGCCATTGCTTTTGTAACAATATTAACATTTTTCTTCTTCAAATTACGTTTAACTAGAGATGACATTTGTTTTTCAAATCCACCTAGAATATCATCTGCACCTTCAAGAATAGTCACTTCTGTACCGAAGTTAGCATATGCAGTACCTAATTCAGTACCTACATAGCCACCACCGATAACTACTAATTTCTCAGGAATTTCTTTAAGGCCTAATGCACCAGTTGAATCTAGAATGCGATCTGAAAATTTAAATGTTGGAATTTCAATAGGTGTAGAACCTGTTGCAATAATACAATCTTTGAATGTATAAGTTTGAGAATTTTTCTCGTCCATAATACGTACGGTATTTTGGTCAACAAAGTATACTTCACCTTTTACAATGTCTACTTTATTCCCTTTTAATAGACCTTCAACACCACTAGTTAATTTATGAACAACGCCTGCTTTCCATTCTTGAACTTTAGAGAAGTCGACAGATACGTTGTCAGCAGAGATACCCATTTCAGAAGCACCATGCGCTTCTTCATAACGGTGTCCTGCTTGAATCAATGCTTTAGAAGGAATACAACCAACATTTAAACAAACGCCGCCTAAAGCACCTTTATCAACAATTGTAACTTTTTGTCCTGTTTGCGCTGCACGAATTGCAGCAACATAACCACCAGGACCTGCTCCAACTACTAGTGTATCTAATTCGATTGGAAAATCCCCTACTACCATATTTTACGCCTCCATCATAATTAATTGTGGATCGTTTAGTAAACGTTTCACTTGGTTTAATGCCATTTGTGCTGTAGCACCATCAACGATTCTGTGGTCAAAGCTTAATGATAATGTAAGTACTGGTGCAGCAACAATTTCACCATCTTTAACAACTGGTTTTTCAGCAATACGACCAATACCTAAAATGGCAACCTCTGGGTGATTGATAACTGGTGTGAACCACTGACCACCTGCGGAACCAATGTTAGAGATCGTAGATGAAGCACCTTTCATTTCATTAGGAGCCAATTTACCATCTTTTGCTTTACCAGCTAATTCATTGATTTCACTTGAGATAGCAAAGATTGATTTTTTATCTGCATCTTTCACTACTGGTACCATAAGACCTCTATCTGTGTCAGCAGCAATACCGATATTGTAATAATGTTTATAAACAATCTCATCATTTTCATCATCAATCGATGCATTAATAACAGGATAGTTTCTTAAAGCTGAAACTAAAGCTTTTACTACATATGGTAAATATGTTAACTTAATTTCTTGTTCAGCTGCAACAGCTTTAAATTTCTTACGATGAGCAACTAGTTCTGTAACATCAACTTCATCATGAAGCGTTACGTGTGGAGCTGTATGTTTTGAATTAACCATCGATTTTGCAATTGATTTACGAATTCCAGACATTTTCTCGCGTGTTTCTGGAAGATCACCAGCTGGTGCTGTTTGTTGTTGTTGTGAAGAAGATGTTTTTCTTTCTTCTTTTATAACAGTTGAACCTTGACCTGAAGCCTGAGCTTCTGCTGGTTTTTGATCCCCATTTAGATATGCTTGCACATCTTCTTTAAGTACACGACCATTATTACCACTACCAGCAACATTCGCAATGTTTACATCATTGTCGCGCGCAAATTTACGAACTGACGGCATTGCAATCACACGACGATTGGGATCAACATTTTCTTGTTTAGCTGATGGAGAAGCTTTTTCTTCTTTTGCAGGTTCAGCAGACTCAGATGATGATGCTTCGGCTTCATAACCTTCCGCGTTAATAGACACAATTGTTTGGCCTACTGTTGCTACTGTTCCCTCATCAAAATGTACTTCTTTTACTGTTCCTTCTACTGGTGAAGGGATTTCGACAACTGATTTATCATTTTGTACTTCACAAAGTACATCGTCTTCTTTGATTTCATCTCCGGCTTTAACAAACCATTTTACGATTTCACCTTCGTGAATTCCTTCACCGATGTCAGGTAATTTGAATTCATAGACACCAGTGTTGCTGCTACTAGACTCACTAGTTCCTTCAGAAGCAGATGCTTGTTCAACGTCTCCACTAGCTTCTTCGCCTTCATAGCCTTCCGCGTCAATAGATACAATTGTTTGACCTACTGTTGCTACTGTTCCCTCATCAAAATGTACTTCTTTTACTGTTCCTTCTACTGGTGAAGGGATTTCGACAACTGATTTATCATTTTGCACTTCACAAAGTACATCGTCTTCTTTGATTTCATCTCCGGCTTTAACAAACCATTTTACGATTTCACCTTCATGAATTCCTTCACCGATATCAGGCAATTTAAATTCAAATGCCATTATTTTTGCCTCCCATCAATATTTCAATTAAAAGTTAAGTACTGTGTTTACTTTTTCAACGATATCATTGTAATTTGGTAGCCAAACTTCTTCTGCTTGTGTGAAAGAATAAACAGTATCTGGTGCTGTAACTCGTAAGACTGGAGCTTCTAAATGTAAGATAGCACGTTCTTGGATTTCAGTTACAATGTAAGAAGCCATACCAGCTTGTTTTTGTGCTTCTTGTACAACAACGACACGATTTGTTTTTTCAACAGATTTGATAATGGTATCCATATCAATTGGCATGACTGTACGTAAGTCAATTACTTCTGCTTGAATACCGTCTTTTTCAAGTTCTTCCGCCGCTTTCATAGAAGCTTGAACCATCGCACCATATGCTACTAATGTTACATCTGAACCTTCACGTTTCACATTAGCTTTACCTAGTTCTACAGTGTATTCTTCCTCAGGTACCTCTTCACGGAAAGAACGGTACAATTTCATGTGCTCTAGGTATACAACCGGATCATTGTCTCGGATAGAAGAGATCAACAATCCTTTTGCATCATAAGGGTTTGAAGGGATAACCACTTTTACACCTGGTTGTTGTGCGATTAGACCTTCTAATGAATCCGCATGAAGTTCAGGTGTGTGCACCCCACCACCAAATGGAGAACGAATCGTAATTGGTGCATTCATTGTATTACCTGTACGGTAACGAAGACGAGCCATTTGTCCGTTAATTGCATCCATCGCTTCATAAACGAAACCGAAGAATTGAATTTCAGGAACTGGACGAAATCCCTGTGTTGCTAAACCGATTGAAATACCAGCGATACCAGATTCAGCTAGTGGTGTATCAAACACGCGATCTTCACCAAATTCGTCTTGAAGACCTTCAGTCGCACGGAATACCCCACCGTTTTGACCAACATCTTCACCAAAAACTAATACATTTTCATCATTTTTAAGTTCTGTGCGCAAAGCATCAGTGATTGCTTGGATCATTGTCATTTGAGCCATGATTTACTTCGACTCCTTTGCTTTATATTCTTCCAATTGCTCCTCTAAGTGTGCTGGAAGTTCTTCATACATATTTTGAATAAGATCAGAAACTTTTTGTTTTGGTTGCTGATCAGCTTTTTTGATTGCAGCTTTGATTTCTTCTTTAGCTTTTTCAATTACTTCATTTTCTTGATCTTCTGACCAAAGACCTTTATTTTCTAAGAATTTACGGAAACGAACAATTGGGTCTTTTTTCTCCCACTCACTATCTAAATCTTCTGTACGATAACGCGTTGGATCATCACCAGCCATTGTGTGTGGACCGTAACGGTAAGTTAATGTTTCAATCAATGTTGGGCCTTCTCCGTTTACAGCACGCTCACGCGCATCTTTTGTAGCAGCATAAACAGCTAACACGTCCATACCATCAACTTGAATACCCTCGATTCCAGCAGCAACTGCTTTTTGAGCTAATGTTTTAGCAGCCGTTTGCTTATCTACTGGTACAGATATTGCAAAGCGGTTATTTTGAACAACGAAAATCGCAGGAGCTTGGTATGCACCAGCAAAGTTAATTCCTTCATAGAAATCACCTTGAGAAGTACCACCATCACCTGTATAAGTGATTGCCACTGATTTTTGACCACGTTTTTTCATACCTAGTGCAACACCAGCTGCTTGCGTATATTGTGCACCAATAATAATCTGTGGACTTAATGCGTTTACACCTTCTGGCATTTGGTTACCATGATAATGTCCTCTTGAGAACAAGAATGCTTGGTATAATGGAAGACCATGCCAAATTAATTGAGGAACATCACGGTATGCTGGTAAAAGAAAGTCTTCTTTTTCCAATGCAAATTGTGTACCTAACTGAGAAGCTTCTTGACCTGCTGTAGGTGCGTAGAAACCTAATCTACCTTGACGGTTTAAAGCAATCGAGCGTTGATCTAAAATTCTAGTGTAGACCATTCTCGTCATTAATTCTTTTAATTCATCATCTGAAAGTTCAGGCATTGCATCTTCGTTAATGATTTCGCCGTCTTCATTCAGAATTTGAAACGTTTCGTATTGATTTTCAATGTTTTCAAGTATACGTTTCAAAAGATTCACCTCTTCCTTTCCATATCCGTTTAGATTTATCTGCAATTGTTTCTGCAATATTGTAGAAACTATGAACAGAATTGTACTTATTCATACAGTACCCTATTGTAACTTTTTTTAATCTTAATTTCTTATTATGTAGAAACTGTTACATAGGTGAAACGTATTATGATTAGTACAATTACAACTCAATAATTAGTTTAGCTCATTACATTGTTTCGGTCAAACACTTTGATCAATATAATGCAATTTTTTAATTCAAAAAGTTTATTTAATTAAAAAGACAGCTTCTGTACTAGCATATAAATCACAACTGTATTATAAAAATTTAAATTTTATATATAAAAAAAGAGCGCTCTCCCATCATAGACGAAAAAACACCCTCCTTTTCATTAATTTTCATAGGTGATATCTAAATCTGTTGCTTCATAAAAAGCTTGTTTTTGCTCATTAAATGCATCTGTATTTTCACTGAAAATTGTATTTGCTTCAGTAACTTTTTCATATTGGTTATTAACCTTCTCTATTTGGTCAAATAATGTACTTTCTTCAAGCTCTTCTTGCTTTAATAGTTCGTATATTTTTTGATCGTAATCGAGTGACGTTTGATACGCATCATGTAGTGCTATGTATGCATTGTACCGATCTTCCATCGCTTGTTGCATTTGTGACGCTTGATCTTTTAATGAAGCTTCTTTTAATTTATCAACCAATGGATTAATTTGATCAAACTCTTTTTTAGCTGCTTCAATGCTTTCTTTTTCTTTTTTAAGTAGTTCTCTTCTCTTTTCTATTGAAGCTAACGCCTCATCTGCTAAGGAAGTAATTTGGTCAAACTGGTCCATATTTAGCTTGCTAATCTCTTGAAATATTTTCTGTTCTTCTTGTTCTAATTTTGACAGTGGTTCTTGTTGGTTAACAAATTCGCTTTCTAAAGAGACAGCTTCTTCTAAGTGGTTATACATCTTTTCTGTAGTCGATTGTCCGGAACAACCAGCAACAAAAACTAACATAACAAAAGCTATCCCAATTAATTTACGTTTCAATCTTTTATGCCTCCCTTGTCCCGTCTAGCAAAATATTTAACACATTCGTGAAAATAGTATAACATATTATTATCCATAACAAATATCTAACTTTCTAAATCCTTAGATTTAATCTTTAACATGTCGTTTATGTTAAACTATGATATGAGAAAGTAATAAAGGAGTATGCATGCATGATTACAATGAAAGATGTCATTAGAGAAGGTAATCCTATTTTGGAACAAGTAGCAGAACCAATTGAATTACCAATAAATGATCAAGATAGACAGACGCTAGCAGATATGTTGCAATTTCTAAAAAATAGTCAAGATGAAGAGATAGCTGAAAAGTATAACCTGCGCCCCGGTGTAGGAATAGCCGCACCTCAAATAGGTATTTCCAAACGAATGATGGCTGTACACTTCGAAGATTTTGACGGCAAACAGTATAGTGCCGGTCTAATTAACCCTAAAATTGTTAGCCATTCCGTAGAAAAAACGTTTCTTTCTAACGGGGAAGGTTGTCTCTCGGTTGATCGAGAAGTGCCAGGATATGTACCAAGATATGCTAGAATTACAGTAAAGGCGATTAATTTAGCAGGTGAACCAATTAAATGGCGGTTGCGTGGGTATCCGGCAATTGTTGTACAACACGAAATTGATCACTTAAATGGTATTATGTTTTACGACCACATTAATAATAAAAATCCATTTGACATTCCAGAAAACACAAGTGCTTGTGATGCAAATTAAAAAAGATTCTAACATGAGCAAATAACAAAGTAACCGGCACGAACCAAAATGATTGTGCTCATTTTTGGTTCGTGCTTTTAAATGTTGTGATTACTATTTTATCTTGCCTTTTGTATAAGAATCTTTGTCGTTGTGAAAAATAGTAAAAAGTTAACGTGAAAATCGTTCCTCTCATCAACAGATGGGGATAGCTAACTTATGTAAATCCGAAAAATTGCCTCGTTAATTATTTATCACCTTAACCAGAAACTTTATTTTTTTTATAAGTTTTAAACGTTTCTGTTTCCAAAATTGTATTTACATACTATACTAATAGTAAGAGGGATTGGATCGGTTACACATTTATGCTTTTCTTTAACAAGGAGAAAGGAGCGTAACGGTATGTTAAAGCGGCTAAAAGAAAAGCTTAGAAAACGATGGAAAAAATTATTACGTCAAAATCGCGTTCCGAATGCTTTTAAAAATTCTTGTCGGTGAATAAAGCATCCTAATACAAATCAGATTCACGTAAATCAAAATATTGCTATGTTCTATAAAAAAACTAATTATTGCACTTATGAAGGAGAGATTATAATGATATTTAAAGTACTTTATCAAGAAATACCTGATGAAATACCTGTTCGTGAAAGAACAAAAAGCCTATATTATGAAGCCGAGAATGAAAGACAAGTTCGTACAGAATTAGCAGCGAATTCCATTAATATTGAGTTTATCCAGCCATTAGACGAAGAACATCTAGCATATGAAAAACAATCCAATGATTTTAAAGTGGAGAATGCCTAACCAATGAAATTTGTAAAAAATGATCAAACAGCTGTATTTGCGTTAGGTGGACTAGGTGAAATCGGTAAAAACACATATGGTATCCAGTTCCAGGATGAAATTATTCTAGTTGATGCTGGAATCAAGTTTCCTGAAGATGAATTACTAGGAATTGATTATGTTATACCTGATTACACCTATCTTGTTCAAAATCAAGATAAAATTAAAGGGTTATTTATTACTCATGGACATGAGGATCATATAGGTGGAATACCTTACTTATTAAGAGAAATTAATATCCCTATTTATGCTGGAAAACTTGCTATTGGCTTAATTAAAAATAAATTAGATGAACATGGACTCTTACGAAATGCAAAGCTGCATACATTTCAAGAGGATGAAATAATTAAATTTAGAAAGACTTCCGTTTCGTTCTTTAGAACCACACATAGCATACCTGATTCATACGGAATAGTGGTGAAAACTCCTCCAGGAAACATTGTACACACAGGAGATTTTAAATTTGACTTTACACCTGTTGGCGATCCAGCTAATATAGCTAAAATGGCTGAAGTGGGTAAAGAAGGTGTACTTTGTTTGTTATCCGACAGTACAAACAGTGAGGTTCCTGGTTTTACCATGTCTGAAAGTGTAGTAGGAGAAAGCATCAATGATATATTTAATCGTGTAGATGGTCGAGTTATTTTTGCTACATTCGCATCAAACATCTATCGACTACAACAAGTAGTAGAAAGTGCGGTAAAGCATAATAGAAAAATAGCTGTATTTGGAAGAAGTATGGAAGCTTCTATTACCATCGGACGTGAACTAGGATATATTAAAGCACCTGAGGAAACCTTCATTGATGCACATCAAATCAATCGTCTTCCTGCCAACGAAGTAACTATACTTTGTACAGGCTCTCAAGGTGAACCAATGGCCGCTTTATCAAGAATTGCAAATGGAACACACCGACAAATTCAAATTATACCTAATGACACTGTCGTATTTTCTTCTTCACCAATCCCTGGTAATACGTTAAGTGTTAGTAAGATCATTAATATGCTTTATCGTGCTGGCGCAGATGTTATTCATGGACCACTTAATGATATCCATACATCTGGACATGGCGCTCAAGAAGAGCAGAAATTAATGTTACGCTTATTAAGACCAAAATTCTTTATGCCGATTCACGGTGAATACCGTATGTTAAAAGAACATACAAAACATGCACAAGCTTGTGATGTGGATCCAAGCAATTGCTTTATTATGGATAACGGAGACGTATTGGCTCTAGGTAAAGATAGTGCGAATGTTGCCGGTAAAATACCTTCAGGAGCGATTTATGTTGATGGTAGTGGTATTGGAGATATCGGAAATATTGTCTTGCGCGATAGACGTATCCTATCAGAAGAAGGGTTAGTAATTGTTGTCGTAAGTATTAATATGAAAGAATTCAAAATTGCATCAGGTCCAGATATTATCTCTCGTGGTTTCGTCTATATGAGAGAGTCAGAAGACTTGATCAATGAAGCGCAAAAAATCGTTTCTTCCCACTTAAACAAAGTGATGGAACGTAAGACAACACAATGGTCTGAAATCAAAAATGAAATTACAGACACCATTGCGCCTTTCTTGTTTGACAAAACAAAACGTCGTCCAATGATACTTCCAATTATTATGGAAGTGTAAATAAGACTAAAAAACGTCGAGAGTTTTAAAACTCTCGACGTTTTTTAGTCATCATCGACTACTAAATATTTTTCGAATCTAGAAATGTCTTTATCAGCACCAATAACAATTAATATGTCACCACTATCAATTGTTTCTGTAGCCATTGGAGATACATTAATTTCATTATTTTGTTCTTGCTTAATAGCGACAACGTTGCAACCATAATTTGCGCGAATATCCAAATCCACAAGCGTCTGTCCAATCATTTTCTTTCCTGCTTTCACTTCCACAATACTATGGTCATCTGATAACTCTAAATGGTCCAAAATATTATTGGAAATAATACTATGAGCAATCCTTCTACCCATATCACGTTCAGGATGGACAACTTGATCGGCGCCAATTTTTTTCAACACTTTTTCATGATAATCATTCTGTGCTTTAACTGTAATTTTATTAATTCCCAATTCTTTGAGCATTAATGTTGTTAAAATACTCGCTTGTATATTGTCACCAATAGCAACAATGACATGATCAATATTACGTATTCCTAGTTCTTTTAACACCTTTTCATCTGTTGCATCTGCAATTACC
The DNA here is from genome assembly GCF_003315295.1 of Paraliobacillus ryukyuensis. GTDB lineage: Bacteria > Bacillota > Bacilli > Bacillales > Amphibacillaceae > Paraliobacillus > Paraliobacillus ryukyuensis. The sequence goes on along the minus strand of NZ_QNRI01000018.1, from coordinate 5,157 downwards.
GCATGTGAAGCAATATTCTTATACTCATTAACTTTATCCTCTTCCGTATCAATTGCAAGTACTTCCATACCTTCTTCACTTAATTCTTTGCAAATACTTCCGCCAAATCGGCCTAGGCCAATGACAGCAAATTCTCTTTTCATTGCATAATCCTCCTACTACACACAACATCTGAACATAGTCTATCATATTTTTCTATCGAAGAACACTTCATGTAAACATTTAAAATTGGTCAGACTTATCATTGCCACAAAAAAGATGGATTAAGTCCAGTTCTATCAGGACTTAATCCAGTTACAAAGCTGTAATGTACTGTGCTCTTTTTTATAACATTCTACTTTTCTTTTAGGTTTAAGACATTTTATTAATTTACAAGGCGTCCAACATTTCAAATTGCGATTTAACAAGTTGGAAATACTCTCCCTGTTTATTCATCAATTCATCATGGTTACCTTGTTCTAATATTTTTCCGTGTTCTAATACGATAATTTGATCGGCTTCTCTAATGGTAGATAAGCGATGGGCAATCATAATTGCCGTACGCCCTTCTAATAATTTTCGTAAAGCATGTTGAATTTTCATTTCGGTTTCTGTATCAATACTTGCCGTCGCCTCATCTAGTATGAGAATACGTGGATCAGCCAGCAAAGCTCTAGCGAATGAAAGTAATTGCCTTTCTCCAGCAGAAAGAATGCTTCCTCGCTCCTCTACTTCTGTCTCATAACCGTTTGCTAAGCGCAAGATGAAATCATGTGCACCAACAACCTTTGCTGCTTCAATCACTTCTTCATCCGTTGCTTCTGGTCGCCCAAATCGAATATTATCTTTAATAGACCCCGAAAAAATAAAAGTATCTTGCAAAACAACACTAATATTATTTCGAAGACTATTTAATTTCATATCACGTAAATCATGCCCATCAATTTTAACTTGACCTTTTGTTGGATCATAAAAACGACTAATTAGATTCGCAATGGTGGATTTTCCTGATCCAGTATGGCCTACTAAAGCAACCGTCTGACCAGCTTTCATCTCTAATGAAATTTCATGTAACGCAATTCTGTCTGAGTCATAAGCAAATTGAACACGATCAAATTCAATGCGCCCTTTCATATCTTCAAATGATTTAGCATCTGGCTTTTCTTCTACATTTGGTTGCTCATCTAAAAATTCGAATATTCGTTCTGAAGAGGCCATCGCAACCAATAACTGATTATAGACTTGACCAAGTCTTGAGATCGGCTCCCAAAACATTCCTAAGAATGTGGCAAATAAAACAAAATCTCCTATGTCAATGGTTCCAGAAATAATCATATGAGAACCAAGCGAAATTAGAATTACCGTACCAATTGCATTACTCATTTCAACAAACGGCCCAAAATAAGCGCTTTTTTTCATCGCTAGTCGTTCTTTTTCAAAGTTATCTGTGTTCACACCATCAAAAAAAGCGCTATTCTCTTTTTCTTGAGAGAAAGATTGCGTTATTCGAATACCTTGTAAACTTTCATTAAGATGGGAATTCAATTTTGATTTTTGGATACGAACATCTTGCCATGATCGACGAATTTTTTTACGTAACGCCGTGGAAATGTAGAACATAATCGGTAAGATGACTAATATAGCTATAGCTAATTGCGGACTAAAGTAGAATAGAATAGCAATTATACCTAGTAAAGTAATAACATCCATTAACAAGTTGATAATACCATTGGTGAATAATTCTTGTAATGAATTTACATCATTTAAAATCCGAACTAAAATCGAGCCCGCAGAACGTTTATCAAAGAAATTATGTGATAAACGTTGCACATGAGAAAATAACTGTTTTCTTAAATCATGAATAACTTTTTGTCCTAATATATTCACAAGCTTTATGCGAAAATGATTTCCGATATAGCTCAATACATACAAAACGGAGATAATAATAACTATATACGTTAGCAAATTAACATCTTTATTTCTGATCGCTATGTCAATTGCCACCTTACTGATAAGCGTTGGAACTGCTAATCGAACAATAGTAGATAGCAACATCGCGAGCATTGCACCCGGAAGAATTGATCTCATATAAGGCTTAACATATGCTAATAAACGCGTCATCTGTAGCCAGTTAAATGGTTTTTCTACTGCTTGTTCAGATGGATAATAGAATCGTTTTAATTGTTTGTTTACAGGCTGTTGTTCTTCCATGTTCTCACCCTCCCTTAATTTGCTGTATTAAAAATTCTTTCTTTGTCTTGATATTGAATATCATAGATACGTTGATATGGTCCACCATTATCTAATAATTGCTCATGTTTACCTCGCTCAACAATGGCACCGTCTTCTAACACAAGAATTTCATCTGCGTGTTTGAGGGAAGATATACGGTGGGCAATAATAAATGTCGTACGATTTTTCATAACTTCTTTAAGTGCTTTTTGAATTTTGAACTCTGTTTCCATATCGACTGCTGAAGTAGCATCATCTAATATTAGAATACTTGGGTCAATCAAGATCGCTCGAGCAATGGCAATTCTTTGTTTTTGTCCTCCAGAGAGTCCCATACCTCGTTCGCCAAGCATAGTGTCATAACCATTAGGCATCTCCAAGATAAACTCATGAGCCTGCGCACGTTTAGCCGCTGCAATAATATCATCGATAGATGCGTTTGGATTACCGTAAGCAATATTATCTTTGATCGTTGTAGAGAATAAAAAAGATTCTTGTGATACAAAACCAATATTTCTTCTGAGTGCTTTCAGATTATAATCACTAACAGGTTTTCCATCAATAAGTACGTCCCCTTGCTTTGGCTCATAAAATCGCGTCATTAATTGGGTAATACTAGTTTTTCCAGCACCGGTAGCGCCAATTAACCCAAGAACTGTTCCAGCTGGGGCATCAAAAGATATATCCTTTAATGCTTGATCATCGTCTTCTTCATATTGTAACGTTACATTGTTAAATGTGACATGACCACTGATTTTGTTAGGAATCACAGCATCATAATCTTCTTGTATATCTTCTTCTGCTTCCAAAATTTCTAACAAACGATCACCTGATGCTTTTGCTTGTGAGAATTGGTTAACAATAAACCCTAATTGCATCAAAGGGCCAAGAATATAATTTACTAAACTAAAGAAGGCAACCATTTCACCCATTGTTAGCTGACCATTAATTACTAAGTAGCCTCCATAGATCACTAAAGCTACCACGGAAATATTACCAACAAACTCCATAAGTGGAAAATATTTCGACCAAATGTTTGATGTTTTAATATTAACATCCTGATAATCGGCGTTATTAACGGTGAAACGCTCAATTTCAAAATCTTCTTTTGCTAATGACTTAACAGTATTCATACCACTAACATTTTCTTGAATACGTGTGTTTAATCTTCCTAATGATTTACGAACTGTACGAAAAGCTGGGTGCACTTTTTTATCAAATCGATAAACCACAACAGCAAGAAACGGCATCACGGCCATTGTTACTAACGCTAGTGGGATAGAGTAGAAGAACATAACGGATAGACTTATCACAATCAACAAGACCACTCGTATAAATTCTTTCAAACCAGCAGCAAGGAAAAACTTAAACCCCTCAACATCCATAGTAAGTCGGGACATTAAATCACCAGTTCGTGCATTATCATAATAGGTAAAGGATAAGCGTTGTAACTTTTTATATAAACCGGCTCTTAGTCTAAATACGGCTGAAACCCCAAATAGGTCTCCTAAGTATTGTTGTAAAAAGTTAGCTACTCCTTTAACAATCATAATTAAAACAAATCCAACTGCTAGATAAGGAATTAATCGATATTGTTCTTTTAAGACAACATCGTCAATAGTAATTTGTAAAATAACTGGGTAAACTACCGTTATACCAGTTACCAAAACAGTGAAAAATAGCGCAATAAAAAAGTATTTCTTAAACGGCCAATAGAATTGCTTCAATTTTTTAAAAATTTCCACTAGTATACCTCCCTTTTTCTTTTTCGTAATTACAAATATATCGGGTTACGAAATAAATATCCACCCATTTGTATTATTTTTTTCAATAAAATATAAAATCCGCCTTAAGACGGATAATTCTATTGAATAACATGAGCCCAAACATTGCTCTATAAAAATAAATTAATTTCGTGTATAACAAAACTTCATAACGGGTATAAGTTGAATATCAGTTCATAATATAGTACATTTAGCAAGATGGTCATTAGAACTTATACATACTACGAGAGGAGACATACAATGACACTATTTGGAATTGATCTAACTAACTTTATTGACACATACCTGTCAATCGCCATTAAGATTATTATTTTATTGATTGCTTATGCGATTGTTTCCCCTTTAGGGAAAAAAGTAATAACCAAAGCTTTAGCAAAAACAGCAACAAGAGAAAGCATTTCACAAGCACGGGTTAAAACATTAGAAAAACTGTTATTAAACATTTATACTTATATCTTGATATTCGTATTTATTACTATGTTGTTTGGCATTTTTGATTTAGAATTAGGACCGCTCCTAGCAACAGCGGGTGTCCTAGGACTAGCGATCGGCTTTGGTGCACAGGGACTAGTAAGTGATATAGTTACTGGATTTTTTATTTTACTGGAAAAACAAATCGAAGTAGATGAATATGTCAGCACGGCTGGTTACAGTGGAATAGTTGAAGAAATAGGATTACGCACCACAAAAATACGTAGCTTTGATGGTACATTAAACTTTATCCCTAACCGTCAAATGGAAGGTGTAAGTAATCATTCTAGAGGAACGATGCGTGCATTAGTAGACATTGGAATTAGTTATGATGCTAATATTGATCATGCTATGAGTGTATTGCAAAAAATTTGTGACGAATTTCAACAAGATGAACGTTTTGTTGAAGGTCCAGATGTTTTAGGTGTACAAGGGTTTGGATCTTCAGAAGTTGTATTACGTATATTAGGTAGAACTGAGAATATGCAACAATGGGCAGCTGAACGTGATATTCGCAAACGCATTAAAGAAGAATTTGATACAAATGGTATCGAAATTCCATTTCCACATCAAGTCAACATCACAAAACAGTCATAAATAAATATCCGCCCGTAAAACGGGCGGTTTTAATTTCGCCCTAGAAGGGCACTTTACTAACTACCCCTAAAGGGGCTTTTAAATTGACCGTCAA
>NZ_QNRI01000017.1 GCF_003315295.1 Paraliobacillus ryukyuensis | reverse complement strand
TTAACGCGTTTCTCTAATTCATTTTCTGTTAATGTGTCTAAGCGTTCTTGCGTCATTTCTTGATCGGTTGATTGCGGATAGTAGACAGCATATAAATGCTTTAATTGTCCATTACTATCCTTCATGCCCCATCTTTGCAATGCTTGATAATCATATTTTAAAGACGTTTTCACATTCCCATCAGTATCCGCAGGACTAACACCTAATAATGCAGTAACGACACCACTAGATGTGCTTTTCCGCTCAATACCTAATAGATTGTAACCGAATGCAGCTTCAAAACCTCGCCAACGACCAACGCGCTCAAGCATATCAACATAGCGAACAATTTCACCGTTTTGAATCGCAATACGAAACTGTAATTCTAGGTTAAATTCACTTGCTATACGTTTCAAAAATGCGTATGGATTGGTATGTTCTTCAATCACAAATGTCCTCAATCCAGTATGTGCAATTTTGCCACGCTTCCATCCAGTGTCGATCAATGTATCATCTACATGTTTAGCAGCTGTATCTGTGCCGGTTGTTTTCGGATTAATTATTTTCGCTTTTTTTAATCGTAAATAACTTGCTGATGACCATACCGTTATGTGATGACTACCATTACTATTAAGCGCTTGTTTATGCTCATCAATAATAAACTCTGCGTACCCTACTTTGCGATCAGGTATAACAATACGGTTCTGATCGGCAATATGTTTAGAAAAAGAACGATCAGAAAAAGTCGTGAAATCAAACGTATCACGATTGTTTTGTAACTCAATCGTTCGTACATCGTTCCAATAGTTTTTCTCCGAAATGTAATCAACCACTAAACCACTTTGCTTATCGGTAAGATGAATTAAAGATTGCAATAATACTCACCCCCTTACTTATAAGTTGGTCTATAACGTAAATATCCTTGCACTAACCCATCTGGTAGTAATGCCAATGTATTTTGTCCCGGTTGGAGCGTGAATGGCGTTGCCCCAAAATCTTTTAGATCATTGCGCAACTCACCATTTATACGTATTTCTGGATCGTAATTCTGATTATCTCTATTATCAAATGTGATCATATCACCAGCTTGTGCAATATATGGTATACCCTCTACATCATTTAATTTAAAACAACGCATAAGCAATACTTCCATATCTTCTTCGTTCGTGTCGTAGAATTTCTGGAATGCTAACTGAACTTGCGATACTTGTTGCAGCACTTGATCGGATTCAAGCGTTCTTGTCCACTCTCTAAGTACGACACGACCAGAACCATCTTTAAGTAGTTGCATGATAAGTGTCCAGTTGTTTCCTTCTCGCTTGACTTTCATTCTTCCGTAAATATCTTCTAAGTTTTTCGGTAGCGTGAAATATTCTGTACGCTCACCATTTCCAATTTCCAGACAAAGTCCAAAATGATCATACCCGAACCACTTATCTTCTATCCACGCCCTGAATACTATATTGTTTGTGGCATCCAGTCCGTACATCTCAATACGCCCAACAGACCCTCCTAACGATTCCGCATAAAAACGAAATCCCATGTCCATTAAAAAATCTTGAACAGGTTCAGAAAGGCTATGTTTTTTTGCAGGGCCATACCATTCATAAGCGCCTGCATTTGGATCTGGAAAAATAGGATAGAATCCATAATTAGTAACGCCGAATGAGCCTTTAATATAACCTTCACCTATCACATCTGTATCTACCCAACCAAGCATAGCTTCCATATCATGATGAAAAATCTTTTCTTCTTTGTTTACTGGTGTTGTCGTAACATCTGTCGGTTGTCCAATGAGCATAAATTCATTTCCATCAGAAACCATTGCAAACGTAATAGGTGCTAATACTTCTAATTCAATTACTGGTTGTGCTTCTGCTGTACCGCTAACATCAATAATTGTTCCTTGATCTGTTAAACCTTCGTTTATTTCTTCGCCATATTTGCGCGGATCAGAGCAAATAATAGTAAAAGAACCCTTATGCATAAAAAAATATTCATTGCTTTCGTTTGACGCTTCCGTCCTTCCGTAATAAGTCATATTAGGTTCGTCCGGAAATACAATCGGAACATCTTCATCAACATCAAGTAATGCATTCAGTTCATCAATTTTAGTACGCAATTCTTCACGATTTAACGCTCTAACATTCACTTCAACTTCAATCAATTTAGCCGGTCGTTTCTTACCTTGCACATGAACCCCGTCCATACCAGGAACAGTAACTGTTTCTAAATCGTAATTATTAAAACCTCTTCCTCTAATCGCTATCACATCTAAATACTCGGTTAAATCGGTTCCATTAAATAAAAAAGAGCTCAATACCACACCTCCTATCTAAACGCTTCTTTAACGCGGTTATTCCTTTGGATATTTTCGTCTACGTATTCCCAAGTAATAGTTCCAACTTCTCTACCATCCATAACTACAGCTGACGGTTGGATAACAATCTTTCTTTCTTCTTGATTTGTTTTATATGGTCCTGTATGCTTAGCAGGAACAACTTGCTCGCCCTTGTGTATCATGGCTAGACCATCACTTTTAACAAGGTTTGTACCTACATCAAGGCTAGGTATGTTCGGTATGTTAGGGAAGCTAATAGAACCTCCACCTTTTCCGCCCATTCCCGGAACCCAATCTGGTATAGTCGGCAAAGGAATACTTAAGCCATTCAACGCATTAATCATTCCGTTTATTGCTGATATAACACCATTGATAGCACTTTTCACAGAACCGGTAATACCGTTCCATATATCATCAGTTGACGAACTAACACTATCCCATACACCACTGATAGTATCTTTGATTGTGTTAAAAGCATTTTTCACTTTAGATTTTAAAGTATCCCATACGCCAGTTACTGTTGATTTAATTCCGTTCCACATACTTGATGTGGTAGATTTAATAGTATTCCAAACATTACTTATTTTGTTCTTAACACTATCTACCGCACTTTTGACAACACTTTTAATTTTTTCCCATAAATCAGTAAAGAACGTTTTAATTCCGTTCCAAACTTTAGACGTTGTTTCTTTTATCCAGTTCCAAGCTGTTTCTACATTTTTTTTAACTGTATCGATGTACCATTTAAAAACACCAACGATGCTTTGCCAAACAACGGAGAAAAATTCTTTAACCTTATTCCAATTTTCTTCTGTCGTTTCTTTCGCCCAAGTCCACGCGTTTAGAAGTGTTTCTTTAATGGTATTCCAATTATCTGTTATCGTCTGTTTAATCCATTCCCATGTATCGGAAAAAAATTGAGATATTGCTCCCCATATTTCTATAGCCTTTTCCTTAACTGTGTCCCAATTTTTCCAAAGAAGCACACCTATAGTGATTAATAGACCGATAGCTCCGATAATTAATAACACAGGACCACTTGCTACACCGCCTATAATAGGTCCAATTATTTTGAATAAACTAATGACAGGTCCTAGCGCTGTCATGATACTTGATATTGCACTTACTAGTGTACCGATAACGACAATTATTGGTCCTAACACCGCCGCAATCGCACCGAATATAACCATAGCTTTTTGAATATGCGGTGATAGGTCTTGAAACCATTCAGCAAGACTTTGAACACCTTTAATTAATGGAGGTAGATATTCTTCCGCTATATCTAGCAAAATCTCGCCAGTAGGTTTTAACGCTTCCCCTGTGTTTCTTATTAAACTTTGAAATCTCTGTCCGAACGCTTCTTCTTGTGAATCTGTTATATCTTGCATAGCACCATCTACATTTTCAATTTCCCCCTCAACGTTACCCATCGCAATGATAGCATCAGCGCCCATATCCTCAAATTTCGTTCCAAAAATCTCTGGACCAATTGCATTAACGGCTGTCTTGTCCATTTCTGACAAGTCACCAGTTACAGCATCCATAACCTCAGCTGTGGTTGCTTCTCCGTCTTTCCAATCTTGGAACAAGTTCTGTGTCTCTTTTGAAAGACTTCCGATAGCTTCTTCTGCTGTTCCATCATTCAAGCGAACGTTAAATTCTTTAACGGTATCATTCAAGTAATCTAAGTTATAAGCTCCCTCGTCTGCACCTTTTCTTAGCAGTTCAAAATATTCTTGTGTGCTGTAACCCATGTCAGCAAATAACGGACCGTATTCTGATATGTTATCCAGTAACTCCTCCGAAAAGTTCAATCCGTTTTTTGAACCCCAAGCGATCATGTCAAAAGCACTTTGTGAATCCTCACCAAATTCACGCATCAACGTAGAACCTGCTCGAGCAACCCAGTTAACATCTTCACCCAATGTTTTTGCCAAAGCCATTGCATCGGTTGTGACAGTTTCTAGATCCGATGCATCTACTAAATCTTGAAAGTTATTTTTTACATCAATAACAGCCTGTGACGTATCTTCTAAGCTTTGACCAAAACCTTTTTTATAGATATTGTTTGCCACTTCTGTAAGTTTTTCAGCTTCATCTGCAGATACGTTTAAGCCTTGCTGTATTTGTCTATTAGCATTGTCAAAATCTGTTGCTATTTTTAATGCGATACCACCAACAGCTAGTATTGGAGCAGTAACATACTTACTCATGTTACCGCCAATTTTTTTCATCTTTTTTGATGTGCCTTCAACGCTCTTTTGTAAATCCGATAAACCTTTTTCGGCTCCTTTTTTGTTAACCGTCGTGTCAATCGTTATGCGTCCATCTGCCAATTATCTCACCTGCCTTTCTCGGCTGAGGCTTTGAAAATTCTTGCTACATTATCAAACGTGCTATTAATTTGGTTTTCTATCGCTTCGTTGGATTTATCTAAGCTGTAGAACTGTTTAGCTTTAATTAAATTGGAACGCTCTTTCATGTTGTGCTTATTAGGCTTAGGTAGTGGATCAGTACGTATCTTAACTACCTGTTTAAACACCGTTTTCTGACTTAAGTTGTTAAACAAAGCAATAAACTTGTTCCAATGCATTAATCCTTGTTGCTCAAATAAATCAATGTTGTAGTCATATAAAAAAGATGCGTAAATTAACTCCGCATCTTGAATAAAATCATGTGTTTTTTCAGTTGTTTGTTGTGCTTCTTGATCTGGATACTGTTCGTGTTGTTCCTTCATGTTGTCTTTAGCTATTAGTTCTGTAAGTATCTTCTCAATTGCTTGCGCTTTTACGTTAAAATCTAACTCTTGGTCGCAATCAATCACTAAATTATCAAACATTAGGTTAATCTTGTTAGCGTTTGAAACCGTTTGATCAGCTTGTAATTCATACACGCGCAAAATATTATCAAAAGTAAAATCTAGGTTGTACGTAATACCGTTGATCTCAATCGTATCTTCAAAGTAATCCGTTAGTCTCATGACTTATCACTTCTTGCGTTTGGTTTTATATTTAGCAGCTACTTCACTATTAGCCAATTCAGTTTTTGAACCCATCCACTCTATTAATTGATCGCAAACACGCACTAGATTAAAAGATGATCTCCCACAAGCTTCGAACACTTCATCAAATGATCCTTTACCAAAGAATGTTTCAATAAAATCTTTAGCAATATCATTACTTTCTTGTTTCATTTGTTCTACTTCTTCATCACTTAAATTTTCAATATCTTTAGCAGCAAATTCTTTTGATTTTTCAGCGTACTTCTTAGCTTGTTCATGGTATTTCTCAATGCTCGCATCATCGTAATAAACGTTATATACCCTGTCGCCAATCTCAATTTCATCATAGTTGCTACTTTGTACATCAAACGTAATCTTAGCCATATAATCACCCTTTCATATAAAAAGGGCAGCCGAAGCCACCCTATGCTGTTGTAGTTGCAGTAACTGTTGTAGATGCTTCTGATTCTGTTCCGTAATCGCTATTTAGAGCAGTTACGTAAAAATCATAGCTTGTTGATGCTGTCAATCCAGTTACTTGATATGTTGTATCTGTTACCTGTGCAACCTCTGCCCCATCTTGATATACTTTGTAACCGTCAGCTTGGCTTACCGCATCCCACGTTAAATCTACAGTAGTTGCAGTCTCGTTAGGTGCCGTAAGGTTGACGGGCGCATTAGGGTGTAGGCGGTGTATATGTTGGTTTACCGTTGAAATGAATTTCAAAAGAAACCTCACCTTTTGCTCCAGCGTCACCAGATGGACCCGAAATATTAGCGATAGTGATGTCACCGGTAAAAGTTCCTCCGTTTGGTTCTATCCATTCAAAGTTCGTTCTTCTACCGTTACCTAATTCTAGTTGTGTACCAAATATAAAATCTTGCGCCGGATCTCCGTAATAACGATGGCCAGTATACGCCAACGTCATTTGTGCTCCTATTACATCGGTTGTACCGTAACCATTGCCATCTATATAAATGGTTTGGTCTAGCTCTTCATTGTTACCTGGCTCAACGTTGTTAATACCAGGGCCTAATGGCGCCATTGTTTCCGTTTCTTGATCTGGTGTTGTATTAATGTTGAATTGATGAGCAAACATCATTTCAAATCCTGCAAAAAACTGAATATTTAAACGTAATTGCTCCACTGTGAAACCTCCCTATTTAATCTCTAATTCAGCGTTAAAAATCGCTGTCCAAAGCACACCATAACTTGTTTCTTGCACAAAGTTAGGTGTTGTCGTGCATTGCATTGAAACCAAATTAAAAGAGCCATCACCAGAAGTGATCGCTCCGTTAGTTAAGTTCTCATATGTGCTTCTTAGTTGCTCGATTTCGTTGTAACCGATTGTATTATCTTTGTGGTGTACTAATAGCTGAAAGCTGAACGGATAGATATAGCCTTTCGACATGTACCGCTCATTAATATTGTTCGGCGATGGTCTGATCGCAACACTGTTTCCGTTTTTGTTATACAGACCAATGTTAATGGTAGAAGGTGTAAAAGCAAGACCTTCCATGTGACTTTTTAACCTAATCAAAAAATCCACTTTTACACCTCCTAGAATCCTTGTTTAAACGCTTCTTCTGCTCCCTTTATCCAATCATCAAGGTTTTGTGCCTTCGCTTCTTCAAACCACAAACCTCTAGCGTTAGGATTTTTGTCCTTACTAAAGTTGTACTGTGGATTATAGTAAAGCCTTCTAGCGTATACTTCTTGCCACGACACTTGGCCACTACCTATTTTTGTATGAGTAATCCCACTTTCTTCTAAATAACCATGATCTTTTGGTATATAAAAATTAGAATCTTTTAGCACTTCATTATCAATAAATTTCTGTGATAACATCGAAGCTTGTTCCATTTTTTTATCTATATCAAACCATTCAACTTTAACGTTTAACATTTATACCAACTCAATCTCTAGATGATGAAATTCGTCGCTAAATGTACTAATACCTTTCACGCTTGAAGCTTCTCGTTCCACATCATTAAAAATAAACTTATCTCCCGCTTTTACGCTTGGAAATAAACTAGAATTAACTCGATCAATAAACAAAACGTGATTAGCTTGTACACCTTGACTATCTGAACTTCTGTTCATGGAGGTTGTTGGTTCAACGCGAACATTAGAAATAGTTTTCGGTTCTGAACGACCATCATTCCATCCGTCTCCTTCTTCTGGTTGGGAACTTATATAAATAACTTCATGAACTAAAACTTTCTTAGGTATCGGTTTAATAGTAGGCACGATGCACCACGTCCAATCCTCGGTATAATAATCCGGTTGTACGCAAGTATTCCAAAGCATTAGGACTAATCCTGTTAGCCTGTTTACTAGATTGATTGTTATTACCTTCTTGATAAGAAAAAGAACCAATAGACACGTTAGAAACCCCTTCTCCCGCATCTAATTCAGCAGGATTTCCTTTCACTACATAAAATTCTATTTGTGCAGCAGTAGCTTTCTTTACTTGATCTTGAATAAAGGCTGCTAGGTTCTCGAATTGGTATTTAGCAATAACATAGTTAGTCACTTGATCGATTAAATCACTAGCACGTCGAACATATTTATTAAATGTTTGCTCGTCTACTTCTTCGCCTTGAAATTCGTCTGTGTAATATGTGTAATCAATGTAAGGCATAATAAAAGCACCCCCTATTTAGAGGATGCTTTCAATAGTTCGATTAGAGATTCTTTGTTGTCGCTTGATTTGTACTCGATCTCTAATTCATCTAATCGAGCTTTAATTTCATCTTTGTTGTATTGTTCGTCAATTGCTTCAGCAGATAAATTTTCCGTTTCAAATTTTGGCTCAAGATCTCCCAAGTCTTCTTCTGGTTCTTGTGGGTTTTCTGAATCCTGTTGTTCTTCAACTTCATAACCTTTGCTCTTGAACCATTGCAAAAGCCATTCATCTTCTGTTTCCGCTTCACCTTTAACAAAATGTAGGGAAGCGCTAACCCCTGTAAAATCGGGGTTAGGTGCTATAATTTTAGCCATATGGTATAACTCCCTTCTTTACTACTGAACTTTAATGTTTCTGAATACTCCTGCTTTTCGAGTAGCTTTTAATGCTACCGCCGCAACCATTTCAACCTCACCAGTTTTAACAGCGCCAGGTCGATTCATGTCTGGTAAGAATGTACGAATTACACCATTTCCTGTTGGTGAAACGCCATGGAAGCCATCAAGACCTAATCCTACTGCATATAAGTCTGTTAACCCGGTTTGTTCTGTACCTACCGTACGTGTTTCAATACCAACTGTAGGAACAGTGTTAGAACCATCGTAGAAATAACCTAAATCCATCAACGGAATACCGTCGTAACCACTAACAGTACGGCCAAACGCATCTTCTGTCTGCGTTAAATACCCCGCTCTGCGTGCTACGGATTTAATTTTAGTAATAAGCTTGCTGTTACCCATAAGCATAGAAGGGCGTCCGTCTAAATCAGCTAAGAAATTATCTAATTCATCAAGGAACGCAAACTTATTGTTTGTTAAGCCAGATTCGCTTGAAAGGTCGATTACAGAATCAGTATTTAATTCTGTGCTAGAACCTGTCAAAGCCTTATCTAGTCCATCAAAAGCGTTTGAATCAACAGCAGAATCACCGTTAATCACTGTATAGTGGAACAAGTTAGATGCTCCTAAAATCTTTTGTTGCAACTGGAACTGCATTTCGTTAATTTGACCGCTTGTGTCTTGGATTACGCGGTCAACATCGAAAGAACCACCAAAGATAGCAAGTTCAACCGCTAATTTCTCGCGTGCTGCTTCGTTTGAGCTATATTCGTTGTTTAAAGCGCGGAATCCGGCGGTTGACGGTGTTTTCAATCGGGTGTAACCATACGTTAATGTGCTACCACCTGTACCTGGTGAAACTGCATTATCAAAAGTTAATTGGTCTAATAAAAAAGACGACCTACGAAATTCGTCGATCACCTGTTGGTCTACTTTGTCAGCCATGCCGACTTTTGCTTGTTCTAATGTTACTGGCATTTACAATCACTCTCCATTTGTTTTTTTATTTTGTGAATTTTTGTGCTAGTGCTTCACCTAACGTAGACGGTTCACCGGCACCACTTTGTTTTTGATGTTGACCTGTTGTGAAGTTAGGCTTAGGTGGATCTTGCTGTTCTTCTTGAAACAGATAAGGGTCGCTTTCTTTGATTGCGTTTAACTGTTCCTCTAAACCTAGTAACTTATCACCATCAAGTTTAATAGCTTCGGTGTCCAACAAAGCCTTTACAGCTTTAGGGTTACGAACCTTATTAGCAGATAAAGCATCTTTCAAAGAATACTCAAAAGACTGTTGCTTTAACTTATTCTCGTATTCCTCTGTAGCTTTTTGGTTTGCTTTTTTGAGGTCGTCCAATTCTTTTGTTAATTCTTCGTTGCCTTTAGCTTTTTCTGACAAGTCATTGATCTGTTTGTCTCGATCGCCAACTTGTTTTTTATAATCGTTTTTTTCTTGATTAACAGCATCGAACTTATCTTTAGGAATATAACTTCCATCAGACACAACAGCTATCTTGTTATCACCTGCTTTTTCTTCAACTTGTTTATAAAGTTCTTCTCCCAATAATTCTTTTAAATCCATGTATCTCACTTCTCCTTTATTAATGTTTTTTGGCGTGTTACACCTCACGCAAAAGGTTACGCTTAGTTTTACCCCAAACCTTTAAAAAGGGCATAATAAATAAGCTTGTTTAATGTCTATTGCTCAAAGACAAGTCAATATATGACCATCAAGATAAATGATCACCTTACCTTTCTGCTATATCAGCAAAAAACTCTATTCCGTTATCGCGCAAAATAACATTAAGGTTAGTAACATCAATTTCTTGGCCATTTGGCTTCAAGAATATTTTCTCCCAATCTCCATTTCTGTGTTTTACAGCTGTACCCCAACTATATTCAAACACCTCATATGGTTTTAATTCTGTTAAGCTTGGCATTGCTAACCGCCTTCCTAACCAAAGTATTTAGGTTCGTTTTTCTTTTCTAACTCTTGCACACGCATCACCAATTGAATAACCATGCTTTCCAAATGATCGTGACTTTCTTTCAACTCTTTGAATTCTTTTTTAGATACTGGCAAGTGATCACCTCCTGTTTTTAAAACTAATAGCCATAAAGTTTTTTTCTAAAAAGCCTTTTGATCCACCATATTTCAAACTGAATTCTAGTTCTTTCTAAATTATATAAATGATGATGTTTTAATCTTGATCTTTCGGATGTTCTTTTTTCGATTTCTTTCATAATGGGAGTAATCTTTGAGTATTTATCAAACTTGCTCGTTCGATCCCTATTAGGCATATCATCAAAATATTTAGGTTTTTCTCCGAGTCTTGAATCCCATTCCCAACCGTTTAAATTGCAATGTATTTCAATCATGTCCTGTTCTGACATTCCTTTTAAACATTCCACATTATCACTTCCTAGCTTATTTGCTCTCGATTTCTGCGACGTGTTCTGTTGGTCGATTTTATAAACTGGCGCATATTATCCTGTCTGTTTAAAATCTTGCGTTGCGCTCTTTCTATTCCTTCTTTATCGCCTAATTCTTCAAGCATAGCTTTTTCACGTTTGGCATAGCGTATTTGTCTTTCAAGATAACGTTGTTTCTGACTACGCTCATATGCCTTGTCATTAACTTCTGGATCTCTTGGTTTGTAACGTTGTTTAGATATACCTTCAATGTATACGTATTGTACATGGCCACAGTTAATACCGAATAATCCGTCCGGTTCACCTATACTAGTGCTGCCGAGAGCAGGATACCTCGGATGGTTACCCGACCTACTAAAAATACGCCCTTGATAAGGCGCGCATTTCGGTCTTGCTCCACTATGGCTAGATATTTCAACCAGATCATTGCCGTATTCATCAAATCTAGTTTCTTGCATATCATTAGCAACGTTATTGCTAGTTGATCTCATTACCGTACTAATATAAGCTTCACTAGACCACCGTTTTCCTGATTTATCTATCAATGCAGGTGTGCCTGTTTCCGCCCATTCGATAACTGTTTTTCGTAATGCTTGTTGTGGCGTTGATGCACCAGATAATACTTCACCTGTTGTTCGATTGATTATATCTAAATAAGCTTGCTCTGATTGATTTAACATTGTTGAATTGACAAGGTTTAATGTTTCTCGCGATTGTCTCTCGTAACTTTCTAATATAGATGCAATAGCGCTACTTTCTGCAACTGGTGGAGCTTCATTCAGCAAACCTTCTTTAGCAGCGCGTTTTAATATGTTTTCGTTATCCTCAATCATGTTATATCCCGCTTTTTCAAGTGCTTTTCGCACTTCTTCAATCGTTTTACCAGACTTGCTAGACATAAATTGTATATTTTCCTGCGATAATCCTTCTAATTCACTCAAAGCCTGCACTTGCCAAGATTGAATGTTGTCCTCTGTAAGCAAAGAATTATGCTTTGCTAGCCTTTTAGCAATGTTCAGTAGTATTTGCTCCTCAATACCTAGATAAACGTCTGTAACAGGTTGCGAAAGGTTCTGTAGTTCTCGCTTGTCCATCAGCTATCATCTTCATTAACTTTAATAATATTTTTTGTTTTCGATTTGCTGGGTGTGCTATTTTTCGCAGGTTCCACCATTTCTCCCGCGTGTATTATAGCTAACCCACTATAATGCACTAGGTCTTTTCCAACAGTAAGACTAGAAATTTCAGGAATTTTGTTCATTATTCCCACCTCCAGTTCCAAAAAAGTCAACCGATTCAGCGCCAACCGTTGCGTTTTCTTCGTTAATCTCTTGAATCCACCGTTTGGCTTCTTCTTCTGATATTCCATAATACTTAGCAATAATCTTATATTTAGGTTTCATCTTGTTAGTAAGTTCTATAATTGCTCGATTTAATTCGGCTTGTTTATCCTCTGCTACCGAATCATCAAACGCTACAGATACCTCAATATCATCTGGAGCAGTGTATATGCCATAAATGCTAGATAATTCTAAAATAGCATGTACTAATTCTTGTAATCCTGCTTCTATGATTGTTTCGTGTGCCTTCTTCGTTTTGAATGTCTTAGATTGTTCAGAAACAACCTCTGTTGCAGTTTTCATAGACTGTCCATCAAAGGTAAACGTTCCTGTACTAAAGCCAGTCTGTGTTGCTAATAGGTTTAATGCAGCGTTGATTGCACTTATGTGTTCATCAACACGTAATTCGATTTTAATATCTTGAATAGTACTGGCGTCTTGATCGAAGTCCATCGCTTCGTATGATTCGTCGTTTGCATTAAAATAACGGTGCATATTTCCTGTATTAGGATCAACAACCGTTTTAACCATATGCGACGGTACCAATATTCTTTTTTTACCTAACTTAAATTCACGATGTAAGCTATCAAACATCGTATCTATCATTTTCAATGTATCAATAGCGTTAGCATAAACGCTAATGCCTAATGGCGATTGTGTGTCGATGTTATTTGCTATATTAGGTTTAAAGTAAGCAAATAATGATCTAGTAATTGGCGGCATCCCGAGTTCTTCCTCAATGCCAGCTAACTTAGGAACAGAATCTAAAGGTACCTTAATCCCTATATCCTCTGAATTGTTTTCAGACCTATACACTTCGTTTTTAACTGTATAAATACCATTGATCCAAAGGTGCCATTCTAAATGGGTGTACTTATATTTTCCTTCTCGCCATTCATCAACAAACACACCTTCTTTAATGCCTTCGTTACCGTATGATACAGGTATAAAGCAATCAGCAGTAACAAATGAAAGCTTGATTTTATCATCAACAACGTAAGGTTTAACAACCATACCGCCAGTCGAGAAGTTATATTCCAGATAATCTTGGAAAAGCTTATTAAACTTGTTGTGCTTTAGAACATCAGCAATATAATCTTGTGTGTTATCGTCATCAATATTAATCTCACATTTTTCATTGAATACGAGACTAGCCATTTCTTCCGATACTGTCTTCGGCATGTTCAGTGTCATCATACGCCTAACTTGCTTTCCTTTTTCTATGGTAAAGTATTCAACGTCGTGTACATCTTTGCTATAACCTTTATACAACGCTTTCCACAGATCAATGTTGTCGTACATTTCATCATTAGCGTAAATATCTTTATGTTGCGTTACTTTCTTAATGCCTTTTAACAGACCCATTTTATATAGCACCTCCCTTACCCTGCTTACTAATCGCTTGAACATGGTTTATCACCACCTTAATGTTTCAATCCTAATTTCCTTAAATTGTCGTTAACGTAATATTGGAACATATCGCATGTGTGATCATCTTCCTTAATAACTTGCGGATCATCTGTTTCTCTCGTTTCCTCTTTCCACTGATATTTCTTGTGCTCCTCGATAAATATCTTGTTATTAGGTGTATCTAAATAATAAAAACGACCTTGCGCTAACAGGTCGTGTACGTTATCAATCATATCTACTTTCTTTTTCTTCGCTATTGGATGTAATCTAATACCATAATCTAAGAATATTTGATTTCGCAAAGCACCTTCTGCGGAATCAATCGTTTCTTGATCAACATTTCTTTTATAAGTTTCAACAATACTTTTCCGCCATTCGTAAAAGTCTTTTGAAAGCTGACTTGGTGCTTTCTTATTAGCTTTATTGTGAGGTGAATAGTAATACGTATCCAACAATATAACGTTTTGCTTTTTCGTTAAAG
This sequence comes from Paraliobacillus ryukyuensis, assembly GCF_003315295.1. Classification (GTDB taxonomy): domain Bacteria; phylum Bacillota; class Bacilli; order Bacillales; family Amphibacillaceae; genus Paraliobacillus; species Paraliobacillus ryukyuensis. The sequence continues at coordinate 8,188 of NZ_QNRI01000017.1, read as the reverse complement.
CAAATGCTCCATGCGTTGTAGCTGATACTTGATGTCCTGTATCTGTCGAATCATCAATCAGTAATATATCATCATCGCTAGGAAGTTCCTGCAACGGTTTAAAATGCTCCATATTGTAAACATTTGTGCCAAGCCCAACTGGTTCACCTAAATAAAGATAACGATAATAGTCATAATCATTATTTTTTATACGATTAATGTCCTGGAGCATCTGTTCTGTAACGAATCCTAATTCGTCGTCCATGTAACTAGAGTTATGAACTAAATAGTTTTGTTCATGCTTTAAACTTTCTGACCACTCATTTATCCACGAATACGGATTTCTAGGAGGATTATAAGACCAAAAAAAGCGAACCATATCAACTAATGGATGCTTTTGTCGCATAAACGTTGTATTTGTTTGGTCAAATTCTTCCGCATCTTTAAATTCAGCAGCTTCTTCATACCAAACAGCGATAATGTTACCTATATCGTTTGATTTCAACTTTTGAAAGTCATCTTGTCCATAAAAATAAAACGTAGATCCAGTTGCCTTATGCGTTATTTTGAATGGCGATACAGTGCAATTAAAATCATCCGTTAAACCAAACTTGGTGATCGCCCACTGTATTTTCAAGTAAACAGAATCACGTATGGTGTTAGCAACCTTACGTATAACAACCACATTAGCCTTTTCACCTTTAGTCATAAGCAAAATCATCATATAAACGAGCAATAAAGCTATTACAGATGATTTAAAACTGTTACGACCACCGCGCAAAATGTTATACGGCTTTTTTGTTTTCCAAACTTTTTTAAAATGAGGATTAACCTCTTTTTGTATATCAATCATCTTCATCACTCCAACGATCAACAATAGTGATAGAAGTTGAATTTTGTTTATCGTCTTTTTCTAATTTGTCTACTTCCGCTTTCGTCTTATCAATGTTTGTTTGCATCTGCTCTAATTTCAGTTTACGCTCATCATCTTCATAAGATAATTCGTTGAATTGTTTGACCAAGTTGCGATATTCAGCCATCGCTCTTGTCTGCGCTTTTATATAAGATTCATATTGTTCATAAGCATAAGCGACTTTATAGCTGGTTGACGAACCTTCCATTCCAACTGATTCTGACGATACTTCGCTTAATGTTTCGGTCGGTTCTTCTACCCACATAACTTTTTGAAGTTGAATAATAGCAGAAAACTTAATTTCTATTTGCATCCACAATTGATCAGATATAGAGAATCCCTCGAAATCTTCCATAATCTCTTGTTGTGTATCGCTGAAATACTTGGCTCTTAGCCCATGCTTTCTAGCTGCGCTGTTTCGTTTGGTAAACTTCTTAACTGGATTAGGATTTCCGCTTCTGTTCTTCTGTTCTTTTCGTTTAGTAACGTTCCTTTTCGAATTAGTAACGTTACCTTTTACTTTATCGTTCCAATTATCCTGTGATTTCCACTTTCTAACTTGCGTATCAGCTACATCTAATTCTGCAGCAATATCTTTCAGTTTCTTCTCTCCGTTCGATTGTTTCCAGATCTCGAATGCTTTATCTCGTCTAGGATCTCTCTTTCTTGGCATTACATAACACCTACCCCCTTATATTCTCACTCCATCATCACAGAGCAGGAACTTAATCCTAATCATTTGCGCTCTGTAATCATAGAACGAAAAAAGACACTCGTAAGAGTGCCTCTATATTTTAAAGACCGAAGGTCTTACTAACTATGCAACATGTAGTGTGGTTTATATCCCTTTCCCTTTCATAAAAACTACGCTGTTATGGCATTTTTACGGCAAGATAATTTTTCTTTCGCTCTTTCTAAATAACTTTGTACTGTGCTGATCGCAACACCTAACTCGTTTGATATATCTTTATAACTCCATAAGTACGCTTCTCGAAATATAAACGCCTGTCTTTCTCTTGGCGATAAATCTCTTAACGCATCATAAACCAATTGCTTTTCATCTTCTGTCAGTTCTCTTTCTGTTGGTTTTATTTGTAGCGAAGGAAACAAGTCCATATCGTCCATTGAATTAACTTGATAAATTGAATTTTTTTCAATACCTCTTATCTTCCCTGGTTCTTTGCCGCTCTTCAACCATTCGATAACAAAAGACATTTCCGAAATCATACTATTGATGTGAGATTTATCGCTGTTCTCTAAGTCGGAATTACCTAATTCGTTGTGCATACCTTTCAACGCTTTACGTCCATCTTCATACTGTAAGATTAATGCATCTGCCCAATTATTCATCCCAACCAGCCCCAATCTCAAAAAGTTGTTGTGCATATCTGCTCTTTTTCACTGGCTTTGGTGGTAGCTTCTTCTTATCTTTACGCTCTGGACTAAGTATCATCTTGAAAGAAAATGGACTAAATTCTGCTTCACTTTCCTTTTCTCGCAATTCCTTCTGTAGTTTCGTATCAGCTATAATACGATCTTCCATTTCTTCAATACTCAAATTCTGTCCCAAATATGGATAGTAATCTCTCGTTTCAAACCTCATAACCATTACCCCCTAGTTAGTAATAAAAAGGACACAAACAGCCTGTTAAGCCATCTGTGTCCTCCGTTTCTCGGTCAGACTAAGTATTTAGTTGTTTCACAGTTTGTTGAACTATGTGCTAATCTTCCAATACATCTATAGGTTCATCGGAAACAAACATAGTTACTTCTTCATCTTCATGTTCTTGTAATATGCTAATTAGGTTGTGTTCTCCTACTTTTAACTCGTCGCTATCCATCGGAGTGTATTCGCTATATCCCCAACCACACATAACAAATAATTCACCTGTAAACGTTTTATCAGCAATGCCTACAGTTAACTTTGTGTCTGAGCTAAACGTGTCATCTATCTCTCTAACAACATCCTTATCTCCGATTCTTATAGCTCCATCTTCTTCTGCTAAACCAACTCGACAATCGTCACCTAACTCGACTTTCCCTTTAAAAATAAGCTTCATTTCCACCTGTCCTTTACTGTTTTTTGTCAACTACCTCTTATTCGTATAACTAACCCGATCGCCTTGTATCTCACCATTAGCCCAAGTAATTACGTTTTCTCCATAACCGCTAGCAGGCTTGTCTAATACAATTACTTCACCTTGCTTAACGATGATTGTTTTATCTTCTTGCGCGCTAAAATCTGCGCCATGATTAATTCCGTCTAAACTATTCAACCATCTAGCAAGTTTCTCGTTTGCGTTCTCACTTTTCGCCATGTTCATTCCCCCTAGAAGTAAAATAAAGTAACAATAAACCCTGCCAAACTCGCTAAAAACATAGCCAACATTTTATTGCTCAATTCTTTGTTCCTCTCTGCAAAAGTACCTAAAAACGATATAACAATAAAAATTAGTAGAATGATCTGAAATGCGACTGTCATCAAAAAACCACCTTCCCATGCTTCTTCGTAAATATATTTTCCTGCTTAATCTGTTCTTTTTTGTACCTTGCTCATATACGGTAAAGACGATTAACTGATCACGTTCGGTATTAACTGCTTTGTGTTCTGTGGTTCTGCGTATCACACCTCATACCACCCTTTGTATTTATTCCAAGCTAATACTTTTAACGGAACATCATGCTGATAATCAAATAGCTTACGTTTGAGCGCAAATTCTTTAGTGATGTGACCTTTTATATCTACAACTTCTATTGTTCCGTCAGAGCGCTCTATTTTAAAATCAGCGATGTATGTTATCTTTCTAGTAGTCTTTCCATTCTTTTTGAAGGAAGGCTGTAATTCAAACTTTGGCTGTAGGGAGAAGTCGACGATCTCCCCAGCCTTTTTTAATAGTTTTAGTTCTTGGTAGTATCTAGCTTCTAATTTGCTAGCAAACTTATGTCCATCTATTTCTACTTTTCTATTACCGTACTTACTCTTTCTGCGTTGTTTAATCATCTAACAACCACCGACACGATAAATGCAATAGCTGATAATGCGCCGAGAAACGATATACCTGTAATCCAAAACTGATAAATACGCTCTTTTTTGTCTCTTCTCTGAATTTCTTGTCTTAGATTGCTATTTTCGTATTCTAGCTTGTAATTCTTGTTTGCTGTGTTTGATGTCATTAATATCCCCTCCTACTCAACACGATTAATGCTTGCTTCTTGGCTAAATCCGTCCGGATACCGTTTCTTTAATTTTTCAATGTTTTCTTGAGCCACATCTTCTAATTCAAATCCCAATATACTGCAAAGTCCTGCAATGTAATGTAGTGTATCTCCTAATTCCTTTTTGATAGCCATACGATCTATGCCATGTCCATGAAACAACCATTTTTTAATCTCGTCCGCTACTTCTCCGCTTTCTCCAGTTAGTCCTAGAGCATAGTTAGCAGCATCTTTTCTCATATCTCTATTTGGTAATGTTCGTTTTGATAGTTCTTGAAATTCGTTCAATTGCATATTCCAACCTCCTATTTGTTTTGTAGTGCTTGACGCGCACTAATAATCGCTTTAATAAGTTTTTTCTGAGTAGCTAATTTAGAATCACCATCAAGATGTACTTCCTTTGCTATTTCCTCCAAAGCTTCCTCATACCGTTTGTTTTGTTCTAAAGCTAGATCGTGTTGTTCCGATAAATGCTCAAATCGTTCTTCTAACTCCTGCTTTTCTTCTGCTTGCTGTATAAAACACTCAACATAGTTAACAGGCATTAATACATGCGGTAAAAAATTAGCACTTTTAGTTTTTGTAATTATGACTTCACGCTTTGCTGTTGCGATGATATTCTTGATTCGTTCTTGATCTTCCATGTAATCACTCCTAAAAAAATTTATTTGCTGGCGCTTCTACCTTAATGTTCTTCGCCCTTCTAACAGTTAACTTCTTTTGTAGTTCTTCATACGTTAATCTTTCCACATCATAAAAACCATGCTTGGCTAACTGGTCGATAATATGGCTACGTTGGTAATCTTGTATTGTGCTAGGATTCATAGATTCACCCCAATTTCTTTGCTATTGCGTAAATCACATTAACTGTCACGCTGTTTCCTGCCTGCTTGTATAGTTGACTATCAGAATTAACTTCTTTGGCTTTATCAAACGCCCAATCCGGGAAACCTTGCAATCTCCAACATTCTCTTGGTGTTAGTTTTCTGATTCTGTATCCATCGCTTACCCCATGACGATCTTGACTAGTTAAAGTGAACATTGGTTCATTTGGATCTTTAATCCTTCTTCCGTTTTGTCTTTTATTTTCTCGTTCTGGAGTTAATACAGATTGATATATCTTGGGCTGTCTATTTCCACCCTCCATCGTAGTTAAGCTAGGGGAAATCCCCCCCGTATCGTATACACGCCGTATGTTTTCTTGACCTTTGATGTCCAGATGTCCGGCTAACTTTATCATTGTCATTCCACTATGGTTTCCTGCACTGTTTCCTCCTGCGGTAAATGTTCTAGCAACTGCGGCTTCTGTTGACTTTTCGAATGTAGAATGTTCATTAATTTCCGATTCGATAGGAAATATTTTTCTGGTACCTCCTCCTCTAAGATGTCCGATAATGAACACCCTTTCCCTGTTTTGGGGGACTCCAAAGTCTTTAGAGTTAAGCACTTGCCATTCCGCATCATACCCGATTTCATCCATGGTTCGGAGGATAGTCTCAAAGGTAATCCCTTTATCGTGGCTAAGCAGCCCTTTAACGTTTTCAAGGAATAAATAGCGTGGTCGGATGATATTTGCGATGCGTGCAATCTCAAAGAATAAAGTTCCTCTAGCATCATCGAATCCTCCCCGTTTCCCAGCAACTGAAAAAGCTTGGCATGGGAATCCTCCGCAGATAATTTCAATTCGTCCTTTATCTCTAATACATCGAATATCGTCGTCTGATATGGTTGTGATGTCATTTGCTGTCCATTCTCCTTTCGTGGCAAAAATAGATTCATAGCTTTTTCTTGCAAATTTATCTATTTCCACATAACCTACAGATTCGTGTCCTGCTTGTTCCATCCCCAATCGGAAACCACCAATTCCAGAAAATAAATCCAAGAATTTCATAGATTCACCCCGCTTCAACTAATATTCTTATGCCTAAAACCAAATGGTCTAATTGGTTTGTTTTCAATTACAGACATGTGTCTCAAGCAAAGAACAACCTCAAAACCATCGCATCTAAATATTTCAGATAACTGTTCAAAGCTGTAACCTTTGTTATACAAATCAACCATTTTGTCAGCGTACAATGGTCTTTCGTGGTTCAAATCGTCGTTCATTGGCGTGAACCTCAACAGCTTCAACCTCCTTCACAAATCCTATTCTCCTGCATAGTTCTGGATACTTTTCAAATACTGACCGCCTGTCTCCGTTTGGTCTTGGCGGGAAGAAGTATAGTCCGTTCATTCTCCTCCCTCCAATAACTCAGGATTATCAAATATAGTACCTATCTTTTTATTTTTGTTATCTGAATCGTGATAGGTTTCCCAAAACTTACCCTTTCCGTTAGTCTTTTCGATTGTTTTCTTCTTGTGACGGACAAATATCCCAATTCTTGTAGGATTGTCTTTACTAGCCCAACCATTTTCGATAATGTCACCAAATTTAAAGCGTTCTAGCTTCATTCCACTTCCTCCCCACTCATTAAAATTGAATAACCTGCTATATCATTCCAAGCACTCTCATTACCTCTATCACCGTTAGCGATTCTCATCTGCTTATCAAACGTTCTAGCAAGCGCTAAAACCTCTTTATATTGATTCGGTTGAATGCCATTTGGATAAAGTATCTTGAGAAAGTCACCACATTTAGCAAAAGAACTTCCGTATTGGTCATTCTTAACATCTACCAGTTCACCAATTCGTTTGCCTATTTGTTGGTATTTCATTTGGTCACTCCTAATCTTTAAGTAAAATCACCGCATATTAAACATTGTTTTCCGCACGGTTCCATAACAGCTTCTCCTGGAATGTGATGCCAGACCTCATCAACTATCGGATGATGACATTTTTTAACGAATGTTTTGAATCTCTCTTTGCTCCTTTTCATGTCGTAATGGCATTTAGGACATTCGATAAATTCACAAGCACTAACATAAGATCCAATTCCAACCACTTTGCGATCAATATAATAAATGTCGCTTTTATTAAACGGTCTGTTGCAGTAAGAACACGTTCGTTTTAATTTTCGACTAGCAATTTTTCGTTTCACACCATCACTCCTAAAATTGTTTAATTAACTCCACGTTCTATGCTTTTCTGCAATCCACTCCACTCCGTCGTAATCCTCAATTACGTACTCAACATCATCTGGAATCTCTACTATTTTTAATGATGAAACCCTTGTGTTTGCTTTCTCCCCTAATTCTTCGATAACTTTAACCAAGTCTTCGTCGTTACGTTCGATTTCCGGGGAATATAAATGGTCAAAGAGTGGGCTTTGATAGTTAGTTGCAACCTCATCACCAAAGTCTTTAGTAGTTGTGTAAGCAAATATCACATTATTATCATCTACTTCATTAGCTGTCTTTTTTAAGGCTAGTTTTGTTGGAATATCTTCTACGTAGTGAAATAAATTTTCTATTCCTTTTAGCTTCGCGTAGTATTCGATTGCTTTTCCGGATAAAGAAAAACCTCCGAATTTTTTATTGATTACAACTTTCATTTTTATCCATCCTCCTAAAACTGTTTTCTGCGGTAGTCGTTACCGTTTAATTTAATTGGTTGCGTGTTCTCCATGATGCGCGAAAAGTTGCGCTCGCCAACCCAATTATTCAATTCCTCGCTGTTTAAATTGGTTGTATAGATGGTTGCCTTTCCTGCTCGATCGTCGATAATTTCAAACAGCTTTGCGATTGACCATTCAGACCGCTTTTCTGCCCCAATATCATCAATGACTAGCAAGTCCACATTTTTCATAGCGTTCATTAACTGATCTTCAGTTGGTCCATCGTTGTTATACGTGTCTTTAATCTTGGTTAGTAACTTTGGAAAGCTGATAAATACGCATGTTTTACCTTTTTCCATTAATGCTTTAGTGATCGCTACAGATAAGTGACTTTTCCCTGTTCCATATGTTCCGCTGAAAAGCAGGTTTCCTGTTCCGGTAAAATCAGCAACATAGTCCATCGCAGTACGTTTTGCATTCTGTTGTTGATCGTTAGTAGGTTCATAGCTTTCAAATGTTGCATTGACCAATGATTTATTTAACAGACTATGACCATCGAAGTGTTTAAGCATTTTTTCTAGCCTTAA
>NZ_QNRI01000016.1 GCF_003315295.1 Paraliobacillus ryukyuensis | reverse complement strand
GATAACTGAAGCTATTATTTTTGCTAAGTATTCCACTTGTTCACCTCCTTTTCTATAATTCAATTATATCATTATGGTTGCGTGAATGCAACTATTTATTGAATGTATTCGACCTATTTTCAAGATTTTTATAAACAAAGAGCCCTCACAATGTGGGGGCTACTTAAAAAATAAATATAAACAAAGATAATTAAAATAATTTATGTATTATCAATTATTATTCTCTTTGTAGTCTTCCTAAACTCTCTAATTTGAAATTTTCTACATCCTTAATATCAATTAAATTAAAAGTCTCATTAATATTGTTTGTATTACGATCAATTTCAGTATACAAGAATTGGTCTTTGTATATAGTTAAAACTACATAATTATTTTCATCTTTTTCAAAGGTATAAAAATCTTTATTTGAATAACCATTAATTAAACCTAAGCAAATGGGAATTACGGTTAAACAGGTTATAATAATTAAAGATAAAAGTAAAAATTTCTTTTTCTTTATACTCTTTTGTGAAAGTTGAATTGTCAATAACTGAAACAAAAAAATAAATAAGCTCATATAAAATTTTGGATTATTAGATATTACAGACAAATATATGAAGATAAGGATTGGGATAATAAAACTACATAAAGCTATTATGTACCATAATTGCAATTGTTTGTTTTTCTTTATACTAATTTCAATTTCTTCTAATAAAGTATTAGACTCGTTAAGCTGTTCCTTAAGTTTTGAATTTTCATTTTGTTTTTCAAGGAATTCTTCTTTTTCCGAATATGTCAATGCTAAATTTGAATCAATATTAATATTATCATCTCGTTTATCTAAAGATTGCTTATACAAATTTAGTTCTTCATTAATACTTATGGCTTTGTTTTTGAGGTTTTTAATGCCATTTTCCGATTCCTTAATTTGCTTAAAAGCGTTAAATGAAAAAAGATCAAAAAGTGTAAAAAAATTGTATTTAAAAGCACTTGTCACAATTATAATAAGATTAATAAAAAGTGGAGAAAGAAATAACATAGTAAGTGACACTTCTTTAGCCCCTACGTCGATAAAATAAAAGGGTATGTCATAGATAAAAAATTTCCCTACATACTTTAAATAAGTAAGCACATAACTTATTCCGATAATCAATGTTAAAAGAACCGCTAAGTCAAATTTTGATAGTAACTTCTCTTTGTTCATAGAGCCCCTCCTTTAAATTTATTGATATTATTGGATAGTAACATCGCAGATTGTTTAATCATCATACGGTCTATACTTCTTCCTCAATTCCTCAAGCTCTTCTTTTTTCTCTAAAACTACAGATTTCAAAAACATCTTAGGCTGTTCTTTAGCAAGAGGTAACTTTCCGTTCTTAGCCAGGGTTCCAACCCTGGCTTTTGAAATACCAAGAAGTTCTGCCGTTTCATTTGCTGATAGTAAATTTTTGTTTAAAAAGGTTAGTAAGTCTTCATCATTCTGAAATTGATATTTCATATTTAAGATCCTTTCTTATTTGTTGGAAGTAAAATTTTAATAATAAAAATAACTAGCCACACACTAGAAACGATTAAGGCTATCCACTCTAACGGTTTCGTCTCATTAAAATCAATATCCAACAATAATGTGGCCATTAAAATAAATACCAACATATCAGTTAATTGTATTCTCTTCATGTTATTTTTAATGGAGGATGTGTTATAATATAAGTGTGAGAGGGGGCAAAGCCCCTCGTGTGTGTTAGTCCTTATCATCGTTGTTTATCCAGTCTATTATATCAAGTATGCCCTTGATACTGGCTATAAACCCTGCGATGGTGAGGACTATATTTCTTATATCCTCCAATTGTTTCCCTCCCTTCTATAATTTAATTATACTATACCTATTTAAAAAAGTAAATAGTTTTTATGTGTTTTATCAATTTTTTAATAAAAACGCCCCTCATTATGTGATGAGGGGCGAATAATTGAAACTAAATTAATTCTGATCGAATTTTTATGTGGTTAGGATTTGTTATTTTGTAATTCCTTCAATCTCTCTTCAAGTAATTCTATCATTATAAAAGTGATATTAGCTGGCTTTCTTTCTTTCAAATCATAGAAATATATTACGAGCCAAATTAGCGAAATGATTAGCCCGCAAGAGAAAATAAATGTTAATGCAATTAATAAAAATCCTATAGTAATACCCCAAATTGGTCCATCAAGAGATTGCATATCATTTAGACTCGAATTTACACTGGAAATTAAGCTTTCTGGATCATTACTATTAAGTAATGTAGTATTAAACATATAACCATAAATAATTATTATGAAAGATATAAAAAAATACTTAGTACCATTAAAATTATGGTTTTTCTCATTAACTTTAGCTATTTTAATAATTTCTTGATAAATTTCTTCTTCTGATGCATATGGTTTATCAGCCTTTTGATATGTATATAAGTCTCTTATATTTTTCTCTGCAGCTATTTTATTTTCTTTGTATTTTTTTAAGTGTTTATCTATATTTTTGATCACATTTCTATCTATAAAGAATCATTCCTTTAGGTTGAATTATGTTTGATTTAATTAATCCTCTTAAATGAAAGATTCGTTATTCATATACAAAATTCCTGTATAAAAGGTGAAAAAACATTTAAAAGAAAAACATTTGCTGAGAAATAGAGATAATGATACTGTTAAATAATATGGTGTGAAATATATTTTTTATAGTATTTAAAAATACTTATGGGAGAGTAATAATATGAATATATTTTTAGATACAACTGTTATTTTTTCTGATCCTTTATTTAAAGGGAATTATAATAGTACTCTTCTGAAATTGGCAGAAGAGTATAGAGATATAACCTTTTATATGTCTAATATTGTTTATAAAGAAGCTGAAAGATATTTTGAAATGAATGTGCGTAAAAGTTTAATTGAATTAAAAAAAGCAAAAAAAAATTTACAAAAATATAAATACGGTATCTTTGAAACGTTAGATACAAATTATCAGAGTGAAGAAGAAGTTAGCGATATAGTAGGTAATTTTAAGAGTTTTTATAGTGGTTTAGAAGATAAAGGTTTATTAAAAATCTTACCTTCTCCAAATAATATATTATCTGACCTGATACACAGGTCAGTAAATCGGATTAAACCATTTAAAGAGAATAAGTCTGAATTTCGTGATGCTGCAACATGGTTAACCTATGTAAATTATGTGGAAGAAAATAAAATCATGGATTGTTATCTTATAACTGAGAACGTAGCAGACTTTTTTGACGAACAGAAGAAGAACATACATCCAGATTTAATTAAGGACACAAAAAAATTTAAAGCTTTTCTTAATTTGAAAAAACTAGCGACAGAAGATGTGAAAATAAATAATTATATTGAAGAAAAGCAAGGGAAAAAGCAATATTTACAAAAATGGATTGATTACCAAGGAATTGATGAAGATTTTGTTTTAGGATATTTTGAATCACAAATTCTATTTAATGAGTTGTTTTATCAATGCACTGACTATATTTCATCTTTGAATAATATTAAAGACGAATATAGAATTTATGGTGGACAACCTTTGCTGAATAATATAGACATTAAAAGGATTCAAGACTTTAATATAGATATAATAGCAGAACAAATTGTTATTTCTGGAGACATAATCATAGAAGCTGATTGTTATGTTAAAGAATTTTTCAAAGATGAGAATGGAATAAACTTTGAGACAATACCTTTTATTACTGGATTGATACAACCTTTTTCATTCACTCTTGACACAGAAACAAAAGGTGCTATTAATTTACAATTAGAAGATATTTTCACATATAGTCAACCAAGAGTAGATCCTACTATTTATTTTTAATAACTATTACTAACTGAAAATCCAAAAGCACCTACCAGTGAAGTAGGTGCTTTTGTTTGTGATACTGTAAATGATACACTTTTAATCAAAAAATCGTTTTATTCATTTTAAAATAAAATCATCAAAACATTGATTTGTAGGTGTTTAATTAGATTTTTAAATCTATATTTATACCACGTTAAGCAAGTACTTTTTTCCAACAGAAATATAATGGAAGTAAAATATTTCAAAATACAAAGGACTTTGTATCTCTATATAGAATAAAGCCTAATACAAGGTGGTTTTTTATTTATAAAACCTAAATACCAAGCATATTTAAATATTCTATTTTAATAAAGAGGTGAATTGAATGAGATATGAAATGATTGAAACCCAAATTGACCCCGATATAAATTGCAGAATCATCAAAGTTCATGATCACCAAAGAAATTTTACTTTTTTATATTACGAAGATGAAGTGGAAGATATAGAAATGCTAGGATTGAAGTTGTTTATACAGGAAAGAAGAGATCCAATTCGATTAGGCGTTTATGACGTTTCACTATAGAGAGGAAGCACCTACTGTATTTCTTTATCAAGTAGGTGCTTCTTTTTTTGATCTCATAGATGCTTTTACACAATGAATTTTCGCCTCTTTTATGGCTCGTGTTTTAATATTTCTTTACAACGAAAAAACTAAATTTAAGTGACGAAAAAAGTGACTAACATGTTAATTTTACGTCACTTTAAATAAATTAAGATAAAGAGAAACAAAGTTTAATGTGTTGAAAATACTGTCAAATCAACGTTCTTGCATTTTGATAAACCAAACTAAAGTTCGGATAAAGAAATGCCTCCATTGTACATCCTAGAGAAATATTTCGTGAAGCTGTAAAACGAGCTGCCGCCTCTATTATTTGTTGCCACAACCACCCATCTGGGGATCCCTCTCCTTCCCAAGAAGATATCCATGTGACCAAACGATTAGCCGAATGTGGTAAAATGATTGGTATCGAACTTTTGGATCATTTAGTTATCGGAGATCATAAATTTGTCTCATTAAAAGAAAAAGGATACGTATAGCACTATCTATTTTTTGTTTTTTTTCGTATAATTGTATAGACGAAATTGTATTTGGCGCCATTTAACAAGTTCACTTGTGCTTGGCGCTTATTATGTTCATAAAATGTCAACATATTCATGTACATGATTAACATACATGGATATCACAAGAGTTGCTAAAAATAAAAATAAACTGATAACACCGTTAGAAATGAGAGAGGGAGATCAAAGTTGGGATTTAGTTTTTCGCAAGATTTAGGAATAGATTTAGGTACAGCAAATACGTTAGTTTATGTAAAAGGTAAAGGCATTGTTGTACGAGAGCCTTCTGTGGTTGCTCGTAACAACTCAACAGGTGATATTGAAGCTGTTGGAAGTAATGCTCGTAATATGATCGGTCGTACACCTGGGAATATATCGGTAATCAGACCGATGAAGGATGGTGTGATTGCTGATTATGATACAACGGCAGCAATGATGAAATACTATATCCGCTTAGCGCAAAAGAATCGTTCTTCTTTTGCCCGTAAACCGAATGTAATGGTTTGTGTGCCGTCAGGTATTACAATGGTTGAAGAACGCGCAGTTATTGATGCAACAAAACAAGCGGGTGCAAAAGATGCATTTCCTATTGCTGAACCTTTTGCTGCTGCAATAGGTGCAGGACTTCCTGTTTGGGAACCAACCGGTAGCATGATTGTTGATATTGGTGGAGGGACCACAGAAGTTGCTATTATATCTTTAGGTGGTATTGTGACAAGTCGATCGATTCGTACAGCTGGGGATAATATGGATGAATCAATTATTCAGTTTGTTCGTAAAAAATACAATCTTATGATTGGCGAACGTTCTGCTGAATCAATTAAAATGGATATAGGTTTTGCAGGAGATCCAACCAACAATGAAGAAATGGATATTAGAGGGAGAGATCTATTAACAGGGTTGCCTAAGACAATTACAATTACAGCAGAAGAAATTTCATCTGCTTTAAAAGATACAGTAGATGCAATTATCGATGCAGTGAAAAATACACTAGAAAAAACACCGCCTGAGTTAGCAGCAGATATCATGGATCGAGGTATTGTGTTGTCTGGTGGAGGAGCTTTACTTGCTGGTTTGGATTCTGTTATTAGTGAGCAAACAAAAATGCCAGTGTTTGTCGCTGAAGAACCATTAGATAGCGTAGCGATTGGTACTGGAAAATCATTAGATTACATTCAACATTTTAAATCACAACCGAATATCTCTACCCGTTCAACAATGGATTAAGTAGGTGTTTATGTATGTTTTTTTTTCGTAGAAAAAGGTTGTTTACCATATTAATTGGAATTATCATTCTTGTAGGGTTAATTGGTTTTTCCATTCAAGAACGAGATCATATAACAGCGCCAGAACAATTCGTAAAGGATGCAACTGGTTGGCTACAACAAGCAATTCATACACCAGTTGACTATGTAACAAATGTTTTTTCAAATATTGACGATGTGAAAAATGTTTACCAAGAAAACCAACAGCTAAAAGAATCACTGGAACAATATCAACAAACGCTGTACGAGGTGCAAGAACTTCGAAAAGAGAACGAAGAGTTGACGTCTATTATTGATAAAACGGAATCAGATTCTCTTAGTTCGTATAATCCGATCCAAGCTTCTGTCATTTCTCGCAGTCCCGAAAAATGGTTTAAACAAGTAACCATCAACAAAGGAAAACAAGATGGGGTAGAAAAAAACATGGCTGTGATTACTGGCACTGGAATGATTGGAAAGATCCAGACTGTATCGCAATTTTCTTCAACTATTCTTTTGTTAAATGGTTTTGACCGTTCGAACCGAATTTCAGTAAACGTAAATATAGCAGATCAAGATGAAGATGCCAGCGGATTTATTTTGGGATATGATGAAGATAGAAAAGCATTATTGTTAGAGTTTACCGATTATAATGAAGCGGTTAAAGCAGGTGAATTTGTGTTTTCTTCTGGGTTAGGTGGCGTCTTTCCTAAGGGTTTAGAGATTGGCGAAGTACAAGAAGTAACAACTGATCAATATGGACTGACTCAAATTGCCTATGTAAAACCATCTTCAGACTTAACCGATTTGCAACATGTCATCGTTGTTGATCGTGTAATGGATAATGCCAGTGATTCACAACAAGAGGAGGAAGAATAATGTCGCGTCTTTACATTCCTCTTCTACTTGTTTTAATCTTTGTATTTGAAGGAGTTGCCTATGAGTTTATCCCAGCTGATATAACTCAAAGAGACTTGTTCATCATTGCCCACTGGACATTTGTTTTTTTAGTTTTAATGGCTTTGTTTTATGATATGGAATATACATATTACTCTATTCTAGCGGCAGTCATTATTGGTTTAATGACGGATATCGCCTACACAAATATAATTGGTGTTTATATGTTTATCTATGCACTGGTCATTTATTTTATTCATGGTATTAGAAAACTTTTACATGCTAATTTTTTTGTAGCATTTCTACTAACGATTCTAGGTGTAGCACTTGTTGATATGGGCATATCATTTGTTTATTCTTTTATTGGAGTTAACAACATGCCGTTAACGGGCTATATGGTATATCGACTAGTACCCACACTTATAGCAAATGCAATCGCGTTTATTGTGTTTTATATTATCTTTAAAAGTCGATTAGTAAAATGGGCAACGGTTCGATTTGACAATAAAAAATAGACATAGATTTTGAAAAATGGAAAACGAGGTGAACCAACCGTGACAACTAACAAACAATTAATCACCATTAAAGGAACACGGGATGGATTAACATTAAATATAGATGATTCCTGTTCTTTTACTGCAATCCTTGAAGAGTTAGATCAAGTATTATCTACGCAATATATTGATGATGATTCACCAATGATAACCGTTAATATCCGACTTGGTCACCGTTATTTACATAATGAACAGGAGCAAATTTTACGAGATCTGATTAGAAAAAAGAACAAGTTAGTTGTACAATCGATTGAATCAGATGTGATTTTGAAACAAGATGCACTGCAATGGAAAGAAGAAAATGAAGTGAAAGTTATCACTAAAATGATTCGATCAGGTCAGTCGATTGAGATTACTGGAGATGTATTATTAGTTGGAGACGTTAATCCTGGCGGTAAGTTAACTGCAACAGGAAATATATTTGTCTTAGGTCATCTAAGAGGAATAGCCCATGCTGGGTCCTTTGGGAATAGAAATGCAGTTGTAGCTGCTTCATACATGCAACCGATGCAATTGCGTATTGCTGATTATATTAGTAGATCACCAGACTATGAATCTTCCGGTGTCTATATGGAATGTGGTTTTATTGATGAAAAAGCTGAAAAGATCATCATTGATCGTTTGCAAATTCTTACACAAAAAAGACCAGAGCTAAACGGGTTTGAAAGGAGAATTTTAAATGGGTGAGGCAATTGTAATCACTTCAGGAAAAGGTGGTGTAGGGAAAACAACTACAACTGCAAATATTGGTACTGCACTAGCCTTGAATGATAAAAAAGTTTGTCTAATGGATACAGACATTGGATTACGAAATTTAGATGTTATTATGGGGCTCGAAAATCGAATTATTTATGATATTATCGATGTGGCTCAAGAGCGTTGTAAATTGAAACAAGCTCTAATTAAGGATAAACGATTTGATTGTTTATATCTTTTACCAGCTGCACAAACAAGTGATAAATCCGACTTAACACCTGAAGCAATGGTACAAATGATAACAGAACTAAAGCAAGAGTTTGATTATATTCTAATTGACTGTCCTGCAGGTATCGAACAAGGATATAAAAATGCAGTTGCTGGAGCAGATAAAGCAGTTGTTGTTACGACACCAGAAAAATCAAGTGTACGGGATGCAGATCGAATTATCGGTTTACTCGAAAAAGAGGACATTGAACCACCTCACCTAGTTATTAATCGAATTCGTAATCATATGATGCAAAATGGTGACATGCTAGCGATTGATGAAATCGTTCAAATTCTCTCCATTGAATTATTAGGTATTATTGCTGATGATGATGAAGTAATCAAAGCTTCTAATCACGGAGAACCTGTAGCGCTTCAACCAAACACAAAAGCTTCTATAGCTTATCGAAATATTAGCCGACGTATTCTAGGAGAGTCTGTGCCATTGGTATCACTAGAAGATGAAAAAGGCATATTAGCAAAAGTGAAAAAGTTTTTTGGTATGCGTTCATAAATTAGTAGAGTGCTTGCTTCTTAGCAAGCACTCTTTCTGTTTTTACTGGAGATACATATTTGGTCCCTCGCCTTCATAGACTTGTACAAATCACAAATTGTTTATGAAGGATAGTGAAAATGATGAAAAAAGATATTGCACAGGTAAGGAAAGATATTGCACGGCGTAAACAAAAAAAACGTACTAATCACGTGGATCCACCTTCATCTAGTGCTAAATTCCTTGTTGAAGAAGAAGAAAAGCATGGTTATTTTCCGACAACTAGTAAAGCCTCAGAATTGGAATATCAGCCTGCTATTTCTAAAATTGTTTTTAAAACAATGGTTGCTGGCATTATATTTTTAGCTTGTACCATCAGTTATCAATTAGATCAACCATGGTTACAGAAACCTAAACATCTAGTTACTGTTGCCTTTACAGAAGAATTTCCTTTCGCGACTGTCAATCAATGGTACCAAAGTAAGTTTGGATCACCATTAGCTTTTGTTTCAAACAATGGGACAAGCGTAACGGACAAACAATCAGTGTTACCAGTAAATGGAACAATTAGTGAGTCCTTCCAAACAAATGGACAAGGTATTTTGATTGCTACGGATGACGCGTCAAAAGTTTTTGCCATGGATGAGGGAACCGTTCTATTTGCTGGTAATGATCGCACGACTAACAAAACTGTTATTATTCAACATCCGGATAAAAGTAAATCAATCTATGGGAATTTATCTGATATTACTGTCAATCAATATCAATTCATTAAAGCAAATCAAGAAATCGGCTCTTTTGCGCCATCTGAAAATGATGCGACTCAACTGTATTTTGCTATCGAAAAAAATAACCAATATCTTGACCCAGTGCAGGTGATTAAGGTTGATGAAACGTCTTAAGTTTATACCACCAATTGTCATTCACCCAACGCTATGGTTCAGTTTAGTAGTTTCGATACTTACGGGGACAATCATGGAATTTATTCTTGTCTTTTCGATCGTATTACTACATGAAAGCGGCCATTTTGTCGCAGCTAAATGTTTTGGGTGGAAAATCAGAAAAGTTATGTTGTGGATGTTCGGTGGCGTGATGGAAACAGAAAACTATTCCAATCGACCAATTTATCAAGAACTTATCATAACTTTGGCGGGTCCCATACAACATATTGGGATATTTTTTTTGTTATATGGATTAGATGCTTCGGCTACATTGTCGCCCTCACTGATACAGTTTGCTTATACATATAATTGGACGATCTTCATTTTTAATTTATTACCGATATTTCCTCTAGATGGTGGAAAGCTTCTATTTGCAGGGCTATCCTATTTGCGACCATTCCGACAAGCACATGCGAGTATGATCGTTATATCTGTAACAATTACGGTAATAATCCTTGGTATTATGTTTTACCATCAAGAAACAGCATTAAGTACATATCTATTATTTGCTTTTATCTTATGGGAAAATCGATTAGAATGGAAACAACGATTTTATACATTTATCCGATTTTTATTAAATCGACAACTATTATGGAAGAAAAAAAAACGAAGGCTCCCGCTTATCGTCCCTGCTTCTACAAAATTAATTGATGTATTCGGTCAATTTTATCGGGAGCAACAGCATGATATTTATCTTAAAAATGGGATGAAAGTAACAGATGAACAAGCATGCCTTTATATGTATTTTAATTTAAAACAATATCAGGCAACGGTAGCAGATGTTTGCCGAAAATCATAGAAATGAGGATCATACGTGGTTTCCTTATACCTTTTTAATGAAACAACAGAAAAAATAGGTCTTGCAGTAAAAAACGATAAAGTACAAGAATTAGTTATTGATCGGCCGGATTATCCACAACAAGTTGGTAATATTTATCTTGGGAAAGTGAAAAAAGTTGAAAAAGGGTTACAAGCTGCATTTGTTGATATTGGTGCTGAACAAGATGGTTTCCTACAACGAAAAGAAATACCTTACGGTGAAGATAAAAGAATCGAGTCTGTTATCACAGAAGGCCAATCGTTAATTGTTCAAGTGATGAAGGATGCCTATGCAACAAAAGGAGCTCGATTAACAGCCAATCTTACACTACCAGGACAACATCTTGTGTATATGCCATTAGGCAATCAACTGATTATATCCAAAAAATTAGACAGCACTGCTATTGAACCAGTGCTACAACGGCTTACATCTATACGTACAGCTCAAGAAGGCGCCATTATACGCACAGCGGCAGTTGATGCAAGTAGTGAAGTCATCGAGGCGGAATATTTAGCTTTACGCAACCAGATGACTAAACTATTGCAATCAACAAAAAATAAAGAGGCTCCCCAAGTCTTGTTTGTTGATTCGGTCAGTGTCAATCGCTTTATTCGGCTATTTTCTGCTCGTGAGATTGACGCAATTTATGTGGATAGTGCGCGTTTTGCAAAACAATTGCGAGCGATGTATCCATCAATTGCTTCGCTTATCAGTTGGAAAACTGCCCTAGAACAATCTTTACCGACACGGATAGATCAATTATGGAAAACGTTATTAGATCCGGTAGTGACACTACAAAATGGTATCAGTTTATCTATTGAAGAAACAGAAGCAATGGTTGTAATCGATGTAAACTCAGGAGGGTTCGCTGATAGGTATCATCACCAAAAGACGGCAGTGAAGACAAACCTAACAACCGTTCCAACAATTGCCGAACAGATTCGATTACGTAACTTATCCGGTATTATAGTGATTGATTTTATTGATATGAAGGAACAGAAAGATCAAAAACAAGTGATTGATGCTTTAAAAAAAGCCTTTCGATCGGATCGAATGCAAACGAATATATACGGATTCACCAAACTAGGTCTTTTAGAAATAACGAGAAAAAGAGAAGCACCATCTTTTGCGAAGCTAATCGCAGATCAATCAGCAACAAAAAAAAATGCGTATTCGACTCTTTCACAGGTATATAGCTTGGAACGGACAATTATTCGCCAACAATCATCAGATGTAGAAGCTGTACTTATTCAAGTAGAACCAAAAATTCGTCAGTTATGGGATCAAGTTGTTGATGTGAATTATTTAAAAGACAGCAATCTCCCAATGGTTTATTTTGAGCCGTCAAAAGGGGTAACAGGTTTTCATGTGAAACGGGCCGGATCAGAGCCATTAATTGAAGAATATATCCAAACACATCCCCATCTGATAGTTGACAAGGTCCTGTGATTCATGATACGATCAGTACGTTATTCAAGTAGCACCCGTTGCTACAACCGCGCAGAGCAGGTAAGGCATAAGTTGTTTCATACAACACCTGTAATGGCGAGTCTTAGTTCTTGAAGGAGGTGCAAGTAGTATGTACGCAATTATTGAAACTGGTGGTAAACAAGTTAAAGTTGAAGAAGGTCAGTCTGTTTTTGTTGAAAAATTAGAAGCAGAAACTGGAGAAGCAGTAACGTTTGACAAAGTACTTTTTGTTGGTGGTGACGATGTAAAAGTCGGAGCTCCTTACGTGGAAGGTGCTACTGTTGCGGCTAAAGTTGAAAAACAAGGTCGTCAAAAGAAAGTTACTGTATTCAAATACAAACCTAAAAAGAACTACCACCGTAAACAAGGTCATCGTCAGCCATATACAAAAGTAACAATTCAAAAAATCAATGCGTAAGGTTGACTATTATGATTCGAGTTACGATTTATCGTAGATCAAACAAAAATGTATTTGCTTTTGAACTGAGCGGACATGCAGAGAGTGGTCCTGTTGGTCATGATTTAGTTTGTGCCGCCGTGTCAGCCGTCTCGTTTGGGTCCGTTAATGCAGTGATAAAGCTTTGTGAGATTGAGCCAATAATTGATCAAGGTGGCGAAGGTGGTTATCTATATGTAGAACTGCCCGATGATCTAGCAAGTAATACGTTAACACGTGCTACAACGCTATTAGAGGGAATGGTTGTTTCATTAGAAACCATTGCTCGTGATTATGGTCAATATATTACCATCTCTGAAAAGTAAGGAGGTGCAAACCAATGCTACGTTTAGATTTGCAATTTTTCGCATCTAAAAAAGGTGTGGGTAGTACAAAAAACGGTCGTGATTCCATTTCCAAACGCCTAGGCGCAAAACGTGCCGATGGTCAATTTGTTTCTGGTGGATCAATTCTTTACCGTCAACGTGGAACAAAAGTATACCCTGGTTTCAATGTTGGCCGTGGTGGAGATGACACACTTTATGCAAAAACAGAAGGTGTGGTACGTTTTGAACGAGTTGGGCGTAACCGTAAACGCGTAAGCGTCTATCCATTACCACAAACACAAGAAGCATAATTACGAAAAAACGCTGACCCTATATGGGTGAGCGTTTTTTTCGTTACATGTTAAAAACAATTTGGCTCTATACTAAATGTGGTGTTATTCCGGCTCTATTATATCTAACTGACCCACGTCCTGTGTGCCCGAGGAAAGCGAGTATATTTCCCCTGCGGTTCAGGTGCAAGTATAATTAATAATGTAAGTGTAATAAAAGAGATGGTGGAGTGAAAATTACACCACCACATTTGACAGAGAACCAATAATTTTTATAGCCCATATCATAAACAGATAAAAATACATCTATTCATAAAATAACTTTTAACGTCATTTATTTTTTGTTATACTTTTCATAATGTAAGATGGGCGGTGTACAAATGAATGAAGAAGAAGTGATTCAACTTTTAAGACACTATCGTCATGATTGGATGAATGAACTGCAACTAATTATGGGATATGCTCAAATGGGTAACATAGAAAAAGTGCAGGAAAAAGTAAATCAGGCTGTGGAACATGCAGCATTAGATCGAAATTTACAGAGTATACCATTGCCTAAAACGGCATTATGGATCATGCAATTTAATTGGGAATTTGCAAATTTTCGTATGTCTCACGATGTGAAAGTAAATCAAACGATAACAGTAGATGATCAAACCGTTGTGGATCAACTAAAGCAGTTGATGACTTACTTGGTCGAACACAGTCTCAAAATGTCGTTGTATCATGTTACGTTAGTGTTGCGTGAAACAGATCAACATCAGTTAGAAATACTGCTTCGTTTAGAAGGAGAGATTGAAAACGAACAAACATTAATAGAAAAGTTAAAAACAATGAATCCTTCCATGCAAGTAAACAGTAAAACAAACCAACAAGAAAATCATGATCTAGATTTAACATGGTTAGTGAAATGAAGAGGTGACAAAATATGTTTGTCGATCAGGTTAAAGTATATGTAAAAGCAGGAGACGGTGGAAATGGTTTAGTCGCATTTCGTCGTGAAATATATGTTCCAATGGGTGGTCCAGCTGGTGGAGATGGTGGAAATGGTGCTGATATTATTTTTGAAGTTGATGAAGGATTAAATACATTAATGGACTTTCGCTATCAGCGTCATTTCAAAGCGAAACGTGGCGAAAATGGTATGAGTAAAGGCCAACACGGGAAAAATTCAGCGCCAATGGTATTACCAGTACCCCCAGGAACAACGGTAAAAGATGAACAAACAGGCGAGGTATTAGCGGACCTAACCGAGCATGGTCAACGTGCAGTCATTGCCAAAGGGGGGCGTGGTGGACGAGGTAATATTCGATTTGCTACGCCTAGAAATCCGGCCCCGGAAATTGCGGAAAACGGGGAGCCGGGGATCGAGCGCGATATCATTATTGAGTTAAAATTGCTTGCAGATGTAGGTTTAGTAGGTTTTCCAAGTGTGGGTAAATCTACCTTATTATCTGTTGTAAGTGCTGCAAAGCCAAAAATTGCTGATTATCACTTTACTACGTTAGCGCCTAATCTTGGTGTAGTTGATACGGGAGATAACCGAAGCTTCGTAATTGCTGACTTACCAGGATTGATTGAAGGCGCTAGTGAAGGTATTGGCTTAGGGTATCAGTTTTTACGACATGTCGAACGGACAAGGGTAATCGTGCATGTTATTGACATGGCTGCTACAGAAGGTAGAGATCCATATCAAGATTTTCTTACAATAAATGAAGAATTACAGGCATATGATAAGACATTATTAGACCGACCACAGATTATTGTAGCGAATAAGATGGACATGCCAGAAGCACAAGATAATTTAGCATTATTCAAAGAAGAATTAACCGAAGCTTATCCAATTTATCCGATATCCACATTGACGAAAGAAGGTTTGCGCGAACTGTTATTTGCAATTGCTGATAAATTAGATACGATTCCGAAATTCACAAAACCTGTGGAAGAAGCGCCGAAACGTATGGTCTATCGTTATCAAGAAGAAGAAGCACCATTTAATATTAGTCGAGATCCTGATGGTGCATTTGTCTTATCTGGAGAAAAAATTGAAAAACTATTCCGTATGACTGATTTTTCAAGAGATGAATCCGTCCAACGGTTTGCACGTCAACTACGTGGAATGGGAGTAGATGATGCACTTCGTAAAAAAGGAGCCGAAGACGGGGATACCATCCGTTTACTCGATTATGAATTTGAATTTATCGAATAGTTATCAGCATAGCTACACAAATCAAAGTCAACAACTTGTACTTGCTAAAGTATAAAGGGGAATGCTTTCCATGTCAGAAAAAGAAGAGAATTTTTATTTGATTCGAAGTGATTTTCTTCCCGATTCCATGCGAAAAACATTAGAAGTAAAAGAGCTTCTAGCAAGAGGGAAGGTAGCCTCCGTTTTTGAAGCGGTCAAGCAAGTTGGGTTGTCAAGAAGCGCCTTCTATAAATACCGTGATGCCATTTATCCATTTAAGCGAGTAATGAATGAACGAATTATTACATTGTTCTTTCATTTAGATGATCGAGCAGGGGCGCTATCCAATTTGTTGACGACAGTTGCAGAAGCTGGTGGGAATATTCTTACGATACATCAAACCATTCCGCTTCAAGGGAAAGCGAATGTAACGTTATCGTTAAACGTAGAAGAAATGCAAGTAGAGATAGAAAAATTGATGGTAATGATTAAAAATATTCCATCTATAGAAAAAGTTGAAATTTTAAGTGCTGGTGGATGATGAGGAGGGAAGTGTCATGCGAATTGGATATTTAGGACCTAAAGGAACATTTACGAAAGCTGCTGTAGATGCGTTATTTACAAGTGAAGTGACCCAAAGTTATCGAACGATCCCAGAATGTATGGATGCTGTCAAGCACGGTCAGATCACTTATGGTGTATTACCATTGGAAAATACATTAGAAGGAACTGTGAACCTTACCATTGATTATCTAATTCAAAATAAAACATTAAAAATTGTAAGTGAAGTAATTGTACCGATTCGACAGCATTTAATGGTTCATACGCATAACAAAAACAGTTGGCATGATGTTGAAACAATCTACTCCCATCCACATGCACTAGCACAATGTCATCGGTTTTTACATAATGGCATGAAGGGTGTGAAAGCAGAAACATTCCCATCTACAGGAGCAGCTGCTGAATATGTAAGCAAACACCCAGAAAGAGTGATAGGTGCTATTGCTAATGACACAGCCGCTACTGAATATAGATTAGAAATTGTTCAACGAAATATTCATGATTTTGAAAATAACCATACTAAGTTTGTCGTATTACATAAGCAGGATACAACACTAGAATCCAAGCAATTAACAGAGAAAGGTCAAAAAACCACCCTTATGATTGCATTGCCAACAGATCATGCTGGTGCCTTACATCAAGTGTTAGCTGCTTTTGCATGGCGAAAAATCAACTTATCAAAGATTGAATCTCGTCCGATGAAAACAGGCTTAGGCAATTATTATTTTTTAATCGATATCGAGCAGCAAATGGATGATATCTTAATTCCGAATACAATTGCAGAGCTTGAAGCACTTGGTTGTTCTATCGAGATATTAGGTAGTTACCCAAGCTATCTAGTAGAAGATTGACTATAAAGGTGAAACAACCTTAACTAGTCATAACAAGAATGCCAAGTTTTTTTAACTGTTGTTCTACTTTATCTAATTGCTCTATTCGATCTGCTTCGATGGTATGAAGATGTGGTCCATCAGTCAATTCTAATAGAAATGGGGCGTTCGTCTCTGATATGCGCTCCATAAATTGTTTTACTTCTTGACGGTTACTAACCATCAGTGTCGCTTCCAGATTACCATAAACTGGATGTTCAATCATGACGTTTTTTACAGTTACCCCTTGATCCACGATACAATCCAACTCGTCTTTTGTTTGTTCACGTGAATGATCGCAAGCGATTATCCGTCTGAATGTCTTTTTTTCTGAAGAAGATGTTAAATAAATATATCCTTGACTTGTAGCTATAATCGGTTCTTCTTTTGCTTTTAATAAAGATATATCTTGAACGATTACTTGTCTACTAACCCCAGCTCTATTCGCTAATTCAGTCCCCTTGATAGGATTTGTTTCTTCTTTTAACCAAGCGATAATGCTATCGCGGCGTGCTTTACCAATTAATTTTTTGGTTGATGTCATCTTACCTATTCCTTTCTACGTGCTATACCATTTTGTAATCATATTTTCGCATACTTGAATGACTTTTTCTAGTTGCTTCATTGTTGTTGTTTTTCCAAGAGAGATTCGAACAAAACGTTTCGCCACTTCCTCCGTATAACCCAAGTTAAGTAGCGTTGTGTTAGCCATTTGATTACCTACCGTACAAGCACTTCCTGTAGAGATGGCAATTCCTGCTTGATTAAAGGCAAGCATTGCGTAATCACCAGGTATCTCGTCAAAAAGAATGCCAATAATTGATGGTAGTTGATTCGGATAGGTTAACAGTTGAAGTGGAAACTTTAACGTTTTTAACTGTTGTACAAAGCTATCTCGAAGCTTTTGCATTTGTAACCATTCTTCATTTTGTTTTTCCACTATGCTACTAGCAGCTGTGGCAAAAGCAGCGATACTAGGTACATCCAATGTGCCAATATCCAGTTTATTTAATTGCACAGACTGTGGATTTAAATAAACTGCTCCTATACCTTTTGGTCCGTAAATTTTATGACTAGAGATCGAGTAACTATCAATTGGTAATTGTGCTAGATCAATAGCAAGTTTCCCAAAAGCTTGGATACCATCACAATGAAATAAAATCTGTTGTTCTTTTAATAAGCCAGCGATTTCTTCAATCGGTTGAATCGCTCCTATTTCAGAATTAATGTGTTGGACAATAACTAAGACAGTATCGGATCGAAGTATGTGTTGTAATTGATTAGTATCAACGATTCCTGCTTGTGTTGCTGGCAAATACGTTATGTCATAGCCTTTGTTAAGACGTAAATTCTCTAAAAAGTCATTAATTGATTTATGTTCCATTCCACTGGCAATGATGTGCCTTCCTTGCTTTTGCTTATGCTGCAGCAATAACTCAACCCCCAGTTGATTTGCGTGTGTTCCACCATTTGTAAAATGAATATGTTGCGGATTCACGTGCAACTTTTCCGCCAGTTGGTTCTGACTCATACGAACAATATCTGCGGCATAATTTCCAATGTCATGCAAGCTATTACTATTCCCATATCCGCGTCTTGCTATTTCTTGATAAGTGTAAAGAGCTGCTTCAGACATAGGCGTTGTAGCTGCATAATCTAAATAAATCATCACATTCTCTCCTCTAAACGTATGTAATAATCATTAGTTTAAATTAAGTGTTGTCATATGTAAATAATTATGTAAAGATAGGTGTAAAGACAGAAAGAAGGTGACAAAAATAAAGAGACAAGAAGATGTCGTGATTATCGGGGGTGGCATTAGTGCTTGCACAGTCGCCATGCAGCTCTACCCAGATAGGAAAGTAACGTTAATTACCAAAGACCTAACTAGTACGAATACAGCACGAGCACAAGGAGGGATAGCTACAGTTGTTCATCAATCTGACAGTTGGTTACAGCATTATCAAGATACCATCACTGCTGGCTATGACATGAACAATAAACAAGCAGTTGAACTACTAGTGAAAAATGGTCGATCGTATATCGATGCGTGGATAGACAAGGGTTTTGCTTTTGATCGAAATGAGCAAGGAAGATTACTAGCTGGAAAAGAAGGAGCTCATAGACATGCTAGAATCCTTCATGCGGGTGGTGATCAAACAGGAAAGAATCTAATGGCATTTTTATATCGTCAATTAAAAGATAATATAACCATCATATCCGACCAAACAGTAATACAATTACTGGTGAATGGTGATAAATGTTTTGGTGTGCAATTGCTAAGCAAGCAGCACGAACTTTCACATGTTTTTGCTTCTGATATTGTACTCGCTACTGGAGGTTGCGGTGGATTATTTGAGATTACATCAAATCATCCTTCTATTTTAGGCGAAGGAATTTCACTCGCTTATCATGCTGGTGCAACTATTAGTGACCTGGAGTTTATTCAATTTCATCCGACGTTGCTTTGGAAAGATAATAAGTCTTATGGTCTTATCTCTGAAGCGGTTCGTGGGGAAGGAGCTTATTTAACAACCAACAATAACCGAAGAATTATGGAAGATCACCCATTAAATGATTTAGCCCCGAGAGATGTAGTGGCACGGTATATTGCTGATGCTAGAGCAAGTGGAGAAGACGT
Source organism: Paraliobacillus ryukyuensis (assembly GCF_003315295.1). GTDB lineage: Bacteria > Bacillota > Bacilli > Bacillales > Amphibacillaceae > Paraliobacillus > Paraliobacillus ryukyuensis. The sequence continues at coordinate 2,784 of NZ_QNRI01000016.1, read as the reverse complement.
TTTCTTAGATATATCGATGATAACTGATTTCACAAGTAGATTTCCGACGATCACGAAACAATGTCAACAAGCTGGTATAAAGTTGGATCAAGGGTTGATTCCAGTTGCCCCTGGTGCCCATTTTCTTATGGGAGGCGTGGTGACTGATAGCAATGGAGCTACAAAAGTGAAACATCTATATGCAGTTGGAGAAGTCGCCAACACAGGTGTACACGGAGCAAACCGATTAGCAAGTAATTCGCTATTAGAAGGACTTGTTTTTGGCTATCAAGTGGCAAATGCAATAAAATTTTCTAAAAGCAATGAAGAGTCAAAGGAAAGGCAACATTTTTCAGTAAACACGTCTACTCAATCAGCCATTCACTTACCATCTTTATCGGATTTAAGACACAATATGAGTCAGTACATGGGGATTTATCGTGATCATCAAGGATTGCTTCGTTTTAAACAATGGCTCGAACAATTTGATTTAGTCATTGATTTAGCGGAAGTGCCCGTGTTCCAGAAGGCGATGTTACATCAAACGATAACAACTTGGTTAATGGTAACGTCTGCTTTAAAACGAACAGAAAGTAGGGGAGCACACTACCGAAGAGATTTTCCGATAGTTAATGAGCATTGGAATCAAGTGCACATTGAACAAACGAAACAACAGAAAAGACAAAAAATCGGTACAGGGAGAAACACATGAATACGTTAAAGGTCAAAGAACAATTAAAATATTTTTTACTGGAGGATATCGGGGATAAAGATCTAACAACCGATAGCTTATTTCCTGATAATCACGAAAAAGAAGTAGTTGTTATAGCCAAAGAACAAGGGATTTTAGCTGGCATACGCATGATTGCACTTACTTATGAGATCATTGATCCAACCATAAAAGTCATCGCACTTAAACACGATGGAGAAGAAGTGAAAAAAGGTGATTTGCTTGCTATTGTGAAAGGAAGCGCTAAGAGCATATTAATGGGAGAGCGTGTGTGTTTAAATCTTTTGCAACGGATGAGCGGCATCGCAACCCTTACTAACGTAGCGAAACAAAAGTTAAATAGTACACATACACAAATAGCAGATACACGGAAAACAACTCCTGGATTACGTTTGTTTGAAAAATACGCTGTGACATGTGGTGGAGGAGTTAACCATAGGAATGGGCTGTATGATGGCGTCATGTTAAAAGATAATCATATCGCATTCTATGGTTCTATCACCGAAGCAGTTGCAATAGCACGCAAATCAATTGGGCCTATGGTGAAGATTGAAGTAGAAACAGAAAATAAAGCACAGGTGGAAGAGGCTGTCGCATGTGATGTAGATATTATTATGTTTGATAATCAAGATCCTGAAACAATCACACAATCGATTACGCTCGTACCACAACATATTGTAACGGAAGCTTCTGGCAATATTGATTTGACAAATATCGTAAGCTATCGTCAAACAGGAGTGGATTACATTTCATTGGGTTTTATTACACATAGTGCCAAAGCATTAGATATAAGTATGAAAGGTTAAAGGGAGAGAAGAGCATGCAACTGTTAGATCTAATCAAACAAAATTCGAACCAAATTCCTGCTTCCTATTTAGAACAATCGGAGCAAGAGATGATTAAACAAATTCAAGCGATTAAAGATTTTTTTGGAGAAAAACTCTATATACCTGGTCATCATTATCAAAAAGACGAAGTTATTAAATTTGCAGATGATACGGGCGACTCGTTGCAATTAGCCAGACTAGCGCAGCAAAATAAAGCGGCCGAATACATAGTTTTTTGTGGTGTTCATTTTATGGCAGAAACGGCGGATATGTTAACGGGTGATAATCAAAAAGTGATTTTACCCGATATGCGAGCAGGTTGTTCAATGGCAGACATGGCTGATATTATACAAACCCACTATTGTTGGAATGAACTTCACCAACTATTCGGTGACACGATTACGCCATTAACATATGTCAATTCTACCGCTGACATTAAAGCTTTTGTTGGTAAGCATCAAGGGGCAACAGTTACCTCATCCAATGCCAAACAAATGGTCCAATGGGCGCTAACTCAAAAACAACGTATTTTGTTTTTACCAGATCAACATCTAGGTCGAAACACGGCATACGATTTAGGGATTCCTTTAACAGAGATGGCAGTATGGGATCCAATAAAACAAGAACTAGAGTACACAGGCGATGTGCAAGCGATTCGCGTTATTTTGTGGAAAGGACATTGTTCGGTGCATGAAAACTTTACAACAAAAAATAGTTCATATACTCGAGAACATGAACCAGATCGAAAAATTATCGTACATCCTGAATGTAAATGGGAAGTAGTCCAGCAAGCAGATTTCGCTGGTTCCACTAACTATATTATCGAAACGATTAAAGCAGCTCCTGCCGGAACAAAATGGTCGATTGGCACAGAAATGAACCTAGTGAAACGATTGATTCAGCAAAATCCAGATAAAGATATTGTTTCATTAAATCCTTATATGTGCCCGTGTTTAACGATGAATCGCATTGATTTACCACACTTATTATGGGCACTTGATACGTTGAAAAATGGGGAAATGATTAATCAAATTAAAGTAGATGAACGAACGACTAGGTATGCTAACATGGCGTTAGAAAAAATGTTAGCAACGGTATAACTATCATTCTAACCATTTACCATCTGAAGCAAGCAACTTCAGATGGTTTTTTTATTAATGCTTTTAAAACCACAGGCTATGCCTGTGTGAAAATAAACCTTTAAGGGATGTAACAAAAGAATCTCCAATCGTATAATAGAGATGGCCG
>NZ_QNRI01000015.1 GCF_003315295.1 Paraliobacillus ryukyuensis | reverse complement strand
TTAATAAATCTGGTTATTTCTTCTCCAACAAGATCTGCAGCAAAATTATATCCGAACCAACTTGTTACAATTTGTGCTAGTAACAATAAAGCAGGAACTAAAGTTAACCAAAACGTTTTCTTTTTCGCTCGTACTTTCCAGTTAATTTTCATATTAATCTCTCCTTTTTATTCATTGTCTTTTCTGTTGATTTCCTCTTGAAACTCTTGGGAAAAACTTTTACTGTCTCCCTCCATCTTTTTCAGCCTTTCAGCTAATCCATGAGGAACCAATACACCTACCGCAGCTAAATTTTCAATAATAGACAGGCCTTCATTTGCTATATAAAAAAGCACAGTAGCATAAGTGACTGCGCCATTAAGCATTAATATTTGATCTACTACATTTGCTAAGATAATAACCACTAAGACTAATATCTTTCTTGCATAGCCAAACAGGCTACGTCTTGACCACAATTTTTTATTTTTCCACGCCTTGAAAATACCTGTTATTACATCTAAAGCCATTAGAAGCAGCAATAAATGCAAAAATTTAACGTCACCAAACAAATATAAACGGGCTGCTTCTATGTGCTCCAAGTTAACACCACCCATTTCCATTTAATAAACCTCTCCTTCAATTGGATTCCCCCTAGTTACAAAGACTTAATTCAATAAAAAACGACAGGTATCTAACTTAACCTGTCGAATACATATAATACTGCACCATCCCTAGTAGGTGCTGGAGAGCCTGTCTGCGCAGGCTCGTTCTATTCCATTTTATTTAATTGTTTTTTCATTTTCTTAAGCTCTTCCTCAAGCCTATCTAATTTTTCATTAACACTTTCCTGCTTTTCCGGTTTTTCATCTAGTTTCGGGCTTATCTTCTTGATTTTCAACCATCTCCTCCGAATCAACTATTTTTGTAACATGTCCTTCGAAAAAAGAACCATCAATCCCTAATTTAACTGAAACAAACGTCAAAAATAGTTTGTTATCACCTGTATAACAAGGCATTGCACCTTCGTCGAGATACGTTTTTTCTAGTTCATAGATAAAATCGTTGTTACTATTAATCGTTATATATAAATCGTAAACTACCTCAAATTGTTTGTCGGTATCTAAATTAAAATAAATACCTTCGATAAAGTGTTTTTCTCCGCCTTTATATATATAGCCATCAGAAACCGCAACCTCGTTGTTCGTGGTATCTACATCTATTCCAACCATATAATTTTTATTTTTCACAATCTTGTTTTTAATCACTGAATCACCCCGGTTGATAAACAACCATCAAATTTAACGTGTAGTCTCTGTTGTCTGCTCCTGTGTTGCCAGTTACGTTTTTCAAATAAGCCCGAAAACCTGTTGCACTTATATTTTCTACACCTGCTACCATGTTTGAAGAATAAGCACCAGTAACCTGTAAAAATACCGCAAATATCTTTTCCGCTCCATTGAACGAGAAATCACCATAAGCAGATCCAGTCGTGAATGTAAAATCCCAATTGTACACATACAAAACACCGTTCGTATCCAATGTTCCGATATTTGAAGGGATATCTAATCCAGCGCTTAAAAAGCTAGATCCATTTGTTCCGATGTAATTTTTCTTAGGTGTATAAGCAAGGTCGGTATAACAGCCATAGTAGGTATCGCCGTTTTGATTGGTATCATATTTAAACATTTGCTTGTTAGCTCCATCACCAGTACCTCGATACTGCCAACCTTCTATTCCGAAACGTTCATCACTTCCACCTGGTTGTCGATTGTCTCGCCCAGATTGAATCATAGTGTTGCTCCAACTTATTTCGCTTAAAGTGTAGTTTCTTGCTTCAAAACCAGGTATTAAATCACCGGCTGTTCCGCCTTGCTCGGTCGCTTTTAACTCTGTATATCCAGCATCAGTATTATATTTTCTTGAAAATAAAATAGGATTAGCTGTAGAACCAACAGAACCAAATCCAATGCTAAGAAAATCTTTAGGTGTATTCATCGAAAAACCTTTAACAGTAGAATCAGAAGTTAATTGTGCGTCTCTTAACGTTCCTGTTTCTTCGCCAGTATCAGATTGGTAAAAACTAAGACCCTGATCATCTAGTTTATTTACTATAACGTTAGATTGATAAGATTTGAAAGAACCACTAGACAATTCAATTCTATTCCCTTGTCCATCATCTTGAATAATATCAATACCACGTAATACACCTGCTGTAATATAATCAGCTACAATACCACTACCTGTAATCGCTTGGCCAAATGTGGCTCCTCCATCATCAGAAATACCCAAACCTTCACTGTTAAGTAAAACGAGGTAATTTGGATCGTTTTTATCACGAGCGATAATACCGTTTTGAAAGATCAATTCCGTTTCAGCCGATAATAGCGCATTGGTTGCTTGGATAACAGCTGCATCCAAAGCTGTAAAAGGTAATTTTTGTTTACCTTCTAATATGTTTTGTATATTGCTAACCGCTTGCTTTAAATTAGATTGGTAACGTTTTGTGATAGATTTTGTCCCAAACGTTAATTGTAAATCAATGATTTTACCCGACCAATCTTTTGTAACAGACATATCAACCACTCTAACCTCTTCATTCAAGCCGATTCTTTCATCGATTAAAAACGTCCTGTCACCTAATCGCGGTTGAGCCAGTGTATAACCTTGCTCTCGTAAATCGTGTATATCAGCAGTAACACTTATTTTGATTGATTCATCCACCAATGTTTTTAGTTGCTCGTCCATCGTTTCCGTAGTTGTAATACGTCCATCTTTAATGGGTGGCGCTTCTCGTTTACCTAAAATATTTGCTAAAGGCGAAGTATATTCTCTGATTAATCCTGCGTTACTCTCCAAATCTTCTGCTCCGCTATCATAATCACCGTAACCTTTAGCGTAGGTGTAAAGAGCCGCAGCATCTATTTCTTGCGATATATTAGAAGCATTTAATTTATACCTGTATTGAAATTGTGTGTCACGTCCGATTTGATGTTGGATATGAACGTTTTTACCATCAATATAAAACTCTGCTCCGTAACGATTCAAGCCATCTTTAAACATTGACAGCCTTGTGCTTCCCGCGCCTAAACCTTCCCAATCTTTCGCATAAAATCCTGCTTCCACAATAGGTGTATAACCACTACCACTAAATACCATATCGAAAAAGTTTATTGCAGTGAATGACTGGTTATATACTTCATAGATATTTTGAACGGAAAAAATATCGAAAAACAAAGGAATCGCTTTAACCTGTACGTTAAGACGATTCCCTTTTCCTTGCTTCTTGCAATATATAATTTTATATTCAACATCATCATGACCAACGATAGTCCACATTTCAGCAATATCATCAATAAATAAATTATTAACCTTGCTAGATTCTATTGTTGCTGATAGTTCTTGGTTTCCGTTTAGTTCACCCTGCCAAGTAGTTGTGCATTGAAGAGCGTATTCATTCCCCTCCAAATCTATTACATACATAGCAACACCTCTTTATATAAATAACACGATTATTTCCATGTTATTTTATACTTTTTCTTTTTACGTTCAAATTCCATCATTTCTGATGAAAATTTATCTGGATTTTTCTTGTATCTTTCCAAAGCACCAATAGATGCCCCCATAAAAATCCAAGGAAAAATACCAACATAAACTTCTCTAAAGAACCAATATGCTCCCGAGAAGAAAACATAGCAAAGCAGACCGATAAAAGAAGAAACAACCATTGTTAGCAGTATAGTATCACCTTTCACCAATTTAATATTCTTCCAAAAATAAACAAGAAGAAATAAAACTAATGAATAGATTAATGTAAATCCGATACCTCCATATAATATAAAAATACTAACTGGTTCAACTTCTATAAATAAAGAATCGAACGATTGTTGCACACCTCTAGATATTCCAAATAGCCATTCCCAAGGCGTGTCCATCAAACTAAAAGCTCTCTCTATTTGAGCGATTCTATTACCACCAGAACCAATAACGTCACCAAGTGCTTGCCAACGATAAACGGCACGTTCAACAAAAAGGTTGCCTCTTTCGTAAAGCCAATAAGTTAAAATTCCTGTTAAGATTAAGACCGTTGATATTAATAATGTTGATTTTAACCACACAATTCCACTTCTACGCACATAATTATAAACAAAATAAAAAATCACAAATGAAAAAACCACAGTAAGATATCCCATACGCGCCTGCGCAGTAACAACATTGAAAAGCGTTAATATTACTCCGAGCATCGTAAAAATAAAGTTATTTTTATTAAACAACCTCATTGATAACACTAATACGAGCGTAAATGCAGCTATCCCACCAGTCGCTGTTGCAAAGTTAGCGACACCACTAATTCTTTTATACGCTCCCACGCTCCTGTTCATCACTTCCAAATGACTGTCAGAAAACGTGTATAGTTCTCGAAACAAACCGCTACCATACCAATCTAAAAATTGAAGTACACCTATTCCCATTCCAAACAATAAGATCACAACAAATGTATTCATAAATCGTTTTAAATCTATTTTGTGTTTATAAAAAATAACTATAAATGTCGCAAAATACAATAACCTAGCAATGTAGTTTGCTGATTCTGTCGGAAAATTAAATTTACCTAACAGAAGTAAAGGACTGAATACACCAGAAAATATTATTTCAGCTATTATAGCAATCCATAAAGCTATTAAATATTTAGCTATTTTAGGTATTTTTATCCAATCAAAAAGAACGAATAATAAAACAAAAACAAAAATCGGAAGAAGTGAATATTGCCAAGGAAGTGTTAAACCCAAAAAAAGGGGAGCTGGTAATATTCCTAAAAATAAAATAAAAGCGATCATTGTTTGTTTTATATTGATTTTTTTATTTAATATTTTTTCCATTTTAATCCTCCGATTTTGTTATGCTAAATAACAATTTTAAGCTAAAATAGAAGATTAATCAATCTGTTATACACTAAATTCCATATCAATAATTAAACTAGTTGGATATGTTGTACCTTGTTCTAGCAACACAGCGCCAGTTTGTGTTATGCGTATGATAGCTGTGTCACCAGTAGATACATCCCCAGATACCCGCCTAATACTTTCCCCCGACCTATAAAAACCGCTAGGAAGCTGAAAAATTATATCATCGGTTGCAGCCGAACCATCAACAACACCCTTTATTTCGACAACGTTACCATTGATTCTATACGAAGACGGCGATGCCTGTGGGGTACTGCTTTGAGACCATCCGTTTGCAAATGTTATAGAAACCCATTGATTTAAAGGTAAAGTGATTTCTTCTTTTGTAAAAGGATTGTAAATCATACTTGTGTTATTATTCAGTCCATTAAAGCTATTAATATATTCAATGTTATAACTTCCGTTTTGTGTTAATATATCATACGCTATATCATTTGCTATAATAGTTTCAATGGTCGATGGTTTATATATAAAATATTCCATATCGCTTGTTGTGCTGCTATAATCGATGCGGTTTCCTAAACTTGTTACATGCTTTAGCGTTTCTGTTCCTTGCACGAAACGCCTAAAACCATTGGTAAAAATAGTATTACTAATTTGAGTTACGCTACCAAAACCATAAGCGACAAATGCTTCGCTATAAGTTCCTGTGATTCCGCTTGGTGGCGTTGAAGATGGATAGTTTTCAAAATAGCTTCCAGATAAATATAAATGTGCGTAGTTACCAGATGTTGCGCTGAAAGCCTTCGATACTACTTTTTCAATGGAACCTCCTATAAAAGATACTGGTCCACTACCTCCATTCACATTAACAAAATTTTCAACATCCATTACTTTACAATTTAAGAAAGTTATATTATTAGCGTTAAATTGATTAAACGCTGTTTTGAGATACCTAAATTCGCAATCAACAAACTTGTGATAATAACCACCATCCCAATCAAACAACACATCAAAACCTGTGAAGTAGCAGTCAACAGCTTCAATACTTCCTTGTGATGTGATGGCTGTTGAACCTTCCGTTAAAACATCAGTATCATTCTCGAAATCATAACCGGAAATTTGTAAATTACTCAACTTTACATTTCTTACGTTCAACAATTCTAGCATGGAAGAATTGCCGCCGCGCCACAACAAGATAGTGTTATATTTTCCTTCACCGATTATTTGAATATCGGAACCACCGAAACTCTGAGATATGGTTGAATCTAAAATATAAACGCCAGCAGGTATTTTTATTGTCTTATTTTCAACATATGCATCTGTTAATATTGATGAAAATTGAGTGTTGTTAGTATTGGTTTTTGTGTTATCTGCATTGTATTTGTTACCAAATATTAAAGCAGACTCACTTTCAATGTTTTCCAAATCAAAATTATTCTCGTTAATCGCTCTTACCAAATTTGATTTATCATCTGTTTCCAATAAATCAAGGTCACCAATATCAGCAACGGTTTCACTTTTTTCTATATCAAGCCTTTGTTTTAATGTGTCGTGATTGGTTCCATCTTCTTCTACTCTAGCTTGTGCCAGTTCATCCAAAGAACCACCAGAAGCCATGTTGTTCAATTGATTTTGTAAACTAGTAAAATTATTTTCAATTTTATCTAAGTTGTTGTTTTGCTTCGTTCGTTCATCTCTATTCCAATCGGTTCCCCAATCTTCTAAGTTTACAACCATGAAATCACCCCTTTATAAGTAATAAAATCGGAAATCAAAAGCTACTTTAGCACTGGTTGCGCCTGTCACAACAAATTCGTTCCAACCGGGAACCAACGTAATGTACTGTTTGTTTGTCTTGCGCAAAAAAGCTAAGCTGTTGCTTGTGATGGCGGGACCATCTAAAGCAATAACTTGACTATTATTTACCGCTTCATTAACGCGAAAAGCGTCTCCTGTTGTTGTGTTTTCTAGTTGCAGATAGGAGGTAGAACCGATCACGTTATCTATTGTTATTTTTAATTCTTGCTCGAACGGATGTAGGACATCAATGTTGCTAGGATTATATATACTGAATGTTGTACCGGTATGTGTGTATGTTTCTGCTCCTTCTTCGGACGATAATCCCATACCAAAACCCCATATTTCCTCATTCGAATCAATTCCGTTAGCTTGTATATCTTGTGATGTTCCGATTGATTCTGCGTATGGTGAATCATAGTTTTCAACACTAAATCTAACACTACTAGTATTAAAATTAGCTCGTTCAGGTATAAATAAATCCAACGCTGTTACTTTATATCTTTTTCCTTGTTGGTAGTTTTCGACAACATAAAAGTATGCATCATTAAAAAAATCATACGTTTCATCTCTCAATAATCTATAATCTTTACTATCATCAGATATTAAAAGAACTTCCAATTCGATATTACGATAATCATCTTCTACTCCGTTTGTGATAAATCCATTTTTTCCTTCAACGGTGGTGGTTTCCCTTCTTTTTCTTATTTTCGAAATATAGATGTCGAGAGGATGTAAACCGCTGGGAAAAGTTTTTAATTTCATATTTTTATCGTATACTTTGAACATTTACATCCTCCTAACCCATATAATTTGTTTTATCCGCTACAGCGTTAAAATTATTTACTGCTGTAGCTACGGTATCTTCTCCGATTTGTACAACGGTGGTTTGTCCGTTTTGCATATATTTAGCAATGCTTTGCAATACAGATAGTAATTCATTGTCATTTACATTAATTTGTGATGCATTAGTGTTTGCGTTTGGTTGATTGTTATTTTCATAACTCAAATCATACTTAGGCATTTTAGGTATAGACATTTCACCTAATTTTTGACCGGCTTTGGCAACATTTCTTCCCATCGATAAAATACCTAATTCTAGACCTTCTCCAGTAAATTCACCGATTTCTCTAAAAACACGAGATGGTGAGTGTATACCTAATAAGTTTTTTGCTCCTTCAATAGCATCAGAAGCAACACCTTTAACACTGTCAACTAAACTTCCTGCCATGCTTGTTAGTCCATCTTTCAAACCTTCGATGATATTTATGCCTATTTCCGCCCAATCAACATCGCCAAAGGCATCAAATATAGCTGTTACGATCTTAGGTATAGCGCTAATAATATCTGGTATAGCATCAATCAAACCTTCAATTAACGCAAAAATAAGATCAACACCCGCGGCGATGATCTTAGGTAAATTGGCGATTAATTCTCCGACTAACTCAATAATTAATCTTAGTGCTGCGCTTATTAGCTCTGGCAACATATCGATGATACCATCAATTAATGCATCTAAAAGCTTAACGCCAGCATCGAGAATCAATGGCAAATTATCAAATAACACAGTCAAAATATTTTCTATAAGCATGATCGCCGTATCAATCAATGTCGGTAAAATCTTAATGATACCGTCTATTAATGAATTTAATAAACTAATTCCCGCTTGAATGATTAACGGTAAATTTTGTGTGATTGTTGTTACTAAATTAGTCAGTAGCGTTAATACCGCTTCCGCTAGTAAAGGTAAGTTGTTAATAATACCTTGAATAATCGCGTTTAATATCGTTATACCTTGTTGCAATAAAATAGGTAACGATTCTAAGATAACCGTTACCATGTTTGTTATTACTTGTGATATACCTTCTACTAATAAAGGTATTGCACTTATCAATCCTTGAATTAAAGATTGTAATAATGTTACACCCAAAGTAATTAATTGGGGTAAAAACGTTTGTATGTTTAAAGCCTGTTGTTGCATTAATTGTGACCAAGTCTCGAATAGCATAGGCACATTATTCGTTATACCTTGAATAATATTTTCAAGCATTTCCATACCCATTTCCATCAAACGCGGAAGGTTTTTAATAATACCTTGAGCTAAATTACCGACTATATTAGCTCCATCACTTAAAAGTTTGCCTAAAAACGCTTGTAATCCATCACCGACATTATCAAAACTTTTTATTAGTTCCACATTTTGATTAACCCAGTCAATGATTGTAGTTAAAAATTCTTTAGCGTTAGTCACTAGTGGTGTAAGTGTTGTCGCTAATTCAGCAGATGAAGATGTCAATTCTTGCTGAGCCTTCATGCTTTCATATAATTCTGGATTAGTTTCTTTGTATTTATCTAAAGTTTCTTGCAAGCCCAAACTAGATAACTGTTGCATAGCGTAGTTTGTTGCGGTTCCATTTGCTTGTGCTTGCGCTAAACCTGCATTAAATGTATCTAAATCTACATTACTACGCTCTAATAATTCAGCAAATTGTCCTACAGCCGAACCGGTTGACAAGGTTTCTTGCAAACCATCAGCGATACCTTCTGTTTTTAATGTATCAGAAAACTTGATAGCAGCACCGTTAATTTCTTCGATTGCTTGTGCTATCTGGTTATCACTCAAATCAGTAGCAAACAAGTTCGATACCGTTTCAACCGCTGAATCAGTTTCGCCGGTTATAGAAGCTATTTGATTAGCAAAATCTTCTGCTTGTTTTGGATCGAAACCTCTAGTGATCGCGTTCGTTTCCAATCGTCCGATTAAACGATTGTATTCTTCCATACCTTGAACAAAACCGCCAATAGCAGCAGAACCAGCAGCGCCTAAAACACTTGCTCGTTTTGCAACCTTTTTAAAAGATGAACCTAAATCTTTTGCCGCTTTATCCGCCTTATCAGTTTCCTGTTTTAACTCACGCATATCACTTTCTGACTTTTTTATTGATTTTGTTTTACCTACATCAGAAAGTTGTTTTTTAAACTTTTGTAGTTCTCTTTCTGTGAATTGAACCTCACGTTGAAACGCTCTATACTGCTCTTCGCCAATTTCTCCGCTTTGAAATTGTCTTGCTACTTGTTTTTCAGCGTTTCTTAATTGATTTAATTTTTGAGATGTATTTTCTACTTGGTCGCCTAGTAATCTCTGTTTTTGCGCTAACGCTTCTGTATTTCCTGGATCAAATTTTAATAAGCGTTCAACGTCACGTAACTCTGAGTTAAGTGATCGCGAACGCTTATTAACATCACGCAATGCTCTATCTAGACCCTGCGTTTCTCCATCAAGTTCTATCGTTATACCTTGAATCCTTTTGGCCATTGCCTCACCTCTTTTCTTAAAAAAGGTACTAAAAAAGCACCCTATTCGGATGCTTTTCTCTCTTGCTTTTCTATTCTCTTTTCTTCTTTTTTCTTGGCTTTTTGTTCTAAATCGTGTTGATATTCAACTTGTTTCATCATTCTTTTGTCAGCTTTGTAATCTGATACGATACCCCAAGCATAAATAATACCCGGAACCCAAACACATATAGTTAATAGTAGTGCTATGAACGATTGAAAAGGCTTTTTACACATTAAAACAGCAACAGGTGGGAAAACGATTGCCCAAAACCTCATAAAAAATACCTCCTATATCATTTGGTTTCAATATACAGGATTTACTAAAATGTATCAAAGTCTTTTTGGGAAGCTTTTCTCGTTTTCTTCTTCTTCGGATCTTTCTGTTCGATATATTCGTTCATATAATCCAAGCACATACCTACAGTCATATACTCGATGTCATCCCAATCCAAGCCAACCTGTTTGCACATAAATAAAAAAGAATCGGTTGTGATTGGCTCTCCACTCGATTCTTCACTACTTTTTATTTTTTTTTAGTTGTTTGTAAGTTTTTCATAATTAAATCTTGTACTTGAGGGAAAATGTCCATCAACGGAAATTCCTCGAATTGATCAAGCCATTCTAATGGTTCTGGAATGCTTTTATCAGCAGTCTTAGCCATAGACCATAGAATGTTATAAAACAAGTCAAAATCCATCAAACGAAACAATTCTTGCACTTGTTCAGTGTCTGCTTCGTCAACATCTTTCAAATTAATTTTAGAAAGTGGGATTAATTTTGTTAAATCAGCAAAAAAATCATGGCCAAACTGTGCTTTATATCGCAATGGTGTTGCTGCTGTTGTTTTAAAAGTTACCTGTTTACCATCTATCGTTAATGTTTTTTCCATGCTATACCTCCTACGATACCGTTACATCGGATGTGTCTGTAAATGTTCCATCTTCTGTAGTTACGGTTATTGTGGCTGTTCCTGCCGCAATACCTTCGACTAGACCACCACTTGTAACGGTTGCTACTGTATCATCAGATGTTGTATACGTTACATCTTGGTTAGTTGCATTGATTGGCTCAATAGTAGTTGCTAATTGTTGATAATCACCAACCGCTAAGCTGAACGTTGCAGGTTCTAACGTAACGCCTGTTACCGATACTGGTGTATTAGTGTAAACAGATTGGAACCAACCATTGTATACCGCGTCTGGTGTTTCAAACGTTGTACTTGTCTTAACAATTGGGCGTCCGTTCATCACGACAGGAGAAGCGCTATAACTTAATTCTGTGGTGGACACTTCCGTAGAATCTGTCTTAGTTGATGAGCTAATGGACGGACGTTGTGCATTGCAATTATACATAACGTGTCTGCGTGCTTTTGAATCGTTCTCAAATTGGAACATTAACGCAAAAGCTTGTGTTTGAACGTCAGCATATTCGCTCATAACCTTGTCCGTACCGTCTAATTCCTCTTTTAAAATATCTTGTCTAAATGCATCTGGTAATCTACTGATCGTCAACGTACCTTCATAACCTTGGTTATTATCAGCTTGATAATATTTCATATTGTCTGCATAAAATACGATAGGATCTCCTAGTGCTTCGTTAGTCATTTCCACCCCGCCAGGGATCGGCTTAGGATTACCAAATGATATAGTTCCGTCTGTATTAACGGTATATGGTGCATAGTGAACGTTCTTTAAACCGAACTGTACTTTTTCTTCCGCCATTCTAAATCACTCCTATTGAATAAATTAGTTGAAACATTTGTTCTGATTCGATATATACATGTCCGACCACCTCAAAAGGCAGTTCGTTATCATTAAATGCTGTTTCTACGGCTTGTTCTGCCGCAATATCTTTCTTGTTTGTGTATAGTTCTACAGTTGGATTCCTCACAGAATGATAGACTTTGTTGTCTGCAATAAAATTGCTTGTTTCATCGTCGAGATAAATCAAATAAGGTGGATTAGGCGCAGGATTAACATCGGTATTTTCAAAATGGCTATGCGCTACTGGTAGACCGGTAGATTCAAGCACATTTATAAACTCTAGTAATGTCATCCTCTTATCGCCCTTTCTACTCGATGCTCAAATTCTCTGATAGCATCTTTTTCAACTGGCGCTATATGTGGTTGGCCACTCACACGACCACCACCACGTTTAGCGTGACCGTCTTCTAGTAAATGTGTTAACTGGTAATTTGTCTTGTTGTATATAACCCAAGCGCTACCAACCTTTTTGGCGCGCCACCCCTTCGCATAATCACCTGTATCTTTAGGACTTGTCCGTTTTAACGTCTTAGCACCGTCTTTAGATACGTCTTTTTTAGCTTCTTCTAGTTCTTCTTTCACTTCTGTTGTATATTGCGTTAATGCATTGCTAATTTCTTTACTTAAATCAATCATGAACCAACATCCTTTTCGCATGTTAGCTGTATTTTTTCACCACGTTCGTCTACATCTGTGATGTTGTAAACGACAGTTTCATGTTTTAATTTTGATTGGCCATTATACTCAAATGTGTATATCTCAAAACGTTTAGAAGGCTTTAATCCATGATTAGCAGCTTCGTATCGCTCTGATGTGGTCACACGCATTTGATTAGCATAAACCTTGCGTTCTTCCGTTGTTGTAATAGGGTTTTTATACTCATCGTAAGTTACTGACTGCGACATAAGATAAATCACATCGTTATACCGCATCAGTACCACTCCTATAATCACCATAAAGACTTAGATGTTGTTTCAACATGACGTAAGCATCATGGAAACGATCTGCTTCTGGATTATCATAGCCAAAATTAGCTTTAGCATAGGTTTTAATGGCTCGTTTAATAATGGCATCAGGTTCAGTTTGATTTATGATTGTTTCATCAACACCTGCTTGAATTAAGTCAATCTTAGCTGAATCGATTAACTCCTGGACTTCACCAACAATACCGGGATCATCAGTTGTTAATCTTAATGCCGCCTTTACTTCGTCTAATAGTGGCATTATTCATCACCCATAGCCTTTTCAGCTTCTTTTTTCCCTTTCACCTTGTCACCATTCGGCAACTCATAATAACCACCACCAACATGTTTTGGATATTCACTTTTATCTTCTTTGGGTGGTTGCTTACTCTTTTCCGTTAGAAAACCTTTTTCAATTAAAAAAGCGATCCTGCCCTCATCGGAATGAGAGTAGGTATCGCCTTTAGAATAAGGTTTACGGTTATCTGTTTTGTCGTAGAATGCTCTAATCACTTTGTTAGGCATCTAAAAACCTCCTTATACTGCTGTAGCTTTGTTTAATACAACAAGAGAATTTTTATCTACTACTTTACCGTCAACTAGCATTACTGCTTTCGTTACTTGATCATCTGTTTCATTATCTTCGTAACGTTTTACACCCATTTGATAGTTAGTGTTTAGGATGTAATCAGAGTAGTTGAATAGGAAAGCGAAAGGTGTTCCATCTGCAAGCGAATCAGCAAAGCTATCAATATAGTTGCAAAGCACAACTTGACGTCCTAATAAACTACGTTCCGGTCGACCATTAATACCATAATTAACACGAGCGATTGGCTGACCTTGTGAATCAGTCATACCGATAAATGACATGAAAGTCTTTTTGGTCATAGTCCATACTGCACCAGATTCATATTCAAGTGGTAACGCTGATTCTGCATCAACTAACGTCTGATAAGATATAGCAGATACGTCTAACGCTTGGTCTGTTGCAGGTGTTTCGTTCAAAATACCAGTAGGTTTACCAACCCCATCACCACTAACAATAGATTGTTCAATAGCTTTCGTCATTGCTTCTACAACGTTTTGTACGAACGTAGATTCAAAAGCAGACAGAGCCATAGTGTCAACTTCAAGGGACATAGCAACCGCGCAACGTAATTTGTGGTATGCGAATGTAATACTTCCTGTAGTTTTCTTCTGTTTATCACTTCCTGCACCTTCCGCAACCCAAGTGGCAGTTGGTTTAACACTAGAAGTTGGAATAGTTAAACCACCTCGGTATGATGTACGCGTTACAAGTGGTAAAATCATTCCTGTTGCTTCTAATTTTTCAACAATACGGTTTAATACTGTCTCTGGAATAACAGAACCAACATCGGTTGTATAAGTGATTTCATCTGCGCGCAATTCAGCAGGAATAGCTTCACCGCGGACAACGTGATTCATAAATGCTTTACGGTATTCGATGGAATCAGTACCAGCTTCGCGATTTTCATTTTTTGGCTGTGCATTAAACGTTTCAATAGATCGTGTTTGTGTATTACCTTCTTCGATCTCTTTCGTTTCATTCAATAAACGTTGACGCGTTTCAATATCTTTCTGTTCACCGTTAAGATCACGCAGTTCTTGGTCTAATTCTTCAAGATTTGCTTTTGCCGCTTTATCATCATCTTCTAAAATAGAGCGAATTTCAGATTTTCTTTCTTTAATCACTTCTAAGCGACCTTTTTCAGCGAAATGCTGAATGTTTAAACGTAATAAGTTTTGGTTTTCTTGTTTTCTCTGAACTGCTTTTAACAACTGTTTTGATTTATTCATGTTATCAATCTCCTTTAAATTAAAGTTTGTAATATTAGTTTTTTTCGTCTTTCTTCGTGTTCTCTTTGTTCTTCGTGTTGCTTCAAAGGGTCATAACCTCTAGCGCTAACCTCGCTGTCTGGATAAGCAGGAAAAGCGACTGCTGAAACCTCTAACAACTTAGCTTTGGTTACGGTTCGCAATGGTAAATCATCGTCTGGTTCTTCTAAATCATGGCTGATCATTTTAAAACCAAAACTTACACCATCAACATCACCACGTTTGATAGATGTATAAGTGTCTCTACCTAATGTGGTATCTGGTAAATCCAATTCAAACCGCAATCCTGTTGCATCTTCCATCAAACGTAACGTATTGTTTTTGGTTCTACCTAACACTTGTGTCGTGTCATGAGACCATAAAAAACGCTGATCATCATCTTGCAATGATTCAGCGAATGCACCCATTTGAAATTGTTCTCTAAATTTACGAAAGAAGCCTAATACATGCGATTTTTTTTGCCATTTCACCGCGTATCCAGATAACGTTTTATTGCCGTCGTCATCTTCTCGAATTTCAATTTTCTCCGTCAGTATTTCCCGCGTTTCCGTTTTGTCCATTGTTATCACCCCCTTCAACCGGCGCAGTATCTAACCTTCTGACAGGAACTTCTCCACCTTCAATAGGAGAAAGATTAAGTATTTTCCTCCACTCATTTGGTGTCATTGCTCCACGATCTACCATCCTTTCAAGTCCTAGCTTGGTACTCATAGATGCGTACTGTAGACTGATAGATTCAAACACAATTTTGTTTCCGAACCCTCGCTCACGTCTTGAAAAAATCTTTCGTGTGTATTCTCCTGCTAATTGCATGGCTACAGGCTCGATAACCGATTCGTAATACGCATTCCATTCATCTTCTGTGTATTTACTTTGAACAATAGCCTTATTGGTATTGAAAAAGTCGTATAATCTGTCTGTTACGTTCTTCATTTGTTCTTCGTTTGGTACATAGGTTTTAGGGTCAACTTGAATGGCATCGGCTTTCGCATCTACCGCAGCCGCCCCTATTGATTTACTTTCAGAAGATAGGAAATCACTCACAAACCTCTCTGTTGCTTCCGTTATATCTTCCGGTCTCAATGACTGATTAAATTTAAGCAACCATCTGATGACGTTCGAATTTTTAATTGCCTTGATCATACCTTGATCAATCGTTGATACAACTTCCATTAAAGGAACTAGTGCATCTTGTGGACTATCGCCAAACAAATTATGTTTATTGAAGTCCTGTCTCAAGTGAATAACATCTACATAAGGAACCACCATTTTGTTGCCATCTTCAAAATAAAAACGTAAATACATATCACCTAATGGCCCTTCCAACATTTCCGCTTCCGCTGCAGGAATTGGATATATTTCTGTTGGCATCAATGTACTTTCATCACGTTTGATTAAAGCGAAAGCGTTGTTGTTCAATTCAAGCTGAACAGCTAATTTTTCTTGCAGCATTTGAGCGCTCATTAATGGATTAGGATCTGATAAAACCATTTTAATATTGGCATCTGGACTATCTGTAAAACCGTTTTGATTATCTCTAATATGCTTAGCCATTAACTTTCCGATTGCTCTTGCTTTTGGTCTTATACACGCCCTCACGATGTCGCTTTTGTATACAGTACCGTTCCACGAATAAAAACCGCCACCTAAGTCATTGATCAACTTATAATTAGTGACGGTTTTAGTAGTATTAGCTTTTTTCCCAAACATCCAATTAACTAGACCCGAGTTCATTAACCCAATCTGAATCACCCCCTTAAATTACATTGATATAATCTTGGTTCTTGTCCTGGAACACGACATATGCGTTCAGCATAGCCGCTGTGCCATCAATGCGCCTGCGCTGTTGTTTCCCTTTTGATGGTTGAATGTTGTCGTTTTTATCAACATCAACACTTGTGTTAGACAAACACCACTTTGTAATTTGATTGTTGTTGTAATTGATACGTTTTGCTTCTAAATCGGCTCCAAGTGATTTCATAGGGCCCGACAATGTCTTTTTACCTTGAATAACAGGTATCATTGCATCTTTTCCGAAATTATTTTGCATTTCTTCAACAAAATAAACAGCAGACCAACTATCGTAACCAATCCAAGGAAGAAAAATATCGTATTCTTGCTGCATTTCCAAAAACCAATCGACCACAAATTTGTAATGGACTTTATTACCTGGTGTTGTTCGCAATAAATCTTGTTCTTTCCACAAATCGTATGGAACCTTATCTTCTGCAACTCGTTTTTCTAATAAATCTTCCGGCAACCAATACATGTGTTTAAAATAAACCGTTTCATCGTTCGGTACTTGGAATAATACACAAGCTGCGGTTAAGTCAGTTGTTTGTGATAAATCGACACCCCCTATTCCATAACGTGGTTTTAATTCACCTATATTGAAATTGCTTTGATTGTCTAATTGTTCAAACGTTAGCCATGCTTCTGAAGTAGTTTCACGTATATTAAAATCCTTTGTCAGTAAGTTCTTAACCAACAAAGGATTCGCTTTTGCTTTATTTACTTTTCTTTCTAATTCACCTTTATTTTTGATTGTGCCAAGACCAGGATTAGCTTTTTGCCAAGATTCTGGATCAACCCATTCTTCTCTTTTATCTAATTCATAGATGATTGGAAGAACATTTTCGTCTTTGTAACCGTTTGGATCATTGTAACCATTAATGATCTTTTCAGCTTCATCATACTTGAGATCGAATATACCTTCTCTAACTGTTCCTGCTGTCGTTGTGATAATGGATAATGGTTGTTCCCTTGCGGTCATCCCATCGACAATTACATCATATAAGTTCTTGTCCTCAATAGCATGTAATTCATCAATAAGCGAGCAATGTACGTTTAATCCATCTAGTGTGTTAGAATCGCTCGACAATGGTCTGAATGATCCGTCGTTAAAATCTGAAAGTAATTCAGCAACCAAAGAACGTATTCTCTTACGTAAGATTGGTGATTTTTTCACCATTCTTTTCGATTCTAGCCACACAATCTTAGCTTGATCTTTTTTGGTAGCAGCACTAACCACCTCGGGACCAGGTTCTCCATCAGCCATTAACATATATAAAGCAACAGCCGAACCCCAAGCAGACTTACCATTTTTTCGAGCAACAATAAGAATAAATTCGCGGTACTTTCTTGTTCCTTCCGTTTTATGAACGAAACCAAATAAAGCTGCAGTCATAGCTTTTTGCCACAACTCCAACTTGAATGGTTTACCACCCAATTTACCTTTCGAATGTTTACAGAACTTCTCGATAAAATCTATCGCATGATTTGCTCTTTCTTCTGAATATTCATAAATGGATTCGTTATTTTCTAGATCATTGACTAGCTTTTTATAAACACGTTTTATTTTGTCGTTAACAACGATATTCCCTTTACTGATTTCCTGCCAATATTTTTTAATTGGATTCATCGTGTATTCACAAACTTGTCGAATCCGTCATCTTCCTCAACAGGAACTTCTTTAGGTAATAAATTAAATAGTTCCTTACAGGTCGTGTTATATCGTTGTATCATCGTGTTATACGTCTTTACAGAAGGACTTTCACGCATGATCGAGTAATCGCCTTGTGGCATTTCGTCAATTGCGCCATTCTCGTTGATGTCTTTTTTCAAATCTTCTAACGTAACACGCATGAATGCAGCTTCATTGATCAAACCTTCTGCAATGTCTTGTTTATCTTGGGATAAATCTTCTAATATGCGTTTAAGTCTTTCGATCTCTTTATTAATCCGTTTATCTTTTTCCGAAAGTTTCTTTCTCGGCATAAATATCACCTCTCTTTTTGGGGTGGGGGTCTTGCGAAAATGACCTGCGTATTACACGAAACTCTACTCCTCGGTCTCCTTATAACCACCCATAATTATTTTTTTGGGGGGCTATGAGTACCATCTACTAAACTCAATGTTGAATACTTCTAACGATTTACCGGATAAATAAACAGGATCATTAGCACCACTCGTAATTCCCACCAATACATCACGCAATAACTTATCTTGTTCAACGTGTGCTTTTTCGTCATCACCTTCATCAGCTAAGCTTCTAACCTTATCAAGTCTCTTGTTTAATTGTTCTTTTGTTCTGATTGGACTAGCCATTATATTCATTCACCCCACCTTAATCAAATTACCATCACTATCAAACGCAAATCCCTTTCTTGTAGGACTATACTTGTAATGGTGTTCTTCGTTGTGGCAGTCTTGGCAAAGCAATTCTAAATTACTGTGGTTTAATGTTATATCTGGATTGTTAATATTCTGCGGTGTAATGTACTTGATGTGATGCACAATTTTCCCTGTCTTAGAACATCGCTCGCACAAACCAAACTTAGATCGTATATATGATGCTCTGCATTGTTGCCATGCTTTGGATTTATAAAAACGTTTAGCGTATTCTTTAGCTATGATTATCACCTTCTCTGTTCACTCCATCATCACAGAGCAGGAACTTAATCCTAATCATTTGCGCTCTGTAATCATAGAACGAAAAAAGACACTCGTAAGAGTGCCTCTATATTTTAAAGACCGAAGGTCTTACTAACTATGCAACATGTAGTGTGGTTTATATCCCTTTCCCTTTCATAAAAACTACGCTGTTATGGCATTTTTACGGCAAGATAATTTTTCTTTCGCTCTTTCTAAATAACTTTGTACTGTGCTGATCGCAACACCTAACTCGTTTGATATATCTTTATAACTCCATAAGTACGCTTCTCGAAATATAAACGCCTGTCTTTCTCTTGGCGATAAATCTCTTAACGCATCATAAACCAGTTGTTTTTCATCTTCTGTCAGTTCTCTTTCTGTCGGTTTAATCTGCAACGACGGAAACAGATCCATATCATCCATAGAATTAACTTGATAGATTGAGTTCTTTTCAATCCCTCTTATCTTCCCCGGCTCCTTACCGCTCTTTAACCAATCAATTACAAAAGACATTTCAGAGAGCATACTATTGATGTGAGTTTTATCGCTGTTGTCTAAATCGGAATTACCTAGTTCATTGCTCATACCTTTTAAGACTTTACGTCCATCTTCATACTGTAAGATTAATATATCTGCCCAATTATTCATTCCAACCAGCCCCAATCTCAAAAAGTTGTTGTGCATATCTGCTCTTTTTCACTGGCTTTGGCGGCAACTTCATCTTGTCTTTTCGATCTGGACTAAGTATCATCTTAAATGCAAATCTATCAAAATCACTGTTTCTTAATGCTTTCGCTTGTTTCGTATCGGCGATAATCCGTTCTTCCATTTCCTCAATACTCAAATTTTGCCCCAAATATGGATAGTAATCTCTCGTTTCAAACCTCATAACCATTACCCCCTAGTTAGTAATAAAAAGGACACAAACAGCCTGTTAAGCTATCTGTGTCCGTCGGTTTTTCCGTAAGGACTTATTTAATTTCCTTTTCTGCTAAAGCAACAATGTTGTTTAACCTTCCGTAAAGTAACTGGTTTTTGTGTTCGAGATGGTGACAATAAGCTCGATAATCATCAATTGCTTTGATTATTTCTTTAACTAATTTTCTAAGTGAAGCATTATTTAAATCGGACAGCGTTTCAGCTAATTCATCTTCTGATATATTCATCAAATCATCGTAATTCGGAGTAATACTGTTAGACATTTTCATAAGACCTCCTTAATTCTTATAATCTATAATTTTTTAAATTACTTCTTGCCCATCTACCCGTATTCGATCGTTACGTTCAACATCAAGCACTTGTCCATTCTTCCAAATAATCGTGTCTTGTCCATGTTGTTTTGGTTCAACTCTAGTAACTTGTCCGTTTTTGATAATAAGTAAGCCATCCTCGCTCAAATCAACACTAGCCTTCATGTTCATTCCCCCTAGAAGTAAAATAAAGTAACAATAAACCCCGCTAAACTTGCTAAAAACATAGCCAACATTTTATTGCTCAATTCTTTGTTCCTCTCTGCCAAAGCACCTAAAAACGATATAACAATAAAAATTATTAGAATGATCTGAAATGCGACTGTCATCAAAAAACCACCTTCCCATGCTTCTTCGTAAATATATTTTCCTGCTTAATCTGTTCTTTTTTAGTACCTTGCTCATATACGGTAAATACGATTAACTGATCACGTTCGGTATTAACTGCTTTGTGTTCTGTGGTTCTGCGTATCACTTCACACCCCTCCTAAACACTCATTTTCCATAGAATCTTATCGAATTCCTCTTGCGTCATGTTGTGTGGTTGAAATCTTTCCAATACTTCATCGAATGGTCGTATCCAATCCCTTAATATTTCTTCACCATCTTCTCTGCTCTTAACGTTGCCAGTAGCATTATTTAAGTATGATTCTCTCGTCATGTTGTAATGTGTTGGACAATCAACAATGGTTGAAAATCTGCAATACAGTCCATTTGGTTGCTTTGCTATGAATCCTCCCATCACTTAACACCCTCCAATACCTTAATTTCCACTTCAACCCTCGGATTCTCGCTATAATACTTCGATACACGTAAATCGACTATCTGACTATCATCTTTGTAAATCATACCGTTCAATGCATCTTCAATCCCTTTTGCTATGTTTGAACAATCTGGCTTTGTCGTCGGTCTGTGTATTTCGTCAATAGATGCCTTTCTAAGCTTTTTCGTCATGCTTTTAGGTATTTGTCTATAAATCTTTAAACGCATGCTTATTTGCCCTTCTATTTGCTTCACAGGTACATGTTGGCTAGCAACTAACTTAATGTATTGTTTATAGTTTTTACTTTTGCTAGGATCATATAGTACGGTTTTACCGTATTTTGTTTTTCCTGCCCGGGGTCTTCCCTGCGCCACAGGCTCCCCGGGTATTGTAAATTTAATCATCTAACAACCACCGACACGATAAACGCAATAGCTGATAATGCACCGAGAAACGATATACCTGTAATCAAAAGCTGATAAATACGCTCTTTTTTATCTCGTCTCTGAATTTCTTGTCTTAGATTGCTATTTTCGTATTCTAGCTTGTAATTCTTGTTTGCTGTGTTTGATGTCATCAATATTCCCTCCTAATACGCATTCTCTTGTCGTTCATGATTTATTTTGTTTTTAGAGAAGTAAGCTTCTTCTATTTGTTCTTCTGTGAAGCCTAGCATTGCTCCTAAACCGTTGAAATATTCGGCCAGTTCTAACCAATCATATTCATCCAACCAGTCAAGGCTAGATAAACCATATAATATTTTGAATCCAGATAATATTCCGCCGTTTATATCAACAGTTGTTCTTATATCTGTAATATCAATTTCAATTACTTTTTGCACTTCTAAATCATTACCAATACTCAAAATAAAGTGTAAGCAGTCTACGTATTCTTCTAGTAATGGGTTTCTAACTCCACTCACACCGGAACAATCACATTCATCACAATCAATGTATTCGTGCTTTTTTCTATCATTTTCGGCATCTTCTTGAATTGCATCATGATTTAAGTCGCCAGTACCATCACAATATGTGCATTTTACTTCTTCCTCAACGTTTGGCTTCGGAGCCACTTTCCAAAACTTAAACCCTCGCCACTCATTCGCCAATTCTCCTAACTCTACTTGCAAAGCAAGAATCTTTTTATCTAGCAAATCCTGTCCTTGTAATCCTTTTTCTTCGATGATGTGATTATCTAATTCAGCTTGTGCTTTGAATAATTGTTCCCAGTTCATTGTTTATCCTCCAAATCATCGAAAATATCGCCTATTTTATATGGGTTTATTTCAGTTCCGTTTGAAAGGTGTTCAAGCACGCATTCCGCAATTTTATCGATAGCTTCCTCATACCGCTTGTTTTGTTGTTCTAATTCTTCTACAGCGCGATACTTCTCTGTAAGATCTTCACCCAATTGTTTAATATGCTTCAAATTGTTTTTCTCGTGTTTATCTAACTTCTGCTTTTCTTCTGCTTGCTGTATAAAACACTCAACATGATTAACAGGCATTAATACATGCGGTAAAAAATTAGCACTTTTAGTTTTTGTAATTCTGACTTCACGCTTTGCTGTTGCGATGATATTCTTGATTCGTTCTTGATCCGTCATTCCACCACTCCTAAAAATATTTTGTGCTAGGCTTCATAGATTCACCCCGTCCTTTTTCGTCGATATAGGTAAGGTCGTTTTAGCTTTCTCTTTCTAGCTTGATCAAATAGACAAATAAATATCTCGTCTGGATCACGATTCATTCTTTCGGCGATTTCAAATTCATCTTTTCCGCTCTCCCACATTTTTACGATCATCTTTGTATGACTTCTAATGGAAGCTAGTTCTAAATCTTCAAGGTAATAATCAACCGGCTCTCCGTTTGCTTCAAGAAACGGTACATGTGTGCTTCTTGTGTTCAACAGATTCAACCTCCTTCACAAATCCCATTCTCCTGCATAGTTCTGGATACTTTTCAAATACTGAACGTGTATCGCCGTTTGGTCGTGGTGGGAAGTAGATCATGCTATTCATTTTCTATATCAATCCCTACTGTTTTTAATGCTGCGTCACAAATCGCTAATGATGGTGTTTTTCCATCTCCGTAACATCGTTTATAAGTTAATTTTCCTAAGTTGAACATCCATGATTTTCTCTCTTCTTTCCAAACAAGTGATTTTCTATCCCAATCTGTTAACTTCTCTACAACCGACCAAGCATCTTCTATTCGTGTTGAATAGTTTGGTATTCTTCTTGTATGTCCATCTTCATTCAACAATATCATTGGCTTATCTTCTTTTCTCTTGTTGTTCGGGTAATGGTCATTCCACATTACAACTTCATGATTAAATATCTTCTCCGCAACCAACCGATCTATTTCTCTATTCATCTAATCCCTCCGGCTTACACATTCTAGTTGCTAATATTTTCATATCAGCAATATTAACCCCGATTGAATGCGCTAACTCTCCAAACTTACCTGCATATAATCCGATTTCTTTATTGAGATCTTGATTCTTATTTTCGAGATATTCTACACGATCGATAAGTTGTTCGATCATCACTAATTCCTCCGGCATAATATCTGGGTAATTTCCTTCTGATAGAATCGTTTTCCACGTACTAATAATTCCTTTTAATTCTTCCATCCTTACCCCTCCTAAAAGTCTTTAAATTGCCTATTTTCGTTTTAATTCGCTCATTATTGTTAAGTAATCAGATTCAAATGTCATTGATCCTGGTGGTTCATATTCTCCTGCGTTCCATACTTCCAAGAATCCTTCCCGATCATCACAATAAGCGCCAAAGAAAGGGTCTTGTTCCATTTCCCAAATGAATTCTCTCCACTTGTCATCATCTTCCTGTTTCCAACTAAGAAGTACATATCCATCACCATAGCCTGTAAAACTTTCTGTTACGACAACTTCTAGTCCATCTACAGACTGCATCGCCTTTTTAAATCGGGTAATCTCTTCTGGTGATGCATCACCATCAAAATTATTTCTCGCCTGTTCCTCCGTCATATCCTTTGTATTTACTTTGGCATTCCATAATGTGATATTCATATCCATCCTCCTAAAATTGTTTAATTAACTCCACGTTCTATGCTTTTCTGCAATCCATTCCGCTCCGTCGTAATCCTCAATTACGTACTCAACATCATCTGGAATCTCTACTATTTTTAATGATGAAACCCTTGTGTTTGCTTTCTCCCCTAATTCTTCGATAACTTTAACCAAGTCTTCGTCGTTACGTTCAATTTCCGGTGAATATAAATGGTCAAAGAGTGGGCTTTGATGGCTAGTGACAACCTCATCACCAAAGTCTTTAGTAGTTGTATAAGCAAATATCACATTATTATCATCTACTTCATTAGCTGTCTTTTTTGAGGCTAGTTCTGTTGTAAAATCTTGTACGTAGTGATATAAATTTTCTATCCCTTTTAGCTTCGCATAGAATTCGATTGCTTTTCCGGATAAATAAAAACCTCCGAATTTTTTATTGATTACAACTTTCATTTTTATCCATCCTCCTAAAATTGTTTCCTGCGGTAGTCGTTACCGTTTAATTTGATCGGTTGTGTGTTCTCCATAATCCGCGAGAAGTTACGTTCTCCAACCCAATCTGATAATTCCTTGCTGTTTAAATTAGTTGTGTAAATCGTCGCTTTTCCTGCTCGATCATCAATAATTTCAAAAAGCTTTGCGGTAGTCCATTGCGTTCTTTGTTCTGCTCCAATATCATCAATCACTAGCAAGTCCACATTTTTCATAGCAGCCATTAACTGATCTTCAGTAGGACCTTCATTGTTGTAGGTGTCTTTAATCTTGGTTAGCAATTTCGGAAAACTAATAAACACGCACGTTTTACCTTTTTCCATCAATGCTTTAGTGATTGATACAGATAAATGACTTTTTCCTGTTCCGTAAGTACCACTGAAAAGTAGGTTTCCAACACCATTAAAGTTATTGGCATATTCAGTAGCTATTTGTTTAGCGTTGTGCTGATCTTGATTAGTAGGTTCATAGCTTTCAAATGTTGCATTGACCAATGATTTATTTAACAGACTATGACCATCGAAGTGTTTAAGCATTTTTTCTAGCCTTAA
>NZ_QNRI01000014.1 GCF_003315295.1 Paraliobacillus ryukyuensis | reverse complement strand
GTGACACGTGCAGCTGACGAATACTAATCGATCGAGGACTTAACTAAATAACAAAAGTGGAAACGACCACAACAGTGGGAGTTGAAACTGGATGATATTCTAACGTTTGATACCCTTGTCTTTCTTATCTAGTTTTGAAGGTACATGCCTTTAAAACAAAGGTTTAGTGACAATAGCGAAGAGGTCACACCTGTTCCCATGCCGAACACAGCAGTTAAGCTCTTCAGCGCCAATGGTAGTTGGGGCTTTGCCCCTGCGAGAGTAGGACGTCGCTAAGCAAATGACAAAGCCCGTTGGATATTAATTCAATGGGTTTTTTTGTTTATTATAAAATGAACTGATCTTTATACCATTCAAACACAATTACTCTCTACATCTCTATTTTTACAAGCATAACAAAATAATAGAATCTTGATTTAAGAATGAATAAAAATTCTATTAATGGGTAAGCTAGAGGTATTGGAGGTGGAGCTAATGGAAGAAATAGAGAAATTGGAAACATGCGATGTTTGTCACAAAGGGCAGAAGGCCGGCATTCATCTTTATCATCTATTTATTTGTGAATCTTGCGAGCAAAAAATAATTAAAACCAACCCAGAAGACCCTTCCTATGCTTACTTTGTTAATAAACTAAAACAATTGAAAAAGAGAAAACAATATTCATAATCTATAAAACTCGTATGTTACTAAATACGAGTTTTTCTTTTTAATTTGATTTTTCCTAGGGCAATATTTGATAAGATATAGAAATAAAGATATAAAAAGAAAAAACTAAGGATGAACAAATAATGGATATGAACCAAGAGAAGACCCCCTTATTTAATAAATTAATGGAATTCCAAAAGCACAAACCAATTTCCTTACATGTACCTGGTCATAAAAATGGAACGGTTATTCCAACAGGATCAAAAGAGATCTATCAACGTATTATGTCGATTGATATGACAGAGCTAAATGGCTTAGATGATCTCCATGCACCAGAAGGAATTATTGCGGAAGCCCAAGATTTAGCGAGTGATTACTTTCAATCGCAAAAAACGTTTTTTTTAATCGGAGGTAGCACAGTAGGTAATTTAGCAATGATTTTAGCTACCTGTGGTGAGGGAGATAAGGTTATCATTCAACGAAATTGTCACAAATCTGTATGGAATGGACTGGAACTAAGTGGGGCAACACCAATTTTAGTTTCACCAGCTTTTGATAACGAAGTTGGGAGATATACTGTACCTAACAAAGGACAGCTCATAAAAGTGATTAACCAAAATCCAGAAGCTAGAGCAATTCTTTTAACTTATCCTGATTACTTTGGTCGCACCTATGATTTAAAGCCTATCATTGAAGCTGCTCATGAACAGCAAATCGCTGTGTTAATTGATGAAGCGCATGGTGTTCATTTTTCCATACCACATTCTTCTGTTCCTAAATCAGCTTTGGAACTAGGAGCAGACGCTGTCGTTCAATCAGCACATAAAATGGCACCTGCAATGACGATGACGGCTTTTCTACATATTGGTTTATCTACCAAATTACTGAATAGCGCTACCATCAGTCACTATTTAGCGATCCTACAATCAAGCAGTCCATCTTATCCATTACTAGCAAGTTTAGATACCGCACGGCATTATTTAGCAACACGAACCACAGAAGATATTGATTTCGTGTTAAATAGTGTGTTATCCATGCGTTCTATTCTGGCTACCAACGATGTTTGGAAACTGTTACCGTTTCATATTACAATTGATGATCCATTAAAAATTACGATTGAAGTTAGATCAGGATATGATGTCAATCAAGTAATCCGTTTGTTTGAAGAAAATCATATCTATGCAGAATTACAGACAGAAAACCAAATTCTGTTCATTCATGGTCTTGAAGTATTCAATGAATGGAGAAGACTTAAAACTACTGTAGAAAAAGTGACAAGGGAATTAAAAATAAATGAAAAACATGCTACAATAGAAAAGCATACAAATATATTTCCAAAACAAATTTCAAGTCTCCATTATTCGTATAAACAAATGAAGGAGTTAAATCAAGTATTTGTTTCTTGGGAGGAATCAATAGGAAAAGTTGCTGCCCAGCACATAACTCCCTACCCTCCGGGTATCCCAATCATTGGGAAGGGTGAGGTTATTGAAGTGGCCCATGTCCACCATATTAAGCAGTTACTAAATGCAAAAATCAAATTTCAACAACATAACATACAGCACATACAGCAAGGATTATATGTCTTTCTGTAACCATAGATGACTAGATATAAACGAATGTACAACAACAATACAGCGTGAATCAATTGTATCTGGGGCACATTGGCGTTTTTAAAGGAGAATGAACGTGGCAGGACTTTTTATCACATTTGAAGGTGGAGAAGGTGCAGGTAAAACCTCTGTTTTACAAGAAGTAACCACTAAACTAAAACAACATGGCTATAAAGTAGTAACAACAAGGGAACCAGGTGGTATTGCAATTGCCGAACAAATTAGAAATATTATTTTAGATCCTACTCACACAGAGATGGATGCACGAACAGAAGCATTGCTTTATGCAGCGGCAAGAAGGCAGCACTTAGTAGAAAAAGTGATTCCTGCTTTATCAGAAGGTAACATTGTTTTGTGCGATCGATTTATCGATAGTAGTTTGGCTTATCAAGGATACGCACGTGGTATAGGTATGGATGAAGTATGGAAGATCAATCAATTTGCAATTGATAATCGAATGCCTGATCTAACATTATTTTTTGATATTAAACCAGAAGACGGTTTAAAGCGAATTGGGCAAAATGAAAATAGAGAGCAAAACCGTTTGGATCTAGAAAACGTAACTTTTCATCAGTCCGTATATCAGGCGTATCAAATATTGCTTGATCGTTTTGCTGACCGAATGATAGTTATGGATGCCAATCCAACGTTAAATATTGTAGTAAATAACACTTTGCATGTTATTTTAGAAAAGATAAAAGAAAAACAAGCTAGTCACAATCGATAGGAGGAATAGGAAAATGAAATTAATCTTAGCTGTTTTACAAGACAAAGATAGTAATCGATTAACCGACGCCTTAGGTGAAAAAGACTTTAAAACAACCAAGCTATCGACGACAGGCGGTTTTTTAAAAGAAGGAAACACCACTCTAATGATAGGTTGTAATGACGATGCAGTAGATGATGCCTTAGAGATCATTAGAGATAATTGTAGTCAACGGGAACAAATGGTGGCACCAATTTCACCGATGGGTGGCAATGCGGATTCATATATACCAAGACCAATCAATGTAGAAGTTGGTGGAGCTACTGTATTTGTCTTACCAATCGACTCTTTTTTCCAGTTTTAAATGAAAACAATTGTACCTTTTGGCCAAATAAGCTATGAAGGAGCTAATATAGGTGAAAATTAATCAAGAAATGCGTGCGCAACTAGAAGCTACGAAAACAAAAGCAGTCACCAATCAAACGAATGGAAAAAGTTTTGATGCCATGGTTATTTCGCAAACACAAAAGCTACAACATGGGCAACTAACCGAATTGGTCAAAAACATTACCTTACAAGGTGAGCGATTAGCACGCTATCGCTCATTTAAGGACTTAGCAAAGTATAAACGCTTAGTAAAAGATTTTGTAAAAGAAGCGGTTCAGTACGGTATGGATCTTAATCATTCCCACAGTTTTAATTTCCACGGTAATAATCGAAAGTTAACACTTGTCAAAGAAGTAGATGAAAAGTTAGTACGTTTAACAGAAGTTGTATTGGAACAAGAAAAACGTTCGATTGATATTCTTGATTTAATTGGAGAAATTAAAGGATTACTAATTAATTTATATTCGTAATCGTATTCCGATAGCGAGCATGTTAATATGTAGGAGAAAACAGAGTTGAAATTCATTGAATTTCACTCTTTTTTTAGGATTTAAACTACATTAACACACTTTGATATCAGAAGTACGTTTTTTCTAGCATGTATTTAAATTATATAAATGCGTTTTTACACACTATTAATTCTGATAATGAAAAGGAAGTACACTATGGAGACTTGGAAGCAATTAGCAGCTGTTCAACCAGTGGCTACAAAAATGATGATGAATATGATTAACCAGGAACGAATTTCTCACGCTTACTTATTTCACGGACAAAAAGGAACAGGCAAGCAAGCTGTTAGTACACTCCTGGCAAAAAGCATATTTTGCACCAATAAAGTAGGGGAAGAACCTTGTCACACGTGCAAGAATTGTGTTCGAATTGCATCAGGAAACCATCCTGATGTTCATCACATTATTCCTGATGGAGCTTCGATTAAAAAAGATCAGATTTTGCATTTACAAAAAGAATTTACTTACACTGGATTAGAGTCAAATAGAAAAGTATATATTATTACGGATGCTGACAAAATGACGGTAAACGCGGCTAACCGTTTGTTGAAATTTTTGGAAGAGCCCAGTAAACAAACAACAGCGATCTTGTTAACGGAGAATGTTCATGGAATAATAAATACCATACGTTCTAGATGTCAAATTATTGCATTACGACCGCTTGACGAAAAGCAGATGCAATTATTGTTACAACGCAAGGGA
This sequence comes from Paraliobacillus ryukyuensis, assembly GCF_003315295.1. GTDB lineage: Bacteria > Bacillota > Bacilli > Bacillales > Amphibacillaceae > Paraliobacillus > Paraliobacillus ryukyuensis. Next base: position 51,316 of record NZ_QNRI01000014.1, on the reverse strand, counting down.
ATTTCTGAATTAAATGCTCGTTTATTTGCTGCACTCACGCATAATTTAGATGAAGCAGAAGCGTTGGATCAAGATGAGTGGTTTGCGCAGGCACGAAATTTAGTGGTACAATTAATTGACTTGCTTCAATTTAAAAGTGAGGAAGCACTATTGTTTATTCAAAAACAATGGATGCCTCATTTTGCAAATAGAGAGCAATTACAGCTAGGCTTAGACTTATTAGTTTTATGGTTTAAAGATATGATCTATCTTCATGTAGGGAAGGAAGAAAGCCTTGTTTACACCTCCTATAAAGAAAAAGTAGAAAAAAGTGTCATGTACTGGTCAAAAGACGATACAACAGAAGTGCTTTATGCTATGATGGAGGCAAAGAAAAAATTGGAACAAAATATCCATCCTACATTGTTGATGGAGCAACTAACACTGCGAATGCAGAGGTGAAAAAATGGTAGTAGTTATCGGAGTTCGCTTTAAAAAAGCGGGTAAAATATATTATTTCGACCCAGGAAAATTGACGATAGCAAAGGATGATTATGTTATTGTCGAGACGGTAAGAGGGGTTGAGTTTGGTAAAGTTGTTATTGCCAATAAGGATGTGGATGAAGAAGATGTAGTGCTTCCTCTAAAAAAAGTGATCCGTACGGCAACGGTAAAAGACAAACGCACGGTTGCAGAAAATCAAGAAAATGCTGCGGAAGCCTATCAAGTATGTGATACTAAAATTCAAGAGCATGAATTAGATATGAATTTGGTCGATGTAGAATATACGTTTGATCGTAATAAAGTCATTTTCTATTTTACTGCTGATGGGCGAGTGGACTTTCGTAACTTGGTGAAAGATCTAGCGGCCGTGTTTAAAACACGTATTGAATTACGTCAGATTGGTGTAAGAGATGAAGCCAAGTTATTAGGGGGCATTGGCCCTTGTGGTAGAATGCTTTGCTGTTCCACATTTTTAGGAGATTTTGAGCCGGTCTCAATTAAAATGGCCAAAGACCAAAACTTATCTTTAAATCCTGCCAAAATATCTGGTTTGTGTGGTCGTTTGATGTGCTGTTTAAAATACGAAAATGACGACTATGAAACAGCAAAAAAAGAACTTCCTGACTTGGGACAAACAATTAAAACACCACATGGAAGAGGAAAAGTAGTAGGTTTGAATATTTTAGAACGTATGATTCAAATAGAAATTCCCGAAAAAGAAAGAGTCATTGAGTATACGTTAGATGAGCTAATCGATGAGGGAGTTATTCATACGGAAGCCACGAAGTAATGGGGTGGAGGTAACGTGAATAAGAAAGAAGTATTTGAGCAAGTGTCTGATATGGAAGAACAGATTGGCCAACTCTATCAACAACTAGGGGATTTAAAAAATCATATGAGTGAGCTTTTAGAAGAAAATCATCGATTATCACTAGAAAATCATCACCTGCGTAATCGTTTAGATCATGAAATAGCAAACGAACAGGCTGGAGATGGCGAAGATGCAAATGGTGAAGTTTCTATTGGTGAAGGATATGATAATTTAGCCCGTCTATATGAAGAAGGATTCCATATTTGTAATGTTCATTTTGGGAGCCCTAGGCAGGATGAAGACTGCTTGTTTTGTTTATTGTTTCTAAACAAAACAAAATAATCGCAAGCAAAGGCTGATCATTTTAGGTAGATAACCTTAAAAGGTCAGCTTTTTTTATATGATAATATGTTCAATCGCTAAGTTGAAAAAGATAATAAAAAATAAAGCAGGATTAGACCTTCAGTTGTTTGCTTTAGAGGGGATGGAGAAAGAATGCAATTGAAAGCTGATGAACGAATGGATTATTTAACAGCTGATGGATCAATGCGAATTATTCAGAGCCCAACCGTATTTTCTTACTCTATTGATGCCATACTTCTAGCTGATTTCGCTCGAATACCATTGAAAAGAGGGAAAATTTTAGATTTATGTACGGGGAATGGCGTGATCCCTTTATTATTGAGTAATCGTTCGCAAGCGACTATTACTGGTGTAGAGTTGCAATCACGTCTATATGATATGGCCGAACGAAGTGTAGCAATGAATCAAAAGGAAGAGCAAATTGGGCTTATTCATGGTGATTTAAAAGAAATGCCAGCACGATTTGGCAATGATAAATTTGATACGGTTACGGTAAATCCACCGTATTTTCAAACAGAACATACGGCGCATCACAATAAAAATGAATATTTAACAATTGCCCGCCATGAAGTATATTGCTCCCTAGAGGATGTGATCAAGGCTTGTAGCAAGTTGGTCAAATCAGGTGGTAAACTAGCCATGGTTCATCGTCCCAATCGACTGGTTGAAATTTTAACGTTACTTAAAATGTATAAATTAGAGCCAAAGCGAATGCAACTTGTCTATCCGAGAGAAGGAAAAGAAGCAAATATATTATTAATTGAAGCAATCAGAGATGGCAATCCCGACTTACATATTCTATCTCCTCTTTATACTTTTGATCAACAAGGCCAATACACAAAGGAGCTCCATCGAATTATTTATGGAAAATAAACACGTAGTCTACATACTGGAGTGTAAAGATGGTACATTGTACACCGGTTATACCAATAACCTTATGCGTCGATTAGCGATGCACAAAGCAGGTAAAGGTGCTAAATATACCAGAGGAAGAGGGCCGCTCAAGCTTCGATATTATCAAGAATATGTAAGCAAACAAGCGGCAATGCAAGCGGAGTATGAGATGAAACAATTGAATCGTTTAGAGAAATTAAAACGAATCCGTGCTTTTGAAGAGAAGGAGGGGTATGATGCAGATACAGAAAAGTTTTGATCCAGTCGTCCGTACCATAGGGACTTTATATGTAGTACCGACGCCAATTGGTAATCTTGAGGACATCACAATCCGTGCATTGAATATCTTGAAACAAGTAGATTTGGTTGCAGCAGAGGATACAAGAAATACAAGAAAAATATTAAACCATTATGAGATCAGCCAGCCACTTGTTAGTTATCATGAGCATAGTGGGGACAAAAAAGAGCAAAAGGTAGTCCAAGAGCTATTAGCAGGAAAGCACGTAGCACTAGTAAGTGATGCTGGTATGCCAGCTGTTTCCGACCCTGGGAATCCATTAATAGATACAGCTATCAATGAATCGATTCCAGTAGTTGTATTACCTGGAGCAACAGCAGGATTATGTGCATTAGTGGCATCCGGATTGGATACGAGTCATTTTTATTTTTATGGCTTTTTACCAAGAAAAAATAAAGACAAGAAAGAAGCACTATCTTGGTTGGGCAAACTCCCAGATACGATTGTATTGTATGAATCACCTTATCGCATAAAAGATACATTAGCTGATTTATACACCTATTGTGGCAATCGACAAATAGCCATTGGAAGAGAGTTAACCAAACGATTTGAAGAATATATTCGTGGTAGTTTGGAAGAAGCAATGACCTGGGCAGAAACAGGTACGCTAAAGGGTGAGTTTTGTATCGTTATTGAAGGAAACGTCGGCACCGAAGAACTACTCAACAACGATACTTGGTGGGAAGGTCTTTCGTTAGTTGAACATGTACAACATTACATCAATCAAGAAGAATTATCTAGTAAAGCAGCAATAAAACAAGTTGCTGCCGAACGTGACCTCCCAAAGCGTGAAGTGTATCAAGCGTATCATGTCGAAAATTAGCAAAGCATAAGCGTTTCATTTTATATAAGCAAACAAAAAGAAGATGCCTTATCATAAGGCATCTTCTTCGTCTCTAGCATTTACTTGTTTAAGCGAGAGTTAATTTCATCAACAAGTGCTTGGGCACCTTCTGGGCTTAATACAAGTTTACCATCAGCTAATGATAGGTTATCATCAGAGATTTCTCCAGTAACTTGGCAAGTCATGCTTGGTTTATATTTTTGAAGGATGATTCTTTCATCATCAACGTAGATTTCTAGTGCGTCTTTTTCATTGATTCCTAGTGTGCGACGAAGTTCAATTGGAATAACTACGCGTCCTAATTCGTCAACTTTACGTACAATACCTGTAGATTTCATATTATTTCTCCCCTTATTCAAAAATGATTTCGTCATTATTCGACAATTTCTATATTAAACATACCAGGAATTTCTATATGTGTCAATTGATTTATTAAAAAAAGTAAGAAATAAGGAAAAACACTTAATGAAATATAGTTTTTATTTAAATATTAGTGGTTTCTTTTCTTTTATATATAAAAACAACACAAATTTTACGCTTTTTAATTTTACATAGCAAATAATTGAATTGGAAATTTTTTAAATAGATAAAACAGTTTTGTAATTATTTATATGTCGATATATGCGCTTTTTCCTATTCGAAAACCGTTTAGTGATGGAAAAATCATTTTAAAACCGATACAATAGGAAGAAATGATTATTACAGACAAAAAATAACCATCTGTTTTGCATGACAAATAAAAATGGTGGATAAGCTGTAGAATTAGGAGGTAGTGTACATGGCCGAAGAAAAAAATACATTTTATATTACAACACCCATTTATTATCCTAGTGGGAAATTACACATTGGAAATGCCTATACAACGATCGCGTGTGATGTTGTTTCGCGTTATAAACGTATGAAAGGATTTGACACGTTTTACTTAACAGGGACAGATGAGCATGGACAAAAAATTGAGAAGAAAGCGCAAGAGCTTGGTCAATCTCCACAAGAATATGTGGATGGAATGGCGCAAAACATTCAAGATCTTTGGAAGTTATTGAAGATCTCTAATGATAAATTTATTCGAACAACAGATAGCTATCATAAAGAGGTTGTAGCTAAAATCTTTGAAAAATTGAAAGCACAAGGGGACATCTATTTAGATCATTATGCTGGTTGGTATTCGGTGTCAGATGAAGAATTTTTCACTGAAACTCAACTCGCTGAAGTTTACCGTGATGAAGCGGGAAATGTCACTGGCGGTGTAGCACCAAGTGGACATGAAGTAGAATGGGTAAAAGAAGAATCGTATTTCTTCCGCATGAGTAAATACGCAGATCGGTTACTGCAATATTATGAAGATCACCCACACTTTATTCAACCAGAATCTCGTAAAAAAGAAATGATTAATAACTTTATTAAACCAGGATTAGAAGATTTAGCTGTTTCTCGTACAACCTTTGACTGGGGGATTCCGATCTCCTCTAATCCAAAACACGTCATCTATGTTTGGATTGATGCATTAACCAACTATATTACAGCACTTGGTTATGATCCTGATCTAGGTGGTTTTGAACATCAACCAGAATCATTTAAAAAATATTGGCCAGCAGATGTACAAATGGTTGGAAAAGAAATCGTTCGTTTCCACACGATTTATTGGCCAATTATGTTAATGGCGTTAGATTTGCCACTGCCTAAAAAAGTGTTTGGGCATGGTTGGCTATTGATGAAAGATGGGAAAATGTCCAAATCTAAAGGAAATGTCATGTATCCTGAATTTTTAGTGGGGCGTTATGGAATTGATCCAATGCGTTATTACTTAATGCGTGAAGTGCCATTTGGAAATGATGGTATTTTTACGCCAGAAGATTTTGTTTCGCGTATGAACTATGATCTATCCAATGATTTAGGAAACTTATTAAATCGTACAATTGCGATGATTAACAAGTACTTTGATGGAAAAGTCCCTACCTACAACGGAAATGTGACTGCTTATGATCAAGATTTGCGTCAGCTAGCAGAAGAAACAGTGAATACGTATGAAACAGAAATGGATACGATGCAATTCAGTCAAGCACTAGCAGCAGTGTGGAAGTTCATTTCACGTACCAACAAATATATTGATGAGACCCAACCATGGATGTTAGCGAAAGAGGAAGATAAGCGTGAGGAGTTAGCAAGTGTGATGGCACATCTAGCTGAAAGCTTGCGTATCGTAGCGACACTATTACAACCTGTCTTTATAGAAACATCAGAAAAAATCTTTCACCAATTAGGTTTGGATCCAGCACAAGATGGCGTGTGGGATAGGCTGTCATTTGGAGCGTTTCCAGCTGATACTACTGTGGTAGCTAAAGGAGAGCCCGTGTTCCCTCGATTAGATAAAGAAGAAGAAGTAGATGCAATTCAAAATGCAATGACAGGTGGAAGTGGATCAGGACAAGAAAAAGAATGGAAACCCGAAGAAGTAGAGCTTTCCATAAAAAAAGAAATTAAATTTGATGCTTTTGAACAAGTTCAATTGAAAACTGCGGAGGTAATTACTTGTTCGAAAGTAGAAAATGCCGATAAATTGTTGAAATTCCGCTTAGATGCTGGTGACAAAGGCGGACATCGTCAAATTTTATCTGGAATTGCAGAGTACTATAAAGATCCTGAAGCACTAGTAGGCAAAAAAGTAGTCATTGTAGCTAATTTGAAGCCGCGCAAAATACGAGGTGAAATTAGTCAAGGGATGATCTTATCTGCAGAAGATGAAGATGGAAACCTGTCAGTTGTTACTGTTTCTAAAGAACTTCCAAATGGATCAGCTGTAAAATAATAACGACACAAACGCTTATCGATACCAATGGATGAGCGTTTGTTTTTCGAAATGAACTTATAGGAGGGGTAGCGTGTTATTTGATACGCATGTACATTTAAATGTCGAACAATTCGATGAAGATCGAGAAGTCGTTATCCAACGTGCTAAGGAAACAGGCGTGGAGCATATGGTAATTGTCGGTTTTGACCATGAAACAATTCCAAAAGCGATTGAGTTAGCAGAAACATATGAACAGTTTTATGCAGCGGTAGGTTGGCATCCAGTAGATGCGATTGACTTTACTGAAAAAGAGTTAGCATGGCTTGAGGAGTTAGCCAAGCATCCAAAAGTAGTTGCTTTAGGAGAGATGGGATTAGATTACCATTGGGATAAATCCCCGCATGATGTCCAAAAAGAAGTATTTAGAAAGCAAATTCGCTTAGCGCGTAAAGTAGGGATGCCAATTATTATTCATAACCGCGAAGCCACCGAGGATATTATTGCTATTTTACAAGAAGAGAATGCAAAAGAAGTAGGTGGAATCATGCACTGCTATAATGATTCACCAGCATATGTTCCTGCTTGCTTAGATATGAACTTTTACATTTCGTTAGGGGGACCCGTCACGTTTAAGAATGCTAAGTTGCCAAAAGAAGTAGCAAAAATGGTTCCGTTAGATCGACTACTCATTGAAACAGACTGTCCGTTTTTAGCTCCTCATCCCAATAGAGGGAAAAGAAATGAGCCAGCCTATGTTGCATTAGTAGCAGATCAAATTGCTTCTTTACGTGGAATAACAGTCACTGAAGTACAGCGTGCAACAGAAGAAAATGCAAAGCGTTTGTTTGGCATAAAAGATAAGAATGCCACAGGTTGATTTGCTTATTTTACTGAAATGTTACGGAAAAACCGATGTGTAACCTTTTTTTAATATAGATGAAATAAAAGAATGTTTAGCTAGTATAAAGTCTGTTATAGAGCGGTTTTTCCTTGTTACAATGCCGTTTTTGCCTATTTGACTCCCTTTTGTATCGTATATATAATACAACAGCGGGTATGAAGGAGGCAAAAAGCATGAAACACATTTCAAAGCAATTGCCAACGATGATCAATAAAAAGTTGGTAATACCTGTTGTTTCTGTCATGTTGTTGTTTGCGTTTGTAGCGTATGTAACTTATGAAGCAACGAAAGTGCAAGTTGAAGTTACATTAAATGGTGAGACGCAAACAGTAGAAACACATGCTAAAACAGTTGCAGATTTAATGCAAGAACTTGATGTAACCATCGGAAAACACGACGCAATTTCACACAAAAAAGATGAAACGTTAACAACCGATATGAATATAGAATACAAAAAAGCAAATAAGATTGTGTTAACAACAGGAGATCAATCAAAAACTTATTACACAACGGAAGATACCGTTGCAGCGTTTATGAAACAAAAAGGTATTTCTGTAGGTGAACATGATCAATTATCTGTAGATCCATCTGAATCTATTGAAGGTGGAATGGAAATTAATCTTGACAAAGCGATTCAAGTAACGATTAACGATGGTGGAGAAGAATCTAAAGTATGGACGACAACAGATACTGTTGGAGATTTACTTAAAGAAGCATCCATTACGTTAAATGACCTTGATCGTTTAAAGCCTGAAAAAACAAAAGCTGTTACAGCTGATTCAACTGTAACAATCACCCGCGTAGAAAAAGTGACGGATGTTGTAGAAGAAAAAACAGATTATGCAACCGTTAAGAGAAACGACAACTCATTATCAAAAGGGAAAGAGCAAGTCGTTGAATCTGGAAAAGAAGGCTTAGTCGAGAAGAAGTATGAGGTTACCCTAGAGAATGGGAAAGAAGTAGGCAGAGAATTACTTTCTGAAGAAGTAAAAAAAGAAAGTGAAAACCAAGTAGTTGCGGTTGGAACAAAGGAAATTCAAAATACCAAACAAAATACGGTGTCTCGTGGAGATAGTAACACAACAAAAACGTTATATATGCATGCCACAGCCTACAATTGGGACTGTAAGACATGTAGTGGTTCTGGTAAAACAGCTACCGGATATAATTTAAAAGATAACCCTAATGGCGTTATTGCGGTTGACCCAAGTGTTATTCCATTAGGTACAAAAGTTTACGTAGAAGGCTACGGTTATGCAGTAGCTAGAGATACTGGTGGAAACATCCAAGGAAATCGTATTGATGTTCATATGCCATCGCAATCTGCTGCAAGAAACTTTGGGTCCAAAGAGGTAAAAGTTAAGATATTAGATTAATTCGTTAAAGGAGTTGCCGATAAAGGCAGCTTCTTTTTTATATGATGCTAATGTATTTTATGTGAGGGATACTTGCTTACTCATTACTGAGAACACTATAATATAACAAGATAATGTGATGGGAGAATAAGTTGTGCAAATTAAAGAAATTATTGTGGTAGAAGGTAAAGATGATACAGCTAAAATTAAACAGGCAGTAACTGCAGATACCATTGAAACAAATGGCTCAGCAGTTAATCAGAAAACAATTGATTTAATCAAGCATGCGCAAGAAAAGCGAGGGGTGATCATATTCACCGATCCGGATTATCCCGGTCAACGTATAAGACACATTGTTTCGCAATCGGTACCAGGTTGTAAGCATGCATTCTTAACAAAGGAAGAGGCGCGAGCCAAGCGAGATAAGGGGATTGGTATTGAGCATGCATCAGTTGATGCTATTCGTGATGCTTTAGGTGCGGTATATGAATTAACAGAGGTGCAGCCTATAGCCATTACGAAAGAAGACTTAATTGCACTTGGTTTAGTGGGAGGCCCTCAAGCAAAAACACGAAGAGAAAAGCTGTCCCAAATGCTACGCATAGGCTATACCAATGGAAAGCAATTATTAAATAGATTACACATGTTTCAAATTTCAAAAGATCAATTAGCAAAAGAAATGTCAGGCATTTTTCAGGAGGAACAAAATGAGTCTTAAGGCAATTGCTACACCAACAAGAACAAAAGAAATATTAGCGAAATACGGCTTTTCATTTAAAAAAAGTCTTGGTCAAAACTTCATTATCGACGTCAATGTATTAAAGAATATTATTGAAACAGCAGAAATTGATCAACAAACAGGTGTGATGGAGATCGGACCAGGTATGGGAGCTCTGACGGAACAGTTAGCACTTTATAGCAATCATGTAGTTGCATTTGAAATTGATCAGCGGTTAACACCAATCTTAGAAGAGACATTAAACCCTTATCAAAACATCTCCATTGTTTATCAAGATGTGTTGCAAGCAGATGTAGCTAACATTATTGCTACTCACTTCTCACCTGAACAAGATGTTAAAGTAGTCGCTAACTTACCGTATTATGTAACAACACCGATATTGATGCGATTATTAATGGATCGGTTACCAATCTCCAGTATAACGGTAATGATTCAAAAAGAGGTAGCAGATCGTATGGCAGCCAGGCCAAATACGAAAAGCTACGGTTCATTATCAATCGCTGTGCAATATTATACAGAGGCTAAAGTTGCTTTAAACGTACCAAAAACAGTTTTTATGCCGCAACCAAATGTTGATTCTGCAGTATTACACTTACAAATTCGCACAACGCCATTAGTTAAGGTGAATGATGAGTCGTTCTTTTTTGATCTTGTGCAGGCCTCCTTTGCGCAAAGAAGAAAAACATTACGAAATAACCTTTCACGTCATTTTTCTGAGCAATATACCAAAGAGGAACTAGAAAATAAAATGCTTCAAGCAGGAATTGATGGCACTCGACGTGGGGAATCATTATCTATTCAGGAATTTGCTAATTTAGCTAATGTATTTGTGTAAGACATGACCATATGCACAACTCGCCGACTTTCACATAGGCTATAGTTATAAAGCCTATCGGAATATGAGGTGAGTGAAGAATGGTTTTTGTCGTTGGGGACATTGTCACCAGAAGTTCTTATGATCATGATATTCTTTTTCGAATAAATACGATAAATAATAATACGGCTATCCTTCACGGAGAAGATATCCGTTTAGAGGCAGATGCACTATTATCCGATTTAAGAAAAGCGCAAGAACGGGATATTTTAAGTTGGAAAGAGCAAGAAAAGATGAAACAGGATTATTCATTTCGTTTATTTCGTCAAGACTACCAGTTAATGAAAGATAAACGTCATTATGAATCAACAGGCGGGTACTATCAGACTGAGAATTATTTTCAGCTTCCTGCGCGTGTATTGCATTTAGACGGCGATCGTATGTATTTAAAAAAATGCATTGAGTTATATCAACGTGTTGGTTTGCAAGTCCACGGTCTTTATTGTGACGAAAAAGAGATGCCCCAGGAGGTTGGTCGTTTAATTAAGAAGATACAACCAGATATGATTATCATTACAGGTCATGATGCCTTTTCACGTAATAAAGGTGGAAAGAACGATCTACAAGCATATCGCCACTCCAAATATTTTGCAGAGACAGTAAGAGAAGCGAGAACTATTATACCAAACGTAGATCAATTAGTTATTTTTGCTGGTGCCTGTCAATCACACTTTGAATCATTAATTAGAGCAGGAGCCAATTTTGCAAGCTCGCCATCCAGAATTAATATTCATGCATTAGATCCCGTTTATATTGCTGCTAAAGTGGCGTACACATCGTTTATGGAAAAAGTCAGTGTATATGATGTACTTCGTAATACGCTAACTGGTGAGAAGGGATTAGGGGGCATCGAAACGAAAGGTTTACTTCGGACTGGCATGCCTTATATTGAAGAAGATTTAACAGAATTACGTAAAAAAGAAGGCAAGTAAGAAAACCTTCTTTTTTTGTACATAATTTTAACATTTTTGTGAAACAATAAAAAACAACCAACCCAGTTAGAAAATATTTAGTTGACAAGAAAAACAATGTATTGTTATAATAAAATATTTTATTGACTGTTATACAAGCATGTGGTACACTATATGTAGTGAGGTGGAGTATATTGGCAAAAACATTAGTCGAAATTAAACAAGGTCTTGATTGTCGAATTGGTAAACGTTTAAAATTAACGGCCAATGGTGGAAGAAGAAAGACGGTTGAACGATTTGGCACACTAGCCGAAACCTATCCAGCAGTATTTATTGTTGCTTTAGATCAAGATGAGAATGCGTTTGAACGTGTCTCATATAGTTATGCAGATATTTTGACGGAAACAGTAGAATTAAACTTCATCGAAGACAGAAATGCTATAGCAGTAGGAGAGCAGTAAACCTTGTTTGCTGCTTTTTTTATTACTCAGATATAACTCTAAGCAACCTTACCTTTTATTTTCATAATAAATCTTAACGTGTTGGTCATACTATAGATGTCGGCCTAGTTATTACAAGAAGGGAACGATCTCTAGTGAGCAGACGTCGAGGCATTATGTCCGATCGATTGAAGGAAGAGATTGCCAAAGAATTAGGTTTTTACGACACCGTTCAGAAAGAAGGTTGGGGCGGTATTCGAGCAAGAGATGCTGGTAATATGGTGAAACGAGCAGTGCAAATGGCAGAAGAACAACTAGCAAGAGACAAATCCTAACGGGTTTGTCTCTTTTTATCTTGATAAAGTAAATGAGATAAGAACAGGATATTGTTAACTAGAAACTTGAAAGAAAACGTATGTAATGATATATTTAGTGGAAAACATTCGGTTCTGAGGTGTAGGTATGAAAAGAAGTGATCGTTTAATTGGTATTACCAATTATATTATAGAACATCCAATGCAATTAATTTCTTTGCCATTTTTCGCAGAAACCTATCAAGCGGCAAAATCATCGATTAGTGAAGACTTAACAATTGTTAATAATATGTTGCAAAACGAAGGATTAGGTTACCTAGAGAGTGTAGCAGGGGCTTCTGGAGGTGTGAAATATGTACCACAGTATGATAAACAGCAAAGTGAAACATATATTGAGTCATTATGTCGCCGTCTAGAAGATCCAGAGCGTCTGTTATCAGGTGGCTATTTGTTTATGAGCGATATCCTCGGCGAACCGATCACTGTTCGCATGATTGGTCGTTTGTTTGCAACAAGATTCGCGTCGCTGAATATTGAAGCGGTAGTAACGGTTGCGACCAAAGGAATCCCGATTGCTTATGCTGTTGCGTCTTTCTTAAATGTTCCAGTTGTGATTGTGCGCCGAGATCCTAAAATTACGGAAGGTTCGACTGTTAGTATTAATTACGTTTCTGGCTCATCAAGAAAAATACAAACCATGGTACTAACCAAACGAAGCTTAGAACAAGGTGCTAAAGTGTGTATTATTGATGACTTTATGAAAGCCGGTGGAACGATAGATGGGATCAAAAGTCTGTTAAAAGAATTTGATGCAGAAGTAGCTGGCATCGGTGTACTAGCAGAAGCGGAAGATGAAGAAGATGAACGCGTTGTAACTGACTATACGTCCCTAATTAAAATCTCCAACGTAGATGTGCGTAGTCAACAGATTGACGTACAAAAAGGTAATTATTTTGAAATGGAAGAATAACTATGTCGTTTACCTTTTTTATATAACTACTCTTTATTATGAAAACGCTACTTTTTTAATGAAAATATAAAATTTAACAATTTTTTTTGAAAAATAGGCAGGAATTCCTGCAGATGTGTGGAATTAAGGTAAGTAAGTTATATGGAAAAAGGTGGTGAGCATAATGGAAGTAACAGACGTTAGATTACGCCGCGTAAATACGGAAGGAAGAATGCGAGCAATCGCTTCTATAACGTTAGATCAAGAATTTGTTGTACACGATATTCGTGTGATTGACGGGAATAATGGTTTGTTTGTTGCTATGCCTTCTAAACGTACACCAGATGGTGAATTCAGAGACATTGCACATCCGATTAACTCTAGTACACGTGGAAAGATTCAAGATGCAGTATTAGAGGAGTATCATCGTGCAGGGGAAATGCAAGTACAATATGAGGGAGCGGGAGCTTCGTAAATCACGCACTGCTGTCTTGAGTCTAATCTACATGATTAGACTTTTTTCTTTGCTCAAAAAGATTTGTTACTAACAATACTAGTATTTTTGTTGAAATAGCTTGTATTTTAAGATATATTCGTTAATGGACAATTTATTTAAATAGAAGACCTATGTACATATAAATTAAACACCACTTTTTTATCCTAAATGGTGAAATCGACTTAGATACAGGAAATGGAGGCAAGTGCCTAATGCAAAATAAATATGCAATTGTTCTTGCTGCAGGGCAAGGAACACGAATGAAATCAAAACTTTATAAAGTGTTGCACCCCGTAATGGGACGTCCCATGGTACAACATGTCCTCGATAATCTCCAAGCGCTTGACTTATCAAAAACAATGACTATTGTGGGCCATGGAGCCGAAAAAGTGAAAGAACAGATAGATACAACGACTCAATTTATTCTGCAAGAAGAGCAATTAGGCACCGCGCATGCAGTGAAGCAAGCGGCACCAATGCTTGAGCAAAAAACTGGTGTCACATTAGTCATATGTGGTGATACGCCATTAATTACCAAACAGACTATTGCGGCATTATTTGATCATCATATGGAGTCAAAAGCAAAAGCGACTGTTTTGACGACTACCATTCCCGATCCAACAGGCTACGGTAGAATTATTCGTGGTGAATCAGGCAATGTCGAAAGGATTGTAGAACACAAAGATGCTACTGCAGATCAGCTTGCTGTAAACGAGGTGAATACAGGGACATATTGCTTTGATAACCAACTTTTATTCGAGGCATTAAACCGTGTATCTAATGACAATGCACAAGGCGAATACTATTTACCTGATGTCCTAGAAATTTTAAAAAAATCAGGTGAAAAAATAGCCGCTTATCAAACCAGCGATTCAGACGAGACCATTGGTGTGAATGATCGCGTGGCACTTGCGAAAGCAGAAAAAATAATGAAGCATCGAATAAACATCCAACACATGAAAAATGGTGTTTCCATTATTGATCCAGATCACACTTATATTGAACCAGATGTCTCCATCGAAGCAGATGTCTTGATTGAACCTGGATGTGTGATAAAAGGGAAGACAACGATTGGCACCGGAAGCCATATTGGAGCGCATACTGAGATTAATAATTGCCAGATCGGGGAAAATACGCTAATAAAACAAAGTGTAGCCGCAGATAGTATTATTGGTGATCGTGTAACGATTGGTCCGTTCGCCCATATTCGTCCACAAGCTGCTATTGGTGATGAAGTGAAAATTGGTAATTTTGTCGAAGTGAAAAAAGCTCGTATTGAAGAAAACAGTAAAGTATCTCATTTAAGCTATATTGGTGATGCTGAAATTGGGAAGAACGTCAATGTCGGCTGTGGAACCATTACGGTAAACTATGATGGTGAAAATAAATTTTTAACTAAGATTGAGGATGATGCCTTTATTGGCTGTAATGCGAATCTAATTGCACCTGTTACGATTGGAAAAGGCGCACTTGTAGCTGCTGGTTCAACCATTAATAAAGATGTCCCAGCAGACGCATTATCAATTGCTCGTAGTAAACAAGAAAATAAAGAAGCTTACGCAAAACGACTGAATAAATTAAAATAGATCACATTGGAGGTTTGACTAAATGTCAACGGGATATCAAGATTCATTTTTGAAAGTATTTACTTTGAACTCAAATCCGACTTTAGCAGAAGAGATTGCAGAACAAATAGGTGTAGCATTAGGAGAGTGTTCGGTTACTACTTTTAGCGATGGAGAAATTCAAATTAATATTGAAGAAAGTGTACGAGGTTGCGATGTATATGTCGTGCAGTCGACCAGTGAACCGGTTAACCAGCATTTGATGGAATTATTAATTATGATTGATGCGTTAAAACGTGCATCTGCAAAAACAATTAATATTGTAATGCCTTATTATGGGTATGCGCGCCAAGACCGAAAAGCAAGAGCTCGTGAACCGATTACCGCGAAATTAGTAGCTGACTTATTACAAGTAGCAGGTGCTCAACGTGTGATATCACTAGATCTACATGCACCACAAATACAAGGTTTCTTCAATATCCCTGTTGATCAATTAGTTGGCGTACCAATTTTATCTGATTTTTGGAGCGAAAAAGGTTTAGATGATGTTGTTGTTGTTTCCCCTGACCATGGTGGCGTGACAAGAGCGCGTCAATTAGCAGATCGACTGAAAGCTCCAATTGCCATCATTGATAAACGTCGTCCGCGTCCAAATGTAGCTGAAGTAATGAACATTGTTGGTAATATCGAAGGAAAAACGGCGATTTTAATTGATGATATTATTGATACGGCAGGTACAATCACATTAGGCGCAAATGCATTAATTAAAAATGGCGCAAAAGAAGTATATGCTTGTTGTACTCACCCAGTATTATCAGGCCCAGCAATGGATAGAATTGGTGATTCACCGATCAAGGAATTAGTAGTAACCAATAGTATTCCGCTTCCTGCTGAGAAACAAACAGATAAAGTGAAAACATTATCTGTTGCTCCACTTATTAGTGAAGCAATTATACGGGTACATGAACAACAATCCGTTAGTGTTTTATTTGATTAATATAAATTTTATGTTTAGTTTTACTGTGAAAAGGGAAAACCTTAATTAGACTACGGTTTTTAGTACTAACAATTTCGTACAAGCAAACTATTTGGAGGTTGATGAACTTGGCAGTAAAACTAAAAGCAAATAAAAGAGAAGATTTACACAAAGGAACAACGAGAAGTATTCGAGAAGCTGGTCGTATACCAGCAGTAGTATACGGTAATAAAAAAGGAAACAAAACCATCTCAGTTGATAGTATTGAATTATTAAAGACTGTTCGGGATGAAGGGAAAAATGCAATTATCTCTCTTGATGTAGAAGGTGAATCAGTGGACGTCATGTTACATGACTATCAAATTGAGCCACTTCGAGATGAACTAGTCCATGCTGACTTTTATATTGTCAATATGTCACAAGAAATGGATGTTCAAGTTGCTATTCATTTAGAAGGTGAAGCAGCAGGGTCGAAAGAAGGCGGTGTCTTGCAACAACCTTTATATGAATTATCCGTACGTGCAAAACCTGCTGATATTCCAGAGCAAATTACAATCGATATCTCTGCTCTAAACATTGGCGATAGTATCATGGTTTCTGACTTAAAAGAAGGAAGAAATTATGAAATTCTAGAAGATGAAAATACTACTATTGCAACAGTTACTGCACCGGACACGGCAGAGGAAGAGACAACAGAAGAAGAAGAAACGGAACCAGAAATAATTAATGAAAGATCTACTGAAGAAGAAGAGTGAGAAAAAAATATATAGAATAATTATCAATTAACATGCTCCCCTTAATATAAACAGGTCACAAACCATCCGTTTATGTTAAGGGGAGCTATTTATGCATACAATGTAAATATAGATATACAAATGGTGTGCTAGTACTAAAAGTATTTAATTTTAGTAATTCCCCTTTATTTTTTAGAGGAATATCAGTAAAATATATAACGAAACTTTTAAAAGATGCAAATTAATTATTTTTTTAACAGATGAACAATCGAGAAGAAAGACGTGAACGCAATGAAATGTATTGTTGGGTTAGGTAACCCAGGAAAAAAATATGAAAAAACACGCCATAATGTTGGTTTTATGGTTATTGATGAATTAGTTAAACGTAACGGTTGGCAATTAAATAAGACAAAATTTAACGGCCTTTACACAATGGAAACAATTGATGAAACCAAAGTGATACTCTTAAAACCACAAACATATATGAATTTGTCCGGTGAGTCATTGCGTCCATTAATGGATTTTTATGAGTTAACGGAAGAAGATGTCTTAGTTGTTTATGACGATTTAGATTTACCGACTGGAAAGATCAGATTGCGTCAAAAAGGCGGCCATGGTGGGCATAATGGAATTAGTTCCATTATTGATCAACTAGGTAGTAAAAATTTCAATCGATTACGTATTGGAATAGACCGTCCTACTGGTGAAAAAACAGTTATTGACCATGTATTAGGAAAGTTTGATAAATCTGTAGCAAGTGATGTACAGCAAAGTGTAGAACGTGCAGCAGATGCTTGTGAATCATGGATGAATAAACCTTTTCCGCAAGTGATGAATGACTTTAATCAATCGTAATTGCGTATAAAATACTTTTTAACGGAAATCCTAACAAATAAAGAATTTTTCCGTTGGAGGGACTTGAAATGGCAATTAGATATACGTGTCGTCATTGTAAGAAATTAGTCGGAACGATCGAACAAAAACAGGTGCATGCCCAAGCATTAGGATTAGATTTTTTATCAACTGAAGACAGAAAAGAGATGATCCGTTACGATCCAAATGGTAACATGAACATTTCTGTTATCTGTGAAGACTGTCAAGAGATATTAGAACATTATCCAGATTACCATGCCTTAGATTCGTTCATTCATTAATAGAAATAACGTTGAAGTAGGTGACAGGATGGATCGACACATACAAAAATAATTTTATGCTAATGAGTAGTAGCTTTGGTTATCTAACCAAGGCGTTTTTGTACGTACAGGAGCTAGTGTAGAAAGTGTACTCATAGGGGGAAAACGAATGCAAGGGGTAAAGAAATACTTATCTAACCAGGATGACATTTATTCGGTTATTAACGGTTTATCATCTGGTTTAAATGAGCAGCTCGTTAGTGGCTTAACAGGGCCTGCACGTAGTATGTTAATCACATTGGTGGAAGATGCGACAATGCGACCAATTCTACTTGTTACCAATCAATTAACACAAGCACAACAATTATACGATGATCTAATCGAATTATCATCTGATGACAATGTTTATTTATATCCAGTCAACGAGCTGATATCAACGGAAATGGCGGTAGCTAGTCCAGAACTGAGGAGTCAACGTATTAAAGCATTAACGGAGTGGAGTCAACGCGAACGAGGTATTTTAGTTGCCCCTGTAGCAGCTTTAAAACGAATCCTACCACCAAAGCATTATTGGAAAACGTATCAACTTTCTTTTCGAGTTGGGGAGGAAATTGACGTTGCTTCCTATATCAACGCTTTAAGCGATATGGGTTATGAACGTGTTGATATGGTAGCTAGTCCAGGTGAATTTAGTATACGTGGCGGAATTTTAGACATGTATCCGATTACAGAATCACACCCAATAAGAGTTGAATTATTTGATGAAGAAGTGGATTCTATTCGTTACTTTGATGTGGATTCACAGCGTTCTTTAGAGAAACAAACAAGTCTAACGATTCAACCTGTCACAGAATTACTACTAACTGACCAAGACTTAGTTGCTAGTGCACAACGACTTGAGAATGCGTTAGCAGAAGATTTACAAAAGCTTCATGATCCAACTGCTAAAGAAAAATTATTACAAGTCATTGGGCATGATATTGAACGAATGAAAGAGCAAGAACGATTTCAAGAGTTACTTAAATATAGTAGCTTTTTGTATGAAGAACAGGCTAGTTTGCTAGATTATTTACCAGACAACGGCTGCATTATTTTAGATGAAATGAGTCGTATTCAAGAAACTGCGCTTCATTTGGACCAAGAAGAAGCGACCTGGTATCAGAATTTGTTAGAAGAACACAAAATGATTCGTGATGCGGTCATTTCACACGACTGGCATACGGTTTGGGAAAAGATGGTGCAACCGAAGCTTTACCTGACCGTATTTCTAAAACATATTCCAAATACGACTCCACAAAATATTGTGAATTTTTCCTGTCGAGCGATGCAACAGTTTCATGGACAAATGCACGTGCTACAAAGTGAAATGAAACGTTGGCATAAAGGGGATTATTCGGTCATTGTTTTAACTCCGAATCCTGAGCGAGCAGAAAAGGTTCAATCGATATTACAAGATTATGAGATGGAATCACAAATTGTTGATAATGATACGGCCCTTCCTTTAAAGCAAACATCGATTATGATTAGTGACTTAGCTGGAGGGTTTGAACTCCCGCTTCATAAACTAGCTATCTTAACAGAAAAAGAATTATTTAAAAAAGTAACAAAAAAACCGAAACGCAAACAAAAAATATCGAATGCAGAGCGTATTAAATCGTATCAGGAATTAAAAGTTGGTGATTATGTTGTTCATCTTAACCATGGGATTGGTCGCTTTATCGGTATTGAAACATTAGCTGTCAATCAAGCGCATAAAGATTTTATGCTTATTCAGTATTCTGGTGATGATAAATTATTTGTTCCAATTGATCAAATTGATTTAGTCCAGAAATATGTGGGTTCGGAAGGTAAAGAGCCAAAGTTATACAAGCTTGGCGGTAGCGAATGGAAGAAAGTCAAACGCAAAGTTCAATCAACTGTTGAGGACATTGCAGATGATTTAATTAAGCTTTATGCCGAACGTGAGGCATCAAAGGGGCATGCTTTTTCTGAAGATACCTTTATGCAGCGTGAGTTTGAGGATACTTTTCCTTACCAAGAAACGGAAGATCAATTGCGGTGTATTGAAGAAATTAAGGAGGATATGCAGCGCATTAGACCGATGGATCGGTTGTTATGTGGTGATGTAGGTTATGGTAAAACCGAGGTTGCCATCCGAGCGGCATTTAAAGCTGTAGTTGAGGGCAAACAAGTTGCATTTTTGGTACCAACTACAATCTTAGCGCAGCAGCATTATGAAACGGTGTTAGAACGTTTCCAAGAGTATCCAGTAAATGTAGGTTTATTGAGCCGTTTTCGAACACAAAAGCAACAAAAAGAAACGTTGGAAGGTTTAAAAAAAGGTACGGTAGACTTGGTGATAGGAACCCATCGATTACTTTCTAAAGACGTAATGTATCATGATTTAGGGCTGCTCATTGTCGATGAAGAACAACGTTTTGGTGTTAAACATAAAGAAAAAATAAAACAGTTAAAAGCGAATGTTGATGTGTTAACTTTAACAGCAACACCAATTCCTAGAACATTGCATATGTCGATGCTTGGTGTACGAGATTTATCTGTCATTGAAACACCACCGGCCAACCGATTTCCAATTCAAACCTACGTTATTGAATATAATCCTGTATTTTTGCGTGAAGCAATTGAACGCGAAATGGGAAGAGGGGGACAGGTCTTTTTCCTATACAATCGCGTGGAGAATATTGAGCGAAAAGCACAAGAGATTAGTATGCTTGTGGAAGACGCCCGTGTCGGGGTTGCACATGGTCAAATGAATGAATCTGAACTTGAGAACGTGATGTTAGGCTTCCTTGAAGGAGAGTATGACGTACTAGTTAGTACAACTATTATTGAAACTGGTGTAGACATTCCAAATGTGAATACGTTAATTGTTAATGATGCTGATCGAATGGGGTTAAGCCAACTCTATCAACTGCGTGGACGAGTTGGACGTAGTAACCGCATTGCTTATGCATATTTTACCTATCAAAAAGATAAAGTATTGACAGAAGTAGCTGAGAAACGTTTGCAAGCAATTAAAGAATTTACTGAGTTAGGATCTGGATTTAAAATTGCGATGCGTGATTTATCCATTCGAGGAGCAGGTAATATCCTGGGGGCACAGCAACATGGATTTATCGATTCAGTAGGATTCGATATGTATTCCCAAATGCTTAAAGAAGCTGTTGAAAAACGAAAAGAGGGCAAAACCGAAGAGGAGATCAAGCCGTTTGATCCAGAAATTAACGTCTCCATAGATGCTTACTTACCAGATACTTATATTCCAGATGGTAAGCAAAAGATTGATATCTATAAACGTTTTCAAAGCGCAGACACAGAGGAAGAACTTGATGATATTCGAGAAGAGTTGATTGATCGCTTTGGCGATTATCCAAGTGAAGTAGCCAATTTGTTAGATGTTACACATCTAAGAGTAGAAGCGAAGAATCAGCGAATTGAATCGATTAAAGAGCAAAAGCAAATAATGGAATTGATTATAGAAGAAAGTGCAAGTCAGCAAATTGATGGCGAAAAATTATTCCATTATGCCAACAAATTTGGTCGGATGATGAATCTGGGTACAGATAATCAAAAGTTAAAAATTCGCTTCCAGTGGGATCGAAAAACATATCCTGAGCGTTATCAGAAAACGATTCAATTTATGCGAGAATTAGATAATCTAAAACGCGACGTAGTTAAAAAGAATGTATAGTTTTATTAGTTGGCAACCATACTAACATCACAACTGGTTATTTATGTTTTTACTTTAAGAAAAGTGGAAATACTACCAGCTAACAATCATCAAAGAAAGAGAGGCTGCAGGAAATGAAAGCTACAGGAATTGTTCGTCGTATTGATGATTTAGGAAGAGTGGTTATTCCAAAAGAAATTAGAAGGACCCTGCGTATTCGCGAAGGTGATCCATTAGAAATTTTTGTGGATCGCGAAGGAGAAGTTATTTTAAAAAAATATTCGCCAATAAGAGAATTAAGCACATTTGCAAAAGAGTACGCAGAGGCATTATTTGATTCTGTAGGAAATGTTATATTAATAAGCGATCGTGATACCTTCATTGCAGTTGCAGGAGAACCGAAAAAAGAGTTTATTGGAAAGAACATTGCCCAACCGATTGAGAAAGTAATGGAAGAACGAACAGGTTTGATGAAGCCAGACAAAGTGGCCTTGGAACTAATTGATGATCAAGGTGTTATCGACGCATCTTACGTTATGCAACCGATTGTAGCTAATGGAGATCCGATCGGTTGTGTGATTATCTTTTCGAAAGATGGTGGTGTGTCAACAGTAGAGCAAAAAGCGGCGGAGACCGCAGCAGGATTTTTGGCTCGGCAAATGGAATAGCACTACTATAGCAGTGATAGGCTTGTATGCTTATCACTTTTTTTATGTTAACAAAAAAATAAAAATAGGGACTAGAGCAATTATTATACTTACCTTCAGGTTAGGAGGTGTAGCGCTTTCGTTTGTAGACATATTTTTTTATAATTGTTACTATGTTTGTTATAGTAAGGATATATGCAAAATAATGTATAATGAGTAACATGGCATATCGATGGAGGAGAAAAATGGATCAGAAGGATTTAACAGTGCAAAAAGCCCTAAATAATAATGTCATTATTGCAACACATCCAACCTATCAAGAAGTAGTGCTTATAGGGAAAGGAATTGGTTTTAATAAGAAAAAAGGAGACACCGTTTCATTTGATTCGGCCGATAAAACATTTTTATTAAAAGGACAGCAAGAAAAAGAGCAATATATGCAGTTACTTACTCACATTGATCCTAACATTATTTCCTTTATGAATGATATGCTTGTCTATATTGAAGAGCGCATGGACCAACGTCTGAATGAATATATTCACATTGCCTTAACCGATCATATTGCTTTTGCAATTAATCGAGTGAACAAAGAAATTCAGTTCAATAACCCGTTTTTATTTGAGATTGAATCGTTATATCCTAAAGAATTCCAAATAGCTAGTGAAGTGGTGCAAAAAGTAAAAGAAGAACTTGATGTTGATTTTCCTAGAGGGGAAATCGGGTTCATTGCATTGCATATTCATAGCGCTGTCACAGACCGTTCAGTTAGAGATTTAAGAAAGAATCATACGCTTATTTCACAAATGATTACCGTTATTGAAGACCATTTAGAAATAAGTTTACAAAAAGGGAATGCTGATTATAATCGGTTAATTCAACATTTACATCGTGCTATTGATCGGGTCTATCAAGGAGAAAAATTAGGAAAACAAAAGTCACTGGAAAACGTGCTAAAACAAACTTACCCTTTATGTTATAACTTAGCTTGGAAATTAATTAAAGTGATGCAGAAACAGTTAAATAGGCCTGTAGATGAGACAGAAGTATTATATCTCACTATTCATCTACAACGTTTAACGGATAAAATATAGTTTCATATTACTTTGTGAATATGATTTTCGAATTCGGCATGAGTAGAAAGTTATTTCGTTACTGGAAGGATGGTATAGCCATATCAGTTGCGAAATAACTTTGGTATTCATGCCTATTTATTTGCTAAATTCCAGAATTAATGTGCATGATTTTAAAAAAACAGTATTACGATTAATTATTTTCAGTGTTTTGGCACAAACTACATGCTGTATAACTCGTAAACAGAAGGAGGAAATCGTAATGGCTAAATCAAATGTCTTTGGTACATTACAAAAAGTAGGGAAAGCGTTAATGCTTCCTGTTGCATTATTGCCAGCTGCAGGTATCTTGCTTGCATTTGGTACAAGTTTTGCCCAAGAACAATGGACGGATCAATTTCCGTGGTTTGCTAATCCAGGTGTTTTAAAGGTTCTAGAAGTTATGGAATCAGCCGGGGGGATTGTTTTTGATAACTTACCATTATTATTTGCGGTAGGTGTTGCCATCGGCTTAGCAGGAGGTGATGGTGTAGCAGGCTTAGCTGCAATTATTGGTTATCTCATTATGAATGTAACGATGGGTGTCTTTGCTGGCGTGACACCTGAAATGGCAGCAGATGATCCAGCTTATGCTAATATGTTAGGAATAGATACGGTTCAAACAGGGGTGTTTGGAGGTATTATTGTTGGTTTACTTGCTTCGTATCTCTATAAGAAATTTTTTAATATTCAATTGCCGCAGTTCTTAGGATTTTTTGCCGGAAAACGATTTGTACCAATTATTACGGCATTTAGTTCATTAATTTTAGGAATTATTATGGTATACATTTGGCCGTTTGCACAGGAAGGATTAAATGCATTATCACATGTGATGTTAGAAACAAATCGCACCATTTCTACTTTTGTGTTTGGTGTGATCGAACGTTCATTAATTCCATTTGGTTTGCATCACATTTTTTATTCCCCATTCTGGTTTGAATTTGGGAATTACACAAACGAAGCTGGTGAATTAATACGTGGGGACCAAACAATCTTCTTTGAACAACTAAAAGATGGTGTTCCATTCACAGCGGGTAACTTTATGACTGGTAAATTTCCATTTATGATGTTTGGTCTTCCAGCGGCTGCTTTAGCCATCTATCATACTGCAAAGCCAGAACGGAAGAAAGTAGTTGCAGGTATTATGGGTTCTGCTGCTTTAACTTCTTTTTTAACCGGTATCACCGAACCACTTGAATTCTCATTCTTGTTCGTAGCACCTGTCTTGTTTGGTATTCATGCAGTATTCGCTGGATTATCTTTTATGACGATGTATTTGTTAGATGTGAAGATTGGTATGACTTTTTCTGGTGGGTTAATTGACTTTATCTTATTTGGTATTATGCCCAATCGAACCGACTGGTGGTGGGTTATCTTGGTAGGGCTGGTGTTTGCAGTTATCTACTACTTTGGTTTCCGTTGGGCCATACTTAAATTTAACTTGGCAACGCCAGGCCGTGAAGATGAAGCAGAAGTCGATATAGAAGATGACGTGGAAATAGATGATCGTCCATATGAGATATTACAAGCAATGGGCGGAGAAGAAAATATTACCCATTTAGATGCATGTATTACTCGACTTCGTGTCAGTGTAGATGATAAAAATAGGGTAGATAAAAATCGTTTGAAAAAATTAGGTGCTTCCGGAGTTATGGAAGTAGGTAACAATATTCAAGCCATATTTGGTCCAGTATCCGATACCTTAAGAGGACAAATGCAAGATATCATCAATGGGAAAAAACCACGTAAAAAAGAAGAAGTAGAACAAACGGCAACGGAAGCTTGTGATATACCAACTGGTAAAGTAGATGTAAACAGTCCAATGGCTGGCGAAATTTTATCGATCACTGATGTTCCAGATCAAGTGTTTTCACAAAAAATGATGGGAGACGGATTTGCGATTAAGCCTTCAGATGGAAAAGTAGTTGCACCAGTGAGTGGAAAAATACTTAATATTTTCCCAACCAAACACGCCCTTGGTATGCAATCAGAAGATGGACTTGAAATACTGATCCATATTGGTATTGATACGGTAAAATTAAAAGGAGAAGGTTTTACCCAAAAAGTAGAAGAAGGACAAACTGTGAAACAAGGCGATTTATTAATGGAAGTAGATCTCGATTATATTGCTAACAATGCAGCTTCTACGGTAACACCTGTCATTTTCACAAACTTACAAGAAGGGCAGTCAGTCAATGTGAAAGCTGGAAAGGTCGCTGAAAATCAAGGTGACTTTGTCGAAATCCAATAATATATATCTAAATACATGATAAATGAAATTAGGGAGATAAGATCTAACGGATACTTATCTCCTGATTTTTATGTTAGTCAAAAAAAGCTTTGTAATTTTAGGTAGTAACGTAATCTCCTATGATATAATGGATTACTATCAATCATATGGGAAGGGCTAAACATGAAAGAAAACACAACAAAGGACTTTTTTCAAGGCGCCATGCTATTAACATTAGCTGGTCTGGTTAGCAAAGTGTTAAGTGCAGGTTATCGGATACCATTACAAAATATAACAGGCGATATTGGGTTTTATATCTATCAACAAGTTTATCCATTCTTAGGAATCACAATGATACTTGCGTTGTATGGTTTTCCTTCTGCCATTTCAAAAATGGTTGCAGAAAAGAATGCGCAATCAAACAATCGTGTATCCTCAGCTTTCTTTTATCGTATCTTGTTTGTTATTTTCTTATTTTCTAGTTTTTTAGCAGCAGGTCTCTTTCTATTAGCGCCATTTATTGCGCAACTAATGGGAGATGAGGAATTAACACTTTCGCTGCAGATAGCAGCTTTCGTCTTTTTATTTATTCCATTTGTTTCTAGTTATCGAGGTTTTTTTCAAGGTTTTCACTACATGCAACCAACAGCATTTTCACAAATTGTCGATCAGTTAATTCGTGTATCAGTCATTATTGGACTTTCTATCTATGTGATGAAAACGGGTAATTCTTTATACCAGATAGGCGTTGGAGGAAGTGTCGCGTCGTTATTAGGTGCATTGGGCGCAACCGTATTCTTATATTTTTCTTTTAAACAATCTTCTCTATTACGGCATAACAATGTACCAATGATTTCTTGGCGAGAAGCTTTTCGTGGGATATTGATTTTTGGACTTGTCATGACCATTAATCATATGTTGTTATTGCTATTTCAACTTGTCGATGCGTTTACTTTAGTCGCTGGATTAGAACAGCATGGATATCAATTACAACAGGCAAAAATGTGGAAAGGTATCTTTGATCGTGGGCAACCTTTAATCCAATTGGGCGTTGTATTAGGCTCTTCACTTGCATTAGCGCTACTTCCAACGATTAATTCCCAGCAATTCAAAAATCAATACCAGTTATTTATCAATTATATTCAAGGCACCTGGAAATTTAGCCTATATATATCAAGCGCTGCCGCTAGTGGATTAATTACTATTTTCCCTTACGCAAATCAGCTACTATTCACATCAACTATCGGAACAACAACTTTACAAATACTAGCAATTACAATTGTGTTTGCGGGCTTAAGTATTACGACGGCTTCGATCTTACAAGGACTTGGCTATATGTATCGAACTGCGTTATTTGTTCTTGTTGGTGTCATTGTTAAATTACTATTAAACCTTTGGCTCGTCCCGTTGTTTGGGACAATCGGAGGGGCAATGGCGACGGCGGGTAGTGCATTGTTCGTGTTATTATGTAATGTAGGGCAGTTAAGCTTCATTTTGCGTGGGAAAGTTATTCAAATTCCTTGGATCCGCTTTATTGTTTCATTAACCGGGTTGGTTGCTGTCGTGGCTTTCATCAATCAATTTATTTTTCCATTGTTACATGTGCACTCTAGGTGGGGTTATTGCTTCTATGTTGTAGTAACTATTATGATAGGAGCAAGTATTTACTTTTTATTACTTATTAAACTACGAACATTTACCAAAGAAGAACTAGAATTTTTACCATTTCAAAAGGTAATAAAATACATAGCAGGAGGCTAAGCGTCATGCATACTATTGAAGTAATTGGATTAGGTGCGGGAGATATTAATCAGCTACCTTTAGGTATTTATCGAAAATTAACTAAACAAGAAAATGTAGTTTACGTAAGGACGAAGGATCATCCAGTCATTGAGACGTTAGAGCAAGAAGGTGTGACATTTCATGCATTTGATCCTATCTATGAACAATATGATACATTTGAAGAAGTTTATACCACCATTGCCCAAACGCTTATCACACAAGCGCAAAATAACACGTCATTAGTGTATGCTGTACCAGGGCATCCGATGCTAGCAGAGAAGACAGTGCAATTATTATTGGGAAATTCAGATGTTGAAGTAAAAATATCTGGGGGACAAAGTTATTTAGATCCACTATTCTCTGCGTTAAAAATTGATCCCATTGATGGTTTTCAATTTCTTGACGCAACGAGTTTTACTAGAAATCAAATTGATTATCGGCAACATTTAATTTTTTGTCAGGTGTATGATCGATTTATTGCTTCAGAAGTAAAACTATCCCTGCTCGAAGATTTATCACCGGATCACCCTGTGACAGTTGTAGAAGCAGTTGGCAGTGAACAAGAGAACATCCAAACGATTCCGTTAGTAGCTTTAGATCAAGAAGTAAACTTAAGTAATCTAACTAGTGTTTATGTTCCCCCTGTTCAAGCTGAAGCGTTAAATCATCAATTCTTTCGTCTGCGGGATACTATCGCTATCCTTAGAGGACCAAATGGGTGTCCGTGGGATCAAAAACAAACCAACGTTTCTTTACGAAAGTATTTAATTGAAGAAGCATATGAATTAATTGACGCAATTAATCAAGAAGATGATGATGGCATCATAGAAGAACTCGGAGATGTATTATTACAGGTAATGTTACATAGTCAAATTGGAGAAGATAGTGGTTATTTTACTATTGATGACGTGATTCGTACAGTTACTGAGAAAATGATTCGTAGGCATCCACATGTTTTTGGTACGGCAAACGTGGAAACAGAAGCAGATGTACTAAACAATTGGCAAGCGATCAAAGAAGCAGAGAAAGAGACAGCACAAGCAGTGTCCGTTCTCGATCGAATTCCATCCGCTGCTTCTCCATTAGTAAAAGCAGAAGGATTACAGCGTGAAGCAGCAAAAGTAGGGTTCGATTGGTCAACACCAGCTCCGATATGGGAAAAGATAACAGAGGAGATTAATGAAGTACGAATAGCAATAGAGGAATCGAATGAGATGGAGATAGAAAAAGAATTAGGAGATGTTCTATTTGCTATTGTGAATATAGCGAGATATTATAAAGTTAACGCTAATCTTGCCTTAGAACAAACGAACCAGAAGTTCATTCGTCGATTTCGTTTCATGGAACAAAGAATCGCCATTGAACAGCGTGGAATGAAAGAATTTACGCTTGATGAATTAGATGTACTTTGGAATGAAGCTAAAAAACAAGAATGAGTGCAAAGGAGTGTAGGATAAGTCATGCGATTGGATAAATTTTTAAAGATTTCTCGATTGATTAAGAGACGTACGTTAGCTAAAGAAGTAGCTGATCAAGGAAGAATTACGATTAATGGCAATCAAGCAAAAGCATCGACCAATGTAGCGGTGGGGGATGAATTAACCATTCAATTCGGTCAAAAGCGTCTTACCATTGTAGTTGAATCGCTTAGAGAAACAGTGAAAAAAGATGAAGCTACTACTTTATATAAAATACAAAAAGAAGAAGCAGTTAAGTAATCCTGTTATGTTCTAAACTTGTCCTTCCCGTCATATAGTAGAAATGATAAGGGAGGGATTTTTTATGGTACAAGAACATCAACGTTATCCATCACCAACAATACAAACGGAGCATTTTGTTCGTGTGAATAACCGCCGCACGATCGAGATAAGCGGAGTGAAAGAAGTAGATAGTTTTGATAATGAGGAATTTCTATTACAAACCGTAATGGGTTATATGATGATTCGCGGAGAAAACTTACAAATCAAAAACTTAGATGTTGAGCAAGGAAATGTAGCGATCAAGGGGAAAATTCATGAGTTATCTTACATGGATGAACAACAAGGGGATAAAACTAAAGGGCTCTTTAGTAAGCTGTTTAAATGAGTTTAACTATCCAATTTAGCACGATTATTTCAATGATCGGTGGAGGGTTTTATCTGGGTTGCGCACTTGATACTTTTCGTCGAATAGCAATACATTGGAAAAACCGTTTGCTTATAGCTTATAGTTTAGAAATTTGTTTTTGGCTATTGCAAACTCTTGTGTTATTTTATTTGTTATTCTTAGTGAATCAAGGTACACTCCGAGTCTATATTTTTCTCTCTATTTTTTTGGGTGTTGCCATTTACAAAAGTCTATTTGCTAAGCTCTATCAACGGTTATTGGAGCTCATGCTACAATACATACGTAGAGGGTTCGCTTTTTTAATCCGACTTGTTTATGGTGCAATCATTCGACCGATCAAGGCGCTTCTGCAATTGCTATTAACCATCCTTTTGTTCTTTTTAAGAGTTGTATTTTCTGTTTTACAAATAATCATGCACATAGTAGGTTTTCCATTTCGGTTATTAGGGAAAGGTTTAAAACGGATACTACCAGAAAATGCGAAAAAATACTTAGTTTCATTAAGAGGATTTTATAGTAAAATAGAGAATATTATAATAAAAAGATGGAAGTCTATTTGGTATAAAAGGAGGTAGTAAATTAGTGGGGGCGAAACATCAACGTAATGTATCACGAATCGATTCTACTTATGTAAAAAAATATGATGCCTATGTAGAAAGACAACGAAAAAAGAAAAAGCGGTTAAAACGCCGCCTAGCCCTGTTTGCTATCATTGTTTGTGTGACCTTTGGCGTTATTATTACGTACCACATTAATCAACGGGTGCTTTATGCAGATAAAAAAGCAACTTATCAAGCAAAACAAGAAGAGTTGCAATCGCTGCAAACAGAAGAAGCAGATCTAACGCAAAAAGTTAATCTCCTTAACGATGAAGATTATGTGTTACAAATAGCCAAAACAAACTATTTCTTTACTGAAGAGGGTGAAATTGTGTTTAAACTGCCCGAAACAGATCCGTCTTATTGACACGCTTTTCATTGCTTATATATAATATAACTGTAGTATATCTTTTTTTAAAATCTAAGGAGGAGCATTACTTTTATGTCAATCGAAGTAGGCAGCAAGTTGCAGGGTAAGGTAACAGGAATTACTAATTTTGGGGCATTTGTCGAATTAAAAGAAGGAACGACTGGACTTGTCCATATTAGTGAAGTTGCCGATAATTATGTAAAGGATATTAATGAACATTTAACTGTTGGAGATGAAGTAACCGTTAAAGTCATTAATGTTGAAAAAGATGGTAAAATCGGATTATCTATAAAAAAAGCAAAAGATAATCCAAATCAAGGACAAGGGCGTCGCAAGAATAATAACCAAAAAAATAATCGCGAGCGTACTGAGTCATTTGAATCAAAAATGAATCGATTTTTAAAAGATTCAGAAGATCGTTTAGCAACATTGCGTAAGCATACCGAATCCAAACGTGGAGGTCGAGGTGCTAAGAAAGGTTAAACTTGCTGTCTAACGTATCCAACCCGAATGAAAAAGAATACAGGGTTTGCACTTTATTTTATGGTGTAAACAAACGAGAAAGCTTTTGTTATTATAAATATTATATAAATAGAAGATGTAGTTGCCACTATGAACGATAGTGGCTTTTCTATGCTATACACTGTGCATAACTGATCAAAGTAAAATTGTTATACTTTGTAATAAAAATATAAATTAAAGCGATTTATTTGCGCGTTTTATCTAAAATTTTTTAAAAACAAGGTAAGTTTATTCAAATTTTTTGTTCAATTTTTCACAAAATATACACACATTCCCTTCAAATAAGTCTTTAAAGTATGTTAATATTAACAATGTAAGATACAGTACTAAATAAATAGGGGGAAACAATAATGAAATTTAAATTGTTTTTAGCAATGATTCTTTCTGTATCACTTTTAGCAGCATGTGGATCTGATGATTCTGGAGATAACGCTTCTGGAGATGATACAGCAACAGAAGAAGAGCCAGCAGCAGATGAAGAAACTGATGCCGTAACAACAGCATCAATCGTTGACGAATCACAAGCATTTGTTGATGCAGTATCAACAGAAGGTACTTGGATTATTGCTACACTTAATGATATCACATTAGAAGATGAAGTAGTAGTAGCAGGCGATTTCCATGACAAAGGTGACGAAGCAAACGATCTATATCGTAAAATTGCTCCTTACACACAAGACGAAGACCATAACATTACTGAAGCATTTACAATTACTACACCAAAAATGACCGTACAAAGCCCGAACTTAAACTTTGCTGGTGGTACATTAGCTGGTGATGTGTATGTAGAAGCTGAAGGTTTCCAACTTGGATCAGAAGCAACAATTGATGGAAACTTAACATTTGCAAGTCAAGAATTACAAGATTCAGCTACACTTGAAGGTACAGTTACTGGTGAAACTTCAGCTGAATAATGAATACAAAAAAAGCTATCTTTAAAAAGATAGCTTTTTTTGTATTTATAACAAACAAGATGTAACTTTAGTCTATTATCTTAAAAATGTTTGCTCTATAAGGAATGTGGTGGTGTCTTCTATCACAACGGAGTTTCTACAGTGGGCAAAAAAACATACTCATGCACCTCTCTTTTGTTAACCTAAAGTTGTTGAGATAAAAGGTCAAAGGAGAGGGAAAGAGTGCAAAATCATTTTATTATAGAAATGTTGGGATTAAAGACAAGCATGTGGGTGTTTGGGATATGCATAGTGAATGAGATGTTTTCTTTGTGGTGCTTTGCTTTATACCAAGGTGAAAAAGCAGAAGTGCCCATCTTTATGTATCTTTTTAACAATGGATACATAGAAAATGTCAATAACACGATTAAAGTGGCAAAGCCTTTGTCATATGGCAGTAAAGATTTTGAATGATTGAAAAAGAAAATATTGTGGCGACAAGAGGTTAGAAAGGCTTTAGCGTAAAGGAACTTAGCAGAGAAAATATTCGAGACTCCTGCGGAAAAACGGGTGATCCGAGACCCCACAGCGGGTTTTGCGAGGAGGCTCGGGCGTTCGTCCGCGGAAAGTGAGTATATTCCCTTCTGCGGTTTATGCATAATCCTATTGCCTTTTAGCAAAAGAGATGGTGGAGTGAGATTCACACCACCACATTTGACAGAGAACCTAAATGTTCACTGATACGTTTACCACGTTTGAACGAGCCAAGTACTACGCAAACATAACGGTTGTATTCCAATAGTAAAAAGTGCAGAATAATACTTAAGGAAAACTACACTTTGCATAAGCAAAAAGGGGTGACATAAATGGCAATGCATATGACAGAAGAAGCTGCTAAGTGGTATCAAGAAGAAATGGATTTAGATTCAGGTGATTATGTTCATTTTTATGTGAAATTGTATGGTGGCATACCTACAGCACACCCGAATTATTTCTTGGGAGTATCTATTGGAAAAGATGGAGAGATGAGCCATTATCAAAACTTTGATGGGGTGACCTTTTACTTTAGTGAACAAGATGCTTGGTTTCTAAACCAATATGATTTAGCGATAAAGATGGGGCAAGAAGAAGCGGTTTTTGAATTCACTCCAATTAATAATGATAATGCTAAATAAAAAAATCGGGATTAGATCCCGATTTTTAAAATAGCCGTGTTAATAGTTTCATAGTAATGGTATATAAATAATCTTTATAAGTGCCCTCAGGTAATTTTTTCATTTCTTTTAATGCTTTGTTTGTATAACGTTCAGCTAATTTTCTTGATTTTTCTAGACCTTTTTCTTGTTTAATTGTAGCTAATATCATTTCCATATCATTTGAAGATAGGTCTTCATTTTTTTGTAATAGCGTTTGGAGTTGTTTTGGATTGCTTTGCATGGCATAGATTAATGGCAATGTATATATCCCCTGTTTAACATCGGCCATGATTGGTTTTCCTACCGTTTGTTCTTGTCCTTGATAATCTAAAATGTCATCCATAATTTGAAAAGCCATACCAATATAATGTCCCATATTCCAAGCATTGCGTGCTTGTTTTTTTGTTGCTTTACTTTCTATAGCTCCAGAGTAACAGCTAACTGCAAATAATTGTGCTGTTTTTCCAGATATCCGTGACAGATAACCTTTTACACTCGTTGGCGGTTGAAAACGGGCATTTAATTGGTCTAATTCCCCACTCAAAACTTTTTCCATACTTCGCGAATTAAATTCTAAGTGTGCTAATGATGTCGCATGTCGAGAAAGAATGGTAAAACACACAGAAAATAAATAGTCGCCAGCATAAATGGCAAATTTACTTCCTTCGCTAGTGTGTAACGTTTGTTTCCCATGTCTGGTGGAAGCACCATCAATAACATCATCATGGATTAATGTTGCCATGTGCAACGTTTCTAATGCGGCAGCTACTGCAATAGCACGATCTTTGTCCTTGTCGGGTCCAATATTTGAACATAGTATCGAGTATATCGGGCGTAAGAGCTTACCTCCACCAAAAATTCTATCTTTAATGATCGCATTGACGTTTTTGTCACGCACACGAATATGTTTGTTAATCAATTCTAATACATTGCTTAAGTCTTCTCTTAGCTCAGGATAGCTATCCCACATCGGATGTACTTGCATCATGATAACCTCTTTCTAATAAAAGTAAGTGTCATAGTTGTTTTAGTTCCCGTAAATCCTTATAGTATTGTAGCTTTTCTATATGTGTTAGGAGGTAATTTGCTGCTATTCCAATCGCAATACCTGATAAAATACCAATAAACGATAAAACCGGTAAATAAAGCATCACTGTCCATGTTTGTGCAATCCAGCTGGCGACAACTAGTTGCCCAACATTATGCAAGACTGCCCCAGTTGTACTAACACCAATTAAGCTTACATGGGTACGACCAAGATTCTTAACCAGTAGCATACCAAAGAAACTAAGAAGAGCTCCAGCAGCACTATACATGAAGGTTGATATTGTACCACCTAGTAAGGTTGCTAATACTAAACGAATGCTAACTACCTTAAACGCATCCTTTACGGGTAGGGTGTATATCGCCATACAAGTAATCATGTTTGCAAGCCCCAGTTTGGCTCCTGGTGCAACAGCAAAAGGAAAAGGGATGGCGCGCTCCAATAAACTGATAATCACTGCTTGAGCTGCTAGTAAGGCAATATATACAAGGCGTTGATTTTTCGTCATGCGCTGAACTCCCCCTTTTCTCATAGATAGTTGTTAATCCGACAAACAAGTTGTCTTATTGATTAGAAGATAATAGTATTCTCGCTTCATTACATG
The DNA here is from genome assembly GCF_003315295.1 of Paraliobacillus ryukyuensis. Classification (GTDB taxonomy): domain Bacteria; phylum Bacillota; class Bacilli; order Bacillales; family Amphibacillaceae; genus Paraliobacillus; species Paraliobacillus ryukyuensis. The sequence continues at coordinate 16,654 of NZ_QNRI01000014.1, read as the reverse complement.
GCAATGAATGGCGAGATTTCAAATTGTGATCGGCCAGTATCGGCGATTTTTTTTTTAAAAAACAGCAAAGGGAAAAAAAGAAATGTCTTTCCTTCAATTTTAACATACTAAGAAATTGAGATAGTTTCATTTCTTATCTTCCATTTACTGTTTTATTGCTAAAAAAGAGGATAGCGAAAGGCTCTATTAGGAGCCAATCGCTGTTTTCTCTTATACCTTATTTATCTTGATAGATTGAACGTTCTTTTCCGTACCACCAGTGACCAAGTTTTTGTTGAAGGAATGGAATCACCCAGTAGTCAAGACCGAATGTACGTCCAGAACCATTCATTAATGCAATCGATGCAGGTAATGCCCATACTTTATCCCAACCAAGCATAGCGGAAAGGGTAAACATTACAAGGAATCCAGCACTTGCAGCATTTGCTAACCAAGTAAATAATCCACCTAAGATAGCTAAACCGATTGCTAATTCAATGAATACCATCATTTTCTGCATAAAGATCGCCATATCAGGTGTAGGAAGAACGATTTTCATAAACCATTCAAAAATACCAGGCATTTTACTTAAGATTGGTGTTGACCATTCAGTAGTAGACGCAGCTTCACTTGCCCCACTTGTCGTTGTTTGTAGCCACTCAAACGGCAATCGAACTGTATCGCCAACTAACCAAGAACCTTCGCCTAATCCTTTGAATAGGTTAGGAACAGTTGACCAACTTGAAATTGCGCTTTCAAACGTTTCTTTCCCCCAAATTTTAGAACCGGCCTCAATTAGCCAAAACCCTCCGACAAATACACGCAAAGGTAAGCTCCAAAGTACATTACCGTGTCGAGTTAAGAAATCACGGAAAATATTTCGCTTATCTTTGGTTTCGAAAAATTCATGACGGATATATTGCACCATATAATAGCCACTAAAAATACCCATGAAGTAGTATAAGTTAACCATGTGTTTCATGAAGTTGGCAAACCAACCGCTTAAAGAAACACCCATTAAGTTTGCGACACCGTATCGAGCTCCAATAGAAACCATTGTTCCGTGGTACTTTCCTTCATACGCAACTTTTTCTCCACCACTCATAGCTGCAATAATATTTTTAGCAGCAGTTGTACCTGTTTGCTCTGCAGCTTCAACGATCTGTGGCGTTGGCTTTCCTGGTTCTTCTTCAAAGTAAGCCAAATCACCGATAACATAAACATTCTCGAATTCTTCTGATTCCATGTACTGGTTTACTTTTAATCGGCCCGCACGAGCTGTTTCCATCCCATAATCTTTTGTATCCGAATTGGCTCTAACTCCAGCTGTCCAGATTAGGGTATGAGTTGCAAGTGTATCGCCAGATTTAAGCACAATCTCATCAGCTTTTACTTCAACAATTGGAGAATTTTTAAGTATTTTAACACCTTTTTTATTCAAATATTTCTCTGCTTTGTCTGCATCTTTTCTTTCTAGCATGTTCAAGATGGTTGGCGCGGCTTCGACCACGTAAAGTGAAATCTCCTCAGCATCTAGTTTGTTATCTTTGGCTAAGCGTTCTTTCCATTCAATTAATTCCCCAACCATTTCGATTCCTGTAAAACCAGAACCACAGACAGTAAAACGTAACATTGCCCGGCGTGTTGCTTCGTCGCGAACAGTTGCAGCTTTAGCAACAATATTTTCAATATGTTCGCGCAGTTTAACAGCATCTTCCCAAGACCACAAAGTAAATCCATGTTCGCCTACACCAGGAGTTCCAAAATCGTTCGGTTCTCCTCCCATACCTAGGATTAGGTAATCAAAGGCATATTCTCCATGTTCTGTGGTTACTTTTTTTGCATCGTGGTCAACCTTTGTTACATTATCTGTAACTAAATTCACTTTTGTACGGTTGAAAAGTTTACGTAAGTCAAATTGAATTGCGTCAGGCTCAACGCGATGCGCAGCGACTTCGTGCAACTCAGTCATCATCGTGTGGTATGAGTGACGATCAATTAACGTAATTGTAACTGAATCATCTTTTTTGTACTTCTTGGCAAGTTTTTTCGCTGCGTGTACGCCAGCATAACCAGCACCAATAATGACGATGTCTTTGTTTGCCATAATATAACTCACTCCTTGATAGAATAATAAAATTATAATTGCTTCGTTGTGAAATATTGAACAACCGAGTATAATTGTACCGCTAGTTTCCCGGTGTGTCTATAGTTTTTAAAGATTATATATATTAAATTCTAAAAAGTTCACAAGTTAGTAATAAAATTTATTAAACCAAAAAGTTCAATAAGTTTTCACAACTTGGAAATAATACCTATACAAGTAGTTCAAAGCCATGATATGGTGGTTTTAATACTAGTTACCTTATCTAGACACTTTTTAGTAATGAGTGCTATACTTACATCGACTTAATGTGAATTACATCACATTCACTGGGTAATTGGTTAATGACTAATTCATTTTTATTATTTCATGTTAGAAAGGTTTTGACAACAATGAAAAGAAACTATGTACTGGTAATCGTTGTTTTTTCCTTACTCTTAACAGCATGTGGAAAGAGCAATGCTGTGATGGAAAGCCCGTATAAAAGAACTGAATTTTTAATGGGCACAGTGGTTACCATGAAGATTTATGACGAGGGTAAAGCAGATGTATTAGATCTTGTATTTGATGAAATAGAAACCCTAGCAAATCAGATTGGTGTAGAAGAAGTTGAATCACAAATCGATCAGGTCAATGCTGCAGCTGGTAAACAACCGGTAGAAGTATCTAGTGATATCTTTTCCTTAATACAGGCAGGAAAAGATTACAGTGAAAAAGCGGAAGGCTCATTCGATATTACGATCGGACCATTAACTTCCCTATGGCACATCGGATATGATGATGCGAAGAAGCCTACTCAAAAAGAGATTGATGACGTACTCCCGTTAATTAATTATCAAAAAGTAATATTAGATGAAGACAAGGAAACGGTTTACTTAGAGAATGAAGAAATGCAACTTGATTTAGGTGCAATTGCCAAGGGTTTCATAGCTGATAAAGTTAACGTGTTGCTAGATGAGAATGGAGTTACGACCGCTATTATTGACTTAGGTGGAAACATCTATGTGAAAGGCAACAATCCATCAGGGCGCGAATGGACCGTTGGGGTTCAAGACCCTTTTTCTGAACGAGGCGAAACGGTTGGTAAAATTAATGCAAGTAACAAGTCGATTGTTACATCCGGTATCTATGAACGATATTTAGAAGTGGATGGAAAAAGGTATCACCATATTCTAAATCCACTCGATGGTTATCCATATGAAAATGAAATCGCTGGTGTTACCATTGTTAGTGACTTTTCAATGGATGGAGACGCCCTATCTACATTGATTTTTTCCAAAGGTCTACAAGAAGGTTTGCAATATATTGAGAACCAAAAAGGGGTAGAAGCCATATTTGTCGATAAAGATAAGCAAATATTTATTACAACTGGTCTAGATGATGAATTTGAGTTAACGAATGATCGTTTTACATTAGGTAACCGTGAATCAATTAAATAGGGAGGGGAGACAATGATGTCTTTTTCTACATTTTTAAAGCTTGTTGAGATTCAAACAAAAATTGCAAGTGTGTTCCCATTTTTAGTTGGTTGTTTATTTGTATATTATCGCTATGATACGTTTCATCCATTAAATACAGTAATTTTTTTCGTAGCAATGTTAATCTTTGATTTAACAACAACTGCAATTAACAATTATATGGATTATCGGAAAGCATCCTCCGATGCGTACCGAAAACAATATAATGTAATTGGGCAGCATAATATTACTGAAAAAACTGTTATCATTATTATCATAAGTATGCTAATGTTAGCGACAGGATTAGGCATTTGGTTAGTTTTCCGTACGGATTTATTTGTGTTATTGATAGGTATGGTTTGTTTTGGTATTGGAATTTTTTATACATTTGGTCCAATTCCATTATCAAGAATGCCATTAGGAGAACTTTTTTCTGGTGTAACGATGGGATTTGGAATCGTGTTTTTAGCTGTGTATGTGAATGCTTTTGATCAGGGAATAATTCAATTAGTTTGGGAAGGTCGCATGATTAATTTAGAAGTTGATATCTTACTATTATTAGAGATTGTATTAATATCTGTTCCTTGTATGTTTACGGTTGCTAACTTAATGTTAGCAAATAATATCTGTGATCTTGATGAAGATATTCGCAACCATCGATTCACATTACCTTACTATATTGGTAAAAAGTATGCGGTGTGGTTATTTAATAGTTTGTATATCTTGTCATTTACTGCCATTGTGGTAGCGGTTATCTTAGGCCTGTTACCAGCAATTATGTTAATTGTTTTATTGGTAAGTTATCCTGTTTATCAGCATGTGCGTAAGTTTAATAAAAAACAAGTTAAAGGTGAAACATTTAATGTTGCTGTTAAGAACTTGGTATTAGTAAACGGGTCGCTTGTTGCGATGCTAATTATCATAGTTTTTATTTATTAAGGTTTCAGAGAAGGAGAGAGTGCTAGTGCAAGCTGATCAGTCAATCTTAGAAGTAAATAATCTTACTTTCCGTTATGATTTACGGAAGGATGACAAAACATTATCAGCTGTTTCCTTCTCTATAAAAGAAGGAGAATGGGTAGCGATTGTAGGAGATAATGGGTCAGGTAAGTCCACGTTAGCTCGCTTATTGGTGGGTTTGTTAGAAGCTGAATCTGGTGAGGTTAAGGTTGCTGGAGTCCAGTTAACGGAACAGACTAAGTGGACCATTCGTCAACAAATGGGGCTGGTTTTTCAAAATCCAGAAAATCAATTTATTGGAGCCACTGTACAAGATGATGTGGCTTTCGGTTTAGAAAATAATAATGTATCGTATCAAGAAATGAAACAGAGGGTAAATGAAGCTGTGCAATTGGTCAATATGGAAGCATTCATGGAACATGATCCTTCAAGACTATCTGGTGGTCAGAAACAACGTGTAGCATTAGCGGGTATACTTGCGTTTCAACCAAAGATAATTATTTTAGATGAAGCGCTTGTAATGCTTGACCCTAAGAGTCGAAGACAGGTAATGCGTACATTACAACAACTTCAAGATGAACAAGGTCTTACAATTATCTCGATTACGCATGATATGAATGAAGCAGCGGTAGCAGACCGGCTGTTGGTAATGGACAAGGGGAGATTAAAACAAGACGCTACTCCTGCAACTATCTTTATGGAAAATCCACACTTAGAAGCTCCATTCGCAGAACAACTACGTCGAAAATTAACGGCAAAGGGTAGTGGCATAACTTCCACCTATATGACAGAAGATGAAATGGTGAAATGGCTATGCAAGTAAATTTTAAAACTGTGTCAGCAGATTATCAGATTGGACCAATTCGAAGTGCTAATATTTTGCAAAATGTAAACTTACACCTGCCTAGCCAATCGTTCACGGCTGTGGTAGGTCATACTGGTGCTGGTAAATCAAGCCTACTAAAGACAATCAATGGTTTGTTGCTACCTAAAGAGGGAGATATTCAGGTAGGCGAATTAGAGATACATAAAGAACCGTCAAAACAAGTGTTGAAACAAGTGCGAAAGTCTGTAGGAATGGTGTTTCAATTTCCAGAAGCACAGTTGTTTGCAGAAACCGTAGAACAAGATATTTGTTTTGGCCCGCTTAATTTCGGGGTATCTCGTCAAGAAGCTAAGCAACTCGTTAAAGATGTTTTGCCTTTGGTAGGCTTAACTGAAGACATCTTACAAGCATCCCCCTTCGCTTTATCAGGTGGACAACAACGTAGAGTAGCTATTGCTGGCGTATTAGTAATGAAGCCAGATGTGTTAGTGCTAGATGAACCTGGAGCAGGACTCGATCCTAATGGAAAAGAAGAGATATTAACTTTATTACAAGCACTTCATAATAAGAATGGAACAACCATCATTTTAGTTACCCATGATATGGGTGATGTTGCCCGTTTTGCTGAAGACGTTGTAGTCATGGGGAATGGGACAATTACTACCCATCAGCCAGTCCGTACTTTTTTTGAAGATGTGAAGCAATTACAAGCATGGTCGCTAGATGTACCGGAAGCAAGAAGGTTCCAGCTTCGAATCGAACAAGAAACAAATATACAATTACCATGGACTTGTTTGACCATCGACGATCTAGCAACAGCATTGATTGAGGTGGGACTAGCATGAATAAGTTAATTTTGGGTCGATATTTCCCGGGAAATTCGTTGATCCATCAACTTGACCCAAGGGCAAAGCTACTAGCGGCGATTGGTTTTATTGCTCTGTTGTTTGTTGCGATTAATTGGCAAAGTTACTTGTTGCTTATTGTATGTGCGCTTATCGTTATGCGTATGTCTGGTATCGCCATAAAGATGTACATTCGTGGTGTACGGCCACTTATATGGTTGATTTTGTTTACCGTGACCTTGCAAGTATTGTTTACAGCTGGAGGAACAATTTATTTAGATTGTGGACCAATAACCATATCAAAGTATGGGTTAATTAATGGTGTCTTTATTTTTTGTCGATTTGTGTTGATTATATTTATTTCAACGGTTGTTACGTTAACAACGAAACCTATTGATCTAACGGATGGAATAAATAAACTGCTCTCTCCGCTACGTTTTTTAAAAGTACCAGTTGATGATATTTCCTTAATGCTGACCATCGCTCTGCGTTTTATACCGAATCTTTTAGACGAAACGCAAAAAGTAATGGACGCACAAAGGGCACGTGGTACAACGTTTGGTGAAGGATCACTGGTGGAGCAAATGAAGAAACTTGTACCAATCATCATGCCGCTGTTTGTTAGTTCATTAAACCGCGCGGAAGATATGGCGGATGTGATGGAAGTGCGGGGCTATCAATCTACTAGACCACGGACAAGCTTCCGAAAATTGGCCTGGAAGAAACAAGATACAATAGCGATCGTAATAATGATTATCTTAACAGGCATCATCGTGGTATTGCGTCAATTAGGGGGATATTACCCGTAAAGGCTAACTTTTTTGGAAGTAGATAGGTTTTACAGTGTGTATAAGGCAAGCTAGAGGTTCTCTTTTTAACCAATAAAAAATGGTAGAAACGAATTTTCGTTTCTACCATTTTCTCGCTTATATTTATAATGAAAAAAGGTTTGTAAAATGGTAGCGGTGGAGTGGATCGAACCCACGACCTCACGGGTATGAACCGTACGCTCTCGCCAGCTGAGCTACACCGCCATATACATTTTTTAAAAGTCACAACTGATATATTACAATAGCACTAATAAACTGTCAATAGATAACGCATATATTTTTGCTATACTATCCTAAAAGGGGGAGTAATATGATTTGTTTAATTCGTCACGGAGAAACGGATTGGAATCGGGTGGGTAGAATTCAGGGAAAGACAAACATTCCATTAAATCAAACTGGTATCGAACAGGCAAAAGCTTGTCAATCCTATTTAGCAGGATCGCGATGGGATGTATTAATAACAAGTCCTATGTTACGAGCAAAGCAGACAGCTGAAATAATTAATGAAGTGTTACAAATGGAACTGGAAGAAATCGATGTATTTGAAGAAAGAGGATTTGGGGATGCAGAGGGTTTAACCTTTGATGAAAGAAATCGGTTGTTTCCTGATTTTAATTATCCGAATCAAGAATCGAAGCAGGCCCTAGAAGACCGTGTGATGAAAGGGATGCAAGAAATTGTAGAAAGGTATCCGGATAAAAAAGTACTACTTGTGACACATGGCGCGGTAATTCATGCCGTTTTACGGTATATGACACAAGATTCAATTGATTTTACCAATACTAAACTTCAAAACGCTTGCTTCAATCATGTGCAATTTCTTGATGGTCAGTGGCACGTGCACAACTATAATCAAATCACGCATTCAGATAAATGACTGACAGAGACCCCCTCTGTTGGTTTTTTTATAGCTAAAAACAATTTTAAATTAAAAACTCTAGCTTACGGCTGACTTATTTTTATCATATTGATTTAACAGAAAAACGTCGAACATTTTGATACGGTTGGTGGGAGGTTTTGACAAAAAAATGCATGAAGGTGTGGTTTAATAAACAGCATACTATACAGGGAGTGAAGTGTGTTGGATATGTTATCAGAACCTAAAGTGATCGATAATGATGAAAAAAAAGCCAAACAACTAACTGTACAATGGAAGGACAATATACGTAAATTAATGCTAGAACAGGGTGGGCTGCTATATATCGTTGCATTTCTATTGGGGCGAGCGGTTGTTCTTGAAGTATTGTCTCCATTTGTACTAGCTTTCCTCGCATCCATTTGGCTTTTGCGTCGTGAAAAGATACGTCCGATAATGATTATTGTAGTGGCCAGTAGTTTGACGATTAATGCGCAGCACAGTTTTTATATTGCGATAGCTTCGATAACCTTTGTTTTCTTTGCTGGCTTGAGCAAATCATGGAAGAAACAACAAAAAATCATTCCATTACTCGTCTTCCTTTCAAGTTTATTACCTAGGCTATCAACTTATGCCTTGTTTGAAGAATTAAACTTATTTGGCTGGACACTTGCAGCTACAGAAGCTGTTTTGAGCGCGATTTTAGTATTAATATTTATGCAAAGTGTTCCGCTATTATCACCCAAACGTTATAATCCAACCTTAAAACATGAAGAGATTATCTCGCTAATTATTTTACTGGGTTCTTTACTAACAGGAATGATCGGATGGGAAATTCAAAATATCAGTCTCGAACAAATTGCTTCTCGCTATCTTGTTTTGTGGCTTTCTTACGTTGGAGGTGCAGCTATTGGCTCCACGGTCGGAGTAGTGGCAGGGCTGATCTTAAGCCTTGCAAGTGTAGGTAGCATCTTTCATATGAGTTTGTTAGCCTTTGGTGGGTTATTGGGTGGTTTGTTAAAGGAATGGAAAAAACTTGGCGTTAGCGTCGGTTTAATTATCGGAACCGTTTTGTTAGGTATCTACGGAAGCGGATCAATTATTTTTACTTCTTCTTTATTTGAAACAAGTATTGCTGTCGTATTGTTTATCTTGACCCCAGAGCAATGGATTCGGTTTATGGCAAGATACATACCAGGGACGAATGAACATGAACAAGAACAACAAATCTATGTCCAAAAAGTCCGAGATGCAACAGCGAATCGAATGGAACAGTTTTCCCATGTCTTTGAAGCGTTATCCAAAAGTTTTGATGCGCAAAAAAACAGTAATCATCCAACCACCAAAGAAGAAAAAGAGACAGATTATTTCTTAAGTAATGTCACCGAGCGGACGTGCCAGAGTTGTTTTAAAAAAGAATATTGTTGGGCGAAAAACTTTGATAAAACGTATGGTTTGATGAAAGATGTGAAGCAAGATTTGGAGAAGGGACAAGCGCCTAATAAATTGTTGGATGCAAAGTTTTCGAACCATTGTGTTAAATCAAGCAAAATGTACGGCGTAATGAAAGAAGAATTATCTTATTTTGAAGCAAATCAACGCTTAAAAAAACAAGTTGGTGATAGTCGACGGTTTGTTGCTGATCAACTGTTAGGTGTTTCTGAAGTTATGGGAGATTTTGCAAAAGAAATTGTTAAGGAACGAGAGAACCATGAACAGCAAGAAATTGAAATTATGTCAGCTTTAAAACAAATGGGATTTGAAATTTTAAAATTGGATATTTTCAGCTTGAAAAAAGGTAACATAGATATTGAAATGAATTTGTCAGTCTATCAATATCATGGAGAAGGACAGAAAATAATTGCGCCACTATTATCTACTATCCTACAAGAAACGATCGTCGTGAAAACAGAAGAAGTATCCCCTTTGCCAAATGGGTATTGCCATTTTTGCTTTAGTTCTGCTAAAAAATTTGTTGTTGAGGTGGGAGCTGCCCACGCTGCAATGGGAGGGGGTTTTATTTCTGGCGATAGTTATTCCACGATGGAACTTAGTTCTGGAAAACATGCACTTGCTATTAGTGATGGTATGGGTAATGGTACTCGTGCGCATGAAGAAAGCACTGAAACATTACGATTACTACAACAAATTTTGCAATCTGGTATTGATGAACATTTAGCAATAAAATCAATCAATTCGATTCTTTCCCTACGTACAAATGATGAAATTTTCTCTACCCTTGATTTGGCAGTGGTCGATCTACAGCATGGCGGTGTACAATTTTTGAAGATTGGTTCTACTCCTAGCTTCATCAAACATTCTGATCAGATCCGTATGATTCAAGCAAGCAACCTACCAATTGGAATTATTCAAGATGTGGATGTTGAGGTAGTACATGATCAATTGAAAGACGGGGATATTTTAGTTATGGCTAGTGATGGTATTTTTGATGGCCCTAAACACATTACCAATATGGATACATGGTTCAAACGAAAGTTAAAAGAAATTGAAACAGATGAACCACAAGCAATAGCAGATGTGCTTTTAGAAGAAGTGATTCGAGCAACAGAAGGGGAAATTGTTGATGACATGACATTAATTGTTGCTAAAATTGTTAGTTTTCAACCTAAATGGGCGACTATTCCGCTTTATCAAAAGCACGCGAATTAGTAAACTTCTGAATTAAAGGTATAAACTTCTATGAATTCGTCGAAAATGATGCTAACTATAAGAAACGTCGATATCTGATAAAGGCATAGGAGGAGTATCTAAAGATGAAAAAAGGTACACTAAAGCAAATACTATTAATTACAGATGGTTGTTCGAATCAAGGTGAAGATCCATCCATGGTTGCAAGTCTTGTTGCGAGACAAGGGATAACAGTAAATGTGATTGGTATATTAGAAGACGACCAACAAGAGGATCCCATGGGATTAGAGGAAGTAGAAGAAATTGCACAAGCAGGCGAAGGTGTCAGTCAAATTGTCTATCAAAAAGCGTTATCACAGACTGTTCAATCTGTTACGAAGCAGGCAATGACACAAACACTTCAAGGTGTAGTTAACCAAGAACTAAAACAGATATTAGGACCAAATCAAACGATTGAAAACTTACCACCTGATCAACGCGGGGAGGTAATGGAGGTTGTTGAAGATCTTGGAGAGAAAAGCAACGTCGAAGTTCTTGTCCTTGTAGACACAAGCGCAAGTATGCAAAATAAATTACCTACAGTAAAAGAGGCGTTAATTGATTTATCGGTAAGTATGAATGCGCGTATCGGCAAAAATAGTTTTTCTATTTATACCTTTCCAGGCAAACGTAAAACAATTCAGCGTGTGATTGACTGGTCAGAACAATTAGATAGTATCTCATCGATCTTCCCAAAACTTACAAGTGGTGGTATTACACCAACCGGGCCAGCTTTAAAAGAAGCGATGTATCAGTTTAGTAAATCAAAGCTATCAAGGAGCATGAAACGAGAAGATGAGTCAAATATCGAAGAAACAGGATACTAGTTTTGTGCCTGGTTCCACTATTCAAGGTAAATGGAATAAACAACATTACATTGTGGTACGGAAGTTAGGTAAAGGGGCAATCGGATCCGTCTATCTATGTAAACGACAAGATGGAAAACAAGTAGCGCTTAAAATTAGTGAGAAAGGCGCTTCAATCACTACAGAAGTTAATGTATTAAAAAAATTGTCTAAGGTTCAAGGTAAGCCACTTGGGCCTTATTTATTTGATGTGGATGATTTTTTGCAAGCAAATGGAGGGAGACTATCCTTTTATGTGATGGAATACGTAAATGGGAAGCAATTACCGCGCTATTTAAATGAAAAGGGAGCAGATTGGTTGGGTGTGTTTTTGCTCCAATTATTAGCTGATTTAGAGCGACTGCATCAACATGGATGGGTCTTTGGCGATCTTAAACTAGATAATGTTATGGTGACAGGTACACCACCACGATTACGATGGATTGATGTGGGTGGTACGACACAAATTGGTCGGTCTATTAAAGAGTATACAGAATTCTATGACCGAGGCTATTGGAAATTGGGCTCGAGAATTGCGGAACCTAGTTATGATTTATTTGCTGTCGTGATGATGGCATTGCACTGTGCTTATCCAAAACAATTTAAACGAGGTGAGTACCCTGAACAAACATTAAAAAGAAAACTTAGACATACCAGAATGCTAGCTGCCTACCAACCTTGTCTAGAAAAAGCAATGAAAGGATATTATCGATCTAGCGCGCAAATGCAGCAGGAACTTAATCAGTTAATAACAAAAAGAAAAATATCTTATCTGCGTGCTCAACCACAAACACCTAGACACAAAGGGAAAACAGACCAAGTAACCCTTCCTTTATTAGAAACTGCAGTAATTGGCTTTATTTCGATGCTACTTTTTTTAATCTATTACTTCTTTATATGAAAATATTTTATAAGCGCAAAGGGATCTTAATGTTATCCTTTTGGTCATGTTCATCTAATCATAAACATGATAGGATAAATATGATGATAAAGGGTAGAAAGAAGATGAAAACATAATGTTACAGTATAAAGTAGACCAATTTATTAAACAGCATCAATTATTCCACCATGGTGCAACAGTGATGATTGGTGTGTCCGGTGGACCAGACTCAATGGCATTACTGCATTATTTAAATAAACAACGACACAAATGGGGTTGGAAAATCATTGCCGTGTCAATTGACCATAGCTTGCGGAATGAAGAATCAGCAGCAGATGTGCAATATGTGAATCATTTTTGTACTACAAATGGCATATTGTTTGAAGGTGGGAAAGTAGACACACCTAGACTGAAAAGAGAGCAAAGCTTGGGTACACAAGAAGCGGCAAGACAATTGCGATATGATTTTTTCAAGAAAAAAATGGAACAATATCGAGCGGATTACTTAGTGTTAGGACATCATGGTGATGATCAAATTGAGACAATGGTTATGCAGCTTACACGCAGTGCTAACCCTAATGCGATGAAGGGAATTCCTGTCCAACGTCGATTCGCAACTGGTTACATTGTTCGACCATTTTTAGCTGTAGATAAACAAACAATTGAGGCATATTGTGTAACGAATAACCTTACACCAAGAAGAGACCCATCGAATGAAGATGATGTGTATACACGTAACTATTTCCGCAATCACGTGTTACCGTTATTGAAAAACCAAAATCCTAACATGTTTCAATCAGTTCAGAAGTTAAGTGAAGCTATTCAGGCCGATAATGAATACTTAGATCAACAAGCAAATCAAGCACTAAACCAAATGATAGGTGCCAACCCCAATACATCCCATGTCCAGCTTTCAATAAATCTTTTTAAAAAGTATCCGTTTGCTTTACAAAGACGTATGTTTCATCTAATATTAAATTGTCTATATAATACAATACCTTCTGGTTTACATTACGGACATGAGCAACAATTTTTTAACTTATTACATAGTGATCGAGCAAATGCTTCGATTGATTTACCAAAAGACTTGCAAATACATAAATCGTACAAAACTGTTCAATTCCAGATTGATCAAGATGACCCACCTTTCTTTTCTAAGACCCTACCTGTTCCTGGCGAGGTGACCTTGCCATCTGGAGCTCTTGTGACCGCATCCATTGTGTCGGGGGATCAAATAACGGAAGATGGTGAGCATAGATTGCTGATTTCTGCAGATAATTGGGATAAGCATTTCCCGTTATCGATTCGATATCGCAAGAATGGTGACAGAATATTTGTCAAAGGACTAGGTGGAAGAAAGAAAGTTAAAGATATCTTTATTGATAAAAAAATTCCTTTGAAAGAAAGAGATTCATGGCCGTTACTGGTCGATCAAGAAGGAACTGTATTATGGATTATTGGTTTGTCTAAAGGGAGTATTCCAAACCAAGGACAAATAACACAATGCATTCAATTGGAATATCAAGAAGCAGAATAATTCTAGGAGGATCAAGATGCATAACGACATCGAAAAAATATTGGTTTCTCGGCAAGAAATTGAAGAAAAGTGTAAAGAGTTGGGGAACCAATTATCGGAAGAATATCAAGACCGTTTTCCATTAGCCATTGGCGTTTTAAAAGGTGCCCTACCTTTTATGTCAGACATTTTACGTTGCATGGATACGTACTTAGAAATGGATTTTATGGACGTATCTAGTTATGGTGGAGAAATGCGCTCATCTGGGGAAGTGAAAATTGAGAAAGACCTTAACACAAAAGTGGAAGGTAGAGATTTACTAATTATTGAAGATATTATTGATAGTGGCTTAACATTAAAATACTTAGTGGACCTCTTTAAGTATCGCAAAGCTAATTCAATTAAGATTGTTACCTTATTAGATAAACCGGAAGGACGAACAGTAGATATTAAAGCAGACGTTGTAGGTTTTAAAGTTCCAAATGAGTTTGTTGTTGGATATGGATTAGACTATCAAGAAAAATACCGTAACTTACCTTATATTGGGGTGCTGAAACCACATGTATATGGTGGAGAGTAAAAATAAGCAGTAACAAATGAAAAATAAGTTTGAATGATGTATGATTAGTGGTACATCAAATAACATATTAGGAAGATTGGTAGCATATTGGGAAAGGTAAATGCAATTAGTTGTAATCCCCCTTTTACATATGGTACGATTTAATATAGTTTTCTCGCTTGGGAGGAGGTAGGCAATGAGTCGTATAGTACGTAACGTAATTTTTTATTTTGTGATTGTTGTCGTGATTATTACTATTATGGGAGTGTTCACAGGACAAAACAATCAACAAAAAGAGTATAATGTAAGTCAATTTATGGAACAATTTAATAATGGTAATATTGCAGAAATGCAAATCAGACCATCTAATGGGGTTATGCGAATAACAGGAGAATTGTCAAATGAAGAAAATACATCATTTGTAACTAATGTTCCTAATAATCCACAGATAGTAGCTAATATTTTTGAACAAGGTAAAGAACAAGGAATACTTGATGTAAAAGAAGAAGAACAGCCAAATGCATGGGTTCAAATCCTTACCTCATTAATTCCGTTTGTGATTATCTTTATCTTATTCTTCTTCCTTCTTAACCAAGCACAGGGCGGCGGAAGTCGTGTGATGAACTTTGGTAAGAGTAAAGCGAAGATGTATAGTGAAGATAAGAAAAAAGTACGATTTAAAGATGTTGCGGGTGCAGATGAGGAAAAACAAGAACTTGTAGAAGTTGTTGATTTCTTAAAAGATCCACGTAAATTTGCTGCAATTGGTGCGAAGATTCCAAAAGGTGTTCTATTAGTTGGACCTCCGGGTACAGGTAAAACATTGCTAGCGCGAGCAGTTGCTGGTGAAGCGGGAGTTCCTTTCTTCTCCATCAGTGGTTCAGATTTCGTTGAGATGTTTGTCGGTGTTGGTGCTTCACGTGTTCGTGATCTTTTCGAAAACGCGAAAAAAAATGCACCATGTATTATTTTTATTGATGAGATTGATGCAGTTGGACGTCAACGTGGTGCCGGCGTTGGTGGTGGACATGATGAGCGTGAGCAAACATTAAACCAACTACTAGTTGAAATGGATGGATTCGGTGAAAATGAAGGAATTATTATTATCGCTGCAACAAACCGTCCAGATATTTTAGACCCTGCATTATTACGTCCGGGTCGTTTTGACCGTCAAATCACCGTAGATCGTCCGGATTTACGTGGTCGTGAAGATGTGTTGAAAGTGCACGCACGTAATAAACCACTTGCTGATAATGTGGAAATTAAAACAATTGCTATGCGTACACCTGGTTTTTCTGGTGCCGATCTAGAAAACTTGTTAAACGAAGCAGCCTTAGTTGCAGCACGAGCAAATAAACAAAAAATTGACATGGAAGATGTTGATGAAGCGATTGATCGTGTGATTGCAGGTCCAGCTAAGAAAAGTCGTGTTATTTCTGAAAAAGAAAAAAATATCGTTGCTTATCACGAAAGTGGACATACCATCATTGGTATGGTGTTAGACGATGCGGATATGGTACATAAGGTTACGATTGTACCTCGTGGTCAAGCAGGCGGTTATGCTGTTATGCTACCTAGAGAAGATCGTTACTTTATGACGAAGCCAGAATTATTAGATAAGATTACTGGTCTGCTTGGTGGTCGTGTTGCGGAAGAAGTTATCTTTGGTGAAGTAAGTACTGGTGCGCACAATGACTTTGAACGTGCAACAAATATTGCGCGTAAGATGGTCACTGAATACGGAATGAGTGACAAAATTGGTCCACTTCAATTCGGTAGTTCAGGCGGTCAAGTTTTCCTTGGTCGAGATATGCAAAATGAATCTAATTACAGTGATGCAATTGCATACGAAATCGATCAAGAAATTCAAAACTTTATTAATCAGTGCTATACTAGAGCGAAAGAAATTCTTACCGAGAATAAAGATAAACTTGAGTTGGTTGCGCAAACGTTACTTAAAATTGAAACACTTGATGCAAGCCAAATTAAGTCTTTATTTGAAAAAGGTACACTTCCAGATGAAGTGGTTTCTGAACAAGATGGTACAAATACATCAGAAACAACGTTATCTTCAGATGATCAAGACGTGAAAGTAAATATCCAGTCGAAGTCATCAGATGAAGCAACATCAACTTCTGAAAATGAATCAAATGATTCGGATTTAGATAAAAAAGAATAAGGGAAAAAGGAAGGTGTAAACACCTTCCTTTTTTTATTAATGCTTTTAAAACCACAGGCTATGCCTGTGTGAAAATAAACCTTTAAGGGATGTAACAAAAGAATCTCCAATCGTATAATAGAGATGGCCG
>NZ_QNRI01000013.1 GCF_003315295.1 Paraliobacillus ryukyuensis | reverse complement strand
TTGTACATATATAAATATTAAGTTTGAAGCAAAACAGAGTAGATAGATAGCAAACGCCTCAAAAACGTCGATAAATCTAAATAAAGAATATTTCATAAACTACCCCTTAAAGTTTTCTTGACAAGCCCTCCAATAAGAAAACCATTACCTTTAAAAAGAGTGTTGTTCCTTGTTTCATAAAAAGTACCTCATTTATTTATAATCAAGTTAATCTTAATACATTTTATATCGTTTTGCAATAAAATATTACTGATTAACATTAATTTATTTTTCCTGTTGTTGTACCAAACCCTTTTTAAAAGCAAAAAAAAGACCACTTTTTTAAAAGTGATCCAAATTTATTTTTAATTCAACTAAACTGTCTCGTTCGTTTAAGAACAATTTTTCAATGTCTACCATCATTTTAACATAATTTTCTATTTGTGTTTTTAAGCAAAATAGTCCACCAACATTTATGTGAACTATCTAAGTTGAATTATATCTTTTAAATCAAACAGTTTGTCAGTAATCCTCAAAGCCGAGCTATATGAAACTGCTTAAACCTTGTTTTAATAATTCAAAAGGAATGCCCGCTGCATCATTAGCATCAGTCACATCATCGGCTGCTTGTTTGACTTCTTCTTTTGTATTGCCCATCGCTATTCGGTGTTTTTTTTCACTCATCTTCTTGATAAGAATGGAGGCACAGTATAAATCTAGCTAGCGGTTCAGCCAATCTGGTATTAATGCTTCAAAGTATGTGCCGATTTTTCGAATTTCCCTCATAATGCGCGTTACTCCGATTTCGCTTTGATACCAATTGTCTTTTGTGATACCGTAACGATCGACAACAGGCGAAACATAAAAGGCCGTTTCTTTTGGAAACTCGTGTTGATAGCTGAGTAACGCTCGGCGCGCATGGCCCGCTTTACAGACAAGAATCGCACGCATAACAGCTATTCCCTCGTGCTCAAGTACATCGAAAGAAAAACGGCCATTTTCCAATGTATTCTGCGCCTGGTCTTCTTGCAAAATAGCTGTATCGGGGACGTCATGTTCAATCGCAATATCCTTGAGATATTCCCACTCGGTCCAGTTGAGGTGATCTTGATAGCCACCGGATGGGAGAATATATGGTGCATATCCTTGGTGGTACAATGCAGCTGCATGCTCCATCAATGGTGGGTGGTCTGCGCCAGGGACTAAGATTACATCAGCTGGGTAGACTTCTGTTTCGACAAAAATAAACTCGGTAATACAATCGAAAGGATAGGTCATGGTATCACTCCTTTAGCTTGAATGATCTCTTGTACTATTGCCTTACTTATCAAATAACCCCTCCACACCAAAATACGTAGCTAATGGTTGCTTTCTACCGGCTTCATGCCAATTATGATATGCATCAAAAATTTGTTTGATATCATGATTCGCCCGGTCTTCGACTAAATATTTCACAGCCAGATAACTACGCCAATAATCAAACATAATACTTGCTAAGCTGCCTTGATAGGTGATCAAGCCAAAGGACTTTAAAGAATGCCCCCCATGTTCTTCTTTGAAGTCCTCAACTAACTGCTGTTCTATGCGTGTGATTTCATCCAAGTCTGCTTCATTTAACAGCATTTTTCTTGGCAAATAAAAACACACGCCCTCCTCAAACCAAATACCGTCATTTCGTTCATCATCAAAGTCATCGACGAATAAATCAGAGTGGTGCGCCAGTTCATGAGCCAACACGATAAACAGGTGTTCAACGGAATAATGTTCATAGAAATGTTGTATGTGAGGCAAATCTTTACCTTCTAGTTGCCTGACAAAAAGCGCTCGCCAGCTTGCTAGATCCGGTGACATATAGATTAGATCTTTATTCGTAAATGCAGGTATTGGTACAGTTGAAAACGTACTGGTTGCTAGTTCATGAGACGTCCACACCACGCCTTTTGGTAAATCATGCAGAGCGTATTCCTGTTCAAGCATTTCTTGATATTGTTGCAACCGTTCATGGAAGAATTGCATAATCGCTTGGTATTCCTTATAATCTGCCATTTTTTCAAAAGCGTAGATGTGTTTCATAAACGAGCCCTCTTTTCCTCGAGTTAGATCAATACCAGCCTTCCATCCACCCATACTTCACAAAAATATGATAAAGCTCATCAAATCCTACGTCCAGAATTTCTGAGAAAAGTTCTGCTTTCGACCCGCCGATACAGACAAACTCATGCTGTCGATTTTCTCTTGCTTCTACAATCGCATTTTTCGTGGATGCTGGCACCACACCCCTACGTCAATCAGTCTTCCGCCTACATCGACAAAAATAAGTTTTTTCATATATGGCTCTTTCTATTGTTGATTGATTTACTATTTTTTCTATACAAAATCACTCCCCCATTATACATCAAGTAATTTCCTGAATAAAAGGTTGAGCGATAACAAAAGTAATTATGTTATAGTAAATATATAATGTAATTTTATTGGAAGTGGTCAGTAATGCTACAAATAAAACCAACGCCAAATTATGCGGGCGTAACGATAACCGGAGACTTCGAAGATTTTGATCAATTGTATGAATCCCTGCACATGATTGTGGGGACAGAAGATGAGCACTCCAACTATTTCGATACACGCATACGGGTGCTAGGTCTTTGCTATGATCTCAGACATGCTAACATGGGGCATCGCGACTATACTTTTAAGGATCATGGCTTAGATGCAGACACGATGAAATGGATGGGGGTTGTTGGTCCAAAGCAAAATCTCTACTTATCCTTTAACACGTATCTCCCAGAATTATTATTTATCACCATGGCATTAAACGATTTTATTGATATGTATCTAATGAACAAAACAACCCATCGATTCTGGGACAAAAACGTTACGACCGTCCGTGCTTTTCAAGCAACGTTTATGGCTTCACTGAGTGAAGTCTTAAAACCGCAAACATTTAAAATGATGCAAAACAATATGAGCCAGAAATATGGACCTAACTTTAGCAATTATTTCACCGCTTATATTGATCAACTAAATGTCCGTTTTTTGAAGTGGGATGCGGACAAACGCTATAACAACATATATATTATTGCAAAACGAATCGCGGAACAGGGCAAGCCTTATCAAAAAGTCGTGGAGCAAATTATGGAAGTAGCTAGAGAAGAAGATTCATGTGTTAGACTATCGATAATGAAAAAAGAGGGACATGGGTATTTAAGCAACCCTACCAACAAGATCTAGCGGCCAATGCAGCTAACGAGCATGATGATCTAAACATTGAGCACACACAATATCTTTCCCGTTGTGTGCACAAGATTGGGTGGTGCGCGAAAATGCTGTAACGATAACGGATGCGCAATTAGAAAATGTGCTTTAAGGGACGTAACAGTTTAGAAACAGGTTGCTCGAGCTTCTCGTTCAAGCAGATAATCCAACTGAACAAAAGGATAAACTGGTTCTTGTGATTAATAGCTTATTGTCGTTGGAAGAG
Organism: Paraliobacillus ryukyuensis; assembly: GCF_003315295.1. Classification (GTDB taxonomy): domain Bacteria; phylum Bacillota; class Bacilli; order Bacillales; family Amphibacillaceae; genus Paraliobacillus; species Paraliobacillus ryukyuensis. Next base: position 54,753 of record NZ_QNRI01000013.1, on the reverse strand, counting down.
ACGCTGATCGAGCTAAACCATAATCATTTCATTACCCGCCATAAATAGTCTGTATAGTGGATAAGGAGTCAATTTTCATGAAACAATTTACAATTAGTCAAGAACATATTTCCACCTATCCTAATCCAATCATCTTGAAAAAGGGTGAAGAAGTTTACTATGGAAAAGAAGATACAGAGTTTCCTAATTGGATTTTCTGTAAGTCGATTAGCACAAGGAAAAGTGGTTGGGTACCTAAACAAATTTTATCTACCCCAAACAACTCCGGAATTGCCAAAGTAACCAAAGATTACTCCGCGCATGAATTGACTGTTAATCAAGGACAGACCGTATTCGGAATCGAAAATTTAAATGAGTGGACATATTGCAAAACCCAAAATGGCGAATTCGGTTGGATTCCTAGCTACTGTTTATCTAGTACATAGCAATCAAAGGGTGTTGTTTGGTATGTACTACTATCTCTGTTAAACTGGGGCATTGCAACCAAAGCATTGCTAAAACAACAACGGTATCTCCAATAATTCGACATACATTTTTTCATCATTTAAAAAGGTCGTCCATTCATCTACAAAACTTGATTTACCTTGTTTCACTTTAAATTTTGATAATTCGACGTTCACTTTTATTCCACGCTACCTGTTTTTATATTGTCTTGCCTTCACGCACCCGTGTCGTATCCGCCTGTGTTCTTTATTGGAGTTGAGAACGTTCGACGTGTTGAGGGTGCAGCATATGGGTTCCTTACCATGTTACTTATCCTTTTGCATTAACTTCTTTTGTAGTCGCAACAAAGCCAAAACCATCTTTATAGGCAATTCAATTAAATACGAATGATATCCTTTCGTACATTCTATCAATCAACAGCTACTACTTTATTGGATGTAGCTGTTTCTTATTATGGCTGGGAAATAATTTACCGTTATGCTATTGGATTTCTGACAACTTATAAGCATCAGGATTATTCTTTTCTTGATTGTGAACTTTTTGGTCTGTTGCAGGAAATGGAACCAATAAAGGTGGTTGACTAGATATTTTGTAGCCCCACCTTAGAATCATTTCTTCACTCTACTCATAATAAGGCGGAATTTCTCCTTCTCTCCCTTTGTTAACTAGACTTCTTCGGTTGACTCGATAAGACCACGTAGACATGCCCTTGTCATTTCCTTCTTTCCAACTTTCCACAAGGGTAACCATGTATACTTCATTACTTATCTCTTTTACATCAGTTTCTCTTGTAACTTGATACCCTTCGACATCCCCTTCCCACCTACCAATTTCTTCAGGGAAACGCTCAATCACTGTACCCCGACTATCAGTTACAGATTGGACAGCATCTTGTTTTGTGAATGGTGGTTTGGGAGGAGAAATAATTTGTAAATAGCCCCAGTATATAAAAAGGAAAAATACCGGAATAAGAAAAAACCATTTAATCCTTTTGTTTTTAGTCGTTCGCTTCTCGACCCACTTTTCGATGAGACCATATACGATGGCGGCAAGTATCCCCAAAACAGCCGCTCTTCCTGATTGGAAAAATAGTCCGATCGCTGAGCCGAATGTACCAAGAATCACGATATATAACCAAGTTTGTTGGATAAACCATTTTGATTGCAACCGCTCAACCACAATAGATACTAGATTACCATAAAGGAGAACAATAGCTCCTACATAGATGGCATAAAAAAAGAACCCTCCAATAAATTGATTGCCGTGGTTATAGTCAAATCTAAAATTACCTCTACTTGTATAATTAAAAGCAAACAAGAAAGAAAAAATGGTCGTTACAACTATGGTAGCAGTTAATTTTTGTAAGATGTAGCTTTTGATCAATTTCATCTGTATCCTACTCCTATGAACTAAAAAAGATTAAAATTCGATGTAAAAGGGGTGCATTTTCTGATCTAAACATCATTCAATTCGTTGTCTGAAATTACTTACCGTTACCATTTCCAAAGCTTTCTCTAGCGGATAAAATCCAACTTCTAAGCTTTCAGGCGATGTCGTCAATTTTCCTCCAACTGGTTTAGCTAAAAACAGCATATTGCAGATTGATCTTTGCACATTTTGAAAAATCCCACAGAATGTTAGATCTGCAATCACAGTACCCGACTCCTCTTTCGTTTCCCTGATTGCAGCAGCACGTAAAGACTCCCCTTCTTCCACTTGTCCACCTGGCATTTCCCATCCTCTTTTTGGTCCTTTAATTAACAATAATTCATTATCTTCATTTAATACAATCGTTGCCGCTGAAACAATGTGCTTTGGCGGTATATACATCGTTGTTAGATTTTCTCCCATGTGATCTCTTCTCCCTTTAACTACTAAATTCCTAATACTAGTGTTACAAATATACAGTTTTATAATAACATAATATTCCGATAATTAACCTGTAAACTAGTGCAAAAAAAGCCCGAATCAAAATATACAGGTTTCTGTTAAATAACAGGCTGATTGTTTTGATTAAAGCTTTTAGAAAGAATTATTCCTTGATCAAATTAGAACCAGAGAGTAACCAATCTTAGGCTAGACACACGTTTGTTGTTTCTTTCTGATTTTCTACAACTACTGATACACTAACTGATAAATTTTATAAAAAACGATATAGCATTTCATCAATTCTCTATATTAAAATAGTTTTTTCACAATTAACACTTTACCAAAAGCATAATGATGGTAAAATTGAGAAAAAGACGGAGGAACACATGAAGAATCACAAGTTTGATACGTTTATTAATATCGCGAAAGAACTTAATCAACTATCGATCACTCCTTTACTAATGGGTTCCGTTGGTTTAGAAGTTGTGACAGGGAAGAATTGGGATGCAAAAGATTTAGATATTCATGTGCCTGGTGATCCCCGCGGCTGGGAAATGCCACCTGAGCAGAATATATATCAATGGGAGCGAATTGTGGCGATCATGCAAGGAATGCATTTTCAATTGATCGATTTGCATGAACATGAATTTTCGGAAAAAGAGTTATCTGTAGAGTTTGGCATTATCGATACATTGCCACGTTTCGCAGGGGTCGAGTTAACGGATTTAAACCTACAACAAACAGGGGAGGCAACTTATTATTTACTTACTCCCGAGCAATATTTGCGTGTCTATCAAGCTTCGTCTAAAGATAGTTATCGATCGGATAATAATAATAGTAAGGATTTGAAGAAGATTGCATTTTTGCGGCAGTTACTGACGAGGCTAAGTTGACGGAAGAAAAAAACATCTAGCTCAAATGCCGGCATTTCCTTCTATAAAAAAAGGGGCGTGTTATGGTATGACATTTTGGATGTTAATGGCAGGGTTGTTTGTATTAATATATGTAAAGAAGCCACTCGCTTTTCGTAACGTACTGCATGATTATATTTTTCTTATCACGTATTTGACCGTATGGACACTATATGTGGTTAACACTTCTTTTTATCATGTCATTTCTCAAGACTTGTTATTCATCATTACCACCATGATGGTTTCCCCGTTATTTATTGCATTCTTTCAACAAACGATGACTGAAGGACAATGTCACTGAAATAAGTCATCCTTGTACTTGCAACTATTGTATTAATAGGAGGAAAAAGCATGAACAAAAAACTAAGAAGATCGGCAACTGATCATGCAATCGCTGGTGTTTGCGGTGGGATAGCTGAATATTTTGGGATATCTTCTTTTGGAGTGCGACTTATCTTTATCTTTCTGCCAGTCAATATCATTATCTATATCATTCTTGCGAACACGATGCCTGCTAGCCCGCCGACATTGTAAATGAATATTGGTGAAATCAAGTTTTTGCAACCAATAGTTGCGGGGTGGTTGGTGGTATGCAACCTGTAAAACCAATACAATTACAGCAATCCTATTGAAAAAGGAGCGTTGCATGATGTCGTTAGGTTCTACTATTAGCAAGAAAAGAAAGTCCCTAAAGTTATCACAAGAATATGTAGCTGAACAATTAGGGGTGAGTCGGCAGGCCGTATCGAAATGGGAGAAAAATCAATCCGAACCGTCAACGCTTAATCTTATAAAATTGGCTGACTTATTTGATAGTGATATAGGTGAATTAGTTTCTCCATCGGACAATGCAGAGGAACAAAAAGACGCAAAAACTCAGCTTGACCGAGGTCAAAAAGATATAAAAATGTAGCTACAGCTGTCTTGGGTCGAATCCTTATGCTGGTCAGTTTTTTAGGTTACATGGGCGCCTATTCTGATCCTGTTTCCTATCAACTTCCTAATTGGTATTTACACATTTGGTGGAGTGGGATTTTTTTAATCGGCGTTGGCGTAACATTGGTGGGATCAAGAGATTACTTTGATCGAAAGGATGGTTCGAAAAAAGTTATCTGGCTTGATCTATTGTTCATTTTCTCTTATTTTTCATATGGGCTGTTGCCTTTTGAACAGAGCATCAATACACTCATCACCTTACTTTTTGGGGCGTTCATTTTGATGATCGAGAACATTAAATTCTTTATTCCATTATGGAGGAAACCACGGTCATTTTGAACCTTCAAATCTTATAAAAGGAGTTTTTCTTTGGTTAATAAAGCTTTGATCTTTGGTATTGTCACCACGCTGTTTGCTACCGTCACTATTTTAATCAATCAAGAACAACTTTTACTACTACCATTTACCCAACTTTTTTTGGGTTTCATAATAGCTTATACATTGGTTGCTGGAATGCAGGCTTTTCGCAATAACAGTACAGGAATGGGATTTGTTTTTTCTTTTATTACGCTAGTTTTAATTGGAATTATCGTATGTTATAACTCCATGACGATCAATGGATGGTTGCCTTTAGTTTTCGTTTATCTTACAGTTGGAATTCCAATCGGTTGCATTGCATTCGTTTTGCGCGTGAAAAAATAGTCGCAATGCCGTGAAGCATAACACATAATGAGGATGTTTGTGTTAGAGAAAGGTATTGAATTCTTGTTTAATCGTGAGAAATACAAAGATCTGAAAATGTTTTTACAAGTGATTATTTATTTCCCTGTGCTTGTCATTGTTCCCATGATCCTTCCACATAGGCAAGTTCAGATTATCTGCTTCGTTCTGTTTATATGGGTTTTTGTTCATACATCGATAAAGATTTCTTTGTATGACAAGAAAAAGCTGAAGCCGCCAAGAAAATCAAATTGGGCGTTGCTTATCGTTTCGGCCCTATGTGCACTTAGTAGTCCATTTGGATTTTTTATCACAGAGGGATTTTTGTCTTAGGAGGAGAAAGTATGCAACATCGTACGGTTGGTATCGTATTTTTACTAATAGCTGTCCTGTTGTTAACTGGTTGCCAAGCAGCAAGTGCAACGAAGGAAGAGCTCTTTACTTTTCAAAATTCGTACATTGGCGATAACAGTTCGGTTGGAAACCTGCTACAGTACTTACGGAACAGCGAACAACTAGAGCATTTTGAATTGCAGACCACGGAAGAACCTTATGGCATGGAGCTACATTATGCAGCGATAACAGGAGATCAAATCGAAGAAACAGCTATTTTCAATGCAACTTTCATTTTTGCTTTGGTTCAAAATGCAGAATGGGTTACGTTTCATTTTGATGCGCAAACATATCAACTGACCAGAGACGATCTCCAAGAAAGGTATGGTAAAGATTTGCGTTCCTTCTCTAGTGAAGATGCGGTGAAGGAGGCAATCGAAAAGCTTCTAGAAAATCATCGTGAAGTAGAAGCATTATTGCAGGACTAGTGGTTTTTTTCAAGACTTACTTCGTTACGTTGCGTAATATGAGTAGTATGGATACCTATTGCTAAAACAACTAATTATGTTATGTTAAAAATAACGGTTGAGTGGATGAGATAACTTTTCTTCTATATTTAAGAAGCCACATCTTAACGGTTCCAACAAGGGGGGCTGAAATTGAGTGAAGCAGAGAAAAAGAAGTATTTTTATTGGAGCACTGGTTACGTAGCGACTTTATTTATAATGATGGCGCAATTAAGGTATATGCTAGTGTTAGATGATCAAGTTGGTTTATTTCTTGTCATCATTGGTATGCTATGCTTTACTAGTTTTTTTAGATATGCAGAATCACAATTGTTTCCGAACAAATCAAAAACGTTGCAGATAATGAAACGTATTTTTATTGGAAGTGTCATCGTTATTGCCGTTATTGGTTTTTTCCTGCTATGATTTCATGGTAAAAAAGCCTACTAACATGGTAGGTGCGTTTTCGTTTATACATATTCAATTCATCGGTAGAGAAGGAGTACATGATGACAGAACAAGAGAAAGAACGATATTTTTATTGGATCGTTGGACAGCTAGGTTTGTTGATTCTAATGATTTCACAATTAAATAATATTGCAAAGATAACTGATAATCTTGGATTTTTTCTTGCTTTGATCAGTATTTTTTGTTTTTCTAGTTTTATTAGGTATGTAGAATCACAATTGTTTCCAGACAAAACAAAAGGTTTGCAGATAATGAAACGTATTTTTGTTGGAAGTGTCATCGTTAGTGCCGTTATATTCTTTAGCCTAAATTAAAGATGCGTGGCAATGTCATTTGTTTATGACATCAATCTTGTGTGCTGACTACCGCATTATCCGTGTTCCATCCATATAGCTTGAAGACAGTTTTCAAAGCTTTACTTGCTGCCATTCCCAGCTCCTCTATCCGTCAGTAATCAGACAAAATATATCTCGCCCATCACGAAAAAAATTACCACATATATCGATTATTGCTTGATTCCCAGAAAGAGTCCAATCTTTTCCCATAGTTTCTGAATATCAGTCCAGTGACTACAACAGCAATGACGCCTTCTAGTTGAAAAAACTATTCTATTTCATAGGCCCAATAAAATAATCCAATAGACAGGCCTATCTCGACTAAATACTGGTCGATGCGTCGAGCGATTCAGGAAGCTAACAATCCAAATACTGCACCGATGGCCTCCCCACCTGCAACCGCCCAAAGAATAATATACTTAAAAATACATTTAATACCATATATTGATTTAAGATTAATAGAATGGTATATTACTTACATAACATGGAAACGGGAGTCACTAGCACGGATAATATCCCCATCATAATAAGCACTTGTTATTATTTTAGTGGCTGTAAGCAACAAAATATTTTGTTTTCTTGCCCCCTTTGAGGCAAGTAACACGATGTATCCTCGAATCGAACAAGTATAGTAATCTAATGCACTGACACTTGAGGTACATGATTTTTTATATATTATTTTATATTTGCTTGCAATCATTATTGTAAACCTTATTATTCTTAGTTTCATGAGATGAAAATGGATCAAAATGGGGGTTTAGGATTTGGAAACAGGAGCAAATCAGTGTACACATAGGCGATTTGTTCCATTTACTTCTGTTGTTAAAACATTTGGGTGGAACTTTGATAAACGATTGTCTTCATTATCAAAAACTGTAATTCTTAAGGATTAAATTTTTTGTTAACTAAGCATTAAAGAACTGAGGTTGTTTTATTTGTTCAATTGATATAAAAGCCCTTTAAATAGTTTCTTGGCGTACATCCAATGTCTCTTCTTTATTTCAGACAGAAAGAAAAGCTGTTTTATACATTTTCTCACTTTCACTTTTGACAAGCGTTTCAAAGGCTTTTTCGTTTAAAGTCTTCTTTAATGAACCACATAATGTCCTCCTTATTAAATATAATTTTTTACAATTATGTACTTTAATCCTAGCGAAATTATGGTAAAATTAAGAAAAGATGATGGTCGCAATGAATAATCAACTTTTTTATAAGCTTTCAGAATTATGGAATCGCTTTCGCAAGATAGAGATTCCACCGTTACTAAACACCGGATATTAGAAAGGGGGTGTATATGAAAGATAAGGTTGAATTATTATTCAATCGAATCAATTTCGTAATTTACTGTTTGATTAAAAAACACGAATGATATTTCAGACTAAATGTAGCACATCTACTCCGTTAATCAAGCAAATGAATACGCTTTCAAAAACAGGACCTCGGGACTACAAGACGTGGGTCAGTTAGATGCTGTCACACGATGTGACGTTATTAGTCTAACATTCCTTCACCAACAAAAGTGGCTCTTCGGTTGAAGCGTTTCCTTCAGGATATGGAATGCTTCGGCAGCGAATCATCGCACGAAGAAAATCGCTTTTTATTTTTGAGGAGTCTCACCCATTTGCTTCCTTCCCTTATTTGTAAAGAAAACAGTTAAAAGAAATATCAATATAAAGTTCGTGTTTTTCGGGGATGCAATTATGAAATTGATACAATCGTGAAAAAAATTGAGAACTAAAGGTTTTTTTGAACGTCGTAATTGTTGTTCCTCTACTGGTACTTGTACCATTCTTATCTAGCTATCCTTTTACCCGTTTCTATTTTGATGGTCTGTAAGTTCTTTTGGTACAACAGAAAAAAGATAGTCAGACGAGCAGATCAGATTGGATGCTTCTTGGCATTTTCCTATTAGTCACCACTGTGATAGGAATAACTTTCTATAGCTGGTACATGTGATAAAGAGGATTGTTTCATAACATTAGCATAAGAGGAGCCTTTCCAACCTCCATCTGATGGATACGCTGGGCGAGAGAAAGTATGGGTACGACCCGAGGAGACACCCGTGACCTGTGTGGAAATTCCTACGTACGGTTATACATTTATTTTTCAAAGACATCTAGTTTGAAATTTAGGAGGATGTCCCACCATCTATAAAATATTTTGTTAGATACTATCTATATTCAACCATTTAGGTGCATCAACTATGTGGTGGTGATGAAATTGTTAGTATAAACGGGTACTTGAAAGAAAATTAAACTTTATTGAAGGAGTGGTTAAAATGAAAATGAACACTACAATTAAAGTTGTCATTCTTACGCTAACGATGTTGGCTTTTACGTTGGGAACGTATGCCCAAGATTCACTAGCAAAAGGTGAAGTCTATCATTCATTCGATAGTCATGATGAGCAAAACTGGCAAATTTCCGATGGTTGGAAGAATGGCGATTCTTTCTTCGGATGTAACTGGAGTGAAAACAGGGTTAATTTTAATCAAGGTAAAATGGAATTATCCCTTCGTACAAATTATTCCTATCCTGCACCGTATAACTATGAGTGTGGGGAATATGCGACGAGTTCTTTCTATGGGTATGGTCTGTATGAAGTATCTATGAAACCAGCAAATGTATCGGGAGTGATTTCTTCTTTTTTCACGTACACAGGTCCTTCCTTTAATGCACCTTGGGATGAGATTGATATTGAATTTCTAGGAAATGACACAACAAAGGTTCAATTTAATTATTACACGAATGGTGTGGGCGGAAATGAAATAATCTACGATTTAGGATTTAATGCGGCAAATAGTTTTAATACGTATGCGTTTGATTGGCAAAAGGACTATATTAGCTGGTATGTGAATGGAAAATTGGTAGCTACAGCAACAAATAACATTCCGAGCAACCCGAGTAAGATTATGATGAATATGTGGAATACGTACGGTATTGATGAATGGGCAGGAGCGTATCAAGGAGAAGATGCTAATGCCTCCTATGATTGGGCTCGATATACACCAAATAATGGGGAAGTCCCTCCTTCCGTTGCTCCTGATTTTCAATTGAAAGCGTGTGATTTTACGGATTCAAGTGGCATAACCTCATGGGATTGTGGCGTGGGATCTTTTAATCCTGGTAATTGGATTAAATTTGATAGTGTTGATCTATCTACAGGTTATAATGCATTTGCTGTCAGTTATGCTTCTCCAGTGAGTGGTAGTTTTGACATTAGAATAGGAAATCCAAACGGTCAAACAATTGGAACTGTAAACTATGGTCCAACTGGTGATTGGTCGACCAACCAGTGGGGAGGCACTCCTTCATTGGATATAACCACAAGGGGAAGACAGGATATATTCATCGTATCTACCAGTGGATCTGCCAATCTAAGGGAATTCTGGTTCAAAAATGAATAGCCTAGCGTATAACCCAGTTGCTAAATACGCAGTATAAAACAGTAGAGGTTGTCCAAGAGGTTAATATGCTCTTAGGCAACCTCTTTTAAGATAAAAAATGGAAGACATCATCAGTGCTATTTTTGATATAGATGTACATTCATTTTCAACAGCATAGGATTGTGTTAATATAATGTCAATGATACCGCATTCACCATATAAGAGTCTTAATAATGTAGGGAGAAGAGTAATGTGAAGCCTAAAATTTCAGATGTTGCTAAGGTTGCAGGGGTTTCCCCAACTACTGTTTCTAGAGTCTTAAATAACCGAGGGTATATAGGAGAAGAAACACGTAAAAAAGTAAACGATGCTATGAAGGAATTAAATTATTATCCAAATGATATTGCGCGATCTTTATATATTAAGAAGACATTTCTAATTGGAGTAATATTTCCTACTACAGGTAATCCTTTTTATGGACAACTCATATTCCACTTGGAAAATTATGCGAATTCTCTAGGGTATAAAGTATTGTTGTGTAATAGTCAAGGTCGAGAAGATAAAGAGAAAAGCTACTTGCACATGTTACAAAGAAATCAAGTAGATGGCATTATAGCAGGCGCTCATAATAGAGGTATTGAAGAGTATGACATTCCTAATTTGCCAGTAGTTGGTTTTGATCGGTATTTATCTAAGAATACCCCCGTTATATCAAGTGATAATTATGAAGGCGGAAAACAAGCCACTCAATTATTATTGGATAAGGGATGTTCCAAAATCATTCACATAAACGGTCCAATTGACCTAGAAACACCAGCAAATCTAAGAAGAACAGCATATGAGGATGTTCTGCGTGACAATAATATGTTGCCTATTACTTACGAAACAGAATGGGCGAATGAAGAGGTTATTAGAAGGCTATTTGATGAACACCCTGATTGTGATGGTATATTTGCTAGTGATGATATGATAGCTTCCGTGGTCTTAAGAGAAGCAAAAAAAAGAAAAATTAGCACTCCAAATCAGTTGAAAGTTATTGGTTACGATGGTACTGAAACAATCAGAACGTTATTACCAGAATTAAGTACGGTTGAACAGCCAATTAAAGGGATTGCGGAGAAGGCAGTCGATCTCCTAATCAAGCAAATTGACGGGGCGTGGAATGGTGACCAATTAGAATACACTTTACCTGTAAAATTGATTGATAGTGAAACTACTAGTCTACAAAAAGGAGAAAAATAATTTTTTTTAGCTATTTATGTCAACCGGTTGACATGTGGAACCGGTTGACATATAATTTTATTGAAGGCGGTTACAATATAGTGAAGAGGAGGAAATTAGTAATGAAAAAACTTCTGTTATGCCTAATAATTGCAATGTTGTTTACTGTTATTACTGCGTGTGGCGGGGATGAAGAGGCATCTTCTGATAGTGATGCTGTATCTGTTTGGGTACACACCTCCAAAGAAACACCTGAAGGCAAAGCAATGCAAACCATCATTGACCGTTTTAATAAAAAATATGATGGAGAATATTCTGCCGCAATAGAGTTTATTCCTAGGAGTGGAAGCGGTGGAGGATACGAGGACAAAATTAATGCCGCTTTAACTACTAACACACTACCAGACATCTTAACGCTAGATGGTCCTAATACAGCTGCTTATGCTGATGCTGGAATGATTGCACCCATTGATGAGTATTTAACCAATAAAGACGATTTGTTGCCAAGTATTATCGAACAAGGAACTTATGAAGGAAAAATGTACGCAGTTGGCTATTCCGAATCTGGCGTAGGAATTTTCTATAACAAAAAGATGTTGAAAGAAGCTGGTGTTGATTTAGCTACGTTATCTACCATTGATAACCCTTGGGATTGGAATCAATTCATGGAATTAAATCAAACATTAGTTGATACATTTGATAAACCTGCTATTGACATGGGATTCGATGATCAAAGTGAGTGGTTAATGTATGCATTTTCCCCTTTCTTATGGTCACAAGGTGGGAGCATTGTATCAGAGGATGGTACTTCTGCAAGTGGCGTTTTTAACGATGAAAATGCTGTGAAGGCATTTACTTTCATTCAAAATATGGTAAAAAAAGGTTACGCTACAATTACTCCTGTAGAAAAAGGTTTCCATACTGGAGAATATCCATTGAAGTTCGGTGGATCTTGGACGATTACGGAATTAGAAGAGTATCCAGATATCGAGTACGGAATCATGCCATATCCGACTTCTCCAGATACTGGTGAGTTAGTATCTCCTTCTGGTAGCTGGCAATACGCCATGTCTGCTACAACAGATAAGAAAGAAGCTGCTGGTAAGTTAATCGATTTTCTGGTTTCAACAGAATCATTGACTGAAATTACTTTAGCAAATAGTGTGTTACCAGCTGCATACTCCGTAATCGAAGAAGTTCAAGATAAAGTTTCTCCTGAGCTAAACTTTTTAATTGAACAAAACTCAAAATCTGCACATGCTAGACCGGTATTACCTGCATACCCACAAGTTAGCCGTGTGTTCCAACAAACAGTAAGTGACGCTACTTACTATAAAGAAAATAGTGATATTCAAAAGCTACTTGATAATAAAGTCGAACAAATTAACAAGGCATTGAGCAAATAAAAAGGTTAATCTCGGCTTGGATTATCTCCAAGCCGAAATATTTAAAGGAGTTAATAAAAATGAACACAAATAAACGGGAAAATATAGCGGCATATTCATTTTTAACACCTGCATTTGTTTTATTGGGGCTCTTTTTGATTATACCTTCTATACTCGCAATCTACTATGCGTTTACTGATTATTACCTGTTAACACCAGACAAGAGACAATTTATCGGGATTGGTAACTTTATAGAAATTTTTAAAGATCCTATTTTTCTTCAAAGCTTAAAAAATATTATTATCTTTGTTGTTTTCGTTATTCCCATCCAAGTGGGCACAGCACTAGGATTAGCATTATTAATTAATAAACAGAGAAAAGGAAATATGTTATTCAAAGTTGCCTATTTTTCTCCAGTTGTTTTATCTTTAGTTGTAATTTCGGTGTTATGGTTATATTTATTGAACCCTTCTGAAGGCTTAATCAATACGATCTTAGTTAACATAGGGCTAGACCCACAACCATTTTTAAGCAGTCCGGATCAGGCCATGCTAACCATCGTACTTGTTTCTGCTTGGCAAGGTGCCGGCTATCAGATGCTTATATTCCTAGCAGGATTGCAAAACATTCCTTCGAGTGTTTATGAAGCTGGAAAAATTGACGGTGTAAACAAGTGGCAGAATTTCTTCCACATTACATTACCTTTATTAAAACCTACTTCTATCTTAATAATGATTACAACATTAATATCAGCTTTTAAATTGATAATCCAGCCAATGGTTATGACGCAGGGAGGACCGATGAATTCCACTATCACACCAGTTTACTATATCTACCAAACCGGGTTCTCTGATCGGTTAATTGGATATTCCAGTGCAATGACAGTTGTATTTGGAATTGTGATTGGAATTATTACGTTAATTCAACATAAGGCTACAAAGGAGGATGAAACGCAATGAAGAAACAAGGAAAAACGATTTTAGAGTATACTTTACTAATTATTTTAGCATGTATCTTTATCTTTCCTTTGTTATGGATGATTTTTTCTTCCATGAAACCAGAAGAAGCTATTTATGTAGATATGAGTAGTATCAAGGCCTTGCTTCCATCACTTCATCCTTCTGATTGGCTGGAAACATATAAAACGTTGTTTGCTAGATTTAACGTACCACAATATATCTTAAATAGTATAGTTTATGCAGTAGTCATCACTGTTGGTTCAACCGTTGTGAATGCGATGGCAGGATACGCATTTGCAAAGTTTGAATTTAGAGGAAAAAAATTTTTGTTTGGCCTTTTGCTAATATTACTTATTGTACCGGTCGAGACAATCATTATTACGCAGTTTACTGTAGTCCATACACTAGGAATCCTTAATACGAGATTGGCAGTTGTTTTACCAATGATGGCAAATATGTTTTTTATCTATTTATTTAGGAACTTCTTTATGGCAGTACCAGATGAAATCATCGAGTCAGTAAAATTGGATGGAGCAAATTATTGGACTATCTTTTGGAAGATTATGCTCCCTATGTCTAAACCAGCAGTTGCAACGGTTGGTACTTTATCCTTTATCGCTAGTTGGAATGACTACTTATGGCCGTTAATGGTCTTGACAGATACAGAGAAGTTTCCATTACAAGTAGCTATTACGAATATTAATACGACTCAACCAGTTTATACGAATCAGGTGATGGCCATTCTAACTATCTCAACCATCCCTTTAATTATTGTTTATATTGTTGCACAAAAGTATATACTTCAAGGTCTTGGTGGTTCAGGAACTGGAATTAAATAAAGAATACATCTTAAGGGGGAGAATGCATGTACACATTACAACGAGCGAACAAATATATAGAAGATACGCGTACACAGGTAATCAAGGACTATAGGCATGACTATCATGTGATGGCGCCAGTTGGTTGGATTAATGATCCAAATGGTTTTATCTACTACGAAGGAGAATACCATCTATTTTATCAATATTACCCATATAAGTCTGTTTGGGGACCCATGCATTGGGGACACTCAAAAAGTAAAGATTTAGTCAACTGGGAATCTGCTCCTGTTGCACTTGCTCCAGATCAATGGTATGACAAGGATGGTTGTTTCTCTGGTACAACTATAGAGAAAGATGGAAAAATATATGCGATGTATACAGGCCATATCGAAGGGGAAAAGCCAGAAGATATAAGGCAAGTGCAATGTATCGCGGTTTCTGAGGATGGGAATCATTTCGAAAAAGTGGCTCAAAATCCAGTGCTAGATGAGGATGATTTGCCAGATAACGCCATGCCTCAAGATTTCCGTGATCCGAAAGTTATCCAAAGAGGAGAGATCTATTATTCTCTTATTGCTTCCAAGTTCAAGGATGGCGGAGGGCAAATTCTTCTCTATAAATCATCCGATTTACTAAAATGGGAATATGTTTCCGTTTTATTAAAAGGAGAGAAAGAGGAAGGGTATATGTGGGAATGTCCGGATCTATTCGAACTAGACGGAAAAGACGTTCTAATAATTTCTATTGACGGATTACCAACAGAAGGAAATAAATTTTCTAACACCCATTCGGTTCTCTCAATAATAGGGAAAATGGATTGGGAAAAAGGAATTTTTCATAGAGAAGTATGTGAAGAACTAGATTACGGATTAGATTTCTATGCACCGCAAACTATTATGGATGCTAAACAAAGAAGAGTAATGGTTTCTTGGATGCAGATGTGGGGGAGAAATATACCGACAGATACATTAGAGCATGGTTGGGCAGGTGCTATGACTTTACCTAGAGAATTATCCATTAAAAATAATAGCATGTACCAAAATCCCGTAAACGAGATAAGTTCCTACTTTACTAACCACAAAGTAAAGCATAACATTATTTTAATAGATGAAACTAAAGAATTTGCGGATATTTCCACTGAAGTTGGCGTCCTATCTCTAGAGGTGAACACTCAGGGGAGTAAGCGGTTCGATATAGAAATACGTGGGAATGATGGGGAAAAAACAAGCTTAACCTATGACAATGAATCAGGTAGCTTTATTTTAGATAGAAAGCAAAGCGGTA
Organism: Paraliobacillus ryukyuensis; assembly: GCF_003315295.1. Taxonomy (GTDB): domain Bacteria; phylum Bacillota; class Bacilli; order Bacillales; family Amphibacillaceae; genus Paraliobacillus; species Paraliobacillus ryukyuensis. The sequence goes on along the minus strand of NZ_QNRI01000013.1, from coordinate 39,176 downwards.
TAAAAATTATTGGAAAAGAACCGGAGGCACTCCAACAACGTTATGTACATGTGAAACCTGTCAATCATATTCTAAAATTAGATATTTATATGGATCGTGCTTCTGTTGAGGTATTTATTAATGAGGGGGAACACACCATGACGTCTACCATTTATCCAACTAAAACAGCGAGAAAAGTTACTTTACGTGCAAAAGGGAAAGTAGAAGTTTTACAAATGGAGCGACATGATATAGAGGTAAAGTCTTGAGAACTGTTTATACAATAGGAGAACATTGATTGATTTTACCCCCCATGAGAGTGGACTTGCGCTGGATCAAATAGTTAACTTCAAAAAGGCTCCAAGGGGGCGCCTTGCCCACTATTGGTATGATTCATAAAAATATATCACCCGTTACTTTAGTACTTGAGAAATATTAAAGTATATTGGGACAGTTGCTAATGCTGGGGCCGCTATGGTAACTAATTCCTCCTTGTAGGGCAGAAATAAGAGAGTGTCTTTATACACAGGGCAGACCCTGCCGATAGACAAAGTAATGAATTGTTCAAATAGCCACGGTGAATAGGTTGAAGCAAAGGTTTTGGACTATTTTATTCTCTTTTTCATTACCCTAGCACCACCTATAACAGATCTAGTTAAATATAAGATTATTGCTGACTAATTTAAAACACTTATTGACAAGATATCATTGTAAATGGAAAGGTTAATAAAGGATTCTGTTAGGAAAAAGATAGTATACGACTTTTTAACTAAATATTTCTCGGCTTCCTCTTGCTCTTAGTCAAAGAGGTAGTGAAAAAGGTACTGATAGTCGACTATTAGTACCTTTTTACTGCATCGCTTTCAACGCTTCTCCTATCCGTTTACTATCTGCAAGATCCACGCAAAATGAAGGACTCAATTTCTTAAGTTACGTGTTCGAAAGTATCTATAGGTACTGTTAATGTGAAATTTCATCTTTATGGTATGTCAACACTAAATCGAACAGAGTTTTAAAGGTTGCTTAACTTCCATTCAGTTGGTGTTAAATAATCTAGTGATTCTCAGCTTATTGTGCTTTGGGAGGTTTTTTTCGATATGTAGAGTCGGTCATTTTTCCAACAAAAACAAGACGATTCCGAATAAGCAAAGGTATTTTTATAGCGCTATGTATTGGTATAATAAGCATTGGCTTTATATTAAATAACCCCTCATGAATGATTAGGAGGCGGATCTTGTGATTTCTACTTTATTTCGATTTATTGCTGAAATCCTCCTTCCTGGCGCTTATGATTTCTACATTAACTTCATCTCACCCTTAATCTACTACGCTCGCGCTTACGATATTCCACCTACCAAGGCAGACTGTATGAATGTTATAATGATGGTAAAACTAATATGAATATTCATGTCGAACCTAAGAGGAGGCATCGCATGGAACTGAATGCGCCGCGAATCCAATTTCGTCCGTATACAGATGATGATTTTGATTATCTTTTTTCCATGTTATCTGACCCAAAAATGATGCGGTATATTGGTGATGGACAGACCAAGCACCGCGCGGGGACGATGCAATTTTTAAAGTGGATTTACCATACCTATCACACAGGTACCGATTTGGGACTGATGCTGTTAGAGGAAAAGGAAAGCCACCAGCCAATTGGTCATGCTGGTCTTGTGCCTCAGACCATTGATGGCGTGAACGAAATTGAAATTGGTTATTGGATTTCACGCCCACATTGGGGTATGGGCTATGCGACTGAAGCAGCTAGCGCACTGCTTGATTATGGACGTACCCGTATGGAGAATGAACGATTCATCGCGCTAATTCAGCCTGGTAATGTTGCTTCAAGAAAGGTTGCGAGAAAATTAGGGATGACATTGGATAAAGAGATTGTTTTGAAAAATCAACTCGTGCATGTGTATGTCATTTGATTGGTATCCTGCGGATGAGTGTACAATGAGAAAAGAACTATTTAAGTCGCTTTACATTACATACGACTTAGATAGTTCTTTTCTCACTTTGTCATTTCATTCGATCGCTCTAGCAATAACTGAATGTCAAGCTTGCTACCATATCTATTAATATTGAACAGCTTTCAACGAGTTAATCATTCCATGCTCAAAATAGTAGCCTGTCCCACTTATAGGGTCAGCTGTTTGTTCAATGGCGTTGCGAATGTCATACTTCGTGCGTCCTTGCGCAGCGAGTAATCCAGCAAGCCCCGCCACATGTGGGGATGCCATGGAAGTTCCAGATAGATAAACGTAACCACCTGGGTAAGTGGAAGCAATTTGGTTACCAGGAGCTGTCACATCTACCCAAGTTCCATAGTTGGAGAAACTAGCTTTCTGATTGGAACTATTAACCGCCCCTACTGCGATGACATTGTCATACGATGCGGGTTCAAATGTGGTAGAGACACCATCGTTCCCTGCAGCGGCTACTACCACTGATCCTTTATTCCACGCATAATTTACGGCATCCTCCAATGTTTGGGTATCGCAATTACAACCTAGTGATAGATTAATAACTTCTGCATCAGCATCTGCTGCATAGCGAATGGCATCAGCGATATCATTCAGTGATCCACCGCCTCCAGCATCAAGTGCTCGTACAGCAAGTATTTTCGTTTTTGGTGCCATACCCGCAACGCCTGTACCATTATTTGTCTCGGCAGCTGCTGTTCCAGCCACGTGTGTACCGTGACCATTTAAATCCATTGGATCATTGTCATTGTCTACAAAATCATATCCTTTAATTACTTTGCTATCTAAATCTGGGTGTGTGTAATCTACGCCGGAGTCGATGATGGCGATTTCTTGTGAGCTACTGCCTTGGGTAATGTCCCAAGCAGCTGGTGTATTCGTATTTTGAGGTCCATATTGATATCCAGAGAAGTAAGTATCGTTAGGAGTAAATGTTGCTTCAAAAACAAAATTCGGTTCAGCATAATCTACATTGGGATTATTGTTGAGCTTTTCCACTGCAGACTCTACATCGCTTACTTTTAATACCGTAACATCTGCGTCTACAGGATCATCACCAGTACTTTCATTCTCGATGACTTCTGCGTCTAATTCCTCTAGATCCATCAGGGAGAATTTCTTCCCTTTTTTAAACTTGACTACAACTTCCTCTACATCTTGTTCTTCAGCATCTTGTGTACGATTGATTGTACTGATTTCTTTTAGTTGATCTGCCTTTGTAGCTGCAAACGTTTGACCAGAAAAAGGAACAACAGACAAGGTGACAACAAGTGACAGTGTAGCAAGAATTTTCTTCGTCAATATTTCTCCTCCTTTTTATTGATGAATCTAATGTGAAATTTCTAATACGCTACTAAACTACCTATTTATTTTTTATCCTCTCCCACCCTTCTATGATAAATTTGTTTTACAAGATATAGCTTATACCATCTCTATCCATTAAGGAAGAGCCTTGAAATTGCTAGCTTTCGCTACCGATGCAATGAATTTTAGTAAAAGCGGCCATAGAGGAAAATTTTCTAATTAAGAAGGAGGTTTATTATTTTTGTTTGCTATTTTTTGACGAAATCTTTCATAAATAATTTTCAATATTTTCTAAAAAATATGGTATAATTTAATAAAATATACTATTAATACCTTTTAAATAGTCAGGAGGTGAAGAAAATAAATTATCATAATGCTGCTTTTCAAGGAATGAAAATTAAGCATTATAGAAAGAAGAAAAAAATGACCCAAGCTCAATTATCTGATGGAATTATCAGTGTTTCCTACCTTTCTAAAATTGAGAAGGGTACATGTCAACCATCAAACGAAATACTCAAAAAACTGCAAGAAAAATTAGGGATAAGTAGCTATACCTCAAGTGAAAGGATAGCAGAAAAATGCAAATTATGGTTTATGCAATTATTAAGCGGAGACATGATAAGAGCTACAGATTATTTTCACACGTACATTGACAATAATGATGAAGTTTTTATGGGCCCCTATTTTAATCTAATAGAATTGCATAAAATAAGTTTCTATATACAAAAAAATGAGCTGGACATAGTGAGTAAACAAATCGATTCTCTCAGTAAGAACATAGATAGCTATAATCAAGTAGAAAAATATTATTGGCTAAAATTTTTAGGTGACTATGCTTATAAGCGAATGTATTTTAGCGAAGCGCTTAACTTATATCTAGATGCAGAAACACTAATTGGTAGTTCTTCGTTGATTACCAAGGAGGAAGAAAATGATTTGTATTATGTCGTTTCTTTAGCTGCAAGTAAAGTTGGAAATGTGCATCTAAGCTTAACCTATACACAGAAGGCACTTAACTATTATAAAAATATCTACGCATTTAAACGAATGTCGGAATGCCATATTCTATTGGGTATCGGTTATCGAAGAATCGGAGATCTAGTGAAGTCAGAAGAGAACTACGAAGCTGCTTTAAAATTGGCTCATATTCAAAACGATTCGTATCTAGAGGCATTATGTTATCAGAATTTAGGTAAGTTATCTGAGGATATCAATAATCATGCCTCCGCATTACATTATTACCATAGAAGCTACCAACTTAGTAATCAAACCATAAATAAATTAGTTCCGATTTCAAGCTTAATGAAACTTTATTATAAATTAAGAGATATAGATAATACAAAAAAATGGTTAGATAAAGGACTTAATCTATCTACTTGTATCTCCTCAGAAAAGTCCGTTTATGTCTTAGAATTTCAAGCGTATCACTACCTGCTTCATGAATATAATCAAGAATTCGAGGCATCTGTTGCTAAAACCACACTGCCTTTTTTAGAAAAGCAACAACTAAACAGAGAGTTTTTTGAATTTTCTATTTTATTGGCAAGTTTTTATTTTACCCAACATAAGTATAAATTATCATCAGTGTATTACCAAAAAGCCTTACAAGTGTCACACAAAATCAATTCACTAATTTAAGGAGGTTTCTCAATGAAGAAACGAAATATGTTGACGTGTTTGATTGTATTAGCGGTAATGTTAGTGACAACAGAAAGTTATCAAAATCTCACACCTGTAGATAATGATCATCTCGTATCCCATTTTAACGATAAAGAGCCAGATCCAAAATAATAAATGATTGCCTTGTTAATCATGAATAAGCACGAAAGCAAGATTTTAGAGAGCAGGCATATGAGTGTTGGCTCTCTTTTTATTTCGGTTGGCTATCTTGCGCCTCTGATTCGCGAAGGTTCCAACTCAATGAAATTACCGATTTAACTATACCCTCCCTCCCAAGAAACTTCTCATAAGCTTTGCAAAATCCTAACTCCAAAGTGCCAAATGGTCCGTTTTGATCCTTGAGAATGATGACTTCTATGGTCATTACGCTCTCCGCTGTTTTGTCATAATAATCATCCCGATACAAAAACATGATTAAATCGCGTCTTGCTCGATGTCGCCGGAGCCTCGTAAATCGGACATCAAAGGCCGAACGATATAAGGCAACCATCACCGTTGTAAGGTTATTTCAATTTGGCTTTTTCATTTGTTGTTAAATATATTATAATGAACATTATATGAATAAAGGGGGGAATACATAGATGAAAAATTCAGGTTTAGCTGCAATACTATCATTCTTTATTGCTGGATTAGGTCAAATCTATAATGGACAAATTGGAAAAGGCGTAATATTCATCGTCTGCTATACAATTTCTGCATTTTTAATGATTGTGATCATCGGTTTTATTACCACACCTATCCTATGGATCTGGGGTATGGTAGACGCTTATAAAACAGCGGAAAAAATTAACGCCGCACAGAATCGTGTTGGATAAGTAAACTGATTTAGCTATTATTTTTGTTATACGATCATTATAGAAGCACTGCATACTTGCAGTGCTTCTTTTCATTCATAGTTTTTCTGTCCAACCGAGTCCTACGGTCCATCTCTTCATTATTACCTATCCATTGTTATTTGGCTTCATTTCCATATAATAATTTCTATCTAACGGAAACGTCACTGTCTCCCCATTCCAATCTAAAGTCACTTCCGCTTCGGTATCCTTTGTGACTTTCGCATCGGTTGCACTGGCTTCGGAACTAACCTCGAACGTCCCTTCCTCCGATAAAGTAGCATCACTTCCTTCAAAGTTACCCACACTATCCACACGGTAGGAAAACGCTCCAACTTCATCCATATCGCTCCCTGTATACTGCAACTTCAACGTTTGCGTTGCGTCGTCACCCTCTGTTTGCCTAACTATTAATGTTGCCGACCAATTCTCCGTCCATTTAGAAAATTTAAGCTCTTTCGTGTCTTTTGGTGCACAGCCTACTAACACCACGAATAACAATGCTACTAGGACCAATCGTTTCCAAACCATCGAAGAGTCCTCCTTCGTTATTTTATATGCGCTAAAATTACATTAAAGCATCGTTGCCGCTCATCAAACGATCATTATTATTAGTTTCGAGGTTAGTTGCGAGATTTCCTTTATCACGTAGCACATCATTTTATACAAAAATAATAGCTGTTAAAACTCACACTTTATATGGAATATTGTGTATGATAGCGTAAGAGATAATATAATTCGTTTTACGATAAAGCTATAGAAAAATAGCTAGAATAGGGATGGTTTTGCTGTTAGACATCATTCAAATGGATAGTATTCACGAAGGTACAAATCAAACTTACGTCATATTGAATAGATGTTGTAGTAACAGGCGGATTTAACTGTCTATCCATTAGTAAATCATACGAAAAGAATGCTCGATTCAGAGCGTTTTTCTTTTTAATGATTTTAACGATGCGTGCTTACACTTTGAAAACATTTACTCCATATACTTCAACAAGAAAGAATCGTATTACTGCAATCACGTTCCCAATAACCCTCTTTCATTTCGAACTTAGTTAAACCACCTCCAGCTTTCATATCCGTAGGTCTCTCCTTTTTTCAAATCTAGACTTCGCTTATTGATCGAGACTGTACTGTTATTCTCCCATTCGACGTCAACTGTTTCCCTATCATTCAGATAATAGATTCTCTTTTTAAACCAGAGTGGTCCGTCTAATTCTGCTCTCACGCCCAGTGACCCTGCTGCTCCCGCATCATAACGATAAAAGTCAATAGTATACGTACCATCCGGCGAATGTACCGTCTTTATATGTTGATCCCCTCCCATAAATGAAATGAGCAAGGTTAATAAGATAATCAAAAAAAGCATACCAGAGGTCAATCCAGACAATATTACCGTTATCCAACTTCTTGTTTTGGTCCACCAGCTTCTTTTATCTTTAAAACCGATAATCCCTAGCACAAGCGCTGACAAACTTAGTAAGATTAAAATATAATTCGGCGGAGCAATTAACCACATATTTGCTAAATTAGAATATAATGCGTAAAGCACTAACACAATACAAAAAAGGATTAAGTAAAATGACCATGCGTTATCGCTTTTTTTCATAAAAATTCTCCCCTTTAATAGGCATCTTCTTGCTCACACTTGTGTTTTCCTTCAATCAATGGTGGAATTGTTCGCACCTTGTTGCGACTTGTATTTGATAATGCCATCACTCATAAATGCGATTATCACCCCAATCACGATAGGCAAAAAGGAAATCTCTACATTTGTAGGTGAAATTTTAAACATGATCACATCTATCTTAGCGATAAACCCTATCAAATACAGGGATACCATCGTTCCAAGCGACATGACTACTGAACTCCCAACCCCACTTGGAAACTTGTTAATGTAACCAACGACTCCAAAAAGGATATAGCCAATCAACAATATATAGTCTATGTAACTAGGCAAATTAAAAACCTGAAGCAATACAATGATCACCAACGCAATGAACGCACACGTAAAATAAAATCGATAACTTAATCCCAAACTAGCTCCTCCTCTTTAAGAGACAATCTTTCTTCCGCGGTCTGCAACTTCCTCCAATAACCTTTTTTGAAAAATATTATTTTATACTGTACCACGTTAGTGCTTAAATTCCTAATCTCTTCAAAAATCGAAATAAATCACTTCTGCTGAAATAAGAGTGCAAAACTGCTATAATAGTAATAAAATATAGAGGAGTTTAATCATGACAGGAACAGAAAGAAAGAATATTAAAGTAGGCACAAACGTGCGAGTAGTTCAAAAGCAGGATCAACGCTCCGGAAAATTAACAGAAGGTACAGTGGCAAATATACTTACCAATTCTGCCACACACCCGCATGGTATTAAAGTAAGATTAGAGAGTGGTATAGTAGGCAGAGTAAAGGAAATCAATGAATAGAAAGAGATAAGAATGGAATTAGCTTGATGCAATAATCCTGCCCGTTCGTTCAATTGGAAAACTTCGCAACATCATATATTAGTATGGTTCTTCCAATACTGCGAACCAAGTAAAATTAGCTCCTTTTTCCATCTCTGATATTTTCAATCAACCGTTCAAAAAAATAAGCATCCGTTTGTTCTCTCTCCTCAACAGAATGATCAGGCAATAACGTCTCCCAAACTTTTGGTAAAGGAACCCCCATAATCTCACGATACAACGCAATCAGCGTTTCCTTATGCCGTTTATTTAAAGACCGGAAACGTTTAAACGTATCCTCCAGTGATACTCAAGTATTTTATCCGTTTGAAAGAAGATCCAATCCATGTATGACTGATTGTCCCTTTGGTTTTCCCACCTTTTATGTTTTTGCTCGTTCGCTAAGCCATTTTTTATTCACAATGTTTGTTTTAAAAATGAAATCACTACCTACATCGACGACGATTTCAGCTTATTATCCTTTTTAAGACGAAACCCTTACTCACATCACCTACGATTTCAGCTTATATTCCTTTTTAAGATGAAATCCTTACTCACATCACCCACGATTTCAGTTTATCATCCTTTTTAAAGCGAAATCCTTACTCACATTACCCACGATTTCAGCTTATATTCCTTTTAAAGGCGAAATCCTCATTCGCATCACCCGCGATTTCAGCTTATCATCCTTTTTAAGATGAAATCCTTACTCGCTTCACCTACGATTTCAGCTTATCATCCTTTTTAAGATGAAATCCTTACTCGCTTCACCTACGATTTCAGCTTATCATCCTTATTAAGATGAAATCCTTACTCACATCACCTGCGATTTCAGCTTATATTCCTTTTTAAGGCGAAATCCTCACTCACATCACCTGCGATTTCAGCTTATCATCCTTTTAAAGGCGAAATCCTTACTCGCTTCACCTACGATTTCAGCTTATCATCCTTTTTAAGATGAAATCCTTACTCACATCACCCACGATTTCAGCTTATATTCCTTTTTAAGGCAAAATCCTCACTAGCATCGCCCGCGATTTCAACTAATAACTTCTTTTTAGACCAAATCTCTTCTTGCATCACCTACGATTTCTCCTAATAACGCTTTTCACAACGAAATCCCTTTGCATCTTGCTTATGAGAACTCGTTAGTAAATTATCTTGCTAAATCATTTCTTGAAAAATATTAAATAGTATACTTTTTTAACGGAGTAGGGAAAATGACCACGTTTAACAAAGGAACAATTGAGCATTACTTCCCTCGAATCATTACTTCTTTACTTATTGTATTCACTTACTTTTTCACCTTCGTTCCTTCTACTATATCTTTTCTACGGTATATACTTAAAATAAGTCCTAGCATAGCAGTTGAAACAATTAGCATACTCCCACCATAGCTGATAAATGGTAAAGAGACGCTGATATAGGGTATGAGTCCCAATCCCATTGCAATATTTAAGATCGTAGGTACAATAAGTAGTGTCCCTCCACCAATCACTAGCAATCTTCCAAATGAATCTTTCGATTTAAGACCGTTTAACAAGATACGTATCATAAATACCAATAGAATAAGACAAAGGAGAATCCCAAATACCCAACCAAACAAGTTAACAAGATACGGAAAAACTAAATCGGTATGTGCGTTCGGGACCTGCAACTTACTATTTATTCCATTACCAAACCAACCCGCTTGAGAAAGTGTTTCCCTAACTTTGTGGTAGATATCCATTTCTCCATTAGCACTGTAATTTAGAATAAGAGATACTCGATTGTAGACACGTCTCCAGAAAAAGCTAATAATAATTATTACTACACTTAATGTCACTATTGTGTTAAAAGCAACTAACTTAATAGCTATTTTTTTACGCACAGGAGAAAAAACAAACATAGTTGTGATACAAGTGAAATAAATGAAACCTATCGTAAAGTCTGGGAGTAGTAAATAGACTAGTAATGGAATCCAAAAAAGCAAAGAGATTACGCCTTGTTTGCTTTTACTTGTAATAGCATTGATTCTATTAAAAATACCCGCCCAAGAAAGGATAAAAAAGAATACAGTTATCATAGGCACGTACAACACTACTCCAGGCAAATCAACCCAGCATTTTGCGCCATTAATTGTTATTCCAAAAAAATAAGTGTAAACATGAATGATTAACCCAATTCCATAAAATAACATCCAAAGCTTCTTTAGTTTTCGGTAATCAAAGAAAAGTAAAGTAATCAGGATCAAACTAGCAAGCGTGTACCATATCGTTTGTCGAACGAAAGGGTTTGATAGTCCGTTAGCTCCATTTACTAGGGGAAGAAAGCTGATAACAGCAATCATCCCGAATAACGCAATCAGTACCCAATCTATTTTCGGTCTATGCAGTAAATTTAAATCTTCACCTAATGTGAATGGATTTCCCATCTCTTCTATTGCTTTCTTTTCAGCATCCTCTTTGGAAAATGTTTTTTGTTGGCAAGCCTGTTTTAATGCTTGTAAATGATTACGCAATTCATTTCTAATTAAACCTTGTGCTTCTTTAGACTTTACTTTTGAGATTACCTTACTTAAAAATTCTTCAAATTTGTCAGATCTCATAAAGACACCTCCTCAAGTAAATGTTTTAGAAACATTGGATTATTAGAACCTGCTTGTTTATACGCAGCTAAATATTTTACTCCCTTCTTCATTAGGGAATAGTACTTTTTTTCACTTTTCCATTCCGAAGTAATCAATTCTTTATTTTCAAGTAAATGGAGGAGTGTATACAATTGACCTTCCTTGTTTTGGAAAATCGTATCCCCTTTACGAAAAAGAAAAGTCTTTAAAGAATGTTCCTTTCATTGCATCTTTTAAGTGAACAAACGGATCATTCATTAGTTAAACCTCCTTCATCATTTTATCTCTTAATAATTCTTTTGCTCGTTTTAATCTAGTTTTAATTGTATTTGCATTAACGGTTGTCACATTACTTATCTCTGCTACTGATAACTCTTCATAGTAATGCAGAAAAACTACTTCTCTATACTTTATAGGTAATGCCATGACTGCATGAGATAAACTGTCCTCTTGATGTTTAGAGATAACTTCCTCTTCCACTTGTTTTGATTTAGAAGGAATATAGTTCATCACTTTTTCATTTAGTCTTATTTTGCGATAATACCAACTTCGCACGTAGTCTTTACAATGATTACTAGCAATTTTGTAAACCCAGGTCTTTATGGATGCTTGCTGATTAAATTGATCTAATTTTTCATAACACTTAATAAATATCTCTTGTGTTAAATCCTCTGCAGTCGCTCGATTTTTGACATAGGTAAACACAAGATATAGGATGCTATCGCTATAATCCTGCATTAATCGATCAATTACTTGTTCCTTATCCTTAATCCATATTTTTCCACCTAAAATTGCTCCAGTTCATTCATCTAGGTATCACCTCTTCTTACACCTTAGACGAAGCAAACTACCTTTTGGTTTGGAAATAATTTAATTATATCAACTATTTTCCTTTTTAAAGATAGTCTTCCTTTATTAAACAATAGTGGAGGAAAAGAAATGATTTGAATACTTTTCATTTTCATTTATGTTAAAATTTACATGCGAAAACTCTTATAATAGTAAATGGTTCAAAAAATCTTTCACACATACAATTAGCATAGCACCTATTTAAAATACAATTATAAGATTGCAAGAAACAATATAATTGGATGGTCAATTACTATACGATGCTTTGCTTCATTAAATAGAAAAGGAGGAAGATGTAGGATTAAACCGCCCGCTTTTAAAAATGGGGATCGTGTAGCAATTATTGCACCAGCTGGACCACCAGCAAACCGTGCGCACTTGGTCCAAGGAAAACGTGTATTGGAAGAAATGGGACTTGACGTCGTTTATGGGAAATACTTGTTTGATGATGAGGAAGATCTTGCTACTCTCGATCAAAAGAGGCTTTCTGATTTGCATGATGCTTTTTTTGATCCAGCCATTCGCGGAATTTTCTGCGCGAATGGAGGATTCGGTACAGCTAGAATTGCTCCGAAGATTGCATATGCAAAAATACAGCAAAATCCTAAAGTATTTTGGGGTTATAGTGATATTACCTATCTACTAAATGCCATTCAAAAACATAGTGGCTTCGTTACGTTCCACGGACCGATGTTGGCATCTGATTTAAATGATGAAGCAAGAACAGACGAGACCGCATCCTCATTTTTATCTTTATTTAACGGAGAATCTTTAACCTATGATGCTAGTAAATCCAATCTCAATACAATCGTCAACGGAACAGGAGAAGGACCTTTAGTGGGAGGAAATTTAACTTTGCTCACTAATGGGTTGGGCACACCTTATCAAGTGGATACAGCAGGAGCAATCTTGCTTTTGGAAGAGGTTGAAGAGCCTTCGTTTAAGATTAATTTAATGCTTACCCACCTTGAACAAGCTGGAGTGTTTGCTACCGTTGAAGGGATGGTCCTTGGTAATTTTCAAATGGAAGATCCAGAAGAAGATAGGAAAATCAAACAAGTGCTTGAAGATTTCTTCTGTAATGCATCGTTTCCTGTTGTTGCAAACTTTTACATTGGACATTGCCAACCTAATTATGGTGTTCCACTAGGCGCAAACGCAAAACTCACAACATCCCCACCTCAATTGGTAATTGAAACAGGTGTGGTAAAGTCGGAAATATAAGAGTTTTTAATTAGAACTCAAATTTTCATAGTATAGATCAAGATATTGTTACAGAACAATACAACTCTTCTTCACCATACGAAAAAGCAGAAGACGCAGAACAAGGAGTGGAACAAATAATGAAAAGAATAATGCATAAGACATCTTGGAAATGCCCTTGTGGAACGATTGTTGGTTGGAAAGACAATAATAATGGTGTTATCAGGGCAACGGGTATCAAGTATGCTAGTTCAAAAAGGTATAGTGTTCCTGTAGCTGAACCTCTGAGCGATGGAATAATTGATGCAACTAATTGGTCTCCAGCAAGCCCGCAACCAAAAGATACATATACAGGGCAATTCTTAAACGAGTTAACTAGAGAAATGGAGTTGGATGAGCACTGTCAGTATCTTTCTGTATCAGCCCCATTAAATGCAAAACCAAGCGATAATTTGCCAGTAATGGTATGGATACACGGTGGCTCTTACGTCACAGGAGCAGGAGATCATCCAATGTATAATCCAGCGGCTTTGGTACGAGAACAACAAGTTATTGTTATTACAGTTACATACCGGCTAGGTTTATTTGGTTATCTAGGAAGCGAGGAGGGCACACCTGCAAATCTAGGATTACTTGACCAGATCGAAGCATTGCGATGGATAAAACAAAACATTTCTTACTTTGGAGGTAATCCAGAAAATATTACGATATTTGGTGAATCTGCTGGAGGAGATGCAGTGGCACATCTGATGATTTCAGAAGGAACAGAAGGACTATTTCATCGAGCGATTATTCAAAGTGCTCCATTTGGTTTATTGCCTAAACGAGAGAATATGACGAATGCCATGCTTGAAGAAGCTAAACGAACATCCTTTAATGGTTCAATGGAAGATATAGCTACCGCTCAGTCTCTTATCCAAAAGAAAGCAAAACGTTTTGGGTTAAAATCATCAATGCCATTTGGCGTTCAATATGGACACTTCCCTCTTCCAAAAGAAGAGAATACAGAAGAAGCTTGGCAGAATGTCGCATCCCGTGTTGAGATAATAGTAGGCTGCAACAACAATGAAGTAGCACCTTTTATTCCACTAATTCCAGCCTTAAAAAAAATAACATCTGCACCAGTTTTGGGGAAAGTTATATCATGGGCTATGGTAAAGTTGCTAACATGGAAAATTTACCGTTCAGGCGCCAAAAAGTTTGCTAAGAGACATGCTATTGGTGGCGGGCGAGGGTACAAGTACACCATCACTTGGGGTGCTGCTGGTAACAAGTTTTCAGGAGGACATGCCACTGAAATACCGCTACTGTTCGAAGACAAAGCCCTTTGGGAACATGCTCCTTTACTTGAAGGTACTTCTTGGGAGGAATACCAACGGCAGGGGCAAGCACTTCGTAACATATGGGGAGAATTTGCTCGAACAGGACACGTACACGATACTAATGTTCCAGGGCTCATTAAACTGGAAAACATTTAAGGTACTGCAAAATGCAATTTCGATTAAAGTGAACTTACACCGTTAGGATGGGTGATTCTTTAACTAATAAGCAATACTTTCATTCAACAACATAAAGTTTCAAAGAGCCAATATAATTACTTTTGGCTCTTTGCTAATGTACTACAGTTTTTAGTACGTAGTATTGTTTTACCATGCATTTAATTTCTCCGGCGTTTTGTATGCATCCACCATTCCCCAGATCCATAGAATAGGAATTGTAATAAAATAATCATAAAAATGATTACATTGGGTGGTTAATTCTAATAAGTCTTATCTTAGTGATGCGTATTGGATGTGTTTGTTTTCCTCTGTTAAATTGATATAGTTCCAACTTTCTGGTTTCCGTCCGAAGAACCCAAGTAAAAGCCACAAAAAAATGCTGCTAGCTGGCATGAGAAACAGCAGGAATTTAGGCCCCAAATCTTCCAGCTCATCATCACTAACATGAAGTGCAACTTGACTTGGTATATCTGACCAAAGAGACAACAGATGGTAGCCATGATAGAGCAAAGTAACACCGGAAATTAGCATAAGCGCTCCCTTAAAAGCTTTATGTTTCATGGTATCCCTCCTAATTATTACTACGCACTAAACGCACGGAAGGTTTCATTGGTTGTTTCAAATTCTCGGGCTGCTGCGTCAGCTATACACTCTATTCTGGACGTTCATGTAAAAGATTCACGTGTACACGTGATACTGGGAAAAACCGTTGCAGATTATCTTCTGTAAAAGTATGATTGACAATTTTATGTACAGTACATTTAACTTTTTTTCTTTTTTAACCCCTCTACTCCCTCCTTTCACAACCAATAAAAAAACAGTTAAACAAACTGGACACCATTCATTTATTGTAACTAGCAAAATAGTTACAACACACTCTCCTTAATTTTTTCAAAAATTAGAAATAATTGTTGTGTATAAACCTCTGCCTTTTTCAAACGATAAAAAGAATAGTAATTATGTATACAACAAAACAGACGGGATGGATGCCACTTGTCAAAATTACTTACTACCGCATTATTCTCTCTTATTTTTTTGACCACAATCAGTGGATGTTCAACTTTAAAACAAAATGAAGATAGTCAGCCGAAAAGCCCATTTATCGATTTATCTACCGAAAAACAAGGTGATCAAACACCCTATAGAAATATGGATGAACGACCAAATACAACAGAACAAGCACCACAAAAACACGATAACGACAAAATGGATAAAATTCCAAATGATCATCATTCATTACAACAAACCATACCAGATCAGTTACCTACAGAAGAACTCGTTCCAGACGAATTAGAAACTGAACAACATACCGATACACAGAAAACTACAAACAAAGCTACTAATCTTCCCTTTCAGCATTTTAAAGAAAGATGGAATGCCCTATCAGATGAGCAATCATCTAACTTATATATAAAAAAACTTGAAAAAGCATCAAATGAAGAAGGAAGTTATTTAAAAGCACATCTATCAAACCAACTGGAATTACACGTTTTTGTAGAGGGAAAGTTTATTAAACAATTGGACATCATCAGTGACATCGAAACAAAAGATGACGTATTGGCCATGCTTTCAAGTTGGGAACAAGTAGTGAAAATCCTACATCCTAATGTTGAAATTCATGATGTCGATCATTTTTTTGAACAAATTGGTGTGGGACCTGATGCTGATTTAACGAACGTTAAGGCCGTTTCTTTTCCATACTATCAATTACGTTACACAATTGAACCTACAGATATTGGTTATCGCTTTTCTGCTAAACCTAATGAAATCAGTGAGGAGGAGTAACCAATGATGAGGAGAAAACTGATTTTTTCCTTTATTTTCATTCTGTTGATTACGATGAAATGTAGTAGCCCGACCAATTCACAATCTACCTTCTTTAATATGTCATATATTTACTTTGGATCTTTGAATAGCTACGTTGACCAAGTAGATAAAACAAAGGGGAGCTTAGATGTCGTTTCACCCAATTACTTTGACCTTACAAAAGAAGGGGCATTGGACATAACATGGCGACTTCAAACTTCTTTCATTTCAGAAATGCATAATCGTGGCATTAAAGTGGTTCCTTTCTTAGCAAATCATTGGGATTCAACAGCGGGAATTAACGGGTTACAACATCGGGAACAATTAGCCAAAGATGTTGCCGCCGCTATCCAAAAATATAATTTAGATGGTGTTAATGTAGATATTGAAGGCGTTAACCATGTCTATCGAGATGCGCATACCGACTTTATTCGATTATTAAGACAGTACATTCCTAATGACAAAGAGGTTTCTGTGGCTGTTGCTGCCAATCCCAACGGATGGTCAACTGGATGGCATGGGTTCTATGACTATCATAACTTAGGTAGATATGCAGATTATCTCATGATTATGGCATATGATGAGAGCTGGGAATCACCGGATAGTCCGATTGGGCCGGTATCAAGCTTATCTTTTTTTGAACGATCCGTACAGTATGCCATTAATCAAGACGTTCCTAAAAGTCGAATTGTCGCTGGTTTACCTTTTTATGGCCGAATGTGGAAACTAGATGGGTCTACTAATTTAGAAGGAAAGCATATAACGGGATTGGGTCTATCAAGTACACGAGTCGCTCCACTAATTTCAAAGTTCAATGGAGAGATTCATTTTGATCAAAACACGCAATCACCCTTTGCAACATTTACAATACCGAAAGGACAGAATACCTTTGTTGGGAACACGAACTTAACAGAGGGAGAGTATATCATTTGGTATGAGAATGAACCATCTATTCGAGCTAAACTGAGTATCCCTTTAAAATATGGAATTAAAGGCACTGGTTCATGGGCTTTGTACCACGAAACACCTGACACTTGGGATTATTATACCTCAGCATTAAACGGGATAGACAATAAATTAGATGGCAAAACTTATGGAACTGGAACACACGGCGTAACAACCACTTCTGTGAATATTAGATCGAGTGCTACACTGAGTGGGACTATCATTCGTACCTTAAAAAAAGACGCAGTTGTAAAAGTAACCGGTGAGCCAATACATGTTGATAATCATAATTGGTATCCTATTAAGTTAACTGACGGAAAGAATGGATTTGTTTCAGGAAATTATTTAAGAAAGTTT
This sequence comes from Paraliobacillus ryukyuensis, assembly GCF_003315295.1. Taxonomy (GTDB): domain Bacteria; phylum Bacillota; class Bacilli; order Bacillales; family Amphibacillaceae; genus Paraliobacillus; species Paraliobacillus ryukyuensis. The sequence continues at coordinate 21,668 of NZ_QNRI01000013.1, read as the reverse complement.
GATTTACAAGAACTTTATGGGCAAAATCGGTATGAAACAAGTTCCTTTATTTCAAATGAAGGTTGGAAAGGAAACGCGGATACAATCGTTCTTGGTAGAGGTGATGTACCTGCCGATGCACTAGCAGGCAGTGTCTTAGCAAAAAAACTTCAAGCACCGCTATTACTCACAAAATCAACACAATTACCTGAAAATATAGATATTGAAATCGATCGGCTAGCTCCGACAAAAATATATCTTCTTGGGGGAAAAGCAGCAATATCAGAATCCGTTCAAGATCAACTAAAAAATAAAGGATATTCCGTTTCTCGAATTTCCGGAGATACTAGATACGGTACTGCTGTTAGTATTGCTAATCAAGTGGGGGTAAAGGATGAATTGATTTTGGCTACAGGTATGGATAGCCCAGATGCTTTATCCGTTGCTCCTTATGCAGGGATAAGTCAAATTCCTATTTTATTATCCAAACCAACACAGCTTCCAAATGAACTAATAACGTTCGTAGAACAAAATGATATTGATAAAGTGACTATTATTGGTGGAGAAGCAGCGATAGGTAAAAATGTTGAAACCATGCTTAAGAACCTAGGCGTACAAACCATACAACGTGTAAAGGGTAGCGACCGCTATGAAACAAGTGTTGAGATAGCGAAATACTATAAAGATGCGTTAAATTTTTCCGATATCTTTTTTGCCAGTGGGAACAGTTATGTTGATGCATTACCAGGTTCCCCTCTCGCCGCAACCAGTCGCTCCCCAATACTACTAATTAATGATAATACGTTACCACCATCAGTTGTGGATTTCATGATAAATGAATCTGAAGCAAGTCCTAAAATAAACATCTTAGGTGGCTATCGTATCCTACCAGAAACGATAAGAACAACACTGTTTCAAACATTAAAGTAAGTAGTAAAAAAAAACAAAGATACGCACCATGTTTTCTTTTCAAATAAAAAACACGTAAAAACCTATCCAATCAAATGACTTGGGTAGGTTTTATCTTTATTTCATATTAACTACACGAAACACTCCTTAGGTAGATAAGGGATCGCCATTGACTGCATCAGTCATAACGAACATAAGTCCCAGCAATCAAATCGTGCACAGCTCTTTTATCCTCTCGAAAAATGATCATAAACACACTGACAATCGTTGTAATCCCAAATGTTAGATATGCAATCACGTTTTTGCCGATCACTTCTCTTAAAATCATATTTTTCCATGTTACTTTTTCTTCATCTATTCGTTTTATCTTAATTCTCAGTATGCGTTTCCCAATGTTATAGCCACCCCATAGCACTGGTACAATCGTTCCATACAACACATATAGCAAATTCCACCACAATCCGTCGGTCCAATCATTTAGATAACTTTCTATTGCCCAAGGGAAAATCATGAAACTAAGGATACTAAATACAAAAAAATCCAGAAAATCAGCCACCAACCTCCTACCAAAGCTTGCGTTCATTCTCCCCATACCAACATCTCCTTATCCTTCATCTATAAATAATAACCCTAACCACACTTATGGAAAATTCTGATAAATAAAGTTTACCATAGGTCATTGCTCCTGAGAACCGGGGAATTTCCTTTGATACCTTTACGGACAGACACCCATGGCCCTCTTCGTTAATACAGTAAAAATAGAAGAAGGAGGCACATGAAATGGCAGCACTCATGCAAAAAACATGGCTAGATGAACACGCGCACACACTTCCACAATGGCAACGGGACGCCTATCAAGCGTTTGTGTCCACCATTGCAGATGATACCAATACGTATCCGTGTGTACCTGGTCGGCAAGGATTTTTAACAAACAATTTACGATTTTGTTTTATTGGCGATCCTCGTTGCACCGAAGCAGCGCAACAACTGGCAAAAACACTACAAGCGTATGGAAAATGTTCACGTGATACTGGAAAATTCGCATCACTAGTTGTATTTTGTGAAACACCTAAAGCGATCTTGGAAAACTATGATGTAGAAGGGTTTCGGCAACTGTTTTGGTCACTATTAAACCATATGACCACATTTGATGAAAAAGCGTGGCCAGCGGACATACCAACGGATCCGCATCATCATAAATGGGAGTTTTGCTTTGATGGGGAACCGTACTTTGCGTTTTGTGCTACCCCTGCGCACGACACACGTAAAAGTCGTCACTTTCCTTGCTTTTTACTGGCATTCCAACCACGCTGGGTGTTTGACGAGATAAATGAAAAGACACCGTTTGGACGAAAAATTAAAAACGTCATCCGACAACGCCTAGTAAAATATGATGGGATTCCAGGACATCCGGATTTAAAATGGTACGGCAATGAAGACAATTATGAATGGAAACAATATTTTATCAGTGATGATGATACCAGTCCGTCCAAATGTCCATTCCATCGCATGCGAGACAAATTCTTTTCAAACTAAAAAACAGCAGACCACGGATCCGCTGTTTTTTTATTACGATTTCCTTCGAAGGGGCAGTGTCATGCAACGAATACCTCCACCGCCCTTTTCTAATTCTGATACGTCAATTGCAATGAATTTTTTCTTAGCTAGCTTCGGATGTTTTTTCAGCATCTGCTTATGTGTCTGTTTGCTAATCAACATTGTCTCTGGATCTATATTAAAAAAATTGATATCCGGATTTGTATCATACTTCTCAAGCCAATAAACCTCAAAGCCATGCCGATCAAGAAAGTCTGCAGTCATGTCATAACGCACGGAGCTTTCTGTGATAATTTCAACTGGAAAATAACGCAAATAGCTTTTTGCCACCACTACACCTTCCCCAGCAACATTACAATTCATATCCAAGTGAAACGTGTCTGAACGACGTGGCAAGTCAATTATGCCAATTTCAGAGAACCCCGCTTGAAAAATTTTTTCCTTGATCCGGGCAACACTTTCCATACTTGTCCGCATCCCGACATTAATAAAGACAGCATCTTTATTTAAGACGAGCACATCGCCATATTCTAATGCGCGAAAATCATCATTATCATCGATCGAAAACGCCTCAGGAAACCATTGTTCAAATAACAAGTGCGCCTGCACATATTCCGGTTTTCTCATCGAAATCATTGGTTGACTAGGAAGGATAGTCGTACCGAATACACATGCCAAGTCCCGAACATAAAAGCGATTAATGAGCTGGTCACTTAATGCCCGATCTTCCGCCGAAAGATATGTCGCATAATCAATCACGTCAGCACCCATATTTTCTAACGTTTGCCGTAATGTGTGAAACTGCTCCTGTGCTTTCTGCTGGTTAACCGGCGCGCTCCATTTCACATCTTCAGCCGTTTGTAAATCCGGAACACTTAACATCGATGGTTGGCAGAGTAAAACCGCCTCCAGCTGCCCATGCTCTGACCAACAATTTGGTTCAAATGAAAACAATGCCGTTCCTCCTCTATAAATGAAAAAGTGACATACGATCTAACGTTAAGTTTTTTCTTAAACGGCTATAAATATGCATCCGACCTGTATCTTGATTCTATGCATGAAACAATCGTATAGGGAAAAGCTAAGGATTGCATAAAAGAAGAACTAAGAGGAGGAAAAGCATATGCAACAACAAAACATACAACAAACCGGCCAACAGATGCCATCAAATATGCAACAAACTACCAATCATGGTGGGCATGAAGTATTCGATGCCCATGAAATTATCGCTGGAATTATCTCCATGCTCGATCAATACCAAATGTACGAGCAACATATAAAAGACCCAGAATTAAAATCAATTGCGCAACGCCAATATACTTTTGTTACACAAATGTACAACACAATCGTGGAAAGCTTCTCCACAGGCCAAGACCCAACCGTGCCAACCCAAGAATATCAAATGACACAAAGCAACGAAATCGTCTACGGGGTCACAGTAGGCCAACCCAAAAAACCAAATCAGTCAACAAATCAGCTATCGGATCAAGGGCTGTCCGCCTACATGCTCGGTCACACCAAATCTTTAGCTTCACTATTAACGATGACCGCTTTAGAAATGACCAACCCCGTCCTACGACGCGTCATTTCAGACAGTGTGCACAATTTCATTGAACTAAGCTACGAAATCTTCTTATATCAAAACAAACACGGCTACTACCAAACACCTAGGCTGAATGAGCAAGACATGCAAACCATGTTAAATAGCTATGCAAAAGCACCACAACAACCAAACATGCCACACTAGTTTTCAGGCAGGGAGTGTACGAAGCACTCCCTTTAGCATTTTATATTGTATAAATCTTCGGGCTAGCTAGTCTAGATTTACTTGATACATGAGAAGATATGGTACAAATCATCTATCAACTCAGGCTAGTTTTATTCCATGTATGATGATATAGCACAAATCTCCATTCTCGCTAGGCTAGTTTTATTCTATATATGATGATATGACATAAATCTCCGATCCGCCCAGGCTAGTTTTATTCCATATATGCCGATATAGCACAAATCTCCGGTCCGATCAGGCTAGTTTTTATCTATATATACCGATATAGCACAAATCTCCACTCTCGCTAGGCTAGTTTTATTCTATATATGCCGATATAGCACAAATCTCCACTCTCGCTAGGCTAGTTTTATTCTATATATGATGATATGACATAAATCTCCGGTCCGCCCAGGCTAGTTTTATTCCATATATGCGATATAGCACAAATCTCCACTCTCGCTAGGCTAGTTTTTATCTATATATGATGATATAGCACAAATCTCCACTCTCGCTAGGTTAGTTTTAATAATCAGGCTCTGTTAATCTTAAACAATGATTTTTCGCTGAAAAAAGAAACCTCATCAAAGGGTTTCCTTAATTTTTTCCGACTAACCACCTTACGTCTTGTATAATTGGAGATTTTGAAACAGGGAGACGGTTATTATTAATGTTGATAAAACACCAGCAGATATTAAAGCAATCAAATTCAGCTTATTCCTCTCTTTTGAAGGTTTTTCAAGTTCTTTCGAAAATGCAATCCATAGAAAAATGCAAATTAAAGAAATAATACCTGTAATCACATTTGAAATCTCCTTATAATAAGCATAACCACCGCTGTATCCACTAAACCTTGCCCACACAAACGCCCCCTGCCCCTTACCTTAATTCGGATCAATCGTCCTTAAGTAACCAATGTTTGGATTGTTTTTATGCCAACGAAACCCTATTGCATACTGCTCATTTTCTTCAATAAGGTGATACTCGTTAGATGAAACTCTAATCTTTCTTTTTTCTAATTCTAAGTAATATTTTCCATCTTCATGGTTTTTCTGCTGAACTTCAAATACCCCATAAGTAAAAACGTCCTGCGATTGAGAGTTAATGATAAAAACAAAAGCAACTGTTGTTATAACTATGAAAGTTGCTTTACGCACGGTTGATGCGGTTGGTTTTTGTAAGCCTCTTTTAGTGAAGTATGTATATAGTAGATCCAGATAAATAAAAATCGCAATTGGTATCGCAACAAAAATTACGATGTTGCCAAAACCAGACATCATTTCAGCAAGGCGAAAATGCATACCCATAACGGGTTGTAGACCAGCAAGCTGAAAACTTAAAAATCCAATATAATTAATTCCCAATAACCACAACAGTACCCGCTTATGTTTTGTGTACTTCTCCTCCGCTTCATTTTTACTCCTTTTTTTATTACCGATCATTACTATTACAATTATAAAACCAACAACAATAGCTATTAGTAAATTTTGCATCTCTCTCCTCCCAATTTCTTAAAAATACCACTGGATCTCACTTTCTCATATCAATCCTGTTTTATCAATACTTTTAAAACTTCCGTATATACCAAAAGACAATCCGATCAACATCATTAAAAATCCTATTACGGTTGACTGCTTACGTGGTTAAAAATCACTGAACAGCATTAACTGAATCTCGAATAATTATACTTGCACAGCCTTTGGCTTGATAACTTACTTTTTTAATAAAATCTCACTTCGCTTGACCTCTGTTTTATGCTATATCTGCTTTATCGCACAAATCTCACGCTGCACGACCTACGTTTTATCCCATATGCGCGTTTAATAATGCCCAAAAGTTGTTTAACGAAAAAATATCCTCACAACTAGTTTTCTACTTTTCCGTTCTATTCTCCTTTATATTTATTCACTTTTTATGCTCACTACTAGGCAAAGCACACTTGTGATTTTATGTTAAAATCAGAATAATATATCTACCACATAAATAAAGGGGCGGAATAAATGAACATTAGACTTGCTGAAGCAAAAGACATCGATCAATTAATAAAAATGCGATGGGATATGACCGTTGAATATGATCCGAGCAAAAATGAAGCGTTCTATGAAGCATTTAAAAAGGAGTTCCATACATTTTTAGCACATGCACTAACTAGTAATCAGTGGTTTATTTGGGTTGCGGAAGATGAGGAACGAATTGCTTCTCATATATTCATCGAATTAATACATAAAGTGCCGAGGCCTGGTAGAGTTACGTATCCATTCGCGTATATGACTAACGTATATACCATTCCAGAATATCGAAACGAAGGGGTAGGGAGTAAGGTTATCCAAACGATAAACAATTGGATAAAAGCAAATAACTATGAGTTTGTCATTGTATGGCCAAGCGATCAAGCGATTAATTACTACAAGAAAAATGGTTATATTCCTAGTACGGAGCCGATGGAGTTTACATATTAGTTTTCGGGGGAGGGATTTCTATGTTAGAAAAAGATGTTTGATGCCTCCTTTGCAACAATCCGATTATTATGATGTAAAAAATTTATAAATGAACCAGCAAGTAAGAAAATTTCTTGGTGGCATACGTCAAGAAAATACGATTCAACTCATATTTAACGATATGCTTAATTCAAATGGTGACGCTTTTTATTGGGTGGTTAAAGAAAAAAACAAGCTAAATTTATTGGATTAGTGTCGCTTGACCCTCATCATGATGGTCTCGGCCTCGAGATCTCTTATCAATTCTTACCAAATTGGTAGGGAGATGGGTTTGCAAGTGAGGTAGTTCAAACAATCATTCATTCAATTTACAACTTTCAAAAGTTATTGCCGAAACCCAAACAGCGAATAAGGCTTCCTGTCAGCTTTTAGAACGATTAGGCATGAAATTGGAACGAAAAATTATCCGTTTTGGGGCCGAGCAAGCCATTTATTCTATTACATGATTATAGTTAAAAACGTAAAAGCCTTGCTTCAACAGGACGCGTAGTCACAATACACTAGCACCCTGTTGAAACTAAAATAATCACAACGCCCCATCAATCAAACCGCTCATATGCAAACACCGCTCTTACAGTCGCGGTCACCTTCACATCTCCTTCTTGTACTGGTGGCGTAACGGAATCAGTCGATGCGCTTAACACTTGCGCGGTATATCGCGGACGTTGAAACGACACATTTTCCTCGGACAGCCGTAAGGGAATCCGATTGATTGATAAGCCCAGTGACCGTGCAATGTTTTCTGCTTTTTCTCGGGCATTTAAAGTAGCTTCTTGGAGCGCATTTTGATAGACGATCGTTGGATTTGCCAGTTCATATTCCACATCATTGATGTGATTAACCCCATTCTGCGTTGCCACATCAAGGACTTCCCCAACTTTGGTCAGATTACTTACCACCACCGTAAATAGATGGCGCACTTGATACCCGCGCAACACTTGGTTATTATCCGAGTAATCATACAATGGATGGATCGTATACGCAGCCGTTTCGATTTGCTCGCTTGTGATACCAATCGTGGCCAGCGCATCAATGACTTGGTTCGCGATAGTGGCATTTTGTTGTTGGGCCGTCTCCACATTTTTATCTTCGGTTACCACACCGATCGATACACGTGCTTGGTCTGGTTTGGCAAAAATCTCATGCTGTCCCGTAACGCTAACGGTATAATCTTGCCCACGCTGAGACGGTTGAGACAAACGATTATGGTAAACATACGGATAGGTATACGTACGATTTGCCTGATTCGGCACATACATTGGTTGCATCATCATTTAACTTCCTTTCTTAACATGTCTGGAACATGCAGTTATACTAGTATATTCTGACCTCCTGCCATACGTGCCCACATTCTTCGTAGTAACTATTTCATACCTATAGAAAAAACCACCCTACCCTAGCTCATACTAAGATAAAGTGGTAACTCATAGGAAAATACCTGTCTATAGCCTATCTATTCTAACCCAACACACCGTAATTTACAGAAAATCACTCCGGTGAAAAACTACCTATTCTTCCAAAAAAATCTCCTCTAATGAAGGCTCATCTACATCTACACGGTAAATGTCAATTTTGTAACTCCCAAGTGCACGAATGATTTCAGCGATCTTTTGTTCACTTTCTACTTGAATGGTGAAATGCGATGCTTCCATCTCTAACTGTGCCCCCACTTGCTTCAGCCACGGCTCAAGTGTGGCTAAGTCGGTTGCGGCAATTGGTGCATGCTTCATGGTAACAGTGATGGTAGATTGATAGTACGCACGCAATTCATCCATTGTACCAACTCGGCGGATTTTCCCATCTTTCATAATGGCAATGCGTGAACAGATTTTTTCAACTTCATCTAAATTATGCGATGTCATAAAAATTGTCTTTCCCTGCTGATGCAATCGCTGAATCAATCGATGGATTTGAATGACCGATTCTGCATCTAGTCCTGATGTCGGTTCATCTAAGAAAATCAACTGTGGATCATGCACAATCGCTTGAGCAATCGCCAATTTCTTTTTCATCCCGAATGAAAATTTGCCCGCTTTTTTATTGGCATGTGCTTCTAACCCGACAAGCTGTAACACATCCATCGCACGACTTTGCGATACCTTTTTCCCGGAAACCTCTGAAAGGTAACGCAAGTGCTTCAAGGCGGTCATCGAACCATAAAGTGAAGAATAGTCTGGCATCACACCAATTTCTTTCTTTACTGCATTATTTGGTCCTTGCACTCCTAATAATGCATAGGACCCTGAACTCGGTGGTAGAATACCAGTTAACATGTTAATAAACGTTGATTTTCCCGCACCATTACGTCCAAGGAAACCTAATATTTCCCCCTTTTCGACCTGGAGATCAATTTGTTTAACCACATTATTTTTCCAAAATGACTTCGATAATTGCTTCGTTTCAATCGCCAACATTTAGCATTCCCTCCTTCTAAAGGCAAGTATTGCGATAGCTACAAACACTGCAGCTAGTAGAAAAACAACCAAAAACATACCATTCACTTCATCTAAATAATAAAAAGGGAAAATATACTTCAACCAGCTTACCCAGTTATTTGTCGTTAACACCAGCCAACCATTAAAAATTGGGAATGCGATTCCGAGTACCACACTTAAGAACATCGTAAATCCTGGTTTCGGAATAAGTACCGATAATAAAACCGTTAACGCACTATAGTAGACCGCTAAACTAGTAGATTGAAATAGCACAATAAAATCAAAATCATGAACAAAGATGCTGATAATCACGAAAGACGCGAGCAAACAGGCAAACCAAAATAGTGAGATCCCCAAAAACTTACCAACAATAATCGAGGTACGCGACGTACGTGTGACTAAAAAGCGTATCGTCCGCTCGTGCGTTTCTCGATTGATCGTATCATGGGATAACCCCATTACAAACAACATGCCAAAAAACATAATTAGAAATGAAATCCCAATTGTCTGGATAATTTGCTTTTCCTCACTGGTAAAATCAATATTTAACGACAGCAATAGATCAGCAAAACTTTTTGAATAATAGGCTGTTAGTAAAAATATCGCAATAACAATAATTGACTTAAACCCTTTAAATGATTGAATAAATTCTCTTTTACAGATAGCGAGCATAGCTTCTCCTCCTTTGTTTCGGTACATCTAGTATAATACGCGTTGCTTAACAACAAACAACTTCCACCTTAATTTTTCCTTAATTAGCCTAATATGTTGTTATGAAATGGTATGATACATTTATAGACTATAAATCAGGAGTGTCGTTATGCAACAATCACCAATCTTAATTGTAGATGATGAACAAGCGATTTTACATATGCTCGAAACAATTTTAAAAAAAGAAGGCTTTACCCAGATTGATACTGCTACTACTGCGGAAAAAGCAATCCAGCTTTGCCAGCGCAGGGCGTACGCGATTATTCTATTGGATGTCATGCTTCCAGGCGAAGATGGGTTTGAAGTGTGTCCGAAGATACGCGCAATATCCAATGCAACGATCTTCTTTCTCACCGCTCGCACCACCGACTTGGACAAATTATCAGGCTTTGCCGTCGGTGCAGATGATTACATCACCAAACCATTTAATCCATTGGAAGTAGTGGCACGCATGAAGGCACATTTACGGAGAAAACAAGGAGATATCCCCGCACCACAGACGACGACTTATACATACGGCAACCTTGTCGTCGATACATTGTCCGCTGAAGTTAGCCTTGCAGGAGAAAAAGTTAATCTCCAAGCACAAGTGTATAATCTCTTATTATTTTTCTGTCAGCATCCTAATCAAGTTTTTAGTAAAAGTCAGTTATATGAGCAAGTCTGGGGCGATCAATACTTAGGAGAAGACAATACTGTGATGGTACACATCCGCAAACTACGAGAACAAATTGAACAAAACCCAAGCAGACCAAAATCTATTGTAACTGTACGAGGACTTGGCTATAAATTTGTTCCAACAGGTGGTACGAATGAAAATCTATAGACGCTTTCTTATACAGTTTCTTGGTCGGATACTGCTCCTAGCTATCTTTTTAGTTGTTTTACTATCTATCAGTTTTGCACTATTTGGTTATTTGTCACAACAAATGGAATCTTATAATGACTTAACCAAGGCTGGTACGACATTCATTGAGAGTCGAGTAACAATCGAGGAACAGCAGGCACAATTTGACCCAGAACTAAAAACATTGGCAGAAGAACAAGATGCATGGCTCGCTGTTGTCACAGAGACAGGCGAAGTGATGAACGCCTTCCATGCGCCAGCTAACTTACAAGACACAGATATACATACATTACTCGCTTCTGGTACGGCCACCACATATTGGCTCGTTGCACCGTTCAAATTAGAAGATTATTATTACGTTGTACTTGGAACAAACAATTGGCAACAAGATCTCATACAAGAGATAAAGGGAGATGTCGATTGGGAAAAACAGCAACTAGCACTCCCTTCGACCATGGTGCCCCGCTTCCAGCAGCATAACGGTTGGGCGATCCTTGTTGATCATGCTGGAAATATTGTCGATCAATACGGAAACGGCGCTCCCGACTCCTATGATACCGAAGATGTCATTGCCGCTAATGCAAAGCTGGAGTATCAGCACGAAGCAAGTTATTTTGATCCAGCTTCCCAATTGACGTTAGTCGTTGGAAAAGCGCCTAGCCCATCCAGGTTAGAAACTAACATTAACGGCACCGTCAGTAATAGTGTGATTGTTTTTACCATTCTATTGTTACTATTATTGTTATTAGCTACGCTTTGGTATGCGCATAAATTCAGCTCACCATTATTGACCTTTATGCGTTGGATGCAGAACCTAAGACAAGGCATCTATGAAGCTCCTATCGACGAACACACCGGCCACTCCGTTTTAGTCAATAGAAATGGAGATATCAAGCGGAAATACCGGCTTTATCAAGATGTGATTGCCACATTGACCGAATTGACTACCATTTTACAAAAACGAGAAGCCGAGCGTGTGCGCACCGCTAAGTCAAGAGACGAATGGATCAGTGGTATTTCCCACGATCTAAAAACACCACTCGCCTCCATCCAAGGTTATGCCAACATGATGGAATCAACTGATTATACATGGAGTGAAACAGAAATGAGAGATTTCGCTACCATCATTGGCGAGAAATCCGATTATATGAAAGAACTAATTGATGATCTAAACGTAACCTATCAATTAAAGAATCATGAAATACCAATGGTAAAAGAACGAACAGACTTGAATGAATGTATTCGCAGAAGCCTATTGCAATTCATCAATAACCCGAATCATTCAGACAAAGAAATTCGTTATCAACCAGAAACACAAGCATTGATCACAGCGATTGATCAGAGATGGTTTCAACGAATCATGGATAATTTAATTGCTAATGCATTGAATTACAACCCACCGAACACTATTGTTACCATATCAACGGAACTAATCGAGCAACACGTCATTGTTATTAAAGTGAGCGACAAAGGTGTCGGCATGGACCAAGCCACTGTCCAACACTTATTCACCCGTTATTATCGCGGAACCAGCACCACTGAATCCGTTAGCGGCACAGGACTCGGACTAGCAATCTCTAAACAATTAATCGAATTACACGATGGATCGATTAATGTGAAAAGTAAACCAGGAGAAGGAACGACGATAAGGATATTATTACCGGTTGTATAGAGCTTACTATTAAAAAACCAGTCGCAAGAAGCAATATTCTATGCAACTGGTTTTTAAATGTATAAAACCACTTATCTCATAATTAAATTTTTTATCGTTACATGTTGAAACTGTTTCATAGATTCAACATATTAAAAAAATATCCTTAAAGCAAACACTCTTTAAGGATATTTTTGGGTTTAAAGATGAGTTTTTATTGGCTATCAGTTATCATAACAAAGATAGAAGCGATCAATCATCTGTCATCGTCTTCTTAAAGCAAACATACATAAACAATCCAGCACCTAACACCCAAATCGCTATGATACCTAGCGGCAACCAACTGTTACCATCTGTCAATTCGATCGCTTGCATCACGGGAAATGTATCAGCAAATTTAATAACGATACTGTCTTCACTAATCCCCAGAAGTTCAAACATCGGTGTAAAGCCAAATAAAAGCATAACGGGCATGATGTAAGCTGATGTGGCAGCGACAGATTTAGAAAACAATCCAATTCCTATTCCTAAGAACAAAAAGAAAAAGAACAAGAATATAATAGCTAGTATTGATTTGAGATTTAGCAACGGTTCAATACCCATAATAAATAGACTTACGATTAATGTAATAAGGCTCATCAAACCAACGACAAGACTCTTACCGACTAAAATATCAACAATAGAAGCTGGTGATTGAATCAACCCACGCAATGTCTTTTTTTCATTTTCTTCTGCCATCATCGTCATCATACCCGCTGTAGTTACAGTTGAAAGATTAATCCCGACGACCAAGTACAGTAAGAATGTTGGAAATGCTTCCCCACCGCTCATTTGTTTATATAATAACGCTAAAAATATTGGCACTACCGGCATCATTAATAGCATCGTATTTTTCATAAAGTCTTTGGTGTCTTTTTCAAAAATAGCACTTACTCGTTGTACATTCATTACACTAACTCCTCCCCAGTCACTTTCAGAAAGACCTGTCCTAATGTAGGCTCATCCGTATGTATTGCTTTCATTTGGTTCGTCGCAATAAGTTCCTTAATGCGCTCTGCTTGATCTGGTGTATTGTTGATCACCAATTGTTCACCATCAAACGTTTCCACATGAAAAGCATGCGTCGAATATTTGTATTGCAACTCTCCCGGTCGATCCAGCTCTACTATTTTACCGTGATTCAAGAAAGTAACCCGATCACACAACGCACTTGCTTCCTCCATATTATGCGTGGTAATAAAGATCGTCGTTCCTGCTTCATTCAATCTGCGCAACCCTTGATGAATATGCGCTGCATTTCCTGGGTCTAATGCAGATGTCGGCTCATCCAAAAACACAAGTTCAGGCTCGTGAATCAACGCTTTAGCCAGCAATACCCGTTGTTTCATTCCTTTTGACAACTTGGAAACCGTTTTACTTTTCTCTCCGTGCAAATTCACATCACGCAAAATAGCGTCAATCCGACGCATCGGTGCGTTATACAGCCGACAAAATAGTTTCAAATTATCATAGATCGTCAATCGTTCATATAACGAACTGTTGTCGGACAGAATGCCTATCTTCGCTTTAAATTCTGCAGATCCGATCTGATCGGATTCCATCCCAAGCACCTTTATTTTCCCCACTGTTTGCCCAAGCTCACCTGTTAACATTTTAATCGTCGTTGTTTTTCCCGAACCACTCGGGCCAAGTAATCCAAAAATTTCACCCTTCTTCACCTGAAAAGACACATCTTCTATAGCTGTTTGCTGTTGAAATGTCTTCTGTATCTCCACAACTTCAATTGAATTTTCCAATCGAATCCCTCCTTCAATGATCTACACTCATCATAAGAGAGATTCATAAGGGACGCAGCCAAATTCGTTCGAAATGTACCATAGCATCGTTAAAATGTACCGGATTCCCAATAAAAATAAGGTGAACATACCACTATGAGAGCTGAACAGTACTTATTTTAGGCTGAACTTCTCCTGGATATCTTGAATTTTTGTTCGTGATAACGGAATGGTAGACTGGGACTTATTATCAATACGTAAGGAATATGTATTTTTTGACCATGTAATAATCTCACGGACTTTTTGTAAATTAACAATATAAGAACGGTGACAACGATAAAACCCGTAAACTTCTAATTGTTTCTCCATCTCTGCAAGTGTCGTATCCATCGCATATGTTTGATCATTTACGACAATCATTGCCTTGCCATCTTGACTCTCCATATAATCAATCTCCAAAGGGTCAAAAAGAATTACCTTATCATCTACTTTGGCCGGTATTTTAAATAGATTGTTATGCCTTTTCAAACCTAGATCATCTGCTTCTTCTTTTGTTTCATCTTCTCCCTCATCCATTTCTACTGGTGAGAGTGCATGCTGATGAAGCTTGTACGCAACATCCCCTAGCATAATGGCATGTTCCAGATTCGATACTAAAACAAGGACTGGAATATGACACGACTTTAACCGTTGCAACAATTGAATAAATGAATTCGTTGTATTCACATCTACCCCTTGAACCGGCTCATGAAAAAGCATCGGCGAAACACCAGACATCAAATACTTTGCATAATACACCCGACGAACTTCTGACTTGGAACACTTATATAAAGGTTTTTTTGCACTATATTGCAACTCAAACATCACGAGGACTTCAGGAAGAGACATTTTAGATCTAAACCATTTCCGAAAAAAAGCAATATTATCTTCTACTGTTAGCCGTTGATATAGCCCTTCTTGAAGATCAAAGACCTTAACATCCTCTGTATCTTGTAACGACTTGATAAATTCTAATTGCATCTCCATATCACTATATATTGTAGTCGTATGCTCCCCTTCAATAGTAAGGGAAAAGGGTGGAAGTAACTCACTATTCATTATTTCTCTGTTTATTGTAAAATTCATCATACTGTAGACTCCTATTAAATGGGTTGCTAATTTAGCTTTGTTTCATTATAGCATGGAAATCGAGTGAAAAGTTGGTTACAATAGCGAGCTATTATTAATAGATTTGTTAACGTAAGAGCCTACAAGCATAAACAATATTATGTTTGTTTCGTTGTTATTTTAATGCCTTGAGAAACATTCGAATGTAAATCGTTAGAGAGATTGACTCATTAATTCTAACCTCTTGGATCTGCTATTAATTAATAAGTCTACTATAACCGCCTCAGACCATGAGCCACTTTTACAGGTGTTACTATCCCGTATTGTTTAATTTTGAATAATGGTTAAAAAATATTTCCAATTATTATATTTGTGACATATGTTAGGTGATTTTATATAAGGTAATTCTCTTCACAATAAAAACCTGGCGGGGAAGCCAGGTTTTTATTTATATAGAACTATTTAGATTTCATGTAATAGCACACCTTCTGTCAAAAAAAGAACATTATATATTAATCTTTGATACTTCAATACCAATAATTTTTCCTTCATCTAGTGAAAATTCGATATCTATTCCTTTATATTTATCAAAATAACCTAAAACTTCAGTACCTGAATCATCTCGTGTATAATAATTTTCCCCATATTTCGTAATTATGTCTTGTCTAGTGCTGCCGATTGCTACATTCTTGTTTTTATTATATTGTTCATCGGAGAAAAAATAACGTTGTATGGTACCTTTTTCAATTTGAAATTCCAGATTGCTGTCTGTTGAATCTCCATAAATTAACTGTGTCCCATTCTCTATTTCTTCAGTAGAATCCGGTTCTCCCAAAACTTCTTTCACTTCTAATTCACTTGAACCTATTTTAATCGTATTTACTTCCTCGTTTAATTCTGTACTACTTGTTTGTTCATAAAAGTTCATTTTATTAACACTTCCACAACTTACTAATAAAATAAGACTGAACAATTTGATTATTATTTTATAGGTTCTGGCTTTCATTTTTTCACTCCTCAATCTAAAGTTTTGAATTAATAACGCTGCATAACCAAATACCGATGACAATACATCTATTTGTTACTTTTTAAATCCTTCACAAATAAACAAACTTCGCCATCAATATTCAATATTCCTACATTACTTACTCATATGAACCGGGATATGATACATCCATATTACCCTCATGTTCTATATTACCAGATAGGGAAACAGATCGAGAGGCAGCTAAAGCTACGGTAGCTTATAAGGAAGCCATCAAAAAGGGGGAGATCAAGTTGGAACGCCCAGAACCAGTATTGGACAGGTGAAAAAATATCAGGATCACATGCTTCAAGTATCGTTATAGCAGAATGGCTTCTTCTTTTTCTTGAAAGAGAAGAAGAAGTTTAAAGATAAGTAAAGTACAAGCTACTAAGCTCAGAAATAATAGGAAAACGACAAACAAACATGTGCATGGTTCAATTAATAGTAAAGAAAGAATTACTAAGGGGGTGGGTAATTTTGCTTCTAGAGACTTACTAAAGTCTCATTCTGAAAATCATGCTGTTAAAAACAAAGAATTCCATGGTGTTTATAGTAATGAAAATATACAAGGTGCTAAGGAAGTTATGACTAGTGGCATAAAGGTGGGATGTCAATATAAAGGTGAAACTCGAACAGGTTATATAAAGTTTATGGGTAACTCTCGTAAGGGAAAGCAAAATTTGAGTTTGTAAGAAATAGTTCTGCTGTGGTGGAGATACACTCCAGCTTAATGCCGCCCAGATAATTATAATGGGTATAAATAAAACAAGTAAAAAAATAGTGATTGGCAATAAGAAGAAGACAGCCACAAATAAAATAATGACTGTTAAGATGCTCTTATGTGTACCGATCGAATCAGACAGCGCACCAATCAAATGTATCGGAAACTAAAATCTCAAGTGGCCTCCCATCACAAGTGAAGAAGAACTAATCCCCATATATAAATAAGTCCAAGTCTCTTTGCCCGATGTGCTGGAGCAACAATCTTAGCAGTGATTTTCTCCTCAAAATTGAGCCTCCAATTTAAAAAGTAGTAAAGAAACTTGATCAGTTGATCATATTTCTTTACTGCTTTTTGGTATATCTTTTAATACTTAAAGCGACTTACAACTTTTTGTAAATCCTCAGCCAAATATGAAAGAGAAGCAGCTGCATGAGATATCTCTGCCATTGATCCAAATTGTACCTTCGTTGCTGAAGCAACCTCCTCAGAACTGGAAGATATTTCTTTGGATCCGATTTCTAGTGTTGCAAAGGTATTTTGAATAACTTCAACTCCTGCAGTTAGTTGCTGCGTTGCAGCAGCAACCTCTTGAATTTGAGAGGTTACTTGTTCAATAAGACTTAATATTTCACTAAATTGTTGTTTTGTTTCAAAAGCTAAATTTATACCTGAATCCACATTTTGTTGGACATTTTTAATATTATTTGAAGTATCGGTTGAATCAGTTTCGATATTGGAGACCAAGAGTTTTATATGACTTGCTGATTTATTTGTCTCATCAGCAAGTTTACGAACTTCTTCTGCTACAACAGAAAAACCTTTCCCATGTTCCCCGGCCCTTGCTGCTTCAATAGCTGCGTTTAAAGCAAGAAGGTTTGTTTGTTCCGAGATAGCAGAAATGAGTGAGGTAATATTACTAATCTCGGTTGTGCTGTTGACTAATACCCTTAAGCCATTTTCAGCTTCTTGGACAGATTGATTAATTAATGTCATTTGTTCTGACATCATATTCAAAGAGGATGCTCCCATTTCAGCCTTTCCTCTCATTAGAGAAGAGTTTTCTGCAATGTCGCCAGTATTGTCTGCTACACCAGACAAGCTATCGAGTATTTCTGAAATCGAGTTAGAACTCTTTTCTGTGGTAACGTTTTGACTAGTACTCGTTAAAGCTATTTCATTCATTGATTGTGATATTTGATCAGATGTTGCTTTTGACTGTTCAGCACTTGCCGATAATTCTTCTGATGATGCAGCGACTTGTTCGGATGAACTGCTGATTTGCTTTATTATACTTGCCAATGAATCAACAAAAGTATTAAATGATGTAGCAAGCTGACCAAACTCATCTTTCCTTTTAACAGCAATTTTTTGGGTCAGGTCAGCATCTCCTTGTGCAATTTCTTCAAGTTGTCTATTTAGTCCCTTTAGAGGTACCATGATGGATTTAAGAAGGAGTATACTTAAAATAATTCCTAATATGATTGTGATTATTGTTACTGATACGATTAGCCCTACACTTACAGATGCATACGTATTAACATTTTCTTTTAATTTTTCAACATCCTTATCCAATTGATTTACCAATGCATTTACAGCTGGATCTAATGCTTCTTTTCTAAGTGTTCTTTCTTCACCAAAGTGAAGGGATTTTGCTTGTTCTGGATTTAAGGTAAACTGAGATACTACTTCCTGGTTCATATTCCAAAATAATGAGAAGTTTTCCTGGATGTCATTAATATTCTTTAAATAATCCTGGTTATGTACCAATGACTTTAATTCTTTTAAAGTGGAAAAAATCTCATCTGACTTCTCTTTCATTCCCTCCGTAAAATCTTCTTCCCCGGTAATAATAAATCCACGTTCGTCATTGGATAGGCCGGCTAACCTATATTGGATGTGTTTGATTTCATTCTGAAATTCCATTTTATCCTTTAAAATTTCATTTTTTTTGATTGTAGAGGAATTGATGAAAATGGAGGAGCCTCCTATTAATAATAGAGAAAAAAATAAAATAGAGATAATAATTAGTAGCTTTGTCTTAATTTTCATTAATCATCTGCCTTTCTGAATTTTTTAAAAAATATTGAAACATTCCATTAACCTTTTAGTAGCTTGTTTCGAGCTATCTAGATATTCAGATGGAATTGATCCTTTTCAAAAAGTAATTTATAGGTTTACACTTTATATCGACAAATTTAGACAAAATTATAGTGGTAAATTAATCTAATGGTTCATGATATATTTTGTACGTTGCTCAAAAGTTATGCTAGAATCAAAGGGTTATTATAAAAAGGCGTTAGCCAATCAAGTATCTTACCAACGAGTCTATCAATGGGTGTGTAAATATGAAACTGGTAGATAGGATGCATTACAAGACCGACGTGGTCATACTAAAAAAGAAAAAGAATTATCTACGGAAGAAAAAATGAAGTTAGAGATACGTCGTATAGAAAAAGAGAATGAACGTCTGCGAGCCAAGAATGCTTTTTAAAAAAAGTGAGAGGGGATGGAAAGGGGCGGGCATAACCCGTGTTCGTTTAGAAAATCGCTATTTAGTAATTCAACAACTTTACGAGAAAGAAAATTTTTTATTATGTTATGATGCGAGATAGCAAAGGTGGCACGGGCCTCCTGTTACAAATGGTTAAATCGAATACCAACAGATGATGATAAACTAAATAAAACTTTATTAGAAGAGATGGAAAATCTTCATCAAAAAGTGAATGCGATTTATGTGGGTCGTCGTATGACCATGAATATGAACCGCCAATTTGATCCTTCTTTAATCACAAACGTATTTATCGTCTTATGAATATAGCACATTCGTCGAAAGAAAAAGCGTTATTCAAAGTCCCTACCACAACATATTGCAGACAATCTATTGAATTAAGATTTCACTGCGTCAAAACCAAACAAAAAACAGTTAAAAATGTTGTGGAATTCAATGGCATCTCCAAAAACTTATTTAAGTACCATTCTAGACTTGTACCATAAATCCATTGTAAGCTATAAAATTTATACTTCTATTAATACTTCATCTTCATTCAGTCTGGCACCGCTATTTCCTTCGTCTCTAAAGATATGTATCAAGTTCAAGCCTTGTTCCTTACAATATGCTTTAATTTCCTCTTCTTGATATTTCAAGCTATATCCATCTCTTGCCTGCCCTTGAGTGGAGACTCGTATATACCCAACAACGTTCAACTTTTCACCCTTCCGTTACGAAAATTAAATTTATGTAACGCTTTTAAACGAATAGCAGTATTATACGACCGTCTCTTGTAAAAACACAACCCATTATTTATAAGCCAAAGAAGTAAAGGAAACACTCTTATACTTCACCCATTGTTATCGCCACGAGCTTTGTTATTCTCGTTAGTTTGTCAGCTATTCCATGTCATACTACCCCTGCCGTGTAAAATGTCATCTCACCTGTTTATCGTTATTATTTTTACAAATCATGTATTAAAACAGAATGCCTTGATGGTACAACCATCATGAGTTATGAATTTCATAAGCATTTTTTGTATTGTCTATAACTCACTAAAAAGCACTTGATGTCCGATATGGCAATCAAGTGCTTTACAGCTAGCTATATGACTATTGTGAGTATTATTACTTTGAAATTAAACTTCTTCTCCTTTTAATCAGTAGTTGTCCTTAAAAATTCTATACTTATTCTGTCAACTTTTATTTCAATATATTTATCCATCAATTCAGGATAATCAAAGAAGTACTCATCTTCGTCAGTAAAAACTAATCCTGCATCAATTTTATCCTCATGTAACAAACCTCTTATATAATACTCATAACCCAAACCAATACGTTCTATTTCTTTCTTCTCTCCCTGGATTTCACGAATCATTAACTCATTTAAGATAGTAAATCCTATTGATACAGGATAACTTTTTCCTACTTCAATTTTATAAGGACAAATAAAAGCAAACCCTGTAAATTCAATACCCTCTATCTCAATTATCACTTCTTCCTCAATTTGTGGGTCTAGCCTTTTAACAAGAGCCGTATACGCCATAAATAAATCCTCCCTTCCTACTCTGCTGGATTAATCACTGGAATATTTTCACCATTAATGGTCTTCCAAATTTTTTTGCCACTCTGAGTGTGGTAGGTCGTAATATCTCCGTTATTATTAGTACCTACAAATTCAAACTTTGCTTTACCATTTTTGTTATTTCCTATAAACTTTACATATCCTGTCCTCATTTCACCTTTATATTCATACTTCACCTTTATGCCATTATTAATAACCTCTTTTGCACCTTCAAGATACTCGTCGGCATTTTTATATAATCGGTCAAATTCCTTCCCATGTTTATCAAAATGTCCTTCTAGTTTAGCACGATCTGCAAAAGCTGAAGGATTTTTACCCGTACCCTTCGTAACTGTTGCTTTATTATTTATTTTACCATTAACAGAATTACTTGTGGTTTTCACATTATTCTTTATCTTACTAACTTGCATTTTAGAAAGAGAGAAGCGTCTACTTCCTCTCCAAGAAAAACCAGAAAATACCACCCCGAATATGATAGTCGCAGATTGAATTTTAGATATTTCTTTTCCAGTGAAATAATCGTAACCATCTTTGGCTGCTAAAATTTGTTCCACGCCTATATCTACATCTGGTTCTGGTCCTTCTAACTGGATCTCTCCATTTTTAAG
>NZ_QNRI01000012.1 GCF_003315295.1 Paraliobacillus ryukyuensis | reverse complement strand
GTGACACGTGCAGCTGACGAATACTAATCGATCGAGGACTTAACTAAATAACAAAAGTGGAAACGACCACAACAGTGGGAGTTGAAACTGGATGATATTCTAACGTTTGATACCCTTGTCTTTCTTATCTAGTTTTGAAGGTACATGCCTTTAAAACAAAGGTTTAGTGACAATAGCGAAGAGGTCACACCTGTTCCCATGCCGAACACAGCAGTTAAGCTCTTCAGCGCCAATGGTAGTTGGGGCTTTGCCCCTGCAAGAGTAGGACGTCGCTAAGCTATTCAAAGACTTTATTGATTAATTCAATAAAGTCTTTTTTGTTTATGTAATTGAATCAATTTCATAATTGCATCCACACTTATAAAACACGAACATTACATGGCTATTTCTTTTATGTTTTCTTTACAAATAAGAGGAGGAAGGAAATGGGGCAGACTCCTCGAAAATAAAAAACTATTTTCTTCGTGCGATGGTTCGCTGTCGAAGCGTTCCTTATAAGGAATGTTAGACTAAAACCGTCACGTCGTGCGACAACGTCTAACTGACCCACGTCTTGTGGGCCCAAGGTGATGCCTTCGAAAAGTGCCCCCCATTTGCTGACTAAACGGAGCAGTGTGCTACATTTAGTCTAAAATGTCATTCGTGTTTTTTAATCAAACTTTAAATTATGAATTGATTCAATTAGCTATATTTTGTATGCACACCAGTAAATACTTTTGGTGTTTATGCCTTTATATAAGACGCTATCCTCATCTAGATATCTACATCTACCAGAAAAGTTGTATACTAAACCTGTCATTATGGTTCGTTCTTTTGACCATTTCTCATTTTTTTGACCATTTTTAAATACTATGTGACAATATTTTCTCTTTACATTAGTCATTTTTACTGTCCAAATCTTACCTTAATAGATAAATGTTTAATTCTATGTTGTTATTGCTGAGATTTAGGGTAAAGAAAGTATAAGGTTTGCACGATACATTTGAAATGGAGGTGAATGCAGTTTTTTGCATAATAGTATGGACTTACTAGAATCAGTAGTAGATCGTGAATTTATCGTAATGAGTACAAGAATTCTAATTGCCTTGGTTTTATCAGGAATTATTGGGTTTGAAAGAGAGTTCAAACAACATGCAGCGGGACTAAGAACGCATATATTGGTAGGGGTAAGTTCATGTCTAATGATGCTTCTTTCTTTATATGGATTTCAACCTTATTTTGATTCATTTGAAAATACGACTCGTTTTGATCCTGCTAGAATACCCTCTTATGTAATTAGCGGTATTGGCTTTCTAGGAGCAGGAACGATTATTGTGAATGGAATGACCATTCGCGGTCTTACAACAGCAGCATCTATCTGGTCTGTAGCTGGATTGGGACTAGTTATCGGTGCGGGTATGTATAAACAAGCTATGTTTACGGTGATAATGATTATACTAGTGCTAATATTGCTACATAAATTAGAAAGAAAAGTTGCAAACAATAAGTCCTTTGTTTACCTTCAAATTATATTCGATCAAAAAACCAGTATGAATCAACTATTTAATAACCTAAACCTGTCTAAACAATCTATTCAAACAATTGAAATCAATCGTGAAAAAGATGATCTCATCATTTTTGTTCAATTAGAAAGTAAGGAATTAAACAAAGTGGAGTTATACGAACGTGTATTACATTTAGATGGGGTAAAACAAATCAAAGAACTAGACCATTGATTTGAAAATTAATTAAGTAATAATATTTGCAAGAATACATAAGCATAGTATAATAAAGCTAAAGTCAAAGTTAGTCAAAGTCAATTTTAGGGGGAGGCAAATGCGAAATATTTCAGATGTGATTGAGGCATACTTAAAACAAATTATACAACATGATCACAAGAATATTGTAGAAATTAAACGAAGTGAAATAGCAAATCAATTTGAATGTGTTCCCTCCCAGATAAATTATGTTATCAACACGCGTTTCACACTGGAAAGAGGTTACTTAGTGGAAAGTAAACGTGGAGGCGGCGGCTACATTCGTATTACACGCATTACAAATGATGATAAAGTTAAATTAATTGATGACATTATAGAAATGATCCATCCAACGGTTACCCAACAGGCAGCAATTGACATTTTAGAACGAATGTTAGAAGAAAAGTTGATTACTAAACGTGAAGCCAAAATAATGATAAGTGCTTTAACGCGTGACACACTTGCTTTTCAACTCCCAATTCGTGATGAGATAAGAGCGCGAATAATGGCAGCCATGTTAACTGCACTTAAATATGAATAGGTATAATCGTTAAGAAAGGGAGTATTTATAATGGAGTGCCAGGAATGCCACGAACGTCCGGCAACTTTACATTTAACTAAAATGGTTAACGGAGAAAAGTTGGAGATTCACGTTTGTGAGAAGTGTGCAAAGGAAAAAGGGTATATTTCTTATGAAGAAGAAGCATATTCCATTCATGACTTGTTGGCAGGACTATTTAATTTTGAATCTAATATTTCTCATAACCAAGCAACAAATAAGGAAAAAAGAGAAACATTAACTTGTCCGAAATGTGGAATGACTTATCGACAGTTTACGCAAATTGGTAAATTCGGATGTGCTTCTTGCTATGCAACGTTTCAAGATCATTTAAATCCTATCTTCAGACGTGTCCACAGTGGTAACACAAAACATGATGGAAAAATTCCTAAACGTCAGGGAAAAGATTTACAGAATAAGCAACTTGTCAAAGATTATAAAACAAAGCTGCAACAGTTAATTGAAAATGAACAATTTGAAGAAGCGGCAAAAGTACGTGATAAAATTAAAGCATTAGAAAATAATGACGTAGAAGGTGGTGAATGATTATGTCATTGCAACCATTCATCAACGAAGCGATCAGCCCTTGGCTGAAAGAAGAGGGACCAAACAATGATATTGTGTTAAGCACAAGAATTCGTTTGGCGAGAAATTTTGATAAATTCCCATTTCCAATTATCGCGGACAAGGAAGAGTTATCACCAATTGTACAATTAATACAAGACGAGTATCACCATCAATCGTTTGATTCGTACCAAGATCTAGAGTATATATCGATGGAAGAATTGCAACCGATTGAAAAACGAGTTTTAGTAGAAAAGCACTTAATAAGTCCCAATCTTGCCGAAAAGTCCATTAATAGTGGTGTACTAATCTCGAAGAATGAACAAGTGTCTGTTATGGTAAACGAAGAAGATCATATTCGTATGCAATTATATTTTCCTGGACTACAGTTAGAAAAGGCGTTGGAACAAGCGTTCACTTTTGATGATTGGTTGGAAGAGAAAATAGATTATGCATTTGACGAACATCGCGGGTATTTAACAAGTTGCCCAACGAACGTGGGGACTGGTATGCGAGCTTCTGTGATGATGCACCTTCCAGCACTAACACTTACACAGAAAATGAATAAAATGATTCCCGCGATTAATCAACTTGGTTTGGTGGTAAGGGGAATATATGGTGAGGGAAGTGAAGCTTTAGGTAATATATTTCAAATTTCCAATCAAGTCACGTTAGGACGTTCGGAAGTTGATATTATAGAAGATTTACAAAGTGTCGTTAAAAAGTTAATTGAACAAGAAGAATTTGCAAGACAACTATTAGTAGAACAATCAGAGTTACGATTAGAGGATCGCGTATTTCGTTCATATGGAACATTAAAATATAGCCGGATTATTGAATCCAAAGAGACAGCTAGATGCTTGTCAGATTTACGATTGGGTATTGATGTTGGTTATATTGATCATCTTTCCAAAACCATACTGAACGAGTTGATGATATTGACACAGCCAGGCTTTTTACAACAATATGCTAAAGAGACACTTTCAGCTAAAGAAAGAGATATTAGAAGAGCCTCGATTATACGTGAGCGTTTGAAATTAGAAAACGGATGAGCTAGGAGGAATGCTAAATGATGTTTGGAAGATTTACAGAAAGAGCTCAAAAAGTGTTAGCACTATCTCAAGAAGAAGCGGTGCGATTAGGACACAATAATATTGGGACGGAACATATTTTATTAGGATTAGTAAGCGAAGGCGAAGGAATTGCTGCAAAAGCATTAAATAGCTTAGGACTTGAATCTGAAAAAATTCAACAAGAAGTAGAAAACTTGATTGGTAAGGGTCAAAAAGTATCCCAAACCATTCACTATACACCGAGAGCTAAAAAAGTAATTGAATTATCAATGGATGAAGCGCGAAAATTAGGTCACTCTTATGTAGGCACAGAGCACATTTTATTAGGATTAATTCGTGAGGGTGAAGGTGTTGCCGCTCGCGTTCTAAACAATCTAGGTGTGAGTCTAAATAAAGCACGGCAACAAGTATTGCAATTACTTGGAAGTAATGAAACAGCACGTAAAAATCAAGGGCGAAGCGGTCAAGCAAATGCAGCAAATACCCCAACATTAGATTCCCTTGCAAGGGACTTAACAGCCATTGCAAAAGAAGGTAATATTGACCCGGTGATTGGTCGTGAGAAAGAAATTGAACGTGTCATTCAAGTACTTAGCCGTCGCACCAAAAACAATCCAGTATTAATTGGTGAACCTGGTGTTGGTAAAACAGCTGTAGCTGAAGGGCTAGCCCAACAAATTGTAAATAATGAAATTCCAGAAATGCTACGAGATAAACGTGTAATGACACTAGATATGGGCACGGTTGTAGCAGGGACCAAATATCGTGGTGAATTTGAAGACCGATTGAAAAAAGTGATGGAAGAAATCCGACAAGCAGGTAATGTTATTCTATTTATTGATGAGTTACACACATTAATTGGAGCAGGGGGAGCAGAAGGAGCAATCGATGCTTCAAACATCTTAAAACCTTCCCTAGCTCGTGGAGAATTACAGTGTATTGGTGCAACAACGTTAGATGAATATCGCAAATATATTGAAAAAGATGCTGCATTAGAGCGTCGTTTTCAACCAATTCAAGTTGATGAGCCTTCATTAGAAGAATCAGTTCTTATTTTGAAAGGACTACGTGATCGCTATGAAGCGCATCATCGTGTAACAATCACTGATACTGCTATTGAAGCAGCTGCTAATTTATCCAATCGATACATTACCGATCGTTTCTTACCAGATAAAGCAATTGACTTAATCGATGAGGCTGCTTCCAAAGTTCGCTTACGTTCATACACTGCTCCGCCAAATTTGAAAGAATTAGAGCAAGATTTAGAAGAAGTACGTAAAGAAAAAGATGCAGCTGTACAAAGCCAAGAATTTGAAAAAGCAGCAGCACTCCGTGATAATGAACAACGCATCCGTGAACAGTTGGAAACAACGAAAGAAGAATGGAAAGAAAAACAAGGACAAGAGAGTTCAGAAGTTACAGTAGAAGATATTGCTAGTATTGTATCTACTTGGACTGGAGTACCAGTATCTGCTTTAACAAAAGACGAAAGCGAACGTTTATTAAAATTAGAATCTGTACTTCATGATCGAGTGATCGGTCAAGAAGAAGCGGTTGATGCTGTGTCGAAAGCAATTCGAAGAGCACGAGCAGGATTAAAAGATCCAAAACGTCCAATTGGTTCGTTTATCTTCTTAGGTCCAACTGGTGTCGGGAAAACAGAATTAGCACGAGCGTTAGCTGAATCTATGTTTGGTGATGAGGATGCGATGATCCGTATTGATATGTCTGAATATATGGAGAAACATACTACGTCTCGTTTAGTTGGTTCTCCTCCAGGCTATGTTGGCTATGAAGAAGGTGGGCAGCTTACGGAAAAAGTAAGAAGGAAACCATATTCTGTGGTCTTGTTAGATGAAGTCGAAAAAGCCCATCCAGAAGTGTTTAATATTTTACTTCAAGTATTAGAAGATGGCCGATTAACAGATTCAAAAGGTCGATTAGTTGATTTTCGTAATACAGTGTTAATTATGACTTCTAACGTAGGTGCTAGTGAACTGAAACAAAATAAATACGTTGGGTTTAATCTTGGGGATGAAACAGCAGACTATAAAGATATGAAGTCGAAAGTAACAGAAGAAATGAAAAAAGCTTTCCGTCCAGAATTCTTAAACCGTATTGACGAAATTATTGTTTTCCACTCATTAGAGAAAAAACATATGAAAGATATTGTAACGCTCATGGTAGACCAGTTACAGAAACGTCTAATAGACCAAGAAATTGATTTTGTCCTATCGGATGCTGCAATTGAAAAAATAGCGAAAGAAGGGTTTGATCCTGAGTATGGTGCAAGACCACTTCGACGCTCCATTCAAAAAAATGTTGAAGATTTATTGTCTGAAGCATTATTAAGAGAAGAAATTCAAAAAGGTCAAAAAATAAAAATTGGGTTAAATGACAATGGCGAATTTGCTGTTTTAAGTAAATAAAGTTAGCCAATTCAAATGATACTAACTAAAAAATCGGAAGGTCAGTACCTTCCGATTTTTTTTAATACAAGGTATGATAACACCATAATGATTTCATGGTTTTTACACAAAATATTAATTTACATGTAACTTTTAACTAGCGTATATCGTATATAATAGAGTGAAGGAAAAGGTGGTTTGCATGGCAAAAGTAAAAACAAAGTTTGTTTGCCAGGAGTGTGGATATGAAACACCAAAATGGATGGGGAAATGTCCAAGTTGCAACAATTGGAACACGTTCGTTGAAGAGGTGGCAACAAAATTAACATCAAAACATACAGGGATTGGACATGCAAGTGCAACGAAACCAGAAAGTATTACCGCGGTAGAATCTAAAGAAGAGGCGAGAATTGCAACAGACATGCCAGAGTTAAATCGAGTACTTGGTGGAGGAATTGTTGCTGGTTCACTCGTGTTAATTGGTGGAGACCCTGGAATAGGTAAATCAACATTATTACTACAAGTTTCTGATCAAATTGCAAAAAAAGATGCAAAAGTACTTTATATTTCTGGAGAAGAATCAACCAGACAAACAAAATTACGTGCGGATCGATTGGGGATAACAGCTGATAATCTCTATGTTCTATCTGAAACCAATATGCAGCTTATTTCTAGTCAGATTGATCAATTAGAGCCCAATTTTATTGTAATTGATTCCATTCAAACCATATTTAAAGAAGAGGTTACCAGTGCTCCGGGTAGTGTATCCCAAGTGCGCGAATGTACTAGTGAATTGATGCGAATAGCAAAAACCAAGCATGTTCCTATTTTTATCGTTGGGCATGTAACAAAAGAGGGAGCTATTGCTGGTCCAAGGTTACTCGAACACATGGTGGATGCTGTCTTGTATTTTGAAGGAGAAAGGCATCATACGTTTCGAATATTACGTGGGGTGAAAAACCGGTTTGGTAGCACACATGAAATGGGTATTTTTGAAATGAAAGAAGAAGGATTAAAAGAAGTTCTTAACCCTTCTGAAATCTTTTTGGAAGAACGTTCACAAGGTGCTGCAGGTTCAACGGTTGTTGCTTCCATGGAAGGGACAAGGCCAGTACTAGTGGAAATTCAATCGCTAATTTCACCAACAAGTTTTGGACAAGCGCGTCGGATGGCGACTGGTATTGACCATAATCGTGTGCCGCTCTTAATGGCCGTGCTAGAAAAGCGAGTAGGGTTACTGATGCAGAACCAAGATGCGTATGTAAAAGTAGCAGGAGGCGTTAAGCTCGATGAACCAGCTATTGATTTGGCGGTAGCAGTTAGTATTGCTTCCAGTTTTAAGAATAAGGTTTCACGACCTGATGATGTCTTGATTGGAGAAGTGGGATTAACAGGTGAAATACGAAGAGTATCACGAATTGAACAACGTGTGCAAGAAGCAGCCAAGTTAGGGTTTAAGCGCGCAATTATACCAGAAAACAATTTAGATGGTTGGACAGTGCCTTCTTCGATTGAAGTAATTGGTGTAAAATCTGTTCAAGAAGCACTAGAGATTGCAATTGACGAATAAACGACAAAAACTGATTTTAACTAACAACAATTGACTTTTATTTTAGTTTGTGATAAAATTTTATGTTTGTCATTTGACTTTATCTGTAAACTGTGTTAAATTATTAAATAAACTTTTGACTTTATTATGATTATTTTTTGATAAATAGGGGATACTTTTTGTTAGGAGGTGAACGTGGTGCTAAAAAGAGTTGTGCAATTGTTTATTGTTATTGCGGGCGGTACCGTTGGATATTTGTATATTCCTAAGCTAATTGGTTTGATGGACTATTTTGGAATTGGTTGGTTAGACTCTCCATATGTTGCACCATATGTAGGATTAGTTTTAGGAGCTATTATTTTATACTTATTAACATTCTGGTTAGTAGATTATATTGTTCATTTTGTTCAATGGTTAGAAGAAACATTATTAAAAGCACCAGTAACAGATTTATTTTTTGGTAGTTTAGGGTTAATCATCGGATTGTTTATTGCTTATATCATTAACCAATCTATAAAAGATATTCAATTTGTTGTTGTTTCTCAAGTAGTACCGTTGTTTATTATGATTTTACTAGGGTACTTAGGGTTTCAGGTTGGATTTAAACGTAGAGAGGAATTTGCTAACATTTGGACTATTGCTCGAAAAGACAAGGATAAGAAAGTAGATAAACCCGAAAATGAAGAGCTAAAAGAAGAAACTGTTAGCCCACGTGCCAAGATCTTAGATACAAGTGTTATTATTGATGGTCGTATAGCTGACATTTGCCAGACCAATTTTTTAGAGGGAACGATTATCATTCCTCAATTTGTCCTTGAAGAGTTGCAACATATTGCTGATTCTTCAGATGCGCTAAAGCGTAATCGCGGGCGTCGTGGTTTGGATGTGCTAAATCGTATGCAAAAAGATTTACGTGTTAATGTTGAAATGTATGATGGTGATAGCTTTGAAGATATTCAAGAGGTAGATAGCAAACTTGTTAAATTAGCTAAGGTAAAAAACGCAACAGTTGTGACCAATGATTTTAATTTAAACAAAGTTTGTGAGTTTCAAAATGTGCACGTATTAAACATCAATGACCTTGCGAATGCAGTCAAACCAGTTGTTCTTCCGGGTGAAGAGTTGACTGTACAAGTAATAAAAGATGGGAAAGAACAAAACCAAGGTGTTGCTTACTTAGACGATGGAACCATGATTGTTGTCGAAGAAGGGAAAGCATATATTGGCCGCACAATCGAAGTGCTAATCACAAGCGTTTTACAAACTTCCGCTGGACGAATGATTTTTGCAAAGCCAAAACTACTTGAAAAAGCTTTATAAAAAATGTATAACTGATAAATGGAAAGAGTGATAACTTAAGTTATCGCTTTTTCTTATGCTCGAAAAAAAATCGTAAAACTGGTAAAATAAGAATGCTTAATTGATAAGCGATAAACTCGCATCTGCTATTGTAATAGTATAATATATAGAAGTGTAATGAAGTAATTGATTTTGTGATTAGAAATTTACAGCTTAGATGAATAATAAGCTTTTACAATGGAAATAGGGTATTGGTATTTGCAGAAGAGGAAAGAATAATTAGTAGTAAACAGCTGATTTTGACAAAAACCTCTCTTTTACGCAAATTTTTTATAAAAAGTGGTAGAATATCTATATGAGTGGAATGAAAGAAAGGGGATTAATGAAAATGACAACAGATGTGCGTGTGAGATATGCTCCTAGTCCGACAGGGCATTTACATATTGGAAACGCTAGAACTGCATTATTTAATTACTTATATGCAAGACACTTGGGTGGATCATTTATTATTCGTACGGAGGACACAGATGCTAAACGAAACGTAGAAGGTGGAGAAGAAAGCCAGCTTCGATATTTAAAATGGCTAGGACTTGAATGGGATGAAGGCGCAGATATTGGTGGAAACTATGGACCATATCGCCAAATGGAACGTTTAGATATTTATCAAAAATATGTAGATGAACTATTAGAGCGTGGACTAGCTTATAAATGTTATATGACAGAAGAAGAATTAGATGCAGAGCGGGAACATCAGCGTGCGAATGGTCAAGTTCCGAAATATTCTGGTGCGCACAGAGATTTAACGCCAGAACAAATTGAAAAATTTGAAGCGGAAGGAAGACAAGCCAGTATTCGTTTCCATGTTCCAGAAGGTAAGACATACACATTTAATGATATCGTACGTGGGAATATTACCTTTGAATCAAGTGATTTTGGTGACTGGGTCATGATTAAGAAGAACGGTATTCCTACGTATAACTTTGCTGTAGCTATTGATGATCATTTAATGGGCATTTCACATGTGTTGCGAGGAGAAGAACATATCTCTAATACGCCAAAACAAATGATGGTGTTTGATGCATTTGACTGGGAAGCACCAAAGTATGGTCACATGACGTTAATTCTAAATGAAAATCGCAAAAAATTGAGTAAACGAGACGAACATATTTTGCAATTTATTGAACAATACAAAAACCTTGGTTATTTACCAGAAGCATTATTTAATTTCATTGCTTTGTTAGGCTGGTCGCCTGTTGGTGAAGAAGAAATCTTTAGCCAAGAACAGTTTATTGAGATGTTTGATCCAAATCGTTTGTCGACCTCAGCAGCTGTGTTTGACCCGCAAAAATTAAAATGGATGAATAACCAATATATTAAAGCAGCTTCGTTTGAGGATGTAGTTGGCCTAACGCTACCACACCTTATTGCTGCAGGAAGATTATCCGAAAATATGGATCAAGCAACACGTGACTGGGCATTAGAACTTATTGCGCTATACAAAGAGCAATTAAGTTATGGCCAGGAGATTGTTGAATTGACTTCACTATTTTTCCAAAAAGAGATTGTTTATACTGATGAGGCTAAAGAAGTGTTGAGTGGAGAGCAAGTACCTGAAGTACTTCGTGTCTTCAAAGAAAAACTGGAATCTTTAGATTTATTAAGCCCAGAAGCGGTTAAAGCTGAAATAAAAGCTACGCAAAAAGAAACCAAACAAAAAGGAAAAGGCTTATTCATGCCAATCCGAGTAGCAACTACCGGTCAATTGCATGGTCCAGAACTTCCTAATGCCATTTATTTATTAGGTAAAGAAGTGGTCGTAGCGCGTTTAGCTAGTGCATTGGAACAGCTCTAATACATTCACATATAATAAGAAACAGTAGATATGTTAGAAGTATTTATTGTTTTCAATCTATATCGCACGAAGAAGAGGAAAAGTACAAACACCTATTACTTATCTAGAGAGAATCACCTCGGCTGAAAGTGATTTTAAGTAGTCGTTTGGAACATGCACCTCGGAGTCCTTTGGTGAAACAATAGTAGGCAAAGGCGGTATTTCTACCGTTATCAAGATCCTAAAGTAGAGAGGATAAATCTATTCTCTAAACAGAGTGGGACCGCGTCTAAAAGCGTCTCTGTGTGTTATAGCATAGAGGCGCTTTTTTTATCTTAAATAATAGCAGAAAGAACTTAATCATGCGGGAGGTGGGAAGGTGCACTTTTTTAAGCAACTAAAGGAAGATATTGATGTCATATTTGATCAAGATCCTGCTGCACGAACATATATCGAAATTATTCTTACGTATTCAGGTTTACATGCCGTTTGGTCTCATCGGGTTGCGCATGCATTTTATCGAAAGAAATTCTTTTTTATTGCCAAGCTTATCTCCCAATGTAGTCGTTTTTTTACTGGGATCGAAATTCATCCTGGGGCACAAATCGGAAGACGTTTCTTTATTGATCACGGGATGGGTGTTGTTATCGGAGAAACATGTGAGATAGGCGATGATGTAACAATTTTTCAAGGTGTAACTTTAGGTGGGACTGGAAAAGAAAAGGGAAAACGTCACCCCACCATTAAAAATAAGGTAATAATTGCGACGGGCGCTAAAGTATTAGGATCGATTGTGATTGAAGAAAGTGCAAAGATTGGAGCGGGATCCGTCGTATTAAAAGATGTGCCAGCTTGCTCTACAGTAGTTGGTATACCAGGAAAGGTAGTCGTACAAAACGGAGAGCGAGTGAAACGAGACCTCGATCACCAAAACCTTCCTGACCCTGTCTCGGAAATTATTAAAGAACTGCATGGTGAAGTGGAAGAGTTACGGCGAGAGGTCGATAGATTAAAAGGAGTGAAGGAATATGACCATTAGAATTTATAATACCTTGACTAGAAAAAAAGAAACATTTAAACCATTAGAAGAAGGAAAAATCAGTATGTATGTTTGTGGTCCTACTGTTTACAATTATATTCATATCGGTAACGCTAGGCCGGCGCTTGTATTTGATACGGTACGTCGCTATTTCGAGTATAAAGGCTACCATGTTGACTATGTACTTAATTTTACTGATGTTGACGATAAACTCATTAAAGCTGCCAATGAGATGGGCGAAGAAATGAGTAAGGTTGCAGATCGGTTTATTGATGCATACCGAAATGATGTGCAAGCGTTAGGTGTGAAAGAAGCAACCTATCATCCGCGAGTAACGGAGTCCATGGATGATATTATTTTATTTGTAAAAAAATTAATTGAAAAAGGTTACGCTTATGAAGCGGATGGTGATGTCTACTTTAAGACGCGAGCGTTTGACGGTTACGGGAAATTGTCTCACCAATCGATTGATGATCTCCGTTCAGGTGCTAGAATTCAAGTAGGTGATAAAAAAGAAGATCCATTAGATTTTGCGCTATGGAAGAACGCAAAACCTGGTGAAATTTCCTGGGATACACCTTGGGGAACAGGGCGTCCGGGATGGCATATTGAATGCTCGGCAATGGCAAAGAAGTACTTGGGGGATACAATTGATATCCACGCTGGCGGGCAAGACCTTGCTTTTCCACATCATGAAAATGAAATTGCTCAATCCGAAGCGTACAATGATAAAAACTTTGCAAATTATTGGATGCATAATGGCTATATCACCATTGATGATGAAAAAATGTCGAAGTCACTCGGGAATTTTGTGTTAGCACATGATCTTGTTCAAAAATTTGATCCTCAATTGGTACGATTTTTCATGTTGAGTGTGCACTATCGCAATCCAATTAACTTTAGTGAATCACTATTAGAAAACGCTAAAAGTGGATTAGATCGTATTAAGAATGCATATCAAAATTTACAGCATCGTAAACAAGCTAGTTTAGATCTAACTGATGATACAAGGGAATGGTTAGACGAAATCAAACAAATGAAACAATCGTTTATGGATGAAATGGACGATGACTTTAATACAGCAAATGCTATAGCGGTGATTTTTGACGTAACCAAACAAGCTAATCTTTATTTGCAACAAAATCAAACAGCTACACAAGTGATTGATGCATTTACGTCATTGTTTACAGAGTTACTGGGAACATTGGGTATTGAAATTGATCATTCGGATGCATTACTTGATGAAGAAATTGACCAAATGATCAAACAAAGAGAGGAAGCTCGTCGAAACAGAGACTTTCAATTAGCTGATCAAATTCGTGATGAGTTAAAAGAAAGAAATATTATTTTAGAAGATACACCTCAAGGAGCTAGGTGGAAAAGAGGATAATATGAAAGAACAAGAGGCAAAACAAATGAAGGCTCTTTCGCTAGCCTATATGGGCGATGCGATTTATGAAGTCTACGTACGAGAACATTTGATAAGTAAAGGCTCACTAAAACCACATGCCCTCCATCAAGCGG
Organism: Paraliobacillus ryukyuensis; assembly: GCF_003315295.1. GTDB lineage: Bacteria > Bacillota > Bacilli > Bacillales > Amphibacillaceae > Paraliobacillus > Paraliobacillus ryukyuensis. The sequence continues at coordinate 64,227 of NZ_QNRI01000012.1, read as the reverse complement.
CGATCAAGTTTGTTGCGGCAAAAGCCCAAGCCAAAGTCATTAAGCATTGGCTTGGGAAACAGCGCTTAACAGAAGAAGAAGAAGCAATTGTCCGTCGTGGTAGAAATGCAAAATCAGGAACCATTCCTAAAAACACCGATGTACAGACGTATCGTTATAGTTCAGCTTTTGAGGCGTTAATTGGATACCATTATTTAGCTAAGAATCAAGAACAGTTACAAGCATTAATGCAAGAAGCAATAACATTTATAGAGGAAGGAGAGAAGTAATATGTCAGAAGAATGGATAGTCGGTAAAAATCCCGTCATTGAAGCACTTCGTTCAGGGCGTTCGATAAATAAATTATTTATATCTGATCAATTAAATAAACAAGCGGCTAGTAAATTAGAAAACTTGGCCAAAAAACAAGGGGTTATCGTTACCCGTGTCCCTAAGCAAAAATTGGACAAGCTGGTGGATGGCAATCATCAAGGAGTAGCCGCATCGGTAGCAGCCTATGCTTATGCATCTTTAGATGAACTATTCGCTCGGGCAGACCAAAAGCAAGAAGCACCATTTTTTATTATTTTAGATGAAATTGAAGATCCACATAATCTAGGTTCTATTTTGCGGACAGCAGATGCGGTGGGTGCACATGGCGTTATTATTCCGAAAAGAAGAGCGGTAGGACTAACAGCCACCGTTGCTAAAACGTCCGCTGGTGCTATTGAATATATCCCGGTAGTTCGGGTTACCAATATCGCACAAACAATTGAAGAGTTAAAAGAAAGGCATGTATGGGTAGTGGGAACAGAAGCGGAAGGCACAGAGGATTATCGTGTATTAGAAGGAACACTGCCATTAGCGTTAGTCATCGGTAATGAAGGTAAGGGGATAAGTAAGTTAGTAAAAGATAAATGTGATTGGACTGTACGTTTAGCGATGGCTGGTAAGGTTTCTTCACTAAATGCCTCAGTTGCAGCAAGTATTTTAATGTATGAAGTATATCGAAAGCGTCATCCAGTTGGTGATTCTTAATGGATGTACTTCTGGTTGATGGTTACAATATGATTGGTGATTGGGACGATCTAAAAAAAATAAGAGATATTGACCTAGAACAAGCGCGAAATTTGTTGATTGAAAAAATGGCGGAATATCAAGCTTATCGAAATGATCGTGTCATCGTTGTTTTCGATGCGTATGAAGTTCGTGGGACGGAAACGAAGCAACAAAATCATAAAGTAGAGATCATTTATACCAAAGAACAAGAAACAGCTGATGAATGTATTGAGCGGCTAGTAAAAGAACTGAAAAATGTGAAAACAAAGGTCTATGTTGCTACCTCTGATTACACAGAACAGCGAACAATTTTTGCTCAAGGAGCTTATCGAAAATCCGCGCGTGAACTTTATATTGAAGTCCAAAATATTCAAAAAGAGATTGAAGGTGAGTTAAAATCATATAAAAGTCGACAAATATCTACTAAAATCCCGTTAAAGCAAGAGGTATTAGAGATTTTTGAGCAATGGAGAAGAGGGCGAAAATAGGAAAAGCGCTGTTGACGATAGCGAAACGCTTACTGTATAATATTTCTATATATTCGCTGTTAACTTCAACAACTAGGGGGAGTCCGGGTTGAGTGTCACTTATACGTATTCAAAAAATCATTTGCTAGACTATGAGAAGCTAGACGATGATGAGTTGATTATACTTGCTCATCAGAGGAATGGGCATGCCTTGGACTTTCTGATTAGTAAGTATCGAAGTTTTGTTCGGGCGAAGGCTAGAACGTACTTTTTGGTCGGTGCAGATCAAGACGATATCATACAGGAAGGTATGATTGGCCTCTACAAGGCTATTCGTGACTATAAAATAGATAAGCTATCCTCTTTTAAGGCATTTGCAGAACTTTGTGTGAAGCGTCAGATTATTACAGCAATCAAAACGGCAACTAGACAAAAACATTTACCTTTAAATTCCTACGTCTCCCTAGATAAACCAATGTATGATGAAGAGTCAGAACGAACGTTGCTTGATGTGTTCGTGAATGCTGGTGTTATGGATGACCCCCAAGATGTACTTATTAATCAAGAAAGATATGGAATGATGGAAGGGAAGCTTGCAGAAGTATTAAGTGAATTAGAACGTGAAGTACTAGCTCTGTATTTGGACGGGCGCACCTATCAAGAGATTTCCAGTGAATTAAAGCGACATGTTAAATCCATCGATAATGCGTTACAACGAGTAAAAAGGAAGCTCGAAAGATATTTAAATCTAGGTGAAGTAAATCAATAGTTAGCAACGTGCAAGTAGCTCAGCGAGCGTTGACAGGCTATATGTAACCATGCTACATTAATAAGAGTGTAAAACCCTTGCTTATAAGGGGTGAGAGAGTTGCAAAAGAAAATTGTATTAGCATGTACTGTGTGCTTGAATAGGAACTATACAACTAATAAAAATACATCCAATGCCGAGCGTGTAGAAGTCAATAAATTTTGTAAAAGATGCAACAAGCATACTTTACATCGAGAGACGAAGTGAGCAGTTTAGTTAAAATTCTGGCTTAAGTTTGGGGGAATCACCTATGAATCTTGTTACGTTTTTTAAAAATGTGTCACGAGAAATGAAAAAAGTGTCTTGGCCTGGTGGGCAAGAGTTATTTCGATATACCGTTACTGTTGTTTGTACCGTAGCGTTTATTGCTATCTTTTTTGCGGTAATTGATCTAGGAATTACACAAATTCTTAACTCATTTTTTGAATAGTATACTTTATTTTATGCTATAATGGTACTAAATAGACGTCTCTTTACAAGAAAACCCGTTTTGACGGGTTTTTTAAATTGCGAAAATGAAAAAGGGAGGGAAGGGCACGAGTTGTCCTAAACAATGGAAAAACAATGGTATGTCGTTCATACGTATTCAGGTTATGAAAATAAAGTGAAAACAAATTTAGAAAAAAGATTAGAGTCAATGGGGATGGAAGATAAAATTTTCCGTGTGCTAGTACCCGAAGATGAAGAAACAGAGATAAAAAATGGAAAAAGAAAAGTAGCTAAGAAAAAAGTCTTTCCTGGTTATGTGTTAGCGGAGATGATTATGACTGATGACTCCTGGTACGTAGTGCGTAATACTCCAGGAGTAACAGGATTTGTAGGTTCAGCAGGTTCGGGTTCTAAACCGACCCCGTTATTACCAGAAGAGGTAGAAACCGTTTTGAAACGAATGGGAATGGATGAACCTGTTACGGAAATAGACTTTGAGGAAAAAGAAAGTGTTCGTGTTACCGATGGTCCATTTAAAGACTTTACGGGTAATATTGAACAGATAGACGCAGATAGACAAAAAGTAAAAGTACATGTGAACATGTTCGGTCGAGAAACACCAGTCGAATTAGATTTCACGCAAATTGCTAAACTATAAGTCACTTATTGATCTAGTAATTACTTATATACAAATGCACTTGCAATTTTTGTTTTGACGTGCTAAAATTTTAATGTTCTTTATACCTCGAGTATAAGGTTTTAATTTTGCATATGAAATGAGTGGGAGGGTATACCACCCTATTACCACATCACGGACTTAAGGAGGTGTGTCTCGTGGCTAAAAAAGTAATTAAAGTAGTGAAACTTCAAATCCCAGCGGGGAAAGCAAATCCAGCACCACCAGTTGGACCGGCACTAGGTCAAGCAGGTGTTAATATCATGGGATTCTGTAAGGAATTTAATGCCCGTACGCAAGATCAAGCTGGTATGATTATTCCGGTAGAAATTACGGTTTTTGAAGACCGTTCCTTTACATTTATTACAAAAACTCCGCCAGCTGCTGTATTGCTTAAAAAAGCAGCAGGTATCGAAACCGCATCAGGTGAACCAAATCGCAATAAAGTTGCGACAGTGAAGCGTGATCAAGTAAAAGAAATCGCTGAAACAAAAATGCCTGACTTAAATGCTGCTGATGTAGAAGCGGCAATGCGCATGGTTGAAGGTACTGCACGTAGTATGGGAATTGTTATCGAAGACTAATCCCATACCGAAAAATGGTCGGTGTAAAGGTTGCGGTAATGGAGTTTTGTCCCCATTTCGCAGCCTTTTTATAAGATGATGAACGATGGAGAATTTCATTAAGTAATTATTACCCTGTTATAATGAAGATAACAGAAGCCGCTTATAAAAGTGGGAGGTATAACCGCTAAAACCACATTCAGGGAGGAAATATTAATGGCTAAAAAAACAAAAAGACAACAAGAATTAGCAAAACTTGTTGATCGTACAAAAGTGTATGATGTAAAAGAAGCTGTTGAATTAGTAAAACAAACAGCAAAAGCAAACTTTGACGAAACTGTAGAAGCTGCTTTCCGTTTAGGAGTAGATCCTAAGAAAGCGGACCAACAAATTCGTGGTGGTATGGTATTACCGCACGGAACTGGTAAAACACAAACTGTCTTAGTTTTTGCTAAAGGTGATAAAGCGAAAGAAGCAGAAGCTGCTGGTGCAGATTATGTTGGAGAACAAGATCTTATCAATAAAATCAACCAAGGTTGGTTTGAGTTTGATGTCATTGTAGCGACACCAGACATGATGGCTGAAGTAGGTAAATTAGGTCGTGTGCTTGGACCAAAAGGTTTAATGCCAAACCCTAAAACTGGAACAGTTACATTTGACGTAGAAAAAGCAATCAATGAAATTAAAGCAGGTAAAGTAGAGTACCGTGTTGACCGTCAATCAAACATTCACGTCCCTATTGGAAAAGCTTCTTTTGAAGTGGATCAACTTGTGGAAAATTTCCAAGCGTTAGCTGATACTTTAATGAAAGTAAAACCACAGGCTGCTAAAGGAATCTACATGCGTAACGCCGCAGTAGCTTCTACTATGGGACCTGGAATTAAAGTTGATACTTCATCTTTCGCGAAATAAATAATTGACTATTGACTTCATGATAGCATTTGGCTATAATGAACAATGTTGAATATAAAACGAATACGTTGTACCGTAGACAGTAGGGGCTTTAAAGGCTTAAATTTTCCTACCGAGGTGTCTGAATATAAGATAATATTGTATAGTACAATATATATCAAACCATTCTTACAAAACCTTCATGTCTACCTTGTCATGAAGGTTTTTTGTTTGGTATAGACAGTCCGGGTATGTCGGTATAATGACTAGTCAATAGGAGGTGGAATCGTGTCAAGCATTATTGAACACAAAAAGCAAGTCGTATCTGAAATTGCAACGAAGCTTCGCGATAGCAAAACATCAATTTTTGTAGATTATCGTGGCCTTGATGTTGCAGAAGTAACAGAATTGCGTACGCAGTTGCGTCAAGCTGGCGTGGAATTCAAAGTGTACAAAAACACAATGACTCGCCGTGCGACCGAAGAAGTTGAGTTAACTGATTTAAATGACGTACTTGTTGGACCTACAGCAATTGCGTTTAGTAATGAAGATGTAGTGGCTCCAGCAAAAATTATTAACAAATTCGCTAAAGACCACGAAGCACTAGAAATCAAAGCTGGTGTCATCGAAGGAAGTATTGCAACGCTTGATCAAATCAAAGAGCTTGCAGAACTACCAAATTACGAAGGACTTGTTTCTATGCTACTCAGCGTACTTCAAGCTCCAATTCGCAACTTTGCTTACGCAACAAAAGCAATTGCAGATCAAAAAGAAGAACAAGGTGCATAATTGCAGCTTAATTAGAATCGTTATATAAACGACTTAAATAAATATTATTTTTAGGAGGAAAAAAGAATGACTAACGAGCAAATTATCGAAGCAGTTAAAGAAATGTCAGTTCTTGAGTTGAACGACTTAGTAAAAGCAATTGAAGAAGAATTTGGTGTAACAGCAGCTGCGCCTGTAGCAGCAGCTGGTGGCGCTGCAGGCGGAGAAGCTGCAGAAGAAAAAACTGAATTTGATGTAGTTCTAGAAAGTGCTGGAGCTTCTAAAATCAAAGTTGTAAAAGCAGTTCGTGAAATCACAGGACTTGGACTTAAAGATGCTAAAGATCTTGTAGACAATGCTCCAAAAGCAATCAAAGAAGGCGTTGCTAAAGAAGAAGCTGAAGAAATGAAAGCTAAACTTGAAGAAGTAGGCGCTACTATCGAATTGAAGTAAGAATTAATGTTATTAAAGCTCGTCTAATTTTAGACGAGCTTTATACATTTTAATATGAGATAGGAGCTAAGAAATGTCAGAACAATATTTTGCAAATCAACCTCAATCGAAAAGTAACCCCAAGACGTGGTCATTTCAACTGCGCGGTCATTCCTTTCAGTTCACAAGTGATGTAGGTGTTTTTTCTAAAAATGAAGTAGATTATGGTTCGAGAACGTTGATCGACGCTTTTCAACTCCCTGCTATTTCGGGTACTATTATAGACTTAGGGTGTGGTTATGGTCCAATTGGACTCACGATAGCTAAAGCGTTTCCGGATAGGGAAGTCGTTTTAAGTGATATAAATGAACGTGCACTTGCTTTAGCGACAGAAAATGCTCAACAAAACCAAGTTTCTAATGTGTCTTTTTATGTGAGTGATCGATTAGAACAGGTTCCTACACAAGGTTGTGCAGCCATTCTAATTAATCCTCCAATACGAGCCGGGAAGCAAGTTGTTCATCAGATGTTTGAAGATAGTTACGCAGCATTACCTCGTGAAGGTGAGTTGTGGGTTGTGATTCAGAAAAAGCAAGGTGCGCCATCTGCTATCAACAAGCTTAATGAGATGTTTGAAAATGTAGAGACGGTTACCAAGAATAAAGGCTATTTCGTCATTCGGGCAAAAAAATAACAAGAGTAGTTCTTGACTTGGTATGTGATTTGTGGTAGCATTGAAAAATGCCAATAGGCAGGTTTGTCTGTCAAGTGGAAATTTTACTTTTTCTAATAGGTATATTACCCATTTTAACGGAGAGAATGGTAAAACGTGAGCTTGATAAGAGTAGACAGTTGTCTAGACGTGAGTTTTCATAAATAGGTATCCCCATTTATTTGTGTTTGAAATAAATGGTGCAATAGAACTTGTGATTCATTTAGGTGTTCACAAGTTTGTTCGGTATGATACCGAACAATTTTTATTCTGATTAAATTATACCTTTTCCACTGCATAAGTCAATAGTGCAAGTTACATTAATTGTTCTGGAAAGGTGTATCCAAGCTTCGTATAAGCTTGCTTTGTTTTTTATTCTTGATTTGAGGGGTGAAGCAGTTGACAGGTCAACTAGTTCAGTATGGACGGCACCGCCAGCGTAGAAGCTATGCGCGTATTAGTGAAGTTTTAGATTTGCCGAATCTAATTGAGATTCAAACCGCTTCTTATGATTGGTTCTTAAAAGAAGGGGTCCGAGAAATGTTTAAGGATATTTCTCCAATTGAAGACTTTGCGGGTAACCTATCGTTAGAATTTGTCGATTATAGCTTAGGAGAACCGAAATATCCCGTAGATGAGTCGAAAGAAAGAGATGTAACCTACAATGCTCCGCTTCGTGTTAAGGTTCGTTTGTTGAACAACGAGACTGGTGAAGTGAAAGAGCAGGAAGTTTTCATGGGTGATTTCCCGTTGATGACAGATACAGGTACATTTATTATTAATGGAGCTGAACGAGTTATTGTATCGCAACTGGTTCGTTCACCAAGTGTTTATTATAGTGAGAAAATTGACAAAAATGGAAAACGTGGCTATACAGCGACAGTTATTCCTAATCGCGGCGCTTGGCTAGAATTTGAAACAGATGCAAAAGATGTTGTACACGTTCGTATCGATCGCACAAGAAAATTGCCGATTACTGTATTGTTACGGGCGTTAGGTTTTGGTGACGATCAAGAGATTATAGACCTTATTGGTGAAAACCAATATTTGAAAAATACATTAGAAAAAGATAATACAGAAACAAGTGAAAAAGCATTGCTTGAAATCTATGAACGCCTACGTCCTGGTGAACCACCTACCGTAGAAAATGCTAAAAGTTTATTAGTTTCACGCTTTTTCGATCCAAAACGCTATGATTTAGCACATGTTGGACGTTATAAGATCAACAAAAAATTACACATAAAAAATCGTTTGTTCAACCAAACCTTGGCGGAAACACTTGTTGATCATGAGACAGGTGAAGTTATTGCTGAAAAAGGGGCAAAACTAGACCGTCGCTTACTAGATAAAATTATGCCATATTTAGATGCTGAAGAAGATAGTTTTGGTGAACAATTCTTAGATCCGAATGAGGGCGTACTGGAAGATCCGATTAAAATTCAATCAATCAAAATTGTTGACCCAACAGATCCTGAAGGGGAAAGAACGTTAAATGTTATTGGAAACGGTGCGGTAGATGATTCCGTTAAAAACATTGCACCTGCCGATATCTTAGCAGCTATTAGCTATTTCTTTAATATTTTACACCAAGTTGGTGATACGGATGATATTGACCATTTAGGTAACCGTCGTCTTCGTTCTGTTGGGGAATTACTACAGAACCAATTCCGTATTGGTTTATCAAGAATGGAACGTGTGGTACGTGAACGTATGTCAATTCAAGATACATCAGCAATCACGCCACAGCAACTAATTAATATTCGTCCAGTAATTGCTTCAATTAAAGAATTCTTTGGTAGCTCGCAATTGTCTCAATTTATGGACCAAACCAATCCGTTAGCAGAGCTTACGCACAAGCGTCGTCTTTCTGCGCTAGGGCCTGGTGGTTTAACGCGTGAACGCGCTGGCTTTGAAGTGCGTGACGTACACTATTCACACTATGGTCGTATGTGTCCAATTGAAACGCCTGAGGGTCCAAACATTGGTTTGATTAACTCACTTTCTTCTTATGCAAAAGTAAATAAATTCGGCTTTATTGAAACACCATATCGTCGTGTTGATCCCGAGACAGGTAAAGTAACCGATCAATATGATTACTTAACAGCAGATGAAGAAGACAATTACGTGGTAGCACAAGCAAACGCGATATTAGAAGAAGACGGTTCTTTCGCAGATGAAGAAGTTATTGCTCGTTTCCGTGGGGATAACAACGTCGTGCCTAGAGAACGTTTAGACTATATGGATGTTTCACCAAAACAAGTAGTTTCTGCTGCGACAGCATGTATTCCTTTCTTAGAAAACGATGACTCGAACCGTGCGTTGATGGGTGCCAACATGCAACGTCAAGCAGTACCACTTTTACAGCCTCGTTCCCCGATTGTCGGAACAGGAATGGAATATGTTTCTGGTAAAGACTCTGGTGCAGCTGTAATCAATCGCCATGATGGTATTGTGGAACGTGTTCAAGCAAATGAAGTACGGGTTCGACGCGTATCAGAAGTAGACGGAAAAGAAGTTCAAGGTGATTTAGATACCTACCGTTTACAAAAATTCATTCGTTCTAACCAAGGTACTTGTTACAACCAACGCCCAATCGTTAGTGTAGGTGACCGGGTAACGAAAGGCGAAATTTTAGCAGATGGTCCCTCTATGGAAGATGGCGAGTTAGCATTAGGTCAAAACGTGCTAGTTGGCTTTATGACATGGGAAGGTTATAACTATGAAGATGCCATTATCATGAGCGAGCGATTGGTAAAAGATGATGTGTACACCTCTATTCACATCGAAGAATATGAATCTGAAGCTCGTGACACTAAACTTGGACCTGAAGAGATCACAAGAGATATTCCTAACGTAGGTGAAGATGCTTTACGTGACTTGGATGAAAGAGGTATTATCCGTGTCGGTGCTGAAGTGGAAGATGGTGACTTATTAGTAGGTAAAGTAACACCTAAAGGGGTTACGGAGCTTTCTGCAGAAGAAAGATTACTACACGCTATCTTTGGTGAAAAAGCGCGTGAAGTTCGTGATACATCGCTTCGCGTACCACATGGAGCTGGTGGTGTCGTACTAGACGTAAAAATCTTCAACCGCGCTGATGGTGATGAATTACCACCTGGTGTTAACCAGTTAGTTCGTGTATATATCGTGCAAAAACGGAAGATACACGAAGGAGATAAGATGGCTGGTCGTCACGGTAATAAGGGTGTTATTTCAAAAATATTACCAGAAGAAGACATGCCATTCTTACCAGATGGAACACCAATTGATATCATGTTAAACCCATTAGGTGTACCTTCTCGTATGAATATCGGGCAAGTATTAGAGTTGCACCTTGGTATGGCTGCTAGACAACTTGGTATTCACGTAGCAACGCCAGTATTTGACGGTGCTCGAGAAGAAGATGTTTGGGAAACCATTGAAGAAGCTGGTATGGCAAGAGACGCTAAAACCGTTCTTTATGATGGGCGTACCGGAGAACCATTTGATAACCGTGTATCTGTTGGTGTCATGTACATGATTAAACTAGCACACATGGTTGATGACAAACTACACGCTCGTTCTACTGGACCATATTCACTTGTTACACAACAACCATTAGGTGGTAAAGCACAATTTGGTGGTCAGCGTTTCGGTGAGATGGAGGTATGGGCATTAGAAGCTTATGGTGCTGCCTATACGTTACAAGAGATCTTAACTGTCAAATCAGATGATGTTGTCGGCCGTGTGAAAACATATGAAGCAATTGTAAAAGGTGATAGTGTTCCTGAACCAGGTATTCCTGAATCATTCAAAGTATTGATCAAGGAATTACAAAGTCTTGGAATGGATGTTAAGATGCTTTCAGCTGATGAAGAAGAAATTGAGTTGCGGGATATTGAAGAAGACGTTCAATCTGCTGATCAATTCAACCTTGAGTTGGAAGAAAGATAAGTAGAGTACTATTAGCGTGAAGGAAAGATTACTGGATTACCAAAAGAGAGATGCTTGTCATCTTTCTTTTGGTTCAGATTTTTTGCAACACATACTAAAAGGGAGGTAGGCCCCTTGCTAGATGTAAATAATTTTGAATATATGAAAATAGGGCTAGCGTCACCAGATAAAATTCGTTCTTGGTCATATGGTGAAGTGAAAAAGCCAGAAACCATTAACTATCGAACTCTAAAACCTGAAAAAGATGGCCTGTTCTGTGAAAGAATTTTCGGCCCAACAAAGGATTGGGAATGCCACTGTGGTAAATACAAACGTGTACGTTATAAAGGCGTTGTATGTGATCGTTGTGGGGTTGAAGTAACAAAATCTAAGGTGCGTCGTGAGCGCATGGGACATATTGAATTAGCAGCACCAGTTTCTCACATTTGGTATTTCAAAGGAATTCCAAGTCGAATGGGTTTAGTGTTAGATATGTCGCCAAGAGCACTTGAAGAAGTAATTTACTTTGCTGCTTATATTGTGACAGATGCAGGAGACACTGCTTTAGAAAAGAAACAACTTTTATCAGAGAAAGAATACCGTGCATACCGCGATAAATACGGTACTTCATTCCATGCTGATATGGGTGCAGAAGCAATTAAGAGAATATTAGAAGACGTTGATCTAGAAAAAGAAGTAGAAATTCTACGAGAAGAACTTAAAACAGCGCAAGGTCAACGTAGAACTAGAGCAATTAGAAGATTGGAAGTGCTAGAAGCATTCCGTAACTCAGGTAACCACCCTGCATGGATGATCCTAGATGTTCTACCAATTATCCCACCTGAATTGCGTCCAATGGTGCAATTAGATGGTGGACGTTTTGCAACTTCTGACTTGAACGATTTATATCGTCGAGTGATTAACCGTAACAACCGATTGAAACGTCTATTAGATCTTGGAGCACCAAGCATTATTGTACAAAATGAAAAACGTATGCTTCAAGAAGCAGTAGATGCACTAATCGATAATGGCCGTCGTGGTCGTCCTGTCACAGGACCAGGAAACCGTCCGCTAAAATCACTTTCTCATATGTTGAAAGGGAAACAAGGTCGTTTCCGTCAAAACTTACTTGGTAAACGTGTCGATTATTCTGGTCGTTCCGTTATTGTCGTTGGTCCACACTTGAAAATGTATCAATGTGGTCTACCAAAAGAAATGGCAGTCGAGTTATTCAAGCCATTCATTATGAAAGAACTAGTAGAACGCGGCTTAGCACATAATATTAAGTCTGCAAAAAGAAAAATAGAAAGACTTCATTCCGAAGTTTGGGATGTATTAGAAGACGTAATTAAAGAACATCCAGTACTACTTAACCGAGCACCAACGCTACACCGCTTAGGTATTCAAGCGTTTGAACCTACATTGGTAGAGGGACGTGCAATTCGTTTGCACCCACTAGTATGTACAGCTTATAACGCTGACTTTGATGGTGACCAAATGGCGGTACACGTACCATTGTCTGCTGAAGCACAAGCTGAAGCGAGAATCTTAATGTTAGCTGCACAAAACATTTTGAATCCTAAAGATGGTAAGCCAGTTGTTACACCATCACAGGATATGGTACTTGGTAACTATTACTTGACGATGGAACGTGAAGGAGCTATTGGTGAAGGAATGGTCTTTAAAGATTATTCAGAAGCATTCCTTGCGTATCAAAACGGCTATGTTCACTTGCATACAAGAATTGCTGTGCAAGCATCATCAACTGGTAAACAAAACCTAACAGAAGAACAGAAGCAACAACTATTAATAACAACAGTTGGTAAGTTGATTTTCAATAATATGCTTCCGGCTTCATTCCCTTACATGAATGAACCGACACAGAAAAATTTGGAAGTTCGTACGCCAGAGAAGTATTTTGTTGAAAAAGGTACAAATGTAAAAGAAGTTATTGCTAATCGCGATATCATCCTACCATTTAAAAAAGGAATCTTAGGAGATATTATCGCAGAAGTATTTAAGAAATTTAAGATTAGTGAAACTTCGAAAATGCTTGACCGTATGAAAGATCTTGGATTCAAGTATTCGACAAAAGCTGGTATCACAGTTGGTGTGGCAGATATTGTTGTATTAGCTGAAAAAGAACATATCCTAGAAGAAGCACAGACAAAAGTAGATAAAGTCTTAAAACAGTTCCGTCGTGGTTTAATTACAGACGAAGAGCGTTATGATCGCGTTATTTCTATCTGGTCTCAAGCAAAAGAGGTTATTCAAGAAAAATTAATGCAATCACTAGATCCACGAAACCCAATCTTTATGATGAGTGATTCCGGAGCACGTGGTAACGCATCTAACTTTACGCAGCTAGCTGGTATGCGTGGTCTAATGGCCAACCCGGCTGGTCGTATTATTGAGTTGCCAATCAAATCTAGTTTCCGTGAAGGGTTAACAGTATTAGAGTACTTTATCTCAACACACGGTGCACGTAAAGGTCTTGCCGATACCGCACTGAAAACAGCAGACTCAGGTTACTTGACTCGTCGTTTAGTTGACGTAGCTCAAGATGTTATTATCCGTGAAGAAGATTGTGGAACAGATAAAGGTCTAACTGTACGTTCGATTAAAGAAGGTACAGAAATGATTGAACCATTATTCGACCGTTTAGTTGGCCGTACAGCTTTCCAAACTGTACGCCATCCAGAAACGGAAGACGTATTGATCGAAAGAAATGAAGTAATTACAGAAGATATCGCGAAACAAATCGTTGAAGCTGGAATTGAGGATGTCAAAATCCGTTCTGTCTTCACATGTAACACGAAACATGGTGCATGTAAAAAATGTTATGGTCGCAACTTAGCTACTGGTGAAGAGGTAGAAGTTGGTGAAGCAGTAGGTATTATTGCTGCACAATCTATCGGTGAACCAGGTACACAGTTAACCATGCGTACATTCCACACTGGTGGGGTTGCTGGTAGTGACATTACCCAAGGTTTACCGCGTATCCAAGAGATTTTTGAAGCGCGTAATCCAAAAGGGCAAGCTGTTATCTCTGAGATTAAAGGTACTGTAGAAGATATTACAGAAGTGAAAGATAAACAAGAGATCGTTGTACAAGGTGCAGTCGAAAAACGTTCTTATACAGCTCCTTATGGCGCTCGTATGAAAGTGATCGTTGGGGACACAATTGAAGCTGGCGAGCCGCTAACAGAAGGTTCCATTGATCCGAAAGAATTACTTAAAATTCAGGGAATCGATGGCGTACAAACGTATCTTCTTAAAGAAGTTCAAAAAGTTTATCGTATGCAAGGTGTGGAAATCGGTGATAAACACGTAGAAGTAATGGTAAGACAGATGCTTCGTAAAGTGCGTATTGCTGATGCTGGTGACACGGAAGTATTGCCTGGATCTCTATTAGAAATCCATCAATTCCGAGATGCGAATAAGAAAGTGCTCGCAGAAGGAACTCAACCTGCAGTAGGTAGACCTGTTTTACTAGGTATCACGAAAGCGTCTCTAGAAACAGACTCGTTCTTGTCAGCAGCATCATTCCAAGAAACAACCCGTGTGCTTACAGATGCAGCGATCAAAGGTAAACGAGATGAACTGCTAGGATTGAAAGAAAATGTTATTATCGGTAAATTAGTTCCTGCCGGTACTGGTATGAACCGCTATCGCAAAATTCAAGCAGAGACTGAGGAACCTATCGAGCAAATAACAGAAGAAAACACAGAAGAAGAAGTAACTCCGCAATAGAAATGGAACGAAAACAAGGGGTGAACAGAAGTACTTTGAATGATGTTACGTCACAAACAATGAGTGTCGATTTTTTGTTGACATTTCAATACTAGAGTGATACTATATTCAAGGTGCTTCGATTATCCTTGTTGCTTTGGAGGATGCATAAATGTCTTATGAAAAAGTAGCACAGGTTAAACACAATCTAGTTATTGGTATGAAGCAAACACTGAAAGCCATACGAAATGGTGAAGTGACTGAAGTTGTTATAGCAGCTGACGCAGATCAGCATATAACAAATAAGGTATCGCAACTTGCAAAACAAATGAATGTACCATGCATTCAAGTTGATTCTAAGAAACAACTTGGAAAGGCTTGTGGCATCGATGTAAGTACAGCGACAGTAGCAATAAAGCATTAAAGTTTTGATGTGCGAGATTTTTCTCACATGAAAGCTTTGTTTTTTGCTTATAAATGAACCACCTGGATGTGTGGTATTACAAAAGTGAAAGAAAGGAGGAAACAGCGAATGCCAACTATTAATCAATTAGTACGCAAAGGCCGTGTGAGCAAATCAAAAAAATCTGACTCTCCAGCTTTAAATAAAGGTTATAATAGCTTCAAAAAGTCACTAACTAACCAGTCATCCCCACAAAAACGTGGTGTATGTACCCGTGTTGGTACTTTAACTCCAAAAAAACCGAACTCTGCATTACGTAAATATGCTCGTGTTCGTTTAACAAACGGAATTGAAGTTACAGCGTATATTCCAGGAATTGGTCACAACCTTCAAGAACACAGTGTTGTTCTTATCCGTGGAGGTCGTGTAAAAGACTTACCAGGTGTGCGTTATCACATTGTACGTGGTGCACTAGATACAGCTGGTGTTGAAGGACGTGCACAAGGACGTTCTAAATACGGTACGAAAAAACCAAAGCAAAAAAAATAAGTAGTTAACACTTACTAGAGTTTAAGAAAGGGGGTCAGACAATGCCACGTAAAGGTCCAGTAGCAAAACGTGATGTTTTACCAGATCCATTATATCAATCAAAACTTGTTACTCGTCTGATTAACCAGATTATGGTTGATGGAAAAAGAGGTAAAGCACAAAAAATTCTTTATAAAGCATTTGAACTAGTTCAAGAACGTAGTGGTCAGCAGGCTATTGATGTGTTTGAACAAGCAATGAAAAATGTTATGCCAGTACTTGAAGTACGCGCTCGTCGTGTTGGTGGTTCTAACTACCAAGTACCAGTTGAAGTACGTCCAGAGCGTCGTCAAGCACTAGGTCTTCGTTATATTGTGAATTACTCTCGCTTACGCGGAGAAAAAACAATGGAAGAGCGCTTAGCGAATGAAATACTAGACGCGTCTAATAACACAGGAGCTTCTGTTAAAAAACGCGAAGATATGCACAAAATGGCAGAAGCAAACAAAGCATTTGCTCACTATCGTTGGTAATATTGCGTTGTCAGCATAACTTGTGTTTTAATAAATGTATATTTACATGCTAAACATGATATAGTAAAAATGGAATTTATAAACAGGAAGGAGAAAAAGACATGGCTAGAGAATTCTCCTTGGAGAAGACACGTAATATAGGGATCATGGCCCATATTGATGCTGGTAAAACAACAGCAACGGAGCGTATTCTTTTCTATACAGGACGTATCCATAAAATTGGTGAAACACACGAAGGTGCTTCTCAAATGGACTGGATGGAGCAAGAACAAGAGCGTGGTATTACCATTACGTCTGCAGCAACAACTGCACAATGGAAAGGTCACCGTATCAACATCATTGATACACCAGGACACGTAGACTTTACTGTTGAAGTTGAGCGTTCATTACGTGTACTTGATGGTTCTGTAGCAGTACTTGATGCACAATCAGGTGTTGAACCGCAAACAGAAACTGTATGGCGTCAAGCTACAACTTACGGTGTTCCACGTATTGTTTTTGTTAACAAAATGGATAAGATTGGCGCGGATTTCTTATATTCAGTAGGTACTATTAGTGAGCGTCTTGGTGCTAATGCACATCCAGTACAACTTCCAATTGGTGCAGAAGATGACTTCGAAGGAATCATCGACCTTATTAATATGGAAGCATACTATTATCTAGATGATCTTGGAACTCGAGCTGAAGAGCGTCCGATTCCTGATGCTTACAAAGAACAAGCTGAAGAGTACCGTACCAGCTTATTAGAAGCTGTAGCAGAATTAGATGAAGATCTAATGATGAAATACTTAGAAGGGGAAGAAATTTCCAACGACGAGTTGAAAGCGGCAATCCGTAGAGCAACTTTAAGTGTGGAATTCTACCCAGTATTTTGTGGTTCAGCTTTTAAAAACAAAGGGGTACAACTATTAATTGATGGTGTTATTGATTACTTACCAGCACCAACTGACGTGCCACCAATTGAAGGTCACGTACCTCAAACAGAAGAAGAAGTTGTTCGTAGAGCAGATGACAATGAACCATTTTCAGCTTTAGCATTTAAAGTAGCAACTGACCCGTTTGTTGGTAAGTTGACATTCTTCCGTGTGTACTCAGGTACATTGCAATCTGGTTCTTATGTTAAAAACTCAACGAAGGATAAACGTGAACGTGTAGGTCGTATCCTACAAATGCACGCTAACTCTCGTGAGGAAATCTCTACTGTTTACGCTGGGGATATCGCTGGTGCAGTAGGATTAAAAGATACAGGTACTGGGGATACATTGTGTGATGAGAAGAACCTAGTTATTCTTGAATCAATGGACTTCCCTGAACCAGTAATTTCCGTAGCCATTGAACCTAAATCAAAAGCCGATCAAGATAAAATGGCAATTGCTTTAGGAAAACTTGCTGAAGAAGATCCAACATTCAAAACGGAAACAAATGTAGAAACAGGTCAAACAATTATTTCTGGTATGGGTGAGCTTCATCTTGATATCATCGTTGACCGTTTGAGACGTGAATTTAAAGTTGAAGCTAATGTTGGTGCACCGCAAGTTTCTTATCGTGAATCTTTCCGTGCTTCTGCCGATGTAGAAGGTAAATTTGTGCGTCAGTCTGGTGGTCGTGGGCAATATGGTCACGTTTGGGTTAAATTTGAACCAAATGAAGAGGGCGCAGGCTTCGAATTTATTAACAAAATTGTCGGTGGTGCAGTACCACGTGAATACGTTGCGTCTGTTGAAGCGGGTATTAAAGAGGCAATGGAAAATGGTGTACTTGCAGGTTATCCATTGATTGATCTTAAAGCAACATTATTTGATGGAAGCTACCATGATGTCGATTCTAACGAAACCGCATTTAAGGTTGCTGCATCTATGGCGTTAAAAGCTGCGAAAAACAAATGTGATCCAGCGCTATTAGAACCAATTGAGAAAGTTGAAGTTGTTATCCCTGAAGAATACATGGGTGACATTATGGGTGATATTACTTCTCGCCGTGGTCGTGTAGAAGGTATGGAAGCACGTGGACCTGCTCAAGTTATTAAAGCATTCGTTCCACTTGCTGAAATGTTTGGTTATGCTACTTCATTGCGTTCTAACACGCAAGGTCGTGGTACTTACACGATGCACTTTGATCACTATGAAGAAGTACCGAAAAGTATTTCTGAAGAAATAATCAAGAAAAATACTGGTGAATAATTGATTTTTTTCAAATTCTCAAGTATAACTTGTATTGTGGGCTTAGAAATAGAATGATACATTTTGTTTCTAAGCAAGCATACTTGTCATATAAAAAATTACTTTTTTCAAATTAAGGAGGAACTATAAATGGGTAAAGAAAAATTTGACCGCTCCAAAGACCATGTTAATATTGGTACAATTGGACACGTTGACCATGGTAAAACTACACTAACTGCTGCTATTACAACAGTACTTCACAATCGTTCAGGTTCAGGTACTGCAATGGCATATGATCAAATCGATGGTGCTCCTGAAGAGCGCGAACGTGGTATTACAATCTCTACTGCACACGTTGAGTACGAAACAGAAAACCGTCACTATGCACACGTTGACTGCCCTGGACACGCTGACTATGTTAAAAACATGATCACTGGTGCAGCACAAATGGACGGAGCTATCTTAGTAGTATCTGCTGCTGATGGTCCAATGCCACAAACTCGTGAGCACATCTTGCTTTCACGTCAAGTAGGTGTACCTGCAATTGTTGTATTCTTAAACAAATGTGACATGGTAGATGACGAAGAACTACTTGAACTAGTAGAAATGGAAGTACGTGATCTTCTTTCTGAGTATGACTTCCCTGGAGATGACGTTCCAGTAATCAAAGGTTCTGCACTTAAAGCACTTGAAGGTGACGAATCTTACGTAAACGCGATCTATGAATTGATGGATGCTGTTGATGAGTATATCCCTCGTCCAGATCGTGACACTGAAAAAGACTTTATGATGCCTGTTGAGGACGTATTCTCAATCACTGGTCGTGGTACTGTTGCGACTGGACGTGTTGAGCGTGGTGTAGTTAAAGTTGGTGATGAAGTTGAAATCATCGGTTTAGCTGAAGAACCTTCTAAAACAACTGTAACTGGTGTTGAAATGTTCCGTAAGCTTCTTGATTATGCAGAAGCTGGCGATAACATTGGTGCACTTCTTCGTGGGGTTGCTCGTGAAGATATTAACCGTGGACAAGTTCTTGCTAAACCAGGTTCAATCACTCCACACACTAACTTCAAAGCAGAAGTTTATGTTTTATCAAAAGAAGAAGGTGGACGTCACACTCCATTCTTCAATAACTATCGTCCACAGTTCTATTTCCGTACTACGGACGTAACTGGTGTAATCAACCTTCCTGAGGGTGTAGAAATGGTTATGCCTGGTGACAACGTTGAAATGACAGTTGAACTTATTTCTCCAATCGCTATCGAAGATGGAACTAAGTTCTCTATCCGTGAAGGTGGCCGTACAGTAGGCGCTGGCGTTGTTGCTACTATCCAAAAATAATAATTAAAAAAATACTAAAAAGTGATTCCGAGTTATAACTCGGAATCACTTTTTTTAATTACTTTAATGACTAAGCTAGGTTACTGATAAACTTCTTCCTTCGTGAAATGGCCAGATTCAATGATTGTTTCTTCAATGTTATTTCTATTGATTCTAACGGGTTCCAAAAGAATCGAAGGTACATCTTTACTTCCATTGTTAGTTGTTGTTTCTGTTGAAATCGTGTTGCCGTTAGCTATATCCATTGCTAAAGTTGCTGCTTGGTTAGCCAGTGTATCAATCGGTTTGTATACTGTTCCAGTCTGTGTTCCTGCTAAAATACGGTGAATTGCACTCAACTCTGCATCCTGACCGGATATTGGTATATCAGTGTTTTGACCGATAACATTAACTGCAGCCCCGGCTAAAGTATCATTCGCAGCAATAATTCCATCTATCGAGATATTGTTATTATTTAAAAAAACACGTAAGTTTTTCTCAGCAATCTCTTTAGACCAGTTTTCTGTATACTTATCATAAACTAATTTAATATCTCCACTATCTATCAAAGGCTGTAATACATTCATAGCTCCTTCGCGGAAAAATAGGGCATTATTATCTGCCTTGCTTCCACCAATATAGGCAATATTTCCTTCACTCACTTGATCAAGTGTTATTTGTGCTTGCATTTCTCCCACTTTTTCGTTATCAAATGAAATATAATAATCTAGTGGAGCATCCATAATTAATCTATCATATGCAATTACCTTTACCCCTGCATCATGAGCTAATTGGACAGCTTTACTTGCTGTTTTTGAATCAGAAGGTACAATAATAAGTATGTCAATTCCTTCATTAATTAATAATTTTACTTGCTCAATCTGCACATCTTGATTACCATTTGCTGCTAACGTTTTAATATTACCTCCAAGTTCTTTTACTTTGTTTTCAACATTTTCCTTATCGCGATACCATCTGCTCTCTTTCAAAGTATCCAAAGCAAATCCAACATAAACCTTTTCCCCATCCGCTTGCAGTTTGTCAATTCCGTTTGTATTAGTAACCTTATTAGTAGTAGCGCATCCTGCTAAAAGTAAAAGAAGAATAAGGCTAAGTGCTAGTCTCCGTTTCATTGTGTAACCTCCCAACATGATTTTACAACTTAAACTTTTGAACAATTTCTTTCATTCGAGCGACAAGGGTGCTAAGCTCATTTGCTCCCTGTGAGACACTTTCTATCGCATTCTTTTGTTGGATGGCTGAAGCAGAAATTTCTTCTGAACCTGCAGCAGACTCCTCGGATATAGATGCAATGTGTTCGACAGAAGTATTGATCTCATCACCAGCCTGCTTGAAGTAGCGCAGGGTGCCAGATATGTCATCAACTTTTTCAGATATTAATGTGATTTTATCTTTGATATCAAAGAAGTATTTACTCGAGGTCTCAATTTGTTCTTTACCTTTCGTCGCTTCTAAGTATCCGTTATTTAAGTCCTCAACCATTGTCGTCATTTCTTTCTTAATATTAGTTACAATCGAAGTTATGCTATCGGATGATTCTCCGACTTCTTCTGCTAGCTTTCTAACTTCAGCTGCAACGACTGCAAACCCTTTGCCAGATTCACCAGCACGAGCTGCTTCGATGGAAGCATTTAATGCTAATAAATTTGTTTGCTCCGCTATTGACCGAATAACAGTTACAAATTCAGATATACTAGACGTTTCTTTTTCTAATGCATTTACCTTACTAACAGAAGCTTGTACAGTTTGATTGATTCGAGTAATTTGCTCAAGTGAAGCTTGCATCTGCGTGTCTCCATCAATAGATACCTGTAGCACCTCTTTAGAGAATTGAGCTAAGCTTTCCCCGTTACTATTTGCGCCAATAATTCTTGTATTAAAATTTTGCATTTGTTCAGAAATGCTGCTTGCTTCATCGGCTTGACTTGTTGCTCCAGTAGCCAATTCTTCGATGGTGATGGCAACTTGGTCACTTCCTTCTTTAACTTCTGAAGCTACGGTGTTAAAGCTATCAATGTGCATATTTACAGTTTCAGTAACCGATAAGACTTCATTTATCATTTGCCTTAAATTGTTTTTCATTAAATTGATAGAATATGCCAGTCTTCCTAATTCATTTTCGCTATCAATTCTTAAGTCGCTCACATTTAAATTGCCGTTAGCAATTTCATCACTAACGTTAACCACGCTATTTAAGCTGTTCTTGATAGAGCGATTAATAAAGAACATTAGTGTTATCGATATAAATAAAGAAATAGTTAATGATATGATTAAAGTCAATATTGTTGCTTGTGTATTATTTTCTGCATTCGTAATAGCCTCGTTGTTAGTTGTAACTGCTTCCTCGGTTAGTGTCTCTCCTAAAGCGAGTGTTTCATCTTTCAATGCATTGGCCTCAGCTTGCAATTTTGTAAAAGTAGTCGTATTTATATTTTGCACATTAGGTACTATTTCGCTAAAATAGTATTCGTCAAGCTGATGATTATTTTCAATAATTTGATCAAATACTTCCCGCTGATTTTTAGAACTTAATTTTCCGCTTAAGACCTTTGCTTGCTCTACAAAAGTTTCGCTAGTAGATAAATAATCTAGCAGGCGTTCATCAGCTTCATCTATAAGATATTCTGGAATAAATAGAAATTTTTCTTGATAAATAGATATTAGTTCATTCACCTCCACAACAATGTCGTTTTTTTCCTTTGTTTCTTTTATCGAGTGTGTCGTGCGATTTAAAAAGAAATAAGTGAAGATGACGGAAATGATAAATGCAATGATCACAATTGTGAATGCAAGACCATACTTCCATCCGATGGAACGATTCTTCCATAGTCCGTAATTTTTCATATCCAATAACCTCCTGGTGCATATTTATAACTGACTTTCTAACTACTTAATCGACAAAAATATAGATT
This sequence comes from Paraliobacillus ryukyuensis, assembly GCF_003315295.1. Classification (GTDB taxonomy): domain Bacteria; phylum Bacillota; class Bacilli; order Bacillales; family Amphibacillaceae; genus Paraliobacillus; species Paraliobacillus ryukyuensis. The sequence goes on along the minus strand of NZ_QNRI01000012.1, from coordinate 41,923 downwards.
TCTTTACAGACTATTTTTGGCAAACAAATATAAATGAAATAAATATTTGAGATAAACAATAAAAATAGAAAATGGCCTTGCATTTTAGTATTAAATTTTATATAATGAACAATGTTGGTCATTAAAGGCGATGATGCGGAAGGTTGTTGGCACACCCGGCCCCTTTGCCATGGCGGGGTGCTAAAGAAATTTTCGCGGAGAATGTCTATTAAAAAAATGGGCGAAAAGGAGGGACAATAATGGCAAAAGAGAAAATTAGAATTCGTTTGAAAGCATACGATCACCGTATTCTAGATCAATCAGCAGACAAAATCGTAGATACGGCAAAACGTTCAGGAGCAGGTGTTTCAGGGCCGATTCCATTGCCGACGGAAAAGTCTGTTTATACAATTTTACGTGCGGTTCACAAATATAAAGATTCTCGTGAGCAATTTGAAATGCGCACACACAAACGTTTAATTGATATCGTAAGTCCTACACCACAAACAGTAGATTCGCTAATGCGTTTAGACTTACCATCTGGTGTGGATATTGAAATTAAATTATAATTAGAAACCAATTTTAGGAGGTGTAACGGATGACGAAAGGAATCTTAGGTCGCAAAATCGGCATGACGCAACTTTTCTCTGAAAATGGCGAGTTAACGCCAGTAACAGTTATACAAGCAGAGCCAAATGTTGTCTTGCAAAAGAGAACAATGGACAACGATGGTTATGAAGCAGTGCAACTAGGTTTTGCAGACAAAAAAGAATCTCGTTCTAACAAACCAGCCAAAGGGCATGCTGCAAAAGCGAGCACGAACCCTAAGCGCTTCATTCGTGAATTCCGTAACGTTAATCTTGATGACTATGATTTAGGTCAGGAAGTAAGCGTAGAGGTATTCCAAGCAGGAGATGCAATAGATGTAACAGGAACTTCAAAAGGGAAAGGTTTCCAAGGTGCGATTAAACGTCATAATCAATCACGCGGACCAATGACTCACGGTTCTCGTTACCACAGACGACCAGGTACAATGGGTGCTATTGACCCAATGCATGTTTTCAAAGGTAAAAAATTACCTGGACAAATGGGTGGAGAGCAAATTACAATTCAAAACCTTGAAATAGTAAAAGTAGATGCAGAACGCAACCTTTTACTTGTTAAAGGAAATGTTCCTGGAGCAAAAAAATCATTCGTAAAAATCACGAGTGCAATCAAGGCTAACTAATAATTAATTGAAGGGAGGATATGTCATGCCTAAAGTAGCACTATATAATCAAAGCGGATCGCAAGTAGGCGATGTGGAATTAAGTGATGCAGTATTTGGTATTGATCCAAATGAACATGTATTACATGATGCAGTAATAATGCAACAAGCGTCTCGTCGTCAAGGGACACACGCTGTAAAAAACCGTTCAGAAGTGAGTGGTGGAGGACGTAAACCATGGCGTCAAAAAGGTACCGGTCGTGCACGTCAAGGTTCTATTCGCTCACCACAATGGGTAGGTGGAGGAACAGTATTTGGCCCAACACCACGTAGCTACAGCTACAAATTACCTAAAAAAGTACGTCGTTTAGCACTTCGTTCAGCTTTTTCTTCTAAAGTAAAAGAAGAAAGCTTAGTTGTGTTAGAAAGTCTATCTTTTGATGCACCTAAAACAAAAGAAGTTGTTAACTTGTTTAATGTATTAAACGTTGACACAAAAGCATTGATTGTTACAGCAGACAACAATGAAGTAGTAGCACGTTCAGCTAGTAACTTACCAAATGCAAAAGTATTACCAGTAAGCGAAGTTAGTGTTCTTGACTTGCTTACGCATGACAAGCTGATTATCACTAAAGATGCAGCGGAAAAAGCAGGGGAGGTGCTTGCATAATGAAAGATCCACGTGATATTATTAAGCGCCCGATTATTACGGAACACTCTGCAGACCTAATGGCTGATAAAAAATATACGTTTGAGGTTAATCCAAAAGCCAACAAAACGGAAATTAAACAAGCTGTTGAATTAATCTTTGATGTGAATGTTGTTAAAGTGAACACCATGAATCTTAAAGGAAAATTCAAACGTATGGGTCGATACGGAGGATTCCGTCCGGATCGTAAAAAAGCTGTTATTCAGCTTTCTGAAGACAGTAAAGAACTAGAATTTTTCGAAAGTGTTTAATATAACGCTATAAAAAAAGGAGGGAAAAGAGATGGCGATTAAGAAGTACAAACCAACTTCCAATGGTAGACGTGGTATGTCAGGATCTGATTTTGCTGAAATCACAACTACAGAGCCAGAAAGAACGTTACTTAGTCCAATACACAAACGTGGAGGACGTAATAATCAAGGTAAATTAACTGTTCGTCATCAAGGCGGTGGTCACAAACGTAAATACCGCATTATCGATTTCAAACGTGACAAAGATGGAATACCAGGTCGCGTTGCTACAGTTGAGTACGATCCAAACCGTTCTGCTAACATAGCACTAGTGCATTACGCAGATGGAGAAAAACGTTATATCTTAGCTCCAAAAGGAATTCAAGTAGGTCAAGAAATCCACTCAGGAGAAAATGCTGATATTAAATTAGGAAATGCTTTGCCGCTTGCAAACATTCCAGTTGGTACTATCATTCATAACGTTGAATTAAAACCAGGTCGTGGAGGACAGCTTGCTCGTTCTGCTGGATCTCAGGCACAAATTCTAGGACGTGAGGATAAATATGTCTTAGTTCGACTAACATCAGGTGAAGTTCGTTTAGTATTAGGTACTTGTCGAGCAACAATCGGTCAAGTAGGAAACTTAGAACATGAATTAATTAACGTTGGTAAAGCAGGACGTTCTCGTTGGAAAGGCGTACGCCCTACAGTTCGTGGTTCTGTAATGAACCCTAACGATCACCCACACGGTGGTGGTGAAGGACGCGCTCCTATCGGTCGTAAATCACCAATGTCACCTTGGGGCAAACCAACACTTGGTTACAAAACGCGTAAGCGTAACAAACCATCAGATAAATTTATTGTACGTAAACGTAAAAAATAACGGGGTTGTAAGACGGGGGATAACGCCCGTCAGACAATCACGAAGGGAGGTTTATACATGGGTCGCAGTTTGAAAAAAGGACCTTTCGTAGATGACCATTTGATGAAAAAAGTTGAAAAACTTAACGAAGGCGATAAAAAACAAGTAGTAAAAACTTGGTCACGTCGTTCTACTATTTTCCCTAACTTTGTTGGACACACAATCGCTGTATATGACGGACGTAAACACGTACCTGTATATGTAACAGAAGATATGGTTGGACATAAATTAGGTGAATTCGCGCCAACACGCTTATTTAGAGGGCACGCAGGCGATGATAAGAAAACTAAACGCTAAATAGGAGAGGAGGCACTCTTGATGCAAGCTAAAGCTGTTGCAAAAACTGTACGAATTGCTCCTCGTAAAGTTCGCTTGGTAATTGATTTAATCCGAGGAAAAAATGTTGGAGAAGCAATTGCAATTCTAAAGCACACACAACGAGGCGCTTCGCCAGTTGTTGAAAAAGTTTTAAATTCTGCTATCGCAAATGCAGAACACAATTATGAAATGAACCCAGAAGACTTATATGTATCTGAGGCATTCGTAAACGAGGGTGTAACACTAAAACGTTTCCGCCCACGTGCACAAGGTCGTGCGAGTCAAATTAATAAAAGAACCAGCCATATCACTGTGGTTGTATCAGAAAAGAAGGAGGGATAATCTGTGGGTCAAAAAGTTAATCCGATAGGACTTCGTGTCGGCGTTATCCGTGATTGGGAATCAAAATGGTACGCTGGTAAAGATTATGCAGACTTATTACATGAAGATATTAAAATTCGTGAATATGTTGAACAACGTCTAAAAGATGCCTCTGTTTCAAAAATTGAAATTGAGCGTGCAGCTAACCGAGTAAACATTTCCATTTCTACTGCAAAACCTGGAATGGTAATCGGTAAAGGTGGTTCTGAAGTAGAAGCACTTCGTAAATCTTTAAACGCACTAACTGGCAAAAAAGTTCATATCAACATCGTTGAAGTGAAAAAAGCAGACATTGATGCAACATTAGTAGCAGAAAATATCGCACGTCAATTAGAAAATCGTATTTCTTTCCGTCGTGCACAAAAACAAGTTATTCAACGCGCTATGCGTGCGGGAGCTAAAGGTATTCGTACTCAAGTTTCTGGTCGTCTAGGCGGAGCAGATATGGCTCGTGCAGAAAGCTATAGCGAAGGGACTGTACCACTTCATACCTTACGTGCTGATATCGATTATGGTACTGCAGAAGCAGATACAACATACGGTAAATTGGGCGTAAAAGTATGGATCTATCGTGGAGAAGTCCTTCCAACTAAAAATAATAAGTAAGGAAGGGGGCACGCATTATGTTAATGCCTAAACGTGTAAAACATCGTAAGCAACATCGTGGTAAAATGAATGGTAAAGCAAAAGGCGGCACGTCAGTTGCCTTTGGTGAATATGGATTACAAGCTGTTGAAGCTTCTTGGATTACAAGTCGTCAAATTGAGTCAGCTCGTATTGCGATGACTCGTTATATGAAACGTGGCGGTAAAGTATGGATTAAAATTTTCCCAGACAAACCTTACACTGCAAAGCCTCTAGAAGTTCGAATGGGTTCTGGTAAAGGTGCTCCTGAAGGATGGGTAGCAGTAGTAAAACCGGGAAAAATTATGTTTGAAATTGCTGGAGTTTCTGAGGAAGTAGCGCGTGAAGCACTACGTCTTGCTTCTCATAAACTACCGATTAAAACTAAGTTTGTAAAACGTGAAGAAATTGGTGGTGAAATCAATGAAGGCTAATGAAATTAGAGAATTAACCACTGCCGAAATTGAACAAAAGATTAAATCATTAAAAGAAGAGCTTTTTAACTTACGTTTTCAGTTAGCTACTGGTCAATTGGAAAACACTGCACGTCTTCGTGAAGTTCGTAAATCCATTGCACGCATGAAAACTGTTGTACGTGAAAGAGAGCTTAGCGTAAATAACTAGTGAAAACGAGAGGAGGTTAACCTCAAATGACTGAGCGTAATGATCGTAAGGTTTACACTGGTCGTGTTGTGTCTGACAAAATGGACAAAACGATCACTGTACTAGTAGAAACTTATAAATTCCATAAACTTTATGGAAAACGTGTGAAATATTCAAAGAAATTCAAAACGCATGATGAAAACAACCAAGCTAAAGTCGGCGATGTTGTTTCTATTATGGAAACTCGTCCATTGTCAGCAACTAAACGCTTCCGTCTAGTTGAAGTTGTGGAAGAAGCAGTAATTATCTAAGTTAAAAGAAGAGTTCGCTCGGATTAATTCCGAAGGGAGGTAACGACAGTATGATTCAGCAAGAGTCTCGTTTAAAAGTAGCAGATAACTCAGGTGCACGTGAAGTACAGGCGATTAAAGTACTAGGCGGTTCTGGTCGTAAAACTGCTAATATTGGTGATGTAATCGTGTGTTCGGTAAAACAAGCAACACCAGGTGGCGTTGTCAAAAAAGGTGAAGTTGTAAAAGCTGTTATCGTACGCACAAAAAGCGGTGTTCGTCGTAAAGATGGTTCATACATTCGATTTGACGAAAATGCAGCGGTAATTATACGTGATGATAAAGGGCCAAGAGGTACACGTATCTTTGGACCAGTTGCACGTGAATTGCGTGATGCGAAATTCATGAAAATTGTATCTCTAGCTCCAGAGGTACTATAATATAACATGGAATACAGGCATGCGCTGACTTGTTATTGTTTAGAAATAATATGTTGGCCATCTGTTTTTAATGAAAAAAGCTCGTAATGATAAGCCTTGTAAGGAGGTGCGTTTAGTATGCATGTAAAAAAAGGTGATAAAGTACAAGTGATTTCTGGTAAAGATAAAGGCAAACAAGGAACAATTCTAGTTGCTTATCCGAAGAAGGATCGTGTTCTTGTCGAAGGTGTAAATATGGTTAAAAAACACACAAAGCCTTCTCAAGACAATCCACAAGGCGGAATTCTTGACCAAGAAGCTCCAATTCATGTCTCCAATGTATTACCGATTGACCCTAAATCTGGGGAACCAACTCGTGTAGGATATGAAGAACGTGACGGAAAAAAAGTTCGTATCGCTAAAAAATCCGGTGAAGCGTTAGATAAATAATTATTGCTGTGAAAGGAGGGCTACTCGATGAACGAACTAAAGAATAGATATCAAAGCGACATCGTTTCATCATTAGTGGAAAAATTCAACTATGATTCAGTTATGCAAGTACCAAAAGTTGAAAAAATCGTAATCAACATGGGTGTTGGAGATGCGGTGCAAAACTCAAAAGCATTAGATAGTGCAGTAGAAGAGTTAGCATTAATCTCAGGACAACAACCATTAGTAACAAAAGCAAAAAAATCAATTGCAGGCTTTCGTTTGCGTGAGGGGATGCCAATCGGGGCAAAAGTAACCCTTCGTGGTGAACGTATGTATGAGTTCTTGCAAAAGCTTATTGACGTATCACTTCCACGTGTGCGTGATTTCCGTGGTATTTCTAAAAAAGCTTTTGACGGAAGAGGTAACTACACATTAGGCGTGAAAGAACAATTGATTTTCCCAGAAATAAATTATGACAACGTAAGTAAAATTCGTGGTATGGACATCGTGATTGTTACAACTGCAAACACTGATGAAGAATCACGTGAATTACTAACTCAACTTGGCATGCCTTTCCAAAAATAAGCGATAGAGCTAATAAAAGGAGGGAAAATAGTGGCTAAAAAATCAATGGTTGCGAAACAAAAACGTCCAGCAAAATTTAAAGTGCAAGAATATACACGTTGTGAACGTTGCGGACGTCCACACTCTGTAATCCGTAAATTTAAACTTTGTCGTATTTGTTTCCGTGAACTTGCCTATAAAGGTCAAATTCCTGGAGTCAAAAAAGCAAGCTGGTAAACCCCGATTAGGGAAGGAGGTAATATTTAATGGTTATGACAGATCCAATTGCAGATATGTTAACACGTATTCGTAACGCCAACATGGTTCGCCATGAGAAGCTAGAGCTTCCTGCATCAAAATTAAAAAATGACATTGCAGATATCTTAAAACGTGAGGGCTTTGTTCGTGATTATGAATACATTGCAGATGATAAACAAGGTGTACTTCGTATATTCTTGAAATATGGTACAAACGAAGAGCGTGTTATTTCTGGACTAAAACGAATTAGTAAACCAGGATTGCGTGTCTATGCGAAAGCAAACGAAATCCCTAAAGTATTAAACGGATTAGGAATTGCGATCGTATCTACATCAAAAGGTGTGCTATCAGATAAAGAAGCTCGTGAGCAAGCTATTGGTGGCGAAGTATTAGCATACGTTTGGTAATAAAAAGTTAACAGGATAGGAGGTGCCCCAAAGATGTCTCGTATAGGTTTTAAAATTCTTGAAATCCCTGAAGGTGTTGAAATCAAAAATGATAACAACAAAGTGACTGTTAAAGGTCCAAAAGGGGAATTGACTCGTCAATTAAACGAAGAAATGACAATTAAAATTGAAGACAACGTGCTAACGGTTGAAAGACCAAGCGAAAGCAAAAAGCATCGCGCTTTACACGGTACAACTCGCAGCTTGATCGGAAACATGGTTGAAGGTGTATACAAAGGTTATGAAAAAGCACTAGAAATCCAAGGTGTAGGTTACCGTGCTCAAAAACAAGGTGATAAAGTTATCATTAATGCTGGTTACTCTCATCCAGTTGAACTTGAGCGTCAAGAAGGAATTGAAATTGAGGTTCCATCTAACACTCGTGTAGTGGTAAAAGGAATCGACAAACAACTTGTTGGAGCTGTTGCTGCTAATATCCGTGCTATTCGTCCACCTGAACCTTATAAAGGAAAAGGTATCCGATATGAAAACGAAAAAGTACGTCGTAAAGAAGGTAAAACAGCGAAGTAAGGTTAGTAATCAATAGACTGCAATAATTATTGATTAGGGAGCAGAAAGGAGTGACCTAAATGATCACAAAGCCAGACAAAAATTTGGTACGTAAAAAAAGACATCGTCGTGTGCGTCGAACACTTTTTGGAACTGTAGAGCGTCCTCGTTTAAACGTATACCGTTCAAACAAACACGTTTACGCACAACTAATTGATGATATCGCTGGTGTTACGCTAGCAAGCGCGTCAACAGTAGAGAAAGACTTTGATCTTGAAAGTACTGGAAACGTAGAAGCTGCTAAAAAAGTTGGAGAACTAATCGCAACTCGTGCACAAGAAAAAGGCTTTAACAACGTGGTTTTTGACCGTGGAGGTTATCTATATCACGGACGTATTCAAGCATTAGCAGATGCTGCCCGCGAGGCAGGTCTTGAATTTTAATTAAAAAGGAGGGACATACATTGCGTACTAATATTGACCCGAATAAATTAGACTTAGAAGAACGCGTAGTTACAATTAATCGCGTAGCTAAAGTAGTTAAAGGTGGACGTCGTTTCCGCTTTGCGGCATTAGTAGTCGTTGGAGACAAGAATGGACACGTTGGTTTTGGTACTGGTAAAGCACAAGAGGTACCAGACGCGATTAAAAAAGCAGTCGATGATGCAAAGAAAAACTTGGTTACTGTACCAATGGTGGGTACAACTATTCCACATCAAATCCATGGTGAATTTGGTGCGGGAAATATCTTACTAAAACCAGCTGCTGAAGGTACTGGAGTTATTGCAGGTGGACCTGTTCGTGCGGTACTTGAACTAGCAGGTGTTGGAGATATTCTTTCTAAATCATTAGGCTCGAATACACCAATTAACATGGTTCGTGCAACAATCAATGGTCTTGCTGGTTTAAAACGTGCAGAAGATGTAGCTAAACTACGTGGCAAATCAGTAGAAGAACTGTTAGGATAAGGAGGGAAATAACATGGCTAAAAAGTTAGAAATTACCCTCACGCGCAGTGTCATCGGCAGATCTGAAGTGCAAAAAGCAACGATTCAAACATTGGGATTAAGAAAGATCAATCAATCTGTAGTCCGTGAAGATACGCCTGCGGTTAGAGGCATGATAGATAAAGTATCGCATCTAGTAGCGGTTAAAGAAGCATAAAACATTAGCGCAAAGAGGAGGTGCTCGCATGAAACTTCATGAATTGAAACCATCACAAGCTCGTAAACAACGAAATCGTGTAGGTCGTGGAATGTCCTCCGGTAACGGAAAAACATCTGGACGTGGTCATAAAGGACAGAAAGCTCGTTCAGGAGGTGGCGTTCGTCTAGGGTTTGAAGGTGGACAAATGCCATTGTTCCAACGCTTACCAAAACGAGGATTTACAAACATTCACCGTAAAGAATTTGCGATTGTAAATCTTGACACTTTAAATAAATTTGAAGAAGGTACAGAAGTAACACCTGAGCTTTTACTTGAAACAGGTCTAGTGAGTAAGCTAAAAGCCGGCATTAAAGTTCTTGGAAATGGAAATATGGAAAAGAAACTTACTGTAAAAGCTCACAAGTTCTCTGCTTCTGCTAAAGAAGCAATTGAGGCAGCGGGCGGTAAAACTGAGGTGATTTAATGTTCCGTACAATCTCCAATTTTGTACGTGTAAAGGATATTAGAGACAAAATTGTTTTTACATTATTAATGCTGATTGTCTTTCGACTTGGAACATTTATTCCTGTTCCATTTACCAATCGAGATGCAATTGGATTTATGAATGACCAGCAAAGTGTATTTGGCTTCCTAAATACATTTGGAGGCGGGGCATTGAAGAATTTCTCTATTTTTGCAATGGGGATTATGCCTTATATTACTGCCTCCATTATTATGCAACTATTGCAAATGGATGTAGTACCAAAGTTCACGGAATGGAAAAAGCAAGGTGAGGTTGGTAGACGTAAGCTAGCACAATTTACTAGATACGCTACTATCGTTCTTGCATTCATTCAAGCAACTGCAATGTCTATTGGTTTTAATGCCTTGGCTAGTGGTCAATTGATTGAAAACCCAGGCATTACGACATATATTGTCATCGCAATCGTATTAACAAGTGGAACAGCATTTCTAATGTGGCTGGGTGAACAAATTACTTCACATGGTGTGGGTAATGGGATTTCCATTATCATCTTTGCAGGGATTGTTGCAGCAATACCAAATGGTATTAACCAGTTGATTGAGCAATACTTTGGTGGCGATGTAGGTAATGATCTATTTATTAACATCGTAATTGTTGCATTAATTGCATTAGTAGTACTTGCGGTAGTTGTTGCAGTTATTTTCATTCAACAAGCTTTGCGTAAGATTCCGATCCAGTATGCAAAACGTTTAGTTAACCGTTCAACGGTTGGTGGTCAATCCACTCATTTACCATTAAAAGTGAATGCCGCAGGTGTTATACCAGTTATCTTTGCTGTATCTTTCATCATGGCACCGAGAACGATTGCAGGATTTTTTGATGGAACGGTTGCAAATACAATTGAAACGATTTTTAATTATACGCAACCAATCGGAATGGTGATTTATGTAGCATTGATTATTGCATTCACCTACTTCTATTCATTTGTGCAGGTTAATCCAGAACAAATGGCAGAGAACCTTAAAAAGCAAGGTGGCTATATTCCTGGTATACGTCCAGGTCACAATACAGAAACTTATCTTACAAGAGTGCTGTACCGATTAACATTTGTTGGTTCTTTATTCCTTGCTGCAGTAGCCGTTCTACCATTAATTTTAGGTAGCATAGCGAATTTGCCACAATCCGTACAAATTGGTGGTACTAGCTTATTAATTGTTGTAGGGGTTGCGTTGCAAACAATGAAACAATTAGAAAGCCAGCTAGTAAAACGACACTATAAAGGTTTTATTAAATAATGATGCATTACCATGAATGAGAGCGAGGGGAAAGTGCAGTGAATTTAATTCTAATGGGTCTTCCTGGTGCTGGTAAAGGTACGCAGGCAGAAAAGATAGTAGAAAAATATCAAATCCCTCATATTTCAACTGGAGATATGTTCCGTCTAGCAATGAAAGAAGGAACAGATCTTGGTAAAAAAGCAAAAACATTTATGGATCAGGGAGCTTTAGTTCCTGATGAAGTCACAATTGGGATTGTACGTGAACGTCTTACTAAGGCTGATTGTAATGGTGGGTTTCTCTTAGACGGCTTCCCAAGAACAATTGCTCAAGCAGAGGCTTTAGAAGACTTACTTCATGATATGAATCGATCTTTAGATTATGTGGTACACGTTGAAGTTCCACAAGACCAGCTAATGGAACGATTAACTGGTCGTCGGATTTGTCCAACGTGTGGAACAACTTATCATGTCAAATTCAATCCTCCAAAACAGGAAGGAATTTGTGATATCGATGGTTCAGAACTTATTCAAAGAGAAGATGATCGTCCAGAAACTGTTGCGAAGCGTTTAGAAGTGAACGCAGAGCAAACAAAGCCAATGCTAGACTTTTATCATGACAAAGGATACCTTGTCTCCATTGATGGTTTACAAGATATTGACAAAGTTTTCACAGATATCGATGAAAAACTTCAAACATTATAGTAGGTAGTTTGTGCAAATGCTTATGGAAAATTGATATGTATATTATGTCAAAGTTATTTGCACATCAATACCAACTAACAATTAATATATACTAATTTATTGATGCATAAACTCAAATGTTTTCATGCACATTGAAAATGTATATAATAAAGATGATGAGTTAACAATGTTAGTTAGATTCATTATCAGCAAAACCAGGTGCCCGCCTTTCCAATATATCGCATGTGATAAACAGCTTGTGTAAGCATACAGTAAAGATGTTTTATTTTTTGTGTACTCGCGCAGAAAAAGTCAAAAATTCTTTGGCTTCATGATAGAAAGCGGGATATGTCAGATAACAACTTTTGCGGATAATTGGACGGTTGTCACAGAACATGGTAAAATATATGTTTGTTTTCAATATATTTTAAAACAATAAAAGGGTATGTTACATTATACTAAGACCCTAAGTGAAGGTGATCATGTTTGAATGATGCGGATTCGTATCCCCAGATAGGTCAAGTTGTTCAAATTTTACAAGGAAGAGAAGCAGGTCAGTATGCTATCGTAATTAATATAGTTGATGATCGCTTTGCTTTACTTGCTGATGGAGAAAAAAGAAAGTATGATCGACCAAAGAAGAAAAACTTAAATCATGTTGTGCCGATGAACTTTATCTCTCCAGAAGTAAAAGATAGCCTTCTAGAAACTGGTCGCGTTACAAATGGTAAGCTGCGTTTTGCTATATCAAAATTTGTCAATGAAGTAGTGACTGATTTGAAGAAGGGAGATCAACTCGATGGCGAAAGACGATGCAATTGAAGTAGAAGGTACTGTTACTGACACATTACCGAATGCAATGTTTAAAGTTGAATTAGAGAATGGGCATACCGTTTTAGCTCATGTTTCTGGTAAGATCCGTATGCACTTTATTCGAATTTTACCTGGAGACAAGGTGACGGTTGAACTTTCTCCATATGATTTAACTAGAGGACGTATTACGTACCGTTATAAATAATGATAAGCTCCGATACAAGAGGAGGTATGGGTGATGAAGGTAAGACCATCTGTAAAACCAATGTGCGAAAAATGTAAGGTTATTCGTCGTAAAGGAAAAGTTATGGTAATCTGCGAAAACCCGAAGCATAAACAAAAACAAGGCTAAATACTAAGGAGGTGCACAGTTCACATGGCACGTATTGCAGGTATTGATATTCCACGTGAAAAGCGTGTAGCAATTTCATTAACGTATATCTATGGTATTGGTAAATCAGCTGCGAAAGAAATCCTAGCTGAAGCTGGTGTTTCTGAAGATACACGCGTTCGTGATTTAACCGAAGATGAATTGACAAGAATCCGTTCAGCAGTTGATAATCGTACTGTAGAAGGTGATCTTCGTCGTGAAGTTTCATTAAACATCAAACGTTTAATTGAAATTGGATCATACAGAGGACTTCGTCATCGTAGAGGTTTACCAGCCCGCGGACAAAAGACGAAAAACAACTCTCGTACACGTAAAGGCCCACGTAAGACAATGGCTAACAAAAAGAAATAAATCATAAAGGAGGTTCATTAAACGAATGGCTCGTAAAACAAATACGCGAAAAAAACGTGTGAAAAAGAATATAGACACTGGCGTCGCACACATTCGCTCTACTTTTAACAACACAATTGTTACGATTACAGATGTGCAAGGTAATGCGATTAGCTGGAGCAGCGCTGGTGCGCTAGGTTTTAAAGGTTCTCGTAAATCTACTCCATTTGCTGCACAAATGGCTGCAGAAGCAGCTGCAAAAGGTGCACAAGAACACGGAATAAAAACTTTAGAAGTTACTGTAAAAGGACCAGGAGCTGGACGTGAAGCAGCAATCCGTTCACTACAGGCAGCTGGAATTGAAGTTACTGCCATTGTTGATGTAACACCTGTTCCTCACAATGGTTGTCGCCCACCAAAACGTCGTCGTGTATAATAAATAGATTCCGTATAGAATTTGTTATACTTGTCTATAATGGGGTATGATGGCTTGAAGTAGAAACGTTGACAGGTAACGCGGAGGATCGAATTTGAGCATTCTAATCACCATCGCATACAGACAGATGATAGTATACGAATGAACATAGTGCAGAAACGGGAACTGCCTACATGAGGAATTTCGGTTAGAAGAATGTTCTAACCGGGGTTTCGACGTTTGAAGGAGGGTTTATTAATGATCGAAATTGAAAAGCCAAAGATTGAAACCGTAGAAATCGCTGATGATGCTACATTTGGAAAGTTTGTCGTAGAACCACTAGAACGTGGATATGGGACTACACTAGGAAACTCCTTGCGTCGTATTCTATTATCCTCACTTCCTGGTGCTGCTGTAACATCCGTACAAATGGATGGCGCATTACATGAATTTTCAACGATTGACGGTGTTGTAGAAGACGTGACAACGATTATCCTTAACCTTAAGAAGTTGGCACTTAAAATCTATTCTGATGAAGTAAAAACATTAGAAATAGATGTGCAGGGAGAAGGCGTTGTTACCGCTGCGGATATTACGTATGATAGTGATGTAGAGATTCTAAATCCGGATCTTCATATAGCTACATTAGGAAGCAATGCATCCTTGAACATGAAAATGACTGCTGAACGCGGCCGTGGTTATCGCCCAGCAGAAGCTAATAACCATGATGATCTTCCAATTGGAGTAATACCAGTTGATTCGATCTTCACCCCAGTATCTCGTGTTACTTATCAAGTGGAAAATACTCGTGTAGGGCAAATTACCAACTTTGATAAGTTAACAATGGATGTGTGGACAGATGGAAGTATCCGTCCTGAAGAGGCAATCTCGTTAGGTGCTAAAATCTATACTGAACATTTAAATATTTTTGTTGGTTTAACAGACGAGGCACAAAATGCAGAGATCATGATCGAAAAAGAGGAAGATCAAAAAGAAAAAGTACTTGAAATGACAATCGAAGAGTTAGATTTATCCGTGCGTTCTTATAACTGCTTGAAGCGTGCTGGAATTAATACAGTACAAGAACTTGCGAATAAATCAGAAGAAGATATGATGAAAGTACGTAATTTAGGACGAAAATCTTTAGAAGAAGTGAAACACAAGCTTGAAGATTTAGGATTAGGCTTGCGTAAAGAAGATTAGTCATATCTTCACACCTTGAGATATTTCGGAAAAGGGAGGGATAATCCATGGCTAGAAAACTAGGTCGTACGACAGATGTACGTTTAGCATTACTTCGAAGTCTTGCTACTGACTTAATTATTCATGAACGTTTAGAAACAACAGAAGCAAAAGCAAAAGAACTACGCTCCGTTGTAGATAAAATGATCACTTTAGGGAAACGTGGTGACCTTCATGCGCGTCGCCAAGCAGCTTCTTATCTATACAGCAAAGAGGCTAGCGAAACTGAAGATGTAGTGCAAAAACTATTCTCAGATATAGCTACACGCTATGAAGAACGTCAAGGCGGTTACACACGTGTGTTGAAATTGGGACCACGTCGCGGTGATGGCGCTAAAATGGCAGTAATTGAGTTAGTATAAAGATTAACAGATGAAGTAAGGGCTTAGACAGAATCTCTCCAAGAGGTGAATCGAAGCCCTTTTTGTTTACTATCAATAAAAATAATTCATTATTTGCCGTTGACATACCAATTGGGGAAGGTCAACGGATTTTTTGTGTCTTTTAGATACGTGTAATTTTGAAATGTGTCAGAAAGTTATTCTTCACTACATCATACGTCAATAAAATGCAGAATCGGGCATTATCATTCGGCGAAACTATGATAAAATATTCAAGTAAAAGCAGTGATAATATGTAATATACAGCCATTTCATTATAAAATGACATTTCCCGTAGTAAATATTTATTTCCGGGGAAATATTTCGTTGATTTTTGGAGGAGCATAGATGAGCAGAGCATATATTGAATTTCGAAATGTATTTTTTCGATATAGTGAAGATCAGCCATGGGTGTTAAAGGATGTTAGTTTCCGTATTTTTTCGGACCAGTGGGTGGCCATTATTGGACACAATGGTTCTGGGAAATCAACAATAGCAAAATTAATAAACGGATTGTTAACTCCCGAAAAAGGAGAAATTATTGTTGATGGTTTACCAGTAAATGAGGATACCATATGGGAGATAAGAAGAAAGGTGGGGATGGTTTTTCAAAACCCTGATAATCAATTTGTTGGTACGACTGTTCGGGATGATGTAGCATTTGGATTAGAGAATAGAGGCGTTGAGAGAAGAGAAATGATTAGGCGAATAGATGAAAGCCTAAAAGCCGTAGCAATGGCTGATTATCGATTGCAAGAACCACATCGTTTATCAGGGGGACAAAAACAACGGGTAGCTATTGCAGGTGTTTTAGCCATTTCTCCACAAGTTATTATTTTGGATGAAGCAACAGCTATGTTGGATCCAAAAGGAAGAAAAGAAATTATGGATACCGTAAATGAACTTAGAACACAAGAGCGTATTTCTTTAGTCACCATCACGCACGATTTAAACGAAATTACGCAAGCTGATCAAGTTATTGTAATGAATCAAGGAGAAGTTTATCTGGAAGCAACACCTAGAGAAGTGTTTTTAGAGGAAACGCTGTTACAAACGATTGGTTTGGATGTTCCATTTGTAGCTAAGTTAGCTAACGAATTGAATAAGGATGGAAACATTATTAGTAAACAACCACTAAATCAAGAGGAGTTATTAGAAGAGCTATGGACATATCATTCAATCAAGTAAGCTATACGTACCAACCAAATACCCCTTTTGAACATCATGCATTAAAGGATCTTTCGTTTACTATTCCATCTGGTTCGTTTGTAGCTGTCGTCGGTCATACTGGTTCAGGTAAATCAACCCTTATTCAGCACTTAAATGGATTACTGCGACCAACGGCAGGTAAAGTGCAAATTGGTGATTATCACCTTATGGCTAATAAAAAGGTGACATCAATTAAATCGCTCCGCAAGCATGTTGGTGTGGTATTTCAATATCCAGAACATCAGTTATTTGAAGAAACGATTAAGAAAGATATTGCGTTTGGTCCACGTAATTTTAATACTCCGCAAGCTGAGATTGAAAAAAGAATTCCTGAAGTCATGGCTGCCGTTAATTTACCGTTAGCGATATTAGAGAGGCCTCCATTTGACCTCAGTGGGGGACAGATGCGAAGAGTAGCGATAGCTGGTGTACTAGCTATGGATCCTTCTGTTCTAGTCCTAGATGAGCCTACGGCAGGCCTAGATCCGAAAGGACAACAACAGATCATGGATATGTTTTATCAGCTACATCAAGAAAAAAAACTAACGACGATTTTAGTTACACATAGTATGGAAGATGCGCTGCGTTATGCTGATCACATGATTATCCTCGATCATGGATCGAAGTATATGGAAGGTAGACCGGTAGATATATTTAAAGAAAAGGAAAAATTACAAGCTGT
This sequence comes from Paraliobacillus ryukyuensis, assembly GCF_003315295.1. Taxonomy (GTDB): domain Bacteria; phylum Bacillota; class Bacilli; order Bacillales; family Amphibacillaceae; genus Paraliobacillus; species Paraliobacillus ryukyuensis. The sequence continues at coordinate 24,980 of NZ_QNRI01000012.1, read as the reverse complement.
TCAATTAGATTTGCCCGAAATCATTCATTTTCTAAGACGTATTGAGGAACGATTTGGTATTTCAATTCCTTATCGAAAACAAACAATGGCTGAATTAGCTACGGAGATAAAAACGAAACTAAAGGGAGTAAGCAAGCATGAATAATGGTATTTTAATTGGACAATATGTACCAAGTGATTCGTTCATCCATCGTTTAGATCCTAGAACAAAGATCATGACCATCTTTTTCTTTGTTATTTTTGTTTTCTTTGCTAATTCAACACTAAGTTATGCTTGGTTAACGCTCTTTGCGTTAACGGTCACTTTCGCTACAAAGATAAGGTTTATATTTATTCTTAAAGGATTAACACCTGTATGGTTTTTAATTGTATTTACATTTTTGTTACATTTATTTGTAACGAAAGAAGGAACTGTCTTAATAGAAGCTTTCGCCTTGAAGATATATTCTGGAGCGATCATTCAAGGGGTTGCGATATCATTTCGCTTCTTTCTATTGATACTAGTAACATCTCTATTAACGCTAACAACAACTCCTATAGAGATTACGGATGCAATTGAAAGTCTATTACACCCGTTAAAAAAAATAAAGTTCCCAGTACATGAACTAGCATTGATGATGTCGATTTCCTTACGCTTTATTCCTACACTGATGCAAGAAACAGAAAAAATCTCAAAAGCACAAGCTTCTAGAGGGGTAGATTTTCGAACAGGTCCATTGAAAGATCGGATTCAAGCGGTTGTACCGTTACTCGTACCATTGTTCGTAAGTGCATTTAAGCGAGCGGAGGAACTTGCGATGGCAATGGAGGCGCGCGGGTATCAAGGTGGCGAAGGAAGAACGAAGCTACGCGAATTAAAAATGGAAACAATCGATATCATTTCACTGATTACTTTTGCTGTTGTCATTCTCGTACTGTTTTTCTTACGGACATAAAGGAGATAGGATAAGATGCGCATGTTAGCGACAGTAAGTTATGATGGAACAGCCTATGCTGGCTATCAAGTTCAACCGAATGCAGTAACGATTCAAGAAATAATTGAAAAATGTTTGAGAAAAATGCACAAAGGTCAGGCGATCCGCATACACGCTTCGGGTCGAACAGATGCAAAGGTACATGCGATTGGTCAGACATTTCATTTTGATACGAATTTAGCCATTCCGGAACACAATTGGAAACAAGCTCTGAATGCACTTTTACCAAATGATATCTTTATTTCCTCTGTACAGCAAGTTGCGGATGATTTTCATGCGCGATTTGATGTGACAGCTAAAGAATATCGCTATTATGTACGAAATGCAAAAGATCAAGATGTTTTCCAACGTAATTATAGTTTTCATGTCGGTGAAACGATGAATTTAGCAAAAATGCAACAAGCTTGTCATTTTATTGAGGGAGAACATGACTTCACCTCTTTTTGTGCAGCTAACGCTGGAGTAAAAGGTAGTAAAGTACGGACGATCTATCAAGCTACTTGTGAAAAGAACAGGGATACACTTATTTTTACTTTTAAAGGAAGCGGGTTTCTTTATAACATGGTGCGTATTTTAGTAGGTACACTTTTGGAGATTGGGAAAGGGAAACGTGAACCTAGCGATATAGTAGAGATTTTAACTAGTAAAGACCGCACAAAGGCTGGAAGAACCGCACCTGCTCATGGATTATTTCTACAGTCTGTGACATATCAGTGATAGCTATTCAAGAAAATGAGAACCTTCTCTCTCTTTAATGCAGAAAAATTCTATAAAAACAACGTATCCAGGCGATTTTTTATTGACTTTAGGGCCGAGTTGTTATATGATGGTTTATGGCATTTTATTTCTATACCACGATTAGCCCCGGAAAGTTAATTGTGTAGAATATAAGAGCAAACGATAAAAAAACAACTGAAACGCAACAATATTACAGAGGATTTTTATATACAGGAGGTTAACAAAATGCGCACAACTTTCATGGCAAATGAAGCAAACATTGAACGCAAATGGCTTGTAGTTGATGCAGAAGGCCAAACACTAGGTCGTCTATCTAGTGAAGTAGCTGCGATCCTACGTGGAAAGCATAAACCAACTTACACGCCACACGTTGATACTGGTGACCATGTGATCATTATCAATGCAGACAAAATCGAATTAACTGGTAAAAAGTTATCTGATAAACTTTATTACCGTCACTCCAACCACCCAGGTGGATTGAAATCTCGTACAGCAGAGGAAATGCGTACGAAATACCCTGAGCAAATGCTTGAATTAACAATCAAAGGGATGCTTCCAAAAGGTAGCCTTGGTCGTAAAATGGGTAAGAAATTGCACGTGTTTAGAGGTTCAGAACATAATCACCAAGCACAAAAACCAGAAGTTTACACACTTCGCGGATAATTAAAAGGAGGTAACAGATAGTGGCACAAGTACAATACTACGGCACCGGTCGCCGTAAAAGCTCAACTGCTCGTGTACGTTTAGTTCCAGGAACTGGACGTATCATCGTAAATAAACGTGATGCGGAAGATTACTTCCCATACGAAACACTTCGTACAATCATTAAACAACCATTAGCTGCAACGGAAACTGAAGGTAGCTATGATGTATTAGTAAACGTTGATGGTGGAGGATTCACTGGTCAAGCTGGTGCAATTCGTCACGGCGTTTCTCGTGCGTTATTAGAGGCTGATCCAGAATACCGTTCCGTACTAAAACGTGAAGGATTCTTAACACGTGATGCTCGTATGAAAGAGCGTAAGAAATACGGTCTTAAAGCAGCTCGTCGTGCACCACAGTTCTCAAAACGTTAATATATCAATGTTTAAAGCACCTAATCCAAAGTTGGTTAGGTGCTTTTTTCATGCTTAATTTTATCCTTTGACTATATTTTGACTCCATTTACAACAAAGGTTTGCCCTCTTTGCCCTTATGAAGCAGGGAGGGTTTTTTAATGTCTGTATTTGGATACCTTTGAATACACCATCCTAAAATTCATCTAATTTGTGAATTATAACGAGAAATATATAATTTCACCGCAAAAAGGTGAATTACCGTACGATCTTCTTATTGCTACAGGGTCAGAAGTCAATGTAGCAATTGAAGCTCAACGAATTTTAGCAATGGAAGTATCGATGTATCTGTCGTTTCCATGCCAGCTTTGATCTATTTGAAGCATAATCTGTGGAATACAAAGAATCTGTCTTACCAACAACCGTGAAAAAGCATGTTTCAATTGAAATGGATCAAGTTTCGGTTGGAAGCAATACGTTGGGGGTCAAGGTATATTCTTTTCCATTAATCGATAAGTTGTAAACGCGATTTATTTTTATCATTTTGATTGGAATAGAAGATCCCCATCTTAGTTGGTTGGGGATTTTTGATTGACGAAAGATCATTGATACCATTTTTCAATCTAATTCATTGTTAAGTTATTCGTTATTTAATGTTTAGGTTTGTTGTTTATATTATAAAGCGAATATTGTTCCTTAATTATTTGATCTATAGAAGCTTGCTTTATTCTTTGCAGTAATTGATCTGCTCGCTTATTTGCTAAATATAGTGGTACCTTAAATTCATGAGCCAAAAAAGACCCCCACTGATAATCAAATTGAGGCATAACCATGTCTTTTATCATAAAAAATGGCATAGAAGCGTATAACATAAATTGATTTGCTTGCCTTTCTTGTAACGCTGTAAAAGTATCAATACCTTCTAATTGATCTCCGTAATGTCGCAAAGGATGACACAATTCATGAAAAAAAATCGCTCGAACCTCTTCATTACTTTTATTTGGATTTAAGAATATGGCAGCATCTTCTTCATCCCAAATTGCTAATTCCTTTGCGTTTTCCATAAAAATAATGTCTACTTTCAATTTTCGAGAAACATTGTTAATGGTTAAATCAGACAAAGTTAAAATCCCATGCTTTTTATATAAGTTTTCTAACCAAGTTTCTAAGTCAGTTTTGTGATAGGATTCAAACATAATATACCTCCATAAACGAGAACGTATGTTCTTTTATTATATAAAAAAATAGCAAACTAAGAAAGATGTTTATTGATTCTTTAGTTTGCGGAAAATTCTAAGCTGTTCTTCGAGATAGTCTTTTTCTTGATCGGTAATGTCTTCGAAGTTGAGAAAAGCTCGATTCGGTTTTGTAAGATCAGTGTCTCTAGCTTCTTCTGTTCTACCGATAAGATAATCAGTATCAACTTCAAAGAAATCTGCTAGTTTTCTTATTAATTCAATATCAGGTTCAACGTAATTATTTTCATAATGCGAATATCTAGCTCTAGAAATATTGACAGCCACAGCAACTTCTTCCTGGCTCTTCCCTTTACTATTTCGGAGTTGTTTTAGTCTTCTCCCGAAAATTCCTTTCTCAATATTCATGGTTAGCACCTCAATTCAATTTTATTATAACACAAAAAGATAAAAAAGTTATCATTGATAAAATTTTTTTCTTTTTGTGTTGACGATAACTTTATTATCATTTATAGTTATTTTAGATAAATTATTTATCAACTATTTTTAATTATAGAATTAAATGTCTATAGACATAGATGAAGAAGCGGCTGAAAACTGAAAAAGGGGATTAATATGGAGATTAAAATAGATTTAACTGAAGATAAAGTAATCATTGTGAGCAGGGGAGAACTTATTCAAATCGACAAGCCCAGAACTGGTTACGGAGAAAATGTGGTGACTTGGGTGGATGGGGAAATTAAAAGTGATCGAGTTAGTTACACGAACAAAAGGTAGTGATGTTAAATAACTTCGTGCATGATATAAGAATTTCATGAGGTTATGCAATGAAATAACTATAATGTTTGTCTGACCGAAAAACGGAGGACACAAATTAGCTAATAAGCTGTTTGTGTCCTTTTTTTATCCTAAATAATTTTGAAACGGAGCTGATTTGAATGAGTAATTGGGCAGATCATTTAATAATTCAGTATGAAGACGGGAGAAAAGAATTAACGAAAGCTAAACAAATTCTTGATGACAAGATTGAAAAATTAATGATGGGAGAAAACCAAGCGAATATGGATAGCGTTACATTGGATCGTATTAAGAAAAATGAGTCGGATCAATCACAAATTAATAGCATGATCTTAAGCATGACAGAAGCTATAGAGTGGATGAGAACCGGAAAAGATCCAGGAACAATGAAAGGGATTGAGAAACGATCTATTTACCAATCTAACTCAATAGATAACATGGATCTGTTTCCCTCCCTGGATGTTAAACCAAAAGAACGTGAATTAACGGAAGAAGAGAAACAATATGTTTATGAGGTACTACGAGAATTGTCACCAAGAGAACGACAGTGCTTTATCTTTCAAAAAGCTTATATGTGGACGTTCTCTCAAATAGCAGAAGAAGTAGGTGTAGGGAAAAGCACCGTTCAAAAATATATTGAGCGAGCAGAGGAGAAAATTAAACATTTTAAAAAATAAGGGTGAAGTGGATTAATTCAACTATATTGGACTTGTCGTACGTTTATCGTACAAGCGGTGTATTAGTGAAAGGTATTTTACAAAAAAGATAATGTGAGGAAATTTGTTCTGTTGGTGATAAATCGCAAATTTATATTAGGAAAATATTAATAATGCAACAAGTAAACATTTGTCCTAAGGAAGACATTAAAAGACTTGCTATTGATATGAAAAATTTGCCGTATACGTAAATCTCCATTTTAATCTCTTTGTTTAATAAGTGTAAATATTAAATGTGAGAGGTTAACAGATTGGAGAGTACGTGACATGGAGGGATCAAAATGGAGTGTTAAAGAATAGTAACAGTTTTTCGTTGCGTATCCAACAAGGCTAGTTTTAATAATTTAAATATTACAGGAGTGATTATATTGGTTAATGAAATGTTAGAAGGAAAGCATAAGGTATTGTTATTTAGAAAGCTATCTGATCAATCTCAAAAAGCTGCAAAATTAGTTTTTCAAACAGAACATACATTTAGTTATTCACGTGAACTAGAAAGAATTGTAACGAAGGATGGCGGTGTGATTCAAGTTGGTGATCTGGAATCAGAAGTTAGTATTGAAGCTATTCAAGCAAAAGACGATCCAATTGCGCAGATGTTACGACAGTCTGTTATTGATGGCGAAAAGCTAGAGTTATGGGAGGTAACAGTCGATGAAGAGTTAAAAACAGAAGATAATAAATTCCCGGCCGTTTATGCCCAAGGCTATCTTGATTCATGGGAAGATCCAGCATCTGCCGAAGAGAATGCATCGATTTCAAGTAATTTTACGGTAGAGATGGAGCCACAGTTCGGAGAAGCAACATTAACTGCGGAGCAACAACAGGCTGTGCAATATGCATTTACAGATACAACGTCTGTAACGGAAGCATCATAAGAGAAGGAGGATAATCCTTCTCTTATTTTTTTTAATAAAATTATCTTAAAGGGAGTTTTATAGATGGAATTTAAAATTAATGGAAAAGAATATCAACTGCAATTTGGCATGAAGTGTATCAATGAATTAGATAAACGTTATTCAGTTAACTATGAGGGCCTTCAATTTGGTATGGGTGTCAACATGGCTTATATGTCAATCAACATGATGAACCCAACTGCTTTACAAAATGTAATTCTAGCAGCTGCATCACATGATAAAAATAGACCTTCTGAAAGCGAAGTGGAACAGGCGATTATAGATTACGCTCAAGAGAATAATGGGCTAGCATCCTTGTTTGACCAATTAAAAGAAGAACTGGGGAAGTCTCCGCTTATGAAAGACACAGTCAAAAAATTCGAGAACGAAGCGAAAGTTCAGTAGAAGAAGGTAGTTTGAAAGAAAATTATCAATCTGTTTATGAAAACATTATTCTTAATTGCTTTCGCTTTTTGAAGTTTAAGAACTTATATGAAGTGGAAGTCCTAACGCTTTATGAGTACCAATTACGTATGCAAGCTTACCGTTTATCAAGAGTCGATCACGAATATGATATGCACATGAAGGCGTGGCTAAATAATCAAGTAAAAGGGACCAAAGAACAAGGTAATAAACAGGTTCCGATTTATAAAAAATTCACTCAGTTTTTTGATTATGAAAAAAGATTAAAAGAAATTGAGAAACCTTTACAACAGTTAACAGAACAAGAAAATAAAATGGCACAGGCAGCACGTCAAGCTAATCAGAAAGGAGGCTGATTGTTATTGCAGAACAATATAGTATTGATGCGTATCTAGATTCTTCAGGCATAAAAGACTTTGCAACACAGTTTAATGCCATTACACAAAATTTAACTATTGCAGATCAAAGCGCAATTACAACTAATGAGTCAATTGGTAGTATGGTGTCCACGATTACAGAAGTAGCCAATGCGGTCGGATTATTTAATAATTTCTCGGAGGCGTCAGAACAAATGGCTGGACTGACTGGGCAATTACAAGGAGTTGCACAGGTTGTATCTGCGTTGAATAGTGGATTTAGCACATTTACGGAAGTACTTAGTATAGCACCAACAATTACGAGTTTAGTAAAGGCACTAACTTTATTAAAAAACCCATTGTTTTTAATTCAATATGGATTGCAAGCTATAAAGACGGCGATTTTAACTAATCCGATAGGTATATTTGTGGCTGTTTTAGCTGGTCTAGGTGCAATGTTTTTTTCCTTGTATCAGAGTTCAGAAACGTTCAGAAATGCTGTCAATGCAGCCTTTACACAAATAAGAGATTTGGTTATGCCTATTATTCAAGTGGTGGTTGATTTCATTACATCTATATGGGGTACGTTAGTTCTCTGGTGGCAAGAAAATAGTCAAATGATATTAACGACTGCGATGACGATATGGAATGCCATATGGACAACTATTTCAAGTATTGTTCAATCAATTTGGGGTTTTGTTAAACAAATATGGACGACATTAACAACTTTTTGGAATGAACACGGTCAGAAGATAAAGGAAGCATCGAGCAATATATTTAAAGCTATTTGGTCAGTTATTGAACTGTACATGAATTACATCAAAAGTATCATTGAAGTTGTATGGCCCGTCATTCAAGCTATATTTAAAAGTGCCCTTAACATTATAACAACAGTTGTCAGTGGTGCCTGGAATATGATTAAGACGATCGTCCAAGGATTTGTGGATTGGTTTTTATCAGTTATTGAATTTTGGTCATCTGTTTTTACAGGGGATTGGGAAGGAGCTTTAAATGCAGCCAAAGATTCTGCTAAAGCAGTTCTCGATACCATTACCGGCGTATTTGGAAATGCTCTTGATTTTGTCATGGGTTTAGGTGGCGATTTTATAGAAGCAGGAAAAAATATCGTAGGATCTATTGCGGAAGGTATAAAAACAGCAGTAGGCAAAGTGACAAGTGCTATCAGCGGTGTTACAGAGCGAATTAGAAACTTCTTACCATTCTCGCCAGCTAAAGAAGGTGCGTTACGAGACATTATGAAAATTCAAATCCCTCAGTCCATTGCTAAATCAATTGATAAGGGTAGAAGTTCTGCTGTAAAAGCGATGTCCGGTTTATCTAATGCCATTTATGAAGAGATGCCTCAAGTTGATATTGGGGGACGGGTTGCAAGCATTAACAGTCAATTAGGTAAAAAACAAAAACTTGCGGTTAAGAGAAATGTTTCTGGATCTAGTGGTGGTATTAATCAAACAGTTAATATATATAGCCCAACCCCTTTATCTCCATCAGAAACAGCACGACAACAAAAGAAGGCATCACGCCAACTTGCCATGAAATGGGGGATATAGATGCTTTATAAATTAAAATATATAAATAATCTAGGCGATGAAGTTAATTTTGGGGGCGAAACAATTAAATTTAGAGATACCGTTGAAATTCCTTTATCAAAAGAAAAAAATCCATTTAGTTTAATTAAATTTGAAGGGTTTGGCGAAGTAGAGGCTAGTCTTCAAATGCAGAAATTTCCCTATCAAGATGGAAGCACTCATGTTGATACTAGATTAGAAGAAAAACATCCTTATATTGAATTTATAATTATGGCAGATGATTTTATGCAACTGTCATATTATCGTAGATATATAAGTAAAGTGTTTAATCCAAAAATCCAAGGTAGGATTGAATTAATATATGGAGATAAGACATATGTTATTGATGCTATTCCTGAGCAAGTACCTTCTTTTCCGGATGAAGGGACAGATGCCAACGGTAGAACTCAAACGGTATCCGTGAATTTGGTATCACCAGATCCATATTGGCGATACCCACAAAAAATAAGCCGAGCCTTAAAAGCTTACGAAGGAAGATTTACATTACCGTTTACTTTGCCATTCGAACTAGGTGTCAGTGGTGATAGCACAACGTTAACGAACGAAGGTAATGTCGATTGTCCGATCACAATAGATGTACAAGGTCCTGTGACACGTCCGCAGATACGAAATTTAACGACAGGAAAGTTCATGCTTTTAAATCGAACGTTGTCATCTAATGAAGTGTTGCACATCAACACGAGCGATCATAACAAGCGCGCTGAAATATATCGTGATGGTTTGGTTTTTGAGAAAGCTTGGGGTTATATAGATGATGGTTCAGAATTTTTTAAATTGATAACAGGAGATAACGAGCTAGAATATTTAGCTGATAGTGGTGTTGCTGATGCGATTGTTTCCATTGGTTGGCAAAGTCGGTATGTAGGTATATAGAGATGAGGGAAGAAAGAAAAATACTACCCTAATTAGAAAGAATGACGGAATACATGCGTCAAAAAGAAATACGAGAATTTGCACTAAAATTGTATGCATTTAAAAAGCAATATGGTGTAGAAATTTGCTCGGATAACTACTATACCAAATCGACTGTTATAGATAAAAAAACAGCTTCATCCCACCACTATGAAAAAGGAAATATTGAAATTGATTAAGCGCCCATAAGGGTGCCTTTTATTTTTGGAAAAGAAGGTGATTAAGTGGAACGATCTTATTTTTTTGACAGTACAGAAACAGACAAGCTAGAGTATAACGCTGCTGATTTGGCTAGATTTCATGCGCAGATTATTGGTAATGGTGTTTCCAACACTGCTAGCTTACCAGATTTAACAGTAACAGAAAAACAAAACATGACCGTAACGCTAGGAGCAGGTTATGCATTTGCAAATGGTTATATGCACGAAAATACAACAGCTATGGATTTAACACATGAAACAGCAGAGCCAGACCAAGATCGCATTGATCGTATTATTATATGCTTTGATACCAACCCAGAACAGCGAAGAACGTATACGTATATTAAAAAAGGTATACCTGGTAAAAGTCCAGTTGCACCTACCTTAACAAGAGACAGTTATATTTATGAATTAAGTGTTGCGCAAGTGTTAATCGAAGCGGGAAAATCATATGTAGAACAATATCAAATTATCGATGAGCGAACAGATGGCACGGTATGTGGCTATATCCCGTTGCAAAACATTTATCGTGGCATAGATGTAGATCAAAACGGTATTTTTAGTGTTATTAATAGTCCGTATTTGGATACGGCCAACCGCACAACATGGTCAGCGCAAAACAACGTACACACAAAAATACCTTTTGGAGAAGCGGATGAAATAACTAACACGATTTATAACAGTTCTGAAAGCGAAATAACCATACAACAGTCCGGTGTTTATATGTTTAGAATTTATGTATCAACACAATCAAACTATTTGGCAAACGGTGCGGAAATTCAATTTAGAACATATGTGAACGGTCAAGATAGCCGTTTGCTTTTCGCGTTTGTCGCTGCACATGGTAACGATAATATCTTTGTTAATTCTGGTTTCCAATACTTCAATGCAGGTGATGTTGTTACTTTTTATGCGCATGCGTTTGCCACTGGTTTATCAACCATTGATTTTAACGACGCGTTTCTAACTTGGGTAAAAATACAGTAGGTGATATGATGCAAAATCCAATTAGAATTTATAATCAGTTTCTCGATTTTCAAATGGAGACAGATAACTATATAAGCTTGCAATTCCCAATTAATTTTTATGGTATTGGTCAATTTGAATTGCATATTAATCGATATGCGCATGGAGCAGATGCATTTGAAAAAGGTAACATCATTGTTATTAATAAACGAAAAGATAAAGCTGGTATGATTTTAGCTAAAGAGATCGCACTAGATCAAAGCGGTAAAGCGACAGAAAACTGGAAGATAACCGGTTATACGTTAAATGGTTTGTTATCACGACGTATCACTGTACCACCTGTAGATACTGCTTATGATCGTAAAAGTGGCAATGCCGAAACGGTGATGAAGCATTACGTTAATAATCATTTTATTTTTCCGGCAGACGGAAAGCGAAGAATGCCACAATTAGAGATTGCACCTAATAACAATCGCGGGGATCATGTTGATTGGGAATCACGATTGAAAGTGGTATCAGATGAACTAGAATCTATCGGAAAACAGGCTGGACTTGGTTGGATTGTCTATGCAGATACAAAAAATAAAAAGTTTATCTTTGATGTTATGGATGCTATAGATGCAACTAAGACAAACAACCAAGGTCATACACCAGTCACTTTTAGTCCAGACTTCGGAACAGTAGAGAGCCAAAACTTCACTGATAGCAACACTGATTATAAAAGCACCGCATATGTAGGCGGTCAAGGAGAAGGTGTTGAAAGAAAAATCATTGAAGTTGGAGACGAGGTAAGAGGACTAGAGCGTATTGAAACCTTTGTTGATGCTAGAGATGTTGGTAATGATGAAGATGCAACCGAAGCAGATATTGAAAACGAACTAAATAAACGTGGAGAAAAACAACTATCTGAAAACAGCCGAAAGCTATATTTTGAAGCGCAAATTTTAACGCCAGTTACCGACCAAATTAACCGCATACCAAATGGTAAACCGATTGTTAAAACACCTTATGAATACGAAAAAGATTTTGGTATCGGCTATGTTGTCACTGTACTTAACAAGTCCTGGGGCGTGACGATGGACGCGCAAATAACGGAAATGATGGAGATACACGAAACATCGGGATTTCGATTAGAAGCAACTTTTGGCGAAGCGCAACCAACCATAATTGATAAAATTAATAAAAAATTTAACGAGATAACCGGTGTTGGAAAACAAGAAGCTCCTGCTAAATTTGCGAAAATACAAGCTAATCAAGCGGAACAAAACGCTAAAAACTACACTGATAACAACGCAGTAGATAAAGCTACGTATAACGATCAAGTGGATAGCATTTTAAATGATTTAGCAGACAAAGCAGGACTTGATTATGTTAATGGTCAGTTAGTTTCAAAAGCTGATAAAGCAGATACTTATACCATTAGTGAGGTAGACAACGCGTTAGATAGCAAGGTATCAATTACGCAATATACAACAGATCAAGATGGTATTGTTACTAGGTTAGATGATGCGGAATCGTCCATTAGTCAAAATGCTAACGCGATAACATCTAAAGTTGAACAAACAATATTTGATAGTTTAGAAGGGCGTGTTGATAGTGCTGAATCAACAATTAGTCAGCAAGCTGATCAAATACAAACGAAAATAGATGATGGAGAAGCACGATCTATCTTTATACAAGAAGCTGATAGTTTCACGTTTGATGCGAATCAAGTTAATTTTGACGGTGCTGTATTTGGCCAAGATGCTACATTTAGCGGTGCAGTTGTTGGTGCGACAATCGAATCCAATACCCTTGTAGATAATCGAAGTCATAACGCAAGGTTTAATGGCGAAGAATTTCGGTTTGTGAAATTCAAATCGGGAGTTACGAATCCAGATACTGAAAATATTGATTTTTCGCAAGTACAGTCTCTTTCTAGAATATTCAATGACGGTGTTGCTTTTGCGGATGATACTGAAACACTTGGAATCGGTTTAGATGGTCTGTATCACACCGGTCAATTGGACATAAACGCCCAAGATGTAGTTATTGGATCTATGAGCGGAATGTCCTACATCATCAATGATACGGAGGTGTGGGGCGACCTAGCGGTGGATAATAACATTCAAACAGACACACTTAATGTAGAAGATAACGCAGTATTCAATACCGCAGACTACCAAGGTAATACCATATTTAGATCAACATCTGACCACCAAGGTGGCGCAATATTTAGAAGTAAAGTGCAAGTGCGCGGAGAGCTTAATTCTAGCGCAGTATACAACAAAACAACTTCCTCATCATCCAATGTGCATGTAGATGGTAACTACACAATTAGGCGTGTCACTTCTGCTAAAAAGTATAAAGAGGAAATCGAGATAGCTGAGGTTGATTATAATGCGATCTTAAACCTCCATCCTAAATCTTGGTTTGATAAGGCAGAGGTACAAGAAAACAATAATACGACAGACGGACTAGATCGCCATTACGGTTTAATTGCTGAGGATGTGGAAGCTGTTGGATTGCACCAATATGTAACGTATAACGACAATGAGGTCGAGGGAATAGAATATGATCGTTTATGGACAACGTTAATACCGGTTGTTCGAGAAATGAAAGACGAAATTAATTATTTGAGCATGGAAAATCAAGTATTAAAACAAAAAGTAGCATATTTAGAGGAGGAACTTTAATGCAACAAGATGTAAATAAATTAATTGATGTGATTAATGCTGAATGGTCACAACAGGTAAGTAATGCTAACTGTAAGATCGCGATTTTAACTGAGCAAAATGCTAGGTTACAAGAAGAAAATGAGCAATTAAAATCTGAAAAAGGAAGTGAAGAGCATATAGCTTAATATTACAGTTAATTTTACAGGTCGGGATGGGATGAAGAGCGAACCATTAGCGTAAATGGTTATATACCGTTAACGTTGCAAGAATACAACGAAAATAGTCAATGGGAACAGTTTGTTGATATCGTAAGAAAAAAAGTATCAGAAAGAATATTAGAAGTACCAAAGTTAGCTTAGATAGCTTGCTTTTTTATCCGGAAAATGAGTCTGCCAGTGCAGACTCCATTGCACTAACTAGAGATGATGAGGTACTCTATTTATTCGACAGGTTAAGCAGAATACCTGTCATTTTTATAAATGAAGTTTTTTAAACTAAGGGACATCCAACTGAAGGAGAGGTTTAATGAATGGAAGTGGGGGTGTTACTTTGGAGCAGATAGAAGCAGCCCGTTTATATCTGTTTGGCGATGTTAAATTTTTGCATTTATTGCTACTTCTAATGGCTTTAGATATAATAACAGGAATATTTAAGGCGTGGAAAAATAAAAGGCTTTGGTCCAGAAGAAGTTTATTTGGATATGCTAGAAAGATACTTGTATTAGTAGTGATTATTTTGGCAAATGTGGTAGATCAAATATTGTTGCTTAATGGCGCGGTAACTTATGCTACCGTGCTTTTTTATATAGCAAACGAAGGACTATCTATCATTGAAAATTTAGCTGCAGTAGGTATATTAGTTCCTCATGGATTAGCCGAAAGACTGAAAAAGATGGAAGGTGACAAGAAAAGTTTTTCTCAAGAGTTTCAAGAGCAAATCAACGGAAAAGATAATGAATAAAAGGTAGAGGTTAATATGAATATAAACTGGCTAGTACGAGTGAAAAACAAAACATTTTGGTTACCTATAATCTCCACATTGTGGTCGGTAGTGCAAATTTTAACTAGTTGGTTTGGTATAAAATTGCAGTTGATCTAGTTGGAGACGGAGCTACTTAATTTGTCAATGCTGTATTCGTATTATTAATGATTTTAGGTATTGTTGGAGAGCACCCCACCAAAGGTTTAAGCGACAGTACACAGGTCATGCCACACCAAGCGATGTGATGATATTAAAAAAGCGCTCGTAATCGAGTGCTTTTTTATTTTTAAAAGGAGAGACTTATCGTGACAGTATCATTAAAAACATTGTTAGATCGTTCTCAAAGAAATATGGGAGCAGTACATTCCGTCGTTAAAGAAAAAGCGATAGAATTGATTAAACACGCTTATGACGAAGATATTCTCGTTCAAATTTCAGATGGTTTTCGTAGTCACGAAGAACAAAATGCGTTATACGCTAAAGGAAGAACGGTCGATGGTAATGTAGTAACTAATGCTCGTGGTGGTCAATCGTACCATAATTTTGGATTAGCTGTAGACTACTTCTTAGTATCAAATGACGGAAAAAAAGCAATTTGGGATGTAAATAAAGATTGGAGACGTGTTGCAGCTATTGGTAAGTCTCTTGGATTTGAATGGGGCGGTGATTGGTCTAGTTTTAAAGATTACCCACATTTACAAATGACTGGCGGGCTATCACTAGCACAACTACGGGCAGGCAAAAAACCTAATCTTGGTGGCATATCAAGCCTTCCGTCCAAAGGGAAAGGTTGCGCAAAGCTAAAAGTGGATGGCTACTGGGGAAGCAAAACAACTAGAGCATTGCAAGATGCATTAGGAACTGTTGAAGATAGTTATATGAGCGATCAAGTACATAACCAGGCTACAAACGCTATTACAAGTGGTATTAAGTTCGGTGATGGCAAGGATGGTAGTATGGTGATTCATGCATTGCAACGAAAAACTGGATCCAAAGCCGATGGACTACTTGGTCCCAACACTGTAGGAGCATTACAAAAATATCTTGGCACACCTTACGATAAGAAGATCAGCGAACCTTCTACAATGGTTAAAGAACTTCAAAATAGACTTAACGGAAATAATTTATAAATATTTACAAATTGACAAAAAGATTACAACAAAATCTGTTATAACACCATAATACTGAAATGCATTTTCGTGGCAACGTATAACATCTCGTGTAGTAAAAGGGCGCTCTTGCTACTCTGCATATTTGTAACGTGAATATGATAGGACAAAAGTGATGGCATAGATTGTTCTCCAGTTCTCCAGTTCCTATGGGAAGAAAGTCCATCTGTCTATGGTTCAACCAAAGAATTACTTACCATATATATTGAACTCTGACGTTTGTTATCGTCGCCATTACGATTGAAAAACGAAAGAAAAACCGTAACATTAAACTAGTTAAAGAGGCATTTATCCATTCAGATTAAGGTGCACACTATCCACATCCAGTTTATCAAAAGCTCTTGAAGAAACATGTGATTGGACAATCTATATCCAGAAGGGGGATCTGGTGGGATAATGCGCCCCAGTGATCATTCTTTGGCCACTTTAAAGATGAAACGAATATTAATTCCTGTAAAACCTTCGAAGAAGTTAAGCGAGAAGTAAAAAGTTATATGACTTATTACATTATTATGGGGGCAGTGGAACTTAAAAAAGATGGCCCCTTGTCTCTTACAGGGGGCCATCTTTTACAGAATGCTGCTTAGTCTTTTTTTAAAATGCCCTTTACTAAGGGTACGCTTCATAAAAGGCTTTTACTTTTAATTGATCTAAGAATTGTTTTTTCTTTTTGTATTCATTAATAATACCAGTAGCAGGGAAACCAAATTCAAAATTAAAAATACCCAGTTGTAAATATTTGTGGAGTCTTCCAAAAGATAATTGCCATATCTTAAAGAATTAATTCCTAAAACAATCAATAATAAGATAAAAAATTTTGTGTTTGATCCATGTTCTCCCGGTTTTTTAGAATCCCTCATTTTATTCCTCCCTTAGTCCAAATTATAGGTTAGATTACTGTACTTTCTACCTTTAAGATTTGCTGTTTGCAACAATAAGACTATTTCTCTCTTTACTATAATTTGCAACTATGGTTATCCATCAAAGCTTTATATCTAATCCTAACATACTTTTCATTAATTTATTGCAATGAAAAGTTGAAGATTTTGCCAGCCCTTTTTTGGTGTTATTGACCGTTTTGATAAAGCGTGCTTTCTTCCTACTTAAGACTACGCTGCATTTTTAATTCACCTCCCACTGTCTTTAAATAATTTAAAAATATTATTGATTATATATAAGAATATTAAAGAGTAATGCGTTTAGTAAATACTCAAAAAAATGGTTAATAATGTTAAGTTTATCTTTCTTTTTCTATGTACGGTGTGTAAACTAAGATTAATAACGAATTAAATCCTTGATTTATAATTACACATTTCAAATATGAAGGATAGTGACGATGATGGCAAAGATAATAAAAAAATCATGGCGGCCACTTTTTTTTACTATTATCGTATTTGGGACGATTGCGGGTGGAATCTCCATGATTTTATCGGTGGAAGAACAAATGTCCAATCGGATTAGCAACAATACATATGTTCTTTCTATTAATCCTAATGAAGTAGAAACAAGTGTCACCAATCAAGACTTACTAGCTTGGTTACAGCAGCAAACAACTAGCTTTACATTTTATAAAAATATGCCCCAAGAAGCAAGTCGCTTAAGTTTTTCCAATGAAGGGCGTCCCCCATATAATGTAGCTGAGGGAGAAGCTTACATCAATGCCTGGTATAAAGATGATCAAACGTTTAAAAATGGTAAAAACTATTATTATTTTGATGGAAAAGAGTATGAAGTAGTTGGGTATTTAGAAAATTATACAGATATCGTAGCCAGTATTGTACCTTCACTAGAAGCCAATCCTAACGCGTCATTAACGGGTGAATATTTTTTAGATGCAGGTAAAAACAGCGCGGCTCTTATACATAATTTATCAACTACATTACAAGAAGCTGATAAAGCCATTTCTCTCTCATTTGAAAAAGTCGAATCAAATTGGATAAGAGAGTTGTTTAATCAAAAATTTGCGTTGTTTATATTTATTGGTACAAGTGCGTTGCTTTTTGTATCTGGCTTTACGATTGTGCTGTCTTGGATTGAAAAATATAAGCGGGAGATGTTTGTAAGGCGGCTATCAGGAGCGAGTGAAACACGTCTGTTATTACGTGTTTATTTGCAAATGTTAGGTATTCGCTTCATTGGTGTCTTGTTCGCAAGCGGCATCACTATTTTGATTACGAATATATGTAATCTATTACCTTATCAAACTGTTTTTCGTTGGGAATCCATTGTTGTAGGTGTTTTAATCTTCTTTATTATAGATGTACTTTACACGTTTCCAATGCTATTTATTAATCAAAAAAAACAATTAATTAAAATAATGAGGTAGGAAGATGATAACGCAATTAAAGTACGCTTTAGAAGATCTTTGGGCAAAGAAACTATACTTCCTTTTATTTCTTATTCAGATAACGATTATCACCTTACTAGTTACGCAATGTTTTTCATTGATTTATCAAAAGGAGCAGGCGTTTAATAACATAGATGATACGTTTGAGGCTTCCGATGTTTATTATTTATCACTTGCAGAACAAGCGAAGTACATCGATAGTAATAATGAAGAGGAAGAGCAAATCATGGAAGATTTATATACCTATGCTACTAATAGTAAAGGTTATACGATTTTCTCTACGATAAACGATTATATAGAAATAAAAGAAATTCCTCAAAATGACCTGTCTGTTGAAGTAGAGTACGGACCAACGAAGGTTCAAGCTTATCAAACGCTTGCAATCTCACCTGCTTTTATCGATGTTTTTCGTTTATCCTTAGCAAAAGGGAAATTTTTCGCCCCGAATTGGGAATATACGAGTCAGGAAAGTATACCTGTAATACTTGGTTCCTCTTATCAAACATTTATGGAAATGGATCAAAAGTTTACGGATTCAAATAATGTAACCTATAAAGTGGCCGGTTTCTTACAAGAAGGACAAAATTATGTAGATATATCATTTGGTGAAGGTGTTGTTACATTAGATGATAAAATACTAATACCGATTGATGTGACAACATTTGAGGGTATCTATGACACCGGAAACGTTGATTTTCAAACGTATTTAGAAAACGCAACGATCTTGACAACAAACAACCATGGTATAGGTGAGCTAAGTAATATCACCAAAAAATCACAGCTATATAATTATACTTTTCATAGTGTGGCGGGCGTTGCAAGGTATATGGAAAGTTCCACAAAAGATGCTGTGGGAGTCTTTCTTTATATTTCGATATGGGTCATTATTTTTGCTTTTTCCCTAGTCATTATTAATACATTAGAATTTGTTAATAAAAATCTAAGAGAATTTAGTATTCATATTTTTTGTGGTGCAACTAGGAAAGATATTGCTTTGAGGCTCTTTTTACAGATATTCATCGTTTGGCTGCTTGCTTCTATTATCTCTTTGCTGGTGTCTGATCGAATAATCATTGTATTACTTGTGTCTTTAGTACTTTTGTGTCTTTGTTTATCAACGTGTATCCCTAGCTTTATAAAACTGTTCCATCTACAGATAAGTGACATGATAAGGAGAAAAGAATAAATGATAGAGCTACACAATATCTCAAAAATATATAATAAATCTAAGTCCAACCAAGTCAATGCATTGAAAGAAGTTAACTTGACGATAGAATCAAATAGTATGTTAGCGATTATGGGTCCGTCAGGTTCAGGCAAATCTACCTTGTTAAATATACTAGGCTGCTTAGATGTACCGACTAAGGGAACTTATAAACTGCATAACCAAGAACTACAAGCGTTAAATCAAAAAAAGTTGGCTCGTGTGCGAAATCAGCATTTTGGTTTTGTCGTACAAGATTTTGCGCTGATTGAAGAATATAAAGTAATGAAGAATGTTGAAATTCCCATTCTATATAGCGGAGATAAAACGAACAAAAAAGAAAGAGTGCTAGAAATGCTTGATATGCTAGGCATTAAAGATAAAGCAACAGAGTACGCCTATAATTTATCCGGTGGACAACGACAACGTGTTGCAATTGCTAGAGCACTTATCAATAACCCAGATGTCATTCTAGCTGATGAACCAACCGGTGCATTAGATCAAAAAACAGGTCAACAAGTGCTAGATATTTTTAAACGAATCCATCAAGAACAAAATAAAACGATTTTAATGGTCACCCATGACGAAAGAATTGCAAAACAGTGTGAAGGGATCGTAAACATAGAGGATGGAGAGATTTACTAAAAAAACTAGCAGGTATATTCAATAGCCTTGTCCCATATAGTGAAGCATAGGCTTCGATGTGGGAGGGAAACAAATGAATCAAATTGCCAAAGTAGCGCTTTGGATTAGTGGTGCGATCTTATTAGTTATTCTTATTCAATACCCGATTCAGCAAACAACGGATTCTTGGGATTCGTGGTCTTTGCCACTTGCTGGTCAAGCGATTGTCCTAGATCCAGGTCATGGTGGGCCGGATGGTGGGGCAGAAGGCACGGATGATACCAAAGAAAAAGACGTGGCTTTAGATGTAACGAAAAAGTTGCGTGACTATCTACAGCAAGCGGGTGCATTAGTTTATATGACAAGAGAGATAGATACCGATTTAGCAGCAGATGAAACGAAAGGACTTTCGAAGCGTAAGGCAGAGGATTTAAAAAATCGTATTGCTTTTATTGAAGAAAAAGATCCTGACTTGTTTCTCAGTATACATTTAAATGCGATACCTTCTTCTCAGTGGAGTGGGGCGCAGACGTTTTACTATCCATCGTTAGAGAAAAGTGAACAGTTGGCTAAATCGTTACAAGCAGAAATTAAGCGTAATTTAGAAAATACCAATCGGGAAGCATTGGCCATTAACGGTGTTTATCTCTTGAAGCATGCCAATCGTCCAAGTGCTTTAGTAGAGATTGGATTTCTATCGAATACCCATGAGCGAGAGTTGTTGAAAACAACTTCCTATCAAACGAAAATGGCGGCTAGTTTATATGAAGGTATCCTCCGTTATGTAACCGAAGCGGATGAGTAACTTACTACCATCTTACTTCCCGCTGAATCGTAATGGAGAAAGCCTTAGTTTCTCGTAAAGCAAAGCGAAACATGCTATACTAGCACCTAATAGATTGAAAAGGAAGGTGTCGTTTTGCTTACAAAAGAAGAAGTAATTGAGCGATTAAATGAAGTGAAAGATCCTTTTTTACATAGAACATTGCAAGAAACCGGTGGTATTGTCGAAGTCATCGTGAAAGAAGAAAAGCAACATATTAGCCTGAAAATTGCTATCGGCAAATTAAATACAGCCGAACAAATGCAGCTGCAACAAGAAATTGTCAATATATTAAAACAAGCGGGTGTACCTACTGTGGGTTTACGCTTTGTACAATTACCGGATGAAGTAATCGAGAAGTTCTTACCTGAACCGTCCGGCAAACCTGGTTTATTAAGCGGAAAGACCAAAACAAAATTCCTAGCAATCGCCAGTGGAAAAGGTGGCGTAGGAAAATCAACCATCACAGTCAATACTGCAGTAGCATTAGCTCGACTTGGCAAAAAAGTAGGTATCATTGATGCGGATATTTATGGGTTCAGTGTACCGGATATGATGGGGGTAAGAGAAAAACCAACATTAGATGGCAATCGTATTGTCCCTGTGGAACGTCATGGCGTGCAAATGATTTCAATGGGCTTTTTTGTAGAAGATAATTCGCCGGTTGTTTGGCGAGGTCCTCGCTTAGGCAAGATGCTCAAAAGCTTCTTTACTGAAGTAGAGTGGGGAGATCTAGATTATTTATTATTAGACTTACCACCAGGAACTGGCGACATGGCTTTATCTGTGCATAACTTAATTCCTTCTTCCAAAGAGCTGATTATTACAACCCCACATCCAACTGCGGCTTTTGTTGCGGCGAGAGCTGGTCAGATGGCGATTAACACCAATCATGAAATTTTGGGCGTGGTGGAAAATATGGCTTACTTTGAAAGTGAAGTAACAGGCGAAAAAGAATATGTCTTTGGACAAGGCGGAGGCGAAAAACTAGCAGATGAATTAGATACATCTCTAATTGCTCAACTTCCACTAGGACAACCTTATGAAGAAGAAGGTTCGCATGCTTCCATTTATCAAGAAGGTCATGCACTTGCAACTACTTATCAAAAAATAGCTTCTTATATTATTGAGCATTTTTGATTAAGGAGCGTTGTAGCAATTCAATTCTACTATTAAAAACATTCGAAACCCTCGGTTCTCTGTCAAATGTGGTGGTGTGAATGTCACTCCACCTTCTCTATCCCTCTTTTTTTGTCCTTTTGTCTCGACAATTTTAGGTTAATAAAGAGAAGGCGTCTGTTTTTTCACACTGTAGCAACCCCATTACGATAGAGGACACCACTACATTCAGTGTAGAGCCAAATCTTCTTAAATTTCTTTTGTGTAAAGAAAAGTCCTTCTAATGGAAAAGTTAGGTGGTACCCCGTCTAAATTCACTAATAAAAGACCGTTGCACTGTAGCAACGATGACTTACTCTCCATAAATTAGAATTGAAACAAGAAAATGATAAATTAAAAGAAGCTTTGAAGTATTTTGATGAGAAATATAATAAATAGAAAAATCATGGATGAGAGCTTTGTTTATTCTTTATTCTTTATTATAAGCCTGTTTATTAGAAGAGTAGAGAATATAAAAGGTTTTAAGTCAAATGTTGGATGAGCAATGCACACCGGGCTTGTCAAGAAAGGTGTGTGTGTAAGCTAGTCTAAATACTTTAATACCTAACTGGATTTGGTCGTGAACGAGTAATTGATTCAGTTGCAACGCGCTTGGTTGAATGTGGTTGTCTTCCCACTTTCTTTCAAGTTCTTTAATTCATAAGTATAATACTTTTAAATGAGCGTTCTCATTAGGGGACGCCTTTTTGGTTGGTTTTTATAAAGAGATGGATGCATATTTAGCAAAACATCATAGCTATATTCGTGAGAAAGGAAACGATCTACCAGAAGTAACTGCTTCGGAATGGAAGACACTAATAAATAACAGAAATAGAAGAAGACCTGGTGGAAAATCTCATCAAGTCTTCTTCCTATATAATCAAATGTTGTGGAAAGAGATTTAGCTACCTTCAGAGCCACTTTCACTTGATTGCTCTGAGCCAGAACCTCCCTCTTCTTGCCCGCCTGCTCCTTGGGAACCGCCTTCTTTTTCTTGCGTTGGTTTCATTTCTTCAGCGGCTTTTAAAATAATTTCGCTCATTTTAGCTTTAAACATCGGAGAGTTCATTGTTTCTTGTATGGTTTTCTCTAAGTGTTCCCGAAATTGTTGCCCTTTTAAAACGGTTAGCATTTGTTTTTCCATTTCTGGATTCGCTAATAATTCAAGCATTTTACTTTGATATTCTGAGTCACTCATTAAACCCTTTAGTACATCTTTTTGTTGATCCATTAAGCTCTGCGAAAACCCTTCAACAAATTTAGGATCAGAAAACATCTTTTCCCAAAATGCTTTTCCTTCTTCTGAAGAAAGTGCTTTTGTTACAGAATCTTCTACGACTTTTGCTTCTATGACGTAAGTTTTTTGCATTTCTTCATCTGCTAAGATATCAGTAATCGCTTTTTTTCCTTCATCGGTTTTAAGTATATCTGTGACCATTTTTTTCGTTGTATCATATGTTTCTTGGTTTCCACTTGCTTGCCCGTCGCCTCCACCGCATGCGGAAAGAATGAGTAAGCAGATACTTGCAACGATAAATAGTTGTTTCATTTTGATGTATCCTTTCTTCCTTGTTCCTTCTTTCTTATTTCTTAATATGATGACAGAAGTGATTTTTTATGTATGAAATAAGCTGGATGTGAAAGGATATTCTTAGCAAACATATTAATCATGGACTTCGTTGTTCTTTGCATTTGCTCGTGATATTAACTCTGAAACTGTAACAAAACGTTTACCTTTATCTTTTAGTTTAGGTAAGATAGTTTTTAGTGCTTCAGGTGTTTGTTTGACTGAATCAGAAGCGTTTAAGAGGACAATATCGCCGTTGTTCGTATTTTTTACGACGTGATCAATAATCGTCTGGGTTCCTGGATTTTCCCAATCATGTGGATTAACATTCCACTGAATTACGTTATATCCTTGTTGTTCAGCGAGGTCCATTACTTCACTATTTAGGTGTCCACTTGGTGTTCGTAATAGACGAATATCTTCAAATCCTAATGCACTAAAGACATCTTGTGCTTTCGCTAAATCTTTACGTACCTGGCCAATGTCTTGTTTGATGTAACTTTTATACCTGTAACCCATCATCCCTATTTCATGACCATCTGCTTCGATGGCTTCTACTAAATCTGGGTGATGTTCAGCCCACTCACCAATTAAAAAGAATGTAGTTTTCACGTCATTCGCTTTTAATACTTCCAGAGTCGGCTTGACCATTTCTGTTCCCCAACTAATGTTGAAGGTTAAAGCAACGGAGGAGTCATTTGGATTCCCTTTACTTAATGCGGCTGGATTATCTTTGGTAGAAAAGACAGAAAAATCACTTTCACCTTCAATCCATAAAAATAGTGCTGTACATAAGGATAAAATGAATATAAGGAACATGGGACGAAATTTTTTTAATTTAATTACGAAAAAATGTGTCATATAACCTGTCTCCTTTTTGTGGACTTGCTATATCATATGAAATTATTGAGGTATTATGAAAAAAGAAAAAAGGTTTTAAGGTAAGTGAAAAAAAGGAATAGATTATAAAATAACTTTAAAATAATATTGTATATAGGTAGAAATGAGGGACCTACATGTTAGGATTACTAGTAAATGATATAGAACAAAGAGAAATGGAATATTTAATTAAACGCGAATTAGAAGAACTGTTATTTGATATGCAAGATCCCAGAATAGATAGTTTAGTGAAAACGGCGATGAATGATCGATATAGAGCGTTATTTCAGTTACTACGTCGAGTAGCCAGTAATGAAGAAGTCCAAAAGTATATTCCGCAAAATAATAAATACATGAATTAATTTGAAAGAGTAGTAACAGAGTTGAATTAATTCAATTAATAGTAACGTAACTAAGCTAATTTTATTTTGTACCTGTGGTTTTTTAAAGAATTTCAAAAAATGTATAAAAAGTATTGCACGGTATAAATATATGTGCTATATTATTTTTTGTTGTCGCAATAACATGAACAAAATAAGTCATCTTAAATGGTATATAAGTTTTTTAAAAAACGATATTGACACCATGTTTGATGCATGATATATTATATTTTGTCGCAAAAAAGACAACGATACATTGATCTTTGAAAACTGAACAAAACAACCAATATGGTAAGAAGTAACATGCTAGTCAAGTTATGAGTAAAGACATCTCATAAAAGCACATTAGGT
>NZ_QNRI01000011.1 GCF_003315295.1 Paraliobacillus ryukyuensis | reverse complement strand
GATAACTGAAGCTATTATTTTTGCTAAGTATTCCACTTGTTCACCTCCTTTTCTATAATTCAATTATATCATTATGGTTGCGTGAATGCAACTATATTATAAAATAATTTTGTCTAATTTATGAAAAATAACCAATAAATATTTCCAAATAACAAAAGTATGGTAATATAAGTTACATGTATTTTATAAAAATACATCTCCAAAAAAAGACTTGGCGCGGAAACGTCAGGTCTTTTTTGTTTGTGAGAATTTAATTTCTCACAAAAATCTCACCAATAGATTGAAAGTTGCTTATTAGAGATGAATAGAATGATAGATATAAATAAAAATAGAATAATATTTTTGAGGGGAAATGAGGAGTTGTGAAAAGATATGAATCGGTTTAATTATGGGCGGCATGATGTAATATAGGTGATTAAACCTTGTTATATCAACGTTTACCACTTTGTTAATGAAAACAGAGTCCGAAAAAAAGACCGATATTAATTACTGAGATTTTTTGAGAGGTTTTCCAATTTGTTATTAAACTTTGGAAAACCTCTTTTTATATAATTTTAAGAAATTATTGATATATCATCTAAGTCAAAATTATTGAATTTGTACCCCTTACCAATATCTAAGGTAAAGGAAGTTTTTAGCTTAATCGTTCCGTGACCAGTAAGAGTTTTTGGTTCATTTAGAAAATACGATTCAAATTCATATAAATCTATATGTATAAATAAAGATAAAACTCCATTTATAATGATTGAGTCATCAATTATATCATAATTAGTCACTTCTATAGTATCAAAGGTTATGTCAGTTGTTTCAAATGGCTCCTCTTTATCATCAGAGAATAAATCTTTACTAGTATATCTTTCTAAAAACATTGAACAGCTATTGAATAAACTATTCAAAGCATTTTCTTCTATTAAATCTTGAAGCATATCATAGCGCTCAGTTAAATTTTCATCTTGAATCCAGTTTTGTAGTTCCATTGATTTTTGGATAGTTATTAATTTTTTATTTAAAGAAAAAAATTGTTTAGTGGAATTATATAATTTAAAAGTCTCGGCATCTTTTTTTAAATCGTCATGAAGTTCTCCATTATCCCCTTGAAAATCATGTTTATTATTGGTAATCAAATGACATTCTTCTAATAAATTTTCTTTGGCATAACTTACATATGATAACCATATAATGGCATCTCGAAATTCTTGCTTATTGTTAGAAAAAGGTTTTTCTCTTTTTATAGACCTATTAACCAACTCTGGTAGTAGATCATTGCTGTATCTTACAAGTCTAATGACATTATGGAAAAACATATTGTTATAAAACGATAAAAGCGCATTACAATGTACTTCTACAGATTTATCTATATATAACTGTTCCTCATACTTATTTGCAACTAAGGTCTTTATCTTATTATGTTCTAAGTTAATTGAATGATAAATTTCATTTAATTGTTTCTTATAATTGTTGATTACTTCTTCATATACAACTTCAGACATATATAATTTTATTTCGCCTAACCAAGCTAAATTTACTAAAATGTCATTATGTATACTTTTTAGGAAAGGATCTTTATACAAAATATTTGAATCTAAAAATATATTCATTTAGAAACTCCATTCTATATTAATTGTATTATGGTAATTTATTCATGCTATTTCATTAAAGTTGTAGAGAGTTCATTCATCAATTTACTGAACTTTAGAGAGGATTCTTTTTTTATACTTTTTGTCATGTGTGCATAAATGTCCATTGTTGTTTTTATATCTGCATGTCCTAGCCTTTCTTGTATCTCTTTAATGTGCACATCGGCTTCAATTAACAAAGAGGTGTGAGTGTGCCTGAACGAATGTGGAGTGATTGCTTTTTTTATGTTCGTTTTTTTTAGTAGCCGTTGTAACCTTATTGATATTGCTTTTATAGTTTTTGGATAACCTTCATTAGATGCAAAGATAAAATCATTATCTTGATAAAATGGCTTGTTATCCTTCTTTATTTGATCTTGCTCCTTTTTATACATCTGAAGTATAGTAATTAATAGCTCATCTATCGAAATGGTACGCCTTGATGTTCTAGTTTTTGGAGTTAGCAATTGATATTTTAACTTATTACTAGTTGGATTGTAATAAGTTCTTATAACTCGTAAAGTTTTGTTTTCGAAATCAATATCATTCCATTTTAAAGCAACTAATTCTCCAACCCTCAATCCAGTATATGCTAACATTGTAAAAGCAAGTAAATCACCTTCTAAGCCTTCATTTTTAGTTGCTGTTAAAAATTCCTCTAATTCTTCCTTTTCAAGATACTTTTTGAAAATAGAGTTATCATTTTCGAGATCTTCAACTGTTTCTTTTTTCTTTGGGAGTTTAATGTTCTTAGTTGGTATATCCTTAATCAACTTATTTTCATAAGCATATTGAAAAACCATGTTTGCAGAAGTATGAATACTTGAAACATAATTCGTACTAAATTTATTAGCTAGTTGATCTATACTGTCTTGGTATGCTTTTTTTGTGATCTTCTGAATTGGTACATTACCAAATGCATTTAGAATATGCTTTAAAGCAATTTTCCTAGCCCTTAAGCTACTATCTTTTGCACCTTGTGAATGATAATGTTGTTCCCAATCAATACACAAGTTATTAAATGTAATCTTAGAAGGTTGAATGTATTCACCGTTATGGTATTGTCTTTCAAATAGAGCTGCAGCAAGCTTAGCATCTTTTTGAGTTAAAAAACCTTCTTTACTTTTTCTTATGTCTTTTCCTGTTACCGGATCTGTACCCATATAAACACGGAATCCCCATTTAATTCCTTTTTTAGTTTTCTTTTTGTATATACGTGCCATGTAGTCACCTCTTTACAAAATTATCTATAAACTTAGTAATATTCTGTTTATCCTCTTTAGAAAGAAGTTGATTATCATAATACAAATCTGTATCTATATTTGTTAATTCCAATACATCAATTGTGTAATCATTTATAGAATTAATCTTTCTATTAGCTAGTTCTTTTTCAAATCTTTTTATAGCCGTATAGTCTTTTTCCAAGTCAGAATTCACCTTATTGTTACTCTGTAACTTTTCAAAAAATTGATGGGCATCTCGTATATCATTCTGCAATTTTATCAATTGTATAATATTGATGTTTTCAAGCCGAAGACTCTCAAGGTCTTCTTTTAAATTTTTTATAACCTCTCCACTAAGATGCGATTCCTCTCTCTCAAGTTGCTCTAATTCTTCTGATAACTTTAACTGTTGATGGTAAAAGCTGTTATCAATGTATCCTGCTTTGTACATTAATAGGCTAGGGTTGATGTTTAATCCTTTTGCCAATTTACGAATGATTTCAGGTTTTGGGGCATTCCTTTTACCGTTCTCTATTTGTGAAATATATGAATGTGACAAATCACCTTTTTTTGCCACTTCTTTTAAAGAAAGCTTTTTTTCTTTTCTTAGCTTTTTTAATTCATTTCCAAAATCAGTCATTTCAGACACCACCTATTTATATTACTAATATTATATACATGCAGGTGTTCATTTGCAAACTTCTGTTAAAAACTTTGTAAAAATTGTTGCAAAAGATAACCGTTTTGTTTATAATTTGTTTAACGATTTTTATAGAAAGGTGGTGAAGATATGATAAAAATGGAACTTACGAATAGAGAATTAACTAGAGTATTAATAGCCGAGCAAGGGAAAAATTTAAAAGAATTTGCACAACACATTAATATTTCACAAACTTATTTAACGCAAATATTAAATGGGAATCGCCATCCTTCACCAACAGTTGCTAATAAAATCGCCAAAGGGCTAAATCAACAAATAAAAGATATTTTTACAATAGAAAATTTTACAAATGATAACCGATTGAACAAATTGCAACAAGGGGGTGTAAGAATTGCTGAACGTTCAAATTGACGAAAAAACAGTTAATAAGATGCTAGAAAATGCAATCAATGAACGAGTAGAGGAAATAGCAAAACAAAAATATTTTTTAACTTTTTCGGAGCTATCTAAGTATCTAAATATTAGCAGACCATTAATAGAGGATAGATTGATAAAGAATGGATTAAATTTTTATAGAATAGGGTCTAAATATTTATTCAAACGTGAAGAAGTGGACGAATTTTTAGATTATATGACTGCGAATATGAATATTTATAATAATGATATTAAGCTTTTTGGTAGATTAGAAAGTATCTCTGAAGATAAATAAAGGTGCAAACGTTTATAAAAGAGAAGGTGTAAGAAATGGCGATTCTTACACCTTAAAGAGTAATCTCAAAAATGTATTTATGACTATAATAGCAGATTGCAAAGATTATTCAAAATAGTAAGGGGTGGTGAAAAAGCTGGAACCTAAAATACCAGGAGGATATATTAATATTGCTAGAAAGATTATTGAGAGCAAGATATGGGATAAGCCACCTTTATATACTAAGGTTTGGATTTATTTGCTTACAAAGGCTCAGCATTCACAATTTAAAGGATTAAAGAGAAGTCAACTTTATACATCTATTCCTGAAATAATAGAAGAGTGTAGTTGGTATGTTGGTTTTAGAAAGGAGAAACCCACAAAAGATCAAGTATTTCAAATAATTGATTGGTTGCGAAAGTGTCATGATTCATTTCATGAAACTGACACGAAAGCAACAATGATTACAACAGTGAAAGCAACTCAAGGATTATTAATAACTATTGATAACTACGACTTCTACCAAAACCCTAAGAATTATGAAAGCAATAGTGAAGATAACAATGAAAAGTCAACGAGAGCAACAAGGGAGCAACGAGAACCCGATAATACAAACAAGAATGATAACAATGTTAATAATGACAAGAATATATTATCAATTGTTAACAAGGAAGATGTCGAATCATTAGAAGAAATCGAAAATGATTTTAAAAATATATGTCATGAATATTATACTGATTTTAGTATAGGTAGATGGACAAAAGATCAATGGCTAGTTCTGGTTGATAAATATGTAGATGAAATCATACAGGAAAAAAGATATTTAAAAATTAGGAAAAACAAAAGAAAAGCCTACGTTTATAATTCTATTAAAAATATTGCTCATAAGCATGATAGTAGAAATGGACCGCCAAATAATCAAGTAGATAATATCCTCCATTATGATTATTTAGCTGATGAATAATAGATTTACAATTAACTTTGAGATATGTAGAAAGTTGGTAAACAAATGGTTGGTAGAAAAAGAATAGAGATACAATTTGATGAAAAAAAAGAAAGAGATGTTATTGATTTTCTTGAAAATGAAATAGACAACAAGGCAGGATTTATCAAAACTTTGGTAAGAGATTATGTAAGGTATAAACACTCAATAAATAAAGCAGACTCATTTCAGAATAATATTCAAGAACAACAGGCTGAATTAAAAGAACATAGTGTCAATGACGATACAAGGAAAGTAAGTCAATTTCTTATAGATTTTTTTCATAAATACAGTTGAAAGCTATTCTTAAAATGCATGAAAAAATGAACTCCCAGAAGCATATTACATGTATCTGGGAGTTCAAAAATCACTCGAGTGCCCACTTACATACCATCAATAAATGTTATTCGTGGGTGTTGGGAAAAATCGCCCAACTTTCGTTTGCTCCGCAAATAGCACTTCGTGGAATACAAAGATTAAAATAATCATACGAGAGGGAATAGTAAAATGGGCTATTATCATCTATCGGCTAACATTATATCAAGAGGAAAAGGTCAATCAGCTGTTGCTTCTGCTTCTTATCGTAGTGGTGAAAAATTATGGTGTGAAGATGATCAGGAATATAAAAACTATCGTACAAGAGAAGTTAAACCTGAAACCATGATATTAGCTCCTAAACATGCGCCTAATTTTGTTTATGATCGTGAAAAATTGTGGAATGAAGTAGAGCAAGTTGAAAGTAATATAAATAGTCGTTTATCTAGGGAAATTCGTGTTGCATTACCAAAAGAATTATCCAATGAAAGACAAATAGAATTGGTTAAAAGTTATTCAGAAGAAAACTTTGTTGATCGAGGTATGGTAGCTGATATTGCTATACATAGAGAGAAAAAACATAATCCTCACGCGCATATTATGCTAACGGTTAGACCATTTAATGAAGATGGTTCATGGGGAAAGAAACAAAAGAAAGTATATGTACTAGATGAAAACGGAAACAAAACTAAAACAGAAAACGGAAATATTAAATCAAAAACAATTCAGCTAACTGATTGGGATAAAAAAGAATCGCTACAATCATGGCGTGAAAATTGGGCTGAAAAAGTTAATGAATTTTACAAAGAAGCAGGTGTAAATAATTCTGTTTCGCATGAATCGTATGAAAAACAAGGAATTGATAAATACGCTACTCATAGATTAACTTATGATGAATGGAAAGCTGAACAAGAAGCGCAAATTCAAGCACAAATTAACAGTGAAGAATACGAGCCAGTTACACATATGGGAATGGTCAATTACGACATACGAGAAACCAATAGACTAAAAGATATATTACAAGAACAAATCGTTGATTTAGAGGATTACAAAGAGGAATTAGAAAGAGAAATTGAAGAACAATATATCCCTGATGTTAGAGAAGAATTTCCTCTAACCAATCAACAAGCTGAATCGCTACAATTTGTTGCTAAACGTATTCATGGATATGTGACATATGAAAGTGCTAAAAAGAACATGGAAACTGTGAAAGACTGGGGTAAAGCCATAGATCTAACAGGTAAAAAACTAGGTGTTGAAGCTATCATGTTGGATAAAGCACAAGATGATTATAAAGTTGATCACATAAGGGCTATACGATACGGATTGTCACCAAAAAGATTTGAAGAAGAAAAAGGTCAAAAAATTAGAACTATTAATAGTAAAGTTAATAAGTACGAAAGAGATATTGAAGCATATAAAAAAGCTGATTATTACAGCAATATAGCTTTTGAAGTACAAAAAGAAATCCTCCACAAAGAATTTGGTGAAATTTATCCTCAATACAGCCATATTAAAGAGGATCATAACAAATTAATAAGTGACTTAAAAAATGAATATGTTCAGGATTATCTAAAAACAGGTTATAAACATGAAAGTATAAAAGAATTTGAAGATTCACAGGTAATGAAACACTATACTTCTGAATGGTCAAAGGACATTGATCTGAATAAAAATTTGCAAGAGAATCAACAAAACTTATTAATTGCTAATCGTACTGTTTCTAAATACAGCAAAGAATATAGAGAGATTTATAGGGAAGGAGCAACAAAGGATAAAATATATGATGCCAAATTGAAGCTTGAAGTCGCTAAATATCAGGTAAAAAAAGGAGAGAATCAAAAATACGAATTAGATGGTAGATTGAATAAAACTTTAATCTTTAAGTATCAAAATCAACCTACTGAACTAATTGAAATAATACCTACTAAATTAAAAGGGAAATTACTTGAATTGCAACTTGACGAAAGAGCAACAGGTAAACTTTCTAAGGATCTAAAAACAGTTGA
The DNA here is from genome assembly GCF_003315295.1 of Paraliobacillus ryukyuensis. Lineage (GTDB taxonomy): Bacteria > Bacillota > Bacilli > Bacillales > Amphibacillaceae > Paraliobacillus > Paraliobacillus ryukyuensis. Next base: position 101,409 of record NZ_QNRI01000011.1, on the reverse strand, counting down.
GAAGGATCTTGCTAAAGTAGGGAAAGACATGTCTCATTTGTATGATAAAGAATTTGTAGAAGCAACGCTTAGTGTCGGTAGTGTAGCTAAATTGTTTGGTGACTTAGGTAATGAAGCACAAAAAAATGATAAAAATACAGATGAAATAAAACGTAAAAGTAAGTCTAAGATGAAAGAAAAATCATTACACAAAGAGAATGAGATGGAATTGTAATAAAGGAGAGTTATCAATGAGGAAAAGAGTCGAACCAATCACAGTAGAAGAATTTGAAGAACATTGGAAACATATAAAGTACCAACTGGAGATTGAAGGGTTAAAACCTTCTCAAAAGGACAAAGAAGTCATTAGGAAAGTTCTAACAGGAGAAATGGATATAAGGCACCTTACTGATGGTATATTATAGTCTGCCTGTTATGAGAACCTTTTAATGAAGTTGAGACTTTTTATTTAATAGAATACACTTGAAGGTGCTGAAAACAATTTTTTGGGGAATCACTCATACATTAATTTGGGTTGGACTTTTTCCATATTTCTATTTCTAATAAGGTGATTACCGTCTGATATTCTCGATTCTATCTATTTAAACCTAAATTTGATATATTTGTAATGTATACATAAAGCGAGTTATAAGTACGTGGTTGGTCTAATTTTACTTGTCAAGAGAATGGTTCAAATCTAAGTTAATGCAAGAAATTCTATAATGTTGAATTTTTAGTACAACAAATAGATGATTTATTGAATCAAAATTATATTGGAGGGTTAATGATGAAAGAACAAAACATGCAATCAAAACAAAGATTTTTTAGTGCATTATCTAATGTATTCTTAGGAGAAGTTGGCTCCAAATTAGAGGGAAACTCAGGCTATACAAACTTAATGAAAATAAGAAACCAGTACTTCAATAAAATTAAACCCTTAATCGAACATGAAGTTTCAGAGGAATTTCAAGGACATGAGAATGGTGTAGGCGACTTATATAATAAACTTTACACCTTCTTCGATAGCTATCTAAACGAAACAGGTACACCATTTTATAATAAGACACAATTACATAAGAATTTATACGAAAAGATTTATAGTGATAAAGAAGATACTTCTTTATTCTGGAAAACACAAAAACTTTTCTATGTTAAATCAGAAGCAGTTTTTACTTCAATGGAATTCGATTTAGATGGTGTGAATTTTGAATTTGATGCAAGTGAGATTGAATACCAAAAAAATAATGAGAAGAAAGAAATAGAATTCTTATTAGTGGAAGCAAGTAAAGATAAGTTAAAATTTAAGGTGGAATATAAAGACAATAGTAATTCAAAGTATGAAAGACTGAAGAAATATTTAAACTTGAAGGAACCGAATGATATTAAAGATTATTTATTCAATAATATTAGCAATTTTAATCATCCTAACATTATTATAAATAAAAACGAGCTTAATTTGGAGCATTTTACCTCTAAAACTAGTTTTAGAAAAATAGTGAGAGTTAAAAATATGGATGATGCACTAGAAACAGTGGTCCTTTCTCTTGTCATTAATAGTGTTGAGGATATGGGTAGTTATTTGAACAAAGAAGAAATTACCGTAGACGAAGATTTGATAAAGAAAGCTATAAGAATATACAAAAAACAAAAAGAAGTGGATTATTTTATCCATAAAGATGCATCATCATTTTTAAAAGAACAGTTTAATATATTCATATACGATTATTTATTTAATGAAAAAGAATTAGATACATTGTGGGACAAAGATAGAATCTACGCAATTCAAAAAATAAAAAAAATTGCTTTTAAAATAATCGATTATATTGGTAAATTTGAAAATGAGCTCAAGGCAATCTGGCTAAAACCAAGATTAGTTAAAAGTTGTCACTATGTAATTACTTTAGACCGAATAGATGATGTGAATATTATTAGGAAAATAATTGAATCAGAAGGTTTTGAGAATCAAATAGAAGAGTGGAAATGGTTATATGAACCAGAAATAGATGAAGATACAGGACAAGAATTGAAAGGGGAAATGAAGGAATTTGAATTTGCTTTAGAATTGAATAAAGATGATATTTTAGTAACCAATGAAGATGGTAAGGAAGTCTTAAATGATGTATATAAGTATCTTCCGATAGACACTCGACACTTTGAAGATATCAAATTTGAAATTCTAAGTTGTTTTAGTGAAATTGATAATGAAATAGATGGAGTTCTAATCAAGAGTGAAAATTATCAGGCGCTAAATGATATAGTTTCTAAGGAGAAAGGTGAAATTCAGTTAATTTATATAGACCCACCCTTCAATACCGGTGACGACTTTGATTATAAAGATGAGTATCAAGATAGCACATGGTTAACTATTATGAACGATAGGTTAAATCTAAGTAGTGATTTACTGTCTGATGAAGGTAGTCTTTTCCTACATTTAGGCGAAGATGCATCTTATTACGGAAGGATGTTATTAGATAGAGCATTTGGGAAGGGATCTTATTTAAACAATATAATATGGGCTTATAACCTTATTGGTGGCAATGCTAAAAAATACGAAAGAAATCATGAATACATCACATGGTACGCTGTCAATCCTAACAAATATATTTTTAATAAAGATTTAGTAAGACAACCGTATAGCAAAGACTTTTTAGAATCTTTAAAGGAGAACGAAAAAGGAGAGCTTGTTTATACTAGAGGTTCTGGTAGAGATGGAGAACGATTAAACAGAAAAAAAGAAAGTAAAATTAACCCATTAGGTAAAGCACCATCTGATATATGGGATGATATTGCTTATATGCCACCAGCACCCGAAAGGTTAGGATTCGGTACACAGAAACCCGAGGAATTATTATATAGGGTTATTGCTGGAGCTAGTAATGAAGGAGGAAAAGTGCTTGATTTTTTCTCGGGAAGTGGGACGACTATAAGTGTAGCGCATAAACTGAAAAGGAAATGGATTGGTGTAGAAATGGGAGAACATTTTTATACCAAGATTCTTCCTAGGTTAAAGCGAGTCCTTAAAGGTGATGTGAGGACTAAGGTCTCTAAGAAAGTAGATTGGCAAGGTGGAGGATTTTTTAAGTATTATGAGTTAGAGCAGTATGAAGATATCTTGAAGAAGTCTAAGTATATTTATAGTGATAATAATATCTCTAATATCTTTTACGATAGTGAAAAGTTATTAGATGCTATTAATATAGAAGAAGACAAAGTCACAGTTGTGTTAAAAAACATTTATAATGATGTTGATATTGCTGAAACCATTTCCAATCTCTCTGGCAAAAAAATAAAGAGCTTAACTGAGGAAAGAGTAACATTCACAGATAATACCGAAGTAGAATTAGGTTCATTAGAGTGGGAAAGTAATAAATTTTTAAGACCTCTTATTTGGTGGGGTGAAAAAGATGATTAATAAACCCGTATTACTTGAAAAATATGTTAAAGGTTATCTGAATTCGAAGATTGATTTAACTGACTATGGTTTAGACCTAGAAAGATTTGATAATGAAAGAAATTTATATGATTATCAAAAAGACGCACTGCAAAATATTACTCGTTTATTGATCAATTATTTTAGTGATGACGGCAAAAGTGAGCTATTGAATTATTATAATATTGAATTGGAAGATGAACTTAAACAAGATTTTTCATTTACAAATGAAAATAGCCATTTTGATTTGCTCAAAGGTTACTATAGTGAAGAGAATGGAGAAATTTCTTATAAGAATTTCTTGAATCGTGCTTCGTTTTGGATGGCTACTGGTTCAGGTAAAACTTTGATAATTGTAAAGTTAATCGAATTGTTATATGAACTTATGAGTCAAAAGGTAATTCCTGAAAAAAAAGTGTTAGTTGTAACACCTAATGATGATATTTTTAAACAAATTAATGACCACGTTCATAAATTTAATGAAACTAATTTCAGATATGCAAATATTCAATTTAGGAATATTAGGCAGTACGAAAAAAGGGAGTTTGCGGGAATTAATCCTCTTCAACCTGACTCATTGACTGTTTATCATACAAGGTCAACTGTTTTATCAAACGAAAATAAAGAAAACATGATTGACTTTTCTTCATATATTGAAAGTGATGGCTGGTATATTATTTTGGACGAGGCGCATAAAGGCAAAGATGATGAAAGTTTGAGGAAACAGTATCTAAATATTCTCTCTCGAAATGGATTTATGTTCAATTTTTCTGCAACCTTCGTAGACAACTTAGATGTTGTGTCAACTATTTCAAACTTTAATTTATCTGAATTTATAAAGGCTGGTTATGGAAAAAATATTAAGGTTCTTGATGATGAATTTAGAAATTTTAAAGCTAAAAACAAACAAGAACTTAATGATAATTTAAGTGATTCCGAAAAAAGAGAAATAATATTGAAATCTTTAATAGTATATACTTCAATTAAAAAACAGTGTAGAAAAATCAAAGAAATTGATACGAGCTTATATCATAATCCCTTGATGTTAACGATATCTAATGAAATTAATACTAATAACGCTGATATGAAAATCTACTTTAAATATCTTTCAGAGATAGCTGCAAGTCCAATAAGTGAAGATGTATTAAAAATGGTAAAGAATTCAATAATAAACAACCTAGAAGATAATTTACAATATACTGTTGGTGAAGAGAATTTAGATAGTGAATTTAAAAGCTCTATTTCCAACGTAACCTATCAAGATATTTTAAGTAATGTATATAATTCTGATACACCTGGTAGAATTGAAGTTTACCAAATAGGTTCAAATAATAATGAATTATCTTTTCGACTAAAATCATCTATTAATTCAGTACCATTTGCTATCATAAAAGCTTCTGATGTTTATAAATGGAGAAACAATATCTTGGAAGATTATTTATTTAATGAGGACATTGTTGTTGATAAAAGTAGGTTTAAAGATATTCACAAAAAGAACAACGAAATAAATATATTGATGGGTTCTAGGCAGTTCATTGAAGGTTGGGATAGTAATAGACCAAATGTAATTAATTTCATAAATATGGGTACAAATGATGAAAATACAAAATTAATTTTACAGGCAATTGGTCGAGGGGTAAGGGTTGAGCCAATACCTAATGTGCGTACAAGATTTAAATTAACTGATGAGAGTATTACTGAATTTAATAAAGACGAAAGAAGTAGTATAATAAATTATGGTGAATTGCTCGAGACGCTATTTGTATTCGCTACAAACAAACAAGTTGTATCTAACATTATTAAAGAATTAAACATCCAAGATGATAATTGGAATGTTATAAAAGGAATTCAAAGAACTAATATTAAGGAGAAATTACAAGTCCCTGTTTATAGAGAGTTAAATTACAACAATAAAGACTTTAGAATTAGTAAAGTTGATTTTAATAAAGTAAATCAACTTGTTAATAATACCCCTGATAAGTTATTAATAGTAAGAGATGATTTTAGATATGAAACTATCAAGGGGATAAAAAATGGCGAAAAAATAGAAGTTGTTGATGAAAAACCCACAAGCAAAAAACCTAAAGAAGTATTAAGAAACATAGAAAAGCATAGAAATATGAAAACCAAAGAATTAGTTGGGTTTAGAATTGAAGCGCCACAAATAGATATAAAACATTACAAGCATTTTCAAACAACTTATTCAGATGAAGACTTGTTTAAATTAGAAGAATATATTAGAAATAGTATTTCTCAATACATGAAAAGAGACTTTACGTCGGAACAACAGGAATTTGTAAATGATTTGATTACCATTTATCAAGATGGAAGAGAGCCTGGTACTGCTCTTATGAACATGGCTAAAGATATGGGCATATACGAGGATGATCTTCTGAATTTGATGAATGAGAATGAATTAGAAGAAAAATATGGGTTAGAATTAAAGAATATACAATCTCATTATTACAAACCTATGATTATTTCCAATAGCAATAAATTTAAGTATTCAATAAAAGAGAATAGCGAAATTGATTTCGTTAAAAACTTGGAAGAATATTTGAAAGCTGACAATTCAAAAACTCATGAATTTGATTGGTGGTATTTTTCTAAGTTGAATGAATCTACTGATGAAATTTACATTCCTTACTATGATACTGAAAAGCAGTTATTCAGGAATTTCTATCCAGACTTTATTTTTTGGTTAAAAATAGACAATCAATACTTTTTGAAATTTGTTGACCCTAAAGGCTTAAGGCTAAGTCCACAAAATGCTATTGATAAGGTTAGAGGATTTGAAGAAGTATTTAATGACGATAATATACAAGATGATTCCGAAGTGAACGTTGAATTGCTATACTACTATCCAAGTGATTCTGGTAATCCAAAGTTAGAGGAATATCGATTCTATGATATAAGTAAGATATTTGATTATTGAATTGGATTTCTTATATTAAAAAGGAGATGAATAATACCATCTCCTTTTTAAAAAACACCAAAGGAAGTATCTGTAAAAAAATAATTAATTAAAATTCTGGATACTTTTCTTAGTTGTGGTTAGGAAAGCAGGTTTGTGTCACTATAAGTTTAAGTTTAAGCAATGATTGCTACTGTGGATTTGATAGCTGTATACTTATTGTGTCTCATTTTCATAATCAGTTATTTATGTTCGCTTTTATATTTGAATAAAAGCATTATAGTAATAAGGTTTAAACCAATTGCAATAATGGACAAAGTTATAGAAAGTTCTGGCATGTTTTATCACCCCCTTTACTTTTTTAATTAGCCTCTTTTGGTATATCCTCACGAACGACAGTGTAATCACTTCTTTTTCATTTTAAAAAATGAAATCACATATTTTGGAATAGCCTCATTTTTATTTGATTGCTTTAAGGTAAAATATAAATATGGAATTATTAATATATTTGTTTCAAATTTTCATTATATTCACTTATTAATTCTCTTAACTTAATTATATTAGTTGAATAACCAACTTCAATATATTTCAACCCTAAAAGGGCATCTAAGAAATATCCATCTCTTATTAGATCCCAGAATGAATAAATTTCTGTAATCTTAAATGGTGCTGTGAATTTTATTTTTATTATTATTCTTTTCTCAAAGTAGTAAACAATCAATTTATCTTCTTTTTCATCATGTCCCAAAATAGGACCAATTTCATTTTTTATACGCAGGTCTGGATGTTTAAAATCAACATTATTTTCTAAATACCATTCCATTACTGGTAGGTACTTTTCAATAGTATTTTTTAAAATGTTTATTTGTTCTTGCATGATTTTTTCGTAATCCTCTGTTACTTTATAGTATATATGCATTTCTTCTTCGAGTTTTTTTATGATCTTGTCGGTTTCAATGTTACACATTGCTCTCACCTTCTTTATTTTTGGTTAGAAATATTTTTAGGTATTTTAGTATCCGAAAAGTGACCGATAGTTTTTAAAAAAGTATTTTCTCATATTAGTGTAAAATTATAAATGTTGTTACAACAAGGTTTTTATTCAATATTTTTAATTATTTCAATGGTTATTATATGGGCGGCATGATGTAAACCATCTCCCATAAACGCTGGTATAACGGTGTTTTAGGTTGTTTTCAATCTGATTTTTGATAAAAAAACAACATTTAGACAACATTTTATTTTAGCTTAATCTAAGATGTTTCCGTACAGATTTTCTATCTTTGCGGAAGCATCTTTTTTTCATACTGGTAGTATGATGTGTATAAATCTGGCTCTATTATTTATTGTACAATCATAAAAAAAGCGCACCTAAGTGCGCTTAAATATTTATTCTGGACTTACTTCAAATTCAACTGTATCAGAGCTAAGTGTGAAGGTTGGTTCGTATATAATCTTATAAGTTTCTGATTCTGGCACATCATATTTCATTGTTCCAGATATACTATTACCAGAGCTTATATTTTCGTTCATGAATCCATCACCACTCATGTATTCGCTATATTGCGTACCATCCACACTTATAGTGAATTCATCTACTCCTATGTACAATGAATCATCACCAGTATTTTTTGCTTCAAAGTCTACAGCCAACACTTTACCATTCTCAGCTTCCATAAATTCATTTGCTTCGGCATAATAAACTTTGGTAAACGTAACTTCTGCATCTCCTAAATTAACCGTATCACCAACTCCGTATACTTTGTCACTTTGATCTGCTTCTTTTTCACTTTTGTTTTCATTTGTTTCTGACTGACCTGAATCACTTCCACTACTTTCATCGCTTGTGCTGCTCTCGCTTCCGCAAGCCGCCAAAAACAATAACGTACTAATTACTGCTAAAAATAAAAATTTCTTCATCATTAACCCTCCATAAATTTTGTTTATTTATTTGATTAAATCATTAATCATTTAGTTAGTTTCTTTCCATATAAATAACTTCTTTGAAATCTACAATACTTATAATCAGTTTTGAGACTTCGTTTTCTAGAGAGTTCTATAATTCTAACTTTGATTCTACTTAAATTAATTCCAGCATGATTGGTTATAGTTGAATTAACTATAATATCACTGCTCAAAACCGAAACACTATTATCATTAAAAGGAAAATCAATAATATTCTCTGGTTTATATGGGGTATCAATTAGATGTAGATGAAGTTATTATTCCAATCAGTGTTACTATTACTACCAACTGTTAACTTTAGATTTTTTAATATTTTATAAAATCACTATAGATAGTAATATCATTCATGTTTGACTACATCCATCGGTTAATATGGTTTGTTGATAACCATATTGATTTCAGTAGACTACTCGCTCGGCTCATTACTTGATTACAAGTTGATGGTTGCTCTCTAATTATTTTATCAATAGAAGCTAGCTGTATTCTTGCAGTATTTGCTCTGATCTTTTTGCACAATGTCCATCGTAACATTAAACTTATAAAACAAAAATAATTTCCAATGATAATCGATGTACGCCTCGCTAGCTTTTTAAAATCATATAGAAAGGCATAGAAGCATAAAGCCTAAATTGATTAGCTTGCTTCCATGTAAGGCTTAAAAGTTCTAACATTGTTTGCTTGACCTCCGTAGTGCTAAGTGGATGATAGAGTCCAAGGAAAATATCGCCCGAACTGCTTCTTTACTTTTTTCTGGATTTAGAAATATAGTAAAGGCTCTTTCATACCAAATTACAACCTCTTCATAACTTTCCATAAAAATTACATTTATATTTAGTTTATCGGTAACGTTATCAATATTTAAATCGAATATAGATAATAAAATATTATTTTCTATGTTTAAACTCTTCAACCAATTCTCTAAATAGTTTTTCTTAAAGGATTTAGGTATATAAACCATTCAAAATAAGAAAGTAAGTTCGTTTTATCGGCATAAAAAATACCAAACCAAACTAAAGGTTATCTTATTTATTATCTCTTAGTTTTCGGAAAATTTTTAGCCACTCTATTCCTTGGTTTGTTCTAAGCAACCTTTTTTCTAATTCCATGTTCTTCAAACTTATTGAAATACATTATATACCAATACTACTATTTCTAAAATAGATAAACAACCTAATATTCTAAAAAAATTTCAATATATTTTTATAAAATAAGTATAAAGTCATATTTTATAGGATGTTTATGTTAAAATTATACATTTTTTTGGATGGTGATTTTTTCATTATCTGTCACATACCTGCTTCATGTTCAATTCTTTTCATAATCGGTAGGGGAATCAACGCCAGGTTGAATCATCATACTAACATCAAAGAAATAAATTAGATGCACTTTAGAGTTGTGAGAGAAATTAACAAAAACGGAACAATCTAATTGAACTATACCCCGAATAATGGACACAGATAAAAAAGTGCCCTTATTCGGGGTATAGTTCACATGGTAAAGCAATATATAGAACATTATAAAAAAGAAACTAACTGAAACGAGTGTCACTATTTTATTAATTTCCGTATCGATTTCAATTTTATTTCCGTACTATAGTAAAATTATTATTCTATTATGATTGTGTATACCATCCATTAATTAAAAGACACTGAGAATAAAAAGATATTTTTTGGTTCTTTCTATTGGTCCGATCACAATATCTAATTCTATTGGAAGGTTAACCATAGAAAAGAGTGAATTTAGGAATTATTTTGGTGGGCTTACTGGGTTGACTCTACCTGTAGGTTAAAGTCCAATGCGAAAAAGCTTCTTCCTGTTTTGCAACTAAGTCTAGCCAATCCAGCTCCCAACGTGTTTTCTGAAACAGCCTCGTTTAACTCTGGTTGTCATTCATCCTATTATAAGGCACTCTCCCAAACCACTTATAACGATGAGTTGAAATAAAACGATACACAGGATCCCCAATATTTTTGACAAATGGTAGATAAAGTAATAAAGCTAAAGGGATAGTGGCTGGTAGTAAAGAAAGAATCTTTCGAACGGTATTAAATCCTGTCAGAACTCGTTTGTCTATTGTATACATATAGATTTCGTCATACATATTCTTATAGTTATTGTTAACTCTCTCTTTTATTGATTCACGTACTTCTTGAACAGGGTGCCAAAAAATAGTGTTATTCCAGTCCAGTCTTTTCAGCACAGCTTTCACTGTTCGGCATAAAGGGCATTCAGCATCGAAAAATACAATATGCTTATTCAAAGGTTTTTCTCCTTTCTGTTTTATATTTTAGCACAGAGATTATTTGTCAATTTTGTATATTCCGTTGTAAGCTTCAATTCAAATACATTTCGTTTTATTTCTTCTGTGTAAACATTTATATTTTCCCCAATAAAAAGCACTACTAACATCTTTTTAAATTTATATATGACTCAAATCGAGACTCTTTTCTCTGTCTTACTCAATTAAGTCTCTCCATACAAGGACTAAAGTGACTAAAATAACCATATTAAACATTTCAAAACATACTAACATAATAATCGAATTGAAATTTGTTCCGTTATAAAGAGGGGCGTTTTATTTAAAAAGTGTTGAATGGTTGGTTATGGCTGAAAGTGATCCTGCGCTGTATTGATCACTGTACATATAATCCTAGTATAAGTTTATTTAACATATAATAATCAGAGCTTAGTTTTTTCACATTATTTGTAATACATAGTAGCAAGCGTTCTATGATTTGGAGTATTAGAGAAATTATTTAGACGTTTTTTCGTGGAAAAATTGAACAATTTAGTTCTCTTTGGGGTTAATTTTCACTTCAATTATTTTAATACGGGCCATTATACAATAGTAGTGTATTTCTCTGCAAAATTATATATGGAAAAATATCATTGGGGGAACAGAAGAGTGAAATTCATGGAACTGGCGTGTTTATCATCATTGTAACTTGTTCTGCCTTTAGGAATAAGGTGAGGCTTCTCATTAGTTGAAAAACTTCTGAGAAGCCTTTTTTTATTAAATGCTCGATAAGCTAATCATGTTCCTTTTATCTATAAATTTGTAGTATACCGTTTATCTAATATTCAGGAAAGTAAAGTGATCGTCAGACACTCATTCTCATCGCAATCAAACAGAACGAAGCATATCTAATAGAGAATTGGCTTGGGGGTATTCGTTATTATCTGTAAGCACTGGCACACGTGTTAGCTACCGGTTCATAATAACAATGTTGTTTGAATTGTCCTGTAAGTGGTTGACCGTACCATGTAGGAGGGCATTCGCCATACGGATTAAAATACCAAAGGGCGTACTTAGAGGGGTGTTCTCTCCAGTACTTTACCACTTGGCGCGCTAATCTTCTCTCTACTTCTCTTGCGGGACTATAAAATAAATTGCCTTTTTGAACTGCTTCAAATGAATAATTTCCACCCTGCACTTGAAAAATCACATCACGTATGGATCTTACATCCCGAAAGTCTAAACAATCAGCTCTTGCTCGATTGACAATGACATTCCCAACCATCAGCATCCCTAGTTTTCCTTCGCCCTCTGCTTCTGCTCGCATCATCCTAGCAATTAAATCGATATCCTTACTGGTGTGTGCTACTCTTGCCAATGTTATCACCTCTAAAGAATTGTATGCATAAAATCTTTAAAAATTGACCACTTTTTCATAAAGAAAAAGGACTTATCTTAAAAAAAATGGGGGATAGCAGTTAAGATATATGATGAAGCATTCATTAGAAATGGTTTCAAATCGCTAAGCTTCCTTTCTCTATTTATTAAATGGAGGCTGTTTAAGAACGATGTATGCCTCCATAATGATTTAACCACTTGCATTTAATATTAAGTAAATATTTTCTTTTCTTCCACAAATAATAAGCAAGAAAGGAGGAGTTACGTTGAAAGTAGATGACGTTGGCAAAAAAATTGAAGAAACCACTGAAAGCCTGATGAAAAAAGGAGTTCCTCCCAGAGCTGCAGCATTTGCCTCTTCTATGGGGTATCTTAGACATGTGAAAAAGAAATAATCGCAATATCTAAAAAGGAGCAAAATTTTTTGCTCCTTCTTAGATATTGGATCGGATACTTTTCCAAGTTATACTAATAAGGGGTGATGACTGCTTCTATTAGAGGTATTCCATTATATCTATTTTCGAATGCCTAAGATTGGACAGTATACAATGCACATTTAAACAACAATCTCAATAGTTGAATATTTTAAAAAGTAAGTGAAGTTATTGGGAAAAAGAGAAAAGCTAAACGAAGTTGATCAGCACCAAGCAGCTATAAAAATAAGTAAGGGAAGTGTTTGCAATGCATCCGTTGTTAGAACAAATCCGAAAAGGTTTAATCGTTTCCTGTCAAGCCTTAGAAGGGGAGCCATTACATAGTTCATTTATTATGGGGCGAATGGCATTAGCGGCAAAAGAAGGTGGAGCAGTTGGAATTAGAGCTAACTCTGTTTCTGACATTAAAGAAATAAAAAAGCAAGTATCACTTCCTGTAATTGGGATTGTTAAACAAGTATACGGGACTCATCCAGTGTTTATTACGCCAACGATAAAGGAAGTGGAAGCCTTAGCCAAGACAGGTGTGGAGATTATTGCGACAGATGCTACAAATCGAATACGGCCAGATGGTAGTGACTTAAACACATTTTATCAAGAGGTAAGAAGTGCCTATCCGAATATCCTATTGATGGCTGATGTATCAACGTTAGAAGAAGCGATTTATGCAGATGAGTTAGGGTTTGATATTGTAGCACCGACATTATATGGGTATACAGAAGAGACAAAGGGTAAAAAAATCGATGATCATGATTATGCTGTTATTAAACAAATCGTCAAAGAAGTTAAAAATGCCAAAGTGATTGCAGAAGGCAACGTTTCCACTCCAGAAATTGCTCGCTCCGTGTTAGATATAAATGTGCATGCGGTCGTGGTAGGCGGGGCGATTACCAGACCACAAATGATTACGAAAAGATTCGTTGATGCCATGGGAAAATGATAAATACTATCTAAGGTAGAATAACCTGTACAAAATTTGTTTTTATCTTAAAATGAAGGCAGGTAATAATTAAGCTTATCTTCAAGTTTGTTGGCTTTATGAAATGTCTACCGATCCTGGCGTAAGGGACATGCTCTCGTTCTTAATTGCTCGTGCTACGATGCATGAAAACCAATGGGTGGCAGCTATTTTTGTTTAGATCTCTAGAGATGTGATTCCAGGTAGCCCTTTCATTCATCCAAATGGTTAAGTAGTCAATCATATATTTAACCTAGTGTAACATGTCGTCTCTTTTATCAATGTATAATGCTCCATTTTTTTGCACTTCAGCATAAAATACATCAGAAATTGCAGCAATTCCAGCAGTTTTCAACTGTTGAGATAACCATTGTTCGTTAAGGTTTAATTTATCAAGATTTGTTTTAATAATTTGCCCATCTGATACAATCATTGTGGAAGTAGGGAAAATATTTGGGGGCAGGTTGTCGTATGCTTAAATCATTTTTCGTAACAGGTAGCTGGGATTCTTTTTTCAACACAGATAATTTACCATCGGTTTCAAATATAGCATAATCTACATCCGCAATCGAGAACACATTTTTTTCTCTTAATTTTGTATTTAATGCGTTTATATCTAAACGGACCTTCTTGGGTTCATCCTCTAATACTTTCCCTTTTTTTATAAGGATCCTAGGTTCACCGTCTATCACTTTACGAGCAGCTTGTGATTTAATATCCAATACTCCGAGAGTGATTGTAAATGCACTCCAAACAATTAATGCAATCATACCATTACGTATCGATAAGGTAGCATCTATTGCTAAAGATGCTCCAATTGTTCCGACTGCGATACTTGAAACAAAATTAAAAAAGGTCATTTGTGTTATTTCTTTTCTCCCCATTAATCGCGTTAGTGTTAATAACGTTACAAAAGCAATAGCTAGTCTTAGAATCAATTCGGATAGCTCCATTGTTGTTACTCCTTTAGTGTTTTTGTGGTTTCTTGTTAGTTGTTTCAATTTTTCATTATACTTATCCCAGTTATTTCGTTTTTTGAGTCATTTCGATTTCCCCCCATTCTTGTTAAGGCTAATGGAGGGTATAATAGTTATAAACCAAAGGGAAAGGTAGTTTTGATTTTCATGGATTTGAATTGGTCTGTTTTTTTAAAGTGCGGTATTAAGGTAGTGAAATAGAGGTTGAAACTTAACTGGTAAATACTAAAAAGAAAAAGCAGGGGATCTTTACGCTTCCCCTGCTTTGTTCTAATTAGTCACGAATTTCAGATGCTGTCAGTGTGATTGGTCCACGTAACAGGACATCATTAGTAGCTTGAGCAGTTAGAATATAGGTTACATTATTTAAATCTGTAGTAGGTTCATCAACATGAAGTACTGGGATTGGTTGGTTTTGATCGTCACGATTTTCTCCATCAATTTCCATGAAGTTTGCATCATAGATAACATTTGCCGGCGCAATTGTATTACGATAGATTCTAACACGTAACGTGCGGAAAGCTTTGGCATCATTATCTACATGGAATAATCCATTTAACAGCACTTGATTACCAGCTGCTACATTGTCTAAATTGACTTCAGCTACAGTAGTTTCGTTACCTAGAGGTGTACTAGGTGCTAAAGGATTTAATGAAAATCTAGTATCATAGTCAAAATCCACTAGCTTCCCTACCTGATCTGCACTCTTACCATCAGCTGTAACAGTAACATTGACATTTTGGTTTTGGCTTGGGTTGCCGACATTTGAGATTGTGTCTGTATCATTTTGAGCTTGTGCTTGATTTTGGTCTTGATCTTGGTTCTGTAATTGTAACTGTAGTTGTTTTTGAAGTTGTAATTGTAGTTGCAATTGCTTTTGCAGCTGTACTTGCTCTTGTAGCTGCAGTAATAGATCCTCCATCTCGTACTTCAACTCTTTGATTTCCCTCTTATAATCTTTTACCACTTAAATCTTTCCCCTTTCTTATTTGGTATACAATAATTTATGTAATCTAAATCTATTGGTCCGAACCGATGTCATAGATTCACTTAAAATGAGGAAAGGGTTGATAGATTTAGATTAAATGATTAATCAGGGAAAAGGAAAGGGATGGCACGGTTGAATGTCAGGTACATGAACAGATTCAACAAATAGAATCTGTGAGATGTTTGGATAAAAGTTAAAGGGATTACCCATGTCTGTTAAGATACAATCTTTATAATTGTCCTCTATCCATTCCAGATAATCAATTAATGAGTAACCGCTTGAACCTCTACTCGTTGTGTCTCCTTAACGTGTCTCCTTCTCTCTAATGAATGCAGAAAATAAGTATCCGCTCTTAAAACGGGCGGATACTTATTGAATAATTTATAACCAAAACAGGTTACTCCTGTATGTAATTGCTCAAGCAATGCTGAAAACAACTAGTTTGCATAAAGCACATTCAAATGACTGAGACGCCAATCTAAACGCGTTCTTCGTGGCAAGAACTGACGAATATCCTCCTCACTAAAGCCTGCTAACAGACGTTTTTCATCAACAATAATTGGGCTTTTAAGTAAATGAGGATGCTCTTGGATAGCCGTAACTAATTCACGTAGCGATATTTCTTCCATGTTTAAATTTAACTCTTTATATGCTTTCGATCGGGTAGCAATAATTTCGCTTGTGCCATCTTCTGTCATTCGTAAAATTTGAAGGATTTCATCCATTGTTATCGGTTCGTGCACAATATCTCTTTCTTTAAAAGTTATATCATTTGCTTTCAACCATTGTTTTGCTTTCCTAAATGATTTACTTCGGAATCCAAAAACTGTAACAGTCATGTGTTCTCCTCCTAACATTATTTAGATTTTTCTGTATAGACACCATATTTTATAAAGTCCATTTGAATACGGAACTGTTTAATCGCTACTTCATCTGATAATTTGTTCGTTAACTTTACAATTGAATTATGAAAAGCAATAGCTCCGATCATTTGTAAAATAGAGATAACTTCTTCTTTATCTTTAAATGGTTTGTGGTCAATTAATTCCATCAAACGATTGAAATGTTCTCGATCACTTGTAGAATCAAATATATCAGCAAACGTATTCTCCACTCTATAAGTGGCAAATAGTAATGCGTTTTTAATAAAGTTATGCTCTTCTTCATCCGGCATTGTAATTAGAAAATCATTATATATTTCGATGAATGCTTCAAATATGTCACCGTGGTGTTTTTCTAAAGCTTCAATAAAATTTTTCTTGCTTGTTTGTAATTTACTATCTAATAGAAAAAAATAAAGATCTTCTTTGTCGCTAAAATATTGATAAAAACTACCTCGTGGAATACCAGCTGTTTTAATAATATTAGCAATGGATGCTTCATGGAGTGGAGCACGAGCAAATTCCTGTTCTGCTGCCTCGATTAGTTTCGATTTTTTATTCTCTGTCAGATTAAAAAATGTTTCTTTTGGCAAAAACTTCCCTCCTATGTATATGACACGGTGTCACTTATCTACTATAATATATGACAATGTGTCACTTGTCAAATAAAAATGACACATTGTCATATGTGGTGCGTTGTAAAACAAAAAAAGAGCAAAGGAAAATCCTTTGCTCTCTTGTAGCATAGTTAGCTAACCTATATTTTAAATTGGCTTACAAACTGTTGTAACTCTTTGGATACGCCGCTCAGATTTTCAGAATGATCATAAACGTCTTGAATGGCCTTAGTTGATTGGTCAGAAGAACCAGTGATTTCTTCTATGCCAGCTGCTGATTCTTCAGCTACCGCAGCAATTTCTTCAACGCCACTGCTCATCTTTCTTGTCTCGGATGTGATTTCAGCTAAGATGTTAGCAATGTTTTTGATACTAAGCCCCATTTCATGAACAGAATTAGTAATATTTTTAAATGTTTCCCCAGTTTGTTGTACTTGATCGGTACCTTTTTCAACTTCTTCATAACCATTTTGTAATGTACTTACTACCTCAGTTGTTTCTGTTTGAATACTGTTAACAATTTGGGTAATCTCGCCAACAGAGCTTGATACTTGCTCAGCTAGGTTTCTTACTTCATCAGCGACGACAGCGAAACCTTTTCCATGTTCACCTGCTCGAGCTGCTTCAATTGCTGCGTTTAGTGCTAATAAGTTGGTTTGTTCGGCAATTTCTTCAATAACACGTACAAGCTTCGTTACTTCTTTTGACTTATTATCTAATCCTTTTACCGTATTAACGGAATCCTTAATGATTTTATCAATAACACCCATTTGCGTAACCGAAGATTGCATCATATTACTGCCTTCTTCGGTAAGGTTGATGACGTTATTAGAAGATTGTGAAATTTGTTTACTTCTTTCATAGGAATTATTTACCTGTTGCACAAAACTATTCATACTGTCTGATAAAGTACTAGCGTGATTAGCTTGAGAATCAGCACCAGCTGATAATTCTTCCATAGTAGAAGAAACTTGGTCGGCCCCATACATCATTTGTTCAGAAGATTGCATCAAGACATTACTAGACCTATCAATTCTATTTGATGTATCTTTTAACATCACGTTCATCTGTACAAATTGTTCTTGCATTTGATTGGTTGTGTGGATTAATTCACCAATTTCGTCATTTCGATTGCTCTGAAGATGTTCCTCACGTAAATTTCCTTCACCTAATTGTTGAAGTCTCGTAATGATCTGTTTTACTCCAGAACTAATAGAACCTGCCATCGCAATACCTATCACAGCTCCAATGATTAAGGATACTATTAGTAATGTCATGAGTGAAATTATTTTAGCAGCGCCTTCCAATCCATCTAAAAAAGTAAATGTAACTATTGTTAATGCGGAAGTGATCAATGCAACAACTAAATGTGATAATAATAATTTCTTTTTAATCTTCATCTTATCTCTCCTAGTAAGTTATAATGTGAATACTATGTTAAGTATTGAACAAATGAAAAGTGTAGTAATTATATCGACATTTTTGCATAATAGTGTAGTGATTTTCGCTATTTATTTTATCTGTATGCTTTGGAAATAATCTATTATGTAAATAACAAGTTACATATACGAATTCTTAAATAATTAGGTTAAAATATATTGGAGAAGTGATAAACAACACATAAGAGAATACAAGCATTTGCTAATAGTCTATTGGTAATTATTTTTAGAATTTACCATTTTAGTTTTAAATGGGAAAGAATTTTTAATAAGGGGATTGTGAAATGCTAACGAATATAGAACCAGTTGAAAATAATATAAAAGATAAAAAAAGCGATCATCAATTGAAAGTCGCTGATTTCTTATCATTAGTAAAGTTTAAGGTGTTGATAGCAAATCTTTTGCCAATACTGACGGGATTTGTGTTAGCATTGGACTTTTTTCATCAATCACTTATGGATTATTGGTTGACGAGTATCTTTATATGCGTTGGTGCCATGCTAGTTATAGCAGGAGCACTTGTGATGAATAATTGGTATGATGCAGATATTGATTCTGTGATGGAACGAACGAAAAAAAGGCCAACGGTAACTGGTGTCATGCCATTAAAAGCGGTATTTATTTTGGCGATATGTCTAACCATCATTGGTTACACTTTACTATTTATGGTGAATGTAGCAACGATATGGTTCGCTTTTATTGGTTGGTTTACGTATGTGTTTTTGTACACGATGTGGTCCAAACGTCGCTACACTTTTAACACGTTTATTGGTAGTGTATCTGGTGCTGTGACACCATTAATAGGCTGGGCTTCAGTGGGATCTATCTTTCATGTGGTTCCGATTGTATTATGTTTACTTCTGTTTATATGGCAAATGCTGCACACTTATGCGATAGCTATTAAAAAATACCAAGAGTATCTAGCTGCAAATGTAGCTATGCTACCAGTGGTTTCTGGAATAAACAGAACCAAAAGGCATATGGTTATTTATCTCCATTGTTTATTACCAATACCATTTTTACTATCATCATTAGGTCTGATATTTGTTCTTGTTACTTCCATTTTAAATATTGGATGGTTGATTTTGGTGGTTAGTGGTTTTTTAATGAAGGACGATACAACATGGGCGCACTGGAATTTCTTATACTCCGTGAATTATTTAATGATTGTTTTTTTATTATTGATTATTGTGACACTCTAAATTGAGAATGGCTAACACAATGCGGAAAACACTGTACTTCAATAATGACAGTGTTTTCTTTTGTTAAGGAGATGTTATTCATCTAGTAAATTTCTATTTTTATTATAAGATTTTCGAAGTGATGTGTAATTCCCGAAAAATGTAAAAATACCTATGAGTATTGCGGGTCCGACTATATCAGCAGACTCTGATAGATTAGCAGGGATGCCTTGAATCACTATAGAAAAGATTACGATCAAAATTATTGATACGATGCTTCGAGTTAAAATAGCTTTTCTTTCTTTCGTGTATTTTGTTTTAGTGGTTACTTCCGTATATTCGATACCTGAAAGCGTGTATCTGACCAGAATATAAGCAATGAAAAAAAATAAGGCAAGTAAAGTAATCGTTCCAGTTGTTGAATTTCCATATAGGGAATAGTTATTAATCAAAGCAAACACAACTAACAGCAATGCAAGTATCACGGCAGACTCTGCAATAAAATATACCATTTTCCTTTCCTTGTATTCATCGTTAGGTAAAAACTTAGATAACCAAGATTTTTCCATTTTCTTCACTCCTCCCAGAATAATTGATCAAGTGTTTTGTCTAACGCTTTTGCAATGGATAAGCATAAACGTAAAGTAGGATTGTATTCTCCTTTTTCGATTAGACCAATAGTTTGTCTTGTAACATTTACTTTTTTAGCTAATTGTTCTTGTGTGTAAGATTTCTCAGCTCTAGCTACTTTTATTCGATTTTTCATTGAATCACCAACTATGCAATATATAAATTACTTAATGTATTATATATATTACATTATTTTTATTAGAAAATCAATTCTTTGCTTGAAGTTTATTCCATAATCCGTTTAGGTGTGCCTTGGTATGACCGCTCACAAAATACCATGATTTGTTTCAGCAAGCTTCCTCTACTTAACAGAGGGTGAGCAATTATGTAAGCAATATAATGTCATAGGGCTAGTGGCAACACATCACGGATCAATTGCACCAAGTGCAGGCTTAACGTATCATTTGATTAGCCAATTAGATCCCCAGCATATTCGGTTTTATATGAACCTGGTAAAATGGTACATGAAGGACATGAAACTTACCTCATGGGCATGGAATTGTTGGGCGAGTATCATTTAAATAGTATTACAGATGCTTGCTGGATCGAGATATAAAATTCACCAGCGCCGTACAAGCAAATGCGGTACCTGTTGCTGCGTTCACCTTATCTCAAATTTTATTTTGCTTGAAAAATGGTTGACAATTCACAAAACAGATAAGAAAAACAAAGCGATATCCACTAAAACCTTTTGCTCTTACTTAGCAAGCTAGGAGATATAATATCCGAGCATAGAACATAATAACAACAGGCGATCCAAAGTGGGTGGCCTGTTACTTTTTTATCGGTAGCGATGTAAATAGATAGTACATTGTTCTTATTGGTTATAGCGCAATCTAGGGGTCTACTAATGTAGTTCATTTCTATTTCTACTGAAATATTGTTAAAAATATTCAATATATCACCATAATTTGTTTCATTTATAGTCATTTGTGCCGATATATAAATGGTCAAAAAAAGAGAAAAAAAGGGGACTACATCATGAGATTAAATATTAAACAGAAATTGGTAGTTAGCTTTATAATTGTAGCCATGGTTTTTGGAATAGCTTCATTTGTTGCCTACAAAAATATGAAACAATCAAATGAATCCTATAATTACTTAATTGAAACAGTGGAAGAACTTAGTTCTATTAGTCAATCAATTCAAACCGATACAGCACTTCAAATTGGTTATTATCGAGCATTTATGTTGTATGATAATGAGCAGTATATCGAATCGATGAAACAAGCAAATGAACGAATAAACGAATCCATTGAGGCAGGAAAGCAACTATCGACTTTACAAGAAACAACTGATCGTTTAGACAAAATTCAAACTGCCAATAATGACTTTCTAGAGGTGGCTAATCAACTCATTAATGAAAGTAGCGTTGATAAACAACAAGCACTTGCAGATGGATTAGACTTAATAACTCCTATTGCCAACAGTTTAACGGAAGACACAGACTCTTTCGAAACATGGCTTAATGAAGATATTTTAGACGTGAAATTTGCAGAGACGCAGACGAATTCACAAGCTGCTAGTCGCACAGTTCTAATCGTTAGTGCAATTGCCCTTATCATCGCAATTGGTGTAGGATTAGTAATCGCCCGCTTCATCTCTAAACCAATTGTGAAATTAGGGGAAGTAGCAGAAAAAGTAGCTGCTGGAGATCTGAAGGTTGAATCGATAACATTAAAAAGCAAAGATGAGATTTATTATTTGAATGAATCTTTTAATCAAATGACAACAAATTTACGAGACATGATTTATTCTATTGGCGAGAATTCTAATCAAGTAGCTGCTTCAGCTGAACAGTTAAATGCTGGTGCTGATCAATCTACGACAGCTGCACAAACTATTGCTTCATCTATCCAAGAGATCGCAACTGGAGCAGAGGAAACAACAACAAAATTAGAAAAAAATTCTCAGACATTACAAGAAGTAAGACAAGGTGTGTTTCATATTTCAGAGAAATCAGCAAATGTTTCTGAACTATCGAAGAAAACAGCCAATGAAGCAGAAGAAGGAACGCAATATGTTGAAAATAATTTATCACAAATGCAACATATTCATGAGTCGGTTAGTCGTTCCAATCAAGTTATTTCTTCATTATCCAATCGCTCGAAAGAAATCGGTGGGATTTTAGATGTCATTAGTAACATAGCAGAACAAACAAATCTGTTGGCACTGAATGCAGCAATAGAGGCAGCCCGAGCTGGTGAACATGGAACTGGCTTTGCGGTAGTTGCTGATGAAGTTAGAAAACTAGCAGAACAATCACAAACATCTGCAAGTAGTATCTCTGAATTAATTACGCTAATGCAACATGATACAGAAGAGTCAGTGAAAATTATGAATGAAGTCGTGATAAATGCGGAAGCTGGGGTTAAAGTAACGGAACAAACATCAGATAAATTCACGCAAATCCTAGAAAGTACTAGAAATATGACACCTCAAATAGAGCAGGTAACAGCAACGGTACAACAAATCTCTGCAAGTATTGATGAGGTAGCAAATGCAGCAATGAATATCTCGCAGGTAGCCCAAAACAATGCGGCAAGTTCTGAAGAGGTAGCAGCTTCAACAGAAGAACAACTTGCTTCAATGGAAGAAATCGATGCATCTGCCAAATCTTTAGCGCAAATGGCAGAAGCGTTAAAAGTATTAGTAAGTAAATTTAATGTCTGATTGTCTAGATATAAAAAGTAGAAGTCCTATATACAGACTTCTACTTTTTTATTATTAGTTACCGTTTGCTGATCATCTTTAGTATAATGATAACAAAATTTCTAAAGGATGGCGTTTTATGACAATTTTTGATGGCATTATTCTATTCTGTTCTATGTTGTTGATTATTTCTACCATTTTGCAAAAAAATTTAAAAAGGAAAAAAGAGCTTATCATCATTACTGTCGCTATAACTGCCATAATTGTAATAAATAATACAATAATTTGGCTAATAATTTGGGGTGGTTTAACAATTTACTTGTTAGTGACTGTTAACGATAAGCAAGAATAGTGTTTCCGCCGTATGTAACTGTCAAAAATAAAATAGTTATCTATCATTTAATACTTTGCTAGCAGACGCAACAGCCAACTCTATTACTTAGCTTATAAGTATATTGTTAATTACGGATCAATATGTTTAATTATCTTTGCGGGGTTACCTCCGACGACAACATTATCAGGAACATCTTTTGTCACAACAGCTCCTGATGCAATAACTGCATTGTTACCTATTGTGACCCCAGGATTAATAATAGCGCCACCGCCAATCCATACATTATGCTTTATAGTAATCGGTTTTCCAAATTCTTTTCCTGAATTTCGTTCAGTTGGATGAAGCGGATGGGTAGCCGTATAGGTTTGCACGCAAGGGCCGAACATGCAATTATCACCAATTCTTACTTCACAAACATCTAAAATGGTACAGTCATAATTGGCAAAAAAGTTATTGCCAATATAGGTGTTGTATCCATAATCAAAGCGAATGGTTGGTTGCATATATACGTTTTTACCAGTGGAGCCGAGTATATCGGTCAATAAAGTCATTCGTTTTTCCAAGTCACTGTCTGGTGACGCATTAAATACTTGAACTTTTTCTCTCACTGCTGCCCGTTGACTTAGTAGAGCCTGATCCAGAGGATTATACATTTCTCCAGCTATCATTTTTTGTTGCTCACTTTTCATGCTGCAAAACCCACTTTCATAATGGAATTTTTAAAAGGTTTTTATTGCAAAGGACGTATAGTGAAACGTGTATATTTAAAATAACGCTTTCATCAATTTCATTAACAAAGTCGATACAAAAGTTAATCTACAACCATTATATCAGATTAGTAGGATAGAAAAGGGGAGGATTCCTACTGCGTTTAAAACATAGTTGTATACTTTAAGTGTGATGGTATTACGTATTACATTGCTTTCTTTGTTCACTCATTCATTTTTACTTGCTAGTTTTTTTACTGAGTTTCGTTCAATAAACTCAGTAGATAATCGATAATAATTATCGACATCCCCTCCAGCTAGCACTTGGAAAATGAGGTGGACTGACAATGCACCTGCTTCGTATTTTGGTTGTTTAATGGTCGTTAAGCCCGGTGGTAAATATTCAGACAACTCAATATCATCAAATCCTATAATTGAGATATCTCTAGGAACGTTGTATTTCTGTTCTTGTAGGGCTCGTACCCCTCCAATAGCCATCTCATCATTGGCAAAGAAAATGGCGGTAGGCAAATTGCGCTGAGCAACAAGTAATTTTGTTGCTCGATATCCACCTTCTTTGGTGAAATTCCCAACAAAATTCCATTTGGATTGGTGGACTAGTTCATGTTCCCTTAATGCTTGTTGATATCCTTTAAACCGTTGTTTATTATCAAATGAGTTTGTTGGACCACTAATATAGGCAATATCTTTGTGACCTTTCTCTATTAAATGATTCGCAGCTATATAGCCACCGTGAACATTATCTACTTCCACATGATAGATAAAATCGTGTTGCAATTTCCTGTCTAATACGACAAGTGGAAAGTCTTTTCTTGCATAAGAGATGCATGTTTCATCACTAATATTATGTGCTAAAATAATCGCTCCATCGACACGTTTCTCTTTTAAAAATTTAATTGCTGTAGACTGATCTCCGCCAATGGAGCTACAAGCGATAAAATCATAACCATTGGATGTGCATACATCTTGAACTCCTCGAATTAAGTCTGAATAATAAGGCCCAGATAAATCACTTAAAATGAGAGCAATTGTGTTTGTTTTCGTTCTTTTTAAATCAGAAGCAAATCCATTCTTTTGATAATTTAATGCTTTTGCTGCATCTAACACTCTTTGTTTGGTTGCTTCACTAATTCTCGGATTGTCGTTTAACGCATAGGAGGCTGTTGATAGAGCTACTCCAGCAAGCTTTGCTACATCCTTAATTGTTGCCATAAACCTTCCTCCACATTGTTTACTTACCTATTAATAGGTAACCAGTCTATTATATCTTTGATTTTCTCATCCCAGAATTCCCATGAATGGTCTCCTTTTGGAAAGTCACTAGTTAAATCGATGGGTGCTTGTAGACTGGCTTGGTAAAAATTTTGATTAATTGGGTACAAGAAATCTTCGGTACCACAGGTTTGATAAATTTTTGGTTTACTTCCATTGTATTGATTTAACTGATGCAATAGTGCAATAATATCATTTTCAGTTCCTTCTATTGTATTATCTCCGAACACTTGAAACAAGTTATCCTTCTTTATACCGGTTTCATTCCTGATAGTGTCTAGATGAGTTACCATGTCTGTGACACCAGATAAACTGGCGATGGCGGCAAATTTTTCAGGGTGATTGAGGCCCCATTTTAATGCACCGAATCCACCCATGGAATTGCCAGCAACAAAGGTGTTTTGTTGCTTTTCTGAAAGGGGGAAGACGGACCTAGAAATAGCCAGTACTTCTTCCGTTAAGTAAGTCCAAAAGTCCCCTCCATATACCATGTCACAATAATAACTGTTATCTACTGAAGGCATAACAACGGCTAAACCTTTATCAAGAGCATAACGTTCTATTGAAGTACTTCTCATCCATGTACTTGCATTATCGCTAAACCCATGTAATAAATAGAGTGTAGGATAGTTTTTTTGTCTAATTTCTTGAGGGAGAATCACGGACATTGTCATTGTTCTTGAAAGTGTTTTTGAAATAAATTCTCCTTGCCAAAGAGTCATTTTTTATCCATCCTTTCTGCCTTATTCTTTCATACCGCCGACATTAAAGCCTTCAATAACATATTTTTGGAAAATAATAAATACCACTAAGATTGGTACAACCATGAACGCGGCGCCAGCCATTTGCAGTCCATAATTTGTGACATTCTGATCTTGTAGTAATGATAAACCAACGGATAATGTATACAAACCGTCATCGTTTGCTACAATTAATGGCCAAATAAAACTATTCCAAGAAGCAATGAACGTTAAGATGACTTGAACAGCTAAAATGGGTTTAGAAAGAGGGATGATAAGTTTAAAAAAAATATAAAACTCACCGGCACCATCTAAGCGTGCTGCTTCAATTAACCCATCAGGAATGGTATGCATAAACTGTCGAATTAAAAAGATGTTAAATGCTACAATTAATCCAGGTAATATGATACCAGGCATCGTATTGGTTAACCCCATCTGATTTAACACAAGATAAGTTGGAATCATAGTAACTTGTCCAGGGATCATCATGGTGATTAAGACCACAGCAAATACTATTTCTTTGCCTTTAAAATTGTATTTTCCAAATCCATAACCAGCCATCGTATTAAGTAAGAGACCAATCATAGAGAAAAAGACAATGATAAGTGTGTTCATTAAATATGTGCCAAAATCTAAATTGAGAAACAAGTCAACAAAATGTTGAAAAGTTGGATTTTCTGGGAAAATCGTAGGAGGTATCTGTAATACCTCTCGATCTGTTTTCAAAGAGCTTAAAAGCATCCAAATAAATGGGAGGGCGACGAGAAATCCACTAATGATTAATAGAGCATTAATAATTATACGGCTATATCGATTTCGAATGCGCATATAGATCCACCTTCCTATAGGTTTTCTTTTTTACGTAGTTTAAATTGAATAGCTGTTGCGATAATTACAATGACAAATAATACAAATGATGCGGCAGCTCCATATCCAAATTCATTATATTGAAACCCTTCTTGATAAATAAATAACGCGATAGAGTTTGTTCCATTTAACGGTCCGCCTTCTGTCATGACAAAAGGTTCCTCAAAAAATTGTAACCAGCCGATTAATGTCGTAACAATTACAAAAAAAGTTGCAAAACTTACAGAAGGGATAGTTATTTTTGTGAGCTTATGCCACCAGTTTGCTCCGTCTATTTCCGCTGCTTCATAATAAGTCTTAGGAATAGACTGAATAGCAGCTAAGAAAATTAACATACTTACACCATTACTTTTCCAGACGGCTAGAATAATGAGAGAAATTTTAGCAATAAGTATGTCATTAAGCCAAGGAACTGCATCTATATTAACTAATGAAAGAATATAGTTGAAAAGCCCATATTCTTCATTGTATAAAAACCCCCATACTACAGCGATGGCAACAATATTTGTGATAGAGGGCATGTAAAATATCACACGAAAGGTATTTGACATCCAATTTGAAACATTGCTAAGAGCTAATGCAATTATAAAAGATGTTGAAACAGCTAATGGTACGCCAATAACTACATAAAAAAAGGTGTTCCCCATTGATTGCAAAAATACTTCATCTTGAAAAAGTCTTACGAAATTCTCAACGCCAACGAATTGAACGCTAGAAAGATTTCCTAAACCAACTAAATCCATGTCGGTGAAGCTGATAACTAAAGAAATAATGATTGGCAAAAATGTAAAAATAGTCAACAAAATTACCGCAGGCAAAATGAACAGAAATGGCGTAATTTTCATTTTAAAAGAATTCAATCTAGTCACCGCCTTAATTTATTTTCAAAAAGGGTGCAGGCATATGTATGGCATGCACCCTCATTGTATTGAGTCTATTTATTCAGAATACGAGCTGCTTCTTCTTGATACTCCTCTAGAACAGTATCGACATCTTCCCCGCCACGGTAAATACGCTCTAAGTAGTTGATTAATTCTTCACTGAGTTGATTAAACTCAGGAATTACAGGTAAAGCTCTTGTATTTTCTAATTGTTTACCAAACGTATTTACTTTGTCGTCCTTAGCTAGTATGGGATCTTCCCACGCCTGTAAGTTAGAAGGTAATTCATTTCTAGTTTCATACCAATCCACCTGAGTCTCTGGATCAGACATCCAATTGATAAAATCTAATGCTTGATCAACATTGTCTGAGTTATGAAAAATTGACCAGTGTGCGCCTCCAATCATAGAGTCATTTGTTTCAGTTTTAGGCATCACTTTAAGGTCCCATTTGCCATCTAATTCTGGTATTTGATCTCTTAGTTGATCAATTTCCCAAGGGCCACTAAAGTACATCGGTTTTGAACCATCACTAAAGGCTTGATACAATTCTTTACCATCGTTGCTTTGAGATAACTCTTCTTCAAAAAATGTATTGTAAAGTTCTACTGACTCTTTAAATTCACTTTTACCAAAGTTTGCTGCTCCTTCTGCTTCGTTATATTCCCATCCTTGCGACCAAGCTAGCATAAATGGAAAGTTCTCATCCGTTCTAGGGAATTCAATACCGTATTGACCTTCCCCACGATCCGCAAGTTGTCTTGAAGCATCTAACACATCGTCCCAAGTTTCTGGGCCATCTGGATAGCCAACCTCAGCTAAAATATCTGTACGATAATAGAGTACGCGTGTGTCCACATACCAAGGAATTCCTACTGTTTGATCTTTATATTGAGCAGACGCAACTGCTTCTTCATAGAAGTTATTTAAATCTAAGTTTTCGTAATCTCCAATGTGGTCACTTAAATCTAAAAATGTTCCTGCTTCGCCAAACTCGGCTACCCATGTAGAACCGATTTGTAATACGTCGGGTCCTTCGCCAGAAGCGACCGCTGTTAATAATTTTTCATGTGCATTATCCCAAGGGAAGGATTGAACATCTACGGTAACACCAGTTTCTTCTTCATACGCAGTAACAAACTTTTCTAAGTCTTGACTCATGGTCCAAACGGTTAGTGTGTCATTTGATTCGGACTGCTGTTCTTCATCTTGTGAACATGCACTTAAAAGAACAATTGCTCCAATTGCGACTGTTAAGAATAGAACAAACGACATTTTTTGTTTTAACAATATAAACACCCTTTCTTGTTCATTTCATCCAACAAATGTAAATTTTTTTGCTAATCACGTCCATGGTACCTCGTTTTATTACTTTTCTTACTTAATGTGTGTGATTGCATCCTTTCTTGAGAACAAACGGTTTTCCATTTTATTTTTTCGTATACTTTACCAACACCATACTTAAGGTTAAGAGTTATCTGTGTAATATATATTGTAAAATAGTCACCTCCCAAATAATAGAAACGTTTCTACAAAATAATGAATTTATAACTGTGTTGTTAAAAAGTCATATTTTAAACGTTATTATATAAGTGTTTTTTAGAAAATAAAATTCCATTTATTTTTTTAATTTGTTGAAACGTTTCTACAAATGTATTATAGTATTAAATGTAATCGGTTGCAACAAAAAATTGTTTTATTGAAGGAGGGGAAAAATGATCAATTCTAATCATTTAGAAAATTTACTTAACGAAATGACGATAGATGAAAAGATTGGTCAACTTTTACAAGTGACGGTTCCATTCTTGACAGGTGCATCATCTGAAGGGCAGGTTACAGGCCCTATGGAAGAGATGGGGTTACATCATCATTCGATCCGACAGGTGGGATCGGTTTTAGGTAGTGTAGGAGCAAAGGAAGTAAAACAAATACAGCAAAATTATTTGAAAGAAAGTCGTTTAGCTATTCCTTTGCTGTTTATGAGTGATGTTATCCATGGTTATCGCACAGTCTTTCCGGTACCTCTGGCAATGGGGTGTTCTTGGGATGTCGACTTAGTAAAAAAAAGTGCTGAAATTGCTGCAAAGGAGGCTTCTGTATCTGGCCTTCATGTTACATTTTCCCCGATGGTTGATTTAGTTAGAGACCCTCGATGGGGAAGAGTTGTAGAATCTACTGGAGAAGATCCATACCTGAATCAATTGTATGCAAAAGCTTTTGTGGAAGGTTATCAAGGGGAAGATTTACAGAAAAATCCGGAAACGTTAGCTGCTTGTGTTAAGCATTTTGCTGGATATGGTGCGCCTGAAGGAGGACGAGACTACAACACGGTAGATATGTCAGATTGGATGCAACAGGAATATTATTTTCCGGCTTATCGAACGGCTATTGAGGCAGGTGCAGCGCTAGTGATGACCTCTTTTAACATTATAAATGGCATCCCTGCCAGTGCAAATCAGAAATTACTTCGCGACACATTAAGAAAAGATTGGGGGTTTGAGGGCACAGTGATCTCGGATTGGGGAGCTGTAAAAGAGTTAATTCCTCATGGCGTAGCTTCCGACGAAAAAGATGCAGCGAAGAAAGCGATAACAGCTGGTGTAGATATTGAAATGATGTCCACTGCTTATCTAAACTCTCTGAAAGACTTGGTTATAGAAGGGGTGATTGATGAAAAACTGATTGATGAAGCGGTTTTACGAATATTAGAGTTAAAAAAACATTTAGGATTATTTGAAAATCCGTTTCGAGGAGCGAATGAGCAAAAAGAAAAAGAACTCTTATTATCAGCAACACATCGAGAAATAGCAAAGCAATTAGCGATAAAATCTAGTGTGCTATTAAAAAATGAAAGAAAAACGTTACCTTTAGATAAATCACAACAAATTGCTTTGATTGGCCCATACGCAGAAAGCCAAGATTTAATGGGGCCGTGGTCATTAGCAGGAAAACAAAAAGACGTTGTTTCATTGGCTCAAGGAATGCGAAATATATCTCCGGGAATGAATGTAAACATAGCAAAAGGTTGCAATATTAATGAACCTATAGAAAATGGCGTGCAAGAAGCATTTGATGTTGCTAACACAGCAGATGTAATTGTGCTTGCTTTAGGTGAATCAGAAGAAATGAGTGGGGAAGCTGGTTCTCGAACAGAGCTAACCTTACCAAACGTGCAACTTGAATTATTACAAAAGATTAAATCGTGTGGGAAGCCGATTGTTGTCGTTTTATTTAACGGTAGACCATTGGATTTAAGAGAGGTAGAAGAAGTTG
The DNA here is from genome assembly GCF_003315295.1 of Paraliobacillus ryukyuensis. Classification (GTDB taxonomy): domain Bacteria; phylum Bacillota; class Bacilli; order Bacillales; family Amphibacillaceae; genus Paraliobacillus; species Paraliobacillus ryukyuensis. Next base: position 70,636 of record NZ_QNRI01000011.1, on the reverse strand, counting down.
CGGATGCTATACTTGAAGCTTGGTTCCCAGGTACGGAAGGCGGGTCAGCTCTTGCTGACTTATTGTTTGGTAGTGCCAATCCATCTGGAAAGTTAACGATGTCTTTTCCTCATTCTGTGGGTCAAGTTCCTATCTATTATAATTACTTTCAGACTGGACGACCAAAAGAACAACTTCCCGATGAAGACCGGTTTGCATCTAAGTATTTAGATGCTCCTAATGAACCTTTGTATTGCTTTGGTTATGGTTTAAGCTATACAACCTATTCTTATAGTGATTTGAAATTATCAAGCAATACTCTCTCTATCAATAATAAGCTCGATATTGAAGTTAATGTGAAGAATACAGGTCAAACGCCGGGAGAGGAAATTGTGCAATTGTATGTCCGTGATCTTGTTGGTGAAGTTGTTCGACCGGTTAAAGAATTAAAAGATTTTAAACGTGTCCATTTAGACCCGGGAGAGGAAAAAGAAATTTCTTTTCAATTATCAGAAGAACAGTTACGTTATCACCACACTGATTTAAAGAAACAAAGTGATACAGGTGATTTTGAAATTTATGTAGGATCAAATAGCTCAGATACATTATCTATGTCATTTCAATTAGAGAAAAATGAAGGAGGCGCTTATGAAAACAATAGAAATATCTAAGAATGATTTGGCCTTTTCTTTCTTACCTAGTGGAGATATTTTTCAAGTAATGCATCAAGAAACAATGATTAATCAATTGCAATCAAATGTAATAGACGGATCTTTAAATAATATTTATTTACGCATCCATTCGGAAAATGGGATAGAGGTTTTTCCATTAATAGGTGTTCAATCAAACAGTCAGTTATTTCGAAATGATTCTCAACTTAGGTGGGAAGGAAAAGCAAAAGACCTTAACTATTCTGTGACTTTCCATCTCTCAAAATTAAATGTATGGTTTTGGGAAGTCACGTTAGATAGTGATACCAAATATGAAGTCGATCTTATTTATGGGCAGGATATTGGGCTGGCGGATAAAGCTGCAGTTCAATCAAATGAAGCTTATGTATCCCAATATCTAGACCATACCGTTTTCACGGATGAGGAAAAAGGTTTTGTGGTGTGTACGAAGCAAAATCAATCACAAAATAGCGCTTATCCCTATTTGCAACAAGGGATGATAAGTGGAGGAGTGGGGTATTCTACAGATGGTTTTCAATTTTACGGAAAATCTTATAAATCCACGAACATACCTCAAGCACTCTATCAAAAGAATTTAGATAATGAAATTTATCAATATGAATTTGCTTATACAGCATTACAATCAAAAAGAACAGAACTAAAAGGGCAGCAACATTTTGTCTTTTATGGATTGTTTCATCCTAATCATTCAGAAACAGTGTCACACTTAGAATTTGACAAAGAAGTAATGGAAGCTTGGCGACAAGTTAAACCATTTACAAAAGGTGAAAAGTTAGAGGATATAAAGATAAAAGCTAATATTGGCGAGCCTATAACGGGTAAAGATATAACTCTTGAAGAACTATCCGCTTATTATCCGAATCAACAATTACCAGAGTATGAACAAGATCAGCTTCTATCCTTTTTCACCCCAACTTATGAGCACGTGGTATTAAAATCTAAGGAAGAGTTAGTGGAGCGACCGCATGGACATATCTTGTTAAGTGGTAAAAATGATGAAGTAAGAGATGATACGGTTGCAACTACCTCCTATATGTATGGGGTATTTAATTCCCATCTAGTAATCGGTAATAGCAACTTCCACAAGTTTCTAAGTAGTAATAGGAATGCACTTAATGTGATGAAAGCTAGCGGACAACGTATCTATATTGAATTAGACGGAGATTATCGATTATTAACCATGCCGAGTTTGTTCGAAATTGGGTTTAATTATACGCGTTGGTATTACAAGCTAAATGAGGATACTATCATAGTTACAAATTTTACGAGTTTAGGTTCAAAAACTGTACAATTACAAGTTGAATCTCAAGCGAATATTGCATATCGTTACCTAGTTACAAATCAAATAATTATGAATGATCACCCTTATCCGACTAACGTGTATATGGACAAAGAAGATAATGTGTTGAAATTTAAAGCGAGTGATGAAGCGCTAAGCAAACAAGTTTACCCTGAGCTCTCATATTCTCTATTAATAGAGGGGGCCGAATATGTTCAAGAAAATGAAAGTTTATTAGTGGATAATGTTTCCGAGGATGATGCTTTCATGGTTGTATTGTCAATTTCAAAGACATCCAATTGGTCAATGCTTATACATGCAGATCTTCAAGAGAAAAAGACGATTACGACTAAATTAGCTTCTTTTGCCGAAGAGGCAAAAAAATATCGTTCTTATCTCAATGAAATGGTGGGAGGTTTTAACCTTACATTACCACAGCAAGAAAGTACTGACCTAGCAAAATTAAATATGATTACTAGATGGTACACCCATAATATGCTGGTACACTTTTCTTCCCCTCATGGATTAGAACAATATATGGGAGCGGCTTGGGGTACAAGGGATGTGAGTCAAGGGCCATTTGAATATTTTATGGCTACCCAAAATTATGAAACGGTACGAACAATTATAAAAATAGTTTTCTCGCATCAATACAAACAAACAGGAAACTGGCCTCAATGGTTTATGTTTGATAAATATTCGTTTATTCAACAAGCACAAAGTCATGGAGATATTATTGTTTGGCCGCTCAAGATGATTGGTGATTACCTTGAAGCAACAAATGATTATACATTATTAGAAGAAAAAGTTCCTTATACAGATGATGCTACGTTTCAGTTCACAACTGAAACGGAAACGATCTTTGACCATATTGAAAAAGAAATTGCGTATATTAATAAACATTTTCTATATAATACGTATCTATCTGCTTATGATGATGGTGACTGGGATGACACATTGCAACCTGCAAATGAACAGTTTAGACAGTATATGGTTAGCGCTTGGACTGTAGCACTAACATATCAAGTCATACAGAAGCTTGCGGTTGTTTATGACAATGTTTACGTAAACAAAGCAAAAGAAATGAGAGAATTAGCAGAGAGTATTAAGAGAGATTTCCATCGATACTTTTTGAATCAACCTATTATACCTGGTTTTATATACATGAGAGATCCCCAAAGTGTAGAGTTAATGCTACATCCGAGTGATGAGAAAACCGGTATAGATTATCGTCTCTTACCGATGCAAAGAAGTATGATTAGCGGGCTGTTTACGCTTGAACAAGCCAATTATCATTTAGCTATCATAGAAAAGCACTTACAATTTCCAGACGGGGTAAGATTAATGAATCGTCCAGCCACCTATCGTGGGGGTGTTACACATCACTTTAAACGAGCAGAGCAAGCTGCTAATTTTGGCCGTGAAATAGGGTTGCAATATGTTCATGCACATATCCGTTTTGTGGAGTCTATGGCGAAGCTTGGATATAAGGAAGAAGCATGGAATGGTTTGATAGTTATTAATCCAATTGGCATTCGTTCTACTGTTCCCAATGCTGATTATAGACAAAGTAATGCATATTTTAGTAGCTCAGATGGGAAATTTGCTACTCGCTATGAAGCGCAAGATAGATTTACGGAATTAGCTACAGGAGCAATTCCGGTGAAAGGGGGATGGCGCATATATTCAAGTGGACCTGGAATATATATCAATCAACTAATCTCTAATGTCATGGGTATACGCCAGCATTCTAACAACCTTGTGATTGATCCTGTTATACCAGAATCATTTAATGGATTGGAATTTGATTTTCAATTTAACAAATGGCCAATTCGTTTCGTTTATCATCTCGAAGAAGCAGATAGAAAAGTACTATTGAATGGTATTGAATTAGAAACTGAAGAAGAAGTAAACCAATATCGACAAGGTGGGTTCATAATAAAAAGAGCTATTCTAGAAGAAAGACTTCGTAATCAAATAAATCAGATCGATATTTATCTATAAAGAGAGGCTGGAACAAAAGTGAATGAAGATCCCTGATAAACGAACGATGGATAACCTATTTTATCCATCGTTCGTTTTAGTTAGAAAACATAACTAAGTAACTGGAAATATACGAGACTCTTGGGGAAACAGTGCATGTTTTCGATGGGACGAGTAATCGCAGTCCCACGAGCCGAAAATCCACTTTGTAAAGCGGCTAGAAATTAGACGTTGTCACGTCCTGTGTGCCCGAGGCCGTGCCCGCAAAACGCGAGTGCATTTCCAGTTGCGATGGCTAAGCTCTCATCAATCATTCGTATACTATAGTTAAAAATTAGCTTTGTCCCAACTTCTTTTTTGGTGGCTAAAGGCATTCTCAGTAAAGAGTTAGTGACCGAATAGTGCTAAAAATTATAAATAGCAAGAATAAAATATTTTGCGTATCAACTTTTAGTTTATAGACTTTTCAAAACAACTGTTCCTATAATTAAGACATAACATAAATAGGAGTGAGCAAATGGGCAAATCAGTAGGCAAAAGGTTATTTTTTATTCTCATTTTTTTAACCGCTTTATTTACAGTGAATACAGTACTGAGTGGGATTACCAACTCCCAAGTACAATTATCGGCTAATTTAATCTCAAATTCCTTTGTGAATTTAGAATCAGAACAAATTAAATTAGCAAAACAGCGAGGTCAAATTGATGTAATGATTGAACGTTATTTTTCGGATAATAATCCCGCAAGTAATAACGAACTATCAGAAAGTATTTTAAATCACGTCGCGCAAGCAATTAAAAGCATAAATGAAATCGCTAACATAAGTAAAGAATTTTCTGAACAAGCAATGAATAATAATTTAATTAATGCGTATGCCCCATATAAGGAAAGTCTAGAAGAAGCACTCGGACAAGCAACTACCATTGTAGAAAATTCAGAGCAAAATAATGAAACCGCTATTAATAATGAATACCAATCGTATCAAGCTCTATCAGACGCAGTTGCACAATCTGAAAAAGAATTTCAAGATGTATTGGATAATAGTATTGCACATGAGGTGTCATTAATTAATTCCCGCGTTCATCGCTCCACTTGGATTGTCTGGGCTATGGCCTTTGTATTCTTTGTATCTGTTATTGTGGCTTTTTGGGCATCTGTTCGCACAATTATTCGTCCATTGAAAAAAACGAATAAAGAGTTAGGAACCATTATTCAAAAGTTAGAAAATAATGAAGGGGACTTAACAGAGCGAATTAATTATGAGGCAAAAGATGAAGTGGGGCAAATGGTCAAAGGGATTAATCGTTTCTTGGAAACATTACAACATGCCATGATTTCAATTAAATCAGGATCAACATTGATTTCTCAATCGACAGAGCAGATCGATACCAATCTTGCTGACAGTAAGGATTCAACTTCTAGTATCTCAGCATCCTTAAATCAATTATCTGCAAGTATGGAAGAGATAAGTAGTACGATACAAGAAATGGATAACGGGGCGCAACATGTACTTTCATCTGCAAAAGATATTGCTAATGATGCACAATCAAATGCAAATCATATTCAAACTATTGCAGCACATGCAAATGATGTACAGTTAAAGGCGAACCAAAGTAAAAATGATACCGAAAAAATGATTGGCGATATAGAACGTACGATGGAACAATCTATTGAAAATAGTCGTTCTGTGCAACAAATTAATGCACTTACATCTAATATACTGGAGATTTCTGAACAAACGAATCTATTGGCCCTTAATGCCTCAATAGAAGCTGCTCGTGCAGGGGAAGCCGGAAAAGGGTTTGCTGTTGTGGCAGAGGAAATTCGCAAATTAGCAGAAAATACACAAGTAACAGCAAATGATATTCAGCACATCAGTAAGGTGGTTAATGAGGCTGTTGAAGCTTTAATAGATAATGCGAACCAAGTCAACACCTATATAAATGAAAAAGTACTCACTGACTATGATGGATTTGTTCAAGTTGCTAATAGCTATAAAAAAGATGCAGATGATATGAATCAAACGCTTACGAACTTTACAGATCAATCCGACAAATTGACACAAGTAGCAACAAATATGGCAGAGGGCATTCAAGGTATTTCATTGGCTGTAGAAGAGAGTGTTAATGTAGTAGTTCATTCTAGTGAAGATACCAATACATTATTAGATTCTATTACATCCATCACAAACGAATCAAAACAAAATATGGATATTGTAAATGATTTAAATGAAGAAGTAAGTAAATTTAAGAAAGTAGAAGACGCATAGAAGGCATAAGTAGGCACTGGTTGATGAAACAGCTTGTTGACAGAAATAAAAGAAGGATTTCCTATTATATGTAGTTTCATTGTGTTTTTATTATAAGATGCGATAATTTCAATCCTTTATTTAAGTTGATTTATGTCGATGAAATATAAAAAGGGGGAATTTTGTTTGGATAAAGTACAAGCATTTATTACATCAATACCATACATTAAAGAGTTGTTAACGGAGGACACGATGATAACTGTATTTGATCATGAAAAGTACCTATACTATTCACCGAGTACAGAATTGGACTTTGGCCATAAACCAGGTGAAAGTCTACCTGAAGGTTATCTTAATTATGCGATGGTTGATCGTGGAGGTACAACTACACTAAAAGTTCCAAAAGAAGAGTTTGGTGTGCCGTTTACTAGTATTTCTTTTCCGATTAAAGATGACAAAGGAGATATCATCGCTGCTGTTAATGCCGCTGTTAGCACAACAAGACAAGAAATGTTCAAAAATATAATTGATTCAATGGATATGGTAGCAGATTCTTTATTAGGAAAGGTTCAACATATTGCTGCTCACTCAGAAGAGTTATCTACAACAGCTGAACAAATCCAGAAAAATACAGAAAAAACGGTTGAGCATTCCTCGGAAGTAACACATGTGACCAATACGATTAAAGGTATCAGTGAACAAACGAACTTACTTGGATTAAATGCGGCTATTGAAGCAGCACGCGTGGGAAACGAGGGAGCAGGATTTGGTGTAGTGGCCTCCGAGGTAAGGAAGCTATCCTTAGATTCAAAAAATGCTACAGAAACAATTGAAGAAACACTTAATGCTATTCAAAACTCGATTCATTCGTTACAAAATGATTTTCAAGAGATAACAAAATCATCACAAGAGGAAGCGCAATTAGTAAGTGAATTTATGAATGAGATTGAGACATTAAATGAAACATCTAATAAATTAAAAAGTTTTATGGAAACAAACTTTAACTAACATAATCATAGAATGAGCAGTTTTCTAATTTATTGTCCTACATAAAAAGTAGTTTTCCGAAATGGAAAACTACTTTTTACATTAGTTTTTAGCAATGCCTGGGAACCATCCGGGTACAGATGTGATGATATTCCATAGGGGTTCAGGAACGTCTAGTTCATCTTTTTTTGTCGTATCTAACGTGGTTACAATGGTATCTTCTTTACCTTCTTGGATTTTTTTAGCCCATTCTGGATCCATGACTAGTTCGCGACCTAGTGCTAGAAACTCAACCCCGGTTTTCATAGCAGCTTTTGCATCATCTGCTTGATATATCGAGCCAACGCCAATTAATGGTACACGTTTATTGATTTGTTTGAGCAATAATTCAATTCTTGTTTTCGTTGTATCCGCTTCTCTTCGTGCTTTTGACCAAAAGTCCATTAAAGAAACATGTAAATAATCAAGCCCTTTGTCAGCTAAGCGATCCACCAATTGCAATGTTTGCCCCATGGTAATACCAGGTGTTTCTGGTTCCTCTGGTGAAAAGCGATATCCAACGATAAAAGATGCATCTCCATATTGTTTCACTGTTTTTTGTACTTCATCAATTACTTTTAGCGGGAATGTCATTCGTTTTTCAACGGATCCACCATATGTATCTTCTCGACGATTGGCGTGGGGGGAGAAGAATTGTTGAATTAAATAACCATTTGCTCCGTGTATTTCGACACCGTCAAATCCTGCTTCCATTGCTCGGCGAGTGGCATCACCGAAAGCTTTGATAATGTCATCAATTTCTTCAACAGTTAATTCTCTTGGTCTCGGATTGATTGTTCCAGCCCGTTCTGCTGGTATGTTACTTGGTGCTACAACATCCCCGTTCGGAAGTAAATCTTCAGGTGCCAATCTTCCTGCGTGGAAAATTTGTAAGATAGCTTTTGCACCTTTACTTTTGATTGCAGATGCTAATTTGGATAAGCTAGGTATTAACTCATCACGATCAACGCCAATTTCACCAGGGAACCCTTTCCCTCCAGGTGTAATGTTAGCTACAGCTGTGATAATAGCTCCTACTCCTTCAGCGCGTCGACTATAGTAGGAAATTTCTTCGTCGGTTACGGAACCATCTGGGTTAGAAGAATAATTAGTCATTGGCGCCATAATAATCCGATTTCTAATTACTTCTCCGTTTGGCAATGTATACGATTCAAATAGTGGCGCATAGTCTTTGTTCACAAGCGTTTCCTCCAATATTTTTTATTACTAACTAGCTTATACGAACAACCATTAAAGTATCACTTCTTTTTATTAAATACAATTAAATTGCTTTCAAGCTAATTGTCTCATCACCAACGGGCTGGTTATGATTTAACGAGTCATATGTTTAATAGGTAAATCATGGTGGAAGAAGAAAACAAACACATATAAAGGAGTGCTAAAATGAACACCCAAAAACTTTATATTAATGGAGAATTTGTGGAATCAGAAGCATCCGAAACTATTGATATAGTAAATCCGGCGACAGAAGAGGTTATCTCAAAAATCGCAAAATCAACAGAAAATGACGTGGATAAAGCAGTCAATGCTGCGTTTCAAGCACAGAAATCGTGGGAGTTAAAGCCCGGTGTTGAACGGGGAAATATTGTACGAGCACTAGGTGACAAACTAGCGGAACATCGTAAGCAATTTATTTCTTTATTACAAGAAGAACAAGGGAAGGATTATGAATTAGCAAGTGGGGAAGTTGACTTAGCTATTGATTTCTTCCGCTATACCTCTGAATGGGGTAGAAGAATTGAAGGAGATATTGTACCAAGTGATCGACCTGGTGAGAATATTTTTATTTATAAGAAGCCAATTGGTGTTGTTGCAGGGATCGTACCTTGGAACTTTCCTATTTTTATTTTAGCTCGTAAAGTGGCTACTGCATTAGTAACTGGTTGTACCATTGTATTAAAACCAAGTCAGCAAACCCCAAATACGGCTTACTTTTTCACACAATTACTTGATGAAATGGATATCGTACCAAAAGGTGTCTATAATTATGTGACAGGTACTGGCTCCACCATTGGTAACCAATTATCTTCTCATCCTAAAGTAGCAATGATTAGTATGACAGGTAGTGTTGCTGCTGGTACGAAGGTAATGGAAGCGGCTGCGCAAAATATAACAAAGGTTAACTTAGAGCTTGGAGGTAAGGCTCCAGCTATTGTCACTGAAAATGCGGATTTGGATGTAGCCGTCGAAAAAATTAAAGAGTCTCGTTTAATTAATAATGGCCAAGCTTGCACAAATGCAGAGCGTGTTTATGTGCAAGAAAGTGTAGCTGAAGCCTTTACGGAAAAACTCAAAGAGGCGTTTAAAGAAGCAGAGGTAGACAATCCAATTACCAATAAGCAAGCAGATGTTGGGCCTTTAGTTAGTCAAAAGCGGTTAGAGGCAGTAGATCAAATGGTCAAAGAGGCAGAACAAGCAGGTGCAAACGTCTTAGTAGGTGGACAACCTACTGAAGGCAAAGAAAAAGGCTATTTTTATGAACCTACGATTATTACAGATGTAAAGCAAGATATGAAGATCATTCAAGAAGAAATTTTTGGTCCGGTGATTCCTATCGTCACTTTTGATACATTAGATGAAGCGATTGAGATGGGTAATGATACAGATTATGGTTTATCCTCTTCTGTTTATACAAACAATTTATCTGAAGCGATGAAAGTCGTTAACCAATTGAAGTTCGGAGAAACGTATGTAAACCGAGAAAATATGGAAGCGGTGCAAGGGTATCATGCAGGAATGCGCAAATCTGGACTTGGCGGAACGGACGGAAGACACGGCATGGAAGACTTTCTCGTTACTCAAGCCGTTTATATGGAGTATCAACAATAATTTGTTTTCCAAATGAAAGAGCCTATACAAACCGAAAAGATCTATCTTCAGATTATCTGAGGATAGATCTTTTTCTTCATCGAATTTTTAATTATTTCGTGTTATTCTAATAGAATAATAGAATGCAGAAAAAGGTTGAGCGTGATGAATAAACAAATTTTACATAATGATTGGGCTCCGTTATTAGAAGCTGAATTTGAACAAGCCTACTATATAAAACTAAGAGAATTTTTGAAAAAAGAATATGCTACACAAACGATTTACCCCGATATGCATGATATCTTTAATGCCCTACATTACACATCTTATGAGAATGTTAAAGTCGTTATTCTAGGTCAAGATCCTTATCATGGACCTAATCAAGCACATGGGCTTAGTTTCTCTGTAAAACCAGAAGTGACCATTCCACCTTCATTGCGTAACATTTATAAAGAATTACAAGCTGATCTCGGTTGTTCCATACCGAATCATGGGTATTTAGTGAAATGGGCCAAAGAAGGCGTTTTGCTGTTAAATAATGTGTTGACGGTTCGAGCTGGTCAAGCCCACTCGCATCGGGGGATGGGATGGGAACAATTTACACAGCGCGTGATTGATGTGGTGAATCAAAAAAATGAACCAGTTGTATTTATTTTGTGGGGGGCAGCCGCGCAAAAGAAGATGGAGAAGATTGATACCTCAAAACACTATATCATTCGTTCGACTCATCCAAGTCCTTTATCTGCTTATCGAGGCTTTTTCGGAAGTAAACCTTTTTCAAAAGCAAATGGTTTCTTAAGAGAGGCTAGTCGTGATCCAATTGATTGGAAAATACCAAATGAGATTAGATAATAAAAATGCGAGTCATTTGAGTTAATTACTCAGTGATTCGCATTTTTACCTATTATTGCAAGGCTTGCATCGCATCTCTAACTGTGCGATAGGTTTTCATTGATTTAAGTTTTTCACCAATCTCTGTTGTTTTAATGGCTAACTCTGGTCGTATGCCTGTTAGAATCAGTTGCGTGCCAATTAAAGCTGTCAAATCGTACAGCTTTAAAATAGAAGACGCTACATACGTATCTACCTCATACAAGCCGGATAAATCAAGAATCAGGTGATCATCCTTTGAATTCGTAAGATAAGTTGAGATTGCAGTCGTTAGTTTATCAATGCGATTGAAGTGCAACGAACCAATTAGGGGAAGTACAGCAACAGATTCTGCCACCGGTACAATCGGTGTAGATAATTCATCCATTTCGTTTAATGCTTCTTGCAACAACCGTTCTTGTTCTTTTTCATAGGTTACATCTTTTTGCACCCCGACGAAATAGAGCTTTTGCTCCTCTTCAATCCACATTGGATCAATCGCCAGCTCATTCCAAAAAGGCATTCCATCTTTTTTATAATTATACAATTGCACTGTAATGGACTCTTTTTGTTTTATTGCCTCACGAATAGCATCTATTGTCTCCGGGTTTGTTTCTTTTCCTTGTAAAAAACGACAATTCTTTCCGATTATTTCATCAGCTTGATAACCGGTCATATTGATGAAACCTTGATTTACGTATATGATAGGGTGATCTTCTAGTGCAGGGTCGGTAATGATAAGCCCTACTTTGGTATGATCAAGTGCTTGTTGAAATAATTTATGTTTTCTATCTATATTACTTTTCATGCCTTTTCCTCCAGCCATCGTTGTAGATACACTACTATTAGATTGGGAAAATTATCTCATTTCCATGTAAAAAAATCAACGATGTTGTTGTTCTCTATGTTATTGTCCTTTATTATCAATCATGGATATAAAATATTTCTGCGTTATGTGATTGTAAAATTATTTTTAAAAATACTTCTAAGTTTTTGTGATTATGGTACACTAACAAATAGTTTTTTGTAATTATTCGCATAAGGAGCTTACTATGCCATTCTTTTCTAAACAATTCAAATTAGCAAAACAACTTTCAACTGTACAATTAATCGTGCTATTTTATGTAGTTGCTGTAGCCTTTTCAACGATTGTGTTAAGTATGCCCTTTTTCAAAGCGGAAGGAGCTAGTCTTTCGTTTATTGATACGCTGTTCACAGCTATTAGTGCAATTAGTGTGACAGGATTAACGGTTGCTTCTACTGCAGAGACATTTAATGCAGCAGGCCATATTGCCTTAGCCTTTATTTTGCAATTCGGTGGAATTGGTATTATGACGCTTGGGACGTTTATCTATATTCTTTTTGGTAAAAAAATTGGTATACGTGCCAGACAATTGATTAGGCAAGACCAAAATCGAACAACATTATCAGGGTTAGTTAAATTAATGCTGAAGATTTTACAACTTATCTTAATCATTGAACTTATTGGAACAGTTATATTAAGCACTTATTTTCTAAGTTATTACGATACATGGACCGAAGCACTCATCCAGGGATTCTTCGGTGCGGTTAGTGCAACAACCAACGCTGGATTTGATATCACTGGAAATTCACTTATTCCATTTGCCGATGATTATTTCGTGCAATTTATTAATATCGTGCTATTGATACTAGGTGCTATCGGCTTTCCTGTTCTAATTGAAATACAAGATTTGATCAGAGGAAAAGAACATGGGATCAATGAAAAACATGCGTTTTCCTTGTTCACGAAATTAACGACCATTACTTTTTTTGGCTTAATTGTTGTTGGTGGTGTACTTATCTTCTTATTTGAACGAACGCACTTTTTTGCAGATAAGTCTTGGCATGAATCGTTTTTCTATAGCCTTTTCCAGTCTGCAACAACTAGAAATGGTGGACTTGCGACTATGGATATGAATCAATTTTCAGTACCTACTTTACTTATGATGAGCGGCCTAATGTTTATTGGAGCGTCACCAAGTAGTGTAGGGGGAGGAATTCGAACGACTACGTTTGCTATTATGCTATTATCTATTTTTAGCTACGCAAAAGGGAATGAAACAATCAAAGTATTTGGTCGCCAAATCTCACAAGTAGATATTATGCGTTCCTACATCGTTATTACGACCGCGGCGATGCTATGTATTGCTTCTACCATTGTTTTAACAGTGACTGAAGATTTTTCTGCACTCGCTATTCTGTTTGAAGTGGCGTCTGCTTTTGGTACGACAGGTTTATCGCTAGGTATTACACCTGAGCTTAGTGTCGTAGGCAAATTTATTATTATGTTTTTAATGTTTGTTGGACGAATTGGTATCTTTTCATTCTTATTCATTATTCGTGGGAAAGAGAAAAAAGATGTATTTCGTTATCCAACAGAGAAAATTATCATTGGTTAAAACAGCAATCTATTATGCGATCTATAGGCTTTTTAGTACCTATAGGTCGCATTTTTATTTTTCTCTTTTAAACTACTATCGTTATATTAAGAATTAATGACATTCCTAAATTTTCTAATCGATGTACTTGCGTTATCCTTACCCTCTTGTAGTATAGTTAATATAATGATTTATTTTTGTAGCATCAATGAAATAGCTGGTTGGAAGGAGAACAAGGATTGCATGATAAATTTGACGAATTACCATCCCAAGATTGAGAAAGTACTTAACAATATTAATCGCGTCATCATAGGAAAAGAAGAAGTAACGACATTAAGTTTGGTGGCATTACTTTCACAAGGACATGTGTTATTAGAAGACGTTCCTGGCGTTGGGAAGACCATGCTTGTAAAAACACTAGCTAAATCACTAGATTGTTCGTTTAAACGTATCCAATTCACCCCAGATTTATTACCTTCAGATGTTACTGGTGTTTCCATTTATAATCCAAAAGAAATGAATTTTGAATTTCGAAATGGCCCTATTATGGGCGATATCGTGTTGGCAGATGAAGTCAATCGTACATCTCCTAAAACACAGTCCTCTTTACTAGAAGCGATGGAGGAACACAGTGTAACGGTAGATGGACAAACAATTCACTTAAAGCAGCCATTCTTTGTGATGGCAACACAGAACCCCATTGAATATGAGGGAACATACCCATTACCTGAAGCTCAATTAGACCGTTTTTTAATAAAATTGAAGATGGGATATCCTACGGAAGCACAAGAATTAGAAATGCTACACAACATTTCAGGACGACATCCGATTGAAATGACAGAAGCCGTTATGAATAAAGAAGAATTACTAGATTTACAACAACAAGTAGCAGAAGTTTTTGTTGATAAATTGGTCCAACAATATATAGTTGGGTTAATTACAGCTACACGAAATCATCCCTCAGTATACTTAGGTGTCAGCCCAAGGGGGTCGATTGCATTAATGCGCGCAGCAAAAGCTTATGCATTTATATGTGCACGGGATTATGTGTTACCAGATGATGTGAAATATCTTGCGCCGCATGTGTTAGGACATCGAATTATTCTATCAGCAGAAGCAAAGTTTGAGGGAGTAGAATCAGCAAAAGTTATCGAACAACTGCTTGAAGAAATCGCTGTACCGAATCGGAAGGGACAATTTAAATGAGTCCAGCGCGTTTCTTCTTGAAATTAATACAGCTGCTTGTTCTTTTTGGTGTTTTATTTTCTTATGCCATGTTTCAAGGTGGCTTTGTTAGTTGGTTTTTATTCTATTCCTTTGTTCCGATGTTTATCTACTTTTTACTTTTTCTTTTCTATCCATTATCCACATGGAAATTAAAACGTGTTATATCCAAGCGGGTGCAATATACAGGGGGAGAAATACAGGTAACCTTGAAACTAACCCAACGATTTCGTATTCCTATTCCATTCCTTATTATTGAAGATTGTTTTTCCGAATCTCTCACGGAAAACTATTACGATAAAAATATCTATCAATTGCTCGATGAACGAAATACAACACGTGCAAAGCGCCAGCAGAAAAACATTCGCTTTCCTTTGTTTGCAAAACAGTTAACCTACACGTATGAAATGCGTCACCTCCCTCGAGGTAAACATGCTTTTCAAGCGGTTCGGTTAAAAACAAGTGATTTTTTTGGATTTATTAAGAAAGAATATATTATTCCCTTAGAAGATCAATTAGTTGTCTACCCAAGAAGTCGAAAACTAGCGGTTAAACAAAAGCAACGCTACACCTTAGAGGAGGGAGCATCTCCAATTTACTCTGTTCATTCGTCGAATACACATGTGGTAACTGGTGTACGTGAATATATGCCGGGAGATAAATTTTCGTGGGTAGATTGGAAAACCACAGCACGAAAGCAAGAAGTGATGACAAAAGAATTCGAACAAGAAAAAAATGCGGATGAATTACTTATTATGGATTCGACTTACAGTCCAAATTCTAATTTGCTAGCATTTGAAGCATGTGTGGAACTAATTCAATCGTTTATCAATCATTATAGCAATACTTCCGTTAATGTTGGACTGCTTGGTGTCGGGGAGAAAAGCGTGTATTTTCCACCGGCGCAGCATGGAAAAAAAGATGCCATCCAGCATTATTTAACACAGGTGCAACCGAATGCTATGGTGGATTTTTCAAGACAACTTAGCAAACAGGTGAAACAACTACCAACAAACTTAGTCGCTCATGTTTTTGTGTATCAACTAACAAAAGAACGTATGCAAGCCTTTGAACAACTTCGAAAGCAAGTGAAACATGTTGTTGTTTATTTTGTTAAGGCGAGTAGTAAATGGACAGACAATGATCAATGGTTGATGCAGCAATGTAGTAATGTTGGGATAACCATAAATCCAATTACAAAAGAAGCATTACAACAAGAAACAATAGAGGTGGTCATCTAATGCCGAAACACCAACAAATAACACAATCGAAAGTATTTTCTGTATTGCTTTATGTAGGTGGATTTCTTTTGCTTTTAGAATGGCTATATCCTTTGGGAGATATCTCAGATACAGGCAATGTTATTGCTTTTGTTTTATTTGCAGGCTTTTGTTTTTTATTATCATTAATTAAACTTACGCGATGGATTGCCATCCCATTAAAAACAATAGCGGCAGTCGTCATTTTAGACGGTTTGTTTTTACAAGCAACAATCACAACTTCAGCGTGGTTTCAAGAATTTTATCTGCAACTACAGTATAATATTCAGTTAATCCAACAACCCGTCTTCACTGCATTTACGCCTTTTTTTCGGACAATGCTATTCTTAGTATTGCTATGGTTAATTAGCTATTTACTGTATTATTGGTTGGTTGTCATCAACCGTGTTTTTTTATTTGTACTGTTCACATTTATATATATTACTATATTAGACACCTTCACGACCTATCAAGCGAATGGAGCAATTATTCGTGCGTTGGTTATTTCGTTATTCGTTTTAGCGGTATCTAGTTATCTTAATCAAATGAAGCGAGAATCAATACGTCCAGTATTCGGGAAATGGTTTGTATCCAGTTTACTCCCCGTATTAGTGTTATTGCCCATTTTAACAGCGGTAGGTTTTGCTGCTCCTAAATTTGAGCCCAAGTGGCCAGATCCTGTTCCTTTTTTAACGAGTACGGCAAATTATGCTGGATTTGGTGAAGGAGGCAGTGATGTTACGAAAAAAGTAGGTTACGGCGAAGATGATTCACAACTTGGTGGTTCATTTATTCAAGATAACACTACTGTTTTTATTGCAGAATCACCACGGCAGCATTATTGGAGGATTGAGTCTAAAGATGAGTATACAGGAAAGGGCTGGGAGCGTTCGACGGAATTAGATTATCACTCACAAGCGAATGGAGAGATTGATTTAAATCTATTTACATCTGAGGTGGAAACCAATGAATTAGAAGCCACGATCTCTTATACCAGTGGAGCTAATTTCACTAGAGCGGTTTATCCATACGGAACGCGAACAATAACTAGTTCAGATCCCGTTGATTATTTGTTAGATCAAGAGACAGGTATTATTGAAACGGAACACGCAGATTTACAACAGATGAATGGTAATTACCAAATTCAATATGATTATCCTTCCTTTTCTATTACTCAATTAAAAGAAAACAATCACAATGACCCTACAGAGATAACCGATCGTTATTTACAACTACCAAATAGTTTACCAGATCGAGTGATTGAACTTGCTGAAAATATTACTGCAGAAGATAATAATCGTTACGATAAAACAAAATCGATTGAGCGCTATTTTGGTGCAAGTGGATTTGAATATAAAACAGAAGATGTTGCTGTCCCTGCTCGTGGTCAAGACTATGTTGATCAATTCTTATTTGAGACTCAAGTTGGCTATTGTGATAACTTTTCTACCTCAATGGTTGTTATGTTGCGAGCATTAGATATACCAACACGTTGGGTAAAAGGATTTACAGGTGGTCAATTAGATGATAGTGTCGTTCAACCAGGAGACATCAAAACGTATGAAGTAACCAATGGAAATGCGCACTCTTGGGTAGAAGTATATTTTCCAGAAGTAGGTTGGGTACCGTTTGAACCAACAGTTGGGTTCTCTAATAGTGTGAATTTCTATCAAGAAACAAGCGGGGAACAAACAGATACCTCTACGGAAGAAGACACAATGAATGGAGAAGAGCAACAACAAGAAGAACAGCAACCCGAAGAGCAGGAAAAACAAGAAGAGGCTGAGCAGAATGCATCAAGTGCACAAGAAAATAGTGAATTCATCATGCCACTATGGTTGATTCTTGGAATGTTCGTTGTTCTTGTTGGCGCTGCGGTCACATTGTATGTAACACGATATAAATGGATGACAAAATGGATGCTCCATCGTTATGATAACTTTGCTAGTATGCAAGACTTTGAACATGGGTATCACTATCTACTTGGTAAGTTACAGCACGATGGTATGAAAAAGGCTTCTTCACAGACCTTACGAGAATATGCAACCACAGTTGATAAACAGTTAGGAACAAATCAGATGACACAACTAACGGAAATATATGAGCAAATTTTATATCGCAAAGAAACAGCGCCAGTACAAGTTACCGAAGCACATCGATTGTGGAAAGATATGTTAAACAAGAGATTATCTTGACCAATAGAAATGGCGTTGATAGAATAAGAGAAATATGAAAGCTACCTCTATATAATCTCGATAATAGGGTTCGAGAGTTTCTAGCGAGTAACCGTAAATAGCTCGACTATGGAGGCAGATAAACGTACGTTTTTTATCTGTCTTCTTGTTACAAGAGGGCAGTTTTTTATAAAAATGGTAAGGTTAAGGAAAGAAGGAGCTGACAGGTTTGCAAGTAAACAATGAATTAGTACTTGTATTAGATTTTGGTAGTCAATATAACCAGTTAATCACACGACGGATTAGAGAATTTGGTGTCTATAGTGAGTTGCATTCCCATCGATTAACAGTTGAAGAGATTAAAGCAATGAATCCCAAAGGAATTATTTTATCTGGCGGTCCATATAGTGTGTATGATGAAGATAGTTTTCGTTGCGACGAAGGTATCTTTGACTTAGGTATTCCTGTGTTGGGCATTTGCTACGGCATGCAATTAATGACCCATCATTTTGATGGAAAAGTCGAACGAGCGAATGAACGTGAATATGGTAAGGCGGATATTCATGTCACCGACAATGCAAAGCTATTTACAGGCACGCCAAATGAACAAACCGTTTGGATGAGTCACAGCGATAAGATTATCGAAGCTCCGTCTGATTTCGTAGTGGAAGCAACAAGTACATCTACACCAGTTGCAGCTATGAGTAATGAACAAAAACAAATGTATGGTGTCCAATTCCATCCAGAAGTACGTAACACGATTTACGGAAATGATTTATTGAAGCAATTTGTTTTTGGTGTTTGTGATTGTACTGGAGATTGGACAATGGCTAATTTCGTAGAACAAGAAGTAGAAAAAATCCAAAACATAGTGGGCGATCGTAAAGTGTTATGTGCCTTAAGTGGCGGTGTGGATTCTTCTGTTGTAGCCGCATTAATCCATAAAGCAATTGGCGATCAATTAACGTGTATTTTTGTTGATCACGGCTTACTTCGTAAAAATGAAGGCGACATGGTGATGGAAACCTTTCGTGATGGCTTCCATATGAATATTATCAAAGTGGACGCGCAAGATCGCTTTTTAAGTAAGCTAAAAGGGGTCACAGATCCAGAGCAAAAACGTAAAATTATCGGAAACGAATTTATTTATGTGTTCGATGATGAAGCAGATAAATTAAAAGATATGGACTTCCTTGCACAAGGTACACTGTATACCGATATTGTCGAAAGTGGTACGGAAACAGCGCAAACAATTAAATCGCACCATAATGTTGGTGGCTTACCAGAAGACATGCAGTTTGAATTACTTGAGCCATTAAACACATTATTTAAAGATGAAGTACGCGCGCTTGGATTAGAGTTAGGCGTACCAGAAGCAATTGTTTGGCGTCAACCATTCCCAGGACCAGGTTTAGGTATTCGTGTACTAGGCGAAGTAACACCTGAAAAAGTGGAAATTGTTCGTGAATCAGATTGGATCTTGCGTGAAGAGATTGCTTTAGCGGGTTTAGATCGTGATATTTGGCAATACTTCACTGTCTTACCGGACATCAAAAGTGTCGGTGTCATGGGTGATGCCAGAACGTATGACCACACGATCGGTATCCGTGCTGTAACCTCTATTGATGGCATGACATCGGATTGGGCGAGAATCCCGTGGGAAGTATTAGAGAAAATATCGAATCGAATTGTGAACGAAGTCGACCATGTTAACCGTATTGTGTATGATGTGACGAGCAAGCCACCAGCTACGATTGAGTGGGAATAAATAACAAAAATAATTTGAAGTGAACAAGCCTATTTTACAATGTCCATTGTGATTGTGAACTGTAAAATAGGCTTGTTCTTATTTGGTTCCCCACCATTTCATCCCCCCAAAAAGAGAATATCTTTGGTGGGATATTTATAGTTTTGATGTTATTCAAATTGCATTTATATTAGATTTTGTAATGCAAACGAAATGTTGATTTGGTATTATATTACTATAATAAATATTTCATTTAAGAATTTATAAAAAAGGAGGAACCTGTAATGAAATATTTTAAAATTCTATTCCAGCCAAATGAAAAGAATCCTCCTTTTTATAAACAGGTTTTTTTGAAGGATTGTATTGTTAGTAAAAAGGGTTATTCATTCGCAATCCCATATTCTCCTCAAGATTTTAATGCTTTTTTGATGGATGACCAAATCTATAATATCTTTGTTTATAGTACAGTGAAGCAACTTATGTTGAGTAATCATAAATACCTGAACCTTATACTAATGCAAGATAGGTTCAATTTATCACTGGTAGACTGTAAATTTAAAAATTATGAAATTGAAGATTTGTTAGAAGGTGAAGAGTTTAATTTAGAATCAATAGAAGCTTTACTTCAAAATCAAGATTATGAGATTATGCAGTTATTTTTTAGATCCAAAGGTAACCATATGGTTACTTTAAAATCAAATGGTGTTTTAGGAATTGATAGTGGATTGTCTGAGGAAGAATATATAGATGTAAAGAAACTAATAGAGTTTATTAGCTTTGGGCCGAGGATGCTGGTATGAAAAATAAAGTGGTACAATTATTTAAAACTTTTGCAATTACACTTTTTGTTGCGTTCGTAGCTACTAATAAAGAAAATTTCGTATATAATTTCATAGAGAAATTAGGCTATGAAAGTGATTTGTTAAAAAAAACAGTATTGAGTGCTTTGATAGCACTTTTCATTGGGTTAATGTTGGAAATATCTTCATATTTAGTAGGTAAGATAAGAACTAATTTTAAAAGAATGGATGTAACAGTTAATACTAAACTTAATGGAAATAAAAGAACTACAATGAAATTTTCACCGACTAATTATGAATACTTCTCAAAAAATGTTGAAATTGAAATAATTTTAAAGCCACAGGGATGGATACCAACATTATTAATTAAAAAGCTTGGAATTTCATTTGATATTTATTTTAATCCCGAATTATTAGATATTTCTTTTCGTGATAAATGGGATAATAATTTAGATGGTATATATAAGTTGTATGAGCGCAGAATATCAATTAATCTGTTAGAAAAAGTGAATATTAAAGGAAATTCATTTAAAGAGAGACCGTATAAATTAACTGAACAGTTTAATGTTAAGCCTATTAGAGTTAAAAATGATGAGACTAGTTTGGATTTAGTTATAATGTCAAGTAAATTTGTTAAAATTGTAAGGTTAATTTCTAAATGTCTGATAAAGGTTAATTTTGAGCCTTTAATAGTAAGTTGTAAGGGGGAGGAGTAAGTTAATGAAATCCAAAGTAACTTGTAAATTATTTAAGTTAACGAAGATAAATAGTTTAATTGATGTCAAAAAAAATATTTTAAATAGAAAATATACTGACCCTCTTAAAATCGCATCACGTGACAGCAAAAAGGCAGAGCATTTATCGGAAGAAGAAAAAAACTTTTACTTTACTTGGGGAGAAGTATCTCAACAAAATGACATATCATTCTATGATATTAATGAACAAGAAGATAGTGTTGAATACTTTTTTGTTCCTGCGGATATTGAATTTACAAAAAGGAAAAAAAAGGATTCAAATGGAAATTTTCTTTCTAAAGCGAATAGAGTAAACTATGCGCAAATAATGGTATACTTTTTTAACATAAAAGACTCTGTACATTTAATCATTTGTTCATCTAATGAATTTCATGTAGATAGAGTGAAAAAATTAGTTGGAACCCAGTACATATCCAAAATTGATGATGATTATCAAATGCCACCAGATTTGTTTAATTGGCTATTTTTTAAATACACTCAAAATGCAGGATTACTAGATGATGGGATTACTTTAATGAATATAAGTGGTTTTATCGGTAATATAGGTGATGAGCATAATATTTTTAGTGGAACTTCTGACCAGACTTCAGAACTAATAATAACTAAAGCTTTTATAAGTAACGGAGAGACGTTAAAGACAATTACTGCAAGATTAAGAAATGCTGATATTGATATTGTTTTTACACTTGATGACATGTCTAACACTCAAATCTTTGTCAATCAATCATCAAAATTGAAAATGTTTGAGGCTGAAAATAATGAGCCGTTTTTTATTGTTTATTTATATAGCTATTTAATACCTAAATTAAAATCTCTATACAATAATTCAGCTAAACATTTTCTAAGTGAAGAAAAAAAGCAATTTAGAATACAAATAGGTTTGGAAGTAATAGAATCTATAATAAAGAAGAATTTACTGGATTTAAATGATGTTGCAGCATTATTTGAAACTTCTTCAACGTTCGACAAAAAAATTGAACACAAATAATTTTGAAAGCCCTCACTAAGGAGGGCTTTTTTAATTTAACTAGAGGAAAAATTAATGTTTCATCATCTACGAGATAAGCTAGTTTGTAAAATTAAGTGCAACAGTTCTTCTTGAAATGCTTCGTGTGTAATTTACCAATTTATATATTTTCTGGGTCTGTTATTGATTAGATTTAGTGCATGTTCTAGTCAAGCAAAAATGCAAAAGTATCTTTAACATGATCCGACATTGTATGCAAATAGTAATATGAAGTTTGGTTCAATTATTTCCTTTGTATCTAAATCGTGCCAAACACATCACCTAATCGTGACACACAAAGCACACCAGGCTCTTTAATATCTCTACACCTGGAGTGTACTTATGAAAAATATATATCATTTCTTTTTTTCATTTCTATCACAATTTTTCATTTTTATATAGTTATAAACCAAAGATAAAATAGTTATCAAAACCAATAAAGAAATCACTAACTTTGATTTCAAAGGAGAAACGTAATCTGAATTAGAAATTATGGTAATAAGTATAATTACAATGGGTACTTGAATTAAGTTCCATAAAAATTTCTTTTTAGAGTTCCATCTCCAATAGTTCATTTTCCCCCTCCTCGTATAATATGTTTAAGAGCCCATCTTAGAGGGATTTCCAATTGAATACCCCTCGGGGGGCCTTAAAGGTCATATTCGAAACGCAGAATGTGTATTGTTAATGAGAAAGTCATTGCTTTCTCTCCTCACAGCCATATCGGACTGCTTATTTAGCCTGCTATTCGTCGTTCATCACGAAAAAAGGTTTAACCACTGTTGTACAACCATTATTTCTGCTATATTTTGATTCCCATTATATAATAATCTATTAATGCCGATTGAACCATAACAGTGTCTAGGTAGCAAATGTCAAAAAACAATCTGGATACAGTGTAGCTATAAATGCTCTTTTTTTGAATCAAGTGCTAATAACGAGGCAGACATCAATGACTCCAGGTCAGAAAAGTTTTGATTATTAGATACCACCATAGGAGGTGATGGCTATGTTTCAAACAAGCATTTGTTCTTTCATGATTCGGCCAATGCGATGGCGTGAAACGATCCAGCCTTTCTTTTTTTGTTCTATTTTAATCTTTCGTTACCCGTAATTACTTCGACTTTGCTTGAAAATATCAATAATCAGATCGGTTAATTCTTCTTCTTGGTCATCACGGATTTTTGCTTCATAATAGTACGTACTTCTAGCGATTTGAGACATGAGCACATTGTACCTGCGATTACTCGGTACATAAAAACCGTTGCTGATACCGCGTATTTGTGACGGTTATTCCGGATCACATCTACTTTCGTCCCATGATCAGCGCGGCCTGCTTTTTAGAGTATCTAGCATGTTAAATGTGGAGATACTTTTATACCTTTAGGTGCAAATATCGTTTTCCATGGCTAGTTTTTGATTTTCTTTCCGAAGTTTGATTAACTCTTCTTGTTCCGGTCTGCGATTGTCTTTTTCCTGAAACGACCCATTATCATGATACTGTCGAACCCACTTATCAAAGGAAGAAGGTGTCAATTCGTATTCTCTTCTAATCTTCGCACGAGGTTTGCCAAAGACGTATGCAACTGTCCCATTTGTTCTTTGAACGCTTTGGAAAAACTTCTTCTCGTTCTTCTGGTCATTTTTAACGCCACTTGGTTTGTAATTGAACCAAATCTAACAACTGACCTTAACTAATTTGTCCAACTAAGTGTAACCGCTCCATATCATATATTTCTATTTTATAATAAAAAAACTAAACTGTGTAAGTAAGAGTGGTACGCTCTCTTAACTTACACAGTTTAGTTTACACTCCCTATTTAGAGGAAATAACATTCGTATTTTGAGTAATTAAATTTTGTTTTGCCCCAGCCTACTCCTTAGCATCGCTATAAACACTCCCCATTTGTTTCAATAACTTCCTTATACCAATAAAATGATTTCTTTTTGTATCGTTCACTTGTTCCATTACCTTCATTATCACGGTCAACATATATGAAACCATATCGTTTTTTCATTTCGCCGGTTCCAGCACTTACCAAGTCAATACAGCCCCAAGAGGTATACCCTATTAAATCAACCCCATCATCTACTGCTTCAATCATTTGTTTTAAATGCTCACGCATGTATTCAATCCGGTAATCATCTTCAACTGTACCATCTGCTGTTAATTCATCAACAGCACCAAGCCCATTTTCAACAATAAAGAGTGGTTTTTGATAACGATCATATAGTTGATTCATTGTTACCCTCAACCCAATTGGGTCAATTTGCCATCCCCAATCAGATGCCTGTAAATATGGATTTTTTAGTGATTTAAAAGCGTTGCCTGATGTAGATTTCTTGTTAACCTCTGGATCTGCACTTGTTAATCGCGAGGAATAGTAGGAAAATGAAATAAAGTCAACAGGGTAAGCCTTTAATAATGCTTCATCACTAGGTTCCATCTCAATCTTTACATTCAATTCCCGAAACAGCCGATTCGTATAAGATGGATATTCCCCCCTTGATTGAACATCAATAAAGAAATATTGCTTCTGATTTTCCTTTACTGATTTTAACATATCATCTGGATGACAGGTATATGGATAAATTTCTGCTGCCGCTAACATGCACCCTATCATAAAATTCTCTCCATTAATCTCCTTGGCAGCCTTTGTCGCTAAACTGCTTGCAACTAATTGATGATGCGCAGCTTGATACTTAACTTGATTCGCATTTTCATCATCTTTTATAATTAGTCCTCCTCCAAAAAACGGAATGTGCAAGAGCATATTAATTTCATTGAAGGTTAACCAATATTTAACCTTATCTTTGTAGCGATCAAGAACGACCTTTGCATAACGCTCATAAAAACCTACTAATTTACGATTGCGCCATCCGCCATATTCTTCAATAAGGTACAATGGTGTATCAAAGTGATTTAACGTCACTAATGGCTCGATGCCATACTTCCTACATTCATCAAATAGCTGATCGTAAAATTCCAGACCTTTTTCATTTGGTTCTGCTTCATCCCCTTTTGGGAAAATACGTGGCCAAGAAATTGACGTACGAAATACTTTAAACCCCATCTCTGCAAAGTGTTTAATATCCTCTTGGTAGGTATGATAAAAATCAATAGCTTCATGACTAGGATAATGACTATATTCCTTCGATAACGCCACTTCCGGATTAAATAAAGCTTCTCTTCGTTCTTCACCAGCTGGTAAAATGTCAACTAAAGATAACCCTTTTCCATCTTCCTTGTATGCCCCTTCTGCTTGGTTAGCGGCTATTGCACCGCCCCATAAGAAGTCTTTCTTTAATACCATAATTATTTCCCCCTTATTATTTTTTCATCAGCAGACATTTATCAAAAATAAGAAACTAATTTATATTTTGATGAGTTTTGATTAGGAAAAACTGGTATGCATTAGGAACCTACATACCAGTTATAAACTTTTTAACAAACTAACTTTCAATTTGATTATTCTAGTGATTCCTGTGCAGATTCTTCCTCCTTTACTGCTTGCTTGTCTATTATACGGAAGAATGGGTAGTAAATAATACCTGATAAAATAATCATTAAGATTTGTAGCACTAAAATTGAAAACCCACCTTGGATGATTGCATTAAAAAATGCTGGCGTTCCAAGCGGTAAGTGTGCCCCCGCCAATTTTGTAACTAAACCTGATGCCATTAAAAAATAAGGTATAATCGATACTACTAATGGCGCTAAAACGAATGGAATCGCTAGATATGGATTTAATACAATCGGCAATCCAAAGATTAATGGTTCATTGATACCAAAGATTGATCCCGGTAAGGATAATCTACCTAACGTTTTATATCGTTTACTTTTAGCCATGAACGTCATAATAATTGCAAGACCTAATGTTGCTCCCGAACCACCAAGCAGAATGAATAATTGAGCAAATCCTGTGTTAACAATATTCGGTAACTCTTCTCCAGCTGCCAGGGCATCTAGATTTTCTACTCCCAATGGCATCCAAATACTTAAATAGATTGGTAAAACAACTAGCATACCATGAATACCTAAAAGCCATAAAACATGAATAACAAGAATCATTGCAATAAGTGACCAGAACCCACCACCCAAGTTTTGAAGAGGTGTTTGAATAAATGAATAAACAACTTGATGCATGCTACCATACGTTGTAGCATCAAAAATGGCACTTATTATTGTAAACAACACAACGATTAGAATTCCTGGAACTAAGCCTGCAAATGTTTTGGAAACAGTTGGCGGTACACCATCTGGCATTTTTATCGTTATACCTTTGTCCACTATTAAGACATAAAGTCTTGCACTTATTAAACCAACGATAATTGCTACAAACAAGCCTTGAGCACCTAAGAACTGAAATGGTAAAACAGCCGATTCATCTAATAGCGCTGTTGGTGTTAATACAAAGAAAGACATAAGTGCGATTAACCCTGCCGGTGCACCATCTTTGTCAAATGCTGTTGCCAATCGATATGCTATAAAAAATACTGCATACAGAGCAATCATATCTATCGTGTACTGAGAAGGTAAATCTAAGATAGGTTTTAACCCTGTATTTGTAATAAAATCTTGATAGGGTTCAATTGCCATACCACTTAATAACGTTGAAAATGCACCAATGATTAAAGCTGGAAGCGCTGACATTAATCCGTCAGAAACTGATTTTAAATACTTATTGGAACTTATTTTCCCTGCACCTGATTGCAATTTTTGCTGAAAGTCTGCAATAGCCATAATATAACTCCTCCCTAATTATAATTTATTTTGAATCAATTAAATCAATTGCCCAGTTTAGTACTTTTTCTCCATTCATTGTGCCATAATCGATACTATTAATTACTTCCACCGGTATGCCTCGTTCATCACCATACTGCTTTTCATAATCTGCTTTTAAATAGGAGACTTGTGGTCCAAGTAATAAAACCTCAGCTTCGTCAATATATTTCTTGACATCCCCACCAGAAGTTGCAGTAATTTTAATTTCTTCATCCTTATTTACAGCTGCCTTTTCCATTTTGGTGACCAACATACTTGTTGACATACCTGCTGCACATACCAGTAAAATGTTTTTCATATTAATTACCTCCAGAAAGTTTTTTTATTTTTTTATTTAAATCAATAATTTCTAACGAAACGTCTCTAACACTCATAGCATTCATCAAATGATCTTGCGCATGAACCATTAACAATGATACCTCTGTTTTATCTCCTCTTGATTCCGCTTGAATAAGATCCGTTTGAATACGATGTGCTTTATTTAACTCTTCATTTGCGCTTTCCACGAGCTCGTCAGCTTCTTCAAAATCTAGATTTTTTGCAGCAGACATTGCACGCATGGCATAACTTCTTGCATTGCCTCCATGTACGATTATCCCCATGATTACTTCTTCATTATCCAATTTGAAACCCTCCTTTTTTCTTTATCTGTTGTTTATCTTTCTTAGATCTATCATAAATGTAAAACGCTTTCATCTAAAGCCAACTTTTTTCCTTATCCAACGGAATAAGAAAACCGGGAAGAGCACCTGGTCTTTAAAAAGATTAACTAAACGGTCGAATATCGTTACGGCAACAAATGAACACCCTTTCTGCAGGTACGGATTCAGCTAATTCGGGAAAAGATTACTTCCGAATGGATCTTCAGCTCGTACTGTTCTGCTAGAGTTTCGTCTATTTGTTGCCTTCACTTATGTAGCTCATAATGATTATATTTGCTACTGTTTTCCAATCTTTTGCGCATTATATAAAGATGTTGCTTCCAGGAACGCAGAGTGTATTTCCTTAGCTGAAGCAATGCTTTAAAATTTTATATTCCCTTATAAAAGCCCTTAAACCTTGATGTGTCAGCCAAAAACTTATGCTTACTTAGCCTACAAGATAATCACCATTTAAAAGTGTTACCTACTATTTTTATTCTTTTTCTTGCAAATAAAAAGAATGCAACATAATTGGTCACATTCTTCTTAAGATCTCATATACTTCTTCTTTGCTTGAGCAATTAATTAACTGTTTAATCACTTCTCGATTATCAACAAATTTTATTAGATTATTATACATCGGCTCAAGTTTTTCTTGATTAACATCGGCAACATGAAGAAGACAAACAAATTGTACTTTGTTTTCTCCCCAATCTATTGGCTTCTCTAATGTAGCAAGTGTCCAAAATGTCTTATCCGACTTCGGTACTAATGGATGAGGAATTGCTACCAAGTTACCATAACTTGTTGAAGCGGCTTTCTCTCGATCCATAATAGACTCAACTATACCCTCATCAACTCGCTCTTGTTCTATTAATTTATTTCCTAAGAATGTAATCACATCAACTGGTGTTGAAATGGATAAATTAAGATAAATTAAATCTGGATCTAAATATCTATTAATTAGTGACATACTTCTATTTTCAACAATTGCTGTAATTTCATTTAGTTCTCCATCACCTAGAAGTGTACTAACTACGACATGAGGAATTGTAATCCATTCTGGAAGAGATACCGTACTAATAATAAAATCAATGTCGTCTTCGCTATACTTAGGTAAATTATGCAATTCCGTTGCCGCTATAATGGTTAACTGATTACCATATTTAGCACGCAATTTATAAAATAACAGCTGTGAGCTTCCGAGCCCTGTTGTGCATACAATTAAACAACGCTTTGGCTTCGTCTGTAATTTAGTCCGCTCAATTGCAGCTCCAAAATGAAGCGCAATATAGCCGATTTCATTTTCATCAATTTTTATATTGTGTGTCTTTTCAATAACTTTACTTGCAATAACTCCAGCTTCAAATGCTACAGGATAATTTACTTTAATTGCTTCTAGCATTGGGTTACGAATATTCATGTGATGCTTATAGCGGTGGATAGCTGGTTTTAAATGAATTGCTATACCAGCATATAATTCTCTATCCCCTATAATATCTAATCGTAACTGCTCTTCTACTTGATGAACTAATTGGTCAACTGTTTGTAAGATTGATTTATCAAAAGTGTTTTCAATTTCAGACTGCTTCTTATTTAAAAATATTTTTGTTCCTAATAAATGCATGGCCACATAGTAAATCTCAACATCTGGAAACGTTAATTGTACCGTTGACTCAATATCCTTAATAATGAGTTCAGCAACTTGATACTCTTTTTTGTTTTGGGTATCTTTTTCATCGCGATTCACTAACGATATATATTGTTCATTTTTTATCCGGCGACAAGCAATTGCTATATGCACAACCAAGTTGTGTAGAGCAATATCCGATAAATTAAAATTAAACTCCTTTAATCGTTTTAAAACCGTTAATCGTATTTGATCCATTTGGTCATCTGGAAGAAGCCATGCTTTTTCATTATTATTTTCACTGATTGTGGCAGTTCGCCTAAATAATATTTCCGCAATACAGTAGCGTATATGCTTCTCTTCACCACTAACCTTCAACCCATAATTAGGTTGTTTGATTAAGTCCAATTTATACTTGTTGAGCACTACTTTGACATCTTTTATATCGTTTTTTAAAGTGGATCGACTGACAAACAAATCTTCAGCTAGATCTTCAATTTTCAGATAATCTGGGTACAATAGAAACCTCTTAACTAAATAGTGGACACGGTCTTCTGGTTCAACAGGAATCGATTCATCAGGGTCAATTAAACTCTGGATAAACTGCTTAAACTCATTCTCTTTAGCAATATCTAAATGGTAACCATGGCCACGAGCCGAAACAATCGTTGCTCCAGATCCTATCAATTCATCATTTAGCTGTTTAATGTCATTCCGAATTGTTCTAGAGGTTACTTGTATTAGTATTGCTAATTGTTCACTAGTAATTGGATTACTCTGACCTATAAGCTCTTTTAGAATTTGCTGTTGTCTTGTATTCATAATCAGCCCTCCTTACCAACCGTCTTCTTTTATTATAAAGCGTTTACAAGCGTTACTGGGACTGATTTTTTCCTTAATCTAAGGAAATATGTTGTTTTATACCTATCAAACTTAAAACCAATCTAGAAGTTATACGATTATTTCGACATTTTTTGACGTTTTATTTAATTTTAAGTATAACATGAATTTTTCAAGTCTGTTTAAATTTGTTTAGCAGCCTCCTTTCTATCACTTAAGAATGCTTTAGTTAAAATGATAATGATGGAAACTGACATACTAATAGTTTGCCGTTATGTTCAATCCATGCAGCGACACGAAATATTTAGTTTTCCTTCATTTAAATCTATCGATAGAAGATGGTGCACGATCACTTCCAGGTGGACGCATGCAATATGGGGAAACAAGTGAGGAAGCGATCAAGCGCGAGATTTTTGAAGAAACAGGCGTAGCGTTGATACATACGAAGTTATTTGCAGTGATAGAGAATTTTTTTCAATACAAACAAGGGTTTCATGAGCTTTTATTTATTTATAAGGGGGAAATTCCTTTTCAATCGGACTACCAAGGGAGAGATGCCGATGATCAAGTGATTGCTTGGACGAGTTTGGATAATGTGAGCGAGTTAAAACCTAGCGTGTTAGTTAATCTGAAGAACCAAATGGCCAAGGAAACCATCCTACATCTAGTTAGTGTAGATGATTCTATAGGGAAGTAAAGTAATACTAGTTTTACTATTGGAATGGACCTGGGTGTATATTATTTTTGAAGCTACAATTCTTTCGATTATGATTACCTAATATGTGTATAATAAGTATAAAGGTAGTATCCAAGAAAAAAGGAGTGAAGCGCATGTGTGAATCCATGAAGCAACGTATGGAATTTTGTAAACAAGTTGGTAATGGCTTACCTGGAGCGAAAGTCTATTATCGTGAGGATTGGGATGCATTTTATTTTGATTTATTAGGGAAATATTTTGGGTTAATGTCCTCGGAAGCAAACGAAAATGCGATTATTACATTGAAAGGATTACCAGATGAGAATGAAGCGCTTCGGCACATGTATGCGGATATTATTCCTGGTTATTACAGTAATAAGCGCCATTGGAATTCGATCATGCTAAAAACAGAAGTGCTTTCTAATGAAACGATTGCACAAATGATCAAGCAATCCTATCAACTAGTTTTGGACAAGTTCCCGAAGAAAGTAAGAGCTACCATTATTGATGAAACCGCTTAATTAGTTAGCTTAATGTCTATTTTTAGTGATAAACAAGCCTGTACACACGAACGATTAAGTTGAAATATTTGTTAACATTCGTTTTTATCTTGACTGAAACATGGTTCCTTAGTATCATATACATTGTACAAAAAATAAATAAAAGATCCGTCGTATATTCTTGAGAATATGGCTCTAGAGTTTCTACCGACCACCGTAAATGGTCTGACTACGAAGAAGAATGATTCCTATTTTTATAGAATAAGCAATCTTGCATTTTTATGATGCTTCATTATTCTTATCTTCTGACTAGTTATTAGAACACTCTTGCTATGAAAAGTAAGGGTGTTTTTTATTTTTTTGAAACACTTGATCAAGAATGCGAACGAAATGAGGGGGAAGAAACGTGAAGAATTTTTTTGAGTTTGACCGATTAGGTACAAACTTTCGTACCGAAACGATGGCTGGGATCACTACATTCTTAGCGATGGCTTATATTTTATTCGTAAACCCAGCGACACTTGCGGCAGAAGGAACGGGGATGGATAGTGGAGCGGTTTTCA
The DNA here is from genome assembly GCF_003315295.1 of Paraliobacillus ryukyuensis. Classification (GTDB taxonomy): domain Bacteria; phylum Bacillota; class Bacilli; order Bacillales; family Amphibacillaceae; genus Paraliobacillus; species Paraliobacillus ryukyuensis. Next base: position 38,709 of record NZ_QNRI01000011.1, on the reverse strand, counting down.
CTGCGACGGCATTGGCTGCTGCCCTAGGTTCATTAATTATGGGACTTGTAGCGAAATATCCAATCGCTTTGGCACCCGGGATGGGGGTTAATGCGTTCTTTGCTTATACGGTTGTTATGGGAATGGGGATTCCTTGGGAAACAGCTCTAAGTGGTGTTTTAGTATCTGGACTTATTTTTATTATATTAACGCTTTCCGGTATTCGTGAAAAAATTATTAATTCGATTCCATCGCAATTGAAAATGGCGGTAGGTGCTGGAATTGGTTTGTTTATTGCTTTTGTTGGGTTTCAAAACGCTGGTATTATTGTAGGGGATGAGAGTACAGTTGCTACATTAGGTGATATAACTAGCGGAAATACATTGCTTGCTGTGTTTGGTGTACTTGTTACGGTTGTGTTAATTACACTTAATGTTAGAGGCGGTGTGTTCTATGGTATGATCATTACGGCAATTGCAGGTATGATTGTTGGTTTAATTGATCTACCAAGTGGGGTTGTTAGTCAACCTCCAAGTTTAGCACCAACATTTGGTCAGGCATTTACACACTTAGGTGATGTGTTCACATTACCAATGATCGGTGTTATTTTAACGTTTTTATTTGTTGACTTTTTTGATACCGCAGGAACTTTAGTTGCAGTTGCATCTAAAGCAGGTCTGATGAAAGATAACAAACTTCCTAGAGCAGGTAAAGCATTATTTTCTGATTCTGCTGCTACCGTTGTTGGGGCAACTTTAGGTACATCTACTACTACTTCCTATGTCGAATCGGCAACAGGTGTTGCGGCAGGTGGACGTTCTGGTTTTACCGCAGTCGTGTCTGCTATGATGTTCTTGTTAGCATTATTTTTCTCACCACTCTTAGGTGTAGTAACAAGCGCAGTAACTGCACCAGCTCTAATTATTGTCGGGGTCATGATGGTGAGTTCATTAAAAGATATTGAATGGGACCAATTTGAAATTGCTGTACCTGCATTCCTAACCGTAATCATGATGCCACTTGCATATAGTATTGCAACTGGTATTGCTGTAGGATTTGTCTTTTATCCAATTACCATGATCGCTAAAGGTAAAGTAAAAGAAATCAATCCGATTATGTGGTTCTTATTTATTGTTTTTGTATTATACTTGACGTTCTTAAGTTAGTAGACAAAGCTCTAGTGTATAAAGGTGCACTGGAGTTTTTTGATAATTGTTTAGTTGATCATCGACAGCTTTGCTGGCGATGATCATCGGTGGAAAACAAGCAATCATCAGTCTTCGTCTAATTGCTTAATGCTAATCCGCTTTTGGCTCCCGTCTTGTTGCATGTATCGATGCAGTCGAATAACAAGTAACCCGTATCGATAGGTCGCATCTACTTTATCTTCACGGACGGCATAAGGTAAGTCCAGCTTGCGATCAAATGCGCCATGCAAAATTTCTTCTTTTATTACTTGTCCGCTTTGGTCTAATTTGATCGTTCCGGCTATTACTAGTGTAGTACCGCGAACGAAGACATCGATATCTTTTATTCGTTCCACTCCTGGTAAACTCACATAGCAAATAATTTCTTTTTCCGTTTGATACATATTTACTTGTGGGATTGGTGGTTTTAACACATCGTCAAAGCCATTCCAAAAGTTCTCGCCAAAGAAGTGATCCATATTTTGTTTCCAACCTTGCATTTGTTCAAATGGATTATTCATGGTCATGCCTCCCTTATTTATCAATATACTTGTCAGGCTACTTCTTTTTGGCTAAAATCGGCTATTATAAGTATTACACTATATGCAGCATTTAAGGTAGATGTTATACATGCGCTATCCATTATGATTTAGCATGAATGTAGTTGGAAAGACTGGAATAAGATTAGATACTGCGGAAGTGTGGAACTTTACATAGTAAGCTAAACAAGAGGAGGATGTAAGTTGTTGTTAGATAATGCAATTATTATGGTGGTCACCATTTTAGTTATCAATATTTTTTACGTTTCACTACTAACACTTAGAACGATTTTAACTTTAAAAGGAAGAAGATATATTGCTGCGGTGATGGGTATGATGGAAATCGCTATATATGTAGTTGGATTAGGATTAGTTCTCGACAACCTTGATCAAATAGAAAATCTAATTGCTTATGCGTTAGGTTTCGGAATTGGCGTTATTGTCGGTTCTAAAATTGAAGATAAGCTGGCATTAGGTTACATTACGGTTAATGTCATCTCGTCAGATCCGGATATTGAGTTTACTAAGAAACTTCGTGAAAAAGGTTACGGCGTTACGAGCTGGTATGCTTACGGGATGGACGGCGATCGTTTGTCTATGCAAATTTTAACGCCGAGAAAATATGAATTAAGTCTTTATGAAACGATTAAAGGGATTGACCCAAAAGCCTTTATTATCGCTTATGAACCAAAACAAATCCATGGCGGTTTCTGGGTGAAACAAGTTAGAAGGGGGCGTATCTCTAAAAATGCCAAAAAACAAGAACAAGCAGCAGAACAAAAGCCAACCGAATAAAAAACGTTTTTCCGTCGAAGAAGGTGAAACCATTAGTGCTTGTTTAGAACGAATGAAACAGGCGGGTTATCAGCCAATAAGACGGATTGAAAAACCGATTTTCCAAGAAAACCAAGCTGGTGTTGAACCAGTAAGTCAAGAAATTATCTTTGATGCAATAAGGATTAAATCCGAACATTGAAATATACATTGAACTAATTGTTCGATTTTCGTTGACGTAACCTGCGTTACTTGTTATGATAAATCCATAGTTAATTTATCTAACAAACAACTAATATACCTCATATAATTTCAGGGATATGGCCTGATTGTTTCTACCCGTCACCGTAAATGATGGACTATGAGGGAAGATGATACATTGGGAAATCGACTCTAGTAAGAAGTAGAAAGTAAGTGATCGTACTATTCAACTCAAGTTGAATAAGTATAGTATTCATTTATGTTTTAACAATGAGCTGTGAGTCAAGCCAATGTTGTTTTTCTTGTGCAATCAACCTATTCATCTTCTCTCTTAAACTGGAGAGGTGAGTAGGTTTTTTTATGTAAATAATAACGAAATGAGGGTCAACATGGCTGACGTAGGCGTGATTATGGGAAGTATTTCGGATTGGGAAACAATGCAACATACCTGTGAAACGTTAGAAGCACTCGAAATTAGTTATGAAAAAGAAATCATTTCTGCACATCGTACGCCAGAAGATATGTTTCAATATGCAGAACAGGCAAGAAGTAAAGGGTTAAAAGTTATTATTGCTGGTGCTGGTGGTGCTGCGCATTTACCAGGCATGGTTGCAGCAAAAACTACGCTCCCAGTTATCGGTATTCCTGTTCAAACAAAAGCTCTCGATGGCATAGACTCGTTACTTTCCATTGTGCAAATGCCTGGTGGAGTGCCGGTCGCTACTGTCGCGATTGGAACGGCTGGCGCAAAAAATGCAGGATTATTAGCTACGCAAATAATAGGAGCGTTTGATCCATCGGTTGCTGATCGGTTAGCAACCTACAAAGAGACATTGAAACAAAAGGTGACAGAAATGAGGGAAGATCTTGCCACAAAATAGATTTCTATTCGGTTCTACAATTGGTATTATTGGTGGTGGGCAATTAGGTAGGATGATGGCGACTGCAGCCAAACATATGGGTTATCGCATCGCTGTCTTGGACCCAACCCCTGATTGTCCCACTGCACAGGTCGCAGATCACCACATTGTAGCAGCATATAATGATCAAGCAGCAGTAGCGAAACTAGCAGAGCAAAGTGACGTGATTACGTATGAATTTGAAAATGTTGATCTAGCAGCAGCTCAATTTTTAGAAGCAAAAGGGTTACTTCCACAAGGGGCAAACTCGTTAGCAATCACACAAGACAGGGAAAAAGAAAAAGCAGCTATGGTAGCTAGCAATCAACCCGTTGCTCCATTCGTGATTGTACATAATGAGCCAGAATTATTCGAAGCTATAGCGAATATTGGCTATCCATGTGTCGTGAAAACTTGTCGAGGGGGTTATGATGGCAAAGGACAGGTCAAACTACAAACGAAAGAAGATCTCGAAGCAGCGGTGAAGCTAGTAGAAGACAATGAACGGGTAATTGTGGAAAGCTGGGTTCCATTTGATCGAGAGATTTCTGTTGTGTTCACGCGTTTTGCCGATGGGAGCATAAGTTTTTTTCCAATCGCCGAAAATACCCATCGAGACCACATTCTTTATATGACACAAGCACCTGCGACTATATCGGTGCATTTAGCTAATCAAGCAAAACAAGCAGCAAAAGCGATTGCGGAAACGATTGGTGTGATTGGTACGTTTGCGATTGAAATATTTGTGCAAGGCGATCAGTTGTACATTAACGAATTAGCACCTCGTCCGCACAACTCGGGGCATTACACCATTGAAGCATGTAATGTATCGCAATTTGAACAACATATTCGAGCGATATGTGGTTTGGCACCATTACCTGTTTATTTTCATGGTGCAGCTATCATGGTCAATTTACTTGGTCAAGATATTGAACCCTATTTAGCAGAGATGGATCGGTTGCCAGGACATTTTCATATGTACGGTAAAGCAGAAAATAAACCAAAGCGCAAGATGGGTCATGTAACGTATATCGGAGAAAACATCAAAGCATTAAATCAAACGTTGGAAGTAAATAATCAGATAAACATGTAGGAGGCAGCTTATGATTGAACGTTATACCAGAGAAGAAATGGGTACCATATGGACAGATGAAAACAAGTATCAAGCTTGGCTTGAGGTAGAGATTTTAGCATGCGAAGCGTGGAGTGAATTAGGTGTTATTCCGAAAGAAGATGTGGAAAAACTTCGCCAAAACGCTTCGTTTGATATTGGTCGTATTCTAGAGATTGAACAAGAAACACGTCACGACGTGGTGGCATTTACGCGTGCCGTGTCCGAAAGTTTAGGGGACGAGAAGAAGTGGGTGCACTACGGTTTAACATCTACAGATGTAGTAGATACAGCATTATCGTATGTCTTAAAACAAGCAAACAGTGTTATTCGTAATGATATTGTGCAATTTATTGATGTGTTAAAAGAAAAAGCTTTGGAACACAAACATACGGTTATGATGGGAAGAACGCATGGTGTCCATGCAGAACCGACGACATTTGGGTTGAAAATGGCGCTATGGTATGAAGAAATGAAACGAAATTTAGAGCGATTTGATGCGGCAGCGAAAGTGATTGAAACTGGTAAACTATCCGGTGCGGTAGGAACATATGCAAACATTGATCCATTTGTGGAATCGTTTGTTTGTGACAAACTTGGACTTTCAGCTGCGCCAGTTTCGACACAAACGTTGCAACGTGATCGTCATGCTCAATACCTATCAACACTAGCACTAATCGCAAGTTCCGTTGAAAAATTTGCAACAGAAATTCGTGGCTTACAAAAAACCGAAACGCGTGAAGTAGAAGAGTTTTTTGCTAAAGGACAAAAAGGGTCGTCTGCAATGCCACATAAACGTAATCCAATTGGTTCTGAAAATATGACAGGAATGGCGAGAGTCATCAGAGGTTATATGATGACGGCGTATGAGAATGTCACACTTTGGCATGAACGAGATATTTCACACTCTTCTGCAGAGCGCGTTATTCTGCCAGATGCAACTATCGCGCTTAATTACATGTTGAACCGTTTCCGTAACATCGTTAAAAATCTAACCGTATTCCCTGAGAATATGAAACGTAACATTGGTCGTACCTATGGCGTTATTTTTTCACAGCGTGTGTTACTTTCGTTAATTGATCAAGGGATGAGTCGTGAAGAAGCGTACGATATTGTCCAACCCAATGCAATGAAGGCTTGGGAAACGGCAACGCCTTTCCGTACGCTAATTGAACAAGAAGAGAAAATTATGGCAACTTTATCCAAAGAACAAGTAGACGATTGTTTTGATTATACGTATCATCTGAAAAATGTAGACGCGATTTTTGAAAAAATCGGCTTAGCATAATTATATAGTGGGGAGAGGTGACGGAACGTGAAGGGAAATCTGTTGTATGAAGGAAAAGCAAAGCAAGTATTTATGGTAACAGAAGATCCAGACGCGCTTATTTTATCATACAAAAATGATGCAACAGCTTTTAACGGGGAGAAACAGGCAGTCTTTCAAGGAAAAGGTCGCTACAACAACCTTATTTCCTCGGCAATATTTACGTATTTACAAACAAATGGTATAGCTAGTCATTTTAAACAACAATTAAATGATACGGAACAACTAGTAGAGAAAACGACAATCATCCCGTTAGAAGTAGTCGTACGAAATATCGCGGCTGGTAGTATTACGAGGAGATTAGGCATCCCAGAGAAAACAGCATTCACGTCACCTCTTCTTGAGTTATATTACAAAGATGATCAACTTGGCGATCCAATCATAAATGATGAACACGCACGATTACTGACAGATGCCACAGGTACGAATTTAGCAACGATTAAACAAATGGCATTGCAAGTGAATGAAAAATTACAGCCATTTTTTCAACAAGTCGGCTTAGCATTAGTAGATTTTAAGCTTGAGTTTGGGCGTAATGCGCAAGGAGAAATTGTACTAGCTGATGAGATATCACCAGATACCTGTCGATTGTGGGATCTGACCACTGGTGAAAAAATGGATAAAGATGTTTTTCGAGAAGATTTGGGCGACTTAATAGAAGTTTATGATGCAATTTTGCAACGACTGGAGGCTGTCAAATGAAAAAAGTATTGATTCATATTACATTAAAAGAAGGTGTACTAGATCCACAAGGAAAAGCGGTACAGCATTCATTGGAAACCTTAGGATACGACACTGTTAAAGAGGTCCGTGTTGGTAAGTACATGGAATTGGTAGTAGAAGATGATGCTTCCATTGAACAGCAAGTAGAAACGATGTGTGAGAAGCTTTTGGCAAATCCAGTGATTGAGAATTATAGTTATACCGTGGAGGAGGTCGTCCCACTGTGAAATTTGCTGTCATTGTGTTCCCAGGTTCCAACTGTGATCGAGATATGTATCATGCAGTGACGAATGCCTTAGAAGAAGAAGCGGAATTAGTCTGGTATCAAGGAGCAAATCTAGCAAACTATGATGCTATTCTATTACCCGGTGGTTTCTCTTATGGCGATTATTTGCGCTCCGGTGCGATTGCCTCTACATCTGATATTGTTACCCAAGTGAAAGAACAAGCTGCGCTTGGCAAACCTATTTTAGGCGTATGCAATGGTTTTCAGATATTGCTTGAATCCGGTCTGTTACCAGGTGCGATGTTACAGAATAAGAAATTAAAATTCATGTGCCATCAGGAAGGTTTACGTGTCGTCAATAATACCACCATGTTTACGAGTAACTATGTGCAAGATGCAATCGTTTCTATTCCGATTGCGCACCAAGAAGGAAACTACTATTGTGATGAAGCGACACTTGCTAGCTTGCAAGCAAATAATCAAATTGTTTTTACCTATCAAACAAACCCGAATGGTTCAGTTGCTGATATTGCAGGGATTGTCAATGAAGCGGGGAATGTACTAGGCATGATGCCACATCCCGAACGAGCTTCAGAAGCGATTCTAGGTTCAGCTGATGGTTTGAAATTATTTCAATCAATACTAGAAAATTGGAGGAAAGTATATGTTGCAGGCGCCTGAGATCACCCCAGAAGTAATTGAAGCAGATCGTGTGTATCAAGAAATGGGTATTACGGATGAAGAGTTTTCTACGATAAAAAAAATTCTAGGTAGATTGCCGAATTTTACAGAGGTAGGTATCTTTTCTGTGATGTGGTCAGAGCACTGTAGCTATAAAACTTCCAAACCGTTATTAAAGAAATTTCCTACTAAAGCACCGCATGTGTTACAAGGACCTGGAGAAGGTGCAGGTGTCGTAGATATTGGCGATGGGCAAGCGGTTGTGTTTAAAATTGAAAGCCACAACCACCCTTCTGCAGTAGAGCCTTATCAAGGAGCTGCTACTGGTGTCGGAGGCATTATTCGTGATGTGTTCTCAATGGGAGCAAGGCCAATTGCCTCGTTAAATTCCTTGCGTTTTGGCAACTTAACCAATGGACGCGTGAAGTATTTATTTGACGAGATTGTCCATGGTATTGCTGGTTATGGTAACTGTGTGGGCGTGCCAACGGTAGGTGGCGAAATTCAATTTGATGATAGCTATCAAGGCAATCCACTCGTTAATGCTATGTGTGTCGGGCTTATTGATCAAAAAGATATGCAAAAAGGGCTTGCAGCTGGTATCGGCAATACCGTTTTATATGTTGGTTCAAAAACAGGTCGTGACGGGATTCATGGCGCCACTTTTGCTTCGGAAGATTTAACGGAAGATTCGGAAAGCAAACGCTCCTCTGTGCAAGTTGGCGATCCTTTTATGGAAAAACTTTTAATTGAAGCTTGTCTGGAAGTAATCCATTCCGATGCGCTAGTTGGGATGCAGGATATGGGCGCGGCTGGTCTTACGTCTTCGGCAAGTGAAATGGCTAGTAAGGCAGGAACAGGCATGGAAATGAATCTAGACTTAATTCCGCAACGCGAGGAAAATATGACGGCTTACGAAATGATGTTGTCTGAATCGCAAGAACGAATGTTATTAGTTGTTCAAAAAGGTCGAGAAAAAGAAATCCAAGATGTATTTGCGAAGTATGATTTGGAAGCAGTTGCGGTAGGGCATGTCACGGATGATAAACAATTCCGATTATTACATAAAGGCGAGGTTGTGACAGATATTCCAGTGGATTCTTTAGCTGAAGATGCTCCTGTCTATTACAAACCATCCGCCGTACCAAGCTATTTTGAAGAATTCCAAGCAATGACGGAATATCTTCCAACCGTTATGGATCACGCAGACACATTAAAAAGCTTATTACAACAACCAACGATTGCAAGCAAAGAATATGTTTATGATCAATATGATTCCATGGTGCAAGCCAATACTGTGTTCGCGCCTGGCTCATCTGCAGCAGTTGTTCGTGTGAATGGTTATGATAAAGCACTTGCCATGACAACCGATTGTAATTCTCGCTACATTTATTTAGATCCAGAAACAGGTGGGAAAATTGCCGTGGCAGAGGCGGCCCGAAACATTATCTGCTCTGGTGCTAAGCCGCTTGCATTAACTGATGGACTTAATTTTGGTAATCCAGATAAACCAGAGAACTTCTGGCAAATGGAGAAAAGTGTAGAGGGCATGAGTGAAGCTAGTCTTGCGTTAAACACACCCGTAATTAGTGGAAATGTTTCACTATATAACGAATCAAACGGGCAATCAATTTTCCCTACACCAGTCGTTGGTATGGTTGGTTTGCACGCATCTTTAGCGGATATCACCCCATCCTTTTTCCAACATATAGGGGATATGATCTATGTCATCGGCGAAACGAAACCTGAATTCGGCGGAAGCGAACTGCAGAATTTGTTGGAAAAACGTTATTTTGGAAAAGCACCATCCATTGATTTAGCTGTTGAAGCAACCCGTCAAATGCAAATTTTAACGGCCATTCAATCCGATCTAGTCGCATCTGCGCATGATCTAGCAGAAGGCGGGTTGGGCGTTGCATTAGCGGAGAGTTTATTTACTGATCAACAGCTTGGTTGTGAGGTGAACGTAACTGAAGATGCAACAGCTGCTTTATTTAGTGAAACCCAATCACGTTTTCTCCTCTCCGTAAAACCAGAACATCAAGCCGCTTTTGAAGCAACAATCGCTGACGCTCATTTACTTGGATATGTAACTGACACTAGCAGACTTGTCGTTCATCATAATAACGAAGCGCTAATTGATGAATCGGTAACGCAGCTACAATCCTTGTGGAAAGGGGCTATTCCATGCTTACTGAAATCAAAGGCTTAAATGAAGAATGTGGTGTGTTTGCCATCTGGGGGCACGAAAAAGCCGCTGAGATGACTTATTACGGTTTACATGCCATGCAACATCGTGGACAAGAAGGGGCTGGAATTGTAACAAGCGATCGAGAGACACTTCATCTCCATAAAGGTAATGGGTTAATTAATGAAGTATTTCAAGAAGGGCAGTTTACCCGTTTGAAAGGCAGCGCCGCATTAGGGCATGTTCGTTACGCTACCCAAGGTGGTGGTGGTTACGAAAACGTCCAACCGTTGTTATTTCGATCACAGAAAAATAGCATGGCACTAGCGCATAACGGAAATCTCGTTAATGCACAAGCCTTAAAAAACCAATTAGAAGCACAAGGAAGTATCCTGCAAACGACATCTGATACTGAAGTAATTGCACACTTAATTAAACGAAGTTGCAATGTACAAATGGAAGAATCAATTAAACAAGCACTTGGTATGATCAAAGGCGCATATGCATTTTCCATTTTGACGGAAGATAAATTATTTGTTGCACTAGATCCAAGAGGATTGCGCCCACTGTCGATTGGGAGATTGGGAGAAGCGTATGTCGTTGCTTCAGAAACATGCGCATTTGATTTAATTGGTGCGACTTATATTCGTGAAGTGAAGCCAGGGGAATTAATCACTATTGATGACACCGGCTTACACAGTACCTCATTTGCATCACCAATGCAACGCACGCTTTGCTCGATGGAGTATGTCTATTTTTCACGACCAGATAGTAATTTAGATGGGCAAAATGTGCATGCCAGTAGAAAAACAATGGGAAAACAGCTTGCCAAAGAATCACCTGTCGAAGCAGATGTTGTGACTGGCGTACCAGATTCGAGTATATCAGCGGCAATTGGTTTTTCTGAAGCAAGTAGTATTCCGTACGAATTAGGATTGATTAAAAACCGTTATGTCGGTCGTACATTCATCCAACCATCGCAAGAATTGCGCGAACAAGGGGTAAAAATGAAACTATCTGCTGTACGTGGAATTGTCGAAGGGAAACGTGTCGTCATGGTAGATGATTCCATTGTACGTGGAACGACTAGCCGTCGAATCGTCGGGTTGTTGAAAGAAGCAGGTGCGACAGAAGTCCATGTACGCATTGCTTCACCACCAATTGAAAATCCATGTTATTACGGGATTGATACTTCTACCAAAGGGGAATTGATCGCTTCTAATTATTCCATTGATGAAATTTGTGAATTAATCGGTGCAGATAGTCTTTCTTATTTAACAACTGAAGGGTTAGAAAAATCGATTGTATCAGACACAAATTCAATGGATCACGGGATTTGCCAAGCGTGTTTCACTGGAAACTATCCAACAGAAATTTATCCAGATACCATCATTCCTGCGTATAAAGATTAATCTTGCAAAAGGGAGCTGATTACATGAGCGATCGGTACAAAGAAGCTGGTGTTGACGTGCATGCCGGCTACAAAGCAGTCGATTTAATGAAAAAGCATATTAAAACAACAAATCGTCCGGAAGTCATTGGGGGAGTAGGCGCTTTTGCAGGATTATTCGACATTAGTGGATTTACTTACAAAGAACCAGTGTTAGTGTCAGGAACCGATGGCGTCGGAACAAAGCTAAAACTCGCTTTTGAAATGGAACAACATAACACCGTAGGTATTGATTTAGTCGCCATGTGTGTGAATGACATTGTCGCTCAAGGAGCTGATCCGCTGTTCTTTTTGGATTACATTGCATGTGGTAAAAATAATCCTGAACAAATGGAGCAGATTGTTAAAGGGATTAGCGAAGGATGTGTTGAAAGTGGCTGTGCCTTAATAGGTGGCGAAACAGCGGAAATGCCAGGGATGTATCAAGCAGGCGAATACGACTTAGCTGGTTTTGTCGTGGGTATTGCTGACAAAAAAGCGATTATTACCGGTGAGACAATTCAACCTGGCGATCAAATCATTGGGATTGCTTCTAGCGGTGTTCACTCCAATGGTTTTTCATTAGTTCGAAAAATCATCAAAGATCAAGGTTTGCAACTGGATGAATATATAGAGGCATTAGATTCGACTTTGGGCGAAGCACTACTTACGCCAACACGTATTTATACCAAAGTAATCCAACAATTAAAGCAAGCGATAACGATTAAAGGGATTAGCCATCTGACTGGTGGCGGATTTTATGAGAATATCCCAAGAGCGTTACCTGAACAGCTAGGCGCTAGGTTCTATCAAGGAAGCTGGCAATTGCCTCCAATTTTCAGCTATTTACAAGCACAAGGAAATCTATCTGATCAAGATATGTTTGGTGTGTTTAATATGGGAATTGGAATGGCTGTGATTGTCGCTAATGATCAAGTTGAACAAGCACTTGAAGTCCTATCAGAAAAAGGTGAGAAAGCCACCGTTATCGGGGAAGTGACAGCAGAAGCTGGGGTGAGAATACGTGAGCGGTAAACCAAGATTGGCGGTTTTTGCTTCTGGAACTGGTAGTAATTATGATGCTATTTTTCATGCGATTGAACGAAATGAAGTAGCTGCGGAGCTTACGCTTGTGGTTTCGGATAAACCAACTGCAAAAGTAATCGACAAAGCTAGAAACAATGGTACACCAACTTTCACTTTCGAGCCCAAAGTGTACCCATCAAAAGCTGCATTTGAAACAGAAGTGATGGAACATTTGCACGCAGCCAACATTGACTGGATTATTTTAGCAGGTTATATGCGTTTAATTGGTCCGACATTACTTCATGCTTATGAAGGTAGGATTCTGAACATCCATCCATCCTTATTACCAGCTTTTCCAGGATTAGATGCGATCGGGCAAGCCTTTCAAGCTGGTGTCAAAGTTACCGGTGTAACGATTCATTATGTTGATGAAGGCATGGATACCGGTGAGATCATTGCCCAAGAAGCTGTCAACGTACAACCAGGCATCAATAAAGAAAACTTGCAAAAACAGATTCAGACAGTGGAACACAGACTTTATCCAGCTGTTATCGAGCGAGTGATTCATAATGAATACAGTAGAGGAGGAAACACAACGACATGAAAAAACGAGCGTTAATTAGTGTATCAGATAAAACCGGCGTTATTCCTTTTGCGCAAGGGTTAGAAAAAATCGGGTTTGACATCATCTCCACAGGGGGAACGTTGAAAGTTTTGCAAGAAGCAGGTGTGCAAGCACAATCCGTTGCTAGTGTGACGCAGTTTGATGAAATTTTAGGTGGACGAGTAAAAACATTACATCCGTATATTCATGCTGGATTATTAGCAAGACGTGATGATCCAACCCATCAAAACGAATTACAAGTACGCGAGATTGCACCAATTGATGTAGTAGCAGTGAATCTTTATCCATTCAAAGAAACCATTGCAAAACCAGATGTGACTGAAGCGGATGCCATTGAAAATATCGATATCGGTGGACCAACGATGTTACGTGCCGCAGCTAAGAATTTTCGTGATGTAACAGTCGTGGTAAATCCTCATGATTATGAAGAAGTCCTTGAACAGTTAGCAAAAGACAGCAAAGAAACAGTAGCTTACCGTAAGCAATTAGCTGCAAAAGTATTTCGTCACACGGCAAATTATGATGCATTAATTGCGAATTATTTTAATGAAATAACAGAAGAACAAGATCCAAATACATATACGAAGACATATGAAAAAGTCCAAAGCCTACGTTATGGGGAAAATCCGCACCAACATGCGGCCTTTTATAAAGACCCAAACGGAAAAGGAGCATCAATTGCAAATGCAACACAATTGCATGGAAAAGAACTGTCTTATAACAATATTCAAGATGCTAATGCAGCATTAGAAATTGTCCTAGAATTTGGCGATGCCCAACCCACAGCGGTAGCGGTGAAACATATGAATCCATGTGGCGTAGGTATGGGATCGACAATTTCTGAAGCATTCACCAAAGCGTATGCCGCTGATTCTACATCAATCTTTGGCGGAATTGTTGCACTCAATCGAGAAGTGGATGTGGCAACAGCCAAGCAATTGAAAGAGATCTTCTTAGAGATTGTCATCGCTCCAAGTTTTACAGAAGAAGCGTTAGCGATATTAACGGTTAAACCAAATATTCGGTTACTTCAAACACCAATCGAGATGAACCAATCGGATAAAGAAAAAGTTGTTAGCGTAGTTGGCGGATTGTTGGTACAGGACCGTGATTTTGGTGAGGTGACTGCAAAAGATGTGACTGTTGCTACCGAAAGAAAGCCAACTGAACAAGAATTAGCTTCTTTATTGTTTGCCTGGAAAGTCGTAAAACACGTGAAATCCAATGCAATTGTCGTAGCCAACGAGCAACAAACACTTGGCGTCGGCGCAGGTCAGATGAATCGAGTCGGTGCAGCAGCAATCGCTTTAGAACAAGCAGGTGGGAAAGCGAATGGAGCTGTGCTAGCTTCTGACGCATTTTTTCCAATGCCTGATACGGTGGAAACAGCAGCAAAAGCAGGCGTGAAAGCAATTATACAACCAGGTGGATCCAAACGTGATCAAGATTCCATCGACGTCTGCAATCAATACGGTATGGCGATGGTATTCACAGGAATGCGTCACTTCAAGCATTAAGCTGGAGTTGTATGAGTCTGGCCGGATGGAAGTTGCAACAACATCAGAGTGCATGGAACATTTTTAGATTAATAAAATGATCAAGTGCCAAAAATAATCAACTAATGGGGGATTGTAGGTGAAGGTTCTAGTTGTTGGAAGTGGCGGAAGAGAGCATAGTATCATAAAAAAGTTAGCACAAAGTGAGCTGGTGAACTCGATATATGCTGCACCTGGGAATGGCGGAATTGCTGAAGATGCGACATGTGTGCCAATGAAAGATGATGCAATTGATGAGTTAGTTGCCTTTGCTCAAGAAGCAGCAATCGACTGGACGATTGTTGGGCCTGAAGTACCGCTAACCAAAGGAATTGTCGATGCATTCCAAGAAGCAGAACTTAACATTTTCGGTCCTAACCAGAAAGCGGCAATCATTGAAGGAAGTAAAGACTTTGCTAAAGCCTTTATGCATCGTCACCAGATTCCAACAGCTACCTACGTAACGTTTACCGATGTCACACAAGCAAAAGCATATATTTACGAAAAAGGCGCACCAATTGTGATAAAAGCAGATGGTCTCGCAGCTGGAAAAGGTGTTGTTGTCGCGGAAACAACGGAACAAGCGATTGAAGCTGTTGAACATATGCTAATTGATAACAAATTTGGTGCAGCAGGCGCGCAAGTGGTGATTGAATCCTTTTTAGCTGGTAAAGAATTTTCTCTAATGGCATTTGTTAACGGAGAAAATGTCTATCCATTGGTACCTGCTAGAGATCATAAACGAGCATTTGATCAAGATGAAGGGCCAAATACTGGTGGCATGGGCGCGTTTGCTCCGGTTCCTGATCTTCCTCAGCATGTGATTGATACTGCGATTGAAACCATTTTGAAACCTGCTGCAAAAGGAATGGTAGCGGAGGGGCGACCGTTTACTGGAATTTTATACGGCGGATTAATTGAAACCGCAAATGGTCCACAAGTGATTGAATTTAATGCAAGATTAGGTGACCCGGAAACACAAGTTATTCTACCGCTATTAAAGAATGATTTATTACAAGTAATCATCGATGTGATGAATGACGAAGATCCACAATTATCCTGGCACAAAGGTTTTGCAGTTGGGACAGTTGTCGCTTCTCAAGGCTATCCAGGTAGCTATCAAAAGCAAATCGCTTTGCCTAGATTAAACGCATCTTCCTCGTGCTACATAGTCCATGCTGGAACTGCGAAAAATAAAGAGGATACATTCGTTTCCACTGGAGGAAGGGTATTACTAGTTGGTGCCGTGCAAGCTACGATATCCCAAGCTAGAACTGAAGTGTATACGTATTTAAATCGTGTATTTAAACATAATGAAGAGTTCTTCTATCGAAAAGATATTGGAGAAAAGTAATCAAAAAAGATGTGGAACTTATCCGCATCTTTTTTCGTATGTTTAAGGAGTCAAGATAAATCTTACTAAAATGTACTTTCTTCATGAGGTTAAGCTATGGGTAGGTAAAATATGTTAAGGTGTAAAGAGAAACTTATAAAAAGGATGGTGAAGAGCGATTACTACTGAACAAGAAAGCGTACTAAAAATAGAAAACTTAACAAAAACTTTTAGTGGTAAGCCGGTATTAGTTGGTGTCGATTTTGAAGTATTTCGTGGACAAATCATTGGTTACATTGGTCCAAATGGTGCAGGCAAAAGTACGACCGTAAAAATCATGCTTGGTTTAATTGATAAATATAATGGCAAGGTAGAAATTTTTGGTCAAGATATTGCGAAGAGTGATGTATCCTATAAACGCAAAATCGGTTATGTTCCTGAAAATGGGGAAATCTATGATAATTTGACTGCGGCAGAATATTTACAATTTATCGGTCAAATGTATGGAATGGATACAGAGGTACTAGAATCAAAGATTACTCGTTTGATGGATAAGTTTGGAATGTCTGAGGTAATGAATAGTCGAATCTCTTCTTATTCAAAAGGGATGAAGCAAAAGTTATTAATCATATCTAGTATTTTGCATGATCCCGAACTTTTATTTTTTGATGAACCGCTAAGCGGTCTGGATGCCAACAGTGTGATGATTGTGAAAGAAATGATGGATCAACTTGCAGCAGAGGGCAAAACGATTTTTTATTCTTCTCATATCATGGATGTCGTTGAGAAAATCAGTAATCGTATTATCTTACTAAAGGACGGAAAAGTTATCGCTGATGGCACATTTGACCAATTAAAAGCGGAAAATGAGGGATCGTTGGAGCAAATTTTCAACGAATTAACCGGATTTAATGAACATGAGCAAATAGCTTCCGATATTGTTTCGATTGTACATGAGGGGCGAGAGCATGAATAATCATTTTGCATTAAAAATTTTAGATCGATTGGCTAGCCTATTCCGTCTTTTTAAAGTTGATTATGCGACCATGCGTGCTATTTTGGCGAGTAAACTAACAATGGATCAACGACGTGTGCCTACCATTTTTCAAGATACTAAACAAAAGGACGGTAACCATGCGTTTTATAAATCATTATTACTCTATGCCTTCTATGGTTTAATTTTAATCCCTTTTTTAATTATAGGTGACAATTATTTGTATCAAATGAGTATTGTGTTTGGGATAACCATGTTTATTCTAATGACTTCAATGGTTGCCGATTTCTCGAGTGTATTATTAGATGTGCGTGATAAAGCGATCTTACATACCAAACCGATCGAACAAAAGACCATTTCAGCGGCAAAGATGATGCATGTCATTATTTACATGACCCATCTGACCGTGGCATTTATTCTTATTCCTTTTATTGTTGCGATTGCGGTAAAAGGCATTGTATTTAGTTTGCTGTTTATGCTTGAGATCGTGTTTATTACGTTGTTTATTATTGTACTAACAGCGTTAATCTATATAGCCATCTTGCGCTTCTTTGATGGCGAACGGTTAAAAGACATTATAAATTATGTGCAGATATTCCTTTCCGTTGCGATTTTAGTAGGCTATCAAATCGTTGTAAGATCGTTTGAATTTGTAGACTTAGAGATTTCATTTGGATGGCATTGGTGGCACTTATTCATTCCGCCGATGTGGTTTGCTGCTCCGTTTGAATTATTACTACAGGGGAATCAAGCAAGCTATATTATTTTATTTTCTGTCATTGCAGTTCTCGTGCCAACGTTATCGTTTATTCTGTATCTAAAATTAATTCCATCATTTGAACAAAACCTTCAAAAAATGATGCAATCAAGTGGCCCAATGAAAGTTCGTAAACATCGCTTACAACAATGGATAGGTAAAATAATATGTAGAAGTGCCGAAGAGCGCGCAATATTTCATTTTTCTTCTAAATTGATTAGTAACGAACGCGAATTTAAACTAAAAGTGTATCCGTCGCTAGGTTTCTCTATCGTGATGCCGTTTATTATATTGTTTAATATTATCCAAACCGATCTTAATGCACCTTATGCTTTCTTAACTATTTATTTTGCAAGTTTGATGACACCAAATGTGGTGCACATGCTAAAGTTTTCCGATAAATATCGAGGTAGTTGGATCTATAAAGCTCTACCGTTGGCTGATCCAAGTCTGCTATACAAAGCGACATTAAAAGCTTTTATTACGAAACTATATTTACCAATTATTTTAGTCTTGAGTGTCATTTTCTTGATTCTATTTGGTGATTTTTCAATACTTCCTGATATTATCGCTATGATATTGGTAGGATTGATGTATGTTGTGATTAGCTACCGAATGATAAATAATGAAGTTTATCCATTTTCACAATCATTTTCATTTTCGCAGAATACCAATACCGCAATAACATTTCTCACCATGTTTATTATTGGAGCTTTTGCCGGCATCCATTTTCTAATAAGTAAAATACCGTTCGGAATCTATGGCTATCTACTCGTTTTATTAATTGTGAATTGGTTGACGTGGAGAACGGTGTTCAAAAATAGGAGTCAAGGAAAGGAAAGAATCGATGAAAATTAGTCAAAGTAACACACAAGCAGATAGTAAGTATATTCGTGAGCAACTAATTGCGTATAATAGGGGAAAACTACCTAAGGAATTATTGACAGATAAAGAAACCATTAATTTCAACGTCTATAATGATATGAATAAAATGGTTGCTGGACTGACAAGCACCATGTTCTGGGGCCGCGTGCATGTAGATTTTCTTTGGGTCGATGAAAAAGTGAGGCACCAAGGTTACGGAAGTGAATTATTACAAAAGATTGAAGCTTATGCAAGGGACAAAAACTGTACAATGATTCATCTCGATACATTCAGTTTTCAAGCGCCTAATTTTTATTTGAAAAATGGATATGAGATTTTTGGGAAGATTGAAGATAGTCCAAAAGGGTATGATCAATATTTTCTTAGTAAAAAATTAAAATAGCGGTAAAGGACTTAATAACGCTTAGATTTTATTCAAATTATCTAAGCGTTATTTTGTACTATGAAGCTTCTGTTGGTTTTTCTTCGATCTTTATCTTCAATAACATGACGAAGCTATCTTGTTGAATCATTTTATTGACAGACTCCGTATCTTGTAAATCCCATGTACGCGCTGAATGATCCGCCCCGTGATACGCAGCCAAAATTTTTGTTTCACCTACTTCTAATGTTACTTCATCTTCACTAATGCCGTATTGCCAAGTAGTCATGGTTTCTTTGGTTTTATTCTCGATGATAACCGGTTTATTAACTATATTTGGTGCATAAAGAAAAACGGAAGTGTCTTTTTGATTAGGGTTAATTATTCCAAATCCTATATTTCCTTCTTCCATCTCATTTGGACTCTCGCCATAGGATAGTTGCGTTAATGGTTCGAGGTCTTTTTTTCCATCTTGGTATCTCTCAACCCATAGTTTCACCCAACGATCATCAGCATGAGGGAGTCTGAAATTAAAATCAAAAAGTAATCCTAAATGTAAGTCGTTAAACGTATTCACATATTCAGAATCAGCATTAACGGAAATGGTCGCCCCATCACCATGGGTGTTTGAACAACCAGCACTCGTCACTAAAAAACAACATAAGATTGCTGATAGGGTGATTACTTTTTTCATTTTATTTCCTCCTCTGCAATTAACTTATGAATTCCCGCATTTTTCAATTATATCTTAACACAGATAAAAAAGTAGTGAATCCATAAGAACAAAATAAAAGAGGCTAACTATATAAATAAGTTAATACGCACCACTAGGGAAGATGTTGTAAGAAGTATTAAAGCTAAAGAATATAGCTTGATGATTAATTTTAAAAAATTCACAAATCATCAAGCTTATTTTCCATGCCTAAATGTATAAGTAAAAAAACAATAATTCTTTTCAGTTATACTATTGACTTTATATAGTTAGGCTCTTTTCCTAACCTTAAGCCGCCTGGTCTAATTTATTTTTTGAAAAGATTCATTTAAAGCATTCAACTCAGTATTTACATCTTTCATATCCTCTAAGGCAGCTGTAACGGTGTTATTTAGCTCTACCATGCGTTCTGTGGTTTGCTCTGTTTTACTAGTTACATGATCCATTGTTGTAGAAATTTCATCACTAGATTTAGTGAATGTCTGTGTATGTTCGTTCATCTTCTCGACTAAATCAATGTTAGAAACAATATTTGAAGTAATCTCTTCAAAACTTTCATTAATAGCTAAAATTTTATTCGATTCTTCGTTAATATTATTAGCACGGTCTTCCGATTGTTTAGCAATTTGATCAACATCATGGAGGATATGCTCCACTGTTTGTCTGATTTGTTCCGTTGCACTTACTGAGCGTTCCGCTAGTTTTCTTACCTCTTCAGCCACGATTGAGAAGCCTTTTCCGTGTTCCCCAGCGCGTGCTGCTTCAATGGATGCATTTAGTGCTAGTAGATTGGTTTGCTCGGAAATATCATTTATTAATGTAACGACCTCATTAATTTTACCCACTTCTTCTGCTAATTCGACAATATTATTCTTAGTCTCTTCTGAACGTTTCGCGATATCAAGCATCATCTTAGATGAATCATTTATCCTAGACACACCATCTTCCGTTTTCGAACGCATATGATGAAAAGAAGTAGTGATCTCATCGAAATCAGAGGCAATGGATTGAAATTGTCCATTCATGTTATCGACGACAGCACTAGTCTCTTCGAATGCACTTAATTGTTCTTGAGAAGAAGCGGTAATTGTTTCGAAGTGTTGCTGAAGAGAAGCGATGTCATTGGTCATTTGGTTAATTCGATCAGATATTGAACTAGACTTATCTTCCACAAGCTGAATTTGTTGTTGTTGATTATGGTGAAAGCTGACAATGTTTTCAAACAAATGGTTTAGTCTCTCTCCAAGTACACCAAGTTCATTGTTCGCTGTGGTGTTAATATGTACATCAGATTCACCATTTTCAAAGGCTTGAATGGTTTGCTCCATTTTTTTTATAGGCCGAATCACATAATAATGTAAGAAAAGTCCTATAATGATGGTAGTGATAATGACATTTAAGAAATTGTTTAGCCAAATACCAATTGCACCTAAATTAAGCCCAGTCATGTTAATTAAGTTTAATATGAGGCTAGTAATCGTTGAATTGAATAATAATACAATAATAAGGGTGATAATGATCCGAAACTGTATTTTGTTCCAAAAAGGTATAGTACTTGATTTTTTCATGATAGTTCCTCCTGTATGTGATAAAAGTAATAGTTATGTACCCCACTAATAGAGGTCTTTAAACCTATTATTTTTTGCCTAGTTTTATAGTAACAAAAGTATCATACCAAAACTCTTATCCAAAAGACAATCATGTGCTTTTAATATTTATTATGAAAAAACAGATGAATATGGCAAGTGGAATGTTTTATCAAAAAAAAAGCGCGCCGTTATCAACAAGGCGCGCGTTCGTTTATGCTTCTACTTTTTGAAAAAATTGTGGTAAATGCTCTTTATGGGCTTCCATCATTTCATCAACAATTTGTTTTGCTACTGTATCAGAGGGTGTTAATGGATTAATCGTTAATGCAAGCACAGCTGTATCATAATTTCCGGTAACTGCTGCTTCCGCTGAGATACGTTCAAATGACTTGATTTGTTGTACTAAACCACGGACAGCAACTGGTAAATCACCAACGGTAATTGGTTTTGGACCATCCTTTGTAATTACACAACTTACTTCAACAGCAGAATCATTTGGAAGACTGGCAATTGCCCCATTGTTTCTCGTATTAACTGGTTGAATATCACGTTTATCGTTGTAAATCGAATTGATTAGTCTTACCGCTGCATCGGAGTAATATGCCCCACCGCGTTCTTCTAATTGAGGTGGTTTAATCGTTAATTCGGGATCTTTGTATAGTTCAAATAACTCTTTTTCTAATCGCAATACAACCTCTGCTCGGGTTCCTTTTTCTGCTGCTTCTTTTTTGGTTTTTTCCACCATGTCGCGTGATTTGTAATAATAATTATGATATGGACAGGTTAGGACACCAAGACTACGGATAAATGCCGGTTCCCATCCTTGCCCTTCTATATTTTTAACAAAACTAGTATTTTCAGGATCTGTTAATAAATTGATAACCTTATTTCTGACGCTAACACCATCTACATATACATCTAATCCGAATACCATATGATTTAATCCAGCAAAATCAATGTGGATACGGGAATGATCGACATCGAGTAGTTTGGCAATACCCATTTCAAGGCCAATCGGTACGTTACATAAGCCAACTACTTTTTTAATATTCGAATAGCGGAGGACTGCTTCGGTTACCATGCCAGCAGGATTAGTAAAGTTAATTAACCAAGCATTCGGGCAAAGCCGCTCCATATCTTTACAAATGTCTAAAATAACAGGGATCGTTCGTAGCCCTTTGAATAATCCCCCAGGCCCGTTTGTTTCTTGTCCAAGTACATCATATTTTAAAGGAATGCGTTCATCTTTTGCGCGTGCTTCTAACAAGCCTACACGAAATTGTGTGGTGACAAAATCTGCGTCACGTAATGCTTCTTCACGATCTAATGTCAGGTGCACATCAATTGGAAGGTCAGCTTTTTTAATCATGCGTTTAGCTAAATTCCCAACAATTTCTAGCTTTTCTTTTCCTGCTTCAATATCCACTAACCATAGCTCGCGGATTGGTAGTTCATCATAACGGTTAATAAACCCTTCTACTAGTTCAGGTGTATAGCTAGAGCCGCCACCAATGGTAGCAATTTTAATTCCTTTTGCCATGATCTATCCCTCCATAGTTAAAGTATAAGAAAAGGTTTTCATTTTCTTTGATTTCATCTTAACGGAAGGAACAGGCGTTGTATACAGCTAACAACTAACTTGTTTTAAATCACACGAGAAGAAATTTGTTACATTCGTGTAACGTTCTGTTTTTTGGGTAGCGTAGCAAAAGAAATAAAAATAGTTTACACAGATAAGCAGATAATATAGATAAAGCGATGATAGTTTTGGATAAGTCTGATATAATCGAAACAAGTAAAATACTCGTAAACAAAACAAGTAAAGGTGTGTTATACCTAATGCGAAAATCAATAATTCCAATGCTATCCATGTTGTTCTTATTCTTATTACTATTAATGGGCGCTTGTTCAAATGATGAGCAGGTCGAACAAGAAGCAACGCAAGAACCAGAACAAACACAATCCGAACCAGTAGAGCAAGAAGAACCAGAACTACCTAATGTATATCCTTTAACAGGAGAACGAACCGAACAATCGGTAGATAATCGCATAGTGGCGGTCATGGTAAATAATCATCCAAAAGCAAGACCCCAGACTGGCTTATCTCAGGCAGATATTGTCTTTGAAATTTTAGCTGAAGGAAATATTACCCGGTTTATGGCACTCTATCAAAGTGAACAACCAGAACAAGTAGGTCCTGTCCGAAGTGCCCGCCCTTATTACTTTAATACAGCAGATGATTATGGGGCGCTCTATATTCATCATGGAGCAGCAACTTTCATTGAAAATATGTTGAAAGATGGAGCAGCCGATTACATTAATGGCTCTTATTATGATGATGATGGTCATTTATTTGAGCGTGCTGATTTTCGACGCGCGCCTCATAACTCTTATCTACAATTTGGTGCGGTGTATGAAGTAGCTGAAGAAAAAGGCTATGAGACGACAGCGGAATATGAGCCACTGCCATTTTTAGATGAACAAGATACCAAAGATATTACTGGTTCAACGGCGACGGAAGTATCTTTTAATTATACGTCGACCCCTGTACGGTATGTTTATGATTCGGAAGCAGAAAAGTATCACCGTTACAATGGACAAGAGCAAACAGCGGAATTAGACACTGAAGAACCGATAGAATTAGATAATGTATTTATAATAGCAACACATCATGAAGTGGTAGACAGTGCAGGTAGAAGAGAGGTTGATCTTTCCTCAGGCGGAAATGCATACTTGTTACAGAAAGGAAAAGTGCAAAAAATTCAATGGGAAAATAGGGATGGAAGACTCCTTCCTGTACGTGATGGGGAAGTTGTGAAATTTGTTCCCGGTAAAACATGGATTAATGTGATCCCTGAGAGTCCAGGATTAGATGACGTACAAATTACTGAATAATAGCCACATACTTAGGAAGGAGATACACGCATGCAAATTGATAAATTACGGGGAACACAATTAGATCAATTATTTGATGCCATCTTATCATTGAAAGATCGAGAAGAGTGCTATCGATTTTTTGATGATATTGCGACCATGAGTGAAGTTCAATCGTTTGTTCAGCGACTTCAAGTGGCGAAAATGTTGCAAGAAGGACAAACGTATCACTCGATTGTAGAGGAATCAAGCGCTTCAACAACAACGATTTCACGTGTGAAGCGTTGTTTGAATTATGGAAATGATGGTTATCAAATGGTTTTAAGTCGTTTGAATGAAGAAAAAGAAAATTAAAGCACAGTAACTAGGAGGTTATTTAATGGTGCGATTCGGAATAATAGGAACAAATTGGATAACGGAAAGTTTTATTGATGCAGCATCACAAGTAGAAGATTTTCAACTGGCAACCGTATATTCTCGAACACAAGAAAAAGCAGAAGCATTTGCAAGCAAGTTTCAAGAGGATATTACTACGTATACTGATTTGAACGCATTTTTTAGCAGTGATCAAATCGATGCTATTTATATCGCAAGCCCGAATGCTTTGCATGCAGAACAAGCAATTGAGGCAATGAAAAACGGGAAGCACGTGATCGTTGAGAAACCGATGGCATCAAATGCTAAGGAAGTACAAGCAATGACTGATACTGCAAAAGAAAACAATGTGCTATTATTAGAAGCTTTAAAAACTACTTTCTTACCAAATTTTCAAACGATAAAAGACAATCTACATAAGATCGGCCCAGTTCGTCGATACTTTTCTAGTTATTGTCAGTATTCTTCAAGATATGATGCATATAAAGAAGGAAAAGTATTAAATGCCTTTAAACCAGAATTATCGAATGGCTCTATGATGGACATTGGTGTTTATACCATCTATCCGATGGTTGCACTCTTTGGTAAACCAAATAACTTGTCCGCAAACGCTTATATGCTTGATTCAGGAGTAGATGGACAAGGAAGTATTACATTCGATTATGACGAAATGAACGGCGCAGTGATGTACTCTAAGATTACCCATTCTTTCCTTCCATCGGAAATTCAAGGAGAGGATGGCTCGATTGTAATTGATTATATTAGCCGTCCAAACAAAGTAGAGATATGTTATAAAGATGGAAGTGTAGAAGACATCACGAGAGAGCAAAACGAAAACGCGATGTATTACGAAGCAAAAGCATTTATCGAAGCTATTAAAGAAGGTAAAACACAATCAGAAGTAAATACGTTTGAGCTTTCCTATGATGTTGCTTCAGTCCTAGATGAAGCAAGAAAACAAATTGGTTTAGTATTCCCTGCTGATAATAAATAAGTTGAGTTAAAGATTGCATCAACGATTGTATCCTACATTCGTTGATGCAGTTTTTTTGTTGTGTCTTCGTTCGAGTCTTATGAAAAAAAGATTTTCTTACATGATAAAAGTATTAAAAATAACATCTTTCTAACGAAAACAATGCCGTTTTTTGCTATAATGAAAAAATGGACTAGTAGCGGATGGAGGCTAGAATTTTGTATAATCGGAAAGAATGGAAACATGTATTCAAATTAGATCCAAACAAAGAAATAACAGATGAAAAGCTTACCACCATCTGTGAATCTGGAACAGACGCAATCATGGTTGGCGGAACAGACGATGTCACGTTAGATGGGGTTTTACAATTACTTAGTCGTATTCGAAGACATAGTGTCCCATGTATATTAGAAGTGTCAACCATGGATGCTGTTACACCTGGATTTGACCTATATTACATTCCGATGGTTTTAAATAGCAAAGATAAAAAGTGGATGATGGATATACAACATCAAGCGGTAAAGGATTTTGGAGATATGTTGCCTTGGGAAGATGTAACAGCTGAAGGATATTGCATTATGAACCCAGAAGCAAAAGCATTTTCCTACGCGGATTGCGAGTTGTCTTCAGCTGAAGATGCGATCGCTTATGCGCAAATGGCTGAACATTTATTTCATTTCCCTATTTTTTATTTAGAATATAGTGGTACTTATGGAGACCCCGTTTTAGTTAAACAATTGAAAGAACAACTCAACGAGACCCAGTTATTTTACGGAGGCGGTATCACAAATTTTGCGCAAGCAAAAGAAATGGCACAATATGCGGATGTCATTGTCGTCGGCAATGCGTTATATGATTATTTTGAACAGGCGATAAAGACCGTAGCAGCGGTTAAAGAAATAAATTGAGGCGGTGACGAAATGAGTCAAGCAATGCAAGCTCTATTAAAAGGGTTAAACAATAAACAACAAGAAGCAGTTCGAAAAACAGAAGGACCATTGTTAATTATGGCAGGAGCAGGGAGTGGGAAAACACGAGTCTTGACCCATCGAATAGCCTACTTATTAGACGAGAAAGATGTATCTCCACGTAACGTATTAGCGATTACGTTTACTAATAAAGCAGCGAGAGAAATGAAAGAACGTGTAGCAGCCCTTGTTGGACCAGAAGCAGATCAGATTTGGGTATCCACGTTTCACTCGATGTGTGTACGCATTTTAAGACGTGATATTGATCGAATTGGCTACAGTCGCAATTTTTCCATCTTGGACAGCGGCGATCAATTAACGGTTATAAAAAATGTCTTAAAAGAAAAAAATATTGATCCAAAGAAATTCGAACCACGTGCGATGTTGGGAGCAATTAGCTCTGCGAAAAATAGTCTAATTACCCCGGAAGAGTACCAAAAAGAAGTGAGTAACTTCTATGACCAACAGATTGCCAACGTTTATGAAGGATATCAACGTACATTAACAAAAAATCAATCCCTAGATTTTGATGATTTAATTATGCAGACGATTCGTTTGTTTCAGCGTGTACCAGAAGTATTGGAATATTATCAACGACGTTTTCAATATATTCATGTCGATGAGTATCAAGATACCAACCATGCGCAATACTCATTAGTAAAACAACTAGCGGCTCGGTTTCAAAATCTTTGTGTTGTGGGCGACTCTGACCAGTCGATTTATCGTTGGCGAGGAGCAGATATTCAAAACATTTTATCCTTTGAACAAGATTATCCAAATGCTAGTGTTGTTATGTTGGAGCAAAATTACCGTTCCACACAATCGATTTTACAAGCGGCAAATAAAGTTATTGGCAATAACAGTGGTCGTAAACCAAAAAAATTATGGACGGATAACACAGAAGGCTCAAAAATTTATTATTATCAAGCAGCTACAGAACAATATGAAGGGATTTATGTAGCAGACAAAATCGAAGAATATGTGAATTCAACTGACTTCAATTATCGTGATATTGCAATTCTTTATCGTACCAATGCACAGTCTCGTTCAGTTGAGGAAACGTTTGTAAAGGCTAATATCCCTTATCAAATTGTTGGTGGTACTAAGTTCTACGATCGCAAAGAAATCAAAGATATGCTTGCCTATTTACGATTAATCTCAAACCCGGATGACGATATTAGTTTTGCCCGAGTTGTCAATGAACCGAAACGTGGGGTTGGACGAACATCACTAGATAAATTACAAGCGTATGCTAGAGATCATGATATCTCACTTTATACAGCGGTACAAGAAGTAGATTTCGCTGGGGTAAGTGGAAAAGCAGCAAAATCATTAGCTGATTTTGGCGCCATGATTAAACAGTGGGTACAACAACAGGAGTTTTTAACAGCTACTGATATGGTAGAAGAAGTACTAAAACGCACGGGCTACGAAGATATGCTGAACAAAGAGCGCAGTATCGAAGCGCAAAGTCGATTAGAAAACTTAGAAGAATTTAAGTCAGTTACGCAGAATTTTGAAAAGAACAGTGAAGACAAAACGTTAGTAGCTTTCTTAACTGATTTAGCACTCGTTTCTGATATTGATCGCGTTGATGATGATCCCTTTGCAGATAATAGGGTAACTTTGATGACATTACATGCTGCCAAGGGACTAGAATTCCCAATTGTCTTTTTAGTAGGTATGGAAGAAAACGTATTTCCACATAGTCGGTCTATTATGGATGAAGAAGAAATGGAAGAAGAACGTCGGTTAGCATATGTAGGGATTACACGTGCGGAAAAGGTATTACACCTTTCTCATGCGAAGATGCGTACATTATTTGGACGTACCAACTTAAATCCTGTAAGCCGCTTTATCCATGAGATACCTGATGAATTACTGGAAGGTATTGAAGAAGCAAAAGATAAAATGTTCGGCTTCAATCAGCCACGTACCGATCGACCAGATCCTTTTGCAGCAGCGCCTAAAGAAAAAGTTAAAAAAGCGGCTAAACGTAAGACAACTGGTGGAGAGCAAGTGGGTTGGCAAGTTGGTGATAAAGCAAACCATAAAAAATGGGGACAAGGAACGGTGGTTAAAGTGACAGGGGAAGGCGAGTCAATGGAATTAGATATTGCATTCCCCGCACCGACTGGAATCAAGCGTTTATTAGCAAAATTCGCACCGATTACGAAAGAATAGATAAGAGGTGGATGAATCGATGAAGCAACAACAAGCACAACAAGAAATTAATGCGTTACGCAAGGATTTGACGCAATACAATTATGAATATCATGTATTAGATAAACCAAGTGTTTCGGATGCTGTTTATGATCAAAAAATGCAGCGATTGCGATCATTAGAAGAACAGTTTCCGTCGCTTATCACATCAGATTCACCTACTCAACGCGTAGGTGGTGAACCATTAGATGCGTTTGTAAAAGTACAACATCAAGTACCAATGCTTAGTTTAGCCAATGCTTTCAATGAACAAGATTTAAGAGATTTTGATCGCCGGGTTAGAGAAGGACTCGGTGTGGATCAAGTAAGTTATGTCTGTGAATTGAAAATTGATGGTTTAGCTGTTTCCCTTCGATATGAAAATGGAACATTCGAACAAGGGGCAACGCGTGGAGATGGTACAACGGGTGAAGACATTACCAAAAATTTAAAAACGATTCGGAGTATTCCTCTTCGAATTAATGAAACAAGCACAATTGAAGTGCGAGGGGAGGCATTTATGCCACAAAAATCATTCCTCGCGCTAAATGAAGCAAAAGATGCAAATGGGGAAGAGCCATTTGCTAATCCCCGTAATGCAGCTGCGGGATCGTTACGCCAGCTAGATCCAAAAATCGCAGCAAGCCGAAACCTGGATATCTTCTTATATGCAGTCGGTCAATGGGAAACAGGCACATTAACTGCCCATAGCGAGCGGTTAGCATACTTATCTTCTTTAGGATTTAAAATTAATCCGGAATGGCAGAAATCAAGTAATATTGATCAAGTCATCGAATATGTGAATAGTTGGGTGACCAAGCGTGCTGACTTGCAGTATGATATTGATGGGATTGTTATTAAAGTCGATCGTCTTTCTTATCAAGACCAGTTAGGTACAACCGCTAAAAGTCCACGTTGGGCGATTGCTTATAAGTTTCCAGCGGAAGAAGCGGTTACCAAATTACATGACATCGAATTGAGTGTTGGGCGTACAGGTGCCATTACGCCAACAGCTGTACTAGATCCTGTGAAAGTGGCTGGTACAACCGTGCAGCGTGCATCGTTGCATAATGAGGATTTAATTCGAGAGAAAGATATTCGACTAAAAGACACTGTTATCATCAAAAAAGCAGGCGATATTATTCCTGAAGTAGTCCGAGTGGTAATGGAAGCGCGCGACGAATCACAAATTCCGTTTCAAATGCCGACCCACTGCCCTGCATGCAGCAGTGAACTTGTGCGATTAGACGGAGAAGTTGCCTTGCGTTGTATTAATCCGAGCTGTCCAGCGCAAATCAAGGAAGGATTAATTCACTTTGTTTCGCGTAATGCTATGAATATTGACGGTTTAGGTGAGAAAGTAATTGAGCAATTGTTTGAAGCACAGTTAGTTCATACTATTGCGGATATTTACAAGTTAACCCAAGATAATTTGTTGCCATTGGAACGCATGGGACAAAAGTCAGTTAATAATTTATTAGAAGCAATTGAAGTATCCAAACAAAATTCACTCGAACGCTTATTGTTCGGCTTAGGAATTCGATTTGTTGGTTCAAAAGCAGCAAAAACATTAGCGATGCATTTTGAAACAATGGACAACATGATGCAGGCTAGTTACGAGGAGCTTACCGATGTGAATGAAATTGGTGAAAAAATGGCTGATTCGATTGTGCGCTATTTTGCTGAAGAAGAAGTAACAGAACTAATTGACCAATTGAAAGACCTTGGCTTAAATATGACGTACTTAGGTGCAAAACCGAATACAGCTGAGGTTCAAGATTCCGTTTTTCAAGGTAAAACCATTGTTTTAACTGGTAAGATGGAACAATTAACACGTCAAGAAGCAAAAGAGAAGATAGAAGCACTTGGTGGAAATGTAACCGGCAGTGTCAGTAAAAAAACGAATATGCTAATTGCTGGGGAAGATGCTGGATCTAAACTTAAAAAAGCAAATGACTTAGGCATCACAGTCTGGAATGAAAGTCAGCTAATCGAAGCCTTGAATTTATCCGAAAACGGTTAGAAAGAACAGGAAGCAGGGAGGGGAGCGTGAAAAATGTTTAAAAGAGTAGCAATACTATGCACCATTATAATTGGTTTAACACTATTGGCGAGTTGTGCGCCTTCTTATGATAATGAGGGAGAAATGGTAGAAGACAATACGACAGACCAAGATAATCAAGAAACTGCGATTATACCAAGCTACAGTGTAACGGAAGAAGAGTATCAAATATTACTCCCTTACAAAGTCAGTCAAACACGAGGTGTCATCACGAATCAAATTGCGAATCGTCTTGATATTGATGCCATCGAAGAAGGATTGCGCAGACATTCAAAAGAAGTATTTGATCCCGATGAATATTACTTTCAAGAAGGGCAAAAGATTACATCTGATGTGGTATACAGTTGGTTAGAAAGACAAGGGGAAGAAGAAACGAGTAGTTCTAATCCTCAAGGTTTAAATCCGACTCTTCCAGATGTTGAAAAAGGCAATGAAGAGGCGCTGATTGAAGCTGAACGTAACAATCCAAAATATCTTTCACACATTTTAGAGCAAGATTACCTAGTAAAGACAAGCGACAATGCAGTTGAATTAGGTGGTATCTCTATCGCCATCGCAATGAAATCTGTCTATAAATTTGAAACAGAACCTGGTAGATCTTACAATGAAACCATTCCCAAAGATGAGATGATGGATGAGGCAAATCGCATTGCCCAAGAAGTAGTCAATCGCTTACGACAAATGGATGGTTTAGCAGAGACGCCGATTATGTTGTCGATTTATCGTGAAGCTGCACAAGATTCATTAGTACCAGGTAACTTTGTTGCTAAAACTAACATTAAAGGTGGTAGTACATCCATCGGAGAATGGGATTCCATTAATGAAGATTATGTGTTATATCCATCAAACGACATGGCAGAGATTGATCCAGATGTTAATGCTAATCTAGAAGACTTTGAATCCGATGTTCAAGAATTTTTCCCTAATTATGTGGGTGTAGTAGGAGAAGGGTTCTATATAAAAGATCAATTGCAAAAGTTAACATTAGAAATACCCATTCAATTTAAAGGGAAGGCGGAAGTCTTAGGGTTTACCCAATATGTGTACGGTTTAATTGTGGATAATTTTGATAATTATTACGATATAGAAGTAAATATTATGTCAGGCAAACAGCAAGAAAGTCTTATTTATCGTAAAGCAGAGGAAGAAGATCCAGAAGTCCATATTTATGATTAAGGAGTAAAAGAAAAATTTAACATAGGAAGCTAGGAGAGCTAGCTTCTCTCCTTTACTTTATATGAAAATGATGAAAGCAAAAGGAACCTTAAGTTGCTAAAATAGTCCTTTTTTTGCTATTATCTTAAGTATTATGAGTTAACGAAGAGAAAAATGGAGGTGGCGTCATGTCAGATATATCAAAAGAACAAGTGAAACACGTGGCACATTTAGCACGTTTAGCTATTACAGATGAAGAAGTCGAAAAAATGACGAAACAACTTGGTGATATTATTAACTATGCAGAGCTATTAAATGAACTAGATACAGATAATGTTGAGCCAACCACGCACGTATTAGATCTAAAGAATGTGATGCGTAAAGATGAGCCGAAAAAATGGATTGAAAAAGAAGATGCATTGAAGAATGCTCCAGACCAACAAGACGGTCAATTCCGTGTCCCATCCATACTAGAATAAGGAGGTTATTGTAAATGGCGTTATTTGATTATACATTAAAAGAACTACAAGAAAAGCTACATAACAAAGAAATTACGGTTACAGATTTAGTCGATGCATCATTTGCTCGTATCCATGAAGTAGATGAAGAAGTGCAAGCATTTCTAACACTAAATGAAGAAGCTGCCCGAGCGAAAGCAAAGAAATTGGATGAGCAAGTAGATACCTCTGTTAATCTATTATTTGGTATCCCTGCCGGTATTAAAGATAATATGGTAACGAAAGGCTTGCGCACTACTTGTGCAAGTAAGTTGTTAGATAACTTTGAGGATCCACTTTACAATGCAACGGTCGTAGACAGACTAGATAAAGAAAATACCGTAACCATTGGTAAACTAAATATGGATGAGTTCGCTATGGGTTCTTCAAATGAGAATTCTGGTTATACACCAACACGTAATCCTTGGAATACTGATTATGTTCCAGGTGGTTCTAGTGGTGGATCAGCAGCAGCTGTAGCAGCGAATGAAGTCTTCTTCTCCCTTGGGTCAGACACTGGTGGTTCGATTCGTCAACCAGCCGCATTTTGTGGAGTAGTTGGACTAAAACCTACGTATGGTCTTGTATCTCGTTTTGGATTAGTTGCCTTTGCTTCTTCCTTAGATCAAATCGGACCAATCACACGAACAGTAGCAGACAATGCTCATCTATTACAAGCAATTGCTGGTTACGATCAAATGGATTCAACATCTGCAAATATCGATGTTCCTAATTATAGCGAGGCAATGAAAGAAAATGTGAAGGGCCTTAAAATTGCAGTACCAAAAGAATATCTGCAAGAAGGTGTCAATTCTGAAGTGAAAGAAGCGGTTCTTCAAGCTTTAAAAGTGTACGAAGATCTTGGGGCAACATGGGAAGAAGTATCCTTGCCTCACTCGAAATATGCTGTTGCAGCTTACTATCTGTTGTCATCGTCAGAGGCCTCCGCTAACTTGGCCCGTTTTGATGGTGTCCGTTATGGTGTCCGCTCGGAAAATGCAACCAATATGTTAGATATGTTTAAGTTATCTCGAAGTGAAGGATTTGGTGACGAAGTAAAACGTCGTATCATGCTTGGAACATTTGCACTAAGCTCAGGCTATTATGACGCGTATTATAAAAAAGCACAAAAGGTCCGTACTTTAATCAAAAATGATTTTGAAAAAGTATTCGAAGACTATGATGTTATCATTGGACCAACTACACCGACACCAGCATTTAAAGTTGGGGAGAAAATCGATGATCCATTAACGATGTATGCGAATGATATTTTAACCATACCAGTTAACCTAGCAGGTGTACCAGGTATGTCCATTCCATGTGGATTCTCTAGTGAAGGTTTACCAATTGGCTTGCAAATCATTGCAAAACATTTTGATGAATCAACCATCTATCGTACGGCTTATGCATTTGAACAAGCAACCGACCATCATAAAAAACGCCCAACATTGGGAGGTGCAAAATAATGAACTTTGAAACAATCATCGGTTTAGAAGTACACGTCGAATTAAAAACAGACTCGAAAATATTTAGCCCTAGCTTTAATCATTTTGGCGCAACACCGAATGAAAATGTCAATCCAATTGATTTAGGCTACCCAGGAGTCCTACCTGTATTGAACGAAGAAGCAGTTAACTTTGCGATGAAAGCAGCAATGGCATTAAATTGTGATATCGCAACACATACAAAGTTTGATCGTAAAAACTATTTCTATCCGGATAATCCAAAGGCTTATCAAATCTCACAATTCGACCAACCAATTGGTGAGAACGGTTGGATTGAAATTGAAGTAGAAGGTAAAACCAAGCGTATCGGAATCACCCGTTTGCATATGGAAGAAGATGCAGGGAAATTAACACACAATGATGATGGCTATTCTTTAGTAGACTATAACCGTCAAGGTACGCCATTAGTAGAGATCGTTTCAGAACCAGATCTTCGTTCACCTGCAGAAGCTTATGCGTACTTAGAAAAACTAAAAAACATCATTCAATATACTGGTGTGTCAGACTGTAAAATGGAAGAAGGATCACTACGTTGTGACGCTAATATCTCCATTCGTCCCATCGGACAAGAAGAATTTGGAGTGAAAACCGAATTGAAGAATTTGAACTCATTCTCTTTTGTTCAAAAAGGATTAGAGTTTGAAGAAAAACGTCAACAAAAAGAATTACTAGTTGGCGGAGAAATCTTGCAAGAAACGCGTCGCTATGACGAACAAACAAAAGAAACGATTTTAATGCGTATCAAAGAAGGTTCGGATGATTACCGTTACTTCCCAGAACCAGATCTAGTACCACTCTATATAGACGATGCATGGAAAGAACGTATCCGTGCCGAAATTCCAGAGCTTCCAGATGCACGAAAGGCACGTTATATTGAAACATTAGAATTGCCTGCATATGATGCAATGGTGCTAACGAACACAAAAGAAATGGCTGATTTCTTTGAAGAAACAATCGCTGCGGGAGCAGAAGTGAAACAAGCATCTAACTGGTTAATGGGTGAAGTGTCTGCTTATATGAACAAAAACCAAAAAGAACTACATGATTTAGCGTTAACACCAGCATCATTAGCTAAAATGATTCAACTCATTGAAAATGGTACAATTTCTTCTAAAATTGCCAAAAAAGTATTTGCTGAACTTGTTGAAAAAGGCGGCGATCCAGAGCAGATCGTTAAAGATAAAGGCCTTGTGCAAATTTCTGATGAAAGCCAACTAACAGAAATTATTTCTGGAATCTTAGATAAGAATGAACAATCTATTATTGATTATAAAAACGGAAAAGACAAAGCGCTTGGTTTCTTAGTTGGACAAGTGATGAAGGAAACAAAAGGACAAGCAAACCCACCAATGGTAAATAAAATTATTTTAGCAGAAATCGAAAAACGATAAGATGCTTTAAGAAGGCTACTGCTCGTAGCCTTCTTTTAAACTTTTAAATAAGCACTATACTTATAACTATAACTTTGCTTTTCCTACTAAATAGACTAAGATAATAAAGTAGAAAAGCGTGAGTAAGGAGGGGCTTTTAATGCAACGTGCACGAATTATTTATAACCCCACTTCTGGACGAGAAGCATTTAAAAAAGAATTGCCCAATGTATTACAGCGTTTTGAACAAGCTGGTTATGAAACATCCGTTTATGCCACCACTTGTGCTGGAGATGCGATAAATGCAGCAAAACACGCAGTAGAAAGAGAATTTAATATTGTGGTTGCAGCAGGTGGAGATGGAACAATTAATGAAGTCATTAACGGGCTTGCTGAACAGCCATATCGACCGAAGTTGGGTATCATCCCAGTAGGGACAACCAATGACTTTGCGCGTGCGTTACATATACCACGCCAGATTCAACAAGCAGTTGATATAATTTTGGAAAACAAATCAATTCTTTTAGATATAGGGAAAGTAAACGGTCACTACTTCATGAATATTGCTGGGGGAGGTAAACTTACTGAGCTATCCTATGAAGTGCCAAGTAAATTAAAAACAATGCTTGGACAACTTGCCTATTATTTAAAAGGTATCGAAATGTTACCATCACTTCGACCAATTAATGTACAGATCGAATATGATGGAAAACTTTTCGAAGAAGAGATCATGCTATTTTTAGTTGCTAACACGAATTCGGTAGGTGGTTTTGAACGGTTGGCTCCTGCAGCGAAAATGGATGATGGTTTATTTGATTTGTTAATTATCAAAAAAACCAATCTTGCTGAGTTTATCCGCATCGCTTCTTTAGCTTCAAAAGGTAACCATTTGGATGACGATCGTATTTTTCATACACGAGCCAATCGAATTAAAGTAAATGCTGACGAAAAAATGCAGTTAAACATTGATGGGGAATTCGGTGGCTTATTACCTGGTGAATTTGTTAACTTACACAAGCATATTGAATATTTTGTACCAGCCTCATTTATTGAAAAAGAAGAAAGCTAACGTGCATTTCTTCTTTTTCTTTTTGGTTGATCCACTTTCGACAAATAAATGAATATTTCCCGGGAAATGTCGATCGTAAATGTGATTTATTTCTTATCCTTACTATTTATGATAAACTTTGTTCAGTAACAGATTATGAAGGACGTTGATAATGAATGGAAAAACAAAAAGCTCCAGTGCAGAAAAATGAAATGCTAACATTAACATTCGAAGATTTGACCCATGAAGGCGATGGTGTTGGCAAATTAAATGGATATCCAATCTTTGTACCTTATGCTTTACCTGATGAGCAAGCAAAGGTGAAAATAATTAAAGTGAAGAAAAACTTTGCAATAGGCAAATTAATCGAAGTTGAACATGCTAGTCCAAATCGAGTAGAACCACCGTGTAATGTCTATTATCAATGTGGTGGATGCCAGCTACAGCATATGAGTTATACAATGCAAATAGACATGAAACGCACGCAAGTAACGAACTCGTTGAAAAAAATTGGGCATATCGATAACGTCCCTGTACATCCAACGATCGGTATGGATGATCCTTGGCGCTACCGAAATAAAGTACAAATCCCAGTAGCAGCAAAAAATGGTGAATTAATTACTGGTTTCTATCGTAAACGAAGCCATGACATCATTGAAGATATGGATCGATGCATTATTAACTCTGAAGTTAACGACCGAATGGTTGAAGCTGTGCGTAGTATTGCCGATCGATTAGGCATCCCGGCCTATGATGAGAAATCCCATCGCGGTGTTTTACGCCATATTATGTTGCGAACAGGTGAAATGACAAATGAAACAATGATTGTCATTGTAACTAGAACCAATGAATTGCCAAATAAAAAGGCATTAATTCAGGAACTAAAAGATACCTATCCAAACGTGAAATCGATCATGCAGAATATCAATAGCCAGCGTACCAATGTCATTCTTGGTAAAGAAACCAAGCTATTATGGGGCGATGCCTATATTCATGATAAAATTGGTGATCTAACCTTTGCGATTTCCGCAAAATCATTTTATCAAGTAAATCCACCCCAAACGAAAAAACTGTATGATAAAGCATTAGAATATGCGCAATTAACCGGTAAAGAAACCGTCATTGACGCGTATTGTGGAATTGGAACGATCTCACTTTCTCTTGCGCAACAAGCCAAGAAAGTCTACGGTGTCGAAATTGTTCCAGAGGCAATTGCAGATGCAAAAGAAAATGCCAAGCGTAATCATATCGATAATGCAGAATTCTTTGTCGGACAAGCAGAAAAAGTCATGCCATGGTGGACAGCACAAGGTTTACAACCAGATGTTATCGTTGTCGATCCACCACGAAAAGGCTGTGACGAAGCGTTGTTAGAAGCTATGCTTGCGATGAAACCAGAACGAATTGTCTATGTATCCTGTAACCCATCGACATTAGCACGTGACCTGCGTAT
The DNA here is from genome assembly GCF_003315295.1 of Paraliobacillus ryukyuensis. GTDB lineage: Bacteria > Bacillota > Bacilli > Bacillales > Amphibacillaceae > Paraliobacillus > Paraliobacillus ryukyuensis. The sequence continues at coordinate 1,146 of NZ_QNRI01000011.1, read as the reverse complement.
CTTAGAAGATGGTGGATATGAAACGAAACAGGTGCAGCCGGTCGATATGTTTCCACAGACGAATCATGTGGAGTGCGTCGTAGAGTTAGTTCGTAAATTGTCTAATTAAAATATAAACTACCGAGCCAAAATAAACATTTCTGATTAAGACCCCGATTTCGTGAAAACAAACATTTCCGATTTCAGGGTCTTTTTCATGCTCATCCCTTGTCTTTTCTCGGTTTTCTCGTGTTTCCATTACGCAACATTCTCGGAAAACTTTATTTTAAAAAAAATTGAAAAAGGGGGGGAGAAATGTAGTGTCTTTAAATCAAAAATCCTTCAAAATAGGGATTCGGTCGGAAAACTTTATTTTAATTCGAATGGTGGAATACGGGATGGATGGGGAAAATTTGAGGGACGTTTATGTTTACGGTACATATTAGAGAAAGAAATTAAGTTAAATTCGTCATATTACATCCATAATACTATTCCACAGTCACTCGTTTCTGTTTCACTGAATATTTTGGCCAGTGAGTAATATTCTTTTTAACATCGCTATGCGCTAGGGATATCCCAATTTCCCAATTCGTTCAATGTTACAGTATATGATTTGTATTTAAAATATTTGTCCACATACCAACTGTCTAACCTAGTTTAGCAGTCACAAAAGTGTATCTATTAATAGAATAAAAGCTTACAGAGTGATTAATAGACTTCTAGAATTTAAACAGAGCTCTTTACTTCATTGTTAATTTTATATAATCTTAATCAGATATGGCGTAGATTTCAATGAAAAATTTGGAAATATTAATTTACTGAAGATGTTCTACTAGATTAATAAAAGATAATTTAGAAAGAAAAATCATGTCGGTATCATACCGCTCCCTCTATATCTATCATATAGAGGGAGCGGTATGATTATCACAATAATTTAAAATACGTTTTTCAATAATTGAAGAAACATTCAAGCAGACTTACAATTATTAAAATAACGTATGTCCATGTGCTTTTTTAGTTTACTAAAAAAGGTGCGTATTTATAATCTATATATAACTATGATTTTTAATGAGGCCTTGCTAGATAAACAGCAAACAGAATGAGAATGATTCCTAGCACTATGAAAGACTTGTATAAAAAATTACGTTTCCTACGAGAAACACCAAG
>NZ_QNRI01000010.1 GCF_003315295.1 Paraliobacillus ryukyuensis | reverse complement strand
TTGACGGTCAATTTAAAAGCCCCTTTAGGGGTAGTTAGTAAAGTGCCCTTCTAGGGCGAAATTAAAACCGCCCGTTTTACGGGCGGATATTTATTTTTATTCGTGTGGTAATATATGTTCCTCTAAATACTATAAACTAGGGGGATTTTTTTATGAAAAGAAAGATGCTATTCGTATTGTTTGTCGGTCTACTTTTTATTAGTGCTTGTGCAAACAGTCAAGACGGAACAGAAGAAAGTGAGCAAAATACCAAAGAAGAAGTTACGATGGTGCTAGATTGGACACCAAACACGAATCACACGGGTATATATGTGGCACAAGACCAAGGATATTTTGAAGAAGCGGGCTTAGATGTGGAGATTACCTTACCTGGTGAATCAGGTGCGGATCAAGTGGTTGCTTCCGGTCAAGCGGAATTTGGTATAAGTGCACAAGAACAAGTAACTGAAGCAAGAACACAAGATATTCCACTTGTATCAGTCGCTGCTGTTATTCAACACAATACTTCTGGATTTGCTTCTCCAGTAGATAAAAATATTACATCTCCTGCTGACTTTGTAGGCAAAACCTATGGTGGCTGGGGAGCGCCAGTAGAGTCAGCTGTGATTGATTCGCTAATGAAACAAGAAGGTGCTAGTGTTAAAGATGTGAACATTGTCAATATGGGGAATACCGACTTTTTCACTGCGATAGAGCGCGATGTGGACTTTGCATGGATCTATTACGGTTGGGATGGAATCCAAGCAGAATTACGTGATATTGATTTAAATATGTTATATTTAACCGATTACTCTGAGAAACTAGATTACTATACGCCAGTGATCACAACAAATGAAACAATGATAGATGAGAACCCAGAAACAATTAAAAAATTCATTGGTGCTGTTTCAAAAGGCTATCAGTACGCGATCGATAACCCAGATGAAGCTGCGGATATTCTAATTGAAGCTGTACCTGACTTAGATGAAGAATTGGTACGTGCAAGTCAAGAATGGCTATCACCAAAATATCAAGCAGAGGCAAAACAGTGGGGTGTTCAAGACGCAGAAGTATGGAAGAACTACGCAGACTGGATGTATAGTAATAATTTATTAGATACAGAATTAGATGCTGATGCAGCATTTACCAATGAATTTTTACCTGAAAACGAATAAACCTATGGGGAAAAGAGGAGATAATATGGCAAATGCACTAGTTAGCGTTCAAATTATTCCAAAAACAAGCAATGGAGAAGATACGATTCCGTTAGTTGATGCAGCAATTGCTGTTATTGAAGCTTCTGGAGTGAAATATCAAGTGAATCCATTGGAAACAACCATGGAAGGTGAATTAACTCAGTTATTTAGCGTTATCGAGAAAATGAATCAAAAAATGGTGGAACTTGGTAGTATTAGTGTCATTTCGCAAGTAAAAGTTTACTACAAGCCAGATGGTGCATCCATGGATGTTTTAACCGAAAAGTATCGTTAAGATTGGGGGAATGGCGGTTGTGTATCGATGCTGATGCATAAACCGCCTTTGCTATGAAAAAAGGTTTTTCAATCTACAGTCCAATAATAGTTATTATTGCAATTCTTGCCGTATGGCAATGGAGTAGTATGTTTTTTGCTATTCCAAATTGGTTATTACCAGCACCAACAGATATATTTCATGAAGCAGTGAATGGTTGGGATAGTTATGCGCATCATCTTTTATCTACCTCTAATTTAGCTGTTGTAGGTTTTGTGATTGGCGTTAGTGTTGGGCTAGTGGTTTCCATAAGTTTACATCTGTTGCCAAGTGTAAGACAAGCTGTTTATCCGTTGTTAATTTTATCGCAAAATATTCCGATTATTGTGCTCGCTCCCTTGCTTGTTATATGGTTTGGTTTCGGTGTACTACCCAAAATTATCATTATTACTCTCGTCTGTTTCTTCCCGATTGTTGTCGCTACCTTAGACGGATTTCGGCAAACATCACCGGATTTGATGCATTATATGCGTATGGCTGGGGCATCAAAAAGTCAGTTATTTAGGAAGTTAGAAATTCCACATGCTCTGCCATCGATTTTTTCCGGATTAAAGATTGCAGCTACGTATAGTGTGATGGGAGCGGTCATATCTGAATGGCTAGGTGCTAATAAAGGGATTGGCGTTTACATGACATTAGCGCAATCTTCTTTTCGAACGGATCGGGTTTTTGTGGCTATTGTATTTATAATGATCCTATGTTTGATATTTTTTGCGATTATAATTGGATTAGAAAAAGTGATGCTTAAAGGAAGAAGGGGTAAAGATGAGTGAATTAATCGCTGAATCAATTACAAAATCATTTGCCGATAAACAAATCTTGCAGAATGTTTCATTTACCGTTAAAGAAGGTGAATTTGTTGCTTTATTAGGTCCTTCTGGAAGTGGCAAAAGCACGATTTTTCATTTGATTGGTGGTATGTCGCGTCCAGATGAGGGAACATTTTCGCTTGATGGTAAAGATATAACTGGGCAAAGAGGAATGATTAGTTATACACCACAAAACCCATCTTTATTTCCATGGCGAACAATCATCCAAAATGTAGTACTTGGTGCTGAAATTCAAAAAAAACCAGATTATCAAACGGCCCAAGAAATGCTAGAAAAAGCTGGTCTGAAAGGATATGAAAATGCCTATCCTTATCAATTATCTGGTGGAATGCAACAGCGTGTTGCGTTTGTGCGTGCCCTATTGAGCCCACAAGACTTTATTTGTTTAGATGAACCTTTTTCCGCTTTAGACGAATTTACTCGATTAGAAATGCAACAATGGTTATTAAACATCTGGCAAGAAAATAAAAAGTCAATATTGTTCGTTACGCACAATATTGAGGAGGCATTATATTTAGCAGATCGTTTGTTGATTCTGTCCAATAATCCAGCTACGATTAAATATGATTTTTCATTGCCGTTTGTTCGACCACGAGATGAGAATCTGTTTTTAACAGAAGAATTTTTGCAATGGAAACGTAAAATTTATCAAGCATTACAAGAAAATAATCATATACCATCTTAAGGAGGGGCGGGGACAAAACTAATTTTTAACTACAGTATACGAATGATTGATGAGAGCTTAACCATCATAACTGGAAATACACTCGCGTTCTGCGGGCACGGCGTCGGGCACACAGGACGTGACGGTTTTCGTCTAACTTCTAGCCACTTTACAAAGTGGATCTTCGGCTCGTGGGACTGCGATTACTCGCCCCATCAAACCCATTTGCTGTTCCCGCTAGAGTCTCGTATATTTCCAGTTACTTAGTTATGTTTTATAATTAAAACGAACGATGGATAAAATAGGTCATCCATCGTTCGTTTATCAGGGGTCTTAATTCACTTTTGTCCCAGCCCCTTTATTCATGATTAATTTTTATTTCGTACAAGCTTCCTCCTTTACGCTCCTATGTTATTATTAGATAATATTATACGGATAAGATTATTGGCAAAGGTTAGTTTTGGGATAATAAAAAAGAACGGAACTTGAAGTTGAAAGGAGAGACAAGCATGCAAACATTATTAATCGTATCACATCCAGATATTATCGAATCTGGCAGTCAACAATATTTTTTGAATTCTATCAAGCAGCATAGTAACATCACTATCCACCATTTAGAGCATTTATATCCGGATGGAAAGATCGATGTAGCGAAAGAACAGGATTTATTAAAACAACATGAACGCATTATTTTTCAGTTTCCCTTTTATTGGTACAGTGCCACACCTTTCATAAAAAAATGGCAAGATGAAGTCTTAGGCGAAGGCTTTGGTTATGGTACAAAACGACAACCGCTTGCAGGAAAAGAATTTGGTTTAGTGATGATGATCGGTGTTGCCGAAAGAGAATATCAAGCAGGTGGCGAAGAATTATTTTCGATTAGTGAATTGACGAAACCATTTCAAGCAATGGCAAATAAGTTAGGAATGGTTTATCTTAGACCATTACCAGTCTTTCAGTTTTTTTATATGGAAGAAGAGGAAAAGATGAATAATTTAATCAAATATTGGCAACTTCTCACGATGGATAAGGATATTAGTCTTGCTACCCGAGAAAAGTGGCTGATTGAGCAATTGGAGCAGATTGTGAATCCGGATGAAGCATTCAGTCCATTAACATTTGCAATCGAGCGAATACAAGCCAATCGTGATAAAATAGACGAGCTTAAAATGGTACTTGATGACATGTTTTTAAAGTAGGAGGGAGCAATATGGAAGAGAATCAATGGATGATTGGCCAATTACAAGAACTTTTTGATCGAACCGATGATTACTATCAACGTATCTTAATCAAGGCAACACAAGATATTATTGTAGAACAGGGTAAACGAATGGAACAAATGGAAGGCGAGATGGAAGGAACGATTTGGAGTCCACGTCGATGGAGTGAATAGCGAGATGGACATGTAGCATATAATTTATTAAGATGTACCGTGTTTTATATGCTATTACATATAAAGAGATAGGGCGGAGATAAATGCAAGACTGGTTAATGACTGTCATTAATAGTTATGGGTACATGGGAATTGCGTTTTTGATTGCTGTAGAGAATATTTTCCCACCAATACCATCTGAAATCATTCTTACATTTGGAGGTTTTTTAACAACTTCTACCTCGATGAGTTTAACTGGTGTCGTGGTGGCAGCTACGATTGGGTCGGTTTTCGGGGCAGTAGTACTTTATCTTATTGGCGCCTCTATTTCAAAAGAGACTCTAAAAAAATTTATCAACAAGCGTGGGCATTATTTACGGTTAGAAGTCGATGATGTTGATCGCGCAATTGGCTGGTTTCATAAATATGGGGGATGGAGTGTCTTCGTCTGTCGTTTCATCCCACTCATACGAAGTCTAATCTCCATACCAGCTGGTTTAGCGCAAATGCAGTTTTGGCCATTTTTACTATTAACGACCACAGGCACGCTTATTTGGAATGTTGTTCTCGTTAGTTTAGGGGCTTATGTCGGCGAATCGTGGCAAGATATTCTTATCTACATGGACAGATATTCTTTAATTATGTATGGTTTATTAGCGGTAGTGATAATTATAGGAATTGGAATATATCTGAAACGAAGGAAGTAAACGATTTTGTTCGCATGTCTATGATGTGATATCCTTGAATAGATTATGTGAAAAGGAGTAGTTTTTATGGAGATTCCAATTCTGCACGAAGATAATCATTTACTCATTGTAGAAAAACCAGTTAATATTCCAGTACAGGAAGATCAAACGTCGGATGCCGACTTATTAAATATGCTAAAGCAAGATATTAAAGAACGTCATCAAAAGCCTGGTAACGTATATTTAGCTTTATTACACCGATTAGATCGTCCAGTAGGTGGAGCGATGGTGTTTGCAAAAACATCAAAGGCTGCTTCGCGTATGTCTGATAAAATAAGGAGAAAGCAAATTTCTAAGCAATATATTGCAGTTGTCCGCGGCTTACCTGAACATGAAAGTGGACAATTAGAAGACTATCTTGTAAAAGACCGTCGCAAAAATCAAGTACGAGTCGCAAATGTAAAAGAAGCGAAAGCAAAAAAAGCAATTCTTGATTATCAAGTTCTGGCAACATCTAAAGGATTAAGCTTAGTGAAAATTAACTTACATACGGGAAGACCGCACCAGATACGAGTGCAATTTGCTAGTAGAGGTTACCCGCTATACGGTGATCAAAAATATGGTTCAACGGTCAATAAAATAGGGCAACAAATTGCACTTTGGTCCTATCAAATTGGATTTGATCATCCGGTAAAGGAACAAGAAACTTATTATACTTCCACACCACCGAATCAGTATCCATGGAATATATGGAGAAACCAATTATTTGTCTAATAGTTGGTTTTTTTACTATCTTTTAACAAATAGATGTCACCGAATCTTATATCTTTATTTTTACAATTTAATGTAATGGTATTTTATATTATAGACAATGAACGGAAAAGGAGGAAGTATAATGGATAAACATATTTTTTTTCAACAATTTAATGAGGCTTTAATGAAAGGTGATCTTTCTTTTATTTTAGCGAGCGTAACGGATGATGTATCATGGACAATGATCGGAAATGATGTGATTGAAGGGAAAGATAAGCTAGCAAATGTACTTGGTAGTATGGATCATACCATGGAATACAATGTAAAACTTGATCACATCATCATTCAAGATTTAGAAGCTGCTGTGAATGGAACGATTGAGGTAACGACTTCATTAAATGAATTAAAAACATACGGATTCTGCGATATCTATCTATTGAACAACAAGGTAGATGGAAAGATTAAAGAAATTAAGAGTTATGTCATACAACAATAGCGAGAAACATGGAGGTTGGTTACATTGAATGGTGAAAATAAAACCACTGAAGAACTATTACTACGAGCTGTCAAAACACAACGGGCTATTCTACAACTGCTAGATACAACACTTTATGAAACGTATCAATCAGAAAAGAACAGACCAAAAGAGGAGCAAAATGAAGCATTACTTCATTTAGCGCAACGAGTGCGCACAATAGTAGCTAAGAAGCCAAAATTAAAAGAAATCTATCGAATATTGGAAGAAGACCATGAGTTACATATCTAACGAAGGAAGCGATACTATGAAACGGTGTGATTGGGTAAATGACGATCCTTTATACATTGAATATCACGATAAGGAATGGGGAGTACCTGAGTATAATGAAAAAAAGTTGTTTGAGTTACTAATTTTAGAGGGAGCACAGGCAGGCTTAAGTTGGTATACGGTGTTAAAAAAACGTGCCCACTATCGTAAAGTATTTGATCAGTTTGATCCATACAAAATTGCGAATTACACAGAAGATAAAGTGCAAGCACTTCTTCAAGATCCCGGTATTATACGCAACAAGCTAAAAGTTCGGTCAGCAATTACGAATGCACAAGCTTTTTTAGCTATTAAAAAAGAATACGGTTCATTCTCGGAATATATTTGGAGCTTTGTAGATGGAAAACCAATCATTAATCAGAGGGACTCCATTGCCCAAGTTCCTGCCACGACAGCTATAAGTGATCACATGAGTAAGGCACTCAAAAAACGAGGATTTAAATTTGTTGGATCGACAATTTGTTATGCATTTATGCAAGCAAGCGGAATGGTGAATGATCATATTTTGTCCTGTATTTGTAGAAGTCGAGTAGAGTAGGAATTAATAATAAAGGAAAAGATGGAAATGATATATTGAAACAAGCTCGTCCAATTATTTGAACGAGCTTGTTTCTTTTTCGCGCCACAACTGCTCGAGTAGAATAACTAAAGCAGTTCCAACCAGAAGTCCATTACTCATGACATTTTGAATAATAGACGGTAGTCCATTAAATACTTCAGTAGGAAGAAACATGGTTCCCATACCAATTAGATAGCCAATTCCTACAATGGTGACTTTTCGTTCATCAAGCGGTTTAAGTGTGATATTACGAATTGCTAAACCGACTAACTGTACAAATGATGCCATTAAGGCAGCATTTGCTACAGGTGATGGAATATTAGCAATAAACGTTACGATTGGCGGAAAGAATGCAACCAACAATAAAATGATAGTTGCATAAATAAACGGTGTTTTCTTTTTTTGTCCAGTTAAAGCAATGAAACCGGATGAGGTTGCCAACGGTACATTGGCAATTGTCGAAAATAGACCAGCAAGACCATGATTAATTCCTGACAATGTTGTTCCGTTATTTACTCTGTCAGCGTTGTCTTTTCCATCTAATCCGATCGTTTGACTAGCAGCAACAACGGATGCTACCACATTTGAAATTGAAATTATGGCAGTAATGAAAGAAATCGGAATAATACTTATATCAAACGTTGGTTTTCCGAATGCAAATAAATCCGGTAATGCAAACTTAGCGACATCTTGTGCATTTCCACTCGTCCCATTTACTAGCACAAATATTGTCCATCCAATTAGAATTCCAATAAAAACAGCATAACTACTTAGCCAACCTTTCGCAAAGATCGATAACCCTAAAACGATTAAAAAGGTAAGGAAGGCTATGGTTGCTTTTGATAACTGAATAGTCTCGGAAGATCCCTGTAAACCAAGCATGCCTTCTAGGAAGGTTCCACTTAATTGAACAGTTAATAAAAAGAAGAAAGTTCCTGTCACTAATGGCGTGAAGATTGGTAAGATTCGTTTAGATAGTTTAAATACGCCTAAAAGAAACATAAACAAACCAGTGAAAATCATTGTTGTTGTTAACGTTTGTAAAGTCCCACTTAAGGAAGAACCAGTTGCTGCCATTACCGTGAAGACACTAACCCAAATTCCGGCTGGTCCCTCCATGATGGGCAAGCGGTGACCAAACAGCGCTTGTAATAAAGAAGCTAATCCAACCGTTAAAAACGTCCGTTGCATCAGCCCAGTTATTTCTGCACCATCTAAATGAAAAACGGATCCAATTACAATTGGCATAGCTACTGCACTAGCTAGTAAAAATAACAGCCATTGCAATGTTTCCATTGTTGTTTTAGTGAATGTAGATTGCTGCAATGTCAATCCTCCTCTATCATTTGTTTTTAGTAGTTCGATATTATAAAGGGAAAAAACACAAAAATAAGCCAAGATTACGGCACTTTTATTATGTCATGCAGTAAATTGTGCTTACACTTCGATAAAACTTACACCTTATCTACTTTAACGTAAGCTTTCCAACCTGTCATCCCCTTTGCTTCTTCATAAAGTTAAAAACCATTTTATTATGTAAAATATTATCGTTTTTTTACCTTGAATTTACACAAATTTAATTTAATAGTGCTATAATGTGTTTTGAGTTTATAAAAAGAAAAAAATAGGGGGAAAAAATATGAGTAAAAAATTAGCATTATTATTTAGTATCTTTGCGCTAATCGCTATTTTAGCTGCTTGTGGAAATAGTGATTCAAGTGATGAAGCAAATACTTCAAGTGAAGAAAGTGGTAATACAAAAATAGATGAATTATCCATTGGTTTTGTTCCTTCGCGTGATCCAGAAGAAATCACCACAGCTACAGAGCCATTAAAACAATTATTAACAGAAGAGATGGCTAAGCTTGGTTATGATATTGGTAATGTAGATATTACTGTTGGTACCAACTATGAAGCAGTTGGTGAATCACTATCTGCTGGTTCGTTAGATGTTGGATTAATTCCTGGTGGTACATATGTACTGTATGATGACGGTGCTGAAGTTATCTTAACAGCAACTCGTGCTGGTTTAAGCATTGACGCTGATGATCCAAAAGAGTGGAATGAGAATAAGCCAACAGAAGCTTCAGATGAGCAAGCAACAAGCTACCGTGGGTTATTTATTGCAGGTCCGTCTGAAACAGGACAAGCGCTTGCTGACAAAGTTAACAATGGCGAAGCGTTAACTTGGGAAGATTTAAACAGTGCATCATGGGCTGTGAGCTCTTCATCGTCACCGGCAGGTTACATTTATCCAGCGCTTTGGTTAGATGAAAATTATGATAAAACAATTACGGATTTAGATAGTGTTGTACAAGCAGATTCTTATAGTAGTGCATTTGCTCGTCTTGCAGCTGGTCAAACTGATGTACTTGTCACATATGCGGATGCTAGAAGAGATAATGCAGATGCATGGAAAGCTGAATTTGGTCGTGAAGCTTCCATTTGGGATGAAACAAACGTAATCGGTGTAACTCCTGGAATCTACAATGATACAATCAGCGTAAGTAAAAACTCTGATATTATGGATGAAGATTTGAAAGCTGCTTTACAAGAAGCATTCATCAATATTGCAAAAACAGATGAGGGTAAAGAAGTTATCTCAATTTACAGTCATGAAGGATATCAAAAAGCCGAGTCTTCTGACTACGATAACGAGCGTAAAGCGCAGGAGCTAGTTCGAGAATTAAATTAATTCTTAAATGAGAACATCGAGATTCATAGATGTTCTCATTTTTCCGTTATTTTTTTAAAGCTTTTTAAGAGAATAGGAGATTAAAAATGATTGAGTTTATCAATGTGGAAAAGACATATAACAATGATGTGAAGGCACTGCAAAACATCAATTTAAAAATAGATCAAGGCGAATTTGTGGGTGTAATTGGTTTATCTGGCGCAGGGAAATCTACGCTGCTACGTTGTATCAATCGCATGCATGATATCACACACGGAAGATTACTTGTTAATGACGTAGAAGTCGCATCATTAAGAGGAAAGGAAGTACGTCGATTTCGGCGTAATGTCGGAATGATCTTTCAATCCTTTAATCTTGTAACACGGACAACAGTACTAAAAAACGTCCTTGTTTCCTTTGTTCCTGAACTTCCATTATGGCGAAAAATCATAGGTGTTTTCTCTAAAGAGGATAAAATTAAAGCATTAGAAGCTTTGGATAAAGTAGGCATTTTGGATAAAGCATATGTCCGTGTTGATCAGTTATCTGGTGGACAACAACAGCGTGTCGCGCTAGCACGAGCGATTGCACAAGATCCTTCTATTATGTTGGCGGATGAACCAATTGCTTCACTAGATCCAGTGACATCAAAACAAGTGATGAATGATTTTAAACGAATTAACAAAGATTTTAATATGTCGATTATTCTAAATATCCACCATGTTGAAGTTGCTTTAGAATATGCTGATCGTATTATTGGGATTCGTGCCGGACAAGTGGTGTATGATGGCCCAGCAACTGACGTAACACAAGGCATTCTAGATGACATCTACGGTAATAAAGAAGCAGAAGTGCAAGAGGAGCGTCGTGACTATGTATGATAAGCTTTTTCCACCGAAACAAATGAAACTTTCCAATGGAAAAGTTGTTTCTGAGAAACGTTCACGGACACCACTCATTTTATTAATTATCGGCATAGCGATCATTGTATCTGTTCGTTTTACAGGGTTTGAATTTTCCGTATTACTAAACCGCGGTAAAGAATTCTTTGTTATTATTGGCGATATGATTCCACCGAAGTGGGAATATATTTCAAGCATTTGGAAGCCGTTATTGGATACGATCAAAATGTCTCTGTTAGGTTCTTTAATTGGAGCTGTTTTTGCAATTCCACTTGCAGTATTAGCATCTTCTAATATCATAAAAAGCAATATTGTTGTTGCTATAGCTAAAATTGTACTTAGTATTTTACGGACCCTACCAACTCTAGTAACTGCATTGGTTGCCACATTTATCTTTGGTTTAGGTACAATGGCAGGGACCATTGCTATTTTCCTATTCACGCTTGCCTATGTTGGAAAGTTACTATATGAACAAATTGAATCGGTAGATATGGGCGCATTTGAAGCAATGGAATCGGCTGGCATGACACGTGTACAAGCATTTCGTTATGCTGTTTTTCCTCAAGTATTACCGAACTATTTATCAACCTCATTATTTTGTTTTGAGGGAAATGTACGGTACGCTGCTATTTTAGGTTATGTCGGCGCAGGTGGTATCGGACTTATATTAGACGAAGGTTTAAGTTGGCGAGATTACTCAAGCGTTGGAATGATCCTACTTGTTTTAATTATCACTGTCTATTTGATTGAACAAGTTAGCGAGTATTTTAGGAAAAAGTTAGTCTAAGGGAGAAATAATTATGTTAAAAGTTGAAGATAAATTGATGGAGGAACCTAGAAATTATCGTTATATATTAATAATGACAACGATACTTGTACTTCTGTTCTATTGGTCACTGTCAGCAGTGAGTTTAGAAGATATGGAAGAAAGCGGCTTGTCGATAGCTGGAAATATTCTGAAAGGAATTGTCACGCCAGATTTGGGGTTGCTATTTGATTTTACAGAAACTGGCGTTATGTATTTATTAGTAGAGACAATGGCTATCGCTTTTTTAGGAACAATTATTGGAGCTTGCTTAGCGATTCCGCTTGCTTTCTTATCCGCATCCAATGTGGTACCTAAATCTGTTTCTATCATAACCAGATTGGTTCTAATTGTTATTCGTACAATTCCAGGTCTAGTTTATGGACTTATGTTCCTTCGTGTTACTGGAACAGGGGCTTTTGCTGGGGTATTAACAGTCGCTGTATTGTCCATTGGTATGTTAGCGAAACTGTTTGTTGATGCAATTGAAGACTTAGATACAAGTGTATTTGAATCAATGACATCAATTGGGTGTACGACATTTGAAAAAATCCGTTATGGAATTATTCCACAACTGTTTTCTATGTTTTTATCAATCATGATTTATCGTTTTGATATGAATCTTCGTGACGCATCCGTCTTAGGCCTTGTTGGAGCAGGTGGTATTGGTGCTCCACTTCTTTTCGCCATGCAATCGTATCGTTGGAATGAAGTAGGATCAATCTTAATTGGATTAGTAGCCTTAATATTGATTATTGAACTGTTATCTAATAGATTAAGAAGAAGGTTGGTTCGTGGTTTTTAAGGTATTAAAAAGAGATAGTAGCAATATTGCTACTATCTCTTTTTTAAATTATTAATCTTATAGTTCAGCACCATTTGTCGCAATAACATGTTTATACCAATCAAATGATTTTTTCTTCTTTCTCTCCAATGTACCATTACCATAATCATCTTGATCGACATAGATAAATCCATAACGCTTGGACATTTCAGATGTGGAAGCAGAGATTAAGTCAATACATCCCCAGCTGGTGTATCCCATAACATCGACACCTTCTTTGATCGCTTCACCCATTTCTTTAATGTGTGCGCGTAAGTAATCGATACGATAATCGTCAATGATAGATCCATCTTCTTCCACTGTATCATATGCACCTAGACCATTTTCTACAATAAACAATGGCACTTGATAACGATCATACAGTTTTTTCAGTGTAATACGAAGTCCTTTAGGATCAATTTTCCAGCCCCAATCAGAAGCTTTTAAATAAGGGTTTGGTACACCAGTAAAGAAGTTACCCTTTTCTTTTACGCGTTCAGCATCGCCGCTTGCTACCATCGTCATGTAATAGCTAAATGATAAGAAGTCGACTGTGTGTTGCGCAAGAATTTCTTCATCACCAGGCTGCATCTCAATGTGAATGCCGTTGTCTTTGAAGTAATTTAACATGAAGCTTGGATAGTAACCGCGCACTTGCACATCAGTGAAAAATAGATTTTTTTGTTCTTGGGTTAATGCTTCTAATACATCATCTGGGTTAGGTGTTTCTGGATAAACTTCCATACGTGCTAGCATACAGCCAATTTGAGCTTCAGGAATAATTTCATGACAAGCTTTTACTGCTCTAGCACTGGCAACAAATTGATGATGTAATGCTTGATAGACTGCTTGTTCCACATGCTCAACCTCATCAACTAAAATTCCGCTACCGATATATGGTTCCATTGTAGAAACATTAATTTCATTGAAGGTTAACCAATATTTAACCTTGTCTTTATAGCGATTAAAAACAGTTTTAGCGTAATTGGTAAAGAAATCAACAACACGACGATCTATCCAACCGTTGTATTTTTGTACTAAGTTTAGTGGAATCTCATAGTGAGATAATGTCACTAAAGGTTCAATACCATATTTCAATAATTCATCAAATACATTATCATAAAATTTTAATCCTTCTTCATTCGGCTCAGTCTCATCGCCATTGGGGAAAATTCTTGGCCAAGAAATAGATAAACGAAATGTTTTAAAACCCATTTCCGCAAACAATGCGATATCTTCTTTATAGCGATGGTAAAAATCAACACCGCGGCGTTTTGGGAAATTACCAGATGTATCTTGTGCTAATAATGTATCAAGTTCTTTTCGGCTACTAACGCCCATTTCAATATCTTTTGTTCTTTCTTCTTTTGGAATGAAAGAGATCATATCAAAGATAGATAATCCTTTTCCGCCTTCGTTATAAGCACCTTCTACTTGGTTTGCAGCAGTTGCCCCTCCCCATAAAAAATCTTTAGGAAAAACACTTTCAGTCATTATATTTCCTCCTAACAAGATGATAAATTTAACTATACTATCATTATAATAGACACAACGTTAATAAACTGGTCTAAATTAGACCAGTTTTGGTTTATCCACTTTTTGTCTGTATTGATCCTCTAACACATCAAACAAGCGAAGGAGGGTATAATTACTGACTGCTTTATTGTTCATATTTCCACAACGAAGTACGTCATTAAAAAACTTACTGTGTGCCGTTTCTTTTGAAAAAGTAATGAGTAATTTTTTACCTAAGGAAGCTTGAATTTTTTGTATAACTGCGAAATCTTCTGCAAGAATGTTTCCTTCAATCGAAATCGTAATGATCAAATCTTCCTCTGTTAGATCAGATAGAGTGTTAATTTGTTTAAAAAGATTCGTATGACACTCGCAATATTTTCCAAGTAAAAATAATTTTTTCTGTAATTCCAGCGCCTGTACTTGATGTTTCTCAAAACCTAAAATGACAATTTTGTTCGCATGATGGATACAGTCTATAATATGATTCATTTGTTCATCAACTATACTATCAATCACAGCCAAATTTTCATTCAACTGAGTTTCAAATGCTTTCGTATTGAGCACGACATCTGTTTCTAATCCAGTTGATGGATCAACGTTAAATGACACACTTTTTCGCAGATGAGAAAAATTCTTAAAGCCAATTCGTTTGCAGAAACGGTTAATCGTCGACGGTGCGACATTGCATACTTCAGCGACCATTTCTAACGAATAATCATGAATTTGATCTATATGTTCTAATAAACTTGTAGCTATAGAATGATTAATATCCTTCTCTAATGAATTGTTTATGTATGACAATAGATTATAAATTAATTGTTCCAAGCTTACCACCTCCATGCCATTTTATCATATTTATTAAATAAACCTATTTATATCGAAAATGATGAATCATAAATTACCATTTCTACAACAAACATTAATAATTGAGTTTCCGACTGTTTTGTTCGAAGCCTGCGCAAGTGGGGGAGAGCGTTTCGATCCATGCCTCCTTTTTATTTGTTTTATCCAAAAATAAGTGTGTGTCTATTTCGTTAAAATAAAAAAATACGACGTGAGCAGCTATTCTGCTTACGTCGTATTTTGTTCTTATTCTGTAAAAGTTATAGGTGGCATTTTCGGATGAACAAGTGGTTCAGCCACACGGGCTCTAAAAAATTGGATGAATGGGCCGAGGAAAAAAGCTAAAATAACTGTAGCAACACCGACAACTGCTCCAAACATAAAGCCAATAATAACGGCAGAGACGTCGGTAATCATTCGTGCAATAGAAAAACGGATATTACCATTGCTAACTTTCTCAATAACAAAAGCTAATGCATCATAAGGAGCCATCCCTAAGTCTGGTGTTACATAAAGCGCGACTCCAAGACTAGTAAGTGTGACAGCAACTAGCATAAACATCAACCGAAGTTCTAAACCTGGAATTTGTTCAAATAAGTTAAAATAAATATATACAAAGAAATCAGAGATGAAACCAATCCCAAACATATTAACAATGGTTCCTAATCCAATAGAGTTACGTAAATAAACGATCATTAATGGGAATAGGACGAGGTTAATAATGACTTGGAAGATACCTAATGACAGGTTTAACGTACTACTTAACCCTAAATTCATAGTTGAAAATGGGTCTGTACCTAAATTAGCAATACGCAATAAAGAGACTGCTAGACCAATAAACACATTACCTAAAATGACCAGTGCGACACGCCGAAACATTTGTGTTTGCAAATAAAGTTCTCTCCTCTATATGTAATAAAATATGGAAAAATCATTCATTGAATAGTATATCCGAATTTTTAACGGGGTGGAAGATTTAAAATCAATGTTTGTTAATTGAAAGATGATCTAGTGGTTATAAATTTTAAAAAATGAAAGGAGTAGGCTATGAAACAACTATTCTCAAATTACATACATTGGATATTAGTGGCATGTGTATGCATACAGCTAGTAACGTCCATTATATGGCAAGAGAATTGGTTGAATTTAATTTTTAGTTTTATTACTTCAGCTGTTGTGATTGTATTAGCTATTTCGATTGAACTAATGAGGTTGAGACAAAAGTGAATGAAGATCCCTGATAAACGAACGATGGATAAAATAGGTTATCCATCGTTCGTTTTTAGCTGGAAAACATAACTAAGTAACTGGGAATCTACGAGACTCTAGCGGGAACCGCGCATGTTTTCGATGGGACGAGTAATCACAGTCCCACGAGCCGAAGATCCACTTGGTAAAACGGCTAGAAGTTAGACGAAAACCGTCACGTCCTGTGACAACGTCTAACTGACCCACGTCCTGTGTGCCCGAGGCCGTGCCCCAGAACGCGAGTGTATTCTAGTTGCGATGGTTAAGCTCTCATCAATCATTCGTATACTGTAGTTTAAAATTAGCTTTGTCCCAGACTCATTTTGTGATAAAGTTCTCGGTATAAAATGGCTGGTTTTCGTCGTTAAATGCAACACCTATGGTTAGCATCTTAAAACCTGGTTTTAAGATATTTTCCCTATGCCCCATTGAATTCATCAACCCTTCATGAGCGAAGATACTACTCGGTTGCCCGGTTGCTAGATTTTCACCAGCCATCGTGAATGTTATTCCATCTAATTGTAATCGGTCAAAAGGTGATTGACCTTGCAAATTCGTATGACTAAAGTAGTTGTTTTTAGCCATGTCTGCACTGTGATCTTGTACGGTTTGCTGTGCTTGATCAAACCAAGTTAACGTATTTAATCCATGTTCTACCCTAGCCGCATTCGTTAAATCAAAAAGTTGATATTCCAGTCCTTGCCTTAACTCCTTGCTCGGCGTGGCAAAATAACTAGGCTTCTGGTTTTCTAATGTTTCACTAATAATTTGTACAGCAGTTATTGTATGGTTTTCATGAACATCATAAAAAAAGGTGATGTAATTTTGGTTCATATGAAACATGTCATATTCATCTTTCCCATTTATTTGATAATTCACCAACCCTTTGTTGATACTTTCTATTGGTTGCTCTAATTGTTTAAGCACGTCATCCATTGTATCTTCAAATGACAGGTCATAGGTTGAACTTAATAAAGACTGATTTGTGTATAAACCAGCAACCTGATCCGCTTGATCGTAAGTTACCATGACAAAATTGTGATAGTCTTTATGATAAGAAACCCACTCTGCGCCATATTGATTTTGGGTTGTACGTTGTGGTTGTCCAAGTTGCTCTTCCACGGCTTTACGATTATCTCCTATTTCAATATTTGCTATTGAAAATGATTGCTCTTTTGGCTGTTCAAGCGTTAATTTATCATGGTTCGTTTCTGTTGCTTCCTCATCGGTGTTATTTGCCATATCTTTTTTATCATCTTTAATGGATTGTACGAGTAAATGAACCCCTTGTTGAACGGTATTTATTGTATCTTGGATAAAGGGTGTTTCTTTTAAAGCTGAGACGTCGCCCTGTATCTCATGATACGTCGCTTCTATTCCATTTTCTTTTAAGGTGTTCCCATAAAAATACCAAAAAACACCCGCAAAACATAAGCATATAATGACAAACTTTAATTTTGCCAATTCCTCACCTCAGTCTTTCACAATAGTATGCTTATTTTATCAAGTTTATTGGTGAGAAACAATGAAGGAAATCAATCCATTACTTGTTAATAATCATCTGCTCGAATATAGCCGAGTAACAATATGGTCAGTGTTAATAAACATACGATAATCAAATTTAAATTTACGTTTGTTAGGTGCAGCAGAGCAATGAGTTTTTCATCAGATAAAATCATATCTCCAGCTGTCCAAGCTAAAATACCTGCTCCAACATAAACAATAATCCGAAAACGTTGTAGAAGCTTAACGATTAATTTGGATCCAAAGATCATAATAGGAATACTAATCATGACACCAATAATAATAAGTAGAAGATCCCCGTGCGCCGCCCCTGTTATCGCTACCACATTGTCTAAACTCATCACTGCATCAGCAATCACGATGGTAATAACAGCTTGAAAAATAGTTGCATGTGATTTCACCTTTTGACCTTCTTCTTTTTCTACTAATAATTGATAAGCGATCCATAGTAATATGAGCCCTCCAATAGCATGGATAAAAGGGATACGTAATAAAAATACAATAATAGTAGCAAAACAGATGCGTAGAATGATAGCACCAGCAGTACCTAAAAAAATCGCCTTATTCTGTTTTTCGCTAGTAAGAGATTTTGTTGCCATTGCAATAACAACAGCATTATCACCTGATAGGATCATATCAATGATAATAATTTGTAATAGTGTTAATGTGTTAAAAGATGAGAAATCTAGCACGGAATTTGTAAAAAAATCCATTTATTCACCCTCCATTATAAATAGAGCCTGTCCTTATCATCGTATGTGATAGGAATGAAAATAACCCTAAAAAATATCTAATGTCTATGAAGTTTACTTCATTAATTCCGGTGGTAGTAAAAATAGTACAACAAACTATACATTACGATAGTAAATCTACTACTTCTGGAGGCGAAATACAATGAATAATAACAAGCGAAAGAGTTTAATTGATTACTCAATATTTATTCCATCATTAATTATTTTAGCAATTATTTGCATTCCATTTTCTATGTATGAATCTGAGTCGTTAAATTTACTTAATCAGATTTTTGATTTTATAGTAGCTAATTTTGCATGGGGCTATATATGGTATGCCGTTATTTTAGTTGCTGCTGGTTTGTATTTTTCTTTTTCTAAATACGGGAATGTGGTCTTAGGTGATCCAATGGAAAAGCCAAGATTTACGTTATTTGAATATGCTTCTATTTTAATTGCCATGGGATTAGGTTCAACGATTATGCGCACTGGTATGGTGGAATGGGCGAATGTATCACTAAGTCCGCCATTTGGAACTGAATCTGGTTCTGGTGAAGCACTTCTATGGGGGAATGCCTATAGTATGTTTCTATGGGGATTACAAACATTTGCTATCTTTGTAATGGCAGCACCAGCATTAGGATATATCTTACACGTTCGCAAGCAACCGTTTATGCGAATATCTGAAGCATGTCGTGTGTTATTTGGCGATAAATTTACCGATGGTATTGGCGGAAAAATACTAGATATTATTTTTTTAATCAGTATTTTAGCAGGAGCAGCTGTTACGTTAGGTCTGGGAGCACCGATTGTCACGTATAATTTAGCAGAGTTATTCAATATTGACCAATCCTTTACATTAACGCTAATTGTCACGGTGATTTGGGTGTCTCTGTTTTCTATTAGTGCTTATTTGGGGATTGAAAAAGGGATCAAGCGCTTAAGTACATTTAATATGTATTTGGCAGCGATCTTTGCAATATTCGTGATAATTGCTGGACCAGGGATATTTATCTTGAATTATTTTACTGATAGTGTTGGTTTTTTAATTTCTAATTATATTGATATGTCATTATTTACTAATTCATTAGAAATTGGCGGACAAACTTACATCGAAAATCAAACAATCTTTTGGTTTGCTTATAACGCAACATGGGCAATGTTACACAGTGTCTTTGCAGCTAAAATTTCACAAGGAAGAACGATTAAGGAAATGATTCTAACTTATCTATTCGCTCCTTTAACCATCTCTTGGATTGCTACTGGTGTATTAGGCGGGTTAGGTGTCGATCGTTTCATGAATGGGGCGGTGGACGTGTTATCCATTGTAGAAAATGATGCAATGGCTGCAATCCCTGCAATACTACGAACGTTACCACTATCCACTATTGCGATTATTACCTTTATTATTGTGGCAATGATTTTCTTAACCACGACACTAGATTCAACGACCTATACTATTGCATCTTATACAGGTACAAGAGATATGAGTGGATCGGAGCCGTCTAAAAAACTGCGGATCATTATAGCAGCAGTGATTACTGCGATGGCATTGATTATGATGCAGATTGGCGGTCTCGAGCCCTTAGAAGTATTATCAGGTATTTTAGGAATCCCAATTATAGTTATTCAATTTTTAACAATTGCCGCTGCGAAGAAAATGATGGACCAAGATAAAGCTTGGCTGCATAATGTTCGGAAAAAGTAATATGAAAAGTCTCGCATACGGTGCGAGACTTTTTTTGGGAAATTACTAGACAGTCACGCTTAGCTAACAATATAATACTAGGTAATAATCTGAAAATAAGAGTTGACCAACAAAGGATAAGTTAATAAACTATCTCAACGAAGGAGTAAATGTCTTGTTGGATATAATCTTTGAAATTTTATCTATATTTATTTCTGGCACTTCAAAAGTAAATGAACAAGCTATTGCAAAGAATATCAAGGTATTGAAGCGGTATCCTTGGTTTGAAGACTTATTAAAGGAGCAAAGAAATCGTGATAAAATAATTTTTAACAAAAAGATTCGAAATATAATTGGAAGATGTAAAACAAACAAATTAAACAACGACCGTTATCAAGTTAAATTTCAATATCGTTTACTGCGTGCATTGAAATAGAACATAATTAAGATAGCAGAAAAGGCTTAGAATTTATCTGTTAATCTAAAGTTACTGTTACTAGTGAGAAGTAAGTAACAGGGCTTTATAGGAGACAGATATAACCGCTCGTCTAATGGTTATCAGTATAAAAAAATAGCTTTACTACTAAACAAAGGGTATGCTATAGTAATGGGGCGATGAGCTTTTTTGCATAAGACGAAAGATGAGCATTTAAATGCTAAACGTTACGTGGACTTAATGGTCTTTTCGCCGCAAAACATAGAACACTTGCTACAAGCAAGTATTAGGTCGATACCATACGGGTATCGACCTTTTTAATTGGCTTATTTACCAAAGCATACGGTAGAGCTTTTGATTTCTTATATTTGTATTGATGTGGCAAGATGTAGTAAGTGCCATGTTGTAGCCTCAGTAGGTTTATTTTGTTTATACATTTTGATATGTTAGGATATTACGCATATATTTTCCAGAAAATAAATGCTAAACTAATTTAATAACAAGATTCACGGAGAGAAGGTTTCGAAATGTTGAAAAGAAAAAAGCAGTTATTACTATATCCTAGTTTAGTATTAACTACAGCTGTTTGTTTGAAAGTTATTTATGATACCAATACATTTAAAGTTAATGAAGTGGATTTATATAGTACAAAACTTAGCGACGGATCATCGATAAAAATTTTACAGTTAACAGACATACATAATAGAATTTTTGGAAAAGACCACCTACCATTAATTAATAGGATAGATGAGTTACAGCCAGATATTATTGTTATTACTGGTGATTTAGTTGATCGAAAGACAACAGACTTAACGGCTATGTTTCGCTTAATTGAAAAGATAGTTACTATAAACAAACATGTTTATTTTGTATCAGGCAACCATGAATGGGATAATTTTAAAAAAGATCGATTAATGGATGGATTGGTCGATCGTGGAGTTCAATTAATGGATAACACCAATATTATTCTAGATATTAATCATAATAAACTTCAGTTAGCGGGTGTTGCTGATTATTCAACAGAACATGATAATCTATCTGAAGCGATGTTGGGGTTGCAATCAGAGAACTATACGTTATTGCTTTCGCATGCACCTGATTTGGTGAATACCTTAATGAATGAATCGATTGACTTAATTTTATCAGGTCATACCCATGGCGGTCAGATTAGGATTCCATTTATTGGTGCATTAGTTGCTCCAGATCAAGGTTATTTTCCAGAATTAGATAAAGGCTTATATCAATGGAAACCTGACCACTATCTCTATATTGATAGTGGACTGGGAACGACTAAGCTGCCGCTCCGGTTATTTAATCAAAGTCAGATGTCGTTATTGACAATCAAAGGAAAAAAATAATGTTACCTTCCTTTAATCGAAAACAAGCATGATCAATGCAGTAACCACTTGATCATGCTTGTTTTCGGTTTATTTCGTTAATTTTCATCTCAAGTCTTCGGTATTGGTGCTTTTTCTGAAATTAATTTCTTATTGCGAAGTTCTTCCCAGAATGTAAGAGGGATCTCTTCATCCATTGCTTTAATATCCTCTTTTATCCGATCTGGTCTAGTTGAACCAGGAATAATCGCCTTCACGACTGGATGAGCAGCTGAAAATTGTAATGCAGCTGCTTTAAGCGATATATTATGGTTATTCGCAATTGCTTTTAATTGATTTACTTGTGTTTTAGCTTCGTCTGTAATTGGTGCGTAATCAAAATGCTTTCCGCCTAATAAAGCACCTGAGTTATAAGGGCCTCCTACAACCACGCCCATTTCTTTTTTATAGGCTTGAGGCATCATTCCCTCTAAAGCTCGTTCGTGCTGCATCAGAGTATATTGTGTTGCTGAAAGACTTAAATTAGGTGTAACTTCTTCCAGTTCCATGGCCAACTCAATAGGAATAGTTGTATTTACACCAAGCCCCCATGACTTAATTACCCCTTCATCTC
Organism: Paraliobacillus ryukyuensis; assembly: GCF_003315295.1. GTDB lineage: Bacteria > Bacillota > Bacilli > Bacillales > Amphibacillaceae > Paraliobacillus > Paraliobacillus ryukyuensis. The sequence goes on along the minus strand of NZ_QNRI01000010.1, from coordinate 93,069 downwards.
GCAGTCGATTTAGTGTCTTGAATGCTCCATTTCGAGCTTCATCAAATTTGGTTATCCAATTATCTCCCCAAAAGTCAGGAGAAAGGTCATGGACAAATACCATATCTAAATAATTGGTCTGTAAACGTTTGAGGCTTTGTTCAATTGAGCGTAACGTTGTATCCTCAGAATAATCGGTTAACACTTTGTTCTTCCGTCCGTCAGCAAATAAACCTGACTTTTCTTCTTTCTCGTCTAACATTACACGACCAACTTTTGAACTAAGGACAAACGATTCTCGATCATAAGCAGATAGCACTTCTCCCAGCCTATTTTCAGCTAGACCGTAACCATAAAATGGCGCTGTATCAAAATATCTCACTCCAGCATCCCAAGCAGATTGCACCGTTTGATGCGCTTCTTGCTCACTTACATCTCGAAACATATTTCCAAGCGGCGCGGTGCCTAATCCTAATTTTTTTATTAGGGCTTTATTTAAAAATTCCATTGACATTAAACTACCTCCTAACAAATTCTACTACTATTGTGTCTTTTCCCAATCTATCTAATAATAAAACCGTTATAGGAGCAGTCTTATATCACATACATAGCAAATGATTAAATTTGTAAATAACGGGTAACAAACTATATAGAAAAAGGAGGAAAAGGAGTTTTAAGTTTTATGGAGAAATTAACGGTTGGTATCATTTGTGCACCAGAATTACCGACTAAAATCACAAAAGAAATATTAGAAGAATTAAAAAAGCGATTTGCTCAGTCAGTGTCTAACCAAATAGAGTGGGAGTTGGATTATAAAGTTGATCAGCTTACTGGTGCAGCTGAACAGGCTCATGAAATCTTTGATACAGCAGAGAAGCTAAAACGGCAAAACAACTGGAACTATGTAATTTGTCTGACAGATTTACCAAAACATTCAGTTAAACATGAAACTGTATTGGCAGACTTAGATTTTGATAAGAGAATTGGTCAAATATCTTTGCCTGCATTTGGTTTTCCACCAATGAAAAATAGAGTTAAGAAGAGCATTATTCAGGTAATGCAAGAACTATACCAGGCTAATACGCTTCCACCAACTACATCAAACTTCAATGAAAATAAAATTAAACGTCAATTTCCGTTCTCCTCTATTAAGAAAACGCACGATATTGAAACGGAATCAAATGTTGATGCGCGTTATCTGGTTATTCCAGCTATCAATGGGAAACTTCGTGTTCTGGCAGGAATGACATTTGCAAACCGTCCTTGGCTCTTGCTTACTTCCTTTAAGCCTATTATTGCGGTTGCATTTGGAACCGGTGCTTACTCGATTATCTTTACAACGTTGTGGCAGCTTAGTGTGAACTATTCCATCTTTCGATTAGCAGCACTCATGTTGGTTTCTTGCATTAGCATGATTATTTGGATGATTATATCGCACGACTTATGGGAAAAACCAACAAAAAAAGGGAAGAAAAGAATTAGAATACTCTATAATACGGCCACAATATTTACATTGTTGATCGGGGTATTAGTTTTTTATCTGATTCTATTAGTTTTTTTCTCGATCGCGATTATGGTTTTTGTGCCGCCAGAAATGTTTAAATCAGTGACAGAATTAGAGGGGAATGTCACACTATTTAGCTTTTTACGTTTATCATGGCTAGGAACTTCTGTCGCAATATTAGCAGGTGCAATCGGAGCTGGGTCTGCTAATCCTGAAATAGTTCGCAATATCGCTTATGGTTATAGACAATATCAAAGGTACAAAGAATTACAAGTTGAAAATGAAAAAAATACGAAAGAAAAAACGGCTGAGTAACAGCCGTTTTTTAATATACTTTATCACCATTAAAGATTGAATTTTTAACAACAACATAGTCAACGTTACGGATAGCATCTAGGCGAGTACCGCCTGCATAAGAGATAGAAGATTGTAAGTCTTGTTTCATTTCGGTTAATGTATCTACCAGTGCCCCCTTATGTTTAACATACATTCTTTTGCCTTCCACATTTTTCTTTTCACCTTTTTGAAATTCCGATGCAGAACCAAAATATTCTTTAAATAACTTGCCATCTTTTTCGATCGTTTCACCTGGAGATTCTTCGTGACCAGCAAATAGTGACCCAATCATCACCATGGAAGCACCGAAGCGAATTGATTTGGCGATGTCACCGTGTGTACGAATACCACCATCTGCGATAATTGGTTTACTAGCTGCTTTGGAACACCAGCGTAAAGCTGCTAATTGCCAACCACCAGTACCAAAACCAGTTTTAATTTTTGTAATACATACTTTTCCAGGGCCAATCCCTACTTTTGTTGCATCAGCACCTGCATGCTCTAATTCTCTTACGGCTTCGGGTGTACCGATATTTCCGGCAATAACAAATGTTTCAGGTATATATTGTTTAATATGTCTAATCATATTAATAACCGCATTTGAATGTCCATGTGCAATATCAATTGTAATATAGTCAGGTACAAGATTTTGTTCTTGTAATGTCTCTATGAATTGGTATTCTTCCTCTTTAACCCCAACACTAATGGAAGCAATTAAGTTTTGTTGGTGCATGTTTTTGATAAAATTAATTCTTGTTTCCGGTTCAAAACGATGCATGATATAGAAATGGTTATTTTGAGCTAAGAATAAGGCAATATTTTCATCGATAATGGTTTGCATGTTTGCTGGTACAACCGGCAATTCAAATGTGTGTTTTCCTAAAGTAACGGTTGTATCACATTCAGATCGACTGTTTACAATACACTTTGCGGGAATTAATTGAATATCTTCATAATCAAAGACATTTTCCATAGTTAACACTCCTAAATACGAATGAAATTTCATTCATTCAACAAAATTGTTCGTCCATAGGATAATGTAACGCATTTTTGAATCATTGTCAAAACATTTAACAATTAATAAAATGAGCATTTATCTTGAAATCAAGACAAATAATTAGTATAGTTTTATTTAGAAACCAAAATAATTAGGTTTAAAATTATTTTGGTTTGGGTATAAAAATAAAATAAATTAATAAAGCGAAGGAGATGTTTATTAATGGTAAAAGTAGCAGTAATATACTACAGTTCAACAGGAACGAACTATCAACTGGCAAAATGGGCAGAAGAGGCGGCTAAAGCTGCTGGGGCAGAAGTGAAAGTTGTTCGAGCTCCTGAAAATGCGCCTGAAGCTGCTGTAGCGTCAAACCCAGCTTGGAAAGAGCATATTGAAGCAACGAAAGATGTACCTGAGGTAACTTCTGATGTTATCGAATGGGCAGATGGTATTATCTTTAGTGTCCCAACTCGTTTCGGAGCGGTACCTTCCCAAATGAAATCAGTAATTGACTCACAAGGTGGGCTTTGGGCTACAGGTAAGACAGTAAATAAAGTTGTTACAGCAATGACTTCTGCTGCTAATCCGCACGGCGGTCAAGAAGCAACTTTACTTAACCTTTATACAGCAATGATGCACTGGGGAGCGATTATTGTGCCACCAGGATATTCAAACGAGGTTCTTTATGGTGCAGGCGGTAATCCTTATGGAACAAGTGTGACACAAGGGCAAGATGGTAAAATGGTAGAAGATGTGGAAGGTGCAGTAAAACATCAAGCGAAACGTCTTGTTGAAGTAACAACAAAAGTAGCTGGAGAATAAAGTTTAAAAACCAATCGGGATTCCTGATTGGTTTTCTTTTTGCTTATTTTGCTTCATTAAAAATATGCTACAATAAAATAGATAAAGAAACAAAATGTTGGAGGAACATAAAATGAATCAGTTTACACGTTATCAGATCTTTTTAGTATTGTCTTTGTTTCAATTAATTGGTTTTTTAGGTTTTGGGTATTTGGCTTATTACAAATTCCCAAGCAGTAATATTGCCTGGATTGTAGAAGGGCTATTATTTTTAGCTGTTATTTTAAATATCGTGTTTTATTTCTATTTTAAAAAACTATTTTACAAACAGGGGAAATAACTAAATTTGTTGAACGGGAGCTCGAAAGGGGGATAATGAATGGATCCATTAGATATCGTAAGTAACTTAGATAAAGTAAAACCTGTTTATCAACCAATCGTCAGTGCTATTAAACATTCCGTGGTTGGTTATGAATTGTATGGCAGATATTATCATAACGGAGACTGGGTTAGTCTAGGGCCATTTTTTAGAGACCAAGACGTTCCTGAAGAATTTAAAGTGGAAGTCGACCAGCATTTATTACATATTGCTGTAACAGAGATACTTGAAACAAACACGGATGGTTTGTTGTTTATTAATCGAACCGTCAAAGAACTACTTTATAATAACGGAGAAGATTTACTACAGGCACTTAAGAAATTCGAGAAAAAAGGCTTTATGATGGAACGGGTTGTAGTTGAAATTATGGAAGAAGACTTTGATTATGATTTCGAAAATATTAATCATCTTATTCTTTATTATAAAACTTACGGCATCCAAATAGCAGTAGATCATGTAGGTGCAAAAAGTTCAAATCTCGATCGAATTCGTCAATTAGAGCCACATATCTTAAAAATAGATACGCGCTTAATCGGTAATTTAAGAGCAGAAGGGTTTCAGGATGTCATGTATTCACTCGCTATGCTTGCCCATCGAATTGGAGCTGCACTTTTGTTTGAGAATATTGAAGAAGACTTTCATCTTTATTTTGCATGGAAACATGGTAGCCGCTATTATCAAGGGTTTTATTTAGCAAAACCATTGGATTATCCGTCTCGTAAAGCACTTGGAGTTGACGTGAATACGAAAGTAATGGAGTATATTCAACAGGAGAAAGATTTAGTAAAGAAACGACTCGATCTTGTTTTTGAATGGGAAAAAAGGTTAACAAACGTTATTACCCAATGGCAAGGACCTCAATTAGTTGACGAGTTTATTCAAATAGTAACGAGTTATTTTAAAGACGAAAGTTTTCGTGTGTACATTTGTGATAGTGATGGGCAACAAGTATCATCTAACTTTCGGAAAATTGAGCATAATTGGTTGGTGCAAGCAGATCAAAAAGGTTCAAATTGGGCTTTCCGTCCATATTTCCTTGAGAATATGATGCAAATGCGAGCAACGGGTAAAGGAATACTGTCAGATGTTTATTCAGATATCGAAACAAGAGAATTAACGCGTACGTTTAGTTTTCCATTATCCGAATCTTATTTCTTATTTATTGATCTAGGATATGCTTATCTATTCGAACACGATTGCTTGTTAATCTAATATGCAGTGAATAAAATTAAAATACAAAACCGCAAATGATGAACTATGCTTTGTCATTTGCGGTTGTTTATCTTGTTTTAAAAAAACTATTTAACCTTTCGTTTGATAAGAATACCACTCTCCAATTGCATCTGCGCCATCACTTTCTATTTCATTTAGTTTGTAATGACGGCCTGCAAAATTATTTAATATCGATGAGTTTGTCGTTGCTAAACGCTGCTTTCGATGTAAAACATGTTGCTGTGTTTCAAATGCTTGCATTCGCCTGCGTCTTAACATAATAATATCTTTAGAAAAATGACGTAAGCGAAGTGTTAATTGTTTATCTGTTAGATTATATCCATTGGTCCGGAAACGCAAGAAACCAAAGATGATAGAAATTGCGAGAATTAGTAATGGAACCCAAATCCATTTGAACCAAAAAAGAGCCACAATAATTGAAGCAATAATTGGCAACCATGCTGCTCGAACGAAATAATAAGGCAGTGCTCGTTTCGGTATTGACTGAAATTTATCTGGTAGTGCATTGTATTCTGGAATGATCTCAGCTAAGAATGTTTTGATTTCTTTTTTAAACAAAATAGGGAAAAGTAATGTTTCTGTCCCCTCACGCTCGTCAACTTCACCACCAGCAATCTCTACAAAAACGGTTGCTAAGCCAAGTGGTTCTCGAATAATAGATTGCTTAATACCTACTACTTGAATGCGTTTTAGTGGTATAGTCATCTGTTTTTTTTCTAATAGACCGCGCGTAATGTACAATTCCTCTTCGTAACGGGTGATAGTGAAATTACCATATTTAATTAATGTACTTAATATCCCAACGATATATATTCCAATCAATAAAATAATACTTAATAAAATTATAGTTGGGACTGCTTGGCTAAAAATCCAACTTGTTGTTTCTTCGTAAAATGAATCAGGGATTAAAGACTCTGCCTCTGAAGAAGCAAAACCGATAAGAGCTAAGAGAATACCAAAACTACCAGAAGTGGATCCTGCAAGAATAAGCATTGGCCATGAGATTTGTCGTGTAGGGTATTGTTTCTCAACTTGTTGATCTACCTGATTATCCTCTGTATCAACAGGTGTGTTGTTGTTATGGTATTTCAGTTGACCATGTAACCATTTTCCTTCAGCAAATGTTACCGCACTCAAAGAAGCGTCTACATTTAAATTACTACCAGCTGTTTCAATTTGAACTTTGGTTAATCCAAATATACGATGAATCACGTTCTGGGTTAAATCTATCGATTGGATACGATGCTTAGAGATCGTTCGTTTCTGTCTGACGAATACTCCTTGCTCAATTCGTAATTGGTCATGTTCTATTTGGTAAGTAAAGCGCAACCATTTTAATATGCTGAATCCAAATAAAAAGACAATAACAATTATTAAACCTAAGATCAAATGCAACCATTTAAAATCATTGATCACTAATAGAATAATAGGTAGTAATGCAAAAAAGATTTGCCTAGTAGTCGTGATAACATGAAACAGTATAGATACTGGATGTAGTCGTTTCGCTTCAGACATCATCTTGTTCCACCCTTGCTAATTCAGAAATCTGATCCCTTAACCCATAAGCTTCGTGTTCTAGTAACGCAGGAATTTCATGGACTGTTGCGGCAGTCGAAATTGTTAAACTGGCCAAGTCATATTTCTTCAAAATGGGTCCTTGTTTTGTATCTACATGTTGTACTCTAGCCATCGGGACTAAGGTACGAGTAACAATTAGAATACCATATTGTATGTATATTTCTTGATCGAAAATCTCATAACGCCATCTACGCCAACGTAATTTTGGAATAATAAAGATTGTTATAGTACCTAAAATAATATCTAGACCAAAGAATCCAATTCCATACCAGTATGAAAATGAAAATACGTTTCCTAAAATCAAGATGATTATGCCAATCAAAATTCCGATAGAAAGTTGTATGCTAGCAGAAATTTGCCATGCTTTAATTGCATCGTTTGCGATTTGCTTTTGGGGTGTTTGTTTCATTGCGTCATCTCCTTTCTATATAGTTATACGTTTTGTTATAAAAATGGTTTCATCTTGATAGGTAAAAGGGAATTGTGATTTTAGATTATTTAAAATCACAATTAAAAATTGGAGTGCTGAGATAAAATGAATGATATTGGAATCTTATGGCTTATATTTATAATAGTAACATTATTTATCTCCTATTACTTTTCTAAGAAAAATTTTTTTGCTAGACGTTTGTTATACACTACTTTTTTAGTAGTGAATTTTATTTATTTACTATGGCGAACAAGTTTCACCCTTCCTGAATCAGGTGTACTAAGCCTGGTGTTAGGTGCTCTTTTACTAATTGCAGAATGGGCAGGATTTAGTCAGTCTATTGTGTTCACCATCCTATCGTGGTCTCCATTTAAACGAAAAGAAGCGGTGATAACCGCATTTGAGGAGCTGCCTAGAGTAGATATCTTTATTGCAACCTATAATGAACCAACTGATTTATTGCGGCGAACGATCACTGCTTGTCAGTTACTAGAATATCCGCAAAATAAATTGAACATCTACGTTTGTGACGATGGCGATCGTGGGGAGGTTAGAGCTTTATCCTCTCACCTAGGCGTTCATTATATCAGAAGGGATGATAACACACATGCCAAAGCCGGAAATTTAAACCACGCAATGACGAAAACAAATGGAGAGATTATTGTAACGATGGATGCAGATATGGTACCGAAATACAATTTTTTAACACGTACGATCGGATACTTTACTGACTCAGATGTCTCTTTTGTACAAACACCACAAGTTTTTTATAATGCAGATGCGTTTCAATATAACCTTTTCTATGAAGATAGGATTACTAATGAACAAGACTTTTTTATGCGACAATTAGAACAAGGAAAAGATAGGTTTAACGCAACCATGTATGTAGGAAGTAACGCACTTTTCAGAAGAACTTCTTTAGAAGCAATTGGCGGTTTTGCTACTGGCGTTATTACGGAAGATATGGCTACCGGGATGTTGCTTCAAACTAACAATCAGAAAACAGTTTTTGTTAATGAGACATTAGCTGTGGGACTATCACCAGAAACATATGCTGATCTATTAAAACAACGAGATCGGTGGGCTAGAGGTAATATTCAAGTAGCACGAAAATGGAATCCATTGCGATTAAAAGGATTAAGTTTTATGCAAAAACTATTATATCTTGATGGCATTCACTATTGGTTTTTTGGTATCTATAAACTTATTTATCTGCTTGCACCTTTACTATTTTTAGTATTTTCGATTTATAGTATTGACACTGATTTAGAAACACTAGTAATTTTTTGGCTACCGGCATTTCTTTCTTCCCAATTTGCCTTTAGAAGAATTGCCAGTAGTAAACGAACAACATTTTGGAGTCATGTCTATGAAGTGGCTTTAGCACCTTTTATGGCTGCATCTGTATTAGGAGAATTGATCCTTAAGAAAAATTTTAATTTTAGTGTAACCCGAAAAGGAGTTCAAAGTCAGAACCGGCAAATTTTATGGAGAACAACCTTTCCGTATGTATTGTTAACCATATTTTCTTTAATAGCTATTGCTATGGTGAACTTACATTTGTTCACATCAATTGAATTTTATCAAAGCAATGACATGCTGATCATCAACATTTTTTGGATATTTTATAATCTATTAGCCATTCTAGTTAGTTTAGTTATCTCCGTTGAGCGTCCAAGGTTTAGAGGGGCTGAAAGGAGTAATGTCGAGATAAGCGGTTATTTAATTAGTGAATTTGGAACAAAATACAAATGTAATATTGTGGATTTAAGTGAGAGCGGAGCAAGAATTGAATTAGTAGATACTATAAGTGAAGGTCAATTGGATGGTGGATCACTATATTTAGAAATAAAAGAAATACCGAAGTTAAAAGTGACAAAACAATGGATAAGCCAGCAAGCCAATCATAATTACATGGGAGTTTCTTTCCAAGCTCTTAGTCAAGCACAATATGCTGCTCTAATTAGCATATTATTTACGCATTCTAAAGATATTTATTCAAACCAAACGTATGTAAATGCATCTTTATTTTATGTATTTCTTCGCTTTTTAAAGCATTCAAGGAAAACGCCGAAACAATTAGAAAGACAGCGAATGAGGGAAAAGGTTAAACTTAAAGGGAAATTGTCTACAAGTAAAAATGAAATGCCAGTTACTTTGTTAGACTACAGTTTAAATGGTTGTCAGATTAAAAGTAAGAAAAAGTTAAGAAAAAATCAACGAGTTGAGTTAGAAGTTAATTACCACACAAAAGAGAAAGTGAAAGCGAGAGTGATGTGGGTACAAAAAAGAGGGGGCACGTACTATGTAGGACTTAAATATATTCATGATACAATTGAATTAGGTGCGTGAGTTATTACCAAATCACCAGGCTCATTAGTGCCAACTATTCTGATATAAATGTGCATTTCAATCATATCTCTCATGATAAACCGGTCGGTAGGGGACACTACTGATCAGATTTTTAAAGTTCATTTTATCGGTAGCTTATCAAAAAATATAAATAGCATAGGAGTGATGACAATGACTAATGCTGATCGATTTGTAATAGCATTTAACAAAATAGAAAAATTCTTTGATAAACAGATAGAGGATAAAAAATATATTCCATTCTATCGTTCTGTTCAACGATTGAGCCACACTCACCCTGTTGTTAAACGATATAAAGACGATTTATTAGAATACTCCGAGTTACGTAATGCCATCATACATGAACGAACGGAGGCAGATTATGCAATAGCGGAGCCTCATAATGAAGTAGTGTTTCAAATTGAGAAAATTGCCGACGAGCTAACGGCTCCTAAGTTAGTGATTCCAACCTTTAAAAAACAATTAAAAATTGTACAAGGGAAAGATTTATTAAAAGATGTGTTACATATTATCAAACAAACAGACTATTCTCAATTTCCTGTTTATCAAAAAAAGCAATTTATCGGTCTTTTAACCGATAAAGGAATCACTCATTGGTTAGCCAAAAATACCAATGATAATAACAAGGGGTTATTCCAAACAACCATACTGGAAATGATTAAAAATGATAAACGTTCACGTAATTACCTCTTTATTCATAAGTATATGACTATTTATGAAGCAGAAGAGATCTTTTTAACAAAGTTAAAAGAGCAGAAGCGCTTGGATGCTTTACTAATTACCGAAAATGGGAAACAAACCGAAACAATTCTCGGAATGGTGACAACTAATGACCTTATTCATATTCCTTAATTGAATCAAAAAAAGAGGGTGAAACAGGATTGTTTTGTCCATCTTTTTGTTCTGCGATTATTCAAAATAACCATCGTAGATCTGCTTTACTGTAGCTTCAAATCGATCAAGTGGAACGATCCTTGCTCCGCGATAAAATTCCTTGTTATCCACAAACAATAACACAACTGGTACAGTGAAAATAGAAAATGCCCCTGCTACTTCTGGTACTTGATCTGCACTTACCTCGCTAGTCGCTATTTTAGGATACTTATCCATAATATGTTGTATTTGTGGTTTCAGACTATGACAGACACTACAATTTTCTCGCGATATATATACAAGTGCAACATCATTTTGTTCAATAAAGCTAGTTAGGTTTTCCATAGCGTTAATTGCTTCAAATTGAGACATTTCGTTTGCTCCTTTTCATATGTTATTGCTTAATTTAAACATAAAGTTACTAGAATCGACAAATTCGATGCTTATTATTAGTTGATAACTACTAGTTATGGTCGATAATAACTATAAATAAGAAAGGGGAGACGTGAATTAATTATTACAATTGGAATTTATGTGCATAATATAAATAGTCTATTTTCGATGAATTACAAACTAATTTGTTATCCAAAAACAAAAATGGGTATCGGGTGTAATGAAAAAAATAAAAAAATATTTTCTGCGTTTCTTCCTATTTAAAAAGGTTTGGATAATTGGTTGGTTGAGAAGAATACCTTAATTGCGGCTAAAAATTTTATCATGTATAATTTTATTGTAATTATCTATGTGATAAAAAGTTACATCATATGTGCAGGATGATTTTTTTAAAAAAATATAGAAAAAGAAGTTTTTTTATTTCTGAGGAGGTACATGCTCTTGTCATTGTTACATATTGCAATTATAGCACCATTTTTATTTGCATTAGTTATACCGTTCTTTTACAAAAAAATTCCATCCATTCATACGGGATGGTTTGTATTAATTTTACCGACGGTTATATTTATTTATTTATTAACATTTATTCCAACCATCTCTCGTGGAGAAACGGTAACACAATTATTACCTTGGGTTCCCTCACTAGGGATTAATTTTGATATTCATTTAGATGGTCTAGCGTTACTATTTTCTCTGTTAATATCAGGGATTGGTGTATTGGTGATATTATATTCCATCTATTACCTTGATAAAAACAAAGAATCACTGCACAATTTTTATTTTTATTTAATGATGTTTATGGGGGCTATGCTAGGTGTGGTGCTTTCGGGTAACTTGATGGTCCTTTATGTGTTTTGGGAATTAACAAGTTTATCATCCGCACTATTAATTGGTTATTGGTATGACCGTGAAAAATCTAGATATGGCTCATTAAAATCAATGCTAGTTACTGTAAGTGGTGGTTTTTCAATGCTTGCAGGATTTTCATTACTATATGTTATCACCGGAACATTTACTATTACGGAGATTATCGCTCAAGTTGACACAGTAGCAGCAAGTGGTCTCTTCATTCCAACCATGATTCTCGTTTTGTTAGGTGCTTTTACAAAATCAGCGCAATTTCCTTTTCATATTTGGCTACCTGATGCAATGGAAGCACCAACACCAGTTAGTGCTTACTTGCACTCTGCAACAATGGTAAAGGCAGGTATTTACTTAGTGGCAAGACTAAGCCCTGTTTTTTCAGGTTCATCAGAATGGTTTTGGATCGTATCGGGCTTTGGTTTGTTTACGCTATTATGGGGTTCGTTTAATGCAGTAAGACAGACAGATTTAAAATCAATTTTAGCGTATTCGACAATTAGTCAATTGGGAATGATTATGAGCATGCTAGGATTAGGGTCAGCTGCAGCTTTTTATGGATATGAAGCTGGATATACAGCTGCAACAGTTGCTGCAGTATTTCATTTGATTAACCATTCAACATTTAAAGGTAGCTTATTTATGGTTGCTGGAATCGTTGATCATGAAACTGGTACAAGGGATATTCGTAAACTAGGTGGATTAATGACCTTTATGCCAATTACATTTACGATTTCCATTATTGGTGCTTTTTCTATGGCGGGAATTTATCCATTTAATGGTTTCTTGAGTAAGGAAATGTTTTTAGAAAGCATGGTTGAAGCAACGCATATCACGTCTTTAAACATGGCTTCCCTAGGATTCATCTTTCCTTTAGTTGCTTGGATAGCAAGTGTGTTTACCTTTATTTATAGTATGATTCTCGTCTTTAAAACATTTACAGGAAATTATCAACCTGAAAAATTGGATAAAAAACCACATGAGGCACCAATTGGTATGTTAATTCCGCCAATTATTTTAGTTGGATTAGTTGTCATCTTTGGATTTTTCCCAAACATCTTAGCGCATAGTATCATTGAACCAGCTGTTCAATCCATTTACCCTTATGGTCTAACGGGCGTCGAACATTTTGATGTGCATATTTCGCCATGGCATGGTTTCACACCAGCATTATTTATGACTGTTAGTATTGTTGCAGTAGGTGTATTAATGTATTTAACGCTAACCAAATGGCAGAAGATATATACGTTCTTGCGTCTGCACCAAAAAGACCCGGTTAACTATATTTATGACGGAATTGTTAAACGCGTCGTGCCAGTGGCAAAACGTGTGACCAAAGTTCCTGAAACAGGTTTATTGAGAGACTACCTTGCTTATATGTATATATTCTTGATTGTAGCAGTTGTTTTCACCTTGTATCATTTTGGTGGCTTTGCGATAGAGACGGCTAATGTAGCTGAAATTCCAATATATGTTTGGGTAATTGTAGCTGTTATTGCTGCAGCCGCATTGTTAATTCCATTTTTAAAGAATCGTGTAACTGCAATTATTGCAACAAGTTTTGTAGGTTTCTTAGTTGCCTTATTATTTGTTATGTTCCGTGCACCAGATTTAGCTTTAACACAATTACTGGTTGAAACAGTTACAACTGCACTGTTTTTACTTTGTTTCTATCACTTACCAGAATTGCGAAACGAAAAAAGCAAACCAACCTTTAAGTGGACCAATGTTATTATTTCCATTGGTGTTGGTGTTTTAGTTACAACAATGGCACTAAGTTCCTTAGCACTGAAAAGTAAAAAAGGATTTGAATCCATCGCAAATTATTTCTTAGAAAATGCGCATGACTTTGCAGGAGGCGATAATGTTGTCAATGTTATCCTCGTTGATTTTCGTGGGATGGATACAATGTTTGAAATCCTTGTATTGGGAATCGCAGCATTAGGAATTGTTGCACTTATCAAGTTAAAATTAAATGGAAAGGAAGATATAAATGAAAAATAATGTTTCGTTACACACAATGACACGTATTGCTGTGTTTATAATCCTTTCCTTTGCTATTTACTTATTGCTTGCAGGACATAATAACCCTGGCGGAGGATTCATTGGAGCATTGATGACTGCCTCTGCCGTGGTGCTTTTGTATATCAGTTTTGATCTGAAAACGATCAAAAATGTGCTTGAGTTTTATTTTCCATACTTTATCGGTACTGGACTTATCATTGCGATTGGAACTGGTATAAGCAGTATGATTTTTGGTTATCCGTTCCTTACGCAATTCTTTACGCACGCACATCTTCCAATATTAGGGGACGTGGAATTAACAACTGCGCTAGTATTTGATATAGGTGTTTATATTGTCGTAGTAGGTGTAACATTATTAATTATTACAACGATAGCGGAGGATGATGTATAATGGAAATTTTAATTGCTTTGCTAATAGGAGTGTTATTTTCTGTTGCTACCTACTTGTTGTTGACAAAAAGTTTGCTTCGAATTGTACTTGGTACCGTTTTACTTTCACATGGAGCGCATTTGCTAATTCTGACCATGGGAGGTTTAGGTCAAGGAGCTGCTCCTTTATTAGGACAAGAAGCAGGTAGTTACACAGATCCATTACCACAAGCACTAATTTTAACAGCAATTGTAATTAGTTTTGGAATGACAGCCTTGCTATTAGTATTAACATACCGCACATACAAGGCACACCAAACAGATGACTTAGATCAGTTAAGGGGAAGATTAGATGAGTAACTTATTAGTTGTACCATTTTTATTACCAATGGTAGTTGGTGCGGTTTTAATCTTTTTTGCAAAGCATCATCGACTACAACGAATAATAGCTGGCTTGACAGGCATTGCATTATTTGTTTTTTCTATTTACTTAACATATCGTGTATATCAAAGTCCGGAACAAATGATTCACCTTGAAGTAGGGGATTGGCGTGCTCCGTTTGGTATTGTTTTAGTAGGGGATATGTTGTCCATATTAATGGTTCTTATGGCGAGTTTTGTAGGACTAGTTTGTTTGTTTTATGGTTTTAAAACAATACATATCGAGAGAGAACGATATTATTTCTATTCCTTTTTCTTTTTCTTACTTACTGGTGTAAATGGTGCCTTTTTAACTGGCGATTTATTTAACTTGTTTGTATTTTTTGAAGTAACGTTAATTTCATCTTATGTATTAATCTCTCACGGAGGTAAAAAGTTTCAACTTCGAGAGTCCTTTAAGTATGTCGTTATGAATATGGTTGCATCCGCATTTTTCTTAGTTGCTGTTGCCTATCTATATGCAATAACCGGTACGCTCAATATGGCGGATTTAGGTGATCGAGTTGCGATGCTTGACCAACAAGGCATAATAAACGTAATTGCCATCATTTTCTTGTTTGTATTTGGAGCGAAGGGTGCGTTATTTCCACTTTACTACTGGTTACCTAAATCATACTATGGACCACCAGCAGTTATTACTGCACTTTTCGGTGCGCTCTTAACAAAAGTAGGTTTGTATTCATTAATACGTACGTTCACACTAATATTTAATCAAAATCCAGCATTCACACATACCATTATTTTAGTGTTAGCTGGAGCTACGATGATCTTCGGTGTGTTAGGTGCATTATCTAAGTTTGATATAAAGAGTATCATTATTTATCAAATTATTAGCCAGGTTGGTTTTATGATTATGGGGCTTGGTGTATTTTCAGCTGATGCAATCGCTGGATCTATTTATTACATTACACATGATATGGTTGTTAAAGTAGCACTATTCTTTATTGCTGGCATTATCATTCAGTTAACTGGAACGGCTGATATTCGAAAAATGGGCGGGTTGTTGAAAAAATATCCATTATTAGGTTGGTCTTTCTTTATTGCTGCGATGTCACTCGTAGGAATTCCACCATTAAGTGGATTCTTTGGTAAGTTCTCTCTAATTGTTTCAAGTGTAGGGGAAGGACAATATGTTATTGTGGGTGTTGCTTTAGTCGTGAGCTTATTAAACCTATTCTCCATGTTACGAATTTTTATGAACGTTTTTTGGGGAGAGGAAACAGATATAACGTTTGCTTTATCAAATGAGCAGGTTAACGGACTGTTACGAACGGTTATACCTTTAATAGCAGTTACCATTGCATTAGGATTAGGCGCTGAACCTGCGTTTCAATATGTCTCAGCTGCTGCAGATCA
Source organism: Paraliobacillus ryukyuensis (assembly GCF_003315295.1). Taxonomy (GTDB): domain Bacteria; phylum Bacillota; class Bacilli; order Bacillales; family Amphibacillaceae; genus Paraliobacillus; species Paraliobacillus ryukyuensis. The sequence goes on along the minus strand of NZ_QNRI01000010.1, from coordinate 77,144 downwards.
ATTAATGAATCCCACCCATTATATAGATGTCATTCTACCATAAGGGGAATGGCATAATCGAAAAGGAGATTTATTTATGCCGATACAAATACTTTTGAATTTAAGCATTGCGATAATATGGATGCTATTGTCCAGTCATTTTTCCTTTTCTACTTTTTTAGTAGGTTACGTGATAGGTCTAGCGTTGCTATATCTTTTTAAGAGTTTTCTAAAGTTCGACTTGTACTTTACTAAGATCATTGCTTTTGTGAAATTAATACTTGTTTTCATAAAAGAAATGATTATAGCAAATTTAAATGTTGCTAAGATTGTTTTGAGTCCAAAGCTTAAAGCAAAACCGGGAATTGTTGCTTATCCAACAGAATTAAATTCTGCACTTCAAGTGACTCTATTATCTAGTTTAATCACGTTAACGCCAGGAACATTAGTTATGGCGTTTTCAGATGATCGGAAAACATTGTATGTTCATACAATTGATATTGATTCAAAAGAAAAAGTTATTGAAAGCATTAAAACAACATTTGAAAAAGGTATTTTGGAGGTGACAGATTAATGCTACATTCTGTTGCGTTCATTGTAATGTGTATATTAGCGATCGCTATTGCTTTATGTCTATTTCGTATGGTTAAAGGACCATCCATGTTTGATCGAATTGTTGCTTTGGATTTATTAGGAATCACGTTAATTGGTTTTGTAGGGATGTTAATGATTGTCCAACAAACACTTGTTTACGTGGAAGTTATCTTAGTCTTAGGAATCTTATCTTTTGTCGGAACAGTTGCATTATCAAAATATATGGAAGGTGGTGTTGTCATTGAGCGAGATCGTGATTAGTATTTTTTTACTCATCGGTGCGATTTTTATGCTGTTAGGTGCAATTGCTATCATCCGTCTGCCAGATGCATATACGCGTATTAATGCTGCAACCAAGGCTTCTACATTTGGCGTAATCGGAACCATGATTGGTTTGTTTTTATATTTCAGTTATGCACACGATGTCATCAGTGGCAAAGTACTTCTTACTATTGTATTTGTGTTTATTACTGCACCAGTAGGTGGATTTATGATGGCTAGATCAGCTTATCATGCCGGTGTTCGTATTTGGGATAAAAGCGTGCGTGATGATTTGAAAGAAGATTTGAAACAAAAAATAAATAAACCTGAACATTAGATTTAACTGCCTATAAAAAGGGAAACCTTTTTATAGGCAGTTTTTATTAATTTTTGGTAATTCCAAAGTCATAAGTATGTTAAAAAAAATAACATTGTGGCAAGCTGTCGAAATAACATATAATAAGATAATAGGTACGTTTATTTATAAATAAAAGGATACATATGTATGTTTGCAAAACCTTTAGTAAAGGAGGTTTGTGTTGATGAAAGCAGCAGTTAAGATTAGTGTCGTTTATTTGTTAGTAGGACTGCTATGGATTATATTTTCTGATCGTTTATTAGAGCTAATTTTCACCAATAATAATACGATCAGTTTATTCCAAACTACAAAAGGATTTTTCTATGTGTTTTTAACCACTTTACTGATTTTCTTCATGGTTCGCCTGCTGGTAAAGCGGCATCAGCAAGAAACACTGAACCGTATTAATAAAGAAAAAGAACTTATAACATTACTTAATGAAAATGATCAATTTCGCCATTTGTTTGAACAATCAACTGCAGGAATGGTCATCACAGACCCTAATAAGAAAGACAATCCTATTATTTATGTCAATGAAGGTTTTGAGCAAATCACAGGATACACAACTGAAGAAGTTATAGGGGGAAATTGTAGCTTTTTAAGTGATCAGCGAGATTTGTCTAACAATATATCTGAAATTAATCAAGCATTAGAAAATCAAGAAACAGTAAAAATGGAATTAAAAAACTATCGGAAAGATGGAACTTTTTATTGGGCTGTTCTGAAAATCTCTCCGATATTCAATACTCACAATGAATTAACCTGTTGTGTTGGTGTTTTAGAAGACATAACTGAGAAAAAGATAAAAACTGATTTTATGGAGAATCAGCTGAAAATAGCAAAAGAAATGTTATCTCCTAATAATATTAGAGACACGATAAAAAAATCTTGTCAGATGGTAGAAGACCATCTAAATATGGGGTGTATGATACTTCGGATAGATGAAAAGCGTCAAACCTATGAGTTGTTTGGTTCTAATAGTATTCCTATTGCGATTATAAATAAAATATATGAAAGAGCATACAATGAACGAAGTCAAGTATATCTTAAAATGTTATCTAATAGCGGATCTTACGAATTGAAAGATATGATGGAACATGAAGTATATGGTTTTTACTGGAGATTACTTTATGAAGAGGGGTTTCGTTCGTTTAACGTTAAGCCAATTTTAAATGAAGAAGGTCAAGTGCTAGGTGGTTTTTTTGTTTTTTCTAAGCAGAACGAAAATGTAGAATCTATTATGTTACAAACAATAGAAAACTATGCTTCTATTCTAAGCATTTCCCTTAAACATATGGACTATTTAAAAGAGATAGAGCAAAGCGAAAGAAATTACCGTTTAATTGCGGATAATACAAAAGATATGATATGCGTAATTGATAGTGATTTAAATACGGAATATATATCACCATCATACGAACTCTACTTTGAGGGATTTTCTAGTTTTAATGATTTAATTAATGCATTACCTGCAACATCACAATTACGATTGATTGGTTACGTCAATCAGTTAATAAAAGAATATGAATTACACAGGATTGAGTTGCCTTTTGATATCGATCAACAAACCTATCAACTTGAAGTAGATGGAAAGCAAATCTACGATTCCGAAGAGGGTAAAAATAAAATATTACTTGTTTTTAGAGATATTACAGAGAGAAAATGTTATGAAGTATCATTAAATCGTGTGTTATATTATGATAGTTTAACCAATTTACCAAACCGTTATTATTTTAAACAATTACTAGAAGATATGATCAGTAATTACGACCAATTGGCGCTATTGGTATTAGATTTTGATCAAATAAAAGAAATTAGTAATACATTTGGACAAGGCGCTGGGGAGTATCTATTGAATAATGTTGCTGATCGAATTAAAAATCTTATTCCTGATGCAACGATTGCGCGAACAGGCGAAGAACAATTCTCTATCGTTAGCAAACAAATTAATGACAAATACGAACTAGAAAAAAAGGTTAAACAAGTATTGGCTGAAATGAATACATTTTGGCATTATCAAGCCCATCAATTTGTTACAACAGTAAATATTGGGGCTGCTTTATTCAATGATCAAACTGCTGATACGATAATTTTGCAAGCGGAATTAGCACTCAAGGAATCATTTAAACAAGGAAAACAACGCTATTATATTTATAAGGATGCAATGAAAGAAGGAAATATTAGTTCTCTCTCGTTACAAAATGAATTATATCATGCCTTAGATAAAGATCAATTTGAAATTTGGTATCAGCCCCAGATAGATACAGTTTCCTCAAAAGTTGAAGGAATGGAAGCATTAATTCGTTGGAATCATGATACCTTTGGCATTATTTCGCCAAGTCAGTTTATTCCAATTGCTGAAGAAACGCGCTGGATAATTCCGATTGGTACGTGGGTAATAAGACAAGTGTGTCAAGACCTTGTTACGTGGTTACGAGAAGGTCTCTCTTATAAGGTCTCATTAAATATTTCTTATGTGCAAATGGAAGATGAAATGTTTCTTACAAAAGTAAAAGAGATTCTTGAAGAAACAGGTTGCCCGCCGCATCTACTTGTGTTTGAAATTACAGAAAACATGCTTATGAAAGACTTAGCCCTTTCTCTCAACGTTATAAATGAATTGAAAATATTAGGAATAGAAATTGCTGTTGATGATTTTGGCGTCGGCTATTCTTCTTTATCTTATTTAAAACAATTTAAATTGGATTGTTTAAAGATTGATCGTTCTTTTGTGACTCACATTCATAAAGACATCAATGACTATGCAATTGTACAAGCTGTAACGGAAATGTCGCAATCTATGGGGTTGAAAGTAATTGCAGAAGGTGTAGAGTCCATTGAGCATGTGCATCTCCTCCAACGTTTAGGTTGTGAACATTTTCAAGGTTACTGGTATAGTAAGCCTGTTCGAAAGGAACTCTTACCAGAAAAAATTCAAACAATACATCGAGAAAAATTTATATCGTCACAATAAACACGTACTAAGTGGCGCTACACTTAGTACGTGTTTATTGTGACTTGACTTAATACCTAACGGGGTATAAAATATAATTGAGTTAGTTACTAAGAAAGATTTTAATTACTTGCACAATACCATGAATCTATTAGAATAGACAAAATAAAGAATGTGACATAAAAATTGGTATGTCAATTTAGTTATATATTATAATGGAGGCTTAATTATGAAAGAAATAAACGCAGAAACAGTAGTAGAAAAGTTAGCAAACAATGAAAAGGTAAATATCATTGATGTAAGGGAAGACTTTGAAATAGAGGCAGGAAAAATTCCTCAAGCGAAGCACATTCCATTGGGTGAAATAGAAGAAAGAACAGATGAATTGGATAAAAATGAACACTATTATATGGTATGTAGGTCTGGAGCTAGAAGTGCTAATGCAAGTGCTGTTCTTGAAGAAAAGGGTTTTAATGTGACAAACATGACTGGAGGTATGCTTGCCTGGACAGGGGAGATTGAGTAATAATTAGGAAATGAATTGGAATTAATGTATTACATTTTTGGATTTTAAAATAGATCTGAATAGCTTTGTAAAAAAGCATGAGGGGATCGGCGAACGGTGTTTATAGGATATAATACTGTTCGCTTCCACCTTGCTAATCATAGAGGAATTTGTCGTCATTTAATACACAAACGCTTAATTATCATATTCATTTTCCTTTTTATCTTGGTTGTATTTTATCCTTTCAGTGTTAAATTATAAATATTGACTAAAAGAATGGAGAATATTAGAAATGGGACAATCTGAACATAGATTTAAACCAGAAAACATTAGCAAATTAATGTCACAAGAAAGATATGAAAAAATACAACCTGAAATATTAATGGATGCACTTCAAATAGATGAAAATGAAGTGATTGCCGATCTTGGTTCTGGAACAGGATTTTTTACTATCCCGTTGGCGAGACGCACAAAAAATAAGGTTTTTGCAGTAGATATTGAACCTAGAATGCATGTTTTCTTGAAAGAATATGCAGCAGAACAAACGATAACAAACATCAAGACGATAGAGAGCAACCTTAATGTAATTCCTTTGGAAAGTAATCAAGTAGATAAATTATTGGCTGCGTTTGTTTTACATGAGGTCGATGATTTAGAAAAGACGTTACAAGAGATTAGTAGGACAGTAAAAACAAGTGGAAAGATTATGTTTATTGAAGTTAATGTAATAGAAACAGTATCTGGACCACCGTTACATATTCGTATTCCATCTCAAAAAATGAAACAATTACTTGAAGCGAATCATTTCACAGATATAGACATTCAATCCTTTAACAACGACAATTATTATGTTATTACAGGAACACGAAGTTAGTAAAACTTTAATTTATAGTTGCATTAATCTTTTTTGCTTAACCATATATTTTGATATTTTTATCATTTGGACCATTGGACTTGCAACAATGCAAGTCACCATTTACTTTTTGTTGTGGAATCCAATCTTGTCATTTGTTTTTTTGTTCTCGTTGTTGCCTGATTTTTTACAGGAAAGTTAGCGCGTATATCCAATCTATATTTTGCGAAAGATACAAGATATATTGTTTAATCTTGGTTCGGGAGGATTCGTAAAATATGCAAAAATTATTACCTTTAGTAGGATTATGTGCTATGTTTGGTTGGATGTCGATACACGGTTTTGTTCATTTAACAACTATCAGTGCTGAAAAATCTAAAACAACAACACAGACAGTAGTAACTTCTAAAACGATCTCTAGTAAAGCACAAGATGTAAAAGTTGGCTTGCAAATTGGAAATTTCGCACCGGATTTCACGGTTGAAACACTAAAGGGTGAAAAAATATCACTTAAGGATTATCGAGGAAAACAGGTGATGCTAAACTTTTGGGCAACATGGTGCCCACCTTGTCAAGCAGAAATTCCGGAAATGCAACAATTCTATCATGACAATGATGTGGAAGTTCTGGCAGTTAATTTGACCGCAACAGAATCATCTGTAAATGCTGTAAAGGTCTTTACAGATGAGTATGGTTTGCTATTCCCTATTCTTTTGGATAAAGATGATCAACTATCCACCACTTATCACATTCAACCTATTCCAACAACTTTTATGATCGATACGAAAGGTATTATTCAACACAAATTTTTTGGAGCGCTGAATCAGGAACAGATGGAACAAGCGTTACGTAGTATGGAGTAACAGCAAATAAGGTGCATTAGATTTGTAGTTAACATGCTAATAAAATACTACATTGCTCATATTCAAAAAGATGTTAAATTAATGATAACAAGCATGTATGACAGACTGGGAGAGGGGATTAAAGTATTGGCTAAGGTGTTATTCTATGATTATCTAGTAAAAGATAATGAAACATATATGTTAGTGGCTTCAACTGAAGGATTATGTTATGTGGGATTAAAAAATCAAGATGAGCTGTTCTGGGAGAAGTTAAAAAAGAAATATTATACTAATTATAGGTTACAGTATCAACCTAAAGAAATGGCCATCTATAAACAAGCGTTAGTCAGTTATTTTGATGGAGAAAAACGAAGTATTAATGTTCCGTTTAGTTACCAAGGGACAGATTTTCAAAAGCAAGTGTGGCAAGCTCTGAAAGAAATTCCTTATGGTTCAACTACAACTTATCAAGAAATTGCGAAACAAATTAATCGACCAACAGCTGTACGAGCAGTTGCAAACGCAATTGGGAATAATCCGCTTTTAATTGCTATTCCATGTCACCGTGTGCTAGGAAAAAATGGTAGTATTACTGGGTTTCGAGCAGGGATAATATTGAAAAAACAATTATTGCAGATAGAAGAGGATAAAACTGCGTAGGTGAACGCTATGAAGTAACTTTGGGGAAGTCAACAAGGAAAACACGCATCACCTACTTTTTGAGTTTAACAAACTATCTAAAAATTAAAAAGTATTTTGGCGAAAAATCAGACTATTTTCATGCTTATTTCCGTCTGTGGGCGGATAATTCTAATACTATTTTGCTTATATGTAAGTTACTAATTAGTTATAGAGTGACAAAGGAGTCAAACTTTCCTTTGTCACTATTGTGCACACCAAAACTTAGTAAAATGATGCACCTACAATTATTAGCAAAATGAATAATACTACAATCAACGCAAATCCACCGCCATAGCCGCCTTGTTGCGGATAGCCACAGCCGCCACCATAGTAACCCATGTGTTTTTCACCACCTTACTATCTTGATACTTTAGGTTATGTAAAAGACCCGTTTGTGTTGCGGGCATAAGTCTATATTTTCATAAATGGGCAAATCACCTAAGTTACTATGTTAAAAAAACTGCGTAAGATAATCTAACAAAATAAACGAATCATAATTAGTTCTATGTTACATTATATCCATAGAGCAGGTAAGTAATTAAATCTACTTATCCTGTTTCATTGCTCTCCGTTTATTTTAAAGTGTCTGCTACGTGAAATTAGCGATAAAAAAGCCAAAATACCCCCTGTGTTTTGGTTTTTTTATTTATTTTTTATGGAATAATGGATAAGCTTTTCAATCCATTAAAAATACCGTCCTCTCCAACTGAAGTGGTACGATGCTTCGCAAAATTAAACAGTTCTGGATGTGCATTCCCCATCGCAAAGCCTTCGCCCACAACTTGCAGCATGTGTTTATCATTCATCCCGTCTCCAAAAGCAATAGCCGATTCAGTAGATATAGAAAGCGATTCTAATACTTGCTGAATCGCACTTCCCTTATTAACATTTTTCCTAATAACATCATAATTATCTGTTAGACCTTCCACATTCACTTGAGAGAAGTAAATTGGCTCTTTGGTTTCATATAATTTAAGATCTTCTCGAGTAGCTCCCATTATGGTAATACCTAAAATATCCTGAGTTCGGTTGGGTTCAAACAAATCGTTTTTCTTAAGGTCAAAATAACCAATAAAGTCTTGAACCATTTTTGCTTGTAAGGATGTAAATAAGTTCTTATCAGCGGTATATAGAACCATTTCATGTCCCAATTTTTTAGATACATGGTAATAGTGATCCACCACTTGTTTAGGGATTGCTTTGTTAACAATTACATCGTTCTTTATGCTTGCATAAGCTCCGTTGTAACCAATGTAAGAATGAACATCTAATACTTTAGCGATCCAATCGATCTCGTGTAATGGTCTTCCTGTAGCTAGAAATACTTCAATTCCTTTTGTTTTTACTTGTTTAACTGCTTTGATCGTTGATGGTTGAATGGTATGTGATGGAAGTAATATAGTTCCATCAATATCTAAAAATAAAGCTTTATAGTTACGCATCATAAACTCCTTTCTAATGTTTAACAGAAGTGTAGCACATATCCTATCCAATGAGAATTTATTTACCTGTTAAATCAGTAATGTTATAGTATTAATGTTATACAGATTATATATGGAACTCTGAATCGTTTATTTTTCTAAAAAACTAAGTCACAAGTTGAATTTTGAAAGCGATTAATATGGATTTAAAGTAGTAGCTGCTAACGTCTCACGTAAAAAGAAATAAATTACTATATTACTATTTAAGAATTAAATTTATCAACCAAAGGAAGCATAGTGTATGAACATAAAAAAAATCCTAAATAATAATGTTGTTTTAAGTACGAATGACAATAATGAAGAAATTGTGGTCATGGGTAGAGGTCTAGCTTTTCAGAAAAAAGTTGGACAGACGGTAGATGCAGAAAAAATTGAAAAGACATTTGTAATGGAAAATAGTTCAATATCAGATAAATTAACAGAACTACTACGAGATACGCCGGCAGAAATTTTTGAAATTGCTTATAAAATAATTTCTATAGCAAAAGAGCAGTTACCGTATGATCTTGATGATTATCTTTATATTGCGTTAACCGATCACTTGAATTTTGCTATTAGCAGATATAAACAAGGTATTTCTATTGCGAATGCATTGTTATGGGAAATTAAAAAATATTACAAAAAAGAATTTGAACTTGCGCTCGAATCGTTACTAATCATCAATAGAGAAATAGAAGTAGATCTACCTCAAGATGAAGCTGCTTCCATTGCTTTACATTTTGTTAACAGCCAATTGTCTGGTGAAAATGTAGAAACAACCATGCAAATAACAAAGATTGTAAATAGTATTCTTACCATTGTTATCTATCACTACAATATAAAACTAGATGAGGCGTCGATTAATTATGAACGCTTCTTAACGCATCTAAAATTTTTCGCTTTAAGATATATACGAAGCGAAAGAAATCAAGCGGTTGCCGAAGATAATTTTTTATTTGAACAAGTAAAAAATAAATATCCTAAGGCATTTCACTGTAGTGAGAAGGTAGCTGCATTTGTTTCAAAAACATATGGTTGGAAGGTGTCCAATGATGAAAAGATCTATCTTACGCTGCATATTCATCGTGTTACTAGCAGGGCGGATAATCATTAAGTTTTTACTACCGAGAAAAGAGTGGGAACATGAATGATCGAGAACTGGCTGAGCAAATACTTCAATACATAGGTGGCGAGTCAAACATAAATGATGTGCAACACTGTACAACAAGACTTCGTTTTAAAGTTCAAGAGGAAGCAATTGTTGAGAAACAAGCACTCCAGCAATTACCTGATATTTTACAAGTGATTGAAGCAGCTGGTCAATTACAACTGGTTATTGGACCTGAAGTAAGTGATATTTCCAAGCAAATCAAGCGTATCACACATATTACAGACGGTAAAAAAGACAAAAAAAGTAACATTTCTTTTTTAAATTATATAATTGATGTTATCTCAGGCATTTTTATGCCCCTAGTTGGATCTCTGGCCGCAGTAGGTATCCTTAAAGGATTGCTGCTGGTAGCTGTTAATTTAGATGTTATCAGTGATACGAGTGGTTTGTATCAAATATTGTACGCTGCAAGTGATAGTTTATTTTATTTTTTGCCATTAATTTTAGCTATTACCGCAGCACGTAAATTTCATGCTGACCCATATATTGCATTTATTATTGCAGCATCATTGTTATATCCGAATTTGGTCACTGCTTATGAAACCGGAAATGCCTATACGTTTTTAGGGGTGCCTGTTATTTTAACGAATTATTCTTCCACCGTACTCCCGATAGTCATTGCTGTTTATGTGATGGCCCAGCTTCAGCATAAATTAAATGACTGGATTCCTAAATCAATAAAAATGTTTTTTATTCCGCTCATTTTAATAACCGTAATGGTACCAGCCACATTACTAATATTTGGCCCGTTAGGATCGTTAATAGGCGATATTATTGCTATCGGATATGATTGGGTTAATCAAAATAGCGCGGTATTAGCTGGAGCAATTATAGGTTTCTTTTGGCAAGTTCTAGTGGTAAGTGGCTTACATTGGGTGATATCTCCCATCGTCGTAAATAATATTAATCAATTTGGTTCTGATACCCTAGTCGCAATGATTGTTCCATCAATACTAAGTCAAGCTGGCGCAACATTTGGTGTAGTGTTAAGAACAAATCATAAACAAACGAAAACAATAGCTAGCACCGCTACCATAGCTAGTATAATGGGGGTGACTGAACCAGCAATTTATGGGATTAATTTGCCTAATAAACGGGCTTTTATATTCGGTTGTTTTGCTGGAGCAGTAGGTGGAGCTTTAGCGGGTCTATCTGGTGCTAGTACGATTAGCCTTGTGATACCTGGAATTACAGCGTTACCAGCGCTATTTGGGGAAGGGTTTGTTTTATTTGTAATAGCTACCTTCCTTAGCTTTTGTTTAGCCACAGTATTAACTTATTTTTTTGGTGCGAAATCAGAAACAGCGTTTGTTCATAATCAATCGGAGCCAGTGGTAAAAAGCATGAACGTCATCGCTCCAATGGAAGGCGCTGTACTTTCTTTGGTGGATGTTCCTGATGACGTGTTTGCTTCAGGTGTTATTGGAGAAGGGGTAGCTTTAGTTCCAGTGAAAGACGAGTTATATGCCCCATATACTGGTAGCGTAAATATGATTTTTCCAACAGGTCATGCAATTGGCTTCATATCTGAACATGGTGTAGAATTACTCATTCATATTGGTTTAAATACAGTAAGATTAGAGGAAACATACGTTGAATATTTCGTGCAGGAAGGCGAGAAAGTTCAAGCAGGTCAATTAATTGGTCGCGTGGATCGATCGTTACTTGCTGCCAATGGTTTTGATTTAATCACGCCCGTAGTTGTTACGAATCATGATCAGTTTATGCAAACCATTCAAGTTGATAAGGAGAATATCAAAAAAGGAGAGGAACTTATTACAGTAATATTTTAGTTCCGTATTCTATTCCTGTTTCAACGTGTGAAGACTGCTATTACTCAGTTCAGGCTAGTAGTAAGCGGTCTTTACTATCTATTCTATAATTTAACTGTTGATAAAGAGTATTTGCGTTTGTTTAGTAAAATCCTTGCTGTTCGATTTGGCTCCGGTCTTGTGGTGGGTGTGCTTTTACCTACAACAATATTGCTTCCGTACGCAGTAGATTTTAAATATGATAAAAAATTCGTTGGAATGGTATGTAATGTAACAATTCTTATTAGCTTTGTGTTGATTTGGTTAATTATTCACTTAACCTTTTAAACCTAGATTTTTAGAATACTAGCTATTACCTTAGCTTCAAAATGGAGATTTATAAATAGATGTTTCGCTTAAAATATAAAAATAAATAGAAAGCGTTGACATTTAAAAAATAGAGTGCTATATTAATTAACATAATTTAATATCCTTAAAAAAGGATTGTTACTGGTCAAGCAGGCAAAACCTAAGTTATTTCAACCATTGGGAGTAGTGTATACTCTTATGTTTGAATTAGCTTAGGTTTTTTTATTGGAAAAATAGAAGGGGGGAAAGAAGGGATGCCTCTTATCAGTTAATGCATTAATACTTTTATAATTTAGCGATTGAATTTTTAAAATAACAGGAGGTCTTTCGTGTGGACTACAAAAAAACAGCCGAAGAAATATTGCAAGCCGTCGGTGGCGAAGAAAATGTTCAAAGTGTTATTCATTGTATGACGCGACTACGTTTTAATCTTTATGATAATGGTAAAGTGAACAAAAGCAAAATTGAAAATCTAGATGGCGTAATGGGGACAAATGTAAGCGGTGCTCAATTCCAAGTTATCATTGGTAATGAGGTGCCAAACGTTTATAAAGAAATGATTTCAAATAGTAATTTAAGTGATGAAGCAAACAATGATAGTAATCAACCTAAAGAAAAACAAAATATTATAAGTGCAATTTTTGATGTTATATCAGGTGTGTTTACGCCGATTTTACCAGCAATTGCTGGTGCTGGTTTGATTAAAGGGATAGTTGCTATATTTATTGCATTTGGTTGGATAACAGAAGTATCACAGACATATAAAATCTTAAGTGCCATAGGTGATGGAGCATTCTATTTCCTACCAATCTTACTAGCTGTTAGTGCCGCAAGAAAATTTGGAACAAATCCTTATATTGCAGCAGCGATTGGTGCTTCTCTTTTACATCCCGATTTGACTGCATTATTTACTGCGGGTGAGCCAATTTCATTCATCGGTTTACCAGTAACAATTGCAACATATTCTTCAACAGTAATTCCAATTTTATTAGCAATGTGGATTACATCTTATGTTGAGAAGTTTGTCGATAAAATTACGCCAACGGCTTTAAAACTTATCGTAGTACCAACATTAACATTACTCATAATAGTACCAATAACGCTTATTACAGTTGGTCCATTAGGTGCTATTTTAGGTGAGTATCTATCAACTGGTGTTACCTACTTATTTCAGCATGTAGGATTTATTGCGATGGTCCTATTAGCAGGTACATTCTCACTATTAATTATGACAGGCATGCATTATGCACTTGTTCCGATCATGATTAACAATATTACTGTTAAAGGCATTGATTACATGATTCCTGCTATGCTATTAGCAAATATGGGTCAAGCTGGTGCAGCAATTGCTGTTTCGCTTAAAACGCGTAATCTTAAATTTAAGTCATTATCAATGTCTACTGGTATAACAGCACTAATGGGTATAACAGAACCAGCAATGTATGGTGTGAACGTTCGTTTGAAAAAGCCATTTATCGCTGCACTAATTGGTGGTGCTGTAGGTGGTTTATACTATGCAATTACAGGAGTAGCTGCCTATATTATGGGAGGTAATGCTGGACTACCAGGTATTACAACATTTGTTTCAGATGATGGTATGAATTTCTGGAATGGAATCATTGGTATGTTAATCGCTTTTGTAGCTGGTTTTATTGCTGCATATATCATTGGATTTGAAGATGTTCCAACAGAGGGTAATGAAGACAAAGCTAACGAAGATACAACTGACAATAAAGAAGCATCTGAAGCTATTCAAACAGAAGTAATCCAAAGTCCGATTGAAGGAGAAACAAAACCATTAGCCGAAGTAAATGATCCAACCTTTGCACAAGAAATGATGGGAAAAGGTTACGCAGTTGTACCGAGTGTAGGTGAAGTTGTTTCTCCGGTATCAGGAAAAGTAACAACTTTGTTCCCAACGAAACATGCGATTGGCATTACAAGTGACAATGGTGCGGAGATCTTAATCCATGTTGGATTAGATACTGTCCAATTAGATGGTAACCATTTTGAAGCGCATGTTGCAGATGGAGTGAAAGTTAGTGTAGGCGATAAATTAATTAGCTTTGATGTTGAAGCCATTAAAGGTGAAGGTTATGATGTCATTACACCAGTAATTATCACGAATACAGCAGCTTACCGAGCAATTGAGCATGAAAAAGAAGGCAATGTGACAAAAGAAGACCCATTCTTGAAACTAACAGTTTAAGAATTTAAAAGAGTGCGGGACAAAACAAAATTAGAAGAAGTCGAATCCGAACAATGTGAACGAAGCGTAGGTAAAATACGTAGACTCCTGCTGGAAAAGCAAATGTTTTCGATGGGGTGAGTAATCGCAGCCCCACAAGCCGAAGATCCACTGGGTGAAGTGGCTAGAAGTTAGACGAAAACCGTCACGTCCTGTGACAACGTCTAACTGACCCCCCTCCTGTGGGCCCGAGGCTGTTCCCGTGGAAAGCGAAGTATTTTGCCAAAGCGTTATATTTTCACACGTTAATGTTCGGATTTTTCCTGTTCATTTACTGTTTTGTCCCAGCCCTTTTATACCATATATTTATATCGTGTTAAAAAGGATGTGTTATAATCACAGTAGGCTTACCTTACACAATATTATTTAAAGGAGACCATTATGAATATTAAACATATCAATAACAAACTTATTAATGTAATCATTGCTGCTTCCTATATTATAATAATAGGTATGCTTGTAACTTCTGTTATTGCATGGGAAAAAACAGCTGATTGGATTTTTATTATATCTGGCTCTATTAGTATTTTAGGTATCTTGTTCAATATATACTTATATTCAAGAGAAAAATCAAAAAATAAAGAACTATAATTTACAAAGTCTTTATCTCTGCATAGTAAAATAGGTGAACATACCTTGCACCACTAATTATTACATTGTTGCTTGTTAATTTAAGAAATGCTCAATTGCTTTGGCAACACCATCTTCATTGTTTGATGTTGTAGTAAAAGTACACTTATTTTTGATTGTTTGCTCTGCATTACCCATAGCTACACTATGCCCAACAATGTTAAGCATTGATAAGTCATTGAAGTTATCACCTACTGCCATAACATCTGCTAGATTGATTCCTCTTTCTTCCGCATATTGAGATAAAGCAGTCCCTTTTTGAGCATCTGGATGGTTAAATTCAGCATTATCATAACCAGAAGAAGTTACTACCACATTTTCTTTATTCGTATGATTTTGTTTAAGTGTATCTAATGTATTTGCTTCCAGGGAGAAAGCTAGTATTTTATAGATCTCAATTGTACTATTATCAATTAATGTATCGAATTCTTTTAATACGTTAAAATCTTCTTCTTGAAAACGTTGTTTTGCAATATGTTCTACTTCTTCTCGAGATAAAGACGGATTAGCCGATAGCATAATGTTCACAAGTACGTCCATAAACTGTGTTCGATCCGGTGAATAAATTCCTTTGTTTGTATAGAGCTCGAAATAAGCATTAATCCTTTGACTATCACTGACAATGTTATGCACAACAGATCTGGAAAGGGGAATACTATTCAATAACTTTCCTTCGGTTGAGTAAAAATTTGCTCCATTTAAGCAAATGATTGGAAGTACTAGTCCAACATCTTGTAGCGGTTTTTTAGCAGCAGAAAATGAACGTCCAGTAGCTACGATTACTTCCACACCTTGACCAATTGCTCTTTTTAGAGCTGTTGCATTTCCTTGGCTTATTTTCCCGTTTTGGTTCAACAACGTTCCATCTAAATCTGTCGCAATTAATTTCATCTAAAAACTCCTTATGTATTTTCAATTCACAATTTTAATTAATATAGGTAGAAGAAGGAAGTACTGCGTTTAAAATACACTACTCCTTCTATTATAGAAATCTATTACAATTATACAATAGATGCACACAAAAAAAGACTCATATGCTTGTTTTTAACATAAACATTACGTTTTATTCTTTATCTTTATCATTGTCATTATTCATCATCGATGACATCATTTCCGTTAATGAATGAAACTTCTCTTTATCATTCAGCACATCTTTCATCATTTCCATTGCATCTTTTGATAATTTTGGATCACGCATAACTTGATCCATTAATTTACTTGCGTCTTCATTACTAGTTAACTTTTTTAATAAGTCGCTGAAATTGGAGGAACTCATTTTTGTTAACGCTCCTTTCACTTTATCACTAGTTAAAAGTGATTTCACTTTTTCTATGATTTTTATAATGGTTTTTTGCACTTCAGGGTGTTTTAATGTAGCTGTAAAAGCCTCTAATTTGTCTAATTGATCTGTTTTAATAGCGCGTTTATCCCATTCATGGCGCAATTTTTCTAAAAAAATCGGTAGTTCCTTATCGTTACTTATTAATGTTGTGTCTGTATTAGCTGTTCTTGGTCTTTTTATTTGTTTTAGTTTCCCGTCTTCTGAAGTTTCAAAATACAACTTTCCAGTTTTCAACATAACACCTTCTTTCTAGAGTATTTACTACTATAGATATGCTATCTCGGAGATGTAGTAAGTGTAGTAGTCTAGTAAAAGCAAAATGTGTGTTTTATTTAGTTTAAAGTTACTGACTCATCATAAAACTATGATGGTTATACTATTTTTTAATAATTAACTATATTTGTCTATACTTAATCTTTCCGTGTACATAGATTATTAATGTGAGGCCG
Source organism: Paraliobacillus ryukyuensis (assembly GCF_003315295.1). Lineage (GTDB taxonomy): Bacteria > Bacillota > Bacilli > Bacillales > Amphibacillaceae > Paraliobacillus > Paraliobacillus ryukyuensis. The sequence goes on along the minus strand of NZ_QNRI01000010.1, from coordinate 60,698 downwards.
CACAAAACGAATTTATCAGGAGGGGTTAAGATGAGTATTATTGCAGCGCTTCTTTTACTATTTTTCTGGTTCTTCATTTTCACGCCAATCATTATCGTTCTTGCTTTGTTAATTGCATTTTTGTAAGACTATCAAAAAGAGGCCACTAACTTAGATTAGTGGCCCCTTTTCTATTTTAAACTAATAATAGAAATCCTAATATGCATATAAGTTTAACTGCGTTTATTTTTACGGTAAAATAAACGAATACTAATATTGTTGAAGTAGAAAGGTTTCATAACGGGTAGATATAAATACATACAGATGCTCAGCAAAAAAGGAAGGAATATATGTTCTCTGAGATTACACAAACACATTATGTAGTATTATTCATTGCAATATTGTTCATTTCAGGTGTCATCACGACCAAATTTTCTGCGCGATTGGGCGTCCCCGCTTTAGTCCTGTTTATTGGTATAGGAATGCTGATTGGGAGTGATGCATTAGGAATAGTATACTTTAATAATGCCTGGATGGCACAAATTATTGGGGTGTTCGCTTTAATTATTATCTTGTTTGAAGGTGGGCTTCAAACGGATTGGCCCACTTTACGTCCAATCATTAAGCCTGCCTTATCGCTTGCAACTTTAGGTGTCTTCATTACGACATTGTTGGTTGCTGTAGCTGCCAAGTACATATTAGCGATTGATTGGGAACTTGCATTATTATTTGGAGCGATTGTAGGCTCTACCGATGCGGCTGCAGTATTTGCAGTATTAAAAGATCAACCGATTCAAAAAAGAATTGGTGCAACATTAGAAGCGGAGTCTGGTTCAAATGATCCGATGGCAGTATTTTTAACTGTATCCATGATTGAATGGATTACAAATCCAGCTACTAACGCCCTGTTGCTTGTTTTGACTTTCTTTCTTCAGATGGGTTTAGGGCTATTGTTTGGCTATCTTTTTGGAAAACTTACAGTGGCTGCTCTTAATCGAATTAATTTAGATTCCAGCGGACTTTATCCTTTATTTGCCATCGCTTTTGCATTATTAACCTATGGCATAACAGCATCATTAAATGGTAGTGGACTATTAGCAGTTTATATTCTAGCAATTATAATAGGTAATGCAGATATCGCGTATCGCTATTCTGTCTTTCGTTTTTCCGAAGGTTTTGCGTGGATGATGCAAATTTTGATGTTTGTTATTTTAGGGTTATTAGTTTTTCCATCTGATCTATTCACTTGGGAAATTATCCTGCAAGGTTTAGCAGTTTCTGTTGTTTTAATAGCAATAGCTCGCCCAGTAGCAGTGTTTATTAGTACGTTTAAAATGAAATTTAAAGCTAAAGAGTTGCTATTTCTTTCTTGGGCAGGGCTGAAAGGTGCTGTACCAATTGTGTTAGCAACGTTTCCATTACTTGCTGATGTAACTGGTAGTCAACAAATTTTTAATGTTGTCTTCTTTGTGGTCTTAACAAGTTGTTTAATACAAGGCACGACCATACCTGTGTTAGCAAAAAAATTAGCACTTTTTGGTCCGAAAAAAACACCACCAATGCATACGCTAGAATTAATCTCTCTAGGAAAAGCAAATGCGGAAATGGTCGAATATCAAATTGATTCGGACCATGGGGTGATTGGCAAGACGTTAAATGATATTCCTTTTCCGGATGATACATTAGTTAATGGAATTATTCGTGATGGACAATTAATTACTCCTAGTGGTGATACGTATATTCATTCAGGAGACTTACTATATATCTTAACCTCAAGGAAGACAAAAAAGTCACTTAAAAAATTATTAGATAGTAAAGCGTGATGTAGATATCAAGATAATTTAGGGAATATACTAACTAAATAGCATTGAAAATTACTCAAGAGGAAAGGTGATAAGGAAATGGCACGAATAACATGTGATTTTTTTTCGGAAACATTAATGATGAGTACATCAATGACCGTACTTTTACCTGAAAAAACATCTAATCAAATAGGGATGCAAAATAAAACAGGGGATCGTTCCGTCTATCCTACTTTGTTTTTGTTACATGGTTTTAGTGATGATCATACGATATGGACACGCCGTACCGCAATTGAAAGGTATGTGTCTGAACTTGGGTTAGCGGTCGTAATGCCGGATGGCGATCATAGTTTCTATACAGATATGGCCTACGGAAGAAACTATTGGACTTTTTTAACGGAAGAACTTCCACGTGTTGCGCGACAATTTTTTCCCCTTTCTGATAAGCGGGAAGATAATTTCGTTGCAGGTCTTTCGATGGGGGGATATGGAGCGCTTAAATGGGCATTACATAAACCAGATCACTTTGCTGCCGCAGCATCACTCTCTGGGGTGTTAGATATTGCAAGTCACGTCCAGAGTCAGGATAAAAATAATCCGTTAGCAGAGGTGCTTTATCGTGTATTTGGGGATCAAGATATTAGAGGAACAGAACATGATCTATTACATCTAGTTAATCAATTAAACCAATCAGAATTTGCGGTTCCTAATATTTATCAAGCTTGTGGAACCGAAGATTTTTTATATCAAGAAAATCTTGCATTTAAAGAGGCTTGCACCACTACCAAATTGGCTGTACAAACCACTTTTGATCCAGGAACACATGAATGGGGCTACTGGGATCACCATATCCAGAAAGTACTAGAATGGTTACCTTTATCTACTACTAAGTAGTTGTTTTATCATTTAGTTATAAAGAAGGGTTATTATGAAAGCAATTTATGCTGACTTGATTGAATTTCGAGGAAATCATTATGCCTTTGGGCACAATCAAGGTCTGGAATTAAAAAATGGACCATATGTAAGAAATCGCTTAAAACAATGGAAGACACGTAAACCACGTTTTACGATAAGCGTGCAAGAAACAAAAGAAGCAATTGAAGAAATTGCACCGCAGCTATGGCAGGAGTTGGAAGGTCTGAAAGATGGTTTAGAATGGGATATGTCCCAAACTCTACAAGAATTTGGTGGCTATCGGTTGGACTATGTAAAGTCAGGATGCTCTATTTTAACTGGAGAAAATTATTTTATTCGTAACTATGACTATCATCCAAAGACTTATGATGGAAGGTTTGTCTTTTATCAGCCAAGTGATGGTGGCTATACAACATTTGGAGCGACACAACGTATTACAGGACGGTCTGGTGGCATGAATGAAAAAGGGCTGGTGATGGGTTATAATTTTATGCACCGTAAACGTCCAGCTGAAGGATTTATTTGTGGGATGATTGGCCGTTTCGTACTTGAGACATGTGCGAACGTGAGAGAGGCTATACAATTATTAAAAAACATCCCTCATCGCCATTCGTTTAGCTATATTATTTATGATCGGTCTGGCGAAAGTTATGTTGTTGAAGCTTCACCTAGAGACGTGACTGTTCGAGCAGCATCCTACTGTACCAATCATTTTGTGATGCAAAAGGATGAAAACCGTCATTACTTAGTGGATTCAATTAGGAGAGAACAACTCCTTGCGGCTCAATCAAATAGATTAGCTAATGCGGAAGAAGCATTCCGTTTATTAAATAATGAAGAGAATAATATTTTTTCTAAGGAGTATAAAAACTGGGCTGGAACTATCCACACGACGGCTTATTTCCCAAATGAAAAGAAGTTGTGGATTGCTTTAGGCAATAATCAAGTGCCAACCATAATTGATTTTGACAAATTACAAAAAGGACAGCAATTAATGCAAGACAAAGTGACTGGTCAAGTTGATACTGACATTGCTTTTGCACATATGGATGAAGGTGCACATTGGCAGCATTCGAAAAAAACATAAAAAAAAATGAACCAGATTATCTGGTTCATTTTTTTATTACTAGCTGTTATTAGTTTTTTTCAACGTTAGCAGCTTGTGGTCCGCGGTTACCTTCTTCGATATCGAATGTTACGCTTTGACCTTCTTCAAGTGTTTTAAAGCCTTCGCCTTGGATAGCAGAGAAGTGTACGAATACATCGTCTTGTCCTTCTACTTCAATAAATCCAAACCCTTTGTCTGCATTGAACCATTTAACTGTACCTTGTGCCATATTACTTTTCCTCCTAGTGTGGTCGATCCACACAATGTATTACTATTCTTGCTCATGCTTCAAAACGAAAACTTTCACGTTGCAATTAACTTGAAGGTGTTTTGTCGAACAAAATAGCTAAATTCATTATAACAAGTTAATGAGGATAAAGCAAACTTTTACTGAAAAAAATTTAAAAAGTAGTGTAGACGACACATAAAAAGCGATGTTAAACTTGATAGATGGCACTTTTGTCGGTAGTATAGTAACGGTATTAATGTTTATTAATTTAAATAAATGAGTGAGGGTTTATCATGAATAAGAAAAAATCCATATATGGATTGACGAAAACACAGATGATGGAATGGTTGGAAGCACAAGGTCAAAAAAAATTCAGAGCCAAACAGGTTTGGGATTGGTTATATAAGAAACGTGTAAAATCATTTCCAGAAATGCATAATTTAAATCAAGAGTGTCTTACTTTATTAGAAGAGAATTTCTATATTGAGACATTAGAAGAAGAAATTAAACAGGAATCCAAAGACGGAACGATTAAATTCTTATTTAAACTTGCAGATGGTAATTTAATTGAGACAGTGTTAATGCGTTTCTCTTATGGTTTATCCGTTTGCGTGACGACACAGGTTGGTTGCAATATCGGTTGTACGTTTTGTGCGAGTGGCTTATTAAAGAAAAATCGTGATTTATCTTCTGGTGAAATAGTAGAACAAATCATGAAAGTGCAGCACCACTTAGACGAACAAGGTAAAGACGAACGTGTTAGTCATATCGTTGTGATGGGTATTGGAGAACCATTTGATAATTATGATAATACGATGGACTTCGTGCGAGTGGTTAATGATCAACAAGGGCTTTCTATTGGTGCACGCCATATCACAATATCCACAAGCGGATTAGCACACAAAATCCGAACGTTTGCTGATGAGGACCTCCAAGTGAATTTAGCGGTTTCCCTTCATGCGCCAAATGATGAATTAAGAACAAGAATTATGAAAATTAATAAGGCGTTCCCGATTAAAAAAGTGATGGATTCGATTGATTACTATTTAGAAAATAACAATCGTCGTATTACCTTTGAATACATCTTGTTAAAAGGTGTAAATGATCATAAAGAAGAGGCTTTACAACTTGCTAAGTTACTAAAAAATAAAAAGCATCTTTCTTATGTGAACTTAATTCCTTATAATCCGGTTGCAGAGCATAACCAATATGACCGAAGTGAGAAAGAAGCGATTCTTACGTTCTATGAAACCCTATTAAACGCGGGTATCAAGTGTGGTGTTCGTGTGGAACAAGGGTCAGATATTGATGCAGCTTGTGGCCAATTGCGCAGTAAGCAAATGAAGAAAGTAAATTAAAGACAGTAAAAAGAACACGAACAATTACATGTAACCCGTGTATTGTTCGTTTTTTTAACATAAAGTATTCTTGAAAATTTGGCTCTATACTAAATGTGGTGGGCTTTCTGCTCCATCAAGAAAAAGAGATGGTGGAGTGAAATCGCCCCTCCACATTTGACAGAACCCAATTTTTTTCGTGCTAAAATAAAGCCGAGTCTTTCTTTTCTAAAAGCGCCCATTTACAGAAATACCTTTCTGCATAATCAATGATTTTAAATATAAATAAACCTAGTAAACTAATGGCAATAATACCAGCAAACATTTCCACATAATCCACTCGAGTCCAACTATCCATAATAAAATATCCTATGCCGTATGTTGTAGCGTAATTTTCTGCAAAGAATAACACAGAAATACTAGTACCAATACTAATCCGCAAGGCAGTAAATAATTTAGGTAAAGCAGCAGGTATCACAACATGTTTATATATTTGCCATTTATTTGCACCTAGTGATGAAATCGAATAAAAGATTTCTCTACTTAATCCTTTGGTACTATCTCTAGTAGTAACTAAAATTTGAAAGAAAATAATTGTGGTTATTAATACAATTTTTGATGTATTTCCAAGTCCAAATAAAATCATAAACACTGGTAAAAATGCGATTTTTGGCAAGGGGAACAGTAAGTAGATGACTGGTCCAAAAAATAAATCGTACTTCTCATGCATACCTAAGTATAAACCAATGGTTCCTCCACAAAAAACAGCAATGATGATAGAAAAGACAATTCTAGTGAGACTTACTGCTAAATGAATCAATAAGTCATCTTGTAATAATTGAATAAAAACTAAAATTGTTTGAAATGGATTTGGAATTATATTGGATTTAATAATTAAATGCAATATATACCAGATAATTAGAACAAATAAACTTGCGTATATCGTTTTGAATTGTTTAAGATATCGTATTATCATGATGGTCTTCCTGCCATTTCACTACGAACTTCCACACATAACTTATGAAAATCAGTAGTATTACGAAAAGCTTTATCACCAAAATGAGGGTTATCAATGATTTTTTTTATTGTACCATTGGAAGGGTGCATGATAATTATTTTTTCACCTAAAAATACTGCTTCTTCAATATTATGTGTAATAAGGACAATGGTTAACTGTTTTTGATGATAAAGCTTAATCATGAGGTCTTGTAAGGACTCTCTTGTGATGGCATCTAATGCAGAAAATGGTTCATCCATTAGTAATATGTCTGGTTCAATTGAGATAGCTCTAGCAATTGCTATTCGTTGTTGCTGACCTCCACTCAACTGAGTCGGATATTGACGACGTTGTTGGTAAACATTTAGTTCAGTTAAAATCATTTTAACTACATTATCTCGATGATTTTTAGAAAAACCCCTAAGTTTAAGACCTAAACCTGCATTATCCCAAACTGTTTTCCAAGGTAATAAACCATAATTTTGTAAGATGACCCCTGTTTTATCTCTGATGTCAGTTAATGTTGTCCCATTAATAATAATCTTTCCTTCATTGGGTTTTCGAAGGCCTGCAAGTTGATATAATAGAGTTGTTTTACCGCAGCCAGAAGGACCAATAATGGCACAACTTTCATTTCTTTTAACCTGCATATTTAGATTGTTTAATATTTTTGTTTGTCCGTACTGTACAACTAAATTATGTACGTCAATCATGACTCCGTATATTCCTTAGCAATCATCTCATCATACTTTAAGTTTGTTTGAATTTTTTGTGCTTCTTCCACCCACGTTATGATTTTATTCATATATTCTTCACTAGGAATTCGAGCTTGATGATAGGTTGGCAAAGTAATTAAATCTTGAATTTCTGGTTTTAGATCAATTGCTTCAATTAATACTTCTCTAGCTAATGTATCATCGCTATTAATTGCATTCACGGCTTGATTATAGCCTTTAATAAATCGTTGTATTGCTTCTCTTTTTTCATTTAATGCTTTTGTAGTAAATACCATTGCTTCAGGCATATAACCGTCATCATCTGTGATTGAGATGAGCTTTGTTAAACCGGCAACTTCACCGTTGGAGGCGATTGGTTCTGGGAAGAAACCAATATCTAATTGCTCAGTCTGGACCATTTCTAATCGTGTTGGAATTTCTGGAATGTAAACTTTTTCTATATTATAGTCTTTCGCAACATAATGATCTGCTAAATAATTGGATACACTGACTTCCATAATCCCTAATTTTTTTCGTCCCTTTTGTTCAAAGTTATCGCCGACTAGAAAAGCAAAGCTACCGTCTGTGCTTGTAACAATTTTTGTATCGAATCCATTGTGTTTATTATTGATATAGGCAATAAGGTCAGTCATTGTTCCGTCCAGTTCGTTTGCTTGAATGGCACTTTGACGATTGTTTGCGTTTGTATAGATTTTAGCATCTAAATCAAGGTTTAAATCGTCAAAATAGCCTTCTTTTTCTGCTAGAAGAATGGGGGCAGCATCCACAGCTGGCATCAAGCCAATTGATAAAGAAACCGTTTCCTCTTTTTCAATTTTATCTGATTGCTGATTATTATTACTTGTTTCCGAAGAGCAAGCAGTTATAAAAAATAATAATAAAATAATAAAACTAGTAAACCTCATGTATTTCATATGGAAATTCTCCTTTTCAAAAAAATATTTATCTCACATATGTACTTATTTTAATTAAATATAATATACATTTCAATGTGAAAAGTTGAACATTTAAAGGGGATATCATGAATGTTTTGTGAACAGAAAAATCTATATAAAGGCGTTTGTTTCTTAAAAAATATTGACAATAATCAAATGAAGTGAAAGAATGAACAAAGTCAGAGAGGGGAAGGAATTATATGGAATATAAATTGATTCTTCAAGATTTTGTGACAAGCATTCCAAAAATATCAAAAAAAACAATCTATGAAGTGTTTATTGCTACAAGACCATTATCACTAACTTTAGCTATTTATTCAACTACGATTGGGATAGTCATTGCCTATCATAATGGTTTTCTTTTTCAAACAGGTCAATTAGTTTACGATTTACTTAAAATCTGTTTAGTTACCCTGGCTGGAATCTTCGTACAAACGGGGGCAAATTTAATCAATGATTATTTTGAGTGTGAATATAAATATCGACCACAAAGTGTGAAAAAGTATCATTTTTTAGGGAAACAACGCACACTATTTGATATTTTTATATTTTTATTTGGTATGGCTTGTTTTGGTGCAACTGGATTGCTAGGGCTGCTCTTACTTTACTTTGGTACTAAAGAAGTTTTAATTGTAGGTATTTTAGGAATGATTGGTAGTTATTCGTATACAGGAGAACCAATCGTGTATAAAAAAAGAGGGTTAGGAACCCCACTTTCTTTCTTATTGATGGGGCCGCTTATGGTATATGGAGCTTATGTTGTTTTTGCAGGTAGTTTTTCTTGGTCACCAGTATTGTTAAGTCTACCTGTAAGTTTGTTAATACCAGCGTTAATGTTAAGCAATGAATTAAGAGATTTTGAACGTGATGGTAAACTTGGTATTCAAACATTAACAGTTAGGTTTGGTTACATCTTTGGTAGAAATTTATACATAGGATTACTGGCAGCAAGCTATCTTCTTGTAATCATATTTGTCTGGATTAAGATACTTCCTTTTTATGCTTTATTTGTTTTGTTTACAGTTCCGTTAGCATGGAAAAGCTATCGTTTAGTTGCTGTAAATGAAAGCGCACTTGTTCCAAAAACTAATAAATTACATCTAAGCTTTGGTCTCATTATGATTATTTCGCTACTTTTTTAAATGTAATTATTAGTCATTCAAACGAACATTTTTACGTATCACTTTTTAACGTTCGTTTGAATGACGCCTTAGTTATATATTCAGTCCCACGTATATGGCGTCTCTTGGTATACATAGTAATTCAACCAGTTAGAAAAGATTAAATATGCTTGTGAACGCCAACGATTTAATGGAAGATTATCTGGATTGTTATCGGGAAAGTATCCAGTAGGCATATGAATATCTAAACCTTTATTGAGATCACGTTTATATTCTTCAGCAAGCGTTGTAGCATCATATTCAATGTGTCCGGTAATCATAATATGCCTTTCATCCTTTGAAACAATAAGAAACGGACCGGCTTTCTCCGATTGATCAAGCGGGACTAAATCAGGATGCTTCATAATATCACTGATTTGAATATCAGTGTTGCGTGAGTGCGGTGCTAGGAATTCATCATTAATACCCCGAACCAATTTACATGTCGGTTCCACCAGCTGATGGTTAAAAATGCCACTTAACTTATGTGAACGACTATCTTTGTTAATTCCGTAGTGATAATACAGCGCTGCTTGAGCTCCCCAACAGATATGAAGAGAAGAGGTTACATTATCTTTTGCCCATTCCATAATCGCAGTAATCTCTTGCCAATAATCAACTTTCTCAAATGCCAAGTGCTCGATTGGTGCACCGGTAATAATCATTCCATCGTATCGTTGTGAACGAACGTCTTCAAATGTTTTATAGAATTGTTTTAGATGAGATTCTGCTACATTTTTCGACTGATAACTTTTTGTATGTATAAAGTCAACGTATACTTGTAGTGGTGAATTACTAAGCAGACGCAATAATTGTGTTTCTGTTCGTTCTTTTTCTGGCATAAGATTTAAAATCAAAATTTTTAAAGGACGAATATCTTGTGTAGTCGCTCTCTCCGTATCCATTATAAAAATATTTTCTTTTTCTAAAATGCTTCTAGCCGGTAATTGTTTTGGAACATTAATTGGCACAAAAATACCCCCTATACTTTTCTTATTATAGCTATCATCGTAAAGAAGAGCAACAATTCTAATAATTACAATAAAAAATGCTATTTTCTTATCGTTTGATAGAAAATAGCACGTTATTTGTTACAGCTTTTCAGGTAAGGATAAAATCGATTCGATTAATGTGTTCAACTTAGCCTCAATTCGGTGTAACAAGTAAAATGTTACAGCGATTGGAAAGCCTAGATCAGTCACAATAGAGATCCATGTATCCTCCATAGTAAGCTCCTTTCTATACATATAATAGAGGGGAGCAAAAAACGCTCCCTAACTTTGTTAAATGTTAATATCGGTAACTTGACGATCTACAATACGAGCACTTTTTTTACTTACCAGTTCCCCACCTGAAGAGAGAAGTGCTTGCTGGTCAAGGACTTGATCCATTGCTGCACTTACAGCGGGGGCATCTACTGGCTCCACAGGTGAATCAAGAGAAATTGTTACTGTTTTATTTTCTTCGTTCAAAAATTTTAATTCAAGCTTTCTCATTTGTATTTCCTCCTTTTTTGATTACTTGTATAAAACTATTCTGCGGTAATAAGGTCTGTGTCATTTCGTTTCACCATATACAAGGGTAGCGTTTGTAAAGGCGCAAGCGCTTCTGCAATTGCTAGAAGCTGATCAGGTGTAGCGTCTGTTTTTACATTTGTTAAGCTTTTGGTTTTTGTTACCATGTTGCCATTGCTCTCGTTAATGCCATTGTCCAAAACAAGTTGTAAACGCGTATCAAGTGTTTGCGTTACTGCCATAAAAAATCACCTCCTTTCACTTCTATAATCGTAACTAGAAGGAAAAAAGGTGTAACAAAAATTTTAAAAAGACTACGGTTTTCGTTTGGGCATCCATTTTCGATCTTTATTTGTGGTCTCAGGAAATCTTTCTCCAGCAGTTAGCTTGACGGATTTGGGGTTATTCACCATACTCCCTGTTTCGCCAATTTCTACGTAGATACCATTATTCGGAGCCTTTTGTCCAGGTTCAAATTGATGGTTTTGTCCCATATACCATCACCTCCTTTTTCATAGGTTATCCAACGTACTTCAAAATAATTTATTTTCTAATAAAGGAATCTTTATTTAATATAAAAAGTATCTAATACAGTATGATATACTTGGTTATGCTAAAATGAATCGACAAAGGAGACAGTATAATGAAGGAACAAAGTATTATTTTTTTTGATATTGATGGAACATTACTGGATGATGATAAAAAGCTGCCGCAGAATACAAAAAAAGCAGTACAACAATTGCAAGCGGATGGTCATACTGTTGCTATAGCAACGGGAAGAGCACCGTTTATGTTTGAATCATTAAGAAACGAGTTAAATATTAATACATATGTTAGTTACAATGGGCAATATGTCGTAGCTAACGGGGAAGTGGTTTATAAAAACCCGCTTGATTTAAATGCTTTATTAAAGTTAACGAAAGTAGGATTGGAGAATAATCATCCAATCGTTTATATGGATCATGAAGATATGAAAGCAAATGTGCCACATCATGATTATATCTCAGAGAGTATTGCATCATTGCAAATCGATCAATTTCCAACACATGATCCTTATTATTATCAAGATAGAGAAATACTGCAATCTCTCTTTTTCTGTTCAGAAGGGGAAGAAGTCTATTATCAGAACAACTTCCCAGCTTTTAATTTCGTGCGTTGGCACCCATTATCAGTTGATGTACTGCCAAAAGGAGGTTCAAAAGCAAAAGGAATTGAACAAGCAATGACTGCACTTGGTATAGCGAAAGTGAATCAATACGCATTTGGAGATGGGTTAAATGATTTAGAAATGTTGTCTACCGTTACACATAGTGTAGCAATGGGGAATGCAAAAGATGAAGTGAAAGAAGTTGCGAAATATGTAACCAAATCAGTGGATGAAGACGGGATTTTATCTGGACTTAAGATGGTAGGTTTGTTATAAACAAGTTCTTGTTTCAAAAACAAAATTAATAATCTATGCACCTTTAGTTAGACGTTAATAACGGTTTTTGTTAAAATAAATAATGTGCATTGGTTTTATTCGGGGATAAAGCGAGAAAAAATTAGAAATCGTATCGTATTTTCTTACATAATAAAAAAATGAAAATAGAGTAGATACGAATTTTTTAACAAACAGAAGGGGTTGAAGTCGATGAGTAAACCAAAAATAGTTGTCTTAGGTGCTGGTTACGCTGGCATGATGACAACCAAACGACTATTGCAAAAATTATCAGCAGAGGAAGCTGAGATTGTCTTAGTGAATAAACATAATTATCACTATCAAACAACTTGGTTACATGAAGTTGCTGCGGGAACAATTGATCCGAACCGTTCTCGAATTATGATTTCTGATGTTATTAACCCAAACCGTGTCTCGATTGTGGAAGATACGGTAGAAAAAATTGACCCAGACCAAAAGAAAGTGCAATTAACAAATGGTGAAATGGATTACGATTATCTAGTAATCGGGTTAGGCTTTGAAAAAGCGACCTTTGGTATTCCTGGTATGGCAGAGCATGCGTTATCTATTCAAAGTGTAGATAAGAGTCGTTATATCCGTGATCACATCGAACATCAATTTGCACGTTACCACAATGGTGAAAGTGACAAAGACGAGTTATTAACGATTGTCGTAGGTGGTAGTGGTTTCACAGGAATTGAGTTTGTTGGGGAACTAGCTGAACGCGTACCGCAATTATGTAGAAAATACGATATTGATCCAAGTAAACCAAGAATCATCAATATTGAAGGTGCATCATCGATCCTACCAGGTTTTGATGAAGATCTAATTAACTATGGTCAAAAGTCTCTAGAAGATCGTGGTGTAGAATTTAAATTTAATACGTTCATTAAAGAATGTACGGAGGATTCAGTTATTTTTGGTGATGATCGTGAAGAAATTAAGGCAGGTACGATTGTTTGGACTGGTGGCGTTCAGGCAAATTCTATCATTGGTGAATCTGGATTTGAATTAACAAAAGGTAAAGTTAATGTCGATACTGATTTGCGTTCTCCTCAATATGATGATGTCTTTATTTTAGGAGATTGTGCATGGGTAATGAATAAAGAAACAGGCAGACCATATGCACCAACAGCACAAATTGCTATCCAAGAAGCAGATGTAGCTTCTGCTAACCTTGCTGCATTAATTCGTGGTGGCGCATTAAAAGAATTTGTTTTTGACAACAAAGGTACTGTAGCGTCATTAGGTGGTCGCCACGCAATGGGTTCTATTTTTGATGGAAAACAATTGTATGGCTTCTCAGCAAAAATGATGAAAAACATTATTGATGACCGTTATCTATTCTTATTAGGTGGACCTGGCTTAGTACTAAGAAAAGGTAAATTTAAACCTTTCTAAGTAGCAGATAAATAGAAAGCAAGCTTATATTGTAATGATTGAAGGAGGATTCCGTTCATGAAAAACACGTTGCTTGTCACACTAATAACATTCGCTTCAGCAATTGCGTATGTGTTGTTTTCACGTGAAGCTGAACATAGAAGAGATTTTCATTAAGATGAAACTAACCTAGCATGAAGTGCTAGGTTAGTTTTTTTTTATGAAAGAATTACTGCAATTCTTCACTAAACTGTAATGATTAAAAAAATGTTTTCATGAAATTCACTTAACAAATCTTGGTTTTACGGTATAATATGTTAGGTACTTAACTAATATTTCGTATTTATAAAGTTAGAAATAGAAAGTGAGAGGATTTTAAATGGGACGTAAATGGAATAATATTAAAGAGAAAAAAGCTTCCAAAGATGCAAATACTAGTCGTATCTATGCTAAATTTGGTAGAGAAATTTATGTAGCAGCTAAACAAGGAGAGCCGGATCCAGAATCAAATCAACATTTAAAATTTGTACTAGAACGTGCAAAAACATATAGTGTTCCAAAACACATTATCGATAAAGCTATTGAAAAAGCAAAAGGCGGATTAGATGAGAACTATGATGAATTACGTTATGAAGGCTTTGGACCAAATGGTTCTATGATAATCGTTGACACACTTACCAATAATGTTAATCGAACGGCAGCTGATGTTCGTGCAGCATTCAGTAAGAATGGTGGAAACATGGGTGTAAATGGTTCCGTTGCTTATATGTTTGATGCGACAGCCGTTATTGGTTTTGAAGGAAATTCTGCCGATGAAGTATTGGAATGGTTGATGGAAGCAGAAGTAGATGTACGCGATATTCTAGAAGAAGATGATGCTGTTATTGTTTATGCAGAACCAGAACAATTCCATCATGTACAAGAAGTACTTAAACAACAAGGGATTACAGAGTTTTCTGTAGCTGAAAGGACCATGTTAGCGCAATCCGAAGTAGTCCTTTCTGAAGAAGATCAAGAACAATTTGAAAAATTGATTGAAGCGTTAGATGATTTAGAAGATGTGCAACAAATTTATCATAATGTAGATTTAGCAAACTAGCTTAGTAAAAGCTGAACATTCCAGTTCAGCTTTTTTTATGTTTACATCTAAATAATTATGGGTAAATTTTGTATGTTATAGATAAAAACAAAGAAAGGAAGTATACAAATGACACAACGTGTACAACTAGGACAATCAGGCTTATATGTGAATCCAATTGGACTAGGAACGAATGCGGTTGGAGGACATAACATATATCCTAACTTAGATGAAGAGGCTGGAAAAGATTTAGTTCGAACAGCTTTAAAAAAAGGAATTAACTTCTTAGACACTGCATATATATATGGACCAGAACGTTCAGAAGAATTAGTGGGTGAAGTTGTAAAAGAATCAGGCAAGCGAGAAGAAGTAGTGATAGCGACAAAAGGTGCCCATAAATTTGTAGGAAATGAAACGATCATGGATAATTCACCTGAATTTTTAGTTGAAGCTGTTGAAAGCAGTTTAAAACGTCTACAAACGGATTATATTGATTTGTTTTACATTCATTTTCCTGATGATCATACACCGAAAGATGAAGCAGTAGCAGCTCTACAAGAATTAAAAGAAAAAGGACAAATTAAAGCAATTGGTGTATCTAATTTTTCTTTAGAACAACTAAAAGAAGCAAATAAAAATGGCTTAGTTGATGTTTATCAAGGAGAATATAACTTGTTACAACGTGATGCAGAAAAAGATATCTTACCTTATTGTGCTAAAAACAATATCACGTTTATTCCATACTTTCCACTTGCATCAGGTCTATTAGCCGGTAAATATACGAAAGACACAACCTTTAATGATTTGCGTCAAAACATGGCGCATTTTCAAGGGCGTCAATTTGAACATAACTTGGAAAAAGTAAATCAAGTAAGAGGAATTGCAGAAGAAAAAGGTGTAGGAGTGCCACATATTGTACTAGCATGGTATCTTGCACAACCAGCAATCGATGCAATTATTCCTGGAGCGAAACGCGAAGAACAAGTTATTAGCAACTTAAAAACATTAGATGTTACGCTAACAGAACATGAAATTGAGCGAATCGATAGTATCTTCTCAGAACAATAAAAGGTGAAGGTTGAGTGATTTTATTAGTCACTTAACCTTTTTTTATTACAAATTTTTTTAATGGGAAGTAAGGAAATAGTTTGTTAGAATATAAATATACTATTTAGATCTAGGAGAGGTAAAATGAATTTTGTTGCAATTGATTTTGAAACTGCCAATCGTTATCGTAATAGTGCTTGTGCTATCGGGATTGTGGTCGGTAATGAAACTGGTGTAATCGACGAGTTTTATAGTCTCATTAATCCAATGATGCCATTTGAATCACAAAATATACGGGTTCATGGGATCACTGAGGCAGATGTGCAAGATGCACCAACTTTTTATGATATATGGCCTAGGGTAAAAGATTATCTAAAAGACCAGTTGGTTGTTGCACATAATGCTAGTTTTGATATGAGTGTGCTAAGAGCATCATTAGATCAATATCAATTACCATACCCTAATTTACAATATGTTTGCTCGGTTATGCTTTCAAGACAAGTGTGGCCAGGGCTTGTAAACTATAAGCTTAATACTCTAGCAGATATTCATGGTATCATGCTTGATCATCACCACGCATTAGCGGATTCGAGAGCTGTTGTAGATTTAATTGTGAAAGCGTTTAAAGATAACGAAATAATGGATTTCGAGCAATTACTACAGCACCATGGACTGGTTTGTGGTCAACTATATGAACGAAGTTATCGCACCCCTAAACGAAAGAAGAGAAAAGTTTAAAAATATTTTAACTATCTCAGGAGGAATATCTATGACATGCAAAGGCTGTTCTGCGACAGTAAGACATAGTAAAGAAGAGGTGCAAGCATTAGTTGAAGGACAGTTAATGTTTGAAGTGAATGTCGTTTCTGATCAAGTTTATTCAGAGCGATTGGCTATTTGTGCAAGTTGTCCGCATTTACAATATGAAACAACGTGTGGCTTTTGTGGTTGCTTTGTTGCCTTTCGAGCAAAACTATCAAATAAACGATGCCCTGATCCAAAAGGTGCTAGATGGGATAAATAAGATTCTCTCTCTTAATACTAGATGGAATTATTATTATGCGATATAATGTATAATAATTCATCATAGATAGGAGACAGGAATATGCAGAAACTACATACTACGGTACATGAACTCAAAACTAGTTTATGTAAAATTAGTGATGATCTTTTTGAACACCCAGAGTTAGGTGATCAAGAATTTCGTTCCATGGGAATACTGGTTGATTTTCTAAAACAACATGACTTTGAGGTTGAAACTGGTTTAGTAAATCGTGAAACTTCATTTAAGGCGGTATATGATAGTAAAAAAAGTGGGCCGACTATTGCATATATGGCTGAGTATGATGCGCTTCCAGTCGTGGGGCATGGTTGCGGTCATAATATGATTGCTACTATGAGCGTAGGTGCAGGAATTGCATTAAGCAAAGTACTTGATCAAATCGGCGGTAAAGTAATTGTGTTTGGTACGCCTGCAGAAGAGACCAACGGAGCAAAAGTTCCAATGGCAGAGGCTGGATTATTTGATGAAGTTGATGTTGCGATGATGGTGCATCCTGGTGATGTTTCCACAGAAAGTGGTGAATCATTAGCAATGGATGCCATTCAATTTGAGTTTTTTGGGAAAACAAGTCACGCTGCAGCTTCTCCAGAAAAAGGGATTAATGCACTTGATAGCGTGATTCAATTATTCAATGGTATCAACGCTCTTCGCCAACATGTTACACCTGATGTTCGAATTCATGGCATTATTACAGAAGGTGGCATGGCTGCGAATGTTGTACCTGATTATGCCGTGGCTCAATTCTATGTTAGAGCGAAAGAACGAACGTACCTTAATACCGTTGTAGAACAAGTAAAACAAATAGCCAATGGGGCAGCTACGATGACAGGCGCAACTTTGAAAATAAGTAATTATGAGCTAAGCTATGATGATATGTGTACCAATCAGATATTGTCTGACCAGTTCAACAAAAATTTGCATCAAGCAGGCGAGACAGTTATTCAGCCAGCAAAAAAATCTTACGGTTCAATCGATATGGGGAATGTAAGTCATGTATGCCCTGCTATCCATCCTTATATTGGGTTTGGACAACCGGGTTTTGTTGCACATACGACCGAATTTGCTAATCAGACGATCACTGAAACAGGTCATGAAGTTATTGCACGCGGCGCGCTTTCACTTGCCCTTACAGGTGCTGATGTTATTACACAACCGAATTTACTAGACCAGATAAAGATAGCATTTATTGAAGCGCAAAAAAAATAAAAATAATATCAATTTTATTTTTTTTCTTCACAAATGTATAAATATTTGATAGAATTCATAATCATACATTATTGATGTTTAAAAACTTAGAGGAAGGAACGTAAACCATGAAAAAACATTTATTATTATTTATTGCATTTATTGGATTCTTCACTATTTTATTATCTGGATGTGGGACAACAGGAGAAGAAGATAGTAGTGAAAATACAGATGCAACTAGTTCAGAAGATAAAGAAGTATTAGAAATGGCTACATCAGCTGATTTCGCTCCATTTGAATCAAGAAATGAAGCTGGTGATATTGAAGGATTTGACATTGATTTAGCAAACTATATCGCGGACGAACTCGGGTATGAACTAAAAATTACTGATATGAAATTCGATGGTTTAATTGGCGCTCTACAAAATGAGCGCGTCGATATGGTGTTATCTGGAATGTCGACAACAGAAGAGCGTAAACAAAATGTTGACTTTTCCAAAGAATATCATCACTCGGGTGAAATGTTTGTGACCTTGAAAGATTCTGATATTACTTCAGTAGATGATATTGAAGGAAAAACAGTTGGGGTGCAATTGGGCACAATTCAACAAACGGGGGCAGAAAAACTTCAAGAAGACATGGATTTTGAAATTAAAGCAGTTGATAACGGACCAACATTAATTCAAGAATTAATTTCCAACCGAATTGATGTAGCTTATATGGATAAATCAGTCGCAAAAGGATATATTGAAGAACAAGACTTGGCTGGATTTGATGATCCAACAAGTAGTTCTCCTGGAATGGGGATTGCCTTTCCTAAAGGTAGTGAATTAGTTGATGATGTCAACGAAGTTCTAGCTCAAGCAGAAGAGAATGGAAAGTTACAAGAGTTAAAGGATAAATGGTTGTCAGAAGAATAAAATATACTTGAAAGAAAAGAGGTGTAAGGCATGAATTTGGATTTTAGCCAAATTGTGCCTTATATTCCTTTTATGTTAGAAGGAATATGGGTAACGTTAAAATTTGTGTTTTTTGCTATTATATTTGGATTTATACTAGGTACCATTTTGGCCTTATTTAAAATTAATCATGTCCGTCCACTAAGATGGTTTGCTGATGCATATACATCTATTTTTCGAGGCACACCATTAATTTTGCAATTAATGATTATTTATTTTGCCGTACCACAATTAACAGGGTACGACATCACACCATTTCTATCAGCAATATTAGCATTTGGTTTAAATTCATCTGCTTATGTATCAGAAATAATTAGAGCAGGTATTAATGCCGTTGATAGAGGTCAAACAGAAGCGGCAATTGCCTTAGGTATACCTTATCGTCAAAGGATGACGGATATTATTTTACCGCAAGCAATGAAAAATATTTTACCAGCATTAATGAATGAATTCATTACCTTAACCAAAGAGTCAGCATTAGTTTCCACAATTGGTTATCTAGATTTAATGAGACGGGCGCAAGTAGTGGGGGCAGACTTATATCGTAATTTTGAACCGTTACTATTTGTAGGTGTGCTATACTGGTTAATGGTTATGGGTCTAACGATAATCGGGAGGCTCTTGGAACGGAGGATGAGTGTAAGTGATTAAAGTCGAACATTTAACAAAAAAATTCGGAAATAATGAAGTATTATCTGATATATCAACTGAAATAAAAAAAGGGGAAGTCGTATCCATTATCGGGCCTTCGGGTTCAGGTAAATCTACTTTTTTACGGTGTATCAATCTATTGGAAAAACCAACAGACGGTAAAATTGTTGTTAATAATCAGGAATTAACTGATCCGAAGACAAATATTATGAAAGCGCGCGAACAAATTGGTATGGTGTTTCAACATTTTCACTTGTTTCCACACCTATCTGTATTGGACAATCTCACTTATGCACCAATGAAAGTAAGAAAAGAATCAAAACTTGCTGCTCAAGAAAAAGCAATGGACTTACTTGCCAAAGTAGGATTATCGGATAAAGCAGATGCCTATCCAAGTAGTTTATCCGGTGGGCAAAAACAACGGGTCGCTATTGCAAGAGCTTTAGCGATGGAACCAGAATTAATGTTATTCGATGAACCAACGTCAGCCTTAGACCCTGAGATGGTAAAAGAGGTATTAGACGTAATGAAGGATCTCGCGCATTCTGGCATGACGATGGCAGTAGTAACACATGAGATGGGCTTTGCACGAGAAGTTGCTGATCGTGTGCTTTTCTTAGATCATGGTGTATTAGTTGAAGAAGGAGAGCCAACTTCCTTTTTTGATGCACCAAAAACAGAACGAGCAGCTTCCTTTTTAGAAAAAATATTATAGTCATTATTTAGAGAGAGCTTTTCTATGTGAAAAGTTCTCTTTTTCTTTTACATTTGGTGTAGTTGCAACAAGATTTCGAAAGTCGCAACAAGATCGCGAAAGTCGCAACAAAATCGCAAAAGTCGCAACAAAATCGCAAAAGTTGCAACAAGCTCGCGAAAGTTGCAACAAGATCATCAAATCTTTAACAACACTTAATCTTTATTCAATAAAGTTGGATAAATCATACTGGCGTTGATATGTCTGCCCTCTAACTTTTAAATTCATGCTTCTTAATAACCGTGATGCAGTATATTTAGAGTCGATCAGAAGAAAATCTCTAAATTGTTTATTAGTTATACGTGGACCAAAAAGATAAGCAAAGTCTTTTAATGCGCTGATATGCGCAGTTTTATTTTGAAGACCGCATTCTGTACACGTCCAAGTGCCATACGTACGTCTCATAATGTTAAACTTACACTTCTTACAAAGGGCTCCTTTTCGTACATTACTCATCGTTGGGATAAAAGAGAGGGGTCTTTCTTGGTGTTTGCTAAGCAGTTTATTGGCTAACAGGTACCGTTCTTGTTTACCGAATATTTCTTTCGTGTATTGATTATTCAATTCTTTTAGTCGAAAAGGTAATTGATGAATCGGAAGCATGTCTGAATGGTGGAAGTTCACTTGCGCTTGATCATGTGAGAAGATAACTAGAGTGTGAATAGGTGGGGGATCATAGCCAAGTTCTTGCAAGAGAAGATGAAGTTGTGCTTTTTGCAAATTAGCTTGTTGTAACGGGTGTTGATAGACTTTTTCTATTGCATCTTTCACTTGAATAAGTTGGTTAGCGTCATTAACAACTAGCTTTCCATTCATATGTTTCACTTCGGTAATTAACAAGAAAGTCGGAAATATAAATAACCCATCCATTTGGAAATGATGCTGCGCAACTTCCAAACGCAAACCATAGAGATCGTCGTGTAACAAAGCGGTATTCACATCTATAAAATAGGGTAGACGCTTTTCGCCAAGATAACCCGCCAATTCTTTTCCATACTGCTCAAGTATATCTTCAGCTTCAAACTGACATCTTTCTTTGAAAATAGCTAACTGTGATAGTCGTTTTGTTTTTTGTGGAGGTCGAATAATCAACTAACCACCCCTTTCATAGCTACTATTATAGCAGATTATAAGCGTTAACATTGACCACAATAGAAGAAAAATATATAATAAGAATAAGAAATTGATTTTCCTTAAGGGGAGTAGCTTTTACAGCAAAGTCGTCAGTACAGATATGAAAATTTTCATTCTCAGCTTTGTTGGCAACATAAGTTGTTAGCAAGACCTTACCACTACTTTTGGGGAGGTCTTTTTTCATACAGTGTAATAAAATACAATTCCAAGTAATAATATGGTCAGAAAAAGGAGAGGTGTAATGATGAATCCTTTATTATTTGAAAATATGCCACCTTTTATTAAAAGAGAAATGGAAAAAATAACAGAACAAATACAACCGTTAATGAAGAAAAATTCTAAATATGTGATGTTTGCATTTCCACTAATGATTGTTGGCGGGTTTAATTTATTATTAACATTCTTCCAAGGTGGAGTAGGTTTTGATCAACTGCTAGTTCCATCTATTTATGCGTTGATAACAGCTATTGGTATCGCGCTTTATAAAGAGTCAAAACATGTAAATAAACAAATTCATCGAATTGGAAAAAATCACATGATTGAACGGATTGAAACTAGTAGTATCATTGCGGATGATAAGAAAAATGCTTATATTAATATGGTGAAAAAACACTCTAAAATGAGCTTGCAAATTTTTATTAACTTTCTTACAGAGGAAAATAAACAAAAACAAAATATGTATCTATAAGCAAAGGAAGTTGTCTAAAAAGGCAACTTCCTTGTTTGTTTTATTACTAGAATCAATTTCAATTGGCTCTATACTGAATGTGGTGGTGTCCTCTATCACAATGGAAAGTTCTTTCACTTATTTTTAAGGAAGACATTTAAAAGAAATAGCCATATAACGTTCGTCTTTTATAAGTGTGGATCCAATTATGAAATTGCTTCACTTAAAAGATTTAAAATTTGTTCACAACTTCACGAAATAGTTCTGATATAATATGTTTATAATTTCACAAACTGAATGGAAGGATCTGATTATTATGGACTTCTACAGTCCACAAGAAATTGCTAATTATACGGTTAAATCCGGTAAAAAGAAAGCAAATTATACGGTTTTACAATCCTCAATTTTAGGTTTTCAAGCTGGAGCATTTATTGCACTAGGTTTCCTCTTGTATATTCGAGTCACTACAAATATGCCAGAGGCTTGGGGAGGATTTAGTACTTTTATTGGGGCATCACTTTTCCCACTTGGACTCATCTTAACATTATTAGCAGGCGGCGAATTATTAACTGGAAATATGATGGCTGTACCATTATCACGTATGGAAAACAAAATCAAAACTGGACAGGTACTAAAGAATATACTTATTATCACTTGTAGTAACTTTGTTGGAGCGATTTTTGTTGCTTATTTTTTCGGTCACGTTGTTGGTTTGACTGAAACAGGTGACTATTTAACGACTACCGTTCATCTAGCAGAACATAAAATTGAAGCAACTTTCATCCAAGCATTTGTGTCCGGTATCGGTTGTAACTGGTTAGTCGCTTCCGCTGTATGGCTGTGTTATGGAGCAAAAGATATGGCAGGAAAAATATTGGGGATATGGTTTCCAACAATGGCGTTTGTAGCAATCGGTTTTCAGCACGTTGTAGCTAATATGTTTCTTATACCTGCAGCAATTTTCGCTGGACATGTCACATGGATAGAATACCTACACAATTTTGTCCCAGTATTATTAGGAAATGCAGTTGGAGGTATTTTGTTTGTTTCTGGAGCTTATTGGCTAGTGTATTTAAAAAAAGAATCTACCGTCAAAGTGGAAATCGAAGACACAACATTATCACCTGCTTTTAGTTCAAACAAAAAAGCTACGTAAAAATTTTTTCTTTAGTCTTAACTAAAAACTCGGCATTGTCCGAGTTTTTTTATGTAAAAAATATATTTTTGCGTAAATATTGGTAAAAAAGTTGTCACTTTTATTAAAATACTTTAATATGATTTTATATTTAGTAATTTAACATGAGCAGCAAAGAGGTGAAATTTTTGCTTAAGGTAATGGAATTTCCTGTTACTAATCTACTAGGAATGTACTTATATTTGCTCATATTTATTATGGTTGCTGGCGTATTAACTAGTAGTATTTTATTCTTTATTCCTAAGAAAATTAGTTTTGCTTTTTCTAATAGTATTGTCGGACTGAGCGTATGTATTGCTATTATACTATGGTGGTTTGTCATTTTTTAATCTATCTCTCTAGTTCATGGTAAAGCTATTTCTTTGTTATGGATGATAAGAAAATATTCAATAATGTTTTTCCTTTTATATTTTCTATATTATTGAATTTTAAATGTTAAGGTATACTATTCTTAATTATACAATACATAAAGTGAGGAGATTTTTTGTTATATCAATTTTCAGTTCAGCTGCCTTATACCGCCATTAATTTGTATATTGAGGCACTAAGTGCAGTTGGAATTTTTAATTATTACTATGAAGAACCGATATATGTCACAACGACAAGCAATGGGTATGGATATGAAACAAAGCAACAACAACATATTCCTTTCTATATATTTGCAGAACCAGAAGAAGTAGAGAACTTGCCAGATAGTTATACCACATTAATTGCAAAACAATTGCAACTTAAGCCAGATGACGTGAAAGTTGAAATTATCGATGATCAACTTGATCAAGATCCATTCCAAACAGTAGATTTAGCGAACGGCTGGGTCATTTGTTATGATCAAGAATCAGTAAACATGCACAATCAAAAAAACGTCATTCAATTAGACCCACAAGCTGCATTTGGTACGGGATTACATGAAACAACGCAGGACTGCTTACGTATTATCCTTGATCAATCATTTCGAGGACGTAAAGTCTTAGACCTTGGAACTGGTTCGGGAATTCTTTCGGTGGCAGCTGCTCTCAAAGGCGCTGAAACAGTTATAGCGGTTGACAGAGAAGCTGTGGAACGAGAAGTATTATTGCAGTTTGGTTTAAATGAGTTAGATACTAATCTAACCGTAGAACAAGCAGATATATTAGCTGATGACGCAGTTCTTCATGAGAGTGGAGATTGGATATTTATCAATATTGGTGCTGAAGAATCTATTGCATTAATTAACCAACACGACCTATTAAAACGGACGAACCATTTGTTGCTGTCTGGAATTGTTGAATGGAATTATCAATCCTTAGTAGAACTTGTGGAATCAGGTGGTTTTACATTGCAACAAAACCTGCAGATAAATGAATGGATGACATTTTATTTTTCAAAATAAACAGAAAGACATTAGCATTTGACAGTGTTTCAACTTTTTTATTATAATTGCTTTGAATTCGAGATAAAAGAATGGTTGGAGGCTAACGATATGAAGCACATTTTTAAGCAAGGTGATCAGAATAAACCAGTCTTCTTGTTATTGCATGGCACAGGTGGGACAGAAAATGATTTATTGCCAATTGCAGAAAAAATTGATCCACAAGCTAGTGTGTTAAGTGTTCGTGGTAATGTAAATGAAAATGGGTTGAATCGATTCTTTAAACGTCTGGCTGAAGGTGTCTTTGATGAAGCCGATTTAGTAAAACAAACACAGGATTTGTACACATTTTTAGACGAAGCAGCTGAGCAATATGATTTTGATCGTGATAATGTCATTGCAATTGGTTATTCAAATGGAGCGAATATTGCAGGAAGCTTACTTTTTCATTATAAAAAAGCTTTAAAAGCTGCAATACTTCACCACCCGATGGTTCCAAGACGTAATATAGAGTTGCCAGATTTAACAGGTACTGCTATCTTTATTGGTGCAGGTGAAAATGATCCATTGATTAGTATTCAAGAATCGAATGAATTAGCGGAAATGTTAAAAAAGAATGGTGCGGCTGTTAATCTCCACTGGGAAAATAGAGGGCATCAACTTTCTTTTACCGAAATAGAAGCTGCTATCAAATGGTATGAAAGCTTGTAACTGTCAATAATCTTCAACTAGTAAAAAAATATCGATTAAAAATCTACAGAGCTCAGATCTGTAGATTTTTTTTGTTTACCGTTTTTGTGAAAAAATAGCTTTACATTTAGAAATTATTCACTTATAGTTTAACTGTACTAAGTGATTTAATACAGTTAATACAGTTGTTAGGAGGTTAGATATGTTCGATTTAGATCTACGTAGTAGACAACCAATTTATGAACAACTGGTTGAAAAAATAAAAGAATTAATTGTTAATGACGTAATGAAAACGGATGAAAAACTTCCATCGGTTCGAACGCTGGCGCAAGAAATGACGATAAACCCTAATACTATTCAAAAAGCTTATCGTGAATTGGAGATGCAAGGATATATATACTCACTTAAAGGAAAAGGCAGTTTTGTGGATAGTTTAACCAAAAATATTAGTGCAGAAGAAATAGAAAAAATCCGAAATGAGTTGCAAAAAAGACTGACCGAAGCGTTTTTTATTGGTATATCAAAAGAAGAGATTTATACGTTAGTGGAGCATACCTATCTTGATGTTGGAGGTGACCGAAAAAATGATTAAATTAACCGATGTATCTAAGAAATATGAAAAAGAGATGGTATTGAAAAAGGTTTCATTAGAAATAAAAAAAGGATCCATTTTTGGATTATTAGGATCAAATGGTGCAGGTAAAACGACTTTACTAAAAACAATGGCTGGTATATATAAACAAGAGAGTGGCGACTTAACGATTGATAAACAAACTGTTTTTGAAAATCCAACGTTAAAACAAAATGTCCTCTTTATACCGGACTTACCGTTCTTTTTTTCACAATATACCGTGAAACAAATGGCCGAGTTTTATGCAGATATGTACAAAGATTGGAATCAAGAACGCTTTGATAACTTGCAAAAAGTATTAGATTTAGAGGTTAATAAAAAAGTAGCTCGATTTTCAAAGGGAATGCAGCGACAAGTAGCATTTTGGCTTACATTATGTACGATGCCAGAGGTATTGATTTTAGATGAACCTTTTGATGGATTAGACGCGGTGATCAGACAAAAAATAATTAATCTTATTATTCAAGATGTAGCAGATCGTAATATGACAGTGATCATTTCTTCCCATAATCTTCGTGAAATTGAAGATATTTGTGATCATATCGGAATCTTACATAAAGGTTCACTTATTTTAGAAAAAGATATTGATGATCTCAAATCGGATGTGCATAAAGTGCAAATAGCTTTTAAAGATGTTCCTACATCTTTATTTGAATCACTAGATATTGTTCATCAAGAAAAGCGAGGTAGCGTACATTTATTGATTATTCGAGGAAATAAGGAAGAAATTGATCAGCTAATTAAACAAACGAATCCAATCGTCTATGATTTACTTCCGCTAACATTAGAAGAGATTTTTGTGTATGAAATGGGAGGTGTTGGTTATGCCATCGAAAACATCTTGGTTTAAAAAAGAATTATCCAAAAATGATTTTCGACAAGTTGGTTGGATTGGGCTCATGTATACAGTGGTATTAATTTTTGCTTTGCCACTAAATGTTGCAATGCAACTGGGACAAGATAATCTATCATCTCAGATTCAAGAAGAGGGATATCATCTATTTGAGTTTATGCCAGTGATTCAGCTTATTATGCTGTTTACTGCACCTGTACTTTTAGCAGTGTTCAGCTTTCGCTTTATGCAAGTAAAGCAATCAGCTGACTTCATGCATAGTCTACCAATTAATCGCATCTTGATTTATCTTCATAAAATCGGATACGGAACATTGCTGTTAATTTTAACAGATTTAGTGATAAGTCTTATCTTATTTATAATGGCAAGCACAGTAGATGTTTCTGCCTTTTATACAATAAGTGATATTTTCCCTTGGTTTGGTTTGACATTATTGTTTCAACTATTTGTTTTTAGTGTCGGTACATTTGTAGGCATGATTACTGGACTTTCTGTAATCCAAGGTTTATTCACGTATATCTTTTTATTACTTCCTTCAGGGATATCCATATTAATATTCTACAATTTAGATCTCGTGTTAAACGGTTATCCTGAACCTTACTTTATCGAAGAAAAAGTAATGCAATTCTCTCCGATTACAGATAGTGTGAATATGCTTTATGAACTAAATATATCATTTATCAAAATGTTTATTTATGGATTTTTAACCATTGTTATCTTTCTTATAAGCTATTGGTTGTATAAAAATAGAAGCGTAGAAGCTGCATCACAAGCAGTTGCATTTTCACCGCTTCGACCTGTGTTTATCTATAGTTTTACTTTTTGTATGACTTTATTAGGTGGATTATACTTCGGTTATGCCCAGAAAGGAACTGGTTGGTTAGTTTTTGGTTATATTATTGCTTCAATTATTGGCTATTTAGTAGCACAGATGATCTTAGCAAAAACGTGGCGTGTGTTTACGAATTGGAAAAGCTATCTTTATTTCATCATCGGCTTTACTATCTTAGCAATGTTGATTGTATTTGATGTAACAGGTTATCAAGAACGCGTACCTGAAACAAGTAAAGTGGAAAAGGTTTATATAATGGATAACCATAATCATTATGCATTCAATCAAATAATTGATGAAATGGATAAGGGTATGGAATCTAAGGAAATTATTTCTGATGTTAGGGAATTGCATCAGTATTTAATTGAACATGGTCAAGAAACAAAAATAGACGAGAATAGTAGCGAATTTACAATAAAATATCAGTTGGAAAATGGACGAGAGGTTATACGACAATATTATATAGCTAATAACGCTAATTTAGATAGCTTGCTTAAACCAATTTATGAAACAGAAGAATATAAAAAAACAAATGAATTATTTACTTTAACAAATCTAAAGCAGATGGAAATTTCTAATTACAGATATGGCCGATACGATACAACCATATATGATCAAGGGAAAATAGAACAGGCAATGAATGCTTTGAAAAAGGATTTTCTTGCTCAATCCTATGAAGACATGCAAAACAACGCGAAGCTTTTAGCTGATGTTGAGCTAACAACAACCGAAGATAAGTACATCTACTTTCCTATAAAAGCAACTACGACTTCCTTTATAGCATGGTTAAAACAAGAAAATTTATACGATGAAGTCATCGTTGACGCTGAGGATATTGAAGCCGTTTATGTACGAGAATTCAATGCGGAAAACGATGATATCTATAATAATAATTTATATAAAAACCTTGATAGTGATGAAGTTGTTAAAATTACAGATAAAAATAAAATAACAGAATTAATGAATAGTGGAAATGGAGAACGTTACGGAAAAGATCTAGTGTATGGCATGGCATTTAAAGTAAAAAATAATCCTCAGTTACAGATAGATATTATCGATACTGATCACATTCCACAATTTATTACAGATGCGTTTAAATAAACAAAGGAGGAGACATTTTGATCGTTAAAGCACCTACTTCTGAAAATATACGTCCATTTCATGATTATTTTAAATGTCATTACCACGAAATGTTGGCATTTGCACGTTATATTACAAAAGACTACTATTTAGCTGAAGATGTGATTCAAGAAGCGTTTTTAAAAGCATATCAGCATCATTCTGATATAAATGATTCTTCGAAATGGAAAGCTTGGATCAAAACAATTGTAAAACGTACAGCAATAGATTGTTTACGTAAAGAACATCGTATAGTTCTATTGGAAATGAACGATATAACAGAAAATTATGTGACCACTACAACGGCCGCTTCCTTTGTTGAAGAAGCATTGGATCGAAATATATCTTATGAACAATTACATCAAGCCATTTACCAGCTGCAGCCAATATTACGAACAGTTTTGTACTTGAAGCTACAAAATGAACTAGCTGATAAAGAGATTGCCCAATACTTAAATATATCTTTATCAGCTGTGAAAACACGGTTATACCGCGCAAGGAAACAATTACGGCAATTGATGAATATGCCGTCCCTTCAATAAGTTGGACGATTATTATGTTGAAAAACTCCTGTTAATTTTTACTGGTAGTAAAGTGTGCACGTATGGAAATAGTATTAACAGGAGGTGAAAAGGACATGCGTAGACGAAACATGATGCTTCCTATAATCGCTTCGATTGGTGTTGGTACTGCAGCGTATTTAAGTATGCGTGGTAAACGTGGCATGGCTAACCCAATGGAAAAAATGACAAAAGCAATGAACCAACCCCATTAGTATTAAGAAAAATACGAGCAGACAACAAATTGTCGTCTGCTCGGTTCAATTCCTTAAAATAGCTTCTCCTTCTAAGATTTGTTATAATAAACGAAATTAGGATAAAAGGAGTGGAGAAATTGGCAAATCAATATATTGGTTACATTGGAACGTATACGAAAGAAGAAAGCGAAGGAGTTTACAAATTTACATTAGATACAGATCAAGAGCGAATCATGGGAGTAACTCCAGTTGCAAAGTTACAAAATCCTACATATCTAACGGTTACAAACGATAACAAATACCTATATGCAGTATCAAAAGAAGGAGACAACGGTGGTGTTCAATCTTTCCAAATAAAAGAAACAGGAGATCTTGAAGCACTTAATAGTCAAGCATCTGCTGGTTCACCACCATGTCATGTAAGTGTCAAAAGTGATAATAGTAATGTAGTCACAGCAAATTACCACACTAAAAAAGTAGAATCTTATTTAACCAATGAAGACGGTTCATTAAAACCTGTCGTTGATGTTGCGGAACATGAAGGATCAGGGCCGAATGATCGTCAAGAAAAACCACATATGCACTTTGCTGGCTTTACACCAGATGAAAAGTTTTTAATCGCGATTGACTTAGGTAGCGATAAAATTATAACGTATAAAATTGAAGCAGGTAAATTAACAAAAGTTTCTACTTTTGAAAGCAAAGCCGGTAGCGGACCACGTCATATTGCTTTTCATCCAAGTGAAAAGTATGCATATGTAATGACTGAACTTACGTCAGAAGTAATTGTATTAGATTACAACAAAGAAGATGGTTCATTTAATGAGAAACAAACCATCAAAGCGATTCCTGCTGATTATACGGATGTCAATGATGGCAGTGGCATTCATTTAACTCGTGATGGAAAATTTGTTTATGTGGCCAATCGTGGACATAATAGCATTGCGCAATTTGCAATTAATGAAGATAATGGTGCATTAACTTTTGTTGAATGGACATCAACTGAAGGGAACTGGCCACGTGATTTTGTGTTAGATCCATCTGAAAAATATGTAGTAGCAGCCAACCAAAAATCAGGGACTTTAACACTTTTTAGAAGAGATGAACAATCTGGTAAACTTACGAAACTGCAATCTGATGTGAAAGCTCCTGAAGCAGTTTGTGTGAAGTTTTTACATGCTTAAGAAAATAATATTTAAATAGTATATATGCAGGTTCGTATGTTCATCCAATTGGTTTGGTGAATATAGGATGTAAGAAAAAAGAACGGTAAATGGACTATAAAACATCTACCGTTCTTTTATGTGTCTACTTCTATAAAATTTGTGATAAAAACAATTTCGTGCGATCATGTTGTGGGTTATCAAATAGTGCTTCTGGTGTTCCAGTTTCAACAATTTCACCATTATCAAATAGAACAATCCTGTCTGCAACTTCTCTTGCAAAACCCATCTCATGTGTGACCACAAGCATTGTCATACCTGATTTGGCTAGCTCTTTCATAACATCTAATACTTCCTTGATCATTTCTGGATCTAAAGCGGAGGTAGGTTCATCAAATAACATGATCTCTGGTTGCATTGCTAGTGCACGTGCGATTGCTACACGTTGTTGTTGCCCCCCTGAAAGTTGACCTGGATACTTGTTTGCTTGTTCGGGAATTCCGACACGTTCTAATAATTCTAATGCTTCTTTTTCCGCTTCCTTTTTCGGCTTTTTTCGTACCCAAATAGGTGCTAAAGTTATATTTTTTAAAATGGTCATATGGGGAAACAGATTAAATTGCTGAAACACCATCCCAGTTTCTTTTCGAATCGCTTCAATATGCTTAATATCATGCGAAAGGGTAATTTCATCAATAACGATGTCACCTTGTTGAATGTCTTCTAAACCATTTATGGTTCGAATGAAGGTGGATTTTCCCGATCCAGAAGGGCCAAGAATAACTAATACTTCTCCTTTTTTAATTGATAAATTCACATCTTTTAATACATGAAGCTTGCCAAACCATTTATTAACATTATGACATCGGATGATCTCCTTTTCGGGCATTTCTTTAGGCATTACTTGTTCCAAATCACTCAACTCCCATTTTTGATTATCGTTTGCCAACTCCTAATGTTTCTTCTAAACGACGACTTGAATAAGACATTGCATAAGCAATCACCCAATAGACAAGGGCTACAAAGAGATAGACTTCCATGTGATGACCTAAAAACGCTGGGTTAGATTTTACTGTTTGGGCGATCCCTAGTAAGTCTACTAATCCAACAATAGCTACGAGTGACGTATCCTTAAACATAGAAATACTTTGTCCGACGATTGCAGGTATTACGGCTCTTAATGCTTGTGGAAGAATAATCAAAAAAGTAGACTGTATCGAACTTAAACCGATTGTTTTCGCAGCTTCAAACTGTCCTTTTGGTATCGATTGTAATCCTCCTCGCACATTTTCCGCCATATAAGCCGCAGTAAATAATGTTGCTCCAATCATAACTCGAATAATATTAGCTACAGTAAATCCTTCTGGTAAAAACAATGGAATTAGAATTTGCATCGAGAAGAATACTGTAATCAAAGGAATTCCTCGAATAAATTCAATATAAGCAATACAAAAATACTTGATAATGGGCAATTTACTCGTACGACCTAAGGCCAATAATATTCCAATGGGGAAGGAACCGACAATCGCTACTGCTGATAGGATAACGGTTAACAATAATCCGTTCCACATACTTGTTTGAACACTTGGAAGAATACCAAATCCTTGTAAGAAAAATAATATGACAATGATGGAAAATAGCCATCCACCAATTCCAATCATTTTCCCTTTAGGTAGTTTTAATCCAATAACGTAGCTTGCAAATAAGGTTACAATATTACTTAATAACCAAATTTTTGTATGCCCTGATAAAAAAGGTAATGCTAAATGGATAACGTAGATAGCGGTTAATAGAAAACTTAATTGACGGATGGTACCTTTCCAAATCCCAGCAGATAAACCAAACAGTAAGGTGAGATAAAGTAAGGCAGACCAGACACGCCAAATTTCTTCTTCTGAAAATTGACCGACCATAAACAATCGATAATTGGCTCGAATAACTTCCCAGTCAGCATTAGTTACTACCCAAGTAAGGGTCCCTTTTAAAACGATAAAAATAATAAACAGAGAAACGAAAGTTAAAATAATGTTAAACCAGCTATTAAATAAATTTTTTTTTGTCCAACCAAAAATCGTTTGCTTTTGCTCAGGGGGTAGTACCTTGCTTTTGGTGGGGGTAATTTCTGTATGCATCATGCTATATCACCTTTCTACTAATTGCATTCTTCGATTAAAGCTATTCATAACTAAAGAAGTAATTAGGCTGACTATCAAATAGACACTGATCATAATGATGATCATCTCAATGGCATGACCTGATTGATTCATCGAAGTATTACCTACACTTACTAATTCTTGATAGCCGACTGCAATCGCTAAACTTGAGTTTTTTGTTAGGTTTAGATATTGACTTGTAACTGGTGGTATGATGATTCGTATTGCTTGCGGTAGAATTATAAGGCGCATCATCGTGGAATTTTTTATCCCTAGAGCTTTCGCCGCCTCTGTTTGTCCTTTTGATACAGACTGTATACCTCCACGCACAATCTCTGCAATATAGGTAGCAGTATAGATAACCAAACCTAACAAAATTGCAGTGAATTCTGAAGAAATCCGCAATCCACCAGTGAAATTAAAATTTCCTAGTACAGGATTATCAATATTTACTGGAGCGGATCCTGAAACGATAAATGCAATAACTAGCATGATAATTAATGTAGCTAACGACCATAAAAAAGGAAAGGTTCTTTTCCCGTTTTTAATCTGACGTTTTAATTGTATAACCCAGATAATGACTGCCCCAACAACACCGATTATGAATAAACTAACCCAAACGGCTGTACCATCGTTTGTGGTAAACCAAGGCATTGCAATTCCGCTGTTATTAAAATAGAATCCAGCAACTGAAATACTTTCTTGCGCAGAAGGGAGCGTTAATAATACAGCAAAATACCAAATAAACAATTGAACGAGAAGTGGTGTGTTTCTTATAATTTCAATATATAACCCAGATAATTTTCGCACGAGCCAATTATTTGATAACCTAGCAATACCTACAATAACCCCGATGATTGTTGTTAATATAACCCCGATAATAGATACTTTCAAAGTATTTAATATACCAACTAGTAACGCACGACCGTACGTATCCGTAGGTTGAAAAGTAATTAAAGATTCAGAGATATTGAATGAGGAAGTTCGTTGTAAAAAATCAAACCCAAAATCAATTCCCAAACGCTCTAAACCTATTAATGCGTTATTAATTAGATAACCGCATAAAAGTAAAACAAATATTGCAAAAAAAAGTTGTAACATAATTGGTATCATCCGATTATCTCTCCAAAATGGAGTAGAAACATGTGATTTTTTTGCCAAAATATTCACCACCAACATTTTTTCTAATCGTTCAAAGAGCCTGCCTATTCGCATGGGAAGAGCAGACTCTTATAATTAAATAACCATCGCAATTATCGGAAAGGAGGAGAGTATAAAATACCACCGTCTGTGTAAAGTGAATTCAATCCTCTTTCTAATTTAAATACGGTATCTGGTCCTAGATTACGATTATAAATTTCTTCATAATTACCAACGTGTTTAATGATTTGAACGGCAAAATCATTCTCTAATCCTAACATCTCACCTAGTTCCCCCTCATTACCCATAAACCTACGAATAACTGGATCACTACTATCAATAAATTCATCAACATTTGTGGAGTTGATACCCAATTCTTCAGCTTCCATGGTTGCATAAGTGGCCCATTTCACGATATCAAACCATTGATCATCCCCATGACGAACAGTTGGACCTAAAGGTTCTTTCGATAACGTTTGTTCTAAGATCACATGTGCATCTGGTTCGGACAAAGTTGATTGTCTAGAAACTAATCCTGACTTATCAGTCGTCCATGCATCTATGCTTCCTGATTCATAGGCTTCTACAAGTGAATCACTATCATCGAATAAAACTTGTTCATATTCAATACCTAATTTACGGAATTGGTCAGCTAAGTTTG
Source organism: Paraliobacillus ryukyuensis (assembly GCF_003315295.1). Classification (GTDB taxonomy): domain Bacteria; phylum Bacillota; class Bacilli; order Bacillales; family Amphibacillaceae; genus Paraliobacillus; species Paraliobacillus ryukyuensis. The sequence continues at coordinate 26,084 of NZ_QNRI01000010.1, read as the reverse complement.
CTTCTGTGGTTGTTCCGGTTTCTACACCAATTCTTGCTCCAGCCAATTCTTCTAAACTAGTTATGCCAGTATCTTTACGCACCATAATTCCTTGCCCATCATAAAATGTGGTTGGAGCAAAGTTTGTGCCTAATTCTACATCACGTTCTACGGTCCAAGTTGTGTTTCTGATTAACACATCAACTTCCCCAGTTTGTAGTGCGGTAAATCGTTCTTGAGCGGATAAAGGTCGAATTTCAATCGCCTCAGGATCATCGAAGATTGCTGCCCCTAACACCTTAGCAAAATCAACATCAAAACCTTCATAGTCACCATCTGAGTTTACATAACCGAATCCAGGTAATTGATTATTTCCTCCAACTACTATATATCCTCGTTCTTTTACTTCTGCTAACGTAGTTTTTCCTGATGAAGCATCATTCGTTGAATCTGTTGCTTCATCTGTTGTCTCATCTCCATCTGTACTAGTATCTGTTGAAGAGCATCCTGTTAACGTCAATAGGAATACCAACATGCCAGCAAAAACAAATTGCAAATAACGCTTTCTGTTCTTCACATCTTTTCCCCCCTAAATTTTTGTAGTACGTAACTCTCTTTTACCTTGATGTAGCAGAACATAACTATGTTAGGTAATGTACTTAGAAACAAGTTTATAGAAGTATTGGTAATAATAGAATAAAATTGTAAGAATATATAACATACTTTTTCTGAAAATTCTGAATAATTAACATATAAAAAGGTAAGTATAGTTTGAAATGTAGTTGGAAAATGTAAGGTTGAATGATGTGATAAAAGGAGGTAGTACACAGATGAAGCAATATATATTAATTATATGTTTGGCCTTCACAATTATACCTATTCAACAGCTGGATGCAAAAGAAATAGAACAAGATATAAAAAAAGATCACCAATGGGAAGTAGTACATGAAAGAATTGTGACAACAGATCTCTATCAACACGATTTCAAAACGTGGCATCATTTTATTCAAGAAGAAGTTTCTTGTAATGTAAGGAAAAAAGTGAGAATTCGAGTATTGCACTGTGATGTACATAATCTATACAAGACAGAAGTGGAGGATTTGGGGATTGAACATAGTGAAGACCATGGATAACTAAATAATGAACAGAAGTATAATGAATGATGTGATTACATAACAAAAAGCGAACGAGCATGATTATGATAAGGGATCATATTCCGTTTCCGTTCGCTTACGTTAGTTCATACATTAGTAAACAACATGCTGTGCCTCAAATTGTTCAATTTTATCTGCATAATTCAAAGTTACTGAGATTTCATCCCAACCATTGAGTAGCATTTCTCTAGGGTAGTCCGCTAAATTGAAATTTGCTTTAAAGCCTTGCGAATCGTATACAGTTTTCATTTCTAAATCTACTGTGAGTGTATAGTTCGTTGCTGTAGCATGATCGATTAATTTCTGCACTTCATTTTCGGATAGTTTGACTGGTAAAATACCGTTTTTGGTGCAATTATTATAAAATATATCAGCAAAGCTTGGTGCGATAATTACTTTGAAACCAAAATCTTGTAGTGCCCAAGGGGCGTGTTCTCGAGATGAACCACAACCAAAATTGTCTCCTGCAACTAGAATAGAAGCATTTATATATTTAGGATCATTTAATGAAAAATCTGTTTTTAGCTGATCATTTTCATCGTATCTCCAATTATAAAATAAAAATTGACCAAATCCTTGTCTTGAGATACGTTTCAGGAATTGTTTTGGAATAATTTGGTCTGTATCAACATTTGTTCGATTAAGTGGATAAACCAAACCCTGATGGGTACGTAAAGGTTCCATCACGATAACCTCCTTCTTATTTAGTGATGTATTAAGCTGTTGGAACAGGCATCTGCCTAACGTCAATAAATCTACCTTCAATCGCAGCAGCTGCCGCCATTTCTGGACTAACTAAGTGTGTTCGAGCTCCCGTACCTTGACGTCCTTCAAAGTTCCGATTAGAGGTGGAAGCACAACGTTCACCTGCTGGTACAATATCCCCATTCATTGCCAGACACATGCTGCAACCAGCACCTCGCCATTCAAAACCAGCTTCTTTAAAAATACGATCTAATCCTTGTTCTTCAGCTGCAATTTTAACTGATTGTGAACCTGGAACCACGATGGCACGGACATTTGAATTGACTTTGTGTCCCTTAATTATATTTGCTGCACGTGTGAGGTCTGCCAGTCTTGAATTTGTACAAGAACCAATAAAGACATGTTGGATTTGAACAGAAGTGATTGTCTGATCTGCTTCTAATCCCATATATGCTAGGGCGTGTTCGATTTCGTTTCGTTCATTTGTATTTTTAGCATGATCGGGATTAGGGATAGTGCCACTGATCGGTATACACATGCCAGGGTTCGTACCCCAAGTAACTTGTGGTTCAATTTCATCTGCATTAATTTCTACCATTGCGTCATAGCTTGCCCCTTCATCAGAAGCTAAGTCAAGCCAGTCAGCAGCTACTTGATCAAAAACAGTTTTATCTGGCCCGTATTTTCTTTCGCGTAAAAAGTCAACTGTCGTCTCATCTGGACTAATAAGACCAGCTCGAGCGCCTGCTTCAATCGACATATTGCATATCGTCATTCGACCTTCCATAGATAAATCACGGATTGCTTCACCAGTGTATTCTAGAACATAACCAGTACCAAACTTCACACCAAATTTACCAATGATCGCTAAAATTAAGTCTTTTGCTGTTACCCCAGTACCCAATTTTCCATTAACCTTTACATTTAGTGTCTTTGGTTTGGATTGCCAAATGGTTTGGGAGGCCAGTACATGTTCCACTTCACTGGTTCCAATTCCAAAAGCGAGTGCACCGAAAGCACCATGAGTAGAAGTATGGCTATCACCACAAACAATAGTTTTGCCGGGTTGGGTTAAACCTAACTCGGGTCCGATAACATGCACAATTCCTTGGTGTTTGTGATGAATATCAGCTAAAGATATTCCGAATTCTTCACAATTTACTTGCAATTGATCCATTTGTTTTTTTGATACTTCATCTTTGATTACGTTGCGATGAACAGTTGGCACATTATGATCCATTGTGGCAAATGTTCGACTAGGTTGCCGAACCGTACGTTTTTTTAAACGAAGCCCTTCAAAGGCTTGCGGAGAAGTTACTTCATGGATTAAATGAAGATCGATATATAAGAGGTCTGGCTTCCCTTCTTCTTGATGGACAACATGTTTATCCCAAATTTTTTCGATAATCGTTTTTGGTTTTCCCATGATTTTTCACTCCTTTTTTGGTGTAATTATATCTGTTTAATTATCATTTTAGTTATTTCTTTTGTATTTACTTGTTTCCCACCATTTACATGTAGATCAGCGGTGTGGTATCCAGATTCAATAGTTTTTTCAACGGCTTTTTCAATAGCTTCAGCTTCGTTTTCCATTTGAAAAGAATAGCGTAAAAGCATTGCCGCTGATAATATGGTAGCAATTGGGTTTGCAATACCTTTTCCGGCGATGTCTGGTGCCGATCCATGTGCGGGTTCATACAATCCAACACCATTTTCAGCTAAGCTTGCGGACGGTAACATCCCTAATGATCCCGTTAATACAGAAGCTTCATCACTCAAAATATCTCCAAACATATTCTCTGTAACGATAACGTCAAATGAAGTAGGATTCGTAATTAACTTCATGGCACAAGCATCAACTAATTCATGATTTACTACTACGTCAGGGTAATTTGTTTTCTTTTCTTCGACAATCTCTCGCCAAAGTTTACTTGATTCCAACACATTTGCTTTGTCTACAGAGGTAAGCTTTTTCTTTCGAATTTGAGCCGTTTGAAAAGCTTTATCAATGATTCTTTCTATTTCATAGCGTTGGTAGGCGAGGGTATCAACAACATCACCATTGGCTAAACGTTCACTTGGGGTTCCGAAATAAAGACCACCCGTTAATTCACGTACAATGATGAGATCACTACCTTGAATGATTTCTTGCTTTAGTGGGGAAGCATTTAGTAGTGAGTCAAATCCTTTTACAGGTCGTAAATTTGCAAAAAGATCCAATGCTTTGCGAATACCAAGTAACCCACGTTCAGGTCTAAGATGGGAAGGGTATTGATCCCACTTTGGTCCACCAACAGCACCTAACAAGACAGCATCTGCTTGTTTACAAGCTTCTACAGTTTGATCAGGTAGGGGAGTGCCTACACTATCAATGGCACTACCACCAATTAATTGCGTTTCACAAGTAAAATCATGCTTGAATTGTTTTGCAATAGTTTCCAGTACTTGCTGGGTCGCATCGATAATTTCTGGACCGATGCCATCCCCAGGAAGTAAGACGATGTGTTTTGTCATAAAGTTACCCTCCAGTTCATGAGCTACTATCTACAACAGATGCTTTATGTTTTTTTAAAATAAATATACGATTAATTGCATTAAGATAAGCATTTGCTGCAGCTGCTAATACATCTTGTGCTGTTCCTCGACCACTAACAAAAACATCATCGATTTTCATACTTACATGCACTTCTGCTAGTGCATCTGTTCCTTTACCGATAGAGCTTAACGTGAAATCTGTTAATTGAATGCTTTCTTTTATTAACGCGTCAATTGTATTATAAAGTGCCTCAACGCTACCTTGACCAGTTTTTGCTGTTTCGATTTCATTCCCATTAGGATCACGAATTAATACAGTTGCCGTGGGTAGATTATGTGAACCATATTGCACTTGAAACGAAAGTAACTCATAACGTTTTCTGTTTTGGATATCTGTTTGAATGTCCGTTAAAATAACAAATAAATCGTCATCAGTTACTTCTTTTTTACGGTCTGTTAATAACTTGAAAGCTTGAAATGCTTCTGTTAATTTCTCTTCTGTTAGTTCAAATCCAAGTTGTTCGATTTTGTCTTTAAATGCATGTCGACCAGAGTGTTTTCCTAATACGAGATTATTGGATTGAATACCTACTAATTCAGGTGTAATAATTTCATAGGTTTGGGCATGCTTTAATACACCATCTTGATGAATGCCAGATTCATGGGCAAATGCGTTTCTACCCACGATTGCTTTATTTCCCGGGACGATCATTCCAGTGAATTTACTAACTAGATCACTAGTTCGTTTGATCTCATTTAAAACCATGTTCGTGTGGTATGGATAAAAATCTTCTCTTATTTTCAAAGCTACAGCGATTTCTTCTAACGAAGCATTACCTGCACGTTCACCAATCCCGTTAATCGTCCCTTCAATTTGGGTAGCACCGTTTTGCATGGCGGCAATAGAATTTGCTATTGCCATTCCTAAATCATCGTGACAGTGACAAGACAGGTCAACTTTCTCGATATTTGGTACGTTTGCTTTAATATATCGGAACATCTCCCCATATTCTTTCGGTGTGGTATATCCAACCGTATCAGGTAAGTTAATCACTGTGGCACCTGCGTCAATTACTTTTTCAATGATTTTTGCTAAAAAAGGAAGTTCTGAGCGAGAAGCGTCTTCGGCAGACCATTCGACGTCTGTTCCTTTTGCTTTTGCATATTGAACCATTTCAACCGATGTAGCCATCACTTCTTCAGGCGTCTTCTTTAATTTATATTCCATATGAATAGGGGAGGTAGCAATAAAAACATGAATTCTCTTTTTCTTTGCATCTTTGATTGCTTCCCATGCGCGATCGATATCTTTACGATTGGCTCTAGCTAATGCAGTAATAGTTACGTTTTCTACTGTCTCAGCTATCTTTTTTACTGCATCAAAATCCCCTTGGGAGGAAGCAGGGAAACCTGCTTCCATGATATCTATACCTAAACGTTCTAATTGTTTCGCTATTTCCAATTTTTCTAACTGATTCAGATTGACGCCGGGAGATTGCTCGCCATCTCTTAGTGTCGTATCAAAAATCTTAATTTGCGTCATGTGCGACCACTTCCTTCTTCGCGTTCGCTCTTTGTTTTACAAAGGGCATTAATTCACGAAGTTCTTTTCCAACTGTTTCAATTTGATGTTGATTTTCTTTTGCATTGGTTGCATTAAATTGTGGACGATTCGCTTGATTTTCTAGGATCCAATTTTTTGCAAATACACCTGTTTGAATATCTGATAACACATCTTTCATGCGTGCTTTGGTATCTTCATTAATAACACGAGGTCCAGAAACGAAGTCACCCCATTGCGCTGTATCTGAAATAGAATAACGCATACCTTCTAATCCGCCCTCATACATTAAATCGACAATAAGTTTCAACTCATGCATACATTCAAAGTAGGCAACTTCTGGTTGATAGCCGGCCTCTGTTAATGTTTCAAATCCAGCTTTTACAAGGCTTGTTAACCCACCACAAAGAACGGCTTGCTCACCGAATAAATCTGTTTCCGTTTCTTCTTGGAAGGATGTTTCTAGAATACCAGCACGTCCTGCACCAATTCCTTTTGCATAGGCAAGTGCTATGTCTTTGGCATTACCAGTGTAATCTTGATACACGCCATATAATGCAGGGACACCTGCGCCTTCTTCAAAAGTACGACGAACAAGGTGTCCAGGACCTTTCGGTGCAACTAAAAATACATCAACGGTTTCTGGTGGTACTACTTGATTGAAGTGAATATTAAACCCATGAGCAAAGACTAATGCGTTTCCAGCTTCTAAATTTGGTTCAATACTTTCTTTATAAATAGTTGGTTGGTATTCATCTGGTAAAAGTACCATGATAACATCAGCAACTTTTGTTGCATCAGCAACAGATTTAACTTCAACCCCATCTTCGACAGCTTTATCCCAAGACTTTCCTTTTCTCAAACCTACAACAACATCAAAACCACTTTCCTTTAAGTTTAATGCATGGGCATGGCCTTGCGATCCGTATCCAATAATAGCAATCTTTTTAGCTTTTAAAACCTCTTCTTGAATATCATTGTGGTATAGTACTTTTGTCATAATAATTACATCCTTTCTAATTCTGTATAGTTTATTGTAAAGGTAGAATACCATTTACTTGTTAGTTTAATAGTGAAAACGAAACATTTTCACGTGTTTGAGCTGGTTGTTGCCCCCGCGAAAATGCTGTAACACCAGTCCTTGCTAATTCCTTAATTCCATATGGTCGTAATAAATCGATTAAAGCTTCTACTTTTTCTGATTTTCCAGTTACTTGAATGGATAGGGTGTCTTTACTTACGTCAATCACGGTTGCTCGGAACGGTTCAATCACCCCTTGAATCTCTCCGCGAAGTTGACTGGTACTGGTAATCTTAATCAATGCTAGTTCTCGAGCAACGATTGCCTTGTCAGTAATATCAGAAACTTTTAATACATCAATCTGTTTATTTAACTGTTTAGTTACCTGCTCTAATTTTTGATGGTCTACAACATCGACGACGAAAGTCATTTTTGATACACCATCAGTCTCGGTACGACCAACGGAGATACTTTCAATGTTAAATTGCCGTTTTTGCAGTAGCCCTGTAATACGGTTAAGGACACCACTGCGATTTTGTACTGTAGCTGTTATGATTCGTTTCATGGTTTCACTCCTATCATTTCGTGAATCCCTTTACCAGGAGCTATCATAGGATAGACATTTTCCTGTTGTAACACGCGACAGTCAATTAATGCAGGACCGTCATCATTTAATAGTTTAGGGAGCTTTTCCATTAATTCTTGTTGCGTTGAAACCTTAGCACCTGTTACTTGATAAGCTTCAGCTAGTTTGACGAAGTCGGGTTGAATACTGAATATCGACTCAGAATAACGTTCTTCATAAAACTCCTCTTGCCATTGTCTTACCATTCCGAGTGCTTCGTTGTTCACGATAATTACTTTCACAGGAAGGCGGCGTTCTTGTAGAATAGACAACTCTTGTAAAGTCATTTGAAAACCACCATCTCCTACAATGGCGACCACCGTGTCATTTGGTGCGGCTAATTGGGCGCCGATGGCAGCCGGGAAGCCATATCCCATTGTGCCGAGACCACCAGATGTAATCCAGCGATTAGGTTTATTGAACTTATAATATTGAGCCGACCACATTTGATGTTGTCCAACGTCTGTTGCGACAATAGCATTTCCTTTGGTAGCTTGATAGACTTGTTCAATTACCCATTGTCCTACCATGTTTTCTTTTGGTTGTTTATACCATAATGGATATTGTTTTTTGTTTGCGTGCACACGTTCGACCCATTGTTGATGATGTAATGCTATATCTGTTTCTTTTAATACTGCATTCAATGCCTTTTTAGCGTCAGCAACAATTGGAATCTGTGTAGTGATATTCTTTCCAATTTCTGCTGGATCAATATCGACATGTGCAATAATTGCAGTTGGTGCAAAATGATCTAGATTACCAGTTAAACGATCATCGAATCTTGCCCCAATATTAATGAGTAAATCACACTCATATAGCGCGTTATTTGCAGCATAGGTTCCATGCATCCCCGCCATTCCTAGAAAAAGCTCGTGTGTTCCTGGAAAAGCACCAAGACCGAGTAAGGTGGAGGTAACCGGAATATTATGTTTTTCAGCAAAAGCAGCTAATTCAGCAGTTGCTTTTCCAATAATAACGCCAGCTCCAGCTAAAATGACAGGTTTCTGTGCTGTTTTTAATGCTTCTTTTAGTTTTTTGATTTGCATTGGATTAGGTTTTGTTGTTGGCTGGTAGCCAGGTAAATAAAAATCTGAATCATAGTGATCTTCACAAGGATTTGCTGCAAGATCTTTTGGTATATCGACGACCACTGGCCCAGGACGTCCGGTTGATGCAATATGAAAAGCTTCGTTAACAATCCTTGGTAAATCCTTGATGGAACGAACTTGATAATTGTGTTTCGTAATAGGAGTAGTAATTCCGATTACGTCTGCTTCTTGAAATGCATCCGTTCCGATTACCTGTTGACCAACTTGACCAGTGAATACGACAAGTGGAATAGAATCCATCATCGCATCGGCAATACCTGTTATCAAGTTAGTTGCACCAGGCCCAGAAGTTGCAATGACAACACCCGGTTTACCCGAAACTCGCGCGTACCCTTCTGCAGCATGAATAGAACCTTGTTCATGTCTTGCTAATACTTGATTAAAAGATCCTTTTGCTCGATACAAAGCATCAAAAATAGGTAGTACAGCTCCCCCTGGATAACCAAATAATGTGTCCACATCAGCTTCAATCAACGTTTCTACCAACAAATCTGCCCCCGTCTTAGGTGCTTGAACATTACTAGCGATCTGCTTGTCAGCCGTTTCTTTTGTTTGGACCATTATATCCCTCCTGTGTTTTGGTAAATATTTTAAAGTGTCTATAAAAAAAAGACCTCATTCTCCAAGCATAAAACTGCATATAGTGCAGCAATACAAGGGAGAAAAGGTCTATCTTTTCACGGTACCACCCTGATTCACAGTATTTTCACAAATACTGCCTCATAAAGCTACTCAATGTAGAATTGATGCAGCTTACATTTTGGTAACGAGTGTGCGATTTGTTACACTCGGTTAAATATACTGAGCATTAGCTGTTCCATTTAACTCTCAGAGACGATGTCAGAATAATTTGTACTTCCGGGCTTCCAGCAACCCCGGCTCTCTGTAAATACAAATGGATTATTCCTTTGTTCTCTTCAACGATTTATTGCTATACTAAATGTAGTGAGAATAGTAACACACTATAGAATATTCTGATTATTTTCACTAAAAAATAATAAAAATATTTAATTGGTTGTCGACAATAATACATTCATTTTCACTTGCGGTCAACAGGTTTAGTGAAAATTTTCTGATATTTAATAAAAATTGGGTGTTTAACACGTGATAAACCCTTTCATAACAAAGGGAGAAAACGAATTGTGAACTTTTTTATGTGCGCTTTCACAACTAAAAAACTTTCATTATTTCGTTAAATAATCTAACATTAATATTGGGTGAACAATCGAAGAAAGAAGAGAGTGGAAAATGAGAACTTTAGCTATAATTCCTTGTGGTAAAAAGAAAATTTGGGACAAATACACGAACTTGGGGCCAGTAAATGTTAATGAAGCATATATTGGAACTTATCATCGCTTGAGCAAACAATATGCTAACCAATTTTGTGATCAATGGGTTGTTTTGTCAGGATTACATGGATATATGTTACCAAATGAAATAATTCCAGCTAATTATGATGTCACATTTAACATGAAAGACAAAGCTGAACAAATTATCACTTTAGAGCAATTAAACAAACAGGTGAAAAGGAAAAAGTTAGACTGTTTTGATCGCGTAATTGCATTAACAGGTAAAAAACATATGCCGTATATCGAACGATCAATCCCTCAAGCGGTTGAGTATCCATTATTAGGAACAAAGGGGATTGGGGAAGTACAACAGAAACTAAAGCGAGCAATTCAAATGAATATCCCTTTACTTTAAAGTGAAGTAACAATAAAAAAATGAACAACTTTAGTAAAAAGTTGTTCATTTTTTTACCCTATCGTGTCATTCTTTCTCATCCAGTAAATATATTCCCTTTCGGGTATCGAATATGGGTTTTGTGTGGTCTTGCTAGTAAAAAGGCCATCGTTAATGGGCCGAGTCTACCAATGAACATAAGTAAAATAATTAACAATCTCCCAATAGTAGAAAGCGAGCCAGTTATTCCAGTAGATAGACCAACTGTACCAAAAGCTGAAACTGTTTCAAACAGTATCGAAAGAAAGGGCGCCTCCTCCGTTATCGTTAATAAAAATGTAAATGAAAAGACCACAATGATACCCAAACTAATGATTGATAAAGACCGCGTAATAATTTCTATCGGTATGCTACGTCTAAATATGACTGGTTCTGCTTTTGAGGTTAAAAAAGCATAGGTAGCTAAAATAACAACAATAATGGTTGTTAATTTTACACCACTAGCGGTTGAACCTGTTCCACCACCAATAAACATAAGCATAATAATATAAAGTAAAGAAGCATCTTCCATAGAACCAATATCAATAGTGTTAAAACCAGCTGTACGTGGTGCAACAGCCTGGAAATAAGAAGTTAACAATTTATTCCCCTCTGAAAGTGTTCCTATTGTATTCGGGTTATTATACTCAATAAAAAATATTACAAAGATAGAAACAACATTTAATATTAGAGCGCCTACTAATGTTAATTTAGTATGTAAAGATAATGTTTGCCACCGTCTATGACTTTTTAAGTCAGCGATTACAGTGAAACCTAAACCCCCGATGATAAATAAAAATGTGATAACGATATTAACAATAGGATCGGTAACATGATCCATTAAATTATTCGTCCAGGTGGAGAATCCAGCGTTATTAAATGCTGAGATGGTATGAAATATGCTGTGAAATAAACCATCACTCCATCCATATGTCGGAACCCATACGATAGCCAAAACAAAAAAAGCACTCGCTTCAACAACAAAAATGAAAATCATCATTAGCTTTACCAATCTTATAATGCCACCAGGATGCGTTTGATTTAAGCTATCAGATAAAAATAGCCGTTGCTTTAGTGTTATTTTTCTACCAATAACTAATAGCGTAAAGAGAGCAAAAGTCATCAAGCCAATACCACCAAGTTGGATCATTATCATAATAAATGTTTGTCCGATACGCGTAAATTCAGTAGCTGTATCAACCACAATAAGTCCTGTAACAGTTGTGGCTGACGCAGCAGTAAATAGTGCATCTAACCAGCTTAATGAAGCGGTTGTAGAAATAGGAAGTTTTAATAAAAGAGTGCCAATAATAATAATTGCCAAAAAACTAAAAGCTAGAATTTGTGGTGGAGATATCGTTAATAAGATGTTTTTAATTTTATTCATTACGTTATTCCTCTTTTTTATATGCTGTAATTCTATTCTATTATACCAGTTAATTGATTAACCTCAATAAGTAACCAGCTATGTTATACAAACTATTATAACCCATTAGATAAATGCTCCAATTTTTTACGCGCCTAAATGAATAAAGATGACGATAATAGTTGTAAGCAACTTAGTAATATTTAAATTTACATTTGGAGGTGCTATAAATGTTTATTATTGATCCAGGGCACGGTGGAAAGGACGTTGGAGGAGGAACAAATCATTTGTGGAAAGAAAAGGATTTTGTCCTTGAATTATCGTTATATCAATATCGACGTTTAAAAGACTTAGCGATCCCAGTTAAAATGACTAGATATTATGATTGTTATTTATCAACGGAGGAGAGAAGTGAACGCGTCCGAAAAAGCGGGGCACGATTCTGCATATCGAATCATATCAATAGTGGTGGAGGAGAGGGAGCGGAATTTATTCATTCTATCTATAGTAACGGTAAGAATGCTAAGGTTTTATCAAACAGATTAAAGCACAGTGGACAAGAAATTCGACGGATTTTTACCAAAACATTACCCAGTAATTCAAAGAAAGATTATTATTTCATGCATCGTGAAACAGGAAAAGTAGAAACAATCATTGTTGAATATGGCTTTGCTGATACAAAAGGTGATGTCGAAAGATTAAAAGAAAACTGGAAATTGTATGCTGAAGCAATTGTGGAAGGTATATGTGAGATAGCCAATATTAAGTATAGTAAAAGTGAAAATAGTAAGATTAGAGAAATGAAAGACAAACAACATCAATATATCGGGAAAAGAGTCGAGAGTATAGTAGATAATTTACGTTATTATTATCAACCAAGTTGGTCTGATCGTTGGTTAGTTAATACAATTGATAAGGGCATTGGCTTTCCGGAAATTGTAGGAAAGGTACAAGTAGGGAAGGGAGAGCAGTATAAAGTTAAGAATTCACAAGGCGAGACCTATTATATTACAGCAAGTGAAAAATATGTTAGGATTGTTTGATGCAAAGGTAGTATATATTTTCATGAATTCATTCGAACGTGATATACTTTTTTTACTTATTATTTTTGATTTCTTTAAACATTTTAATAAAGTCGAATGGATCGTTGTTAGTCTGGAAAGTGGAGACACCCCTATTCGTGTGCAGGTAAAGAAAATAATCGTAAGACGTTACTCGTCGATACGATACATCAAAGACCTCTTGAAGAAGAAGTTGCTGATATGAGCTTTGAATATGATCATTGTATAAAGCAAGAACATGCTCTTGCTTATCAATGATTTGCGTGTTATTTTCAATCTTCTTTTCCATCGTATAATAGGTTTGACTAGCAAGTAAGTGCAAATTTTTCATCCTTTACGTAGTAGATTTATCAACTAGTATGCCACTTATAGGTAGTGAAAGCAAAGAATATAGCAAGGAGGGACATGTATTGATGCAAGCGTTTGTTCATCAAGGTACTGAATTACAAAGAACAAAAGTAAATGAGCCGGGATTAAAAACAAATGAAGTAAAAGTCGCTATCAAAGTAGCTGGACTCAATCACCGCGATCTACATATTCCTGAAAGAAGAGGACACGATCCAGAGCCTTTAGTTTTGGGATCAGACGGTGCTGGTATAATTGAAGCGGTTGGAGCAGATGTCCATTCGTTTGCTCCAGGTGACGAGGTAATAATTAATCCAGGCTTAGGCTGGCTGCATCAATCAGAAGCGCCGCCAGTATCATTCGAAATTGTCGGAATGCCATACAATGGTACATTCGCTCAAAAATATGTTGTAAACGAACAATATGTTGAAAAAAAACCTAGTTACTTAAGTTGGGAAGAAGCGGGTGTTTTAGCGTTATCAGCATTAACCGGTTATCGAGCACTATTTACCAAAGGAAAAGTTGCTGCCAATGAGACATTATTTTTACCCGGTGCTGGTAGTGGGGTTAACACCTACATCATACAATTTGCAAAAGCAATTGGAGCCAGAGTCATTGTAGCATCCCGATCAGATGTGAAAAGACAAAAAGCTTTAGAACTTGGTGCAGACCTTGCGATTGATACGAATCAGAATTGGGAACGTGAGTTAGAAAATGAAACTATTGATTTAGTTATTGATAGTGTTGGAGGAGCAACTTTTAATCGTTCGTTAGCTATTTTAAAAAAAGGTGGTCGCATGGTAACCTTTGGTGCTACGACTGAAGATGAAGTAACCATTAATATACGGGAGTTCTTTTATGGTCAATACCAATTATTCGGTTCCACAATGGGAAGTAAACAAGAATTGCAGCATATGCTGCAGTTTATGGAACAATATCAGATACGCCCAGTAGTAGACCAGATTTTTGAATATAAAAATATTGAAGAAGCTTTCCATTACTTAAAAGAGGCAAAGCAATTTGGTAAAGTTGGAATTCGTTTTTAGGCAATAGACTAGGAGCATGAGATGCTTCTAGTCAACCCTTAGGTTTAAAAAATATAGCTCCTATCATCCCAAATATGATGGCTGCACTAATCCCAGAACTAGTAACTTCAAACATACCTGTAACAACCCCAATTAATCCATGCTTTTCGGCTTCATGCATGGCGCCTTGTACGAGTGAGTTTCCAAAACTGGTAATTGGGACAGTTGCACCTGCACCAGCAAAATCAATTAAGCGTTCGTATAAGCCAAAACTGTTTAAGATAGCTCCTGAAACAACTAAAATACTTAAGGTTTGACCAGGATTCAATTTGAAAACATCTAATAGTAATTGACCAATTACGCAAATAAGTCCACCAACTAAAAAAGACCATAAAAAAACCATTAACTTTTCACCTCATTTTCAATTGATACAGCATGTGCAATACAAGGAATAGACTGCTTTTGCTGGACACTTAAAGGTGATAATAAAGCTCCAGTAGCAACTATAAGTAATCTATTCCATTTTTTTTGTTTAAGTTGGTTAATCACATAACCATAGGTTACGACTGCCGAACATCCAGCTCCGCTTCCACCCGCAAAAACTTTTTGATCGTCTTTATATATCATTAGACCACAATCTAATAATGTATCTTCACGCAAGGTTATGTTCTGCTCTTTTGCTAAATCAAGTAAAATAGAACGGCCAACTTTTGCAAGATCCCCAGTAATAATCGCATCATAATAAGAAGCGTCAATGCCTCTATCCTTTAGATGGATGGTAATTGTGTCCATCGCAGCTGGAGCCATCGCTCCCCCCATATTAAACGGATCGGTCATGTTCATATCGATAACCTTACCTAGGGTAGCGCTTGTTATCTTTGGTCCATTCCCTGTGTTACTAATTAATCCTACCCCAGCTCCTGTTACAGTCCATTGAGCAGAATCTGGTTTTTGTGCACCATATTCTGTAGGGTAACGAAATTGTCTTTCTGCAGCTGCGTTATGACTACTTGCTCCAGTTAAAATGGAAGAGGCTGCACCAGAATCAATCAAGTTAGCAGCTAGCGCGAGTGATTCCATTGAAGTAGCACAAGCGTTAAATGTACCTATAAAAGGTATTTGTAAGGTGGAAGCAGCAAAATTGGTAGGAGTCATTTGATTTGTTAAATCTCCAGCAATCAAAAATTGTACTTGTTCTTTTGGAATATCACTTTTGTTAATTGCCAGGTTACAAGCAGTTTCAAGCATAATTTGGTTTGCTTGTTCAAAAGTTTTCTGCCCACACCTAATATCATCATATAGTTGATCAAAATAGGCTGTTAATTGTCCTTTGGCTTCAAAAGGGCCTCCAACTGTGCCAGTGGATAGAATGGTAGGAGGTCGTTTAAACTCCCATGTTTGGCTACCAACTAACATTTAAATCACTCCCAATTCTAATAAAATTGTTTTAATCAAAGCGAGGACAAAAGCGGAAAATACGCCAAATAAGATAACGGAACCAGCCAATTTAAACATATTACCACCAACACCTTGAACAAAACCTTCTGAGCGATGCTCAATTGCAGCTGAAATAACGGCATTGCCAAATCCAGTTACAGGAACAGCCGTGCCGGCTCCTGCAAATTGCGCAATATCATCATAAAATCCAAAACCAGTTAATAACATAGTCAAAAATATCAAAGTAGCGGTAGTCGGATTACCAACTGTTTGCTCTGTGAAATTAAAAAAATACATATAAAAAAATGAGATACATTGACCTATTGTACAAATGGCACCCCCAATTAAAAAAGCTCGGATACAATTTTTTACTAAAGGACGTTTCGGATCTTTTTTTTGAGCTATTTGTTTATAGTTATTTTTGCTAGTAGATGGTGAATGATTCATTTTGTATTTCCTTCTTTCTATGCATTATCTTTCAACAATTTTTTAATGTGGTTAAAGTGATTTTTGTTTATACCTTCCTTTTCCATTTTATTTATCTCCATAAAAATTTTTTGATCAGAAGACACCTCAATAGTTTCATACTCAAACTGTTTTTTTAACTCTTTTTTTATTTTGCGTTCTATCTTTTGTTCATTTATTTGTTGGAAGGTAGTAGCTTGAATAGCTACAATTAATTTGCTCTCATATTCGATGGCTTTTGCCTTAGAAACAGAATCAAATTCAGCTAAAATGAAATCTGTCACATTATTGTGAGAAACAGGGTAGTTCATTTGCTCTGCATTTTTTGTTTCACTCGTAGATGGTTTGTCTTGCATCGTACAGCCAATCAAAAAGAAAAGCAAAGTGAAGCATAAAATAAAATGTAATTGCTTGTTCATTCAGATATCACCCAGATCATTAAAGTATTCCAATACATCAAAAGAATGATGAAAGGATATAGTTATTTTGTTTAAAATCCATAAAATTATTCGATGCAAGATGTGTAAAGAAAAGTAATTGAATCAATTTCATCATTCCATGTTTGGTTAAAAAACACGAATGATATTTCAGACTGAATGTAGCACACTGCTCCGTTCAGTCAGCAAATGGGGTCGCTTTCCGAAGGCATCACCTCGGGCCTACAAGACGTGGGTCAGTTAGACGTTGTCACACGACGTGACGATTTTAGTTTGACATTCCTTCATCAACAAAAGTGGATCTTCGGTT
The DNA here is from genome assembly GCF_003315295.1 of Paraliobacillus ryukyuensis. Lineage (GTDB taxonomy): Bacteria > Bacillota > Bacilli > Bacillales > Amphibacillaceae > Paraliobacillus > Paraliobacillus ryukyuensis. Next base: position 9,227 of record NZ_QNRI01000010.1, on the reverse strand, counting down.
GATGCGTTTCCTTCAGGATAAGGAACGCTTCGGCAGCAAATAATCGCACGAAGAAAATAGTTTTTTATTTTCGAGGAGTCTCTCCATTTGCTTCCTTCTCTTATTTGAAAGAAAACGTGAAAAGAAATAGCCATGTAATGTTGATGTTTTATAAGTGTGGATGCAATTATGAAATTGATTAGAAATAAACTTTTTAACAGAATTATGAAACTTTTTAATGATAAAAAACGTCATATATATTAGAATAAATAAAAAGAGGGGAAAGATGTCTGTTGGTAAAACGCTTACTTGTGATGGGAGTTATTGTCTTATGTTTTGGAACTATAACGGTCATATGGTTAAAAGCAAGTTCAGAACTCACCCTCTCTAAACCTGTTCTCATCGATCAAAAAGAAGATGATTTTATTTTACATATGAGGATTGAAAATAGCACAGAGGGTTTTAGAATATTACATTCATTAGAGTATACAGGGCAAGAACCAGTTACCATTGAGCATAGAACGCCACTTACTTTTGTATCATTTGGAGTCGATAAAAGCACGTTTACAGGAAGTCCGGTCACAAAAGCACTACAACCGGGTGATATTTACCGTCCAAATGTAATAAGCGAAACTTATAATGTGTTAAAAAAAGGTGTTGGACAAGTATATGTTCACTGTCAATTTAAAGTTGGCGATAAGTTAATGAACATTACTGTTAATAAGGACTTAAATTTAAAATGAAAAAGAGAGCTAATTTAAAAATTCGCTCTCTTTTTCATTATGGTATTTATTATATGGCCTATGATTCTTCAGACAGAGAGGAATCGTATGTCAATATCTTTAATTGGTCATTTTCATAACCAATCGAAAAAGTATAACTCCATGATTCTGGATCATCTTGATCGACTTTTTGTAATTCTACCGATGCTATAACCTGAGCTTGCTCTTTATCACTTTCATAAACCACATTTATGTCGTTTACTGTTAATGACGTATAATGTACATAGGCAGAACGAAAATCAGAATAGGATTGATCTGTTTGTAAGTCGCTACCAAGTAAGGTATAAGCATTAATATAATCACGAATTTGAAGACTTTCGAAAAAATAATTCACTAAATACTCCGCATCTTCTTTCACTTTACTTGCATCAAGCTTCAAGTCTAAAGAGGTACTAGGGAAAACAAGGTCATTGTTATTGATTGAGTTAGACCACTCTGTTACTTGTTCCATCACTTGTTCAATGGGAATGCTAAAAGCTATGTCACTGTCACTAACTCCAGCAGAATTAATTCCTACTATTTCTCCATTATTCCTATTAATTAAAGGCCCACCACTATTCCCGTGTGTAATATTAGCTGAAATTTGATATACATTTTTATAATTAAATCCGTCTACATCAAAGGATCGATTCGTACCTGAGATAATCCCAACCGATACAGAGTTTTGAAAACCTAACGGACTTCCTATCGCAATAATTTCATCCCCAACTGCTAACGATTCTGAAGCAGTATGCATTACCGTTCGATTGGTTAATTGAGGTACTCTTATCACAGCAATATCTGTTTTGTCGCCAATTCCGACAATAGCTGCTTTATAGGTTTCGGCATTAGACAAGGTAACCGTTATTGAGGTCGCATCTTTAACAACATGAGCATTGGTAATAATATCTCCTAATGCATTATACAAGAAACCAGAACCTGTTCGTTCACTTGTTTCTGTTTCAACTGTAATTTGTACCACACTTTTTTGTGCGTCATGTATCACGGAGGCTAGCATTTTTTCACCAGTTTGATTATCTATCGGTTTAGCAAGGTTATTTTCGACATGTATTTCTTGTGCTGCCCAGTGTTGATAGTAAAAAAAACTGGCAGCTACAGTAAGCACTGTTAGGGCTATACCTAAAGCAATATAATAAATCATCTTTTTTTGTTTCATGTAAGAAACTCCTTAACTGATTAATCGAGAAACCAAGTAATGGAATCAATGGATACTTGTAATGAACTTGCCGCTGTATCTATATCAAAATGTGTGTGATCAAATTTTCCGGTTTCATCTGGATACAGGGTATCTGGATAAACGTAAATATCGTTCTCAGTTACAACTTCTTCATCGTCGTTTGTGATTGTATAATGTACAGCAATTGTATTTATCGGAACAGTGGCTACACTGGTCAATTCACCAGAAACGATAACTTCACCTTGATCATTCGAGCTGATTGAAATATCTTTTAATTTAACTGCATCATTTTTATTTTTGTCATTTTCAGCCTCTACAGCAGTCATTGCTTGTTCAATACGTTGTTCTTGTGCAGTTTCAAAAGCCGTCTTTTCCTTTTCAATTGTAGTTTTTAAGCTGGATAGCTTTTCTGAGTTAGGTACATATTGTAACCCTTGTTCAATTATTTTCTTTGCATTGGAAAATTGTTTCTTCGTTAAATAGTCATTTGCTCTTGTAGAAGTATAAGCAACAAGTTGTTCTTGAATAGAGGCAACAATTTCATCCGCTTCTGGATCTTGAATGCCTTCTGCTTCCCATAATATGGTTTGTAATGTGTGGATATCAGGTTCTGACTCTAACTTGGTTTTCACCTTTTGTAACTGCACTTCTTTCTGCTGATTATTTAATGATGTTTGAAAGTTATCTACAACTGTTCCGGTAAAAGCACTAATTTGCTTTTTACCATTATTAATAGCAATTAACTTTTCATCATAATTTGATGCCGAGATATCTTCAATGGCAGCAGAAATGTTTTTTGCAACGTCAGTAAATTGAAGTAAATTTTTTGCTTCCGGAAAGTTTTCTTTAAATGTGAGTGATTTTTCTAATTGCTGATGTGCTTTTTGAAATTCCATTTTTAATAGATTATCCTCTGCTGACTGATACTTAATAAGTGCGTTATTTTCCTGGTAATTCAAATATAGATAGTAGCAAACAAAGCCGATTAAAGCTAAAAGAAGTAAAGAAACAATATAGCTTAGCAAACGGAATCTCTTTGGTTTTGCTGGAAAACGATCATTTATGTCAACTGGGAGCTTCTCTCCACACTCCACACAAAAAAATTCTTCTGTATTGATTTTACTTCCACAATAAGGGCAATAAGCCATTTTAATTCCACCAATCTTATGGTACATAACCTATTTGACTAAAGAGGATCACAAGATTAACTTATAAGAGGTAGTTTAGTACTTATTAAACATGATTAAATTTTATGAATATTAAGTAGTTTAAATCATCTTTATTTAGGCTAATATAGGAGTAATCATCTTAAAGCTAGTTTATCATATTCATTTTATTACTAGTTGACATAATTAGAAAAAAATCGTTTCATTTTTTAAAAAATAACAATTTTTCGCTAATTTTCTTGAATTTATGATAAAATATAACTAAATAGAGATATAATTTAGAGGAGGTAACTCGATTTGAAAGAATGTTACGGGTACAATTTACTAAGTAAAATTGAAATTCTACGACACAAAATGATCGAGATTGCCTTGATCAAAGGTTTTACAAGTGAAGAATCAATTAATTTGAGCAAAGAATTAGATGAGTTATTAAATCAATATGAAAAGGAAAAGTAATATAAAGTAAAGAGAGCATTACTGCTCTCTTTTTTGTAGGTATTGCTCGAGTCGATTTAATCCTTTTTCTAATGTTTCCATACTATAAGCATAGGATAAACGTACGTATCCTGCTCCATAATGGCTAAATGCACTTCCTGGCACTAAAGCCACTCCTGCTTCATTCACTAGATCGAAAGCAAACTGGAAAGAATCTTTGTTAGATTGAATTTTGGGAAAGAAATAAAACGCTCCATTTGGCTTCACTACTTCCATTCCCATATTAACTAGTCGATTGAATACATAGTCTCTTCTTTTATGATAGTCCTTCCGCATTGTTGTAGGATCTTCTTTTCCATTTTTCAAGGCTTCTAACGCGGCATATTGACTAATCGATGTTGCACAAGATACATTGTATTGATGCACTTTTAGGATATGTTTACTTAACCATCCTGGGGCTAACACGTATCCAATACGCCATCCAGTCATTGCATGGGATTTTGATAATCCATTAATTACAATTGTCTGTTGCTTCATTTGATTAATGGCAGCTATAGAAAAATGCGGTGTTTCATAGGTTAACTTGCTATAGATTTCATCTGCAATAACAAAAATTTCTTTTCCTTTTAGCACCTCTGCAATAGCAATAAGTTCATCTTTCGTTAGTGTTACTCCTGTTGGATTAGATGGGTAGGGGAGGATAACACATTTGGTTTTATTTGTAATAGCACCTTCTAGTTGCTTTGGTGTTATTTTAAAATTTGTTTCTCTTGTATCAATATACACAGGTGTAGCTCCTGCCAATTTAATTAAGGGTTCATATCCAGGGTACACCGGACCTGGTAAGATTACTTCGTCGCCTGGTTGAATAATTGTCCTGAGAGATATGTCAATGGCTTGAGAAGCTCCGGCTGTAACTATAATTTCATTTTCTGGGTGATAATCTAATTGATAATCCTCAAATACTTGCGTTGCAATTGCTTTACGCAAGGAAATAATACCAGCATTATGGGTATATGTTGTATGGTTTTGATCAATTGCTTCATGGGCTGCTTGTTTAATATGTTCTGGTGTATGAAAATCCGGTTGTCCGATGGTGAGCGAAAGAATATCTTTTTTATCATTCACCATATTAAAGAATTTTCGAATCCCTGATATTTCCACTTGTTTCACGTTATCATTTAATAAGTGTTCCATTATAAAATCTCCTTTAACAAATGTAATATAATTGTCATTCAATTCTGATTTATTTAAAATGTAAATAAGTTATAATAGTAAACGAAGGAGGTGGATTTTATGCGTTTAAAAAAATACTCATTTGAACAACTAGTTAATCAAAATAAAAAAGAGCTACTTGATGATAGCGATACAATGAAAAAACTAGAAGAACGAATAGACAACAAATATATGAATAAAAATAACAATAAATAGAATTTAATCTCTTGTTCCTGTTGAAAATCTAGTAAAATATTTGCTTATTTTATTACTTTAAACATATGCAGTATAAGATGCAAGCTTATTATGATTAACATAAATAATTTTATCATGGTTTATAAGCCTCATAACTCGGCTATACTGAATTACTGAAAAGTACCTGTATAGATGGGAGCGGATTGTTGTGCTTTTTGGTAATCCATTCATACTATTTTCTATTTTTAAATGGATTGATAAAAATGAGGTTTTTGAACTAGAGGTAAACGAACAACAACTTTATTTTATTATCAGTTTAATAGCTTTAATTACGTTGTTTTTCATTTTCAAACCATTAATGAAGCTAATTATTGGTTTGAAATGGTATCATTTTCTTACTTATATAGTCACCATTTTAGCTTTTGTTAATATACTGTGGCTAATTAATCAAGTTAAGTTTTTTTCTGTATTTGAAAGTCATGCGGTATATGCCTTACTCTCCATTATTGTGCTAGGAATTATAGTGGTCATTACACAATTCACAAAAATTATTCTATCTTATTGGAAAAATACGTAAGAAGTCATTTTCTTCGTTTGTAATTTTGATTAGAAGGTTTCCATTTTCCTAATGAAGACGGTGTGTAATAAGATGAATACGTACGTTTTTCTTTTGGTAGATTTATTTTTAAGTATGAACAAATGACCTTTTTCGCTTGAGATAAGGACATTTTTGTTTTTGGATTACGATAGTTTTTATCAATGTTACCTAGATGCTTTACCTCTTTAAAATCCTGTTTGTTAGGTAAAATATGAAAATAGTAACTACCTACTTTCACTAAAAGTGTAGAATGTTGGTGACTCAATTTTGGTCGATCAGAATAATGTAGGCCTATTTTTTGTGCATCATTGTTTTCTAATAGCTTTTCAATTGTTTGTTTTTTTAAATGATATAAGTCTCTAGGGTTCAGCGCAGTTTTAGCATGACGATTAATCACGAATAGTGCCTTTGCTATTCGTTCAATATCGATACTATTTTTCTCTTCCATTGCTAGTTCCCCTTTCTAATATTAAAACGTAGTTATCTGCTACTAATTTTTTTCTATTTGTCAATCATTTTAACATTTTCTTTACAAAAAAACTATATGAGCTGATGAAAACTTCTTAAAGATTTTCACATTGACAAATACCTTACCTAACAACGGATAGTTGGTTTTCTAAGGCTGTTATGGTAAACTAATACTGTCTGATAAAAATCAGTATGAAGAACTCCTTCAACTGTCAAGTAAGGGAGTGAAAAAATGAGTGAATTAAAACAAATGCCATTACTAACTATTACGGCTGAATCTCTAATGATTCCTTCTGAAAAAGTTGCCCACGTTCAAATGAACAATCCTCTTGAACATGCTTTGCTTATCTTAGTCAAATCTGGATATTCTGCAGTTCCAGTATTAGATACTACTTATAAATTTAAAGGCGTTATTGGTAAAAATCCAATTCTAAATCATGTTCTTGGTTTAGAGAGGTTTGAAATGGAAAGGTTGTCACAAATCGAAGTGCAAGAAGTGATGAATACATCGATTCCATGTGTTAATAAACAAGATGAGTTTCTCACCTGTCTTAAAACCGTAATTAATTACCCATTTGTATGTGTTGTTGATGAAGAAGGGTATTTTGATGGAATCTTGACAAGAAGAGTGATATTAAAAGAATTTAACAAATATGTTCATTTGAATAAGACATTGTTTGAAGAATTAGAGGAAGAATAAAAATACTTGTCAATGGTGAAAGGTTTTTGATAAGGTAATAAAAAATATTATAATTGTTGGAGGTAACAAAATGAATATGATGGATGCAAATGAAATTATTTCATTTATTTCAAATAGCAAGAAATCAACACCTGTGAAAGTATATATTAAAGGTAAAGACTTAGATCAATTAACATTTGATCAAGGAATCCAAGCTTTTGTACAGTCTACTACGGGTGTGATCTTTGGAGAATGGAAAGTTATTGAAGAGGCATTAAATACATATAGTGAACACATTGAGGATTATGTATTAGAGAATGATCGTAGAAATTCAGCTATTCCTTTATTGGATTTAAAAGGAATTAATGCACGAATAGAACCTGGTGCTGTCATTCGAGATCAAGTGGAAATTGGAGACGGTGCAGTCATCATGATGGGAGCTATGATCAACATTGGTTCTGTTATTGGTGAAGGGACCATGATTGACATGAATGCAACACTAGGTGGACGAGCTACGGTAGGGAAAAATTGTCACGTTGGTGCTGGTGCCGTATTAGCGGGGGTTATTGAACCACCATCCGCCCAACCGGTAGTGATTGAAGACGGCGTGGTAATTGGTGCTAATGCAGTTATTTTAGAAGGTGTTACAGTTGGTGAAGGTGCTGTGGTGGCAGCAGGAGCTATTGTCACCAAAGATGTGGAAGCACACACAGTTGTGGCGGGTACTCCAGCTAAGATGATTAAAAAAATCGACGATCAAACTAAAACAAAAACAGAGATTATGCAAGCCTTGCGCAAACTTGATGAAGAATAACTACTATAATTTAAGCAGGAGAGTATACTCTCCTGCTTTTTAAATTACTACGGGTGAGGTTGATAAAATGGAAAACAATCAATTACTACAAATACGACAAGCATTACATCAAATTCCTGAATTAGGATTTCAAGAGTTTAAAACACAAGCATATTTGCTAGATAAGATCAAAAATTTTAAACAAACACATTTAACCCTAACTACATGGAAAACAGGCATATTAGTAAAAGTACATGGAACAAATCCTGCTAAAGTAATTGGTTTTCGAACTGATATTGATGGATTACCAATTGTTGAAGATACTAATCTTCCTTTTTCTTCTGATCACGAAGGTAGAATGCATGCATGTGGCCATGATTTTCATATGACCATTTCGCTAGGTGCCTTACAAAGGTTGGCAGAGCAGCCAATAACGGATGATGTTGTTTTTATTTTTCAACCAGCAGAAGAAGGACCAGGCGGGGCTCTACCAATGCTTGAATCAAAGGAATTTCAAGCGTTTAAACCTGATGTTATTTTTGCGCTCCATGTGGCGCCAGAGCTACCAGTAGGTACTGTTGCCACCAAACCTGGACTATTGTTTGCAAATACAAGCGAATTATTCATTGATTTCGTAGGTAAAGGAGGTCATGCAGCATATCCACATCTGGCAAATGATATGGTTGTTGCAGCTAGTACTTTCGTTACTCAATTACAACATATAATAGCTAGACAAATGGATCCAATGTCAAGTGGTGTCGTTACCATAGGCAAAATTACTGGAGGAACTGTTCAAAACGTTATTGCAGAAAAAGCCCGGCTTGAAGGTACAATTCGGACAGGTGAACCGGGAGCAATTGATGAAATTAAACATTCAATTGAAACATTAGCTAAGGGATTTGAAAAAAGCCATCATTGTCAGATAACCATTGATTATGGTTCTAACTATTATCAAGTTTTTAATCATGAAGACTTTGTAGATAAATTTAGAGAAATTATTACTGGAACGGAGCATATATGGAAAGAAGCAGCACCGGCTATGACAGGAGAAGATTTTGGCTATTTTTTACGTGATATTCCTGGGTTTATGTTTTGGTTGGGAGTAGAATCGGATTACGGTTTGCATCATAGTAAACTAAACCCAAAGGAAGATGCATTGTTAAAAGGGGTCGATATTGTGGAATTAACGCTGAGAAAATTAACTGAAGTATAATCAATAATTGAGTTGCGTTTAAAAACCTACTTTTTTTATAGCTGTATTTGAAACGTGTACCAAATAATTCTTTCATTCAAATCTGTTCCGTTGTATTGAATTTGTATTTCAAGCAAATACTAACACCGAAGAAATACAAGAATGGAGGAATGAATATGAAACGTGTGGGTGTTGAAGGCACATTATCAGATGTTAAAGGGGCTTTGCAACAAAAAGGATATGATGTTGTTGATCTTAAACAAGAGTCAGATTCTAACGGATGTGATTGTTGTGTTATATCTGGTCAAGACAAAAATGTAATGGGGATGCAAACCACCAATTTTAAAGGCGCTGTAATTAATGCAGATGGCTTAACAGCTACACAAGTGTGTGAACAAGTAGATACTAGGTTTAAGTAGTAAAAAAGGTTTCCATTTAAATGGAAACCTTTTTATTAATGCTTTTAAAACCACAGGCTATGCCTGTGTGAAAATAAACCTTTAAGGGATGTAACAAAAGAATCTCCAATCGTATAATAGAGATGGCCG
>NZ_QNRI01000009.1 GCF_003315295.1 Paraliobacillus ryukyuensis | reverse complement strand
AAAGTTAAGCAGACCATCACTTGTTGTTAAAGAACTACAACGTCGATTGAACAAAGGTAATTTGTAATAAAAAAGCCCTCACTTAGTGGGGGCTATAAAATAGTATTATATTGTTCCATTTCAGCAATAACACGTTCTACAGTTAAGTATACATAATGTTCTTCTGGTTCCTCATCATCGTAATAGTAATCAATAATCGGATAATATTCGTTTGAATATTTATCTCCACGTACAATTTTTATTGTGTCAGTTTTATCTATTAAACCTTCTTCTAAATCACTATATAGTTCATTCAACAGTCGATCATAATCGTATGAAAACTTCATTGTTTATCAATCCAATCTTTAACTAGTTCTCGCTTATCACGTTGGCCACAATTGTCCATGTTTTGATACAGTTCTTTATCAAAAATATTAATATCGTTTAAATAGTAGCTTAAACCTTTTTCTCTAGTGTGCTTAGCAATGGTTTTTTGGTCTAAATAATCCCAACTGACTTCGATGTGAGCAGGTAACGACATAGGCTCACCTTTTTGATTAGTAGTAACGCCACCACTCCGATAAATTTTCACATCATCACTTTGTAACGCTAGTTTTAATGTCTCTAAATACATCGCTTTGTATTGATCGACACCCCAATTAGATTTTTGCGCTAAATTTTGTTCCGTTTCTGTAAAAAGTTTCATAAAAGCTTCATATGTCGATATTTTAACGCCATCTAATGGTGATATGCCATTGATAACACGATTAACCGACGCGTAATTTAAGCGTGAATATTTTTGGAATGCGTATGTGCTCATGCCTGTATTTTCTAATTGGTATTGTATAATTTCTAATTTAATCATTGTAATTCCTCCAATTTTTATTATAATGGACGTAATCAATTTTTTGCCGAATTGATTGAGGGAAGAGCACTTATGTAAGTGCTCTTTTTATCTAATTGCTATTAATTTTTGTTTTGCTTCTTCAATGGTTCGTTTAACTATAGATTGTAGTTCTTTTTCATCTTTTTGTTTAGATAAAATGATTTCACGATACAATTCTTTTTTCGTACTACCACTAAAGTGTTTATTGGTATGATTTCTAACGGTTATCTCAAAATCTTCTCCTGTTTCTTCATCAACCACTTTAAAATACGTTGATTCGCTTTCGCGACTTTGTCCAATGTATATCTCAAAATCATCATCTTCCATTTGTTCTACCATTTCAGTTAAATCATATTGTATGTCTAACCATTCATCATATTGTTCTTCATTCATTCTTTGATTAAAAACTAATTTTTCATTCGCTAAAATCATATTAAGCTACCGCCTTTTTCATATTTAGTAGTTCGTTAATTAATTCAGAAGCTTCTTGTTTTGATGTTCCGTAAGTACCTTGATTTAAATATTCGATAACGCCAGGTACTTTATCTATAACATCGATACCTTGTTGATCTAGTTCTTTCATTAGTTTAGTGATGAACCAATCTTGCTTTCCAGTCATCATGCCAGACAGTTTTTTGTTGCTATCAAATTGTTTCGGTTGAAAGTTTCTAGCGATTTCCCAAGCTTGTTTTAGTGCTTCTGATAAATAATCTGTAACTTTACCACCAAATTGATTTTGACCTTTGCGAGCAATTTTCCAAGCGTTTGACATGATAACTGATTTTTTCATTTTTTATTTCCTCCCTTTGATTTGTTAATTCTATTATATACTCTAAAGTATATATAGTCAAGAGTATACAAAAAGTTTTTTGTCTAATTTATGAAAAATAACTACAAAACATTTCCAAATACTAAACGCGTGCTATACTATAGGTAATTTCATACAAGCTATACCTAAAAAAAGATCTGGCGTGGACACCGGATCTTTTTTGTGATCAATAATTAAGTGTGACGAGTTTCTTCCTATTAATATATGTTTGGTTTTATGTTCCATATTTTAATCCTGCCGACATCCTGCCGACGAACATATTGTTACGTAATGTTATTTAATATAAAAAAATATAAAAAAGTAGTTGCAAAATGGTTTTCCATGTAGTATTATTATTTTTGTTCGCTTCTACGACGTCTCCATGGTAAGGAAGGGGTCGCCGGTTCAAATCCGGCTGGAAGCTCTTTGTTGATTTTTTGGCCCGTTGGTCAAGCGGTTAAGACACCGCCCTTTCACGGCGGTAACACGGGTTCGAATCCCGTACGGGTCACCATTTGGAGGATTAGCTCAGCTGGGAGAGCACCTGCCTTACAAGCAGGGGGTCGCAGGTTCGAGCCCTGCATCCTCCACCATACGCCGGCCTAGCTCAATTGGTAGAGCAACTGACTTGTAATCAGTAGGTTGGGGGTTCAAGTCCTCTGGCCGGCACCAGTTTTATATGGAGGGATAGCGAAGTTGGCCAAACGCGGCGGACTGTAAATCCGCTCCCATCGGGTTCGTAGGTTCGAGTCCTACTCCCTCCACCATTCTTGATAAAATAAACTTGTAAGGTAGACAGTGTATTAAATCACTGTTATTTTATTCATTGTTATTTTATTGGGCTATAGCCAAGCGGTAAGGCAACGGTTTTTGGTACCGTCATGCGCTGGTTCGAATCCAGCTAGCCCAGCCATTTCAATATCATTGAGAGCCATTAGCTCAGTTGGTAGAGCATCTGACTTTTAATCAGAGGGTCGCAGGTTCGAATCCTGCATGGCTCACCATTAAAATTTACTTATTGTGTTTGGGGCCTTAGCTCAGCTGGGAGAGCGCCTGCTTTGCACGCAGGAGGTCAGCGGTTCGATCCCGCTAGGCTCCACCATACATAATGTCTCAAAGGGATTGAACGTTATAGTTAATGTTCAATCCCTTTTTTTGTGTTCATTTTAGAATTAATGTAAAAAAAATTAAACATGAAAAATATTGATATACTAGTCTTTAATTGACTTTTTTAGTAAATGATCACTATTCATCCCTATTGCTAGATAAATGAATTTCTTTATAATAAATATGAAACCTTTGAATCGGTATATTCGTATATGAATTGACCGCAATAGTAGCGGAGGTAGTGGATAATATGGACTTGATGATTAAAAAGAAAATAAAACAAGTAAAAAAAGGCGAACAAGCCGCATTTGAGGATATAGTTACTTTTTATCAGGATAAGGTATATCAAATCTGTTTTAGATTAATAGGGAATAGGCATGAAGCCGAAGATTTAGCACAAGAAACGTTTATACGTGCTTATGTCAATATCCATTCTTATGATGAAAAACGAAAATTCTCTACATGGTTATTTCGTATTGCAACCAACGTTACGATTGATCGCATTAGAAAGAAAAAACCAGATTATTTTTTAGATGCGGAAATAAAGGGTACAGAAGGTTTGGATATGTATTCTCAGTTAGCTAAAGAACAACCCCTACCTGAAGAAGAAGTGGAAAGTTTTGAGCTACAAACTTATATTCAACAGCAAATTATGAGCCTACCTACTAAATATCGAAGTGTTATTGCCCTACGCTTTGTTGAAGAAATGTCGTTAGCGGAGATCAGTGAAATTTTAGACATTCCACTTGGAACAGTAAAGACTAGGATTCATAGAGGAAGAGAAGCACTTCGAAAAAAGCTTCGTCATGTGTAAAGGGGTGGAAAGACAATGAATTGCAAAAAAGAAGTCGTTCATCTAATGCATAAATACTTAGATGGTGATTTAACAAGTCAAGAAGAAAAACAGTTAAAACTCCATTTGCAAAATTGTAATGATTGTCAGAAGTATTTTCATGAATTGGCTCGTACGGATGCGTTGATAAAGAGCACAAATATTGCTCAGCCCTCTTCTGGTTTTACAAATAATGTTATGGCAAGCTTACCAAAAGGACAACGTAAATGGGGTTATATGCGTTGGTTTAAATCACATCCTATGTTAACTGCTGTGGCTATATTTTTTGTTTTAATGTTTGGAAGTATTGTTTCTATTTGGGATCAAGATGGACAGATATCTGTATCTGGAGATAAAGATGTAGTCATTAAAGGCGATACTGTCATTGTCCCAGAAGGTGTAACAATTGACGGGGACCTTGTGATTAAAAATGGTGATTTACAGATTGATGGATCTATTAATGGTGATGTGACACTTATAAATGGTGAACACTTAATGGCATCAGCTGGTAATGTCAATGGTGAAATTGATCAAATTGATCAAGTATTCGAGTGGATGTGGTATCATGTTAAAAAAGCCGGAAAAAATATATTTGATCTAGCGAATTGAAAAACCAAAAATAAGCAGAGTAAATGATGATTTTCTCTGTTTATTTTTTTGACGTGATTGAGAAGATGTTGAGTGGAAATAAGAAACAAGTGATATGTTAAGATTAGGTAGACTTTTTGTTGATATTAGTACTTACTGCATTTGTTTAAAAATAAAACTTGTTTATTCTGCATTTATTAAAATTTTTGTTATAATAAGAATAAGTGACAATATGAATGTTTAACAGTTCGCGTATACGCTAAAATAACGTTATTTTAATTACAGATGGGACGGAAATCAATGAGGAGAAGGATGTGTAATCATGCTTGATGAGGGAGTAGATATTTTTAATATTTTACGAATTGGTGTAGATATCGCCCTTATCTGGTATGTTTTATATAAGTTAATCATGTTAATACGTGGTACCAAAGCCATTCAACTGCTAAAAGGTATTTTTGTCGTATTAGGATTTTACTTGATAAGTTATTTTTTGAAATTAGAAACTGTGCAAGTAATTATCGAGCAGGTAATTGTTTGGGGACCACTAGCAATTATTATATTATTTCAACCAGAGTTACGTCGGGCCTTAGAACAGATTGGGCGGGGCAGCTTTTTTACTCGAAATAAAAACTCTGAGGAAGAGATTTTAAATCAAGTGATCGATGCAATTATTAAATCATGTAATTACATGGGTAAGCGTCGTATTGGTGCGCTTATCACCATTGAACGTGACACGAATATGGGTGATTTTATCTCAACGGGTATTCCGATTCATGGTCAGTTGACTAACCAATTGCTTACCAATATCTTTATTCCTAATACACCATTACATGATGGTGCGGTAATCATTAAAGAAGCTGAAATTGTAGCTGCTGCATGCTATCTACCTCTATCCGAAAGTCCATTTATATCGAAAGAGTTAGGTACGCGTCACCGTGCAGCAATGGGAATCAGTGAGGCGACAGATGCTCTAACCATTGTAGTGTCAGAGGAAACTGGTCAAATATCCTATACCAAAAATGGTGAACTGCATCGGGATTTGGACCAAGACAAATTATCTGAAATGTTGCGTAATGATTTAGAAAGTTATTTTATTAAATCCCCTGTAACAAAAAACTGGTCATGGAGGGGGAAGAATAATGAATGATTGGCTAAATAAACCGTGGGTAATCCGGGTTATTTCATTAATTTTAGCATTACTGATATTTACCATAATTACCTTTGACAATCGTGATACTAGTGGAGATGCTTTAAGGCTTGATTTATTTAGTAGTTCACAAGAAACACAAATAGTGGATGATGTCCCGATAAATGTTAATATGAGTGATGATTATGTCGTCAGTGGTGTGCCAGATACTGCTACAGTGACTTTGAAAGGGACTGTGAGTGTCGTACAGTCAACTGCTGCACAACGAAATTTTGATTTGATTGTTGATTTGGAAGGCTTAGAACCAGGAACACATACAGTCCCAATAGAATACGAAGGCATTTCTGACCGTATTAACGCCGAGGTAGATCCAGCAGAAATTCAAGTGACTATTGAAGAGAAGGCAACAACTGATTTTACAGTTACACCAGACTACACAAATGAAGACTTGTTGGAGCCAGGATATGAATTACAAGACGCAACAATTGATCCTTCAACGGTTAGTATCACAAGTTCAAAAAGTGTAATTGATAGCATTGCTGTGGTGAAAGCAGTTGTTGATGTAGAGGGTATCCAAGAATCTGTAACAATTAATGATGTGCACGTTCGTGTCTATGATAGTGAAGGAAATGAATTAAGTGCAAAAGTCGATCCTGAGACGGTTGATGTAACGGTTAATGTAGACAACCCGAATAAAAGTGTTCCTATTTCCGTAGAGACAACTGGAGAGCCACAGGAGGGCATTCAGATTGTATCATTAACTCCTGAAACAGAAGAAGTGCAAGTATATGCTTCAAAAACAAACTTACAAGATATTACGGAGATTACTACGGAAGCTATTGATGTATCAGAAATAACAGAAGATACATCTGTCGAAATTGAGCTTAATCCGCCAGATAATGTTCGTTTACTAAAGCCTAAAACTATCAACGTTCAAGTGGATGTGAATAAAGAAGTAGAACAAACATTTAAAGGTGTGGATATTGAAGTGGATAACCTGGGCGAGGGATACACGGCATCGTTTGTTGAACCAGAAAATAGCACAATGGATATAACAGTAACTGGTTACGAGTCCGTTCTTGCAGATGTAGAAGCATCTGATTTCACGTTAACTGTAGATGCTTCTAATCTGACTCCAGGTGAACACCAGATTCCTATCGAAGTAAGCGCACCTGATGAACTAGATGTATCGCTAGCAAGTGAAAATGCAACAATTAACGTTGAATAACTATTATTGTATGAAACTAACAATGTAAGACAATCCTATTAAAAATACCAAGACGTTTTAATTAGAAATAAAGGAGAGGTACATTATGGGTAAATATTTCGGCACAGATGGGGTGCGAGGAATAGCGAATAAAGAATTGACCCCTGAGCTAGCCTTTAAGCTAGGCCGATTTGGTGGATATGTACTAACGAAAGAAACCACAAAGGCAAAGATTTTAATTGGGCACGATACTAGAATATCAGGAAGTATGTTAGAAAATGCATTAACTGCAGGTTTATTATCTATTGGAGCTGAAGTTATGCGTTTGGGTGTAATATCTACACCTGGAGTTGCTTACTTGACAAAAGCGATGAGTGCAGAAGCTGGTGTTATGATCTCCGCTTCCCATAATCCGGTAGAAGATAATGGCATCAAATTCTTCGGCCCGGATGGTTTTAAGTTAACCGATGCACAAGAACAAGAAATCGAGGCGCTGATTGATGGTGATACGGATGACTTACCGCGACCAGTAGGAGCCGATCTAGGCCAAATTAATGACTATTTTGAAGGTGGGCAAAAGTATATTCAATATCTGAAGCAATCAGTGGATAGTGACTTTGAAGGGTTACATATTGCGCTAGATTGTGCAAATGGTTCCACATCAACCTTAGCAACACATTTGTTTGCTGATTTAGAAGCGGATATCTCAACGATTGGATCTTCCCCTGATGGTTTGAATATTAATGATGGGGTAGGGTCTACACATCCTGAAACACTACAGGCCTTTGTGTTAGATAAAGAAGCAGATATCGGCTTAGCTTTTGATGGAGATGGCGATCGCTTAATTGCAGTGGATGAAGCAGGGAACATTGTCGATGGCGATCAAATCATGTATATATGTGCCAAATATTTAAACAGTCGTGGACTGTTACATCATTCAACCGTTGTATCAACCGTCATGAGTAATATTGGTTTCTACAAAGCATTAGAAGCGGAAGGCATGAAAAGTGATAAGACAGCTGTGGGTGACCGCTATGTAATGGAAGAAATGAGACGTGGTGGTTATAATCTTGGTGGAGAGCAATCTGGCCACATTATTTTCCTTGATTACATTACAACAGGTGATGGCATGTTAACAGCACTGCAATTAGTGAACGTTATGCGTGAAACCGGTAAAAAATTATCTGAATTAGCTGGAGAAATGGAAATTTTTCCTCAGGTCTTAAAAAATGTTAAAGTAATCGATAAGCAACAGGCACTTGTCCATCCACGTATTCAAGAAGTGATTGCTAAAGTAGAAGAGCAAATGGGCGATGATGGTCGTGTACTTGTACGACCTTCAGGAACAGAACCGCTTGTGCGTGTCATGGTTGAAGCACCAACCATTGAAATATGTCACGAAGCAGCAGATGAAGTAGTGAAAGTGATCGATGGATTATTAGGGATGAAAGAATAGTGAAAAAAGATAGTTTCGTCTAAATGGAGACGGGCTATCTTTTTTTGTTTTTCTATTTAGCATTCACATCTTGAAGGTTAGAAAAAATGTGAAAGGGTACACAAAAAAGGAAATTAAACTAATAATAAAAATGAAAAGGAGTAATGAGAGTGGAGAAAGTATTTATTAGTCCAAGTCGTTATGTAGAAGGAAAAGGGATTCTTGCAAAGACAGGAGAATACGTTAAGAAAATTGGAAATCACGCCCTTGTTATAGCAGATGATTTTGTTTGGGATTTAGTGGGGAATGCTGTGTTAGAGAATCTACAGGCATCAGACATACAATCCAAGAAAATTATGTTTAATGGTGAAGCATCAACAGAAGAAATCAATCGTATTGTTGCGGCAGGTAGTGATAGTAATGTTGTTATTGGTCTCGGTGGTGGTAAAACCCTAGATACAGCAAAAGCAGTAGCGGATGAATTGGATAAGAATGTAGTTATTATGCCGACAACTGCTTCAACAGATGCACCAACGAGTGGTTTAAGTGTTATTTATACAGAGAAAGGTACATTTGATAAGTATAAATTCTATAACAAAAATCCAGAACTTGTCTTGGTGGATACACAGGTAATTGCACAAGCGCCTCCTCGTTTCTTAGTTTCGGGTATTGCAGATGCAATGGCGACTTGGGTTGAAGTACGTGCTTCTATTAAAGGTCACGGTACTAATATGGCAGGTGGTAATGCCACCATCGCAGCACAAGCTATTGCAGAAAAGGCGGAAGAAGTTTTATTTGATTACGGTATCCTTGCTTATGAATCCAATAAACGTAAGATTGTCACGCCTGCATTGGAAGCGGTGGTAGAAGCAAATACCTTACTTAGTGGAATTGGATTTGAAAGTGGTGGACTAGCAGGTGCACATGCCATCCATAATGGATTTACTGCTTTACATGGGGATATCCATACCTTAACGCATGGAGAAAAAGTCGCGTTTGGTACGTTAACACAATTAGCATTGGGAGATCATAAAGATCATAAGTTAGATGAGATCAACCGATATATTGACTTTTACCTTGCATTAGGGTTACCAGTTACGCTTGAAGACATTAAACTAAAAAATGTCTCTGATGAAGACTTGATGAAGGTTGCTGAGTTGGCTGTGCAAGAAGGCGAGTCCATTCATAATTTGCCTGGCAGAATAACCGCTGACCAAGTCGTAGATGCGATTAAAGCTGCTGACCAGTATGCACAAGCATACAAAGTAGCAATAGGCTATGAAGAATAAATAAGGTGTAAGCTGGGAGTAATACCAGTCCCAGCTTTTCTATTACATTTAAAAAAATATTCACTTTTCATGTTGCTTTATTTCTTTTCTTAGTTGTGCTAAGTTCTCTCGAAAGTCTTGCACTTCATGAGGCGTATTCACATGATGATTATACCGAATGTGAAAATATAGCGATATGTCTTCAATAGGCAGGTTTATACGAGTAAACCACTCTTCAACCGTTTCACCACGACCGCGCCCAACCCCATGTTGATGACAGTATTGTTCAAATGAATAAAACAATCGTCGAACTATATTGGAAGGTTTATCACGCCTATTTGTAATAATGGACATAGAGTGATCGTGAGTGTCTAGTTGCTGTACATGGACGTCTGCTTGATAAGCGTTGTTTGTAGTAACGCTTATTTTACGTTTAGACCATTTGAATAGCAAAAAGACTAGAATTGCAACAATGATAGAAATAAGGATCGCGTAGATAACAAATTCCCAATTTGTTTGTTCCTCTCCAGTAGCTTCATTAGGTATTGTCTGATTAGGCAACAGTTTTGGCGATTCAAACGCAATTTGAGGTGCTTGTCCCTGGTCCTGTTTTTGTAAACTACTTATGTTTAGTACACGATCTAATGTAGATAAACTTAAAAAGCCAACGTTAACTAGTAACTGCATCGTCTTTTGAAAGATGAATTGTAATGATGGATAGACAAGGTAAACCATGCCGGTAACACCAGCCATAAGTGAAATCAAAAATAGCATGACTGTTTGCAAACGATGCTTTATTGATTTGTTATAGCTAAGTAAAATCGGCGTGGCGATAAGAATAATAAATTGTACAATGCCCATAAGTAAAGTTGCGGTTGACGAGTAAACAAAAAGTGAAATGAGTAGCACCATCATACTAGTAATTAATAGCTTATAGTGGTCCGTTAATTCTTGTTTTATTTCGTAAACAAGAAAGCGCCAACTAAAAAAGGCTGCAATGACTAAGCTGGTAATGATGGAGTAATTCAAGCCAAATTGAGCAATTAGTAGAATCATAGCAGCTATAATTACAATTGGGAAATAGGTCGTGCTTGTCTTTCTTGCCGACGGAAAACAAACGATACTAATTAGAAGAAGTAACAAGTAACCCCGAAGTAAGTGTGTGTGCTCGAATAGATAGACAAGTGGATTTAAGGCTAAATAAAAAAGAATCAGTTCATTTATCCATTGGATGCGTTTAATGAAAACCCCATTATTCATTACTACTCACCTCAGCGTGGTTACGTAAAACAAAGTGGTTATCTTCGTTTGATAGTACATATATTTCTTTTTTGTTTCTTACTTCCCATGTGCTCAGATAGTGCCTTACAATTTGGTTAAGCTCGCCAATATACAGGATGACATGGTGCTCATCTATTTGTTGATTAATTTGGTGTAATAGGGTGTTCATTTGAACAATGGAATACGAATGATCAATACTAGCAAAAATGTGTAGCAATCTTTTAAGATGATGCTGACCAGTTCCGTGATTTGTTTTTAACTGAACGGGTTTACCTAAATTAAACCATACACCAATTTGTATATCTTGACGGATTGCTTGCATAGAAATAGACGAAATGATGGAAAGGTAAGTATCTATCTGTTTACTTAAATATAGGTTATTTAGTTTTGAAGATGTACTAGCATTAACTAGAACCGTCCAACGCATATCCGTGTTATGCTCAAATATTTTTGTGTGTAATCGTTGTTTCTTTGCACTTGTTTTCCAGTGAATATGTTGCATGGTATCAGAAAAATGATATTCTCTTGTCCCTGCAATATCCATTTCATCATGCATCAATGCAAATGGTAGTGCGATATTACCAGTTTGATTGGTAAACAACCGATCCATTCTCGTAATAGGCGTTTGACTAGGAAAAACAACAATTTCTTGCGTCCAATAGCCTTGTGCTTGTAATGTAATTGTTGTAAAACTAAATGGATTAAAAAATACGTAGCGCATATTAGCTAATTGCGTAATACCACGTTTATTTCCTTTAATCGATAGATGTAAGGTGATTTTGCTATTAGCAGGTAATGTGAGCGGCACTTTATGGGTAAGGCCTCTTTCATCTAGCTGATATTTTCCATCTTCAACTTGGACCTCTTCATCAATCGTGAAGAAAAAATAACCGTTCTTTAACGTGAACTTTCCTTTGTTATAGAATGTAATGGCAATTATATCGTCATCTTCAGGGAACAGAAAAAGTTTATCTTTCTCTATTTCTAAATAAAGGTAATTGCCATAATATTTTTCATAAAGTAGCACAAGCACAATGTAGGTAACAAGTAAGCCAATTCCGGCAAACAAGATCGGTTTATGTAACAAGATACTAATTGCTGCACTGAGCATTCCGATGGCAATTAATACATCATAGCGTTGGTGCATTTGTTTACTCTTTTGCTTTTTTAGTTCCATCCTTAGGAGCCCTCTATCTCTACAGGTACATCTATCGTATGCAAAATCGCTTGGATAACTTCCATATTTCCTGATTTAAAAGTAGCCGTCATTTCTAAAACAATGCGATGAGAAAGCACAAAAGGTGCCAATGCCTTTACATCTTCTGGTTGAACAAAACTTCGCCCGCGTAACCATGCATGAGCTTGGCTAGCTTTCATCAAAGATAGTGCACCTCTAGTACTGACACCATGCATAATGTCCGGGTGTTCACGAGTGGCTTGAACAATTCGTAAAAGATAATCAGTCACAGCCTCAGACATAGTTACCAATTGGATATCTGCTTTGACTTCTTGTAGATCTTGCAAAGACAGCATTGGAGTTAGTGATTGAAGCGGATCCTCACTACGATTCGTTCGCAATATTTCCTTTTCTTCTTCTATGGATGGATAAGAGAGATTTATCTTAAATAGAAATCGATCGAGCTGTGCTTGTGGTAACGGGAACGTTCCTTGTCCATTTTCGATTGGGTTTTGGGTTGCAAGCACCATAAAAGGATCTGGAATAGGAACAGTAATCCCGTCAATAGTAGCCTGACCTTCTCCCATTGCTTCCAATAAACTTGATTGTGTTTTTGGTGTTGCACGGTTAATCTCATCTGCTAATAAGATCGTAGTCACAACTGGTCCGGTACGCATCTCAAAATCCTGTGTCTTTGGGTTAAAAAAACGGATGCCAGTGACATCACTTGGGAGAACATCTGGTGTAAATTGAATACGATTAAACGAACCATTAATGATTTTAGCAAAACTTTTTGCTAATTTGGTTTTTCCAGATCCAGGCACACTTTCAAGTAGGACATGCCCATCGACTAAAATGGCGATGAATAGTTTTTCAATTACATTTTCTTGTCCGATAATGACGTTACTGATGGCATCAATAGCTTTAGATACAGCGTGTTGCATTATTGATCCCCCTCCATTGCTACTATCAACAATAGTAGCCATTTAATATATTTATTTCATGCTACCCCTGCTTGCTAAAATTGTCAATTAAAGGGACGGAATAATTTGAAAACTTATGTTATTCGTATTAGAAAACAAAAATAATAGCACTTTATCGAAATTAATCTTTCAATAAAGTGCTATCGTGTTAAGAGGACGTCCAAGATCCACCGTTGATATGGATTGCTTGTCCTGTCATGTATGTTGCTTCATCAGATGCTAACATCACATATGGCCAAGCGTGCTCAGAAGGTTGACCGGGCCTTCCCAACAGCCCATCCTGCCCAAACTTTTCTACCCCTGCTTCATCAAAACTAGATGGGATTAGTGGTGTCCAAACAGGTCCTGGAGCGACTGAATTTGCTCGTATGCCTTTTTTAGCAAGATTTTGTGCGATACTACGAACAAAAGCGGTAATTGCTCCTTTTGTTGCTGTGTAATCAATAAGCACGCCATTTCCTTTGTAGGCATTAATGGAAGATGTACTAATAATCGAATCGCCGGCCTGCATATGTTTTACAGCTGCTTTGGTTAAGTAAAATTGAGAGAAAAAATTTGTTTGAAAGACTTCTTCAAATTGTTCATCAGTTATATCTAATAAATCATCTCTCACGTATTGTACTGCGGCGTTATTGACTAAAATGTTTAATTTACCAAAATGTTTCACGGTCGTTTCTACTAACGATACGCAGTGTTGCGCTTCTTTGATATCTCCAGGTAAAAGTAAACATTCAGCCCCAGCTTCTTCGACTAGTTTTTTAGTCGCTTCTGCATCGCTATGTTCATCTAGATAGGAAATGGCGACATTTGCGCCTTCTTTGGCGTATAGAATGGATACTGCTCGCCCAATACCACTGTCGCCTCCAGTAATTAGCGCTACTTTTCCTTTTAATTTTCCTGAACCTTGATAATCCAATGGTTGATGTGGGACAGGATTCATCTCATATTCAAAACCAGGTTGCCTATCCTGTTTTTGTCTAGGTGTTGCTCCCCTTTGCATTTCATTTGGTTCCATGATTAGCCTCCTAAATAATAATTCACTTATATACTTGATAACCGCTTATGAAAAAAATAAACGTTCAGCTTGACACGAACAAAAAGATACGACTGCGTTCTAATATTTCACAAAATATTCGTTATAACATAAAGTATAGTACCGAGATTATATAGTCACTTTAAAAAACTGCTTCTAATTCAAAACTAGATATTGCTAGTAAAGCCATTCTCGGGTAAAATAGAAACAGTTCTTTTTTATTTGAAAAGAATGTATTCAAGATTGGAAAGGAGCATAGCATAAGCACGTAACAAAAGCGCCTGGACTATTTTTCGAGCGGTGAAAAGTAGTTGACGAGGAGGAGGTTTATCGAAGAAAATCGGCGGATACCTCCCGGTTGCACACATCATCAACCGATAAGCTTTTTATTCCAAAACAGTGAGGCAACTCATTGCACAAAGAATGAAAGCAGATGATGCAATAAAACATCATGAGAAAGGGGCAAATAAACGCCCCGTATTAAAAAAGGTTTCGTTTTATTTGCCTCTTTCTATATTAGGAGGAAAATGAAATGTGTGGAATTGTTGGTTATATTGGACAGAATGATACGAAAGAAATTTTATTGAATGGTTTAGAAAAATTAGAATATCGAGGTTATGATTCAGCTGGGATTGCAGTACTTAGCGACAATGGCTTGGATATGTTTAAAGTAAAAGGTCGTATTGCTGTGTTACGTGATAAAGTAGACAACACCGTTGAGTCAACAATGGGAATCGGTCATACCCGCTGGGCGACACATGGTGAGCCAAGCGAAGAAAATGCTCACCCGCACCAAAGCGTGTCTGGTCGTTTCACACTTGTTCACAACGGAGTAATTGAAAACTACTATGAATTACGTGACGAATATTTGCAAGGTATTCATTTAGCGAGTGAAACGGATACAGAAGTAGTCGTGCAATTAATGGAAGTTATGTATAACAAGACCCAAGATGTAGCAGAAGCTTTTCGTCGAACTGTTGCTTTACTAAAAGGGTCTTATGCGCTTGCATTGATTGATCAACAAGACCAAGAAACGATTTATGTAGCAAAAAATAAAAGCCCACTATTAGTTGGATTAGGAGAAGGCTTTAATCTTGTGGCAAGTGATGCAATGGCTACATTAAAAGAAACCGATCGTTATCTTGAAATACATGATAAAGAAATTGTTATTGTAAATCGTGACTATGTGGAGATTCAGAAGCTTGATGGTGTAGCGGTAGAGCGTGAACCATACATTGCTGAAATTGATGCTACAGATATCGAAAAAGGTACTTATGCTCACTTTATGCTTAAAGAAATTGACGAGCAACCTTTCGTTATGCGTAAAATCATTCAAGAATACCAAGATGAAAATGATAATATAAAACTTGATCCATCTATTCGTGCAGCAATGCTAGATACCGATCGTGTTTATATTATTGCAGCAGGAACTAGTTATAATGCGGGTTTAGTAGGGAAGCAAATTATTGAAAAGCTAGCAAATGTCCCTGTTGAAGTGCATATAGCCAGTGAATTTTCATATAATATGCCACTTCTTTCAGAAAAACCATTATTCATTTTTATTTCACAAAGCGGCGAAACAGCAGATAGTCGCTCCGTATTAGTCCGTATCAAAGAACTTGGTCATAGATCCATTACAGTTACCAATGTTCCAGGATCCACCCTTTCTCGTGAAGCGGACCATACGTTACATTTATATGCAGGTCCGGAAATAGCAGTGGCTTCAACCAAAGCTTACACTGCCCAAATTGCAGTATTAACTATACTAGCAGTAGATACTGCTAAAGCAAAAGGTATGACGTTAGACTTTGATCCATTACAAGAACTAGGGATTGTGTCTAGTGTAATGGAATCCTTAACCGATCAGAAAGATGTATTTGAACAAATTGCGAAAGATTTATTTGCGAATACACGCAATGCATTCTTTATTGGTAGAGGAGCAGATTACTTCGTTGTTCAAGAGGCTTCTTTAAAATTGAAAGAGATTTCTTATATTCAAGCGGAAGGATTTGCAGGTGGAGAATTAAAACATGGAACCATTGCATTGATTGAAGAGGGAACTCCTGTTATTGCAATCTCCACCCAAGAAAACGTCAATTACTCGATTCGCGGAAATGTGCAAGAAGTTGCCGCTCGTGGAGCAAAAACATGCGTAGTAAGTATTGAAGGTTTAGATCAAGCTTCAGATGCATTTGTATTACCGCATGTGCATGAATTACTCACACCCTTAGTCAGTGTGGTTCCAATGCAACTTCTTGCTTATTATGCAGCACTACATCGTGATTGTGATGTGGATAAACCGCGTAACTTGGCAAAAAGCGTCACAGTGGAATAAAATGTTTCAGTAACAGGGAGATAATTATCTCCACGTAACTCTCCCTTTCAAAAATGTAACTCTTCTTACAAGATGTAAGTAAGTTTTACAAAGCAGGGGCAGCGACACCCATTTATATATTGGCTTTAGATAATACTTCAAGAAGAATCGGGAACGTACTATTTGTACAGCTTCTCGGTTCTTTTTTGCTTGAAGAAAAGACTGAGAAACTAAGCATGGCAAGGGTTGGAGGTAAAAGAAAAAACGTTAGTGCGTGGAAAAATATGAGGTAGAGAGTAAGAAAAAAGCGTTATGATTCTTCTATCTATTCTCTTAATTATCCAATCTAATCTGTAAAAACCGAGTTCCATTTTTCGATTCTTTCCCGATTAACTTTCAATTCATTTCGACAAGAAAAGATGCTTTTCTTTGTAAAATCGAGTTAAAATAAAAGGCGAGGATTTAGGGATGGGAAAGGGCGTGAGGACAAGTGGGATAAGGTGTTGCGGGGGCGGAGGGGTTTTGTAAAACTAAGTTTCAAAGGCATATAGTAGAAGATAAGGGATAGGGTAAATAGGAAAGGATTGCTGATTAATGTAAAATTGTAAGTTGACTTTTAAATCACTGTTAGTTATCATTTATATAATTTAATAAATAATTTGATGACGAGAAAGAGTAGTTATGTTTATCTTATCTTATCTACAGAGAGTTGACGATTTGCTGGAAGTCAATGTTAAGACCATAATGAAAATCCTCTCCGAGAAGCAAAGTTGAAAGGGCTTTTAAACTTTGACGGCATTCTACCGATATCCAGGACACGTATGATAGTACGTAGTGTAATGAACTGATAAAAACCACTACTATGGTTTTTTTATTTTGTTAAAGGAAGATTATATATTTATATATAAACTCGATTCTACGTATGTGGGGTCGAGTTTTTTTAATTATAATGAGGTGATAATGTTGAAGGAGTCCAGTGTAGAAAGGGAATTAAGGGTTCGTGAAAAATGGGAAAAGGATGGAACGTTCGAACGTTCTATATCTAACCGAGAAGGAAGGGAGACCTATGTTTTTTATGAAGGGCCTCCAACTGCAAATGGATTGCCACATGCGGGTCATGCCCTTGGGAGAACAATCAAGGACTTTGTAGCGAGGTACAAAACAATGTCTGGGTATCAGGTTTTAAGAAAAGCGGGTTGGGATACACATGGCTTACCTGTGGAATTAGAAGTTGAAAAACAATTGAATATTCGTGGTAAGGATCAAATTGAGGAGTACGGAATAGAAAATTTTATTCAGAAATGTAAAGAAAGTGTCTTTGCCTATGAAAATGAATGGAAACAATTTACTGAGGCTCTTGGTTATTGGGTAGATATGGAGGATCCTTATGTAACCTTAAACAACGAGTATATTGAGTCTGTCTGGAATATCCTATCCACTATACATGAGAAGGGTTATTTATATAAAGGACACAGGGTTGTTCCGTATTGTCCACACTGCGAGACTTCACTTAGTTCTCACGAAGTGGCACAAGGATATAAAGATGTTACTGATTTATCCGTTACAGCCAAATTTCGATTAAAGGGAACTTCAAATGAATATCTTTTAGGTTGGACAACGACACCATGGACATTACCAGGTAATGTTGCTGTTGCCGTAAACCCTAATATGAATTATGTACGAGTTAGACAAGTATCAGAAATATTTGTTCTTGCAGAGTCTCTGGCTTCCACTGTTATGAAGGAGGATTATGAGATTTTGGAAGTTATGAAAGGAAAAGATTTAATTGGTCTCTCTTACGAACCGCCTTTTAATTATGTCGCAGTAACCAATGGACATAAAGTTCTCGGTGCAGATTTTGTTACTGATACAAGTGGAACTGGTATTGTGCATATAGCACCTGCCCATGGAGAAGATGATTACAAGGCAATTCAGGATAATCAATTTGATTATGTAAATGTTGTTGATTCCAAAGGCCGTTATAAGGAATATGTAGCCCCACTTGCAGGACAATTTGTAAAGAAAAGCGACGTAGAAATTATCAAAATGCTATCGAAGCAAAACCTTTTATTCGATAAGCAAAAGTATGAACATAGTTATCCCCATTGTTGGAGATGTGACAGCCCTCTTCTTTACTATGCCATGGAGGGTTGGTTTATTAAGACAACAGCAGTTAAGGAAAACATGCAATCAAATAACCAAGGGGTCGAGTGGTTTCCTTCTCACATGAAGGATGGAAGGTTTGGAAACTTTTTGGATAACATGGTGGACTGGAATATTGGAAGAAACAGATATTGGGGAACTCCGCTAAACGTTTGGATTTGTCAAGATTGCAGTAAAGAAAAAGCCCCGCATTCTGTTAAAGAATTAAGAGAGCTTTCTATAGAAGAATTGCCAGAAGATATAGAGTTGCATAAACCATACGTAGATAAAGTACATCTAACTTGCTCTTGTGGCGGTACAATGGTTAGAACAAGCGAAGTTATTGATGTATGGTTTGATAGTGGCTCCATGCCATTTGCTCAATATCATTATCCATTTGAAAATAAAGATATGTTTAAAAAGCAATTTCCTGCTGAGGTGGTCATTGAGGGTGTTGACCAAACAAGAGGATGGTTCTACAGCTTATTGGCGGTTTCTACTCTGTTTACAGGACAATCACCTTATAAACGTGTCCTTTCTTTAGGACATATTTTAGATGAAAATGGACAAAAGATGTCAAAAAGTAAGGGTAATGCCTTGAACCCTACTGAGCTAATTAATGAGTTTGGTGCTGATTCTTTAAGATGGGCGTTGTTAGCTGACAGTTCACCATGGAATAATAAACGCTTTTCCAAAAAGACTGTTAGTCATGCTAAGTCTAAAGTGATTGATACACTTTTAAACGTTTATTCTTTTTACTCCATGTATGCAGAAATTGATCAATTTAATCCAGATAGTGACATGGGTGGAACTCGAACAACTCTCGATAAATGGGTTCTTTCAAGATTAAATACTGTTATTAGGGAAGTTGTCCAAAGTTTAGATGATTATGATATAACAAAAGGGGCAAGATCCATTGCAACGTTTGTTGATGAACTTAGTAATTGGTATGTAAGACGTTCCAGACAACGATTTTGGAGTAGTGGTATGACTGATGATAAAAGATCGGCATTTAGCACCTTATTTGAGGTCTTAAAGAAGCTCACACAACTAATGGCTCCTTATACACCTTTTGTTTCAGAAGATATATACTCAAACTTAGTAAATAATAGTGTTCATGTATCTGATTACCCTCAACCAGATGAAACGCATATTGATAAACAATTAGAAAAGGATATGGATGCTGTATTACAAATAATAGAGCTAACAAGATCCCTTAGAAATACAGTTGCAATAAAAACCAAACAACCATTAGCTCAATTGGTTGTAGTCCCGACAGAGGAAACCACTCTATCTCAGTTGCAAAAGTATGTATCTATCATAAAAGATGAAATGAATATAAAAGAAGTAATGTTTAAGAATGATTATCAAGATTTGTTACAGGTAGATTTCAAATTAAATTTCTCAGTAGTTGGACCAAAGTTAGGCAAATCAGTAGGCGAAGTTAAAAATAAAGTTGATGAGTTAGACGATAACGAGAAGGAAAAATTTCTTGAAAATAGAGAAATACAGTTATTATTAAATTCAGGGGAAACTATCACTCTTAATTCGGATGACATACTTATTGAGAAAAAGGGGAAAAATGGTTTTGAATTGCTGGAAGGGAGTAAATTCATAGCTCTATTAGATACTAATTTGACGCAAGAATTAAAAGAAGAAGGATTAGTAAGGGAATTTGTTCGGGCTGTTCAGACATATCGGAAGGAATTAAATCTTCCAGTTGAACTACGAGTAGATCTTTTTGTTCAGACTGATTTACAGCTTCAAAAAGTATTGATTAAATTTGATGAATTAGTGCAAAAAAATCTAATAATTAATGCAGTTCATTTTGAAAGTAAACCAGGCATGAGAAGTTTCAAAGTAGAAGGGAACGAAGTTAAATTATTCATTAAATCGTAGGAAATACTCATAGATAATTATATTCTTTGACTGTTTTCCAAATAAAACTTTTTCATTCCCATCAAGATAAAAACACCTTGCTTAAAAATAGGCAAGGTGTTTTTTACATACGTTAATTGTCATTATACAATCTTTCAAAATATAAGTCTATTAATATTTTTTATTTGCCTTATAATCGATTTCAAGCACTGAAAAAAAATTTGAAAGGGGATCTAAATGAATAAAGCTAAGAAATATCACCGAGCTTTTGGTGTGTATGGAATCTACGTAGAAGATAACAAGCTCTTGGTAATAAACAAAAACGGTGGCCCGTATAAAAACCGCTATGATCTTCCTGGTGGTAGCTTGGAGGAAGGGGAGAGCTTATCCTTAGCAATGCAAAGGGAATTCAAGGAGGAAACTGGAATTGAAATCATTAAAAATTTAGCTGTTATTGATTTTATGCTTCCTTGGAAGTGGAAAGAGTCTACTGATGTTCACCATATTGCAGTGTATTACTTAGTAAACAAAATAGGAGGGGAAATAAGCGTTCCTGAGCAGTTTGAAGGGCAAGATTCACTTGGAGCTGTTTGGGTAACGAAGCAAGATGTATCACAAGATAACGCCTCCCCGTTAGTACTTAAAGCGTTTGAATGGATTGAATCTAAAAAACTTGGGATAGATGCAGTATGTTATAAGCAGTGGGAAGTTAAAAAATAAAAAAGTAAAGTAGGTGTGATAAATGGGTGAGATATTTGGAAACAAAAAGAAAAATGTTGATTATTCAGTTAGAAAAGGTGCTTACGCTATCATTTTTAATGATTCTAAAGATAAAGTATTAGCTGTACAAACCCTTAACGGAAATCACTTTTTGCCAGGTGGGGGAATTGAAAACAACGAAAGTGATAAAGAATGCTTAAAAAGAGAAATGTTAGAAGAAACAGGATACCAAGTAGCTATCGGCTCCTTTATAGGCAATGCAATGTGTTATTTCCAGTCTACTAAGAATGAACATCTGATATTATGTCAAGAAAATAGACACAGCGAACAGAGAGGATAATATCTTCTACACAGCTGTATGGGTTAAGTCCTTATAATAGTTCTTTTCATAGTGAATAGGTGACATGTATTGATTGGTTGAATGAATACGCTTGTAATTATAAAAGCTGACAATATACTCGAAAATACTGCTTTTTGCTTGATGTCTAGTTTTATAATTTTCATGAAAAATTAATTCTCTTTTGATGATACCATGAAAGGATTCTATACAAGCTTTATCGTAACAGTTTCCTTTTCTACTCATACTTGTCAGTATTCCATTTTCACGCAATAGGTCTTGATAAGCTTTAGAGGCATACTGGCTACCTCGGTCGGAATGATGAATCAAACCTTTTGTTGGAGGTTGTGTAACCATCGCTCGCTTCATAGCTGTTATGACAAGTTCCTTGGTCATCCGTTTTCCCATTGCCCAACCAATAATCCTACGTGAATAGAGATCCATAATAGAAGCTAAATACAACCAGCCTTCACTTGTCCAGATATACGTGATGTCACCGACCCAAACCTGACCTGGTTTATCTACTTTAAAGTGTTGATTTAATAAATTTGGATAAATAGGCAAGTGATGCTTGGAATTCGTTGTTGCTTTATATTTTTTTACTGTTTTGGATCGAATGTTGTTTTCTCTCATAATCCGTGTCACTGTCTTCTGAGATACACTAATACCTTGTGCGTTTAGTATTTTCGTGATTTTAGGACTTCCATAGATTTTTCTAGATTCTAAATAAATTCGTTTAATGCGCGCGGTGAGGCGCTCTCGACTCTTTTTCTGTTCACTTTTTGGCCGGTTAAGCCAATCATAATAACCGCTTTTGGCACACCTAATACTTCACACATCTTCGCTACACGAAATTCATGTCGGTGCTTATAAATGAAGGAATAAATTACTTCTGGTCTTTGGCGAAGATGCCCATAGCCTTTTTTAAGATGGCATTTTCCTCTTCCAGATCACGGACCCGTTTTTGCAGCTCACGTTCCGCCTTCTGTTCAGGCTGTATGTTTCCACTACCAACAAAAGCCGTTTCTTTTCCTTGATTGTATTTCTTCACCCAGTTATGAAGGGTTTGTTCAGCTAAATCTAATTCCCGTGCAACTTCCGCGATTCTCTTGCCGTCCTCCTTTACCATGCGGACTGCTTGTAATTTGAATTCTTTATCATATGTTTTTCTCATTTTTTGGACACTCCCGTAAAATTGTTTGTTTTCTTATACTTTAATTCCTCCCAATTTACCGTGTCCAATTTTTAGACTAACATCAATTAGTGCAAGTATAAATAAGGAAACGATGGTAAAGATCTTTGGATAGGATAGTTTCTGTTTGTCTTTTGACATAAATGCCACTCCATTCTATGTAAGACATATATTTATCATTATCACAAAATATATCTACTCGAGCAATCACGAAGTCATATAGTTTGATGGTGAAAAGAATGCTGGGTACAATAAAGATAAGAGAGGAGTGCATACGAAAATGAACGAGGAAATGATATTTAACCAGGTTGACTTAAGTAGAAATAGCACATTGCAATTATTTGAAGGTTTAACAGAAGAACAGGCAGATTTGATCCCGCAAGGTTTTAATAATAATATTAGATGGAATTTAGGGCACATTTATACCGTCCAAAATACGTTGTTAAATAAATTTGGTGGTAAAAGTATTAAAACACCCCCTCGTTATCTTGAGTTATTCACTCCAGGTACGAAGCCGGCAGAGTGGCAAGGGGAGGTACCGACGCTCGATGAATTAAAACAACTGCTTGAAGCGCACCCTGCACAATTAAAAGAAGCTTTAGCGGGACAACTGCAAGATGAGGCAATTCAATCATTTCAGTCGCTTTCAACTGTAGGTGAAATTCTTAGTTTCACAACATTCCATGAGGGAATGCATGTTGGTGTAATAAAAGGACTGAAAAAAGCCAACGCTGTATAAGTTAGAAAAGAAATTAAATTAGTTAGGCATAATGAAAGGAGAAGATACAATTGAAAATACTAACAACAGGCGCAACAGGTAATTTAGGATCAAAAGTTGTGGAAGCACTATTAAAAACAGTTCCTGCAAGTGACTTAGCAGTTAGTGTACGAAATCCAGAGAAAGCAGCCCATCTAAGTGAACGTGGAATAGACGTGCGTCAGGGAGATTTTGATTATCCTGAAACCTTAGATAAGGCGTTTGAGGGAATTGATCGCTTATTGATTATTTCTGCTGATGGAGATGATGAGACAAGGATTAAGCAACATACTAATGCGGTTGAAGCAGCCGAACGTGCAGGCGTGAATTTTATTGCTTATACAAGCTTGGCAAATGCGACAGAAAGTACGAATCTAATGGCTCCACCGCATGTAGCAACGGAAAACTTAATTCGCAAGACTGGTATTTCCTATTCTATTTTGCGTAACAATTGGTATTTAGAAAATGAAATGGGTAGTATTCAAGGTGCGATGAATGGAGCGCCATGGGTAACAGCAGCTGGAGATGGAAAAGTAGGGTATGCATTACAACAAGATTATGCAGATGCCGCAGCTTCTGTTCTAGTTGGAGAAGGCCATGAAAACACAATTTATGAATTATCCGCTCCGTTAGTAACGCAAGAAGATGTAGCAGGTACGCTAAGTAATGTGTTAGAAAAAGAAGTGCCTGTTCAACATGTGAATGATGAAGAATATGAACAAATAATGAAAGAGCAAGGGCTACCTGAATCTGTTCTTCCATTGGTAGTAGAGATTCAACGAAGTATTCGGAGAGGCTCACTTGCCATTGAAAGTAACGATTTTGAAGCGGTTTTAGGTCGACCTGTTACACCAATCGATCAAGCGCTTAAACAGCTTGTAAATGATATTTCACAATCAAATTAAGCATATTGATCTGACAAACCGGCGTAATGCCGGTTTTTTTATGTTTAACGTTCATCGGAAAGACAACCGAATTATACTGATAAAGAAAAACGTCTACGAACAAATTAAATTTTGTTCTCCCAAAAATCGACAACCATTCTACATAACCCAAATGTATTTCTGTTAAATTAATGTAAATACATTAAAATTAGACAGATTTTGTCGATTAAATAAGTATAGAATTTTTTAGGGGGAAAAGTATGAAAAATAAAAAAATCGTTATTCTGTTAACTATGATAATTAGTTTATTAGTGGTAGCGGGATGTGGGCAAAAAAAAGAAATCAACGCAACAGAAGGTAAATATAAAGTAGGGGTGATGTTATCGGATGTTGGATTAGGCGATCAGTCCTTTAGTGATCTTGCTTTTAATGGCCTTGTTCAAGCGAGAGATAATTTAGATGTGGTGTTTGACTATCGAGAAATTGCATCTACTGAAACATATGAGCAAGGATTTCGTGAGTTAGTAGAACAAGGGAATGACTTAGTGATTGCGGTAGGGTATCAAGGACAAGAGGATCTTGAAAAAGTAGCTAAAGAGTACCCTGACCAAGAGTTTTTATTAATTGATTCGGTGTCAGAATTAGAAAACATTACGTCGGTTAGTTTTAGAGTTGATCAAGCTAGTTACTTAGCGGGCGTTGTATCTGCTTTAACAACCAAAACAGATCACCTTGGGTTTATTGGTGGAGAAGATGTGCCAATTATCCATGATTTTTACAAGGGATTTGAATCAGGCGCAAAATCAGTTAATCCAGACATTGTCGTAGATGAAGCATATGCTGGTACATATAACGATGATAAATTAGGTGCACAGCTTACACGAGAAATGATTGATAATGATGCAGACATTCTATTTGCGGCAGCTGGTTTTACAGGTGTAGGTGTATTAAAAGAGGCACAAGCACAAGGGAAATATGCTATTGGTGTAGATACAGATCAATATTTCCAGGCTGAAGAAGCAGTGATTACATCTGTTATGAAAAATATTGATAAAGCTATTTACCAAGTTGTCGAGCAGCAAGTGAATGGTGGGTCACTATCAGGTGAAAATTTAGAATTTGGTATTTCCAATGAAGGCGTTGGATTAGCACCATTACGTGTTGCAGATTTTCCAAGTGATATTGAAACCAAAATCGAAGCTGCGAAAGAACAAGTAGCGAGCCAAGAGTAGGGGGATATTATGTCAATCAAAAAGAAATTATTTTTTAATACACTTACAACCATAGTGTTAGCAGTAGCTATAATTGCTTATATCATTATTAATATGCTACAAATTCAATCTTCTAATTCCGATCAAGTGGATTCTCTGGTGACAATCGAACAATTTAAGTCAGAAATGCACTCGACACAACAGAGCTTGTCTAGCTTTTCGACGAATCAATCTGATGCATTAGTCCAAGAAGCAACTACTTCAATCGAATTAAGTGAAGAACTGTTAACTGAATTAAACAATATCGTTACCCAAGAAGAAAGTAGAAATTACGTCACAAAAATAACAGATAAGTTCGGTGAGTGGAAAGAAGCTACGCTAGAAGTTTTAGAAACTGGCGATGGTTCTGCAGCGGATAAGCAGGCATCACGATTAGCTGGTATTGAAAATGATGTGTACATGCTACAATTGTACGCAGAAGCTGGATATGAGCAGTCACAGGAAGCGTTATCTCAAAAAGTGCAGTTTATTATTATCGCTTCTGCTATAGGGGTACTTATCTTAATAGCTATTAGTGCATTTGTCTCTAATCGAATTACTAGCCCTATCACAAAAACACTTAAACAATTAGCAGCTAATTCCAATGAAGTAACTAATGGGAATCTAGCGATCGAGCCAATTGACTATAAAAAAGATGATGAGTTAGGGCAATTAAATCGTTCCTTTGACCAGATGATTGAACAAATAAGGACCTTACTTAATTCTATTGGTTCAGTAAGCAAACAGGTAGAAGGTTTTGCTGAAGAGATTGAAAAAGAGAATGGAACGGTAACAGAAATTAATCAACAGGTTGCTGCTTCTACCGATGAATTAGCACAAGGCACGCAAACGATTTCCTCTGATCTTCAAGATGCAGTTACGAAAGTTGAACAAATGGATAAAGCTTTTGCATCGAATGTGAATTATACAGATCAATCTGTCCAATTTGGTAGTGAAGCAATTCAAGCAGTTAAAGCAGGTTTAGCAGCTTTGGAAAAACAACGTGCATTGATTCAAGATAACGCAGCAACAACAGAAAGTATTAAGTCAGCTACACAATCATTTGTGGAATCAACGAAAAAAATCCAAGCAATGGCACATTCGGTTTCTGATATTGCAAATCAAACAAACTTACTAGCGCTTAATGCAGCTATTGAAGCTTCACGTGCAGGCGAGGCAGGAAAAGGCTTTGCCGTTGTTGCAGATGAAGTCAGGAAATTGGCGGAAGAAACAACCGAAGCAACAACAGAAATTTTTGATATGGTTGGTTCAATAGAAACTGGAATTGAAGCGGTGACTAGTGCCGTAGATAAAGGGGTGTCTATTTCAGAAGAAGAAAGATCCTCTATGGAAACAACGAATACAGCTTTCGATGATATTAATCGGAAAGTAGTATCTATTACAGATAAACTTGAAGAATTAATGCAAGGTATCGAACATTCGAAAGGTCTTGGAAGTGATGTCCTACAAAATGTAGAAAGTATCAGTGCCGTTGTTGAAGAAACTGCTTCTGGAAATGAAGAAATTGCAGCTTCAACCCAAGAACAGTTAACTGCGTTCCAAAATGTCGTCACGAAGGTAACAGAACTTCGTACACTTACTGATGAGTTAAATGGAACGGTTAATAAATTCACATTATAAAATTACTTTAGAGTGGGTCGCGGTATTAATCACCGTGGCTCTTTTTTGTGGGATTAAATCAGCAGAGTGTTTATCATTTTGTTGATATGGGGGTTACTTCTATAACCGCTCATTTTCTCTCAAAAAACACTTATTATTTAGTTTCTTATCTTCCAAAAAACAAATATATACCACCTTTTGTAACTGTTTTAATGTATTTTATCAATATACAAAACCTTGAGTAAGAAACAATTGCTTAGATTAAGTGTATAATAGAGAGCAATCAATTAACCTCTTTAATCTGGAGTGATTGGCATTATAATTATATGAGGGATAGCTGGCATCGAATTTTCAACGAATTGATCCAGAACTGTGAGGAAAATAAAACAAGTGCACTTATTTTATAAGAATTGGAGAAATCAAATGAAATTAAGTTTAGCTTTATTATTATTTATAGTGGTGTCTATTGGTTGGTTTCTTTACTTTCCGTCAAATCAGAACCAAGTCAATAAATCGAATAATATTTACGTCGCTACAGATGGCAATGATGAAAACCCTGGGACAAAAACGAAGCCATTCCGTTCGCTAGCAAAAGCAGCTGCGGAAGCTACTCCTGGCACAACAGTCTTGATTCGGGAAGGGACGTATAAAGAAGTATTAATTGTCCAACATAGCGGATCGGAAGCAGAGCCCATTCATTTTCGGCCATACAAAGCAGAACAAGTCATCTTAAGCGGTCAAAACATAGCAAATGAAGCAGGTGATACGGCATTAATTACGATTGAAGATAAAAATCATGTTACGGTTAGTGGTCTTACGATTCAGGATTTAACGACAATTTTGAACGATGAGACTGTAATGGGTATCTATGTAACAGGAAACAGTAACGATGTGGTACTAAACAATAATCACATTCAACGGGTAGAAACCCATGCAGATGAGGGAAATGCACATGGTATCGCCGTATACGGTACAGGTGCAATCCGGGATATTACTATTAGTAATAATACAGTGGAAGATCTGAAACTAGGTACTAGTGAGTCTATTGTTTTAAATGGAAATGTGGAGGACTTTCAAGTCGAAGGTAATCTCGTCCGTCGTAATAATAATATCGGTATAGATGTGATTGGTTACGAAGGTGTTGCTACCGATCAAAGTGTTGACTATGCTCGCAATGGTCTGATAAAAGATAATGTTGTCTATCAAATATCCTCTTATAGTAATCCAGCTTACGGCGAGGAGTACGTGGCAGCAGGTATCTATGTGGATGGTGGTACAGATATTGTGATTGATAACAATAGGGTGTATGAGAATGATATTGGAATAGAAGCAACATCAGAGCACGCAGCCAAATTTGCCGAAAATATCGAGATTACCAATAATACGATCTACAATAATTATTACACTGGAATTGCGATAGGTGGATATGATGAAGAAAGAGGTGGTACGAAAAACTCTTCTATCTCCCATAATATTATTTATCGAAATGACACAAAAGAGCTCGGTGGGGGACAGTTATTAATCCAACATGATGTGCGAGATAATATAATAGAAAAGAACATATTAACTGCTGGACCAACCCGAATCTTTGTAGCAAACTATTTCCAAACAGTGATGAATAATAAATGGAGTAGAAACGTATTCCATTATGAACCTGAAAAAGAGGGCATCTGGACGTGGAAGGATAACGATTATACTTCTTTCCAAGCTTTTCAAAAAGTAACCAATAATGACGAAAAATCAAAATATATTAATGTTGTATTTCGGGATGAAAAAGCATTTGATTTTGAATTAGTAAAAGATTCACCTACATATGATATTGTAAAGTGAAAAATAGCATGTGAACTTAGACTCACATGCTATTGATTCTAGTAATCAATTTTTTTTGGTAAAAGCTAATGTCTTATTTAGAAATAGCGGTGCATAAAAACCGATTGTATCACTTAAGGGAAGTACTTCATCAGCTATATTTATATTTAGAATCTCAATCAGATATGTTCGTCTCGTTTGTATTCTATGCCAAACTGCAGGATAAGCTTTCTTTAATGCTGCTCGTAGATGACTATCTGCAATGGCAATTGGCTCTTCACATGATGTACCTGCGTATCCAGTGATACTAGGGATAATATCAATTTGAAATAACTGACCACTCTTGACTACGGCAGTTGAATCTTTTGTGAATGGGGAGGCTAACCATTCTTCATCAGCTGTAAAATGACCTGGATTTAACCACCAGCCATATTCCTCTTGTGGCAGGGTCTGCTTCATTTGAGCATACATATCTTTTCCACTCAGTCCTGTTTTAATTGTTTCTAGCCAAGTGGCATAAGCGGTAAAGTAAGGCCTTGCCGCACGTTCAATATAATCTTTTTGTTCATCTGGTAATTGAGAGGGTTCTTCTACGATATATCCAGCTCGACTACTTAATCCACCTTTATAACCTACGGTGATCGAGAATGTGTCTTGTAATTGAATTTCTTTGTCTCGTGGATAAACAACGGCGTTCGTAAATCTAGCACCTGTAGCAGTAATAGTCGTTACGGAATTAGGTTGTCCGTCTTGAGCAAGTAAGGCGGCAATTTCTTTTTCCGTTTTACCAATTTCAACACGTTGCAGTGCTCGATACAGGGCACTTCCTGCTAAAGTCCCCCCGTATTCATAGTAGGCAATTTCGTTGGCGTTATTTACAGTTCTAATCCCATCAATTGGTGAAATAAGTGCTGAAGCAAAATTAATTAGCTTGCCTTGTTCAGAGAGATACTTATACATTTCATTGACAAAATAATATGGAATCTCAAACATATCATTATTATCATAAACTGTGCTTGTGAATAATTTCCACCCAATTATACCAATTCTAGCGTCTGGAGAAATATTTGCTTCTTCAAAATAATCGGCAAACTTTTTGTCGTTGCCCATTGGTTGATTAGGTAAAGAAAAAAAAGGAATATGTACAGCTTCTGCTTTTATACGAGATTTACTAGCTAATTTCAAATTTTCATTCCCAAGTAATAAATAACTTTCACCATTGTCATGCAAAACCAGGCAAGCTTCTTCAAAACGAGGGACAAACCCAGTAAAATATTCAAAATTAGCACCATGTTCACGATCTGCATAAATGACGGCTGTATCAATTTGATGTTTTTTCATTTTTCGCAAAAAATTTTCGTGCCTTTTTGCTAAGGTATCATCCGTTAAAATAACAGATTGGATGTTAGTGTGAATTTTGGGCGGGGTTACTTGTTTTAATTGAATTTCCATTATGATTCTCCTTTTATTTTTTAGCAAATAACATGCCGTATTAAAACGACCCTGCTGGAAAATGTCCAAGAGAAAATAACAGCCAATGATCACAGCTGTGATAAGATATAATAATAAATGTACCTTAAGTAGACCTTTTCTCTTTATACTGTCCCTTTAAGTTTACCTGCTGGAAAGAAAGATAACAAATTTACTATTTAATCATGTTCATTTTGTACAACTACAATATGGACACATCTGAGCAAAAATGGTCAAGAGGGCTAAGGAAAACCACTTTATACTTGAAGCACGAGGTGAGGGAAATGGATTTTTTAACAGTCATTAAGCAAGCCATTGATTTTATGGAAGAGCATTTATTAGAACCGATTAACTATACCGATGTCGCCAAACATTTATATATGTCTAACTATCATTTTCACCGGACATTTAGTATGTTTACCGGAATCACAGCAAATGAGTATATCAAAAAGCGTAGGCTCTCGTTAGCTGGGCAGGAATTAATCGCTTCTGATCATAAAGTCATTGATATTGCGCTGAAATATGGTTATGAAACACCAGAAAGTTTTGCAAAAGCTTTTGCCCGTTTTCATGGTGTAACACCAAGTAAGGTAAAACAATTAGCTAAGCCATTAAAATCATTCAATCGCCTCGTTATTAAAATCCAAGTGGAAGGTGGAGTTGAAATGAATTACATGATTACAGAAAGAGAACCATTTCAATTATTAGCAAAGGTTGAGCAATTTGATGTGAAGCACGCATCCAATCCAGATAGCAATGCAATACCTAATTTTTGGAAGGAATCAAAACAAAATGGTGTTTTTAATCAATTAAGTGCGGATCCGGCAAACGCTGATTTTTATGGAGTTTGTGCCCCGATTTCTAAGGAGAGTCAGGCATTTAATTATGGAATTGCAACAATATATCGAGGTGGCGATGTACCTACCGGATATAAAGTCTGGGACATCAATACAACGCTTTGGGCGATATTCCCTTGTGTTGGATCTGATCCAGGTTGTATTGGTGAAACATGGGATAGAATCTTGAAGGAGTTTTTGCCTGGTTCCCCATATACGATGCTGGATGCTGCCGACTTGGAATTATATCCGGCAAAGTCACTTCCCGACCATTTTTGTGAGATTTGGATTCCGGTAGAAAAAAAGGCACACATTTAACTTGCGACGTCACACTCCTTTAGATACACTTTTCTAAAGGAGTTTTTCATATTAGTAGAAAGGTGGCATTTTTAAATGAAAATAGATGTCTTGCAACATGTTCCTTTTGAAGGTTTGGCAGCGATTAACCAATGGGGCGATGAGCGAAATGTGGATTTTCATATTCATAGGATCTATCAAAATGACCCATTGCCAGTTGCGGATAAAGTGGATTTCTTGCTACTATTAGGTGGACCGATGAGTGCAAATGATCCCATCGCGTGGTTGAAGCAAGAACGCCAACTCATTCAGGAATTGATAGAAATGGGAAAGCCAATATTAGGTATTTGTTTAGGGGCGCAACAGATTGCGAAAACACTAGGAGCAAACATTTATCAAGGTCAGTATAAGGAAGTAGGCTGGCATCACATTCAATCCACTACACCAATATTTGATTTTTTTCCAAAAGAAATGGTAGTATTCCACTGGCACGGTGAGCAGTTTGAGCTACCTAAAGGTGCTGATAGATTGTTTGAAAGTGAAGCATGCAGGAATCAAGGATTTGTTTACCATGAAAATGTTGTGGGATTACAGTTTCATTTTGAATCTACGAATGAAAGTGTGGAGGCAATCCTGCAACATGATGGCGATTATATGGATAATACTACCTATGTACAACAAGTAGATTTTATACGTCATTATGAAATTCCTGCTGAAAACAAACTTGTGTTATTTCAACTATTAGATCATTTATACGACTCAAGATAACTTTACATACTTCGGAGGATAAGGCACATGACAGGTAAGACACATATTGTCGGTGGAATAGCAACAACTGTTACCGTTGCTCATTTTACCGATTATCACTCCATTACATTTGTCGCAGCAGGTGTTTTGGGTGCAATTATCCCAGATATATGCCATAGTGGCAGTAAGATTGGACGAAAGTTGCCATTACTATCTAAGTTCATTCAAACGCTGTTTGGCCATCGAACGTTTACACATAGTCTATTATTTTTATGTTTAATCGGTTATCTATTAACATACATCACATCTAATCAAGCAGTGATTCTAGGTGGTTTATGGGGGATCGCAAGTCATTTACTATTAGATGCGGGAACTAAAAATGGGATTAAACTCTTGTTTCCTCTTGATCTTACGGTTCGCTTGCCAATCACGATTAAAACTGGTGGTCAAGTTGAGAACCTAATCTTACTAGGCTTAATTATAATCATAACCTATTTTGCACAAGATATAGTGTATTACTATTTATAGATAGATCTTTAACAAACCTTAGTCACATTGTAATAATAATTTAACTAGAAAAGGAAATTATTTTGTCTTAAAGTATAACTATTAAGATAAATATAAATGTCATGGAGGAGGTAATAGATATGAATAAAAAGTCGTTAATTATATTTGGTAGTATCTTTGCTGTTTTGATTATTGCTTTAGCAGTGGCATTAGGAATGTCTTCGTCTAATAACAAACAAGATACTGCTGCAGAAAACGAAGCGACAAATGAAATAGAACCGCTCGATACGACGCCAATCGAAGGCCAACAAATCGTTTATTTAGGTGAAGAAGATGCAGCAAATGAGATCTTTTTAGCATTCGATTATTCTTGTCCGTATTGTAAACAGTGGATGGATGAAGTACTGCCGCAGTTAGAAAAAGGCTATATTGATGAAGGAATAGCAAAATTCCGCATGCAACCAATGGTCTTTCTCAATGATACCTCGCAACGCCTAGCAAATTTTGATCAAAACCTTGTTCATTATAATAAGGACAACTATTTTAAAATTGCTAGAAGAATTATGGAAGAGGCGGAACATCAAGAAGAAGCCACAGGTGATTGGGGCACAGACCAATATGTGAATAACATTATTGCTGACTATGGACTAGACCAAGAAAAAATGCTGCAAGAACCAGAACGAGATTCTATTAATGTAACAAGAAAATATACACGAGCACTTGGCGTGGAAACCGTACCTAGCGTGTTTGTAAATGGTAAAAAAGTAGAAAATCCCTTCGATGTGAATGAAATTACAGCACTGTTAGATCAGTAGCTATGATAAAGAACGGAGTATCACCTTATCAAAGGTAACTCGGTTCTTTTTTTTGTAGTAACGACGATAATGATAATAATTATCATTATCAATATAATGGGTGAAGAGATACATAAAAGAAATGAGGGATTGGATGTCAGGTAGTAGAAAAATAGAGAGTTTTCAAATGAAAGGAACGCATCATGACTATCAAATTACGGTCTCAATTCCAGATGCAACACCACCTCAGAACGGGTTTCCAGTACTGTATATCTTAGATGGTGATGCTTATTTTATCATGACCAATGAAATACTTCGCTTACAAAGTCGTCGTGTTGAAAAAACAAAAGTAGAAGAGATGATTTTAGTCGGAATCGGTTATCCTGACACAGATGTTTTTCATTCGTATCGTGTGTATGACTTTACCACTCCTGCTATAGAAGAGCATTTACCTACGCGACCAGATGGACAGCCTTGGCCAGCACATGGCGGTGCGGATGCATTTCTAACTGTTATAGAGAAGCAACTAATGCCAGTTATTCGAGAGCATTATCCTATTGATGCAACTAGACAGGCACTGTTTGGGCATTCACTTGGTGGTCTATTTTCGCTGTATACCCTTTTTGAAAAAGCCGATTTGTTTGCTGAGTATATTGCCTTTAGTCCATCCATTTGGTGGAATAATCGAGCGATTCTAGCAAAAGAACAAAACCTAGACAAGCATCTAGCTAAACGTCTTTTCATAGCGGTAGAGCATACCGAGCAGAAAAACATGTATCGTGAAGCTTATGGATTATATACCCGTTTACAGGAGGCGGATAGATTAATAACTATTGATTTTTTTGCCTCCAAAGAGGATAATCACATGTCGATTGTACCAACAGCAATGAGTAGGGCGTTACGGTTCTTGTGGAAGTAATTAAAAATGCGCAATGATTTGCATTGCGTGCTTTTCTATTATGCAGGAAAAAAGCATTGCATTGTAGAATATTGGTTTTTAAATAGTATCTGTTTTATGTTTACTATAAGGGTTGCAAAAGGATTATTAGATACTGGAAGTTAGCGTTTGATGATAAGGAGAACGATAATGTAGTTAGATAGATACATGATGGTAATATTTCCTGGAGTTCAGTTAGAACCGAGTCTTTATTATCAGTGGGATACATCAATTCATTTTGCTTTGGGTGAGGATATATCCCCATGGGAGAGTGGGATGGCTAGACTTAACCCTAGATACTTTCATCTTGTTTACCAACAAACAAATACGTTGTTCGACGCGCTTTTTGACAAGGATGATTCTATTTGGCTCGTCACCAATAATTATAAACCGAAAAGAGCAAAACGCCAAACAGCGAAAAAGATGAAAGTGTATCAGCCGCACATTAAAACAAAACATATTCTGCAACGGCTACAACAAAGAACGATTGCTTATCCGTTTGATGAGGACGATAGTGCTGATTGGGAGACGAACCAATTTGTCCTACAATGTCGGAAACAGGATATAGCCTATCAAGGGCTGATAAAAGCTATTTGTAATCAAGACTTTCCGCG
Organism: Paraliobacillus ryukyuensis; assembly: GCF_003315295.1. Classification (GTDB taxonomy): domain Bacteria; phylum Bacillota; class Bacilli; order Bacillales; family Amphibacillaceae; genus Paraliobacillus; species Paraliobacillus ryukyuensis. Next base: position 95,687 of record NZ_QNRI01000009.1, on the reverse strand, counting down.
AAATAAACCTGCTGTCTATAATCCGTACGGCTCTTATGCACCAGATGTCTTTTTTATAAATGCAGCAAAACATGTCATTTATTATATCTATGATGATAGAGGATGTGAAGTAATTGCTAAAGATAAGGAAACGATTCGCCCAATTTATCATAAATACAAAGACTGGATTGATGATTACAATCGACCTGAAGTTGATGAACATTTTTCCTGAACAATTAGATGAACTCAAGCGAATGGTAATAAGTAAAAAAGTTAACTGATTAAATCTAGGAGGTCACAATGGATACAAGAGTGAAGGAAATAGTTGATAGCACAAAAGACAAATTTGGATTAGGGGATTACTATCTAAAAACATATGATTTTGACCGTAAACTGACCGTATATAATGAAACGATTTATAGTCTAACGATGGAATGGTTTCCAAACCATGCGAAACAAGACGATGAGGATTTAAACCCGGCGGGAACAGCGGTTATTGAGGTGAATATAGAAACACGGCAGCCAATTGGTGTCATTTTTGTCATGGGAGTCACTTATGCTAAGAATGGTGTTCGGTTCCAAGAAGGGTCACTTCATGAAATAGTACAATGGGTTGAACAACAAACGAGTTTGACCTATCAAAAGGATTTTCAAATTAAAAAACAAGCAGCCGATCATATTCATTTTCATAGCGAGGTAAACGGGATTCCTTTAACGCCTGATGGGTTAATCGAAGTGAAGTGGAATGAATTAGGTCAACTTACCTCTTTTTCTGTACATGAACCTTTTCCCAAAATAGAAAATGTCAAAGAAGACTCCTTCACACTGACGTTGGCTTCAATAGCGGATATAACGAAGGAGCAGATAAAAATGCTACAATCCCCTGATTTTGATGAGGAGAAGTTAATTCATCTTTATGGACTAGAAGAGATTTATGTTAGGGATGAAACAAAAGAAACTATACCGTTTACAATTATGGGACTTGCTTATAGACAGTATGAACTTGAAAAAACATTAGAATGGAGTGAACCACTAGATGAAGCCTTTATAGAAAAGGATATTGAATGTAAAGATGAAGTAACAGCAGAGCAAGCTTTCTCTCAGGAACCGTCTCCAGATGCCTATCCTATTTCTAAGAGTGAACAGGAATTATGTGTAGCAGGTGTTACCGATTTCTTAAGAAAAGTATATCCAGAAGAATCAGGGCATTGGTATATAGCTACTTTGCATAGAGAAAATGGATACATACAAGCAACAGTAAAAAAACATCAACAAGTGGAATTTGTGTTCCAGCAAAAATTAGTGGCTTTTCTTGATGTAACTGAATTTAATGTGGTTAGTTACCTCGATACGCAATCGATGCTGGCGATGTTTGATAAGTACGCGGTATCAAACAAAGTGGTACTCACCAAAGAAGAAGCTTTTAGTAAGTTAGAACCTTACCTAGAGTTAACGCCTTATTACGTATATCATCCGGCACAAGGGGAATACGTGTTATGTGGAAAACTAGATTGTCATTATGGAGTAGATGCTGAAACGAGAGAAGTTCGTCCATTAGATGATTTTTAGAATGGTATAAGGGGTGTTGTTTGATGAAATTGGTGTGCTTCGGTGATAGCTTGACAGCAAGAAAGGAAGGACTTTTGGAACCAATGTTTACGGCAAAACTAAAAGAAAACCTACCTAACTTTACTATTATAAATGCAGGTGTTTCAGGAGATAACACGTTTGATGCAATAAATAGGTTAGAGCGGGATGTGCTTCAGCATCATCCCGATTTTGTTACGATTTTATTTGGTGCCAATGATGCGGCGTTTCATAAGCAAGTTGCATTAGGCGATTACAAACAGAATCTAACCCACATCGTGCAAGCTATTGGAAGTGAAAGATCCATTTTATTATCAACTGCGCCTGTAGATGAAACGGTTCAGTATGCTAGAACCAATGCCGTGTTAACTCAATACGCAGATGCAGTCCAACAAGTCGCAAACGAAACACGTAGCCGATACATTGATTTCTTTTCAAAAATGATTGCATTACCAGATTATCAAGTGAGGTTAAAAGGGATAAAAAATGATGGTTTGCATTTTGGAGAAGCAGCGTATACATTATTGGCTGAATTAATATCTGATATAATACTTGCAGATCAACTACTTAAAAAAGAGTTGAAGGAATACCAATGATACGATTAAATGAAGTCGATCACCTGCTACTTCAGATACAAATACATTACTAAGAATGTGATCTTTTTTTATATTCCGAGTATTGATTCAGACTGATTGATTTCAAACGAGCCACCATAGTTTTAGAAAACACTAGTGAGATGGTAAAACTATTAAGTTATGAAGCAGTATTACTCAGTTAAAGGAGTGATTGGATGTATACAGCACCTATCATCATTGATCGAGCAGAGAATACGCGCGGAGAAATACAATTACAAAAAAGAGATGGAGAATATGAGATTATTAGTAATGGTACCTTCATCATGGCTACTTATAATGGAGAATCAGAAAGGCTATTAGTAAAAAAGGCAATTGAGAAAGCGGAACAGCCTAAGCGTGTGTTAATTGGGGGACTAGGGGTAGGATTTTCTTTAGCAACGGCGTTAGCTTATCCAGAAATTGAAACGGTTACAGTTGTAGAGATTGAATTAAAAATGATTGAGTGGAATCAATCTTATCTAGCAAACTATTCAAATGCAGCATTAAAAGATCCTAGGACAGTTGTTATTCATGCTGATTTTACCAAGTGGATGTCTCAAACAAAGCAAATCTATGATGTAATATGTTTAGACATTGATAATGGTCCAGACTGGATGATGATCGATTCGAATCGCTCATTATATGAAAAAGATAGCATTTGTTTACTAAAATCATTATTAACGCCAACAGGTGTGGTTGCATTTTGGAGTGCCACTTCCTCGTCTAAATTTGTTGACCGATTACAAGAGGTATTTCGTAATGTATCTATTTACGAGGTCCCACAAGAGCACGGTGAACCTGATTATGTGTTTGTTGCTAGTCAGTAATGGAGGATTGTTGCTATTATGTTTTTCTACTCGAGTGAACGGGTACAGTCATAGTAAACATTCAGTAAAAGGAGTGGATATTATGGTCAAACAAAATGGCGTAAGCGATAAAATAAAAAGCGCAGTAAACAAAGTTAAAGGGGAAGCAAAAGATCAAATCGGTAATGCAACAGATAATTCCAAGCTTCAAGCAGAAGGCAAGAAAGACAAAGCTAAAGGAAATGTGCAAGAGAAAGTAGCTAACAAAAAAGAAGAAGACGAAAACCGTGATAATCAGTCATAATAGAAAAGCAATGGATAACCTATCCATTGCTTTTTCTGCTTTATACGCAAGTAAAGGATTGGATTTGTCGTAAATCAATGCCAAAATAGACCCATCTAAATCCATTCCAACGATAGCCCGAAACAGAACGGCGCCCAACATATGTGGGGTAAAACCAGAATTGTTGAAATCCATTTAACCATATATAGGTGTAGCGATAAAGACACCCTTGTATGCTTCCGGGATCAACTGCCTTCACTTGTGCTTGCTGTGGTTGCGTTTGTTGTGTTGGTGTAAAAGCAGGAGGTGGTCCCATTGGCGGCCCATCTTGTGGTGTTTGCCCTGATGGTGGGAATGGAGGCGGTGTACCTGGACCTCCCCCGAACGTTCCTCCGCCGAAAAAAGGTAAAGAAGGTAGTAGACTTTGACGGTCAGGTTCAGTCATATCGCCATAGGCTTGAAAGTCAGCTGGCGTTAAATCATACGGTTGCTTATTATTTTCATACATATCATACCCATTATACGGGTCATATGGGTGCATTAACATTCACTCCTCATAAATTGATTAAAATCCCTAACTGGACTTCTACCCCATCTTATGTCTATGCTAGGCGAATCGCCACCTGTATCAATGAAAATGTGCGTTTACCTATTAGACCGATCGTTTTGTATGGATTACAAGAGTAAAATATTGTCATAGTGATGTGGTAGAAAAGGTAATCGGGACAAATTTATACGGGAGAAGCGACAGATTTAAGCTCATCGAGCCATATAAGAGTAGAAAAGAAAATAGCGTTGACTGCGAAAATCTTAAGCCCCAATATCCCCTTGCTCAATAAGATTAGAGAAACGAAAAAACGACCATGCTAGAACGAAAATGATCATATAATCGAAAAAAAGAGATGAACACTTTCTCGTTCATCTCTTTACTACAAACAGGGATCACATTTAACTCAGCTTTGCTAAACGTTCTTTCTTTTTTTTGAGCATTTTTTTTCGTTCTTTCCATACATGTCTGAGACCTTTAAAAAAGTGGCCATTTACGATCATTAAGATGCCGTCAACCATTGGCATGTTTACAATACCACCCGTCATTTTAGCAATTCCACGGAACGGGAGATAGTAGATCGACATCATAATTAAGTTTGCTGTACTTCGTTTTCCGATTTTTCGTAAGAACCAATACGAAAACACAATAGCATGATAAGCAAGACGTGCAAATGCACCTTTTGCATATTGGCATTGAGCGATAATATCATTGTATCCCAATGGTTTGGTTCGATCCCAGTTTTGGTTTGGTACATTTCTTCCAAGTAACTGTTCAAATTCATGTAATGGTACATCTTTAATTGCCCCATTGTAGTAGGAAGGTAATAACTTTGGTTGATAAGGTATGGGCGCATTTGTTCCCTCTACAAAAAGGCTGTCTTCCAGTCGAATATCGGAGCTGGATGCACCGATTTTAATTTGATAGGTTCCTTCTTCACATTCCCATTGATTCGTTTTAATGTTAAAATAGCGAAACGCTTTGTCGTCAAATGGAATCGTAACTGTTTTCGTTTCCCCTTCATTAATAAATACTTTGGTAAACCCTTTTAATTCTTTACTTGGACGAAAAATGTGATTAGAAGCTCCAGTAACATATAATTGGGCAACCTCCATGCCGGCTTTTTCACCAGTATTAGTAATCTCGAAAGTGACCCCAGCTCTCGTGACTTGGATATTGCTATATTCAAATGTTGTATAACTCAATCCGTAGCCAAATGGGAAAAGGACAGGGACGTTGGCACTGTCGTAATAACGGTAACCGATATATAACGATTCTCGATATTCTACACTAGCTTCATTACCAGGGAAGTAGCGGTAGGATGGTGTATCTTCATATTCAATCGGGTAAGTTTCAGCTAATTTCCCAGAAGGATTTACATCACCAGATAAGACACGTAAAATGGCACGCGCACCTGCTTGTCCTCCTAAATAACCATGAACAAGTCCTTTAACTTTATCTATCCAAGGCATTTCTATTGCGGAGCCACAGGAAAGAATGGCAACAATGTTTGGATTTACTTCATATAGGGCATGCAATAATTCAATCTGATTTTCTGGTATTTGCATGTTAGCGCGATCAAGCCCTTCTGCTTCTGTTACTTCATCAAGCCCAATATATAACAAAACAACATCAGCCTGTTTAGCGAGATCACAAGCATTTTTAATTTTTTGAGGATCTTTTTTTCCGTAACGATCAAACCCTTGTTCAAAACCGATACTTGTAATCCCTGATTCTTCAAAGCAATACAATGTATGATCTAAGATGGTTGGATTCACAATGGAGGAACCCGCTCCTTGATAGCGAGCATCTTTAGCAAAGTCTCCGATTACGGCAACTTTTTGGCTAAATTGCAAGGGGAGCACAGCTTCTTCGTTTTTTAATAACACAATAGATTCTTCTGCAACTTTTTGAGAAAGTCGATGATGTCTTTCTACATCAAATGGTGTTGTTGGACGTTGTGAAGCTTGTTGAGTAGAAAAAACTAGGTCAAGCACGCGATCTACCGCTTCATCTAATACACTTTCTTTTATCTCGTCACGCCGGATAGCTTCAATAATTTCCTGATCAGCTTCTCCGTCTGTTGTAGGCATTTCCAATTCATTCCCTGCTAGTAGACCTTTCACACGATCATTGCCACCGCCCCAATCGGTAATAACCACACCATCATATCCCCATTCTTCACGCAAAATACGCTTCATAATGTGCATGTTTTCATTGGTATATTCCCCGTTTAGACGGTTATAGGAAGTCATTAGAGCTTTTGTATTGCCTTCTTTAACAGCAATTTCAAAAGCAGTTAAGTATATTTCTCTAAGTGTTCGTTCGTCTACCACTGCATCAATGGACATTCTGCGTTCTTCTTGATTATTGACAGCAAAGTGTTTCACGCAGGCGGAGATACCATGCGATTGTACACCCCGAATATAAGCAGCTGCCATTTTTCCAGTAAGATAAGGATCTTCACTGAAATACTCAAAGTTTCTGCCACATAGCGGATTTCTTTTTATATTAATCCCAGGACCTAGCAGTACACTTACCTGCTGTGATACGGCCTCATCTCCAAGATAATCACCAACTTTTTCCCCTAGTTCTTGATTCCAACTATTGGCTACTGTGGCAGCGGTAGGGAAGCAAGTAGCAGGAATGCCAGCATTTAAACCTAGGTGATCAGCTGCTACAGCCTGCTTGCGTATGCCGTGGGGACCATCAGCTAGGAAGAGGCTGTTAATACCTAGTCGTTTAATATCTTGCGTTTGCCAAAAGTCTTTTCCTGACATCAAAGAAGCTTTTTCATCTATTGTCATATTTTCGATTATTGCTTTATATTTCATGATAATTCCTCTTTTTGAACGTTTTTAATTTTGCTATGATTAAACAACGTTGCGTACTGTGTCATAATACAAACATTCTACAATAAAAAGCGTAATTTTTCTAATATGATTGCTAGACTAAATAAAAATGATAAGATAGTTATTATATTTTTAGAATCAAAAGCTTATTGTGAACGCTTTAATTATTGTTTTTTCTAAATGCTTGTGTGTATAAAAAATAGGGAGGAGATTGTTTCAAAAACATTCTCCTCCTCTATTTAATTAAAACCTACTAGTTTTTGAGATATTTTATAAGCACCAACAGAAATTTTTCTTCCAACACTACCAGGTAAATTGATTAGACGTCCCATCACACCATATTTTAAGTTATGATAAAGTTCATAATTGTTTGCTCTAATATAACTCATAAGTTCTTTTTTCTTACGTAAATTCTCAATGTTACCAGATCGAATTAATAGAATAGCTGAAACTACCGTGACAATTTCTAAATGACTAAGCATATAGTTGCGAAGTTTCTCGCTTACAATGGAATCTAAATCTACTTCATTTAACATTAGTTTATTTACTTTGATTTGTTGATCAATTCGACGAATCATTACTTGTTCGTTTACAGATTGATCGTCTCGACCAATAAAATAACGATAGAAGTCGACATTAAGATAATAAATTCTGTTTACATATTTTAAAGGCCTGTAGACATATAAATTATCAACATAGAAAGTGTGCTTAGGAAGTTCAAGCCCACTTTCTTTTAATAAAGTCGTGCGATAGATGACAGAATGCATTAAGATGTATTGTCCTTTTCTTAATGTTCCTAGCTCCTCCCAACTAAATATTCGCTGTTCTGGAAGAGCATTATCATACTTCATTACTTTTTTATATTTTGCGTTTTCCTTTTCATATACAAAGTTACTGATGACTAAATCGACAAAGGATTTATCAGTTATAAACTGTTGCAGTGTTTCTATTACTTTAAAATAGGCTCTTGTGTCCACCCAATCATCACTATCAACTACTTTAAAATATGCTCCTGTTGCATGCTGCAATCCGGTATTAATTGCTTGGCCGTGTCCACCGTTTGGCTGGTGTATTGCTTTTACTATTGTTGGATACTTAGCTGCATATATATCAGCAATTTCTCCTGTTCGATCCATAGACCCATCATTGACTATCAATATTTCGATAGCTTCACCACCAGGTAGGAGGGATTCAATGCAATATTTCATATAATCTTGTGAGTTATAACAAGGAATCACTACTGATAATAGTTTCATACGAACACACCTTTAAATTTCTTATTTCTCATCTGGGACTTGTTTGAATATAATCTTAAAGATAGGGAAGAACACCCAAAACTGAATCGCACTATTGATAATCATTGTAATAACATCAGCAATCGTTTCACCAGTTCCACCTAACCCCCAAGTATCCATTAATAGATTATAAATAGGAGTTTTATAGAATCCTTGAGCAGCTGCTGCGCCTATCGTAATTACAATATAAGCAATAAAATACCAAAGGGCCGCTTTCCAAACGTTACTATTCGATTTAAACGTGATACTTCGCTGTGCAAAGAAATTAATGATTTGCGCAATCGCAATGGTGATTTGTACGGCTAGAAAGTAAGCTAGACCACCACCACCGCCTGTGGAAAGGGCACCAGCGGCATAATCAAATACATAATATGGATTGCCGTTCAGTGTTTGGCCAAATTGTAAAATTTGAAAATTAATTTGGATAAGTGACGTTTGCGCAAATATACTTTTAAATACTGGCATAAGCACTAGCTGTAAGACGGTAATACCGTTACTTAACATAAAGAAAACAAATAATTGTGCAAAGTTTGGATGCTTTTCTTTAAAATTATTCCAAAATCGCAAAGGTCCTGACACGATTTTGCTATCTTTTAAACTCTCTTTCCCCATTTTAACGCTCCTTTCCCACTTCTGCTAGATGCATTTTCTTTTCCTTAGCTGTTTTTAACATTTTTTTTCGTTCTTTAAGAAAATGTTTAAGACCCTTAAAGAAATGACCGTTAACAATCATTAAGATGCCGTCTAACATTGCCATATTAATAATGCCGCCAGTCATACGAGCAATACCTCGAAAAGGCATGTGATAGACCGACATTATAATGAGATTGGCTGTGCTACGTTTCCCAATTTTGCGTAAAAACCAGTACGAAAATCGAATTGCTTGAAAGCTGAAACGTGCAAATGCACCTTTTGCATAACGGCATTGAGCAATTGTATCGTTATAACCAAGCGGTTTCGATCGATCCCATGTTGGAACTGGAACAGAATGTCCGAGTAGTGTTTCAAATTCTTCTTTCCCAACATTACGAACATCGCCAGCATAATAAGTAGGAAGATTCTCTTTGTTATAAGGTGAACTTGCATTTGTACCTTTCACAAAAATCGAATCTGTTAAGCGGATATCCGCACTAGAGGAAGCGATAGTAATGGTGTAATTTGCTTCTTCTACTTCCCATTGATCTGTCTTGATGTTGTAATAACGGAAAGTTTTATCATCAAATGGTATGGTAACGGTTTTTGTTTCACCGGGTTCTAGAGCCACCTTGGTAAATCCTTTAAGCTCCTTTTCTGGTCTGAAGATAGCCTCAGATTCGGCGCTTACATACAATTGTGCAATCTCCATGCCGGCTACTTTACCGGTGTTGGTAATAGCAAACGTTACCCCATCTTTGGTTACGTCGATATCGCCATAGTCAAATGTTGTATAACTTAGCCCGTAACCAAATGGGAAACGTACATTCACATTTGCAGTATCATAGTAGCGATAACCAATATACATTGACTCACGATATTCTACACTTACTTCTTTTCCGGGAAAATAATGATAAGCTGGTGTATCTTCATAACGAATTGGATATGTTTCAGCTAACTTACCGGATGGATTCACTTTTCCTGTTAAAATATTTAGCATTGCTCTTGCTCCTGCTTGACCGCTTAAATAACCATGGACGATCCCTTTAGTTTTATCAATCCAAGGCATTTCGACTGCAGAGCCACAAGAGAGAATAACCACAATATTTGTATTTACTTGATGGATTGCGTGTAAGAGGTCAATTTGGTTCTGTGGAATTTTCATATCTTGGCGATCCAATCCCTCTGCTTCCGTTACTTCATCTAAGCCGATATATAATAAGACAACATCTGCTTGTTGTGCTAGCTGACAAGCTTTATTTAGCTTATTGTTATCTTTTTTTCCATAGCGATTAAACCCTTCTTCAAAGCCGATGCTAGTCAAATTGGCATCTTTTAAACTATCAATTGTGTTATCTAACTGCGTAGGGTTAACAATAGAAGAACCTGCACCTTGATATCTTGGGTTTTTTGCAAAATCACCAATAATCGCAACTTTTTTCTCTGGAGCAATTGGTAGAATGCTTTCTTCATTTTTTAATAAAACAATTGATTCTTCAGCAACTTGTTGTGCCAGTTTATGGTGTTGATCAATATCAATTCTTGGCGTAGGTTGTTGATATACCTTTTCTGTTGTGAAGATAAGATCGAGTAAACGGTCCACGTTTTCATCTAAAAGCTCTTCTGGAATTTTCCCAGCTTTAATGGCATGGATAATCTCTTGATTGGTTTCGCCATTTGTAGTTGGCATTTCTAACTCGTTGCCAGCTTTTAAACCTGCAACACGATCATTACTGCCGCCCCAATCGGTTACAACGACACCATCGTAGTTCCATTCTTTACGTAAAATATCACGCATTAAGTGAAGGTTTTCATTGGTGTAGGCACCATTTAACATATTGTAAGAAGACATCACGGTTTGCGTCTTTCCTTCTTCAATCGCTATTTCAAAACCTGTTAAGTAAATTTCGCGAAGTGTACGTTCATCAATGATTGTATCTATTGACATGCGTCGTTCTTCTTGATTATTTGCAGCAAAGTGTTTTACACAAGCAGAAATCCCTTTTGATTGAATCCCTTTAATATAGCTGGCAGCCATTTTACCAGCATGGTAAGGGTCTTCACTAAAGTATTCAAAATTACGTCCACATAAGGGGTCTCTTTTCATATTAATTCCAGGCCCTAGGAGGACGTTTACTTTTTGGGAAACAGCTTCTTCCCCTAAATAACTCCCGATTTTTTCGCCTAGATTCTCATCCCAACTGTTTGCGACGGTCGCAGCGGTTGGAAAACAGGTGGCAGGGATACTTTCGTTTAAACCTAAGTGATCTGCTGCTTCAGCTTGCTTCCGAATACCGTGTGGACCATCAGCGAGAAAGATGTTTGGAATGCCAAGACGCTCAATATCTTGTGTTTGCCAAAAATCTTTACCAGACATCAGTGATGCTTTTTCTTCTAATGTCATTTTCTCAATGATATCTTTGTATTTCATAGCTTTATCCCCTCGTTTTGTAGTTTGAGCGGTACCTCGAGTAGGAGGTACCGCTAATTATTTTCAATTATATTGCTGATTTATATATTTTCAGGGTTATCTGTAGCGTATTGCTTTGGTTTTCTATAAGCTATTTTATAGAATCCAAGTGCGATAAGGCCCAGCGCTAACACATTTCCAATTCCTAAGAACATAGCCCAAAGTGGGTATACATCAGTCTTAACGTCAAAGACGTTACTGTTTGCAACAGTATAAAGGATATTGTGGCTTGCTTGGCGCATTGCTTGATGCCCAGTATTTGTTTCTGTTGTTTCTTCAGTCGGTTCATCCCCAACTGGTGATAACATGAGATCGCCGCCGTTTCGAATTGCGTGGTCGGGATGCATATGAGGGAAGACATCCATATCAGTGATGACCATTCCTCTGAATCCCCATTCGTTACGTAATACATCCCGTAATAGACCTTCATGTTCACCAGCCCAGACAGTTCCGATACGGTTAAAGGCGGACATGACAGCGGTAGAGCCGCCTTCTTTAACTGAAAGCTCGAAAGGCTCTAAATAAATTTCACGAATTGCTTGCTCGTTAGACCAAGTTGCTACGCCATCACGATTGGTTTCTTGGTCATTCAATGCGTAGTGTTTAATATACGTATAAACACCTTTGGAATTAATTCCAGCTACTTCAGCTGCGCCAATTTTTCCAGATAAGAATCCATCTTCAGAATAGTATTCGAAGTTTCTTCCAGAGAATGGGGTGCGGTGAATATTCATTGATGGTGCATATAGTCCACTAATATTATGAACTTCTGCTTCGTTTGCTAGTGTTTCTCCCATTTCTTGAGCTAAGTCTGTATTCCAAGTGGATGCAAGCACAACTTCACTCATAAACTGCACACCGTTTAACCCTGTTAGTAATGAATTGATACCTGCTGGTCCATCATAGTCAATCGTTTGTGGTTTGTTAATCGATTCAATTTCTGCCGTTGAATAACCACCATGTCCAATTAATTTAGACATGTCTGCTACACTAAGTTGCTCTAATAACTGGTCCCATTGTGGATCATCATACGGTAGACCCGCCATATCTTCTAGATCTAATCCATGATCAGCAAACGTTACATCTTCATCGTCAGGATTATTTTCTACTGGTTGTTTTTGTAGTGCTTCGACTAATTCCTGAGATGCTTCTTTATTTTCAGTACGTTCTGTAGGTAGCGTTCCTTCCCAATCAGCACGAGAAACGAAAGTAAGGTCGCCTTGTGCATCTTCAAATTGATTGGTTGCAGCGACTTGATCACTGTCACGCTTGTTACCTTCATTGTAAACTGTTCTATCAGACACTTCGTAATCTCTAGAATCGATTACCTCATGTGCATTGTTCATTAATTTAATGTTGTATGTGCCTTCATCTAATACGTAGGCTCCTTCATTTGCATAATCATAAGAGGCCATATCTTCTACTGCTAACTCTAATGTGATCGTTTCTGTTGCTCCAGGTTCTAATGTTTCCGTTTTATCAAACGCGCCTAGAACCACATGCGATTTTTCTATTTCGCCTTCATAGTATGGAGCTGTATAATAGAGTTGTACGACTTCTTTACCAGCTACATCACCTGTGTTTGTCACATCCACGGTCATGGTTATTGTGTCATCTGTGGTGGTGTAGTCGGTAATTTCTTGCGTAAAGTCTGTATAGCTTTGACCATATCCAAATGGATATTGAACGGCTTCACTGTATGCTGCTTCATCTACTTCTCTTGTTTCATTATCTACATAACGTGTTTCGTAATAACGGTAGCCAACATAAATTCCTTCTTCATAATTTAAGAATGTACGGAATTTTTGACTTTCACCACCACCCATTTTTTGTGTGGAAGTATGTTCGGTATTGGTGTATTTAAAATCACCTTGATTATAAAATGCTGGTGAAGATGTCACATCATACGCATACGTATCTGCTAATCGTCCAGATGGATTAACTGTACCAGCTAGGATTTTACCAAAGCTGTTCATTCCAGTAGATCCCGGTCCACCTACCCAAATAGCTCCATCAATACCTTCATTTTCTAGGAAACCAAGTTCCATTGCGTTACTAGAATTGATAACCACAATTACCTTTTCGAAGTCCATTGAAGTAACCATATCGATCATTTCTTGTTCCGCTTCTGATATTTCCAAGTAATGGCGATCTTCGGATCCGCCATATTCTGACGTTTCCATTGGGAGGTCGCCACCTTCACCACCAGAACGAGCAAGTGTAACTAAAGCAACATCAGAGAATTCTTCTGCACTAGTTAATAGTTCATCAGAAAAATCGCTTGGAGCAGGTTCACTTAATGTGTAATCGCCTCCATCTAAATTAAAATTATTTTGCTCTTCTTGTTCTGGTTTGTGTTCTTGATAAAAATCAGTTAGATCAGCATTAACTGTGAAACCAGCATTTTCTAACCCTTGCTGTAAATTGATGTTATTGCTTTCATCTCCGGCCCCAGAGCCACTTCCGCCGTAAACTAATTTAACAGAAGCCTGTCCGAATACGTTTACATTTTTTTCACTTTCATTTGCAGTGTCTAGTGGAAGGGCATTGTTTTTGTTCTCTAATAATACCATTCCTTCATCACTTACTTTTTCAGTCATTGCTTTTGAATCCGCTTCTGCTGCAGCAACTGCTTCTTCGTCAACTTCTGCTGCAGATAAGTATTGATCGATAACACCGACATAATTTAATACTGCGCCATTAAGGACAATAACTGCAATCGAAGCAATACTTAATAAACTGACAAGTACACGCCGCTTATTTTTCTTCTCCGTTTTATTCCTTTTAGTCCATATAAATGCAAAAATAAATATTACAATTGCAAGAATGGAAGTGCCAACAATAAAGCTTGTTACCAATTCTGAAAGGCTTACAAAGAAAGGTGCTATAATTGTAGCAATAATAAGTGCAAGCATAATACTTAAAGCGATTGCAAAGACTTTTTTCCCATTTGTTTTACTCACAAGATTCCCTCCTAATGAATGATTTAAATCATGATGTACGTGCTTTCATGACTACACTTTTCATGTTAACGCATACATATATAAATAACCATCAACGAAAAGTTACTTGGAAACAACTTTTTGTTGATGGTAAAACAAATCCGTTTAACATAAAGATGACGTTAAACGGTTTTAGAAATTTTTTATATAATGTTGGAATAAAGATACCGCTTCAGATTGAAACCCTCTTTTTCTCGTGACTAAATAAATATTTTGTGGAAGTTTTTCTTTTAGTTTAACGATCTTTAATTGGGGATTTTGCAATGATTCTTCTACAAAATCGACAGACACGGCTACGAAATTGTTTATTTCTACTAAACGGTGGGCGGATATAATATTACCAAACTCATGTACGATGTTTGGTGTAAACCCTTGATTAAGGCACTCTTCTACAAAGATATGGTCATGACCTTTGGCAGTTGTTTTTAAAACAAATGACTCGTCAGTTAATTCATGGATAGAAATTTCATCTCTATTAGCCAACTTATGCTGTTTATTAACCACTAAGACAACCTCACCGTACGTAACTTGTTCATGTTCACAATTCTCAAAATCATTATGCCCCATTACAAGTCCAACGTCTGCTTCATCTTGAAATACTTTTCCAGTAGGGCTTTCATCGGGTACTTCTCGAATTTTAATTTGAATATCATTATGTGCTTGTGAAAACTGGTATAAAAAATCAACAGGGAAGTAGGCAGTGGCAGAGTAGGTGACAATTAAGTTAAGTACCCCTTTGCGCCCACTAATCACACTAATTTCTTTTTTTATGTCCTTCATTAAATATCGGATGTGCTTCGCTCTTGCATGTAGCAACTCTCCAGCTTCTGTAGCTTCCATTCCTCTAGGCCCTCGGAAAAACAACTCTGCTTCTAATTCTAATTCCAATTGTTTAATCGTTTTGCTAACACCTTGGGGAGTAATATATAGTTCTTTAGCCGCAGCAGTAACACTTTTTTCTTCGTATACTTTAATGAAATATTCTAATGCCTCTGTGTTCATACTAAGGTCCTTTCGTTTGCAGCGGGGTAGTTTATTCTTTAATAACGCACAGACTTTTAAATAATATGATAGACCAATTTTCTGATTTTGTGTAGGGTAAAAGGTAAGTAAATCTAACACATTACGTTCATTAGTTGTCAAAAATATGACAATATGGAAGAATAAAATCAATAATGTTAAATGGTAATTCTATTTAAATACAAGACTATGGATTAAAAGGAGCAAAATATATGTATGATTACTTAATCGTCGGTGCAGGATTATTTGGGGCTGTCTTCGCTTACGAAGCTTCCAAGCGTGGGAAAACGTGTTTAGTCATCGATAAGCGCGACCATATCGGGGGAAATGTGTATACGGAAGAAGTGGAAGGAATTAACGTACATCGCTATGGTGCGCATATTTTTCATACGAATAACAAGAAAATATGGGATTATGTAAACCAATTTGCCACATTTAATCGCTATACCAATGCACCGATAGCGAATTACAAAGGAGAACTTTACAATCTTCCTTTTAATATGAATACGTTTTATACACTTTGGGGGGTTACATCACCTCAAGAAGCACAGCAAAAAATAAAAGAGCAAAGAGAAGCAGCTGGGATTAGCAAACCAACGAATTTAGAAGAGCAAGCCATATCTTTAGTTGGTACAGATATTTATCAAAAACTGATTAAAGGATATACAGAAAAGCAATGGGGAAGAGCAGCGAAAGATTTGCCTGCATTTATTATCAAGCGACTTCCAGTTCGTTTTACATTTGATAATAATTACTTTAATGACCGCTATCAAGGGATTCCAATAGGCGGTTATACAGCGATGGTGGAAAAAATGTTGGAAGGTGTAGATGTAACATTAAATGTAGATTTCTTTGAGGATAAAGAAAAATGGTCAAACCTAGCAAATAAAATTGTGTTTACTGGCATGATTGACCAATACTATGATTACCAACATGGTGTGCTTGCTTATCGAAGCCTGCAATTTGATACAACAGTATTAGATGATGTGGCCAATTATCAAGGAAATGCCGTAGTGAATTATACCGATCGAGAGACCCCTTATACACGGATTATTGAACATAAACACTTTGAATTTGGTACGCAAGATAAAACAGTGATTACAAAAGAATATCCAAGCGAATGGCATCCTGGTGACGAACCATATTATCCGGTTAATGATAAGAGAAACGAAGCAATCTATCAAAAATATAAACAATTAGCAGAGCAGGAGGTAAATGTTATTTTTGGCGGGAGACTAGCTACATATAAATACTATGATATGCATCAAGTAATTGGAGCTGCTTTAGCGACTGTAACTCGTGAATTGGATTAGTCGCAGGATAACCAAACAACCACGCTTTTCCCAATGTAAAAGCGTGGTTGTTTGGTTTAGTGCATTTTTTTTAATTGTTCTATTTGTGTTTCTACTATCGGGATTAATGGAGAATTAGTAGGTAATTCTGAAACTTCTCGCAAAGCACCAGCAAAACCTTTTACTTTCACTTTCTCTTGTAAAGATACAGCTTCGGCATCCGCCGCATAATCATATTGAAGTGCAGCTGCAATGGCTTTAGCTAAAAAAGTTGGTTCCTCATTTAATATTTCAAGATGCAATATAGCTGGACGAATTAGCCGATCGTTTTTACCTAATTTGCGTAAAGGCCCTCGTGCTACACGAGTGACGTCATCCGAAATATGTGGATTCAAGAAACGTGCGATTATTTTTTCAATATATTGATTATGTGTTTCTTCTTTAAAACCATATTGTGTAATTAATATATTTCCAGTTTCTTTTAAAGTTGATTTAACAAGAGAAGAAACTTTAGAATTATCCATTGCTTGTTTAATAGTTTCAAATCCAAGGTTATACCCTAGATAGGCAGCAACTGCATGTCCGGTGTTTACCGTGAATAATTTACGCTCAATATAAGGCTTCAAATCATCTACATACGTAACGCCTGTAATATTAGGTTTAACCCCTTTGATGGCTGAAGCGTCCACGACCCATTCATAGTAAGGTTCTACAGCCACCGTTAATAATTCTTGATTGGTTTGATTTGGTACAATCCGGTCTACCGCGGCATTTGGAAAAGCGAAGATAGATTCAAATGCAGTTTTATCTTTCAGATCAACATGTTCTAGTACTTTTTCTTTTAAAAGTTCACTCCCGCCAATCATATTCTCACATGCAATGATATTTAACGGTTGTTGATTTTGCTGTAATCGCTCTGAGAGGCCTTCAGCAAGTAGCTTTGCGATGATTGGCAAAACGGTCGGCCCAACAGCTGTTGTAATAATGTCAGCGTTAACAATTGCAGCTACAACTTCGGATGGATTGTCTTTGCTATTAATGCCATTGATATTTGTTATCGTTTCTTCTTGTTTGTTTTCATCAGCTAAAACGACAGTGTATTGTTGTTTTTTATTTATCTCAGAAATGATTGCATCGTTAACATCCACAAAAGTTGTATGATAATTTGCACGATTGAGTAGCATACCAATAAAACCACGACCGATGTTTCCGGCGCCAAAATGGACAGCTTGCATATTAGTTCACCTCACTAAAAAGAGTAATGATTTCATCTTTACTTGAAGCCTGAATAAGTTTTTGTATATTCTCTTCATCAGCACATACTAATGCGATTTTTGATAAAATCTCGAGGTGTTCGTCTCCTTTTCCTGCAATACCAATAAGAATATTGACTGTATTACCATTAAAATCAACGCCATCCGGAACGATGACTACAGATAAACCAGTTTCTTTTACTGCACTTTTCCCATCTTCTGTACCGTGTGGGATAGCAACATTGTTTCCAATATAAGTAGAAGTAACTTTTTCTCGTTCTAACATTTTATCCACATAAGAGGGAGCTACATAACCATTGTCTACAAGGATTTTCCCAGTAAAACGAATAGCTTCTTCTTTATTAGATACTGTTGCACCTAATCTAATATTGTCTTTTGTTAAAATTTCTTTTGCCATTTCATATGCACTCCTTAATTTAATTTATCGTTAACAAATTTATTTAGATGGTGAGCGATGAATTGATTAATTTTAGCTTCATCTTTTGATTGAAATAAATTAATACTTTCTTGATTCCTTATAATAAGCCCACTCAAATAACTTAATAATTCCAATATTTCTTCACTTATTTCTGTAGGTGCTAGCATAAACATGATCGTATCTGCCTGCATTTGCTTGTTATCCATCCCATGTACTGTCAACGCATGTTCTGTATTTAAAGCATAAATGATAAAAGTAGGCTTCTTTATTTGTTTATGTCTTGTGTGATACAGCGCCATTGAGGTATTTGGGATACCCAACCCACCTAGTTTTTCTCTTTCCAATAAAGCGTGGATTACAGGTTCTATTTCATTTATTTGCTGTGCGTCTTGTGCATCTTTACAAACTACTGTTAATAATTCTTCTTTAGTCATTGCTTTTTGCAAATACTCTAAACGAAACGTTGAAAGTAGTTCTAACGTAATTTGCGAGTACACTTGCATACGTTCAATACGAGATATAATTTGATGCTGTGTCATGCTGTCTTCAGCAGAAGCGGTTTGAGTTTGATTCGTATTAGTTTTCTTAGAACTGTAGTGCTTCTTTCGTTGGACAATTGATTTAATTTTATCAATTTCGTTTGGTGTTAAAATGGGTGAAACTAGCGTATACTCACCAACTAAATCTTTTAGCGGGATGGTAGATATAATCAAATCATAATCCTCTAAGTTAATCATCTGTAAATCAAACAATGAGCGGTTATCTATTGTACTTATTTCTGTTATTTCTTGACTTAAACGTGATGCAAGCATTTTTGAAGTTCCAATTCCACTTGAACAAATTACCAAAGCGTGTAGTTTAGTTTGCTGACTATAATGAATCGTTGCTGAGGCAAAATGCAAAACCAAATAGGCAATCTCTTCTTCAGGGAAATAGATAGTATGAAACGTTTTTTCACAACCATTTTTGATAATGTTGAATAGCTTTTGGTAATCGGTTTTTATTTCATTCAATAAAGGATTCTTAATAAGCATTTCCTTTTGCATTCGATAGATTGCCGGTTTTAAATGTGTGATTAAGTCGTGAAATAAGTTTAGGTTATCACTCAGATCTATATTTAATGCATTACCAACATACTGAATAAGCTCTTTTACTTTTATAGCAATGTTAATTGAAGAATCTTCAATTAAGTACTCGTGGTCTGAACGGATTTTAGCACCTAACAAATGCATGGTAATGTAGCCAATTTCATCTACGGGTATCTTCATTTCAAATGAACCCTCAAGGTCGGTAATAATCTGTTGAGCAATTTTATATTCTTTAGTATTTTTAATCTCTGCCAGGTACTTTCGGTCAAAGCGAATAGCATCTCCTTGTTGTATTCGCTCCATCGCAAGTGCTAAGTGTACAACAAGGCCAATATATGAGCTATCTGCAAATTCATAAGGAAGAGATTCTCTGACGCGTTCAATACTTTTCTCAATTGGTTTTAGTTTTTCTTGATCTACAAGCCCCAATAAGCGCTCCGAGATAGTATCAATTGGTTGATTCCCCCTTTTTTCAATGTTTTCTTTAATGAAAGTAAGGAAATCCGACTCGTTAATATATGTCGAAATTAAAAAGCTCAATGCGGCACGTTTATTTGTTTCTTCACCATCTACTTTTACTCCAAAACCACGCTTGCGAATAATTGTTAGTTGATACGTAGTTAGGATATTTTGAAGTTTATCCAAATCATTGCTAATTGTTGCAATGGTAACTTCTAATTCTTTTGCTAATGTAAATAATTTAATTGGTTCACTTGCTTCTAATAATGTGGCAAGTAAGATAGCTTGCCTTTCTTCAGGAGTGTAGTCTGTGTATTCTACGGTGGAGATTGATTGCGCTAGCTTTTTTTTATTCATTACATTGCCATCAATTTTAACTCCAATTCCTGCCTTTTTGTTTAGTTTGAGTTGGTATTTTTGTAGTACTTTATCCACATTCTTTAAGTCTCGGTGAATCGTTCTTCCGCTAACATCTAATTGATTTGCTAGTGTCTGAATGGTGGCACCTTGTGTACTATCGAGTAAAATGTCAATGATTTTTCGTTCGCGTCCTGAGATATACAGGCGTTTCACCCCCTATAGATACTACACACAAAGCTTCATGACAAAATTTAAAAAGCTTTCCAAGTAACATCTTTGATACTAAACCAACTTTTTTAAACCAAATAATTCGTTTTACCACTAATTTCGACCGTTTAGATGCTGACATTATTTAATAACTCTTTTTTATAAATAGCCTTATGGTCAATTAAGATGATTGACCGTAAGGCTATAAAAGATCTTTATCTTTTTAACTGCTGGACGAGTTCTTCATACTTAGGACTATTTAAGAAGTTTTCTACGGATACATGTTGTGCATTAGGTAATTTATTTTTAGCTCTATCAGTTAAGTCTTTGTGCGTTACCACAATATCTGCATCACTAGGTAAGTTATTAATCGCTGTATTCGTTACCTCAATGTCAGTGAGCTCTGCTTTTTTAAACTTATCTCTTAGTAATGAAGCTCCCATAGCACTTGACCCCATACCAGCATCACAAGCAAAGACAACTTTATTTACGTTTTCTGCTGGCGTTACTTGATTTGTTGACTGTCCAGCAAATGAGTCTGCTACAGAACTTTTCTTCCCTTTCATTTCTTCCATTTTGTCAGCTGCTTCAGAGATATCTTCCTCATCTTTTCGTTTGCTTGTTTTTAGAATAAGTGAAGCAATTAAGAATGATACAACTGTCGCAATAATAACTCCCAGGATAACAGCGAAATAATTACCACGTGGTGTCATAGCCATTAATGCGATAATACTACCTGGAGATGGAGAAGCGGTAAGACCTGCATTCAATAAGGAGAATGTTAGGACACCACTTGCGCCTCCTCCAATAGCTGCTAGAATTAACGTTGGTTTCATTAAAACGTAAGGGAAATAAATTTCATGAATCCCACCAATAAAGTGAATAAACGCCGCTCCTGGTGCAGAGCTTCGAGATGCTCCTTTTCCAAATACCATAAATGCCAGTAAGATCCCTAAACCTGGTCCAGGGTTTGTTTCAATTAAGAACAGGATTGATTTCCCTGCTTCTAATGCTTGTTCTGTACCTAAAGGAGTAAAAATTCCATGGTTGATTACGTTGTTTAAGAATAGTATTTTGGCAGGCTCAACTAAAACACTTGCTAACGGTAATAAACCAGCGTTGACGATCGCTTCTACTCCTGCTCCTAGAATAGAGTTCAATCCACTTACAATTGGTCCAATCCCTTTAACCCCTAATAATGCAAGTGCTCCACCTATGATTCCAGCTGAGAAGTTATTGTATAACATCTCTAACCCTTGTCTAACTTTAGGGAGAATAGGTTTATCGATTAGTTTAATAATGTAAGCTGCTAGTGGTCCCATAATCATTGCTCCTAAGAACATTGGTGTTCCACCGATTCCTCCAGCTCCAACGATAACCCCCATTGTAGCAATAGCGGCAACGACGCCCCCTCGATTCTCATATACCATTCGACCACCGGTAAAACCTATTAATAGTGGCAATAGATAGAAAATCATTGGATCAACTAGTTGCGCAAATGTTTCATTTGGATACCAACCATCTGGAATAAATAGTGCTGTAATAAGTCCCCATGCGATAAATGCTGCAATATTTGGCATGACCATGCCGCTTAAGTAGCCGCCAAACTTTTGAACTTTTGCACGAACCCCTTTTTTCGCCATCTTTTCTTCCCCTTTCCATCGTTAAATAGTTATTAATAATTCCTATAGCTTAATAATAAAGCGATTACATACCGTGTTCAATCTTTTCTAAAGCTTCTTTTGTCAAATGAGTTGTTGACACAATTAAATAAGTGTAAAGTTAAAAAAACCCTTTATTATTAACCTTAGATGTTGTTCATAGTTTAGAATGTCACAACCTATTAATTTTTATAAAATACGCATACAATACAAAAATAATAGAAATTAAAATTGCTTTAAGCGTACGAAAAGGCAACATAAGAAGTAATTTGTTAAGATTACATTAAGTGCTTGTTACCCTTTCACAGTAATTTACTAAGTACATAGCCTTATTCATGCTATAATAGTTGTATTATTAACTAATTGTGCGTGCAAAAACATTAAACTATAAAAGGGGAGGAAACAATGGATTATAATTATCAGACACCACGATATCTTGTTGTAATTGAACAAATAAAATCAAAAATAAAAGACGGGGAACTAGAACCTGGTGAGCGTCTGCCATCGGAAGCCGAGTTTTCCAAGCAATTGCATGTTTCAAGAAACACATTAAGAGAAGCGTTACGGATATTAGAAGAAGAAAATATTATTGTTCGCAAGCATGGTGTAGGGACGTTTGTAAATAAAAAGCCCATTTTCTCCGGTGGGATTGAAGAGTTGTTTAGTATTACCGACATGATTAAACGTGAAGGTAAAGAACCGGGGACTGATTTGTTGTTTACTGGTTATGTTGATCCGCATAGCGACGATATTTCAGAATTGCATTTAGAGAAAAATGAACAAGTGTTTCTTGTCAAACGTGTTCGTACGGCGAACCAAGAGCCTATTGTATACTGTATCGATAAAATCCCGGCAACACTTTTAGAGAAAGGCTATAAACTGCAAGGAGAATCGATGCTTTCCTCGCTGCAAGAAGATGCTGGGATCACGATTAGTTATGCGAAAGCAGATATCCATACAATTGGATATCACGACGAAATATCGGATATCCTTCAAAGCGAGAAAAATATACCTTTATTAGTTTTAAAACAAATTCACTTTGATTTAGCAGACCGACCTATTTTATATTCGCTGAATTTCTTTCGATCTGATCAAGTAAGTTTTAATGTATTTAGAAAACGAGTCTTTTAATTTCAAACGCTACAATCTTGTCAACAAAGGTGAAATAAAAGCCCATGTCTCTCTACAATAGACAGTATTATGCTTGCTACGCTGTCTATTG
This sequence comes from Paraliobacillus ryukyuensis, assembly GCF_003315295.1. Taxonomy (GTDB): domain Bacteria; phylum Bacillota; class Bacilli; order Bacillales; family Amphibacillaceae; genus Paraliobacillus; species Paraliobacillus ryukyuensis. Next base: position 72,618 of record NZ_QNRI01000009.1, on the reverse strand, counting down.
CAAGGGGGATATTTTTATTTTTCGTAATTGTATCAAATGATTACATCGATCACTACCACTAGCATAAGAACAAATATAAGTACTAAAGGGTAATGATTATCGAAATTTTTGTTTTTCTCTCCTAACACAAAAGCTAATGTGGTTGATAAAAGTGCTGATGAATAGATGATAGACGAAGCAATTGTTGATGGAACAAGATGGAGTGTTAAGTGAAAAAAACCAATGTAATGGGTGCTGCGATTAATGTAGATAGGTCATTTTTGGACGTAAACAACCATCTTTTCAGCTTTTTCAATTGGACTTCCCCCGTTAAACTCTTCAATAGTGTACCACCCAAAATGGGAATTATAAACTCTTAATCAAATTATATCCACTAAAAAGTCATTGACTTGTTGGACGTCTTACCTTTACAATGAAATTGTCCTTAAATGTATGCCCTTTCATTTGGTTTGTTTGGCCAACAACTATATGAACTGATGGCATAGGAAGAATAAAGTTGTTAATATTAAAACTTGTGGTTAAACAATTTATAGAAAGAGAGTGATTTTCATGAACTTATTATGGGGTATAGTTGGAATTATAGTTGTGCTTTCAATTGCATTTCTGTTTTCTTCACATAAAAAATCGATTAAATTACGCACCATATTAGGAGGACTATCCATTCAGATTGTCTTTGCCTTTATTGTGTTAAAATGGGAAGCAGGTCAAAATGCTTTAAAAGCCTTTACGTTAGGTGTTCAGAATGTCATTAATTATGCTAACGAAGGAATTAGCTTTTTGTTTGGTGAATTAGCAAACAGCGATAAATATGGAAGTATTTTTGCGTTTCATGTACTTCCGATTATTATTTTCTTTTCTGCGCTTATTTCAGTTTTATACTATTTAGGTATTATGCAATGGTTTATCAAAATTATAGGTGGTGGATTATCAAAACTGTTAGGAACAAGTAAAACAGAATCGATGTCTGCTGCCGCTAATATCTTTGTTGGACAAACAGAAGCACCGCTTGTTGTTCGACCATTTCTAGAGAAAATGACTCGTTCTGAGTTGTTTGCTGTTATGACAGGAGGACTAGCATCCGTGGCTGGTTCGGTATTGATTGGTTATTCCTTATTAGGTGTACCACTTGAATATCTATTGGCAGCAAGCTTTATGGCGGCGCCAGGTGGACTAATTATGGCGAAAATTATTATGCCTGAGACGGAGACGTTAAAAACAACAGACGATATTCAACTAGAAAAAGATCATGACACAGTTAATGTGATCGATGCAGCGGCTAAAGGTGCGAGTGATGGGTTAAAGCTAGCGCTAAATGTTGGTGCAATGCTACTAGCTTTTGTTGCGTTAATTGCTTTGATTAATGGTATATTAGGAATATTTGGTGGTATTACACTAGAAGGTATCTTAGGTTACATTTTTTCACCTCTTGCATTTGCTATTGGTGTTCCTTGGTCTGAGGCTGTTCAAGCAGGAAGTTTCATTGGACAAAAGCTTGTATTAAATGAGTTTGTTGCTTATGCTAGTTTTGCACCGGAAATGGCGTCATTATCAGCAAAAACAAATCTAGTTGTAAGTTTTGCGTTATGTGGATTTGCTAACTTGAGTTCAATGGCTATTTTGTTAGGTGGTTTGGGTGGTTTAGCGCCAAATCGTCGCAAAGATATTGCTCAATTAGGTCTCCGTGCCGTAGCTGCTGGGATGCTAGCCTCCTTACTAAGTGCCGCGATAGCAGGTATGTTCTTTTAAAAAGTAAAGTAAGAATGGAAAAAGAAAGGATGAGACGAATGAGAATGGTAGATGTAATCGCAAAAAAAAGAGATGGGCAAGCATTAACCAAAGAAGAAATTGACTTTGTTATTGCGGGTTATACCAATGATGAAATTCCAGATTATCAAATGTCAGCTTTAGCGATGGCGTTATATTTTCAAGATATGACAACAGAAGAACGTGTAAACCTCACGATGGCAATGGTAGAGTCAGGAGATCAAATTAATCTGTCGGACATTGATGGAATTAAAGTAGATAAACACAGTACTGGTGGTGTAGGTGATACGACCACACTAATCTTAGCGCCATTAGTAGCAGCTGTAGGTGTTCCTGTTGCTAAAATGTCTGGACGCGGTCTTGGGCATACAGGCGGAACAATCGATAAGTTAGAATCAATAGAAGGTTTTCAAGTTGAATTAGACGGAAAGACATTTAATCAATTAGTGAATAAAAATAAAATTGCAGTCGTTGGACAAAGTGGTAATTTGACTCCAGCAGATAAAAAACTCTATAGCCTACGCGATGTAACTGCAACAGTCAATTCAATTCCACTGATTGCAAGCTCCATTATGAGTAAAAAAATTGCTTCTGGCGCAGATGCGATTGTCCTAGATGTAAAAACAGGTTCTGGAGCATTTATGAAGGAACTAGACGATGCAAAAGCATTGGCTAAAGCAATGGTCCAAATCGGAAATGGCGCAGGTAGAAACACGATTGCTGTCATTTCGGATATGAATCAACCACTTGGCTTTGCCATTGGAAATGCTCTAGAAGTAAAAGAAGCAATTGATACACTACATGGTCATGGGCCAGCAGATTTACATGAGCTTTGCTTAACATTAGGAAGCCAGATGGTTTACTTAGCGAATAAAGCAAACTCAATTGAAGAAGCTCGGTCAATGTTGGAAGATGCCATTCAATCTGGTAAGGCGATTGAGAAATTTAAAACATTTCTTTCTTCTCAAGGTGGTGATGCATCTGTAGTAGATGACCCGACTAAACTACCAACAGCTGCTTACCAAATGGAAGTGAAAGCAACCGCTGATGGTTACATTTCAGATATCATTGCGGATGAAATCGGCATAGCAGCAAGTATGTTGGGTGCTGGTCGGATTACCAAAGACTCAACCATTGATTTAGCTGTTGGGTTGGTATTACAGAAAAAAGTTGGTGATCCTGTTAAAGAAGGAGAATCCATTGTAACCATCCACAGTAACAAAGCAGATGTAGCTGAGGTAATTGAAAAAATTCAGCAAGCTTATACGATTACGGAGCAAGAGCCTGCAGAAAATCGATTGGTTTACGGTGTTATTGACCAATAAAGGTGGTAAAGGTTGGACATCTAACTAAGCGGCAGGTAAAATAGCAACTAGGAGAGAACAGATGAAAGAATTAATCTTAGCTTTAGTAGCAGGCATAAGTGTAGGCATTGTATTTAAATTTCTGAAACTGCCATTGCCAGCACCACCAGTACTTGCTGGTGTGCTAGGTGTAGCAGGGGTTTACTTTGGCGGTATCATAGGAGATTGGATTAAGAGCTTTTTTTAACAAAGAAAGGAAGGGATAAAAATGAGTTCATCATTTAAACGTGTTTTCTTAATCGTGATGGATTCGGTTGGTATCGGTGAAGCACCAGATGCGGGGCAATTTAATGATGTTGGTGCAGATACGTTAGGGCACATAGCTGAAAAAATGAATGGTTTGCATATGCCGACGATTGGAAAGATGGGACTAAGTAATATTAGAGAAATTCAAGGCATCGAGAAGGCAGAGCAGCCATTAGCACATTACACTAAAATGCAAGAAGCGTCGAATGGAAAAGATACCATGACTGGTCATTGGGAAATCATGGGTCTATATATTGATCAGCCATTTCAAACATTTCCTGAAGGATTTCCAGATGACTTGTTACAACAATTAGAAGAAAAAACAGGCAGAAAAATCATTGGAAATAAACCTGCATCTGGAACAGAGATTATTAAAGAACTAGGCAAAGAACACATGGAGACAGGCGCATTAATTGTCTATACATCTGCAGACTCTGTCCTTCAAATTGCAGCACACGAGGATATTGTGCCAATTGAAGAGCAGTATAAAATCTGTCAAATTGCACGTGAATTAACGAAGAACGATAAGTATATGGTAGGTCGTGTGATTGCTCGTCCATTTGTTGGTGAGCCAGGTGCTTTTGAACGTACATCGAACCGACATGACTATGCGTTGAAACCATTTGGTAGAACGGTAATGAATGATTTAAAAGATGAAGGTTACGATGTGGTTGCGCTAGGTAAAATTTCTGATATCTATGATGGAGAAGGCGTCACCGAAGAGATCCGCACCAAAGATAATGATGATGGTATGGAAAAATTCATTCAATCAATGGAGAAAGATTTTCATGGTTTGAACTTCTTGAATTTGGTTGATTTTGATGCAAAATATGGTCACCGTCGTGATCCAGAAGGTTATGGAAAAGCATTAGAAACGTTTGATAAACGCTTACCGGAAGTATTAGAGAAATTAAATGATGATGACTTACTCATAATTACTGCAGACCATGGGAACGACCCAGTTCATCATGGAACAGACCATACACGTGAGTATGTTCCATTACTCGTCCATCATAAAGGAATTTCAGAGGGTAAAGAGTTATCATTGCGAAACACATTTGCGGATATTGGCGCAACAGTTGCCGAGAACTTTAAAGTTAAAATGCCTGCACATGGCGTTAGTTTTCTAAAAGACATTAAGTAAGGAGGAAAGTCTGATGAATCTTCAACAAATTGAAGAAGCAGCTTCGTTTATTTCAGCAAAACTTTCCGGTGCTCCGAAAGTAGGGTTAATTTTAGGCTCTGGCTTAGGTATGCTTGCTGACGAAATTGAAAATCCAGTAAAAATTAAATATGAAACAATTCCAGGTTTTCCAGTTTCCACTGTAGAAGGACATGCTGGTCAGTTAGTTAGTGGAACGTTAATGGGTGTTCCTGTTATCGCGATGCAAGGACGTTTTCATTTTTATGAAGGATATGATGTTCAAGCAGTAACTTCACCCGTTCGTGTTATGCGAGCATTAGGTGTGGAGAAGCTTGTGGTTACCAATGCTGCTGGAGGCGTAAATGCTGATTTAAATCCAGGTGATCTGATGTTGATTACTGATCATATTAATAATACAGGACAAAATCCATTAATCGGACCAAATGAATCACAACTAGGTGTTCGTTTTCCAGACATGTCAACAGCTTATGCCAAAGAGCTACAACAAATCGCTCAACAAGCAGCGAAAGACATGGATCTAGATGTAAAACAAGGTGTGTACGTTTGGAATACAGGGCCGAGCTATGAAACACCAGCCGAAATTCGCATGCTACGAACACTTGGAGGAGACGCGGTAGGTATGTCCACTGTTCCTGAAGTTATTGTAGCTCGTCATGCAGGTATGGATTGTTTAGGCATTTCATGTATTTCTAACATGGCAGCGGGTATTCTTGATCAGCCATTATCGCATGATGAAGTTATAGAAACGACAGAAAAAGTAAGAGAATCTTTCTTAACTTTTGTAAAAGAAGTATTAACACGTATGAATAAGCTCCTATAAAAATGTTATATTCAAGGAGGAAGTAACATGGCAGCTGTAGAAGAAAAAATGATTGAAGAAGCGAAAGCCGCCCGTGAATTGGCCTATACGCCTTATTCAAAATTTAAAGTAGGCGCTTCGCTGCGAACAACAGACGGACAAGTCTTTCATGGGTGTAATATTGAGAATGCTGCATATTCGGTAGCAAATTGCGCAGAACGCACAGCGTTATTTAGTGCCTATGCAACAGGAGCACGTGAATTTGATCTGCTTGTTGTTGTGGCAGATACCGATCGCCCGGTATCGCCTTGTGGAGCTTGTCGTCAAGTAATTGCCGAGTTATGTAAGCCAGATATGAAAGTTGTGTTAACTAATTTACAAGGTGATGTATCAGAAACAACTGTCAGCGAGCTATTGCCGGGTGCATTTTTAGCTGATGATTTATCTAATGCAAAATAAAGGAGGAGAACAGATGGCAACAACCCTAGCAAGTAAAATCGATCATACGGCGTTAAAGCCAAATACGACAAAAGATCAAATTACAACATTATGCCAAGAAGCGAAGGATAATGGTTTTTACTCCGTCTGCGTGAATCCAACATGGGTGCAAGAAGCAGCAACCCTCTTAGCAGGTTCTGATGTAGCAGTTTGTACGGTAATTGGCTTTCCTTTAGGAGCAACAACATCAGAAGTGAAAGTATTTGAGACAAAAGATGCCATCGGTAAGGGTGCAACGGAAGTAGATATGGTAATTAATATTGGTGCGTTGAAAGATGGCGATACTGATTTAGTGAAAGCTGATATTCAAGCGGTAGTGGATGCAGCTAATAAAAAAGCATTAGTGAAAGTAATCATTGAAACGTGCTTATTAACTGATGAACAAAAAGAAATAGCGTGTAAGTTAGCAGTAGAAGCTGGTGCAGATTATGTTAAAACGTCTACTGGATTTTCAACTGGCGGTGCAACAGTGGAAGATATTCAATTGATGCGAAAAACAGTTGGAGCCCATGTAGGTGTGAAAGCTTCAGGCGGTGTCCGTGATCAAGCAACCGCTCAAGCAATGATTGAAGCTGGTGCAACAAGAATCGGAGCAAGCGCTAGTGTGGCGATTGTTAAAGGTGAAACATCTAATAGTGATTATTAAAGGAAAAAGATCTACTTTAGCTAGTAGATCTTTTTTAGTGCGAGTATTGATGTCTTCGTAGTATTTTTCCGTTTTGGTCGTGGACAATGGTTGCCGTTCCTTTATTTTTCGCAATACCTTTCGCGCGATCAATTGCATCATCTTTGTTCCTATAAACATGAGCTGGTTGTTTTGCATCTTGCGTTTGCACGGACCAACCTTTTTCATGTGGGAGGACATGCTCCCCTTTTTCCATTAATTCTGGGCGCCCATCTTCCGGATTATTATCACGATGACGTAACGATTTATCGCTCATTTCTTTGACCTGATTAATTTCCTTTTCGCTGGCATCACGATACCATTGTTTTGCTTGCGTTGTAGCAATAGGAATCGCTCGACCTTCACTGTACCCTTCATCAAGCATCGCGTTGGCAATATCAATCGCTTTTTTCCGAACGGCTGTGTCTAAATTTTTAAATGAACTAGGATAATCAGTTGTATCCCAAGGCATAAAAAATTCCTCCTTTGTATGGAGGTTTACCCGATTATGAGAGAAATAAACGAGGGTAACATCGTCATAACGTAGGTGTTTCGGTCACTTAAAATGGAGCCGCGGTCAGTTAGAGGTGATTTACGGTCACTTAAGCTTCTATAGCGGTCACTTCGCCCGAATTTCATAATAAAAAACGAAGCCAAATTGACTTCGTTTTAAAGAAAATAGATTATTGTTCGTTATATGCACCATGTTTCACTGGCCCAACAAATTCATTTAACTTCCATCCATGTTTAATGGCAGCATGAACGAAGTCTTTGGCAGCCATAACAGATTCTTTTACTGTTTTTCCATTTGCTAGATTAGCAGTAATAGCAGCGGCAAATGTACAGCCTGCACCGTGCGTATACGTTGTATCTACTTTTTCGCTTTCCAATAGTACATGTTCATTACCATCATAGAAAAGATCAACTGCTTTCTCATGGTCTAGTGCTTTGCCGCCTTTGATAACTACATTTTGTGCACCAAGCGAGATGATTTTTTCTGCAGCTTGTTTCATGCCGTCAATTGTTTTAATCGGACCAGTTTGTGCTAGTTGGCCTGCTTCAAACAAATTAGGCGTTGTAATAGTTGCTAGTGGTAACAATAATGCGCGCATTGCATCAGTGTTTTCTGGTTGAAGGACTTCATCTTCCCCTTTGCAGACCATTACTGGGTCAATAACAACTTTATCAATTCCATTGGCTTTTATTTCTCTTGCACCTAGTTCGATGATATCAACTGTACCAAGCATCCCCGTTTTCATCGCGTCAATGCCAACAGACAGGATGGTTTTTAGTTGTTTTTCAACTGTGTTTACTTCAATTGGCGTCACTTGATGACTCCAATCTTCTGGTTCCATTGAAACAATTGAAGTTAGTGCTGTCATTCCATATACCGCATGCTCTTGGAATGTTTTTAAATCAGCTTGAATACCAGCTCCACCGCTTGAATCAGAGCCTGCTAATGTTAGTGTTTTTTTCATTGTTTATGCCCCCTAAAGCTTTAGTTCCTCTACTTTATACTTTATCACACTGGAGGATGAATAGAAAATATCTGTTTCTCTAGATAGTTTCTCATTTTTCTAAATCATTTTCATATAGTTGGTTAAAATAAAAATTATCATTGGTACGTTTATCCATATATGAAAAGTTATCGTACCGCACCGTTTTTTTAGGACTGAACACTTCTCCTTTGCTATTTTCTGCAAGCCAACCTAATTGAGTAAATGAAGGAGAAGTAGAAAAGACACTTTTGTTATTAGGATCCTTCCCCTCAGTTAAGAGGTAACGCCATTCTGTGGGGAACTCCAAACTTCCATAATCAGTTGAGTTAATGGTTACTTGTTGCTCCATCTGTACACCAGGAAAATAAGCTTCCATGTTATAATTTCGATCTTGTAAGAAATAAAAATACAATGTACTAACCGGTTCTTCAGGATCAAAATTCCATACAAAAAAATAAGTAGTTGGATCATCTGAATCAACTGAAACGAATGCAGGTGTACCTTCTGTATCCATGGAATGAACTTTCCAATGAAGTCTTTCCCATGTAAATACACCGTACCCGTAGGAACCGCTACTTGTTTTGAATGGAGTAAAGATGGTGTTATCGTCTAATTTTTTGGTATCCTGAATGGAACTTACTTTGATGTCACGTTCTTCGTAGCTATTGTCTTTAATCGTTTGATTTAATGTCTTAAGTAATTTATTGGTAGAAGGGATTGGCCCAGGAGGTGTAAGGGAAAAGAAATAATAGCTACTAATAATCCCGAAAGCTAACACCACGAGGATACCGGTACGCCAAGCAAAACGTTTTTTTGTCATATGGTTTATTCCTCCTCCCAAATAGATTGATCAAGTGTAAAATAATATTGTTGTTGTTCCGTCTGAATCAACAACCCTTTACCATTATCTTCTACAAAAATGAGCGGTTCAAGATTAGACCCCCATTTTGCTTTCGTTCCTATAAGTATATAGGCAAACTTTTCATTTACTTCTCCATGGTTAAAGGTTGGATCTGAGCTACTGAACCACTCTCCTCCATCGACTTGTTGTAGCTGAGCTTGATGTAATTGGGTTTGTAAAGCTTGCTTATCAAATACTTTTGTTTCAGCTGTATTATGTATTCTTAGGGTAGACGCTCCACCTGAGTCGCTAATAAAGGTAATAAGCTGCTTACTCGGATATACAAGTGAAAATAGTAAATGTGCAAGAACCATCATTATTAGAAATAGATAATTAGTAAAGAAGCCAAGCCAAAGATACGGTCGATGTCGATACCACCTATTTTGATGCTTATAAAAAGCAGCATGTTGATCCTGAAAATAATAAATGAGAAATACCAACCACACTCCTAGAGGTAAAATACTTATCTGTAGCAGTAGTCCATCCCAAAGTAAGTTAACAGAGAATGAAAACAAACCAATTAATAGTAAAATGAAAGCGACCCATATTCTTGGACGTTCTTTTTGTTTTTTGCGAATAACAAAGAATCCAATGAAAAAGAAAAGGAACCAACTAATTATGATAAAAATTAATTGAATAATATTTGGCAACTCCCATTGCATAGTAATCCTCCTAATTTACTAAATATGGTACAACTAGTGTAACACAGTTAATTAGCTCAACGTATATACCGTTTAGAAAAATGCAAACTACTTTTAGGGATAGCTATTCACGTGGTAAAATTGTGACGATTATCACGTCAATAAGATTGATTGTCCATTTTAATTACTTTATAATAAAATTTCTAATAACTTTTACTATCTATATAATGAAGGAGTGAAAACTGTGCACCATAATAAGCAGCCACACTCTCAGGAAAATATTGAAGTATGGGCAGATTTAGTTAATATAAAAGATTTACTGCTTGCATTAGTTATTACGAGTGCACTAACACTAGGTGCTTACTTTATCGCTCCGAATGAAGAGCCTAAACCATTGTACTATGGATTAGTAGGGGCGCTTATTGGTTTCATTATTTCAAGTATTATCATTAAGCCAAAACGTAAATTTGAAACTACGGAGGATAAGTAAGTATGTTAGATGCTGGTGTAATAATGCAAATGTTGCTTGCGGCAGTCGGAGGAACACTGATTTACACCCTGATTGGTATTGCACCTGGAACGGATGAAACAGCAGTGTTAGCGCCAGTAACGTTAGTTTTGGTTTTAACGGGTTTAGAGCCGATTGTTATTCTAACCTTTTTTATGGCAGCTATTATTGCTAAGAAACTCACCGATTCAATCCCAGTCGCTGTAGCAGGTGTGCCAGGTGGGGTAATGGCTGCGCCAATGGTTGAGCATGCGATTGTGTTGAAAAAGCATGGAAAATCTGATCTTAGCATTAGAAAAATGGCTTCTGGTTCGGTTATAGGAACGATTGTTGCTGTTCCGGTTAGCTTATTATTAGCGAATATATTAGTACCATATGCCGATCAAATCCAAGGCTATACCAATCAAATTTTATTTGGAGGGGCCATACTTTTAGCCTTAATGTCAAAAAATAGATGGATAGCCCTTGCGTCCATTGTGCCATTTGCTATACTAATACAAGGCTTACGTCATTTATATTGGGGTGTAGGTGTCGTTCCAGAAGGGACAAACGTATTTATCTCTTTCTTTCTGGGAATCACCATTGGTCCGGTAATTTTAACGTTATTTGAGCTTTTAAATAAGGATAAAAGAAAAGCGATGAATCGTTATGATAATAAAACGATTGCGCTTCAAACAGAACAATCACAGAAAGGATTACCTAATCCTTTTAAAATATTAACCCAACAAGAATTGAGTATGAGTACACTTGCATCATTTTTTGGTTCTTTGTTATTTGTTTTAAGCCCTGTAGGTATTACAATTCTATTAGGGGAGCTTGTATCTGCGCGTGTAAAGGATCCAGTAAAAAAAAGCACCCTAGCAATTTCAAGTATGGATGCTTTGACAAATGCCTCCTATATTTCTGGCACATTGATTCCATTAATTGCACTAGGGATTCCGTTGTCTCCTGTTGCAATTGGACCAGCAAATGCGTTGTTTAATGCACCACCTGTCTTTACATTAGAACATAATATGCATCATCTGTTGACCAAAACCGATTTTATCTGGGCTGTCGTAATAGGAGCAGTCGTTGCAATCGTGATTACGTATTTTATTATTGTAAAATATGCGCAACAAATATGCAGGTTTGTGTTCAAGTGGATTCCACATGAAGCGGTGCTAGGATTGTTTTTTGGTTTAGTTCTTTTATTAGCGCATATGGATGGTGGTTTGATTAACATCGGGGGTGTATTGTTAATTGGACTAGTTGCTGGTTTTATGCACCGTTTAGGTATTAATTATGGTGTGCAGTTTATGGTTCTGTACGCGGCACCATGGATTGTCACGCAACTTGCAGGTTTATCATAAAGTACGTTTGGGAATTGTTCTTTGGAATGCAGAAGAAAAGTGATAGATAAAGGAGAGGCAGCAACATGTTAGAACTACCACAGCAGTTAGCAATTGGCAGTGCACATAGTAAACTGATATTAGTAGGTGAGCATGCCGTTGTATATGGAGAACCAGCAATTGCATTACCTTTTCCATCTATACATGTGAAATCTATCGTACAGCCCAATGAAGGGCCAGTACTACTAGAAAGTAGCTTCTATGTTGGACCTTTAAATAGCATCCCTGAAAAACTAAAAGGCATTGCTACTTGTATTAAACAGACATGCAAAAAATTGAATAGAGAACCAAATGGATTTCGCATGCATATTAAGTCGACTATTCCAATTGGGAGAGGACTCGGTTCTAGCGCTGCTATTGCTACTGCTGTTGTGCGTAGTTTGTATCATTTTTTTAATGAGCCATTAAGTAAGGATGACTTACTCGAGCTTGTTCATATGGCGGAAACATATGCACATGGAAGTCCAAGTGGAATAGATATGGAAGCTGTCACTAGTGATGCACCAATATGGTTCGAAAAAGATAAGCGAAGTAAAAAAGTAGACATTAAACAAGCCTTTCATATTGTGGTTGCAGATACCGGAAGAATTGGTGATACCCATGCAGCGGTATCTAGCATTAAAGAAAAATATAAATCGATAACCGATCAAACGAAGTATTCCATTAAATCATTAGGTCATCTAACCAAGGAAGCAAAGCGAGCATTAAAAGACGGAGATCTTGATGCTTTAGGAGATATTCTAAATCGTGCACAGGATGAATTAGTCCATCTAGGTGTTAGTGACGCAGGAATTGATTACCTAGTCAAAGTTGCACGTCAAGCTGGGGCTTTAGGTGCTAAACTAACTGGTGGCGGACGAGGTGGTTGTATCATTGCACTTGCGAAGCATGCCGTTCACGCTAAAAAATTGGCTGAACGATTTTTACATGCTGGAGCAGACCAAACATGGCATTTTCAAATTGGCAGTGACGAAAATCAATATACTACCACTACAGTTAGCGGATCGTAAATAAAGGAGCTTATCGTATGAAAGCAACCGTTAAAGCACATACCAATATTGCCTTAATCAAATACTGGGGGAAACGTGACGAAGCGCTTTTCCTTCCGACAAATAATAGTTTGTCAGTGACTTTGGATAAATTCTATACTATTACTACTGTGGAGTTTTTGCCCGCGTTACAAGCTGATGAATTTTATTTTAATGGAGAACTTGCAGAAGAAAAAGAGTTAATGAAAATATCTGCGTTTTTAGATCGTGTTCGTGCTAACGCAAAAAAACCGATGTTTGCTTGCGTGAAATCGCAAAATCATGTGCCGACTGCAGCTGGTTTTGCTTCTTCAGCTTCGGGATATGCGGCATTGGCAGCAGCTTCTGCAAAAGCAATTGGCTTACAACTTACTGACAGAGAATTATCTCAACTGGCACGTCAAGGCTCTGGATCAGCCAGTCGTTCTATCTTTGGTGGATATGTCGAGTGGGAAAAAGGAAGTAATGCTGATGGGTCGGATTGTTATGCCCAACAGATTTTGAAAAAGGATGCTTGGGATTTACGAATTCTTTCAGTAGAAGTTACAACGAAGGCGAAAAAAGTATTGTCTCGTGAAGGCATGAAGCGAACGGTACAGACATCGCCTTTTTTTGCTGGTTGGCTAGAAGCAGTAGAACAAGATCTTATCGCAATAAAAGAGGCAATAAATGAGAGAGACTTTACTAAGTTAGGTCAAGTAGTGGAGGCGAATGCATTGAAGATGCATGCTACTACATTAGGTGCCAATCCGCCTTTTATGTATTGGCAAAGTGCAACCGTCGAAGTGATGCAAGAGGTGCAAGCACTGCGTGAAAAAGGGATAGAAGCATATTTCACGATAGATGCTGGCCCAAATGTAAAAATTGTTTGCCAACCAGAAGAAGAGCAAGTAATTCATGAATCCTTGGAAACATTACCTGTTGTTCAGCAGATTCATCATTGTCGCATAGGCCCTGGAATTACCTATTTGTAGTATTAAAAATGAAATGGAAGAGGGACGAGCATGCAAGCTAGATCCTATCAAATCGCAACACCAGGTAAATTGTTGATAGCTGGTGAATATGCGGTGACGGAATTAAATCAACCTGGTATCGTTGTAGCTGTTAATCGCTATATTAACGTATCTATTGCAGAGAGTAACGCCCAAGTACTTGATTTACCCCAATTAGGATTAAATCAAGTGAAATGGTACTATGTCAATGGAAAAGTGACTTTTTCAATCTCAGATAATCGATTGCGATTTATGCAACAGGCTATGCAAACAGTATATGCTTATTTGACTGAGCAACAAATTACTATTCAGCCGTTTCAATTAAGCGTGACAAGTGAGCTAGATGATTCATCTGGCATCAAATATGGATTAGGATCTAGTGCAGCAATTACAGTCGCAACAATCTCAGCTATTTTACGATTACATAAAGATGAAACGTTAGACAAAGATATTATTTATAAATTAGCTGCTATTTCTCATTTTCAAACCCAAGGAAATGGTTCTTGTGCAGATATTGCAGCCTCCACTTATGGAGGTTGGTTGCACTATACTTCGTTTGATGGTTCATGGTTATTAAAACAATTGAAAACACAATGCAACATAAGTAAAATTGTTGATGGAAATTGGGCTTCCTTACATATAGAGAAACTTAACCTACCTAGCAGTTTAGTATTCTGTGTTGGTTGGACAGGCAAAGCTGCTGCAACAGCACCAATGGTCACGCGTATCCAGCAATTAAAGGAAAATAATCAGCAAGTCTATCAAAACTTTTTAACGGATAGTCAAAAAGCTGTTGAAACAATCGTCAATGGCTGTAAAACTGATAATGCAAAATTGATGTTGGACGGTATTAAACAAAATCGGAATGTGTTACGTCGACTGAGTAATCAAGCTGGAGTGGAAATAGAGACAACTTTGTTAAATCAATTGGCAAATCTTGCAGAGGATTATGGAAGTGGCAAGTCATCTGGTGCAGGTGGCGGTGATTGTGGCATTGCTTTTGTCGAAGGGGAAGAAAACGTCGTTAAATTAAATCAAGTGTGGGAACAGATTGGGATTAAAACGTTAGATCTGATGCCGTCGATTAATGGGACTAGGATTATTAAGCATGAATAAAAAGAGCTTGAAGGACACTGCAATTGAAGTAATAGGCAGTCCTTCAAGCTTTTTTGATTCATACTGGCAGTATAAGTATGGGATTAAAAATCTCTTCGGTCATAATAGTTTTTTCCAGGTAATAGATGTTAATATGATTGGTTCTATTTTATGATTCACATTGTTTACATTCCCACCATAAAACAATTCACCGTACTTTTAGATCCAATGTGTGTAAATGCTGTTTTCACCCGTTTTGCTTTCACCCAACGCTTTAATCGTTTTAAATTAAGTCAATTTCTTCATATCAAAAACACCTTAGAAACAATTCAGTTGACGCATGAACATAGATCGTGCTACATTTATCTTGAATTAAAGATAATTAATTGGATATTATATGATAAGAGATAAAATGGAGGTGTTACCATGGTAACTAGTTTAAAAGGCATGCACCATGTTACCGCGATCACTAGCAGTGCAGAGAAAAACTATCACTTTTTCACTTATGTACTAGGGATGCGTTTAGTAAAAAAATCCGTCAATCAAGATGATATTCAAACCTATCATTTATTTTTTGCAGATGATAAAGGCAGCCCAGGTACTGATATGACATTCTTTGATTTTCCAGGCATACCAAAGGGAAAGCATGGTACAAATGAAATATATCGCACTGGTTTTCGTGTGCCAAGTGATGAGGCTTTGGATTACTGGGTAAAACGATTTGATCGCTTGGAAATAAAGCATAGCGGGGTGCAAAACCAGTTTGGCACCAAAGTATTGTCGTTTGTGGATTTTGATGATCAACAATATCAGTTGGTTTCTGATGAAAATAATCAAGGGGTGGCTTCGGGTACACCTTGGCAAGAAGGGCCCATTCCATTGGAATATGCAATTACCGGACTGGGTCCAATTCATGTCCGTATAGCAGATTTTGATTTCTTTAAACGCGTGTTAGAAGAGGTCTTATTATTTACTGAAATTAAAAATGATGATTCGTTTCATTTGTTCGAAGTTGGGCAAGGTGGAAATGGTGCCCAAGTCATTGTAGAGCATAATGAGCGTTTGCCACAGGGACGACAAGGTTACGGAACTGTGCATCATGCTGCGTTTCGAGTTGACAATCGGGATGTGCTGGAAGAGTGGATTAAACGAATGTCTATGTTCGGGTTCCAAACATCCGGCTATGTCGATCGCTTCTTTTTCGAATCTTTATATGCACGTGTTGCACCACAAATATTGTTTGAGTTTGCAACAGATGGTCCTGGCTTTATGGGTGATGAACCTTATGAAACACTTGGAGAGAAGTTATCTCTCCCGCCATTTCTAGAAGCAAAACGAGAAGAAATTGAACGGCAAGTTAGACCAATTGATACGGTGAGAAGCACAGTTGATATTCAAAAGGAATATGAATAAAAAATATAATTATAAATAATAAAAACGGCGGCAACCAAATTGATTTGATTGCCGCCGTTTTTATTATTACATATGCTTTAGATAACATTACTTACATCTTTTGCGCGTTGATCCAATTGTTCGGCTGCCGCGGAGATATTATTGAAATCATCAGTCGCAGTTTTCATTTTAGCTTGCGTGTCCTCAACTTGAACATGGATATTACTGCTGCTACTTGTAACAGTTTCAATATTTTTAGTAATCGATTCCACCATCCCCCTGATTTCTGAGATAGAATCATCTACTCCAGAGGAAAGTTTGCGTACTTCATCTGCCACGACGCTAAATCCACGACCGTGTTCACCAGCTCTAGCAGCTTCAATAGCTGCATTTAATGCTAGTAGATTGGTTTGTGACGCAATGGTGCGAATGGTTTTGACGATACCTTGAATCGTTTCTGTCTGACTTTGCAAATTAGACAATGTATGGTTATTTTGTTGATAGATTGATGCAATCGTCTCGATAGATTTAAAGATTTCATTGCTTCGATTAATGCCATCCGAGGCACGTTCATTAAGGTCGGTAGCCATTTCTTGCAATTTATCAACGACATTTGTGATTGTGTGTTGTCTGTCTGTAATATCTGTTGCTATCTTTGTAATACTAACAATTTTACCATCTTCATTCCGAATTGGCATATAAGTAGCTTCTAACCAAATCTGCTTACCATGCTTATCTCTCCGCTCAACTTTATCTTGAATACTTTTACCTCGTTTTAAATTATTCCAGAACACCGTATAATCTGAACTATTTGCAAAGGAAGGGAAGCAAAATTGCTTATGGTCCATTCCAATCATTTCCTCTGGTGTATATCCCATCGTAACTGCAAAAAGTTTATTTGCATAGGCAACTCTTCTATCTAAATTAAAACGAATAACTGCTAGATTATCCTCAATGGCTTGTACGACAAGTTCATCCATGTGACTTAAATTGCTATCTATAGTTGTCATTTGTTCGCTCCTATATTTGTTATACATACTACTATTTGTGAAAATCTGCACGAATAGTTTAGCTACTTTTATTATATACCCATAGATGTATAGGTGTAAACGTCTTTAATTCAAACTATTTTGTTTGAGAAGATGCATTACGTTTTTTCACTAATAGGGCACTAGTAATTACAAGAACTTCATATTATTATTTTATTAACAACTCCGAATAAAAGGGATGATGTATCGATACGCCTCTGCATATAATCAACATTGGCATGTCCCAGGTATAGGAACGATTACTGGAAAAGAAATGATTGCTATAGCCAGCTCGTATATCTCGTATCAAAAGAAAGTAAGAACAGTAAAGAATCGATGATACGATTGGTAGGATTCTTTGAACCACTTATGCGAGCGTATGTTGACATGGATTATTTGAATGAGCATCCGATTATTTTAAGTGGAGAGAAATATCAACAAAACAATGGTCGAATTCCACCTTCAAGTTACCAAGAAGAGATAAAACAGACAATTGATGCGAGCAAATAAAATTAATCTTTTGTTTTTTATCATTGTTTGCTATTGTAAAACAAGATTACCTCGTTCGATTGGAGATGAAATAATGCGCTCGTATTGGCTATGGTTTTTATTATTCGGATTAACATGGTGGATTGGACTATCATTTCATTATTGGCCATTTGTGAGTTATCCAATCATCATGCTTGCGAGTGCTTTATTCTTTTCCTTATACTTTTTACTTCCGTTAGTTTCATCACAAAGCTGGATTTATATGCTAATGCTCATAGCAATGGGCTTGGTATGTTTTCTTGTCTTTCATCCCAATCAGTTAGCTAGTGTTTCCTTTTTTTCTTTTTTGCTTTACATATTAATTGCTGGAGAGGCGTTCTATCGCTTATCTGGTAAATACGTTGTTATCACGTACATATCTCTTGTGATACTAGCTGTTCTCCCCTATTTGTCATCTTATGGTGCCCAGGTACCAATTGCGATTATGGTCACTGCTAGTTTACTAGGTATAGCGTTAGTAGCGTTCTACCAGGTTATTCAGCATCAAAATCAAATAAGTGAACAATTTGAAGCATTACAAAGCGAGTTCCGCTCAGTGAAACGTAGACTAGTGACAAGTGATAAGCTTGCAAGACAAGAAGAACGAGCACAGATCGCCCGTGACATGCATGATTCGGTAGGACACCAACTAACCGGGTTACTGATGCAATTGGAAGTGATGCGGATGCAAGCAGAAGATGAAGAGATAAAAGAGCAACTCACTCACCTTAAAACATTAGCAAAAACAAGTTTAGAAGAAACCAGAGCTGCTGTGAAAACATTAAAAAGTGAAGAAACTGGTGGATTGACAGCTATTATTGGTTTAATTCGTAAATTAGAAGCAGAAAGCCATGTTCGTATTACCTTTTCGATTAAGCATGGAGCGTTAACTGCACCATTGCTTAATGAACAAGTTGTTGCTTTATATCGTGTGGTGCAAGAAGCATTAACGAACATGATGCGTCATGGAGAAGTGAAAGAAGCTACCATTTTATTTGAATCAGTAGCACAGAATTACTTTCATTTTGAAATACGTAATCCATACACAAAAGCGGGTACGGTTCAAGAAGGTTTTGGTTTAAACGGTATGCGAGAGCGGATGCAACAAGTTGGTGGAAGAGTAGATATTCAAAAAATTAACGGCGAATTTGTTGTGAATGGAATGATTCCGATGGAAAAGGAGATGAGACTTGAATGATTCGTGTTATTTTAGCGGAAGATCAAAAAATAGTACGGCAAGGGTTGAAGATGATGATGGAAACTGATCCAGAAGTAAAGGTAATAGCGGAGGCAGAAAACGGAAAAGAAGCTATCGCTGCTTGCGAATCCGCTTTATGTGATATTGTGGTGCTTGATATTCGGATGCCAGAAATGGATGGTTTGCAAGCTGCGCAAGTCATACACAACCAGTGGCCAGATCGTAAAATTCTCATGCTAACCACGTTTAATGATGAGCAGTATACCGTGCAAGCGATTCGTAATGGAGCAAATGGCTATATGTTAAAAGATGCGGAACCTGAGGATCTAATTCGAGCGATTCGAAGCTGTTTATCAGGAGGTTTGTCATTACAGGACCAAGTTGCTGCGAAAGTTATGCCTACGTTAATCAACCAACATCTAGAGAAAGAAATTGATCCATCTTTAACGCCTAGAGAATTGGAAATTATGCAGCACATAGGAAATGGGCGTAGCAACAAAGAAATTGCTGATCAATTACATCTTTCCGTTGGTACGGTGAAGAATCATATCAGTATTATTTTAGATAAACTAGAACTGAGAGATCGCACCCAACTGGCGATTTATACGATTCGCCACCATCTCGTATGACTTAAGTCATGAAAAGAGCATAAAGAAATGACTAAAGACAGTGGTTGCACTGTCTTTTTCTTTGTATAGTAAATTTAGAAATAATTAAGGAGGTAGGAGGCATGCTTGAAACAGAGTTATTACAAAAGAAATTTAAAGATCAATTAGCGGTAGACGGCATTAATTTTTATATGGAAAAAGGCGAATCGATCGGACTTTTGGGGCCCAACGGCGCTGGTAAATCAACCACCATTTCGATGATATCGTCACTAATTAAACCAACAACTGGTGATATTCGTTTGAATGGAAAAAGTGTCGTAAAAAATCCTCAATTAATTCGTGAAGTATTAGGCGTAGTGCCACAGGAGATTGCGTTATATGAAGAACTTTCTGCATACGAGAATCTAAAGTTTTTTGGAAGAATATATAAACTTCGCGGAAAAGAATTAGAAAAGAAGATTCACTCAGTCTTAAATTTAGTTGGTTTACAAGAGCGACAAAAAGATTTGGTCAAAAATTACTCTGGTGGAATGCAACGACGAATTAATATTGCGGTTGCACTTCTGCATGAACCCGAAATTTTGATTATGGATGAGCCGACAGTTGGCATTGATCCGCAGTCAAGGAGCTACATTTTAGATATGGTGCGTCAGTTAAATGAAGAGAGGGGGATGACGGTTTTATACACGAGCCATTACATGGAAGAAGTGGAGAAGCTTTGTGATCGTATTTATATTATGGATCACGGAAAAATCATTGCTTCAGGAACGAAGGAAGAATTGAAAAGTGTCCTATCGAATGAAGAGACTATCTTAGTCGATATGAATCCGATTTCCAAAGAATTGATGCAAACATTAGAAGAGGATGATGAAATTATACAGGTGAATGAGATAGACAAAGGTATGAAGCTAATCGTTCCCAAAGGTAGTAACAAACTTACTAGTATATTTCATCAAACAGAAGCTTTTGGTGTGCAAGTAACTAATGTCAATGTGCAAGTACCAACATTAGAAGATGTCTTTTTGCATTTGACCGGCCGTACGTTACGTGATTAATCAAGACAAGAGAGGAGGGAAGCGAATGTTTGAATTTTTGAAGAAGGATATTTTGATCTTATCTAGGAATCGGACGGAATTGGCTATTTTAATTACCATGCCATTCATATTAATTGCTATTTTGGGTTTTGCATTACGTGGCATTTGGAGTACAGAAAGTGAAGCAATAGATATGACAGTTGGAATCGTGTCTGATGATCATGAACAAGAAGGATTGACAGCTTTTTATCAAGAAGTAGATAAACTAGAATTGCCACAGGAAGAGAAACAATCACTTAAAGCAGTTGCTTCCAAAACCGCACCTTTTACCTTGCTCCGCGATATGTTAGGAACAGATGAGGTAAGCGATATGGTAACGACGGTGGAAATGACAGAAAGTGAAGCAAAACAAGCGCTCGAAGATGAAGAGATTGCAGCGATTGTTACATTGCCAGCAAATTTCACATATAAAAGCTTACTTAAAATGTACATTGACCAAGGGAAAGGTAGTGCTATACAACTAACGGTGGAAGAGAAAGGTAGTATCGAAGCTTCCATTATTGAAAATTTAATAAATAGTTTTACAGAAAATTTAAATTTTGAATCGGCTATAAGTAATGTAACCAAAGGACAGTACCAAGATTCTGCTCAACCTATGGAGCAACTTGGGGGAACGACAACTGTTTTAGCGAACGAGACAACGATTACCGCAATGCAATATTATACGATTGGAATGGCAGTAATGTTTGCTTTGTATGTGGCTTCGATGATAGCTAGTGAAGCCTATGTAGAAAAAAAACAACATGTTTTCGATCGGATTATTTTATCAGGAAAGTCTTCATTTGCATATTTAACAAGTAAGCTAATATCGACTACTAGTATCGTGATGATCCAATTATTTATTTTATTTGTGCTATCATCTATAATTTTCCAAACATTTAATCAGACCTCCCTGGTATTTTGGCTAGGTATGTTGCTTATTTCGTTTTTACTTGCTACTTGTATCGGGGCCTTTGGTTCTCTATTAACAGCGATAACCTTACGAATCAATAGTTATCATATTAATAATGTTTTCTCTGGAGGCATCACAAGTATATTTGCATTTCTAGGGGGGAGTTTTTTTCCCATCACACAGCTCCCGTCCATGATTCAGGTGATAGGGGAATGGACACCAAATGGTGCGGCATTAGCTGCTTATGTCGAATGGATGCAAGGTAGTGCTTTTACAGATATCATTAGCACGCTAATTAAATTAATTGGTATTGCTGTTATTGTATTTATGATAAGTATGGTTGTCTTTCCGAAAAGGAGGTCCCTATCATGAAATCTGTATTATTGCTACAATTTACTCGTTTAAAACGAGCACCAACACTAATGATATCATTTGTAGTTTTAACGATTGTTTTTGTTGCCGTGATAGGAGGATTTGGCACCTCAACTAATGGTAAAGAAACCGTTTATGCTTATGGTGAAGGTAAAACAGCTGCTTGGCTAGATTTGCTTAATGAGTCTAACGTGTATCAATTTGAAATGATAACGAAACAAGAAGCACAAGAGCAAGTCAAAACAGGTAAGCTTCATTATGCATTAGAGCTCCAGCCGAATAATTATCAATTTCTAGTTGGAACCGAAGATCCTGAGCAGGTTTCAGTCCAACAATATGTACAGAATGTCTTTCAAAAAGAACGACAATTACAACAGATAAGTTTAACAGTAGATGATCCAGCAGCGATTCGCGATCAGATAGAAGCATCACTCGATGCTCCTGTGTTAACCGTTCATACGGAGGCTTTACATGAAACGGCCTATACTGATAGCTCTGCTAACAGGTACCAAGTAATGATTGGGATGAGTTTATACTTTGTAATTTATACAATTTTTAATAATCTAACAAATATTATTATGGAAAAACGGAATGGTACTTGGAATCGGATTATTCTATCACCAGTTCGAAAATGGCAAGTATATATGGGGCATTTGTTTTATTGTTTTGTCTTAGGTTTTATGCAAATTGGTATTGTGTTCCTGGTCTTCCGTTATCTGTTTGGTTATAACAATGAGATAGACTTCCTTCCAACGATAGTGACTATCAGCGCTTACTTATTTGCGATCGTTTCCTTAGGAATGTTATTACTTGGTGTTGCAAGCAAACCACAGCAACTACAAGCGATTAACCCAATTGTAGCCACAGGGATGGCGATGTTAGGCGGCGCCTTTTGGCCATTGGATGCTGTGTCGAATGGTATTATGATTGCTTTATCAAAAGCAATGCCAATTCGCTATGGTATTGAAGCGTTGAAGTCAGCAATGTTATTTAATCAAGGCTTTGAAGCAGTTTTACAACCAATTGCTTTCTTATTATTGTTTGGTGTCATTTGTATGGGTATTGGCATTAATTTGATGGAACGTGTGAAAAACTGATTTTTAACTAAAATAGTTCTTGCATCTACGCCTGTGGAACGATAAGCTATAACATAAATAAAATGGAGGGATTTGGATGAATTTTATTTTGTTGTACGGTCCGCAGGCGGTAGGCAAGATGACCATTGGGCAAGAACTAGAAAATTTAACAGGCTACAAACTCTTTCATAATCATATGACAATAGAGCTTGTCCAGCCCTTTTTTGATTTCGGCACACCTGGTTTCAGGCGGTTAGTTAACTTGTTTCGTAATGAAATCTTTAATGAAGTAGCTACTAGTGATTTACCGGGCTTTATCTTCACCTATGTTTGGGCGTTTAATGAACAGGAAGATTGGGAGTTTGTGGAACGTGTTACTGCTATTTTTGAAGCTGCAGGTGCGTCTATCTATTATGTGGAATTAGAAGCAGATGTGGAAGAACGTTTAAAGCGTAACACAACGCCAAATCGCTTGGCTCATAAAGCTTCTAAACAAAATATAGAACGTTCGCAATCGGAATTATTATCTTCAATGGATACCTATCGTTTGAATTCTTTGCCTGGAGAGATAACACATAAGAATTATTTACGTATGGATAATACTTATTTGGACGCTGAGACAGTTGCCTTGCGGATTAAGCAAACATTTGATTTTTAAGGGGATGCATATGAGCGAGTATATGATTCGAGTGCCTAAGAAAGCTGATGCACCACAAATCATTGATTATGTAAATCTAGTGGCGGAAGAAACGGACAATCTAACATTTGGACAGGGAGAATTTAGCGTAACTGTAGAAGCAGAAGAGCACCTGATTGAACAAAGTAACAACGATCCTAATCGGCTATTCTTAATTGCGTGCGAACAGGATAGTGTCATTGCAATGATGACCTTTCAGGCGAGAACGAGAGAAAGGTTAAAGCATTATGGTGAGTTTGGTCTTAGCGTACAGAAGCACTACTGGGGAAAAGGGATAGCCAAATCAATGCTCACACAATTGATTGAGTGGGCAAAAGATAACCAACAAATTAGAAAAATTAATCTAGAAGTGCGAGCGGACAACGATAGAGCGATTCAATTGTATAAACGAGTTGGTTTTCGTGAAGAAGGGCGCATCAGTCGTTATTTTCAAATCGATGATAACTTCTATGATGCAATTATTATGGGTTTAGCGATTGATTAGGAGCCAATTAGTTAACTTTTTAAACAAAGGGGAGCAACTGTGGAATAAATAGTCATCTCTTTTGCTCTCGATGCAGGAGGGGTGACATTATGATATAGCAGTTTTGGTAAGGTTTGATGTCGATCTTATAAAAAACCCCAATTAACTGACAATTTCACATCAGCATACAGTCTTCTTTAACTAAAGTACTCCGCCTATTTAAAATTCACTTCATAATTTCATACCCACAACACAAATACGGAAACACCAAAAAGAAAGATGGTGGTGATAAGTAATCCTGTAAAATATCCTCTTTTCTTCGTAACGAACTGTTCTACAAGTTGAACAGCAAAAGATAATCCTAAAGAAACCAGCATACCGAAAAGTAATAAGTCTGGAAAATCAGTTGAAGTATCCGAACTTACTAATCCAAAAATAGATATAAATATAACCTGAATAGCAAAGTAAATGGCAAAAATGCTGAATAAAACCTTTAAAACTAAAAATAACTTATTACTATTTTTGTATTTTTCTCGAATCTGGCTTCCTAATTTCATCTCTATCTCTCCCCAATTTAAAATATTGGCTAATTACTTGTTGCACCATCCTGCTTGTTCATTGAATAAGAAATAGTGTTACATCACAAATTTAGTTAATCTAATTGTATTAAAAATGTACTAATTTTCCACTGAAAGTCTTTATTAATTCATCCCTTTATAAATTGACCAAGGTGGTATGCGAGGTTATGATGGGTCAATAGAGAAGTATTAAGAACAAGGCAAGCACTAAATAGCAATAAAATGAATTTAGATTCTTACTAGAAAAAACTTTATCATACGTATCTGTATTAAAAATGGTATTCTATCAGCGATCGGAGGGTTTGGGATGACGATTATGAAAGTAAGTAACCTTAGAAAAGATTTTGGTGCATTTACTGCCTTAGATGGAGTAGATATTGAAGTGAAACAAGGGGAAGTGTATGGATTTATTGGACCTAACGGAGCCGGTAAATCAACGACCATACGCATCTTATTAGGTCTCTTGCAGGCAACTTCCGGTGAAGTGAAGATTTTCGGAAAAAATGCTTGGACTGACGCGGTCGCTATTCACAAACGCCTTGCTTATGTTCCAGGTGATGTGAACTTATGGCCCAATTTAACTGGTGGGGAAGTAATTGATATTTTCTTGAGAATGCGTGGTAAAACCATTGATCGAGAGAAAAGAGATGCATTAATAAAAAAATTTGATTTTGATCCTACGAAGAAATGTCGTACCTATTCTAAAGGAAATCGCCAAAAAGTAGCATTAATTGCTGCGTTTGCAGCGGATGCAGATCTATATATTTTGGATGAACCAACTTCAGGCTTAGATCCGTTAATGGAACGTGTTTTTCAATCATGTGTAGAGGAAGCAAAGCAAGCGGGTGCAAGTATTTTTTTATCTAGTCATATTCTTTCTGAAGTGGAACAGTTGTGTGATCGCGTTGGGATTATTCGCCAAGGTAAAATAATTGAAACAGGAACCTTGGCTGAATTACGTTACTTAACAAGTACGCAGTTGATGGTGGAAACAAAACAGCTCTTGACCAACCTAGCTACTTATCCAGGTATCCATGATATTGATCAAGAAGGAAATGTTTCTAGATTTAAGGTGGATTCTGACCAACTTGACGCTGTGATGCAACATGTTAGCTCTTTCGGTATTACCAAATTGGAAAGTATGCCACCAACGTTAGAAGATTTATTTATCCGTCATTATGAAAAGACAGGGGACGACGGAGGTGAACGATAATGGTTAATCGTACTTCTTATCAAACAGTATTTTTATTTCGCTTTTTCTTGAAAAGAGAACGCGTGAAATTATTGATCTGGATTCTTTCGTTTTTAATCATGACCTTATCGGTGGCAATTGCTTTTACAGGCTTGTATCAAAATGAACAAGAGCGTGCAGCCATGGCAGAGACAATGCAAAATCCAGCAATGGCCGCGCTAGTCGGGCAAGGTTATGGATTAGACAACTACACAGACGGGGCGATGTTAGCACACCAGATGTTGTTAATGACTGCTGTTGTTGTTGCCATTATGAATATTATATTGGTTGTTAACCTAACGCGCGGCGATGAAGAAGAGGGTATGTTGGAAATGATCCGTGCATTACCAATTGGTCGACTTGCACCAACTCATGCTGTGGTACTCGTTATTGGTTGCACCAATATAGCGTTGGCAGGTGTGATTGCGGCTGGATTGAGCTTATTGAACATAGCGAGTATAGACGTACTAGGTTCGCTACTATATGGATCTGTATTAGGTGCGACCGGCCTTTTCTTTGCATCGGTAACGCTATTGTTTGCTCAGCTTGCGAATAATACGAGAGCGAGTTTAATGCTTTCATTTATTGTTCTGGGTATTGCTTATTTTGTTCGAGCGATAGGAGATGCCGGCAATAACACCATTTCTTGGTTTTCGCCATTAGGCTTAGTTTTGGGGGCAGAGGTGTTTGTCAACAACTATTGGTGGCCGATTTTATTCACGTTGTTTCTGAGTGGTTGTCTATATGCGGTGGCATTATATCTAAACTTTACTCGCGATATGGGTGTGGGTTTTTTGCCTTCACGCATAGGAAAGCAACATGCATCAAGATGGTTGCAATCCCCACTTGGTTTAGCTCTACGTCTGCAACGTTTACCACTTATCTGTTGGGTGATCGGTATGTTTGTCATCGGTGCTTCTTACGGTTCAGTACTGGGGGACTTGGACACTTTTTTTCAACAAAATGAAGTACTTAAACAAATGCTAGCATCTGATCAAGACGAAGCTATCACCGAACAATTTTTATCGATGTTAATGGTAATCATGGCGATCATCGCTACCGTACCTGTGGTCATGACGTTAATGAAAGTGAAATCGGAAGAGAAGAAGCAACGAATCGAACATCTTTTAGCCAGAGCGGTCTCTCGAACCAAACTACTGGGAAGTTATGTGGTGATTGCTTTTGGAACGAGTGTGGTGATGTTGCTCGTAGCTGTTAGTGGCTTAGCTAGTACCGGATTAGCGGTCTTAGCAATTGACACTACTTTTGCGACGTTAGTACAGGCAATGCTCGTGTATCTTCCAGCTCTATGGGTAATGATTGGTCTATCGGTATTATTGGTAGGCGTGGCTCCAAAGGTAACAGCTCTTAGTTGGTTCTATATATTATTTACGTTTGTTGTAGTTTATCTAGGACAGTTATTAGATTTTCCAACGTGGATGGCAAGCCTTTCGCCGTTTGCTCATATCCCTGAACTGCCGATGGAAATGCTTCGTTACAAGCCATTAATTGTACTAACAATGCTCGCTGTTGGCCTTACGTTTATTGGTTTTCTAACCATGAACAAACGAGATGTGAACAGATAAAAGACATTACATGATGTGAGTTTCATCACTTGAAAATTGTAAAAAAACAATTTTTTAAACAGGGGATTATTTCCTTTTCGGTGCTACAATAGAGCTAGTAAATAAAAATATAGAAGGAAGTGGAATATTGCTATGCACAATAGCGTTGTTGTTTACCATGTTACTTGTTGCTTGCTCTAATCAACAGACAAATGCATTGTCTTATTCTGAGGTGCCGTTGAACCGAGCGCCAAAGGAAATCACATCCTATATTAAAGACTTGACTTTACAAGCAAGTGGAATGCATCAAATTATTAAAAATAGCACTATTTTCTATCTATACCTTGATCCCTCATTCTTAAATGACGGGATATGATCAGATTGAATTAAAAGAACAAGGAAATAGCTATGAGGTTCATCAATCAAATCCAGGAACCCGATAAAACAGGTACAGCAAAAGCAAAGCTATATAAGTATCAATTAAACAAAGCGTATGAATATGTGAGATTTTATAAAGATGGCAAGGAAACAAGGGTAAGTATAATGGGTTACTAAAAAGTACTAGTTGCACAACTTACTCGAAATCCTTGCTTTTTTTGTAAAGAAAAATCAGTCTTTACTATTAGGCGGAAGCACGATAGACTTTTTACAACCAAGGATTATATACAAAAAATATTACGCAGTAAGGTGGAAGACCTAATGAAAAGGAGTGTAACGCAATGAATCCAATTTTACTAGACTTTCCAGATCAATTTGAAACAGAACGCTTATTAATTCGTTCACCAAAACCTGGAGATGGCAAAGCAGTTTATCAAGCAATCCAAGCTTCTAAAGAAGAACTGAAACAATGGCTCTCCTTTGCTCAAAAAGACCAAACGGAAGAAGAAACAGAGATTAATATGCGAGAAGCTTATGTGAAATTTATTAAGAGAGAAGATTTGCGTTTATTACTTTTTAATAAACAAACAGGTGTATTAATAGGTTCTTCTGGTTTACATCAAATTAATTGGGATGTGCCACGTTTTGAAATTGGTTATTGGCTTGATACACGCTATAGTGGTCAAGGATATATGACAGAAGCGGTACAAGGGATTTGTCAATTTGCCTTTGATGCATTAGGTGCTAATCGTATTGAAATTTGTTGTGACGAAAAAAATCAGAAAAGTAGAGCGATACCAGAACGATTAGGATTTACGTTAGAGGGTATATTTTTAAAAGATTCTGTCGCGGTGAATGGGAATGATTTGCGAGATACGTGTTTGTTTGCCAAATTAAGAGGGGCGTAACAAAACATAACCGCTTGACTAGCTATCTATAAATATACTTTTACAGACAGGAGAGATAACATGTATTTAGTTTTTGATATCGGCGGTACGTTTGTTAAACATGCCTGGATGACGGCTGATGGGGAGATGTTAGCGGATGGAAAATTTGAAACTCCATATGACAGCCCTCAAGATTTGGTCAATAAAATGGCAGACCTATTTTTTCAAAACTCTAATCAAGTAAAAGGCATTGCCGTTAGCTGTCCTGGGACAATCGATGTTGATACAGGGGTCGTTTACTATGGGGGAAGCTTAAGGTATTTACATAACTACAATCTAGCTAAGGCTTTACAAGAAAAATGTCAAGTACCTGTTTCGATTGAAAATGACGGAAAGAGCGCTGCTTTAGCAGAATGGTGGTTAGGTAGTGTGAAAGGATATAGAAACGCAGTTGTCGTTATCTTGGGTACCGGTTTAGGTGGTGGCCTAATTATCAATGACAAACTGCATCGGGGCAAAGATTTACAAGCTGGCGAATTTAGTTTATTAATGGATTGTGTTAATCAAGAAAACAATAAGGCTAGTGTCGCAGGAACATCTGGATCAGCTATCAATATGATTAACCAAATAGCCGAGCAAAAACAGTTCGATAAGAACGATGGTGAAACAGCATTTCGCTATATTAATGATGGGGATAAAGAAGCTACGACGATATTTAATCATTATTGCAAACGGATTGCTTTTTGGATTTTAAATATACAATATATTATCGATCCGGACATCATTGCAATTGGTGGAGGGATTAGTGTCCAGCCGATCGTTTTAAAAGGAATTAACCAAGCAATTGAGGCGCTTAAACAAGCCAATCCATTTCACCAAGCGAAACCGCATGTGGTAACGTGTGCCTTTCAAAATGCAGCCAACTTATACGGTGCATTGTATCATCATCTAAACCAACACAATTAAGTATCATAAAAATATTCATTTTGTTGGTCTTTTAGCTATTGAACTATTCGAGCGTATTCTTCCATAAAAAAGTAGCAATTCGTTGATCGACTGCTTCCAGTTCATGTAGTCCGGAGTGGGTTGCTCTTTTGTTATAAAAGATTTTTCGCTTTAGTTGTTTTTCATTAACAATAGCTTCAATCCCCATGGCGCTATCGAGCCTTACTAGACCATCTGTGCCGTAATTATTACTAACGCCTGCTATTGCTAAAACAGAGATAGAAGGCGGGAAATACGTTTTACGTTGAATCATGTTTGTTAATGCCTGAGAATGTGGCCTTAGATCGACTGCCGCATTCCCTTTATTAACTTTAAAGTAGTTATTTTTATCAATCCCTTTAAATGGGCTAGCAATAACGACAAGCTTTTCAACATGTGGAAATTCTTTATTCATGGAGTCTTGTAAAATAGTGTTGGTTGCAGTAAGACCACCCATGGAGTGACCGACTATATTTACTTGATCAATTTCGTAAATGTTCTTAAGTCTGTACAAAATATCTTCTATCCATATCGTCTGCTGGGCAATACTGGCTTTATCTTCAGCAAAGATCACTTGAATAAGTGGGTTATGATGCTTAGCTAATCGACCACCGAAGACAATATCCCCATTAGGCGCCACATGGATAACCATTGCTTTTTCTGCCCAATTATTATGTTCCATTCTTTGCAACATTGTCTGAAAAGATCTTGGCCCGCCTTTATATCCATGAATAAATAATGTAGGTGTTTGTTCCCTTTGATTTTTTGAATCAGTAGGTTCAGCGTATACGAACGCAAGCAACAAAAGCGAGCAAAGTATAATTCCTACTACAATGCTGATGGCATGTTTTTGTTTCATTCGTTGCATGGTTCGTAACTCCCTTCCCTTTGTTAGGTACGCTTAGCTAAATACTGTTCCAATCCTCTTTTTCGTAATTTACAGGCTGGGCATTCGCCGCAACCATCGCCCTTTATACCATTATAACAAGTTAATGTTTCTTCCCGAACAAATTCAAATGCATCTAGTTCGTCAGCTAACTCCCATGTTTCCGCTTTGTTTAACCACATTAATGGGGTGTGAATAACGAATTGATCATCCATTGACAAGTTTAATGAAACATTAAGCGATTTGATAAATATGTCTCGACAATCTGGATACCCGCTAAAGTCGGTTTCGCAAACACCAGTAACTATATGTTTTGCATCAATTTGTCTGCCTAAAATAGTAGCAAATGATAAAAATAACAAATTACGCCCAGGTACAAAAGTAGATGGAAGCTCTCCACCTTTGCCTTCTTCGATTGCTTGATCAGATCGTGTAAGGGCATTTGGTGCAAGTTGATTGAGTAAAGACATATCTAAAATAGTTTGTTTTACACTGAGTTTTTCTGCGATACGCTGCGCAACTTCGATTTCCTCTTGGTGACGTTGCTGATAATCAAATGTAACTACTTCTACGTGTTCAAATCTTTCTAGAGCCCAAAACAGACAAGTCGTACTATCTTGTCCGCCGCTAAAGACAACAATTGCTTTATTGTTTTGCATCTGTTAACTCCCTTTCTAGTCTGTAAAATACAAAACTATTTTAATGAAAATAGCATATAAATACTATTTTACAGCGGGAATTTATTATATGCCAATTAAAAATCAAAAAAGCACCCAAAGGATGCTTTTTCGCTAGTGTGTTTGACTATTGTAATAGTGGAATGTATCCATTGCTAGTGTTACTCCTTGAGCGAATGCGGCTCCTCCGCCAAGTGCTGCACTAACACCAATGGTTTCTGCAATTTCTTCTTCTGTTGCCCCGTTGTCTACAGCGCCTTTGATATGATAAATAATACAGTATTCATCTTGAGCATAAACGCTAATACCTAGTGCCATTAGTTGTTTTTCTTTTTCACCTATTGTACCAGCTTTGAAACAAGCGTCAGTGAATGATAAATAATGTTCGCCGACTTCTGGTAATGCTTTCTGGAGATAGTTGGTCCCTTCTTTATAATCGATGATTGATTGATCAAAATAATTAGCAATTCCTTCTGCATTGGTTTCCATGTAATCCCACCTTTAAAATAGTTTCACTATAGCTTGCCCTTTGGATTTTGTTCTATTCTTAGGGAAACGAATGATAGATAAATCTAGTATCAATTTTTGTTTTTTGACATACATATAAAAAATAATAATTGAAATTTACTATTTTATGTGCTAATTTATTTAGCAATATATTTTTTAGAAACAAAAAAGGAGGTAAATGATGCGAAAAGTTACGTTAACCATGTTATTTGATCATCCAATTGTACAGAAATATGTTGGACGTTCGGGAATGGCGCATGCCATATCTGTTGCAGAACGATCGGTTGCGTTAGCAAAAGAATATGGCGTATCCCCTGATTTGGCTGCTAAAGCTGGCTTGTTACATGATATTGGTCATTATGAATGGTACCAAGACGGCGAATGGGACTTTGATCAGTATAAAGAAAACGATATTCATGCCATTAAAGGTGCTGCTCGGGCACATAAATTACTCGTTCGTTTAGGGGAAAGTTTACCCGAAGCGAAAGCAGTTGCACTAGCTGTTTTACTCCATACGGATTCATATCTACCTGAAGGAACATTGCAATTGACGCCATTGCAACAACTCGTTGCAAAAGCGGATACCGATGATGAGGAACCTAGTGGAGGACACCATTATCGTAGTATTAGTTCAGAAACTGCCCGTCAACGTATCCTTCATCTCGATCACAAAATTAATCTCTTCATGGAAACTTCATCTTCTTATAAACAATTAGGCTAAAACCTTGTAACTATTGATTCATGTTACAAGGTTTTTTGATGATCTATATTACTGAAGGACGTGCGTAGTAATGATTTATAAGATGGTGGAAACAGCGTGAAGAAACTCTTGTGCTCGTATCTCATTGCTGTGATTCTCTTGAATAAAACGATAGCCTTCATCCGTTATTTTTTCTCGTTCATTGTCATGTTCCAGATAATATGCTGCTTTTTCACGAACATCATCAACGGTACAAGAAATATAGTGTTTTTGATCTGTAAAACCTAAAGCTTGAATATCAGGATTTGTTTCTGCCAATAGTAATGTGTGACAACCAGGCGCTTCAAAGAATTTTAACACTGGAGCCCCGCCTCCAAGGCCTCTACCACCACAGGTGAAGAAAATTTTAGCACGATTTAACTCCTGCGCGTATTTTTCGTTCATAAAAACATTTGGTTTAGGTTTAGCTAAATGACCAGGGTGCGAGTGATAAACAAAACCTCTGTCATCTTTCATTTGCTCTAGTACGGCTTTTCGAAAGGCATAGCGCCCCTCGTCTGGAACATAGGGCAAGGAGTTCTTGTAGTGCACTAAACCCATTAATAGATAATCAATACTTTTGTCTAATTGCCAATCTTTGATTATTTCAGAATTAATTGACCATGGTAGCCAGTTTAATTTATGTTCATATTGTGGAAATGATGCTAAAAAGCCATGGTAACTAACGGAAAAGATAAGATCCATCCCGTTCTTTTCTATATAAGCGATTCGGCTTTTTGGTGACCAATGTAAATCAATAACAAAACATCCTTTTGGTATGTCAATTTTATCTAACCCAGTAATATGTGGTGCAAGGCGATAATTCCAAGCAATATCATAATGAAAAATAAAATCTGGTTTAATGTTAAGTTGATTTAGAATATCAGTAATATCACCGTCATTGTACCAATAATGAACATTAGCAAAAAATGCGATATTTTTTAGCATATCTGCTTTTGGTTTATGTTTTGGGTAGTTGAGCCAAAAAGGTCGCACAAGAATTAAAATGGTTAATTTGTTTTCCAATAGTTATCCCTTCCTTGTTTCATTCTAGTAACACTCTATGAGAACGTTAAAAATTGGTAACGTACAAATGTCATAAAAATATACTAAAATGTATTTCAATTCTTCAGAAAGTTTGTATAATTGTGATAAAATAATAAAAGTTCTACAAAAATGTTGTGGAAAAATGAGGAGGGTTCGCATGCAACAAGAGAGAGATTTTCAACAAGCAATTGGTTCTGACAAAGTAAATAGTCTCTCCTTTCGACTAGGTGCTTTTGGTGCTGCTGTACCATTACTGTTTTTTGTGATATGGGCGATTACAACTAGCGTACTGCAGTTATCATCAGAGATAGGGCTAGTGTTAGGGGCTGTGATTGGCATTACGTTAGGTTTGTTACTTTGCAAAAGTAAATGGGCCGATTATGCACAAGCTTTATTTGATGGACTGGCCCAGCCAATTGGTGTCATCGCCATGGTTGCTTGGTTTTATGCTGGAATGTTTGCTCAAGTATTACAAGTTGGCGGTTTAGTAGAAGGATTAGTATGGATAGGGACAACGACAGGTTTTACAGGTGGATTATTTGTCGCCTTAACGTTTATTCTAGCGGCGACTTTTTCAACCGCAGTTGGTACAGGCTATGGCACAACCGTTGCTTTTTGTACGTTAATGTATCCGGCTGGTGTTGCTACTGGTGCTGATCCTACGATGTTATTTGCGGCAATTTTAGCGGGGGCGGTGTTTGGTGATAATTTAGCACCTGTATCTGATACAACAATTGTTTCGGCAACTACACAAGATGCCGACGTGCCAGGAGTCGTTCGTAGTCGCTTTAAATATGCGATTAGTGCGGCAATTCCTACGGTACTATTGTTTGCTTTCTTTGGTGGTGGTGAAGCATTAGATACGCAAGTTGCTGTCAATGAATCGGTTAACCCCACTGGATTATTAATGCTTATTCCTTTTGTTATTGTTT
Organism: Paraliobacillus ryukyuensis; assembly: GCF_003315295.1. GTDB lineage: Bacteria > Bacillota > Bacilli > Bacillales > Amphibacillaceae > Paraliobacillus > Paraliobacillus ryukyuensis. The sequence goes on along the minus strand of NZ_QNRI01000009.1, from coordinate 38,307 downwards.
TAATTTTAGCTTTATCAGGCCATCATTTACTTACTTCTTTAACATGGGGAATTTTAACAGCTATTTTAATGATTATTGTGTTTCCAATTGGTCATTTTTCGGATATTGTTTCGTTTAATGCTGCATCTGATTCAGTAGTAGAGGGAGCGCTTATTAAAGGGATTACGGGATACATGAATATGGCGATTTTAATATTATTAATTGTTGCTTCTGCTCACCTACTAAAATTAGGTGGTACGATGCAAATTATCACCAATACCTTAGTGAAATGGATTAAAACATCTGTTAAACGTGCAGAGCTTTCTATCTGGGCGATTGTTGCTTTATTAAACAGTGCAATAACAATTAATACTGCAGCAGAAATTGCTGCTGCTCCATTTGTGCGTCAATTAGGTGAAAAATATAAAATTCATGCGTATCGTCGTGCGAATATGTTAGATGCGATTACGTCCGCATTAGGATATATTTTTCCGTGGGGCGCACCGGTTTTACTTGGATGGTCGACGATATCGACAATGCAAGAAACATATGATTGGTTACCAGTTGTTGCTCCGACTGCAGTGTTCCCGTTTGTTTTCCAAGGTTGGTTCTTAGTCGTTGTTATGCTCGTAGCAGCAGCAACCAGCTGGGGATTACGTTATCAAGGGAAAGATGGAGAGGAATTAACAAAACCACCAAAAGAATAACATTTAAAAAAGCTTGGCATCCTCGTTGATGCCAAGCTTTACCTATAGTTTAGTGTATCTATGCTCTTTCTTCAAACAACCGACTAATAGTCACAATCGTGTTCACGGCTTTTTCCATATTATCTACGGAAATGTATTCATATTTCCCGTGGAAGTTTTCGCCGCCTGTGAACAAGTTTGGTGTTGGTAATCCCATAAAGGATAATTGTGATCCATCCGTTCCCCCACGAATCGGTTGAATGAGTGGTTCAATGTTTAATTCTTTCATAGCATCTGAAGCGATGTCGACAATTTGGCCTACCGGTTCAATCTTCTCTCGCATATTGTAATATTGGTCTTTCATTTCTAATGTTACAGATTCACTGCCATATTTTTTATTAAATTCTAAAACTATTTTCTCAATTAGTTCTTTCTTGGATTCAAATTTTACACGATCATGATCACGAATAATATAGTAAAGTTGGGCATGCTCTACGTCACCTGTCATTGATAGCAAGTGGTAGAACCCTTCATATTCTTCTGTGAATTCTGGTGCTGCATCGGCAGGCAGACGGTCATGGAAAGCCATCGCAATTTTGGTAGCGTGGACCATTTTATTTTTTGCTGTTCCTGGATGTACATTATTTCCTTTAAAAGAAATTTTAGCAGCTGCTGCATTAAAGCTTTCGTATTGTAATTCACCTAAAGGGCCACCATCTACGGTATAGGCAAAATCAGCATGAAAAGCCTCGACATCGAATTTATGCGGACCACGCCCAATTTCCTCATCAGGTGTGAAAGCAACGCGAATGTCTCCGTGTTTGATCTCTGGATGCTTGATTAAATAATCCATCGCAGTCATAATTTCCGCAATTCCTGCTTTATTGTCGGCTCCCAGTAATGTGGTGCCATCGGTTGTGATTAACGTATGACCAACATAGTTATTTAACTCTGGATAATCGCTCACTTTCAATACAACATTTTCCTCATTATGTAAGGTAATATCTTTACCATCGTAAGTTTCCATCAGTTGCGGTTTGACATTTTTTCCTGTGAAATCAGTAGCTGTATCTAAATGTGCTAAAAAACCAATAGTAGGAACAGCTTTATCTGTGTTAGAAGGAAGGGTAGCCATTACATAGCAGTTATCATCAATTGTTACTTCTTGCATTCCGATAGATTGTAATTCTTTCACAAGCATATGCGCTAATTTCCATTGACCTTCGGTGGATGGGCAGTTTTCGTTTGATTCATCTGACTGGGTATCAACTTTTACGTATGTGGTAAAACGATCGATTATTTCTTGTTTCATCATATATTCATCTCCATTTATAAAATTACTTTTATTTTAGCATAAGATAACGAATCGCATAAAATCCTTTACAATTCTAAATAATTTTATGCATCAAACCTTGTGAATTACTACTACTTACCTGTATCACCAATATATTATTTTAGAAATAAGGTTTAAATTTAGCAAAAAAGGTTATTTAAATGTACATAGTTTAACTAAATGAAGTACCACGTTGAGGTTTAGAAAGATAAATTTCCAGGCTGGGATATGGAGGTAGGGGAAATGAAAAAGCAAGTAATAGTTGTTGGTGCTGGGCCAGGTGGATTAGCTGCAGCGATGCAATTAAGTGCTGCAGGTTATCAAGTGAAAGTGTTAGAGAAACAAGCACAGGTTGGTGGTCGGACATCCAAACTACAATTAGGAGATTACCAATTTGATTTAGGTCCAACATTTTTTATGATGCCACAAATATTAGAAGAAGTTTTCGCTCGATCTGGTAGAGATCTACATGAGTATGTAGATATGCGTGAAGTTTCTCCTTTATATACGTTGAAATTTGGTGATGTCGCATTTTCACCAAGCAGAGATATGGAATATACCAAACAAGAAATAAGTCGTTTGTTTCCAGGGAATGAAGCAGGTTATGAAAAATTTCTCCGTATTGAAGGAGAAAAATTTGATCGTGTAATAAATTTATTAAAACAACCTTTTACTAGTATTGGTGACTTTTTTACGAAAGATATGTGGCGAGCACTTCCACGGTTAAATGCTTTTGACACCGTTTATGGTCGACTTTCCAAATATTTTACCGATGAACGATTAAAATGGGCATTTTCTTTCCAAGCAAAATATTTAGGTATGTCAGCTTGGGATTGCCCGGGAACATTCACTATTCTATCTTTTTTAGAGCATCGCTACGGTTTGTTTCACCCAATTGGTGGCGTGAATCAAGTATGTCATGCAATGGCTCGAGTGATTGAAGAGAATGGTGGAGAAGTATTAACGAATACAGGTGTCGAGCAAGTTATCGTGGACAATGGTAAAGCAACTGGTGTGCAATTAGAAAATGGTGCAACCGTTCAAGCAGATGATGTCATTATTAACGCTGATTTCGGTTATGCCATGACAAATCTATTTGATCAAAACGATTTACGTAAATATAAACAAGAAAATCTCGAGAAAAAAGGGTTATCATTATCGACATTTATGTTGTATTTAGGAGTAGATGATACGTTGGATTTACCACATCATATGGTATTGTTTGCTGATGATTATAAACAAAATGTAGATGACATTACGAAAGAAGGAAAGATTTCTTCCGATGCCTCTATTTATGTTCACAACCCTTCTCACTTAGATCCCACCCTCGCTCCTACAGGAAAATCGGCTTTATATGTATTAATGCCTGTACCGAACTTAGAAGCTTCAATTGATTGGGAAGAACAAAAACCACTCGTCAAAGAACAAATTCTTGATCGTCTAGAGAAAGAACCAGGTTTAGCAGGGCTACGTGAGAAGATAGAAGTAGAAAAGACCATTTCGCCATTAGAATGGGAAAAAGAGTATTACGTTTACCGAGGTGCAACGTTTAATTTATCACACAGCCTTGATCAAATGATGTATTTCCGTCCACATAATAAGTTTGAGGACGTAGAACATTGCTTCTTAGTTGGTGGAGGTACGCACCCGGGAAGTGGATTACCAACTATTTTTCAATCAGCTATTATCAGTTCTGACTTGTTACAAGACCAATATGGTACGAAAGCTCCTGTTATTCTGGATACCGAAGTGCCGACAGTGAAGGAGCAATTCTAATGAAGACAGCTATTGTAGGAGCAGGGATTGGTGGATTAACCGCCGCTTTATTATTAAATCGCCAAGGCCATGATGTTACCATTTATGAAAAAGAAGCCCATCTAGGGGGGCGTTTAACTTTTCAATCAAATGGAGAATACCGCATTGATCAGGGGCCTACGATTGTCCTACTGCCTGAATTACTAAAAGAAATTTTAGCAGAAGCAGGTATTGAGCAAGACGCGATCGAGTTGATTCCATGTGATCCGTTATATGATATTCATTTCGCTGATGGAACGGTGTATCGAAAATGGCGAGATACGAAAAAACAAATGGGTGAAATCGAATCAAAATTTCCGGGAGAAAGCTTCGGTTATCAACGTTATATGCATCAGATGAAAAAAGTATATGATTTTGGTACGGAAGCTTTTCTTTCCAAGATATTTATCAATAAGCGCTCTTTTCTTTCCTTGCAAAATATTAAATTCGTACTATCGTCGCAATCGTATCAGCATGTCTCAAAATATTTAGCTTCCTTTTTTAACGACAGACGCCTCATTCATTCTTATGCATTGCAGACCTTGTATATAGGAGGTGCTCCTCATCAAGTACCCGCCTTGTATGGTTTAATTTCTTACAGTGAACATGCATATGGCATCTGGTATGTAAAAGGTGGATATGCCAGCATTGTACCTGTTTTAGAAGAGGCGTGTAGATCGAGAGGAGTAAAAATTTATAAACAACAACCTGTGGACGACATTGTGGTTGAGGGAAAAACCGTGCAAGGCGTGCGCACGAATGGATCGTTTCAAGCTTTTGATCATGTAGTGTTCAACGGGGATTATCCAATGATTGATAGGTTACTACCAACAAACTATCAAAAGAAAAGGCAAAAGCAACTTGAACCTTCTTCCGGTTGTGTATTGGTGTATTTAGGCGTTAATCGTAGGTATCAGGATCAATTAACGCATCAATTCTATTTATCCGATGATTTTGATACGTATATGGAGGAGGTCGTCAGCGGAAATGAGATTCCTAATGATCCTTCCTGTTATGTGTTTAATCCTGTTACCATTGATCCAGATGCTGCTCCAGCAGATAAGAGTGTGTTGTATATGCTAATCCCGGTACCCGCCTCCATTGATCCTTCTGATAAAGCATTATATAGACTAGTAGAGGACCAAATCGAAAAAATTGAAAATAGTAGTTTTCAAGGATTACGAAATGCGATTGAATGGCAATCGATTCGAACACCACGACAAGCAGAGCAAGAAGGTCTATATTTAGGCGGTAGTTTTGGTGTGGCACCTAAAATTAATCAATCTGGCGGTTTTCGACCACAAATTATCCACCCTGAGATTAACGGCTTATTTGCAGTAGGTGCTTCTGTTCATCCTGGTGGTGGTATTCCGATTGTGATGCAAGGTGCTCGTTTGTTAGCAAATTACTTCAAAGAGGAGGAAACAAAGCATGTTAGATGAAAACGTGGCATTGGCTTGCAAGGAAATGATGAAAAAAGGTTCATCAAGTTTTTATCATGCTTTTAAGTTTTTACCAAAGCAAGAACGAGAAGCGGTTTTTGTCATTTATTCTTTTTGCCGAATGATTGATGATGCAGTGGATGAACCTGAAAACTCGCCATATACGCTGGAAGAGTTAGAGGATCAGTTTGATAATTTAGCATTTGCCGAGGGTCATTTTATATGGCCGGCCTTACGATGGTTGCTTTCCAGCTATGAGTTGTCAAAAGAACCGTATTATACCCAGATGAGTGGTCAACGAATGGACTACTACCGTACGGCTTATGACACGATGGATCAATTAGAAGATTATTGCTATCGTGTAGCTGGTTCAGTTGGAGAAATGCTTATTCCTGTGTTGCACGAGCGCCCGAATCAGGCAATTATTGAATCAGGTGTTGCCTTGGGCAAAGCGATGCAAATTGTTAATATTATTCGCGATATTGGCGCAGATCAGCGCCTTGGGCGACGATATGTACCATTAGAAATGATGCACGCATATGGCTACAGCATCGAGGATTGGGAGAATCAAGTCATTAACCAAGAACTACGAAATCTTATCAAAGCTTTAACCGATCAAGCCGATCAATGGTTTGAAGAAGGACTTCAATTTATTGACACATATCCGAAAAAAAGTGCACTATCTATGCAACTAGCTGCTAGATACTACCGAGAGATCATTCAAGTCGTTAAAGAAAATGATTATCAAGTATTTACAGCGCGCGCGGTAGTTTCTAACAAGCGAAAAAGCCAACTACTATTGCAGCTAACTAAATAGAAGGATCCAACAAAATGATGAAAGATGTTAACCAAAACGTACTTATCTTATTTCCTATTTTTGCTGTTTGGTATCTTATTGGCTTTTTCTTGCAAGTATTTTGGCACGTTCCTGCTATACTGGCTTTTTCTAAGCCACTGTTTCTTGTATTCTATGCTTGCTGTTTAATAGAAATGCTAGCAAAGCAAACCACAAAGCAGGTATGGTATTGGCTAGCGTTGATATGTGTCGGGAGTGTCACATATCTGGTAGAAGTAATTAGTGTTGCTACAGGATTTCCATTTGGAAGCTACCGATATACCCCCGTCCTGGGGCCTAACCTCATCGGTGTTCCTATCACGATTACGCTTGCGTGGATAGGGGTATTGTTTAATAGTATGTATCTAGCAAATCAAAAGACAAAATTATTGCGAGCGCTCGAAACTGGTGTATGGATTGTTGTGCTTGATCTGATCTTGGATCCAGTAGCTGAAGTAGAATCATTTTGGGAATGGAATGGAAACGGAAGTTATTTTGGCATCCCAATCACCAATTTTGTTACTTGGTTTATTTTGGGTGCTATCTTATCACTGATGTTTCCACTTTATCCAAAGCAGCATAACATTCATCGAAAAATCACATGGGTTTATCAAGGCATGTTACTATTGTTTGGCTTATTAGCTTTTCGTAATGGCATAGCAATCATAGGGGTATTAAGTATTGCTTTTATTCTCCTTGTAGAAGGTAGGTATCAGTATGATTACCGCAGCCAAAAGTAAACGATTTTCGAATTTATTTTATTCTTATTTAAAATATTATTTATTACATAAACACTTTCACAACGTTTATGTAGAGGGCGATATTGATGAGGACAATCAATTTCCCATAATTTATATTGCCAACCACAGTTCTTGGTGGGATGGATTGCTATTGTTTTATGTAACAAAACAACAGTCTAATAGGGATCATTACATTATGATGGATCAACAAGGATTGGAACAGTATGGTTTTTTTCGTGAGTTGGGAGCTTATTCAATTAATCGCTATCAACCAAAGGCTATTGTGCAAGCTTTGCAGTATAGTGAACAATTAATTCAAGATCATAAAGCGGTTTGGCTGTTTCCGCAAGGTGAAATCCAACACCAAGACATCCGACCTTATCAATTTCAATCTGGTCTTGGTTACTTGATTCAGCGATTTGAACAAGTGAGGGTCAAACCAGTTACATTTCACTATTACTTTGATGAACCACAAAAACCAATTGCCAGTATTCAATTTGGAGAAGCAATTCTAATGAATGGTAAAGCTCATACGAGAAAAGAATGGACGGTTTATTTAGAAAAAGTGCTCCAACAACAAGCAGACACGCACCGATTAGCTGTTATCAATAAAAAACAAAAACACCAGTATCCGGTCATGCGACAGAGTAAATCGACAAGTGATCGATTGGATGCATTGAAAAATGGGGTGAAAAAGTGGACACCATTCTCATCCTAGTGAGTTGTTGGCTCTTGTTTCAATTAGGCTTTGTTTGTTGGAATCTGTTTGTTTTTCCAAGGTTATCACAACAACAGGTACCTAATACACAAACCCCAATCCGGTTATCTGTGCTAATTCCAGCACGAGATGAAGAAGCTAATATTGAAGCATGCCTATCTTCTGTTATACAGCAAACGCAACAGCCGTATGAGATTATTGTCTTAAACGATCATTCTACAGATAATACCAAGAAGTTAATAAGGGGGTTAGCTAATAAACATCAATCAATTCGTCTAGTCGAGGGCAAGTCACTACCGAAAGGGTGGACAGGTAAATCCTATGCCTGTCAACAGTTGGCAGATCATGCAAGTGGTGATTGGTTCTTATTTGTAGACGCAGATGCTCGATTAGAACCAAAGGCCATAGAGCAGATGAACCCAATATTAGCAAAACAAGGTGCTGGCATTGTCTCTGGATTTCCAAGACAAATCGTCGGTTCTTGGTTGGAAAAGTTAGTAGTGCCAATGATGATGTTTGTTATTCTCTGTCACCTTCCAATCTATTTTGTGAAAAACAGTAAACGTGCTATGTTTGCAGCAGCACATGGTGCTTTTATCACTGTTCACCAAACAAGTTATCATGTTATTGGTGGGCACGCTGCAATCCGAGATAGTCTGTTAGATGATATGAGCTTAATGAAACGGATGAAACAATATGGTTTTCCAGCTACATTAGCAAAAATCGATCGTTATGTGTATATGCGCATGTATCATACTTGGAAAGATGTTTGGTTTGGTTTTCAAAAGAACATCTACACTGGTGTGAATCGCCAAGCCATCGCTCTCTTACTAGTCATTGCTTACTACCTAATGTTATATATTGTACCGATCGTGTTATTATTTACAGGAGCTAATCCAATTCTAGTGGTGATCAGTTACGCAATTGCCGTACTAACGAAAGCGATTGTAGATTATTCAAATGGTGTTACACTTGTTTATAGCTTCTTTCTTCCAATTAGTGTATTGTTTGTTATCTTGATTAGTTTTGATTCATTTTTGAAAAGTTTTAAAAAGCAAGGTTACCAATGGAAGGGGAGAAGTTATTCATGAAAAAGATCATAATCGTTGGTGCAGGATTAGGAGGATTGAGTTGTGCAATTCGTTTGGCATATCACGGGTTTTCCGTTACAGTTATGGAGAAGCAGTCAACGATTGGCGGCAAACTGCAACAAGTAACAGCAGGAGAGTATCAGTTTGATTTGGGCCCTAGTACGATTACCATGCGGCATATATTTGAAGAATTATTCACTGCTTGTGATCGAAATATCGAAGACTATGTTTCGTTTTATCCAATTGCTACTGGCACACGAAACTTCTTCTCGGATGGACAGGTCGTTGATTTTAATACAGATCAAGCAAGTGTAACTGCCCAGATCGCTACCTATAGTCCTGAAGATGCTCAGAACTATCATAGCTTTTTGCGGGAAGCTTCTCGTCTTTATACCATTGCTGAACGAAGTTTTTTTAAAAAATTGATGTATTCAACAAAAGCAAAGTTATCGACAAAATTGTTAACTGACTTTCTTCGTATTAAACCGCACAAGACGTTGCATCAGTTAACTAGACAATTCTTCAGACATCCTAATACGCTGGCAATGTTTGATCGATATGCAACGTATGTGGGATCATCGCCTTACCAAGCACCGGCTATCTTTGCGATGATGGCACATTTAGAAGGTAGGCAAGGTATTTATGGCATGAAAGGTGGCACTTATGCATTAGTGCAGGGATTAGAAAAGTTAGCGCTTGAGTTAGGTGTTTCGATCCAAACAAATGTGGAAGTGAAGCAATTATTAATCAACGAAAATAGGCAAACAATCGGTGTTGCAACGAATGTTGGTGAATTTTTTGCTGATGATGTAATTGCAAATGCTGATGCATTAACGGTACAAACCACGTGGTTCAATCGTCCAGAGCGACAGATTAACAACGTGGAACCTTCTCTATCTGGATTTACGATTTTATTGGGGACACAGCAAAAGTTTGCGAACTTGTCGCATCATAATGTATTCTTTCCCAGTAATTATCAAGCTGAGTTTGAAGCTATTTTTAAGGAGAAGTGTGTTCTACCAACGCCAACGATTTACATATGCAATTCTAGTGTTTCAGAGCCAACACGAGCGAAACCTGATGCAAGCAATTTATTTATGTTGATAAATGCACCTTACATGAAAAACCAAGCTGATTGGTCAGAAGAGCAAATAATCTACATTCGATCCCGCGTATTTACGCAGCTGCAATCGTTTGGATTACAGCTAGATGAAGCGACGATTGATTATGAAGAATATATGACACCAGCAGATATTGCTGCTCGAACAGGCGCTTATAAAGGAACGATTTATGGCATGTCCTCTAATTACTTTAAGCAAGCTTTTTTTCGTATGCCAAATAAAGATCGCAGCATTGATCATCTTTATTATGTCGGTGGATCGACGCATCCAGGTGGAGGAACCCCAATGGTAACTTTATCAGGTATGTTAGTTGCCGATGATATTATAGAACGTTATCGATAAAGGAGTTTTCTATATGACAGATTCAATTAATAAACGAAAAGCAGAGCACATTGAACTTTGTTTAACAGATCAAGTAACTGGTAACAACATTTCAACTGGAATGGAATCTGTACGATTTGTACATAATGCATTACCAGAGATCGACTTTAATGAGATTTCATTAGCGCAGCAATTTTTAGGGTTTGAACGTAAAACGCCTTTTCTGATTAGCTCAATGACTGGCGGAGCGCAGATGGCAGAGACGATCAATAGAAATCTAGCCATGGCGGCGGAAGAAAAAGGCTGGACCTTTGCACTTGGATCTACACGTGCTCTCATTGAAAGAGAGTCTTTTCGTCCATCATTTCAAGTTAGAAAATATGCGCCAACTGTTCCGATCATTGCTAATTTAGGAGCGGTACAATTAAACTACGGTTTCACTGTCGATCAGTGTAAACAAATTATTGATATTACCGATGCGAACGTACTTGTGCTTCACTTGAATGCCATTCAAGAAATTGTCCAAACAGGTGGAGATACGAATTTCTCTAATTTACTTGGCAAAATTGAAAAACTTGTTGCTGCATTAGACGCCCCTGTTGGGGTAAAAGAAGTAGGTTGGGGGATTGATGGTACGGTCGCGAAGAAACTACGTGATGTAGGGATCGCTTTTGTTGATACAGCAGGAGCTGGTGGCACGTCTTGGAGTCAGGTAGAGAAGTTACGCTCCAAAGATGAGATCAAAAAAGAAGCGGCAGAAGCGTTTGTGGATTGGGGAATTCCAACAGTAGAAAGCATTGTCTCTGTACGTGAGCATGTTTCTGATGTGCCAATTATCGCAAGTGGTGGAATGAAAACAGGATTAGATGCTGCTAAAGCGATTGCCATCGGTGCTGATATGGTTGGTTTTGCTCGATCTGTCTTAAGAGAAGCAACGGAATCCGTCGACAAATTACTTGATTTAATGGAAACAAGAGAATTAGAATTACAAATGGCCATGTTTGCTTTAGGCGTAAAAAATATTAATGAATTAAAACAAACCAATCGAGTAATTGTTGGTTAAATCATTACTTTATACGTAAACACTTCCATCTGCATTATGATAAAATAATGTTGATGGAAGTTTTTTTGTAAAATTTGGCTCTATACTAAATGTGGTGGTATCCGAGTTTTGAGCGATTGAAAAAGAAGATACTGGGGTGTCAAGAGATAAGAAGCGTCTTATTATAAAAGTACCCTAGCAGAGGAAATATGCGAGACTCCTACGGGAACAGCAAATGTTTTCGATGGGACGAGTAATCGCAGTCCCACGAGCCGAAGATCCACTTGGTTAAGCGATTTTCTTTTGCGGTTCAGGTACAAGTAGGATTAATAATGTAAGTGTAATAAAAGAGATGATGGAGTGAAAATGACACCACCACATTTGACAGAGAACTAAAATTTCACTTTTTTAAACCATTAAACGATAAATTTTACTCATACTATATAATTTTAATTGTCCAAAGGAGTTGAGAAGATGAACCAAGCAAATGAACTGTTTGATGTAACAATTATTGGCGGAGGAACAACAGGGCTGTATACGGCCTTTTATAGTAGTTTACGAGAAATGAAAACAAAACTAATTGAAGCGAGTCCGTTTCTAGGAGGGAAAGTGTCGTTATTCTTTCCAGAGAAAAAAGTTTATGATCTTGGTGCCATCCCAGGGGCTACTGGAGAAGAGATTGTTAATCAAACGATTCAACAAGCAACGATGTTTGATCCAATGATTATACAAAATGAATGGGTAGACCATATTGAAAAACAAGCGGACGGCACTTTTTTTCTTACAACAGCTAATGGTAAAACGCACTTCTCTAGAACAGTTATTTTAGCTACGGGCAATGGTATGTTTACAATCGTTGGACCAGATCTATTTGATTTGAAACAAGATGAAAATGTACGTAACCGACTAGAAGAGTTAGAACAATATCGTGGGAAGCGCGTCGTCATTTTTTCCAATAGTCGAACTGGCATGGAATGGGCTGCTGCATTAAAAGATATTGCTGAAACCGTGTATTTATTTAACGAAAAAGATAACTATGTAAAAGCAAAAGACCATGATTTTAAGTTAATTGAACAGCAAAACATAAAGGAACAGAGACAAATCACTTTAACAGAAGTGAATAGAAAAAATAATAATGTTGTTGAAGTAGTGGTTTCAGATCACACCGGCAAGCAAGAACTGCTTGCGGTCGATGATGTGCTAGTCTATCAAGGAATAAGCATGAAGCAAACACCGTTTGAAGATTGGGGAATGCAGACGGAACAAGGCCGTGTAACGACCAATACACTCATGGCGACATGTGTCGATGGGATGTTTGTTGCGGGAGATGCTGCTATCTATCCTGGAAAAACGAATTTAATTGCCTCAGGGTATTCCGAAGCAATGACAGCAGTGAATAGTGCGAAGCAGTACCTTGATCCAAAAGCAAGCGCACAAATTTATACAACAGTGATCTTTAGGGATAAATAAAACAAAAAAAGCGTGTTAGTTTTGCTTGAAATCGTAAGGCTAGCATTTTTTTGAAAAAATATTTTCTGAAAATATAAAAAATATTGAAAAGAAAGACAGGAAAGATTATAGTTAATAGAAAGAGGTTTGGAGGGAGAGCAATGCCAAAAGATTTAAGAATTAAAAGTAATGTATTTGATGATCCAAAACGAGCGCCAAATCGTGCGATGCTGCGAGCAGTTGGAGTAACAGATGAAGATTTTAAAAAACCAATGATTGGTGTCGCAAGTACATGGAGCGAAGTAACACCTTGTAACATTCATTTGCATGATTTAGCAGAACAAGCAAAACAGGGTGCGAAAGATTCAGGGGGTGTTCCATTAATATTTAATACGATTACAGTGTCTGACGGTATTTCAATGGGTACGGAAGGGATGCGTTACTCGCTACCAAGTCGTGATGTGATCGCAGATTCCATTGAAACTGTAGTTGGAGCAGAAAATTTAGATGCTTATGTTGCAATTGGTGGTTGTGATAAAAATATTCCCGGTTGTATGATCTCCATTGCACGGTCAGATGTACCTGCTGTTTTTGTTTACGGTGGAACGATCGCGCCAGGTTATCGAAATGGTGAGAAATTAGATATTGTTTCCGTATTTGAAGGAGTAGGAAAACATAATAATAATTTGATTTCAGATGAAGAATTACATGGAATTGAATGTCATGCTTGTCCGGGTGCTGGCGCTTGTGGCGGTATGTACACCGCTAATACAATGGCATCTGCAGTGGAGGCATTGGGAATGAGTTTACCAGGTAGCTCTTCACACCCTGCTGAATCGCCAGACAAATATGAGGATACTCGTTTAGCTGGGGAAGCAGCTTATCAATTATTAGAAAAAGGGATCTATCCAAAAGATATTTTAACGAAAAAGGCATTTGAAAATGCGATTACCGTTGTCATGGCTTTAGGTGGTTCAACGAATGCAATTTTACACTTACTTGCCATTGCACATGCTGCTGAAGTAGACGTGACGATGGATGATTTTGATCGTATCCAGAAAAAAGTACCGCACTTAGCAGATTTGAAGCCAAGCGGTAAATATGTGATGGAAGATCTATATAAAGTTGGTGGCGTACCAGCTGTCATGAAAATGTTGCATGAAAATGGTTATCTACATGGCGATTGTTTAACTGTAACAGGTAAGACACTCGCAGAAAATCTAGCAGATGCACCAGATCTAGCCGAAGGTCAACAAATTATTTTACCATTAGAAAAACCTTACCGTGAAAATGGTCCATTAGTTATCTTAAAAGGAAACTTAGCACCACGCGGAGCAGTGGCGAAAGTGTCAGGAGTCAAAGTCAAACGACATACGGGTCCTGCTCGTGTATTTGATAATGAAACAGACGCGACGAACGCCGTGATGAAAAATGAAATCAACGAAGGAGATGTACTGGTCATTCGAAATGTGGGTCCAAAAGGTGGACCAGGAATGCCAGAAATGCTTTCTATCTCTGCTATTTTGGTCGGAAAAGGACTTGGTGAAAAAGTAGCGTTATTAACAGACGGACGTTTCTCTGGCGGTACGCATGGACTAGTTGTTGGCCACATTGCACCAGAAGCTCAAGTTGGTGGCCCTATTGCTTTGTTAAAAGAAGGTGATCAAGTGACAATTGACTCTGATTCTCAAGAAATTCTCATGGATGTTTCTGAAGATGAGATAGAGCAGAGAAAACAAAACTGGACTGCACCGCCATTATACAAGAAGGGTATTTTAGGTAAATACGCACATAACGTTTCCTGCTCTTCTAAAGGTGCGGTAACAGATGATTTTAGTTCATGAATCAGATAAAATGTTCGCTCCTTTAAGATAATATTTAACATGTATGGAAGTGTTTGTGTGATATAATCCCAATAAGATGATTTCTATCTTATTGGGATTTTTATCGTCATCTTAATGTCTAGTGCTGGAGGTGCAGCATGTATATCATGAAGGTTGCTGCTATATTTATTTTTTTAGTATGTATGTTTGTTATTCTAAGAACAGAACGAAAATTGCTCAAGTTTACTGGCTTTATTTATTTTGTTTTACTCTCGATAATCTTTATGGCTGGTATTATGTATATTTCCAATGCTTATACTTTATTTGAGGCTCCAAAAGAGGGTGGTTTTAATAAGCTTGGAACATGGGTTGGTACTTTTTCATATTTGTATATTATCCCTACATTCTTGATTATTGGATATAAGCTTTTTAAACTTAAAAATATGTTGTTTGGCAGGACATGGTTGCGTATGTTGATGTATTTTGTGTGGTTAGTAATTTTAATCGGTGTTAGCCTTATATCTTATGCTATTTTTGTTTTGACTTTTTATGGTTTTGCTCCGTAATAAAAGAACTGGTGAATGATAAACAACATATAGAACGGATGTTACGGTTAAAAACGTAAGAAAAAATGTAATGTCAGACTGTTATGTTAAAGAATAACAGGGGTGTAAAATATATATCAACAATCTATAGAGTGATTGAATGTTAAAAAATCTATTTAAAAAGAAAGAAGAACTAGACCAATTATCCTCGTCTAATAATGATGAATTAGAAAGTATTGAAATTAAAGAGAATTTAGCTGTTGATTTAAAAGACGAAATAGAAGAATTTGATGAAGAAGATATTAGCAAACACATAGTGCATTTTTCAGAGGGGAAATTTTGGACAAAGGTGCAAAGATTTTCTAAAAAAGCTAGATCTTTGGGCTTGTCAAGAAAAGTGTGTAAGTTTAAATATACTTTAAAATCTACTCTCTAATTTATCATGGATGAGTAGTTGGTTGATAACCATTCACCAATTTTGAATGTGGCCATATCATATATTTCTATTTAATAATAAAAAGACTAAACTGGTAAGCAAGAGTCATACGCTCTCTTAACTTACACAGTTTAGTTTACACTCACATTTAAATTGTTTATGCTTAAGTTGCTTTATTTTAAAGTTAAACTAGCTTTCCAAGTATCATTGATTTTTGCACCTACTGTAAAGCCTTTAACTTCGAAACCTAGTAAACTATAACCGTTAACTTTGATTACCGCCTTATCGTTAGTACTTCTTTTTTTAGTGAAATTGTAAGAAGTACTAGTTTGATTCCAAGTAACACCTATTTGTATTCCAGAATAATAAGATTTAATATTCGAAACCTTTGTAAATCGCGGTTTTCCATTTACTATTTTATAATTATATTTAAAAGAAACATTTCTCCAACAGGCTAGTCCGGTCATGCCATAACCAGAGAAAGGAGCCCACCAATTTATAGTGTGTGATCCATTTTTGGTGCTCATCATACCAACTTGATTAGTGGTTTTACTATTTGTAGATGATAAATCTATTGTTTCTTCAAATAAAGTTACTTCAGTTTCGTTCATTTCTTTCACAAATTTTTCAAATTCTTCAACTGTATCAAACTTGATGATTTCATCTTCGTTTAAATGGCTGATTTCTTCAGAAGGTACTAACTCGAAATCTAATGTGTTTGATTTTTCTAATTCGTTCAATTCATTTGAAATGCTCTCCGTGTCAGTTTTCGCTAAGGAAGTAATGCTAGTAGTGCTGAATACAACTAGTACGGCCGTAAAAAGAATAGTTAATGATTTGATAAAAGACCTTTTCACTGATACCCCTCCTATTTTTTAAATCTATTTAATAATAACACTAAATAAATAAAAAAAAACAATTATTTCCAATTTATGTAATAATATGATTGTGAATGTTGTTATTCAAATTAAAAAAAGGGTGATTTATTTTGAAAATTAATAAAAAAATCTTACTTATCAGTACATTAATCCCTGTTTTATATGTTGTTGTTGTTCCTTTTAAAAAAATAAGCAATTATGGAATTGCTGAATATGCAATAGGATTTCCATTTCATTTCATGTGGTACAGAGAGTTTGGGGAGATTCCTAATAAGCTTCTATTATTTACTTCAGGTGAGATACGGAAAATTCAATTTGATTTGATGTATTATTTTCTTTCTGTATTGTTCTTCTATTTTTTAATTCTTGTATGTATGTACGCATACAAGAGGGTTAAAAAAACAACTTAAAAATTTAATGCAAGTACTGAATCATCTGCAAGAACAAAAAAGATTGAAGCAGGATGCAACTACAATATCTTCTTTATATCAAGAGCTGAAGAACGGAGAGTGGAGAAAAGAAGCTAAATCTTTACTGAAGATTACAGGTAAAACAGCTGTCAAAGGCGGGGTTAATGATTTAGCTGCTGAGTTGACTATTGACGTTGCTCAGTGTAGCTGGAAAATCGAAAACTTTTATTTTAATTTTGATTCGATAATATCAAACAACATAATGAGTGCCATTACAAATATAGATTCAAATATATTTGCTTTCCAGTCAAATGAGTTTATAAATATATAATCAAATATACAAAGTAAAATATAAAGAGGGGCTAATAAAATTAGTGCTACTTTGATTTTCATAACAATCTCCTGCGAAGTGGTTGATTATTTCTAATTATATAATATATAGCCGGTTGATTGAACCCATTGTTTTAAAAGCCATCATCGTTGGTGCTTTAGGTTACTTTATTTTGCCTTTAGATATTATACCTGATCTTGCAGTGGGTGTAGGTTATACCGATGACTTAAGTGCTGTAATATTTGCTTTATTTCAAGTAGCGCTATATGTCGATGATGGAATTGAAATACAAGCCAAAGGTAAATTAAAAAAATTATTTGGTGAAAATGTAGATACCTCTGATATTGATAGTAAATTAAAAAATTAACCCAATAAATTCTATGAAGCGTTTGTTACTAACTTTTAAAAAGGGCTTCAGTATTTGAGAAGCCCTCGATAAAAATTAATTAATCGCATCCTCTACCGGGTAATCAGTCGGATCAAGAAGTAGCTCCTCACCTAAAGCTAAGTGCGCTAATTGTTGTCCTAAAAATGGTCCGGTTGTAAGTCCAGAAGAACCAAGCCCGTTAGCTGTAAACAAATTATTAAAACCAGGAATAGCTCCGATTACTGGCAGAAATCCAGGTGTACTTGGACGAAAGCCCACTCTTGTTTCCATTATAGTACTTTGCGCCAACCCAGGTGCAATCGCTAATGCTTTATTTAAAATCTCTTGTAACCCGATGGCAGTCACGCGTTGATCAAACCCTAAATTATTTTCATGGGTTGCGCCAGCAATGACACGATGATCATCATATGCTACTAAATAGTGGTCACTTGGAGGCATGACAACTGGCCATGTACTGGTATCTTGATCAGGCAATTGCATGTGCATGATTTGTGCTTTTTGTGATTCAACTAAAAAATCAATTCCTAATGAGGAGAGCAATTGCTTTGCCCAGACACCTGCTGTAATAATAATTCGATCAGCAGGGATGTGCTCATTGTTGCAGTATACATGAACTGCCTCCCCTTTTGCTTCTAATCGTGCCTCACCCCTTACCAATTTTGCACCATGTTTTTTGGCGGCACGCAATAACGCATCTCGTAGTTTTCTACCATTTACTCTTGCCGCTCCACTTACATGAATGGCACGATAGTCCTCCTGTATAGCTGGAAATAATGCTTTGGTTTCTTCTGGCGTTAATTTTGTTAGCTCGCCAATTTCTGGGGCATCTTTTCTACGTTTCATCGCCCTTTCCATCATTCTATCTAGTTTCTCTTCTTCTTGCCGAATACTAATGGCACCAACACGCTTATAACCAGTATCTTCTTCACCATCTTCTGCTAATTGCTCAATCAAAGAAGGATAGTATTTAGCCCCTTCTTTTGCTAAGTAATACCATCGTTTATTTCGCCGTTGTGATAACCAAGGGCAGACAATACCTGCAGCTGCATCCGTTGCTTGCCCATCATGTTTTTTATCGATAATGGTAACAGGTACTCCTTTTTTGGCTAAATGATAAGCAGTAGAAGCCCCTAATATACCTGAACCTATAATAAGATAATGCGTTGTCATAAATGTTATACTCCTTTATCTAATCTTCCTTTCTAGTCTGCATAAAAAAATCCCGAATCGCAAGTTTGGCGAAAACATGCTTAAAGTGTCATAAAAAGGTAATAAAATTATGAATAAAAATGTACCTTCGCCTATAAATATGTGATATAATAATGCGCATAAATTCTGAAAATTGTAAACAGATAAATAATAGAAGGGGGCATAAAACAAATGAATAAAAAGCTATTTTTAAGTTTAATTGCTATGGTTACGATTCTTTTTATTACAGCATGTGGAAATGATCAAGCGGACGACAATGCTAGTACCTCTGAATCTGAGAATGGAGAAGAAACGTATACGATTGGGGTAACACAATTTGTGGAACATCCATCCTTAGATGCAGCGTATGAAGGGTTTCAAGCGGCTCTTGAAGAAGAAGGGTTGAACGTGGAATATGATTTCCAAACGGCACAAGCAGATCAGAACAATACGTTGCCCATCGCACAAAATTTTGTTTCTGATGGGGTAGATTTAATCTTCGCTAATGCGACGCCAAGTGCACAGGCGGCATTGCAAGCGACAAAAGATATCCCAATTGTATTTACTTCCGTAACAGATGCAGTAGGTTCAGGTTTAGTAGAATCAATGGAGCAGCCTGGTGAGAATATTACTGGCGTCATGGACTTGCACCCAGATGCTATCACGAATACCGTGGATTTTATTGATAGGAACTTTGAGGGTGCAACAGTAGGAGTAATTTATAATGCAGGTGAGCAGAATTCCGTGGCACAAATTGATACAGTAAAAGAAGCGATGGACGGTACGAGTTTAAGTTTAGAAGAACGTACAGTATCGACGACAGCTGAAGTACAGCAATCTGCCTCGACCTTAGTTGGAGCAGCGGATGTTATTTATATCATTACGGACAATACGGTTGTTTCTGCGTTAGAAAGCGTTGTTGGAATAGCAAACGAACAAGATATTCCATTGATTGTCGGGGAACCTGATTCGCTAGAGCGTGGTGGGTTTGCAACATACGGCATTGATTACCAAACAATTGGTCATCGGGCTGGAGAAATGGCTGCGGATATCTTAACTGGTGAAAAAACAACAGCGGATATTCCAGTAGAATACCCACAAGAAATGCAACTCTTTATTAATAAAGGTGCTGCACAAGAACAAGGGGTCGACTGGAATGATGCGTGGGATGAAGAAGCGCAGTTCAAAGAAACAGTAAAAGAATAGAGAAAAACGTTAAAAGATGTGACAAAATGGAAAGATAAGCCGACTCTTAATCCATCTGGTGTAGTAGTCGGTTTTCTTTTTATAGAATTGTTCAACTTAATTGTAGTTTCTTTTGAACAGTCACTTTGAGCATGGAGAAGGGGAGAAGAAGTATGTTTGTACCAATTTTTCAAGCAGTTGAATCTGGCATTATATATGCGATTATGGCATTAGGAGTCTACTTATCGTTTCGTGTATTAGATTTTCCTGATTTGACTGTAGATGGCAGTTTTGTAACTGGTGCTGGTGTGGCGGCAATTGCTATTGTTAATGATGTACCTACTGTTATAGCCACCTTACTTGCAGTCGTAGCTGGTTTTATCGCGGGAAGTATTACAGGGATTTTAAATACTAAGGGTAAAATT
The DNA here is from genome assembly GCF_003315295.1 of Paraliobacillus ryukyuensis. Taxonomy (GTDB): domain Bacteria; phylum Bacillota; class Bacilli; order Bacillales; family Amphibacillaceae; genus Paraliobacillus; species Paraliobacillus ryukyuensis. The sequence continues at coordinate 18,147 of NZ_QNRI01000009.1, read as the reverse complement.
AACCCGCTATTATCTGGTATTTTAATGATGACAGCACTTTATTCGATTAATTTACGTATTATGGGGCAACCGAATTTAGCGTTATTAAATGAGGATACAATTTTTACACAAATACGCAGCTTTTGGTCTGCATTAGGTATCGATGATGTATTGAATGGAATGCTTACATCCATGGGATTGGAGAATACTCCTGGAACATGGGGGGTTTTATTTGTAATGATCATTGTGACAGGACTTATTAAATTATTAACTGATTTTTATTTAAAAACAGAGGTTGGCTTAGCTTTACGTGCGACAGGTGATAATGAGAAGATGATTCGTAGCTTCTCTGCTAATACAGATACGTTAAAAATTATGGGATTAGGACTTTCGAATGCACTGGTTGCTTTATCTGGAGCACTTTATGCACAATATGGTGGCTTTGCTGATGTTGGGATGGGAATTGGCATGATTGTTATTGGTCTCGCATCGGTGATTATTGGTGAAGCATTAATTGGAACAAAATCTATTATGCGTGTGACCTTAGCGGTGATTGGTGGAGCAATTGTTTATCGAATTGTTGTAACGATTGCTTTGCGACAGGCCGATTTCTTAGACACGGGTGATATGAAATTGATTACGTCAGTATTAGTTATTTTAGCCTTAGTGATACCAAAATTAATCTCTGGCCAAAAAGAAGCAAAGAGAAAACGGCGAAAACGTGCAGAATTGCAAAATCGATTGAATGGGGAGGCATCGTAATGTTAGATATTCAAGAAATATCCCTTACCTTTAATGAAGGCACACCAGATGAAAAGAAAGCACTACAAGGCATCAATTTAACCTTGAACAAAGGCGATTTTGTCACAGTGATTGGAAGTAATGGCGCTGGAAAATCCACCTTAATGAATGTGATCTCTGGTAGCCTTATTCCTGATGTTGGCGATGTGTTTATTAATCAGAATAACTTAACGATGATCCCAGAATTCAAACGCTCAAAATTTATTGGCCGTGTGTTTCAAGATCCAATGGCAGGGTCGGCTCCATCGATGACGATTGAAGAGAACTTAGCGATGGCGTATGCTAGAAATAAAAAAAGGACACTAAGACCTGGAGTGAACAAGAAACGTAGAGAACTATTTCAATCGTATTTGTCTACCTTGCACTTAGGTTTAGAAGATCGTTTAACAGCAAAAGTGGGGCTGCTTTCAGGGGGAGAAAGACAAGCACTATCTCTACTAATGGCGACTTTTACCGAACCAAACATTCTGTTGTTAGATGAACATACTGCAGCACTAGACCCATCACGAGCAGAGTTAATTACAAAAATCACGGATGAAATGGTTGAAAAATTTCATTTAACCACGCTGATGGTTACACATAATATGCAACAAGCGTTAGATCTTGGAAATCGTTTGATTATGATGGATAAAGGTCAAATTATTCTAGATGTGGCAGGGGAAGAAAAAGCTGCATTAACGGTTGAAAAGCTATTACAAGAATTTCAACGCATTCGCGGTACACAAATGGATAATGATCGAGCGATTTTAGGATGATAAGAATGCACTAGCTGTAGGCTAGTGCTTTTTTAATGTAAGTTTTAAATGTGTGAAAATAGGTAAAACGTTTTAGAGATAGGATAGTTGTACATTTGAAAGGAGTTATAGCGTGGTTAAAAAAGTTATTTTTGCTGTATTGATACTAACTATTTTAGGAGGATGTCAAAATGACGAAGTAGAAGAACAAAGTACAGAATTTACTTCGAATCCTCGTTCCAATGAAACGTATCCTATATCAAACGAAGATGTTTCATTTACTATCGCTGGCAAAAATATTACTTCCAAGTTAATTTCTGAATGTTGGGTAGTTAACAACTGTAGTAAGGAATCGGCAGCTATTATTTATCCAAGAAATATTAAAGATGCAACGGAAAATTTACAAGTGACAAAGGTTACAGCAAACGAACCAATCGTTTTAAATATAAAAGGGGAGCAACCTGAAAAAATATCTTATACGGTATATGAAGAAAAAAGTAAAGGTGTTCGAATAAAAACGAAGACGAGCTACGATAACACGCTATCCATTCATGGATCAGGGACCAAGCGAGTGTTGGTAACTTTAGGATGGCGAAGTAATGGAGACGAATTTTTAGGAGTAATTGCTAAAGGATTCGTAATAAAGATTGTATAAAAATTAGTTGCGCAGATGAAATTTTTGAAACTGTTTTTTAGTTTTAAGCGGCCAAGGGCAAGCGGGTGTTGATTCAGCGATTGCGATTGCAGTTCCTCTTGCAGTAGCAGGTCTATTATTAACTATTCTTGTTCGTACAATTGCAACTGCATTAGTACACTTCATGGATGCTGCAGCGAAAGATGGGAATATTCGAGCAATTGAATTTTGGCACATTATTGCAATTATCTTACAAGGTTTACGTATTGCGATCCCTGCAGGGTTAATCCTTGCAATTGGGGCAGGTCCGGTTCGTGACTTACTTGAAGCAATGCCTTCTTGGTTAACCGATGGTATCGCAGTCGGCGGTGGCATGGTTGTAGCCGTAGGTTTTGCAATGGTTATTAACATGATGGCAACAAAAGAAGTATGGCCATTCTTTGCGATTGGTTTCGTTTTAGCGACAATTCCATCACTTACCCTTGTAGGCCTAGGTGGTATCGGTGTGGCATTAGCCCTTATCTATATCACGCTATCTAAACTAGGTGGCGGTTCCGGTGGTAAAGGCGGCGGTAATGGAAACACTGGTGACCCGCTAGGCGATATTATCGAAGACTATTAAAAGGAGGAGGACATAACAATGGCACAAGAAATGAAATTAACAAAAAGAGACCGAATTGCTATTTGGTGGCGCTCAACGTTTATTCAAGGTTCTTGGAACTATGAACGTATGCAAAACGGCGGTTGGGCATTCTCGATGATCCCAGCGATCAAACGTTTATATAAGTCAAAAGAAGATCGTGCAGCGGCATTGCAACGTCACTTAGAGTTTTTTAATACACACCCTTATGTAGCTTCCCCAATTCTTGGTGTAACCTTAGCACTGGAAGAAGAACGTTCTAATGGTGCTCCAGTTGATGATAAGGCTGTCCAAGGGGTTAAAGTTGGTATGATGGGTCCATTGGCTGGTATTGGTGATCCTGTTTTCTGGTTTACCATTAAACCAATTATTGGTGCCCTAGCAGCATCACTTGCATTAAGTGGTAATATCTTGGGACCAATTCTTTATTTTGTTTTATGGAACCTTATCCGTATGGGATTCATGTGGTATACACAAGAACTTGGTTACAAAGCTGGTTCAAAAATTACCGAAGACTTATCAGGTGGAATTCTACAAGACATTACCAAAGGCGCCTCGATACTCGGTATGTTTATCCTCGGGTCGCTCGTTAACAGGTGGGTATCGGTAAGCTTTACGCCAACCGTTTCGAAAGTAGAACTGGATGAAGGTGCATATATTGATTGGGATAGCTTGCCATCTGGGGCAGAAGGAATAAAAACCGCCCTCCAGCAACAAGCGAACGGTCGATCGCTCACTCAATATGATGTCACCACCTTACAGGATAACTTAGATAGCTTAATCCCAGGTTTAGCTGGCTTGCTACTAACGCTTCTTTGTATGTGGTTATTGAATAAGAAAGTTTCACCAATTGTGATGATTCTTGGCTTATTCGTGGTAGGTATCATCTTCCACGTAATCGGCTTAATGTAATCCATCATCATGCAATGTAGGGCTTGGTCTCAAGCCTAATAGAGAAGTACCTCCTACTATGATACACTTATCCATAAGGAGGTACTTTTTCTATACAATGAAATAGAAGAATTCTAAAATACGTACATCTAGGAGGTCATTATGTTAACAATCGGTTATATTGGAAATGGAAAAAGCACGAACAGATATCATCTACCATTCGTACTACAACGAGAAAATATTAAGGTAAAAACGATTTATCGAAGAAGTCCAGAACGCGATCAATGGGATCACATTGCAGGCGTCCACTATACATCAGATTTAGAGGAATTATTACAGGATGATGAGATTCAACTTATCGTCATTTGCACAAAATACGATAGCCACTTTACATATGCAAAACAAGTATTAGCCCATAACAAGCATTGCTTAGTCGAAAAACCATTTATGGAAACTTCTGAACAAGCGAAAGAAATTTTTGCATTAGCCAAAGAAAAAGGCTTAGTTGTGCAAGCCTATCAAAATAGACGATTTGATAGCGATTTTCTAACTGTGCAAAAAGTGATTGAAGAAGGAAAGATTGGCGACGTGCTAGAAATGGAAATGCACTTCGATTATTATCGTCCGTATGTTCCTGAAGGAGTGCATACTTTCGATCCGGCAGCTTCCTTTTTATATGAGCATGGTTGCCATACCTTAGACCAAGTGATTAGCTACTTTGGTAAGCCGGATCATGTCCATTATGATGTGCGTCAATTATTAGGCGAAGGCAGAATGAATGATTATTTTGATTTAGACTTGTATTACGGTGGGATTAAAGTATCGGTTAAATCTAGTTATTTCCGTGTGAAAGGCAGACCAAGTTTTATCGTGCATGGCAACAAAGGAAGTTTTGTCAAAGCAACGAAAGACCGTCAAGAAGAGCATTTAAAAGTATTCTACATGCCAGATAACGATGATTTTGGTGTCGATCACTTGGAACATTACGGGGTACTTACGTATGTAGATGAGGCCGGTACGTTTCATGAAGAAACTGTTCCCACGGTGAACGGTGATTATGGGCGCGTATATGATGATTTATATGAAGCGGTTGTGAACCGGAAAGACAAGACGATTACCGATGAAGAGACGGTGTTGCAACTGGAAATGTTGGAGACCGGGGTAGCAAATTTGAAGTAAAGTGATAGAGCAGTAACAAAATGGTACCCCCTATTTGGACTTAGCCTAAATGTTGGAGTGGAAATAATCTAAACTAATCTCCCCTTTTTAATAGCGTTTGTTACTTAAATTTACCAATTCATAAAGATATAAATAGTATTTTATGTTAAAATTTACGACGTTGAAAAAGGCGAGGGGGAAAGCATAATGGCGGAGATCTTAGGAACTTTGTCACGAGCAGTATTACTTATGACTGCATTTTATAAAATTTTTCGAGCAGTCTTTAGGCGTTTTATTCCTGATGAAAAACTTAATATACTTGTGAGTTAGGTATTATCCGATGTAGTTGGGGAAATAGTGTGGTATTTAATACATGGCAGTATAAGTTTAAACTATTTGCTGGCTGCATTTATTGTTTATCTAGTAGTATTAATAATATATAACTCTAAGTTTCGTAAACAAATAAATATCGATCGAACAAGTGATGAATAATTATAATATATTTCATTTTTGATGTGAAGTAGTACAAACACACTCGCTTTTTGGGGTGTGTTTTTTATATTCTAACAAGATTTCGGATGCCGGATGGACAGTTTCTAACTGGATAAGATAGATAAAAATAAAAGTGGTGGGGATTACCCACCCGAAGTTAGTCCATAAATACGTATTGAGTAAATGAATAGATTAATATAAGGTAAATTATGGATGGTTAAATAATAATAAGGCAAATCAATTGAAAATTGGGACGCAAAGCCACGAGTCTAAGGTAAAGTTATTTACTAAGATCGTCGGGTTGCATTAAGAACAAAAATTAGTTATATATATAGCTTACATTCACTTGTCATGCAGCCTAGTGAGGACAACTCATTAGGTTTTTTATTTATCTAAACCATCCATATTTTTGAAAATAAGAAGTGAGGTGAACTTATAAGTAGTTGTGCAGAAATCAAGTGTGCAGAAGACTGGATGTATATCTTATGTTCAAAAATATTGGAGGGAAATGAATGAAAAAGTTAATAACAAAGGGGTTAAGTCAGATTTTATGGTATACTAGCTTGCTATTTTTAGTAGTAGTCGGGTTTAGCAATCAGCCTGTTCAGGCGTCTAGTTTTACTGTATCCGAAAGCGGTGGCGGATTTGAAACGGCATATGTAGAATGGCCATCAATCGAGCATGCAGAGGGATATAATGTTTATGTGAAACCAGTAAGCGCACCAGAGTCGCAGTATCAACAAATAGACAATGAATTAATTCGTAAATATCAATCATTTTGGCGAGCGGATGCGGTAGGACTTACTGCTGGAGACTATGTGTTGAAGATCGATGCGCTGCTAGCAGATGGATCTAAAGTAAGCGCGGTTTCTGGCACACTTAGAGTAAAAGCACATGATCGAACTGGTTTTGCTTTTGCCAAGGACTCTAAATATGGCACAGCTTCTGGTGCATATAATGAAGATGGAACACTACAAGAGGACGCGCAAGTCATCTATGTAACGCCAGAGAATGCCCAAACAGTTAAGCTTGATGTAGTCACCAGCAGCTCAGGTAAGGTGAAGACGGGCGTAGGTATAGGTGAAATCCTTTCATTAAGACAAAAAGGATATGATAAAACCCCACTTGCAATCAGATTGATCGGAAAGATTACGGCTGAAGATATGGATGGTCAATTGAATAGCAACGGCTATCTTCAGATTAAAGGGAACTCCGATTATGCCGAAATGAACATTACACTAGAAGGTATTGGTGAAGACACCTACGCCTATGGCTGGGGAATACTGGCGCGCTATACTGGTAATCTAGAAATTAGAAACATTGGTGTCGCACTATTCCCTGATGATGCTATTTCACTTGATACTGGTAATGTCAACGTGTGGGTACACCATAACGATCTTCTCTATGGAACAGCGGGTTCTGATACCGACCAAGCAAAAGGTGACGGCTCCATCGATTTAAAGAAAGGATCCACCTACCTCACCGTATCCTATAATCATTACTGGGATTCCGGAAAAGCTTCATTAACTGGTTTGAAAGAAACAGATGAGTTCTTTGTCACCTTTCATCATAATTGGTTTGATCACTCCGACTCACGCCATCCACGCATACGATTAGCATCTGTACATGTGTATAATAACTTTTTTGATGGCATTTCAAAATATGGTGTCGGCGCCACAACAGCAAGTTCAGCTTTTGTAGAGTCCAATTATTTTAGACACGCCAAATACCCAATGATGAGTTCATTACAAGGTACAGACGCATTAGGTAGTGGTACATTCTCTGATGAAGATGGCGGTATGATTAAAGCGTACAATAATAAAATTGTTGATGCGAAAAGTTTAATCTACGCTAATTCCGATGCAGGAACAGATGAATCGAATGCTACATCTTTTGATGCCTACTTAGCATCTTCAAGAAACGAAACAGTGCCAAATACGTATGAAACAAGCGTAGGTGGAACAGCCTACAATAACTTTGATACGAAAGTAGACTTAGGTGTCAATGCATCTGAGATTGATAATGTCGATGATGTTGAGGAAATTGTTACAGCAGAAGCAGGACGCCTTAATGGTGGAGATTTCACCTGGGAATTTAATGATGGCATTGATGATGAATCGTACAAAATCAACAAAGATTTGATGGAAAAAATAAAAGATTATGAAACAGGTCTAGTTGCTGTTGGAGGTAATTCCGTTGAAACACCAACTGAACCCACACAACCCGATCCTGAACCAACCGAACCGATAACAGGAGGTTACTCACATAATTTCACGACAGATGGAAAATTGAGCGATTTCTTTAGCATTGAGGGAAATCTATCAGATAGTAAAGGAACTGTTTATTTTGGTAATCTAACACTAACAAAAGCTTTAAAGATAGAATCTTCAACTAGAATAGCCTTTACTACGAAAGAAAACAAAACGTTAACGCTAGTGTTTAATACGAAAGATGGACGAGGGATTAAGATAGATGGAACAAGTTACCCAATTCAGGATTATACTACTGTTGTTACATTAGCGCCAGGTGAACATGTGATTACGAAAGATGATGTGACGAATTTGTATTATATGGCATTGGAATAGGAAGAAGCAGTTGGCATAATTAAAATTATATACAAAATTCAAATTAAATTTAAAAAGAAAAGGGATAATATGGATAATAAAGGAACTGACAGAACTTCAAGGCTTTTAATCACATTTACATTATTGGGTGGTACTTGGTATTTATTTAGGGGAGTCATAGATCTATACAAATATAATCCGAATTATCAGTTGAGAGAAAAAGCTATAAAGAAAGCTGATAAAGCATTTAGGTCTATTTTTGATGTACTAAAACTACTAATGATATTCACTTTAATTGCAGCTATGTTAATTTTGTTATTTAAATTATTTACACAGATTAAATTAATAAATATGCTAATCCTCTTTGTGATAGGGTTAGTCTTAGCTTTAATATATATTTTTATTATAGAGAATACACTGAAAAATAAAGTAAAAAGGATATTTCAAGATTCAAAGATATATCCTAAAATTGCTAATAAATTTCAAACAATTGCAGTTATTCTATATCTTATTGTTTTGGTTGTTATTGTAAGTTTTTCTGTAACTACTCTTTCTATTAAAGGGACACAGGCGGTGGATGTGAAAATAAAAGATACTAATCATATACCTTTAGAGCTATCTCTTGTTAATTATAAAAAACCAACTGTAAAAGTAAAAATAGAAAGTAAAAATATCCTAATAAAAAAACTAATATAGAGTTGGAGGAAAGAGACCTAAGGAAAAGTTTTATTGAAGTCTATGAAACTACATTTTCGGAAGAAAACTTTATTTTAAAAGATAATAAAGATAACAATAAGAAAATTTTGTTGGATAAGAATAACGAAACTTATAAATATGTATTAGAACTAGAAAAATACTTGTTTGTGGGAGCAAATCTACTAGAAATTTATATTATTGATAATAGTGATAGAAGAGAAACAACTGTTCATTTATTAACTACAATAAATAAAGATGGAAATAAGATAGAGATTTCTCAAAAACATTTTAACATAAGACCTTAGGTTCACTTATGTAAATAAATGGATTCCGGATGCGGTGATGCTATGACTAATAGGAAAAAAGCTGATTTAGTATATATTTATCCACATTATTATAGTCCCTATTCAGATAATGATGATGTTCGTAGATATCATTTTGTAGAATGATTAGCCAAGGAGTGGGAAGATGTAGAAATTCAAGAGAATACTAAAACTAAAAAATTTATCCGACACCTTTTCATTCAAGGAATGATGCTTTTGATAAATTATTCAAGAGACACAAAGAAAGTATTTTGTTAGTATCATATTTTTCTAATTCTTTAACTACTAAATCAGAAATGCTTGAAATCTTATCCAAATACAAACAAAACGTAGATGTTATACCTGTAAATCACAAATATTCGTTTGGTAACCAAAAAGTTAAAGTAGGATAAAATAAGAATGATGTAGAAAAATATTTATTTGTTGGTTATTAAAATAATTAAACTAAAATTTATTGAATAAGCCACTCAAGTTCTTTAAAAGGCAGGAAGTAATCGCAGTATAAGATACATGACACCTTTATTTTATAGTAAGGGTGTCCTTTTTATAATAAAAAATTGTTCTGTTTTTTTAAAATTAGCAAGTGTTCATGAGAAATGGGTATAAAGTTATTATTTGAATAACTCTTCCTTCCACTGTTAGTATTATGTTGAACCTTAATTAAGTGTGCGTCTAATCTTCCGTGCTAATCCATGCCTTTGCTAATATAGTAATATTTATCATTATTTCTAATTTATCCAATTAAGATGGCGTGTCTCCCCTTTGTTTAATACTCTTTAATACTCTTTTATTAATCAGGTTTAACTTGTCAATAAAAGAATCAAAGTTTGAAATATGAGATTGGTCATGTTTATTGGTCCTTTCCCCCATACATAATCCGATCCTGAATATTTTATAATATCCCAGTAAGGTGGGTGACTAAAAACTAAATCTGCACCAATAGGCAACCTATCTGTTAATAAATTGAAATTACCGAATCTTTTATGTAAATCGAGATGTATACTATTTTTTGTAGTTATATTGCATATGAAAACAATAGAATTGAAGTTTCTAATAAAAGAATTCTGAGGCAATGGAACTTTTATAAAAAAATTTGTTGTGCAAAGGGGCTATAGAAGTGGAAGAATGCAACACACACAAGTTAAAAAATAGGATTTTAAATAAAAAGATTAGGGAAGGGATTCCCCCCTGAGCCCTGTACAGAGTCTGTCTGCTCTTCGGGAAGACACTTAAAACTGTTAAGCGCCCTTCCATTAATTCACAATACAATAAAAAGTAAAATTTTACAATTAATATCTGAAGTTAGTCTAAATATTTACTAAAAAATATAATATAAGTATTACTATAATAAGAGGAATTAAAATAGTCTAGCTATTATCATAACTCCAATTAATATATTGTTTAGCTTTTTCTACATCTGCATCTGTTGCTATGGTAATCTCTAAATCCCCTGTACCAAAGTGACCTATGTTGCGCACGTCACGACTGAATCCAGATTCCAATGTTATTTTGTCGGAGAAAATGATTTAATTGAAAATCGAAAGCTCATGATGGTTGTACCATCAAGGAGTATCGTTTTAATACTTGGATAGTAAGAAAAGTACGATAATTAGGCGAGATGACATTTTATATGGCAGGGGTAGTTAAGACAGGGAATGGCTAAAAAACTAACGAGAATGACAAAGCTCTTGGCGATAAAAGGTAGGTTACGTAAGAAGGTTACTAGTTTAGCATCAGGCAAACAAAAATTGGGTTGTATTTTTAATAGAGACGGTCGTATAATACTCGCTATTCGTTTAAAAAGCGTTACATAAATTTTAATTTTCGTAACGGGAGGGTGAAAAGTTGAACGTTGTTGGGTATATACGAGTCTCCACTCAAGGGCAGGCAAGAGATGGATATAGCTTGAAATATCAAGAAGATGAAATCCAGGCATATTGTGAAGGAAATAAGTTGAACTTGATACATATTTTCAGAGACGAAGGAATTAGTGGCGCAAAACTGAATGAAGAGGCATTGGAAATAGATAGGATAGGCTTACAGGAGATGTTGGCTCACCTTTCGTCTGTCCAAATTGATTATGTGGTGGTGCTCAATTCAAGCCGATTATGGCGGTCAGATATTGTCAAGGTACTGATTCAACGAGAACTAAAGAAATACGGCTGTGACATTAAAAGCATTGAACAGCCATTTTACAGTATCCATAAGAAAGACCCAAACGACTTTTTGGTCAATGGATTAATGGAGTTAGATGAAAGAATGTTTAGTTGTTAAAGGTAGATTAGTTTGTTATATAATTAAAGAATGTATTTAGCAATTTCTATTTTTAAGTAGAAAGTAAATGAGCCATTTCTTCTAAAGAAGGCGAAAATTTTTTAGTTTATTAATCTGTAAATGAAAGCTATAACTCCATTTTATCAAATAATATGAAGAGTTAGTTAAATTGATAAGACGACTGCGCATGCCGTATTGTTCCTGATGCGGGTATTGCGCCTGTTTACTTTGTTTCTTGTGGGGAAGGCAAGGAACAAAAAGCAAACAGGGGAATCGGGCTCTACACGCTTTAAAAAAAGATGAAGGTATCTTTTTTTTACAGTTAAATGATTACAGTAGGGATGTTATTCTGTCTTTCTAACAAGTATAAGGTAGTTTTCCTCTTCAGCAGTGTTTTCCAACGTATTGCTTGCGTGAATGAAATATTGGGCCGGCGGAAATTTTTTGTTCTGAATAATTTTATTTTTAAGAAAAGCGCTGGCTTTTTTCATAGTTACTTTGTCAAATTTTTCTCCTTCATAAAGAGTCCCCGTTATACTAATCCTGATACTCGGTAAATATGCCTCTTGTTTAGCGCTATCCCATTTTGGAACATAGCGGTCATATAAGATATCGAACATTTCCGGATTGGTGAAATGTCCGCTATTGTAATCTTCAATTATTTTTTTTATTAACCGCTCCTTTTCCTTTTGATCATCGAAATGATAAGAGGTAAGTGCATTTATATCAATGTTAGTAATAGTTATTCTGTCATCATAAGCTACCAATTCAGTTAATGTTTCCGCATATCTTTCTATATAGATATGATGAATTAAGTATTCGCCTAATCCGTCTAGACCATCGTAAGAACGTTCTAAATCGAAATCCTTGATTTTAATAGGATCATCACCTTGATTATCTAACTCTATTTTTGCATCGAAAGAATAAACAGGCTCCCCCGTCGTCTTGACTGGCATAAGAAGACTGTCCTCCCTTATGGAAGGAAATCCCATATTAAAATTGTACTCCAACTCATCTGGATCGATGGTTAATTCAATATTGTATTTTTCCTTCCCAATCCGAACAATTTCCTCTGCTATTTCCCTTTGGTTATCCTTATCATTTTTAAATTCGCGCAATTCTTTTGAGGCGCATCCTGTTAAAATGTAAAGAATAAAAAAAGCCCATATCATCGTTTTCGTCCATTGTTTCATTATTTCACCACTTATCAGATTATTAATGTCAACTAATTGTCTATCATATACTAATTTCGATAGTTTTTGGAAATATAGGAACGGTTTTTTATTTAATTTAAGGAAATCAACTATCACTAGCATTTTGAAAAACAAGCTATTTAAAGTTAGCTTAGGTTGTTCGATATTAAGATTAGGCTATAAATCTACCGAAAATACTTCAGCATGAGAGGTTAAACATGAAAAAGAAAATAAAAGATTTAATTTTAATATTAAAGCAATCTTTGTTGTTTGTACCAACGTAGAAGATGCATTGACAGAAGAAAAAACTACTCCAAAAGAAAAGGAAATGGACGCGATGATCGCTGATAAACCAGTAGTAGATGAAACCACAACTCAACCAGTTGATGAACATTTCTCAGAATTTAATGGTTATGAGACAATTAAAGAGGCAAAAGCAGCAGGTTACAGTATGGCGATAACAAGTGATCATTGGTTTGTATTTGACCTATGTCTAACTGACCTTAATTAATTTATCCAACTAAGTGTAGCCGATTCATACTGTCTGCAATGCAACCTTCTTTTTCCAAACAAACACTTGATTAATCATTTGAAAGCTAGTAAACTTATTCAAGTGTGTAAAAAAGAAAATATTATCACCTGTATAACCTCAGAATATGGCTTGGGGGTCTCTACCAGGAACCTTAAAATCCTGATTACAGAAAATGAACTGTTCATTTTTTGTAATCAGGATTTTTTTATTTTTTATTGGAAAGGATGTAAGACAGAGTATGAATATTAAAGTTTTTATATTGGCATTATCCACGATTGCGGTGGGCCTTGTGGAGTTAATTATTGGAGGAATTCTTCCGACGGTTGCGGATGATTTAAATATTTCGTTAAGTTCTGCTGGGCAGTTGATTACGATTTTTGCACTTATATATGCTATTTCAGGCCCTGTGTTATTAGTTGTAACGAGCAAAGTGGAGAGGAAAAAGTTGTATCTTGCTGCGTTGTTTATTTTTTTTATCGGGAATATTATCACCTACTTCAGTCCAAACTTTACCTTTATGATGATTGCTAGAGTATTGACGGCGATGAGTACGGCGTTGATTGTTGTGTTATCGTTAACGATTGCTGCGAAAGTGGTTGCACCAGCGCATCGAGCGAAAGCACTTGGTCTAATCTATATGGGGATTAGTTCGTCGCTTGTCATGGGAGTGCCACTTGGTATTTTAGTTTCCGATACATTTGGTTGGCGGGTGATTTTTCTTGGGATTGCCGTGTTATCGATCGGTTCGATTATCTTGATTTCAATCTTTTTAGAGCGTATCCCTGGTGAAAGTGCGATTCCGCTTTCGAAACAATTAAAAGCAGTAGCCAGCTTAAAATTAGGTGGGGCACATCTTGCAACAATGTTTATGTTAGCAGGTCATTACACGCTATATGCGTACTTTACGCCATTTTTGGAAACAGAGTTACAGATGAATTCGACGTGGATTAGTATTATTTATTTATTGTTTGGGATTGCTGCGGTTAGTGGTGGGGCATTTGGTGGTGCGCTGTCCGATTCAATTGGAACCCATAAGAGTATTTTGACGGTGATCATTTTGTTTGCTGTTGTCTTATTCTTATTGCCTGTAACCACATTTTCTCTTGTATTATTCATCCCAATAATGATGATCTGGGCAGCGCTGAGCTGGAGTTTAGCTCCTCCGCAACAGAGCTATTTGATTGAAACAGATCCAGCGACAGCGGATATTAACCAAAGTTTTAACAATTCTGCGTTGCAAGTAGGGATTTCAATTGGATCGGCATTTGGTGGTGTTGTCTTAAATCAAACTGGTTCGGTTTCTCATATCGCGTGGTTTGGTGGCGTACTTGTTCTTGTCTCGTTAGCATGTGCCGTTTTTTCATTAACAAGAAAAGGAACAGTTACTACGGTATCCGGTCATTAGTCATTAGGTTTCAATACGGTAGTAAAGGGGTAATTTTAATCAAAGTAAAAGCATGAAACCTTGTTAAAAATGAATCGTATATAAACCAAAGGAGGGAGCTCCATGTTTAAGAAGTTCCTAAGAAGTCTTTCTGGTAGTAGCAGTAGCGAGCGACGATCGAGATATCATCGTCATTACGATTCCAGCAGTGGAAAAAAGCGCAAATATTATGGCAGCAGCAGTAGCGGCCGCCACGGACGTTATCCGTTTCATGGCTCAGATCGTTATCGTAAACGTGGGCGTTTTGGTAGTAGCAGTTAAATAAACTCCAATTGAGGGGAGAGAAAGTTTCTCCCGTCGATTGGAGTTTTTTACTTGTTGTATGCAGTTAACGGGTGCTGTTTTTTTACCTGGTGTATGGATAAATTCAAATTATAATTACCATGTTTTAGCAATTGGTTGAGCAAATGGTTTAGTTCTTCTTGGGAAGTGATTTTGATCATTAAGTGGTAGCAACCTTTTCCTGATATGCGGTGTACTTCAATGATTTCTTTGCGTTCATTAATAAAACGTATAAATGGTTGGTGATTAGCTGAATTCATATACATAATCACAAACGCGGTAAAGGAGAGCCCTAATTTCATTTCATCAAGCAACAAAGTATAGGATGTGATGATGCCATTATCCTCAAGTTTTTTTATGCGATTTCCTACTGCTTGCCCGGTCATATGAATCCGCTTGCCTAAGTCTTTCCACTGGATGCGTGCGTTTTTGGATAGTATCTGCAGGATTTGCACATCGATAGGATCAAGTTCCATATTTAATTCCTTTCACGATGAAATGGTTTGTGTGAAAAGTGTTTCACCAAAGCATCGATTAAAATTGATGTATTATTTATCATTATACTACAAGCTTAAATACTTTTAAGAGGTGAAAAAAATGAACACTGCTTTACTATTGATTGATATTCAAAATGATTATTTTCCAAATGGAAAGATGGAATTGGATCGTCCAGTACAAACTGCACATCAAGCAGCTAAGGTTCTTGCCTGGTTTCGACAGCACCATAAAGATACCATTTTTCATGTGCAACATATTGCTACAGAGGAAGAGAAAGGCTTCTTCCTTCCAAATACAGAGGGAGTGAACATTAATGCCGTCGTGCTCCCGGAAGGTGAAGAAGAAATCATTATTAAACATACCCCAAACAGCTTTTTCAACACCGATTTAGCAGGTAAGTTAGAAGGAAAAGGTGTTATGAAACTAGTGATTGCGGGAATGATGACGCATATGTGTATTGATGCTACAGTTAGAGCAGCAACAGAGCTTGGGTTTGAAGTAACGCTAATTGATGATGCTTGTACGACCAGGGATTTAGCGTATCGAGAGAAAACAGTTCCAGCTCAGCAAGTGCATGAGGCGTTTATTGGTGCACTTGCGGGTGTGTATGCTGAGGTAGTATCGGCAGAGGAGTTTGTGAGGAAGTAATTTTCATCTTCGTAGATAACTGCAAGTAACGTTCTATTCTTTAAAAAGTGCCTGTAATAATAGACACCTATTAAGTGAAGGTGTCTATTATTATAGGATTGTAAATACTATAGTGGTTAAATAGCTGTTTTATTGATTTCTTTTTGGCTCTTGTTTTCCTGGAGCATCCAGCCTATTAGCTGTTTGCGATCAATCAGTACAACCTTGTTGGATGATGCCAGTTTTTTAGCTTGTTCGGTAAAAAATGAATTAGTGATAACCCAACATTCATCTGCTTTATAGTGGCTTTTAGCGGAAGCTACTTCTTGCACAGCTTTCACACCTACATTTTTCTTATATCTTTTAGCTTGTACAATAATTTTTTTCCCTTTTGTTGATAAAATAAGGTCTGCACCATAGTCTCCGCTCGCTGGTGTCAACTGTACATAGTATCCTTTTGTTTTTAATAAGGCATGAAGATATTCCTCGAATTTTCTACCTGTCATTTTATCTACATCTGAAATACCAGACTGCCTTAATTTATGTTCGTTAAGCAATTGAATGATAAATGCAAATAAGAGACATCCACCAAAAAATATAATAATTCCTAAGGTTAATAAGGGTTCAGCTGTTAACATAGACCAAAGTAAATCTAACCCCATTTTAAAGCCTTCAAAAAAACCTAAATCCATAGCACTATACTCCTATCTATTAATAGTTTATAAGACTTTTTAATTAAAGCAAAATACGCACTGTTATTTGCCGTATTTTACAAAAATCAACTTAATTAACCGTTCGGAAGGCTCTTTTACTATTTGATTAGATGGGCTTCACGCAGTTGCAATATGCCATAATGAACAATGTTTGACTTCCTATCATTTAGCAGCACTATTATCCTCTGCCATATCCCTAAGCACTTCGTCTACATCTGCCAAAATCGGTTCGCACTGTTCATATGGTGTATTAATTTGAAGTAATCGCTTAAGCATTGCTGTTGTCTTGGGATGCAAGTGTAACTCTTCAGTCCAGGCTCGATTCTTTTTTGTTTCGCCTTGATAAGAAGAATACAACAAGAATAGCAGAAATTCACCAATGTCAAAAAAATCTTCTTGGTGGAGTTGGGTTTGGTGGACTTTTGCCATTTCATCTGCATGTAAATTGTGTGCTAAGCCAAAATCGATCACAAATAGTTCGCCATTATGTAACAGTACATTAGGAATTCGGAGGTCGCCATGGATGACGCCATTGTTATGGATATAGCAGACGATCGTGATGAGTTTTTTAGTCAGTTCTACGCATTCCTTTTCACTGTATTTATGTTTGGATGCAAATAATGCATCTTCTATATTTTTCCCTTCGATAAATTCCATAGCAAAAAAGTGATTTGCTTGATACTCGAATGTTTCAATCAGTTTTGGAATAGCGGGATGATCGAGTTGCGCTAGTATGGTGGTTTCTTCTATATAATTTTCCTCGCTTTCTTTCTGCTTGCTTTTGCGCATTTGTTTGACCACGCACTTTTGGTTTGCTTCCAAATCCCAGCATAAGTAGATGATGCCATAACTGCCGTTTTGCAGTAATTTTTTAATGATATATCGCCCCGCTAGTTTCTCGCCAATGCGATAGTGATGGTCCATGATTGTTTGGCGCATTTTCTTGATCAGCCCGTGTATTATTTCCATACGCACCTCTTTGTTTTTTCGTTTGGTTGTATTATAGCAAATAACCAGAATTAGCTCACAACATAATACTAGAGTGTTTATATGGTTTAAGGGTTTACCAAGGCACGGCATATGCTTCCTCCAGACTATCTTGTATAAACATATTTTTAATTCGTTTAGTCGTAAAGATGGTATAGAGTTTATACCTAGTGACTTCTATCTATATCGGTTGTAGTTAAATAGACTTATTATCCACTTATATAATTGAAGTCCATCGTTAGTTAGGGTAAGGTAGTTAGTAATTACTTCCATTTATAGATGGGTATTTGACAAATGAGGTTTTTGGAGGTGACCCATGCCGAATTACAAAGTAGATATGGCGGAGGTACTTGCTTTTAAGGAAGATATAAAAGCGTTGAGAGCAACGCTACATGAGCAATTAGCCGACGTAAAAGGAGCCATTGATCAAATCAAACAGATGGATTCCTTCCAAGGCCAAGCAGCAGACGATGCCAAAGCGTATTTCGAGGTGATGCATCGAATATTATTAACTGCTTTTCAAGGAGTATTTAGTGAACTAGAAGGCAACATAACCAAACATGTCCGTGATTTTCAAGAAGAAATTGATGCAGATCCTCACGCGGTAATTGAGACTGGTTACATAGAAGACGAAAAAGAAATGATAGAAGACCGACATGACGCGTTGAAGCAACTAGCGGACAAA
>NZ_QNRI01000008.1 GCF_003315295.1 Paraliobacillus ryukyuensis | reverse complement strand
ACCTAATGTGCTTTTATGAGATGTCTTTACTCATAACTTGACTAGCATGTTACTTCTTACCATATTGGTTGTTTTGTTCAGTTTTCAAAGATCAATGTTTTGCTGTTTTTTTCGACAGCTTTTATATTTTATAACTTTTAATTTCAAAAGTCAAGAACTTTTTTACTCGATTTTCAACTTTTAAAATTGCTCCGCTTAAAAGCGACCAATTAAATATAGCATGACTCTTCAACTTATGTCAACTATTTTTTTTGTCGTTTCGAGCGACAAGTAATAATATAGCATGGTAAACAATAAAACGTCAATACATTTTTTTAAAATATAAATTTATCATTTTCTTCTTATTTCAGCCTATACTTACGGTGGAAAATAGCTTTCCCTTTTGTTTCGGCATGTTCGACTTCAATCAAGTCTTTTGTAATTAAGTAATCAATCATCGTACTTAAATCTAATTCATATAAAGAAATAGCAGGATGTACTTTTAGATCACCAAAACTCCATGCCTCAGTTCGCATCACATCTAGTAAATGTTTAGCGGCAGTCTTCGCTCGTTTTCCTAAGGAAAAATCAATTGCAATTAACATTAATTCCACACGTTTTTCAACGGATTCATCACTTTGGATCAGTTCTTCATATAATTTATGCACTTCAGGATCAATGCGTTTAATCTGATGCCAAACGATTACTTCTGGATGATAGCCTTGTTCAATAATGGATAGTCGTCCCAAGCTATGCAGGGAACTCAACACTTTACTGTATGCATCAAAGGAATGATTGGATAAAAATAATGCTTTTGCCTCACTATAATTGCGCGTGAGTTTAGCAAACTCAATCGCTAGTTTTAAGTCTCGTTTATCATAAGGAAAATCTTCTAATTCTGCTCGCAATTTTGCCATGTATTCATTACGATCAAACAGAATCTTCCCATTACTAATCCATTCAATCACACGACGATAGGAACTAGTGTCAATCCAATGTTGTAAAAGCTGTGTGTCCACAATATGCATGGCTGCTGTTTTATCACCAAATTGATAATGTTTCACATACCATGGTTCTGTAGCTTCTGATACTACAATAAGTAAGATAACATCAAAATTATCTGTTACTGGACTTACTTGCTTTTTCTTTTCATAAAGAAGCACACCTAATGTATGAGCATGACTCGCTCGCTCTTGATAAATTGGACGTAATACATCTTCCATCCGCTTATCCCCCAGTCATTTCGATTAATAATCATTTCGACAGCTGATATAGAAATTCCTGTAGTTGTATACCATAAAAATTAATAACTTATATAATATACTAGAGCAACTAGATAATTGACAAGAGTAATTTTATAATAGCGTGATCTAGTTTTCTTCAGCACGGTTAGTTTTGAAAGATTTTTCTTGATAAGCGATGTTTTTTTGGCAAATAAAATACCCTTTCTCACCAAATGGTATGAAAGGGTTAGTAATTAATGTTTGGTTTTACAATCTGCGCAGGTGCCATAAATCTCCATTCTATGATGACTAACTTCAAAACCTGTGACTTGTTCAGCTAATGACTCCACCTCATCCAAGGTTGGATAATGAAAATCAACGATCTTACCACATGTCGTACAAATAATGTGATAGTGATTTGATGTATTGTAGTCAAAACGACTTGAAGCATCACCGTAAGTCAGCTCACGTATTAACCCAATTTCACGAAATACACGTAAATTGTTATATACTGTTGCGACACTCATGTTCGGAAATTTACCTTCCAACGCTTTATAAATGTCATCAGCGGTTGGGTGTATCTCAGAATTTATTAAATACTCTAGCACCGCATGACGCTGTGGTGTAATGCGCACGCCTGATTCTTTTAATCGGCCTACCGCTTCTTGAAGCATCGATTCACTCATCGTCATGCACCTCACTTTCACGAAATAAAATTATCCAATCATTTCTAATAAAATTATTACATTATAATTCTTATAATTAGTGTAACCGCTAAGCAAACATATTGTCAATAAAAGTATTAGAACAACCTATAAGTTTATTAATGGTGAATTTGTAGTAAGGTTTCTTCTTGATCACTGATATGGTTGATATATCGTGCTGCCACAAACAAATAATCGGATAAACGATTTAGATAGATCAAAACAACGGAGGATACTGATGCATTTAATTCAACTACGATTCGTTCCGCTCGTCGAATAACCGTTCGAGCTTGGTGAAACGCAGCCGCTGCTGCGTGTCCACCAGGCAAGATAAACTGACGGATGGGTGGGAGTTTTTCATCCCAGCCATCAATTTGTTGCTCTAAAGCCATAATGTCCGTGATATTCAGCTTCCATGCTACTTCTTTTCCTTCAGGGGTAGCTAATTCCGAACCTACATGAAATAACAATTCCTGTACCCGCTTCATTTCACTTCGGAAAATAGCTTCTTCCGCTTCAGGCCAAACTAGCGACTGATCCAACTGACTAATCGCCATACCAATCACAGCATTTGCTTCATCACAAGTTCCATATGCTTCTACGCGAAGATCATTTTTAGGAACGCGTTCGCCATAGATCAGTGAAGTTGTCCCTTTATCGCCGGACCTTGTATAGATACGCACTTCTAGTACCCCCGCTCAACATCAATTTCATTAGTAACTAATTTATTTTCTTCTATATAAGTTTTTAAATTTTGTTCAAAAATTTCTACGGCTCTCGGCAAGTACTGCGGTGACTTACCAGAAACGTGTGGTGTCATCGTTACTTTTGGATGTTCCCAAAGTGGATGATCACTCGGCAAAGGTTCTTGTTCAAATACATCTAACACAGCATGAGCAATCTGACCTTGATCCAACGCCATAATTAATGTTTCGCTCTGAACAGCATCGCCTCTTCCCATATTTAAGAATACAGCGTTTGATTTCATTGTTTTAAAGTGTTCTTGTTTGTAAAAATAGAAGGTTTCCTCTGTACTCGGCAAAATCGAAACCACGAAATCAGCTTGCTTTAATGCATGCATGACTTGATCGTTTGTATAGTTTTCATCAAAATGAGGTTTTACGTTCTCGCTTCGAGAGACGCCGATCGTTTTCATTCGAAAAGCTTTGGCTAGACGGGCTAGTTCTTCGCCAATCGCGCCAGCACCTACAATGGTCATGGTCCGGTTCGAAATCTCTTTCAACGGTACTTTACTATCCCAATGATGTGCTAGCTGATTTCGCCTTAGTGTTTCATTTTGGCGATACACATGCAATAACATCGAGATCGCATATTCTGCCATTTGAATTTTATGAATGCCTCTTGCATTGGTTACCTTAATACCACGTTCTTTAATATCACGAAAAGGCATTTCGTCCATCCCTGCCGATAAGACCATAATCCATTTTAGATTGGACGCTTGTTTGATATGGTCTGATGTCACGTCCTCACCAAAGGTGACTAAGACATCCGCATCGGCTAGATGCACTTCGGCTTGTCCCATGTTTTCGTTAAATTTAAACGTTACACTAGGAAAATTAGCGTTTAATTGTGATTGTAAGTCGTTTGTTAATGGAGATGTTGTTACAACAATCATTGTGAAACCTCCCTTGGTCTTTTTAACATAAATATGATAACCTTTACCCGTTCTTTCCCCATGTTAACATGTTTTTATCATTTGTGAATAAATTGTAAAGTTCGATTCTCCCGTTCGTTACCGAAATATGTACAGACGCAAGGGGGAGTCTTGCGCCTTTTTATAAAGGAAAGAGAAGGTTTGGTTCTTCTATTCACTATATGCGATTGTTATTGGACCCGTATAGCCATATTACCTAAGTTACGCTAATTGGTCAGGATTTAATCCTTTCAGTTCCTCCATCACGAACAATCCATCTTTACGTATTAAGACATCATCAAAATAAATTTCTCCTCCACCGTATTCTGGTCGTTGAATTAACACCATATCCCAGTGGACAGCAGATTCATTACCATTGTCTGCATCTTCATACGCTTCCCCAGGTGTAAAATGAAGGCTACCAGTTATTTTTTCATCAAACAAAATATCACCCATTGGTTCCGTAATCTTAGGATTTAATCCAAGTGCGAATTCCCCAACAAAACGAGCACCATCATCCGTATCTAAGATTTTATTCAATTCTTCTGTTTTATCTGCTGTTGCGTTCACGATTTTCCCATTTTCAAATGTAAGTGCGACGTTGTTAAAGGTGATTCCTTGATAAGGGCATGGTGTATTATACGTAATTGTTCCATTCACACTATCTTTCACTGGAGCAGTATACACTTCACCATCAGGAATGTTCCGCTCTCCTGCACACATAACAGAACCAATATCTTTGATAGAAAACGTTAAATCTGTTCCCTCTGCCGTAATGCGAACTTTATCCGTACGATCCATTAGCTCTTTCAACGGTTGTTGTGCTTTCTCCATTTTTTTGTAGTCTACAGTGCATACGTCAATTAAGTAATCAAAGTACTTGTCATAACTCATTCTCGCTTTTTGCGCCGCACCGTATGTAGGGTAGTTGAGTAAAACCCATTTACGATTGTCAATGAGAAAGTCATTCGATGGTTTTAAAATTCGCCCACCCATTTGCCATTGTTCTGGGGCAACATCAATCATTTCTGCATCATTTTCTTCGCCGACAATTTGCACAAAAGCATCGATATCTTGGTATCGCGCCATATTCCATTTATTCATTAATTGGAACTTTTCTTCTTTCGCTTCCCCCGCTTCTAGACGTTTTAATTCATCATCAAAAATATTGAGAAACGGATGTGCTCCCATAGTATGAATTTCGTGTAACAATTCTTTCATTAATGGTTTAGCATTATAGCTGCCAACTACCTCTACTTTCTCACCTTCCGTAATGGATAAAGAATGCGTTAGTAATAATTTAGCTAGTTCATTTAATCGTGGATCTCTCATGCTAACTCCTCCTTCTTTTCTCCTCATTAATTATTATTCGATAGATATAGTTTATTTCCTTTGATCTTTTACGTTAAGCTACATTAGTCGTAAATGTCTTCCGTCGCAAGACGTAAAAATCGCCAACTTGTAACAGTTGACGATTGTTTTATTATGCTAGATTTTCGCGAATAAATTGTAGTGCTTCATCCGTATGACCATCTACATTCACGTCGCGAAATACTTTTTGCACGACACCATCTTTATCAATGATGAATGTAGCACGTTCATTTCCCCAATATTCACGATCAGGTTTTTTCTTCAATTTCCATACACCAAAACTTTCTGCTAATTGGTGATCATCATCTACAATTAAAGTAAATGGTAAGTCATGTTTATCTTTGAAATTTTGATGGCTTTCTGCAGAGTCTGGGCTGACGCCGATAATCTCTGCATTTAAATCTGCAAAGCTCTCATGATTATCGCGGAATGAGCAAGCTTCTGACGTACAGCCTGGTGTACTATCTTTTGGGTAGAAATAAAGCACAACATGTTTTCCTTTATACTCGTTTAACGTAACATTATTTCCTTCACTTGTTTTTAATTTCATATCGGGTACGGTTTGTCCGACTTCAATTGCCACTCTATCTCCTCCTTTATTCTATTTCTAATTTTAGCGTAACCAATATCAGCTTAACATACAACTCATTTACCTTGTGAATGGCTACTTTTTTTATTGGATTGAACGGCTTGTCCATGTTGCGTTAATTTGAAAATAAAAGCCGCAGGAAGGATGTAGCCAATCAATGCTTCCACCAATGCAATTACTCTTCCCCAGCCAATGGGAGTTATATCGCCATAACCTACTGTCATTAACGTCACACCACTAAAATAAAAGGCATGAGCAAACAATTCAATTAAGTGAAACTGTTCTGGCGGCTGACTATACTCGATTAATAAAACATCATGTAGGGATAGCCAAAAATAAATAAAACCAAAGCCAATTAACACGATAAGATACACTAACAGTAAGGCAGCAAAGATACTCGCGGAAAAGTAACTCCTTTGATAGATTTTACTTGTAAAAAAGGTGTAGATGCTTCCGCCAATCAACAAGGATACTAATATAACTACTACGATAGAAACTGCCATCAAATTGCCTCCTAATATGCTCTCCTTATATTTTACGAAAAAGAAAACAAGTGATGACTAGTTCTTAGGATTTGTGGGATCTATGGAGACAATTAACCTACTAAACCAGCGTAGATACCTGTCTCTTTTTTTTACACGTGCTATAATGATTAATGGAAACAATATATTGGAGGGATATCGATTGGATTTTACTAAATCAAAACAACTACATACAGAAGCACAAGATCATATTGTTGGTGGTGTGAACTCACCTTCTCGATCGTTTAAAGGCGTTGGTGGCGGTTCACCTGTCTATATGGAAAAAGGCGAAGGCGCTTATTTCTGGGATGTAGATGGCAACAAGTATATTGATTATTTGGCAGCTTTTGGGCCAATTATCACAGGACATGCGCATCCACATATTACGGAAGCTATTACGAAAGCCGCGCAAAATGGGGTGCTCTATGGAACGCCGACAGCATTGGAAAATAGATTTGTGAAAATGCTTAAAGAAGCCATTCCTTCATTGGATAAAGTACGCTTAGTTAACTCTGGTACAGAAGCGGTAATGACCACGATCCGTGTTGCACGTGCCTACACCAACCGGGAAAAAATTATTAAATTTGCCGGTTGTTATCACGGCCACTCAGATATCGTGCTTGTGCAAGCTGGTTCTGGACCTTCTACGTTAGGTAATCCAGATTCTGCTGGTGTGACGAAAGCAACAGCACAGGAAGTAATTACAGTACCATTCAATGATATTGAAGCATACAAAGAAGCACTTGATCGTTGGGGCGACCAAATTGCAGCTGTGCTTGTCGAACCGATTGTTGGTAACTTTGGAATTGTCGAGCCAAAACCAGGATTCTTAGAAGAAGTAAATCGTTTAACACATGATGCTGGAGCACTCGTTATTTATGACGAAGTGATTACTGCCTTCCGTTTCACCTATGGTAGTGCACAGCAAATCGTTGGTGTAGAACCAGATATGACAGCAATGGGGAAAATTATTGGCGGCGGTCTACCAATTGGCGCTTACGGTGGAAAAAAAGAAATTATGGAACAAGTTGCACCCCTCGGCCCTGCGTATCAAGCCGGTACCATGTCAGGAAACCCTGCTTCTATATCAGCTGGAATTGCGTGTCTTGAAGTATTAAAACAAAAAGGCACGTACGAAAAATTAGATGAGCTAGGTAAATTACTTGAAGATGGGATTGCGAAGTACGCAGAAAAACACGGCATTACATTGACCATTAATCGTTTAAAAGGAGCGATGACCGTATATTTCACCGATCAAAAAGTTGAAAATTATGCGCAAGCAGAAGCATCGGATGGAGAAAAATTCGCTGAATTCTTCCATCTCATGCTAGAACAAGGAATTAATCTTGCCCCATCTAAATTCGAAGCATGGTTTTTAACAACAGAACATACAAAAGAAGACATCACGAAAACACTTGATGCAGTGGATCAAGCATTTCAAAAAATGTCGAAAAATTAATTTTTATACAAAATCCATGTCTATTTAACTCGAATAATCAGACGGTACCTTATTTTTATCAAAGGTATCGTTCTTTTTATCGTTATACTTTATGCAATTTTATGAATATTTATTAAATTATGAATTGATTGGTTGTATCATTTATGTTAATATGATAATGAAAATTTTTATTTTCATTCATGCTTTCTATTGTCAATTTGTATGACTTCCCTTCAAAGCATGGAAACTTGACCTTTACAACCTTATTGTAAAGGTCCTTTTTTGAATGATAAAGAACTATGTCTTAATCTTTTTGTCCTCTTCTCCATTGCTTTTTTACTTTTATTCCAAACCCACTCCAAAATTTTCTTGCATATTAACCTTCTTCATTATATAAGTATATAGTAGTTTATTTCATTCCATAATAGGATATAAAATTCATAGCGTAACATTAACGAAAAGGGGGACATGGCAAGTATTTTGCCATCTTAACTTATGAAATTAGGCGCAAGGATGTTAAAAACTGGACTGGCTGTGGCGATTGCGCTATATGCGGCTAATTTAATTGGTTTCCCATCTCCCGTTTTTGCTGGGATAGCTGCATTATTTGCGATTCAGCCTTCCATTTATCAATCATTTCAAACGATCGTGGAACAATTACAAGCAAATGTGATTGGCGTAAGTGTGGCAACGATTGCCGCTTATACGCTAGGGGTTGATCCATTTGTTGTCGGGTTTACCGTTGTAGTTGTTATCGGAGTGACGCGGTATTTCAAAATCGGAGAAAGTACGGTTGCTATTGCGATTATTGCTGTTATTGCAGTCATGGAATCGACAGATGTACCCGTAATTGAGCTTGCGTTACTTCGATTTTCTTCACTAATGCTCGGAATTATTTCTGCCTTTATTGTGAACTTGGTATTCTTACCACCGAAATATGAAACTAATTTATTTAAACAGATTGATCGGATTACCTCAGATATCTTGCAATGGCTTCGTATTACGACAAGGCACTTATCTGACAATCCATCGTTAAAAGGAGAAATCTATCGGATTCAGCAAGAAGTTCGGCGAATGGATCATACCTATTTATTATTTTCAGAAGAACGAATTTATTTTCGTAAAAATAGGTTAGCAAAAGCTCGCAAACTTATTGTATTTCGTCAGCTGATTGCAACCACCAGAAAAAGTTTTGACGTATTAAAAGCTTTTCATCATCTGGATGAACGAATCAAATCAATTCCACCCGATTTTCAAACAGTATTAATACAAGAATTAGATAAAGTCATTCACTTGCATGAGCGGTTATTACTTAGTTTTATGGGACGGATCAAACGTAAAAACAGACAATCACTTCAAGATATTGCTGAGCCAGATATCCCTCACTTAGTGGATACATTAATTCAGATGTATGAAGATAATGAGAAGAAAATAGACGATCGCTTAATGTTCCTGCCATTAGCCTCGCAATTAATGGAATACCATTATCACTTAGATCATCTAGAAACACTGCTGCATAGTTACGAGAAATATCATCATACAGAAAAACTTGAGATCTTTGCTAGTAAATGGCGTGGTAATAACTAATAGCGTGTGAGGGCCTACAAAACATGGGAAAGTTAGAGATTGTAATACATTATCAATTGGTATTCAGCTCACGGAACTACGATGATTCACCCTATCGCAAAAATTCACAATTCTCCTTTATCCTTCTTTAATAAAAAAAGCCGAACGATAAATAATTTATCGTTCGGCTTTTTTATTCTTATTTAAGAATACCACCTACTTATTCGCTGTTGACACTTCGTTCGGATCATCTAATTGTTGAACTTGATAAAGCTTATAATAAGCTCCTTGTTGTTTCATTAATTCTTGATGCGACCCTTCTTCTATCACATTACCTTCTTCAATTAAGATAATTCGATCCGCATGGGTAATCGTGGATAGTCGGTGCGCTACAATGAATGTGGTTCGATTCGATGCTAATTTTTCTAATGCTTCTTGGATAAGATGTTCACTCTCTAAATCTAGCGCAGAAGTAGCTTCATCCAATATAAGGATCGGTGGATTTTTTAAAAACACGCGGGCAATCGCTATCCGCTGCTTTTGTCCCCCGGATAACTTCACACCGCGTTCTCCCACCAATGTATCATAGCCATCATGAAGATGACTAATAAATTCATGGGCATTCGCTAATTTAGCCGCATCTACTACTTCTTCATCGGTGGCATCTGGGTTCCCCATTCGAATATTCATCGCGATAGATTCACTGAATAAGATATTATCTTGCAAAACCATACCAATCTTGTCTCGCAAGGAGCGTGCTTGAATATCTCTGATGTCCACGCCATCGACGCGAATAGCACCACTAGTGACGTCATAGAAGCGAGGAACTAAACTAATAATTGTAGACTTACCACCACCGCTCATTCCTACTAATGCAATCGTTTCACCTTTATTCACCTCTAAAGATATATCCTGTAGAACGACCTCTTCATCTTTTTCATATTGGAATGTGACATGATCAAACGTAATATCACCATCCACTTTCGTGAGCGGTTTGGCATTTGGTTTGTCTTTAATATCGTATGCTTCATCTAATAGTTCATAGACACGATCCATGGAAGCAATCGATTGAACTAAAACCGTAGAAGAACTAATTAATCGCCGTAACGGACTATACACACGATCCATATAACCAACAAAGGCTGCAATTGTACCCACTGTTAAATTACCAGTAATGGCAAAGTACCCCGCGAAACCAACAACAATTAACGGACCTAAATCCGTAATCGTGTTCATTACTGCGAATGTCTTCGCATTCCAAATTGTATGATCAATCGCTCGATTTAAAAAGTTTCGGTTTTGTTTATCGAATTGTTCTTCTTCATAGTCTTCTAATGCAAAACTTCTGGTCACCGGAATACCTTGCACCCGTTCATGCAAATGCCCTTGCACTTGTGCTAGAGCTTGAGACCGCTCACGAGTAAGGTTGCGCAGCCTTCCGTAAAAAATCTTCACAGATAACCCATATAGTGGAAACAACGCAATAGCTACAATCGTTAACCATACATTCATGGTTAGCATAATGCCAATTGCAATTAGAATTGTCACCATATCTAACCAGATATTCATTAAACCAGTCATGACAAAATTTTTCGTTTGCTCGACGTCATGGATTACCCGGGAAATAATTTCACCAGTTTTTGTCTGAGAATAAAATTTTAAACTAAGTTTTTGAATATGATCGAATAATCTTTCCCGAATGTCGTACAAAATTTTATTACCTGTCCATTGAGCCAAGTACTGGCGGTAATACTCGATTGGTGGTCGTAATACAACAAAAATAAGGAATGCGCCACCGACAATGAGTGCTAATTGATTTAATTTCTCACCTTGTGAAAGGGTATCTGCCCCGACAATATTATCGATGACATATTTCACAATTAAAGGCATTAACAGCGGGATCCCAAATTTCACAATTCCAATCAAGATAGTTATTAAGATGCGCCACTTATATGGTTTTACAAATTCAAAATATCGTTTAATACTATTCAATTCCAACACCTCTTTACACTACTAACATACAAAAACCTTGCCTATTGTAGACAAGGATATTCATGAACCTATTGTTTATGAGCGGTAAGTCAAAAATCGTTCATACCATTGATCAATGGCTTCATGTGAAAATGGGCCTTTTCTTTGTCGAATCCAATATTGCAAATAATCAACATTATTGTGTAGAATCCGATCAAGTACTTCAGGATAACGCATTTGTTCTTTATGTAGCGCATATTCATCTTCATCTAATAATGTATATGTCATATCGGGGAAGACTTTGATATCTAAATCATAATCAATGTATTTTACTGCTTGCTCTTCAAAAACAAATGGCGAGCTAATATTGCAATAATAATGAATCCCGTCTTGACGCAACATACCTATAATGTTAAACCAATGTTTTGTATAAAAAAAGCATACCGCCGGTTCCCGCGTCGTCCAAGAGCGACCATCACTTTCTGTTACAATCGTTTTGTCATTCGCTCCAATAACCATCGTACTTGTTGCTTTTAGAATAGTGGTATCATCCCATATACGATGGAGCTGACCGTTATGCTTGTAGCTTTTAATTCGTATAGATGTCCCAGGTTCTTGGCCAGCCATCTTATCTCCCTTTCTTTCTTTACAATTATCTTTGCTATATATTATAACTTTTTTTGGCATGAAAACAAAATAAAACAACATGATTCCGCAAATTAATCTGATTTCTGCAAGGTATTTAGTGTGATATAGCATAACGGACAATAAGGATAAATTCAAGTGGCACGAAAAAGAAGAAGTACCCAAACCGGTGTGGTGGGTACTTCTTCTTGATATAGCGTATTTTTTTGCAGCAATACAGCTACAGGGGATTCACCTGACGTGATGTTTCTTACTTGTTTTGTTGAGACTGTTGATTTTGTTTTTTTACTTGTTGCGCATCAGTCTCAGAAGCGAATTCTGTACCGTACTGTGAATTACCTTGTTTAGCCATTTGGTTTTGTTGCTTTACTTTTTGAACGTTTGTTCCAGCAGTTGTTTGGTTTGGCATTTTGTTTTGTTTTTTAGCCATCTCATATCACCTCCGCACCACTTAATTTATCCAAATTCACATCAGTTATTCCGAAATTAAATAAAAAAAAGGTAATAAATCCGCTCACTATATCTCTGACTCAAAATGTGTTGCTAGTTGATTAATCAACTTTTGAAATGGTACTGGAAACGGATATGGCGCAAGTTCACCAAAGGAGAGCCACTGTTGATTATTCGCTTGTTCCTCTGTTGTTTCTACATAAAATAATCGAACATCTAATTCCCAAATAATATGAGAAAAGACATGTTTTATTTTCGGTAAAAGGTCTGTTCCTTTCAAACTTACTCTATATTTCTCCTTTACCCACGCTTGTAAATGATCATCATCTACATCCGTTTTTTCCACTAATGGAAATTGCCACATGTTTGCTAGCAATCCTTCATTCGGGCGTTGTTCAATAAGAAAACGATTATGTTGATCGACAAGTACACAAGCAAAATACGGTTGTTTTTTCTGTTTTTTTGCTTTTGTTTTAATCGGAAGTTCTGTTTCTACGCCATCATGAAAAGCTTTGCAGTGTGCTTGAACAGGGCACAGCATACATGAAGGCGATTTCGGTGTACATACAAGTGCCCCCAATTCCATTAATCCTTGATTGAAAGCTGAGGGATCATCTTCGGAGATCAATTGACGAACCGCTGCTTCAAAAATGCGTCGTGACCCTGCTTTCGCAATATCTGCTTCGATACGCAATATCCTTGACAATACACGCATTACGTTCCCATCTACGGCAGGTTCAGGAATACCATAGGCGATACTTAAAATAGCGCCTTTTGTATAAGGCCCTACCCCTTTTAAATCACCCAATTGTTTCGGATCATTCGGCACTTTACCTTCATATGTTTCAACAACTTCTTGTACCGCGCTTTGCAAGTTTCTTGCTCTGGAATAATAACCTAACCCTTCCCATGTTTTTAATACCTCTTGTTCATCCGCACTTGCTAAGGCTTCCACCGTTGGGAATTTTTTCATAAATTGTTCGAAATACGGAATCACCGTATCAACCTTTGTTTGTTGTAACATTATTTCGGAAACCCATACTTTATATGGATCTTGGTTTTCTCTCCATGGCAAGTTCCGTTTTTCTTGATAGAACCAGTTAATTAAATCCGTTTGAAAGGCTTCAATATTGATTTCTTCTATATTTTGTGTAAATTTGCTATCCTCCACTTGCCATTCCCCTTCATGTTATAATAATAATAGATAGATCAATACCTTTATGGTTTGATTTTTCGTAATCAAGGTAATATTGATTAGTACAACTAATGTAACGCATATAATTATTTCGTCCAACTCAAACTATGCACATAAGGAGGACACCCAGATGGACACTGGTACCCATATTGCAATGGGAATTGCGCTTGGTGGTTTAGCAACAATTGATCCTGTGGTACACCAAGATCCTACGCTAGCGCAAACCATTATGATTGGAACAATTGTCGGTTCCCATGCACCTGACTTTGACACCATTCTAAAACTCCGAAATAATGCGGTATACATCCGTCATCATCGTGGGATTACCCATTCAATTCCTGCCGTTATTCTTTGGGGGTTATTGATCTCTAGTGCTATTTATTTCTTTGTGCCAAGTGTATCGTTTCTGCATTTATGGATATGGACCTTTTTGGCTGTATTCTTACATGTTTTTGTTGATATTTTTAACGCTTATGGTACACAAGCATACCGTCCGTTCACCAATCGTTGGGTAGCCTATGGCTTTATCAATACATTTGATCCATTTATCTTTATCATGCATGCCATCGGTATTATCATTTGGCTATTTGGTGCTGATCCTGTTACAACTTGGCTAGTGATTTACACGATATTAATCGCTTATTACATCAAACGTTATTTACAAAAGAAAGCACTTATTAAAAAAATTCACCACTATTACGGTAAAGTGGAAAGAATCGCCACTTCACCAACATTACGTCAAAATATCTGGCGGTTAGCCATCACAACAGAAAATAGTTTCTATGTGGCTAGGGCTATTGACGGTAATATCCAAATTGTTGATCGATATCACCGCGTACCCTTACCAAATAATAAATTAATCGACAAAGCAAAACAAGATAAAAACGTCGCTGCATTTTTATCTTTCTCACCTGTCTACCGTTGGGAAATCAATTTATATGATGACTACACGGAAGTACGATTTATTGATCTTCGTTACCGTTCAAAAGGACATTATCCTTTTGTTGCTGTGGTTCAATTAGACACTGAGCTAGAAAATATCAGTTCCTATACCGGTTGGGTCTTTTCTGAAAAGAAATTACAAGATAAATTACTTGTAGATGATGAGCCCACTTTATCCTAACACCCAACAATTCTGGGTGTTTTTGTTTAGTATTATCCCCAATGATTTAACACACACTAAGCTTGCACTAAAAAAAGTGCAAGGTTTTAAACGGGGGGACAATCCGTGCGAAATAAGAAAAAAGATTTTCCAATTAGAAAACAAACGAACCTGGAGCCAAGAGCAAAAGCCGACAGCCACGCGCTCAGACCAAATGGTTCAATTGCTACCACTCCCAAACAACGAATGGCTAGAGGTGAAAAATAATGCACCGGCTTAATCGTCATGAACCAAGTCCATTTCAGTCACCACGTGCCAATCCTAAACATGCGTCCCAGCAGGTAAACGGCGAAACAGCACCTAGACAGACACAAAAAATCGTTAAAATTCAAACAAGAAAACGAACCTAACTGTCAGGCAGGCATGCCCATTACGGCATGCCTGTTTTTACTTTGAGAAGATAGACGACAATTTGTTCTTTTAGTAAAATAAATGTTGAATCAACAACGAACTGGGGGAAAAGAACCGATGATTAAATTATTTGCAACCGATTTAGATGGAACGTTGTTTCGTAATTATAGTACGATTTTAGAAGAAGACAAACGCGCCATGCACATGTTACATGATCACCAGATTACGTTGACTATCGCTACCGGTAGATCAGACAATGAAATTCAAGAGATATTTAAATTATTAAATTTAAATGGTAATCGTATTAGTCAAAATGGTAGCTTTGTACATAACGCAGATGGTGAATTACTGCATGAACAAACTTTTTCACCTGAGTTAAGCCAAACACTATACCGGGAAATTGAAAAGCATGGTATTAACTACCTTGTTTCTACCAAAGATCATATCATGACAAAGGATAAAAATGATTTCTTTAAAAAATACGAAGATGTGTTTTTCTTTCCTTTAGTAGAATCACAAGCTTTTGACACTGAGATCGGTAAGACCATCATTCCTTCTAAATTTATGATCGTCGGTGAAACACCCGAAGTTTCTGCCGTTCAAGCGGAATTGGCAAAACAGTATGAAGGAGCAATGGAAAGTTA
Source organism: Paraliobacillus ryukyuensis (assembly GCF_003315295.1). Lineage (GTDB taxonomy): Bacteria > Bacillota > Bacilli > Bacillales > Amphibacillaceae > Paraliobacillus > Paraliobacillus ryukyuensis. Next base: position 133,361 of record NZ_QNRI01000008.1, on the reverse strand, counting down.
CTTATCCGATCCAAGCTGTGTAGACCTTGTTCCAAAAGGGATTAGCAAAGGAACTGCGTTGGATCGTTTATTAAAAACAATCGATACTGCCCCTGAAGAAATTGCTGTTATCGGTGATTCTTTTAATGATATTTCTATGTTCCAAATGACACCGCATAGTTACGCAATGGCATCTGCTCATCCAGACGTAAAAAAACATGCTAACTATGTTGTGGAACATGTCCATGAGGCAGTAGCTGATTTAAAAACAAAAGGGTTGTTAGGATAAATACAATTGAAGCTGAGACATAACTAAATCAGAAAACTAGAATTCAAACAATCTGAACGAAACGTAGGCAAAATACGTAGACTCCTGTGGGAAAAGATGGGAGGAGCAATCGCAGTCCCACGAGCCGAAGATCCGCTATGTGCAGTGGCTAGAAGTTAAACTAAACTCGTCATGGTCTGTGACAACGTCTAACTGATCCATCTCTAGTGGGGCCTAGGCCGTGCCTACGGAAAGCGAAGTATTTTGTCGAAGCGTTATTGTGTACGGCGGACTTTAATGTTTGGATTTTTCCTGCTCATTTACTCTTTTGTCCCAGAATCATCCTCATTTTTAATATAGATATCAATAAACTTCTCGATATCGTCAAAAGCAAAGCCTTTTTGATACAAGGAAGCTTTAACTTTTTGTTCTAATTCAAAGCCTGTCCACTTGCGCTGATGCTTCCGTAAAATCTTCTCTCCTTGATATACTACCGCATCCCATTCATTTTCCTCATCTTTATCATGACTATTGTTACTAAAAGCATCTGATATTGCATCTTGCGTAAAGCCTTTTTGCAAAAGACTCTGTTTCACTTTATTGATTTGTTGTTTGTGAGAAGCTTTCGAGCGTTGGTTTTGCTTTTTGATAATTAGTTTACTTATCTTTTCCACCTGCTTATCGAAGGTATAATTACGCAGACCCGCTTCTGCTTCGACTGCACTTACACCTTTCTCCATTAATTCTTTTTTAATTAATAAGGGCCCCTTACTCGTTGTTTCAATCTTCGTTCGCACAAAAGCTTCCGCAAATAGTCGATCATCTAACCATTTTTCTTTTACTAAACGGGCAATAATCACACGAATTTGTTCGTCATCTAATTCTTTTTTCACCAAATAATCATACATTTCTTTAGTTGATCGCATTCGGTGGCTTAAAAAGTGTAAAGCCAGGGAATACCCTTTATGTAAATTATCTTTTTTTATTAAGGCATCCATTGTTTCTTGGTCAATTTCCATACCCTTATGCAAGTGTTCTGCAATCAAGGTATCTTCTGCGACACTAAAGCCATAAGACTCATTACCGTCCTTTGTAATGAAAATATTAAAGCGATGTTTATTCTTTTTTTGCGTTGTAATTCGAGAGATTGTTGGCATAAATGTCACCTCACCTATTAGTTTAACATGAAATTGTGATTAGGAGGATTAGAATGAATATAGCAATTGCTGGTGGTACTGGCTTTGTCGGTACCAAACTAACATCATTATTAACAAACGCTGGGCACCATGTGTATATCCTCACACGCTCACCAGAAAAGTTTTCCAATACAAACGCTATTACGTATGTTGGTTGGTTAAAAGAAGGTATGCAACCGGAGAGCGAATTACAGGATTGTGATGCTATCATTAATTTAGCAGGTGAATCACTATTCGGCTACTGGACAGAAGAAAAAAAACAACGTATTCTCTCTAGCCGTGTTGAAGCAACTAATCGAGTTATTGAACTAATACAGGCGCTGGAGAATAAACCAAATGTCTTAGTAAATGCTTCAGCGGTAGGTTTTTATGGCACTTCCGATCAAAAAACTTTTACGGAACAAACAACGACTGCTGGTAATGATTTTTTAGCTTATGTAACAAAAAAATGGGAAAATACAGCTAACAAAGCAGCAGCATTTGATGTACGCGTTATCCATGCTCGGCTCGGTATTGTATTAGGAGAAACTGGCACATTGTCGCTTATGTCGCTTCCATTTAAATTCTTTGTAGGGGGACCGATTGGTTCTGGAGAGCAATGGTTATCGTGGATCCACGTTGATGATGTAGTGCGTATGTTATTATTTGCAATTGAAGAAAAAAACGTAACTGGCCCAATGAATGTGACAGCTCCAAAACCAGTACGTAATAAAGTTTTTAGCCAACAATTAGCAAGCGTGATGCATCGTCCCAACAAAATAAAAGTACCATCCTTTGTTATCAAGACACTACTAGGTGAAATGAGTATATTAGTTGTGGAAGGGCAAGCGGTGTTACCGAATAAAGCTTTATCCCATGATTTCCGCTTTCGCTATGATGATTTAGACGTAGCTTTACAAGCGATTTATAGCAAGTAAATAACGAGTCTGATCAGGCGGAGGTTTTGTCGAAAATTTCCTAAAAAAAATGATATTCAGTTGGATAAAAATGCGTTATGATGTGATTAGCAAATAAGTAATATTGGGAAGGCAAATGGTGCGCCACCTGCGTTACGCTAGGTTCTAGTGGGTTCGATTCCCACCCCGAATTTTTATTAATTTTGTAAAGTTTGATTAACTTTAATGAAAATTCGAGGGTGATGCGCACGAAAAGTTTTATTTTCTATGCAGTCATCCTCCATTCAAAATGGAGGTTTTTTTATGCTAAAAAAACGAGAAATCAGTGACGTTCATGTTTTATTTGATTTATTACAACACCCGGCTGTATACCCTTACGTTAGAGAAAAAGCAAACACATTTGACCAATATTTGGCTATCACGCAACAGACGATCCTAAAGGAGCAAAACGGTAATCTAATCTCGCGCACAATTTGTGATGAAACCCAGCAACCAATTGGCATTATAAGTCTTGTTGATCTTGAGGCTAATACTGGTTTTCTAGCAACATGGATCGGTCAACCATACTTTGGCAAAGGCTACAATTATCGCGCTAAGTTAGATTTTTTATATGAATTATTCACTACCACAGCGTACAATATTGTCTTCTTAAAAATAAGAAAAAATAATGCTCGTTCGCTAAGAGCAAATGGTAAATTAGATTATGTACACGCGGGACATCTGCTTTATCCTAATGTTTATGAAAAAATAAATCGAGACATCCCTGTCGAGCACCAATTTCAATTGTTCTTTGTAACAAAGGCAGACTACTTAAACTATTATGACAAGCAACAATCCTTATCGATTGTTTAGCATATAGCTGCAACGCACACACGTTGCGGCTATTTTTCGTTTTACCTTCTGACAGTAAAATTTAATCTCAAGTGTCATTAGGGGAGACAAGTATTAATGACACCAAAATTCAGAAAGATAATTATGAGAGTAAAGCTTGATATGTTACTCGATCCATTTGTACTCTTTTGATTAATAAACGAAAAACGTCTTCTTTTACTTCTTCCATTGTTGAACCAAAACCATAGCCAACGACTTGTCCATCTAATTCTAATTCTAGTGCAGTTTGCCAAACGATCGTCTTGTTATTATGGTAGGCAAATGTAATAATCCAACCGTTTCTTTTACATAAATGATTTGGGCTAATTCTGTGAACAACTTTGTCAATAATCGCTTCTTTGTTTTGGTTTTTATCTACTAACACCATCAAACAACTTATCACTTGTTTGCCTCCTCGTTATGTTCTTATAATGAATATTTTACTATATGTTCATTATAAGAACAACAAAATCAAACTTTTATTTTTTAGACATGATAGGATTACGACATAGAACCAGATAGTGAGTGATACAATGATAACCACACAGTTAGCGACGAACATCAGATATTATCGAAATAAGCAACAATGGACCCAACAAGAACTTGCCGATAAACTAAATATTTCTCGATCGGTCATCGCCAAATGGGAAAACGGGGATGTCACACCAGATCTTCTATCCACAGTCAAACTAAGTAAGTTATTTGAACAAACAATTGATCATTTAGTCGGACAGAAATCCTATCACGATGAACAATTAAGCGAATATCAGCAATTATATGACGCAAAGGTTAATCTATCAGTTAACTCGGATAAAGAATTAAGCTCGATTATTGATTATATTTATAAACACCCATTATTCAGAGAGCAGATTGAACAGATGAGAAAACTTCCCGTGAAACGACAACGCGCAGTGCATCGTATGCTAAAAAGTATTATTTCAGAAGCAAAAAGGTTATAGCTTCCTAGATGTATGTATGCACAAAAAAACTCTCTGCCCTAGAGAGTTTTTTACTGAATAATTTTCAATTGTATAAATGCGATAAGAATGATTAGTTTGTTCTTTGTTATTTTGTAATCGTATACTTACAACTGTTCCCGCCTTTTGCAATACATTCTACCCGTTCTACTTGATCCGTACCCAGTACATCTTTAAATAATTGTAGCTCACATTGGCATGGTTTATCATATTGATCTGCAATTGCTTTAATTGGGCAATTGTACTGCGCAAAACTCAACGTATTCTCGTCATGGTGATCAATAAATTCTGCCATATAGCCACTTTCATTTTGAACATCCACTAAATCTTTTACCTTCTGCTCTAAGGAATCTTCTTGATAAATACGCCTACCATATTTTTTACGCATGCGTTGTTCGCGATTTTCAAATAATTTATCAATAGCTTCTTCACCCATACTATCATGTACATCACGTAAAATCTCTACTATGATGGTATCATAGTTATTGGGAAACATCTTTTCGCCTTCTTTGCTTAAAGAATAGAAGATTACTGGTCTTCCCATCGGTTGTCTTACGGTGCGAGAAGTTATTAAATGTTCTCCTTCAAGCTTGACTAAATGTTTTCTTACGGCCATCTCCGTAATGTCTAGGTGTTCTTTTAAACCACTAACAGAAAGTTCTTTCTTTTTTTTCAATAACTCTAACACTGCTTGTCGAGTTGACATTTCCTTCACCATTTCCAACACCTGCCTCAATTAATATAATACTTAAAAAAGTTTGTGAAGTAAATAACAAAGTTACGGTTTTTATATTAAAAAGTTGACAAAGTTGTGAATAGACGTTAACGTAATGACGCACTTGAGAAAGGAAACAATGTAGAAGGTGATTGGTATCGGAATTGTAGTTGTTGAAATATCCGGCTCTATACTAAAAGTGGTGTTATCCCTTGATTTATCAAAGGTTCCATCGAAGCAAAAAAAAAAAACAGTCAATCCCCTCTCTTTTGTTCTCCTAAAGCAGAGGTAATATGCGAGACTCCTGCGGGAACTGCAAATGTTTTCGATGGGACGAGTAATCGCAGTCCCGCGAGCCGAAGAGCCACTTGGTTAAGCGGCTAGAAGTTAGACGAAAACCGTCACGTCCTGTGACAACGTCTAACTGACCCACGTCCTGTGTGCCAGAGGAAAGCGAGTATATTTCCCCTGCGGTTCAGGTGCAAGTATGATTAATAATGTAAGTGTAATAAAAGAGATGATGGAGTGAGAATGACGCCCCCACATTTGACAGAGAACCAAATATCCGAAGCAATCTACTTCAAACTATAAATACAGAGAAGCTGATTGAATCAGAATATCCAGAAGTTGCTGTTATCGTTAGTGAGTGATTGAATTTTTGTGGACTATGTCGATTTGTACCTTATACATTTGTAAATGACCGGCGGGTTCGAGAAAAAGATGGTGATGACTGTATTTTAAAAATTAGACAAGCTATTGAGGAAGAGCTTGCATTGTATCAATAAATGGATGGGTAAGATAGCCAAACCACAATATCCCAGCACAAAATGCGTAATGTAATACTTAGCTGTATTAATTCGGCTATCTTTTTTTCCTATTACTGTTGTTCGTCTTCATTAGGTTGCATTTGAGATGAACCATTGTTTTGATCTTCATTTTCTATTTCTTCTTTATGATGAGTGATACGTTGTTTTTTTAATAAACTAATAATCCTTTGTTCTTTTTCTTCATCTTCAATACTTTGTAGTCCATATTGGCACTCTTTTACTTGTGCTTTTTTCCAGACGATTTTACCTGTCATCGTAATTGGTTCATTCGCAAGGGAAAATTGAGCTTCTACTAAGAAATTTTGATTAGCTATGGGTAAATCTAATTTTGTATTAAACCTCATACCTGCGGGACTAATATCAACAATAGATAGTTCACCAGCTTCTGATTTTTGTAGTTTCTTTTCTTCGTTCTTATTCCCGATTAAGATATTGAATGTACCGGTTATCGGTTTACCGAATGTGAATCGAAGTAATTCTTGCCGTTTATAGCGCATGATCTTTCACCCCTACCTACTACATCGACAAATTTCGAAACTTTTAAACTGGTTTTGATTCAAGCAAATTCAATTTAGCATTTCGTGCGATATAATAAAAAAATCCATTGCTGAATTTTCATATGAAATTCAACAATGAATTATTTTTTTGCTATTAGATGATTAGCTATGTACTCACTAATGAAAGAGTAAATACCCCTCTGAAGTGATATGTGCGTTAATGTGACTTTTTTCTTCTGTAAAGAGATGCTGTGATTCACCGATTTGAATGACTGTACCTGGATGCACCTTGTTAATTACAATTACTTGATTTTTTGGTGCGGCAATAATTGTTGTTGTTTCACTAATTGCGCCAGCTTCTGCTAGTTCGACTCCTTTAGAAGCAAAAATTTCGCCACCTCTAACAACACCATCTGATCGATACATGCCACCAGCTACAATTTTAGAATTAATACATGATTTACCTGTTATAGAAATATCTCCACTACAAGATAGTGTACTATTTAATGCATTTGAAACACTTAAAACAGATTCTACTTTTCCCTCCAACTGACTACTAGCTCGCAGATTTTTTAATGTATGCATCAAGTTTTCTAACTGTTCTATTGTCATTGACTGGTCATTTAATGAAATAAACAATCTACTCAATTCATCTACGCTGGTAAACCAAGTTGAGTCATGAATATCATTTTTCTTTGTTGCAATTGCACTAGATAATTCTTTTATATGGTTAGGTAGTAGTCGATGTTTTTTTTCTACCAACTTCAATAATATCGGTTTTAGTTTCCCTCGATCTAGCTCATTCGCTTGTTGTGTAATTTGTTTCACCATCGCATACAAATCGTCCATCATAGTAATAATTCTTTCTAGCTTAAGACCAAGTTCATATATACTCATATTATTCTTGCCTGCAGAGACTTTGGAAGCATGGACTGCTCCTTCAATCGTAATGGATTTAGATGCCGTTAACTCGGCTTCATAAACAGATTTAGCAACTCGAATATCCCCGCCGGCTTCGATAAACATTCCTTCTTCAATACTTCCATTTATATCAACATCACCATGGAAGTGAATATTTCCTGTCGAAAAAGTAACATCTCCCTCTTGAACAAATTGCGGCACCACCATCGCTTTAATCGCTAAGCCTACCTGTTCAATTAATGGACGGCCATTCGCATTCGCAACAACCTTATCCCCTACTATAACAGTACCTGTACCTTCTGTGACTTCAATTGGCGAAACTGGCTCTACCTCGATAGTCTCACCAGTAACAGTAGTACCATTTTTTCCAGGTATAGGTGGGTGAATGGTTCCTATAATATCCCCTTTCTCAACTGTTGGAATTACATGTGAATCACGATAATTTATTTGCCCATCTTGGTTTTCATCTAGACGATCGGCAACTTCTGTATCCACTTTTTTTTCTATCCAACCATTCTTCCCAGCAATAGGGGCGATTCCTTTCGCAACAAGAAACTGACCTGGCTCTTTCGCTACTAGTGCTTCTTGGAGTGCATTTTGATCCAGCCCAAATGTAATGGCTTTTTCTTTCAACGCTTCGATTACTTGCTCTAACGTGAGATCATTATTGGTCATTGTCTCTTCTTGATAGCTTAACTTTAGCTGCATATTTGGCGGGCTATCTTGAAGCGTTTTCACAATTTGGTAACCAGGATCGATTTCTAACATCGCTTCTAGCTTATAATTATCCAAGACAATACGCCATTTAGTGGCTACTGGATCTTCTTGCTGAATGTTAATCTCTACTACATCATCAGCTGTAAGTGTGGTTTGTGTTGTATCAACGATTTCATTATTTTTAATCACTTGAATATCATCGGGTATTTCAATCATAGGATGTTTGTCTTCGATATGGTAGGCATAAACCTGGCCATTTTCTATCCATGCACTTACCGGTTTTTGTATTGTTTCATTTGATTGTTTTACTGTTAATCTAATTTTCGCCTCTTTTTTCCCTATTCCAAGAAAACCTTTTTCCTCTCTTTGTATGTATTCAATTTCGACTTGATCATGATTGACATTTAATTCCTTTAATCCATTTTTTATGGCAGCTTTTTGATCTTTTCCACCTACTACGATTGACTTCATTTTTTCTCTTCCTTTCTAACCATAAAAAAAATTCACCCGCTAGATTTGGTGAACGCATCAATGTTATATCGTAGAAAACGATTAACGTATGTTTTGGTAACCCGGCTATCTTTGTCAGTGACATAGACCCGTAGCTTTGCGTCCTTATTTCTCAATAAGTTTGCCTTTAAACTTAAGAATTTTCCGTATATTTTACACCTTTTTATTATAGTTAAAAATTACTAATTAATCAATGAATAATTTAGTCTATTTTATTACAAAATAGCACAATAAATGAGCATATTTTACAATAGAAATGAATGAATTTTGTCGGAGGGTAAATATATAGGATATATTACCTATCCAATTTCTATCCGAAGTTGCGTATAATAATAACTGCACTTTTTAATCTAAAAATTATAGTTATATTAATTGATTAATTTTAAATTTTGAGTTACTATACAATATATAGACATTTCGAACGGATATATGTCTATATATTGTATTTTTTATTGTATATTTGCATCTTTAGAAGTTGAAATGCTCAAGTTCTTGACTAGAAAGATACATAATTTTTACTGTAATGGAGGATTATCAATGACAATTGCAATGACAGACGACATGCAACGCGTGTTGGATCAACTTACCAACCTTTCTTCAAAGTATAATATGGATACAACAGCGCTTGAAGAACAAATCAAAAATATAGCAACTACTTCGAAAGATCCAAGCCAAGAAGCTTTATTCTATGCGCTTAACCGCATTTCAATGGATCAACCAAACTGGACATTTGTCGCTGCTAACTTCTATTTAGAGCAAATCTATCATGAAGCTGCTAGAAATCGAAATTATGATCCAAAACAAAAATATGGTAGTCTTTTTGATTTGATTACTACACTTACAGAAACAGGCATTTATTCAACTGCTCTTCTTGATACCTACAGCAAAGCTGAAATTGATAGCCTACAAGAAGAAATCTCTCCTGAACGTGACGAACTATTTAATTATATCGGTCTGTTCTTGCTAGTAGATCGTTACATTGCACGTGACCATAACCGTAATATCTATGAACTTCCACAAGAACGGTTCATGATCATTGCGATGACGCTAATGCAAAATGAAGCTCCAGAAAAACGAGTCGACTTAATAAAAGAAGCTTATTGGGCTTTAAGCAACCTTTATATGACTGTGGCCACACCAACACTTGCAAATGCAGGTAAAAGCTATGGCCAACTATCCTCTTGCTTCATCGATACAGTTGATGATTCATTAGATGGAATCTACCTTAACAACTGGGATATTGCTAGATTGAGTAAAGATGGCGGTGGAATTGGTGTTTATTATGGAAAAGTTCGTGCACTAGGTTCTGATATTAAGAAATTCAAAGGAAACTCGTCAGGTGTTGTTCCTTGGATTCGCTTATTAAATGATACAGCGGTCAGTGTGGATCAATTAGGTCAACGTCAAGGTGCTGTAGCTATTTACTTGGATGTCTTCCATAAAGATATTATGAATGGCTTCTTAGACTTAAAAACAAATAACGGTGATGAACGACGAAAAGCGCATGATATTTTCACTGGTGTTTCTATTCCTAACTTATTTATGGAACAATTATCTGTAACAGATGAAGATGGAAAAAGTATCGGAGAATGGCATACCTTCTGTCCACATCAAGTTAAACAAATCATGGGTTGGAAAGATGAGAATGGAAATGCGCTAGGCTTGGAAGATTTTTATGATGAAACAGATAAGAAGTACTTCACTGAAAAATATCACGAAGCTGTGAATCATCCATTACTACCTAGAAAAACATACCGCGCCATGGACATAATGGCTCGTATCATGGTTGCCCAGTTAGAAACAGGTACACCTTATATGTTCTACCGTGATGAAGTGAATCGTCAAAATCCAAATAAACATGGTCGTGGCGAAGGTAGAACATCTATTTATTGCAGTAATCTTTGTACAGAAATCGCTCAAAACATGTCTACTACACAAATTGTTCGAGAATATGAAGATGAAGAAGGTAACATCGTTATTGTCCGTAAACCAGGTGAGTTTGTTGTATGTAATCTTTCTTCTGTTAACCTACCAAATGCCGTACGAGGAGATGTTTTAGAACGTCTTATCCGTATTCAAGTACGTATGCTTGATAACGTAATTGATTTGAACACGATTAGCGTTGGACAAGCACAAGTAACTAATAAAAAATATCGTGCAGTTGGATTAGGAACTTTTGGTTGGCATCACCTGCTTGCATTAGAGCACATTCATTGGGAATCTGATGAAGCAGTAGCTTACGCAGATAAAGTGTATGAAGATATTGCTTACTATACGATTCAGGCTTCCATGGAACTTGCTAAAGAAAAAGGTTCGTATAGCGCATTTGCTGGTTCTGAATGGGAAACTGGCCGCTATTTCGAACGTCGAAGCTATGATAGTGAACGATGGAATGATCTAAAAGAGAAAGTCGCAACGAACGGTCTTCGTAATGGCTGGCTCATGGCAGTAGCTCCAAACTCTTCTACTGCTAAAATTGGTGGATCAACCGATGGAATTGATCCATTATATGCTGTTGAATTTGCTGAGGAAAAGAAAAACTTTAAATTCAAAGTAACTGCTCCTGATTTAGATCATGTAACATACAATTATTATCGTCGTGCCCGTCACGAATTAGATCAAACATGGAGTATTAAACAAAACGCAGCAAGACAACGCCATGTCGATCAAGGAATTAGCTTTAACCTTTATGTACGTCATGATATTAAAGCACGCGAGTTATTAAACTTACATCTAGCTGCCTGGGAAAACGGATTGAAAACAACGTATTATGTACGAAGCACTTCCCAAACAGAAATTGATGAGTGTGAAGCTTGTCATAGCTAATAGTATTTCTATCCTTTTATGATTAAACCTAGTACAGATATGGAGTTGTCGTTGTTGACAGCTCCTATCCTTATTTTCGCAAGGAGGAATCGATTATGGTACAACCTGATCAACCACTAACAAAAATTAAATTACTTAATCCAACTTATCCAAATAAATCTACCGGCCTCATTAATGGAAAATCATCTGGTTTACTGAACTGGAACGATATCGCTTATCCACAAATGTATGATTTGTATCAAACACTACTTTCGAATTTCTGGAAAGCACAAGAAATCAACATGCAAGATGATATCAAACAATGGGATTATTTAACTGAAATAGAAAAAGACGTGTTCTTACGTATTAACACACAACTCGCTTCACTTGATAGCCTGCAAACACCAACCATGTCACATGTGATGGATTATGTGACAGACTCTAGTTTCAAAGCTATTTTTGCAGTTATTTCCCAACAAGAAGCCGTGCATAATGAATCTTATTCGTATATCCTTAGCTCGCTTGTACCACTTCGCGAACAGAACGAGCGGTTTGATCAAGCAAAAGATGATCCAATTGTACGAAAACGAAATCAGTTAATTCTGGATAGCTATGATGCATTTCGCGAAAAACCAACGCCACAACGCTTGTTTGAATTAGCAATTAATTCAATCAACTTGGAAGGTATTTATTTCTATGCTGGTTTTGCCTTTTTCTATCATTTAGCTCGTCAACAAAAAATGTTAAAAACTAGCACCATGATTAGCTATATTCAACGCGATGAAATGCAACATGCTTACTTTATTTCACAATTCATCCGTATTTTACTTACTGAAAATCCTGAATTAAATACAGAGGAAAATATTCAATTTGTATACACAACGATTGATAAAGCTGTGCAAAATGAAAAAGAATGGGCAAACTATATCTTAAAAGACATTGATGGAATCGATTTAGAAGAATTCCATGGTTATGTTGAATATTTAGCTAACAAACGTCTACGTCAAATCGGTTTAGATAATTATTATGAAGAACGTGAGAATCCAATGGCTTGGATTCATGTATTCAGTGATGAAATGTTGAATGAAACAAAATCAGACTTCTTTGAGCAAAAATCTCGTACGTATACAAAAGTTTCTTCTTCTAACGGTTTTGATGAATTATAAAGGAGCGGATGCAAGATGAAAGCTGCTATTATCTATACTTCTATTACTGGTAATACAGAAGCTTTAGCCGAAGAAATCTATCAAGGCATGATCAGTAAAGGAATTGAGGTAGATTTTATTCCGGTAGATGATTTAGATTATGATATGCTTCCTTCTTATGATGTGATTGCAATCGGGACATATACTTGGGATAACGGGGACCTCCCAATGGAGATGGAAGACTTATTCACTGCTTTTGAAGAAATGGACATGAAACATGTCACAACTGGTGTGTTTGGAACTGGTGATAGCTTTTACCCTTATTACTGCGGTGCAGTGAACTTATTCCGCGATATGTTATTCGTCCATACCAATCTAGCAGTCACTTTAAAAGTAGAATTAACCCCTCAAGTAAGTGATAGTAAACGTTGTGAGAAATTCTGCGATCGGTTAATGGGACAATTAGTAACAGCTTAAGCGCGTAGGTATTCTTTTGACAGTCACACTGAAATGGTGTGACTGTTTTTTGTAATTAGATAAAATTCTTACTGCTGTTTAACACCATTTGTGAAATACAACTGTTTATCTAAAAAATCTACGTTGGCTGGGGGGCGTTTTTTGCCATATATCTATTTATCGTACAAATCTCTTCTCGATGGCGATGTGTTTTTTACCATATATCCATTTATCGCATAAATCTCTTCTCGCTAGGACTGCGTTTTTTGCCATATACCCATTTATCGTACAAATCTCTTCTCGCTGGGACTGTGTTTTATACCATATACCCATTTATCATACAAATCTCTTCTCGCTGAGGCTACGTTTTATGCCATATATCCGTTTATCGCACAAATCTCTTCTCGCTGGGACTGTGTTTTATGCCATATACCCATTTATCGCACAAATCTCTTCTGCTGGGACTGCGTTTTTTGCCATACCCGCTTATCGCACAAATCTCTTCTCGCTCGCGATGTGTTTTTTGCCATATATCATTTATCGTACAAATCTCTTCTCGCTGGGACCGCGTTTTTTACCATATATCCATTTATCGCACAAATTTCTTCTGGCTGGAACTGTATTTTATGCGATAAAACGACAGACAGGATATCCACGTTTACTAAATAGGAAAACAACCACACTAATTCTCAGTGTGGTTGTTTCAATCAATTAGTAGAGTAGTATTATTAGATATTGCTACGAATATCTTTATACCCCTCTTTTATATTGATAACATTAGTAAATCCTTTTTGCTCTAAGATACCAACTGCAATGGAACTTCTTACTCCGGATTGACAATGCACATATAAAGGTTCATTTTTTTCAAATGGAATATCCTGCTCCAATAACTTTCCATGTGGAATATGGACGGCTTGCTGTAAATGTCCTCCATCCCATTCTTCATCATTACGTACATCTAGAACATTTTTTTCATTTCCAGTAATGTCTTCACTATGAACATGTTGCGTAACCACTTCATCACCTGGTGCCACATATCCATGAACCAAGTCATAGCCAATTAATTGTAAAACATAAGCCACGTCTTGAACGGTCTTGTCATCACCAACAATATTAATCGGTTGGTCATAATCTAAATACCAGCCAACTTGATTAATGAAATTCTTGTCAAATGGAATATTGATAGCACCTTTTTGATGCCCACCATGATACGCACTACGTGTTCGAACATCAAACGTTTGTAATGATACATCTTGTGATGGATACACAACATAAGGGCTAAATGGTTGATTGCCATATTGATTAATTTTTTTCATTTGCGCAAAGTGATGTGGCGGAGCTGGTTGATTGGTTGTCAGCTCTTCAACAAATGTCGCTTCATCCATCGCTTGAAAAGCCCAGTTGTTTGCTTTTTCGTAGCCTAACGTTGACATTGGAACAGCTCCTAGCGATTTACCACAGGGGCTTCCTGCGCCATGACCTGGCCATATTTGAATATAATCTGGTAAAGACGTTATCTTCTCTAACGATTGATACATTTGTTTCGCACCAACTTCAGTTGAACCACTGATTTGGACAGCTTTTTCAAGTAGATCTGGACGACCAACATCTCCGACAAATAAGAAATCACCAGAGAATAGCCCCATCGGCACAGATGAACCGCCACCTATATCTGTTAGAAGAAAGCTAATACTTTCTGGGGTATGGCCCGGAGTGTGTAGAACCTCTAACTTAACATTACCGACATAGATTTCATCTTTATCATAGACAAATATAGTCTGCTCTGGCATATTGCGATATCCTAACGATTCATCTCCCTCACCAGATACATAGATGGTCGCATGTAGTTGCTCGGCAATATCACGAATTCCAGAAGCATAATCCGCATGAATATGCGTCTCGGCAGCATGTGTAATGCGTAACCCTTCCGCCTCCGCTACTTCTATATATGGTCGAACATCTCTTTTTGGGTCAATAACAATCGCTTCTCCAGTACGCTGACATCCGATTAAATAAGAACTTTGTGATAAGTGTTGGTCATAGAACTGTTTAAAAAACATTCCGATTCCTCCCTTACGTTAACATGTTTTAAATAAATAAATTATGCGCAGCTTTTTGCGTTTCACCGATATAAGTTCCAACGCCAACAAACTCTGCTTCTTTTCGTAATTCTTCTTTTTTAATTCCCATGACATCCATACTCATTGTACAAGCCATTAAACGAATATCTTGTTTTATCGCCTGTTCCAATAATGACGGTAACATATCTACATTTTTCTTTTTCATAATAAAACGCATCATCAAATTTCCTAAGCCAAACATATTCATTTTTGAAATTGGCATGTTGACAGGTGTACTTGGCAGGAATAGGTCAAATAACTTCTCCATGCCACGTTTTTTCACTTTTACCTTTTTATTTTGTTTTAAGGCATTTAGCCCCCAGAACGTAAAGAAAATACTTACCTCTCTACCAGCAGCTCGAGCACCATTTGCAATGATTAAAGCGGCAATTGCTTTATCCAATTCACCACTGAATAATACTATCGTTGTACCGTTCGCTGATTCAGTAACTTTCATCCCATTCTTATCTTGTGGCTGTTTTTGAACAATCGCTTTGACATGATCAGAGTTTTGCTCTAAATCAACAATCGCATGTCCTGTTTGCGCAGCCCAGCTTTTTACATCACTATAAAAACCAAAGTCAGTAACCTTTACTTCAATTTGTTTTCCTATCTCTAATTGCTGCACTTCCATATTTAAATTAACGATCGGTCCAGGACATTGCATTCCACTATAATTAATCACTTTACGATCTTCTTGCATGCGGATATCTGTTTGCTCATCTGAAAAAGAAATGTTCTTTTCAGCGTAAGCGGTATAACCACCATCAAGATTAACAATCGACAAGCCTTTACTTGCTAAAAATTCGCTTGCCTGCTGACTGCGCTTCCCTGATTTACAATGTACATAGTACGTTATATCTTCTTTCGGATATAACGTTTCTATCGTTGATAAAGGGAAATTCTGCGCATGGTTAATGTGCCCTAACTCGTACTCTGATTCTTCACGTACATCTAACAATTGACGATTTTCACCTAACGCTTCTAGCTCTTTTTGTGAAAAATTATTAATGTGTTTTGTTTGATAATTAGCCATAACAACCTCCTTAATACCTATAAGGGTATATTAAATGATAAATAAATAGATGTCAAATACCCTGTACCGTACAAAAATTTTACTTTTCCTAAATAAAAGAGGGTAATCTCCTATAGAAAGGGTAATTCGGAAGTCGTCACTATAATACAAGTTTAGTATTACCGCAATACATGTAAATAATGTAATAATTTTCACATGAAAGAGGAATTTATCACAAAAGAATACATAATACTACAGTAACTAAATGATTGAAAGAGGAAGTATACATTGGACTTAACGGTGGTCATTCAAATGCTCATTTTACTGATTACCATAATTTTAACAAGTGTTAACTTAAGTGAATGTCTCTCCGCACTCTTACGCGAACGCAAAGACGAATTTGCCATATATCGTGCGATTAGTTGCCGTAAAAAGTGGATTATGCGTACCGTCTTACAAGAAACAAGTAATTTTCAGCAGTTGAAACCTTCCTCGGGATAAGCGTTCCATGTATCACGTTACTCTGACTAGCAGTACCAATAAAATGGTTGCTTATAGCAAGTGAGCTTGTACTTTCATTACTTGCCATTTCAATCTTTACTATCGTACGATTTAGAAAATATAGTTGATAACGTAGTTGCGAATAGGGAAAAACAATCACGCTAGAGTATCCAAGGTGATTGTTTTGACACTATTCTCTATTCATGAGTCACTTTCCTTCACAGAAGACAACCTACTTTTTACAGAAATTTGCTTATAACAGCATTTTTATGTTCTATCAATATGCCATTCAATAGTTTCTCTTTCCTGCATTGATCCATCGTTATCACGTTCCTAGCTTTAATCTAATTGGTTTGACGATTACCCAATTGAAATAGTTTCGTTATTTAAACTATCAAAGAAAAAATTTGTCATTAAACTTTTTAGTAATGATTGTCTATCTCTTTTAATAAGATAAACTAGAAACCTATTAGGGAGGGATTTACGTTGCTAGAACTAATTGATCAAATACCACACCAACGGAGCAATGCGGTTAAACGCTCTTATATGCGCCCGCGAATTATTGTGCTTATACCCGCACATAATGAAGAAAAATCGATTCGACAATGTTTAGCAGGACTGCATGACCAAGTTCTACCTAAAGATGTAGAACTAGATGTTTTTGTTATTTCAGATAACTGCACGGATCAAACAGAAGCGATAGCAAAAGAAGCTGGGAAGGAATTTAATTTGGCAGTACAAGTTATCACAACGAAGGGAAATAAGCAGCGAAAAGTTGGAGCATTAAATACCGGTTGGAAATTAGTTTATGGTGACATGCTTAATATCTATAACGAAGAGTTGACCGACTATCAAAAATTATATCGTGATTCTGTCCAAGCCATTCTTGGGATGGATGCCGACAGTAGACTAGCACCATTTGCATTGCGAGAACTGTGGGAGGGATTAATGTCTGCTCGAAATATTGGTGGGGTAATGGCGAAATACACCATGCGGATGCCGAAGAAACGACGAAAGTTACCAGTAGATGATCCTTACTACGAAGAAAAATTATCTAATGGTGAATATGGTGGCCCTATTTCACGGTGGTGGACACATCAGCAAAAACAAGATATGGCCAGTTGGGTGCTCGATTTACAATACCATGGAGGTAGTACCTATGTATTAGGTGGACAAGCCACGCTGTTTCGACCTGAAGCACTACTAGCGGTTGTCAATGAACGAAAGTTAGACGCGCCTTGGCAAAATGATAGTGATGTGGAGGATATGTTATTAACATGGCAATTACAGAAAAGTGGATGGAAAACACTCGTTAGTCCAAAAGCTAGATGCTTTGTGGATGCGATGCGCAATTATCATGCGTTTCGTCAACAACGTAATAAATGGCAAGCTGGTACAGTTGATTTACTAACCAACCGAGATATTGATGTAAAAACTAGACATTTGGGCCGATTATGGCGTTCGCAATTAAAAATGTTTGCCGATATTATTACCCGTATTCTTTTCGTTGTTTTGTTGGCTATCGCTTTGGCTACGGATCAATTTTATTGGTCTTGGATATGGATTACACCGGTTGTTTTAGCTTCAATTGTCAATGTCATCTTAGCAGTTAAAACCCCGATGCACCGCCCAATTGATATCATCCTTGCCTTTTTTCTCATCAGTCCCGAACTTTATTTATGGGCAAATTTAATAACCTTTTGTCAAGTTTGGCTTGATAAATTTTCCGCTCATAAGAAAGACGGTTGGGCCAATCAATATAATGCAGAAGCAGGTAAAACGAAAAGCAAACTCGGCATCGCACTTATTCTTATCGCCTTGTGTATTAGCAGTACCATTTATCTTAGCATCATATATCGTGATGGTCTTACTAGTACCAATGTACAAGCTACACTTCAGCCCTACTTAATGGCTGGATGGATTACACTAACTTATTTAACGATTCTTCAATCAATTATTATGTTCTATAAAATTTGGACATTGCGCGGTAGATATTTGGCGTAAAAAGAGACCGTTGATCAATCATATAAAACACATGAGATGTGCTAGGGACAAGCTATCACCCAACACATCTCCCTTATCTTCTTTTATTAGCTTCATGTTTAAACATATATCTTATTCCTTTACCAACAAGTGGTTCGTCTTCATACCTAGGAATAACGTGGAAATGAGCATGTCCAATATGCTGACCAGCTACCTGGCCAAAATTCCAACCAAGGTTATATCCTTTAGGTCGATGGGTTTCATCTAAGTAACTTTTTACTTCTTGCAACAATTGTTGCGTAGCTACCCACTCCTCAGTTGTTAAATCAAAAGCAGTTTCTCTATGTGCTCGAGGTACAATGACACCCGCTCCTTCTAATTGATTCCCTTTCAGTTGAGAACGTTTCAACTGTAAAAACAGACAATATTCATTGCTTAATAAAACAACTTGTTCAGTTTCCAAATCTGGATAACAAAAAACACAACTTTCGGTCATACTAACACTCCTATCCAATACGCTTAATAACCAGCCATACGAAGATCTTTTTATTTATAGAACAGTCACTTTCAAAATCAAGAAATGATTTCATACAACTGCTGAAAATCAAACATGTTATAATCTGCGTGTTCACTTGCACCATGTGCTTCACTAAAATAACAGGCACTTATTCCTGCATTTTTTCCTGATAATAAATCTAAATCTCTATCCCCTATCATAATAGATTCTGAAGGGTTCATATCATATTTACCCATCAAGTAATGAATGGCTGCAGGACTCGGTTTTCGCTCAAACCCTTGTTCGGATGTAATAAATGCCGAAAAACAGTCAAATAAACCATGTTTTTTTAAGACCGTAATAGAAGATTCGCCGCGGTGCGTGAGTAAGTAATTTTTTCGATTGGTTGTGTGAATATAGCTACAAATTTCTTTTATTCCAGCAAATGGCTCAGCTTGTTCAACTACTGCTAGCTTTTGTTTTTCCTTATAGTTAGCAATAAATGCTTCTGTTATTTGATACTTTCGTTCGTAGTGTTTCATAGCAGCAGAAGCAGACACCTTCATTTGGGTAATTATCTCCTCTAAAGGTTCATCTATACCATTTTCTTGAAGCAAGTCTTTAAAAACCCTAGCCATCATTGGATATGTATCAAAAAGTGTCCCATCAAAATCCCAGATTATATGTTTATACAATCAAACCCACCTCTATTTTATAATGTCATGCTTTAAAGATTCTATTTATAATGCTTGGATCATTTCTACTCGATTCCCAAAAGGATCTCGAAATTCAAATCGGTCATAATTAGGCAAGGGGATTGATTCTATCACTTCAATACCATGCTCTTGTAACCTATTTCGCCAGTAAGAAATCTCAGATACTTGATAAGCCACGTGTGATTTGGTTGACAAACGGTCAATGCCATCTTCTGTTCCTATATGTAGATCGACGTCCCCTACCTGGACCCAGAAACCACCTCGTCCCTTAAGTATATCTGGCTTTTCTATTTCTTTTAATCCTAATAAATCACAGTAGAAGCTTCTTCCTTCTGCTTCCGTTCCTTTTGGGATGGTAATCTGTACGTGATGTAGCTCTTTAATCATGACAAGTCCTCCTAATATAATTAATTATTTCTTGCTGTTAGTTTACCATATGTGTTAACTATATTCTTGGTTGCTTTGGGATATCTATGAAGGAACTAATCAAAAACTCTCCTTTATATAGTCAGATTTTTCACCTGTCTACACAAAGGAGAGCATATCAAATTAAATCATTTTTTTATTATTCTGTTGCCGTTTGATTTGTCGATTGATTAGTTGTTTTTTTTTGTCCTTGATCAATCTGTTTTTTACTTTTCACAAAGAAAGATAAAATCAAGCCTGCAATCGCAATACACCCTGCTACAATAAAGGATACATTGACCCCGTGAATCGCTCCATTTAAACCTTCTGCTGGATGTGCGCTATTCGTCATTACAGAGACTAATAAGGCAGTACCCATTGCACCTGCAACTTGGCGCATGGTGTTATTCATAGCAGTACCATGTGGAATGAGACTTATTGGCAATTGATTTAGACCAGCTGTGGTCACTGGCATCATTACCATTGCAATACCGAACATACGGAACGCATGCATGATCGTCAAATAAATAATGGATGTATCTGCTGTTAAATTGGTAAATGCAAATGTTGATAATACCAAGATAGTTAACCCAATGATTGCCAGCCATCTTGCACCGAACTTGTCAAATAATCGTCCAGTAATTGGGTTCATTGCCCCCATAACTAAACCACCTGGCATTAGCATTAGACCAGACTGTAAAGCAGAATAGCCAAGCATATTTTGCATTAACAATGGTAAAATTACCGCACCACCAATCATAGAAATAAATACAATCATCCCCAAAGCAGTAGAAACCGTAAATATCGCATTTCTAAACACACTGAAGTTTAGAATTGGTGTTTCTAAATTAGATTGACGGTGTATAAATAATGCTAAACCAACCGCGCCGATTACTAATGAGATCGCAACTTGTAAGCTTGCCCAGCCAGTATTACCTGCTGTACTAAATCCATATAGTAGTCCACCAAAACCGATGGAAGATAGTAATATGGATAACATATCTAGTTTTGTATCTTTTCTTTCGGTCACATTGCGTAACAAGAAGTAGGCAAAAATAATATCCAAAATAACAATTGGTAAAATTACATAGAACAAACTTCTCCAAGGGTACTGGTCTACTAACCAACCTGATAATGTAGGGCCAATGGCAGGAGCAAATGCGATAACTAACCCGAACATTCCCATTGCTGTCCCTCGTTTTTCAACAGGGAAAATCATAAAGAGAATGGTTTGCATTAATGGAATAATAATCCCCGCTCCAGATGCTTGTAATACCCGTCCGACCATCAGAAAACTGAAACTCGGAGCTAAAGAACAAACAAGTGTACCTAATGCAAATAATGACATTGCGGTTAAGAATAGCTTCCTTGTCGTAAATTTCTCAATTAAAAATGCTGTAACTGGGATCATAATCCCATTAACAAGCATAAAAATGGACTGAAGCCATTGCGCTGTATTTGCTTCTAATTGCAAATCAGCCATAATTTTCGGTAATGCCGTTGCTAGTAACGTTTGATTTAATATGGCGACAAATGCGCCTGAGATTAATACAATTAATAGCGGCATTTTGTTAAATGATTTTTCTTCGTTTGTATGAACGCTATCGGTGCTCAATTCTTACCCCTCTTTCCTTTTTATCAAAGTTTGCTTATAAAACAATTTTAAAAGCATCACGAATGACATCCCCTCGACTAATAATGCCAACTAAAACACCTTCTCGTAATACTGGTAATTTCTTTATTCGTTTTTGACCTAAGATATATGCCACATCTTCAACTCTATCATCAAAACTGACCGTAATGACATTCTTCTTCGCTATATCTAGAACATTCAGTTTCAAAATTCTTTTCATCCGTTCTTCAAAACTATCATCATCACCCATAATGACATTGATGAAGGAATACATATCAATAACATAATTCTTATGCTTTCCAATATAACGCATGATGTCACCATCACTGATGTAAGCAACCACTTCATTACGATCATTTACAATCGGTAGGCCACTAATGCCATGTTCAATAAATTGTTCCACAACCTCCCTTATAGTGGCTGTTTCTTTTAATCTAATGACAGAACGTTTCATAATTTGACTAGCTTTCAACAAAAACACCCCTGTCTCCAATATAAAATAGTTGTATTAAGCAACTATATAATTGTATATGACAACTAATCACTTGTCAATTCGATTGATTTAGTGTAAAAAGGAATATGGAATAGATTATTTGTAAAAAGTTAGTATAAGGTGAGATGTATATTGAATAATACAGATGCAATCGATCAACTTGAAGTAGAAATGGCGTTACTAGCACGGCGAATAACTGCCATGGCAGCAGATAAAAAGAAAGCATTTCATCGATCCGCTTATTTACTGTTGCGCACGCTAGACAATCACGGGGAAACAGGGGTGAAAAGATTAGCTACACTCCTCCAATTAGATATATCAACTGTTAGTCGTCAAGCAGCATTATTAGAGAAGGACAACCTAATTATTCGAATCCCTAACCCAGCTGATAAGCGCTCGTACTATTACAAAATTAGTGAGGACGGTGTCAAACAATTAGCTGTTTATAAACAAAGAAGAAAAGCAATATTTTCGGAAATGTTGAAAGATTGGTCGGAACAAGATCAAGCTGACTTTAGTCGATTACTGCAAAAGTTTAATCAAACCGCTCATGCAATGTATCAAGACAACCATAAATAATTTAGATTATTTTTCCGTTTCGCATATAATGTTGGTAGAATTATAGCGATTGGGGGATTTTGATTAGGGACCTTTACTATCGTAAATGTACTAATAGCATTAGTAATACTTGTTGCACCGATAGTTGTGCTTATCTTTTTGCTCGTATGGGTTTATAGAATTAAAGAAAATAGCGAACATCAAGTGGCGCAAAACAAACATATCATTGAGTTATTGAAAAGACAACTTATTGAAAGTCAAAAATAATTTTATTTAGGGTATCCAACATTGATGGTTGGCTACCCTACTTTCATATTATGCTTCACCATGATTGAATTAACTGTAGAAATAAAGGTTGTATCTTAATAGGGTGCTGCATATTAGCGAGTATCCATTCTTTCTCTTCGCTTAAAAATTGACAATAATACTTTGCCGCTTGAGGATGCTGATTTGGTGTATTGGCTTCATACATACGGTTGAATTTGTTTAATGGTACAGCTGGTAAGGATCGTTCCATTGTTTTTAATCCTAACTGTGCTCTTGCTGGAACATAATGACGCAAAAGCACTTTAGCAAAATGTGTAAATGCTTGTTCGAGCATATGAACAGCCCAAAGGTCGTTGCCCCTTGCGGTAGATTTTTTATATTGAAATAAAAACCACACCGCATCCATTACGGCATCATCAAATTCTTGTATAGATAATCCAAGTGTTTGTCTGGATTGAAACGCTTCTAAGTGATTTTCTGGATCATATAAGACCGTGAAAAAGTCTTTAGTCAATAAGCTTTCTTCCGTAACGGTAAATAAATCAATATGTAATAAATTATCGTAGACGGCTACGATTTGCGGTGCAATGATATAGATCTCATCATACATCAACAACGGACGATAAGCGGTTAGATGTTTCTTTCTGTTTTTTAAAAATTGTTGCTTATTTTCTTCATTAACGAAACAATAAAGGTCAATATCCGAATGTTGATCATGTTCCCCTCTTCCCATCGAACCTTTTAAGAAAATTGCTTTAACAACTGGATCTTTTTTTAAACTAGCTACTATCGGTTTAAGTGCTTCTTCCTGTATCAGTGCTAACCTTCTCCCTCCATTTACTTTTTCCAGCTATAAATCATTGGCTATTTCCTTTTATAGTATAAATTTTTGTTTTGAATTACAATAATAAATATCAAGATAGTTTTTAAATGCTAAAATAGGAGGAAAAATAATGATCGGAATTCTAGCTGGGATGGGCCCTAAATCAACCGGACCATTCGTGGATAAAGTGGTTGAGGAATGCCAACAAATCTACGGAGCAGTAAATGATATTGATTTTCCACACATGATGATCTATTCATGTCCTACCCCTTTTTTTATCAATAAACCGCTCGACCATACCGCTATGGAAGGAGCAATTATCGAAGGAGCAAGACGATTAGAGAAAACTGGGGTAGATTTCATTGCCATTCCTTGTAACACGGCACATATTTACTTTAAAAAAATTAATGCTTCTCTTTCTATCCCTACCTTGAATATGGTTGACGAGACAATAAATAAATTGCCGACAGCAACTAAAAAAGTTGCTGTTCTGGCGACGCAACAGACTATAGAATCCAATATTTTTCAAAATAAATTAACCATTGCTGGTTTTGAATCTGTTGATCTAAGTAGAGAGCAACACAAGGTAGATCAGATCATAAAGCATATTAAAACGGGAGAGATAAACACAGCACAACAATTATGGTTAGAAGTATCTACTAACTTAGCGGAAAAAGTCGATACCGCTATTATTGCTTGCACAGATCTGAACGTCATAATTGATCATGAAGAAGCACCTTTCCCATTAGTCGATTCTTCTACTAGCCTTGCACAAGCAATTGTATCTAGGTATTTATCACTTGAAGATGATATCTAAAAAAATAGGTAATCATCATCAAATCGTTCATCTTAATTGTTAATCATAATCACTTTTATAGGTAGTTTTTTGAGTCTATGATTCTTCTAAAGATATTTAAACTCAGAAAACCACCTATTTTTATATGAAAATATTTTCATAAACTGGGGGCGAATCTTTTTATTCCTCTACCGTTACATCTTCACAGCAAAACATCTCTTATTCAAGTATAGATATCCTTTTTTCAAAAATTCATTCTCTATCTTACCTTTTGTTATTACACACTATTTGATTCAAATCCATTTAACCAACAGGTGTTCCACCATTTTGACGTTGGCCAAGTTCCTGATCAATAAGTAATAATGCTGATGAATTATCTCCGGCCAACTTCAAACGATCGACTATGGTTAATGATTGTGCTTCTTCATCAATTTGTTCTCTTAGAAAATCCTGAATAATAACGGTTGTTTGCGGGTCAACTTGTTTAATATAATCATAAGCTTGCCTATAAGCGTTGGTCACATATTCCTCATGCTCCAGCACTTTTTGAAATGTTTCAAGCGGTGTTCCATAATTACTAGACTGCGCTGGCACATCGCTCCATTTCACCACGCCATCTTTTCCTGCTAAATAATCGATTAACGTTAGCATATGTGTACGTTCTTCCTCTGATTGAAGTCTAAGCCATTTTGCCATACCTATATAATTCATACGATCCAAATAAGCAGACATTGCTAAATATAATGTCGTCGAAATATGTTCAATTTGGATTAAGCTATTAATAAGTTGTTGCACTTCTTCTCTAACCATATTCACACTCCTCTTTGCTTTTTCATCTCTATTAGAGTATGCCCAATAAACAATTACGTTCATAAAAGTTTACGGTTAGAAAAGTAGCAATAGAAATAGTAATTCCTACTTTTGACCATACTACAATAAACGTATTTGTTGAGGAGGTAAATCATGTTCGATGAGGCACTTGTCGTATTGGTGAGAGTTATTATATCTTTCTTCAGTTTATTAATATACACTCGTTTACTCGGAAAACAAGAAGTTGGCCAATTGTCTTTTTTCGATTACATTAACGGCATTACCATAGGTTCCATTGCTGCCACACTAGCAACAGATCTCTCATCAAAAGCTTGGGCACACTGGGTAGGCTTATCAGGTTATGGACTGCTGACCTTTCTTTTACAATTTATCACTGTGAAAAATCGATACTTAGGTAAAGTATTAGATGGAGAACCCACTGTAGTAATAGAGGATGGAAAAATCTTAGAAAAAAATTTGATGAAAATGCGTATAAAAGTTGGTGAGATCATGCTCTTACTTAGAGACCGAGGTATTTTTGATATTTCACAGGTCAAATTAGCCGTGTTAGAAATAAACGGTAATTTATCTGTATTACAAAAATCAGAATATCTTCCTGTAACGCCAAAAGATTTAAACATTCACACCACTCCGAGTGCTTTATCAACTGAAGTCATTCAAGATGGCATCATAATTGAACAAAACTTACAGCAGCGAAAAAAAGATCGAAATTGGTTATTACAGCAATTACAAGCACAAGGCATAACAGAGGTTCATCAAGTCTTCTATGCTCTAATTTTACCTAACGATCAGCTATATATAGATAAATACGAAGATAATGTGAATGAAAAATCGGATATGGGTGATTATCACGGACCTTATTAATAAACTTGAGGTGAATACAGTGAAAAAATTCTTTTTATATTTTATCCCCTTATGCACGTTAGCATTATTTATTTTTGTTATGAACAGTGGTTCACTACTAAAACAACCTCTAAGCAAAGAGGATCAGTTGTATGAATCGATTTATCAGATAGAAACGAATGTAAAAGAAAAAGCTTGGAAAAAAGCAAATAAAAATATTAATTACGCAGAAGCTGCATGGAAAAAAATTGTTCGCAGAATTCAGTTTAGTGTAGAAAAAGAATATATTATTGACCTAAATGGTACATTGTCTCGAATAAAAGGTGGCATAGCTGCTCGGGATGATAAAGCTATTATGGAAGAAGTCTATTATTTTTACGAACTATGGCATAATTTAGCGAAATAAATACAACTGATTTGAAAAGATAGAAGACAGATACCAAGTCGCCTACCCAATTTCATCTTACTGTGCGTCATTTTCAAGAACTATTTCTTCGTACAAAAGAAAAAATAATTTCTTAAATTGAAATAATATGTTAAATAATATTTATTCTTGTAAAAATATGTCGATATAAGTAATATTACCAGTCAACAAAGAGAAGAGGTACAAATTATGAAATCAATCAAAACAAGAATGTTATTATTTTTTAGCACACTTATTTTAGTTACCGTTTTAGGCTTAGGTATTTTATCTTTTATCAACAGTTCTGCAACCGTTCGTAATGATGCAAACGAGGCGTTAGCAAATACTACGGCACAAGGAGCAAAACTAGTTGAATCATACCTTGCACAACAAAAGTTTTATCTGGAATCTTTAGCTGCCAATCCAATTGTTTTAGATGAGGACGTTTCCTTAGAAGAGAAAATTGCTTTTTTTGAAAGTGAAGCGGCTAGAACAGGATTTGATTCCTTTTCAGTCGGTGACACAAACGCAGAGGTTCAAACATTCAATAGCGATAATGCACATTTCAGTATGGAAGGTTCACCCCAATATGATCAAGCATTATCTGGCGATACAGTTGTGTCAGACGTAACCATTATTGAACAAGAACCGTATTTAATCTATTATACGCCACTCAAACAAAAGGACAAAATCGTTGGAGTCCTTACAGGAACTCGACCAGCAAATAAACTTACTGACATTGCAGAATCTATTACTGAAGATAGCGGTCAATCCACAAGAACATTTATTTTTAATAATGCGGGTACTTATCAATATCACTCGGATCCAACCTTTGTAGCAAATGAACTTAATTTACTGGATTTAGCAGATCCAGAATATATGGCACAATTATCTGAAGAAACTGGGGAAGAACAAAAGGTAGACCCAGCATTAGCAGAATTAGCAACATTATTTAAAGAACATATTAGTCAAGGAGAAAATGGCATTGGGTCTCATTCCTTTGGCGGAGTGGACACTTTAATTGGTTATGCACCTATTAATGGTACTAACTGGGTATTAACCGTCGAAATGGATGAAAAGGAAGTAATGTCTGGTTTAAATAATTTGAGAAACACCCTTCTCATTGTCATTGTATTTTTCTTAATCATTGGCACAGTAGCAACCTATTTCTTAAGTAATTCGTTCAGTAAACCATTGATAGGCGTTTCTAATGAAATTGATAAACTCGCTAATTATGATTTAACGGAAACAAAAGATGATCGTTTTAAAAAGTATCTAAAAAGAAAAGATGAAATCGGAAAAATTGCATATGCACTAGAACGCATGCGTGAAAACTTTGGACAGCTAATCAAATCAACTGGTAACATTTCAGATCAAGTGTCTGCCTCATCTCAGCAATTAATGGCTACAAGTCAACAAACTGTAAAAGCTGCAGATGAAGTCGCAACCACAATTGATGAAATTGCAACCGGTGCTTCAAGTCAAGCAAGTGATACAGAAGCAGGAGCTGCTCAAATTCAAGATTTAGCTGGTTTAATTGAAAAAGATCAACAATATGTTTCAAGTTTAGTAGAATCAACAGATAATGTTAGTGCTCTGAAAGATGAGGGATTAGCTAGCTTGAAAGAACTAATTGAAAAAACAAATGTAAATGCGAAATCAATTGAAGAAATAAAAGAGATAATCACAACAACAAACCAAAGTGCAGAAAAGATCTCTTCTGCTAGTCAAATGATTAAAAGCATTTCTGAACAAACAAATCTTCTTGCTTTAAATGCAGCGATTGAAGCAGCTAGAGCTGGTGAGGCAGGAAAAGGCTTTGCGGTTGTTGCTGATGAAGTACGTAAGCTCGCCGAGCAATCAAACGAGTTTACCGAAGATATCGTTCAGATCATACAAGAATTAAGAGCAAAAACAGAAAATGCAGTGACGACGATGAATCATGTCGTTGATAATACAAACTCACAAGAAGAAAGTCTTGAATTAACTAATACAAAATTTGTTGGTATTGCGGATGCTATCGAAATCATGAAAAAAGCAATGAGTAGCATAGCAGAATCCGGACAAGGAATGTTAGTTAAAAAGAATGAACTTATTAGTTTAATTGATAGCCTTTCTGCGATTGCAGAACAAAATGCGGCGGGGGCAGAAGAAGCATCTGCATCAGTAGAAGAACAAACAGCATCCATGCAAGAACTAGCTAATTCTACACATGAATTAGCAGAGCTAGCTGAAACGATGCAAGAGAGCATTTCTAAATTTAAACTTTAAAATCGTAAGCGTCAAATGCTACACACGTATGCAACTTAGCCTCCAGATGAGCTAATCTTCATAGATTAATTCTCAAAGGAGGCTTTTTATGTCAGATAAACAGTTTAGAATGGGAGAGAAGAATGGATCAATGGAGTGAAAGCGACCTTAGTATGGCTGCTTGGTGCCGTAAAGAAAATATTAATATTCATCAAATGTATTATTGGAAACGTAAATTTGATCAACAAACAGATAATCCTTCTTCTAGCGATTGGTTAGAAATTAGCCATTCAGATAACATCGACGATTATTCATCCATCATTATCAATTCATTGTTATCCAGCAAACAGATAATGGGTAAGGGCGCCACTGACCTTACCCATTTTTATTTTTAATAAGGTGGTTTGTCAACTCTTATTGCGGTGTGGGAAAGTTAAGACTCATTACACAGAGTACTAAAACCCATAACAAATGACATCTGACGTGATTTAGTCTCATTACTACCTAAAAACACAGAGTACTAAAACTCGTTTGAATGTTGATGCTTAGGTATGAGGTCTCATTACTACCTAAAAACACAGAGTACTAAAACTATGGTTGTTAAAGCAAACTACGAAATTTAGTCTCATTACTACCTAAAAACACAGAGTACTAAAACTTGTTCGGCGGTAATATCTTCTTTTTTGATGTCTCATTACTACCTAAAAACACAGAGTACTAAAACCTCTAATGAAAATATATCAAATTTTTTCATAAAGTTCTAATATAAAATTGTAAACTGGTGTGTACATTTTATCTTTATCAAGATTTATTGAAAATTTAAACTTCATTTTATACATTAATGACGTAAACACATACAAATCAATCGATTGAAATAATATAACATCTGCATCAGTGAAATTTGAAAGTTCAGGTTCTAATTCCAATACATCAGCATATTTAAAGAGAATATTCATCACACTTTGTTTAAGATCTTCATACTCAAAGTTCACAGGACAATTCCACTCTAGATCTTCAATAAATTTAGGATTAAACATTTGCTTATTTTTAATAAAATAATTCATTCCAGACATTTGTTTCGTTAAGAATTGTTTTGATTTGGTAATAACAAATACTGGGATAGTTTCACTAAAAATTTGTAATAATTCATACATTTCAATTTGTTCTTTTGGACTTAAATAGGTTTCCGGATAGAAAAAATATATAATACCTGGTTGCTTTAAATTATTACGCAAATGTCGACCTAATATCGGCAATAATAATTTGTTTTGGTATATAAATTGATTGGTTTCTCCTACCATATTTTGTCCCATATCTATCTCCAGCAATTTAATGATCGAATCATACGTCAAAAGCTTTGGTTTTACTGGAAGTTCTGCAATGGAATTATCCACTAGATCTTCTAATAAGATATTAATATTATTGATATAACCGTCAGCTTCTACATTGTTTAAAAAACTTTGTTTAACTTGTCCTTTCAATAAAGACTTAGAACCTAGTTTTGTTTCTTCTAACAGCAAATCATTTGAAAACGTAATAGCTTGAAATCGAGCAGTGGATAATTCTTCGTCATTCTCAAGGTCTATCACTTTTAATTCATTTTTCATTTTGCTTCTTGGTTGGAAATACTCAATGATTGGCTGAATAAGTGACCTTTCATCCGTAGTGTGATTTACGAATAAGGAACTATACTGACTAATATTTATCTCATATTCCTCATAATCTTTCTTAACCAATAATTGAAAATCCATGCTTACACCACCTAGAATTCAATTGTTCTATTATCTCCCAGAATACTTATGTTTCTATCTTCTTCGCCAACTAGTATGTTCATTTTCTCAAATTGTTTCTCCGTTATAATGATAGAGCGCACATGTCCATCACGTGGTAAAAAGCGCTTTACCAAATTAACTGTTCCCTCTGCTGCTTCTTTGTTCAAACAAGATTTAACATAAATCGAATATTGCATCATTAAAAAGCCATGCCTAATTAGCTCTTTTCGAAATTTTGAGTACGTTCTCCGCTGCGTTTTTGTTTCTACCGGTAAATCGAACATGATCATTACTCTCACAAATCTAAGACTCATACAATACGATTTTGTCTAAACTTGGTAATTGGATCTTCTCAGATTTACCGGTCTCAAAATATTCTAAAAAGGAGTCGATACAAATTTCTATTGATCTAATTAATGTTTGTAACTTCGAATTAATTACTACTTTGGCATGTAACAAATTAATGAGTTGGATCCGATAATCTTTAGATAAATAACCTTCAGGTGGTTGTTTCACTACAAAATAATCGATTATCGGTCTAAAAGGTTCTATGATGTCTGAAGCTAAATTATGCGGATTCCTTTCACCTTTATGAAAAATCCCAAGCCCTGAAATCAACCCTTTAGCAACTACAGTTCGAGCAATAGCTGAATGAACGATAGCATAACCGTAATCAAGAGCTGCATTTTCGATATAATTTGGATTACTTCTTGTATAATTCTCATCAAAAAAACTATTGAAATAAATCCTTGCAGCTTGTCCTTCCATATTACTCTTATCTTCAGTTTCAACATTCGTAGCCAGTTCTTTCAGCTTAAAAACACGGTTTTTCTCTATATCATTTCTTTTCATCACTTCTGCTTGATTTAATATCTTTTTTTGAATAATCTTTTTCCACAAATCAGCTTTCAAATCAGTTCCCCAATTCAATTGTTTTACCATTTGACGATATTGTAGTGCATGGCCAGAGACTGGTTGAACAATGCATTCGGGTAAATATTTTTGATTACACAACAATACAAGGATATTATTTTTTGATAACTCAATCATTAAACGACTAGTAAGTTTACACGTTAGATCTTCAATAACAATGGCAAAAATATCTCTTAATGGCACTCTAACTTCATCATCTGCTTTTTTCACTTTCAAGTTGTCTAATTGTAATGATAGCTGGTCAACATTTGAAATATGAATAATTCTCCATCCCAAAGGTTCCATCCCCCTTTCTACTTTTCAAATTTGAGCTTTAGCTTTTCATTTTCCACTAAATATTTATTTCCTAATACATCGGTTGCTAATTTAGAAAAGTTTTTTGTGTTTTTTGATATTGTTTTTTTAAGTCTATTTGTTTTTATATTATTCCTATCACAATAATCTTTATAATCGTAAGTAACCGTATTAACTTCTATCGTATTACGCTTCTCAGCATTTACTCCTATTAACCTTAATTCTTCGTCATTAAAATTCATCAAATCATTTTTATAAAGACTAAACAAGAAATTATCTTTTGATTTAATCTTCCTAGTTTTTAATTTGTCCTCGTATCTTTTATTATCAATTTCATAACTATTCTTCATTTCTTTAAGATCATTGTAGCGAACTGTGATAAATTTATATAAACCATCTTCATAATAAACGTCCATTCTAAAAGGCTTTATAGAAAGTGTGATTACCTTTTTATTTTTCGGATTGTATTTATTAGATAAATCATGGTGCTCATTAACTGCATTACCTAAATATTTTATCGATTTAACAACTGGACCATTTCCTTTTTTACTATACTTTGTGAAATGTTGCTCAGTCTCTTTATAATATTGATATAAGGGGTTTTTCGCCTCACTATACTGTTCAAAGATAGACTTTAGATTTTCAAAAGTCTTTCTATCATGTTGATACATTAATAGATCTTCGGGAGATTTTGTCATGATTTTCTTTAGCTTTTCATTATCAGGATTGTAGATATCTTTTATTTTATTGACCACATATTCTTTGTTATCCTTTTCTCTTGTAGAGAAAAGCGTATCGTTCATCAACTGTCGATTCGGCTTCATATCTACCTTATGAGAATACTTATAACCCTTATAATTTTTTACGGCTTTAATTTTGTGGATTTTTTCGGTAAATGCTGCATTAAATTGTTTTTCAGTCAGTATCTCACCTGTTTCTGTATCAATCATGTTGTCATTCGCATAAATCAAATGATCTGCTTTGAATGCATCCTTATATTCGAATATATAGTTCGCCATCGCAACAATTAAAGCATCTTCCGCATGGTGTTTATAATCTGCTCCACGATCTTTGTTAAAATCCCACAGTTTTCGTAGGTAGTTCGTGAATCCGCCATTAACAGATTTAACTTTCACAGCTTGATTATTGGCATAGAAAAATTGTTGTAATGTATTTAAAATTTCTCTTGTTGCATATCTAGTATCTACTAAATTTCGATTAATAAAATCTTTTTGTACATTAAATTTATTTATGTCTCTTTCTTCTAGTAAATATTCTTTCTTTTTGCGAGACATCTTTTGTGATGTCTTAGCTAATTGTAAAACATGTGCTTTGAATTTTTCATAACTTACTGTTGCTTTATTGGACTGAAAATATTGAAACGGTGTAAGATTCCCCTTCTTCTGATTTTCCTCTTTTCGTACTAACACTTTGTTATTCTGAGAATCATCAAACGATACAGATCTTGGGATAATGTGATCAATCTCAAAGTTTTGCGGATTTTCCATCAAATCATTAATTGGGATTTCTTTAAGAGAATACATACAATTCCCATCTTGCAAATGCCACAATCGAAGCATATTAAATAAGCCTTTTGATGGATTCACATCCAACGTATCTAATTTTTCTTTTACTTGCTTATTAATAGAGGCATTTTTCTTATTTAATTCTTTTAAAAATTTCTTTTTGTCATCACTATTTTTTTCTCTTGCTAATTCGACAACAATTTCAGTTGGGGTCCCATATTTTTTGATGACTTCATTAATGATGCGCACGGTTTGCTTAAATGAACGTTTGACTACGGGGGAAAGGATATAATCATCAATTTGATAATAAGGGATATATTTCTTTTGTTCATAATCAACGTCTTTTGGTTTGTACCCTTTTTCCGTGATTAACTGCATTTGATTTTTTGCAGAACTCCAGAGATCTGGTAAAAGTTCATTGATCATACGCAAACTTAATGAATGTGTACCATTAAAATTCAATTCGCTTAATTGATCCAGTTCTTCATCGTTTAAAGGTAAGTTATTTTGTTCAAGTGCTTGTTGTATATCTTGTTTAGATTGATAAACCGTAATTAGCTCTGCAATCTGGTCTAAGACTTCTCGATCTTCAAGTATCGCTGGTTTATTGGTGATTTTTTTCACTTCAAAATAAGTTGATAAAGATGTAAATAGAGGTTTACCTTTTGTATCAACTCGAAAACTTTTAATATCGTCTTCACTAACTCCTAATATCTTAGCTATTTTTTTTAACGAAACAGTTTTATTTTGTTTAAAAAGATTATGAATGATTAATTCTTTCTCTTCTTGCGTTAATTTCGTGTTTTCTTCTCGATTCAGAGTAAGATTATTTAAATCGTTTAATAGATTAAATAATTGTGCAGAATGAGATTCTTTAACAACTCTTAATTCGTCAGGAAAATAACTACATTTTCCCATCATCTTTTCATACCATTTCTTTATATCTTGCTCCCAACCATATTCACTGCCATACCCTGGCCCATCGAAATATTCACGTCTTTTTTCTAACAAATCAATATAACTTTCAATCAGCTCATCCGTTACTTTTTCGTTAGATTGTTGTTGTGTTTCTAGTATTTGTCTTGCTTCTTTTACATAATCAGAAGTTTTAAATCTATTTCTATGCCCTCTGATTTCTCCTTCAGTTTCTAATCTTTCAACTTGCACCTCACAGACATATTTCGTTTCCAGTAAGGTTTGATTTTGTCTAATTTGCTCATAGGTAGACAATTCATTTCCTTGATCTTCTTCATCAATTACATTTATATTATGTATTCCTCTTCGTTTAGCTAAATGGGTTAGGGCTATGGTCAATTCTTTGTTTGTTAAAGGTTCTGTTAAACCTTTCATACGAATGTGATACGGAGTTACATTATCACTATGATGATCTACTTTCGTTCCTTTATCCCATATTTCGTGTCTATCCAATAATTGATACACTCTTTCAATACGATGCTTCCTTCTTCTTAATAACCTTCTTGCCCCACGAAAACTACGTCGACTCTCATTAAAACTCTTGTCTGCTTCAGGGAACAATCGAACGCCAGCATCAATGATATTTTGGTCTTTATCAATCATTCCCCAACCCACCGAACCAATCCCTATATCTAATCCTAAAACAAATGGCTCGTTCATAGTCTATTCCTCCTGTAAAATAAAAGTATATTACAACCAATTTAATTCTATTTTACCATAAATTTGACAATAAAAAACAAAAAAATCGCTTATTAGTTTAAACTAATAAGCGATTTTCGGACCCTATAAATAGGGACAAATCCGGCACTAAGGCCTTATTTTAGTAGATTCTATGTTTTTAGGTAGTAATACAACCCGTCGGTTGTAAGAGACAATATAAACATACCATATATAGCATTTACTGTCAAAGTTTTTTGGGAATTATTTTAAAATGATTCCCAAAAAACTTTTTATTATTATAGATTATCACACAACGTTGCTTAATTTTATTATCACTTTTATATCCAATTAAAATACTTACAAGCATTATATATGCCATCATTTAAGTTTGTATCTGTTATGTAATCGGCTTTACCTTGTAATTCCGCTACAGCATTACCCATAGCAACGTTCATCCATTGTGAATCAAACATATTTAAATCATTTGTATCGTCACCAAAGACAACTACATCACTTATTGGCGCATTTATTTTCTTCATCATGTACTCAATACCTGCTTTTTTATCATCATACTGAAACATCAAATAATCATGAACGAAACGCATATGCCCCAGATTATTCTTTTTAGTCAAAAGATGCTCTTCTTTTTCAGGAATCGAAACGTATATTTTAAAAATATCAGTAAATTCATCAAAGGATAAATCTTCTTTAATATGATACACAGTAGGTTCTTGTCTGTCTCCCACTTGTTCACGAAACAAATTATTTTTGGAATACACATCAATGGTATCGTCTTTCGTAGCTAAAACACCATATCCGAGTGCTTCTGCTTGATTGATTAATTCAATACTTCTATCAAAGTCTAAAGGCTTGTTTTCTATTAAAATATCATTAATGACAATCCCGGCTCCACCTGCACAGACCATATTCTTTAATTCAAAACTTTCCATAACTTTTCTCGCTTTATAGTGTGCTCGACCAGTAGCTAAAGCTACGAAATGCCCGTTTTCTTGCAATAAATCAAGTGCCAGCTTTGCACTTGGTACGATTTCCCCTGTTGTTTTGTTTGTTAAGGTACCATCTATATCAAAGAAGAAAAATTTCTTGTTCATTTTGTCCTCCATTTTACATTCACTTTTTTTAAAATTGTCATCTATCAGTTTACCATACTTTAATTAAATGAATTGCCGTTAGCAGAGCCCGAGCATAATAAAATAAAGAAACATAACAAAAAAATAAAAAAGAAGTAATCGGAGGATTGGCTAATGTCAATGCTGTATCAGACTCTTGAAGTGGAGTGGAGCATAGCGGGCTCGAACCGCTGACCTCTACACTGCCAGTGAGGGACTTAACGTAATATCGTAAAATTTTTAATTATTTAATAAGCATAAAAGCAATAATATCAACACATTTAAAAACTTCATTTTTAATCGAATAATTTATAATTGGTCGGCAGGATGTCGGCAATGTTTATGTATAAAAAAAGACCTGGTTTCCAAGCCAATTCTTTTTTTGCGAAGTGAAGATTTGAAATATGAAGTAACTTTATCATAACTTATATTTGGTAATTTTAGATATTATTCACAAATTGTACATTTTTTACATAAGCGCTTGATTTTATAACGCATGCGTTATAAAATATAAGTATAGACAAGGAGGTGAACAAGTGGAATACTTAGCAAAAATAATAGCCCCAATCACATTATTACTAACCACCTACAAACTTTGGTTGTCCTGCCAAAAGTCAAGGTTAGAAAAAAAGAAATTGGAGCTAGAAATTAAAAGAATGAGACGAGGGGGTTAATCCCTTCTCTCTTCTCTAAGTATACCACAAAAATTATGTACTATAAACTTATATTGATTATTGTAATTGTCATTGCAGTCCTCGGAATATGGAAATTAGCATTACTTAATACTAAAAGAAAACTCCAAAAAGAAAAGGAGCGATTAGAAAATGAGCGAAAAAACAAATAAAAGTAATTCACAAGCAAAAGCATCACGAAATTGGGAAAAGAAGAATAGAAGTAAAGCAACAATTGATAGCTATCGACGAACTACTAGATCATTTATTAAAAACAACGCTACATTACAAGATATTGAAGAATTGCAGGATATTATAGATAGAAGAAAATTTGTTTTAGAACAGTATATGATAAATAACGGAGAAAAAAGCGAAACTTTTCAAAAACATATATTAGGAAATCAAGAATTTGATTTTGATAATTTTGAAACAAAAGAAAAACTTGAATCCTACATGAAAGAATTAGATGAAAATATTAAAGGAGATTGAAGTTGAGACTAAAATCTACAATATATAAGATACTTCGTATATGGAACGATGTTGATAGTGTTAGAAAAGGTAAAGTTGGTAAAAGGATTGGTCGTCGTGTTGCGGGTAAGGCGGCAGGTAAAGCTATGCGGAAAATATTTAAGTAGCCCCCACTAAGTGAGGGCTTTTTTATTATAGATTACCTTTATTCAATCTACGTTGAAATTCTTTAACAACGGTTGAAGGTCTGCTTAACTTCTTGTCATAAGGTGTACCAAGATATTTTTGTAATGCTCCTACTGTGTTGGGACCAAGTAAACCATCTGCTTTGAATCCGATTTTACGTTGTAGATGCTTACGTCGTCACCATCTCCAAAGTCAATCGTATCACCGTAAAACGCTTCTGTTACATCGTTGTGTACTTGGTCACTAATAATACCATCTACTACGGTATCAAGGTATTCTTGTAGTGCGGTAGTAGTTGCGTTACCCCATTTTCCATCAACGGTTAGATCACCTTTTTTAGATTTAAACGTAGCTTTCACTTTTGTATCTACTTTGACTGATTTACCTTGCACCATTTTGACAAAGTCATTCTATCCAATACCATGTTTCCCCGCTCTAATTTGTGCAGGGCAATTTTTCGTATGCCAGTCATGGTGCTGTCTTAAATCATTAACAGTTAGATGATGCTTGTCTAACAGTTCTCTCGCTAGTTCAGCACCGTTTTGTACTGTTTTCTCATAATCACCATCTTTATTAATACATAATTCAATAGCAAGCGATGTTGTATTACCTGGTCCACCACCATCTGTCGCATGCCAGCACTGAACGTTATCTGGGAAAGATTGAATAGCTTCTTCATCATCTACAGTGTAATGCCAAGACGCTTGTCTACTGTTCATATTTGTTTGGATATTAGCATGTGCTTGTGCATCTGCTCCTGCATGTGTGTTACCGGTTTGATGGATTGTAATAGTATTAACTGGATTACCATAGCCATAAGACCGCTCGTCAATAACGTGTTCAGAAACTAATTGTTTTTTAACTTTTACCATTGATAATCTCTCCTTTTAAATCTTATTAAAATGAAAAAAGGACACCACATTAAACAGCATCCTTTATTTTTCCTTCTCTTTTGTTAATGGCTAATTCAAATAATCCAGTACCGGCTAGTCCAGCAAATCCACCTGCCCATAGTCACATGATTAATTCTAGATCTGTAAATGGATAGCAGCTGCACCTACAGCAAGTCCAACAACTAAGCTGATCAGAGGTACAATGTTCTTTGAAATGTTTACAGTACGTTTCACTAATTCAACTAAAGCAGTAACAATTAGCAATAGCACCGTTGCAAAAATCAATATTTGTTCCGTACGTTCTCACCTCCTTTCAATTCGTTAAAAATGGCAAAATTAAAGCGATAGCTGCAATAGCTACCGCCACCCAAGATGGAAATGTCCTTCTCCAATTATCTTTTTCTTCAACAATTCGATTAACATCTTCTTTACTTGCCTTTTCAGCAACCTTTTTTAGCAAATGATCTATATCTTTTTCATTTTCAAATGAACGGTATGCTGTTTCATTACCAATCTTCTTCGTTTCTTCAAGTACGTTTTTCATGTCTGTTAATTGATCCACTTTAGCGGTTAATTGAGTAATAGATATTTTTAATTCCATCAACAACTCCATAAATTCTTTCACGTTTTCGCCTTCTTCCTTGTTCGACATACTCGACCCCCTAGTTACACAAATTTTTCATTGAAAACGACAGGGATTTTAATTAACCCTGTCGAAATTGTTAAAATTATGATACTTTATAAATTAGTTTATACGATCCTATCTTAATAGGATCTATTTATTTTTATCATATAATTATCTACAAATAGGATGTGAACAAATGAATAATGAACACTTAAAATGGATTGATATAGCCAAAGGCATTGGCATTATCGCTGTCGTTATGGGTCACGGTGGTCATGAACTAGCGCACCACTATACTTATTGGTTTCATATGCCTCTTTTCTTTATTCTTAGTGGGCTTTTGTTTAAACCGATAGATAACTTTAGTGATCTATTTAATTTCATAAAAAAAAGAGCGATACGATTATTACTACCTTATGTTTCATTCGGAATAACCATTTATTTTTATATAGAGTTAAAAAATGGTTTTGAACTTTCTTCATTTTTAACCGATTTATATAAGCTTGCTTATGGTGGAATGATGATGAAAGGTTTAGTTACGGTTTTTTGGTTTATCACCTGTCTTTTCTTAGTACAAATCATTTTTGCTGTTATTGATTTAATTTTTAAAAACAACATTACAAAAATCGCACTTATCACTCTATCGTATTTGTTAGCACACATTTATGCATTTTATCAACCATTTGAATCTCCTGTACCATGGAGCGCTGATGTTGTATTAATCACTTTGCCTTTCTATGCATTCGGTTTTTATATAAAAAAATACATCGGCTTAATACTTAATGTAAAAACTTTTATAGCCTCTTTTCTTTTATTAACAGTCTTTATTGTATATGACTACATGAATAATTACTTTTATCAGATTGATTTAAAGCCCAATGTATACAACCATCTATTTTTAGATTTTTTCATACCAGTAATTATTTGTTTTGTAGTCTTTAATGTCAGCAAAATACTATCAAAATATCAATACAGTACTACGTT
The DNA here is from genome assembly GCF_003315295.1 of Paraliobacillus ryukyuensis. Taxonomy (GTDB): domain Bacteria; phylum Bacillota; class Bacilli; order Bacillales; family Amphibacillaceae; genus Paraliobacillus; species Paraliobacillus ryukyuensis. The sequence continues at coordinate 93,332 of NZ_QNRI01000008.1, read as the reverse complement.
GAGCAAAATAGGAACTTCCACAATAACTATTATGTTTTTACATCGTGTTTCCAATGATTTTTTCAGTCATTTCTTTAACTACGGAATTGTAGTTTATACAATAATAGGTGTGTTAGTACCTTTTATCTGTTATTTAATCCTTTTAAGAGTACCTTATATAAGTATTGCTTTTTTAGGTTTAAGTTCAAATACTGTTAAACAAAAAAATAATAAAGCGACGGTTGCATAACTGTCGCTTTATTAAAAATCTCTTCACGCACTCCACGTTCCATCTGATTCAGTTCTTCTTAATTTCAATACTCTGGAAGTGGTTGTTGAAGACGGTATTGAAAGCTGCATGGCTTGTCTAACATTAGAGTCTATTAAATTAGGAACTTCAAAATGAATTATTCTGGATGATTTAGAGATGTTTCAAGAGCCCAATACATACCATTTTTATCAATATTATTTAAATTATCTACATAAATAACTTTATTAAAAAAGCCCACTAAACCAGCATTTAAATCTGATACTATTTTTCCTAAATCTCCGATATCTTTATAAGCATTTAATACGTCTTGGTCTAGTCTTGATTTTGTATCTTTAGCAAAATATAAAAAATCAACTACCGGTCTTTCGATAAATCCGTTGTCGTCGCTATATTCGTTTATTGTCCTACCTCTAAAAACGGTTTGGCTACTACCACCACCGTCAAGCATGAATGCTGTTTCCACACCTTCTGTTAGTAAAATCGTTATTAGCTCCAGCACTATCAATCACCTACCATCAACAGTTAGAATTAATATATCTTTATTGCTGTATTGTGCAATAACCTGTCTTGAATGTTTTTCCGACCCAGCACTGTATAAATCCTTAACGGATTGGCGTACAGATGATCCGTTTTCAACTAAAGGTATAAACCCAGCAAAACTATTAATACAGCCATCATTTAATATATCTTGCGCACTGTAAGAAGAATTGTAAATTGCAAATGTATTACCTGGTTTTATACCTAATGTATAAAAACTTGTTGCGGTATCGGATATAATAACCCCATCATGTATTTTTTTACCGGAAAGTGTAGCTCCAGAACCAAAATAAGAAGCATTGATTGCCACTGTTGCGTTTTTTCTATTAGCAAAGCTTCTTGGCGTTTCTCCTTCGTCGTTCCTCTTATAAAAAAAGCATTTTAAGTCATATATTTCGATTTGCTCAAAAGATGAAAATCATTAGCGAATCTCCTGTCGATAGTGTGGATAAGCCTAAGTTCAGAAATAAAGATATTGATGTTTATACAATAGAAGAAGTACGAAAGTTACTGTTTCATTTAGAAAAAGCACCTATCCATTGGAATATTATCATCAAGATTGCTATTACGATGGGACTTAGAAGATCAGAATTGCTCGGATTGGAATTTAAACATTTCGACTTCGACAACCAACTACTGTACGTTAGACAAGCTGTCACGTATTCAAAAACAGAAGGTTTACAAGTGCATGAAATAAAAAAAGGTAACCAAAATCACAACGCTCGGAAAATCGTGGTATCTGAATCATTAATTGAGCCAATTAAAAAATTGCAGGAAATAAGGCAAGCCGAAAAAGATATATCACCAAACTATTGGAACGATGATCATATGTTCTTGCTTTGTGATATTAACGGAAAGCCTTATAATCCATCTACCATTAAAAACTGGTGGAAAAGATTTTTAGATCGAAACGGATTAAGATACATCCATTTGCACGCTTTACGTCACACGTCGGCAACACTGTTAATTAATGAAAGTGTGCACGCTAAAATCATTTCAGAAAGACTTGGCCATTCCGATATACGAACAACGATGAATGTATATGCTCACGTTCTAAGACAAGCTGATGAAATCGCCACAAAAAAATTGGACAGTATCATGTTAGATAACAAAAAAGAGGAACAAATAACAACTAAAAACAACGATTAGTCGGCAAAATGTCGGCATTTCCATAAAAATAAAATAACAACACTGCGAACAAGTTGCTCAGAATGTTGTTATATCAATACTTTTGGTAGTGGAGCATAGCGGGATCGAACCGCTGACCTCTACACTGCCAGTGTAGCGCTCTCCCAGCTGAGCTAATGCCCCGTATTTATTATGTAGTTTTCATTATAACTATTTTTGTTGATGACTACAATATTTGAATCTTTTTGCTTACTAATTCGTAAACAAATAAAAGGAAGCAGGAGGTGAATATAGGTGAATGTCTTTTCGCTTTTAGCGCCATTAATCATTCTAGAAGCAGTTCTTGCGATTGTTGCACTTATCGCATGGTTCAAAACAGATGAAACCAATGGCCCTCGTTGGTTATGGCTTGTTATTATTTTATTAATACAAATCATCGGCCCGATATTATTTTTTATTTTTGGAAGGAGGCAACAATAACGATCATGTTTAATGTAAAGCATTTAACCAAAACTTTTGGTAACTCACCTGTCGTAAATGATATTTCTTTCACATTAGAACCTGGAAACTGTGTTGCATTACTAGGTGCCAATGGTGCAGGAAAAACAACAACATTACGTATGTTGGCTGGTTTGTTGAAACCTAGTAATGGCTCGATTGAATTGGAAGGAATGAAACCTAATGCAGATAGACGTGAGCATATTGGCTATCTGCCTCAGTATCCTGTGTTTCATTCATGGATGACGGGCAAGGAATTTCTAGTTTACGTCGGGCAGCTTGCGAATTTAACGAAAGCGAATGCGTTAGATCGTGCTGATTATTTTTTAGAACGGGTTGGAATTCCTGAAGCCAAGAATCAACGTATTGGTAAATATTCTGGTGGCATGAAACAACGACTAGGTATCGCCCAAGCAATGATTCATCAACCCACAATGATTATGCTCGATGAACCTGTATCATCTTTAGATCCTATTGGTCGTAGAGAAGTTTTAACCTTAATGGAAGAGCTTAAACAACAAACGACGATTCTATTTTCTACACACATTTTAAGTGATGCCGAAGAGATTAGCGATGGATTGTTGCTTATGCATCAAGGGAAAATTGTAGAGTCTGGCTCTCTACACGAACTTCGTAATAAACATCAAACAGCCAAGATTAATCTTTCATTCCATGAATTAAATCAAAATTATGTTGATATTTTAAAAGGATTGCCTGGCATAGCGGATTGCTTTATTGAACGAGAGGAACTCGTATGTATTGTGGAAGACACGGAACAAGCAAGGGACGAATTATTAAATATAGTTACGACCAATCAATACCCGCTTACCAAATTTGAAGTTAGCAGAACTTCGCTAGAAGATTTATTTATGAAGGTGGTGAAGCAGTAATGCAATGGCGTACAATCTACCGTAAAGAAATGTTAGAATACTGGCGTAATTTTAGTTGGATATGGGTACCGATCGTATTTATCATTCTTGCTATTATGGACCCGATCACCTCTTACTATTTACCGATTATTATAGACAATGTCGGCGGTCTTCCAGAAGGAGCGTCTGTCGAAATTCCAGAGGTGAACCCTACTGATGCGCTCATGATGAGCTTAAGTGAGTTTAGTATGTTTGGGGTATTAGTAATTATTTTCATTACAATGGGACTTATTGCTGGCGAACGCAAGAGTGGGGTTGCCGAACTCATTTTGGTCAAACCGGTTCATTACGCAACATATATTTCTAGTAAATGGGCTGCTAAATTGACATTGGTGTTAACGTCTTACATTATTGGGTTATTTGCAAGTTGGTATTATGTAAATTTATTGTTTGGAAACATTGCTTTTAGTGCGCTGGTACAAACAATTGGCTTTTATGGCTTATGGTTCGTTCTAGTCCTTACTATCACTGTATTCTTTAGTTGTCTGTTTAAATCATCTGGTGTGGTGTTAGGTTCAACAATAGGAACATTATTGCTTATGTTTTCGATTTACAATATTTTTTCACACGTATTAACTTGGTTTCCTAACAGCTTAAGTTCACATATTCGTGAAATGTTACAAACTGGATCTGTACCAAACGCATTATGGGGCACATCTTTTATCACGGTTGGAAGTAGTTTGATACTACTTATAGTAGCTTATGTTATCTTTCAAAAAAAAGAGGTAGCTTAGGATGAGGGCGGGACAAAACAAAATTAGCAGAAGCCGAATCCGAACAATGTGAACGAAGCGTAGGCAAAATACGTAGACTCCTGCGGGAAAAGCACAAGCCTCAGCTAACTGTGTGAAGCGCTTTTCTTCACACAGTTAGCTGAGGCTGTGCCCGTGGAAAGCGAAGCATTTTGCCAAAGCGTTACATTTTCACACTTTAATGTTCGGATTTTTCCTGTTCATTTACTCTTTTGTCCCACCCTCTTTGCTTTAATCTAATTTCGGATCATTTGGTGTACGGTGCTTTTTTTCATTGACTTCATAAAATAAATCACCAGATTGGTTCGTAAGTGATGATGGTGTTGTAAATGTCATACCCATCAATTTTTTAAATTCACCTACAGTTAAAGGTTTTGCATCTGGCATTAATTCATAGCCAATTCTGCCATTCGCCTCAATTGTGGCATTCTTAATATCTTTCATATTAGAAATTCCTTGTTGACGGAGTTGCATCTCTAATTTATCGACAGTCATGCGAACTTTTTTTAAATTATTGGTTAATAACGTTCCTTCTTGAATGACGGGGATTGCCTCCCCTGTGATAATTTTTTCAATCCTGCTAGACTTCACTTGTATATATTCAAAAAACATTAATACCAAGATAAAGATAATGATGGTAATAAATGTTTTAAGTACGCTTGTTTCAATGATTGGTTGCACAATGATGGTACCAATAGAAATCATGACAATCGTTGTGGTTACAGTCATTTGGGCAATTGATTTTCTACCAGATAATCGTAACAAGATGAAGCCTGACAGAATCATGACGAATGCTTTCCAAATAAATTGCCATTCCATACTTTACGTTCCTCCGTCTATGTTTACTACTCTTATATTTAGCAAAAGCCTCGATATTATCCAGAATCAATTTTTCTATCTTCCGGTTCCACAAATATGTTATGCATTTATTGATGGGGAAGGTCTTGATAAAAAATAAGGAATCCTCAAGGTAGAGGATTCCTTATGCATATTATTCTCTTACCGATTTGGTTGAAATATTTCGAAGTATCGGCCATGTCAACAGATAACACACCACTGTTATTATAAATAAAATCCCATATTGAGATAATGCTGCATTGATTACTAATTCGCTTATTAAATCCGGTAATGATCCATTCGCCATCATAATTAAAGATGTCAAGAACAGTGCTCCTATGATTGATAAGCCAACTATTAGATGATACTTATAGAAAATTAAAGCTAACAGATAAGAGGAAATGAGACAAAAAATGAGAATAACGCCATCTACAAGAAACCGGCCCCAAAATGAATGTTGCAAATCTAACAATGTCGCTGGATGAATTAAATAAAATGTATCTAGGGTTAACAGATTGGTTATCCATGTTACTAGCTGATGGGCGACAGTTTCCATTAAAGCTGTAATGATAGCAACAAGCGTAAAGTAAGCTCCAATTCCCACAAAATAATTTTTCCTGGTGCCACCTAATTTCAACGTATAAGGTAAGTTTTCTTTGACTGATTTAAAACCAAATATGGAAGCAAAGATATACACACTTATAGAAATACCAAAATAAAAATCTGCTCCGTCTATTCGATTAAGTAGGAAATATGCTGCTATCAAACCCAACACGATAACTGCCGATAAAATACACCAAAAAATTGTAAATGGGTGCCGCATATCCGTTCCAAAAAAATATAACATGGCTTTTAATTGACGCTTCATTGTTTAACCTCCCTTTTTTTATCTGTTAAATAGACAATTAAATCCTGAAGTGATACGGTATGGATTGAAAATCCTGCATTTTCAATTGTTGTTCGATCCTCTTCCAGTAAGACAACCGTTCGTTCATTCATAAAATCTTTTTGATAAATCACTTTTTTCTCAGCTGTAAAATTGTTGATTTTTTGACGCTCTCCTGAAATGGAAAAACACGATTCACGTAACGTTTCTGCTTCTTCTTTTAATAATAATTGACCGTTTTCTAAGATAATCACTTCTTCAAATAATGCACTCACCTCATCAATTAAGTGCGTAGATAAGATAATTGTGCGCGGATATTTATCGTAATGTTCAATCAATAATTCATAGAAATAAGAACGACTGGAGGCATCTAGTCCGATATATGGTTCATCGAAAATCGTAATAGCTGCTTTTGATGCTAGACCAACAACAATACCAAGGGCAGATTCCATTCCTTTTGATAGAGCTTTCACTTTTGTATCCATGTCTAGATTAAAATTAGCAATTAGCTCTTCTGCTAGAGAGTGATCCCAAGTTGGGTAAAATAACCGATTTATATTCAACACATGTTTTACTTTAAGTTCTTTTTTAAAATTATTTGCTTCTCCTACAAAACAAATGTTTTCCATCATACGTTGATTATCAAAAGGTGTCACGCCATCTACTAAAAGTTCTCCTGATGAAGCTCGCATTAAACCAGATAACAATTCCATAAACGTTGTCTTTCCTGCACCGTTCTTTCCAAGCAACCCATAAATCTTAGGCTCTTCTATAAGGAAATTAAGATTTTGAAGTGCTGTCTTTTTCCCGTATCGTTTCGAAAGATTGATAACTTCAATTTTCATTATGTTCTTCCTCCTTGGTAACCATTTCCACGAGGTCTTCATAAGAAAGTCCTAGTTTTGCGGCTTCTTGTTTCATTGGCGTAATATAATTGGTTACGAATGCTGACTTTCGTTTTTGAAACACGATTTCTTTTGCCTGCTCCGTTACAAACATCCCAACACCTCTTTTTTTGTAAATAATGCCTTCGTCTACTAATTCATTAATCCCTTTAGCAGCTGTCGCAGGATTAATCTTATAATACTTAGCAAATTCATTAGTTGACGGAACACGTTCTTCGATTGCCAATGTCTCATTGATAATCATATCTTCAATGTACTCTTTAATTTGTTGAAAGATCGGTCTACTATCATCTAATTTCATATGATCAACTCACTTAATTGGTTAATTACTTATGTAACTAACCATACAACCAAAAGATCACCACGTCAAGTTATTTTAAAATTTATTTTAAAATTTTGTGTGAAACGCTGATTATTCCGGCTGATCTTCTCCCAAAACCGTCGATGATCGGTTTTAGTTAGCAAAAAGGGAACCCACCCCCTACTTATTTTTTCCATAAAAAAGTGGACAACCAATTCTTCTGGTGTCCACTCTTTACTTATTACTTTATGAGATTAGCTATTTTCTCTAAGTACAGGTAACGTACAGCATCTGAAAGAACCACCTGATTTGATAATTTCATTAAAAGGTACCTCTATTACATAAAAATCGTGCGCACGTAATTGCTGATTGACTTGCTGATTTTCTGGTAAACTTATAACAGTTTTATGATCCAACATAAAAACATTGGTACCTAATGTAAAGGCTTCATCTTCTGATACTTCGATAATGTATTCGTAGTGCTGACGAATTTTTTCTAATTCTTTCTCAGCGAATGCTTTTGGATAGACTAACACCATATTCGGTGCAATACAGTTAAAGGCGCAGTCTAAATGCAGAATGTGTTCATCAATCGGTAATGGGTTGATTTGATAATTCGGTAATTGTTCTTGTAATTTTTCTACTGCTTTCTTACTTGTTCTGTCACTAATTCCAATCCAAATGGTTTGACCATCAACAATCACATCACCACCTTCAATGGAGTTTGTATCGATAGAATGGTAAGTGATTGCTCCATTGTTTAAGTATGTCTCCAATTGTTGGACTTCTGGTACGCGGATTTTTTGCCCCATATTTGCCGTATATAAGTTTTTCCCAATACAAAAACCTATATCTCTTGTGAAAACTTGTTCGTATAAATCTTGATGAGGTGTCATTTCAACTACTTCTACTTGATAACTTTTTAAGGTTTGAACAAATGTCTCGTGCTGTTTCATGGCAATATCCACATCGATATTTTCTGATTTATAGTGTTTCTGTGTCTCATTAATGATTTTTCCTATTCTCATATAACGTGGCGAACAAACAATTACTCGCTTTAGTTTTTCATATTCAGTGTCACAACCCACTCTTTCAGTAAATTCTCGTGAATCCAGTTGCACAAGAATGACCTCCCTTATTTTTTTCTCTCTTCATTATTTCTATATTATAACAGAAATTATCGAATTGGTTTTATCAACACTCTGTCTATTCCCGTATTGGAGATCGTATAATCCTCTCCATCTGTTGTTATGACGATATCACCTGCTTTGGCGGTGGAATAAATTGTTGCCCCAGAACGCAATAAATTATTGACTGTTGCAAGGGTTGGATGACCATATGTATTATCTTTTCCATACGAAAGTATTGCAACCTCTGGGTCAACCGCTTGTAAAAAAGCAAACGAACTTGAGGTATCTGATCCGTGATGCGCGACTTTAATAATTTCAGCATCGACATCCGTACGTTGCATAATTTTTATTTCTTGTTTTTTTTCCACGTCACTCATTAATAAAAAATCCACTTCTCCATAGGTTAGTTGCATGGCCAATGACGACTGATTATTGGTTTTCAAGATGGAATTGGCATTTAGTACAATAAGCGAAATATTATCCGCCAATGCCTTTACCTCATGGAGTTCCGCAATATGAATCGGTATATATTTCTTTTTCAGATCACGGAAATACTGATGATAGGTTCGCGTATAATAAAATTTCCCACTATCCCAAACTTCTTTTATCGGAATTTGATTAATTACGGACAGAAGCCCTCCGATATGGTCGATATCTGGATGGGTAGCTATGACTAAATCTAATGTTTTTACTCCCTGATTTTTTAAATATGTCTTCACCTTCTCCCCTGCTGCTGGTGGGCCGCCATCGATAAGGATATTCTCTTCATTCGGGGTTTGGATCAAGATACTATCCCCTTGTCCCACATTGATAAAATGAACACGCATCACCGTTTCCTCAGCACTAATACAGGTTGGGTGAAAAGCGAAAAATAATATCGTAAATACAACATAATGTCGCAAACTTCTCACTAAAACCTACCTCCCCTAGCATGAAAATGACGTAATAATTAGGCATAGGTTTAGTAAAAATAATTTTTTTATGATGAATTGTTTTAAAAAATAGAAGTAAACATTTCTATGTTTATCCAATGTAATTAATCAATTTATTTGTCTAGAATTGCAATTGTTTAAGATGCAAAAGAGAGGATTAATCGAAACTTGAAGCAACATATTTTTTATTAGTGACCATCAAATTAATTTATTGAAACAAGCCATAGGTAAATCGTTTATTCAAATATCGACAAAAATGATATTTGCAGATATATTAGATAACAGTGTCAATTTTAAAAAATAAATGACTTACCGGAAAGAAAAGTAATCGACTGAAGTTGTTAAAATAGCATATTTCTCTTTACTACGATTTTCAAAAAATGAGAACACCTTTAATTTCTCTGATACCTTTCACTTCGATCATTTATAAAACTACTTGCTTGGAGTTTTTCCTTAATAAAGTTTGTTCATTGATATCTAGGCCTCAACTGATTGCGTTTTCATCTTATTATCTGTTTTAAGCTGAAATCAGGAACCTCTCATCCCAGGATTTTACCTTATGATTCATTTAAACATGAAATCAACGACACAACTCTTCATGATTTCATCTTATTATCTGTTTTAAGCCGAAATCAGGAACCTCTCATCCCAGGATTTCACCTTATGATTCATTTAAAGGTGAAATCAACAACACAAAGCTTCATGATTTCACCTTATTATCTGTTTTAGGCTGAAATCAGGAACCTCTCATCCCAGGATTTTACCTTATGATTCATTTAAACATGAAATCAACGACACAACTCTTCATGATTTCATCTTATTATCTGTTTTAAGCCGAAATCAGGAACCTCTCATCTCAGGATTTTACCTTATGATTCATTTAAAGCCGAAATCAATGCCCTTACATGCCAGAATTTCAACTTATAACCTGCTTACAGTTAAAATCACCTTGCCAACGCAACACTTAGTGATCAACATAAAGCAAAAAAAGCTACACCCTTTGCGGATGTAGCTTCTCTTTTTATTTCATTATTCTTCAATTATGCTTTTTTCACTTCAATGTGATCATCAAGTAATTCAACCTGAATGTCGACGACTTGATCGTCTTCTAATAATAGGTCAGTGATGCCGTCTTCTACGGTATTTTGGATGACACGACGTAATGGACGTGCGCCGAATTTTGGATCATACCCTTTGTTTGCTAAGAAGTGTTTGGCTTCATTCGAAACAGTGATGGTATAACCTTGTTCTTCGACATTGTCTCCTAGTTCGTCTAGCATAATGTCGACAATTTCAACGAGATCTTGTTCGTGTAGTTCATTGAATGGAATGATCGCGTCGAAACGGTTTAGGAATTCTGGTTTAAAGTAATCGCTTAGTGATTCTAGTGTAGATACTGCTTCGTTATTGTCGCTAGTGAAACCTACACTGATATTTTTCACGCCAGTGCCTGCATTACTTGTCATAATAATAACAGTATCTTTGAAGCTTACTGTTCTTCCATGGCTGTCAGTTAATTGACCGTCTTCCATGATTTGTAGGAACATATGCTGTACATCTGGATGTGCTTTTTCAATTTCATCTAACAGAATCAAGCTGTAAGGATTGCGACGAACCCGTTCTGTTAATTGACCTGCTTCTTCATGTCCGACATATCCTGGTGGTGAACCGATAATTTTAGAAACGGCATGTTTTTCCATGTACTCACTCATGTCTAGACGGATAAGTGAATCTTTTGTACCAAATAGTTCTTCGGCTAATGCTTTGGTTAATTCGGTTTTACCAACACCAGTTGGACCAACGAATAAGAATGAACCAATTGGACGATATTTAGATTTTAATCCAGCACGGCTTCTACGTACTGCTTTTGCTACTTTTTCGACAGCCATGTCTTGTCCAATTACTTTCTTACTTAAGTTGCTAGCAAGATGTTGCATTTTAGATTGTTCATCTGCTTGAATTTTTCGAACGGGAATACCTGTCTTTTCTTCAATAATTAATTGAATGTCTTCCACAGTTACTTCTGCTTTTGCTTGTTCCGTTGAATCGTTTATTTTTTTCTCTAGTAATAATTCTTGATGTCTTAGGTTCGCAGCTCGTTCATAATCTTCTTTTTCTGCTGCTGCTTGTTTTTCTTTAGCAATTTCATCTAAGCGTTGTTGCAATGTTTCTTTATCTGATTCTGCATGTGCTAGATTCAATCGCGAGCCTGCTTCATCCATTAAATCAATTGCTTTATCTGGCAAGAAACGATCTTGTAAATAACGTTTAGATAAAGTTACTGCACCGTCAATTGCTTCAGGTGTGTAAGAGACGTTATGATAAGCTTCATAGCGCTCTTGCAAACCTTGTAAAATTTGTACGGCTTCTTCCTCACTTGGTTCTTTTACCATGATTGGTTGGAAACGACGTTCAAGCGCTGCGTCTTTTTCGATTTGACGGTATTCTTTCAATGTTGTCGCACCAATTAATTGTAATTCTCCGCGTGCTAAGGCAGGTTTCAAGATGTTTCCTGCATCCATTTGAGAGCTTTCTGCTGTACCTGCACCAACTAGTAAATGAACTTCATCGACAAATAGGATGACGTTTTTACGGTTTTTCATTTCAGCTACGAGTTGTTTCATGCGTTCTTCAAATTGTCCACGAATACCAGTGTTTGCTACTAAGGAAGCGACATCTAATAGATAAATTTCTTTATCCAGTAATTTAGATGGTACATTTCCTTCAGCAATTTTCAGGGCTAGTCCTTCAGCGATAGCTGTCTTACCAACACCTGGCTCTCCAATTAATACTGGGTTATTTTTATTTCTTCTATTTAATGTTTCAATCACTCGTTTTACTTCTTTTTCACGGCCAATTACTGGATCAATGATACCCGCTTTAGCTGCGTGTGATAAGTTACTGCCAAGTTCATCGAGTAAACCTTCTTTTTGGTTGCCTTGTTGTTCTGCTCCATTCGCATTTGCGCCTGCAAAGAAGTCTTGGAAACCTTGAGGTCCTTGACTTTGTCCACCAAACATACCTGATGGATTTGCTGCATTTTGTTGTATCTCTTTAAAACAAGTTTCACAAACGTGCAATTGTTGGGTTTCACCATTATATCGAAGGGTTACATTAATGTTAGCTGGGCGAATGCCACAATGTTGACATTTCATATTTATTTCCTCCTTCAATTGTTCATTGAGTTTAGTTTAATTGGTCAAGATTTTCTCTGACTATCTTTGACCTTTGACTTCATTATAATCTGACCTTCTTTGACTTTCAAGTATTTTGCTTTTCACTTCTGATAAAAAATCCAAATTGCTCTTTCTATACTGATATAAGCGCCTTTCAATACTGTTTACGTTAGGGATTCTTCCTTGCATATGCAGTTTTTAAACATCAAACGTTTACTTAGGCATCAAAAGGATAACTGGGGTATTGCTATTCGCTCTCATATCAAATAAAGACATAACATATACTGACTATAATTATTTTTATTCCTTAAGCGTATGAAAACTCTAGTAATTTACCATACTAGTTAGCGAGGAGGGATTTATATGATCATAGGTTACGTGTTTTATAGTTTTATTTTGTTGGCTACTCTTTTTGTTAGTTACTTCTATATTCACTACGCCATGAAGACAACGACGATCGGTCTTTATGCAAATGTTATTGTTGCTAGTGTCATGCAGTTATCTGCTTATGCCCTGGCTGTCTTCGGTTGGTTTCTCTACACTTTTTTGCAGCACACTTCCCACTTTTTTATTGGACTTCAAATTGCAATATGGGTGTTTGTGATTTGTGAAGTATGTTTGATTAGCATTGTGCTTTATCAGTATAAAAAAGAAGAAATTATTCGCTTAGCAAGTAATGTATGGAGTTTTAGTAAACGTAACTACTTTAAATTAGTGAAACGAATGAAGTCTGTGCGAAATATAAAGAAAAAGGAAGAGGCTTAATGCCTCTTCCTTTCTTGTTATATCATCTGTCTCTCACGCTGACGCAACTCAATACGACGAATTTTACCTGAAGCTGTCTTCGGTAATTCTTCTGTAAATTCAATCTTACGTGGATATTTATAAGGAGCCGTCATTTGTTTCACGTGTGTCTGTAACGTTTTAACTAAAGTCGGATCAGTTGCATCAATGTTTTCTTGTAAAACAACATACGCTTTTACGACATTCCCACGAATTTCATCTGGACTTGCGACAACCGCACATTCTTTAACAGCTGGATGCTTCACCAGCGCATCTTCTACTTCAAATGGTCCAATCGTATAACCAGAGCTAACGATAATATCATCGTTGCGCCCTTCAAACCAGAAGTAACCTTCTTCATCAAGTGTAGCTTGATCTCCTGTTACAAAATACTTGCCACGATGGGCTTTTTTCATTCGCTCTTCATCTTTATAATAACCTTTAAACAAAGCTGGTGTATCTAATGGAATCGCAATGTCTCCAACCGTTCCAACTGGGACTGGATTGCAATCTTCATCAATTAACACCACTTCATTTCCTGGTGTAGGTTTCCCCATCGAACCAGCTTTCACTTTCATTCCTTTTAAGAAACCTAGTAACAAGGTACTCTCTGTTTGACCATAGCCATCACGAACAGTGATATCAAAATGGCGTTGGAAGGTATCAATTACTTCTCGGTTCAACGGTTCACCAGCGGATACTGCACTGTGTAATGCAGGAAGCTGATAGTCCGTTAAATTATCTACTTTTGCCATTAAACGGTATTCTGTCGGGGTACAACACAATACATTAATTTGTTGATCTTGTAATAATTGTAGATATTTCTTCGGATCGAATTTACCATTATAAACAAAGCCAGTTGCTCCGGAACCTAGAACTGATAATAATGGGCTCCATACCCATTTTTGCCAACCTGGAGCAGCCGTTGCCCAAACGATATCCCCTTCACTAATACTTAACCAGTTTGCTGGCGCCGTTTTTAAATGCGCATATCCCCACGCATGTGTGTGCATAACACCTTTAGGATTTCCAGTGGTTCCTGATGTATAAGGTAAGAAGGCAAGATCATCACGCGTTGTATCTGCGATTGCGAGCTCATTTGATGCTTCTTCTTTCGTTTGATCTAAGAAATTCCAATCTTCTACTTTCGCGCCAACAGTGAATTTCTCTAACGTGTCTATTTGTTCGATTTCACTAAATTGCTCGACAAATGGATAATAACTAACAACCGCTTTCGCTTCCCCGTGGGTTATACGATATTGTAAATCTTTTGTTCGTAGCATTTCCGAACTAGGAATAATGATAATACCTGTTTTTAATGCTGCAAGGTATACTTCATACGTTTCAATTAATCGAGGCATCATCACAAGGATTTTATCACCTTTTTGCAAGCCTTTTTCTAAAAAAATGTTACCGATTTTGTTTGCATTGTATATCAATTGTTGATAAGTTACTTGTTTTTCGCGTCCAGCATCATCTTGCCATATGAGCGCAGTCTTATTCGGATCCTTTGCATACTTCTCCATTTCCATAACAATATTGTACTTTTCTGGAGCTATCAGATCTTCTCGTTTCATTTTTTCACCCTTCTTTATTTGTATGATTTCATACAATTTAGTAGTAGGTACTAATTGCTTGTCATTATATCAGATTTTAATTTGATTTTACAAGTAAAAAAGATGCTAATAAACCTTTTAATCAATTTTTCAGCTATCAAAGCATAGATTCTCTTTTTTTCGTATGATGTGTTATGATGTTAGTAACGATTAAGGGGGGTTTTTTTCATGGAACTAACAATCACTTCTCAGAAAAAAACAATACAAGCAAACGTCTTACAGCTACATCTTTACCAACAAAGTAAAGTGATAGAAGCAATGGATAAACGAAATAATTACTATTATGTTGTTTTCTATCAAGATCAATTTATTAATGTTGTAAAGCCTACACATATGAAACGTCATTCTCACGTCCAACGGGCGATCACAAATGGCATTTCCTTGCCTGGCGATCATCCATTAGTAAATAAGCTAATTGGTCAACAAACCCTATCCATGACAAGATTCAATCAGTTATTTAAAAAGTTACAACAGCACTATCCTCCACTTGAAACTGCGCTTATCCTATCTTTTTTTGATTCTTTCACTACGGCAGGTTCCATACCAAAATTAATTAAAAAAACATATTATGATTTCAGAAGAAATGGTAAAATGCGCAAAGCATTACAAGCGTTGTATCTGCTTAAAGAAGTAGATGCTCAGAATACTTTTGCCAACGATCTAATTGGTAAAATGGAGTTCCAAAAATATAATGAAGCTTACCAAACTCTAGATATAATTATGGAAAAAGATCCAGTCTATTTTGAAGATATTTGCTTCCGACATCTACAAGATGGGATCTATCACGAAAACCTATTAATGTTCTACGATCAAAAAAATCGACACATCGATGCCATCATGGTGCTTCTCTATTTATTAAAACAACAATTTAATGAAACGCATTGGCAGCAGTTACAAGCTACGATTCAAACGTGGAATAACGAAGCACAAATAATTGTATTATCCGATCTATACCGCGACCAACCTCATCCTATAATAGAAAAAGAACTTACAGGACGATTAATTGGTTCTTCCCATCACAATGAAGTAGTTTCCTTTTTACTTGAACAGAACTACTTACCAACTCAAACAGAAATGGATAAAATTATCGATCATTTAAATCACACCGATCGGTCACAATTAATCCAATACTTTCACCAATCAAAAGAAAAGTTTGCAACTTTACGGCAATCCATAACGAAAAATCAACTAGAAAAAGCGATTACGCCATTTATAAAAGCATTTTTATCTACTTATTCCTTTGAAGAAATTAACCAATGGTTCCGCGCTTTTCATGAGAGTAATGAGCTCTTTCTTATTGAACAAACTATTCATACAATGGAAAAATTACAAGATGATCCGGATCACCAAGATAAACTGGGTGAATTATACGCATCTTTAGATCAAGTGGAACAAGCAATTGATTGTTATAAATGGGAGATGGAGTTACATCCACAAAACACCAAAGCAATTCAAGCAGTAGCACATCTTTATAAAGAAATGGGAAATGAAACAGAAGCAGGTACTTATCAAGACCTGTTGATTCAAACACAAAAATATGGTTAAGTTTCTCCGTGTGAACTGCCATCATTCCAGGTTCTATCCAATGATGGCTGATCATACAATGGCATTATTACTGCCAAACTTATCCGATCATCCACTATTTTCAAGTTTTTACCCATGTTATACTAATTGTAATAAATGTTAGGGAATTGGCAGGTGTCATAAATGCAAAAAAATTATTATGCCATCATTGATGTTGGCTCGAATACGATGCGATTAGTCATCTATGCGCAGGAAAAAGCAGGCAGACTGCGAGAGGTCCAGAATGTGAAGGCTGTTGCCCGTCTACGTAATCACTTAGATCAAGACGCTAAGCTAACAGAAACTGGACAACGGATTTTATTAGATACGTTACATAGTTTTTCTGATGTAATGCAAACCTATGAATTGACTAATTTCGTTTGTGTAGCTACCGCAACGATCCGTCAGGCCGCAAACCAAAACGAGATAAAGCAACTTGTTCAAGAGCATTTACAGTGGAATATGCGTATTTTATCTGAGCATGAAGAAGCATTTTATGGCTACTTAGCTGTTGTTAACTCTACCTCTATTAAAGAAGGAATCACCATTGATATTGGTGGTGGAAGTACAGAGGTAACTTATTTCAAAGATCGTCAATTAATCCATGCGCATAGCTTTCCTTTTGGAGCACTGACGTTACGCTCCTTTATCGATGAAGAAGGCTCGATGCCTTACAAAATTAAACATTTGCGAAAATATCTATTTGAGCAATTCAAGTCATTACCTTGGCTAAAACAAAAGAATGTGCCTTTAATCGGGATTGGTGGAAGTGCGCGTAACTTAGTCCAAATCGATCAAAATCAAAAAGCATACCCATTAGCCGGATTACACCAATACAACATGCAAGATGATGATATCGTGGGGATTAGTAATTATCTCGCTGCTCTTCCATCATACAAACTTCAAAAAGTGGAAGGGTTATCGAAAGATCGAGCAGATATTATTTTACCAGCGATTGAAGCCTTTTATTGTTTATACCAAACCATTGAGGCCACTAGCTTTGTTCTTAGTCGTAAAGGTCTTAGGGACGGTGTATTTTATGAATTACTATCACCAAATCAACAGGATCCACTGTTTCCAAATGTATTAGAAGATAGTATTCAAGAATTAATAACGGATTACGATTTAAATCTAAAACAAATTTTACACGTCCAATATTTAACTAGAAAATTATTTCAATGTCTCAAAGAAAGTGGACTTGCATCGGTCAATTCAAATGATTGGATGTTAATTAAACGTGGATGTTATGTGTTTAATTTAGGGGAATATATTGATTCAGAGTCGAGTGCCCAGCATACATTTTATTTATTAGCGAACCGAACGATCGATGGATTAATGCATATGGATCGACTGCGACTTGCATTAATCGCTTCTTTCAAGAATAAAACCGTATTTAAGCAATTTATCAAACCCTATAAAGAGTGGTTTTTAAAACAAGAGCGAAAAAAATTACGTTTGCTTGGTTCATTGTTAAAATTCACCTATTGTTTAGATGCAACCAAACGGCAAGTGGTTAGTGATTTTTCATTTGAAGTAAAGGGTGACACCATCTACCTTAAGCTCTATTGCCAAAAAAACTGGATGCCAGAAGCATACCAAAGCGAAAAACAAAAGAAACACCTAGAAAAAACACTTAAAAAAAACATTGAACTTGAATTTGTTGATCATTCAGTAATAAGAAAATATTAATTTTGCATTTATCTTTTTTACAAAAACTTAATATTTTTCTATTTTCTATTTATCGGGGGTCTCTAGTAAAATGAATAGTAGAAGACTGACAAAGGATGATGAACATATATGACAATAGAAATACAATCACTGCTAGATAATCCAGATAATTATAACAATAGAGAACTTAGTTGGCTCTCTTTTAATGAACGTGTATTATCAGAAGCAACGGACCTATCCAATCCATTGTTGGAACGATTGCGTTTTTTAGCAATTACTTCTTCTAATCTAGATGAGTTTTTTATGGTTCGGGTTTCTGGGTTAAAAGATCAAGTACGTGCTGGCTTTAATCGCAAAGACAACAAATCAGGTCTGACGCCAAAACAGCAATTAGCTCGTATTTCTGAGAAGAATCATCGCATTGTGTCTCGCCAATACGAAATGTTTCAAACATTAAAAAAGCCTTTAGAAGACGAACAAATCAAACTACTTCTTATTGAAGATTTAACGAAAAATGAATTGGCTGAATTAGAAGCTTATTTTGAAGACAATATATTTCCTGTATTAACACCAATGGCGATTGACGCTTACCGCCCCTTCCCCATGCTATTGAATAAGTCGATTAATATTGCCGTCGTTTTAAGTGATCTAAAAGATGAGAATCATAAGGAAGAAAAGACAGCTATTGTACAAGTACCGGCGCTATTAGAACGATTCATTAAAGTCGGTAATAGACATCACTATGTTTTGCTTGAAGATGTTATCGCCCATTTTATTGAATCATTCTTTAAAGGCTATCAAGTACAATCAAAAACAATTTTTCGAATTACTAGGAATGCCGATCTTACCATCCACGAAGAAGGATCACGTGACCTCTTAAAAGAAATTGAAAAAGTATTAAAAAAACGAAAATGGGGCGTCGCAGTTCGACTTGAAGTAAGAAATGATGTGTATGATCAACGTATCATTAATTTCTTGCTTCATGTACTAGAAATACATAAGAATGATATGTATTTAATTGATGGACCACTGGATTTAACATTCTTATTTAATTTTTACAAAAAATTAGCAGTAGAAAAAGAGGAACTGATTTACCAAACCTTAATCCCACAACCTGCTAATGATATTGGATCAAATGAATCCGTGTTTGAAGCAGCTTCGCGGAAGGATCTCTTTCTACACCATCCATATGAATCATTCGAACCCATTATTGATCTTGTGCGAGAAGCGGCAACCGATCCAAATGTTCTAGCCATTAAACAAACGCTCTATCGAGTGAGTGGTGATTCCCCAATAATTAAAGGGTTAAAAGAAGCAGCAGAAAATGGAAAACAAGTAACCGTACTAGTTGAGTTAAAAGCGCGATTTGATGAAGAAAAAAACGTACAGTGGGCAAAAGAGCTTGAAAAAGCTGGATGTCACGTCATCTACGGGATGAATTTATTGAAAACACATAGTAAAATCACGCTTATTGTCAGACGAAAAGCAGGAAGAATTGAACGGTTTGTTCATCTCGGAACAGGTAACTACAATGATCAAACTGCTGCATTGTATACCGATATGTCTTTTATTACAACTAGACGAAAGTTCGGTATTGATGCAACAAACTTTTTTAATTATTTGAGTGGTTACACAGAAAAACCAGAATTTCATCATCTTTCTATGGCGCCGTATAATATTCGAGAAGACATTATTCAGTATATTAGCCAAGAAATCACTTTCCATAAACGTTTTGGAAACGGCAGGATTATTGCGAAAATGAACTCATTAACGGATAAACCATTAATTAAAAAATTATACGAGGCATCGCGAGTAGGTGTTCAAATTGATTTAATTGTGCGTGGTATTTGTTGTTTAAAACCAGGAATTGAGGGTGTAAGCGAGAATATTCGTGTACGTAGTATTGTAGGAAGATTCTTAGAGCACAGTCGTGTTTATTATTTCCATCATAATGGTGATGACCGAATTTTTCTTTCATCAGCAGATTTGATGACTAGAAATATGATTAAACGGGTAGAACTGTTATTTCCAATTCATGACGCAACTATTAAAGAGCGGATTAAAGAAATCTTAGATATCTCGCTGCACGACAATTTGAAAGCAAGGATACAACATCCTGATGGAAGTTATGAACATGTGGAACATAAAACAGGTGAACCAGGAATTAATAGTCAGTTAACCCTCTATGATCGAGCATATCAAGTGATGGATGACGAAGAATAACGGATATAAAGTAATCCACTCTAGCATGAAGACTAGAGTGGATTACTACTTTTATTACTTTCACAAACCAAATAACGGTTTAGGAATGGTATTTTTCATCACTAAGTCATCTAGTGATTTAAATTGGTAGCCTTGTTTTCTTAAATCATCAATGAAATATGGAACTGCCTCTGCGTTATCTTTAGAGACGGTGTGTAATAAAATAACTGCCCCAGGATGGATTTGTTTCATAACTTCTTGATAGGCTGATTTCCATCCTTTTTCTTTATCTTTATGCCAATCAACAAACGCTAGTGACCAAAACACATGCGTATACCCAAGTTCATTCGACCACTGAATGG
Source organism: Paraliobacillus ryukyuensis (assembly GCF_003315295.1). Taxonomy (GTDB): domain Bacteria; phylum Bacillota; class Bacilli; order Bacillales; family Amphibacillaceae; genus Paraliobacillus; species Paraliobacillus ryukyuensis. The sequence continues at coordinate 72,877 of NZ_QNRI01000008.1, read as the reverse complement.
TTTGGGCATTGAAAGTTCCTCTAGGCGGGCGTACATATTGCAATTTTTTCAAGTCCGTAATAGCGGCAACTTCCTGATCTAAATCGGATAACTCTTTCTTTATTTCTGCCTTGGACATTTTTGTGAAATCACCATGACTATCAGAATGATTGCCAAGTATATGCCCTTCTTTTACCATGCGTTTAATTAAATCAGGTTGACTACGAACATAATGACCAGTGACAAAAAAAGTAGCAGGTACTTCTTTTTCTTTTAACACATCTAATATATACTCTGTATGTCCCGCTTCATATCCATTGTCGAAAGTTAAATAGATGACTTTGTCACCGGAGTTATCCATATAATACCCACCATTTTCTTCAAGGATTTTTCCGTATTCTCCGACTTCTGGTGGCTGATTATTACTTCCTTTTTTGTACCCCCATCCGTAACTTTGTGCCGATACTATACTTGGCAGGATTGTTATCACTAATGCTAATGCGAACGCCATCAACCATAATTTTTTCAACATAAAAATCACCCGTTTTTTCTTTTAGTTTGTCAAAAAAACGAGTGATTTATTCTTTCACTATTAAAGCACTAGTGCCGCTATCCAACCACAAATAAACAACGGAATATTAAAATGAATAAATGTCGGTACACATGTGTCCCAAATGTGATGGTGTTTGCCATCGGCATTTAATCCAGAAGTTGGGCCAAGTGTACTATCACTAGCTGGTGAACCGGCATCTCCTAATGCACCTGCAGTACCAATGAGAGCAGCTGTCGCTAATGGTGAAAACCCGGTTGCGATACAGATTGGTACATATAATGCCGCAATAATTGGAATTGTGGCAAAGGAAGAACCAATCCCCATGGTAATTAACAAACCAACCACTAATAATACAAGTGCAATAAACGGCTTGTTATTTCCTAAAATAGCTGAACTTGATTCCACTAATGCACTTACTGATCCGGTTACTTCTAACACGTGCCCGAACCCTGGTGCAATGAGCATGACAAACGCAATTGTCCCCATCATACTTATACCATCTGTCACTACTCTTTCCCCTTGTTTGAAAGGTACAACAGATAAGGCAAACATGAGTACTAGTCCTGTCAAGGCTCCAATAATTAAGCTATCTGTAATAATTTGTACGACTAATGCAGCAATTATTGCGATTAGGGTGAACCAATGTTTGCGGTTAAAAACAATTGTTTCCTTTTCGATATTAGCACTGATTGGTTCACTACCTTGTATAGGTTGTTTCGGTTTACGATAAGTGATAAAGATAGCGATAAGCAAGCCAATGATCATCCCTGCCCCAGGTATAAGGAGGGACAATGTTACTTGATCCATCGTAATAGAAGCACCGTTGTTTTCCATACTTTTTGCAATCGTTTCATGAAAGATGAATCCATAACCTACCGGAATCATAATATATGGAGCTTTTAAACCAAACGTTAAAGCCGTAGCTACTGCGCGCCGATCTAATTTCATTTGATCAAATAATTTTAATAATGGCGGTATTAAGATCGGAATAAAGGCAATATGCACCGGTACAACATTTTGTGACAATGATGCAATACCCGCAATCACTAAGACAAGCATCGTTCGTTTTCCAGTTAACACACGTATAAGACTACGTACCAACACAGTTGTTATACCTGTATAACTAATCGCTACGGCAAACGCGCCAAGTAAGATATAACTTAATGAGGTAGCTAACTGTTGATCCATTCCTTCCACTAAAAGTTGAAGCGCTTCGGATAAGCTTAAGCCAGCCATTAACCCTGCACTCAAACCAGCAGCTAATATGGCAATAATTACTGGCACACGTGCTAAGCTTAGTCCTATCATAATCAGTACTGATAGTACCACTATCCAAGCCATTGTAAAACCTCCCCAAAATCAATTTAACATTTTACCGTTTTACCATAATAAAGTATAAAATAAAAAAAAGCAATCCCTTTTTGCACAGGAATTGCTTTTGGGATTAATTGGTCTTCTCATGTAAAGCACTTTCCATTTCCTCAATTATATCAAGTAAATGATCAATATCTTCAATTGAAGTTTTGCTTGGATCTAATTGGTCTAGTTGGTCTAAGAAAGTTTGCAATTGTGCTTTTAGATGTGTTATCTTTGCTTCTTGTTCCATAATTTTCTCCTTATTTTCAGCATTCTTGTGCCATTATACCTGTTTTTAATAGCGGTTGCCACCACTCTGAAGTGTTTAAGATAAAAATTCATCACCTATAGTATCATTTTCTGGAACGATCCACTTAGGTATTCCGGTTTCATTCATGCTATAATACAAGTGAATTGTTTTTGGAGGTTTCGCAATGAATTTAAGAAGTGTTTTAGAATTTTTAAATACGATGTTCGATAACAACATTGTCAAGATTATGTTAGCTGGAATAATTGTCTTATTTGTAATCTTTTTTTTCAGAAGAATAATTAATTCTTTCTTTAAAAGAACAAACTTCATCGATGAAAAGAAAGAAAAGACGATTCAATCCATGTTAAATTCGGTATTAAGATATGTAGCCACCATCTGGTTTATCTTTTACGTTCTAAATGTGCTCTTTGATGTTCGAATTGGCAGTATGCTAGCTGGTGCTGGAGTACTTGGTATTGTGATTGGTTTCGGTGCACAAAGTTTAGTAAAAGATCTTTTTGCCGGTATTTTCTTGTTATATGAGAAACAATTACAGCAAGGCGACTGGGTGAAAGTGAATGGTAGCTTTGAAGGACTTGTTGAAGAGATAGGTTTTCGTGTGATTAAAATAAGGCAATGGTCGGGGATACTCCTCACCATTAGTAGTGGACAAATTCAAACAATAGAAAATTATAATATTGATCAAATGCGTGTGATTGAAAGCGTAACGGTTAGTTTTTATGAAGATCCCAAGAAGATGTTTGCTATTCTTGAAGACATGTGTGTCCGTCTAAATGAAGAACTCGGACAATATTTAAAAAAAGACCTTACAGGTAAAGCGATTGAGCCTTTTACTTTATTTGGTCTAGGTTCGTTAAATGATAATTATCGCGGGTACAAATATACGGTTACTGGGTTATGTGAAGATTTGGCTTATTTTAAAGCTGCCAAAGAAGTTCGTCGTATCTTAGCTGAAACGATGTTTGAGCATGAGATCAAGATGGCTGAACAACACATCGAAATGCGCGGACTCCATCCTAACGAATAATAAACGCTATTTTCGTAAACATTGTTGCTTTTTCAAGCAGAGTTGACGGGGACATAACTAAATTAGAAGAACTAGAATCCGAACAATCTGAACGAAGCGTTATATGTACGGCAGACTTGAATGTTCGGATTTCCCTGTTCAGTCACTCTTTTGTCTCCGCCTTTTTATTTTATTGAGAATGAAAAGGAAACATAGTCTTGAATCGGGATCCAGGCTGCAACTTCTTGTTTGGTAACATTTTTTACAATCAGTTCCTTATTTGATCCTTTTAACTGAATATATACTTCTCCATACGTAATAATACCTTTTTCATTTACTGCAGGTGCGTATGCTTGCAATTCGCCTTGTTTTTTAGTCGGTACTGCGTATGCGTGCGATTTTTTGGTATCTTTGCCGACGACTGTATGGAATGAAAGTGGAAGTTTCGTACTTTGCTTTGCTGTTAATAACATCATTTTTTTAATTTGATCCGGTTGGTCTACTTTTGTCATTAAAGCACCTTTAATATGCGCTTCACTTAGTTGATTATAGGTGACTGTTTTTTTAACATCTGAACCACCATTGTTTAGTGTATTGGTATTGATTTTTTGATATTCCCAGTTCACTTTTGATTGATCAGAACGATAATGTAATGGCCAATGTCCAAGATAAATAGAGCCACGATAACCAATAGCTAATGGAGAAGGTTTAATCGTTGTTTCGTTTAATTGTTGAATTAGATCAGGATTATCAATGGCAACTTTGGAATCTTCCAGTAATTCTTTAACAAATTCACTAGGTTCTAACGTAATTTCATCTTTTGTTGAATTAGGAGAAGTATTTTCCTCAGAAATCGATAGTACGTGATTTGGAATATCCGTTGGTTTCTTGTCCGCTGCAGCTACAGGGATAGTAACACCAAGTGATCCAATCATACTAACAATAATGAGTTTTTTTAAAAACCGCATATTTTCCTTCCTTTCCTGGTACTTGTTATAGTATCAACGGGAAAGGAAAAAATATTCAGCTAAGCCGCCCAATTCTGATCCAAATAGGTAGCCAGCTTAGTAATTGTCGGTTCAAACAATTGAATAGCTGGACCAGCACAAAACAAAATGATGAACGTGCCTATCCCTATTGGCCCGCCAACACTTAACGCAATAACAAAAGCAATTCCTTCTGTTAATGTTTTAGCGACACGTGTGCTCAAGTTAAATCGCTCTCGAAGGGATACCATGAATCCATCCACTGGATTGAGTGAAAATTTAGGTTGTAAGTAAATTGATACACCAAACCCAAGAATTACTATACCTAAAAATAAAAATATGTATTGTTTAATGAAACCTTCCATTAGCCAAGTATCCATGACAAGTAATAACCAAAAATCAATCATAACACCAATAACAAGCACCGTAATAATAGCTAAATAATCTGGCCTTTTCTTTAGAATCCATGCGTTGACCAACATCAGAAGGACACCAATAATAATAACCCAATTTCCAACAGTCAATCCAACTAACCCTTTTAACCCTACATTTAACGCATCCCACGCACCAGCACCAAGGTCTGCTTTAATCGTCATTGAAATACCAAATGTCATAATAATTAATCCTACAATAAAAAATAAAACTCTTAATTTTAAACTCTCCAAAACCCATGCTCCCCTTTTTATTACTCCCACAAGCGTAATTTTTTGATATAAAACAACACAACCAAATTCAAGATATGTATTTTTACTATGATTACTTTTAAAAAATGAAAAAAGAGCGCTTATTCAAAAGAATAACGCTCTTTCATTTTATAGACTTAATTGAATGGTTTCAAGACTTTCTTCAATGGTAATACTATCTTCCACAGATCGAACCATTGAGCAGTTCTTATGGGCTACAGCTAAGTTTTTATATAACTTTTCATCACTTAAATTTTTGCCTTTAATCACGTAATGTAATTTTATTTTTTCTATTCGGTTCGCTTCATCAGGATTACGCTTTACTTCTGTTTGAAGAACTAAGTCTTCAAACGTAATTCGCTGTTTGTCTAAAATCTTCATAAACACGGAAGCACTGCATCCAGCAATTGAGGCAACCATTAATTGGTATGGACGATATCCAAAATCATCGTCTCCTGATACGTCTAATACACCATATGGTAAATCTACTCGAACACCTTTTTCTTTCAGTTTAAACTCCATTTAAATCAACTCCTTTTTCCCATATTTATGTATTCCCTTTAATCTTTACTATAACACATTTAGCTAATTAAAACTTAATTGACCATTTTTGATAAAAGGATTACAGTATATTATGTTGCATCTTTTGTAATTTAATGGAGTGATACATATGTTTTCAGAAAAAATTCGTTTTTGGCTATTAATTAGTTTTGTTACGATATCTGGTTTTTCACAAGGAATGCTTCTTCCGCTATTGGCAGTGATTTTAGAGCAAAACAGTGTTCCTTCGTCAGTAAATGGTTTACACGCAACAGGCCTTTATATTGGCGTGTTAATTGCTTCTCCGTTTATGGAAAAACCATTACAAAAGCTTGGTTACAAACCGATTATTCTTATTGGAGGTTTTTTAGTACTTGGTTCATTGTTTGTTTTCCCATTATGGCAAGCTTTATGGTTCTGGTTTGTATTACGTCTGTTAGTCGGCATTGGTGATCATATGCTTCACTTCGCTACACAGACATGGATTACCTCCACAGCTTTACCAGAAAAAAGAGGAAGAACAATTGCGTTATATGGTTTATTTTTTAGTCTGGGTTTTTCACTTGGTCCATTAATGACACGTTTGCTTGCTATACATGAAAGCTTACCGTTTCTTGTCTCCGCTGGGCTTTGTAGCATTGCATGGATTCTAGTACTATTCATCCGCAACGAACATGTAGATCTAAGCGATGAAGTGGAAACCGTTGAAGTAACTTCTTCGATCGGCCGTTTTATTAAAACTGGCAAGCTAGCTTGGGTTGCTTTATTATCTCCGTTCGCATACGGAATATTAGAATCATCTTTACATGGTATCTTTCCTGTCTACGGCTTGCGGATCGGACATGATGTTGATTTACTATCACTCGTTATTCCTTTCTTTTCGATTGCTAGTCTAGTTACGCAAATTCCCCTTGGGGTGTTAAGTGATAAACTAGGGCGCAAAAAAATGTTAATGCTCTTGATTAGTTCAGGTATTATCGTATTTTTTGTTGGTGCTTTAATCGAACATGCGGTGGCAGGTTTATTCATCACATTTGCACTAGCTGGAATGTTATTGGGGTCCCTTTATTCACTTGGTGTGTCTTTTATGGCAGATTTATTACCAAAAGCATTGTTACCAGCAGGGAATATTATGTGTGGTATTGCATTTAGTATGGGCAGTATTGTAGGCCCTTATATCGGCGGTCAGTTTATTGAATTATTCCCTAATCTATCGTTTTTCCATGTAATTGTTGTATTGTTACTTGTTGTGGTTATTGCGATTTCTACGAGAAAAGAAGCACAAGGAACCATGTCGGCATCGGCATAAGTCCTTGTGCTTCTTTTTATTGATAAGCATTAACTTTATCTAACGTTGGCATTCCTGCTTGCGCACCAAACGTTGTTACTGCTAATCCTGATACTTTAATAGCAAAGGCAATACAATCATACATAGACCAATCCTTCGATAAACCATACACAAGACCAGCATTAAAAGCATCACCAGCTCCTGTCGTATCCGCTACCTTTCCAAAATCCATGGCTGGAACGGTTACTACTTCTCCATTTTCTGCATAAGCAGCTCCATCGGAACCCAACGTCACAATTAATTGTGTATCAAATTGTTGTCGCCATACTTGAAACGCTTCCGACAGAGTGTATGTTTTATTTAACACTGTGGCTAATTCCGTTTGATTTGGCGTGAGGTAGTCAACTAGTTTCATAAATTCTTGATCGAGTTGTTGGGCTGGTGCTGGATTCACAATTGTAATGACATTCGCTTGTTTGGCAACACGTAATGCATAACGCACGGTTTCCAACGGAATTTCAAATTGAACTAACAGAATATCCGCTTCTTGAATGACCGTTCTATATTGATCGATATAATGCTGATTCGTTTTAGCATTAGCACCAGCTACTACAATAATACTATTATCACCAGGGACATGCGTAATACTTGCAATGCCAGTAGCTACGTCATTTACAGTTTGGAGGTAAGTTGGACCTAGCCCAAAGGAAATTAACTGCTCTTTAATTCTATCCCCAAACACATCTGTGCCTATCGAGCCTAAAAGTTGCACATCAGCTGCTAGTTGATGTAAAGCTACCGCTTGATTGGCACCTTTTCCACCAGAAACATATTCCACACGCTCACCATGTATCGTTTCTCCAACAGCAGGATTTCGCTCAGCTGATACGACAATGTCCATATTCAGACTACCTAGTACTACGATTTTCTTTGTCATTAGCTGGACCTTCTTCCTATTAAGATAATTCTAGTTTACATAACGACTGAACCTTTTTTCAAGTCGCTCTTGTACAAAAGAAATGACAATACATAATGGCCAATAAATGAGTGCCACCATGATATACATCGTTAATGTATCATAAGAACGCCCACCTGCAATTTGTGCTTTTTGAAATAATTCAGGAACGGTAATAACAGCCGCAAGTGACGTTGCTTTTACTAAATCTAAGAAAACATTCGTCAAAGGTGGGATAGCTATCCTGGCAGCTTGCGGCAAGATAATTCCAGTCAGCGACTTCCAATACGGAACACCTAATGTCGCTGCTGCCTCCCATTGCCCTTGATCGATACTATTAAGTGAAGAACGATTTATTTCCGCAATATAAGCAGCACTATTAAAGCCAAAACCAAGGATTGCTGCTTGAAAAGCGGACATCTCTATCCCAACTGTAGGTAAACCAAAATACAGAATAAACAGAAACACAAGAATTGGCGTCCCCCGCATGAAAGAAATATAAACACGCGACGGCCAACGTAGTAAACGTTGTTTGGAATTTCTAGCTAACGCTAAAAATAATCCCAAAATTAAACCTATTCCCATTGAAACGAATGAAACAGCAATTGTCATTGGTAATCCACTCAACAAGAACGGTAAATTAGTTAATGCTAGTTCAATATCAAAAACAGAACTAAATGTATCCATTTAGGTATACCCCCTCATAAATCAATGACTATTATTTTTAAAATATTTTCATGTAATACATTTTGTTATATAGTATTGATTTTAAAATATAACAGTAAATCGTTAATGTTTCAATGTTTTTGCCAACTGTTATAGGCATTATAATGAGCTGTTTTACTTCTATTTTTTGCATCTTCTCTTCTTATTTCCCTCCACAGATTCCATTTATCCCCTTTACATTTTATTTTTAAAATATAACAAATTAACCTTGTTAATTTTAGCAAACCTGCTATTATATAAATATAGATTATAATAATTATAATTAATAAATATTCTCATTATCAATTAAAAACATTACGATTAATAGGTTTTCCTCTGATTTAGCAAATGAATTTTATTATCAATTAGAATTTTTTCGTCCATAATTTTTCTCAATTATTTATAATTATTATTAACAGGAGTGAGTGCTAATGTTACTTAAAAAACACATGGAATTAATTGCTGCCATTGTTAGTGGGACTATCATTCTAATTGCTTGGTTATTGAAAGGCGTCATACCACCTCCATTTTGGATTACCTTGATGATATTTTCTTTCATCATTGGAGGGTTTGCTAAAGCAAAAGAAGGCATTGAAGATACCGTAAAGAATCACACATTAAATGTGGAATTATTAATGATATTGGCTGCGATTGGATCAGCAGCAATTGGCTATTGGACAGAAGGAGCTATCTTAATTTTCATCTTCTCTTTATCAGGGGCTTTGGAGACGTATACCATGCAAAAAAGTGAAAAGGAACTATCTGCTTTGATGAATTTGCAACCAAAAGAAGCACTTTGTATCACTAACGGAACAGAAAAGCTGCTGCCCGTAGAAGATCTAAAAATTGATGATGTTATTCTAGCAAAACCTGGCGAACGTATTCCGGCAGATGGAAAAATTATTAAAGGGCAATCCGCTATTGATGAGAGTGCATTAACCGGAGAATCCATCCCTACCACCAAACAAATCAATAACGATGTCTATGCAGGAACGGTAAATTTAAATGGCAGTCTATCGATTAAAATAACAAAGCTATCGAAAGATTCCTTTGTGCAACAAATGATCCACCTTGTCCAAACCGCTCAACAAGAGAAAGTACCGTCACAATTATTTATTGAACGATTTGAAAGCACCTATGTCAAAGTGGTACTGATAACCGTTGCATTTATGCTCTTTCTTCCACATTTTCTATTTGGCTGGAGCTGGATTGATACATTATATCGTGCAATGATTTTACTCGTTGTTGCCTCCCCATGCGCCCTTGTAGCATCGATTATGCCTGCAACACTATCAGCGATATCCAATGGTGCCAAAAATGGTATTCTTTTTAAAGGAGGCTTGCCAATTGAACAATTAAGTTCAATTAAGGCAGTGGCTTTTGATAAGACTGGAACATTAACAATCGGAAAACCGATGGTTACGGACACCTATTTTATCGATTCACAACAAGAGCAAAAATTATTATCTATTGTTGGTTCAATAGAGAAACACTCAAGTCATCCTTTAGCTCAAGCAATTGTACGCCATTGCAAACATCTTCACTTACCTACCGAATGTTCTATTGAAGAGATGCATGAGGCATCTGGTAAAGGTGCTTCTGCTGTTTATGAGGGCAATAGTTGGTTTATAGGAAATCAAACATTATTTGATTTAAAGACTACAGATGAAACTGCGATAGCACAACAAGGAAAAACATTTAGTGAAGCAGGTAAAACTGTTGTATATATCAGCAAGAATAACCAACTAGTCGGTTTAATTGCTTTAAAGGATGAGGTCCGAGAAGATACAAGAGAAGCTATTCAAAAATTTAAACGTGCGGGTATCTACACCGTCATGTTAACGGGAGATAATGAAAACACAGCTAAAGCAATAGCAGAAGAAACAGGTATTGATGGTTACTATGCAGCGTGTATGCCAGAAGATAAACAAACGTATCTCCGTGAACTGAAACAAAAATACCAATCCGTTGCTATGGTTGGTGATGGAATCAACGATGCTCCCGCTCTTGCTACTGCAGACTTGGGAATTGCTATGGGAGCAGGAACCGATGTATCTCTTGAAACAGCCGACATTATTTTAGTAAAAAACAAATTAGAGAAAATTACCTACGCAGCTCGATTATCCGAACGAATGAAAGGCATTGTTAAGCAAAATGTCTATTTTTCCATCAGTGTGATTGTTTTGCTGATTTTAGCAAACTTTACGCAATGGATTGATTTACCGCTAGGTGTAATTGGTCATGAAGGTAGTACAATTTTAGTGATTTTAAATAGTCTACGATTATTAGGGTCTTAACAAAAAATGAGGCCTCCGAATCAGTTTCATAATTCAATATTTGATTAGTAAACACGAATGATATTACAGACTGAATGTAGCACACTCCTTCGTTCAGTCTGCAAATGGGTCGCTTTCCGAAGGCATCACCTCAGCTAACTTTTGTAGCATAGACCGCTCCAAAAGTGGATCTTCGGTTGATGCGTTTCCTTCAGGAGTCTCCCCCATTTGCTTCCTGCACTTATGTATAAAGAAAACATTTAAAAGAAATATCCATGTAAAATTCGTGTTTTATAATTGTGAATGCAATTATGAAATTCACTCATCCATAAAGTTTTTTGCGGATGCCTCATTTAATAAATTTTTTAATTGAGATTGTTATGTCCTCTTTATAGGTCGTTTTTCTTTTAGAAGTGCATTTATTTCCCCGCCAATAATAATGATCATGCCAGAAATAAAGAACCAAATCATTAAGACGATAACACCACCTAGACTTCCATATGTTGCTGAGTAGTTTCCGATTGACGAAACATAGTAAGAAAACGCTAAAGATACTAACTGCCAAGCAATGGTGGCAAAAACAGCCCCTACAGCGACATTTTTTAAATGAATCCGTTTATTGGGTGCTAGTACATATAAAGATAACAAAACAATAAAGACAATTAAAGATGAAATAACCCAACGCATTGCATTCCAGACTTGAAGAAAACCTTCTGATAAATTAAAGAAAGAAAATACATACACCCCAATTTGTCGTCCAAAAATCGGTAGTAGGAATGCAATAATAACAACAACTACCAGGGCAACGGTTAACACAATAGCAATTAAACGAGAGATATAAAACGGACGATTCTCATCTACGTCATATGCTTTGTTAAACGCGCGCATCATTGCATTGACACCATTAGATGCCGACCAGAGTGTACCGATAATACCAATTGATAAGAGTCCGCCATTCCGTTGATTGGTAATTTGGCTAATGTTATTTTCGATTAATTGTGTTATTTCAGCAGGCGCATAAGTGTTGAGAAAACTCATGATATCGACATTTTCCACTGGTAAATAACCGACTAGTGTCACTAAAAAAATTAAAAATGGAAATAGAGACAGTAATAAAAAATAGGCCAACTGTGCCGCCAGTCCTCCAACGTCATCTTCGGTAATCCTCTGAAATAGCTGCTTTATAAAAGTAATAAATTTTTGCATAATTCCCCTCCCTATCTATTCATAATTTACAGAAAGGACCTCTGTAAAAACAATTTTTACAGAAGTCCAACAAAGGCTATCTCTATTAGTTTACCGCAGATACCACCCCATTACTCATCCGCTTTAGTAGATTGTTCAATCAGGGCTTCTATGTCAGCTAAGAATTTTGATGCCGTATTTAGTTGACGCGTCATCATGGTAGAAGCTGCTTGATATTGATTTCTTACTTCCGCTACAAAATCAGAAGGGTGGCGAAAATAATATGTGGTTCTACTATTGATTTTTTTCACCTTATATTTTACTTCTTTGCGTGTATCATGATCGAATAATGTAAGTGCCCCACCAGCTAAAGCACCCAAAATCATGCCTTTCACTAATAAATTCTTTCCCATTTTATACACCTCGCTCTTGTCTTATTGTTTGTAATAATGCCTTACAACCTTTTTCAATTAACTGATACGTGTAATCAAACTTTTTCGTGAAATAAGGATCTGGTACATTTACTTCTTCTGATTTTTCAACAAAGTCCATTAATTTTGCTATGTTAGTATTGCTTGTCTGATCACGAAGAAATTGCAGATCACTGATGTTTTGTTCATCCATTGCGATAATATAATCAAAATACTCCCCATCTTGATTATTAATTTGCCTTGCTTTCATCCCTTGATACGAAATATTTCTGTCATCCAGAATTTTCCTTGTTCCTTCGTGTGGAGGTAACCCCTCATGCCATGCACCAATACCTGCAGAATCGACTTGGAATTGATCAGCAATCCCTTCTTCTTCTAACATTTTCCGAAACACTGCTTCAGCCATTGGTGAGCGGCAAATGTTACCTAAGCAAACAAATAATACATGTATCATATGTATACCACCCATTCTATAGAATTACTCCTATTATACTGAAATATGGCGATTTTTTAAAACTTAATCTTATATTAGAAATTTTAATATATTCGACAAAAAATAGGCTTGACAAACTTGTTTTATTTTCAGAAAATTTAAACATATTAAAAGGAGGGATTTGCTTTGCTTGATATTATTACTAAGATTAGTGGTTGGGTTTGGGGGCCTCCTTTACTCATTCTACTCGTAGGGACTGGTATTTATTTAACGATTCGTTTAGGTTTTCTCCAGATTCGCACCTTGCCATACGCATTGAAATTAGCTTTTAGTCCATCTAAAGACACAACCTCAAAAGGCGACATTAGTCACTATCAAGCACTATCAACAGCAATGGCCGCTACGATTGGTACTGGTAATATCGTAGGTGTTGCATCTGCTGTTGTTGCAGGTGGCCCTGGTGCTGTCTTTTGGATGTGGATCACTGCGTTATTCGGTATGACAACCAAATATGCGGAAGCACTTTTAGCGGTTAAATATCGAACAACAAATAATAAGGGAGAAATGTCTGGTGGACCAATGTATTATCTTGATAAAGGATTAAATTTGAAATGGTTAAGTATTCTTTTTGCTATTTTTGGTGCGATCGCAGCATTTGGTATTGGTAACATGGTGCAATCGAATGCAGTAGCTGATGTAGTAGAAACAACTTTTCAGCTTCCTTCATGGGGAACCGGCTTAATTTTAGTTGGTCTGACAAGCTTAGTCATTCTAGGAGGGATAAAAAGTATCGGTCGAGTAACAGCTTTTTTTGTCCCTATCATGGCACTTTTTTATGTTATAGGCGGTTTAATCATCATCATTATGCATGTAGATTTACTTCCGAATGCTTTTCAAACTATTTTTAACGATGCATTCACCGGAAGCGCAATTGGTGGTGGGATATTAGGAACAGTAATTCGCTACGGGGTTGCTCGAGGTGTTTTCTCTAATGAAGCAGGTCTTGGTTCTGCCCCAATTGCTGCTGCAGCGGCAAGAACAGACTATCCAGGGAGACAAGCGCTTGTATCAATGACGCAAGTTTTTATTGATACGATTATTGTTTGTACAATTACAGGTGTCACGATTGTAATGGCTGATTTATACGCAAGTGGGTTAGATGGTGGTGAGCTTACTTCAGCATCCTTTGAATCTTTCTTAGGCACACCCGGTAACTATATTGTTACGATTGGCATCATTTTATTTGCCTTTTCTACCTTAGTTGGTTGGTCTTATTACGGTGAAAAATGTTTTAGTTACCTCTTTCAAGATAAAGCGATCACTTTTTATCGAATCGTATTTATTGCCTTTGTGTTTGTTGGCGCTATCGCAAGCTTAGATATCGTATTTGGTATTGCAGATATCATGAATGGTTTAATGGCTTTTCCTAACTTAATTGGACTACTCGGTTTATCGGGAGTTGTGGTTGCAGAGACAAAATTATTTTTACAAGTTGTTAAACAAGAAAAAGAACAGAAAGCAAACACTCTGCATATGTGATTGACTAATTCTTTGATTAAAAGAGAACGAGGCTGAGAAATAATTAAATTAGAAGAACTTGCATCCGAGCAATCTGAACAAAGCGTAAGCAAAATACGTAGACTCCTATGTGAAAAGCGCAAGCTGAAGATCCACTGTGTGAAGTACTAGAAGTAGACGAAACTCATCACGTCCTGTGATGAGTTTCGTCTATCTGACCTCACGGAAAGCGAAGTATTTTGTTGAAGCGTTAGGTGTACGTCATACTTTAATCTTCGGATTTCTCCTGTGCAATTACTCTTTTACCCCAGCCCGATTTTTTTGCTAAGCACATGATTTTAATATTTACACTGCTCGTTGATTATATAATAATTTTTCCAAATCATTCGATGGAATTGGTTTACTAAAGAAATAACCTTGATAATAATCGCATTGTTGTTGTTGTAGTAAATCAAGAATCGGTTGTTCCTCGACACCTTCTGCTACTACTTTCAAGCCAAATGTGTGCGCTAATTGAATCATTGCTTTAATTATCTCCGCACTACTAGACTCTTCTAAGGCATTTTTCACAAATGATTGATCAATCTTCAAGTAATTAATCGGAAATTTACGTAAATAACCAAATGAGGAATAACCAGTTCCAAAATCATCAATCGAAAGTGATACGCCCATTTTTTGCAAAGCTTTCATTGTTTGAATACAGTCTTCTGTATTTTGCATCACACTATTTTCGGTTATTTCAATCTCTAAATACGTTGGATTCATATTTGTTTCTTCTATAATCGTTGCAACCTTATCAGCAAAATCATACCGTTGTAATTCAACGGCTGAGACATTTACCGCAATCTTAATTGGATTATGGCCTTTATCCACCCATTCCACGTGCTGCCGACAAGCTTTCTTGATGACCCATTCTCCTAATTGCACGATTAACCCAGTTTCCTCCGCTAGCGGAATAAAATCACTAGGTGGAATGTTACCTTTTTCTTTATGCGGCCAACGTATTAAAGCCTCTAATCCTGTAACTTCACCAGTAGCAACATCGAGCTGTGGTTGATAAAATAACTCAAACTCATCATTATATAAAGCTTTTCTCAGCTCGCCTTCCATGAATAGTATATCGTTATACATATTATTCATTTTAGGGGAATAAAATAGACGATTATTTCGACCGGTCATCTTACAATAGTGAACAGCAATACTTGCGTGATTCATTAATCCTTCTGCATCAACACCATCTTCTCCATAAAAACTTATCCCAATGGAGCAAGTAACAAAAAACTCATTCCCATGTATATTAATTGGTTGTTTAATCTTATTTAGCGTTGCTTCACTAACACGATCAGCATGTGCTTTGGAACCATTTATTACAACAACAAATTCATCTCCACCAAACCGATAGAGCTGACTATTAGTTGGTAATGTTTCCTTTAATCGCTTGGCAATCACTTGTATGACTTGATCCCCAATATATTCGCCTAGCGTATCATTAATGTACTTTAAACGATCAATGTCGCAATATAAAATAGCAAAAGGCTGCGTGTCATTCGCTTTCTCTACTCCAATTTTTAAATCTTCACGGAGTTTTGTTCGGTTAGGTAGATCGGTCAACGAATCAAAGAAAGCTAAATGTTTTACTCGTTGTTCTGCTTCTTCCAAAGAAGTGATATCTACAGATGATCCAACTGCTTCGATAACTTCCCCATTTTCAACTATTGGTGAAACTAGGGAATATAATAAATGAGCTCCGTGACGATGTTTAAAGACAACTTCTTCACCCGAGAATACTTTATCAATTTCACTTATTAAACAAGCCAGTTCTTCGCCTTCAACTAAAGAATCTAATGATTGGTTATATATCGTTTCAGAATTAATGTTTAATTTCTTGCTCAATTTCCCTTCAATTAATACAAAATAATATTTGCCAGTTTGTTTATTTTTTTGCACCCGAAAAACCAAATTCATTAATTGTTGTAGCACTTTTGCATAATCATCATTTAAGGCTTCAATCACACGAGACTCTTCGTTTTTGACGTCATTTATATCAATTCGAAAGGAGACAAATAAGCTATCTGTCATTCGAACTAATTTCGTCCGATGCCAAATCATCGTCCCTTCCTTTGCTTTTGAACAGATATCACCTTCCCACATGTTATAATGAGAAAGAGTTTTCCACATCTGTTCATAGAATGTTTCATCGTGTACTCCAGCATGCAATAAACGATAATGACGATAGATTAATTCTTCTTTTTCATAACCAAGTTGAGAACTAAAACGGTCATCAATATGGACAATGTACCCATCTTGATCAAACATCATCATTTCAAAAGCCTCGCTCATTAAATCTCTTAAAGTCGAATAAATAGTGAGATTCTCTGTTAGAGAAGCTAGAACTTCTTCTTTCAATGCCGGCCAATTATATACATCAGCATGTCGTTGAATTATATCTTGCAATTCATTTATTTTTTGATCAGTTAATACATTGTCTATTGGATATAAAGTCATAAGTTCACCTTTAATATGAGATTTACCTAAGTATACCGAATTATACAAGTAATGAAAAGGTATAGGATTTCCATTTAACAATACTTTTACTTTTTTTTCGAAGTTTAGACAAAAAGATCAAATTTTAAATGAAGTTACTTTCTAAAAAGCTGTTGATTAATTTTTGATTGATAACTTTTGAATGCAGATGTTTGCTG
Organism: Paraliobacillus ryukyuensis; assembly: GCF_003315295.1. Taxonomy (GTDB): domain Bacteria; phylum Bacillota; class Bacilli; order Bacillales; family Amphibacillaceae; genus Paraliobacillus; species Paraliobacillus ryukyuensis. The sequence goes on along the minus strand of NZ_QNRI01000008.1, from coordinate 56,010 downwards.
AGAGCCCCGTTTTTCCATTAACAGGCGATAGCGCAGCTCTTTTTCCGTTAATCTGCGTTTTAATTGCTGTTTTTCTTCATCATTGTCGCAAGCTTTTACCATCTCTCTTAAAGATAAGAGTTCTTTATGAAGGTGAATCTCTTCTGGAAGGTAGTCAGAATTCTTCATAAGATGGTATCCCATGCGAAGTTCAGCAGGGATGTGCGATAAATCTTCTAGCTGTTGTGGCTTCCCTTTTCCTTCTAGATGATCAAAGGATCCCTGTTTCATTGCTTCTCGGATTTTTTCTTCTGCCATACGTGATGCAAAATCCATCGCAAACAACTCCTTATTAATAATAACGAATATCAAAGAAGCAAAAGTTTTGGTAACTGCAACATTGACTCTTACCTATAATTATAAAGGATTTTTCTAAAGAAGTAATGCCCAACGGTTTTCGTATATCTTTACAAATGTTACAATGCGCTTGAAATTATTTTTGAAAGGATGGTATCTATGCACGTAGGAAGTAAAGGTTGGTATGTATCTCAATTAAAAAGACTTGGTGTAAATCGTCATGAAGGTCGTAAGATTGAAAAGTTCAAGACAACAACCCTTGCAAATTTATTGGAAGACAAACAGAATTAATAATAATTAATTGAGGCCGGGACAAAAGTGAATGAAGATCCCTGATAAACGAACGATGGATAACCTATCGTTCGTTTTCAGTTGGAAAACATAACTAAGTAAATAGAAATATACGAGACTCTAGCGGAAGCAGCGTATATTTTCGATGGGACGAGTAATCGCAGTCCCACGAGCCGAAGATCCACTTTGTAAAGCGGGTAGAAGTTAGACGAAAACCGTCACGTCCTGTGTGCCCGAGGCCGTGCCCGCAGAACGCGAGTGTATTTCCAGTTGCGATGGTTAAGCTCTCATCAATCATTCGTATACTGTAGTTAAAAATTAGTTTTGTCCCAGCCCCTTTTTTATTTTTTATCAAAAGACTCATTTTTATTTCTATCTCACTTGCAATGCCCCGTAGATAATGCTATCTTCATTTTTTAAGATTTAAAAAGACCCCCATAAAATACAGCTTATTAGAGAATAATTATAGATAGAAATATGAACATCAATTGGAGGAAGCATCATGTTTGGAAATGTAGAAATTGGAATAGACCTTGGAACAGCAAATATCTTAGTATATACAAAAGCAAAGGGAATTGTATTAAATGAACCATCTGTTGTGGCTATTAACACTCAGAATAATCAAGTTGTCGCAGTGGGGAAAGATGCAAAAGAAATGGTCGGAAAAACCCCTCGTAATATTATTCCAATTCGTCCACTAAAAGATGGCGTTATTGCGGATTACGACATTACCGCTCAAATGTTAAAAACGATTTTAAAAAAATTAAGTAAAAAATCAGGCGTTTCTATGCGTAAGCCTACAGTAGTTGTGTGTACGCCTTCAGGTAGTACGTCCGTTGAGCGCCGAGCAATCCACAACGCCGTAAAAAGTTTTGGAGCAAAAGAAGTGCATTTAATTGAAGAACCACTTGCAGCTGCAATCGGTGCTGAACTTCCTGTGGATGAGCCGACTGCTAGTGTGATTGTCGATGTTGGTGGCGGTACGAGCGAAGTAGCTATTATTTCATTAGGTGGAGTTGTTTCTTGTCGATCTGTGCGAACTGGTGGCGATAAGATGGATGAAGAGATTATTCAGTATATTCGCAGACATTTTAATATTCTAATTGGAGAGCGCACAGCCGAATTAATTAAAATGGAAATCGGACATGCACTTATGGATCATCCAGAAGAATCGATGGAAGTAAGAGGACGAGATCTTGTTACTGGACTACCGCGTGTAATCACTGTTACATCTACTCAAGTACAAGATGCGATACGAGAATCCTTATTATCCATTTTAGAAACGATTCATTTAACATTAGAAAATTGCCCTCCTGAATTAAGTGGAGATATTGTTGAACGCGGAATTACGCTTACTGGTGGCGGTGCTTTATTAGAAGGAATGCAAGAATGGATAATGAATAAAATTCATGTTCCCGTTCATCTTGCACCAAGTCCATTAGAATCCGTAGCAATTGGAACAGGCAAGTCACTTAAAATGATTCAAAAATTACAAAAAGCAAACAAATAAAAAGCTTATCATAAAAAAATTCCGACCAACTTTATGTCATTGTTCGGAATTTTTTTTGTCTAATATTATTTCGTATGCACAGTTAATACTGCTGTTTCTGCTTTAACTACAGATTGGGGATCTGCTTTATCTAAAGAACTAATTTCATTTGTAATAACAAGAGGTGATATGGTATCTGCTTTTTCAGCAACAAGCTCTAAGTCTACGGTTACTAACTTATCGCCAACCTCTACTTTATCCCCTTGTTTCACGTGTGCCTCAAAACCTTCTCCATCTAATGCAACTGTTTCAAGTCCAATGTGTAATAGATACTCTACACCAGCTTGTGATTTAATCCCTATTGCGTGTTTAGTTGGAAAAAGATTGACCACTTCTCCTGAAACAGGTGCCACAAATGTCCCATCCGTTGGTTTGAACGCAACACCATCTCCCATCATTTTTTGTGAAAATGTTGGATCCGGTACATCTTCCAAGGCTACAAGCTCACCTGTGACTGGTGCTTTTACTTCCTCTTCTTCTACGGTAACTTGCTCTTCTTTTTTTCCAAACAATTTTTTAAACATACATAATCTCCTCTCCGTCGTGAATCTACATCATTCCCTTATTGTTTACCCTAAATGAAAATGATGGAAAAGTAAACCTTCCTTATAGAGAGCTCAATAACTCTCGTAATTCAAAGAGCTCCTCTTTTGATAAAGTAATACCTTTACCCATTTTTTCATGGTCTGGTGACCAGTCACGCAAGTCATATTTCGGCTCCCGTTCATTCCAGGAAACCAAATTCAACTCTTTTTTCCAACCTTTATTGGATTCTGAAACGACACCAATCGTTTCTACAATTTCATATTTAATACCAGCCATTATGCTCCTCCTTCACTTATTCTAATGTCCATTCTGCTAAACTATCGATGGAATGGGTTGGTTGCTTTTCAATCAGTCTCATTTCTTCTCTAGTGGTTACACCTGAATGTACTAATAATGAGTCAATTCCAGCATTGATACCCGCGAGAATATCGGTATGATAATTATCTCCAATCATGACTGTATCTTCTTTTTCGGTTCCTAATACTTCTAAAGCTTGTTCTACAATGACAGCTTCTGGCTTGCCAATAAATGTTGGCTTCACACCAGTTGTTACTGATAAAACAGAGATTAACGAACCAGCTCCTGGTAAAAATCCGCGTTCCGTTGGTAGAGTGACGTCCCCATTCGTGGCTACAAATGTTGCACCACTTCGGATCGCTAATGCACCGACAGCTAGTTTTTCATAATTAATATCACGATCAAGTCCCATCACAACAAAATCGACATCCGTTTCAGCGATGATTAATCCTCTTTCTTTTAGCGCCATATGTAATCCTTCTTCACCAATCGGATAGACCCGAGCACCCGGCTTCTGATCAGCAAGATACTTTGCAGTTGCCATACTGGTAGTAAACACATCTTCTGTATTTGCGGGAACATCCATGTCTTGTAATTTTTTTGCTACATCTTTTGGATGTTTTGTTGAATTATTGGTTAAAAATAAATAAGGGATATTTTTTTCTTTCAATTCTTTTACAAATGCAATTGCCGCATCAATTTTTTCTGTACCTTTATAAACGGTTCCGTCTAAATCAATTAAATATCCTTTATATTGCTTCATTATAAACCTCCAGGTAAGTAATTTAATTATTTTTTATTTTCTGAATTAGTGATAAGATAGTACGTATATAACTTAGTCAAATTATATACGTTTTACGTGAACGATGTAAAATAGTTTATCTAAAATTGGGAACATGATATTGTATAATAAGACATTGTATTTTTTCGTTGTCTATTTCCTTATTTGATCATCTACATAATTGCATGACAAGGTCACATTGGGAAATAGAATGATTTTCAATTATAAAAAAAGTGAGGTAGTTAAAGTCAATGACACTCCATACGCCAAAGGCAGTAATTGTTATTTTCGGAGCAACAGGGGATTTAGCGAACCGCAAGTTATACCCTTCCCTTTATCGGTTGTACCGAAATGGCAAGCTTTCAGAAAATTTCGCAGTAATTGGTGTAGCTAGAAGACCACTCACCAATGAAGATTTTCGTAATAATATAAAGAAATCGATTGCTGATTTCAACGATGAACACATTAATCCAGATGAGTTTGCATCGCATTTTCATTACAACCCATTTGATGTACAAGATTTAACCCATTACCAAAAGTTAAATGCGTTTATGGATGAACTGGATGAAAAATACGATGCAGGTGGCAATCGATTATTTTATCTAGCAATGGCACCAAATTTCTTTGGTACGATTGCCGCTAATTTAAAATCAGAAGGTGTTACAAACAATCAAGGTTGGACACGTCTTGTTATCGAAAAACCATTCGGACATAATTATGACACGGCCCAACAATTGAACGATCAAATTCGTCACGCCTTTAGCGAAGATCAAATTTATCGTATTGATCATTACCTTGGAAAAGAAATGATTCAAAACATTGAAATTGTTCGCTTTGCTAATGCTTTATTTGAGCCACTATGGAATAATCAATACATCGCCAATATACAAATAACTTCAAGTGAAACATTAGGCGTTGAAGAGCGTGGTAGTTATTATGATAAATCAGGTGCGTTGCGCGATATGGTACAGAACCACATTTTACAGATGGTTTCTTTACTGGCAATGGAACCACCCGCTAAACTTACACCAGATGATATCCGTTATGAAAAAATTAAAGTGTTGCGTAGTTTACGACCAATTAGTGAAGCTGATGTAAATAATTATTTTGTTCGCGGCCAGTACGATCGCGGTGAAATTGATGGCGAACCGATGAATGCTTATCGTGAAGGCAATGGGGTAGATCCTGAATCAAATACAGAAACATTTGTAGCTGGTAAATTTATGATTGATAACTTCCGTTGGGCTGGCGTTCCTTTCTACATTCGCACAGGAAAACGGATGGCTAAGAAAGCAACTGAAATTGTTGTACAATTTAAAGACCTTCCAATCAATTTATATGCAGGTAAAGGGGACACAATCGATCCAAACTTACTCGTGATTCGTGTGCAACCAGAAGATGGCATTACCTTACATTTAAATGCTAAAAAAGGGGATTATGATACAACAAGTACACCAATTACGATGCACTATGATAAGAGTGCAGTGGAGAACGAATACACTCCCGAAGCTTATGAAACATTACTGAATGACTGTTTAAACGGTGACTCCACAAACTTTGTCCACTCAGATGAAGTAGCATTATCATGGAAATACATTGATATTATTTCCAAAGCGTGGACAGACAAAAAAGCTGCATTTCCTAACTACACTTCTGGATCAAATGGTCCAAGAGAAGCAGATAAGCTTTTAGAAAATGACGGATTCTATTGGTGGACGATCCAGTAAGAATATTAATGTAATAATGTATAGATGAAAGCCGCTTGAATGCTAATGCGTTCAAGCGGCTTTTTAATTTGGTTTGATGATGCAAGTGAAGGGCGCAGATGGCGGGATGGCTGTGTCCTCGCTGGCGTCAGTGAGACTTCTTATTATCTTGTTGCAACTTCTTGCTATCTTGTTGCAACTTCTTGCTATCTTGTTGCAACTTCCCGCCATCTTGTTGCAACTTCTTGCCATCTTGTTGCAACTTCCCGCTATGTTGTTGCAACTTTCGCTTTGTTGTTGCAACTCTTGCCATCTTTTTGAAACTTCTTGCTATCTTGTTGCAACTTCTCGCTATCTTGTTGCAACTTTCGCTATCTTGTTGCAACTTCCCGCTATCTTGTTGCAACTTCCCGCTATCTTGTTGCAACTTCTTGCTATCTTGTTGCAACTTCTTGCTATCTTGTTGCAACTCTTGCCATCTTGTTGCAACTTATCGGCATCTTGTTGCAACTCCCCGCTATGTTGGTGTATCTCTCCATCAATAATATAAAAAAAGAACCATACTCATTATTAGAGCATGATTCCTTTTTAACTTCTTATATTAGTCTAACCATTCTGTATGGAAAATACCTTCTTTGTCGATACGTTGGTACGTATGTGCACCAAAGTAGTCACGTTGTGCTTGTAGTAAGTTTGCAGGAAGTTTTTCCGTACGGTAGCTATCATAATATGCTAGCGCACTTGCAAAACCTGGTACTGGAATACCGCGTTCCATTGCAATAGAAAGCACTTTACGTAAAGAAGCTTGATAGGTTTCTACTACTTCTTTGAAGTAAGGATCTAGTAATAAGTTTGCTAATGCTGGATCGCGATCATATGCTTCTTTAATTTTTTGTAAGAATTGTGCACGAATGATACAACCACCACGGAAGATCATCGCGATGTCACCATAACGTAAGTTCCAATCATATTCTTCTGAAGCTGCACGCATTTGGGCAAAACCTTGTGCATAAGAAACGATTTTACTCATATAAAGTGCTTTACGAATTGCTTCTACTAATTCATCTTCATCACCTTCATATGGCATATCTTGCGCGGATGGACCTGCTAAAATTTTGCTTGCTTTCACACGTTCTTCTTTCATTGCGGAAATGAAACGCGCAAATACTGATTCTGTAATAACTGGTAATGGAAGTCCTAGATCTAGTGAGCTTTGACTTGTCCATTTTCCTGTACCTTTTTGACCAGCTGTATCAAGAATGACATCTACCATTGGTTTACCTGTTTCTTCATCTTTTTTGGTAAAGATATCTGCTGTAATCTCAATAAGGTAACTATCTAATTCACCTTTGTTCCAATCAGCAAAAACTTCATGCAATTTGTCTGCATCATAACCTAGTACATGTTTCATAATGAAGTATGCTTCGCCAATAAGCTGCATGTCACCATATTCAATGCCGTTATGGACCATTTTTACATAATGTCCTGCTCCGTTTGGTCCGATGTAAGTAACACACGGTTCCCCGCCTACTTTAGCTGAGATTGCTTCTAGGATTGGAGCAACCAAGTCGTATGCTTCTTTTTGTCCGCCTGGCATAATAGAAGGTCCTTTTAATGCGCCTTCTTCGCCACCCGATACACCAGTTCCAATAAAGTGAATGCCAGATTCATCTAGTTCTTTATTTCGACGGATGGTATCTTTATAAAATGTATTACCACCATCAATCAAAATGTCCCCTTCATCTAGTAATGGTTTTAATGTTTCGATTGTAGCATCAGTTGCTGGACCTGCTTTTACCATTAACATGATTTTACGAGGTTTCTCTAAAGAATCTACGAATTCCTCTATTGTTTCAACACCAACAAAATTCTTGCCTTTTGCTTCATTATTTAAAAAGTCTTGTGTTTTTTGATAAGTTCGATTAAAAACGGAAACGCCATAGCCTCTGCTTTCTACATTTAATGCAAGGTTTTTACCCATCACAGCAAGACCGATGACACCAAATTGTTGTTTTGCCATTTTTTTCGCTCCTTTATTATGTATTTCCTGTCTCTATGATACGTTGAAATGTTTCTCTGTGCAACTTAACCGATTCATACTTTTTTCATTTAACTGGGAAAAGTACTTTCACAACTTAAGACAACAGCCACTTATCAATCGCTTCGGCTACTCCATCCTTTGTATGGTGCGTTGTTACCCACTCCGCTACTTTCTTCACTTCGTCTTGTGCATTTTCCATCGCGACCCCAAAGCCGGCTTCTTGAATCATTTTTATATCATTTAAACTATCACCCATTGCCATCACTTGATTCATCTCAATATCTAGTTTGGCACATAATTTTTCAATTGCTTTTGCCTTATTGACACCAACTGCATTGATTTCAATGTTAGTCGGACTAGAGTTACTTAACTCAATACTCTTTTCCTCAGAAAGCTCTTGAATCATATTCTCTCTAACTTTGTCGTCGCTAACATCAAAGCCAAACTTTAACCAAGTATCATTCTCCAAACGATCAGGTTGCTCATTTCTCCAGACTCTATCCTTAGAAACTAACCATGTCCATGGTTGATATCTATTATATAACTTTTGATATTTTGCTACTGCTTCTTTCGATAATGTATTGCGATCCAATAACTCACCGTTTATCGTCCAAATTTCTCCACCATTTACGGTGATCAAATAATTTATCCCTAAAGAAGCTGCATAAGCCTTACATGTACTAAAATGTCTTCCTGTAGCAAATACAACTTCAACGCCTTGTGCAATAGCTTGCTTGATCGCACGCTCATTTTCTTTTGAGATCGTGTGATCAGTATGTAGTACCGTCCCGTCCATGTCTAAAGCAATTAAACGAATATCTGGTTTTTTCATTCTGATTCACCCCTTAACAAGTCTACAATAACTATATCATGAAATAATAGTCTCTTTGTGATCAAAAGAAAAAGAAGGGCAAACTTTTTTGCACCTTCTTTTATACATATTGTTGTTTCTACACTTTTTATTGTGCATGTTTTGCTTCATAAATTAACTGTTCTAGCTGTTGTTTATAGCCATCTTTCACTTGATCTGACCACTGAAATATGCGTTGCATCTCATCAATAACAGCTTCTTTCTCTGTTTCTACCCAATGGATATGGAAGAACAATCCGCCTGTTCTTCGAATGAAAAAGTCTACCGGTTTACATACAGCTTCGTAATCAATGCTATATTGGAGCATGGCTTCAGTTACAGGTGATAAAACACTATTCTTTCCAATAGCTTGTTTGTAATAGTCAAATACCAGTGGTGTATTGGAACCATATTGTTCAACAAGGAACTTAGCATCTGCTTCTGTTAACCCTAATGCGGTACCTTTTTCAATTTGTTCTAGTTTGTAGATTTCAAACTGTTTGGAACCACCAACATCCCCACCAGAGATCGGAATGTTTTTAGTCTCAGAATGACTAAACAAAATCCCTTCATCAGAAGCCATTTTATTACAGACTACATCAACTGTATTTTCTGCCATTTTACGATAACCAGTTAATTTACCACCAGCAATGGAAATCAAACCAGACTTCGATACAAAAATTTCATCTTTTCGTGAAATTTCAGAAGGATCTTTTCCTTCTTCATAAATTAATGGTCGTAACCCAGCCCAATTCGATTCCACATCCTCAGCTGTAATCTGTTGATCTGGGAACATAAAATTAATCGCATCAATTAAATAATCACGATCAGAGACAGTCGTTACTGGATGAGAAATATCTCCTTCATAGACGGTATCTGTTGTACCGACATATGCTTTCCCATTTCGAGGAATAGCAAATATCATCCGACCATCAGGTGCATCAAAATAGATGGCTTGTTCTAAAGGAAATTTAGACTGATCAAAAACAAGGTGTACCCCTTTGGTAAGCTTTAGTGTTTTTCCTTTTTTCGAATTATCATTCTCCCGGATATCGTCTACCCAAGGGCCGGCAGCATTTACAATATATTTCGCTTTTAATTCGTGCTGTTCATTTGTTAATTGATCTTCTACTGCAACCCCATTAACAGCACCATTTTCATCATAAAGTAAATCAGATACTTTCGCGTAGTTTAATGAAAGTGCTCCTTTTTCAACTGCTTTCTTCATTACTTCCATTGTTAAACGCGCATCATCGGTACGGTATTCCACATAATAACCCGCACCTTTTAAGCCATTGTGTTTTAACAATGGTTCTCTTCTAAGCGCTTCTTGTGGCTTAAACATGCTTCTTCGCTCTGACTTTTTCACACCTGCAAGACGATCATAAACGAGTAAGCCGATATTAGTAGAGAAAGGCCCAAATGTGCCTCCTTTATAAAACGGAAGCATCATCCACTCTGGTGTTGTTACATGTGGTCCATTTTCAAAAACAATCGCTCGTTCTCTTCCTACTTCCGCAACCATTTTTACTTCAAATTGCTTGAGATAGCGCAGACCACCATGAACAAGTTTGGTCGATCTACTTGATGTACCTGCTGCATAATCCTGCATCTCTACTACAGCTACATTTAATCCTCTTGAAACTGCATCAAGCGCAATGCCAGACCCAGTAATCCCACCACCAATCACAATTAAATCTAGTGGTTTTTCTTTCATTTTTTGATAGGTTTCGGCTCTTTTTTTACTAGAGAATATCATAATGTTGCCCCCATAATAGTTGTTTTTATTTATAAACCCTTGTAGCTTTTACTGCTGTTTTCCAACCATCATAAAGTTCCGTTCTTTCTTGCTCATTCATTTTACTTTCAAAACGTTTATTCACTTTCCATTGATTTGCGATCTCTTCTTTACTTTCCCAGTAACCAACTGCAAGGCCTGCTAGATAAGCTGAGCCTAATGCTGTTGTTTCAATTACTTCTGGTCGTTCAACCGGTACATCCAATACATCACTTTGAAACTGCATCAAGAAATCATTTGCAACCGCACCGCCATCCACACGTAGAGTTTTCACATCAATCTCTGAATCTTCCATCATCGCTGTTAATACATCTTTTGTTTGATAAGCGATGGATTCTAAGGTCGCACGAATGAAATGCTCTTTTGTAGTCCCTCGTGTTAAACCAAATACTGCTCCTCGAGCATCACTATCCCAATACGGTGTCCCTAATCCAACAAAAGCTGGTACTAAGTAAACACCTTCCGTCGAGTCGACACGATTCACATAATTCTCTGAATCACTTACTTTATTAAACATACGCAATCCATCTCGGAGCCATTGCATAGCAGAACCAGCAACAAAAATACTGCCTTCCAGTACATACTCAACATTGCCATCAACATTACATGCTAACGTCGTAAGTAGTCCATTATCAGATTGTACTGGTTCTTCACCTGTATGCATTAGCGTGAAACAACCGGTTCCGTAAGTGTTTTTTACCATCCCTTTTTCAAAACAAGCCTGCCCAAACAATGCAGCTTGCTGATCTCCAGCAATTCCTGCGATTGGAACATTTTGACCATAGAAATGATAATCTACTGTTTCACCATATACTTCAGAAGAGGACTTCACTTCTGGTAACATATTTTTCGGAACACCGAGAATATCTAATAGTTCGTCATCCCATTTCAAATCATAAATGTTGTACATTAATGTTCGAGATGCATTTGTATAGTCTGTGACATGTTCTTTAAAACCTGTTAATTTGTAAATTAACCATGTATCAATCGTACCGAACAATAACTTTCCTTGTTCCGCTTTTTCTCTAGCACCTTCTACATTGTCTAAGATCCATTTTACTTTTGTACCAGAAAAGTACGGGTCAATTAACAAACCTGTTTTACTTCGAAACGTATCTTGATATCCAGCATCTCTTAATTCACGACAAATACCTTCTGTCTGTCTTGATTGCCAAACAATCGCTTTATAAACAGGTTTTCCTGTATCTTTGTCCCAAACAACCGTCGTTTCCCGTTGGTTGGTGATACCAATTCCTTCGATCTGTTGCGGTTCAATATCTGCTCTTCTTAATGCTTCTGCGATACAAGATAAAACCGAAGTCCATATCTCATTAGCGTCATGCTCTACCCAACCAGAGTGCGGGAAAAATTGTTCAAATTCATGTTGCCCTATTTCCACGATCTCCCCTTTTTGGTTAAAAATAATTGCTCGTGAACTTGTCGTCCCCTGATCAATCGATAAAATATATTTTTCCATTTTCCTTCCTCCCTTAAATTATTTTTATTTTTAACATCTATTCTCGCTCTTCAGCTTCTTTTCACATTTTACATCGCTTCATTTTTAGAAGAGCGATTAGATGATTTCATCTTCGTATGTTGATTTAATTCGTTTACTAACGCGACTATTAGTATTACTGCTACCACAATTGACATGATCCAAAACAATCCACTAATTTCTCCAACAAATATGGCATTATAGAAAACAGCTCCGTATACACCTCCAATACTTGGCCCAACTACTGGGATCCAGGCATATATCCAATTAGAATCTCTCTTTCCAAAAATCGGAAGAAAAGCATGTGCGATTCGTGGTCCAAGATCTCTTGCTGGATTAATCGCATAACCTGTTGGTCCTCCTAGTGACATACCAATCGCTACGATTAAAAGACCGACAATTGCGGGATTTAATCCTTCTGTGAATTCGTTAGCTCCGATAAACAATAATCCCATCACCAAGATAAACGTTCCAATGATTTCACTTACCAAATTAGCTGGCGTGCTTTTAATTGCTGGATCTGTGGCAAACACTGCTAGCTTCGCATCTTTATCATCTGTCGCTTTCCAGTGTGGTAAGTATTGAAAGAAAACAATCACTGCGCCAATAATGGCTCCAATCATCTGCGCACTAATGTAGAGCGGTACTTTCTCCCATGGAAATTCGCCATTTGCAGCAAAACCAAGCGTGACTGCCGGATTAATATGTGCGCCAGAAACATTTCCTACGGCATAAACCCCCAACGCAACTGCTAAGCCCCATCCTATTGCAATGACGACCCAACCTGCTCCTTCTGCTTTTGACTTTTTTAAATTCACTGCTCCGACTACACCATCACCTAAAATAACCAGTATCATCGTTCCAATTAATTCAGCCAAAAATTCAGACATTGTTTCACCCCTTGTTTGTTTTTTAAAATAGCTTGCAGCAGTTTTTCACATCCACTAATACAAAAAAGTCCACATAGCGATTACATACCTTTCCCATTGGACGGTTGTAATTGCTGTGTGGGCTCCAGATCTCCTACACTTTTTTAACTTGTTAGTATAAATACTATGCTCCATTCACAAAAATGTCAACGTTTTCATTCCAATAATCAAAGCCCATTTTGATACAATTCCTTGCTAGTAGTTGTAACAGCGATGGCACCACTATCGAGTGCCTGATTAACGTTATCTTTCGTTCGTATTAAACCACCTGCTATAACAGGGATAACAGTCTGATCAATAACATCTTTAATAATGGAGGGAACGACGCCCGGAAGTATCTCAATATAGTCAGGTTTTGTCTGCTCAACTAGCTTCATGTTCTTTTCCATCGCTGAACTATCGATTGCAAACAATCGTAAAACAGCAGTGGTATTAAATTTTTTAGCTAGACTAATCGCATTAGCTCTGGTTGAGATAATACCGTCTACTTTTAAGAGTCGAACTAAAAACTCCATTCCGTATTTATCAACTTTTAATCCGTTAATCATATCCGCATGAACAAGTACTTTTTTATTAGCTTTTTTCGCTTGCTTTATGCAATAAGGTAATTGGGAAACCCGGGTATCTAGTAAAATAAATAACTCATGTTGGCTAGATAACATGGAATCAAAATCTTTCATATCACGGACAGCCGGTAACACGCCCTCTAGTTTCATTGCCGCTCTCCTCTTCAAGCAAAATATTGGAACTCATTTCACTATATACCCACTAATAGACTTTATTAACCGTAAAGGATAAAAACATTTAAATTATACCTGATTTACAGATAATACTTGACATACACAATATAATATTAGATAATTAAAATTAATGCTTTGCCAATAGTATAGAAGCAAGCGTAAAAATAATGGCATCTGCCAATGTTTTTTCATGTATGTGACACGGAACATCACATACGATAGCAAGACTTATTCACACTGGATCGACTACGGAGTCGTAAGGATATAGGAGAGGTAGGGCTTATATCGTTTAGGTTAAAAGCATCCAGGTGGATCATACCGCGGCAATTTAATCAGGAACAATTAAATTAGTTTTTTACACTTGTTATAATGGTAAGTTTTATAAAGGGGATACTCCACATGGGTATTCCCTTTTCCAATGGGGAAACCTTTTGTCTATTGACGGATACACAGGAAACTGATAACATCTGCTTAATAGCTACAAGTAATTTTATAAAGCGCAATGATTATTATGGGTCACGCTATAATAGGAGCAGCTTCTGGAGAGATCGTTCAAACGACGCCGAAGGATTCATAATCTCAGGCAACAGGACAGAAGGCATGGCACAAATACATATTTCGTGTTATGGTCCCGTAGATTGAAGTACTCCTTCAATCTTTTTTTATTTATATTATTTATTCGTGAGGTGAAACGCAATGCAGAAACGTGCAGTCGTAACAGTAGTAGGGAAAGATCAAATTGGTATCATTGCAAAAGTTACTAATGTGTTAGCAGATAATAGGATGAATATTCTTGATATTAGTCAAACGATTCTACAAGATTTCTTTACCATGATGATGTTGGTTGACATGGCTAATATAAGTGACTTAGATCATTTATTGCAGGATTTTAAAAAGGTCGAACAGGAACTTGGATTAACAATTAATATCCAGCGTGAAGATGTTTTCCAAGCAATGCACCGCGTATAAAGGAGTGTAGTAAAATTGTCAATTGCTTTTACAGAAATACAAGAAACCATTCGTATGGTCCAAATGGAAAGCTTAGATATTCGAACAGTAACGTTGGGGATTAACCTTCATGACTGTGCAGATTCTGATTTTAAAAAAGTAAAAGAAAAGGTTTATAACAAAATTACCAGCTATGCAGCAAAATTAAAACCGGTTGCGGAGCAAGTAGAAAAAGAATATGGCATACCAATTATAAATAAACGGATTGCCATTACCCCAATTGCTGAGATTTTAGGAAGTGCTACCCGCGAACAAGCGGTGGACTTAGCGAGAACGCTAGACCAAGCCGCCAAAGCACTTGAGGTTGATTTCATTGGCGGCTACTCTGCACTTGTGCATAAAGGAATTAGTAAAGGGGATCAAACCCTGTTAGATGCACTTCCCGAAGCGTTAAGTGTTACCGAAAGAGTGTGTGCTTCTGTGTCCATTGGTACAACACGTACAGGAATTAATATGGATGCTGTCGGACAACTAGGGAAAATTTTAAAGCAAACGGCAGAATTTACTAAAGAAGATAATAGCATCGGTTGTGCTAAGTTCGTTGCTTTCTGTAACCCAGTAGAGGACAATCCATTTATGGCAGGTGCATTTCACGGTGCAGGTGAAGGCGAGGCTGTGTTAAGTGTCGGCGTTAGCGGTCCTGGAGTTGTGTTAAATGCGTTAAAACGCTATCCTAATGTAGATTTAGGTGAAGTATCAGATATCATTAAAAAAACAGCATTTAAAATTACACGGGCTGGTGAGTTGCTTGGCCGCGAAGTAGCCAAACGCCTTGATGTTCCATTTGGCATTATGGATTTATCGTTAGCACCAACGAATGCCATGAATGATAGTGTGGCAGAGATTTTAGAAGAAATCGGCCTTGAACGTGTCGGCACGCATGGTACGATTGCTGCACTTGCTTTAATGAACGATGCCGTCAAAAAAGGTGGCGCTATGGCAAGCTCTTATGTAGGTGGATTGAGCGGAGCATTTATCCCTGTCAGTGAAGATAACGGTATGATCAAAGGAATCGAGGATAATGCATTATCTTTAGACAAGCTGGAAGCAATGACATGTGTCTGTTCCGTGGGATTAGATATGATCGCTGTCACTGGTGATGTTACGCCAGAAACATTAGCAGCCATGATTGCCGATGAAGCAGCCATCGGAATGATTAATAAGAAAACAACTGCCGTTCGTGTAATTCCTGTTATCGGCAAATCGGAAGGAGATACCGTAGAATTCGGTGGATTACTTGGACGAGCTCCTGTCATGGGGGTAAATCCATATAGCTCGGCAAAAATGATTCAACGCGGCGGGCGTATTCCTGCTCCATTGCAGGCTTTGATAAATTAAGTGCTGCGGCTGAATGTCTGCATAGGTAGGCGAAGTGACCATGAAGTACGGGTGAGTTACCATATACCAACAAAAACGAAGGAGCAGATCGTCCCATGCGGCGACCTGCTCCTTCATTTTTACCTTGACACAGTAAAGTAATAAATTTAAAAAACTCGAACATCTATCTTCATAGAAAAGGATTTTATTTCTTAAATAGAAAAAACCGTTTGAGATTAAGTCTTCAAGCGGTTAAATGCTATAGAAGTTCTTTACATAGTAAATTCCCATTCATCTTTTAAGTACAGGTATAATACAAACAACGTATTCTCAATATCCATAACAGATTGCCCTTTTACCTCCATATCCATTTTAGGGAAAAGGATTTCTGCTACTTGATAGGTTACTTGTCGTTTCTCTTGTAATGGTAAGCTGTTATAGCGTTCACAGTATTTATTTATTAATCTCCAATCTTGCTGGGTGAATTGATTCAATTGTACTTTTTCTAAAACAAGATCATCTTTTGATAACCGACGACTTTTGATAATTTTATCTATTACAGATTTCTTTTTCTTCCGTTCCACACGATTATCGTGGACAACAAGCGTACCCGCTGCAAAATCTCCTAATCGTTTATGTTTTTTATGTAAAAACACAAATAGAATACCAATTAAATAACCAGCCGGTAAACTATCAATTAACCGAAGTAAGTTACGAATAAAACTCGAGAGCAGCGTGATGGGGTGCCCATTATCTTGGATCACCCGAATACCTAGGGTACGTTTCCCAATAGTCCTTCCTCCCCAAAAAAATTCAAAGAACATAAAATAACCATAATTAAGAATGAATACAGCAATAATTACTCCAGCGATTATAAAACCGCTACCTGAATCGAAAAGCATAAAACCTGGATTAGCAAAAAATGCGAAAAACACGCTAATAATAATTAAAGTAATCGTTAAGCCTACGATCAATTGATCGATAATAAAAGCAGTAGCTCTACTTCCTAAACCTGCAATTTGGAACTGCAAGGAAACATACTCGGGTGTTTTGATATCTGTTTGTTGATCTTCCCATTCCATGAGCATCCTCACTCCTTTTTAGTTAAATTATTCCATGGCTCTATCTATTTTCTTTATTTGCTATTATAATTGAATTAATCTAATGAAAACAAAGGTGATAAATGTGCAGTTAAAAACGTTTATTAGGCAGCATCGTAATGATTGGAATGCTTTAGAACAATCCATTCGAACATTACATAAACGAAGAAACATTAATAACAACACTATTGATCAATTTGAACACCTCTACCAGAAAGCGACGCAGCACCTGTCTTATAGTCAGACCTATTTCCCAAACGAAGAAGTAACCGGCTATTTAAATGACATTGTTGCTAGAGCACATAATCTTCTTTACACAACCGAGCGTTCTTCTTGGAAACAAATCCAATATTTCTTTAGTACGAAATTTATTGGTCTTTTGTTAAATCAATGGCAAGCAGTAATGATTGCCATGTTACTATTTGGAGTTGGTGGCTTGGCTAGCTTTTTAGCTGTCATTCATAATCCATTACATATCAACGCAATCTTGCCTGCAGAGACGGTACAAAATATCGCTGATCCAAGTGTACTAAAATCAAACGGAAACGCCAGCAACCCATCGTTAATGTCTACTCAAATCATGACCAATAACATTCAGGTTGCATTCCTTGCTTTTGCTGGTGGTATTACATTTGGTTTATTGACGGGATACGTATTAATTTACAACGGTATTTTAGTCGGTGCACTTGCAGGTTATTTTTGGAATTTAGATAGTTCTTATACTTTTTGGGCCTATATTGTTCCACACGGCATGATTGAACTTCTAGCTATCTTCATTGCAGGTGGATCCGGATTACTTATGGGATATCGATTATTTGTTCCGAAGAGTTTCTCTCGGTTATACCAGTTAAAAGTACAGACAATTCATTCTGTCCAGCTCTTACTTGGTACCATTCCTTTGTTCATTATCGCAGGTTTAATTGAAGGTTTTCTTACACCCGCTGATTTATCATTGGAATTCAAATATGGCATCGCATTTATTACGGTACTCGCTACCATTGCCTATATGGTCATCGGTCACTATCTATTACACCGTAAACCGTTACAACGCGCCTCGATTTAGCTGATCAACGTAAACAGAAATAGATCTAACAGCCAAACGATCTTTCGGGGCTTCCAGTACTGAAAATCCTTGTTTCCCCCATTTTAGAATTTGTTTATTTTTGAATTGCAATTGCTTTTGAGCAATTGCTTTTTCCATTGCTAAACTTACCGAAGATGGATAAACACTTCTCTTTGCTTGTAATTGTTCATCTTCAATGCCAATAATCATAAACAAATGTTTTCTTCTGACTTGTCTTAATGATTGCAACATACTATCTTCATGAATAAACGTATGCACATCACTAAATAACAGTAGTAAACTACGTTTCTTTTGTTTTAATTGGACATAATGCAATACATTTTGATAATTTGATTCACTTGGGTCTACTTGCAGCGGATAAATTGCATGTAAAATTTTATCTAGATGTTCCAAACCTTTAGCTGGAGGAACATACGCATGGATATCTTTTGAAAAAGCAATGACAGAAACATAATCTCCATTTTTTAAAGCAGCCGCAGCTGTAGCCATTGTTGCCTCTAGTACTTTTTCTAAGCGATTTCCTTTGGTTAATTCTACTCCCATCATTCGACCACAATCAATTAATAAGGTAACGTATTTGCCATGCTCTGGCTCATACTCATTTGTCATTATTTCTTGGAGTTTGGCAGACTGACGCCAGTTAATTTTTCGTGGATCATCACCGACAACATATGAGCGTACTTTAGAAAACTCACCGATACCAGATTTTTGTTTCCGTATTTTTACCCCTTCGTGCAACAAATATTTCTGGGGATCCGATAAGTAGCGATTCATCTCTGTTAAGTTTGGTATGACATGAGCTACCTCTTCAATAGAAAATGTTTTTTGTTTTTCCCACAAACCAAATTTACTTTTATATCGCACATATAATCTATCAATGGAAAACTTGCCTCGTTCTAATGGAAGCACCTCATACGTTATCGTAGTCGTCTGATTTCCTTTTATGATTTGATTAAAGGGATAGACGGTTTGGAAAGAGGTTGGGATCTGGTCTACCATGCGCATCATACAATCATAACTACTATCATTCTGAAATGTAATGGTAATGGAATGATTTTTTTGGCGTTCAAGTTCATCGGGTATCACTCGGTTAGCTTTTACTTGTTTTCTTCTTGGAGAAAACAACAAATCTAGTAATGAAAGTGCTATAACGAGGGCCGTTGCAATACAAATATATAGCAAGGAATAACGCCAAACTGAGATAATCGTTAATAAGACACCAACACCAGCTACCAGAAACAGCAATCTAGGTGTTGGTATAATCCCTCTATCGCGGAACAGCAATCGATCCCACCAATTCTTGAATAATCTCGTCAAGACCTGTTCCCTCCAATTCTGCATACGGAGATAATTGTACACGATGTCTCAAGCTTGGTAATGCTACTACTTTCACATCATCTGGAGTCACATAATCTCTTTCTAATAGGTAAGCCCAAGCCTTCGCTGTCCTGGCGATTGCGATCGCCCCTCTGGTACTAGCTCCATATTGTAAACTTTCTACTTCACGTGTTTTTCGAACAATCTTTGTAATGTAATCTGCAATACTATCATGCAACGTGATACCTGCTACTTGTTTACGCGTCTCATCTAAACTATCTGGGGTAAAGAGTGCTTCTAATACGGGATTGTTTGTTTCTATTTGATTATCAACGACCAACTTTAAAACATCGGTTTCTTCCGCTAAATTTGGAAAATCTACTTTTAATTTAAATAAGAATCGGTCTTGCTGCGCTTCAGGCAATGGATAAGTACCTTCAAATTCAATTGGATTCTGTGTCGCTGCAACAAAAAACACTGATGGTAATGGGTACGTTTCTCCCTGTATGGTTACTTGTTTTTCTTCCATTGCCTCTAAAAGAGCTGCCTGTGTCTTTGCAGGTGTACGATTAATCTCATCTGCCAGCAGGATATTAGTGAAAATTGGCCCTTGTAATGTTTGGAAGGTGCTTTCTCGCATATTATAAATCGTGCTACCTGTAATATCACTTGGTAATAAATCTGGGGTAAATTGAATTCGATTAAAGTCACCTCCTACTAATGTAGCAAGTGTTTTTACCATTTGCGTTTTTCCCGTTCCAGGTACACCCTCAATAAGCACATGACCATCCGCTAAAAGTGCAGTTAATAACAACCGCAAGTTTTTATTCTGCCCAAGTACCCTTGCTTCATATTTTTCTAATAAAGACGTTAATTGTTCTCTCATTCTGCTTCAACCTCTCTTCTGATATGATCAATCTTCTGTGACCAAGATAAAAATGCCTGCTTTGATACTTTTTCTTGTTTCAATACGTCATCTAATCCGTTTGTAAACCGACGGATTGCTTCTTTCGAAAGGTTCGGAAGGGTACGTTCAATTGCTTCTGTATTTTCTGACCATGTATTTTTATAAGGGATGCCAAAACGTTCTAACAAAAGTCGTTTCAGGAAATCAGCTTGAATTCCAATCGCTTCACGATAATTCTTCCCTTTCATGTACCAAGTGGCTAATGCCTTTATTTTTTCATCACTAAAACGAACAGTTGCTTCTCTAGGGGTTATAATTGGTCCAAAACGTTTCCCCTTAAGCCATAAAACCCCTACAGTAACAAGCAATAATTCAAATGCTAATACGATGATCCAATTTGGAAACACAGAAAGCATCGATGTTCCTGCTTCATTCCCATGCACATACTCATTAAATAGAATCGCGTCATAAGAATTAAAGTTAAGAACAGTGAACAATGCTTCTAAGTGATCATTTTCTAAAATGGCTGTGTTGGTTAACCATTCCGGTTCTGTCACAACAATTAGGCTCCCAGCACCAATCGATCTTTTTATCGCGATTGGTCCATAATGATCTGCTAATAGAATTTCATCGTCTTCATCTGGTTTTAAGCGCAATGAAGATGCTGTTGCTACTTCTAAATCGTGGTTTATTAATTCCACTGTGTCTTCTATACTCATGGTCGGGTTCGTTGTTTCAATATCAAACATTCCTTTTGGATTATGTTTAAATATTGCTAGCGTATTTCCGTTTTCTACATAAGCTTGATAAGCTTGTAATGTATTTTCTTCTGAAAATAATGAAGGCTCAACCATTACTTGCAATGTATTTTCTCGGTTTGCTAGATTACTAGGTGGCAGTTCCCATTTTTTTATGGGAAGCTGATTTTCTTCTAAATACGTATAGATTGCTTTTGTCCCAGTTGGTGCAGGTGAATTCGAGACATATGGCGGATACTCTTCTGGCTTTTCCGGAACAAATATATAACTACAAATAACAAATAAAGTTAATAGGATAAGCAACCAGATCCATGTATTTTTGTGTATAGGTTGTTGTGCCATGGTTACTCTCCCCTGCCTTCAACGTCATCAACTGGTTGCACAAGCACTTGCATCCAGTCAGACACCTGTTTTCGATAGGATTGATATCCTTCTTTTTCTATGGGGCGTTCCCCGTATGTAACTTCTTCAAAAAATAAAGCAAATTGATAGAAAC
This sequence comes from Paraliobacillus ryukyuensis, assembly GCF_003315295.1. Lineage (GTDB taxonomy): Bacteria > Bacillota > Bacilli > Bacillales > Amphibacillaceae > Paraliobacillus > Paraliobacillus ryukyuensis. Next base: position 34,664 of record NZ_QNRI01000008.1, on the reverse strand, counting down.
TATCAGCTATTTTTGGATCAAACGACCGAAGTTCATCATAATATTCCCAATTTGTTTTATACATGCGAGCCACTAATGCTTTGTTTTCATGCAATAACAGCAAAAAGGAAAGAAAGACATGACGCATCGCACTAGCATAGTCTTGTTGCTGTTCCATTTTTTCTGCCTCAACCCAATGCGCTTTACTTGTCCAATCTCGTTGATTTTGATGTAACGGTTGTCTATGTTGTAGACTGCGTTTTTTCAACCAATTACGACTAGCAAAAAAGACAATCAGAAACACAGCCACTATTCCTAAGAACCCAAGAAAATAGAACAGTCCATTTCCTACATTGTTAGAAGGGTCAATTGTAATATTCAACCCTTCTAACCAATCCGAGATCTTAGCCCCTATCCAATTCCATAGCCGTTCAAATAAGCTACGGTTATCCTCAAGATATGCTTGGTATTCTTGCCTATCCAATATTTCTTCCAATTGTTTTTCAGCTTCATTTACCTTTGCCATAAAACCCTCACCCTCGTCAGCGATTATTGCTGTTCTTGATAGGTATCAATCATATCTTTTAAATCTCCAGCGGTGTTTCTAGTCACTGCGTCAAAATAAACAACAGCATATCCTACTGTGGCAAACAAGGTGGTAATTAGTGTTACCAAATTAGTAATGATCGTATAAAGCACACTCTGCCCTAGCAATACGGCAATAGAATCCACGCCTAAGCTGACAATAGTTGAAATTATCATTAATACCACATAAATGCCAAATATTTTCCATGTGCGTCCTTTTGTTAACCGCCAACTGGCAGTTAATCCTGGTGCTACTCGATCAAATAAAAGTGCAGGTAAATAAAAACCCCAGCGAGTAAATAGTAATCCAACACCAATAAAGCCACCAATACTAAATAAAACAATAAGTATACCACCTAATATTGGATTAAAAACAATAAACAATGAACCAATGGCAATACCAAGCACTAACGGGAAAAATATAATTCCAAATGCCATAAGTCCAATTAATAACGTACTCCAAAGCAAAGGCCAAAAACGAGTGAAAGCTTGCTTAATTAAGCCACCGATGGTATAGTCACTGCTCTCTTTAATTTTTTTGACAAGTAAGACAATGGCTGCAATTGCCACCGGATAAAATAAAATCATAAGTATGTAGGAAACTGTTAATCCAATCATTTCTGAATTGGATAAGGATAAAGTAGTTTGATCATATGTATTTAAAATTTGATCAAAAACAGTTTTACCGCCAGATATATCCGTTAAAAAGTTTCTCCCTCCAATAATTTGACCTATTGCTTGTATTACGATAACCGGTGCCATGAAAATGAGTAAAAGTAAAAACAGTTTGGAAAAATGACGTTTCGATATCTGAAACGTTAAGTCCAAAATTTCTCCAAAACGTTTTGGTTTATCAAAAATTTCTTTCATGTTGTTCCTCCTAAATTAGAATAGATATATGGAACATTTTATCATTGATTATGTGTTAATAACATACAAAGATGGAAAACCTTAAATTTTAATTCAAATACATGCTATACTTTGGTTAATCAATTAGTAGGGGAGCACTTTTTCATGCGACACGTAAAAAATAATGCATTATTTATTATCTCACTCGTATTTATCGGCTGCTTGATAATGGCTTGGGTAGATGCAATATGGGTACCCAATTATGCTATTAAATCAGGAATCAAATTAGGTTTGTTTTTGATTCTCCCCCTTGTTTATGCACGGATGGATAAGAACACGTCTTTTACACGTTTATTTTCATATCGCAAAGATTCATTACTCTTCTCCATCCTTATTGGGGTGGGCGTGTATATCTTTATTGTTGGTGCTTATTTTATATTTGGTTCATTTTTCGATTTAACTAGTATTACAACGTCATTAGAAGCTAGCGTTGGTGTTTCTGCAACTAATTTTCTTTTTGTAGCTATTTATATTTCTTTTATTAATTCGTTAGTAGAAGAGTTTTTCTTTCGTGGTTTTGCTTTCTTATCTTTGAAAAAGGTAACGAATCGTCCATTTGCGTACCTATTCAGCGCAGGTCTGTTTGCTATATATCATGTATTTATGGTGATCAATTGGTTTAACTTTGGTTTATTTTTGTTACTTCTCATTAGTCTATTTATTGCAGGTATACTATTTAATTGGTTAAACGAACGAAATGAGAATATCTACACGTCATGGTTTGTTCATATGGCTGGAAATTTTGCCATTAATACCATTGGTTTAATCTTATTTGATATTATCTAAAAAAATTTATTTCACTTCAAATCCGGTGTAATCTCAATAAAAAATAGCCGACTTCCTATAAAAATAAACAAAAAACGAACAATTATTTATTTATTTAAACAAATATTCGTTTTAACAAATTTAACTTTTTGTTATAGTTAGTGTATAAAATACATCGTCTATTTCAGGAGGTTATTATGAACAAAAATCGTTGGCTTATTGCTCTGTCTGCTATTGCTATTCATTTATCCATTGGTTCGGTCTATGCGTATAGTGTTTTTAAAAATCCGATGTCCGATATGTTGGGCTGGAACAGCAAAGAAGTAACCCTCTCTTTTACCATTGCCATTGCATTTTTAGGTCTTTCTGCCGCTAGTTTAGGCAGGTTAGTTGAAAAATGGGGTCCAAGAAAATCTGCCATCCTGGCTGCTGTACTCTTCTCAGCAGGTCTGCTCGGTTCTAGTTTGGCTATTACCTTAGAATCACTTGCCTTATATTATTTAACGTACGGTGTAATTGGTGGAATCGGTTTAGGAATAGGTTATATTGCACCTGTTTCTACATTAGTAAAATGGTTCCCTGATCGCAGAGGGCTTGCAACTGGTATGGCTGTGTTAGGATTTGGCGCAGGCTCGTTAATTGCCAGCCCAGTTATTGCAAAGTTAATCAATAACATCGGCCTATCAGCAACCTTTCTTGCACTTGGAATTGCCTACTTATTATTAATGCTTGCGGGCGCTTTATATATTGTCCGTCCACCTGAAGAGTGGAAACCAGCTGTTATGAGTGAACAATCACAAACGAATAAGCGAAAAATACCAGCGGATTTAGCGCAACTAACTGCAAATGAAGCGTTAAAAACTAATCGTTTTTGGTTGCTTTGGGTGATGATGTTTATCAATATTTCAGCAGGGATTATGCTTATTTCGTTTGCTTCTCCGCTTGCTCAAGATAAAGTCGGCATGTCTGCGGTTGCTGCGGCCTCTATGGTTGGGATCATGGGATTATTCAATGGTTTTGGAAGAATTATGTGGTCATCCATTTCAGACTATATGGGACGAAGTAATGTTTTTACCTTATTTTTCGGTGTACAATTCATCCTATTCCTATTGCTTCCTAACATAAATAATCCGTTATTGTTCCAAATTTTTATCTTTATTATATTGTCAATGTATGGTGGAGGGTTTGCCTGTTTACCTGCCTTTATTGGTGATTTATTTGGTACAAAACAACTTGGCGCCATTCACGGATATTTATTAACAGCATGGTCTTGTGCAGGAATATTTGGACCGATGCTTGTTGCAACATTAAATGATGCGCTTCAAAGTTACAATATTACCTTCTATGTGTTTGCAGCATTATTATTTGTAGCACTAGGTACTTCCATCATAATGCATGTTAGTATTCAAGGACTTGAAAAAAATAATGCAGAACAAGCACAATCGGCTTGATAGCAAAAAGGACGCTAAGCTTTCCATGCTAGCGTCCTTTTTTTCTTGCATTAAAGTAAATATGGTTTGGACAAGCTATTATTGCATTGAAGAGAATCATTTTTGGGATTTTGCATTTTCAAAGCAATATCTGGGAGATCTGTAATAATAGCAGCCGGACATAATGTAATTAACTTTTTTAGCGCTTGTTCATCATTCACTGTCCAAAGGCGTAACTGAGGTAAAACTTCTTTCCAATAAGTGATATCCTCTAAAAAAATAGCATAGTGTAAATGAATAGCTTCTAAGTTAAATGTTTCAATGTAATCAACTGGATGCGGTATTTTCTGAAGAACAAGCCATGCAATCAGAGCAGAATCATCCATTGCTTTGATTCTGATTAGACTAGGAAGATGAAATGATGAATAAACGACTTTCCTCCCTTTTCCATATCGTTTTACCGTTTCCAATACAAGCCGTTCTATTCCTTCATACGTAAATTCATTTGTTTTCAATTCGATATTTAATTCCGTCGGATAAGGTTTTAATAACTCCAATACTTCCCTAAGTGTTGGGATATGTAATTCATCAGAAAAGTCTTGAAGATCTGCTGTATTTGCTTGAAATTGTTGTAATTCAGATAAAGTATAATTTTTAACGAAACCTGAACCATTGGTAGTACGTTCTAATGTTTCATCATGAATGATAACCAATTGATTATCTTTGGTTAGATGAACGTCTAATTCAATACCATCAACACCTTCTTCGACTGCTTTGCGAAAACTAAGTAAAGTATTTTCTGGATAATTGCCCTTATCCCCTCGATGTGCATAAATTTTTGTTCTTGTCATTATAAAAACCTCCCATCTTATTTTACAATTCAACGAAAAAACAGTTAATGCGCTGTTAAGGTTATTTTTCCTTCAATATTTACAAGGACGCTTTCTCCCATTAATTTTATAAAATTCACCAAACCTGATGGTAACCCTAATTCAATATACCGCTTATATTATTACAACACAAAAACAAAATAATTTGGTGTATTTTACAAAATATACATAATTACTTCATTAGTCCTTAACATTAATACTTTATTAAACAGATTGTAGTACCTAACGCCTCTCAAAATAAACAAACATGCCGTTTTTTCGTAAAACAGCATGCCTTATTTGTTATTTTCATCTAATTAATTCACCCGTTTTATCAAATAGAGAAGTATGTAATGCAGAAAGTGATATGCCTCAGGCAATTGCATTAGCGCTTCTTCCGCATCACAATAATGTTCCCACATCTTTTTTCGTGCGCCAGTTTTACCTAATAGCGACACAAACGTAGAGCGATTATTAACTTGATCCATACCACTCGATTTACCTAGCGTGGTAGCATCCCCTTCGACATCCAATAAATCATCTTTCATTTGAAATGCAATTCCTGCATGATAGGCAAAATCAATAAGCTGTTGCTTCTCATTCGTATTAATGCCGGCTAATATTGCTGGCATTAACAATGAAGCTTCAAATCCCATTCCAGTTTTGTAGTAACACATCGTTTCTAGCTGTGCTACTGTTTGTTCTGTTTCTTTAGAAGCCAGATCCATTGCCTGCCCTTTGCACATTTCAGCTGTAATATGTGACGCATAGCGAATCAATTCAAGCACTTTTTCGGGATCGAATTTTTTTAGTGAAGCCTGTTCATATGTAGCTTGCTGTGTTAAAAATAAACCAGTTAATTCAGCTAAGGCCGTATTATATACTTCGTGTAAAGTAGGGCGCCCCCTTCGAATAGTTGCGTTATCCTGTGCTGGTAAATCATCAAATATCAAAGACGCTGTATGCATCAATTCCAATGATTTTAATAATGGTGTAATGGCATCTTTATCAAAATGATATACCTTTTCTGCGACCATCCATGACATGATTGGACGTAATCTTTTGCCGCTTCCTTGTAAACTATAATTAGCTGCATCCGTTATTTTTTCTGCTGAATCATTTACCTGTTTATTATTCGAGAAATATAGTAGTTCGTTGATTTCTTGCCGAAGTCGCTTTATTTCACGTGTTATATCCGCCTTTTCTTGTTGTTCTTGTCGGAAAGATTGAGACATGTCATCACGTAACCTTTTATCAAGAAAATCAACATCTGTTGCTTTTTCAACCATTTGCTGTATGAGACGCTGAAGCTTGTTATCTCCAAATTTTAATTCATGCATTATCTGTTGGTATTTTTTCTTCCCGTGTTTTGCTTTAAAACGCCTTAATCCATTAATGGCTCGAGCTAATATGACCTCTTTAGCCTGCTCATCTGCTTGATATACATGATGAATAAGGTAAGTAATTACCGTCCAATAAAGCTCAAATGGATTAATTAAGTCAGGACGTTGGTCTTTATATGTTAAATAATAAGTATAAGGGGTGACAGCTCCTGCTTCCATATCATCAAACAGATCAGCAAAATCATCGGATAACTGATTATAGATTCCATAGTAAAACATGCGCTCATTGGAAGAATGATCTTTCGCATTCCCCAATACACCTCTTACTATTAACCTCGAAGAAGCTGATTTTACTATTACAGGTAAATAAATAGCTTCATTCGTATACTCTGTATTTTGTAATGTTTTTGCTCGATCCAACTCTTGTGATTTAAAAAACACATAGGCTTGTTCAAAAAATTGATCTTTAGTTTCTTTCTGGTGTTTTTCAGCAATAGATGCAATTGCAGCCGACAGTTCATGTTGTACAAGTTCCATGAATTGTTGATTGTTTCCCTGCCACTTTGTCCACCTCGGCGCTGCTTGATTGATAATGGCTGTTTCAATCATCATAGAAAACGTTTCTTGTTCACTACTAGACAATAGATCTGAATCTAGTAAATCATCAATGAATGGATAGGTAATTCCATAGGCATAGCCCAAACGAATTGCTTTATCTACTTGTTTGGTACGTTCGCCCTTGGTACTATCATTTGGCAAATCATCTAACGCCTGCATGACAACGCCGGCAATGGTTTTAATTAATTTGCGTTTCGCATGAGCTGCATCGAAAGCTTTAGGCAGTGCATCAGTAATGGTATTTACTTTATTCCATACCCAGATAAGCGCCTCTTCGACTGCTTCTTTTTGGGCCCAACGATAGATAGCACTTAAACGAAATTGATCAATAATCGAATCCCCTTGTTCAATGGAATGCTTTAGTTTTTGTTTTTCATGTGTAATGCGCTCTTTTGTTTCTTTATCGCTTAAATTTTTTCCTAAATCACGTAAGTAAATATAGGAAATACTCCGCTCCAAATAACGATCTAATTTCCCTTTATTAGCTAACCAGCTAAGGTAACCTTTATCATTTACTAGACGTTTATCATAGCCAGGATACATGGCACCTAAAATAGCACGATGGCTTCGTTTCCACATTAGTATTTCTTTATATAAAATGGTTGTACTTTTATTGTTTTTCAGATAAGAAAGCAGGGTTTGAAAGTATTGATTTGCTTTATCTTCTGCTTGTTTGTACCAGTTAGATGCCTTCGAATTTTCTATCTTCATTACTTACACACCTTTTTTAAGGGTGCCTAACACCACCCGAGTTTTGTCGCTTCATCTTTATGTAATGATACACTACGTATTTATGGATTGAAACACGTAGTGCATATATATCTATCTTATTGATCTAATGAGTATTTTCAGAACTCATTGCGATTTCTTTCGTTGGATGAACCGTACCAAATGGATGCTCGGGTGGTGCATAAATGGAATATAATTTCAGTGGACAATCGCCTGTATTTACTAGGTTGTGCCACTTACCAGCAGGAATCATAATCGCCTCGCCATCTGTTACATATCTTCTGAAGTTTAGGTTGTTCCGATCGTCCCCCATTAAAGCTAGGCCTTGCCCTTCTTCAATTCTTAAAAATTGATCTGTCTTTGGATGTGTTTCTAAACCAATATCTTCTCCCACTCCAATACACATTAATGTAACTTGCAAATAAGTTCCCGTCCAAATAGCTGTACGGTAAGTTGTGTTTTGTTTTGTAGCTTCCTCAATATTAATCACATAAGGCATCCCACCATAATCGCGCCCCATTGAATGTTGATTATTTGCATAATACATTGGGCTCGTATTCGCATAGTAATATTGCGCAGACATTGGTGGCATCCATTGATTTGAATAGCAACAAGGATAATAATACATCGTTAATTCCTCCCTTTACATTAAGTTTCTGTTTATCATATGTAGTTGCCTAGTAAAAGGGAAGAAAAAAACACCATCTATCCTTAAGACAGATGGTGCGTTCAAGATTCAATCCTATTATTTTGTGTTCGTAAAGCCACCATCAATGCGGATTACTTCACCATTAATGTAATCTGCATTAGATGTTAATAAAAAGGTTACTAATTCAGCTACTTCTTCTGGGGTACCTAGACGTTTTTGTGGTATTCCTCCAGTTGCGTTTTCTTTCATCTTAGGATTAGCTTCATAAAAAGCTTTAACCATTGGTGTTTCTGTAGGACCTGGTGCTACTGCGTTAACACGCAAGCCATCTTTTGCATACTCGGCTACTAAACTTTTCGTAAGTCCAACAATACCGTGTTTGGTTGCAGAATAGGTAACAACAGAATCTTGTCCAATAACGCCGGCACTAGATGAAGTATTTACGATGGATCCTCCACCATTTTTGATCATTACTTCAGCGACATACCGAACACCATATAATGCACCTAATAAGTTAATACCAACAATTTGTTCAATTTCTTTGATATCGGTATCTAAATAATATCCACCGCTACCAGAAATACCAGCATTATTAAAGAAATAATCAATTGTACCAAATGCCTCAACGGTTCTATCTACATAGTTTTTAACTTCTTCCGCTTTAGAAACATCTGCTTGAATAAAAATTGCATCTGCACCAGCTTCTTTTACTAAATCAACAGTTTCATTTCCGCCTTTTTCACTTACATCAACGATAGAAATGTTGACACCTTGTTGTGCTAATCTTACTGCTGTAGCTTGTCCTAAACCACTACCTCCACCTGTCACAATTGCAACTTTTGCCATGCGAAAAACCTCCTAAATTATATGTCCAACAATTTTTCTATATGTCTATTATATAACTTTCATATTGGAAAATAAATTAATTGAACTTGATACTAAATAGTAAGTCGATTATTAATAATATGGCCAAAAGGCAGTGTTTGTTGAACGTATAAGTTCATAACCACTTTATCTACCACACCATTTTCAGCTGTTACACATAAAGATAATGGAGCAGCCACGAGTCTAGCATAAGAATTCATGCTTGACATAGAGGTTCTTCCTCTCGACCACGTTCACCTCTACTAGCGTCCACTATTACATGAATGGGGCTCTCTAAATCTAGCCATTACCAAGGTGTTATAATACTTTCCATCTGCCAAATATTTATCTCGTTCAAGTATGCCTTCTACTTTAAACCCATACTTTTGATAGATATTCAATGCTTTCCTATTTACTTCTAAAACTTGCAGCACCATCTTCATTATTCCATTTGCATCCGCCCACTGGACGGATTGTTCTAGTAACTGTTGACCAATCCCAAGCCCCCAAAAAGCTTGCAAAACACAAACACCAAACGATACCTTATGAGCCGTTCGTTTCAATGAATTTCCGTCACACCTTGAAAACCCAACAATAGTTCCACTGATCTCTGCAACCAAAAAAAGATGATTCAATTTAACTTGATCGTCCTTTATTAATTGTCGAAAACCTTGTTCATCTATATAATCTTCTCCTGCTTCTCGATCCAAATACTCTGTTTCTCCATCTATTTCCACTCTTACTTTAGCCAATGATTTAGCATCCGCTTCGACAGCAGATCGAATACTGATTTCGGTACCCTGTACATGATACTTATAAGCATTAATTAGCAAACTTTTTTCCTCCCAAGCGTCAAATAAACAAAAATAAAACCGCATCCTCTAATAACTGTTTCTAGCTATCCTGAACCATCTGACAAAATATGCTTTATTGTTTAATGGTCCGAATATGAAAAATAAAATAGTAATGCTTAAACAACGCAATAAGAATTAACAAAATTCTTAACCACCAATAATCAACAATTACTATCGAAATTAAGATCATGGCATCAGCGATGATATTAATGCTTATTTTCTTTTTGAGCGTTAGCGCTCGATCTCGTAAGAAAGGTTCAACCTCTTTCGTATAAAGGGAGGTGTGTTTAAACCAATTATCTAACCGTTCTGAACCTCTAAAAAAACAAATAGAAGCGATAATAAGGAAAGGCATACCTGGTAGAAGCGGAAAAATAATCCCCATAACACCGATGCCCATAAAGATAAACCCGAAAAATATATAAATTACTTTCTTTATCGTTTGAATCATGTAAAAGCTCCTTATTTCTATGTAGCATTCACTAATAAGTATAATGAAGTTTTAGCTTTTGCGCTACTTATGCTACCTAAAAGCAAGTTTTACACGTTATAAATTATTTTTATCATAGTTAAACTTCATCACCTGTTTGATACCTCTAGTAATCCCTAGAACAGATAGGATAAAAAGAATTAACAAGATCAAAGGAACATAAACAAGCCATGGTGCATTAGTTTGTAAATAACGAAAATAGTTGCCAATAATAGATGCCCAATCGTATACAATTGGAACAGGGGGATCAGTAAATAGACTGTATGTTACATGTGTTCCACCAAAAAACAATTGAAAGACACCTAAATGAGTCATAATTAATATTGCTTGTATCATCAGTTGATTTGATAATTGAACAAGATAAAAACGAAGTTCTGGCCACACATGTTTTGTAAACAAATGAAATTTACTTGCACCAAGTACTTTACTGGAAACAATGAAATCTTTTTTTAAAATGGCGTCTGTTTCATTGGATATAAATATAATTGCTGGTGGCATTAGTAATATACTAATAAGGATAACTTCAAATGTGATTCGATACATCAGCGAGGTAGTAAATCCCCCTTCAGGTTCCCATAGAATAGGTTTTAAAAGATTATAAGCAATAATGGACGCTGGGATAAAATAAAACACACCAAAAAGTTGTTCAATTAGTTGCCATTTTTTATCTTGATTAAATCCTAATACAACTCCAATTAAAAATGCACAAACCAGACTAATCGCTGCGATAGCTATCGCACCTAATATCGTGTACTTTGCTCCCATCATTACAAGATAAATCGGATGATTTCCTTCTGGGTCTGTCCCTAACAAGGTGTTCTCAAAAGGGGCAAACGGAGGAGCTGCAATCAGCAAACCTTCACTATCTTTTAAGTATTTGGTTTGTTCTGTATATGAATGAAACACAAACTGATGGATAAAGCTCGTGAGTAGCATAAAACCAATATAAAGCGATCCAAGTATAAACGTTGGCTTTTTCATTAACGAACGAATCACACTTCCACCTCCTGGTGAGTGGTTAGATAGATCACCAATTGGATAATTTTTAAAAATAGATAAACTGGTATAAAAAACAACAAAGCACTAACAAAAAATAACGAAGGTTCTCTGTATGCAAATAAAAAAGAGGTTAAACCAAAATTCCCATATAAATATTCAACAATAAACAAATTTGTAATCATTATCCCAAACAAAAATTTCCCTTGATGGGCTAATCGGACGAGCATATTGCAAATCACATGTTTCACTAGTATGTAATATTTTTTGAACCCTTTGCTTACCGCAAACTCAAAGTAAGCTGTTTTTTCCTCCTCTTCCATTAACTCTAGCATATATTGAAAAAAGTAGATGGTTGGCAAGATAGCAAGTACCACACTCGGAACAACAATGGCCTCTTCTTCACCTGCTCCGGTTATATTGAAGAAATTTCTACCAGTTAAACGATAGCTGAAAATTAAACACATATAGGAAAAAATCACATATACGACATCGGGAATACTCTGCATGCATGATAACATCAGTTTTATTGGATTTATAGCTTTCTTTGGCAATTGATAAACAATAATTGCTCCAACTAGAGCAACAACAAAAGAAAAAAGTAAAGCCATACTTAATACTATAATTGAACTTTTAAAAGCAGTGAAAATAATTGGAAACACAGTTCGTTCCACACCAGATGTTGGATTCGTATAGGTTAGCGTTGACGGGTGAAAAACCGTGTACAACAAGTCTGATAATGGATTGATACCTGGCCAAGCGAACCCATTCATTGTAATAAACACTGGAAGTAAGCTAATTATGAATATTCCAAAAATTAAAATTAAAGGTTTACACACTTCTCTTACGATTAAAGAAAATCGCATTTAAATCCCCCCCTAGAACTATATCATTTTATATTTTTATAAAAAGTCATGTGTGGTTTTTCTGTTTGATAATAGTTTAGTCTATCCGCTAATGTACCGGTATGAAATTCAAATTTATGTCCATCCGGATCCGTAAAATAGATTGAATGCTTATCTTGCTCCTTTCTTTTCCGACCTGGCAATATATCAACACCTAAATATTGTAAGCGTTGATAGAGGGCAGACAAGGAATCTTCAGTAATGGTGAAAGCAATGTGTGTATACGATTTTTGTATCTCATTTCGTGGGATATCTTTTTCTTCATTTAACGCTAACCAAATTCCATTTAGATCAAAATAAGCAAGCGACTTTCCTTTCACTAATAAATTTGCTTGAAACACAGATTGGTAGAATGAAATGGATTGTTCTAAATCAGACACCGAAAAAAGTAGGTGATTAAGACCGCCAATTTCAGTATTTGCTTGTATGTGAAACGCTTTTTCTACTAGAATCTCTTTTAAACTGGTTTGCAATGTGGCATATGTTTCTGATTCTAATTCTTCTGCTCCAACCCAAGCGTATGTGGTGTGTTCTTCATTTAACTGAAAAGAAGAAAGATCATCATGCTTTGCTTTTACTAGATAAGTAAATAAAACACGATAAATTGGTTCGCCAGTTGCTGTTGTACTTGTTAAATTTCGAACAGCTAGCTCTTCGATAATTTCAACATCTAAATTCGTTTCTTCTTTTGCCTCACGGTAGACTGCCTCTGTTGGGATTTCATCATATTTCACTTTTCCTGCCGGCACATTCCACACCCCAGGCGCTACAATCGCTTGCTCTGATCTTTTGGTCAACAATACTTTCCCTTTATGTATTAAAATAAGTTCTACACTATTACGATAATTTGGGTAATCAGACATATAACCTCTCCTTCTAACCATCATAATGCATTATATCATATCAAAATTCTACCATATATAAAAAAACTGTCATCTTTTGTTGATGACAGTTTTATATATATGGTTGGATAAGTGTATGGATAGTACTGTACATTCGGTAAACCTCCGTAGTTTTTATTCATACGGTAGACACTGTTCGATTATCTATTTTTATTCTTTTTCATTTGTGTATTCTAAAATATCCCCTGGTTGACAATCCAAGGCTTTACAAATTCCCTCTAATGTAGAGAAGCGGATTGCTTTTGCTTTTTCATTCTTCAGTATGGAAAGATTAGCCATTGTAATCCCGACTCTTTCCGATAATTCGGTTACACTCATTTTTCGCTTGGCTAACATCACATCAATATTCACTCTAATTGCCACCTGCTCACCTCAGACTGTAAGATCATTTTCTGATTTAATCATAATCATTTTCTTTAATAATTCTTGTAACACCCCTGTAAAAACAGCGATGATAATGGATATTAAAACAATCGCTACACCTAAAATTAAAAGACTTGGATGGAGTGCTTGTTGGGTGAACAAAAATATCATCCCAATCAAATACATTCCACTAATGATACCAGCACTATATTTAATGGCTGCTAACGCTTTTAAGATAGGAGGAGAAAACACTTGATTATCTTTCGTTTTATTAAGTAGTACAATCGTTTGAACTAATGCAAAGAAAAATGGAATCACTGTTGCATACACCCCAAATAGAACCGGGAACTGTAAGTACGCATATTCTGGATACGTTATGGCTAGACTCCGCCCTAACGGGGGTAATGCAAAAATACTTAGACATAACACCGTGAATCCAAGTAAATACACAATACCTTTCAAAAAATTTATTCTCCAATTACTCATATAACCTATCACCGTCCTTCGATAAGTATATTTTACACTCAAATTTATCGTTAATCAATAAAAAGAACACATACTCAAAAGCATGTGTTCTTATCAATACACTTGATTACATTGTATTAACAATTAAGCCAATATGCGTAAAGAAATTCATAATACCAAATAGAACAAATACATAACCAGCGATTTTCCAGCAAATTATCAATATTTTATAGAGAGATGAGGAAAAAAGCTGATGCGTTTTTAAAACAAATGGAAAACAAATAGCCCCAATACCTGTTATCGCATATAAACCAGAGATAAAGGTAGCTTCTACCATTGGATACGCAGCAAACGCACCAGATATCGGTTCTTCAGGTGGCGCTGCAAAAAGTTGATATGTTATACCAGCAATAGCTATAGAGATTAAAGCACCACCCATGGCTGCACCGATCCAGGCTAGTGGTCGCATTAATGAAGCTATATCTTTCTGTAAGTGTTTGGCTAATGTTGCTTTGTCATTAACCCCTGCCTTAGTGTACGTATTTGCTTTTCTCCATAATAGTACTGCAATCCCTAATAAAATCACACCTAAGACAAGTGTAGGTTCACCGAAAATAATATCATCAAATGGGAAACCAACTTCCGCTAACGGCCAAGTCAATGTCATATGGGCTCCGGTCAACGTAAGTATAAATCCCATTGCTCCAAAACCTACAGCCCAGCCTTCTAACTGCTCTACTTGACCTTTTTTAATTTTGTTCAAAAATTGAATAATTAACAAAAGCGCTACCCCTGTAACTACCGCCATTGTCGTGTTATACATCTGTGTAGCTGCCCAATCAATAGTCAATTTCATCCCTCCTTAAAAATCATTACATAGAACCGTTCCCTTACAAAAAACAACCAAACATGGTTCTCTATCAAATGTGGTGGTGCAATTTTCACTCCATCATCTCTTTTATTACACTTACATTATTCATCATACTTGCACCTGAACCGCAGGGGAACAAAAGAGAGGGGATTGACTGTGTTTTTTTGCTTCGATGGAACCTTTGATAAATCAAGGGATAACACCACATTTAGTATAGAGCCAACCAAACATTAAGCTACCTGATTTAATCAAACAAAAAAGTCTTGTACAACACTTGAGCTAGTTGTACAAGACTTTTTATTTTTACTATCTTAACGTTTATTCATATCATTTGGATGAGGTCCTTTACGGCGATTCAAGTTAAGTTTATTAATTTGATTCATTTCCTCATCTGATAATTGAAAATCAAACACGTTAAAGTTTTCTTCAATTCGAGAAGGTGTAACAGACTTCGGAATTACAATTGTGTCGTTTTGTAAGTGCCAACGAAGCACTACTTGTGCAGCTGTTTTGTTATGCGCGGCTGCGATTTTTGTGATAACGTCATCTTTTAGAATTTCTCCACCTTGTTCAAGCGGACTCCATGCTTCTACGAAAATGTCATGCTTTGCACCAAATTCTTTGATGTCTTTTTGGGCAAGGTGTGGGTGACATTCGATTTGATTTACTACTGGTTTTACGTCACATTCATCTAACAGGCGTTGTAAATGTTCAATTTCAAAGTTACAAACACCAATAGCTTTGACCTTGCCGTCATGGTATAACTTTTCCATTGCCTTATACGTATCAACATAATCATCAAATTCCGGTGTTGGCCAATGGATTAGATATAAATCTACATAATCAAGCCCTAATCTTGCTAAACTTTCATCAAAAGCACGTAATGTATTCTCGTAACCTTGATCCCCATTCCAAACTTTTGTGGTAATGAAGAGGTCTTCTCGTGGAACATTCGTTTCTTTTAACGCTTTGCCTACTCCTTCTTCATTTCGATAAATCATTGCTGTATCAATGGAGCGATAGCCAACCTCTAATGCTTTAGAGACAGCTTTCGTTGCTTCATCATTTTTCACTTGCCAAACACCAAAGCCAAGCTGTGGCATTTTGACACCATTATTTAATGTAACAAAATCCATAAGCGATACCACCTTTTCTTTTATAGTTATGTATCTAAACATTCCACTATTCATTATAGAATAAACTTCGGTTACTGGGCAATTATTTCACATGTACTAGAAATACGTCGAACATTTAGACCATAGAAAGATAATTATCATCATAACCACTTCTTTCTAATATATATTCTTAATCTTTTTATCCACTGTTGTAATACAATGGAGGTGATCCTAAAGAATTTAAGATCGATCGCAAAAAAAGAAAAGGTATAAAAGCGTGGCAAAACCTAGATTCAGAAAAAAGATAGGATTAAACGAGAAGTTAGTAAACAATGCAACGACAAATGAGGCTCTCATCGCAGCATGTTAAAAAATTCTTGAAATAAACCCTTAATCTCATACGAAATACGGGCTTCTTTAATCAAAAATACCGAGTTTAGATTCATTTGTTTTCGAATCTACTCGGTATTTTTATGACATTGTTATCTATTGACTATTTAAACTTTAAATTTATCAATGATTCCTTTCAATTCTTCTGCAATCGAAGATAAGTTTTCCCCTGAATGCGCAATTTCCTGAATTGTTGCAGCTTGTTCTTCCATCGAAGCGGACGCCTGTTCAGTTCCGGCAGCATTTTCTTCTGAAATTGCTGCTAAGTTTTGCGTTAGCTCCACAATCTTTTCTTTATTATCAACCATCAATTCAGCTGAATGATTTAATTTATCTATCACTGTTTTAACGGAATCAATTGCTTCTGCTATACCAACAAATTTTTCTTCTGTTTCTCCTACACTTGCAGACTGTTCATCAACCACTCGTTTAGATTGTTGCATAAAATCTACCGCATGCTGTGATTGGTTTTTCAATTCATTAATTACTTTATTAATATCATTAGTGAAATTATTCGACTGATCCGCAAGCTTTCTAATTTCTTCCGCAACAACCGCAAAACCTTTTCCTGCTTCTCCAGCTCTTGATGCTTCAATTGCTGCATTTAATGCGAGTAGATTCGTTTGTTCTGAAATACTTTGAATCATAGTGCTCGCTTGTTCAATTTTTTCTGCACTTTCATTATTATTCATAATAATCTCATAAACATTATCCGAAGTTTCACTATTTTCTTTTGTCTTAGCTACAAGCGCTTTTAAGATAGCGAAGCCTTCTTCTTTTTGCTTTTCAATCAGATTAGCTGCTGTATTAAGTTCTTTAATATATTGGCCATCTTGTTCTAATAGGTTTCCTAATTCTTCTACATTATCCGCAGCTGTCTCTGTATCTTTGGCTTGGTCACTAGCTCCTCTTGCAATTTCCTCAATGGTTCTTGCCACTTCATCTGCTGCCGTAGCAGATTGCTGCGAGGTAGCAGTTAATTCTTCTGAAGTAGATGCTACCTGTTGAGAAGCATCAGAGGTTTTCTTGATAAATTCTGCCACGTTATCTTGCATCACGCCAAGCGACCTCACCATTTCGCCTGTTTCATCTTTATTGTTTAAATACTTTAATTCTTTTTCATTTTCATCTGCTGTAAAGTCTAGCTCAGCAAAGCGGTTGACTTTCGCTGTTACACTTTTAATTGGTTTCGTAATACTATTCGCGATATAGTTAAATACAAACGAGATTAAAATCAGTAAGATTACCGCAGAAGAAATAACTACCAGTATCAGTTTTGTTGCACTAGATTGTAATTCTTCTGTCGTCATAAAGGAGGCCAATACCCAGTCTGTTCCTTCTACTTCGTATGGATTTAACACATATTTCTCGCCATCTATGCTTGTCTCAATAGGAGTTGAACTATCAACCAAAATCTGATCAATTTCTTGTAGCCCAGCTTCTTCGATCGTTTTGAAATTGTTATCAGGATTTTCCCCATCTGCCATAATCACACCAGAATCATGCACGATCATCGAATATCCTGTTTCCCCCATTTTCATTTGAGTAAGCATGTCACTAATAGCTGATTGCTGTACGTCTATTCCTATAACACCTATCCTATTTCCCTCACTATCGGTAATGGTTCGGGCATTACTTGTCAGCATCTGCTCTTTAAAGGTATAAGGATCTGTTCTAATAATATCTCCATTTGCTTCAACCGCATCTTGATACCAAGGTCTATCGGTAGGATTGTAACCAGCATCGATACTTTGTTCTGGCCATTGAATATACCTTCCATCCTCTGTTCCTACATACACATAAGAAGTGTTTTCGTGATTCATTACATACTGTTCAAACAACTCATAAATTTCTTGCTCAATTCCACCATTCTGTGAAGGGGTCATTTGTGTCTCATCGTTCGTGTCTTGATAGGTTGTCACACTATTATCTACATCCATAATCGTAGGATGTGTAGCCAACATGTTAATATTTTTATCTAATTGCTCATAAAAAATATCGATCGCTTGTGCACTAACTCCCATTTGTTCATCAGAATTACTAATATAATCATCATAAGCATTTTTATTTACTTGCAAGGTAACAATAGTACTGATTACCGCTAATGTGAGTAAAAGTAAACCTATGGAAAAAACTAAAATCTTTCCTTTGATGCTATTGAATTTCATCATTAAAACCCATCTCCTTTCTTCAAATAAAGAAAATTATTTTATTTATAATAGTTTAAATCTATTTAATTTCCTTTTCTTTTCTATTTTCGACATAATTCGCGTTTAGTTAAGTGAATTACTTATTTTTTTTAACCTTTTTTTGGATAAATTTTATCATTGCAAAAAAAACTAACTTTACTCATTTATAGATCTTCAATTCAAACCAGTAAAAAAACAACGAATAAACGAATGTAAATTAAAAACGCCCTAAAGCAGCTTGCCTGCTTTAGGACGCGAACGAAAAATTTCATTTAACTATTCAGATTCACCAACGTCATCTGATTTAGTACCAAATAAACTTGTACCAGTTATCAATGCGTATTGTTCATTTTAATTATGTAATGGATTTAAATAGAATAACTAAAAATACTTCTAAATCTCTGTGCACCTAATGTAATGTTTTGGCCAAATCAATCATTGAGTGGAAGCCAAGACTTTCATATATTTGTATCCCTTTAGAACTTGACCATAGCCTTGCTCGATGTGCACCGTTTTCTTTTAGCCAAGTACACACTTCCTCTACTAATCTATGTGCCAATCCATTATTCCTATAAGGCTTCAAGGTATAAACAGCTATTATCCAACCAAAAGTAGTTTGTTCTTCTGCGAGTGGGAAAGCATATTCCTGTCTAATTAATCCACCTGTACAAGCAATTATCTGATCTTTTTGATCAACTGCAACTCTGAAATTCAGATTACCCTTTTTCGTTTCACGAATGAAGAGATTTCTTGTATTTTCAATTTTCTGTCTGTCAGGTTTAGGTATATTATCTATTTCGCTCATTTCATTGGCCATGTATATCCAGTAATCTATAATGATATTAAGTTCATCTACTGAAGCCCACCGAGTTTGATGCATAGATTAACCCCCCACGAACATAGTTAGAATATAGTCTCATTATAAGCATATAGTAACTTAAGTCAATTATCGATCATACACATGAGCTATCGGTTGGCATTAAAAAAGATGTGCTACTTATTATTTTTCTTTCCCAAAGTTAATGCGCCAATAACAAGAGGAATTTGCAAGGGAAGACGCAGCCATAAGAGCCATGGAGAGATACTTCCGCCAGGTTTAAAAGCGATCTTTTTCACTGCCATATATATATTTGCTGGAAAAACTGCAATCATAAATCCTGCTAATAATTTACTGGTTACTGCTTGTCCTTTTTTCATCCATAGTAATAGTGAAAAAATAATTTCAAAAGCTCCCGTTATCAGTACAATTGTTTTTCGCAAAGGAAGCACTTTCGGAACAATCCGACGAAAGCTTTTTTCACGAATAAAGTGTAAAATACCTGCACCAAATAGGATAATCGAATATAATAATCGAAAAAATGTTTTCATACATATACCTCCTCTTTTTCTTTTACCATGTTTATGAGGCTACATGCAACTTCTACACATCGATAAATTAATGAACTACGTTAAACAAAAAACTATCCTTAAAAGGTAAGTGGATATTACCTTTTAAAGATAGTTTTATTTATCTTCTGGTATTTATCAGGAGAAAGTTAACTTTCCTGAACGCATATCTTCTGTCATTCCTTCGTATGGTGCCTCTGCTACAACCTGTTCATTGTTGATACCTTCATTTTTGAAAAAGGTAATATCAGCAAACTCAGGGACTACATGTTTTGGATACGTTTCATACTTCACCCGTGATTCTTCCATTACATCAATATAATCATTTTGATAGCAAACCGTAATTTCCGGATGTTCGTGTACCCATTTAGGAAAGAAAATGATTCCATACATTCGTTTGTCATTTGGCATGAAATTTAAAGAAACGTCAGTTCCTGTTGGTTCCGTCCAAGAAACTTTATAAACCCCATCAACAATTTTCACAAGATTAACTTTTTGATCACGAACCCAACGTCCACCGACCATACCACTATGGATACGATAATCAATTGTATTCTCATTTTTAATATACATTTCATACTCCCAACCATTTTCATACGTATAGATCAAGTGACTTCCAATAAATTCGTTTAGCTCTTTCATTTATTTTCCTCCTCTTTCAATCTAACATGTAATTAATTACATGTTTATATTTATATGATAAATTGTACGCTTATGATATAATTGTGTCAAGATAAGCGTAATGGGGGTTAGCACTTGGCACAGCGTAGAGTTTTAAAATATGCCATTTTAGGGTTGTTGAGTAAGCAAGATATGAGTGGGTATGATATTACATCGGAATTTAAAAAAGCCATCGGACAGTTTTGGAGTGCAAAACACAGTCAAATCTATCTTGAATTAAAAAAGTTATTAACTGAAGACTCCATTTCTCAATATATAGAAATATCTGGAGTCAAACTAGAAAGGAAAATGTATACACTTACCAGTAAAGGGAAAGAAGATCTAAAAAGTTGGCTACTTGCGTTTGAAGATCATGTACAAACGGAGAAAGATGTATTCGCCTTGCGTCTATATTTTTTAAAGGATATTCCTTTAGAAGAAATACCATCTCTATTTGAAAACCAATTGAGGCTTAGAAATGAAAAGCTTGCTTTTTTAAACGACCAATATGCTGTTTATTTCGGAGAGGAAAACAATCCAATTGATTTAAACAAGGAAGAACTAGGACACTTTTTGGTGTTAACAAAAGCGATTGCTCGCGAAGAAAATTATATTGATTGGTTAACGACGAGCTTAGAAATTGTTAAGCAAAATGGCAGAAAATAAACATATTACAACTCGTTACAATTAATGCCATTGAAAAAAACACATGAATAACATGTGTTTTTTCATTCAATATTCAAAATACCATTTTGAGGTAATTCGATTCGAAAGTGTGTCCCTTCGAACGAACTTTTAACAATAAAAATATTGCCAAGATGTTCTATAATCATCTTCTTAGCATAAGGAAGACCCAATCCCATTCCTTTGTTCTCAAGTGATATGAATGGATCAAAGATATTTTCAAAATTTTCTGGAGGTATTCCTTTACCGGTATCAATAAAATGAATGATAATATGCTTATCATCTAACTCTGTTTTGATCGTAATGTTTCGATTATCTCTGTCAGCAGGAATTGCCTCCACACTATTTTTTATTAAGTTAATAAAAACCTGTTCCAAACTTGTTTTATTTACATAAGCATGTAACGGCTGATAATCGTTTGTGAAAGTTAACTCCACACGATTGCTACGGAGTATTTCGGAAGAAAAGTCTATCGAATTTTTAATAATAACTTCTAAATCTTCTTTTTTAAAAGATAACATCGAAGCGTTCATATAAGCTTTATAGTTGTTTGTCAGAGCCGTTAAGTGTTCAGATGACTTTTGAACCATTTTTAGTGTGCTTTTGTCTTTTTCGGTTAGCGAATCACTATTATATAATAAGCTTGAAAAACCACTAATAATCGTGTTTGTATTTTTCACCTCATGAATTAGACTCCCTGCCAAATTCCCTGTATAATCAAGTTTTTTCTGCCTTTCCATCACTTGATAATAATTTTGCTTCAAGTTCGTGTTTAATGCAATAAAACAATGTACGATAGTAATTGAAAAAATAATAATCCCTATACTACTTGCTATTACTCCAGTGGTGGGAGCAAAGTTCATAAATCCTGGAATAATGACTAACAACGAATAGATACAAAAAGATTTCAAAAAAGATTTAAAATTTGACTGTGGTATCTTTCGAGAAATCAAGTAAACAAGAAACATAAATATAATGAAGCTACTCATATGCATAATGTACAACCAATGTAAGGATCCATATACAGGGAAATAATGTGAATAAGAAAACACCGGTTGTAAAAGAGATAAATCTTTTATACCTAAACTTGTCCAATTCACCAAATAAACAATACCACTCCAAATAGTAAATGTAATAAGTGCTTTTTTATTGAACAATACACTTGATAGTTTGTTTAACCAGCTAGATTCTTTTAGCATTGCTGGTTGATCCTTAATAATTGTGTAAGCAACATATAGCACGATCGGGACTGAAAATGTTGGTCCTAAACGAAATAATTTAAAAAGGAATAAAATAATGTCGTCTGAAAAGATTTTTTCAAAATAAAGTATCCCAACATCAAATTGCCAGATGGTAATTAAGATCATGTACATACTTAGTCCTGTAGACAGTTTGGATTCTTTATATAAACTACTTATACTTAATGCAAGTACCAGAGGGATTAATCCTATGGTGCATATTAATAAACCAATAACCGTAGCGCATCACTCCTAACTTCCCTATGTTGTTGCTATTTGACTGTACCTTTTGATATAAGCACAAGCATTATTTCCACCATATCCATGATTGGTAATAGCTACTTCATTTATTTTTTGAAATTTTGTTTTTGTAACGATATTCATTTCTTCATATCCTTTTGTATCGGTTCTTATGGTAGGTGGAATAAATCCGTGTTGAATACTTAAGAGAGAAGCTATTACTTGCAATATACCAATTGCACCAAAAGGATTTCCATACATACTCTTAATTGAAGTATAAGGGATTTTATGCTCAAATAACAATCTCGAACTTTTCTTTTCTATTTGATCATTCAGCTGAATGCCTAATGCTTGACTATTAATATAGTCAGGAGTTCTATTTTTGACAACTTTTCGAAGTGCGCTTATCATCTGTTCTCCAGATTCATCTAATGAATAAATGTATACTCCATCATTATTAGAAACAATATCTACTATTTCTCCCTTAATATTAGCTCCACGCTTTTCCGCGTCTTCGGCTCTCTCTAAAATAACCACACCAGCTGCTTCCGACATTGCAAAACCTTTACTTACTCCATGAAATGGTACAGCACCATGATCCAAAGACTGATTTAACGGCAGGACTTTTGTTTTAGAAAAAGCATACGTCGTTGCTTTGCTAAGCGGGCTGTCTGCTCCTCCTACAATAGCAACATCAATCTTTCCACTTTGTAAATAAAGCATCGCATCTTCAATAGCTTCTAAACTGGAAGTGCACCCTGTTGTAATCGTTTTAGTAACTCCTTTCACTTGTAAATAATGGGCGATAGATGCAGTAATACTATGATAATTTGCGTAATGGGTAAAGGTTACTGGTACTTTTTTATAGTTATCATTGTTCGCATGTTGAATCGTTTCTTGAAAGAGCTTTTCACCAGATGCTCCTAATGAAATACCAAAAAAGAGGCCAACATTTTTTTGTTTCAAATTGATATCCGCCGATTCTAGTGCCTCTTCTGCTGCCTTCATCCCTAATTTTGATACTTTCGGGAGCCTTTTTAGTCTTCTATCTTTTTCTAAATCTTCTATACCCTCTTTTATTATACCAACAATATTAGATTCTTTTTGATATCCCACTCCTTTTACCAACTCTAGTGAGCACAATCCATGCTGAAGATTAAATAGATATTCTTTTATATTAGGCGTTTTCGGGGCTATCATTCCGTAACCTGTTACGACAATTGTCATTTCATCTCTCCTAATGAGTCTTTTTACTCATTTGATTATACCAGAAATGACATTTACAGTAACTATATAGGCGAAAATTCTCTCTATTGTTTTTTTGCTTCATACCATATAACCATTTATACTTCTATCTGCGAATATTTTTAGAAGAAGAAAGCCCTGTTCTTTTCAGATAATGTAATACATCCAGCTTGAATGAAACTGCAAGGATCTCTTCCCCACTTTCGAATTATCTTTATACTCAGGTATTTTCTAAAATTTGATATCTAAGATACCCTTACCAACTTACATTCATCATTATACTTTGACATATAAAAAAACCCCAAATGCTAGTTATTTATTCTAACATTTGGGAGGACAAATCATTTATCTATCAATTATAAATTAATCAAGGCGTGTTTTTTGCAAAGTTACCAAAATCTATTGTTCTTCAATTCTGTCGACATTTTTCTGTTCAAAGTCATTGAGCAATGCGCGGACTTCGTCTGTTGTTTCTGTAGTCATTAGTTCATTTCTTAATTCACTTGCGCCTCGAAATTCACGGACATATATCTTAAAAAAACGACGTAATGGCTTGAATGATCGGAACTCAATTTTTGCATATTTATCAAAAAGATCTAGATGTGATCGTAAGAGATGAAGTAATTCTTCACTTGTATGCTCTTGCTTCTCTTTTTCAAATGCAAACGGATTCTTAAAAATACCTCGTCCAATCATAACCCCATCTACACCATATTGTTCCGCAAGCTCTAAGCCTTTTTGTCGATCTGGAATATCTCCATTAATCGTCAACAATGTATTTGGCGCTACTTCATCACGTAACTTCTTAATCTCAGGGATCAATTCCCAATGTGCATCTACTTTACTCATTTCCTTTTTAGTCCGCAAATGAATAGAAAGATTAGCAATATCCTGTTCTAATAAGTGTTTAAGCCACTCCCGCCATTCCTCTACCTCTGTGTAGCCAAGACGGGTTTTCACACTTACTGGCAATCCACCCGCTTTAGCTGCTTGAATGAGTTCAGCTGCAACATCGGGGCGGCGAATCAAACCGCACCCTTTCCCTTTAGGTGCTACGTTCGGAGCCGGACATCCCATATTGATATCTACGCCAAGGAAACCTTCTTTGGCCATACCAATACTCATTTGTCTGAAATACTCGGGTTTATCTCCCCATATGTGAGCGACGATGGGTTGCTCATCTTCCGTAAAAGTCAATCGACCACGAACACTTTGTATCCCATCCGGATGGCAATAACTCTCTGTATTTGTAAACTCCGTAAAAAAGACATCCGGTCGAGCCGCTTCACTGACGACATGACGGAATACAACATCTGTCACATCTTCCATTGGTGCTAATATAAAAAACGGTCGTGGTAATTCACGCCAAAAATTGTCTGCCATATTTATATACAATCCTTTCTATTTGAATCATTCAAAAACCTAATTTTGATCCAAAAATAAGAAGCAAAGATATCTTTGCTCCTTTTATACGTATATCATGTTACATGCTTTTCAACAAATAGATTAGAAAAGTTTATTTTAACGAAAACACGAGGAAATGACAACTATTAAATTTTTAGAATGGTATTATTTCATATAGCGATATTTCATCAGACCTTTTAGTAGAGAGACTTGTTCTAATAATTCCTCACCAATATTCGTTTCAAGCACTTTTTTTCGCTGTAGTTCTTTATTAACCAGTCGTTTTACAGATAAAACATCTGTACCACCTCGAACGACCTCGTCTTTGGAACTGAAATGTTTATGTGCAACAAGTTGCATTCCATATGAATTATATAGTAATGTGTAGCCTGCGATACCTGTGGTTGATTGGTAGGCCTTAGAAAACCCACCATCAATAACTACCATCTTACCATTCCCTTTTATCGGGTTTTCGCCATCGATTTCTTTTACGGGTGTATGACCGTTTATTATGTGACCTTGTTCAGGATCAAGGCCAAACTCCGTTAAGATATTTCGACAGGTCTCTTCATTTTCCCGCAAATAATAATAAGGATTTTTTTCCTCTTTATGTGTATGCTTATCTTTAATGAAATACCTTTCAAATGTAGTCATTGCCCGCTTGCCAAAGAGTGAAGAATATTCTCCCGTCCATAAATACCAAACCATGTCTGTTGATAAATCATCTGAAATGTCCGGTTTTTGAAAAGCTTCTCTCACATAGCCTTCAAATTTATCTAGTAATGCACGGCCAGTGTATACCTGATTTTCAATCGCCATACTTTCCATGTTTCCTTTTTTATCTAAAGGAATACAACCGTGAATTAGTAAATTTCCATTATATTTTAAATATAATGTTCCTCTTTTTATGAGAAAATCCATATGTCTGGTCAACTTTTCCGAATGCTGAACAGAAAATAACAATCGGTTGACCACTTCTTCTTCTTCTGCTAATAATCGCTCCGGGTTGGCCGGATCAACTGTAGTAAAACACGGGTCCTCCAGCTTGTGTAGTTCTCCGTTTAAGATCAATTCATTTCGTTCATAATCCACTTTCTCTAATAAAAGTCTATCGGACATATTAAACTGAGGGCGTCGCTTAATAATTGGAATTTCAAGTTTAAATTGGATGATTGCAATAGCTTGGTGGATCTTGGTGATTTGTAACGCTTCATGTTCTGAAAGTTCTTCGTCTGCATGCTGTTTCGGTCGAAATGCAGGGTTGTCCCCATAATATCGCTCTGCCAGATTAAGAAGTGGTCTCAGATTTATCCCATATACATCTTCTATGATATCTAGATTATCATATCGTGCACAAATACGGATAATATTAGCAAGACAAACCTTCGATCCAGAGTATGCACCTAACCACAGTACGTCATGATTGCCCCACTGAATATCAACAGAATGATAATTAATTAGTGTATCCATAATTTTATCCGGCTCTGGTCCACGATCATAAATATCGCCAACAACATGTAAGTGATCGATTACTAGTCGCTGAATGGTACACGCAAGTCCACTAATTAGTTTATCAGCTTGATCGAGTGAAATAACTTGTTGAACGATTTTGGTATAATATTCTTCCTTATTACTTGTTTCATCTGTCTTGTACAAAAGCTCTTCAATAATGTAAACAAACGAAGCAGGTAATGCTTTACGTATTTTAGACCGGGTGTACTTAGAGGATGCATAAGATAATAACTTAATCATTCGCGCAATGCTTTCTGTATAAAACTCGTTTAGCTCGTGTTCACTACTGTATTCATTCTTTATGATTCGTAACTTTTCTTTCGGATAATACACTAAGGAAGCAAATTCATTTAATTCTGTTTCGGTTAACTCATCCTTAAATAGATCGTTTATTTTTTCCTTTACTCTTCCCGATCCGTTTCTTAAGACATGTTGAAATGCTTGGTATTCTCCGTGTAAATCACTAACAAAGTGTTCTGTCCCCTTTGGTAAATTCAAAATAGCAGCTAGATTGATAATTTCAGTTGCCACTTTTTCTTCACTATCATACGTTTCAGCCAACAAATCTAATAATTTTGTGTTCAAAATGATTGCACCCCACTCTAGTTGAATATAACTAAAAATAACATGTTTATGCTTCAATATTAATCCCCATGGCCAATCTATTTATTTGCTTCGCTTTCATAAGTTCCAATGATATATTAACTATTAACCTAGGCTAGTAAAAAAACGACGTATACTAGCTCACATTTTCATCTAAATTATTAATATTTTACTAAAGATTAATGTAAATCACCATATTCATCTGAAAAATCATTTCATGACATTAATCACAATTAATTGTGAATCGGTTACACTTAGTTGGACAATAAAAATGAGGGTAAGTAGAATGATAATAAAAAAAGAGGAAAATCTACTATCTCCAAAAAAGAAAAACGTTTACCACAGAATTCAAAAAGCAATTGGTTGCTCTATATAAAAGTGGGAAAGGTCGCAAAGTTATTGTCCGATAATAGGAGTGAACTACCTCTGCTTTAGCCTGATGGACTAGCAGTCTCCACAGTCGGATTCATTTAAAGAAAAAAAACAAGCGCAGCATTGATGGAGTTCAAAAGATTTGTGATGACCAAGAGGAAGCATTAACCGATCTGATTATTGATATTTTTAAACAAAGTCACCCTACCTATGGTTAACGAAAGATTAAAATAGAACTAAAAGAAAGGCTGGATCGTCTCCCGGCATCGCATTGACTGAATAATGACAGAACAAGGACTTGTTTCAAAATATACGATCCCACAATTTAGTCCCAAATACCCTCAATCAGCGTTTGACCAGGATCAAGAACTAAAGATAGTAGTAAGTGACTTAACCTATGTAAGAATAGGGGATAAATGGTATGATATTTGCAGGTTAGTAGAGTTATATAATCGGGAAATTATTGGACACAGTGCAGGACATCATAAAATGCTGCTTTAGAGCAACGTGCCTTTGCATCCGTTCCGTACAATCTTCATCAATTTGAGTTGTTTCCCACCGATAGAGGTAGTGAGTTTAAGATACTGCTGATCAATCAGGCATTAGAAATGTTTGGCATAGGTTACTCATTAAGCGAAAAAGGAACACCTTATGACAATGCCGTGGCAGAAGCCATATTCAAAGCCATCAAATTACAGACCAACCCCACCTTGAGCTTTTTGATTATGTTGACTGATTCAATCATATTCGCATTCACAGATCACTAGATTATTTAACACCAGCTGGATACAAGTTAAGTAGTCTTAAAAATCTGTTCGATATAGTGTTGACATACCATTACAGCATTTTTTAGTTTTATAATTATAATCACTATAACAACATATTTCCATGCATAACAAATTGAATTTCTTTTTTCATCTCTTCTATAAGCTCAAAGTATTCCCAATTATCACTATATATGTAGTTCATAAACTGTTTTATAACACATCCATATATTATTTCAACGGCTAAATCCACATCAAATTCCTTTATTATCTCATATTCATTTTTTAGTTGAGATAATAATTGTTTTGAATCTTGAATTATCATTTCATCCATATGAAAAATACTTTTTCTAGCTACTAAAGCCTCTGAGCTCTCAGTACTAAAAACAATTGAAAAATACTCTCTTACTAATTTTTTATCTACACTCGCCATTTTTTTTATATAAAAATCAATGATACTAACCATTTCACTAATTAATATATTTTCATCTATTTGTTGGGGTAACCTTATTTGATACGTTTGTAAATTAAAATCTACAAAAACAGCTTGAACAAACAATTCCCCTTTTGTACTAAAATAGTTGAATAGAGTACCTTCTGCAATATTTGCTCCTTTGGCTATTTCAGAAGTTTTTACTTTACTATATCCCTTTTCTTTAAATATTTTCTCGGCATATTCTAATATAGCTTTTCTAGTATTTTTCTTTTTTGTTTCTCTTAACCCTGCCATTTTTACCTCCTAATTATCAGTAAACTCATTTATAATAACACTAATATCATATAATTTTCCATTTAAATCTACAAATAAAAAATAAACAAAGTTATTAAACATTGGTTTTGTTAGTAAGTTCTATAATTTTTTCTATTTAATAACCATATTGTACTTGAGATATTAGGAATCAACATGAACCATGTTCCAAATAGTGCAAGTACAAATCCTGCTAGAGGTGCTGGAAGAAGTAACCCTATTACAAAAGTAATTATTAATACACCCAATGGAGATACTACTAAAAACCAACGTGGAAATATTGTTCTGCCACTTAAAATAGCTATTGCATGCCATATTGATCCAATATATAGTGCAAGTACAGCTGTAATATCCCCCATAGCAAAATGCTCTAAAATATAGCGATTTGCCAATGAATAGAACTCTGAATCAGTACTTCCAACCACTGCCTTTGCTTGTTCCAAAACAGACAGAAAAGCCCAGCCTGCATGTTGAACCCCACCAATCATCAAAATAGCATATGCTAACAATATATTGGGTATATATCCAAGCCAAAACCCAGATTTGCGCATACCTCTCCACCATAAATAATAAGTTAAAGCATATGCAGGGTATAGCCACCCTGCCGTTTGCCCAAGCATAATCAACCAATGCGGACGACCATTAGCTGTAGAGACAACATCTATAACCTTAGAAGTAAAGTAATCAAATCCACTTAAATTAGGTGAGTAACCATAAATATAGTCACATACTCCATTCCAAATCATAAGAATAGTTAACACACTTCCTAAGAATGCAATTCTTCTATGATCCTGTTGTTCAATGTCATTCATTTTATTGGGTTTATCTCTTAATAAGTCGCTCATCTTCTCACTCCAATCTTTTGAATAATTACAACATAATAAACCATAGCCACACAGCCCATATCACAAGCTATTAATATTTAGAAGCATTTGGTTTTAATTCCTTCTATATAATAAATATTAATATTCTATTAAATATGAGTATACTCATTTATGAGTTCAATCATATTTTAGCCTTATTCCATTAGCTTGTCAATAATTGTTATTTAATATTCTTTATCATGTGTTAATTTTCTTTATTTTCTTTTTTATTCTATTTGACCTCATGTATATTACTATGAGATATATAATAAGCCCTCCTAGCATTATTCCAATCAGAATTAGAAAGCCCAAACCAGGAGAGAATCTATCGACCAAAAATCCTAACCTTGGAGAAATAATTGCTTGTAACATTAAAGATATCGCCATCCAAACCGACATCGCTCTACCATGTATGACTTAGGTACCGTCTCCATGATTGTAGTGTTCATTAATATTCGTAATGATGAATTACATAAACCAAAAATAAGACTTCCTAAAAATAAAAAAATGATGTATGTATTTAGTGACAATACAAACAAGAAACTGATTGATACAAGAAATAAGATAGCGACACTTCTATTCCTTGAAAATTTCTTAGCAAAAGGAGCTGCAAGAATACCAGATAACCTCCCGCTCCCATAAAACATATCGGATAGTCCAAAATCAATAGAACTACCATTTACACTCTCATTCACATATTCAGGAAGTACAACATTATACAGCATTGTAGCAACCAACGGAATAATTGCAACAATACCAATGGAAAAAACATACGGTCTCTTTAATAAATAGTTAATTCCATTATTGAAACTAGCAAGGTATGACTCATTACTATGATTTTTAATAACAGAATTATGTCTAAGTCGAGATATTAACAAACAACTAAGAATAAATGCAATAGAATTGGCTATTAGAATAAATTCAAACCCTGCAATTTGGTAGCAGATACCCGAAATTCCACCTGCAGTAAACATACCACCTTGTAAACTTATTTCTATTAAGGAATTCCCATTAATTATATCTTTTTCGGATAGAAGTTCTTGTAAAAGGCTCCTAGATGTCGACAGATAGGTCGACCACCCCATTCCATTGACAATCGAAAAAAGATAAAGATATCCAATTTTAAATTCGTCAAAAATAAATAAACCTGCAACTCCTAAAATTAATAGAGCCTGAATTAAATAGGTCCAAATGATAATCGTTTTCCGATTTAACCGATCTGTCAATGTTCCGATAAGTGGTGAGATTATAAAACCAGCAATAATATTTAAAGTCAGCATAACCCCAACTGCTGTCTAAAATCATTATTTTCACCCTCTATCTTTAGGTTAGATATGTGTTTTTAACGTTTTTTGCATTTGACAGGCACTCGCTAATGCTCGATCATCTTGAAGAATCTCATTCGGTTTATTTCCCGTACCAACCACATAATCCACAAAGGTTATTCCTATAAAATCAAAGATATACTGAAATTGTTGAATCAAAGGAATTCCCTTCAAAAATGGTTCATCACCTCCAACTGCAATGATATAAGCACTTTTAGAAGACATTACATCCTTAAAATTTGCATATCTGATATCCTTCAATGTTTGTGACCAACGATCAATAATTGTGTTATAATCATCGTTTACATTCTGAAAACCTCCTAAAACATGTCGCTGATCTTCAATCGGTTTAATTTCAAATTCAGACAAATATATCCTCTCGACTGGTAACTCATGAATAACCCGTTCTGTCAGAACTTCTGTATTCCCGTTTACTCGTGTTCCCCCATAAATAACTCCAATAGTCATGACGATAAGTCTCCTTTGTAATAATTTGATGTTTTACTTCATTAATCTTATAATGAATTTATCAATCAATAAAGATGATTATTTTGATTACATCAATCAAAAATTCCGATTATGGAAGGGAAAAAGATTGGATATAAAACAATTAACTACGTTTAAAATCGCAGCGGAAAATTTGAACTTTACACAAACAGCTAAAATTCTAGATTATGCTCAATCCAGTGTAACGGCACAGATTAAATCTCTTGAATCGGAACTTGACACACAGTTATTTGAGCGATTAGGGAACAAATTATATTTAACAGAAACTGGAAAGTTATTTAAAAAATATGCAAATAAAATGGTATCTCTTTCAGAGGAAGCGCGATTAGTTACTAGCGGATTTAGAGAACCTTCAGGTACCCTTGTTATTGGTGCACAAGAAAGTCAATGTACTTATCGTCTTCCTCCTATTCTAAAAGAGTTTAAAAATCAGTTTCCTAATGTAAAACTGATTTTTAAACCTGCTCATTCTGATGAGATAGCGAAAGAGGAGTTACTGAATGGTAATCTTGATCTAGCTTTTATAATGGATATACCTAAACCGAAAGATTCATTAATAACAGAAGAACTTATTCAGGATGAATTGAGACTAGTGGCTTCTCCTTCTCACCGTTTAGCAAAAAAATCAAACGTAACAATAAAAAATTTGGAGCATGAGACACTTCTACTTACCGAGAAAGGGTGCTCGTATCGTTCAATTTTAGAGGATTCTTTCAGAGAAGCTAATATTTCTCCAAGTAATAAATTTGAATTTGTTAGTATAGAGGCAATCAAACAATGTGTCATTGCTGAACTTGGAATAGCAATGTTACCAGCCATGGTAGTAGATCGAGATATAAAGAATGGCCGATTGAAAGAACTTAATTGGAACCACTCTATTCCTCCTTTTTACACGCAAATTGCTTGGCATAAAGATAAACTAATGACAATTCCTTTACAGTCTTTTTTAGAGTTAACTCGAAGAACTTTTAATGACTCCAATGAAATTAAAAAAGTATGATACCAATGTTCAGGTGTCATACTTTTTTTGAATCGCTATCCATTTTTAGTACCTTTAAAGTTAACACAAAATCTTTTTCTTGCTAAACAATCCTATCACAAGGATTTCTTATTCAAGATTTTCCTAATTATAGAGATTTTTCCTTCAATCCTCCACTCTTTAGCACAATACCTTAGTGGAATATCAACACTAAATTTAAATTGGACACAATTTATAAGGACTGCATCTTGACTTCCACCGTTCGAGTTAAAATAAAGTTTTCCGACTGAACCCCCATTTTGAAAGATTTTTGATTCGAAAAACTCCATTTCTCCCCTCTTTCCGTCTGTTTTTTCACCTTTTTTTCTGTTTTAAAATAAAGTTCTCCGAGAATGTTGCGCAATGGAAACACGAGATAACCGAGAAAAGACAAGGGATGAGCATGAAAAAGACCCTAAAATCGGAAATGTTTGTTTTCACGAAATCTCGGGGTCTTAATCGGAATGTTTATTTTGGATCGGAAGTTTATATTTTAATTAGACAATTTGCGAACTAACTCTACGATGCACTCCACATGTGTAGAGTGCTATCTGTAGACAATTGAATGAAGAACAGTGGACTTCGCCTTCAACACTATCTTAACATATCAGTGTTTAAAGAAATCGCTCTTCATAGAAAGAGACATTGATTTTACCCAATGTCTCTACTGTAACGCTATATTTGTATATTGCTAATACCACTAATTGTTTATGGCATACTAAAAATGTAATATGATGATTTAGTTGGGAATATACTTCTATTACATTATGATTAGTTAAAATAAATAGTAATTAAGAAATGTCATTATCACACATTAAACACGATTTATTCTGTGATATTTCATAGAATTTTAATTAGTTATAAACAAAATACAATTATTATATGGAGGATACTTAATATGAATAGTATCGATAGAGATATACAGATGCGTTTACAATCAGATGCTTGATTATCAATGGCTTCCCTTGGAAAACGTCTGAAAAGGGTAAAAGAAATTTTAATCTTACTGTATCCGTGAACCATTTCCGTTATAACATTATATTTTTCTATTATATTTTTCCAATTTATTGTACTTTAATGAAAAATATGTTAAGTTATACTAGTATTGTATATTTACAATATTGGTATTTTTAAATATTAATAGAAAGGAGGGATACACTATGAAAAAGAAAACGAGACAGTTTATTTGCTCGATGTTGGTAATTGCCACAATTGGATTAGGTGCAAATACAGCATATGCGGCATCTTTCGGAAATTCTTCTAGTGGAGCTTCTTCTGTAGAGGTTTTTCAAGTTAAATATAATGGGGCCGCCTGGAATTACAGTAGTTCACCATATAAATGGACAATGTTTAAATATACACGAAATGGTAGAACTTTACTAAGTAGAACAGCCTATAGTAGCAAAGTGACAGGTTCTGTTTGGGACGATATAAGATGGGGAGACAAGTATACTACGAAATTTAGTTGGGACCGTGGAGCACGTAAATAATCTTTCCCAGTTTGAATTCTTTAAATATCTGCTCAACAAAACTTAATGAAATATCTATGAAATTTAATTATTAATGAACGATAGGAAATGGGCCCTGATAGGTACTTTCCTACAGGGCCCGATTTTTATCGACTTTTAAATCTTATAAAGTACCGCATTACTTTAATTATGATTAATAACTTATTGTTTTTACAGCTACGTAATTGGTATTTATTAAAAGGTGATACTATTGAAATATTCTTTATTTAGATTTATCGACGTTTTTGAGGCGTTTGCTATCTATCTACTCTGTTTTGCTTCAAACTTAATATTTATATATGTACAA
>NZ_QNRI01000007.1 GCF_003315295.1 Paraliobacillus ryukyuensis | reverse complement strand
GTGACAATAGCGAAGAGGTCACACCTGTTCCCATGCCGAACACAGCAGTTAAGCTCTTCAGCGCCAATGGTAGTTGGGGCTTTGCCCCTGCGAGAGTAGGACGTCGCCAGGCATGAATCCATTCCACAGTAGCTCAGCGGTAGAGCAATCGGCTGTTAACCGATAGGTCGTAGGTTCGAATCCTACCTGTGGAGCCATAATGGAGAGCTGTCCGAGTGGCCGAAGGAGCACGATTGGAAATCGTGTAAACCGCTATCGTGGTTTCGAGGGTTCGAATCCCTCGCTCTCCGCCACTTTTATACACAGATTCATTGTATTGGCCCGTTGGTCAAGCGGTTAAGACACCGCCCTTTCACGGCGGTAACACGGGTTCGAGTCCCGTACGGGTCACCATTTGGAGGATTAGCTCAGCTGGGAGAGCACCTGCCTTACAAGCAGGGGGTCGCAGGTTCGAGCCCTGCATCCTCCACCATTGCAGAAAACTTAATTTTATAGTAGAATATATACGTTCTACATTATCGCGGGGTGGAGCAGTCTGGTAGCTCGTCGGGCTCATAACCCGAAGGTCGTAGGTTCAAATCCTGCCCCCGCAACCAAATTATTGGTCCGGTAGTTCAGTTGGTTAGAATGCCTGCCTGTCACGCAGGAGGTCGCGGGTTCGAGTCCCGTCCGGACCGCCACTAATTTTATAGTGTACATATTTATGTTGGCTCGGTAGCTCAGTCGGTAGAGCAACGGACTGAAAATCCGTGTGTCGGCGGTTCGATTCCGTCCCGAGCCACCATTTTTATTTGGAGGGATAGCGAAGTTGGCCAAACGCGGCGGACTGTAAATCCGCTCCCATCGGGTTCGTAGGTTCGAGTCCTACTCCCTCCACCATTTCAAATTTTAATATTTTCCATAGCATATAGGGGTATAGTTTAACGGTAGAACAGAGGTCTCCAAAACCTCCGGTGTGGGTTCGATTCCTACTACCCCTGCTTTTCTAATTATGGCGGTCGTGGCGAAGTGGTTAACGCACCGGATTGTGGTTCCGGCATTCGTGGGTTCAATCCCCACCGGTCGCCCCATATTATTGGGCTATAGCCAAGCGGTAAGGCAACGGTTTTTGGTACCGTCATGCGCTGGTTCGAATCCAGCTAGCCCAGCCATTCCAAGCGAAAGTAGTTCAGTGGTAGAACACCACCTTGCCAAGGTGGGGGTCGCGGGTTCGAATCCCGTCTTTCGCTCCATTTTTATATTTAGGCGGTATAGCCAAGTGGTAAGGCAGAGGTCTGCAAAACCTTTATCACCGGTTCAAATCCGGTTACCGCCTCCATAGTTCACATGCCGGTGTGGCGGAATTGGCAGACGCGCACGACTCAAAATCGTGTTCCTTCGGGAGTGTCGGTTCGACCCCGACCACCGGTATCTACATTATACACACAAACTACAAAATATTATTATCGTAACAGAAAAGACAGGTAATTGCCTGTCTTTTTTTTTGTTCTTGGTTTTCAAAACAGAATGTGCTCATATTAGCGGATATATTTTACCATCTACGTTAAAATTATAGCAAAATATGGAGGTGAGCACATGTGGGAAAAATAATTGAATTTCCTTGGCATAAGATTGGTATGATAGCGATTATGCTTTATTTTTCTTTATGCTTTACTACTATATGTTTACCTTTAATGTGGTGGTATTATAAAATTCCTACATCGAATTATTACTTTTTTTCACTTTGCACATTATTCTTTGGTGGTTTAATTTTTAATATCATTCTTGCGAAGATATATCCTATAAAAGCAGAAGAATTACAGAAGGGTTTTCCAAAAAGCTTTGTCATAATCGTATTTTTAGGAAAGTTTATTTTGTATTTATTATTTTGTTCTACTATTTATGTATTAACTAATAATGTAGTTCTATGCATATATCTTCTAATGTTTTTAATGTCGGGGGGATATTTTTGGTATTGCATTCTTCGAGGTTATATCTTAGCAAGAAACAATTATAAAGGTCCTGAAATTAATAATAGTATTACCTCGCAAGGGAAGGTAATCGTATTTTCTATTCCCGCTTCTTTAGTAATTGGATATATAATACTTCTTTGACAGGCTATATTGATATAGCTGTAGGTAGTAACTAAAATGTTCTAATAAAAAGTATTAAAAATTATTTAACCACATCTATCCAATTTTAATATAGGGGCCGTAAATTACGATGATAAAATATCAGTGAATGAAGGGCGGAATGACAATGAATAGCGAACCACCAAAAAAAATGTTAAGTGATCAATTACAGCGTTTGATAGAAATAAATGGTTTCGATGTTTTTAGAAATTCACTAATGGAGTGTCTAGAATTTGACCGTACAACTCTGCAGAAATACTTAAATAATGAACGAGAAGTATCTTTAGAAGAAATTGTTCAGCTTGCAAATTTGTTTAACACATCAGTAGATTATTTAGTGGGGAATTCTGATTATATATTGGACACATGGGACTTTGATTTCCTAGAAGAGTTCTTTCAATACTCATCCAAAAAAATCAAAGAACATTTTAAGGATAGACAGAACACACAGATATCCAGTAAAGATAACATTGATGCTATAATATTTGGGCTTATTACCTACATGACATTTTCAAGGACTGGAAAATCATTTGAGGATCTTGATAAAGATGAAATTGCCAATAAATCAGAAGTATTTGATGAGATAATATCTATATTTCATAGTTGTATCACCATGAGTAATCAGGATTGTTTTGACATAACAGAGTTAAGGGCATTGAATAGAAATATTGTAGATTATTTGTTTGGTGATTTCAGTTTTGTGAATGAGAGAATACTAAATGGTCTAGAAGATAATGTAGAAAAGGCAGACATTGATAAGGTTCTATTACTAAAGGATTCTATTAATCAAAATATTAGGCGTAGCCAGAGGGCTCTTAAGGTACTAAATAAACTGTCTATAAATGAAGGTAGTAGGGAAAATGCGAAAATATCTTCTACATGAAGGTTTAATTAATAAGCATTGGGTATACATTGCCCAATGCTTATTAAAACTTACATAAATAAAGATTTAAGTTTGTGATACAATTACTTGTTTTTCTTCTGCTTTATTTTCGAAGGGTTGAGCATCTACAATATTCCAACCCAGATCCACAAGATCCACTTCATGACCTTCTAATGCTTCTTCACGTATTGCTACGCATAACAAATGCGACGGGCGTGACATACCTACATATGCGAGTTTTAACATTTGTCCTTGTCTTTTCTTTGGTTTTGTATGATTTCCCTTTAGATAGTCTATAATCTTACCTTCATCAAATTCATAAGCGTAAGAAAAGGTTTCTAAATATAATGTAGCAGTATGCGTTTCTCCTTTGACACCATGTATAGTGTCGATATTAATAGGAACGTTATCCCCGTTTTCTAAAACATAAAGGTAATCTTTTTGTTTCTTGAAGTCCGCTACCATTTCCTGTTCTTCGGTCTCTAAATTAATGGTAAAGAAATTAGATAGAGTTTCTTTTGCTACTGTTTCCTTGAAATGGGGTAAAAATTCATTACATAAGAAATTTTTAAGGTCAGTTTCAATGTTAAGGCCGGAACTTATTTTTAATGTCCATTCTGTCATTAATTTTTCAATATGATTAAAGCCTTTTTGTGAATTATTATTGAGATAATCAATTAGGCTCTTCTCAGTAAAATAGCGAGATTCATTTTTTATATTTAGGTGCCGTAAAAAGTTGATAAAGCATTTAATGAATATATCTCTATAATTTTTTGCTGACGAAGAGTTTAGTTCGATTAAAAGACTTATATAGTCTTTAAAAGTTTTTGTTTTCTCAAAAGGAGACTTTTCTCTTTTTTTAAAATACGGATAGTAACTAGGAATTACTATTTTTTCGCTATCACTATTATGAGTTACTCTGCCTACAGCTTTAAATGTCCGATTACCTTCTTGTGCTAAACCATTCCTATCGATTAATTCTCCAAAGGTAGGAAGAACTCTTTGTATATTATCTTTATTAAACTTTATTATAGTTGGTTTAATACCACGAATGCTATCATTTCCTTGTAAATTTTGTGGGCTAACACAGATTGTTTTGATTGAATTTGCGATAGATTGCGAGAACCTTAGACTATTTTCCAATGAAAGGGGTTCTCCTTGAATAAAGTTGTCGACATCATTTGAACCATTATCCTCATATATTGCTTGATTACGATCACCATAGAATTGGGTAACAACCTTATCAGAATCAAATAGACTCTGGATAACTAGTTGTTGGTCATTTGATGTGTCCTGCATTTCATCTATAAATAAATACTTAAATCTTGCCGAGAATAATGTTTTAACTTCCGGAAATTTTTTAATATATTCCTGTGCAAGAACGAATGCTTCTTGAAAAGTTAGAATCCCTCGTTTAAGTATTTCCTTTTTAAGAGTTGATAATATCTTGTATGTTTCAGTTTTCTCACTATAAACCTGTTTTAGTGGTCTATTTCCCCACATCAGAGTTAATTGTCTTTCATGATTTTCTAGACGTAATAAAGAGTGAACTGGAGAGTGGACCGCTCTCTTAAGAATCGGTACTCTATACCTTCTAAGAATTTTTGCGAATTCCTTGGAAAATTCATTTTTGTAAAACTCATCATCAATGATTTGGATATCCTTTTTGAAAAAGTATTGGTATGCAGGGATCGCTAAATACCTATTTACAAAAGATTGAATTGTCGAGAAATTATTTGGATAATTGAATAGTCTAGAATTACGATTACCTATTTTATCTTTGATTTCATCGATAGCAACGTTTGTATGTGTGAGAACACATATGCCTTGATTATTATCCAGTGGTAACTTTCTTTCAAAAATTAATAACTTTGCTAAAAGAGCAGTTGTTTTACCGCTACCCGGACACGCAATGACATCTTTGGATGTTAAGCATTTAATAACATTCCTTCTTTGGTCATCGAAACTAGAACCATTTGGAAGTAATATTTCCTCAGCCCAATTAATATCCTCATCAGTAATTTGATACATTACTCTTTCACCTCACTAACACCTGCAGCATATTTAATTGCATTAACAAGATATTCTAATAAAGGTTCTGAAAGTAATTTTGCTCTTATTGAATTAGGGTTCTTTTTAAACTTCGTTAGTAGAATATCAGAAAGGCATTGTGCAATAATTGCTTTAGATACTTTATCGCTTTCTTTTGTAACGATATTCTCATAAATTTCATAAGCAATACGTTCAGATGAGTAATTTTTTTCCTCGTTGTCTTTCATATATTTCTTTATGGCTTCTTTCACATTT
Source organism: Paraliobacillus ryukyuensis (assembly GCF_003315295.1). GTDB lineage: Bacteria > Bacillota > Bacilli > Bacillales > Amphibacillaceae > Paraliobacillus > Paraliobacillus ryukyuensis. The sequence continues at coordinate 147,874 of NZ_QNRI01000007.1, read as the reverse complement.
TCTTTCTTGTTATCAGTAAGCCCTACAGTATCACTGTTTTGTATTTTCTTAGCCCATAATACCGCTCTGAGTACGTCCTCTTGAAAAGAACTCCTTGCAAAGTCATGTTCTAAAGTCCATATTGGCGAAATGAATGCTTTTACGTTTTGATTATTTAGTCTAACTGTTATCCTTTTTCTTTTTTCATCAGCAGCCTCTTGGGGAGGGTTGATTAATTTGTCTTGGTTGTCTATTTCTGGTTTTAAATCCAAATCTGTTATACATGAAACGGGTATATTTATAGTTCCATTTTCAGGATTCGATCTTATAAATATTCTTGAGTATCGTAGAAACGCTGTACTACCCACATTAAGAACAGTAATACCGTTCTTAGATAATGGGATTCCTATTATTTTAGCAATCGTCGGAATTAATATATTCTCTGCATCCCCTTCAACCATAATAACCCCTTGTGCAAAAAATAAATCTGCTTTTGTAGAATCCAAGAATCTTTCTAAAAACAAATAATCCCCTTTTAGAAGCCCGATTTCAATTGGGTTTAGAGAGAACACTTTGTCGTTTTGGCATATAAACATAGTTTCTAGTGGTATTTTTGAAGCTAGTGATGTGCTATGGGTGGTAAGTATTATTTGTATATCACTCTCGTCTGACCGTTTTTGCAGGTAATCAATTAGCCTCATTTGTGCTTGTGTATGTAAATGTGCTTCAATCTCCTCAATAAGAGCCAGTTTAAGCCCTTCGTATTCTTTTTGTTGAAGAAAGAGTAATTCCGTTGCAATAAATAATATATTGTGCGAGCCTAAACCGGGTTTTGCGTCTTCGAGATTTAATTGCAGCCGCTCTAAAATGCTTTTTAACTTTATATCAGAAATGTTGAATCGGGACTTTAATGTATTTCTATTACTTGAGAAATTTTCGAGATATTCATTTATATCTTTTAGTATCTGTGCACCGGTTTCTTCTTCGGTATTATGATCTTGGACAGGCTCATCTCCTGCTTCTTCCTCAATAAAATAGTTCATTATCCTAGCGTTAGCATCCTTAATTGCATTCACTAATTCATGTTCCTCTTCATTTTCGAATGCTGAATGATTGATAAGCACCTGAGAAAGCCTCGAGTTTCTTCTTGAGGTCATTTCTATCTCTGCATCTCTAAGGGGCTTGAGAAAGGTGGTTTTTAATAGGTTTCTAGCCTCACCGTTCAAATACTTTCCTGTATCAATTCCTCCAGCTGTTATATCATGGTATACTTTCTTATCCTTTCTCTTGGCGGAAAAAACAACTTTTAGGCTGTATGTTGGTGTCTCTTCATCTTTTTCAATGTGTAGCCACTCTAAAAAGTGTTTTGCTTCTTCAATAGTAAATCCTCTAAATACACATACAATTTCAATCTCATTAGCCCGTTCCTCTTCATTAACCCCTTTTGCTAAATGGAAATCCTCTGTATTTAATCTGATATAATCATTACTGTATGTATTAAGTACAAATTTTATGGCTTCAACTATAGTGCTTTTTCCAGAATCATTTTCTCCAACAAGTACGTTTAGATGTTTATTTAATTTTAGATTAAGCCCCGGATTTCCGTATTTACGGAAGTTTTTTATAGAAAGTTCCGACAAGTACATTTAATCACGCTCCTAAATACAAAATATAATTTACAGAAGGCCTATAAAAATAACAGTGTTGAATTGTTAAGCAAAACAAAAAATGAATACTATTATCCTATCTAATTGTATGTACTTTCCTCTAATCGCTTAAGAGCCTTCTCACAGAAGGGATACTGGAAGCTATAGATATAGATAGTTATCGTGTAGACCAAAAAGAGATGCAAAACATTAATTTAGAAGGAAATACCGTATTGGATCCTGCTTCAACAGGTGGAGCAAGTGTCATAAACGACCCTCAATTAGAGTATTTAAGTGAAATTGTTCGGGATTTTAATGATAAGTTTGGTAAAGACTTGACTGAAAATGATTCCATTCGAAAATTTATGATGGAAGAGCTTCCGCAAAAAGTAGTGGAAAAAGAAGAGTACCAGAACACAAAAAGTCACTCGGATCGTCAAAATGCCAAGATAGCCTTCAAACGAATTATGCAGGAAGTGTTTCAAGATTATATGTTTGACCAGTTTGATATGTATCAGAAATTTACAGAGAATGAAGAGTTCCGTGAGTGGTACACAGATAAAATGTTTGAAATGGATTATCGATTTGATGATAATAGTCCAACTTAATATAAACTGTCCTCTGTAGTGACGGAGGACAGTTTAAATTATTTTAAATTTGGATGATGAAATTAAATTGGTAAATCGTCGCCGTGAAGCAAATTCTCAATGACATTGGGATTTTTAATTCTTTTGATTAGATATTCTAGATTCATATCTACTTTTGAGGATTTTTCGATGTCTTTGATTAATTGCACACAATCTACTACAAGTTTATCCCAAGTAAAATTACTTTCATTTTTGAAATCAAGTAGTATATAGAATATTAATGGAGTGTATGATTCAAAATACGTATATTTATTTTCTCCCTTTTTAAATCTGTAACATTCCTCTTGATAATTCCATTCTACTAGACATTCGCTTTTAGTTGCTTCATTTGCAACTTGAAAATGAAATCTATTATCATAGTTACAAGTATATTTTCTCATTGAGAATGGCTCCTGTAACTTGCCTTCAATTGTATCTATAACTATCTGTTGTACTTCCCGGACAGTTATGTTATTGAAAAATTCATAGTACCCAAATTGTATATATAGATAGTTTGTATCAATATACTTCTCCAATAACTTTTTATCAGTTACCTCAATTTCTAAATTAAAGTAATCAATAATATCCGCTATCTTAACCGCACAATTTACTATATAAAAATCATTGCTGGGGTCAAAACGGTTCGCTCTGTTTTCTGGGTTTAATAATTGTACCTCTGTTTCAGAAGTATATAAATCTCCATCGGCATTTGAAGTATTTCCATAATAGTGAAGTTGGAATTTCCTTATTTTCCTACAGAAATGAGTAAACAACTCATAATCATCAATTCTCCTAGACTCTTCTATAAGAAACATAGTCAAGTCGTAAAAGGAAGTATACCCGTATCTGGAATTATAAAAAAATATATGAATACCTTTTCCATTCTCATTCCATGAAAAGGTATAATTGAAAGCAATTCTATCATTGTATACGTAGAAACTATAAGAGTCACATAAAGTATCGTGTTTCTCATGTAAAATGGTGCAAATTCCACTATTAATTTCTTGCCTTAAATAATCCTCATAACTAATGCCGCTGTCATAATGAAAATTAACGTACGTAATATAAAAATCTAGCAATCTAAGAATATTTAAGATAACATTATCCACATTTTTTTCATCGATGTTTCCTAGAATTTCTGGATTAAGGATAAAATGGGGAGTAATGAAACCTTTAGGGAAATTACACTCTTTGTATTGATAATGCCATTCACCATGTAGCCAAAATAAAATTTCACCGCTCTGTATTTCTAGAAGAAGTTCCCTTAATTCCTTAACTCTCTCCAAAGTCGCCATCCATTCGTTACTTCTCATATCTAGTATTTCTTCTTGATTTGCCATAATCATCTACCTCCTTTGAAATTTTGGTAGGCTGATTATAATTAGTGTTGTGATTGATTGTTTTGATTGTTATGTTAAAGTCCTACAATCTAGTTATAAAACAAATAAAATATTGAATCAAATCTATAGAGCACTTTTTTTGGAAATTATTTCAGCTAATGAAATTTGTATAGTAGCAATGCCCGTTGATAGATACAACCATATATTCCTTTAACGCATTTCATAACTTTGATTTAAGAGTTAGTTTACCCTTGATTTTTGGTGTATTTTTACAGGTTTCCCCTTTCGAGTATGGAATATCATCATGATAAAAATTCTATACGAAAGAGGGAAAAGTAATGGACAAAAGAGAGGAAGCAACCATAGTGCATGCTGATAATAATATGGTTTTGTCTAAAAGTGGTGAATATTTTGTCTCAGTTGTAAAAGTAAACAATTCTTTAAGTGAAGGTAATTATGTAGTAATTGTTAATGAGGAAAATCTACAAGGAGAGCACAGGGATGTTCTATTAAAAAGATTCATTAATACCGGTCATCTTGCTAGATTTCTATTATCTGTGGTTCCGGAATACTTTGTTGAGAAGAAATTTATTAAAGAAACTTAGATGCCATTCAGGAATTAATTACTGTAAAAGATTGAAATTATCTTCTGAGAAACAAGGGATTTGGCTTGGAACATATAAGTTAACAGTGTAGATAAAATACTCTAGAAAGGAAGATTTATATGGATAAGTACAAGGATCAGGTACTGCAAGAAGACAATTTGGTTTACTCTTTTTTTGGTGATTACAACATAGTCATTTCAAAGGAAAATGGTTATGGATGGATGGGAAATAATTCATCTGAACCACTGTATTATGTAATGATTGAAAAGGACGTGGGAGCAGAGCGACAACAAGTTTTGCATCTAAAGGTATTTACAACTATTGGCTTAACAATGAAATACCTATCCGCAATTTTACCGGATTATGTATTTGATGAAAAACTTGTAGAAAGTATAGTTAGTAGAACAAATCAATTAGCATTCGAAAAAATAAGCGAGGGATAATCCCCTTGCTTTCTTTTTGTTAAGCTATAGCATATCTGATTATGTTTCTTGAAAAAACAATGTAGGTATTTTATGATATTTTTAATTATTGAAAAGGAAAAGTTTATTATATGTTTAAAAGTTCATGTAGAAAGGGGGAATCTACATGAAGAATGAATTTTTATGGCAAGAGGATGTTGACTTTTGTGGAATTGTAATACGGTTTGCAATTGTAGAATTTGATGAGGCTGATAAATTTGGTGCATGTGTCGCTCAAATGTTTGGTGATGAATTTGTTATGGTGGATGCAGCGATTTGTAACAATTTTAATGGGGCGAAGAGTTTCCTTTTGAAAAATGCTATTGAGGGTAATTTAGAAAAATTAGAGTTCATAGGTAAAAATTTGGAAATGAATTAAATTTAAACCAACTTAAATCAGTTAAGGGAATGGTCTGGTGTAAATACTGGATCATTCTTTTTTTACTTCAACCAGAAGAATTAGATTAACTTGGGAGGTTCAATAGTAGAATTGGGTGGTAATATGAAACTGATATGAATAAAAACAAATACAAATATATATGTGATAGAATTAAAGGAGATATATTTCTAAACTTTTTACTTGAAAGGGGCGTTATCATGCCAAGGAATGTAACTCAGTTTGATCTATTAATATCTTGCCCTTCCGATGTGAAAGAAGAGCTAGAAATAATAAAAGAGACTGTTGCAGATTTTAACCGCATGTATGGTGCGGCTAATGATACATCAATAGTTACAAAGCATTGGTCTACAGACTCTTACCCTCAATCTGGAGGGAAACCACAGAATCTATTAAACAAACAATTTGTTCTAGAATGTGATGCAGCTGTTGCAGTGTTTTGGACTAGATTTGGTACGCCTACAGATAATTATGGATCTGGAACAGAAGAGGAAATTGAAGAACTAATAAATAGTGGTAAACAAGTGTTTCTTTATTTCAGTGACTGACAGATTAATCCCGCTTCACTTGATCCAGAACAGTATAAAAAAGTAATTGAGTTTAGGGAAAGATATAAAGATAAAGGCATTTATGCTCCATACTCTGATTTGGCAGAATTTAAAAAGGACTTTTTAAACCATTTGTCATTATATTTCGTGAATTTACTTGCAAATGGAAATGAAAGCAAATCTACTAATAGTAGTAATTTATCTGTTAAAGGTGTTAGGCACGGGAAAATTACCGAAAATCCAATAATGTATAAGAGAAGTTATCAAGACTCAAAATTCATGGCAGATATAGAGTCAAATATTCATAGTTTATTTGAACAGGTGAGGAATATTCGACTGCCTGAACAAAACGAAGTAGTTGATGTTTCGGAATCTGAAAAAGATGAAAAAATTGTGGCTCTAGGTGTCAATAATTCATTAGCCAATTTTGGAAAGGCAAATAAAGAATGTCAAGATCAACTTAAAGGCTTTAATTCAATATTTGGTTCTGTTGAAATAACTTTACAAAAGGAACTTCAAAATGAAATAAAATCATTTGCAGAAGAGTCTAATATAGAATTAAATTATAATGACTTTTTTAATATAGGTGAGTTATCCAAGCAAAAGCAACCTTTTGGTGGTGGTCCATTTGGTACAGGGTCGTCCTATTCTTTAGTTGGATCCGAGGATGAAAAAGAAAAATATAGACTATTAGATCAATTATACGAAAAAATTAGTGAATATAGACAGTGGAAATCTTACTTTGAGAGTTTAGATTCTAAGTTTTATATAGATTTATGCTTATCTAATTTTGGCACAAGCTATGATGAGGATGTTGATATTAAGTTATATGTAAAGACTGGTCAATTGTGTATTGGTAAACAATTACCGTTACCCGATAACGATATTTTGGAAACAGCAATCAATTTTACTGAACCCTTTTTTAAGCCAAAAAAATCACTTTCAGTAATTGAATATGATGATTATCCTGAATATGTGTCTGTGTCTCCCCCAGATATCCATTTGTATGGCCTTACTCGTTCATATGAAGAGAAAGTTGAGTCCTATAAAGAAGAATATTTGGAGTCAATTGATGACATCTTTTGCTATGATTACTTTCAAGAAGATGGCTTTGATGTTATTTGCTATAAGCAATCATATATAAAACAGAACACAAATATATATTTTCCATCGATTATTGTATTTCAGAATATACTTAGCACAATCCATTTTGAAATATCGTCAAAATATCTTCCAGAAGTTATAAAAAGGGGAATTAAACCCTATTTTAGAAAAATAATTTACATTGATAGTAACAGATGAAATTTAAAGAGGTGGGACAAATCCACCTCTTTTATTCTGATAACCATAATTTTGATACCGCTTCTTCTTTATCCTCTTCGTTTGGAGCAGAATACCGCATTACCATATCCGCGTTGGAATGGCCCGAAAGGGACTGAACTAAACTAAAATCCTCCCCATTTCGAACTAATTTTGTTATGAAGGTGTGACGTAGTGAGTGCGCATTTATTTTATATTTTTCAAAAATATGTTGAACTGTTCGCTCCGAAACCCTTTTATTTCTATTGGACAAGAACATTGCCTCGTTAAAGTCTTGTCTCGTTTCTAAATACTTTGATATTGCTCTTCTCGTTTCAGATGATAATGGAAGTTGTCTTTCTTTATTTCCTTTACCATATCTTACTGTTAAGGTTCCTTTTCTTTCGCTAATAAAAAGATCGTTGCGATCCAAGTTAACTAGTTCATTAAGCCTGATTCCGGTATTAATTAAAGTCTGTGCAATTGCCATATTTCTTGAGTTTCCCGAACGATCTATCTCTCTGATAAGTTTATTAACGTCATTCCTTGAAAGTGCTTTTGGTGCTTGGTTCATTAAATTTGGAGGGCTAATAACTGAAATATCTTCAATAGCATTTTCTCTATTTGCCCAGCGACTAAAGTGTTTAATTGAACTCCAATGTTTATTAATCGTTGTAGCTGAGTATCTTTTGCTAATTAAGTAATCGATATACTGCTGAACATCTGTACGAGAATATTCTTCCAAATCTGTTCCCGCTCCATCAAGCCATTTGCCGAATTTTGATAAACAAAACAAGTAGGTCTTTATAGTCTGTTTTGATTTACCTCTAAGTCCTTCTTCTTGATATGTGTCTAACATAAAATCACCTCTTTTTAGAATTGAATAATTCCACGACAAATTTTTCTTGAGTTAATGGTCCTTATTGGGCTTTAATTTAATCTAAATAAAGCCAATTATTGCGTAGAATAATAGTTCCACGCAATTTTTCTACGACATCCCCTTTCGTGTCTTGTGTAAAGATTTATACTGTTTCTTTGTCATGATTCAATATGGAAAGTTGTTTTCCTGTTAAATATTATTAATTGGTGATAAAAGGAACTTATAGGTATATAAACTCGTATGAAATGTTGGCATACTTTTCTAACATTATTTAAAGGTTTAAAATAGGTAGTGATAAATAATAAGATGCGGAGGGGTTTATTTGTGATTATTGATTTTGGAAAATTAAATGGTAACAACTCGGTAGACACAGTTATTAATCCAAGAGAGCTATTTGATGTTTTACCAGAAAAGGATGATAAATATGAAGAATATTTAAGAGATGTCCAGACTGAGGTGCTAAATAAATGGTTTGAAGATTATCGGGACAAAAAAGACGTTATTATTAAAATGAATACGGGTAGCGGCAAAACTGTCGTTGGACTTTTGATGCTAAAGAGTTGTCTCAATGAAAATAATGGTCCAGCAGTGTATGTAGTTCCCGATCCGTATTTAGTTAAACAAGTAGTAAATGAGGCTATGAGTCTAGGTATAGATGTTACGGAAAATACGAATGATCCTAGTTTCTTGAAAGGTGAATCAATCCTAATTATAAATATATTTAAGCTAATAAATGGCAAGTCAGTTTTTGGAACTGAAAATGTTAAGATTAATATAGGAAGCATTATAATTGATGATGCCCACGCGTGCCTTGATATTGCTGAAAATCAATTCTCCATAAAAATACCTTATAATACCGAAGTATATGGGGAATTCCTAAATTTGTTTCGAGAAAGTATAAAACAGCAGTCAGAAGTAGGATTAATAGAATTAGAAGCAGGGGACCCTAATGCTAATAGAATTGTACCATTTTGGAGTTGGATTGATAATAAAAGCGAAATCATTAGAATACTACACAATAATAAGGATAGTAATGATGAAAATTTAAAGTCATTAATGTTTGGCTGGCCATTAATAAAAAATAATATAGAACATTGTTATTGTGTAATAGGTAGTGACGGATTAGAAATATCACCTAAATTTTTACCTATACATAATATCCCAAGTTTTCAAAATGCACAAAGAAGAATTTTTATGAGTGCGACAATTTCTGATGATAGTGTTCTGGTTTCCCATTTTAATATAGATCATACCATGATATCACAGGCTATTACGCCTAACAGTTCAAACGATATTGGTGAAAGAATGATAATTGTACCTCAAGAATTAAATCCTGATATTTCTGATGATCAATTAAAAATATTTTATAAAGAAATTTCCCAAACTCAAAATGTTGTAATAATAGTACCATCTAATTATAGAGCAAAATATTGGGAAGACGTAGCTGATAAGATATTAAACTCTAAAAATTTACACGCCGGTGTTGAAGAACTAAAAAAAGGACATGTAGGTTTAGTTGTAGTAATAAATAAATATGATGGAATTGATCTACCTAAAAGTGCTTGTACGGTGTTAGTAATAGATGGACTTCCTGATGTTAGGAGAAAGATAGATAAAATAGAAGAGTCTGCATTACAAGGTAATGAATTACTACTAAATAATAAAATACAAAAAATTGAACAAGGGATGGGTAGGGGAATTCGATCAAAAGATGATTATTGTGTTGTATTTCTAATGGGGCGCTCTCTAGTCAATCATTTATATGTTAATGGTGCAATATCTAGATTTACTGCAGCAACGAGAAAGCAGGTTGAACTCTCATCCCGGTTATCAAAACAACTACGTGGTAAAGATTTGGAAGAACTTAAAGATGTAATAAATTATTCACTAAATCGGGATAAGGACTGGATTAGAACCTCAAGAGGTGCATTAGTGAAAGTGAAATATGATCCAAGTGTTATATTTGATGATAGAATTATAAAAGAACGTGAAGCTTACAACCATGCACTTAATAATAATCATAGAGAATCGACTCAAATCTTATTAAACGTAATTAATGAGGAGGAAAACCAAATTATAAGAGGAGTTATGAAGCAAAAATTAGCGGAATACCTCCATTTTTATGACCCTGTTGAAACTCAACAAACCCTTATGTCTGCTATAAAAGATAATAGTCAGGTGATCCATCCAATTGAAGGTATTCAATATAATCGTCTTATTCCAGCAGATGTTTCTCAAGCACAAGAACTTGTAAATTATATTAATATGAAGTTTAAGGGTCCAAATAAGTATATATTATTTGTGAATAAATTAATCGAGCAATTAGTTTTCATGCCTGAAACTGCAAATACTTTTGAACAAGCATTTATGGATCTGGCATATGTTTTAGGATATAGAGGGCAAAGGCCAGAGAAACAGTTTAGAAAAGGTCCTGATAATTTGTGGTCTGTTGGTAATTCGAAGTACTATGTGATTGAGTGTAAAAATGGTGCTGTTACGGATTACATTAGTAAAGATGACTGCAACCAATTGAATGGATCAATAAATTGGTTTTATGAGAAGTACGATGAAGGCAACAATCATGTACCTATTATGGTACATAAGTCAAATAAGTTCGATTATGCAGCTTCTCCTAATAAGAATATTAGAATCATGAATGAAGGTGACCTTGAAAATTTAAAAACTAATTTAAAGAACTTTGCTCAAGCTGTAGCTGCAAATGCAAATGACGTTAACAAAGTTGATGATTTAATGAAAAGTTTCTTTTTTAAAGAAACTCAGTTCATAGACAAGTACACGTCTAACTTTAAATAATACAGTGAATTTTAATGGGGTACTGTAAGTGGAAACTGAAATATAATGTTGTTTATAGCAGAATGTATTATGAATTAAAAAGAGCCAAAATATACAAGGAGTACATGAAAGCTTGTATATTCTAGGCTCTTTTATCCTTTATATTCACTTCTACTTTTACTAGTAAATTAGATATATTAACCCGCATGTTCTTCATTTAAATCCATTTATTTCTAATGTTCAAAGAAAAGAGAGCTCTACTAATAATTGGTACTTTTACTATTTTCCTGCATTTAATTAGATCGCACCGTTATTTTTTAAGTTTCTCATTATCTGTGGATTGTCATTCTCAACGTTATAAAAAAATACTTCATCCATGTAATTTTCTATATCCCATTTTTTAATACTCCACTCATTTGTAGTGATTAATATTATTTTTCTGGATTTAATTTTTTCTAATTCATCTATAAATCTGCTCAATCTTTTGGGATTATCTAATACTAGTTGAATTGGATAAAATAAAGTAAAAGTATTCTCATTTCCTTTAGGATTAGATTGTGTATGAGTTACATAACTGTTTATGTTAACAGTCATTTTTCCTAACTTATATCTAGTTGTTGATTTAACTGAATTAGGTAACAAATTTCGTTTAAAAGCTCGATTTATATGATCTGATATATCGGACATAGAACTTGTTCTTATAATGCCTAGTTCGAACTCTTTATTTAAGCAGGAGAGAACTACCTTTAATTTTGCATCGTTATCGTACCCTCTTACTAGTAGAGTTTTTTTATTTTCATCGTGTAAGAATTCCAATACGGACGAAACAGCCTTTTGTTCATCAGTCATATTTTAGCCCCCTTTTATCACCATTTTACACCAAAAAGGAATATTTTTCTTATTTGTTGAAAGATACAAAAGGATTGTAATACCCTCGACATAGTTTTTACGATTGAATGACAAAAGTCCACTAAGGAATGACAGGCTGTGTTTAACATTTCAAATCTTGTAGTGTGATAAGGAAAAACATAGTTTTTAGAATCAAAATATTATAGTTACCACACATATTTGATTGATTTCAATAAGATAAATCTTCTGCAATCAGGGCCAGATAGTGAAGAACTCTTATATTGCGTAGCAGATCTATAATACGCAATACATCTTCCTTGTGAAAAATTTTACTTTAAACTGCAGGATAGTCCAACAAGTGAAATAGTGGATATGATAAGATCAGATTAGTTAAAAGTATGGAAAATTATGTATTATAAGGATGTTATCCTTTCTATAATTCTTGGAAAGATAGCTTACTATTAAGATTGGAGGAATCCTAGTGGAGTTAAAAGTAATTCATTCAGTAGAGTTACCATTTATATTAAATCTGCCTAATGATGTATATAACACAGCAGTTAACTTTAGAGGGAGGAATTATTATTTAGACTTACAAATTAGTAATACAAAATATAAAGTAAAGACTACCTATCAAGGAAAAGATGCTTACTTTGAAGTAGAGGAAGATGAAATACCTGCTTTAGTTGAAGAAGAAAGGGATAATTATAGAGAAAAATTACGAACGCATATATCTTGGGAAGTAAAAAAGATATTTAATGTTTCAAACGAGCTAGAAGATATCAGTCAAGAAACTAAGGTGAATAAATTACAATCTATAATTCTATACAATGAAATTGATTACGGGGATAATTTAGTTGAATTTTCAAAGTCGATGTACTCACTTTTCAATGATGAAGAAAAGGTAGAGCTAGGTTACTCTGTCTTAATAGAAAGGCAACTTTCGGTATTATCAAATCCAGATCTGTTCTTATCAGGGATTAATAGGTTAATTAAAGCATATTCAGTATTAAGGGATGACTTTTTTGTTGAAAAATGTACACTACACACATTACGAGGAATTCAAGTAACACAGTTTGTTGATAGTGTTCAGTGGCAAGGATTTAAAAGAATAGGTAAATTACCACCTATTATAAACAAACCGTGGTTACCTGATATTACTCAACAGAAATTAACAGAGTTGAAAAACATTTTGCAGAATGGTGTAGAAGTTGATCCACTTAAATCATTAACTATCGTTGCTAAAAATCTTTTAGAAAAGGGGGAAACAAGATCTGCGATTATAAATATATCGGCAGTACTAGAATATTCAGTTGAAAGAAAGATAAGGACGAGTTTATTTTCTAAAGGTAAGACTGAAGAAAGTATTAATAAGATATTAAACGCAACAAAGATGAATTTTAAGGACAGGTGTAACAAAACACTAAAAAGAGCAACAGGGAAATCACTAGTAATAGATTATCCAACTGAGTGGTATACGGTCGATACTTTCAGAAAGAAATACAGACATTCGATAGCACATTCGGTACTTGAACCTACATATACCGATACAGAGAATATGATAAAAGAGTTTGAAAAAGTAATTGCTATAGTTGAATCGTTATAGGAATTTAAGCTAAACGGTGTGTTCTTTTTGCATCTTGAGTAAATTTAATAAAATTCTTCACAATCAGGCTGAACTAGTTAAACTTATATTATAAAATACCTACACTAAAAATTTGAAAAGAATTTTTAGGTGACATAATATGAAGCTGTAACCATTGAAAAGTGTTAAGAGGAGTTGATTAAGAAGAAAAATTATAGAATTCCATTACAATACGATTAAAAATACCATGCTCCTCCTTATTTGAGAGGAGGGATAAAATGGTTAAAGAGATAAATATTTTAGAAGAAAAAATTAATGTTTGTTTGGATCATGAAGGTTTTAATAAAAAGCCTGAGAAGAAAGAAGTTAGGGAGATTTCAGAAAGAATAGCAGGGATTACTACTTCAATATCAATTGAAGAACTGATGAAAAATGTCACAATTCCAAATGCTAGATCATTTACACCTGCAGTATTTAATGAAGGAAAAAGGTCAAATCAAACTTGGAAAAGTCAGCAGGTTTTTGCCTTAGATATTGATTCCGGGTTGAATATCGAAGGGGCATTAAAACAGAGCGCTGAATTGAGAGTTGAACCTACCTTCGTTTATTCAACTTTCAGTCATTCGGATGAGAATCACAAATTTCGAATGGTCTATGTATTGGATGAAGAAATTCAAGATTTACGGGTTCGAAATGTTATACAAACAGCACTTACAACTTTATTTCCATCGTCTGATAAAAATGCCAACGATGCTGCGAGAATTCTTTTTGGTGGGAAGAAAATTGAATTTGTTAAACGAGGAGTTTTGAGTGTTCCAAAGATTTTGGATGGAGTGGTACAGAAGATAAGGTCTGGATCGAATGCAACGAGAGAGATGAAGAGATTTTGCAAAGCCTCAGGACTGGCATATTTTAAAGGGTATCCTCACTATAAGCAGGTTGAAGAGAAAGACCTGCCTAATGGTGAAGGCAACACTTTATTTATATCTAGGACTAAAAACCGCACCAACACTATTAATTACTATAGTACGCGTGTGAAAAATAGTCATTTTTCATATTACTTGGTTTTCTCGAAGGATTCTTTTCAGGAGGATGAGAGTTATTCACTTGAACCCAGTTCCTTTGGCGAGCCGGAGGTGAAGCAGGTTAGGAACTTCCCTTTTGACAATTTACAAAAAAGGTGCAAACTTTATCGAGAGGGAACTTTAGGTGATTACTGGCTTTACCATAGCGAGATGTTTGGGTTAATGACCAACTTATTAAATATTGAAGGTGGTAAGTCAAAAGTAGTTGAAATTATTAACTCCCGGAAGGAATATCTGACCAAAAAAGAAGAATGGTCATTAATGATGAATCAAATTAAAAAAATGAATTATGCGCCAACAAGATGTGATACCTATTGTCCATTTGTAGGTGAATGTATCCATGCTAATAATATGATTGAGCAAGGTAAATTGCCTAGAGGAAGTGTGCAAGTGTTACAGGAGCCAGAATTTGAGGAAGTTGATATAATATATAAAAAATTGGAAGAAGCCTTCGAGGAAATTATTAAGAATAAAGATCAAGGTGTGTATGTAATTAAAGCACCAACAGGGCTAGGTAAGACAGAAGCAATTGTCAATCTTGCACAAGAAAACAACTTCAGTATTGCATTACCGACTCATAAACTAAAAGATGAAGTGTCTCAGCGTTTAAACGCTAAAAAGATAAAGCATATAAAAGTTCCAGTATTGCCTTTACTCCAAGAGTCTTTTTCAGAAAAAATTGAACACCTATATAATATTGGTGCATACAGAACAGTAAATAAATTTTTAAGACAGATTGCCAATGAAAACGAGGATGTATCTAACTTTCTACAAGACTTGGAAAAAGTAAAATCTTCTAAAAGAGAATTGCTGCTTACCACACATCAGCGAGCAATTTTTACAAATGACGATTCAAACTCAACGCTTATTTTCGATGAAGATCCGATACCAAGTCTTTTTCCAATATATCAAATGAAGGTGTCAGATTTAGTATTTGCATTCACAAAGTTACAAGATAATGAAGTGAATAAGGATGTTATTATTACATTGCAAAACGGTATATTAAATGCTCCAGTTGATATTGTTCAGGAACGGTCATCTTTTTTATTACCGTCTGTAAAGGATTTAGAACAGACTATTGTAGAAGAATCAACCGTTAGTTCAAATGTATTAGGGTTTCTAAATTGTGACTATTTTATTAAGAAAAAAATACACAATACGGATTACATATTTTTTATACAAAGAAATAATTTACCTTTGACAAAAAGGTCATCATTCTAAGTGCCACTATAAATCAGAAAATAGCAAAATTAGTTTTTGGTGAGGAAGTATCATTTATTGATTTGGGACTTGTAAACCCAGTAGGTAACATATTACAGGTTACATCAAAAAGTTTTAGCAGATACACAATCAAAGAAAATCAGAAAGAATTAAAATGCCTAGCCCAAAACCTCATGAAACGTTATAATCCAAAAAGCGAAATTATTACGTACAAGGATTTTTTCAACTCTGATAGAAAAGAAGACATATATTTTGGTAATACCGAGGGAATTGATAGTCTGAAAGGTGAGAATATTACCGTAATTGGAACTCCGCATCTCAATCCAATTGCATATCTCTTAATTAGTGTTGCACTAGGGTACCGCATGGGTCTAGAAGAAAGTAGGATGGAGTATATTCCAGTGGAAAGAAATGGCTTGCGTTTTTATTTTACTACATACAGTAATGATTCTTTGTTGAAAGAAGTACAGTTCTACCTTGTGGAAAGTCAGTTACTACAGGCTATTGGACGTGCAAGGGTAAATAGGTTTCCAGCCAAAGTACTTATTCTAAGTAATTTACCAGTTGTAGGGGCCGAATATATATCATTTTCACAAAAGGAATTAATAGAACTTATGAAATAGAGATGAGTAAAATGCAGTCAGCTACTAAGTTGACTGCATTTTTATTAAAAGAGGATGGATATTATTTATCATTATAACTGTTAATTTTCATTATAATATTAAAAACCATTAGTGTTGAAAAAAATAGTTATAATGATTGGTAATCGTTCATTTTTTTCATTTTTTTCGGCACTTAACATTTTTTTCAGATAAGTTATACCTATACCTATAAGGATTATGTTCATCTAAGGTATGAAAAAAATGAAAAAATTAGGTAATGCAATTAAATAGTACACATTTAATTTTATTTGGCTTATATTGCTCCAAAGCAACAGAAATGGCATTTTTAAAGAATTCGCTATTGTTGACAAATTATTGATCGTTGAGGAGGTTACTTTTTCAATGTAATGTCGTATATTTCGCAATATAAATATCACTAGGACTAACTACAGTAGAATCGATTGATAAACCTTTTATTCGTTATTTTTATTTTTGTTATTTGAATTTGAGTTTTTACTGTTGCTTGTTAGTTTTTCAATAAAAGCAAGTAATGCACCTAATAAAATTGTAATTATGCCTAATGGAACAACAATAACGTTAACAAGTGTTATATTTACCAAGATGATATCTATGAAAATGACAATGATTATTGTTGTTAGAAGCATCATTTCTATTTGTTTAAATATTGGAATTAAATGTTTTTCTCTGAATAATAACAAAAGAACACTAAGCTGTTTAAAGAAGAAATAGAATAACAATAATAAGACGAAAAGAGACATAGCAAAATCTTTATCTCCCCCCCATAATAATATCCAAATATTAATTATGAAATCTAATATGCTTTCAAATAAATTAGAGATGTTACTAGAATATAAATTAAGTATAGTAAAAGTAAAAAGGAAAAATATAATTATACTCCAAACAGGAAGCATATTTATAAGGAATTTTTTAAGTCCTATTCTGGCTATTTCATTCTTTATTTCACTAATTATTTGTTTCTGTGTACTTTTATATTCTCCAATAATTCTTAAGAATTTTGAATATGTGAAGGCCTCACTGTAAGTACGTTCAATTATTCCTTCTTTATTGACTTCTTTTAACGCTAAACTATATGCAGTTCTTCCAGTACTTAATACTTGAGCAAAGTTAAATAGAATTCCAATTAGGATTAAAGAAGTACTAAGAAGAGTTTCGTTGCTTAACTTTGGTAAAATATATACATTAATTTGAGTTAATGAGAAACCTAAAAGTAACAAGAAAATAATTAACCAAAAACTAAATTGTCTTAAAGTACGCTTTAACTCATCTTTAGTTCCTTCCAAAAATAGCATTATTAAAATTAGACTAAATACTACACCAAAAAATACTATGTGACTTCCTTCTAATTGGGGGTAATGAGTGAGTAATTTACTACCAATTGTTATTATAAAGTAGACTATAGTAGATAATAATGTGAAAGTTATTATTGTGTTAATGAACTTTATTTTTATTCGTTTTGTAAGAGTTTTAAAAATGAAATAAACTTCAATTATTACTTTAGGAAAACTATATTCCTTGTTTGATTGGTTTAAAAGTATATGGACCATAAAAGTTAACACCAATAAAAAATATATGTATTTGGAGAGCTCCAACAATAGTATATCGGGGCGTGAAGATAGTAATAGAAAAAATGGTAATATTATTATCGTCAATGGAACACAAAATAAGAACACGAAAACTGCTTGTATTAGAATACATAATATTTGATCTTTAAGTTTATTTCTATCAGGGAATACATTCTTAATAAGTGAATCGCCAAAAATACAAGAATATAAAATGAACTTTCTTAAACTAACCATAGTTACTCCTTTCGTATTCCAGATTATTTCATTATGAAAGATCTAAAAATAAGTCTTAATATTATCAAAGCATTTTAGATATCTTTCTTCAACTAAAAACAAACTATTAAAATTTTTAATGATTTGGAAAGTCTCTTAAATAAATAAAATTAATTAAGTGGAAAGTTTATAAAATTAATAAGATTCGAGGGGGTTATAGTGAAAAAAGAAAAAGTCGCAGTTGGATATATACGGGTTAGTAGACTAGGGACTAAATATGAAGAAAAAGAAAGTCCCAGAATGCAAGAGAACGAAATAAAAGCATACTGTAAAAGAGAAAATTATACCTTAAATCATATTTACCAAGATTTAGATTATACGGGTGGTAATGATGAAAGGCCTGATTTTAAATTATTGTTTCATGACATTGAAAATGGAGGAGAAGTTGATGCAGTCATAGTATATAACCTAAGTAGGTTTTCGAGGAATTTAATGGACGTAAAGACTTATCTTGAACGCTTAGACAAAAATTATGTTTCTTTTATCTCTTGTACAGAGCCAATTTTTAATCAGCAAGATCCTTCTTTAAAGAATTTTATGATAAACCTCTTTGGAACTATAGCTGAGTATCAAAGAGATCAAATTCGTCAAACTGTAAAACATTCTATGCTTTCTAAATCTAAATCGGGTGTTCACCTTGGTGGAAAAGTACTTTTTGGATATAAATTAGATGACGAACGTAAGTATGTGATAGATGAGGATAAAGCAAAAGTTGTTCAATTCATATTTAATCGGTACCTTGATGGACAAAGTCCTGCAAAAATATCAGAGGAAATATCAACTATGAATATAGTTGACCCTAATCTTAAATTTGAAGCAGATACAATAAGAGCAATTTTGTCCAATGAAAAATACACTGGTAAGTATGTTTATGGTAAGGATAGATATAAAGAGCTTGAAGGTGAAGATGGTGAATTTGATGAAGATAGTGAGGAATTTACGATAATTCATAACAATCATCCATCTATTATTAGTAAACAACAATTTCTTTTAGTGCAGGAAGAGGTCAAAAAAAGGGGAAAGAATAATAAAACGGAAACGGAATTAGATAATGTCAGGGGAAAAAATTTATTAACCGGTAAAGTGCGTTGTGGATACTGTGGGAGTCATTATTATGTCTCTTCTAGTTCTTCTGCTAAAACATATTATTACTATTTGTGTAGTGATAAAAATAATTTTACATGCAAACAAAAGAAGGTTAGGAAAGTACAACTTGAAAACATAATATTTAATGCTTTAGAAGGAAAAATAACCAAGGAAGAACTTTTTGATTTTTATAGGGAAGAATATAGTAGAGTTGAAGACCAGATTGCAGTTAACTCAGAAAACATCCCTGTTATAAAAAAGAAAATTAAAGATCATGAGAAGATGAAAAATTATTATAATGAAAAGATGAAAAGAGCCTTTGATAAAGAGGATTATGAAATGGAACATGAGTATGAAAAAAATGTTCAAAGATATGTTAAGGAGATTAATGATTTACATCAAAGACTCTTGGACCATGCTATTCAATTTGAACAGAAGGATATTCCTGACGTTGAAGAGATTATACAAACTTTTAATGAGGAAAATTTCAATAAAATTCTCTTTTTAAAATCCTTAACCTTTTCAACAGTAAAGAAGATAATTGCTTCTTTTATTGAGGAAATAGTAATAGATGATATAGGGAATTCGAATAAAAGTAAAATATCGATAAAATACCATAATGGTGAAGTAGAAGACTATGAAATACAAAGAGGTCTTAGAAACCTTCCTGAAGAAGACCAGTTTGACGATCAAGAAATTGAATATGAGTCATTAATCCTAATAACAAATGTAATGAAGCAAATGAAAGAAAATGGTTGGGACGATGAATGATAAAATAATCTAATGTAGCAAATGCGGAAGACTCTTGTTTCCTTCGGCCCGTTATAATATGGAAAAGGAGGAGAGAAGATGAATAAGAGTGCGATTGCCTATATAAGGGTAAGTAGAATGGGTACAGCTGTTACGAAGTTTAAAGACAAGGAAAGTCCTGAAACACAAATGAGCCACATTAGCAAATATTGTGAACAAAAGGAGTACCAAATTGTATCCAAATATGAAGACTTAGACTATAGTGGTGGTACGGATGAAAGACCGGGTTTTCAAAAAATGTTTTGGGAAATAAGAAATAATCCTAAGATTGATGTGGTAGTTGTTTATAGTTTGAGTCGATTTGCAAGGGATGTATTAGATTTAAACAAGTATTTAGTGGAACTTGAAAAGCATAATGTAGACTTTGTGTCAGTAACTGAAGAATTTTCTAAGAACAGATACTATGTACGGGAAATTTCTAATAAATATTATCGGAGCAGTTGCACAGTTACAACGAGAGCAAATTGCTGAGAATGTACGTGATAATATGCGAAACAGAGCATTACGAGGACAATTCTTAGGTGGAGTACCTCCCTTTGGTTTTACACTAAATAAGGAAACACAGAAGTTTGAACTTGTGGTGGAGGAAGCAGCAATAGTTAAAGATATCTTTGACAAGTATTTAAATGGAGATGGAATATTAAAGATAAGGAATTATTTAAATGAAAACAATGTGTTAGGTAGGAATGATTATTCAGTTGGGACATTACAATCAATATTGAAGAACATTCATTATACTGGAGATTTTGTGTATTCAAAACGCAGGAATTTGAGTAGAACAAAAAAGAAAAAAACTTCTAAGGATGAATGGATTACAGTAGAAAATAATCATCCTCAAATTGTAACAAATCAAGATTTTTTAATGGTACAAGATCTATTAAAAAAGAAGAATAGAGCTAAACCAGAAAATTTAGACAAAAGAGTAAGTGGCAATCAATTTCTCAGTGGCCTTATAACTTGTAATGTTTGCGAGCATAGTTATTATCATGGACCGCGTAGAAATGGTCGGGGGGTTAAATTTGATTATTATGTTTGCGGGGGATACAAAACTAAGGGAAAACCTTATTGTAACAATAAAAGAGGACTCAGAATTGATCGAATAGATGAAATATTATTCGTGAGTGTTATTGAAATTTTAAAGCTAGATAAGGTAATGGAAATTTATAATGAAACAGCTAATAAAATTCAAGATAGATTAAAAGATGATTTGAGCAATCAAAATACAAAAAAAGAAAGAATTAAAACTCTTGAAACCGAGAAGAACCGTTACTTAGAATTAATAATTCAGTCTGAAAATCAAATCCTTATACAAGAGTATGAGGAAGAGATTCAAAAAAGGATAACTGAAATAAAAGAGTTAAAAGAAGTTATCAAAAGTAAGGGATCAACAGACGAAACTCTAAACTATTTTAAAAAGTTGAAAGAAGAAATCAAACATACGTTTGAGGTCCAGTATAATTTTAATAAAATAATAGATTTAGGTATTGAAAATGTCGGAGGTATTTTTAAACATTTTATTGATAATATAAGAGTCCAAGATGATGAGCAATGCAAAAGAACGGAATTAGATATTCAATATAAGGTTGGTATTCCAGAATTAAAATTACTTCAGGATATTAAGCCTGTAATTGAAATATTTGATAATGAAACTCTTGTACAAAATACTAATCATAATTCAATTAGTGAAATGCTTAATCAAGCAGCAAAAAATTATCAAGTTTGTGTGTATGAGATGGAGTATGCTCCACCGGTACTAAAGAAACGTTGATATGACGGCGTCTTAACGGATTACATAATCGTTAAGGCGTCTTTTTTCGTGTCTAAAAATAAAGGTATACGCAGAAAAAACGATTTAAATCCATTAGAGGTCGATATAGCAACGACACCTGAAGACGTTCATACTGTTACGTTTGACGAAGCAGTTAGCCGATTTATAACCGATGGAGAACGAAGAGGACTTCGAGAAGCAACAATAAAATATTACCGAAATGAACTCCGACAGTTTCGCCGATGGTTAGTAAAACAGGATCGCATACAAACGGAGCAAGATTATATTAGCCGAATCGTACGTACTGACGTTAACAATTACGTTGACTATTTACGGCATGATAGGGGATGTACGAATAACTCGATTAATACAAGATTACGGGCAATGAGAGCATTTTTTAACTTTATACGTGAATCAGACGTTATCCGAAACAACCCGATGAAGGCATATCCGTTGTTGAAAGTACGAAAAGGAAATATAGAAACGGTTAGTATGGGAGAACTTCGCCGTTTATTCAATGCAGCAGACAAGCGAACCTTTACCGGTTATCGCGATTATACTTATATGCTCTTACTATTAGAAACCGGAGTAAGACTAAGTGAATCTCAAGCGATATTTGTTGAGGACGTGAAGTTTTCAGAAGGTGTTATTTTTATTAGACACACAAAAAATCAGTTTCATAGATATGTACCCATTCAATCGAAAATGAAAGAAGTTTTAAAGCGATATATAGCGATAAGGGGAACAAGCAGAAACCCGAGAATTTAATGGATTCAGACCTTAAACAATTCTATTCCTAAAGATGTCCTATCATTGACCTATTTCTGACCTTAAAAACTTGTACCATTAGCTATATAATTAAATCAAATAACAAGTAAGGAGATGTAGTAAATGCACATCGGTCAAAAAATCAAAGAACTTAGAAACCTAAAATTATGGACACAATCAAAATTAGCAGAAATTGCTGGGGTTAGTGAACGGACAATCCGTAGGTTGGAAGCAGGTGAAAATACTGAAAAGGAAACATTATTATTGGTATTAAATGCATTAGGTACAAATTTAGAGGAAATTGGGGATATGTTTAACGATGATGAAACGATTAAGGAAGAGAGTAAGGTAAAATTCACTGACATGAGATTTCTTAAACGAATTGAATCTGGAAGAGAACTGGTTAGAATTATTGCCTCTGCACATCAATATGGATATGATTATCACGATTGCAAAATAGAAGAGCAAATTAAAAAATCCCAGGAATTCTTATCTGTCCCTGCTGACGTTTTAGATATTTGGGATATGATTGAAATAGGACAAAGATTCGATTTAGAAAATGATCTTTCTAAATTAATAAAGGAATTAGCAGAAATGGGCCTATGGGTTTTTGGCGATCGACAAGTAGACAATAACAACTGGGTTACTGCAATAGTTGAAATTTATTCTAAAGATAACCCACTGATTCAGAAGGTCAAGTTTGATAAGGATTTGATGCAAAAAAGCAAATAGTACTTCTCCTGAACCACCGATAAATAACTATATATAGTATTTTTATTAATTTTATCATACTATATATTGATAGACTAATAATAACAAGCTATACTTTAAAGAGAAGGGAGGGTTAGTTAATAACGTTATGACCGAGGGAGGTGGGACTATGCGTCGAGTAAGCAAAGCAAGAATCAAAAGTCAGATAAGACAAGCTCAGAGGAAAGTAGAAAGAGAGGTTAAATCAGAGGTAAAGAAATTAGAAAGAGATCTTCAAAGGAAATTAAAATAAAAAACTCCTATTTGTTTTGCCGAACAAATAAGAGCCAAAGTAAAATTTATGTATTGTTATAATAACGCACTTTTCCATTAAAGAAAAGAAAATAATACGTTCGATAAATCAGAAGGGGAAGATTATAGATGGGGAGAAACCAACACGTAACACCACATAGAAATGGTGGATGGCAAGTAAAAGGAGAAGGAAACTCAAAAACAACTAAAATTACTAAAACGCAATCCGAAGCAATAAGAATAGCTAAAGGTATAGCAAAGAATAATAAATTAGAACTACTTATTCACAATACAGGTGGGAGAATTCGTGAAAAGAACAGTTATGGTAATGATTCTTTTCCACCAAGAGGATAATTAATTATTATAATAAAAGACTCTCTCTAATTGGTTGGGGAGAGTCAATTTTTTAATTCCTATTAAATTAAAGCCCCCGTTTAAGTGAAACTATGTACAATCTTACCTTAACATTAGGTTTAAATAAATTTTACTCTTCTTTGTTCGAAACTGTTTAAGTATTATTTTATTTTAATTTATCTATCAGTGCTAACTTAGTCCTTAGTTTCGTTGTTTATTTAGAGTACACTCTGCCCCCTAACAGATAGAAATGTAGTATTATAGGTATATTGAAATGTTCAAACACACTTGTTCATTACATAGAGGTGAGAAATTTGATTTTTGGGTATGCAAGGATTAGCCCAAAAAACAACGTTTGTCAAGATAGCTAAAAAATGGTTATTTAAACTGACCAGAAAATTAGCGAGGAGTGAATCAAATGGCAGATAATACAAGTAAATTTCTACAAGATACATTTATGGAATTATTAGAAGAACAATTAGAAGGAGTTAAAACCGATGAAGAAGCTAATGAAATAATAAAGAGATTTGAAGAGTTAGATTTAGATAAAATATTTGTAGATATGTATAGTAGAATGGCTGATGATACAACTAGTTACATGCGAGATACAATGCATGAGCAGGTAATGATGTTTCGAGCTGAAGAACAAGAATTCCTATCCATTCAGGAACAAAAGTGGTGTAAAGCATTTGTAGCTTCCGAATCAATGTATATTATGGTATTAGAAGCTGCCGAGTTATATGTTAAACATGTTAATGAGTTACCACAAGAAGAATTAAAAAATTACTACTATACTTTTACTGCAATGTTACACATACATGGTCGAGTGTTACAGCAATTTCTTGAGATTATTACCTTAATGAAAAATGGATTTGCTGATGGTGCATATGCTAGATGGCGTTCAATGTATGAACTTACGATGATTTCTTCTTTTATTACTTCATATGGCGAACAAGTAGCAGAAGCCTTTATTCGATCTTCTGAAACAGATGACCGGTATGAATGGGCTAGAGCAAGTGGAGTTTTTTCAAAGAGTAAAAAATATATAACTTTTAATGATATACAAAATAACTGTGATATTAATTCTAAAATTTGGAGACAACAGTATGATCTGGCTAACAAAATAATTCATGCTTCTCCACAGGGTACATTCGCTCGATTAAGTAATATGGAAACTAAAAACGTTATCCCTGTTGGAAGAAGTGATTTTGGTATTACCACACCTGCTGAACATTCAGCAATTTCTCTCGCTCAAATTACTACTATGTTTTTTACAATCCAACCTTCCGGGGATAGTGTTCTTGCGATGAAGTATATCAATAATTGGATTGATGTTATCAGAGAAATATACTTCAAAACACATGATTCAATTTTTCAAGATGAAGAAAAATTATGGGATGATGACATGATTAGTTACGAAGACGAACTTAGAAAGAGGGACTAGTACTTAAATTCTAAAGATCAAATATTAATCTAATGAATAACGCACCGTAAAAGTACGTAAGAGTTTTTTGTTGCATGGTTTATCCTGTCTTTCTACTATGAAGATATAAAGAATTTGAATTAATTGGTAAAGATGCAAAATATGCAATCTATGATTAAGAATTACTTTTAATGGGGTGATTTCCATGGTAGTGCTTGATATTTACGGTAAAATTGAAAGAACAATGATTTCAGACAAATTAAAACTTTTCATAGCGAATCTTCCTGATGATTGGAAGGATACCATTAAAGAAGATATTTTTGAGGAAATCCGTAGAATTGAATTCAACAGAAAAGAACAACAAATTAAGTATGGTAAGGTACTCACTGATGTTTTCGACTATACAAAAGCAAAGAAGATAGTAGAAACTAATATAGAAACTATAAAAGGCTATTCATTAGATACGCTTGAAAATTGTATTGATTGTATTCTCGAGAATATGATTTTTATAGAATTTGATTATGACTATAATGATATGCCATTTTTTGATTGGACAACAAATTGTTTCGATGGCAGGCTTTGTGAAGAAGACTACTCAGAAAAAATAGTAAAACTTTTAAATTTTATGAAGCGTAAAAACCATTTTAGAGCCCACTTTAATGTGATTTATTCAAGTAATAACGATTATTTTAGCGTTATACCGAGGATTACTACTGCTTTAGCACTTAGAACCGACTCAGAATTTAAAGGATTTAGAATAAAAGATGAAGCGATTAGTGATTTTAAAAAATGTGGTGAATGTATTGATGATTTTCTTCAAACTGAGAGTGATTATTATAAATTAGATTTTATAGTCGAAGCATTAAATAAAGGTGATGACTATAAGCACTACCACTTTCTAAAAACCTTCACAGTTCTTGAAATGCTGTTACTTAATAAAAACCAACAAACAAATGAAATTGATAATTATATTAATCCTATTATCAAACAAATTTACAGTGAGGAGTCAGAACAAGCAACAAAATTATTAAGACAGATGAGAAATAAAGTAGGTCATGGTGATTTTAAAGGTTTTAATAAAAAAGCATATGAGTTTGCTGATAAATATATGAAGAGTTATCAATTTGATTATTCCGAGTATAGTCATTTAAATTGGATTCTGTTGCATACGTGCTGTTTATTAGACGATATATTAAAAGAGGTTTTAATTGAAAAGTTCAATATAGACAGATACTTTCAAGTGGCTCATGCATAGCGTGCTGTTTTCTGTTTCACAATATATTATAAGAAGTTATACAAGACATCCATAAACATTTAGACGGTAAAACTTCTGATAGACAGACAGCATCCATTGGAGACTTTTAGGTTCCAATAGATTTAATAATTGTTTAAACAATGGATTACTGCTCCGCAATACTCAAACGACTGTAATAGATTTACACAAAGCCTTCTAGACACAATGTTTATGTAATGTATAGACCTTTAGAATCTGCCGAGAACTGCTGACGGATTGAACCAGTAGTGTGAATAAGAAAGCAACTAGAATGGGAGTCGTTTCTAAGGGATGTTGTCTCAGAAGGAGGTATACATTCTTTTATTTTAATGTATATATTGGAGATTACTTCTAACCTCTACTTAGTGATTAAAAGCTCTGGATAGGCTACACTAAGTTGGACAGATTAAAAGAGGGCTAGTAAATTTAGGCTGTAACTTAAGGGAGCGTGACTACGATGACACGTCAACGTCGAACTTTTACACCCGAATTTAAACTGCAATTAGTGAAGCTTTATGAAAATGGAAAACCGCGTGCAGATATTGCGAGAGAGTATGATATCACGCCTTCTGCGTTAGATCGCTGGATTAAAAATCATCAAAAAACAGGTTCATTTGCCGCCAAAGATAATCGTTCTGAAGAAGAGAATGAACTAGCTCGGTTACGTAAGGAAAATCAACGTCTCATGATGGAAAATGATATTTTAAAGCAAGCAGCGCTGATCATGGGACGAAAATAGATGTGATTCGAAATAATGCTCATATTTATTCGGTATCAGCAACGGTTTTTCTGTACCGAGTAATCGCAGGTACAATGTGTGACGTCCTCCAAATTCCTAAAAGTACATATTACTATCATGCCAATTCGCACGGCCGACGTGTGCTTAAAATGGAAGATAAAGAGATTTCTCAGGAGATCTCTCGAATTTTTAAAGAAAGTCGAAACAATTATGGCACGCGCAAAATTAAGAAAGAATTAAGTAGATTATCACAGCCAAAACACGTATCACGGCGTCGAATTAGCCGTTTAATGAATGAACTTGGACTTGTATCAAACTATACCGTAGCCCCCAGTACAAGCCGCATAAGACATCGTGTAATGAGGCGTTAGTAAAAAACGAATTACAGCGTCAATTTGAACAAGACAAGCCGTTGGCTGTCATTGTAAGTAACATACGTCCGTGTTGGAACAAAATGGCATTACGTATGCTTATTTGTCGATCTTTTTAACCGTGAAATCATTGGTCGTAGTGCTGGCGCTAATAAGAATGCAAAGCTAGTCTATCAGGCTTTATCCAGCATTAAAGGTAATTTAAACGACGTTCAAATGTTCCATACTGACCGTGGGAAAGAATTTGATAATAAGCTTATTTCCGAAGCACTTGAAACATTTGGCATCCAAAGATCACTGAGCATGAAAGGATGCCCTTATGATAATGCCGTGGCTGAAGCGATGTTTAAGGAATTCAAAACAGAATTCGCTAACAGTGCTCATTTCTCTTCTCTTGAACAGCTCGCTATTGAACTGGATGATTATGTGCATTGGTTTAATAACATTCGAATTCACGGAACGTTAGACTATTTAACACCAATGGAATTCAAACAACAGTCCTTATAATTTTTGTCCAGTTTAGTGTTGACATACCAGATGTATGTTACTAGATTGTAAGGATATAGAGTTAGATAAAGAGACGGTAAAGAAAATAAAAGTTTACAATGTCAGAATAACGAATAACTTTTGGGTTTTAAAGTATCCTGCTTAGCTTGACGGCTATGGGGCAAAGCCCAAGGTTAGCTAGAAAACAAACGGTTAAATCACTTATAGAAAGTGTTGTTGAGGGATCTACTTTAATTCTCAGTAATAAATAAGAACTAACAAATTTTTAGTAGTTCCGATACCGTAGAGAAAATCCAAAATAACAGACTAAATAGATACACTAAACGCACTATGTTTAGCAATGTAAATAACAGTACAAATATAGCTCTCGTTTAAGTGCATTTTTTCACATTTTCTTATTTAAATTCATAATTACGTGACCGGGACACTCAAATCTCTAAATGTTACGTTTTTCACAAGACTTCCAACTTTATTTTAAATCTATATTTTCTAGTATCCTTCTTCGTCATGGTTATTATTTTAACTAATAAAGAAATTATCTTTATTGATTAAAAGAAATTTGACCTTGTTCGTGCTGCTCAATATTTTCTTTCAGTAGTTATTAGAACGATGACAGTTCTATACTAATTCGCAATTAAAAATTTAATAGAAATAGCGAGTTGACAATAGTCTAATTAGACTCTATAATAGTATAGTCTAATTAGACTATACTATTATGTAAAGGATTGAAAATGAAATGATAAAATCTTTTTTAATGTTAGGGCAATCTAATATGGCAGGTCGTGGATTCTTGCATGAGGTAGAACCTATCTATAATGAAAAAATAAAAATGCTTCGCAACGGTCAGTGGCAAATGATGACAGAGCCGAGTAATTATGACCGCCCTGTTGCTGGTGTAAGTCTAGCAGCATCTTTTTCAGAGGCATGGTCGAAAGCCAATCCGGATGAAGAAATTGGTTTGATTCCTTGTGCGGAAGGTGGCAGTTCCTTGAACGATTGGCATCCGCAGGGTACTCTTTTTCAACATGCTTTATCTGAAGCTCGATTTGCTCTTGAAACTAGTGAAATTTGTGGCATACTTTGGCATCAAGGTGAAAGTGATAGCAATAATTCTCTACATGAATCGTATTATGAAAAGTTATCTCTTATCATTGAAACTTTACGTGAAGAATTAAATCTTCAAAATGTCCCATTAATCATTGGTGAGCTTGGTGATTTTCTAGGAAGATCAGGTTTCGGAAAGTACTCAATAGAGTACCAAGAAATCAACGAACAATTACGTCGATTCGCTCATGATCAGCAAAATTGTTATTTTGTATCGGCAAAAGGTTTAACTGCCAATCCGGATGGTATTCATTTGAACGCTGTTTCCCAACGAAAATTCGGTTATCGCTACTTCGAAGCATTTTCGAAAAAGTGTCATATCTTAGAGCCTCTTTCGGTTGAAAATCAATCACTAAAAATAAACAATAACTATTCGAAAACTGAACAAATTTATATTCATAGTATGAATTTGACTCTAGGTAAAATCACATACGCTGAATTTGAAGCACATATGGCGAAGGTGATGCATCCTTGATTCCCTTACTTATCCTTGGCTTACTTATTCAAAACCCTGGCGCTCATGGATATGAACTATTAAGTTTAATGGAAAAACGACATTATAAATATATCGTTAACTTCACTAAAGGTTCATTTTATTACAATTTGCAACAACTTGAAGAAAAAGGTTTGATTGAACAAACACATCAAATACGTCCAAACAAGGGTCGTGAAATTCACCCCTTTAAAATCACTTCTTTAGGAACAGAAGAATTCGAAAAATTAATGGTCAAATATGGGACTAAATCCGAGTATGTAAACTTACAATTTTATGGGGCATTACTCTTTGCAGATGAATTCGATAAAAAAAAATTATTAGAATTGATCCAATCACAAATTGAGCAAACTGAAGCTAGAATTGCTCTTCTCGATGAATATCTAGCTATCACCACTAAAGAATTACCTGATAAAATTGATTATTTTCGTCGCATGAACGAAAATTCTCGTTCTCACCATTTAGTGAACTTAAAATGGTTTAAAGAATTGAAGGCAGATATAGAAGAAGCTACTGTGTAAATAAAAACTAAAATCCCGTATCAATATTACTTAGTAAAATTGATACGGGATTTTTAATATAATCTTTTGTAGTCCAGCTACTTATTGCGGTTATGTTCTGGCTAACTACGTGGAGGTGGGGGCAGAGATTATTCATCATAGTGCCCAAAGTATATTCATACCTTAATCCTTGTATATACCAATAATTTCATGTCACAAAATACTCCCGTTTGACCAACTATAATAGACCGATTATTGTTCGGTTAAACAATTATAGCAAAGGGAGTTATTTAGTTATGGAACATAATAAAATTAATATTGACCTTTACATTTGTTTTCTACGGGAGAAAGATATTTGTTACTTCTTTATTGTTTGATCTATATATTATTTTGTTTATGGATAATACCATACGTCTAATTTTCGCTACTTAATTTGAAAGAGGTTGTATATATGTTATTTCAAATTATATTAATAGGGTTATTAATTGGGGCCAATTTATTTTTTTTCACCTATTTGATTACCAAGAAAAATAAACTGGTATACCTATCTCCATTAGTTACCTTCTTGTCAATACCACTTTTTCTAGCTTATGGCTTGTATGTTGTAAGAGGTTGGGAAGGTATGACCTTTTTGTTTATTAGTTTGGGCATACTCATCGTTTCTGTTATAGGGACAGTTTTATTATCATTTAGGAGTAGAAAATCAATTCCTAACAACGTTAAAAAGTTGGAAAAGGTCGGTGTGTTCCTTTTACCTTTTTTACTAGTGAGCTCACTTCTGTTAATTACCTATTTAGATAAAGAATACTGGGTTCTAGAAAAAGGTGTTTCTGTTGCTTCCAGTGAAAGTTATTATAAGACTTCTGATTTAATTGAAGGAAATAAACAAGTATACATTAAGTTAAGTGAAGAATATATAGGAAAAGAGATAAACATAGAAGATGTTAAGCAAGGTTAATCAACAACTATAACTTTAAAAATAAGTGATTCAACTAACGGAGAGACGAAGTACGTACCATATATCAAGATAGGGTTGAGTGAAATGAACGAACCTTTATCCATACAAACTACCAAAGGAATGAAAATTAAGAAGGTTGAATAGTATCATTAGATAACATTGTTGTTGATATAAGTTGTAGGTGGCGCTTGGAACGGTTACACTTAGTTTGACAAGAACCAGCAATTAGAATTTAGTGACGAGTTAGTACAATCCTTTGAACTAACTGTTGATTCAATAATGATCTCCAAACAATAAATTGCATAAACATACATTCACTAAAACAAGCTTGAAAGTGTATGCTCGCCCATTCCTTTTTAAGCCGGAACGGATAGCAACAAATATACCTATATAATTCATGCTAACCACCTATTATAATTAAAAATAAGACTTTTTAAGGTTCATAGTTTTTTAGAAAAATCACAAATAAAGGTTGTTAATACATATCCCGAAACTTCTTTATATAGAGAACAATTAATTAAGGAAGGTAAATATGAAAATAGATCCTAAAACTAGACACCAGAACTTAGCACAACATGTTAATGAACACTTAGAATCTCCCCCTGTGGGGGATGTTAGATTGTCCATAATAGCAATGGTCCTTGTTGGTTTCGACTTGCCTTTACTTTTAGGATTATTAAGTATATTAAGGCTGGAATTTTTATGGATGGTCTTACCTTTTATGCTTATAATTCATGTATGGGCAATTCGGCTTATCATAAAAAATCCGTATTCTACACAGATTGAGATGGTTTTATTTATGGGAATATGGGGGTTATTAGGGGCAATTTCTTTATTTGTTGTGGTACAAGGAATGTCATATTATACGCTCCATATTACCTCTGTATTTTACTATATCATGATAAATGTAGCGACTATCTTATTTATGTATATCCTGGTAAAATATCAAATTGATAGATATACTGGTGACCCAACGAAGGAAAAGAAAATCAGAAGTGAATCAAAATATATGGGGTTATTATCTGCTTCGCCTGGAATAGGGTATATTTTAGCTCAAAGTGTACAAGAAACGGTTGTTTTAAAACATGTTTTCTCATTAATCGTAGTATATTTTTTCGCCATTTTTTTGGCGTATGCAGCAGCAAAGTTTTTACATCGATATTTTTATATGAGAGCGAATAGGGACTATGTAAGCTATCAGCCAAAGTCCAACAAGGAGAAGAAAAAACTTATGAAACAAGGAGTGGAGATCAAATAATGGAGACACTATTACCAAACGGAACGATAGTCTTATTAAAAGGTGGAAATAAACGCTTAATGATTTATGGAAGAAAACAGTTAGTTACAGGTGAGGAAAAAGAGGGTTTGCAGGCTCCAAAAGAAGAAATTGGATAGGTTACACTTAGTTTGACAAATGAAGATTCGCTTTCATGGTGGTGAACATTAGGGATTTCACCGCCAGAACGGCTATTATATTAAGTCATTCTAAGCATGCATAAAGAAGGATCAAAAAAGTTCTCAATCAACATGTTTTTAGTGATCAAGATCTTTTTTTGTTATCAAAGACTAGTTATGCCTAGCCTCTACTAAAAGTTTTTACGGTATCATAAACTACCAATAAACCAACGATAATCGAGCTTGTTCTCAATACAAATTCTGCAATTAGTAGGTTGCCTATTGTTCTTTCTACATTATACCATGTGCCGGTTATAATGACAGGAGAAAACGCTATAACTAAGCCAACTATTATACCTACAATTAGTAGAATGAAATTTTTAATATTTTTATTCATATACTGCCCCTCACTCAATTAGAAATACTTGTATCCTTCTTTATAAATATATTTATAGAAATTTGAAGTATGTGATACGCCAAAGGAAACACTACCAGCTTTTCCAACTATTAGATTACTTTTTTTCCTTTACAGAAGATGTTCCTGTTCGAGCAAACACAGAAGTAGTAGATACGGTTAAAAACATGATGAAAGTTAGTGTAACGATCAATAGTTTCTTCATAAAATACAACCTCCATATATTTGATAATTGTATTATAAATAAACACCAATTAATTGTGAATAGTTTATAAGAAAAAAATGTAAAATTAGTTAGTTTTGTTGCTTTTAAGATTAAATCTAGTATCACAATAATGTCTTTGAGTTAAGGTCTTTGTTTCGTAGTTGTCCATTGCTTATTAACATTTCTTATGATGGTAATTTTAGCAAGCATTCGTCCATGTTGATATTTAAAGAACGGAGGGAAATCTATCTGTAATTGTGTGATGTGTGCAACAAGACGAAAAAGTAATATTTATTAAAGTTATCGATTTAGGCGTATAGGACAGTAGCTAAATGCTTGTATTGTATAGAATTAAAATAAAAATTTAAGATAAACAACATGTTCTATGGAGATATAAAACGGAGAAATGCTAGTTAAGAGAAACTTTAGATATAATTTATTTAAATATTATCCCCCCTTATTTTTCAATATAGGAAAGATAATTATTTTATCCAAAAAACTACATATACACTTAGTTGTTTCGTTTGATTTTATACTTAAGTCAATTAGGGGCTTGAAGTATTAGTACTATTTACAATATATGTCCACCTTTGAAACGTGATTAACAGTTTCTCAGTTTAGTTAAATTATTTGATATAATTGTTACTGAAAATATAAATTATTGTTACCCACGGTATCTAATCTAAGCACACAAAATAAATACTATTTTCAAAAAAGACAAGAGAGGATGGGGGAAGCGCCAAGTCCTGTCTCGCCTTTTTGAATTAGATGGCAAAATAACCATTATACTCGCCATTAAGAAATAACTTTCTCCTCCAGCCATTTCAAAATCTGTTCGTATGTCTTCATACCTGTAGAATCTGTTGTATCCCTATCAAAGTCATGTATTTCGCCGTAGATGGTAAGGCACTTTGCTTTTGGGATGGTTCGGCTCATTTGTTTGGATAAACGATAGGCTACATCCGGGTCATGTGTTGATGCAGCTAAGATCGTTGGTGGAAAATGACTTAAATCTTCTGATGTAACCGCATATGTCTCGATATCTGCTTTTGGTTGCAAATAGTTAATCCAATTCCCTTCTTGGCGTGCTTTTATATATAAAGAAAAACGTTTTTCTTTCGCGCCTTCTGTAACATAGGTATCAGATAATATGCCTTTTATCGTACTATCTTCCACTTTAGGAAACTGTAAGTAATGCTTATTCGGCTGATGAAATTCAGGTGCTTGAAAACCTGGATATCCATATAGACTAATCACTGCAAGCGGGTTTAACTTCGCTTGTTTTTGCAATGTTCTACATAAATACAGGGCGAGATAAGCTCCTGCCGAACGTCCAAAAAGAATCATCTCATTGTTCGTTAAATCAAAAACAGTGTCACGATTTTTGTGATAATACATCGTTAATTCAAAAATAGATTGATGAATTGTATCAATGGTTACTTCAGGTGCAAGTGGATAATCACAGGTCAATAGATCATAGCCTGCATCTGTGAATTGATCCACATAAATAGCGGGTAGATCATCACGTTCACCGTACAGCAGCCCACCTCCGTGGAAGTAGAGAATGGTAACATTTTTTCTTGTATTTGTTGCACGATAAAGACTCATCGACATGTTGATATTCGTAGTAGATTTATAGGTATAGGTGATAGGTGATTGCATCAACGGTTCCTCCTTGTTAGTAATTGACGTACGTCTATTATCTTAATGAAGCAACTTAAATAAACGTGTCGCAATTTGTATCTGTAAAATATCTTCTGGATTATCGAAATCGATTTGAAGTAGTTCTTTTATTTTATTCATGCGATACCGAATCGTCTTATGGTGTAAAAATAAGATATCGGATGTTTTCGTATAACTTTGATGGCTATCTATGAAAACAGATAACGTCTCAAATAGTTCAGGGTAGTCTTGTTTAAAAGCAACAATTTCTGGTGAAATAAAGCTTTTTGCTTCATCTAACTTGTCCAGGTCTAACAATAATTTATAAATCCCTAAGCGTTGATAATTTAAAACAGAATTGTGCGGATAAAACAAATCTAAGATTTTTTGCGTTTTCAATGCTTCGGTATTTGCTTTGTGGATATTCTCGCGATTGACGACTGAACTCATGCTGATATGAAAGTAATCTCGTGTATGATTGTTCATCACTTGGTGTACTGTTTCTTTTATTTTATTTTCGTCAAGTGTCTGGTCCACTTCACGCAAGTTAGCTAACAAAACCATCCGATTGGTATTCTCCATATAGGCAAATCGATTGGATGGTACTTTTAATTGATAACGCATTTTTTTTAAGATTTTTGTGTAATCTTTCTGCAGTGTATCGACGCCATCCAGTTGATAAAACTTCACAATGGCAACTTGATAATAGTCGTATTTATCAATGTTTAAGTAATCCAAGATATCATCCACGTCTTTTTCTTCATGTACTCTATTATTTAGCAAATCATTTAAAATATTGTTCTTTTGTTGATAGATATTTTGTGATAATGCGTATTTTTTTAATAGCTCCATTTGAAGAAACTTCACAGCATTCTCCAATACCATGAAATCTTCTTCACTAATATGTGTGTTTCGTTCGTGAATAATCAATTCATACTCATCATGTTCTAAACAAGGAATTTGTACTCGGATTTGAGCTCCATTTATTTCTTTGTTTTCGGATGTATACACGACATCACAGCGTTTGTAGCTGTAAAACATATACTTCTCTTGTTTGATAGCTGTCTTCTGCATTGTGCGGTACGTGGATAAGTTTGTATTGGTCGTAATTTGTGTTTTCTTAAGTGTATTAAACAGCGTGAAATCGAGCTGAATCATTTGTTTGAATTCTTCTAAAATAGCATGAATAGAAGGCATCTTTAGAGCGAGTTGGGTAATTTCACTATGAATCTCGTAGTATCTGTTAAGTAGCGCGACATTTCGATTAATGAT
The DNA here is from genome assembly GCF_003315295.1 of Paraliobacillus ryukyuensis. GTDB lineage: Bacteria > Bacillota > Bacilli > Bacillales > Amphibacillaceae > Paraliobacillus > Paraliobacillus ryukyuensis. The sequence continues at coordinate 111,979 of NZ_QNRI01000007.1, read as the reverse complement.
TGGTTCCAAGATAGCGAGTACGATTGCTTCATACTTGACGTCTTTATCAATTTGAATCAATAGAATACCATGCTGATGGCAGAGCTGAATCATTAATTCAGGGACATGTTGCACAAAGCGGTCAATCTTGACGATGATGGCTGAAATACCAATCGATGCCATTTTATCAAAGAAAGAAGATAACGTTTGGTTCGATAAATCTTTAAAAGCAAAAAAGCTCGTTAAAATAACTTGTCCCTTTTTCCCCCAATTTTCAATATCAAGTGCCTCTAACACATTGACACCCGTCACTACATTTTCACAGCCGGATTCACCCGCGATAATTTTTGCTTTTTTTAACGGTTCTAGTCGTATTAAATTAAGCGCATTCATGTTTTATTCTCCTTTTATCCGAAACGGCTAAAAAAATCATATATTTCTAGATTTTTTAGCCAATGTAATCTAAAAACCCGCATGCTATATTTATATTAACGCAAACAAGGAGGTTTGAAAATGTTAAAAACAGTGATTAAGAAAAATAGCTATCAGGATTCCATTAACTTAATGCTACTAACCAATGCCATCAATGGCATGGAAGGTGTGAAAAAATGTTCGATTATGATGGGAACGGATGCGAATAAAGACATTTTTAAAAATAGTGGTCTATTAACAGAGGAAGCAAATGATGCATCGCCAAGTGATATGGTAATCGTGATTGATGCTGTGAATGAGGATGTATTTGAAAACGCTTTAAAAGAGTCAGAAAGATTCTTAAATGACTTAGCAGTTAAAAGTGAAAAAAGCAGTTTTGAAACGGTAAATAGTTTTAAATCGGCACAGGATAAATTACCAGATGCAAATCTTGCATTATTATCCATTCCGGGTGAATACGGCGTCGATGAAATTGAAAATGCACTTGATCAAGGATTAAATGTGTTTTCCTTTACCGATAATATTCCACTAGCAGAAGAGGCCCGTCTCAAACGAAAAGCGCATGAACAAGGACTTCTCCTTATGGGAGCTGATTGTGGGACAGGAATTATATCCAGTACGCCACTTGCTTTTACAAATGCCGTTAAACCAGGAAATATCGGTATTGTTGGAGCGTCTGGTACAGGTATTCAAGAAGTAACGACTATCATTGACCGTCTTGGTGGTGGTGTGGTTCATGCAATTGGAACAGGTGGACGTGATCTTAGTGAAGAGGTAGGAGCGATCACTGCTAAAGATGCTCTAATTGGATTGGAACATCATGATCCAACCGATGTGATTGTCTTTATTTCGAAGCCACCAGAAAAGAACGTACGTGATGAAATTGTTGAATTGTTGCATAGCTTATCAAAACCAGCTGTTGCGATTTTCTTAGGAGAGAAACCAGATCACCACGAGGGTGATGTGTACTTAGCCCATACGTTAGAAGAAACGGCAAAAATCGCAGTTGATCTAGCGGAAGGGGAGTCTGTACAGCGTAATTATTCTAAACCGCTTGCGAATGATGTAGATACAGAATTATCGAAAGAAAAGACAGTGAAAGGCTTATATTCTGGCGGAACTTTAGCGGCTGAAGCAGGTATGTTGATTTCTGATGCGTTAGATTTAGGTGGACTCATCAAAAAAGAAGGCTACATCTTGAAGGCTAACGGTTATGAAGTGATGGACTTGGGTGATGACATTTATACACAAGGAAAACCCCACCCAATGATTGACCCAGAAGTTCGCACAGAGAAAATTAAAGCGTATGCGGAAGACAAAGAAACAGGGGTTATTTTACTTGATTGTGTGCTTGGATATGGTGCTCATCCTGATATGGCAGAAGCGTTGGCCCCTGCGATTGTTGAGGCGAAACAAACTGCTGAAAAAGATGGAAGAACCTTGCACTTTGTTGCTACTGTTTGTGGAACAGAACAAGACCCACAAGGATATGAAAAGTCAATTCGCACCTTAAAACAAGCTGGTGTATTAGTGGAAGACAGTAACGAAAAAGCTGTTCGTCTTGCGCTAAAACTAAAAGGTATTGATTATCAAACCAATGCGAAAGAACAAACAGATGTAAACGTTGAAAAAGTTACCTTACCAACGTTAAGCGACAATATAGAAGACTTATTTAATACAAAACCACGTGTGATAAACATCGGCTTAAAGAGTTTTACGGAGTCCATTATTGAGCACGGTGGAACGACCGTGCAATACAACTGGAAACCAGCAGCAGGTGGTAATAAAAAGCTCATCAAAGTGTTAAATGCGCTAATGAAGCTAGACGATGTGGAACAAGGAAATCGAGATGTTGTGGAACAAATGAAAAATACGCAGCCATTCCTTGTAGATGTTGTTCCAGCAAAAGATGTGATCGAAGTACTCAACGATCGTGTCATCCTACATGCGGGACCACCAATTGAATTTAAAGATATGACTGGTCCAATGCGCGGTTCTTGTATCGGTGCCGTATTGTTTGAAGGTTGGGCAGAAGATGAAGATAGCGCGCTTGAACTTCTTGAGAATGGAGGCGTGTCGTTCGAACCTTGTCATCATCACCATGCGGTTGGTCCAATGGGTGGTATTACCTCAGGTAATATGCCAGTGCTTGTGGTTGAGAATAAATTAGATGGTACAAGAGCTTACTGTACGCTAAATGAAGGAATTGGCAAAGTACTTCGATTTGGCGCTTATTCACAAGAAGTAGTTGATCGTTTGCAATGGATGAAAGATGTATTAGGCCCTGTACTTTCACAAGCATTAAAACACAAAAAAGGTGGATTAAACTTAAGTGTTATGATAGCGAAAGCTATTACGATGGGGGATGAATTCCACCAAAGAAATATCGCAGCATCTCTTAATTTCTTGAAAGAAATTACGCCGCTTATTGTGAAACTAGATATCAATGAAGAGGATAAATATAGTGTGATCAGCTTTTTAGCGGATACCGATCAATTCTTCTTAAATATTATGATGGCAGCAGGAAAAGCAACTGTTGACACGGCACGTAAGATCCAGAAAGGAACCGTAGTTACTACCATGGCAAGAAATGGCCGTAATTTCGGTGTGCGAATTAGTGGAATGGGAGATGAATGGTTTACCGCACCAGTTAATACACCAAATGGTTTATATTTCACTGGTTATTCTGAATCAGATGCTAACCCTGATATCGGCGACAGTGCGATTACAGAAACCATCGGTGTAGGTGGTATGGCAATGATTGCTGCGCCTGGTGTAACTCGTTTTGTTGGTGCAGGTGGATTTACCGATGCACTAGACGTTTCAGAAGAAATGAATGAGATTTGCCTTGCGAATAATTCCAATTGGAGTATTCCTACGTGGGACTTTAAAGGCGCTTGCTTAGGGATAGATGCTCAAAAAGTTGTGCAATCAGGTATTACACCGATTATCAATACAGGTATTGCGCACAAAGAGCCTGGTATCGGTCAAGTAGGGGCAGGAACCGTACGTGCGCCACTAGCTTGTTTTGAAAAAGCACTACTTGCCTACGCTGACAAACTAGGCATTGCTGTTGATTAATGGTGTATGACATAAAAGGTGGAGCAATAAGTAGTTTATTGCTCCCTCTTGTAAACAAAATTGAAACAGGCCGAATCCACAGCATATTTACGCGTGGAATCAATATTCAATTTGATGATTCTCATCTCTTTTTAAGTGAAACACAGCAACCATTGTCGGCATTCGGTATTAACATTTCCAAGGAACGACTAGACCACGTAATAAAATCTGTACGTGTCGGTGATTTAGTTGTCAAGAAACAACATGCCTTGGTACTTTACAGCGAATGCGATGTCATTGCCATTCATTATACAGGTTTAACAGGAATAGATTTATCTTTTCCGACGATTTCTTGTCAGAAAGAGACTATCTCTCAAACTTTGCTGTATCGCTATTTACAAGAGAAAAAACTAGAGAAACAAATAGGTTTAAAGATGGATGATGAGTTGCTAGAAAAGCTCGATCAATTAAGTTACATGCCCAAGCTAGACAAGACATCAAAACTTGCTATTATAGACTATTTTTTAGGGCGGGGTCTTGGGTTAACACCAAGTGGCGATGACTTATTAATGGGTTTTACAATGGCTGTAATCTCCTTTCATTTAAATCAAGAGTGGCTTGATAGTTTAGCTTATAAAGTAGCAGAAAACAAAACAACATATATTAGCACGGCGTACTTCCATTCACTGCTGCATGATCATCTTAGTGAAAACTTTGTTGATTTAGTTAAATTGTTAGATGCAGATAACACGCAAGAAATAGAAGTTGTCATTGATGAAATTCAACAATATGGACATACATCAGGAAATGACACATTATACGGCTTTTGGTTAGGACTAAACATGGTATCTAAAAGTTGAGGAGGGTTACTAATGGAAGCAAATAAAAAAATGAACTTGGTGGATAAATATAAGGCAGTACCAGTATCTGAACGTTACTGGTGGAAAGTAGTTGCTTTAGGTTTCTTTGGCTGGATTTTAATGTATGCCGATCGTACAATTTTAAATCCAGTTATGGGGAATATCGGTGTCGAATTTGGTTTAAGTAATGCGCAATTAGGACTGGTTAATAGTGTTTTCTTCTTAGCATACGCTGCAACGCAAATTCCATTCGGTATCTTAGCGGACAAGGTAGGAAGAAAGCTGGTTATTGCATTCGGTTTTGTCCTTTTTGGGGTAACCACATATTTAAGCGGGATTGCTTCTGCCTTTATTGTCTTCATGCTCTATCGTATTTTAACGGGTGTTGGAGAAGGGGCTTTTTATGGTCCCAGTTATGCGATATCAACAGAAGCGATTCCTACGAAAAAATTAACATTAGGAACAGCTATTATTAACAGCGGAATGGCTTTTGGTACGTCCCTAGGTTATATACTATCAAGTAAGCTTGTACTTGAAAACGGTCAACACTGGAGTCAGCCATTCTATATTATGGCAGTACCGACTGTTATTCTCGGTATCTTGTACTACACCCTATTAAAAGAAAAAGTTGTTCGTCCTGAAGATCAAGGAAAAGAACAGGTCAATAATTCAACGGATACAAAAGAAACGAAAAATGAAAAAGTTAGTCTGAAGTCAATTTTTAAAAATAAAAACTTGGTCGTTACCTTTATTCTAGTATTTTGTTCGATTTACGCTAATTTCGTGATTCTAACATGGCTACCTCGATTCTTAGAAGTGGAACGTGGCTTTGCTGGAACAAGTGTTGGTTTTATTTCGTCCTTAGTTCCTTGGGCATCAATCCCAGGAGCACTGATCTTAGCACGTTTATCTGATAAGTATAAGACAACGAAAAAATTTATTTATTTCCTTGTACCACTAGCAATTATTACGACATTTGGTATTGCGTTTGTAACAGATCGCACCTTGCTTATTGTAGCACTGATTATTTATGGATTAACTGGGAAGTTAGCTCTTGATCCAATTCTGGTAGCGTTTGTTACGAAGAATTCACCGAAAAATTCATTATCGACAACGTTAAGTGTATTTAACTTTATTGGGATGTCAGGCGCTATTCTAGCACCTTATATCACAGGTTGGATTGCTGATGTAACAGGTTCCATGCAAGTAGGTTTTTACCTTGCAGCGATTTTATTACTCATAGGTATGTTCGTCTTCATATTCATAGCAAAAGATAATAAACAAATAGAAGCATCTTAGATTAAGAGAGAAAGAGGGAGAAGATATGTTAGAGAATAAAAAAATCATTGTTGCTTTGGGAGGAAATGCGATTCTTTCGGATGACCCAACGGCACAAGCACAAATAGAAGCGATTCGTAATACATGTGAAAAGCTAGTACAGTTGGTTGGACATAATAATCAATTAATTATCTCACATGGAAATGGTCCACAAGTAGGAAATTTATTATTACAACAGCAATTAGCTGATAGTGAAAAGAACCCAGCATTACCACTTGATACTTGTGTTGCGATGACAGAAGGAAGTATCGGGTATTGGATGCAAAACGAAATGAGTAGTATTTTAAAGAAACAAGAAATAAATAAGTCGGTTGTTTCCTTAATTACTCGTGTGGAAGTAGATCAAAATGATCCAGCTTTTACGCATCCAACGAAGCCAATAGGTCCTTTCTTAACGGAAATTGAAGTGGCTGAAGCGAGCCAAGATGGTGCAAAATATATTGAAGATTCAGGTAGAGGATACCGTAAAGTTGTTCCTTCGCCAAAACCGGTCGGTATTGTTGAAGTTGACACGGTCAAACAACTAGTTGAAAATGATGTCATCACGATTTCTTGTGGAGGTGGTGGTATTCCAGTTATTAAGTCCGATAATGGCTATACTGGAATAGAAGCAGTAATTGATAAAGACTTTGCTTCCAAGAAATTAGCAGAACAAGTAGAAGCAGATCTGTTTATTATTTTAACTGCTGTGGATAACGTTTATATCAACTTTAATAAACCTAATCAAAAGAAACTAGAAGAAGTTTCGATTGATGAATTAAAGCAATATATCGAAGAGGGACAATTTGAGCCAGGAAGTATGTTACCGAAGATACAAGCGGCTGTTGAATTTGTTGAGTCTTCCAATAATGGAACAGCGATTATTACTTCATTAGACAACTTAGGTAACCTTCATGAAGGAGCAGGAACAGTTGTCAAAAAAAATGATTCATTAAAAGTTTCTAACAGTTAAAGTTTAATTGAATTCGGAGCTGTTTTATGTATAAATGAAGTAGACGGATGAATCTGTTAAGTGAAGCAGGTGCTTATCAGTAGCACCTGCTTATACTTCGCTAGTCGGGGGCTAACTTATGAAACTACTAAAATTAAGTATGACGACACAAATTATGATTGCAGTAATATTAGGGATTTTATTTGGGGTGCTCTTTGATGGTGAGTTGACAAGCATTAAACTCGTTGGTGATATTTTCCTTAGGCTAATTCAGATGTCAATCATTTTACTTGTCATGGGGCAAATTATTGAAGCTGTTGGTGGGCTTAATTCCAAAGAATTAGGAAGAAGAGGTTTAAAAACGATTAGCATCTTTTTTGGTTCCTCTCTCTTAGCTGCTTTATTTGGTCTCATGATGGGGTATTGGTTACAACCGGGTAGCGGAGGGCACTTAGATCAACTCACAGAAGGAGTAGAGATTGATCCCGATAGCATTGGTACAGCATCCGATGTTATATTGAATTTCTTTCCGAAGAACGTGCTTCAATCCATGGCAGAAGGGGACATTGCCCAAATTATTATTTTTTCTGTGTTGTTTGGAATCGCGATGAGTCTTGTTAGAGTTGATTCAGGTGGCGAGAAAGTACTTGGCTTTATAAAAGAATTTAATCAGATTATATTAAAATTAGTATTAATGATTATGAAACTAGCTCCGATTGGGATTTTTGCTTTGATTGCAGGAACAATTGGCGAGTTAGGTCTTCGCGTGATTACGCCATTGCTTAAGTATTTAGGTGTATATGGATTAGCCACTGTTATTTATCTGTTATTATTTACATTATTTATTTCTATTCGTTGTCAAATTAACCTTCCGAAACTGATTAGTGGTATGGTTCAAATGTCGGTCATTGCGCTTGCGACTACATCTTCGGCTATTACTTTGCCGACCGCGATGAAAGATGCAAAAGAAAAATTAGGTATTTCTGAAAAGGTATCTAAGTTTGTTCTCCCGCTTGGTATGACATTAAATAGTAATGGAGCAGCGATGCATATGGCAGTCACTGTCATAACCATTGCCCAGATATATGGTGCGGAATATACCATGGTTCAATATCTATTTATTGCGATGCTATCTACACTCGTCTCTCTTTCCAATGCCGTTGTCCCAGGTGCGGGTCTTGTGTCAATGACGATTATTATTCCACAAATGGGACTACCGCTTGAATCCATTGCGATATTTGCTGGTGTAGAATGGTTTGTTGGCATGTTACGCACAATTCTAAATGTTGACTCTGATGTATACACCGCCTTGCTTATTGCCAAAAGTGAAAATGAAATTGATTATTCCGTGTATAAAAGATAGTAAAGTTCCACCCGAACAATTTAAAGCATGATGGTATATGTTCAGTATTACATTAGAATTGCATTTTAGGGAGGAGTATCCATTTGTTTTTTCTCCTCGACTGATTGAAAACTTTTTTTGTGAAATGCACTATATTTCTTTCTGGAAGTAAGTGAAACGATGCCATAATTCCATAAAATGAAAAGAAGTAGTTGTTTCTGATGATTCAGAGATAACTACTTCATCTTTTTTGTGCTATTAATTTATTGTTTTAAAAGCAAAAAAACATGATCTCACCTATAAAAAGAGATTACTACAACAAAATGAAATAAAGAAAAAATGACATATCTTGATCCAAATCAATTTATCCAATCGTCACTAGCATTATGATAAGAGTATAACAAAAAGGGAGGAAAGCGATATGTCAAAAGCAGTATTTCAATTAGAGGCTTTAACTTGTCCATCATGTATTAAAAAAATTGAAACGACCCTTAATAATACAGTAGGTGTCGAATCTACGAAAGTATTATTTAATCTAAGTAAGGTAAAAATGCAATTTGATGAGACAACAATAAAAGCAAGCCAGTTGGAAGAAATAATAAGTAAATTAGGATATCCGGTGTTGTCAAAGAAAGTATCTTAATTTTTACGATAGAGATAGTCTTGACAGGCTGTCTCTATTTACTTAAAGAATTCGTAGGTTGAAAAAGTATAATTAGCATAGGATTTTAGTGAGATATGGACTTTTCCCCAAAAGGTAACAACTATATTTGTAGCAGTGACGGGGATTCCATTAATTTTTATAGCTACTAGGAGGAAATAAACATGATCGTTTATGTAAATAAGCATAAAAATCATATAACGGCAATTTCTGCTATCTTGATTGCGTTGGGCTATATTGCTAGTTTTCTAGGGAATGGTGAAGTCAAAACGATTGCATTGATTACAGCAACAATAATTGCCAGTTTGCCAATCGCAATAAAGGCATACCAAGCATTGCGAATGAAAGCTTTTAGCATTGAATTATTAGTAATAATTGCAGTCATCGGTGCGTTATTTATTGGTGAATATGTAGAATCAGCAGTAGTAACTTTTCTATTTTTAATGGGGGCATTTTTAGAGGCACGTACATTGGCAAAAACACGGTCATCATTAAAAGAGTTAATTGAAATGGCACCACAGGAAGCAACGGTTATTCAAGAGGGGAAACAGGTAACTGTTCCAATAGAAGATGTAGTTGAAGGCGATCGAGTGATTATTCGTTCTGGTGGTAAGATCCCAGTAGATGGTGAAGTTGTAACCGGTAATGCTACGTTAAATGAAGCGGCTATTACTGGTGAAAGCCGACCAGCATCCAAAAGTGCTGGGGAGAAGGTGTTTAGTGGAACAATTCTTGATAATGGTTATATTGAAATGGTGGCGGAGAAAGTTGGGGATGACACAACTTTCGCTAGAATGATAGAACTTGTTGAGGAAGCGCAAGAATCAAAATCAAAAACAGAGAAATTTTTAGATAGGTTTGCTACTGTATATACACCCGCAATTGTTATTTTATCGATTTTAGTTTTTGCAATTACAAGGAACCTTCATTTAGCGATCACCTTCCTAGTTGTTGCTTGCCCAGGTGCTTTAGTCATTGGTGCACCGGTCTCAACAGTAGCGGGTATTGGAAATGGTGCTAAAAATGGTGTGCTTATTAAAGGTGGCGAAATAATTGACCAGTTTTCAAAAGTGAACACGCTAGTATTTGATAAAACTGGTACTTTAACAAAAGGAAAGCCAGAAGTCACGGATTTCCGCACCTTTGGCAATTATGAGCAAAGGGAATTACTTCGGTTAGTGGCACAAGGAGAATTGATTTCGGAACACCCTCTTGGTCAAATAATTGTAAAAGAAGCAAAAACAAAAGGCATTGCTCTCAACCAAGACCATGTAGAAGGTGAAGTTATTAAAGGTAATGGGATTCGTGCCAAAGTAGAAAATCATTCATTGGTTATTGGTAACCGAAAATTAATGCAAACAGCAGGTATAACTATATCTACAACTGCTTCTAGTTATGCAGTTGAGCGTGAGGAGTTAGGAAGTACAGCTATTTTTGCTGCCATTGATGGCGATTTAGCAGGAATCATCTCTATTACTGATCAAATTCGAGAAGCTGCACCACAGGCAATAGCGGCATTGAGGGAAAATGGGATTGATCAGATTATTATGCTCACAGGTGATAATAAACGTACTGCAAAATTAGTTGCTACACAACTAGGAATTGATGAATATCATGCTGAGTTTTTACCAGAAAACAAGGTGGAGTTCATAACGGAGTTAAAAAGACAAGGGCGGGTTGTTGCAATGGCAGGTGACGGAATTAATGATGCTCCCGCAATTGCGACTGCTGATATTGGACTTGCAATGGGAGAAGGGGGGACAGATGTGTCGATGGAAACAGCTGATGTTGTTTTAATGGCTGATAAGTTACTGCAATTATCTCATGCCTATGCATTAGCAAAAGCCACCTCCCGTAACATGAAGCAAAACACCTATTTTGCAGTCGCTATCGTCTTTGTTTTGCTATTTGGTGTCTTAATGGGATCTGTTCAATTAGCATCAGGTATGTTTATTCATGAAGCAAGTGTACTACTCGTTATAGTGAATGCAATGCGCTTAGTCAGCTTTAAGAGTAAACAGAAAGGTTAGCTGATTTTTGTAGTAGTTATAGTTATGTTAAAATAAATGCAATATACAAAATTACTTGCGCGATTTTCTCGTGTAATTTCGAAATGAGGAATGTGAAAATGGCGGTAGAAGAAACGCATTGTCATGACCATGGTTCACATAAGACATGTGTTGCAGCTGTACCAATATTTAATCATTTAGAAGACAAACAATTAGATGAGATTATGCATACTGTTCAACCAATTTCTTATCAAAAGGGAGAACATATTTATTATGCTGGTGATAAATCAGATTCCTTGTATATTATTAACAGTGGGAAAGTTAGAATTTATCGGTTATCCGAGTCAGGAAAAGAACAATTAGTCCGGATCTTAAATCCTGGCGATTTTACTGGAGAACTTGCTCTATTTAAAGAGAAAACACATGATTCGTATGCAGAAGCCGTACAAAACACTGGAATATGTGTGATTAACCGATCGGCTTTACAATCATTCCTTATAACCTATCCAACCATTTCACTAAAGATCTTAAATGAACTGTCTAATCGTTTAGATCAATCAGAAAAGCAGACAACGCGTTTTACAACAGAAAAAGTAGAACGAAGGATTGCATTTTTCTTAGCAGATTGCCTAGATGAAAATGATTCATCAGGTGAATTTTATTTACCGATGACTAAAAAAGATGTAGCTTCCTATCTGGGTACTACACCAGAAACAGTTAGTCGTAAGTTAACAGACTTAGAAGAGCAAGGGCTAATTAAACAGAAACCACATAAGCGCATTCAGATTCTTGATGTGGACGGTTTACTGCTGGTATAAAAAATTTATTTTTCATTTTCAAGAAAGTTTGCTTTTTCGGACAGTAATGCCCTTGTTACAGGAAAAGGTAGTTCAAAATAACTTAACTTATTATTTTTCCGCTTCTTGAATAAATACCTGCTAAAAAGAAATGAGGATTCCAATAGATGATTGAAATTAAAGAAATAGGTACCTTGTGTGCGCTAGACGAAAAAGGATATATCATCAACCAGTCTGATTCAAAAAACATCAATAATAAATTTCAAGAAGTAATCCATTTAATAAAAGAAAGTTGCTTGTCGAATTTACCCAATGAAATTCACAGTATTTATTTAAGAGGTTCAGTACCTAGAGGGTTAGATATTGATAGTGTCTCTGATGTAGACGCAATAATTGTTACTTATTCTGATCCAGATGATATTGACTTAGATTGGGTAGAAGAAGCAGCGCAATTTATCGATCAACAATTTCATTTCATAAAAGGTGTTGAATTAGGAGTATGTTCACTTCATGAGGCTTCAGAGTCAAACTATGTCTCCATGATTCCGTTTATTTTAAAAACCTATGGAATTTGTGTTTATGGTAAAAATTTAATCAAAGAGCTTCCCAATTATAAACCTGACAGCGCGTTGGGGAATGAACACCTAATTCACCTTTCGTCTCTAATTGAGAACGCCAAGCAGGATTTAATAGGAAATGAAGATATTGAGGATATTAAAGATTGTTGTTCATGGATCATGAGAATTATGGTAAGGGCTGGGGGAGCGCTTGTTATTGTTCAAGAAAAGTCGTACACAAGAGATCTATACCCAGCTTATAAATTATTTTTAAAGCATTATCCAGAAAAAGAGGAAGAAATGAGAACTGCGCTTTGGTACGCAATCAATCCCTTATCAAACGCAGGAGAAATTTTGGATTTTATAAATGAATTTGGAAGTTGGATGGAGAAGGAAGCAGAAAATTGGCTTCAAGTATATAACCCAACAAAGGAAAGACATTTGCCATTTCAATAATGTTAAATTCACTGAACACCTTGAATTAAGGTGTTCTTTTTAATCTGAAAAATATGTTTGTCATATCAATGTATCTTGATTTCGTTAACTTGTTCCTATTTGTGCTTCGCTATATTGGTGCGAGGGGTGATTAGAAGCTATAAGCTAAGCTAAATAGCGAAATTAAAATGCTCTATACTAAATGTGCTGGTATCCCTTGATTTCTCAAAGCTTCCCCAAGAGTTTTGAGCGATTGAAAAAGAAGATACTGGGGCGTCAAGAGATAAGAAGCGTCTTATTATAAAAGTACCTTAGCAGAGGAAATATGCGAGACTCCTGCGGGAACAGCAAATGTTTTCGATGGGACGAGTAATCGCAGTCCCACGAGCCGAAGATCCACTTGGTTAAGCGGCTAGAAGTTAGACGAAAACCGTCACGTCCTGTGTGCCCGAGGAAAGCGAGTATATTTCCCCTGCGGTTCAGGTACAAGTAGGATGAATAATGTAAGTGTAATAAAAGAGATGATGGAGTGAAAATGACACCACCACATTTGACAGAGAACCAATTAAAATTGGCTGGCAGGTGTGCGGTGATGAGAGCGCTTCGTGCCAGCCAATTATTTTATTCGTTAAACAGTAATTACGGTTTAAGTAGATTTAATAATTCGTTTTGCATTTTCAGCCGTTTGGTTCATTACATCTGCAATTTTTTTACTGTCAGTTGTCAGTGTTTCAACTGTCGCATTCATTTCTTCTAAGCTTGCACTTGCTTCTTCAATAATTGCAGCTAATTCAGAGGTAGATTTATCTACTTCCAACGTATTAGAAACAACATCATCTGTAAATTGCCGTGCTTTCGCGAAGTTTTTTGTAATTACGGTGAACATATGGGTTAATTGTTCAAAATAATTCGCCACGTCTTCAGAAGAAACAAGCATGGTATTTACTTTTTCCTCGCTAGTCTTCATTTTCTGTAACGTTGAGGTGTTCTCGACGCTTACTTGGTTAAGGTTAGCTGTGATATTTTCTGCTGTACTATTTGTGACTTCAGCTAATTTTCGAATTTCTTCTGCAACTACAGAAAAACCTTTTCCTGCCTCCCCAGCTCTGGCCGCTTCAATAGAAGCATTTAATGCTAATAGATTGGTCTGCTCTGAGATTTGTTTAATGCTATCAGAGAAAGAATTCGTTTCTTCTATTTTTACACTTAATTCATAAAAGCTTTGATTCAAATCATTAATAAATGTATGAATATCTTTTACATCTTTATTAAATAAGGAAACTTTTTGTTCACCATCAGAAGTAATTTCTTTCGTTTTCTCAGCTTCAGTGGACAGGTCTTTCATAAAGTTACGCAATTTCTCCATAATTTCGTGTGACACATTAGCACTATGAGAGATACTTGAAATCTGTTCGCTCTGTTGATTACTGCCAGATGAGACCTCATTGATAGCAACTCTCATCTCGCTTTGAGATGCTAAATTATTTTGAATGCGCTCACTTGTGTCCGTGACATCATGCAGGATATTTTGTACATTCTCTTCTAATTGCTCGCGTTGACGCACTTGCTCATTGGCATTTTCTTCAGCTTGTAACATCAGATTATTAATATTTTTACTCATTTTTTCATTTAGATTAATAAGTACTGCAAGTATTACTCCTGATAATATATAAACTAAGAAAATGGTAGCTGCATTAGGTTGAATGGATTCTAATTCTTTTGTTCCTAGGGTAACAGCTAAAATCAAGGTAATAAACCCTAAAACATAGCCGATAGAGAAGATAAACCGGTTAAATTGTATAACGGCAAATATAGCTAAAAGGAATGTGATAATGACAACTGTCCATCCTCCCCCAGCAATAAAAATTCCTGCTATTGTGAATAAGTTAACTAATATTACAGCAGTATAAGCGAAGAAAGTCGGCTTTTTCAGGGATTTCTCACCGATAAAATAACAAGCGGAATACACCACAAGTTCTACACTAAATAAAGCAATTGTCGATACCTCTTTTGTGACGATAGATTTCATTAATGCTGCAATAATAGATAAAGAAAAAACAATATACATTAATAGATTTTTCTTCTTATAATCCTTTTCAATCATCTCTTCAATTGTTGGCATGGTATTTTCCCCTTAATTCATTTTTATTGTCTAATGTCAGATTTAAAGCTTGCAAAACCATCATCTGCCATCACAACTGAGCCGTTCATGATGCGTGCCTCATCTGTAGCCAAGAAAGCAACGACTTCCGCAACCTCTTCAGGCTCAATTAATTGTTTTGTTAACTGTTGTTCTTTCATATAATCAAGCAAACCAGCTTGTCTGTACCCTTCCACGATCTGTGTGTTTACTGCTGCTGGTCCTATACCGACAACTCGAATCCCTTCTGGTGCAAGCTCTAAAGCGCCATGTTTGGTTAACATGACAACAGCCCCCTTTGCTGCTTGATAGCCAGTTATTCCTAATGAGCCAACAAAGCCAAACACAGATGCATTGTTGATAATAACTCCTTTTACACCTAATTCTTTCATTTTACGCGCGGAAGCTAACATGCCATAATACACACCATGTTGGTTGACATCAACTACTTTATGATAATCTTCAGGTGAATGCATTAAGAATGGTTTATTTACACCAATACCAGCATTATTAAACATAATATCGATTGTTCCATATGTATCAACTGCAAATTCCACTAATTTTTCCACTTCATTAAAATTTGTGACATCTGTTTTCATGAAGATGGCATTTCCCCCAGCTTCGACAATTTCACTTACTAAGGCTTGACCACGGTCTTCGTTAATATCAGCAATCACGACGCTTGCACCTTCTTTAGAGAATTTTAGTGCTGTGGCCTTGCCAATTCCATCTGATCCACCAGTAATGACTGCAATCTTGTTTTGTAATTTCAATCCCAATCCCCCCATATTTTAATTGTTCACTTTCTATTATCGGTAGAAGGAAAAAAATGTTTATAGATTACCAAAAAAATAATAATAGGAAATTGAATATAATGATAGAGTAGGGTTAGCTATCTTTCATCTATTAGAAGCAAAAAAGGAGCGAGTAAGAAGGAAGCTTTAAATTAAGTAATCACATGAGACACCTGCTTTAGTGAATAATGAGGAAATAAATTATTACAAATTTTAAGGAAAGATAATGTACATCACTCCTTATGAATTGTAATTACTTCGATTTAGATTAAATGAACTAGTGTGTTACTAGTCAAGGAATACGATTTATAAGTAACGTAAGTTTTTTTGCTAGAGATAATAGATGAGTTTGGAGGATAAATTTTTTGATAAAAAGAGGGGCGAGCGTTTTCAGAAAAAAGTTCACTTATGTTTCAAAGAAGACGATTATATGATAATGTTTTAATAATTAATCATGTGAATTGTCTAAGAATGGGGAATAACGAAGGAGAAAAATGAAAAAATGAAGCATATACAGAGACCACGATATAGAAGTGTTATTTCACTATTATTACTTATGATACTACTTGCGGGTTGTACAAACGAAGGGGATACAGAATCTCCACAAGCTAATGCTGAGATGAATAATACCTCAGAAAATAAAATAGAAACAAATAACACAACCCCCGATGATTCTAACGATCAATCACAAGTGAATAATGACGTCAGCAGTACTCCATCAACGAGTGAACAACGTAAAGAAAGCCAGGCAAATGAGACAGAAAGTTCAGCAAAGCAGGTAGAAAAGAAAAACGCTGAAGAAGTCGCTAAGCAAGATATGAACAGTAACGAAGAAATGACAAAAGAGAGAAACACAGAAAGTAGTCCACAGAATGCTAAGATTCGCAAAGACACCAAGGAATCGGACAAAGAAAAAGCAATTTCTCTAGTCCAAGATTATTTGCGTGACAAAGGGCAATTAATAGAAGATGACGATCATTTTGTTCAATATGATGGGGAAATAAACGGTTACATCATTGTCAGATATGCTACATTAGTATCAGGCCATTCTTCTACAAACGGTCGCTATGCAGTAAACCTTACTAATGAAAAAGTTGTGGACATGGATGCCAATGCAGAAGTTTTGAATTAATCAACAACAAAAGATTAATGAAGAGATACAAACCTTAGTGGATTTTTTATCTCTTTTTCATTAGTTATATTTATTTAATGTTTTGCGACTGGACTAATTTTCTGACCATCTTCTGTCCATTGATAAACAAAGCTAAAAAGCTGGTTGTAGTTAATATTAATGCAAACATATCAGCTCTTTGCCATTCCGTTAATGGTGTTAAATCAACAATCATACTTATACCTAAAATACACATTAACAAAGATAGAGCAGTAAGACCAAGGCAGTAGCCTTCTTTACGATTTGCTAAGAAAACAAATAAAGTGATGATAATGGAAGAGATGCCAAATGTACCAAGCAATTGCCCATCAGTAATCGTGTTTGGATCATCTAATAGGATGATACCTGTCCACAAGTGAAAGAGGAAACCTAGACAAGCTATACCTGCTAGTATGTAATACGCCATATAAGGTATTATTTTTTTTGTTAGCTCTTTCATCCTATATCCTCTTCCTTAGACTTTTCTTCCATTTTATGTTGTTTTCATCAAATAAACAATAGGAAAATTCTTTTTGATAAAAACAAATGAATGAGTAGTAAGAAAAGGATATTTGGAAAAAATACATATAAGCTTACATAGGAGGTGATAAGATGGGACTAACTCCTGAAGAAAGAGCACATCTAGGTGCAGAATTGAGAAACAATTTTAAGTTGGCTGGTTTAACACCAGAAGTTGTTCAGGCAGATTTAGCTTTTAGTCATGAATTATTTGAGGAAACGATTAAGCTTGGGCCAACTTCTGATGAAAAAGCTGTTGCTCGATTGCGTGATTATTTAGAAGAAAAAGTAGAAGAACAAGGAAAGGATCCTTCTTCGTAATGTGTGAATCAACGTGGTTAGATACAGCTTTATTAGAAAAAGTATTGGTAAAACCATTGGAACGCTAACATTCCAATGGTTTTACTTTAACCAATAATCCTTTCCTTACAATCAAAGATATCTTCATAAACAAGTGAATTCATGCCAATGGTATAATAGTAAAGACTTATGGTAATACACCAAGCCATTATGATCCTTTTCAAATGGATCAAACGTTTTTACACTACATTAAATCGCAACCCAACGTTCGTACCCGATATTTTTTGTGAACAAAAGCAGAATTACGCATTAATTACCTTGGAAACGCACAATTATCGTATCATAATTAGTAATGTTTTATTTAAAAAAGTATTAGTAGAATAAGAGAGGGATTTATCATGAAGTTAGAAGTGATCGCCCAGCAAGCGGAAGAGGCAAAGCAAGCAGAGCAATTCGGAGCTGATCGGCTAGAGCTAGTTTCGGCAATTAATGAGGGTGGGCTAACCCCAAGCTATGGCACCATCAAACAGGTATTGCAAACAATTAATATACCGGTGCAAGTGATGATTCGACCACATAGCTACCACTTTCACTATCGTAGCGCTGATCTTGCTATTATCTATGAAGATATTAAAAATGTGATAAGCCTGGGTGGAAATCGGATTGTATTTGGGGCATTGACGGAAGACAACAAGATAGATAGAGCTACTCTGGAGACTGTACTCAAACTTCATTCAGATTTAGACATCACTTTTCATCGTGCTTTTGATGAGGTGACAGATTTAACAGAAGCTTACCATACTTTACGAAACTACAAACAAGTGAAACGTATTTTGACTGCTGGTGGTGCATCTGATTGTCTTACGGGTAAAGTGAAGCTAAAGCAATTGGTTTCTCTAGAAAAAGAAACAAACGGTCCAGTTATTATGCCTGGATCTGGTTTATCATCAACAAATATGCGTGAGATTCATCAAGCAGTAGGAGCTTCACATTATCACTTCGGCAAGTCGGTGAGAATGAAGCAATCTTATGCCGAATCATTTGATCCGATATCTTTCATTCGAATAAGAGAGAAAGTTGGAGAATGAAATACCTAGTTTAATAATATGTATATAATCCCTCATTGAATAAATACTTTGTGGACACCAAGTAAACTGGAAAGGATGGGAGTTAGAAAATGAATTTTTTTTACTTCCATCCTTTTATATGATAAAGGCATCATTATATGGTCTTCAAGTAACTCCAGATTGCATTAGTAAATTGACGCACGTGTGACTGAGCAGGTGTCTCTTCAAATAATTGTAGAAACGGTTTCAACAACTTCTGTAGAACAATTTTACGAACACGTTCTCGATTTAATTCACTTCGGATGACATCAAACATATCTTGTTGTTCTTCATTAAAAGGTTGATAGACTTCCAATTGTTTTGCCATTTCTATTAATTCTGGTTTGGTTGCAATATTTTTATGGACATTATTTTGTAGTAAACCAATAGCCGCATCACTTAAAAAGATGGTTTGGTTGCTATTCATTTCCTCCAAAATAACTTCTATATAGGATAATAACGTTTGGATTAATTGGTATAGAGAAAAATAACTATTGGTTAGATTTAAGGTAAAGAGCATGTATTGGAGCATTCCAAAATAAAGAATAGCCGCTTCTGTGGCATATTCTCTTATTTCTTCTCCTAGAACATCTACAAATCGATCGGATAGCCATTCCATTTCAATTACTCTATGTTGTAAAACAAGCTTCTTTAATTCTGCTTGATCCGAAGAAAGGATATTTTCATATAGTACGCGTAAATGTTGTTCTTCATTTAATTGCATGACAATGGTGATCTGTTCAATCAATACTTCACGATCTTGTGGGTCTTTCCCAATTTGAATCGCCACTCGCTGTTGATTAGCATCGTAGCGAATGTTTTCTAATATTTCGGCAATGCAATCATTTTTGGAGGAAAAATAGTTATAAAATGTACCTTTAGAAATGTCTGCTTTATCGATAATCTCTTGAATTGAAGTTTGTTGGAACCCCTTCTCAATAAACAATCTTAAAGCAATATCTGCTACTTTTCGCTTTCGTTGATTCATAGTATCCTCCTGTCTTTTACTACAGTAAGTATACGTTTTTTTAAGTGGAGAAACAATAATTTTATACTATTAGTATAAAATTATTGCAAAAATTAAACTATAGGTATAAAATATTCAAGTGTTAAAAAAAAGAATAAGATAAGAGGGAATCAATCATGAATACACAAGTGAATAAAACGCCTTATTTAATGATTAGTATTTTGTTTGTCGGTGCATTTGTCTCATTTCTAAATAATTCATTATTAAACGTTGCACTGCCATCCATTATGGTGGATTTAGGAATTAAAGATTATTCTACTGTTCAATGGCTGGCGACAGGATATATGCTTGTCAGCGGAATTTTAATACCTGCATCAGCATTTTTAATTACGCGTTTTTCTAACCGTAGTTTATTTATTACCGCAATGACGGTTTTTTCGTTAGGAACAGCATTAGCTGCTTTTGCACCTAATTTTGGATTTTTATTAACTGGACGTATGGTTCAAGCGATGGGATCTTCTGTTATGGGACCACTCTTAATGAACATCATGTTGGTTAGTTTTCCACGTGAAAAACGTGGCGCTGCCATGGGTGTTTTTGGTATGGTTATGATCGCTGCGCCAGCCATTGGTCCTACATTATCTGGATATATTGTTGAATACCATTCTTGGCGATTATTGTTTAAAATGATTTTGCCATTAGCGATTATTAGTCTATTGTTGGCTACTTGGAAATTCCAGAATGTAATGGAGCAAAACAAAAAAGCCACACTTGATTATCTATCATTAGTTTTATCAACATTCGGTTTCGGTGGAATTTTATATGGTGTAAGTAATGCAAGTTCTCATGGGTGGGATGATACCATCGTTATGACCACATTAATTGTTGGAGGAGTTGCTTTAGCACTATTTATCATTCGTCAACTAAAAATGGATGAACCTTTATTGGATTTGCGGGCTTATAAATATCCAATGTTTGCTCTTGCTTCTGTCATTATGATTGTAAATGCAGTTGCTATGTTCTCAGGTATGATATTAACACCTGCTTATGTCCAAGATGTTCGAGGTATTTCACCATTACAGTCTGGTTTAATGTTATTACCAGGTGCGATTATTATGGGAATCATGTCTCCTATTACAGGTAGACTATTTGATAAATTTGGTCCACGTATTTTAGGCGTTGTTGGTCTAACAGTTACTGGTGTGTCTACCTTTTTGTTAGCTCATGTACAAATCGATTCAACTTATACCTACATCGTATTGGTTTATTCTTTACGCATGTTCGGTATGGCGATGGTTATGATGCCGATTATGACCAACGGATTGAATCAATTACCAAATGCGCTAAACCCACATGGTACAGCGATTAATAATACTGCCCAACAAGTATCTGGATCCATCGGTACAGCAGTAATGGTAACGATTATGAATTCAGTAGCAACATCAGAAGGTGAGAAATTATTAAGTAGTGTCGATCCAACCACATTAACAGCAGCATCAACTGCTTCAATGACACAACAAGCACTTTTAAGCGGCATTCAATATTCCTTCTATGTAGCGCTAGGAATTAATATCGTTGCATTAGTTCTATCTTTATTTATGAAACGTGTAGATACAAGTGTGACACCTGTAGAAGAAGTGAAACAAGAGGAAAGCACTCCAGTAGAACCGGCTTTGTCATAACAATTTATATTTTTATAGTGTACTCGTTTATGGTTCTCTGTCAAATGTGGTGGTGTCATTTTCATTCCACCATCTCTTTTATTACACTTACATTATTAATCATACTTGTACCTGAACCGCAGGGGAAATATACTCGCTTTCCTCGGGCACACAGGACGTGGGTCAGTTAGACGTTGTCACAGGACGTGACGGTTTTCGTCTAACTTCTAGCCGCTTAACCAAGTGGATCTTCGGACGCGTGGGACTGCGATTACTCGTCCCATCGAAAACATTTGCTGTTCCCGCAGGAGTCTCGCATATTACCTCTGCTTTAGGGGAACAAAAGAGAGGGAATCGACTGTGTTTTTTTTGCTTCGATGGAACCTTTGATAAATCAAGGGATAACACCACATTTAGTATAGAGCCTCGTTTATTTGTCATTTTAATAAGGAAAATTATTACCACGGCACATTTTGCTAAAAAGCGAATGTGCCTTTTGCGTATAGTTAAACTTCCACGCCTGTTTCTCAAAGCTTTCAACAAAAAAATTAAAAAATTTTGTTTTTCCCCCGAAAATTCTGACAAGCTTTCCGTATAGATAAGTGAATAGAGAGAAAGGCAAAATCATTGAAAAGTGATGACGCAAAGCTATAGGGGCTAAAGCGAATTATTCTATGTCAGCCAGCTACCGTCGAACCAACACTCTAATTCTTAATAGTAGATTAGAACGGAGGTGACAAAATGGGTTACAGGACAGGCTTAACGCTAATCGTTTGTATCCTTTTACTTGTATTAGGTGCTTGTCAAAATGTTAGGGAACAAGAAACACAGGACAGTCAAAAAGCAGACGGAGCAAAGCCAGGAGAAGAAAACTATTTATTTGAAAATGATAATGTGCGGGTGAAGCAAACATCTGGATGGCAAGAACAAGATAGCTCAAGCAAGTATGCCAAAGAAAATATTATGTTCCAAAATGGAAAGTTAAAAGCTATTTTGACTTTTGTATCAAAGGATAAGTCATTAGAGTCTATAAAAAGTGAATTAAAGTTATCATTTGGAAATACCGAAATAGTCAAAGAAAATGAAAACTATATTGCCTTATTATCCAATCGGAAAGAGCGTATTCGAACCGATATTTACTTTAATGTTACGAATGAAGAAGAAAATATAGGTATCTTAATTTTCATGGTACCTTTCGGAGCTTATGAAACAAATCAAGCAAAAATAGAAGCATTTAAAAATAGCGTACAATACTTATAAGGAAAAGGTGGAATAACAATGAAAAAAATAGTCATCTCTAGTATTACATTTGGATTTTTTATCTTATTTGCAGGAAATACCCTTGCAGCTGAAAATGAGGAAGTAATTGATCCAACATCAGAACTTTATGATACTTCTCGTGTCATTGAGGACACAGAGTATGAGTTAACAGAAGAAACAACTGAGAAAGCACTTCTCCAAGATGCATATGCTGATGAGCGATTAAGTGAAGCGGAGCTATCTCTTTCTGAAGGTGACGAAGACAAGGCTGAAGAATTATTGGAAGAATATGAGGATCATGTAGAAAAAGTGGAAGAAGATTTAGAAGCAGCAACAAAAGATGGGGAAGACGTAAGCGAAGTTGAAGAAACTGTTGTAGATAATAGTAAAAAGCGATCGGTAAATTTATTAGCACTTTTGGAACGTGAAGATCTTCCGGAAACAGCAAAAGCAGGTATCACAAAAGCTTTAGAAAATCAAAAAAGAGCACAAGAAAAAGTAGCTAAAAAACGAGAAGAAGAAGCAGCTGAAGAAGCAAAAGAACGAGAAGAAGAAGTAGCTGAAGAAGCAAAAGAGCGAGAAGAAGAAGTAGCTGAAGAAGCAAAAGAGCGAGAAGAAGAAGTAGCTGAAGAAGCAAAAGAACGAGAAGAAGAAGCAGCTGAAGAAGCAAAAGAGCGAGAAGAAGAAGCAGCTGAAGAAGCAAAAGAACGAGAAGAAGAAGCAGCTGAAGAAGCAAAAGAACGAGCAGAGAAAGCGGCAGAAAAAGCAAAAGAGCGAGCAGAAAGAGCAGCTGAAAAGGCACAAGAAAAAGCAGAGAAAGCGGCAGAAAAAGCAAAAGAGCGAGCAGAGAAAGCAGCTAAAAAAGATAAAGATAGAGATGAATCTGACGAAGATGAAGACGAAAATGATGATGAGTAAAAACTAGTGTATTGGTAAAAATTTTAAGGATAATAATCATTTTTAAAATGGTTATTATCCTTAACTATATACCCTCTTTCTACGATAATAGATGTAGAAACTTCATGTGGGGGGACATCATGAAAGATTTTAAAGTTAAACAGACCCTATTACAAATACAAAATGGAGATGAATTGGCAAGAGAGCGGTTCATTCGTTATTATAAACCTTACATTTTAAATGCAGTTGGCCATATATGTAAAAAATACGTCACTTGGAGCAGTGATGAAACAAGTATAGGACTCATTGCTTTTAACCGAGCGATAGATACGTTCGACTCAAGTAAAGGACGTACCTTTTTAAATTACGTATACCTCTTAATTCAACGAGATATGATAGACTACTTCAGAAAAGAAAAGCGGTATTTACACCTTGTTTCGAATGAAGAACAATTACTTCATGAGTTGAATGCGTCAATAGAATTTTATCAACAATCCACAAATAATTCAGAATTAGTAGAAGAAATTTTAGAACTTAATGCGAAATTAAGTCAGTATAATATTTCATTTGAACAGTTAGAAAGCCACTGTCCCAAGCATCGTAAAACGCGCATGAAAGTGTTCCAGATTGCGTCTGAATTTATTAAACATAAAGATCTAGTAGATCAATTAATGCACAAACAAGTATTTCCTGTATCTTCGTTTACAAAACGATCAACATATCATGCGAAACCAATTGAGCGACACCGGAAGTATTTGATTACAATTATTATGATTAAGTTACATCCGGAATGGGTTCGGCTATCAAATTTTATTCAAGCCGATCCAGGGAGTGAGAAAAGATGAAGAAAAATATAAATGAAGGTGTAGTTGTCCAAGTTACAGAAAACCAATATGTGCTTCTTTGTGATGATGGAACGTTTAAAAATATTCCGTTAACAAAAACGGATATACCGATGATTGGGGATAGGAAGACATATAAAGCAAAAAAACGAAATCTAGCATTTGGCACTGTATCTACTGTGGCAATGATAGCAATTCTATTTATTACATTTTTAGGATACTTTGGACCCGAAGATGAAATGAAAACGCAATTTATTGCTGCGATTGATATTAATCCAAGTATTGAAGTGCAACTAGATTCAGAATTACAAGTCGTGAAACTATTATCTTTAAATACCGATGGTCAAAAGATTATTGAATCTATTGACGTAGAAGGAAAGGGCTTTTATCAAGCAGTTGATCAGATTATCTCACAAACCATCTCTGCAGGATATCTAAAGGAGGATAAAGACGGGAGTATTGAGCTTACCATTGCGAATGTAACCAATCAATCTGAACCCCCTTCTAAAAATAAACTGACAACGATTATCCAGCATCAACTTGAACGAAAAAATATTGTAGCAACTGTCGGTGTTTTTAATGAAACAAAGGAATTTTATGAGCAATCTGAACAGGCAAATATATCAATGAATAAGTATAGGCATTATCAGATTTTACGAGAGCAAGGAAAGGTTAAAAACATAGAAGATGTAAAAGAAAAATCTATCAATCAATTAGAAAACCTGATGAAAAAAGACGAAAAGAACCCTTCTGTTAAATTAGAAGAAAATCAAAATTCACAAGAAAATAAAAAATCGAACAAAATGTCAGATCAAAATAAGAAGCAACATTCAGAAGGTGCTAACGAAAAGAAGGAAAATAAACCCAATACCAAACAAAATTCTTCTGATTCAATTGATTCTCATAACAAAAAGAAGAGTTTAAATAATAACGGTTCACCATCAAAAGATAAAGCACACGTAAAGCCGAATGATTCGATTACTCCATCTCCTAAGCAAGATAGTGCTAAAAAGAATATAGCTCCCCAAGAAAATAGTAAAGATAATAAGAAACAGAAAGAGAAAAAAGGCACTCTGAAAAAAGAAACAGAGCATAAACAAACAAATAGACGTAATAATAAAGACTCCAAAAAAGATGTTAGGACAGAAAAAGAAGATGTGAAAAAGCCAGAGCAAGGCAACAATGCCACAGGTGAAAACCAAGCAGAACAGAAGAACACAAAGGGTAAACCGAGTAAAACGAATGATTTAAAACCGTAAGTAATTCTATAGTGAAATAGTTCCCCGAAGATTAGAGTGAATGCTAAACTTTGGGGATTTTTTTGAATGGTAGTGCGGATAGTTTAGAATACAAATATAAAAAGTAGAAGGTTAGTTATTTATCCAACCATTTGTAAAAATACTAGTAATTAAGTGATATATAACCGATTATAATTAAAAATTTGGAAAAAAAGAGAATGTAAGAGTGAAACCAATATGACAAAATAAGATGAATAAATAGATTCATTTTCCAAAAAAGGCAATGTAAAAAATTAAATTTCATTCTATAATAAATTTACTTGAAGGAGGATTTTATGAAAAAATTATGGTTCCTATGTTTAAGTATGACTGTTTTATTGTTAGGAGGGTGCAATTTGGTCGAAGGGATAAATTCAAGTAACGAAAGTGAAGAGAATAGTGCTAGTGAAGACCATAACGATAATCAAAGTAATCCAGATGATGTGTATGTTCCTGTCCAAGAGTACACAGGGGATGGTTATACCTTAGCCAATGGAAAGGAAACAGACCTTATTGCGAATGAAAATCGTGACGTTGTCGAAGATGCCGTTAAGCAATTTTTCCAAGAAGAATATAAAACCGAAGTAAAAGTGCATCAAATTGTTGGGAACGTGGATGGAGCCACTGTGTTTGTGGAATCTGTTGGGGAACCACACTTTTATACTTATGCGATTGTTCCTATTGATAAGGCGAATGAGTCAATTAGGACGGATAAAGTTTGGTCGCAAGAAGCTGCAGTAGAAGATGCAATTTCAGCTGGAATATACGGCAAGGTACAGGAAGAAAAGTTTCATAATTTAACAACGCTGATTGAAAATGTTGCAAAACAGTATAATTTAGTCGGATTGCAAGATGAAGCAATTTCTGTTGGGGCAAACCTATATAGTAATGAGTATTATTTCACTTCTATTTTTGATGAAGAACCATTTATTAAGGTTCTAAATAATTATTTGGATGATCCCAACCAAACCATAAACGAGTGGAATAAAATGTTAAATATTAAAAAATTAGATCCTAATTCGATTGGGATTACTATAAATTTATATATGGCTAATGAAGGTGCAGATCCAGATAGAGAAGCTTTTGATCAACTAGTAAAAACTATTGAAAAAGCCAAAAATATACCAAAGGGAAACTATGCTATTTTTTTGCATGATAATTTAATTAATAAAAAAAGAGCCAGCGGAAGTAAAGATAACTCACTTAGAAAAAGTACGCCTGAAGAGATAATTAAGGAATAATAAAATAGGAAGGGAGTGATGTGAATTGAGTGTAACAACATCAACCAATGAATTAGATACAGATTTAGTTGAATTAGCTGGATATCATGCCTACCTTGGATATGATGATCGGAATACGTTAAGGGTAAACGGAAACCGTTATGAAGTAATTGATACAAACGACAACACCTCAAATGGTCTAGACGCTCTCACCGTCCAAAACCTAGATAATAAAGAGTACACCGTTGTTTACGTCGGCACTGACAAGGATCAACCCGAAGATATACTTACTGATGCTCAGTTATTAAGTGATATGGCAGTCCCGCAATTAGAAGATGCAAAAGATTATTTTCGAGATATGGATAAGGCGTATGGGGTGGACAATGTTACTGGTAACTCATTAGGTGGGGCACTTGCGAATGCTGTTGCAGTGGAGAATCCGCAGGTTCGTTCAGTAACTTATAATCCGGCACTACTACCTGCAACCGCTGATTATGATCCTAACAAAGACTATGATAATATCACGAATTATATTGGACAATATGATGTGTTGAATGGTACGTTAAATAGTCTTAAGTTAGAAGAGCAAGTTCCAGGTAATAGCTATACGGTGTATAATGGCATGCCGGGTGGATCAACGAGTTATTTTGATACAATCATCAGTAATCATACTGGCTATTTACGTAATGGTGATAAAACACAATATTATGAAATCCGTCCAGAAGGTGGGGCGGGATCAGGGAAGATATATATCGAAGCAGATGAACATATTGTACTTAGTCCATGGACGGGACAGCCAATTTATCAAAGCGGAACAGAAAATATTAAAATCAACCCAAATACGCTACGCGATCTAGCTGCGGGTTTAGATCAAGCTGTTTTGTCGCGGATGGAGAGGGTTGACGAGTATTTAAACCATGCCATGGAGATTATTGAGGATGAAGCAGCAAAGAAGCAGCTGCGAATTCAGAAACTGCGAGATCAGTTTGAGGAAGTAGTTGAAACAACGGTTAACCATCCTTTAATTCAAGATATAATTGGACCAGGTTTCCCCTTGCTTAGAGAATTAGATGTAATGAGCTATTTGCAACAGTTTTTGGAAGAAAAAGCACAAGAATTAAATCAGATCTATTATTCAGCCCCTTTCTTAATAAGACAGTTTTTCTCACCAATAATAAACAGTATTTCAAATTTAGTAGCAAATGCAGGGGATAAACTGACACAAATAATCGAAGATGTAGAATCATTAATAAATGGTTTTGGAGAAATTATCATCAATACGATACCGACATTGTTCTATAGCGCAACAAATGATTGGGAGGATGCGGTAGTCGAAGAGTTTCATGCGCATTTTCGTATCGTGTTACCAAATTGTATTCAAATGGCTGAACAATTAAAAACGTTTCAGCAACAAATACTAGATACAGCTGAAGCTTTTCAATTCACGGATGAGGGGCTCGCATCAGCCATTCAGGCGAAAGCGAACTATGTGCAAACGATTCTTCAATCATTGCCATCGGAAAGTGATTTATTAAAAGCATCATCTTATTTAACAACGGAATCGAATCTAAAAGGAATCCAATCCGATGTTGCTTTCACCTTATTGAAAGAAGCTATTAATAAGCTTGTCGTTCCTTTGATTGAAGCACTACATATATTGGCATTGGCAGCTGAAGTAATCTTAGAGAGTTTTTCTGCAACCCTTAAGAGTGGATTAAACAGCTTTTTTTACTTTACACCTCCAGGGTGGTTAATTAGTATTTTTACTGATTTTGAAACAAGAGCGAAAGATAAATTGAATGATATGTTGCAACCTGTAGATGAATTTGCATCAAGGGTAGAAGGTGTCCGAGATGGTCTAGGCAAGTTGAGGAACAATATGTCTGCTATTCTAGATATGCTCCGTCCATATATAGAAAATGCTATATTTGATGACAAAAAGTACAGAGATGTATATTTATATAATAATGCTTCTCTCGCGTTGACCAAAGAGATGGGAATGGTCTTCCGTGATATAAATACACACTTAGCAGAGGAGAAGGCACAAACAATTCGTGAATTATTGCACCATGGTGGGATTGCATCGATGAATATAAATCGATTAGAAGAACAGGTGGATCGGGCAACATTGGTTGGAAAGCCCGAGTAGTTTGAATAAGTGTCAGATGCTATCATACGTATATTGCCGTTATAATAAATAAAATAGACTTCTACATAAAAATGAAAGTCTGTTTTTTATGTAAAATGTTTTTTCATTATTCACTCCATGATTTATTCTGTTTACAGGAAATCTAGAAGTGGTATAATATTACTGGAATTGCATATAGTAAAATGACCATTCAAATGTGCTGGTAACACATTGAATGGTCTACGATATGTTGCCCACAGCATGGCAGTCTCCATTTGAGTGTATCACTCTATTGAAGCAATAGCCTTAATAGAGTGATACTATCTATCCTTCAAAATCAGAGCGACGAGACTTGAAAAACTAACCATTAGGACAAGTGCTTCGTATACACTCATGATTTCACACCTCCTTTTATAAAGGAGTGACTCCCACCCTATAAGCCTACTATCGATACCAATAGTATAACATATTTTTTCCAAATATTGAGATGTGTTTTCCATTCTATCAAAATTGTTCTTCCCTTATTTTTGACAATCTTAGCGCCTTTTGATATTAATTTAATCGAATTATGGGATTGTATTGTTTTATTATTTAAAGCAACACATAACGCTACAATTTTGTAAGTAACTCAAAATGGAAGTATGTATGGAAACATAGCATATATGATACCAGCAGCTTCTAAGGAAAAATTAGTAATCAAGTGCTCTATCATCTAGGCTTAAGAGGGATTGATCATGTACGTGGCATCGCGAACATCACTTGGCAATTATGGTGTGCAGTCCACTAGTCTCGGTTAATAAGAGATTTTATTAGAAACTATGAAACTTTTTTTAAAAAAATTCGTCATAGGTATAGAAGAATTATGTACAGACAGCATGAAATGGTCTGATTTTTAGATTTATAGCGTAGCACTTGATTCATTTGAGTTATATAAACCTATTTTATAAAATAAATTTTACAAAAAATTTATATAACTTTCTAGTAGTGTAAATGCAATGTTATAGAATGTCATATATAATTGTAACAGACAAAGTTAGGTATCACTTTTTTATGAGTAAAAACTGGAGGATCACATATGAAAATTTTAATTACAACAGATTGCTATCTACCTGTAATTAATGGAGTAGTGACTTCGATTGTGAATTTAAAGAAAGAGTTACAGAAATCGGGACATGAAGTTCGAGTTCTTACACTATCTAATAAAACAAAATCATATAAGAATAATGACGTCACCTATATTAGCTCTGTAAGTGTTGGGAAAATATATCCTGGAGCACGTTTTACGATATTCAAAAATTATAGGTACCTTAAAGAAATAATGGAATGGGGTCCTGATGTCATTCACTCGCAATGCGAATTCAGTACCTTTCGTTTAGCAAAACAGATAGCAAAGCGACGCCGTATCCCAATTATTCATACGTACCATACCGTTTATGAAGATTATACCCACTATTTTTCTCCTAAACAGAAATGGGGAGAAGCAATGGTAGCACTTTTTTCTAAGAAAGTTCTTAAGCATACAACTTATGTAATCGCACCAACTGAGAAAGTCAGTAAATTACTACTAAGCTATGGTGTAAAGCAGCCCATAACCGTGATACCAACCGGCATTGATTTATCTACTTTTCAACAGAGTATTTCATTACATGAGTCAACGGGCATACGAAAACAATTACATATACCTGACAAAGATCGTGTACTAATTTTTGTTGGTCGCTTAGCAAAAGAAAAGAATCTGGAAGAAGTGTTATTTTATTTTTCTAGAATTAAAAGAAGTAACATATCACTACTCATTGTTG
This sequence comes from Paraliobacillus ryukyuensis, assembly GCF_003315295.1. Taxonomy (GTDB): domain Bacteria; phylum Bacillota; class Bacilli; order Bacillales; family Amphibacillaceae; genus Paraliobacillus; species Paraliobacillus ryukyuensis. Next base: position 81,518 of record NZ_QNRI01000007.1, on the reverse strand, counting down.
GTGATGGACCACATCGACAGTTTCTTGAAACATATGTGAAGCAGCTTCATATTGAGGATAAAGTGATTTTTGCAGGAATGGTTTCACCCCAACATATTGCTTCTTATTATCAAATAGCCGATATATTTATTAGTGCGTCCAATAGTGAAACACAAGGATTAACCTACATTGAAGCATTAGCAAGTGGGCTGCCAGCTTTATGTCGGAGAGATCCTTGCTTAGAAAATGTTATTGAAAATGGGGTTAATGGGTGGCTGTTTGATAGTTTTGTTGAATTTGCTAGTTATCTTGAGAAGATGCTTTTGGATCGAACTGCTTACAAATGTTTATCCAATAATGCAATACGAAAAGCTTATGAGGATTTCTCTTCCGTTGCTTTTGCTGAAAGTGTAGAAGAGATCTATTGTGATGCAATTTCTGCTAATCACCGGGCAAAAGATAGATTTTATCTAAACAAAAGTGAGTTTAACCAATGACAATGACAAAAATAGAGAAACAAAGGCTATTTAAATTAGTATGGAATACCTTGACGATCGTTAGCTTTATCGGTTGTATGCTCTTTTTTATTTATGGCATTAAAAGTGAACTTTTTTACTCAAAAGAAGCATTAGAAAAGTTCCTTAGCCAATTTGGGATATGGGCCCCTGTTTTTTTTGTTGGTTTGCAGTTTGTTCAAGTGATTATTCCAATTGTTCCAGGCTCCATTAGCTGTCTTGGCGGTGTATTAGTTTTCGGTCCAGTAATGGGATTACTTTATAATTATATTGGAATTTGCTTAGGTTCCATTGTCGCTTTTCTAATTGCAAAGAAATATGGCGCAACGGTCATAAGCTATTTGTTTAAACCCAAATTACGGGAGAAATATCGAGGGTTGGTTGATCATCGTAGGTTCGGATTAATTTTCACTTTATTGATTTTTTCTCCGATCGCTCCAGATGATTTTTTGTGTTATTTAGCTGGTACGACGAAAATGACGTTGAGTAAATTTAACTTGATTATTTTAATTGGAAAACCATTGCCGATTGCCATTTATACTTTTGGCCTTGAGTTAGTCTTCCGTTATCTAGTTTCTATCTTTACTTAAGTTAGCATGCTTTGCTCTTCGCTCAAAAAGGGGGTAAGATCGTGAAAGTTTTATTGTACGCAGGTTCATTAAATCTTGTGGATAAAAGCGGTATCGGCCAAGCGATCCGTCATCAGAAGAAAGCACTAGAACATCTAAATATTGCGTATACAACGAATCATAAAGAAACATATGACATTGTACATATTAATACTATCTTTCCTAATTCGCTTTTTATGAGCTGGCAAGCGAAAAGAAAAGGGAAGAAAATTATTTATTACGCACATTCTACCATGGAGGATTTTCGTAATTCATTTATTGGTTCGAATATTATAGCTCCATTGTTTAAAAGATGGATTACATATTGCTATAACAAAGGTGATTTAATTATTACTCCAACGGAATACGCAAAATCTATTTTAGATACTTATGGATTACAACCACCTATCTACAGTTTATCTAACGGGTTAGATACACAATTTTTTCAACGAAATAATGAAGCAAGCGATCGATTTCGAAAAAAATATCACATCGCCCCTAATGAGAAAGTAGTTATTTCTGTTGGACACTTTATGGAACGGAAAGGGATCGATGATTTTATTGCATTAGCGAAACAATTGCCGACATATCAGTTTTATTGGTTTGGGCACACTAGTATGAACCTTGTTCCGAGAAAAATTAAACGAGCGATGAAGCAAAAAATTCCTAATCTGCATTTTCCGGGATTCATCAATAGAGAAGAACTTCGTGATGCGTATTGTGGAAGTGACTTATTTCTCTTTTTGACACATGAAGAAACAGAAGGTATTGTTCTGCTTGAAGCCTTAGCAGCAAAAATACCTGTGTTAGTCCGCGATATACCTATTTATCAAGATTGGCTAAAGCCTAACGTACATGTATATAAAGCAAAACAACTAGAATCGTTTAAAAAACAGATTATACGTATAGTTGAAAATGAAGTACCTGACTTAACAGATCAAGGATACAAACTAGCTCTAGAAAAAGACATTTCAACCATTAGTAGCAAATTAATGGATATATATCAATTGGGTGAACGCTAGATACTACGTTCACCTCTTCCGTCTTTCGTTTATTATTTTATATCATCAGATGTTACTTTTATCGATACAAGGTATTAACGTGATCTTCAAGAAGGATTAACTGTAAATATATTCAAAAAATATAGATGAAATAAATTTTTTCATCAACTATCTAATTGATAATTTAACATCATTGGTTAATTACTTCTGATTTTAATTTTACGTTCCACAGTAGCTCCGGCTATTAAGCCAATAACAATAGGTAATATTGCAATATCTGCATCAAAAATCAATCCATTTTTTAACGGTTCATTTAGAACAAATGAAAACCTGAGAAGAGATAAATGTAATATATTCCCTATCCAATATAAAAGAGCTATTGTCCCAAGTGATGTAAATAAAGGAAACCATATAATTTTCATCAAAATTCTCCTTCTATGACGCCATAGCAAATGACAACTAAATATCCAAATAATTGGCACGTTGACATCAGTTACTGTAACAGTTTTATTTGAGAAGCGACTTTGTGTTTGATATCACTAAGTATAACCAATTAACAGTGATGTGTAAGAAAAACAACAAACCAAATCATATGTGATTTAATCTTATTCATAATCTGCTATCTGGAATGTTTTCCCTCAAAAATCGAACTGCAGCGAGTTTCTTTATCTTTCAAGTGTTTTTGAAAAAGATGCAAGTAAATCTAAAGTAACTGTTAGGCTTGATCTTTTACTTCTAATAATTTTTGTTTTAATTGATTTTCCATTGTGCTAATTTCTTTTTCAGCCTCCAATCGTTTTCTTCGACCATCATCTTGTATTTTTAATACTTCTTCAAGCGTTGATACAAGGTTTTCCTGTGTCTTCTTAACGGTTTCTATGTCAACAAAGCCTTGCTCGTTGAGTTTTGCAGTTTCGATCGTATTGGTTTTTAACATTTCTGCGTTTTTTAATAAAAGATCATTGGTGGTTTTTGAAACTTGTTTTTGTGCTTCTACCGCGTGGTGCTGTCTAAACATAGTTAACGCGATTGCAATTTGGTTCTTCCATAAAGGAATCGCTGTTAGAATAGAAGATTGAATTTTTTCAACTAGTACTTGGTTTGTGTTTTGAATTAACCTTATTTGTGGCGCGCTTTGAACAGTGATTTGTCGACTTAATTTTAAGTCATAGAGTCGTTTTTCTAATCTGTCAGCAAACTGTATCATATCATTTACTTCTTGATACTTCATTTGATCATTCGTTGTTTCAGCTGCTTTCCGAAGAGCAGGAATTTCCTTTTTCTGAATCTCCTCCATTTTGAGCTCACCGGCAGCAATGTAAACATTTAACCCTTTAAAGTATTCTTTATTATGTTCATATAACTGGTCTAGCATTGTAATATCAGATAGTAAAACATTTTTACTTTGCTCTAGTTTTAGGCTTATTTTGTCAATTTGTGCACCAGTTTTTTGATACCTTGATAATGTTTCTTGAATCGAGTTTGATAGTTTACCAAATAATCGTTTAAACACATTTTGCTTTTCTGGTGACAAATCATCTGGATTCATTTCGTTAAACTTACTCATTAATTCATTAATTACTTGACCAACTTCGCCAATCTCTTTATTTTGGACATGATCAAGCATAGAATTAGAAAAAGATAATAACTTCGTCTGTGCTTGTGTACCATAGGAAATAATGGCTTTGTGATTTGTAGGATCAATTTGTGATGCAAGTGATCGAGCTTGGGCTTGATCTTCTTCTGAGAGTGTGTCAATTAGCTGTTGAATTGTGGTTTCATTTATTTGTGTAGTTTCTTCATTATTTTGTTCATTGAATGGGTTTGCTAATAACTCATCCATTATTTGATTATCTTGTGTATTAGGCTTACTCATTATTATCCAACCTTTCTTTTGTCTTTTGCGTGTGTTTCACATAGTCCACTTCAAATTGAAGCTGTTCAATATCATTTGAAAGCATATGATATAAATCTTGATCTATTTTTGCCTTCATGTCTATTAGCGTGTGCTGTGTAACATGTAAAATTTTTTCCGTTTCGTTGCGTTTTGTCGGTTGTGAATATAGCAATACATACTTTTCGATTAATTCTACCACTGAATCAAGATGGGAAAAATAAAATTGTTCTGCTTGATAGAATCGTTTTGGTTCATTTTTTGTCACACGATATATTTTATTTGTTGTTCGTAATAAGGCGGTCATTTCTTTTAAAAGATTAAAATTACGAATGGAGAAAAAAGCTTTTTTTATTCGGCGAATTTTATGTTTCGCCTCGATTAAATTACTGCGAATATAACGATACTCTTTACTAGTTAATTGATTTTTCTTTAGAAAGCGGAAATGAAAGTAAACCGAACCTATCCAATAGCTTAAACCAGCTACACTTATAGCAAGGAACGAGCTATACCAAAAAGGAACTTCAAATCCAAAGAAGGTAATCAATCCTGTTATAAACATAACGGGGATTGCTATAGACGTTCGAATAAGTATTGTTAATATTTTATACATATTATTTATCTCCTAACTGAATATCCAATACTATTTACGAATAAAGGAAAAAATAGTTTCAACTATTTAACTGTGATGTTATTGTTCTGATTGATTACAATAAGTAATACAGAATATTGGAGTGATGGTCAAGAAAAAATATCTTTATTTTTATCAAAATTTCGCCTTATGTAAGTATCCTTATAAGGAGAGCGGATGAATGGGAGTCCTGTTCGATGGCATTAGCGAGTAGGATAGTACAATAGGAGTTGAATGATGAAATTGATTCATCAATCAAATGAAAGGGATGATTTGTAGATATGGTTGAAACAGATACGATGCTATTGGCAGGTGTTCTAATCTCGATAGGAGCAGGTGCGCTATCTTTTTTATCTCCTTGTGTTTTACCACTCTTTCCAGCCTATATGTCTTACATAACAGGAATTAGTGTGAAAGAATTACAAGGAAATAAAAGTGCTCGGATTTTTGGACAATTATTTACGCATGCTTTGTTTTTTTTATTAGCTGTTTCGTTCGTGTTTTTAAGCCTTGGGGCTAGTGCTTCTTTTTTAGGACAATGGCTTCAGAACCTATTAATTGGTGATGCAGGGCTATTAATTCAGCGCATAGCGGGCGTTTTTATTATCGTGATGGGCTTATTTGTAGCTGGTTGGATTAACATTCCGTTTTTTATGAGAGAGCGTCGCTTTCACTACACAAAGAAACAAGTTGGATATTTTGGTACTTTTTTTGTAGGTTTAGGCTTTGCGGCAGGATGGACACCGTGTATCGGGCCGATTTTTGGTTCTATATTACTCTTGTCAGCTAGTAATCCGGGTCAAGGAATATTCTATACTTTTATGTATGTTATCGGTTTTGCTTTACCTTTCTTGTTATTGACCTTTTTCATTGGCAAAACAAAATGGATCGTCAGGCATAGCAATATCATTATGAAAATAGGAGCAATTGTCATGATTATAATGGGCGTGGTACTTATCTTTGGACTTATGCCGCGAATCACAGGGTTTTTGCTTGATCTCGTTAAGAACACTTGGTTAGCAAGACTAGGATAAATGGAGGGTTTTGCATGAAAAAATGGTTTGTAATGGTTATTGTTGGAATGGTAAGATAGGCACTATTTGATTTTCGGTCAACTAATGAGACTACCAATGCATTTACCCCAAGGGAAGAGGATGCTGGGGTAGACCAATCAAATAACACAAAATTATTGAGGGGACAGAGGCAATTATTATAAATAGAAGTTTTTATAAAAAAGATATTAGCAAAATGCTTTAGAACATATAAGTTCTAAAGTTTTTTTGTTTTGTAAACGTTTGTTAGAACATTTTCTATTTTTTTTATTGCAGAAAAATGATAGAATTCCATAGTGGTCTAATATGGGCTAGGTTTAAAATTTTGTATTGTACAATAAGGAGTGCTTTACCTCATGAATGGAACGACTTTAATTCAAGAGCCAATGGCGATTTTTGTTTATTTAATTGCTATTGTCGGAATTGTGTTTATGTTATCTACGGTAGATAACAAGTTTTTAGGGAAACTATTTCGCTATTTACCACCTATGATCTGGATGTACTTTTTGCCAATGATCTCTACAACGCTTGGGATTATTCCTCAAAGTTCAGACCTATATAGCTTTTTAAGTACGTATTTTCTTCCAGCTGGATTATTACTACTAATGATTAGCACCAATGTACCTGCTACATTTAAACTAGGAAGTAAGGCGGTGTTAGTCTTTTTAGCAGGTACGGTAGGAGTAGTCATTGGAGGACCAATTGCATTTGCCTTATTCCAAGGTGTACTACCTGAAGAGGCGTGGCGTGGAGTAGGTGCACTTGCTGGGAGCTGGATCGGTGGAACAGCAAACATGGGTGCTATGATTGATGCTTTTCAAACACCTGATTACATTTTAAGTCCAGTTATTCTTACAGATACGTTAGTAGGAATTAGTTGGATGGGGGTAATGATCGCATTATCAAACTACCAAAATAAATTTAATAGTTGGAACAAAGCAGATAATTCAACGATTAAACGAGTAAATGAAGATATTGCTACAGATGTAGAACGAAATGCAAAACCATTACAACTACCTCAATTATTTGGTATTTTAGCTATTGGTTTGGCTGGTTCTTATCTCATTCGACTTTTTGCAGGTATGGATTTCATTCCAAAAACCGATATTATGAGTACGTCAACGTGGACGTTTATCTTAATCACTGCCGTAGGAATTATATTATCTTTTACTAAAGTAAGAAACTTGGAATATTACGGTGCTAGTAAAATTGGTTATCTAGGTATTTATTTATTCCTAACAGGTATTGGGGCGCAAGCGAATCTTGTTGATATTGTGCAAGCACCTCAGTTTATCTTAATGGGAGTGGTTTGGTTAGCAATTCATATTATTTGTATCTTTACAGCTGCCCGATTATTAAAAGCACCATTGTTCTTCGTTGCTGTAGGTTCGCAGGGTAATATTGGAGGAACAAGCTCTGCTCCAATCGTTGCATCGGTCTTCCAACCAGCCCTAGCTCCAGTTGGTCTATTAATGGGGATACTAGGTAATATTGTCGGGACTTATGCAGCGCTATTATGTGGGAAGTTGGCACAGATGATAGTAGGCGGATAAGATTTTTTGACTTATATAAGCCTAGTAATCAAATGTATATTCAAAAAAATTGGTTTGCGTGTAATTCTAATAAACGCAAACCAATTTTTTTGAATATAAAAACATATTAGATTTAAAGGTAAAAATAATATTGAAACTAAAGTATAAATGAATTAATATTAGTATTATCTAGGGGGGGCTTTAGTCTTAGATGATACTAATATCTAGCAAAATAAAAAGTATATTCAACTATTGTTAGAAATCATATTATTTGAACATTCTTTTTATTGCTCGATATAAATGAAACCAGATCCGAGGTGGTAATTATCTCTCAACAAATTAATAATTTTTGACGCTTCTCTTCTGCAACTGAGAAAATAATACATTATAAAAGGGAGTTTATTTACTGTTGAAGAAATTATCATTTAGAAATTTAAATATAGGTTGGAAATACGGTGTCATATTAATCATTGTTTTTATTTTATTTGGTATATCTGCTGGAATTGTAACTGCATTAATTAATGGTATCGGAAATGATATCGACGCTATGGATAGACGTGGTGATAGAGCAGTAGACGTTACACAAATGGGCTCATTAACTCGATCAAAAAGCATTCGGGTGGTAAGTTATGTTCAAGAACAAAACACAGCATCCATTGATGAGTACCAAACTCGACGAGAAAATTTTAATACATTAGAAGCAAAGATACGAGAAAAGATGGATTCTCAAGATGAATTAAATCTATTCGATCAAATTGTAGAATTAGACCATCAAATGAATGATTTATTTTTAGAAGATATTGTGTCAGCTGTTAATAGTGGTGATATGACTGAAGCAAACGCACTAGTGCAAGAAGCAAATGGTATTCGAGCGAAGACTGTTGACCTATTAGAGGAGCTTCGTACAGTCGTAAATGAACAACACACACTTGCAGTCTCAAAAGCAAAGGGCAGTCAACAAACAACATTATTTGTTTTGCTTGGCTCAATGATAGCTTCCATACTTATTGGTGGGTTACTGACTTACCTTATTAGTCGAGTAGTTAATCGAAATCTAAATGAAGTTGTTTATGTCAGTAATCAAGTGGCAGATGGAAATCTGCATGTCGATGCAATTGACTATAATGGACAAGATGAAATTGGTAGAATTGCCGCTTCCATTAATACAATGGGAAGAAATTTAAAAAGTATTATCCATGATATCTTGGAGATTTCTGAAACAGTTAGTAGTCAGAGTGAAGAATTAACTCAGTCAGCTAGTGAAGTCAAAAATGGCTCACAACAAATTGCCGCAACGATGCAGGAATTATCATCTGGTTCAGAAACCCAAGCAAATAATGCAAGCGATCTGTCGTCTGCAATGAACACTTTTACTACTAAAATGCAAGAAGCAAACGAAAGAGGACAAGGAATTTACAACACATCCAATGATGTCCTTGGAATGACGACAGAAGGTGCTAAATTAATGGAGGGATCCGTTAATCAGATGGCCATCGTTGATCAAATTGTTAAAGAATCTGTACAAAAAGTAAAAGGATTAGATGCGCAATCGCAAGAAGTTACGAAACTTGTATCTGTCATCCATGATATTGCAGAACAAACCAATCTTTTAGCATTAAATGCTGCGATTGAAGCAGCACGTGCAGGGGAGCATGGAAAAGGATTTGCGGTTGTTGCGGATGAAGTCCGTAAACTTGCTGAACAGGTTAGTGCCTCTGTTACGGATATTACAAAAATCGTTGAAAGTATTCAAAAAGAGTCCTCTGGTGTTGCAAATGCCTTACAAGGTAGTTACAAAGAAGTAGAAAAAGGAACAAATCAAATTAAGAGCACAGGTGAAACTTTCACAGGGATTGAAAAAGCTGTAAACAATATGGTTACTAGTATAAAGACGGTGACCGAAAACTTGCGTACAATGTCTACAAGTAGTAAAGAAATGGGTGCAAATATAGAAGATATTGCATCTATCTCTGAAGAATCTGCTGCGGGAGTGGAACAAGTTGCAGCATCAGCACAACAATCTAGTAGCACGATGGAGGAAATTTCAAATAGTTCGGATCAATTAGCAAAACTAGCAGAAAAATTAAATAGTCTAGTAAAACAGTTCCGTTTGTAAATGAAGCATTGCGGATGACACTGATGAATTAAATGGTTGTATAATAAATAACGTTGGGGAGCATATCAAACTCACTAGCGTTATTTTTCTTTTTATATAGAAAACAAGCGCGTTTCCTCTAGAATGGAAAGTCGACGAAAACCAATCTTGGAAGAAGCTCACTTGTCTATGATACTTGATATAAAACCTATGTATTCAAGATGAATATATTATATGTGTAAAAAATTACGCGACGTATGAAAAGGAGAATGGAAGACAAAGAAATGAACGAAAGCGCATTCAACCCATGAACCAAGGTGCTGTCCAAAATAGGAAACGAAAAAAGAAGGCGGAGCCGTGTATAAACACCACGGATCACGCTCCAATGTCCGGGACCCATCCAACGTATTCGTGTGAAAAAAACAATTTTTCGGTTTGTCTTATTTCTAAAGAAAACTCCCCATGGGTCATCTCTGTTTTACCTACTGGTTCCTTTGTAATTTCATCTAAAAGGTACACAAATCATTGATTATTATATAGGTGTCTGATTGCTTGACTCAAGGAATTCTACATACTTTCGATATAGTAGTTCAAGGGCAATGTAAAAAGGAATAAAAGAAATCAGTTCTGTTTGATTGTTAGTTTTTGTCGCTGTACTTGTCGCATATAAATTATAAGGTGTCATTTGTGCAAGCTTGTTATTTTTTAAATTTGTAATTGAAATGAAGGGTACATCTTTTACTACCAATTGCTGCACTTGTGGTATTAAAGATGGTGTATCTCCAGACAATGATAGAATAATAACGAGATCATCTTCTCTAATGTCGGAAGCAATGGTATCAAACTCAGCTTTATCATGAATAACAATCAAGTAATGGTGAATAATGGCAAATAACCGCTGTGCTTCATAGGCACATAATGTCTGGGCAGTCCCGCTCCCATAAATGAAGATTCGATTAGCTTGGAAGAGTAGCTGATTGATTGCGTCCCCTTCTTTATGAAGAATATCCTTTAAGGTGGTTTGAATACTATTTTCTAAGCTAGCAGTATGGTTTCCCTTGGCGCATTCTTGTTTATTTTCCCATTTCAAAAAGACGCGAAATTCACTGTAGCCACTGAAATTTAATTTTTTTGCTAAGCGTAATACAGAAGATCTAGAGGCATTACATGCATCAGCTAATTCATTGATACTTTTCTTGTAGCAGCTATCTTTGTTCGTTACGATGTATTTTAAAATATATAAATCATTTTCATTTAACTGATCATAATATTGGTTAATAATTTCTTCTAGTTTCATTCTTTTCCTCCATCCCAAGCTTTATCTCTATTATAACAAATTTCCATTCAATTGCTTTTCTGCTGATAATGCTTCTTTCTTCCTGCTAGTAACCTGAGAAAATTCTCATCTTTTGGGAAGATACTCTACTTCTGTTCTACTGTCCCTTAATCGTCAGCTTCTATTGCTTCTAAATGCATTAAATCTTACAATAAAAGCGTTTTCAATAATCTTATTGATTCAATCTTGAAAGCAATTTGGAGGAGGTTCATATCATGATGAAAAGTATTCAGCGATTTGGTAGTGCAATGATTGTTCCTGTTTTATTATTCCCTTTCTTTGGTATTATCGTCGGGATTGCTACCCTATTAAAAAATGAAACGATTATGGGGTCACTAGCAAATCCAGACAGTTTATGGTATCAAATATGGACATTAATTGAAAATGGTGGCTGGACAGTATTTAATCAAATGGAATTAGTCTTCGTCATTGGTTTGCCAATATCTTTAGCTAAAAAAGCACAAGGTCGAGCGACTTTAGCAGCATTAACTGCCTATCTCATGTTCAATTATTACATCAATAGCATCCTTAGTATGTGGGGCAGCAATTTTGGAGTGAATTTTGATGCAGAAACTGGAGGCGTTAGTGGATTAACAGAAATTGCTGGGATTAAGACATTAGATACAAATATTATTGGTGCTATTATTATCTCGGGAATTGTTGTATGGCTCCATAATCGTTATTATGATAAAAAATTACCAGATTCATTAGGAACGTTTCAGGGCGGCCCGTTTGTTGTCATGATTTCCTTTTTTGTCATGATTCCTCTTGCTTTGGTGACCAGTTATTTTTGGCCAATAGTCCAAGACGGAATTGCTTCATTACAAGGATTTATGAAATCGTCTGGTTATATTGGTGTTTGGGTGTTTCACTTTTTAGAGCGTATCTTAATTCCTACAGGACTACATCACTTTATTTACACACCGTTTGAGTATGGGCCTGCCGTTGTTCAAGAAGGAATGAAGGCTTATTGGATATCCCATCTAAATGAATATTCCCAATCTACTGCTTCATTAAAAGAAATTTTTCCTGGTGGTGGGTTCCTATTACAAGGGAATGGAAAAATGTTTGGATCAATTGGGATTGCATTAGCCATGTATCATACTGCAAAGCCAGAAAAACGCAAAAAAGTGGGTGCACTCCTACTTGCTGCTACACTTACCGCTGTGGTTGCAGGTATTACAGAACCACTTGAATTTACCTTTTTATTTATTGCACCATATTTGTTTGCCATTCATGCTGTTTTAGTAGCAACTATGACGACGATTATGCACGCATTTGGTCTTGTAGGAAATATGGGTGGCGGTTTAATTGAAATCGCAGCAACAAACTGGATACCGCTTTTTGGGAACCATTGGGGAGTATATCTTGCACAATTTATTATTGGAATCATTTTTATTGGAATCTATTACTTCCTATTTAAATATTTAATTATTCGCTTTGATATTCCATTACCTGGACGAGAAGAAGCGGATAAAGAAACAAAGCTATATACTAAGCAAGATTATAAAAATGCTAAGTCACATCAACTATCATCACCTGCTTATGCTAGTGAATATGACCAAAAAGCTGCAGTTTATTTAGAAGGACTGGGTGGTGCGAAGAACATTGTGGACGTAACCAATTGTGCTACTAGATTACGTGTCACAGTGGCCGATCCATCCAAAGTAGAGACAGATACGTATTTTAAAGAGTTAGGCGGAGCACATGGGTTAGTAAAAAATAAGGATAGTATACAAGTCATTGTTGGATTATCGGTGCCTCAAGTACGTGATTCGTTTGAAAGCTTTCTAGAGCAAGAAAAGAAAGCTTGATATAAATAGAAATCTATCTTAAAGGAGGACAAAGAAATGAAAAGGTTTTCGATTACAATTGCAGGTGGAGGAAGTACATTTACCCCAGGTATTATATTAATGTTGTTGGAGCATATGGATAAGCTTCCAATTGATCAGATTAAGCTCTATGACAATGACGAAGAAAGGCAGGCCATTGTAGCTGGTGCTTGTGAAATTTTATTAAAAGAAAGGGCGCCGGAAATTACTTTTGAAGCTACAACTGATCCAGAAATAGCTTTTACTGGTATTGATTTTGTTATGGCTCATATAAGAGTTGGAAAATACGCGATGCGAGAAAAGGACGAAAAAATTCCATTAAAATATGGTGTGATTGGGCAAGAAACATGTGGCCCTGGAGGTATTGCTTATGGAATGCGCTCAATAGGTGGTGTATTAGAAATTGTTGATTATATGGAAAAATATTCACCAAAGGCTTGGATGTTAAATTATTCTAATCCAGCAGCTATTGTCGCCGAAGCAACTCGTTTACTTCGACCAAATTCCAAAATCTTAAATATTTGTGATATGCCCATTGGCATCGAAGAATTAATGGCTTCTATTTTAGGATTATCTTCTAGAAAAGAGATGGAAGTGAAATATTATGGCTTAAATCATTTTGGTTGGTGGTTTGATATTCGAGATAAACAGGGGAATGACTTATTGCCAGCTTTGAGAAAACATGTCTCCAAACATGGTTATGTAACAGCAGATAAATCAAAACAGCATGCCGATCAAAGTTGGAATAATACCTTTGCAAAAGCAAAAGATGTGCAAGTACTAGACCCAATGACATTACCGAATACCTATTTAAAATATTACTTCTATTCTGATTATGAAGTGGCACATGCTGATCCTACTTATACTAGGGCTAATGAAGTAATGGCAGGTCGTGAGAAATTTGTTTTTGGGGAATGTAAAAAGATAATCGAAAATCAAACAGCTGAAGGAACCGAACTGCACATTGATGAACACGCATCTTATATTGTTGATTTAGCAAGAGCAATTGCGTATAACACAAAGGAAAGAATGCTACTAATCGTCGAGAATAATGGCTCCTTACTGAATTTTGACTCAACAGCCATGGTAGAAGTGCCATGTATCGTAGGAAGTAACGGCCCAGAACCTTTGGTAATGGGGGAAATTCCAAGGTTTCAAAAGGGATTGATGGAGCAACAGGTTGCCGTAGAAAAACTAGTGGTTGAAGCTTGGCATGAACAATCCTATCAAAAGCTGTGGCAAGCATTGACTTTATCCAAAACCGTACCGAGCGCAAGCGTAGCAAAAGCTATTTTGGATGATTTAATGGAAGTAAACCAAGAATTTTGGCCGAAGCTTCACTAAACGAGAACGGATCTAATCAGACTGATTAGATCCGTTTTTGTCTTAATCATCTGATTAACCCCATATCTTTAATGACGTTATACAAAGTTTGGCAACCCCCATTGCCCTTTGAAATAGAGTGTGTTACGTTGTTTGTAATACAGTTAAATTATGGTGGATGAAAAATAAGGTTTCGATCACCTAATAGTAGGTAAGAAAAAAAGAAATCCAAGGAAGCTATCAATGGGTGAGATCAAAATGCTGAAAAGCTTGGATGGTCACACTACTTATTGTTCATGTTATTAGTTATCCATTTAGAGAAATGCTGATTGGCGAAGGTTTATTCAATTTTAGTTTTGTCTATATGCTTTACTGCTGTTTTGGGAACTCCTTCTTATCACTTGGGGGTACCGTATATTTTATTGTTAATAAACAATTTCTTCAAGATGAGGCTGATTATCACCTGTATCAAATGAAACTTGATGGGTTGAATATCCATGAGGTGATCTTGATTAAGGAATAGAAGGGATTTGTACGTGATGGATTATGTTATTGCAGCTATTTTTACGCTGGTTATTGGTGGATTATTGGTAAGAACAACCAAAAAAGAGTTTAAGATAATTGGTAGTATAGCGCTTGTCCTGGATTTGTTATTTATCGCAATCACACAGGTAGTGAAATTTCAGACTGGACATTTTTTCAATCCCTCATCTGAAACATTTGAAGCAGTTGGCGGGTGGGTACTCTCATTTTTTATGCTGCTTAGCCTGTATATTTTGTTTGTCATGAATTATCGTTGGATTAAAGCTGCATTAACCAAAAAAGGTTGGGTAAAAGGTTTTCTAATCGCACTTGATGTATTGGTTAGTATTATTCTCATTTTGGTGGGATCATTCCTTTTGTTTATTCTTGGTGTTTTATATTTTGGATTTGCACCTTGATGGATAAAGAATGGATGAACCTAATGTGTAAACTGAATTTTAGTTAAAATAAGCCATTTTAATGAAATGAAATGTGATCGCTTACACGTATAATAAAATATACTGAAATAAGGTACACAGCTTTCAAAGGCAATATTTTTGCTAAAAGAGAGGAGAAAATTATGTATACTGAAAAAATTAAATTTTATGAAAACAGAAATGACGTAACGCTAACGGCATATGTGCTTGACGATTCATCGGAATTATTAAACGGAAAGAGAAGACCAGCCATTCTTATCTGTCCTGGAGGAGCTTACCTCAATTGTTCGGATCGTGAAGCTGAACCTGTTGCATTGCGGTTTGTGGCGATGGGCTATCATGCGTTTGTTCTTCGATATTCAACTTATACTGGGGGGAGTTCACAACCATTAGAATTGAATCAAGAAATGTCAGTTAATGAAAATATCACACACCCAACGCCGATGAGAGAAATTGGACAAGCTATGCTTACGATAAAGGAACATGCTGAGGACTGGTTGGTAGATGTAGAAAAGATTGCGCTATGTGGTTTTTCAGCGGGGGCTCATAATTGCGCAATGTATTCGGTATATTGGGATAAGCCAATTATAACGGAATACTTTAATGAAAGAATAGAACCAGTCAAGCCAGCCGCAACTATTCTTGGTTATGGTTATTATGACCATTGGTTGATGCGTGCGATGTCACAAACTCCTGATGATAAACATTTCTTTGCAATGTCTAACCTAGCCTTTAGCGGTTATAAAGAACCAGATGACAACTTAATGAAAGAAATTAGTCCAGTGTTACATGTTTCAGCTTCCACACCACCAATGTTTTTGTGGGCCACTGCAGCAGATGATTTGGTACCAGCTCAACAAACATTACGAATGGCGCATGCCCTAGCTGATAATCATATTCCTTATGAAGTTCATATTTATGAAGAAGGTGATCATGGATTAAGCTTAGCTGATCAGGCTAGTGCACGCGACAATAGCCAATTGAATCAACATGTTTCGAAATGGATATTAGAAGTAGAAACTTGGTTGAAGAGAAGAATAGGAATAGAACTTACTAGCTAACTTTCTAAAAATGATAAAAAATAAAAGGACAAATCTGTAACACATTCTATGTAGTAACAGGTTCGTCCTTTTGTTTCATTATTTTATAGTATCAGGCATGATCCAAACAATTTCACAAAGTCGCACAAAAAAAGTTGAATCACGTTGTTGGATGGCTAAGTGATCTGGTTTTGCATCTTTTACCATTCCTGAAATACTCCCTCTTGAAGTTTCAATTACTACGTATTTTCCTACTAAGGAACGTGTAGCTGCGTAAACATATGGCTCCATGACCACCACTGGCTTTGGTTGTATCATACCGTCCGTGTGGTTTGGTGACATCATTTGATATGCATAGTAATTATCCATATTCATACCTCCATAAATTATTAAATAATACATTTTAATTTATGCATAACGCGGCGAATTGCCCTAGTCATTCACCTATTTTAAATTAGCCAAGCGTTACATCTTTGTTTTTTTTGATAGAAATACCTATCCATTGAAGACTTTACCAATGCCCTATATCTAACAGCCCAGTGTGTGATTGTGACTTAGAAATACAGCTTTACACTAAATTTATCTATATTTTATACTTAATGCTAAATAATGTTTTTAAATTAAATAATCCTTTGGTGTTTGGTGGATTATGTATGTTTGAATAGGTTCTAGCGAAAGCTATAATGAACGCTTTTAGAAAAAAGAATTTTTTAGTGAAGAATCGCTACTAAAATAAGTATAAGAGGTGATGGAATGCTACTAATAGCTGCATTAAGCGCGATTATTGTACCATTTATTACACTGGTTTTACTAAAGATGCCAGCAACAAAGGGAATGACTATTAGTGCATTAATAGTAATAATAATTTCTTATGCAGCTTGGGGAATGCAAACAAATATTATTCTTTCCTCCTTGTTACAAGCTGGACATAAGACATTGACAATTTTATGGATTTTGTTTGGAGCTATCATTATATTAAATACACTTCGTCATACGGGAGCCATTAATCGGATTAATCAAGGTTTTCATATTATTTCTGAGGATATGCGCGTGCAAGCGATTATTGTGGCTTTTTTGTTCGGATCATTGATTGAAGGGGCTTCTGGATTCGGAACTCCAGCCATGGTCACAGGCCCGCTCATGATTGCTTTGGGATTTAGACCACTAGCAGCCGCGACGATTGCATTGATTGCTGATAGTACGGCGGTTCCATTTGGAGCAGTTGGTACACCTGTTGCGGTGGGACTAAGTAATATTCCAGGAGCAAGTGTTCCATTCTTTCATCAAATTGCGCAGCAAGTAACGTTACAAGATTTATTTGCAGGGACATTTATTCCGTTTATATTAGTTGCCATTTTAACAACTTTCTTTGGCAAAGGAAATGGAATAAAAGCTGCGTTACCGATGTTACCTTGGACATTATTCATCGGTATTTTATATACCGGTTCTGCATTTGTTTATGCAGGGTTAGTTGGTTATGAGTTCGTTTCCATATTGGCTTCCTTAACTGTGTTATTAGTAGCAACTTTCACAGCTAAAAAAGGTTGGTTACTGCCAAAAACGGATTGGCAAGAGGCGATGGATGATGCATTTGAGTTAGATAGTACACCATCAAAAATGGGATTATTAACGGCTTGGGCACCATATCTTGTTGTAGTTGTCTTATTACTTCTTACACGAATTATCCCATGGTTAAACCGTTTTACCAGAACAGCCTTAGATTTTTCATGGAATAACATACTAGGAATAGATGCGATAAATTCTAGTTGGCTATTCCTGTATTCTCCTGGATCGATTTTAACTATTGCGGCATTACTAGCGCTGCTCATTCAGCGTAAACCCTTTTCTTCATTTACAAAGGCAGCGAAGGAATCGGTCTCTACCATGAGAGCAACTGGCTTTGCCTTGTTAGCTACACTAACAATGGTACAAGTCTTTAGTAATTCTGGACTTAATGCAAATGACTTAGCTAGCATGCCACAATATATTGCTTTAACGTTTGCTAATAATTTAGGGTCAATTTGGATTTTTGTCGCACCATTTTTAGGTGAGCTTGGTTCTTTTATTACTGGTAGTGCGACAGTATCTACCTTAACGTTTGCACCAATTCAGTACAGTGTAGCAAATCATATTCACTTGGATCACAATATCGTCTTAGCTTCTCAACTGCTTGGGTCAGGTGCTGGAAATATGATTTGTGTGCATAACGTGGTAGCAGCTAGTGCAGTGGTGGGCTTAACCGGAAAAGAAGGCGAAATTATTCAAAAGACGTTAGTACCTGCTATCATCTATGGGCTACTAATCGGTGTATCCGGGTTTATTGCTATTCATTTCTTGTAACATATATTTTCAAACTTAAAAAAGTCAGTGAGGCATCGCATCCTCACTGACTTTTTTAATGATTTCGTTTCGTTCCCGGCAGAGCGATTTCATCAAAATTATCGACTAAATGCTTTAATGATGAGTGCAATTCTGTCCCCTCCATTGGTAGACCATGGCCTGTCACTGCGATGTTGGGTTGCAGTTTAGCCAACTTTTCTACACTAAGCCTCGCAGCGTGCCAATCTTGTGTGAAATACTTTGGCGGCCCGCTAATTTCTTTTTTCTGAGTGACCACTTTGTACAATGATTCTTGCTTAACAGTTACGAAAGCATCTCCAGCAATCAATGTGCCATCTTGTTCACGATAAAGGGAAATATGACCTGGGGTGTGACCTGGCGTATGGATCCATTGCCACCCTGGCATATATGGGATAACCCCTGTTTCCGACAGTGGTTGGATGGATGATGAAATATCAATTCCGTGATTCGGAAACAATGGGGATAACGCACTGACTAATCCACCATGAACTGTTGAATCTCCTTTTGGATAATTTTCTTTTCCTGTTAAATATGGTATTTCAAGCGCATGTGCGTATACTGGAACCTCCCACACTTCAAGTAAAGGCTCTAATGCTCCCACATGATCAAAATGACCATGCGTCAGAATAATTGCTTTTGGTTCTTTTTGATGTCCCATTCGACTTGCTGCCTCAGCCATAATTTTTTCTTTTCCATGTGGCATACCTGCATCAATCAACACCCAGTCAGTAGAATAAGGATCGCCGTAAAAAAACAGATTCACTATTTGATTTGTAAATTGATATAAATCACTTGTCACCTCTTGTCCCGTTCCACTATATAAACTATAAAAAGGAAGGTGACTCTTAGAAAAATCATTATCTACATTCGTCATATTAACGTCCTCTTCTCACAAGATTTATATTCCCTATTAGCTTTTGCTTTGTGCAAGATAACATACCAATCAACTTGTAAAAGATAGCTTGTTTCTGTAATAATGTGATTTTTTTATTGGAATAATATGCTAAACTGAATTAAGTTGAAAAAGAAGATTGAATAAACAAACGTATATTAATATTTCAAAAAAGGAATTAATATCGGAAAAGATATGTGAAATAGATGGCTTACCTGGCGAATATATGAATAAGGTTTTTAATAATATTAATTACTTTGTGAATTAAGGCACTTAAAGTAACGAAGCAGTAACGTTTAAGAAGGATTTTAATTTTGTGAGTCAAGTTTAAGTGTTGAGGGGGATTTGTCATTATGAAAAAATTTTATGTAGCGTTGAACTTCAACGATTTAGGACTTAAAAGAAATAGGACAGCAAGAAAGAAATGCTGTATTGGAAGCAGATTTTATTATTGTTTTATTACGAGCAAATAAAGGAAGTAACATTGAGTTTGGGAATGAATTTGGATAAGGAAGGGAAAAGAATTTATTTCTACTCACAAAATGATGAAGTAAATAATTTTGAAACAACCGGTAGGGTCAGATAAAGAGTCAGGATAAGAATTTGAAATATTTTGTGATAGTTAAAACATTGATTTGGAAAGGGGCTTTACCAATGATGATAATCGAACAATAATAAATAGGAATAGAGTTAGGCAGAATCTATTTGTTCAAATGTACTCCTATTTTATTTAAAAGGTTAATAAATGAATAATAGTTAATTAACGGGAGGAATAGCCGTGAACAAAAATATACAAGAGAAGATTATAGATATTCAAAACAAGGTTGATTTTTCAGGTTCAGTATCAGTTGAAGACAAAGTTAAGGTGTTAGCAGAAGAAAACTTTGGTTATGCAAATCGTTCTGATCAAATAAAAAATAATTCTGCAACACGTTTTGGAATCGCATCTGGATGTAAACTGTTTACTGCCATAGCAATCTGTCAACTCGTTGAAAAGAGAGAGATCTCTTTTAACTCTAAATTGACGGACCATCTTGATGTTGAATTAAAACACGTTGATGAAAAAGTGACTGTCCATCATTTACTGACACATACTTCAGGTATACCAGATTATTTCGACGAAGATGTAATGGATGACTTTGAGGAACTTTGGGTTACAAATCCGATGTATCACATAAAAAAGTTAGAAGATTTCTTACCCTTGTTTCAAGATGAACCTATGAGAGCAAAAGTAGGAGAATCGTTTCATTATAATAATGCGGGTTACATATTATTAGGATTAATTGTTGAACGGGTAAGTGGACTTGAATTCTCTGATTATATTCAAGCACACATCTTTAATCAGGCTAATATGAAGCATTCTGGGTATTTTGCATTTGATGCTTTACCGGCAAATACAGCATTAGGCTATATTGATAAAGTTGATGGAAGTTGGAAAACAAATATTTATTCATTACCTGTAAAAGGTGGTTCAGATGGTGGTGCCTATGTAACTACTAATGATATGGCTAAGTTGTGGACAGCACTTATGAATTTTCAACTTTTAAATGAAACGTACACAAATAAACTATTATCCACTCATATACAAGTCAATGACAGTGGCTATTATGGCTATGGTATTTGGATTAAAAAGACTACAAATAACAATATTCTTAAATACCACGTTATGGGGTATGATCCAGGGGTTAGCTTTCATTCTGCTTATTATCCTGATTTATCCATTAAAGTAGTGGTTTGTTCGAATAAGTCGGATGGAGCATTTGATATAATGAGTGGAATAGAAGAAGAATTGGTGAAAATAAAAAACTTAAAATAGGTATGTATTAGCGAATTTCGAACGTATCGTTGAAATGGACGAGACTTATTTCTTGTACTCTGAAAAAGAATAAAGAAAGATTAAAGACAGAACCCCTCGTAAATGAGCGGTTCAGCTAAGAAACGTGGAAGCAACGAACAAGTATGTGTCTTAGTCGCAAGAGACCTTGACAAGAACAAACTATAGGAATGGGGCGATTAACAAAAGCCCAATTAGATAAAGCTATTGGATATACAACTAAAGGTGCAGGATTGGTTAAGAACCGACATTCAATACTTAATAATGTATTCTTACTATGCAAATAGATAATTAGGAGGAATTACAATGGACACGACACAACAGAACAGTAATGCTTGGGATAAAAAGGTAGAGGAAGGCTCTAGATATACTCAATCTGTAAGTAGTAATATAATAGAAAAAAGTAGGTCAGGTGAATGGGAAATCACAGTCACCACAGAAAAAGCAGTTCCTAGACAATGGTTTCCAAAATCATTAGAAGGGTTAAAGATACTTTGCTTAGCATCAGGTGGTGGGCAACAAGGTCCCGTTTTGGCGGCCACTGGAGCAGATGTAATAGTTACTGATATATCTAAAAAGCAACTAGAACAAGATGAAAAGGTAGCGAAACGTGATGGATTAACTCTGAAAACAATACAAGGAGATATGTCGGATCTTAGTGATTTCGAAGAAGAATATTTTGATATTGTAGTAAATTCTGTTTCTAATTTGTTCGTAAAAGATGTGCAAAGATACATGTAAAGTAATTAGAGGGTTCGTTCAGTTAGTTACTAAGAAATAAAGTGGAACTTCTATCAATTAGGAAGTTTCATTTTTTTTATATGAAAACAATAGTGACGTTAAAATGGATAAAACATCAAGTCAGCAACCATATAGATAACTTAATAAACAGATTTTTGGTAAGATTAAAGATATAGAAGGTTAAATACACAGAAATATAGAAGTATTTGTTAAAGAAATGTAGGCGTAATCTGTGTTTAAATATAGTAATGAAGAGTTTTTATCTATAAAGCTAATAGACCGCAAATAGGAAATTGACAGAGAGGAGAAACAGTATGTCATTTACGTTTATACACGCTGCTGATATCCACTTAGATAGTCCGCTTAAAGGTCTTGAAAAGTATGAAGGTGCACCGATAGAAGATATCCGAAATGCAACGAGAGAAGCGTTGAAAAATTTAGTTAATCTAGCAATCGAACGAAATGTTTCTTTTCTAATTATTGCTGGTGATCTGTATGATGGGGATTGGAAAGATTACAATACCGGTTTATTTTTCGTCAGACAGATGACGCGTTTACAACAAGCAGGTATTAATGTGTATATGATCCGTGGAAATCATGATGCGCAAAGTATCATTACCAAGGAGTTAAAGCTCCCCGATAATGTGAAGGAATTTCCGGTACATCAACCTACAACCGAAGTAGATGAAGAATTAAAAGTTGCCCTACATGGCCAAGGGTTTATGACACGGTCGGTAACAGAAAATCTCTCAAAGGATTATCCTCGAAAAAAGGAAGGGTACTTAAATATTGGAATCCTACACACAAGTGCAACAGGACGAGAAGGGCACGAAAATTATGCTCCTTGTTCAGTCGAGGATTTGATCGCTAAAGGTTACGATTACTGGGCTTTAGGTCATATTCATTTACGAGAAGCATTGCATGCATATGATCCAGTCATTCTGTTTCCAGGAAATATTCAAGGGAGGCATATTCGTGAGACTGGCGAAAAGGGCTGTACGATTGTGCATGTCAAAGATGGAAGTATTGATGCTTATGAACACCAAGCAATAGATGTTATCCGGTGGGAAGTTTGTACGGTGGATGTCTCTTTTGCTGAGACAATGGAAGATGTCATCGAAGAAGCGAGAATGCAATTAGAGCAACTACAACAACAAACAGATGGCAGGTTTTTGGCTGTTCGTTTTCAGCTAACAGGTGCAAGTCCAATGCACAATCAATTAATTGTTAACAAAGAGTATGTGATGAATAACCTTCGTTCTATGGCGATAACCTTAGGAGATGTTTGGGTTGAAAAAATTAAATTCAACACCACTCGTCTTGTTGATTTGGATCAATTAAAGGAACAACATACTCCTGTGGCAACGATTTTAGAGTTTTTAGAAAACGTGAAAGAAGACGAAGAAACGTTACAATTGCTGTTAGAGGAGTTCAAAGATATCTATCATGCTTTACCTTATGAAGTGAAACATGGGGAAGATGGTTTTCATTTTTCTGATTCATCTGCGTTGAAAGATAGGTTACAAGAAGTAGAAGACTTAATTTTATATTATTTTCAAACGAAGGAGGGTGCTAGATAATGCGGTTTGATCACTTAAATTTAAAAGCATTTGGTCATTTTACGGATTTTGAACTTCCATTTGATAATGCTAAGAATTTTCATATTCTTTACGGGCCTAATGAAGCAGGAAAAAGCACAATTCTTCGCTCCGTATCTAATCTGTTGTATGGTTTTCCACAACAAACAACAGACTCTTTCCTCCATAGTAATCAAAAGCTACGGATTGGTGGGCAACTTAGAAAGCAGAATGGGGAAACATTAGCCTTCTACCGTAGAAAAGGTCGTAAGAATACAGCACTTAATGAAGAAAATGAACCACTAGAAGAAAAAGAAGTGCAAACGTTTCTTGATGGAATGAGTGAACAGCAATTTACCAATATGTTTGCCCTTGATCATGTCCGTTTGCGTCAAGGTGGAGAAAGCTTATTTCAAAGTGATGGTAATGTAGGTGAAAGCTTATTCTCAGCGGCATCTGGAATCAGTGAGCTCCGTGATGTTTTAGATGAATTGGATAATACTGCTCGAAATCTATATTTGAAAAGTGGTTCAAAACCAGCCATTAACCAGGCGATTAAGCAAGAAAAGGAACTGTCCAAACAAATATCAGAAAATCAATTAAAAGTACAGGAATGGAAACAGTTAGAACAAAACTATTCAGATGGCAAAAAACAAATCGAAGACTTAAAAGAAGAAGTAAAAGCATTAGGCATCGAAGAAACAAAATTTCGCCGCTTAAAACAAACATTACCTAAGATTGCTCTTCGCTATCAATTGATCGAAAAGTTGAGCAGGTTAAGTGACACGCCAGATATGCCTGAGCAAGTGGAACAGTACAAAAACGAAGCCCTACAACGCAAAGAAACCGCTGAACAGAAAGGGCGAGAATTAGTCGAGAAACTACAGCAAATTGAACAACAGATCGAGAATCTGTCTGTTCCAACCGCGATACTTGAGCAAGAAGCGCGTATTGAAGAACTGAATCGTGCACTTGATGGTTATCGAAATAACCGTGAGCAATTACCTAGTTTAGAAGGAAAGCAACGTCAGCTTGAGCAACAAGTGCTAGCTACTTTAAAAGATATCGATGCAACGAATACAAATCTAGCAGATATTGAGAAGTACCGCATTGCTGCAGCGAATAAGAGAGAGATCCGAGAGCTAAGTAAACAATATCCATTATTAGAACAAGAAAGAAAAAGGGTAACAAAGGAAGTTGCTGACCTCGAGCAAGAGTTAGCAAAGCATAACGAACAATTGGACAAACTTGATGAAACAGTTGATGTTTCGACATTGGAAAATGCGATTAATCAAGTGAAAGAAGAAGGGAAATTAGAAACGCAGCTTCATGATAAACAGCTAGAATTGACCCAATTAGAACAAGAAATAGCTGACTTAATCCATCGACTTTCACTTTGGGACGGTACAAGTAATCAACTGGTACAATTACCGGTGCCGAATTTAAAAAATACGATTAAGAAGTATGAGCAAAAAGAGCAAGAGCTTAAGCAAGAACGGCAACTGCTTAAACAAAAGATTGCAGAAGAAAATAAAGCAATAGAAGCAAACGAAAAGCGAATGCGAGAACTAGAATCATTAGCTGATATCCCGACCGAATCGCTGTTACAACAATTACGTCACCAGCGTGATGCAGGCTGGTTGGTCATTCGAAATAAATTAAATGATCACCCTGTCGATGATCAAGAACTACAAGCATTCACACAAGGACTGCCCCTTGATTTAGCTTTTGAAAAAAGCATGAATAAAACAGATGATACTGCTGACTTGATGCGAAGAGAAGCAGAAAAGCTTGGCGAAAAGAATAAACTGATGGCTGACCTAGAGGTTAATAGAAAAAATCTAGCAGCATTACAAACAGAAGACGCTAAAGTAGAGGAAGAACAAGCAACATGGCAAGCCAATTGGCAAAAAGAATGGCGCCCAGCAACTATTGATCCACTGACACCAAGTGAAATGATTGAATGGAAAGAACAGTATGACCATATCTATGGTTTAATAGTAAATCAGCAGAAACTAGCACAGGAAATTGCTAGATTAATAGAGCGACGGGATAAATGTATCGATCTATTGCGCAGCTCCCTACATGTTTTCGCTACACTGCCATCAGGACTGACATTGGTTGAATTGCTTGATAAAGCAGAAAATATTAGAAAGCATATTATGAAACTAGCAAACGATCGAATCAACTTACAAGCGCGAACAAAAGAGTTAGCAGATAAATTAACTGATGCAAAAGAAAGACAAGCTGATATTGATACGCAAATGGAGCAGTGGAATAAACAATGGATAAAGTCCCTAGAAGGATTACCCCTAGCAGCAGATACGATGCCAACGATTGCAACTGATCTGTTAGAAACATTTGAATCAGCTGTGCAACACTATGAAGAATTGCAACAAAACGAAGCAGTCATAAAAACAGTCAAAGACCAGATCAATAGTTTTGAGCAAAAAGTTGAAAATTTGAAGGGAAGTCTATCCTCCTCTTTTCCAGATATGACTACAGATATGTTTGTGACACAAATGTATGAGAAGTTAAAAAATGCACAATTGGATAAAGAAAAACGTGTGAATCTAACTACCCGAAAAGAAGAGCTGGAACAAGAAAAACAAGAAGCTGACAATGTCATGAAAAATGCAAACGAAACATTAAACCAGTTAATGGAACAAGCTGGATGTAACACATTAGCGGAATTAGTTGAAGTAGAAGCGGCATCGAAACAAAAGCAAACACTAAAAGTCGATCTGGCACAAAAAGAAGAAGAAATTGTACAAATAGGAGATGGCTTAACATTAGAGCAACTCCTAGCAGAAGCAAACAATGCTAATCATGATGAAATTGATCACCAGTTAGCTGAAATAAGTAGAAAAAAACAAGAGTTAGATAAAACAAGATCTGAGCTTGAACAAAAACATGGTGTAGTGAAACAAGAATATAAAGATAAGATTGAAGGAACTAACTATGCTGCGGTGCAAGCTGCTGAAGAAAAGGAAAGTGTGTTAGCTAACATCGCCAAGTTAACCGATCAATATGTCAATCATAAGCTAGCTTCCTTAATATTACAAAAAGGGATAGAGTATTATCGTGAACAAAATCAAAGTCCAATTATGAAACAAGCAAGTGAACTTTTTAGACAATTGACTTTGCATTCCTTTGACGGTATTGATGTCGATTTTGATGAAAAAGATCAACCGATAATGATGGGAATTCGTAACGATGAAAAGATAAGAATATCGGGAATGAGTGACGGGACCACTGACCAGTTGTATTTGGCACTTCGCATCGCAAGTATTAAAAAATATGTGTCAGAGAACGAGCCGATTCCATTTATTGTCGATGATATCCTTGTGCATTTTGATGATGAACGTTCGAAAGAAACTTTGAAGCTATTACTAGATTTATCGAACTATACCCAAGTTATATTTTTCACGCATCATGCAAGACTGATTGAATTGATGTATGAAGTAGCTGCTGAAAATACATTTGAGTCTATCGAACTGAGAGAGCGTGTGTTTACGTAATTACTAAACTCAATGTCTTTTAAGAAGTAGGAGTTAACCTTAATGCGAAGGAAACTCCTACTTTTTAATTGATACGTATAGGAAAAATTGCCAACGTAATGATAAACTAACAGTAATGAATCGCTAGTTAGGAGAATCGAAATTGGAAAAAATATTGATTGTGGAAGACGATGTTAAAATTGCTAATTACTTAAGCTCATACATAAAAAAGTACCATTATGAAGTTGTTATTGCTACTGACTTTGATCAAATAATGTGCACTTTTCGTCAATCTAATCCAGCACTCGTCTTGCTTGATATAAATCTGCCAAGCTATGACGGGTATTATTGGTGTCGCCAAATTAGAAAGGAATCCATTTGTCCAGTGATTTTTATTTCAGCACGTACAGGGGAAATGGATCAGGTAATGGCGCTAGATAATGGTGCAGATGATTTTATTACAAAACCGTTTCATCCAGATGTGGTTATGGCTAAGATCAGAAGCCAGTTTCGTAGAGCATATGGCGAATATGCTACAAAATTTGAAGAACGTGTATTAATACAAGAGGGATTAAAACTATATCCCGAACGGTTAGAGTTGCAGTTCAAATCGCAAACTACTTCCTTAACAAAAAATGAAACATTCATCATCGAGAGCTTATTCGAGCGATATCCGCGTGTTGCAGGAAGGCAAGATCTACTTGAAAAACTATGGGATGACCAAGTCTATGTCGATGAAAATACCTTGAATGTAAATATCACGCGTGTGAGAAGTAAATTTCAATCTATTGGAATCGAAGAGGCGGTGGAAACAGTTAGAGGAGCAGGTTATCGATTGCGTATTACTTGGAGTGGTGATAACGCATGAGATTGTTTCTGCGGGAACATTTACTATTTATCATTCTTCAGCTTTTTCAGTGTCTCTTATTCCCAGTGCTATTTTGGCTTGATGGGTATCGATCCATGAGCGTTATGGTTTATGTTGTTTTTTTGGGAATTGTATGCACTACTGGCTATCTTATCTATCACTATTTTAGTAGACGAAGCTATTATCAACGATTGCAATCTCCAATGAAAAACTTGGAGCAATCACTTGAATCGACTGATCAGGTGCCAATAACAGAAGCACTGTCAGAATTACTGCGCTCACAATATCGTCTCTACCAAGAAAAACTCCAACAAGCAGAAGAGCAGCAAGAGGAGCATTTGTTATTTATGGATCGTTGGGTCCATCAGATGAAAACACCGCTCTCTGTAATTGAATTAACAGCGCAAACCTTAGATGAACCAGAATCATCAAGTATTCGTGAGGAAACCGATCGATTAAAAAATGGTTTGAATACAGTCCTTTATATGGCAAGACTACGCACAATCACCGAAGACTTTCAGATAAAGCCAGTGATACTTTCTAAGTTGGTTCATGATGTAAACCATGATAATAAGCGTTTTTATATCCGTAATGAAGTATATCCGCAATTACAAGTGAAATCAGAAGTTAAAGTAGAAACAGATGAAAAGTGGTTGTTTTTTATTTTAACCCAACTCGTCCACAATGCGGTGAAATATTCCACCGGGCAAACCAAACAACTAAGCATTGCAATCTATCAGCGAGGACAGGAAGCGGTATTGGAAGTGCAAGATTTTGGTGCGGGTATACCTGTTAGTGATCAGAAGCGGATATTTACGAAATTTTATACAGGGGATAATGGCAGAAAATATCGTGAATCAACAGGGATGGGTTTATATTTAGTAAGTGAAGTGGCGCAAAGACTTGAACATCGCTTAGAAATGGAATCAACAGTTGGAAAAGGAACAACCATGCGTATTATTTTCTCAGAAACGCAAAACCTTACATCATTGTAAGGTTCATGAAAGCATAATCGATCGTAGAACTTAATGATTATGACTATACTTTTACTATAAAAGTTGAGAGGAGCATGGTTATGCTTAGATTATCAAAGGTAAGCAAGATATACGAAGGGAAAATTGCTTATCGTGCCCTTACGGATATTAATCTAGAAATTGATAGAGGTGAATTTGTTGCCATTATGGGGCCGTCAGGAAGTGGAAAAACAACACTACTAAATATTATTTCGACGAA
Source organism: Paraliobacillus ryukyuensis (assembly GCF_003315295.1). Lineage (GTDB taxonomy): Bacteria > Bacillota > Bacilli > Bacillales > Amphibacillaceae > Paraliobacillus > Paraliobacillus ryukyuensis. The sequence continues at coordinate 52,715 of NZ_QNRI01000007.1, read as the reverse complement.
TGATGCGCCAACTACTGGGCAAGTAGAAGTTGAAGGGGAAAATCCACATAACTTGAAGAAAAATGCGTTAGCTAAATTTCGTCGAAACAAATTGGGGTTTGTTTTTCAAGACTTTAATTTGTTGCATACTTTAACGGTGGAAGAGAACATTGTCCTTCCTTTGACATTGGAAGGTACGAAAGTTAAGGATATGAAACAGAAAGCGGATGAGATAGCTAAAGTCCTTGGTATCGAAGCTATTATGGAAAAACGAACATACGAAATATCTGGTGGGCAAATGCAGCGGGTAGCCATTGCTAGAGCGATGATTCATCAACCAAAGCTATTATTAGCAGATGAACCTACAGGTAATTTGGATTCAAAGGCTTCCAAAGATGTGATGAACTTGCTATCTACTATCAATAAGCAGGAGCACACGAGTCTTCTAATGGTAACACATGATCCACAAGCAGCAAGCTATTCTGATCGGGTTATTTTTATCCAAGATGGCAAGTTACATTCAGAAATCCATTGTGGAGAGAGTAGACAAGCCTTTTTCCAAAAGATCATTGATATGCTCTCATTGATGGGAGGCGAAGGTGATGACTTTTCGTCAGTTCGCATTTAAAAATGTGTGGCGTAACAAAAGGACCTATATTGCTTATTTTTTAAGCAGTATGTTTACCGTAATGGTGTTTTTTACTTTCGGTAATTTTGCTTTTCATCCGACGTTTGGAGAGGGCTCACTTAATCAAAACGTGCTATTAGGTATGACAGTAGCAGGCGGCATTATCTATGTATTTTCGTTCTTTTTTATTTTATATTCGATGAGTGCTTTTTTACAATCGCGAAAAAAAGAATTCGGTTTATTAATGACACTTGGTGCTTCAACTAAGCAAGTTCGCTTGATAGTATTTTTAGAAAATATCTTAATTGGTTTTTTTGCGACAGTAGGTGGAATTTTACTCGGATTGTTATTCTCGAAAGCAATCCTACTTATTGCAGAAAACATTTTAATTATTGATGAATCGCTTGATTTTTATTTTCCAATAAAGGCAATCGTGATTACACTAATTAGTTTTCTTCTTTTGTTTTTATTTATTTCGTTCTTTGTCTCATTTTTCCTGCGGACAAATAAATTGGTTGATTTGATAAAAGGAGATCAACAGCCTAAGAACGAGCCAAAAGCTTCTGTTCTATTATCAATAGTTGCGGCACTTTTGCTGATTAGTGGTTATGTAGCGGCACTCATTGTAAAAGGAATTGTCGTTGTTAGTGCTATGATTCCTGTCATTATCGTTGTTACAATTGGAACGTATTTGCTATTCACGCAACTTAGTGTGTTTCTTATAAGAAGCGTAAAAAGAAATAAAGCAATTTTTTGGAAAAAAACCAATATGCTACTATTATCTGATTTATCTTTTCGACTAAAGGATAATGCACGAACTTTTTTTATGGTGGCCATGATTTCAACGGTTGCTTTCAGTGCAATTGGGTCATTGTATGGTTTCCAATCAATACTCATGAAAGATATAACAGATGCTAACCCGTATTCAATTGAATATGTTCCTAATAAAGAGGACAGTCAAGAAATAATAGAAGATGATATGAGGCGGATCAATGCCACTTTAGTTAAAGAAAATGTAACTACCGAAATGGAATCCATTCGATTAAGCTACTTTCAACCGGTAAAAGAGGAAGAAAAAGTTTTAATTGTAAGAGCTTCAGAGTTCAATAACATCGCGCGATTAATTGGCGAGAATACAGTTTCACCTGCAGAAAATGAAGCTATTGTAGTTGAGGCAAATGCAGCAGTATTAGGACAAGAAACAAATGCTGGTGAAAAATTAATGGAAGCAACCATTAAGTTGACCAATGGAGACATGATTACTCCAAAGAAAGTAATTGAATCAGAGGCTATATCTGAATTAAATGGTTATTATGTAGTAAATGATGATAGCTATGATCAGCTAGGCAAACCAGAAAACACATATATAAATGTAGTATGGCAAGCTAAAGCGGGACAGGAAAATCAATTAATAACAGTCGGAGAAAAGTTAAACACAGAAGTGCCTACTAAAGTTTTTGTTCCAGATTATCAACTGTATGAGATTAACAAGTTTTATGGTCCGATTTTATTCATTGGTTTATTTATTGGAATTGTCTTTTTTGTTGCAGCAGGTAGCTTTTTGTATTTTCGATTGTTTACTGATATGAATGGTGAAAAACAGAAGTTTCGTTCCATTGCTAAAATTGGATTGAAAGAATTTGAATTAAAAAAAGTAGTTAATCGTCAAATTAGTTTATTATTTTTTGCGCCAATTGTCGTGGCCATCATCCATGGGGGTGTAGCACTCACAGCTTTGTCTCATTTATTTAACCACAATCTTTTGAAAGAATCTTTCTACGTTTTAGGAAGTTTTGCCTGCATTCAAATCATCTACTTTTTGGTTGTTCGTTATTTTTATATGAAACAATTGAAAAGAGCGATATTCTAATCTTATTAAAGAAACCTGCGGAAATACTCCACAGGTTCTTTTTTTAGTTAAAAATCAAGTAAACAAGCCTATCTATTACCTATTAGTATTATTTATGATATATAGGTCATTTTACATTGAACAAAAAATACAGAACAAACATAATTTTCAGACAAAACAATTGACTTGATTCGACATGTGTATTATTATGCTTACATGTTTTATATTTGAAATATTCTTTTATTTTAACAACAGACAACAAAAGAAAGAAGAGGGATGCATATGTCGCAAATGTTAGCTTTAGCACTACTTACACTTATTTTATTTATTGGAGATGCAGTTGCTGTTCGAACCAAAGCATGGATACCATCCATTTTTGTTTGTGCAGTTTTATTTTTATTAGGATATTGGACGTTCTTTCCACAGGATATTGTGGCGTTAGCGGGAATTCCATCTGCTACTGCTACGATGCTAATGTACTTGTTGATTACCAACATGGGTACATTGCTATCACTTAAAGAATTAAAAGCGCAGTGGAAAACCATCGTTATAGCATTATCAGGTATTGTTGGTGTTGTAACGGTATTAATGTCAATTGGTGTACTTTTATTTGGTTTTAAAACCATGGTAGTTGCTACACCACCATTGGTGGGAGGACTTGTGTCTTCTTTACTTATGTCTGATGCTGCTAATGCAGCAGGATTATCATCACTAGCTGTATTGGGAATCGTCATTTATGTAATCCAAGGATTTGCTGGCTATCCGATTACCTCAATTGTTTTGAAAAAAGAAGGGCAACGATTATTGAAACTTTATCAAAAAGGAGAATTACAAGCAAAGCAAGCGAATAGCACAGTTGAAAAGACTGAAGCAAAAACCAATCAGTCGAAATGGAAGCTACCTGAAAAATATAATACGGATTTCTTTAAATTCTTTAAACTCGCTTTTGTGGCATATCTAGCCTATCTTGTATCCACAGTACTGGCACCGCTTGTAGAAATAAGTCCATTTGTACTTTGTCTATTATTTGGTGTCATTGCTACTAGTATTGGTTTTCTTGAGAAGCAAGTATTGCAAAAAGCAAACGGCTTTGGTCTTGCGATTTTAGCGTTAATGCTATTTGTACTTGATGGCTTAAATCGAGCAACACCATCGATGTTACTGGAATTATTATTCCCGTTGGTGGGTAGCATTGTGCTTGCTATTATTGGTATGTATATCTTTTCTTTTATTGCAGGAAAAGTCCTGAAAGTTAGTAAACATTTAGCGTTCGCTGTTTCTTTAACTGCGTTATACGGATTCCCGGCAGATTATATTATTACAAATGAAGTAATCAAGTCACTAACTGATGATGAAGAGGAAAAAGCGGTTTTAACTAGTCATATGTTGCCGCCAATGTTAGTAGGCGGTTTTATCACCGTTACCATTGTGTCGGTTATTTTAGCAGGCATCTTTGTCGGGTTCTTATAAAAAGGAGAATAAAGAATGAGCCAACTTAAAAATAGAATTGAACAACATATTGAAATGATAGCAACCTATACTGCTACACCTGGTAACGGGACAACTCGTCTCACCTATAGTAAAGAAGATTTACAAACAAGAAATTATCTAAAAGAACAAATGCAAGCAGCGGGACTTACTGTCAAAGAAGATGGTTTTGGTAATATTTTTGGTAAATTGGAGGGTAGTAATCCAGATGCACCTAGTGTCCTGATTGGATCACACTTTGATTCGGTACCAAATGGTGGTGCTTATGATGGGCCGGCAGGGGTAGTTGCTGCGCTTGAGGTTGCCAATTTGTTTCAGCAACATAACATCAAGCCAACCTATCCATTGGAAATCGTTGCATTAGTAGAAGAAGAAGGTTCCCGATTTGGGGGTGGTTTAATGGGATCGCGAGGAATCACTGGATTATTAAGGGAGGGAGACTTTTATCAGCTACAAGATAAAGATGGTATTTCCCCCAAAGAAGCAATGCAAGACATCGGATTGGATCCCTCACTTCCTAAAATGAGAGATCCCAAAACAATGAAGGCTTTTTTAGAGTTGCATATTGAGCAAGGACCAATTTTGGAAGAAAAGAATATTCCAATTGGTGTCGTCGAATCGATTGTTGGTCTTACGCAATATGAAATAACGGTGAAAGGTCAAGCTGGTCATGCAGGAACAACGCCAATGGATAAACGATCAGATGCTTTAATTACCGCTGCTAAAATTGTTAGTACCTTACCTGACTTTGCCATCAAAGAAGGAAATGGAACTGTTTTAACAACTGGTCAGTTAAATGTTTTTCCAAACGGTTCAAATGTTATTCCAGATAAAGTCATTTTCACCGTAGATATTCGCTCGGGAGAAGAAGAAAATGTGCGACATGTGATTAATCAAATGCTACAATGCGTAGATTCTCATCAAGGGAATGGAATAGAAATCGATGTGGAAGAGAAATTATATATTCAGCCAAAAGCCCTTAGTGAAACAATTCGAAACCAGTTAAAAAAGCAAAGTGAGAATTGTGGTATCACATTTTGCTCGATTAATAGTGGGGCAGGTCATGATGCGATGGTTTTTTCAGATGTTACCGATGTAGGTATGTTATTTATCCCGAGTAAGGCAGGTTTAAGTCATTGCCCAGAAGAGTGGTCAGATGTAGCACATATTGCAAATGCAGTAGAAATTTTTTATGAAACAGCTAAACAATTAACGGAGGCGAAATAATCCATGCTCAATCAAAAAATAAAGGAAGTTATCCAGGCATCGAACGAAGAACTCATTACCTTACGTCGAAAGCTTCATGCTGAACCTGAGCTATCTTGGGAGGAAGTGCATACAACCGAATTTGTTTGTAACTATCTTGATCAACTGGGCATTACGTATCGGCGAACAGAACCGACTGGTGTGATCGCAGAAATTAAGGGAGGAAAACCCGGAAAAACCGTTGCCCTTCGTGGAGATATGGATGCTCTTTCTGTAGAAGAGTTAAACAAAGGTTTGTCGTATGTTTCACAAGAAGATGGAAAAATGCATGCTTGCGGTCATGATGCACACACATCGATGCTAATGATAGCAGCAAAAGCATTAAATAAAGTAAAAGATGATTTGACTGGCACTGTTCGCTTGCTATTTCAACCGGCTGAAGAAGTGGCACAAGGCGCAAAAGCATTTGTTCAACAAGGAGCAGTTCAAGGTGTAGATAATATATTTGGCATTCATATCTGGTCACAAATGGAAACAGGAAAGGTTAGTTGTTTACCTGGACCTACATTTGCAGCAGCAGATCTATTTACTGTTACGTTTAAAGGAAAAGGTGGTCATGGAGCAATGCCACATACCTCCATTGATGCTTCCGTTGTAGCTTCTGCATTTGTCATGAACGTCCAACCTGTGATTTCCAGAATGATCGACCCACAACTTGCCGGTGTGTTGACCATTGGGAAAATGACTGTTGGTACACGCTTTAATGTTATTGCTGAAAATGCTGTTCTGGAAGGAACTGTTCGTTGTTTTGATCCAGAGACACGTGATTTTATTGAACAACAGTTGAAACATTATGCAGAACAAACCGCTGCATTGTACGGAGCAACTGCAACAGTAGATTACATTCATGGTACGAAAGCGGTTATTAACGAAGAAAAAACTGCGAAACTGGTACAACAGGTCGCTGCCCAAGCATTTGGGGAAGATGTATTGTATGAAGAAAAACCAACGATGGGAGCCGAAGACTTTAGTTTTTATCTTAGTGAAGTGCCAGGTAGTTTTGCAGTAGTTGGCAGTGGTAATCCGGACAAAGACACAAGATGGCCACATCATCATGGTCGTTTTAATATTGACGAAGATGCGCTTTCGACAGGTGCTGAATTGTATGCACAGTATGCGTGGAGCTATTTAAACCAATAATAGAATATAATTAATAAAAGCTGGATACTTTGAAAGATAGGGTATCTAGTTTTTTTGATGGCTGTTTTTCCACTATCTTTGTCGTGTATGTCATTTTTGTAATAATCCAGACTAAAAATAAAACTGACTTTAATTCAAGGGTATTTCATTGACATATATACTATACGGGGGTATAGTAAAATTATAAAGAAAAGGAAGTGATAGACATGGATGAATTTTTACATGATCACCCAAGTACTCCTAGAACACAAGAAGAAAAAGATAAAGTGATTAATCGTTTAAAAAGGATAGAGGGTCAAGTGCGAGGCATTCAAAAAATGGTTGAAGATGATCGTTACTGCATGGATATATTGGTTCAAATCAGTGCAATTCAGGCCGCGCTTAAAAATGTTGGCTTCTCGGTCACAGAACGTCATATGAAACACTGTGTGAGTGATGCCATTCAAAAAGGTGAAGGCCAAGAAACCATTGAAGAGTTAATGAACGTACTGAAACAATTTTCTAAGTAAGGAGGAACGATCATGACGGAGAGAAACCATATGACCCTTAGTATTATAGGAATGACTTGTGCTGCCTGCTCGAGCCGGATAGAGAAGGTATTAAATAAAATGGATGGTGTCGAAGCGCATGTCAATTTAACCACTGAAAAAGCGACGATTGATTATGATGCTAGCCAAGCTTCCGTGGAGAGTATTACCAAAAAAATTGTCAACATTGGTTACGGCGTTTTAACGGAGAAAACTGAGTTAGATGTCTTCGGCATGACCTGTGCTGCTTGTTCCACACGTATTGAAAAAGTATTAAATAAACAGGCTGGAGTGAAAATAGCTAACGTTAATTTAACAACAGAAGCAGCCTCGGTCGAATATAATCCAGAACTCATTGATACCAAAGGATTAATTGATAAGATTCAAGATATTGGCTATGATGCTAAATTAAAAGTCGAACCAACAGAAAAACAAACGCATAAAGCGAAAGAAATGCGAAACAAAAAAATGAAATTGCTTGTTTCTGCTGTATTAGCAGCACCATTATTATTAACGATGTTTGTCCATTTATTTCAATTACCGATGCCAGTTATTTTGATGAATCCATGGTTCCAATTTGCATTGGCAACACCCGTTCAATTTATCATTGGTTGGCAATTTTATGTAGGAGCGTATAAAAACCTCCGTAATGGTGGTGCAAATATGGATGTACTCGTGGCTTTAGGAACAAGTGCTGCTTATTTTTACAGTTTATATGAAGCTGTCAAAACAATAGGTAATCCTTCATATGACCCGCATTTATATTTTGAAACGAGTGCAGTCTTAATTACGTTAATATTATTTGGTAAATATTTAGAAGCACGCGCGAAAAATCAAACAACGAATGCACTTTCATCCTTATTAAATTTACAAGCAAAAGAAGCACGTGTTATCCGAAATGGTGACGAAAGCATGATCCCTGTTGAAGATGTTGTCGTTGGCGATCACCTCATTGTGAAACCAGGTGAAAAAATACCGGTAGACGGTAAAGTGATGAAAGGAAGAACGTCGGTAGACGAATCAATGATTACCGGTGAATCGATTCCGGTTGAAAAAGAAGTAGATGCAACGTTAATCGGTTCTACCATTAATAAGAATGGTTCCATTGAAATGGAAGCAACCAAAGTAGGGAAAGATACTGCCTTAGCATCAATCGTGAAAATTGTAGAAGATGCGCAAGGCTCTAAAGCGCCGATCCAACGGTTGGCTGATGTGATTTCAGGTTACTTTGTGCCAATCGTGGTAGGGATCGCGGTTTTAACGTTTATCACTTGGATTACGCTTGTTCAACCTGGCCAGTTTGAAACGGCTTTAGTAGCATCGATCGCCGTTTTAGTAATTGCCTGTCCTTGTGCGTTGGGGCTTGCCACACCAACTTCCATTATGGTTGGAACCGGGAAAGCTGCAGCCAATGGCATCTTGTTTAAAGGTGGCGAGCATTTAGAAAAAACGCACCAACTTGAAGCGATTGTACTTGATAAAACAGGTACGATTACCAAAGGGAAACCGGAAGTAACCGACTTTACTGGTGATCAAGAAGCGTTACAATTACTTGCCAGTGCCGAAAAAGGTTCGGAGCACCCACTAGCAGAGGCAATTGTAGCATACGCAACAGAGCAGGGTGTTAATTTTCTTGAAGTAGAAGCATTTGATGCGATTCCTGGCCATGGTATTGAGACCACGATTAATGGCAAGGAAATTTTTGTAGGAAATCGAAAGTTAATGAATGAGCGTAATATCGAAGTTGGTGAAGCAGAACACCAACTGGCGGCGTATGAAATCGAAGGTAAAACAGCAATGTTGATCGCTATTGATGGCGTATTTCGAGGGATTGTTGCTGTGGCTGATACGATTAAAGAGACAGCTCCACAAGCTATTCAGCAATTACAAGCACAAGGCTTAGCAGTAATTATGCTAACTGGTGACAACGATCGTACTGCCCAAGCAATTGCCAAGCAAGTTGGCATAGATCAAGTGATTGCGCAAGTGTTACCAGAAGAAAAAGCAGATCGGGTCAAAGAGATTCAACTGCAAGGTAAGAAAGTAGCAATGGTCGGCGATGGAGTCAATGATGCTCCAGCATTAGCTATCGCAGACATTGGGATTGCCATTGGCACTGGAACAGATGTTGCAATCGAAACAGCAGACGTTACGATTCTTGGCGGGGAATTATTACTGTTACCAAAAGCAATTGCGATTAGTCATGCAACCATTAGAAATATTCGTCAAAATCTTTTCTGGGCTTTTGGATACAATACGGCAGGAATTCCAGTTGCAGCTTTAGGGTTGCTGGCACCATGGGTCGCAGGTGCAGCCATGGCATTAAGCTCTGTGAGCGTTGTTTCTAACTCACTGCGTTTAAAACGCACTAAATTATAAACACAACTATTTAAAGGGGGTGAAAAAATCATGGAAAAAACACTAAATGTACAAGGTATGTCTTGTGGTCATTGCAAAACGGCTGTAGAAGGCGCATTGAACAATCTTGAGGGCGTAACTTCAGCCGACGTTAATTTAGATGCAGGTACAGTAGATGTTGCTTATGATGATGCAAGAGTATCATTTGAAGCAATGAAAGAGGCTGTAGAAGATCAAGGCTATGATGTTGAGGCTTAATGAAAATAACATACTTAATACTACAAAAAGGTTTCGATCAGCAAGTTGTGATCGAAACCTTTTTGATAGTTAGTAATTAAAATGCCCCAGAACCGCCACCACCACCGCCAACTCCTGATCCACCGCCAGAAACACCACCGGTAGAATGCGCGTAGACAGTTGTGTTTGCTTCGTTAAATTCCTCTGTCATCATATTCGAAAGCAAGATAAATACCAGTACCTCATTCGTCTGTATACCCGAATAATTCATCATTGAACTGGATAGCCCTTTGAAAAGACTTTCACTTTTGTTTTTCAATTGTTTATTACCGGTACCAACCGAGTAGATAAAGGCTTGCATTTGTTCATCGTTCAGCCAGTTGTTCCACTCTTTCCAGCTGATTGTGTCGTATGAACTACTAAATGTTTGCCATTGTTGTTTTATTCTTAACCCTTGAACCGTTTTGGGTTGATAAAGAATAGCGAATAGAAGTAGTGCTAAGTTTAGAATGATAGAAGTAGACATCCACATGAAAAGGGAATGGACTCCAAGTGAGATTGTGAAGGGTATAAGTAAGATACTGCTTACCCCTACCGTCCAACGCAATCCTTTTTTCGTTTCGCTTAAATGCTTTTTGTTTACTTCAGCTCGAACAGCCTTAAACCAAGTATCAAAATCTTCACGATATACGCTATGGTTCTCTTTATTCCCTATATAGCTTTCAATATCTTTCAACGTAAAGTGACCATTTTCACCGATTTCATAAAATAACCAATTGATTAGTAATTGCTCATGCTGATGTTCTGTCGATTTATTTACAACAATGAATTCATTTTCCCCGGCTTGTTCTACATATCCTTTTCTCACAAGATCTAGCAAGGAGGCGGAAATCAGTTCTCCACCTGGAGATGATGGATGCATGTAATAGATATTTGCTGGTAGACTCATTTCATTACTTGCTAAGCTTTGCGATAGTGCCGACCTGCGTTGCGCTTCCCATTGCGTTTGTTTTCTTTTGCTCCACGCTTTGAATAATAACACGGATAGGAAAATAAAAAATACAGCAATCACATAAGGTGCTATGGTTTTTAATAATGCTCGTCTATTTTCATAGGCGTGAGCCTGTTCCTCTAGTTTTGTTTGATCAGCTAAAATATCATCACGTATGGTTGTATTATTTATTTCAGTTACACTTGGGAATAAAACTGCATCATAAGCCACTCGAATATCTCCATTTGTACCACTTTCGACTTCACCCATAGCAAAATGGACGACACTATCTGGATCTGATGTATTTGTTTTATACGCTTGATCGTAACCTAAGGTTAGCACTTGCTCAGTTGGCTTAGGTGGGTGAATGTAAATATCCATGCTATGATAAGTTGCCTCATTACTACTATCAAAAAATGGCCAGTAAAACTCTGCCATATCGGTATACACCTCAACACCGTTTTTAATCGTATACGATAAATCAATCGTAATTTTCTGGTCTGAACCCTTGCGATGTATTTTATAAAGATTGTCATCTTGTTCTACGTTTAGTGCTTGATTACTTTCAAAAGCTTGAAAGTTGGTAATTTGAGTGTTTTCTTTTGGGATTAACGTCCGGGTAATACCATTAAAGTCTCCGTCGAATGTATATGTATATTGTTCCGTTACCTTTACATCTCCATTTTCTTGTAAATAACTATGAATTGTTGTTTTATCAATTGAAAAATCAACAGCAAGAACTTGTATCGGTAAAATAAACATAGAAAAAATGAAAGCAAATAGTAGGGTGATTTTTTTCATTATAGTTCACGCTCCTCTGTTTTTTTATACGAATTAAAAATGTGAAAAGTTTCATTATGTATATCAGCAAAGGTACATATTTAATCTTATATATCTAATACTAATCTAAATAATGCTAGTGAAGAATAATAAAAGTGAGGTAAAATAAATCATGAAAAAAATTGTTTGTATGATTCTAGCGGTTTTTATGTTATTGCTAAGTCCGCAAATGGTAGGAGCGGAATACTACGTGAAGCCAGGTGACTCCATGTGGAAAATAGCGCAAAAACATCAAATGAATTATCGGGATTTAATAAGCCTAAACCCACAAATTGCTAATCCAAGTAAGATTGATGTCGGTCAACGAATCAATGTTAGGACGAGTAATCATTTAGCACAAGATATTATTGATTATGCTGTTAGTTTAGAGGAAGTAACAACCTATCAATTAGGAGCAGATTATTCCAGAAGTCCTCGTGTAGCAGATTGTTCCAGTTGGACAAAACACATTTATGAAAAATTTGGTATTTGGCTACCAAGAGTCAGTTGGCAACAAGCTTCGTGGGTTGGTACACCCGTTCCTTTTTACGATAAAAATGGAAATGTAGCATTGAAAAAAGGTGATCTCATGTTCTTTGGTGATAACGGCAAGGTGTCACATGTTGGCATCTACATTGGAGATGGATATTGGATCTCAAACTTAAATTCCAAGAAAGACGTAGTAATCTTATCTATTTGGGGATCATGGAGCTACAATCGATTTCTTTGGGCGCAGCGAGTGATTTAAACGACAAAATATCTTCTGGAATCCGAACAATTATTGAATTGTTCGGATTTTTAATAGGTTCGTAACTTTTGATGATTAAAACTTGAATAATTATAGAATTACGCTGTTCCATTTTGTTATTGAAATCAAACATTTAATGATTTAATATTGCTATAAAATGGAAAGGACGATTTCATGAAAAATATATTTTCTAAAATTACTTTTATCATTAGCTTTTGTGCACTTCTTCTTTTTTCACTGTATATGATTTTGATAGAAAATACTAATTCAAACGCAAGTTATAACGTATTAATACAAAGCAGTGGCATACTCATTCTACTTTCCTTCATCACAATGATAATAGCATTAATCAAACGAGAAACGAGTCTATTGAAATATTTTGGTGTAGCTTTAATATTGCTTTTCTTCCTATCATTTTTTATCATTGGAGCTTTTCTTCTTGATGAGTTCTAAAATTTACTATAGTTTTTTGCCATAAAAGGTATATAGCACAAACCGTAGGCAACGTGATAAGAGATTTATGTCATAAAAGGATATATAGCAAAAACCGCTAGCAGCGAGCTAACAGATTTGTTCCATAAAAAGGTATATAGCACAAACCGCTAGCAGCGAGCTAACAGTTTTGTTCCATAAAAAGGTATATAGCAAAAACCGCTAGCAGCGAGCTAACAGATTTGTTCCATAAAAAGGTATATAGCACAAACCGCTAGCAGCGAGCTAACAGTTTTGTTCCATAAAAAGGTATATAGCACAAACCGCTTGCAGCGAGCTAACAGATTTGTTCCATAAAAAGGTATATAGCAAAAACCGTAGACAGCGAGCTAAGAGATTTATGTCATAAAAGGATATATAGCAAAAACCGTAAACAGCGAGCTAACAGATTTGTGCCATAAAAGGATATATAGCACAAACCGTAGGCAACGTGATAAGAGATTTATGTCATAAAAGGATATATAGCACAAACCGTAGACAGTGAGCTAAGAGATTTATGCCATAAAAGGATATATAGCACAAACCGTATGCAGCAACCTAAGAGATTTATGCTATAAAAGGATATATAGCAAAAACCGTAGACAGCGAGCTAAGAGATTTATGCTATAAAAGGGTTTATAGCGCAAACCGTAGACAGCGAGCTAAGAGATTTATGCCATAAAAGGGTATATAGTACAAACCGTAGACAGCGAGCTAAGAGATTTATGCCATAAAAGGATATATAGTACAAACCGTAGGCAGCGAGCTAAGAGATTTGTTCCATAAAAAGGTATATAGCATAAAACGTAGGCAGTGTCATCTGAGCTTTTCTTAATAAAAAAATATAATGCAGAAATCTCAAGTAACCACATAAGAGATTTCTGCATTAAACAAGTCATCTGTTCTAATTATTGTAATTATCTTTGAATGATAGGTAGTAAGCTCCTTTATTTTTTCCATTAGTATAAAGGTATTTTTGTAGGCAGTATTTAAAGCGATGTTTAGCAACAGGAAGACAGCACCATTCTATTATTTTAGCGGTTGTGATTCGCTGATTTGGAAAAAGGATCATAAATTCTTTTACATTGTGTAAAATAGCTATGGTTACGGATTCGCGTGTACCACATGTATCACAGATGCACATTTTTCCTTTCACGTTTGTGTAAAAATTTCCGCATTGTGGGCAAGGGGTTCCTTTCTTTAATTTATCGTACTGATATTCAGGTGTTTGCGCATAGGGTGATTGTTGTAAACGAATAGACTTCAATTTTTCCGCTAAATGATATTGGGTGGAATCTAATGATTTAGTAGATTGAAAGGAATGAAAGTATTGATTGAGTTGTGTGGGTAAGATAATCCCTTTGTTTCTCGGTGCTTGAAAAATGGTGCATTCAGGATTGATAAAAACGAGATGTGTACAGACGGGGATGTGATAACCTAATTGGCGAAGTAATTGAGAAGCAATGATTCAGTTCGTTTTAATTGTAATAATGGGTCGTCAATTTGTTTTCCAGAAAGTGTGTATAGCTTGTCATTTTCATAATAGTATTCACCAACATAATTCTTAACTTCATAAACATGAAATATATGATCCATGATAATGGCGGTATCCATTTGAAACGCTTTTTTGTTATGGAATAACCACAGATCACGTAGGATAAGATGATTTTGTTTTAGTTGCTCTATTTGTTTGTCAAATGCTATTTCACCAGTGTACCCTTTTGTTAAGCTTTCGTATTTCGTTGTCTCTTCAGAAGATAATGGCTTACGATTTACTAGATAGTCGTAGATAATTAATTCCTTTGTTTTATTTCTTGTTTTCATTAATGTCTCCTTTCATATTCGAATTTACTATATTATACAATCAAAGCTAGCAAACGTCTATTACTATAGAAAAATCCTAATCCGAGCCAATACTTTAGCAGCGTGGATTAGGATTTTTGTTAATTCCTCAAAATAATAAACACCATATAAAAAATGTATGACACAGTCAGTAAAGTTCCTTCTAATCGTCCAATTTTAAAGTTGGTTCTCGAAAATACTAGTAATATAATCGTTAAAATATTCATTACGATGACATCAACAAATATTTTATTTTCAACTGCCAGCGGGGAAATAACCGAGGTTAACCCTAACACAAAAAATAAATTAAAAATATTACTTCCTACAATGTTTCCTAAGGCAATATCTGTTTCTTTTTTTATTGCAGCTGTAATAGAAGTAATCAGTTCAGGTAATGATGTACCGACCGCAACAATGGTTAAACCAACCAACGTTTCACTCATACCAAATGAGATAGCTATTTTAGAAGCATTACTAACCACTAGTTCGCCACCAAAGACAATGGCAGCCAGTCCGACAATGGTATAAAATATATTTTTCCCCCAAGAGGATTTGTCTTGTGGTACAGTTTCTAACTGATTACGACTATTCCGGGCAACTTCGAATATATAATATAAAAAGATAGCAAAAAATAATAATAAAATAATCCCGTCGCTTCGAGTAATGACGTTACTAGCTGATCCCTGTAAGGTTATATCACTCAACAGGATAAGCATGGCAACCCCTGCTAATAGCGTGAAAGGAATTTCTTTTCGAATGGTCTCACTTTCTACTTTCAACGGTAAGATGAGTGCACCAATTCCAACCACTAATGTAATGTTGAATATGTTACTCCCGACAATATTTCCAATAGTTACACCAGCACTTCCTTCCAACGCAGCAACAATACTGACTGTTGCTTCTGGGGCACTGGTCCCGAAAGCCACAATTGTTAGTCCTATTAAAAGCGGTGATACGCGTAATGAAGTTGCAATTTTAGAAGCTCCATCAACAAAAAAGTCGGCACCTTTAATAAGTAAAACGAATCCAATAATTAATAAAATATAGGTCATTAAAATTCCTCCAATACTCGTTGTCATCAACAAAATAAGTAATTTTATTAAAAAAAATTATAATTAAACCGTATTAAGTAGTTTTCCTCCTTTAATCGAGATCTAAACGAGGTAATCTCATAGAATAGAGTAAGAAAGATCATTTTAAAACATAAAAAAACCTTTACCGTAATGGCAAAGGTTTTGAATTTATTAGGCAGTTCTCCCTTTACCAATTAATCGATAAAGGTCTTGCTAACAATGTGTTATCGCCAGAAAAGCCGAGAGTATGATAACTCTGCAATGACGACTTTACTGTTAAAGCTACTCCCCTTTAGGAATATGAAATTGTCGATATAACCGTATCATACCCATCCGCTGTCCAGAAGTCAATCGTTTTTTTTTGGATAGTAGTCCATGTTTTAAAAAAATTTATAAAAATAAGAATATGGAACTATAGGGCAGTAATTAAAATCCAAAAAATAACACAAAATAAAGAAACAGCTTATGTTTAAACGAAAAGATCCGTTACCCGTAATAACTAAAAATTAGTAGTCCAACATTTTCCTTAGAACAATAATCCTAGTTTCTGACAATAAAGATACTAAAAATCCCATATTATCTCGAAATCCATTTGACGCAAAATATAATCAATAGTATAAATAAAAGGTCTAAGATTCACCTTTTATGTCGAATTAACGAATTGTGAGTTAATTTATAGAAAAAATGAATAAGCAATAAAAGGTAAGGTTGAATCAAAAAAAGGGGGAAAAGATTTAAAATGGAGAATGAAAAGAAAAAAATCTCAAAAAAGGTTATCTGGATTATTGCGGCTGTGGCAGTAATTGTAATTGCTGCTGGAGTATCAGCGGCAATGTTATTAACAAAAAATGACAAACAAGCATATTTTAGTGCTGAAATGAACTCATTAAATTTTATGAAAGATGAAGTTGAGGAACGTTACGGTGACGAACTTGATTGGATGGAGCAAACAAAAGAAAAACCAAGTGAAACAACAGTAGAACTATCAGCAAATTACAATGATCCATCTGGTTTTGATTCGACAGGCTTCCAACAGATCATTAATAATGCTTCTGTTACTTTAGTAAATAGTTATGATCCAGAAAATAAAAAAATGATGGTTGATGCGAAAGCGAGTGCAGCAGGTATATCATTAGAAGATATCAAGTTTTACTTATCTGAAGATGAGATGATGTTGTCATTACCATTCCTTGAAAAAGTATTGCAAGTGAAGGAAGATGAATTAGGAAATCTTCTAACTACATTAGACCCAAGCGCTACAACTGGATTAGAAGATATTGAATTTGATCAATTTTTTAATCAAAATGTGATGAGTGATGAGGATATCGAACATTTTAGAGAAGCTTATCTACAGATGATTTATGATGAATTACCAAAAAGTGCGTTTACTTCTGAAGAGGAAACCGTTGAAGTGAATGGTGCATCAGTTAAAGCAACAAAGTTAACGATGCATTTATCTGAAAAACAATTAAAAGGAATTATTGAAAAAGTCATCACGACAGCACAAAACGATGACGTGTTAAAAGAATATATCGAAGAGCAAGCATCTTTAGAACAGTTCGCATATAATGCTTCTGAGGTTGATCAATTGCTTACAGATTTTGATACAGCACTTACTGAAATGAAAGATGGTTTGAGTGATTTCCAAATTCCTAACGGGTTGACTTCAACGTTATGGACAAAAGATAACTTAATTGTTAAACGTGATATGTCAATTGAAATGGCACCGGCCGATGAAGAACTAGTGGCTTTCACTGTTACTGGTACACAACAATTAGAAGATAAAAATCAAACATTCAATTATCAACTTGGTTTTGATGATGGTGTAGAAGCGAAAAGCTTAGCGATTAAAGGTGACCTTTCTTGGAAAGATCAGCAAGCAGATGACAAAATTACTGTCTCAGCTGGGGATATGGAACTTTCCTATACAGGTACAGAGCAAATGAATGATGGTACAAGAGAATTCGATCGTCAGTTTGGCATGAATGACGGTATGCAGAATTTTCGATTAAACTGGACTGGTGATTCTACTTATGAAAAAGAGCAAATGAATGCGCAGCATAACTTCTCTGTTTCAGCAGAAGGAATAACCAAAGATATGTTCGAATTGCAATTAAATAATGAAGCAAAATTAGTTAAAAGCGTCGATTTTGATGCAGGTTCAAAAGAAATACTTAATTTAGGATCTATGAGTGAAACAGAACTGCAAAACTATTTCATGCAAGAGGCTACACCACAATTCCAGCAATGGATGATGAAATTTTACATGGGCGGCTTTTAATGATTGGAAGTGGTTCACATGGCTAATTTAAGCCGAATTGTATTTTTTCTAAAACAATATCAAAAACAAATCCAAAAGAAGTGGAAGTCTCTTCCTCTTCTTTTGGTATTTCCAATCCTTATTATTGGATTAATTTTTTTTATACTCGTATCTTTACTTCTACCGGATGAACAACAATCGATTGAAGTTGGATTAGTCGACTTAGATGAATCAGAAGAAACGACGATGCTCGTTGATCTGATTGATGAAGCATCTTTACTAGGATCGTACATACATATAAAAAAATACACAGCAGAAGAAGCACAATCTGCATTGGATATGGGCACATTAAGTGCTTATGTTACCTTTCCTGAAAATTTCACCACTGATTTGTACCAAGGGGATCCCGTAAAGATCCCGATTATGGGCAATCAAAAACAACCTGTAAAAAGTTACATTATTAAGGAACTACTCAATAGTATGACGCGCTACATAGCTTCAGCTCAAGCAAATATCTTAACCATTAATCAATACGCGAAATCTTTGCCAATGGAAGAAGCGGAACGGCAGGAAATTCTTTTAAACCAATTTAATCAGTTTATGCTGTTTACCCTTTCTAAAGATAATATCATTCAAGAAGAGCAAATAAGTAATCTGACAACCACTTCACCGGTGCAGTATTATTCAATTGCGGGTTGGTTTATTTTGATTACGATTTGGATGCTGTCTATTTATATTTTAATTGGAAAAGAAGATGGGGTAGCCATCCAAAATCGTATGCGGTTATATGGCGTTACTAGATTTCAACAAATGGTATCGCGCATGCTACTTGTTTTCATTTATGGTTTGGTCCTTGGGTTGATTAGTTTATTTGCATTTATAAATCTATTAAAGATTGAATTTTACTTTAGTGATTATCTGCGGGCTGGAATAGTAATCAGTTTATATAGCCTACTGTTGTTACTTGTTTTAGCAGTGATTGAACTTATTTTCACTTCAAAAAAAGTATCGTTACTAGTCCAAATTAGTGTTACAAGTATTGTGCTATTGTTAAGTGGTGCGCTTATTCCCACGCTTTACTTTCCGGAACAGATAAAGGCAATGCTTCCGATTGTGTTTTCCACTGAAGCCTTTCATTGGTTAACAGAACTTGTCCTAAAGGGAAGGTTATTTATTGATGTCATGCCGCTACTATTACTAATGCTTGCTGGTCTAGGCATTTTCACTGGTTGTTCCTTGTGGAAGGAGCGTGCAAAGGGATGAAACAGATTTTTAGCACAAGATGGTTGCATTGGCGAAAGCAATGGTTAAGTCTCATTATTTGGTTATTGCTACCGATTATCGCTACTTTGATGGTTGTTACGATCGCAAACCAATGGCAAGAGGAAACAGTTATTCCAATTGGGCTAGTTGTGGAAGACGATACCACAATGGCTAATGATCTGGTACAAGCCATTTATGATACAGAACTTATTCGTGTACATCAAATGGAAAGAGAACAAGCTTTAACGGAACTCGAACAGCATGAACTAGACAGTGTGTTTGTGATTGAGCAAGGATATATGGACAAGATTAAAACAAATGACCGAAAGAAAGTAATTACTGCTTATGTTTCGGATATGTCGATTGCATATACGCCAGTAAAAGAAGCTATTGCGTCTTATGTACAGCAAGATGCTGGTGCTTCCCGGGCCGCGTATACCCTTGATGCTATGGCAACCCATTATAATACAAAGCCAACTTGGACATGGAATGAAATTGTAGCAACAAGTAATCAAATTAAACAAGAAGAAGCATTGTTGGACACTGATTTTTCGTTTAATCAACAAGCAAAACAGCATCAAGAAAACAAGGCTTTATCGCTTTGGAATGTATGGGGTATTTGGTCAGTATTTGCATTTTTAACGACTTTCTTTCTATTTGATTGGGTAATAAAAGAGAAACAGTCTGCTATTAAAGTGAGGTTATCCTTGCTACCAATTTCTTTTAAAGGGTATCTAGTTCGTAACGGTTTGTTATATGGTGGCTTATTACTTTTATCTGATTTGATAAATATGAGTCTATTGTCCTTGTATACAGGACAAACAATCGACAGGAATCAGGTATTAGCAATTATCGTGTTCAGATTCACAATTTGTTTAGGCGCTTTTTTAATTGCACAGTGCTTTCAAACGAGCTTCTACTACTATGTATCGGTATTGCCACTTACATTAATCATGGCCGTTATTGGTGGGGCTATTATTCCAATTGATGGATTACCAAATAAGTGGGCGTGGATTAGCTATTTTAGTCCTATGCAACAATTGGTAAAAAGTGATAGCTTGACTGTTTGGAGCATTATTTTATTGGTTGTTTTCTTTATATGGTATTGGGGGAAGGGGGAAAAACATGCTTAAGGTAGATAGTTTAGCTAAACATTATGGTTTGAAACAAATATTAGAAGATGTATCTTTTCAAGTAGAACAAGGAGAAGTAGTCGGTCTCGTTGGTGAAAACGGAGCAGGTAAGTCGACTTTGCTGCATTTATTAGCTACTCTAACTGCGCCAGAAACAGGCAGTATTGCTTATCAGGATCTCAACTATCAGAAAAATATCCGAGAGATAAGAAAGAAAATTGGATTCATTCCACAAGACATTGCCATATGGGAAGATTTTTCAGTCAAAGAAAATATGGTTTTCTTTGAACAATTGTCTTGGGTGAAAAAATCTGAGCAGGAACTAAGGCAGTTGTGCCAAGATATGAAGTTAGATGAATGGAAAACAAAAACAAAATCTCTATCTGGCGGAATGAAACGCAAACTTAATATTGCGATTAGCCTGATACATGATCCAGCTATTCTCTTATTAGATGAGCCAACGGTTGGTATTGACTTAAAATCAAGAAGAGAAATAGGAACATATCTATATAATCTAGCAAAAAAACAAGGAAAAATCGTCATCTATACTTCGCATGATATGGAAGAGATTGTAACCTATTGTGATCGTGTGTATTGTATTGGACAGGATCCATTTTATCAAGAATTGCTGGAAGAGAAGGGAATACTAGTGCAAAAGTTATAGCACATCCTTCTCTGTGATTATATACTTTTTCAAAATTTCATGTGGGCGAATATTCATGTAAACGACTATCTGGCGAAATCGGATAGTCGTTTACGAGTTTATAACAATATTTGAGACTTACAGATTAGAAAAACTAACTTGAGAGATCAGAGTAATTTAGCGATTCGTAACCATTTTTCTAATTTCTCTATTTAAGCTTTGGTACTATTTTGATCTACAATATTATGATTTTGTCCAAGACTAATGACAACAATAGCTAAATTATAAAAGTAATAATGCGATAAATCAGTACGCTTTTTTATTCAGTATCCTCCTTCCATTCCTATTTGTTTACATGAATTGTGTTGCTGGACAATAAATACTAACAAATATAATAGCGCTTCTCAAAAAAATAATGGTTTTATAACGTATATCTCTCCTCGTGTCTTAAAAATGCGAATAGTAAATGCACAAAAAAATTTATAATTTATTTTCCAAAACTAAAATAATAAATTAGTCAAAATGATAAAAATGAATCCTTTTATTATTAATCAAATGTAAGTATATGGGTGTGAAATAAGAAAGGAATTAAACAGATCGATTACATGAATTGCAATGATGCAACACGTTTTTTTTGTAGATACACTATCGTAATTGCCATTTAAACAATCGTAAATAGTTGATGTTATCTTTAGTAAAGATAGGTTGATGATTTTTGGGTTTATTGTCGCAAAAATGATACATAAAATATAGATTTAATGGCCTGTTATCTTGCGTATTGACGGATTAAAAATAAGTGATATAGTCTAAGTGAACAATTTCACATGTTAACAGTGAACTTTATTTTTTGAAAAATAATGTGAATTATATCACAATCAGAGGTGTTTAATATGGCAAAAGTTATTTCCGCTGAAAAAGCTGCATCATTAATTAAAGATGGTGATACGATAGCGGCTAGTGGCTTTGGATTATCCTGTTGGGCAGAGGAATTAGGTATTTCCATCGAAGAAAGATTTACACAAACAGGGCATCCCAAAAACTTAACAGTAATGCACGCAAGCGCTGTAGGAAATCGTAAAGATAAGGGAATGAGTCATCTAGGTCATAAAGGATTGGTAAAACGATGGATTGGAGGTATTGCACTCGCGTCTCCTGGTATGGCTAAACTAATTCAAGACGATGCATGTGAAGCGTATAACCTCCCGCAAGGGGTGATTACGCAACTATATCGAGAAATTGCAGCAAAACGTCCTGGAGTAATTACTAAGGTAGGAATGGGAACGTTTGTTGATCCACGTATAGAAGGCGGTAAAATGTCTCCGTCGACGAAAGAGGATATTGTCAAAGTCATTGAGATTGAAAACGAAGAATGGTTGTTTTATAAATCATTTCCAATTCAAGTTGGTTTAATAAGAGGTACGGTCGCAGATGAAAAAGGAAATCTTACCCTTGAAAAAGAAGGCTTGCATATGGAAGTTCTTCCTATTGCTCAAGCAGTACGTAATTCTGGTGGAATAGTTATTGCACAAGTTGAATCGGTTGCAAAAGCTGGATCTCTGAAACCTAAAGATATTCAAGTTCCTGGAATTTTAGTGGATTACCTAGTTGTTTCTAAACCAGAAAATCATTACCAAACAGAAAATACTTATTATCATCCAGCTTTTTCTGGTCACATAAAGGTCCCAGTAGAAGGAATAGAAAAGCTCCCACTTGATGAACGGAAAGTAATAGCAAGAAGATCGGCAGCAGAGCTTGAGCCTGATACTGTTTTAAATTTAGGAGTAGGTATTCCAGTTAATGTATCAACAGTAGCAGCAGAAGAAGGTGTTAGCGATCAGCTAATTTTGACAACAGAAGCCGGTTCTATCGGTGGTATTCCAGCCGGATTAAAAAATTTTGGTCATGCTTATAATGCAGAGGCAATTGTCGATCATGATGCTCAATTTGATTTTTATGATGGAGGAGGCATAGATTTATCTGTTCTTGGATTAGCTCAAACAGATGAATTTGGTAATGTTAATGTTAGTAAGTTTGGTACCAAAGTAGCTGGATGTGGAGGTTTTATTAATATATCTCAAGCTGCTAAGAAATTAGTTTTTGCTGGAACTTTTACTGCCGGGGGGTTAAAGGTAAAAGTAGCTGATGGGAAATTAACAATTCTTCAAGAAGGAAAAGCGAAGAAATTTTTGAAACATGTCCAGCAAATTACTTTTAGTGGGAATTATGCAACGCAAATTAATCAACACGTTATATACGTAACAGAGCGTGCTGTGTTTGAGTTAATAGATGGCAAGCTTACATTAACGGAAATCGCTCCCGGTGTTGATATGCAAACAGATATATTAGATCAAATGGATTTTGATCCGGTCATTTCCCCAGATTTACAACAAATGGACGAGAAAATGTTTATGGAAGAATGGGGAGAATTAAAACGGATCGTAAAAAGCAAAGAAAAAAGAATGACAAAAAAAGTTTAATAACAAAAGGAGGATGACGATGAAAATAAATCGATGGGTAATTCTAATAGCTTCCACCATTATTAATCTATGTGTTGGAGCTGTGTATGCTTTTAGTATTTTTGCTTTACCATTAACGAATGTTTTTAATGCTTCAATGGGTGAAATTATGATGGCATTCACAATAAACGCAGCTATATCGCCAATACCAATGATTTTGGGTGGGAAATTAGTTGATAGAGGCGGTGCGAAAATTGCGATATTTATTGGTGGATCCATGTTTGGGGTTGGTTTTATTCTATCTGGTTTAGCAACTGCTCCTTGGATGCTATACATCACATATGGACTAATTGCTGGAATTGGTCAAGGTATTGTTTACTCTTCTACGATAGGAAATACCGTGAAGCTGTTTCCAGATAAAAGAGGGTTAGGAGCAGGAATTGTAACAGCTGGTTACGGGGGTGGCACAATTGTTATTGCACCAATCGCTAATGCATTAATTGCTAGCATTGGGGTAAATCAAGCATTAGTCACATTAGGGATTGCCTTTTTAGTTATTATCCTTGGTTGTGGTATTTTAGTAAAACCAAGCCCAGTTGGATATGCACCACATGGTTGGAACCCGCCAGTTACTTTGAAAAATAAAGAAGCTATCAATATACCATGGCATGAGATGATTAAGAAGCCATTATTCTATCTTGTTGCATCTATGTTTTTAATTGGCGCATTATCAGGGATGATGGTAACTGCAAATGCTTCAGTAATAGGTCAAACGATGTTTGGATTAACGGCAGCAACAGCAGCGCTCTATGTTAGTTTATATTCCTTTAGTAATTGTATTGGCCGTGTTTTTTGGGGAGCGGTATCGGATAGGATTGGTAGAACGTACTGCCTCATGGTGATTTACTTAGTTATTGCATTAATGATGCTTGTCCTTGCATTCTCCAATTCGGTGCTAGGCTTTGCAGTTGCTATTATTGGAATAGGATTATGTTTTGGGGGAACGATGGGTATCTTTCCATCTATTGTTGGTGAAAAATTTGGTATGAAATATTATGGAGTAAA
The DNA here is from genome assembly GCF_003315295.1 of Paraliobacillus ryukyuensis. GTDB lineage: Bacteria > Bacillota > Bacilli > Bacillales > Amphibacillaceae > Paraliobacillus > Paraliobacillus ryukyuensis. Next base: position 28,479 of record NZ_QNRI01000007.1, on the reverse strand, counting down.
CTATGGTGTTGTATTTATTGGCTATTCTGGCGCAGCATTCTTTGGGCCGAGAATCGCAAATAGTGTGGCAGCTGTCAACAATGGGAATTTTACCAATGCTTTTTATATTGCTCTTTTCATTTCATTAGTAGGATTACTCATTACTTTTATTTATAGAACAATGGAAAATAAGCTACAAAAAACTAATGAGATAACACAAACAGTATAAGGTTCTGAATAATTTAGGAGGTCTTTTTATGAGAATCACAAAAATGTTAGGGATTAAATACCCAATCTTTCAAGGGGCAATGGCGCAAATTGCGTTAGCTCCACTGGTCGGAGCGGTTTCTAATGCGGGTGGATTAGGAATTATTGCTTCAGGTGGATTTTCAGCAGAACAATTACGGGAAGAAATTCAAAAGACTAAAGAAATCACTGATAAGCCTTTTGCAGTGAATTTAATGTTAATGATGCAAAATATTTCAGAATTGGTAGATGTTATTATAGAAGAAGGTGTAAAAATAGTTACTACTGGCGCTGGTACACCAGCACCGTATATGGAAACCTTAAAAAAACATCAAATAGCGGTTATTCCAGTTGTTCCCTCTGTTAAAATTGCAAAGAAAATGGAAGCATTGGGCGCAACAGCAGTAGTAGCAGAAGGAACAGAAGCTGGAGGTCATGTTGGTGAAACAACTACTATGTCTTTACTCCCACAAGTAGTAGATGCTGTTTCTATTCCTGTTATCGCAGCTGGCGGTATTGCGAATGGTAGAGGAATAGCAGCTGCTTATGCACTTGGAGCTCAGGGGGTACAAGTAGGTACACGATTTTTGACTACAGTAGAATGTCCTACACACGATAATTTTAAGCAAGCAGTAGTTGATGCTACAGACACAAGTACAATAGTTACTGGACGTAGTATTGGAGGACCTGTTCGCAGCATAAAGAATAAAATGATTCAAGCGTATCTTGAATTAGAAAATCAAAAAGCATCTCGCGATGAATTAGAAAAACTTTCATTAGGTTCATTAAGGAAAGCAGTATTTGATGGAAATATTGAAGAAGGTTCAGTAATGGCTGGGCAAATATGCGGTATGTGTAATGAGATTACCACCGTTGAGGAAATGATAACGACGATGTTTACGGAAGCAGAAGAAGTCCTTGATCAGATGACTCATTTATCGCTAGTGGAAAAAGAATTAATCTAACTATATGCTACTTTATTAAACTATTGATGGAAGATAGAATCTGTCTACAAAGGAATAAAAACCTATACTAGCGCATAGGAAATAGAGAATACAATATACACACGAACTATAATGACTTCAATTAATCTCTCCTTTCGAAAGGTTATACATTAATGGTCTATAGTTCGTGTATTTGTAATTAAATTAAATATAACTATTTGAGGAAAAAAGTTTTTAGTATGATAGGATTAAGTCAAAGTTAATTGAGACGGAGGAATGATAATGGATAATAAATTTGAATCTCCTGCTAATCCAACTATACAAGAAAATATTCATGATATGCCTTCTGCGTTATTTGTTACAGACGCAAAAGGTAACATTTTAATATCAAATGAATTTACTGCACTAACAGTAGGGATGAGATTGGATGAGTTAATAACACATAACGTGGAAGATTTGGTTCGTTTAGGTTATTATGATGATTCTATAACAATGGAAGCTATTAAAACAAAAAAAAGAGTCTGTCGAACCGTTCATACGAATAAAGGGTTTAGCGTCTTATCTACTGCTACTCCACTCATGTATGAAAATGGTGAAGTACGTCTTGTGATTACTACCTCTTTTGATTACAAAGAAAAATTTTCAAAAAATAATTTGAATCATCATAACTCTGATCGCAATCAAGATGTTATAGATACAGAGAATGGTGAAATTGTTACTGAAAGTTTAGCGATGAAGAATATTATTAATGTATGTAATCAGATAGCATTATTTGACAGTAAGGTATTTATTTATGGCGAATCTGGTACAGGAAAAGAGGTGATTGCCAGATATATTCATAAAAAAAGTAATAGAAAAGACGGTCCTTTTATTTCAATTAATTGTGCTTCTATCTCTCCATCCTTATTCGAATTAGAATTGTTTGGATATGAAAAAGGGAGTTTTGTTGGGGCCACAGATAACAAAATGGGGGTGATTGAAGCAGCCAACGATGGTATTTTGTTTTTAGATGAAATATCAGAAATTCCATTAGATATGCAAGCTAAACTCTTACACGTCATGGAGAGCAGTGAATTAAGAAGAATTGGTGGAGTTAAAAGTTTACCAATAAATTGTCGAATTATTGCTGCCTCAAACAGAGATCTATGGAATATGGTAAGAAAAGGGATGTTTAGAGAAGACTTATTTTATCGAATTAATGTTATCCCCATTCATATTCCCCCTTTGCGAAGCAGACGTTCAGATCTAGTAGGATTGATTTCAACATTTATTGAAGAATTAAATAATAAGTATAACAAGAACTTTGTTTTGCGTGCCGAAGACTTTCAACAAATTATCAACCATAATTGGCCAGGAAATGTTAGAGAATTAAAAAATTATATTGAGCGACTAGTAGTAACCGGACAGACAGATACAGTTCAATATAATGACGAAATAGGAACAGATTGGTTTGCATTTGATTACTTTATTAAAAAAAATCAAGGTCATTTTTCAACTTTAAAGGATTTTACCGCTATTACTGAAGGAAGGTATATCAAACAAGTTTTAGCAGCTTGTAATGATAATGCAACAGAGGCAGCTAACCAATTGGGTGTGCACAGGTCTGTCATTTATCGAAAATTAAATCGAATGAAAGAAATTCTTAAGGAGAATCTATCTGGATAATCGGTGAAAGATTAGGATAGCAAGGAAATAAAAACGAAATTCTCCAAAAAGGGTATATCAGTCTGAAGCTGTCTAAGAGCACTACGCCAATCGTAAATTAAACTGCGGAGGGTATAATAGCAGTATATTTCAGTCTATCACGTGCAGGTTCATCAAGAAAAATGGGATCCAGAACAACAAGACTATAACTATCTATGAAACATGCGATTAATAATAATGAACAAGTGCCAAGTCGGACAATCCATTTTAAATCTAAAGATAAATATTAATTAGGAGCGCTTCTTGTATAGAAATAAAAGGAACGAAATCTTCTTAAACACCCAATTCGTTCCTTTAAAATAGAAATTGATAAGATGCATTTGTATTTAGAGTATACTTTTATGACATTTATTATTCCCTACTCAAGGTAGGCTTGCACTTCTTCAATCGAACCATTTGCTTGTTCGATAATCCAATGTATGCGGCGAGCGATACTTGGGTGTGTTTGAAACGATTCGTCTAACTTATTCATCTTTGTCAAAGAATGATTTAATGTAGCAAGCTTCATTAATGCCCCAGCATAATCACGATAATCGATATTTACATATAATACGTAAGCATCTGCTTCTCTTTCGTGCACACGTGAAAAATAACGAAAAACCACAGCAAAACCAAACAGAAGTAACCCCAGTATAATAGCGACTCCTAACCAGATCGATATGGTGCCAACATGTGTTTCATACCATTCCATACCATAGCCAAAACCAGAAATAAGAACAAAGATACTAATAAGCAAACCAAGTCTTTTCCATAAGTGTCTTTTCTTAATATGTCCGATTTCATGTGCTAGAACAGATTTTACTTCTTCCATCGTCATATTTTCCAACATATAATCTGCTATATAGATTTGTTTTTTTTTGGTGAAACCAGTAACAAGTGCATTAGCCATTTTTTTCTTTTTGGTAGGCCAGACATATAGTTGTACATTTTCGATATTTAATGATGTTAAGAACTGTACAAGTTCTTGTTTGACAGCTGATTCTGGCATAGCGGTTGCCTTTAACATTTTTCCAGTAAACGGTGCTGTTGCAAGTGGGATTAACACAATAATGATAATAGGAAAAATGAAAGTACCAGCACCATTCAGAAAGTTATCTGGAATAAGTTGCATCACCGTTAATACTAATGTGATCGGAACAAAAATAAACAAAAGTCCTCGTATCGTGTCGCTTGTTTCTTCTTTCATGGTAGCCTCTGTATCCCGAATTTTCTTAGCTGTTTTAGCAATAACGAGCTGATTAATAGTAATCATAGCACCAAGGAAGATGAAAGAGGACACAATACTAAGAATAAACGTAAAAGTAGAATCACCTAATGCGTCAACGAGTTTCATCATTAAAAGAAATGCGATACTAAAACTAGAGATAACGATGACGACCATATAGAGATACTGACTTAGTACACGTAGGCGATCCATTGCTTGTTCAATAGAATTTGTTTTTTTATAGAGTGTTTCAATATGGATACGAACTAGAAAAATAAATCCTAAATTAACTACAAGGATAGCTAAAAATATAAGTATGATTTGAAGCAGCGTTAAGTTATCGATAAAGGTAAGCATATGTGTCTTCTCCTCCATGAAAAATAAAATCATTTTTAAATTATTTCTCTAGTAGTTTAATAGAATTAATGGATATTGACAATAAAATTTTGGAAAGAAAAGTATTTAATTATAGTAATTTTTTCATATTTACACACGCCTATCTTGATAGAAATGAAGCTTTTTTATGCAACAAAAGTAGCTTGTAAATAAAAAGTAAAATAGGTATATAAAATCATTTTTTTCATTTAACATAAAATGGATGGACAATTGTTTTATATTGTATGTATAATCAAAAATTAGAAGAATATAGATTTAATTGAGGAGTAGGCTTAATTGGTAGAAGAAGTAAAAATTAATTGACCTTGATTGGCTATAAACTGCCTTTCAAGGTTTTTTACTTTATTTGAATCAACTACTGTTAAATAGACAAAAAGAAAATGATTTAATTGAAAATCGAAAGCTCATGATGGCTGTACCATCAAGGAGTATCGTTTTAATACTGGCAGACTGAAAAAGAAAGAGAAATAGGCGAGATGACATTTTACACAGCAGGGGTAGTTATGACATGGATTGGCTAACAAACTAACGACAATGACAAAGCTCGTGGCGATAACAATGGGTAACGTATAAGAGTGTTTCTTTTACTTCTTTGGCTTATAAATTATGGGTTGTATTTTTACAAGAGACGGTCGTATAATACTCGCTATTCGTTTAAAAGCGTTACATAAATTTTAATTTTCGTAATGGGAGAGCGAAAAGTTGAATGTTGTTGAGTATATACGAGTCTCAACTAAAGGACAAGCAAGAGATGGATATAGCTTGAAATATCAAGAAGATGAAATTAAAGCATATTGTAAAGAGCATGGATTGAAGTTAATACATATTTTTAGAGATGAAGGAATTAGTGGCGCTAAACTAAATGAAGAAGCATTAGAAATTGACAGGGTGGGCTTACAAGAGATGTTGGCTCACCTTTCGTCTGTCCCAATTGATTGTGTGGTAGTACTGAACACAAGCCGATTATGGCGGTCAGATATTGTCAAGGTACTGATTCAACGAGAGCTGAAGAAATATGACTGTGACATTAAAACTATTGCATTTACAAAAAAGACCCTAACGACTTTTTGGTCAATGGCTTAATGGAGTTATTAGACCAATATCAACGGCTTGAAATAGCCCTCAAACTAACGAAAGGAAGAAATAAAAAGGTAGAGATGCAGGAGTTGTGGAGCAAATGATGTGTTCCAATGATAGTCATCATATCTGATTCATCTAACTTAAAATCAAAAATAGCTTTGTTTTCTAACTGGCGGTTTGGGTTTGCGGATTTTGGAATAGCGATATTACCAAGTTGATAATGCCAGCGTAAGATAACTTGTGGAACGGATTTGTCATATTTATCAGCGATTCCTTTTAAGATTTGATTATCGCTAATGTCTTTTGCTCGATAAAGCGGACTCCAAGCTTGGGTAATGATATTATAGGAATCATTGACTTTTCGTTGCTCTTCTTGATTAAAAAAAGGGTGCAATTCAATCTGATTAATTGCTGGTACCACCCCAGTTTCCTCTTTTAATCGTTTGAGATGTTCAGGTAAAAAGTTACAAACCCCAATGGAGCGAATCAGTCCCCATTTTTTTGCATCAATTAACGCTTGCCACGCCTCTACATAAAGATCTTGACTTGGGTTTGGCCAATGAATTAGATAAATATCATAATAGTTTAAGTTTGTACGATATAACGACTCTTGAATCGTTTTAACAGCATCTTCGTAGCGATGATAACGTCCAGGTAATTTAGAAGTAACTACCAATTCTTCTCTTGGCACAGAACTTCTGCGTATTCCTTCCCCGACCACACCTTCGTTTTCATAGTTGTATGCAGAATCAAGTAGTCGGTAGCCACTATTAATCGCGGCTTCTATTGCAGTTGCTCCTTCATTCCCTTTTAATTGATACGTTCCGAAGCCAAGTGATGGTATGTAATTTCCATCATTTAATTGCCACTTTTGAATATTATTTGTCATTACTTCTGCCTCCTCGTATTTTAGCAAGTTCTTTAAGAATTTATGAGACTTTTCCCCGTTAGTGGAATAATTAAACAATTATTTATAGCGAACGATGCTAGGGGAGAGGTTGATTTTTGTTAACCGTGTCCTTTCTATCGTTATTTTTTTAGTAAAAGATTCTAGAAAATATAGAAGAAATTGTATGAATGTAAGAGTTTATGCATAAGCTTAAATAGGATATTTTTGTAAAAGATGACTATAATCCTGACTAAAGGAAGGGTCGTGAACAAAAATGGACAAGGGGACAGTAGGCATTACCATTTTAATTGGTGTTTTGTGGTTATTTATCTTATTTGTTTACATTGAAAGTATTCGAAGTTTCCGTAATAAAGATGATAATCGTTTTAATGAAAACCTTTATCAATATCGTAAAACATTATATTTCTTGTTTGTATCTTTGTTAGGGGGCTTATGGATATGTAAAGTTTTTACAATCGCGGATTAGCGACTTATACTTGCTTTAGTAGCAATCGTGATATTTATTGATATTTTTGTATTCTCTACACCAACAATAACGAAAATATGGAAGACTGAGTTCCAAGCCTATGATCCACTAAAAACATATATACAAGAAAATAGTTTCATAGAGGAAAAACAACGCGATAAATTAAACTACTTTTCGCAATTAATTCAAATTGCACCATATATCAAGTCTGAAATAGAATTGCAACACAACGATTTCTTAGAAGGTTTAGGTGCCTTTTTAAACTATTATGCAGAAGGTTTTGGTTTATGTATTCATTTGTACAATGTGGAAACAGTAGCTGATCAATCAGAAGATGAACGAATGAATGAATTTTTAGATACAATACATCGAATTAAACAAACGCATACACTAGATTGGCTATGTATGCTTGATAATCTAGATGTTCAAGGTGATTCTGATGCAGAAGAGGTGGTTATAGACAACCTATGGAGCGGTGAAATTGTTGCCTTAGATCGTGAAGAAAAACATGGTAAAGGGATGTCCCATTTATGTCCTATTTTTGTTGGAGACGATTATATTTTCATCCTGTTTATTGAAGAAATCTATCAACGTATTTATGAGATTGATGCTTTATTTATTACTAACCTTGCATTTTTATATTGTTACCTTGAAACACAAAATTGATAGAATCATAAAATAATCAAGTAATAATTTTTCTTATTCCAGAGTAAAATGATGGAGAGTGTGTGAATAAATGAAACTTCGAATCGTTTAAAGAAGGAGGAATTTTGTGAAGAGAATATTAAAAAATCAGCATTTGGCGACCATTAACTCCGAACAAAACCTTTCCATTTCGAATATACTACAACAGAAGATAACTCCCATATCTGACATTTTACAACGAAAGAAAACACCTATTACCCACATTGCAAAGGTTTCGAAAACTCGCTACGCGAAAGATTTAGAAACCATGAGACAAAAAGCAATGAATTTATTTTCGTGAATTAATACTTTTTTCGTTCTAACTTACTATGATGGGGGAGTTGCGTTTCTTTGTAGATAACCATTTAAAAGAATGAAGATGATTGAGGAGAGGTATTGGCATGACAAAAAAAAATAACGAAGATAAAAAACCGATCAAGTCAAAACAATTGTCTAAGATCACACAGTATAAAGGAAAAACTAGAGAAGAAAAACGCCATGAGGCAATGTTAAATAAGATTAAGAAATTAGAAAAAGATACCAAATCATATCTGTGAGATATAAAAGCGGACTCATTCCATTAGTTAAATACGATTCAGAACTTGTTCTTCAACATTGGTAGCCCACAAGTTACTAAGTGGAGAACATTTTTATTTGGAAGTTGTTTCATCTATCGTGTCATTGGGAATACGATTACAAAGTAAACTTTTACAATATATTATTATTTCTGTGGTTTTGTATTAGGTAATTCAAGTAAAAAATGTGCAAAAATACCTAACCAAACAAGGAGGTACGTATGAAAAAGATCATTAACAATCCGTCACATGTAGTAGATGAAATGCTAGAAGGTTTTGCATATGCAAATAGTGACTTAATTAAGCGAGTGCCAGATACAACAGTGATTGTGAAAAAATCGTTAGAAAAAGGGAAAGTAGGATTAGTAAGTGGTGGAGGAAGTGGTCATGAACCCAGTCACGCGGGATTTGTTGGTAAAGGCATGCTGACAGCTGCAGTTGCGGGCGAAGTCTTTACTTCTCCAAGTCCCGATCAAGTATTAGAAGGCATTAGGGCTGCTGATCAAGGTGAAGGCGTTCTGTTAATTATCAAAAATTATTCAGGTGACGTCATGAATTTTGAAATGGCAGCAGAGTTAGCAGAAACAGAAGATATTACGGTTAAACAAGTCATTGTCGATGATGATATTGCCGTAGAAGATAGCACCCATACGAACGGAAGACGTGGTGTTGCTGGTACTATTATTATGCATAAGTTGTTAGGCGCAGCAGCTGAACAAGGAAGTAGTTTAACAGAGTTAAAACAATTAGGTGACGAATTAGTCAAACAAATTAAAACGATTGGTGTAGCCCTTACGCCTGCCACTGTTCCAGAAGTCGGAAAGCCAGGTTTCACGTTAGATTCAGATGAAATGGAATACGGTGTTGGTATTCATGGAGAACCTGGTTACCGTCGAGAATCGTTGAAATCAAGTCGGGCAATCGCCGATGAGCTAATTGCGCAGTTAAAAAAAGAATATCAATGGGCACAAGGTGAAAGCTTTGGGTTACTTGTAAATGGACTTGGTGCAACACCATTAATGGAGCAGTATTTATTCATAAATGATGTCCGAGAAAAATTAGAACAAGAAGGAATTACCATTAAATTTAAAAAAGTGGGATCGCTGATGACGTCGCTTGATATGGCTGGTGTGTCCATGACATTAGTTAAAATAAAAGATGATAAATGGTTAGAGTACTGGTCTCATCCAGTCGAAGTTGTCGGCTGGTAATTAGGAGGTGAATATGTAATGGTAACAGTAGAAAATACGGTGAACTGGTTAAAGAATTTCGCAGACAAAATTGAAACGAACAAAGCGTATTTAAGTGATCTAGATCGTGCGATTGGAGATGGCGATCACGGTAATAACATGGCTCGTGGTGTACAAGCTATGGTAGAAAAACTAGATGATAGCGAACCAACCTCCGTTCAAGCAGTCTTGAAAACCGCTTCGATGGCGTTATTAAGTAAAATTGGTGGTGCATCTGGTCCATTGTATGGTACTGCTTTGCTAGAGATGTCCAAACAAGCTAAAGAAGATCAAATTGAAGTTAAATCATTAGTTGAAGCTGGTCTTGCTGGCATTCAAAAGCGTGGCAAAGCAGAGGTTGGAGAGAAAACGATGGTTGATTTATGGGCTCCAGTGCTCGACCATTTAAATAAGCAGACGCTGAGCAAAGAAGCTATTGATGAAGCGGTAAATGCAACGAAAGACTTAAAAGCAACAAAAGGACGTGCTTCATATGTTGGCGATCGATCGATTGGAGCAATTGATCCTGGTGCAGCTTCTAGTGGTTACTTATTTGAAGCAATGATGGAAGAGGGGGTTTTGGAACATGACTAAAATCGGAATTGTTTTGGCTTCTCATGTACCTGAACTTGCTCGTGGTGTGTACCAATTGCTAAAACAAAGTGCGTCTGACGTACCGATTACGTATGCAGGAGGTACAGATGACGATAAGATTGGTTCGAGTTTTGATAAGATAAATGACGCGATTACATCTAATCCAGCTGATGAATTATTTGCTTTTTATGATTTAGGAAGTGCCAAAATGACATTGGAAATGGCAATCGAGATGAGTGACAAACGAATCAAGTTATTTGATGCTGCATTTGTTGAAGGCGCTTATACCGCAGCTTCTTTAGCTCAAGGAAGTTCAAGTAAAGATGCGATAGAAGAGCAGGTTGCTGCGTTAAAAATCAAATAACTTTAATAACAGTCCCAAAAAAATCACCTACACAATGTGATCTGTAGGTGATTTTTTTGTTGCAGTAAATACTTGTTGTTCCAGCTGCTACATCCCTATATAATAAGTATAACTTAAATTTGGCAAAACCCATGAAGGAGGCAATTATGAATTATCAATTAATAAAAGAAATAGACTTATTAAATAATCAAAAACTAGTAATCTGGTTAAATGTTTACAGTTTACTTATATTCTTGGGGTTACTTATCGCTGGTGCTCTTGTATTTCCAATTGCTTATTTTTCATTCAATTTCATTGCCATTGGTTTATTTTGTATCGTATTTCTATTTACATTAGTCATTCATGAGCTTATTCACGGTTTATTTTTTAAATTATTTAAGCCAAGTGCGAAAGTGAAATTTGGTTTTAAAAGCGGAATGGCTTATGCGACTAGCCCTGGTTCTATGTATAATAAATCGCAGTTTTTTACTATTATTATTATGCCTTTTGTTCTCATCTCTTTCATGCTTTTTATTATTTTTTTATTCGGAGTGAATGGGACGTTCTTGTATTTCCTATTTGCTATGCATGCGGGGGGATGTATAGGGGATTTTTATTTTTGTTATCTGATATCTATTCAAAAGAATGACTTATACATTGAAGATACAGCACAGGGAATCACGTTTTATACTAGAAATAAGTAATGTTTATTCGATTATACTTGTCTAGTTTATTTCATCGATAAACATCTAGCCTTGCAATTTTGCAGTGTTACATATGGATGGTATAATGTAGCAGTTACTTTAAAAAGTTGTTATTACAAACTGCAGGAGGGAGAAAATGGGTAAAATAAGTATAAACTCATTAACGTCGGCTACTATTGCTATGTTAAGTGTGATGGTATTAGTAGCGTGTCAATCAGAAAGTGAACCAATTAGAAATTCATCTGAAGATGAGAAAGTAGTAGAGAATCCAGAAAAACAAGCTGAGGCTGATGATCATACAGCTAGTGATGGTAGTAATGCAGGAGATTCTGTAACAGAAAATGTTATTACCTTAAGTGACGGAAACTATACAGTGGGAGAAGATTTGTCAGCAGGTCGTTATGAAATCACTGCTGAACAAACTGGTAACATTTTTGTAGAGAACAATTCTAATAGTGGATCAGTCTCTGAAATTATTGAAGATCAGGGATTAAATTTAGGAGTTCCTAGTGTCACAATCAATTTAACTGAAGGTGCCACGATTGAAATTTCTGATCTTGATCCAGCCATATTTACCCCGGTAACTGAAAGAAACTTATCAAATACATTAAGTACTGGTATGTGGGTAGTAGGAACGGATATTGAACCAGGCAATTACGAAGTGATCCCATCTGGTGAGCGAAGTGGCAAAGTGGTGATCTATGACCAACAAGAGAGCCTGCCAGTCTATGATGAGCTTATTGATCCAGATGGTGAGAGGGGAAGTGAAACACTCTCAGTTGAATTAGAAGAAGGACAAATTCTTCGAGTGAAAACAATTCCGGCAGTAATATTACAACAACAGTAGTAGTTTATATTTATTATTAAGTTAAATGAAATAGTGAAAAATTAACTTTTAGTAGAAAATCCTATAAATCGATTCTATATATAGTAAATAAAGTATTACTAGAACAGAACTTCAACATTTAAGAAGTTCTGTTTTTTTTATGAGAATCTCAATAACTGCATTATTTTCATTTTTAACGCGTAAGTTTGCTTGACCTTGTTCGTAAAATAATTTGTTCTTTGTATTACGATTATTAAGTTAAGAATCTAGTCATTCTTACTAGATTAACTTATTTCAACGTTTTAGTATTGCTTTACTTTCGGATAAACAATCATTCGATTATCTATATAATGGAGGATTAGAAAGTTCGAGAGATATAGAATTTGAAAAACAAGTACAAAAACTAGAAACCATCGATGAGCTTTTTACTTATCTACAAACTTTATATAATGCTGAACAATTAAAAACAGATCGAACGATGAAATTAGTTTCAATAAAACATTTTAATCTTTATAAACGTTTATCCTATATATTTGGTGTTCTATTAGTATTACTGTCACTTCCTTTTATTTACACAAGATTTGTAACATTACCACATTTGGAAAATATACAAGAATCTCATGAAGCGTTTGTAGTTTCAGATTTTGACAATGTAATTACGGCTTTGGCTGACGAGGAAGCAGAGAATTTATCACATGAGACTCAGTATATTTTAGCTAATGCTTATCTTGCAAAAGAAGATTTATCTGAACAAGACAAAAGTGTAATTATGGATTCGATGAGTCCAGATGTAGAAGAACAATATGTACTCTATTGGATGTATAATGGCAGAAATAAATTAGATGAAGCTATGGATACAGCAAAATATTTAGATGATCCACAATTAATTATGTACGGACTTATAAAACAGATTGAACAAACAAATAGTAACCCCGAATTAAGCGGGACTGAGAGACAAGATCGAGTAGCTGATTTAGAAGCTGAATTACAAACATATACTGAGGAGTACAATTTGGAAGAAGATGGTGAACTGCGAAATAACAGTGAAGAATGATAAAGCACTATAAAAGTAATGAACTGGATTTGGTTAGAGAGGAAGAATTTAATGACTAACAAAACAATAATCGTGACTGATGGAGAACATTTACACAAAACCGAATTACCTGCAGAGAGTATAAAAAATTTTACAATAGGTAGTCGTTTGAAAGATCATATTACATTTCCAACTCTTGAACAATCATTTTCTGTAGCTTGGGATGGTTCAGACTGTTATATAGAAAATGAATTACTCAAAAAGGAATTACACATTTCTTTATCAGATGGAAAGGAAATAATATTTTATTTATGTGATTCAGATATATCTTATGTGTTAGATACAGCGAATAAGTCATCTGTTATTATCAGTCCCTATCATTACGATGATATTGAAATAGAAAAAATAGACGCTGTAGTCTTTCTTCTAAGGGAATCAAATGGGTTTTCATTAGAAGTTCATAATGGCAAAGTTTTTTTAAATGCTTCTAGTATAAAGAAAAGCGGGTTTGTTAAAGAAGGAGATCAGCTTTTTTTGATGGGGTGAAAATCATTATTCGTAATGAAGAAATAGAGGTATTTCCATCTTATCGAAACTTAAGATCTGAGTTGGTCTCTATCACTAATCAAGTTGAAAAGTTCAGTGCCAACTATCCAGACTATCATCGTTCTCCGCGAATTGTATATCGTGAGCCAAAAGACAAAAAGACAATTGCTAAGCCCTCTAATAAACCAAACAAACCAAGTGAACGGTTGGCGCGAACCATTGTACCACCACTTGTTATGGTTGCAGCACTTATTATCATTTCTTTAATCCAACCTAGAGGTATTTATATTATTGTAATGATGGCAATGACTTTCACAACTATTACATTTGCAGTTACTTCATACATTAAAAATTTAAAACAATATAAAGTAGATATGAAATATCGAGAAGAAATCTATCAATCTTACTTAAATCGAAAAACAAAAGAATTATATCAAGCAACAGAAGAGCAACGACATGCATTGTTGTATCACTATCCGGATGTAGACACAATTCAAGAAATGGTTTTAGATTTGAATGCACGAATTTATGAGAAAACAATGTATCAACATGATTTCCTTCATTTCCGAGCTGGAATAGGTGATGTGAAAACTAACTTTTTTATTGAATTCAAAGAAGAAGAGTTTACGCAAGATAAAGATGAGCTGACTGAAGGAGCTCGAAATTTACGTGACCAATTTGAAGGAATTTCTGATGTACCAATTGTAACGACATTAACCAATGGGCCGGTAGGTTATATTGGACAAAGAAATTTACTGATTGAACAATTACAGTTATTAGCAATTCAGCTTTCTATGTTTCATAGTTACCACGATATTCAATTTATCACCATTTTTCCGGAGTACGAAAAAAATGAATGGGATTGGTTACGTTGGTTACCACATTCAAAATTGCAAGACTTAAATGTACGTGGCTTTGTATATCATGAGCGATCAAGAGATCAAGTACTTCATTCGGTATATCAAGTTTTAAAAGAAAGAAAACAGTTACTTAATGAAAAATCAAATAAAAATGAAAAAACATACTTTATGCCGCACTACATAATTTTTATTACGCATGAACAATTAATACTAGATCATATTATCATGGAGTTCTTTAATGAAGATCCTAGTGAATTAGGCGTTTCACTTATATTTGTTCAAGAAGTTATGCAATCTTTACCAGAGCATATTTCTACAGTAATAGATATTCGTGATTCCAAAACAGGAAATATTATGTTGGAAAAAGGAGAATTGGTGAATAAATACTTTGTACCTGATCATTTTCCTGCATATTTTAGTAAAGAAAAAGTGTCTAGAGGTTTAGCTCCTTTAAATCATTTACAAAGTTTAAAAAATTCAATTCCTGAAAGTGTTACTTTTCTAGAAATGTATGGCGTGGAAACAGTTGAAGAATTAGACATATCAAAACGTTGGTTAATGAATGAAACTTATAAAACAATGGCTGTTCCTTTGGGGGTTCGTGGTATAGATGATATGGTCTATCTTAATTTGCATGAAAAAGCTCACGGCCCACATGGTTTAGTTGCTGGGACAACAGGTTCTGGAAAATCTGAGATTATTCAATCCTATATATTGTCTCTAGCAGTTAATTTTCATCCGCATGAAATAGCTTTTTTATTGATCGATTATAAAGGGGGAGGAATGGCAAATCTATTTAAAAACCTCCCGCATTTACTAGGTACCATAACAAATCTGGAGCGAGCACAATCGTTGCGGGCGCTAGCTTCAATTAAGGCTGAATTACAAAAGCGTCAAAGGTTATTTGGTGAGCATGATGTAAATCACATTAATCAATATCAGAAGCTGTATAAGCAGGGGAAAGCAAGTGAACCTATGCCACATTTATTTTTGATTTCAGATGACTTTGCTGAATTAAAAGCTGAACAACCGGACTTTATGAACGAACTTGTTTCAACAGCTCGAATTGGAAGATCCTTAGGTATTCACTTGATATTAGCAACGCAAAAGCCAAGTGGTGTAGTAGATGACCAAATTTGGTCTAATTCAAAATTCAAATTAGCTTTAAAGGTTCAAAATGCTAGTGATTCAAATGAGGTATTAAAGACACTAGATGCGGCAGACATAACCTTGCCTGGAAGAGCTTATCTTCAAGTTGGTAATAATGAAATTTACGAGTTATTTCAAAGTGCATGGAGTGGAGCTGATTATGTTCCAGATAAAGAGGATCCAGAATATGTTGATACGACAATTTATGCTATAAATGATTTAGGACAGTATAATGTTTTAACTCAAGATTTAAGCGGATTAGACAGAAAAGAAAAAATAGGTAGTGTACCGACAGAATTAGATGCAGTCATTGACTATCTTCATGACTATACTGAAGTGCATCAAGTAAAAGCTCTACCAAGACCGTGGCTTCCGCCTTTACCAGAGAAAATCTATCCTAGCGACTTAAATCAAGTTGATTTTAAGGAATCATGGAATGAATCTAAAAAAGCGTTAGAAGTAACTATTGGTATGCTAGATCAACCAGAATTACAAAAAAGGGACCACTCTATCTTGACCTAAACAAAGATGGACACATTGCTGTTTTCTCTAGTCCTGGATATGGAAAGTCTACGTTTTTACAATCACTGTTAATCAATTTAGCAGTTCAGCATAATCCTACCAATTTAAATCTATATTTGCTAGATTTCGGTACTAATGGACTTTTACCTTTGAAACAATTGCCACATGTTGCTGATACTATTCTTATCGATGAAGTAGAAAAAGTAGAGAAATGGATTCGCTTAATGACGAATTTAATTGTGGAGCGTAAAAAGAAATTAAGTCAATATGGTGTAGCTGATATGTCAATGTATGAGCGAGCTAGTGGTGAGACTATACCAAGTATCTTGATTGCGATTGATAATTATGATTCGGTTAAAGATGCAGACTTTGGTGATAACTTTAACAAGCTAATTACTCAAATCGCTAGAGAAGGTGCAAGTGTCGGAATTCATTTATCTATTAGTGCAGGTAGACAAAGCTCAATAAGAATGCCATTACTTTCAAACATAAAGAGCCAAGTAGCACTTTATGTATTTGATGATGTAGAAATACGTAATATTATGGGCAAAACTGATCTGGAAATTGAAGAATTACCTGGTCGCGGTATTATAAAACTAGAAAATCCAGCACTATTTCAAACGACACTTCCCGCAGATGGTGAAGATAGTTTAGAAATCATTGAAAATATACAAAAACTTGCTAAGGATATGGAGAATCATTGGGATGGAGATGTACCAGAAGAAATTCCAATGATGCCAGAAGGTGTTGTTGAATTTACTGTTTTCACTCAAAAGCGCAAAACGAAAAAGTTAATTGAAGCTAACCATCTACCACTAGGTTTAGATTTTGAGTCTGTAAGTCCAATAGGCTTTGATCCAAAAAGAGATGGATTTTTAACAGTAGTAAGTGATCGTAAAGATGGACTAGATAAAATGACCAATGCGCTCATTAAGTGAAAATTAACAAAAAATGATGATAGATACAGCTGATCGACAATTTGAAGCAATTACTTCCGGTATGAATGCTTATATTGCTAGTGACGAAGAGATACTATTAGCTAAGAAAAATATTCTTGCAGAAATTTCTCATCGGGAAAAGGGAGATCATAATGGAACAAAATGGATGATATTAATAAAAGATTTAAAAGACTTTGTAAGTAAAAGTAACTTACTAGAAGATGAAGTTTCGATATTATTTGGAGAAGGACCAAAGTTTGACATTCATTTTGTGGTATGTGGTGATTCGAGTTACATCGCTACTAGTTTTGAAAAAGTGTCCAAAACAGTTCGGAAGTTATCAAGTGTTGGCTTAATCAGTATGAGATTAGGTGATCAGGATATCTTTAGCCAACCATTCATAAGAAAAGAAACTTATCCGCAAGCATTTGAAGCTTATGTTGCTAGAGAGCATGATCACATAAAAATTAAAGTTCCCAGATAGGAGGAGTTTTATGAGTTCTTTAAGTTCTTTACGTTACCAAAAACAAAGCGTATTCAATCAAATTAGTTCGTACAGAGGTTCTGTATCAAATTTAGAAGAAAAAATTGCTCGCTTAAAAAAGGCTTTGCAACAGTTGTCATCAACTTTATCCGATATTAGAAATTTAAAGTCGTCAATTAAGAATCTATCTATAAACACTACTCAATGGAGAGGTGAAAATAAGAATAAGTTTGAAGATAAATATGACCATTATAAAGATAGTATTGATTCATACGTAAGAGATATTGAAGAAGCGAGAGAGAATATACAAGAGGATATTCGTCAATAGGAGTCTGAGCGAGAATCATATTTATCAAAAATAAGTAGTTTGAACCGAAAAGTGTATTATTTAAATGTCCAAATTGCAAATGCAAAAAAGGAGGCGAATTAATTGGTTAAACAGGTTTCAATAAATACAAATGTCTTCCAATCAAATGTGAATAAACTGAAAACATCGGTTTCAAATATTCAAACTAAGAAAAACATTCATTCTTTTAGCAAAACAAACATCAGACCATTTACTAAAGATGTAGAGCAGATAGTTGATGCGATAGCATTACTGGAAAAATATAAAGTGATTTTAGAAGCTGATATCGTTACTTTATCGGAAACAGGAGATCAGATGGAAACAACCGATATAAGGTTGTCCAATCAATATTCCAACACGTTTGCACCGCAGCTGTTGAAATAAAATTGGCAAGGAGTGGGTATTCAAAATGGGCCAACGAGTCGATTTATCTGAAGTAATCGATTTTTCAGATGAATATTATGCTTATTATCATCATTTGAAAGATCAAATAGAAAATGTAAAAGCGGCTATTGATCAAATACTTATGATGGATTCATTTGAAGGGAAAGCAGCAAACAATGCTAAAGAAACCTTTCGTGATTTTCACTTAAAGATGTTAACTCAATTTGAAGAGCTCTTGCATAATTTGTTGGATAATGTAGATACGCATGTAAATAATTTCTTATCCAATGTAGATGGTGATGAACAGACAATTATAAAAGAAAATTATCTCAAAGATAAAAAAGAAGTCATACAAGAAGACTATCAAGATCTGACTGACCATTCGACAAAGATCAATAAAATTATTGATTCCGTTAGTGATATTAGCAATGCTTCTAAACCTAATTTCTCTCCGGTCGTGGACGACAAGGAAACAACTTTGAAGGACATTGATAAGGTCAATCGTGATTTAACGGAGTTCACCTCGATAGGAACGGACCGAATTAATCAAATGGATGATCTGTTATCTAAGATCAAATCACTATTATCGGAAAAAAGTAAATATACCAATGAAGGGGAACTTGCGCTAACTAAGTTTATCAACGAACAGTCTACGTCTATTGGTATTACCTTACATGGCTTGGCCCAAACTAGATCCTTTTACACAGGAGCAAAGATTGGTAAAGCTACATCCAATGGGAATATTTTAAAAACGGTAGAGCATCAAAACTATCAAACTGGTAAACCATTTTATCGGATTACAGCAAATAAAGGAGCGTTAGAAGCGTTAGGAGTGGAACCGGATTTTCGTGCACAAAGCGATTTTAACCACCGATTACCTAAGAATAATTCCGCGTGGAGCGAAACTGACCTTATCCGAGCCCAAAATAACCAAACGATATTAAAAGCTGCTGATGGGAATAAGTGGACGAATGTAGGAGCTAAGGTTAAAGAAATCCATCCAGAGTTACAGTATTTTCGAGATGAGATTGATGTGAAGCATGTCGGCAAATCATTTGCTAAAGGTGCTTACAATGGAGTGAAAGGTAGTGTGGCAGATGTAAATCCAGCTACTTTATTCAAGAATCCAACAGTACTAAAAAGTTCAGCAAAAGGACTCGGTGTATTAGGGGTTGGGATAAACTATGGTTCAAACTTGGGAGATGCACACAATGACGGACTTAGTGGATATGAAGCCCATGAACGAGCAGCCCTTGACACCACTGTTGATACTGTGGTCTCAGGAGCAGTGCAGGGGGGATTAACAGCAGCCTTTACAGCAGCTATTCCAATTCCTGGAGTTGGAACAATGATAGGTGCTGCTGCTGGTATAGGAGTAAATTACGTTTTAACCAAAAAGTGTGGAAAAGGAGAAAATAAGAAATCTATAATGGATCACGTTAAAGATTGGTTTCATTAAATGAAAGGAGAAAATATGTGTTACAGAAGTTATCTGAGCAAGATTTTTTAGCTTTGCGAAGTCCATTTGAATCTGGACGACAAGCGCCAAAAACTTTGGGTGCTGTCGTTATCCTTTTTATATTTTTTTAAGCACTTCTCTTGTTTATAGAATATTACGGAGGTCAATATGCAACTTATCCATTTAAAAACATAATTTTTAAAGTTCATCTAATTGTATCGGTTATGATCGCAATTATATCTATTATTTTTGCAATACGTCCTATTTATATGCGGTACCAAAAAACCCAGTATTTTTTAAACACTATAAAATCTCAAAACTTAGGAGGTATTTCTTTTTATATTGTAGCTTTACTTGCTATTGGTGCAAATATAAATGGAAATTCAGAAGATATGATAACATTTACGTATATTACGTTAGCCATTGGATTTATTGTCTTCATTATTACATTTATTCGATTCTACATTTTATTAAAGAATGGAAAGTATAGAAAAGGAGCAAAAAAGGACTACCAGCGAAGAAAATTTAAAGGAAAATCACTTCTTCCAATTGCAATTCCAGCAGGTATCGGAATTGTCTTTATCATTCAATATTTAATAAGAACATTTGATTTTGCCTCAGCAGAAACTATCATTATGGCTATATTGATGATCGGGCTTTTTTATACCAAGCTTTTTGTACTTCCGGAACAGCTTGTATTACAATATTGCAAAATTCGCTTCGATAGCTTTAATTACGAACAAAATGGCCGCTTAAAACCAGTACGTGATGAAGACGGAAATATTATTATGGAATAAATATTAAATGAAAACTTATTATGAAATGAGGTAGGAAAATTGAAGATAGAACGGAGAGGTATGCAGTTTGATCATTTATTAGTCTATCAAACAGTTCAGCCAAAAGCGAATTGGCAGGATGGAATATTTTTATTAGAAGATATTCAATTAACAGAAGGAATTTACCAGAATGGGCCAATATTTTTCTCGCTTTCACCCGAATCAGACGAACCAAAATTTGGGGAATTCCACTATTATATGCCGATCAATGGAGCAGTAACGATTGATGATAGCAATGCGGACCTTCAGTTTGAACAAGATTTTACTGTAAGTAAAGCATTGGTCATGCGTCAGGCGGATCAAACGCTAGATTTTTATGAAGCGGAGAAAACATTACGTACTTATGCAAACGAGCATAGCATCACACTAGAAGATACCTTCTATTGCGTAATTTTAGAGGTATATCGGGATATTATCATAGATTTATACATACCTATTCAAAATGAAGGTGATGTAACATGATGGCTGGACATCAAATTGCCTATCGCAATGTTGCGTCAAAATACTATCATTTTCATCCCGAAGATATAGAACTCGCTATACAAGATTTTATGGCAATTTTAGAAAAGCATAATTATCACCCTACAGGTGCAATTTTTTTTGCTATTCTAAGTGATCCGACTAATGAAGAAGAGATGGTTATTCAACTCTTCTTACCGATTATGGAAAACAAATTTGAGACAATTTCAGAGGAGCAAGTCTTTTTTCAAAGTTATTTCTTGATAAATCCAATGGTAATGACTAGAGTAACAGAAGATTTCACGCAACAATCTCAGGTGAAATATTGGGAGCTATTTGAATATTTAGAACGACATAATTTGGAGCAAAAAACACCTGTTTTTGTAGAATATAAGCATACACATTCTGGAAGAAACTATATTAAAATGAGTGTAGGAATGTAAGATACTTCATTAAATATTGAAATTATTATGCTTTACACAAAATCACCTCTCTAGTGGATGAGAGGTGATTTTTTAGAAATAATTACATTGCATGTTTAATCCCTTTTCTAACTAATAGCTTATTCGCAGGAAAGCTAGTTAGAAAACCTAAGATCATAGCAATCTGCATCATAAACCAATAGGTTATCTGTGAAGGAGCTGGTGGCTGAGTAAAAAATACATAGTGAACAAGTGCCATCCAGCCAAACATACCAATTTCAAACGCAATTAATGAAATAGTGTCTGCTTTAATGGCAGATTTAATTGCATTCCTAATCCCTTGTTTTTTATTCATTGGATAGATTGCAAGGAATTGAAAAAGGATACCAAACACGTAAGCCAAGACGAATTCAACAAAATAGTGTGCAAAAAGGGTTGATCCTACAATCGTCAGTCCAGTTATGGCAACTATGGGTACCCCCACGATATCACCTAAAGTACATCCTGATGCACAATGACTGGTAGATACGAAACCGTGGCCCATTTCTCCTTTTTGTTTATCGATTTGTAAATTTTTCGCAGTTTTTCTACCCCATTTGTAATATGTCCATATGGCTATTGGTCCAAAAAACCAGCCGTTAACCGGCCAAACGACATTCATAATTGCCATTTGTTGTGGATGTTGGACGACATCAATGAGTATTACAATGGAACAGATAATCCCAATCACTAACGCAATCCATGCAATCGTAGTTAACATATTTCATCACCTCATAATAGCTTTTTTTTTTGTTTACCACTATTTTTGCTTAACAAACCTCTTCTAATTAAAGCTTTACTTATGTTTTACTCCTTTTTAGATGGGTATTGCATATAGAGAGTTTTAATTAAAAAGGAGATGGAACGATGAAAGCAGCTGAAGCAGTTATCGAGATTATGAAAGATTGGGATGTATCGCATATTTACGGGTATCCTGGTGATTCAGTCAATAATTTAGTTGAGGCATTTCGCAATCATCAGGAAGAAATCTCATTCATTCAAGTTCGTCATGAAGAAGTAGCTTCGCTTGCAGCCTCAGCTGAAGCAAAGTTAACCAATAAAGTCGGTGTATGTTTATCCATTGGTGGTCCTGGTGCAATTCATCTGTTAAACGGTATGTATGATGCAAAAGCAGACGGAGCTCCACTCGTTGTGATTACAGGACAAATAAGCCATGATTTAGTAGGAACCGATAATTTTCAAGAAGTAAATTTAGAAAGAATGTTTGATGATGTATCCGTGTTTCATCGAAGAGTAACCTCTGGAAAACAAATGCGTCCCTTGTTAGAGCAAGCATTTAAAGACGCCTATACTTATAATGGCGTAGCAGTGTTAAGTGTTCCTGATGATGTGTTTAAAGAAAATGTCGAACACCCTCAACTACGTTCTTCTACATTTAAAAAACCAGCGTTACGTGCTGATAAAGAAGATCTGCAAAAAGCAGCGAATGAAATAAAAAGAGCAAACAAACCGCTTATCTTAGCTGGAAAAGGAGCGATGGGGACAAGAGACGAATTGATCCAATTTGGTGAGAACATTGCAGCTCCCATTATTGTTTCTTTAAGAGGAAAAGGAGTTATCCCAGATGAACATCCATTAAATTTAGGTAATCTAGGTCAAATTGGTACCAAACCTGCTTTTGAAGCAATGGAGGAAACAGATCTACTTATTATGGTTGGAACTTCTTTTCCTTATCGCGATTTTTTACCAGACGATGTGAAAGCAATTCAAATTGATATTGACTCTGCTCAAATTGGAAAACGTTATCCTGTTGATATTGGGTTAGTGGCATCTTCTGTAGAAGTTTTACAATGGTTCAATAAGCATATAAGTGAAAAAGAAGATAGAGTCTTTCTAAGAGCCTGCCAAGAAAATATGAAAAGCTGGTGGAATCATTTAGATGATATTGTCCAGCCACGAGAAAATAAACCAATGCAAGGTCCTCAAGTGATTCATACATTACAAGATTATGTAGAAGATGATGCTATCTTATCTGTAGATGTTGGTAATGTCTCCACTTGGACTGCTCGTTTCTTTAAGATGACCAATCAGCAACTTGTTATATCTAGTTGGCTTGCAACGATGGGCTGTGGATTGCCAGGGGCAATTGCTTCTAAATTAAAACAACCAGAAAAACAAGTTGTTGCGATATGTGGTGATGGCGGATTTGCCATGGTGATGCAAGATTTCCTAACAGCCGTAAAATACAACTTACCGATTACTGTTATTATTTTAAACAATAGCAAATTAGGTATGATTAAATATGAACAAGAACAAATTGGTAATATTTCATATGGAACAGCATTACAAGGCTTTGATTTTGCTAAATTTGCAGAAGCTTGTGGCGGTATCGGTTTCCATGTAACAAATGAAGATACTTTATCGGAAGCTCTAGAAAGCGCAAGTAAAATAGAAAAACCAACCATTATTGATGTAGAAATAGAAGATAGAGCGCCCTTACCAGGTAAAATTGAATGGGGACAAGCGATGGGCTATTCAAAATATTTATTGAAAAAATTGATTGAGAGAGATACTGAATGGGATATGCCTTCATTAAAAACAGTACTAAAAAGAATGTTTTAATCAATTCTCACCACCAAAGACTTATCACTAGCTTTCTAGTTTGATAAGTCTTTGTAACATATGAGTGAATGAAAGAAATAGGAGGAGAAGAACGGATGGAATGGGTAATAAGTGTTTTATTGGGGATCATCGTTTTGGTACCGATAGCCATGATTATTCGACTTTATATACATGATAGCAACCAAAAAGAACATGCTGTACTACAAAATTATCCGATATTAGGTAAGTTTAGATATATATTAGAAAAGATGGGTCCAGAGTTAAGACAATACCTATTTAATAATGATCGAGAAGGGAAGCCATTTAACCGAAAAGAGTTTGAATTTGTCTACAAAGCTGGTAAATATAATTCTAGGATGATGGGGTATGGTGCAGAAAGAAATTTTGAAAAAGACGGTTGGTATCTTGTAAATGATATGTTTCCGATGAAAAAGGAAGAGATGAAGATTGTACAAGAACCAAAAATAAAAACATATGAATACACAATTGATAAAGAAAATCTTTTTAAGCGTGATGAGCATCGAATCGAACAACAATTAGATCCAGCTTATTTACATGAAGATGATTATGTGGTTCTCGGCGCATCTACTGCGAAGCAACCCTTTCGATTAAAAGGTTTGATTGGACAATCAGGCATGAGCTTTGGTTCGCTTGGTGACCATGCTATCACAGCACTATCAGAGGGATTAGGAATGGCTGGTGGCACTTGGATGAACACTGGAGAAGGTAGTGTTTCTCCTTACCATTTAAAAGGAAATGTTGATTTAATTATGCAGATCAGTCCAGGTCTTTTTGGTGTGAGAACAGAAGACGGTGATTTTTCATGGGAAGAATTTAAAAAACATAGTAATATGGACCAAGTGAAGGCGTTTGAACTAAAGCTTGGACAAGGTGCAAAAACACGTGGTGGTCATGTGGATGGGAGCAAAGTTACCGAAGAAATTGCTGAAATTCGCAAAGTGAAAGCTGGTGAAGCAATTAACAGTCCGAATCGATTTCCTGGCATTGCATCACCACAAGCACTATTGCAATTTTTACAAGATTTACGAGAGACGGGTGGAAAACCTGTGGGCTTGAAAATTGTCGTTGGTAGTGAAGCACAAGTGGAGAAACTAATTGCAGCAATAGCTGAAACAAACATTGTGCCCGATTTTATTACAGTTGATGGTAGTGAAGGAGGAACCGGTGCTTCTTATTATGAACTTGCGTACTCCGTAGGCTTACCTGCGTTTGCTGCTATTCCTTTAGTCGATGATTATTTGAAAAAGTACGGAATACGTTCTGAAACAAAAATTATCGCTTCAGGTAAATTGTTAACTCCTGATAAAATCGCGATGGCTTTGTCGTTAGGAGCGGATTTAATTAACATTGCTCGTGGATTTATGCTAAGTGTAGGATGCATTATGTCGCAAGTTTGTCATAAAAATACGTGTCCAGTTGGCGTAGCAACTACTGATCCTGAACTACAACAAGGACTAGTTATAGAGGAGAAAAAATATCGTACATGTAACTATTTAGTAACCTTACGACAAGGATTGTTTGATTTGGCGGCTGTTGCAGGGTTAGACTCACCAACTAAGTTTACGAGAGAACATATCACCTACCATACTTCTTTTCGTAAGTATGAGCTAATGCGCGAGTCTTCAAAATAAGTTAATAATAAAATAGTAGCGAATAAGTTGAATTGTTCTACTTATTCGCTACTATTTTTGTTTTGATTAAGCTCATATTATTATATTACGGTATATTTAAAAAAGAACCTGAAGCAATAGCAAATAACATGACACCTACAACAGTTGTAACGTTTCTTGGGATACCCGTAATGACAACTTGAAAAATGGATAATCCCAAAAATATTAAACGCCCAAGAATCCCAAATGGTTCTATCCACTCTCTAATTCGGTCATGACATGTAAACAAATTTAGAATGGATGGAGCGATTTAAAAGAAGAGGTGATAGTAAAAATAAATAAGCGAATCCATCTGTGAAATAGTCTAAGATTTCAATATGAATTCGCTTCCTAATGTAATTAGTTATTTAGCTATCTTTTGAATGTCGTTCGCCTACTTGAAACGCATCGTTATGTTCAAACATATAGCGAACAGTTAATGGTTCCTGGCCAGTTAGTTGCTGAAAATCATCTGTAAAGTCATCCATTTTACCTAAACGAATGGCTTGAGCAAAGGTTACCATGCCATCAGAAGAGTAAGGTGCTTCGGAATCTTTTTTGAATTTACCATTGGTTGTACGTGGTACACCCATAGCATCGAAAATTTGGTAATTTTCTTCATCGGTGATTTCTTGATAAGTAACATTGTTACCTGTTACTTCATTACCGATGCGAACAAAATCAGTAATTGTCATTAGTTCTTGTCCGTTGATATTTAACGTAGCTTGATGATAGTCAGTTGATTTAAGTGCATAAGCAACGGCTTTTGCACAGTCTTTACGAGAAATATAAGCCATTTTACCATCGCCTTGGCTATTTTTTAACACGCCATCACTTTTAGCGAAAGTAAAGTAGTTGGTAATCATTGCTTCCGCATATTGCGAATTACGTAAGAAGATATAGTCTAAGCCAACACTTTTAATATATTTTTCTGTATAAATATGATCTATTTTTTCAACGCTTGGATTTGATTCATCACCAGCATTTACTATAGAAGTGTAAATAATTTGTTGTACACCAGCTTCTTTTGCTGCATCAATAACATTTCTGTGTGCTTGTTGACGCTTTTCCCCAACAAAGGGCATGGAGATTAAAGCAAGTTTATCAGCACCTGAAAAAGCCTCTACTAAGCCTTCTTTTGTATTAAAGTTTGTTTCATGTGTCTCAATTCCTTGTTCAGCATAAGTAGCTAGAACAGTAGGGTTATAGCCACAAAAAATCAATTCATCTTTATCCGCGATTTGTAATAAGTAGGCAGCGGCTTGATTTCCTAAATTTCCATCAACACCAGTTAATAATAATTTTCCCATGATTATTAGCACTCCTTGTGAATGATTTTATAATCTAATAATAAGTGAAATGCTGAACAAAGTCTAATAGGAATACCGAATGGCTTATTGAGAAAACCAATCGTGTATATTGTGTAAGAACGTTTGTAAAGCAGGATTTGAATTGTGCTTTACATAACCCATTTCAATGGTAAAAGTATGATATGAATCCTCTAGTGGAATTAAGCGAATTTCTTCCTCTGAGTAATTTAATTGATAATTATCTGGAAAAAAACCAATTAAATTCTCTGTCACAATTTGAACTAATTCTGATTCAACATCTGTAACAGCCTGTTTTATTTTTGGTTGATAGCCATCTTTTAGTGCGTGTTCAATCATTAATTGATAAGAATTACCGATCTCGTTTGAATCTAACATCACTAGGGGATGTTGGTATAATGCCTCTTTCGTTATTGTTTGATGATTGAACAAAGGATGGTGTTTACTTACAGCTGCACTATATTTCCCTTGATAAAGTGTAAAGGTATCAATCTCTTCCGTCGCTTTAAATTCTGAATCTACGGCTATTGCGATATCATAGATCCCTTTATGTAAATAGGTTGATATATCTTTAAGTGATATTTTTTGAAAATCTAATTTTATTGTTGGGTGCGCTTGTTTAAACGAAGGTATAAAAGGTAATAAGCTTTGGATATCAGTGAGTGTAGCATAAGCAACAGAGAGTAATTGACTGTGGTTTGCTTGAAAATCTATCATTTTTTCTGATAAATGTTTATACTGCTTCCAAAGTATTATCGCCTCGTTATAAAATAACCATCCAGCAGGTGTGGGCTCGATTGGTTTTTTATCTCGATCAATTAACTTCATGTTATAGGTGCTTTCCAAGGAAGCAATTTGTTGGCTAATGGTAGTCTGCGAAACAAAATTCAGCTTAGCAGTTTCAGTGAAATTTTTACAATTAACTAAATCGATAAAGTATTTTAATTTGTCTATATGCATGTGTGCCTCCCAAATATTTGTTTCTGTTTCATTATAGCTTCAATTTTGTCTGGAAGAAAGGTAGGAGTTTTTCAAATTGTTATGCCTTTAGTATCTTATAGATACTAGCGAACTTTTAAGTGCGTACTTTTAAAAATAAGCTTTTTCTAGCATAATAGATAAGAAGACTATTATTAGTCTTGTTAGATAAAGGTCGAGATAGAAGGGGGAGTTTGCAATGGCATATGTTATTTTGAGTCCTTGTGAAACGGAAAAAGCTGGCGAATGTGCCACCGTCTGCCCAGTTGATTGTATTCAAGAAGGACAAGATCAATTTTACATCGATCCCGATGTTTGCATAGACTGCGGAGCTTGCGTTAACGTTTGCCCAGTAGATGCTATTGTAGAAGAGTATGATTTAACAGAAGAACAAGAGCCTTATCTAGAAAAGGCTGAGAAGTTCTTTGGACATATCTAAAGCTTACATTTATGTAAGCTTTTTTATTAATGCTTTTAAAACCACAGGCTATGCCTGTGTGAAAATAAACCTTTAAGGGATGTAACAAAAGAATCTCCAATCGTATAATAGAGATGGCCG
>NZ_QNRI01000006.1 GCF_003315295.1 Paraliobacillus ryukyuensis | reverse complement strand
ACCTAATGTGCTTTTATGAGATGTCTTTACTCATAACTTGACTAGCATGTTACTTCTTACCATATTGGTTGTTTTGTTCAGTTTTCAAAGATCAATTGTTTACTGACACATCGTTTCGTGCGACAGTAATTACATCTTATCATCCGCCGTTATTTTTGTCAACATTTTTTATTTTCACTTTGTTGTCTTTTGCAACAGCGAGACTAATATTACAGGATACTTAGATTAAAGTCAATTGTTTTTCAACAGAAAAATTAACCAATGAAGTATTTAAAAACATAAACTGTGCAAACACGTTCTCCAGCTTAATTCTAAACACAAAATAAGTTATGATATACCAAGCTTAGTTGTGCATGAAATTTTAAACTTATTTTTAGTGGTCTGATAAAAGTCAGTGTTACAATTAAAATAAAACAGTAACTTCTAACTTTGTAGAAATCACTATTTTTTATGTGGTTTATTTACCTAACTACCCATACGTTTGAGTGTAGATATGAACAAGGAAGGACAATTACAATAGCGGTTATCCTAATCACTTTTTAGTATCGCCATAATAATCTCATCAGACAATGAATTAGTGTAAATTAACGACTGGCGTAACACGCCTTCTTACACGAATCCTACTTTTTCGTAGGCTCGAATTCCACGTAGATTATAACTAAATACTCCTAACTGTAGTCGATTTTACTCTAAGATGTTTGAAAACAAAATGTACCTGCACTTTAAAATCTCCCTGCTTCTGAGATCTTCTTCATTTTATCATGGTTCACGCAAAAAGAACCTACGCGTTACAACGCATAGGTCCTTATTGAGGTTAGTTAGCAACTATATTGACAAGCTTACCAGGTACAGCAATCACTTTTCGGATCGTTTTTCCTTCTAGTCTTTCTTTAATTGTTTCATTTTCTAATGCTTTTTGTTCTAATTCTTCTTTTGAGGCATTTTTATCTATCATGATTTTAGCTCTAACTTTACCCATCACCTGAATAGCAATTTCCACTTCATTCTCTACTAGCTTCGCTTCATCGAATGCTGGCCATGCTTGATAAGCAATCGTTTCATCATGACCAAGGATGTGCCATAGTTCTTCTGCAAGGTGCGGTGCAACAGGAGATAGCAGCTTTACAAAGCCTTCTGCGTAATCTTTTGATATTTCATCAGCTTTATAAGCGTCATTTACAAAAACCATCATTTGTGAAATACCAGTATTAAAGCGAAGATCCTCAAAGTTCTCTGTTACCTTTTTGACTGTATCATGATATACCTTCTCTAATGAGTCACTTGTCACACTGTCTACTACTTTTGCTGATAGTTGATTCTTTTCTTCTGATACAAATAAACGCCATATACGATCTAAGAAACGTCTAGCGCCATCCAAGCCATTGGTTGACCATGCAACAGAAGCGTCTAATGGTCCCATGAACATTTCATACAAACGTAGTGTATCTGCACCGTGTGTTGCAATAATCTCATCTGGATTCACGACATTCCCTTTTGATTTACTCATTTTTTCGTTATTCTCTCCAAGAATCATTCCTTGGTTGTATAATTTCATAAAAGGTTCATTCGTAGGCACTACGCCGATATCATACAAGAATTTATGCCAGAAACGAGCATA
Organism: Paraliobacillus ryukyuensis; assembly: GCF_003315295.1. Classification (GTDB taxonomy): domain Bacteria; phylum Bacillota; class Bacilli; order Bacillales; family Amphibacillaceae; genus Paraliobacillus; species Paraliobacillus ryukyuensis. Next base: position 160,081 of record NZ_QNRI01000006.1, on the reverse strand, counting down.
CAATAAGTGTAACACCGCATGTTCTGCTCCACCGATATAAATATCCACTGGGAGCCATTTCTTCAAGTCATCGTAGTCTGCTAATTTCGCTGTATTATCTGGATCAATAAAACGTAAGAAGTACCAGCAGCTACCTGCCCATTGTGGCATTGTATTTGTCTCTCTTCTACCTTTCATACCCGTTATCGGATCGACAACATTTACCCAATCATCAATATTCGCAAGTGGTGATTCACCTGTGCCTGATGGTTTGATCTCTGTTGTTTTTGGGAGTACTAATGGTAAATCTTCTTCATTAACCCCTGTCGTTGTTCCATCCTCCCAATGAATAACAGGAATTGGTTCTCCCCAATAGCGCTGGCGACTGAACAACCAATCACGCAATCGATACGTTACTTTTCTTTCTCCTTTGTTATGCGTTTCTAACCAGTCAATCGCTTGGTTAATACCTTCTTCTTTGTTTAAACCATTCAAGAAATCAGAGTTAATATGTTTGCCATCACCTACATAAGCTTCCTTCGCGATGTCGCCACCTTCTAGTACAGGCACGATAGACAAATCAAATTTTTGGGCAAATTCATAATCGCGTTCATCATGTGCAGGTACAGCCATGATCGCTCCAGAGCCATAGCTCATTAGCACATAGTCTGCAATCCAGATTGGTAGTTTTTCACCATTAATTGGATTAATTGCATAACCACCTGTGAACACACCTGTTTTGTCTTTTGCTAAATCAGTACGTTCTAAGTCACTTTTTGTTTTTACTTGATCTAAATACGCAGTAACTGCAGCTTGCTGATCCACTGTTACTACTTTATCTACTAATGGGTGCTCTGGTGCAAGGACAGTATAGGTTGCACCAAACAATGTATCTGGTCGTGTCGTAAAAGCAGTAATTTTCTCATCAGAACCGTCAATATCAAACGTTACTTCTGCCCCTTCTGAACGGCCAATCCAATTGCGTTGCATATCTTTGATGCTTTCCGGCCAATCTAATTCTTCAAGATCTTCTAAAAGTCGATCAGCGTAGGCAGTAATTTTTAACATCCATTGTTTCATTGGTTTACGTTCCACAGGATGTCCGCCACGTTCACTTTTTCCATCGATTACTTCTTCGTTCGCAAGCACGGTTCCTAATGCTGGACACCAGTTTACCGGAACCTCATCAACATATGCCAGACCTTTTTCATATAATTTCAAGAAAATCCATTGGGTCCATTTATAATAATTCGGATCTGTCGTGTTCACTTCACGATCCCAATCATACGAAAAACCGAGCTCTTGAATTTGTCTACGAAAGGTATCAATATTTTTTCGCGTGAAAGCTTCTGGGTCATTCCCGGTGTCTAACGCATATTGCTCAGCAGGTAAACCAAAAGCATCCCACCCCATTGGATGTAACACTTCATACCCTTGCATACGTTTCATGCGTGAAATGATATCCGTAGCGGTATAGCCTTCTGGATGACCTACGTGAAGACCAGATCCAGATGGATAGGGGAACATATCCAATGCATAAAATTTTTCCTTGTTTGTTTTGGTATTGCTTTTAAATGTTTTATTATCTAGCCAGTAATTACGCCATTTTTTTTCAATTACTTTATGGTCGAATGACATGAAAATAATGCCTCCTTCTAAGGTTATGTATTAGTCGATTTCGGAACGTTTGTTCTATATACGTAAAAAAGACTCTCCATCCCAAAATGGGACGAGAGTCTTCCCGCGGTACCACCCAAAATTAATGTCCGACTTTGCAGACACTCACTTTTTTTATTCTTTAACGCAGAATCACACGGCAGCAACTACTTATGTTCATCACTACAACATTAAAGGCGAGTTCACGAATCACAAGGATAACTTTCACCAACCGTTATCTCTCTAGTTTACTTGCGACTTTGTTACTATTCCTCATCATTGTTGTTCCTCTTATTGTATACGTATTTTAAAAAAAACGTTCCTATTTGTCAAGCGGCTACAACACCAAGTTTAGAAGGTATCAGAAACAACTTAATCAAACAATTGAGTTTGATCTAAGATCATGTCATTCAAATAAGCACTAACCTGTAAATGTAAACGATGTAACTGTTCTCTTTGTTGATGGTTAGCACTATCCATTAATTTATTAATTTCTGCATCTAAATTACTCAAGTGTCTCTGCGCACGATCATAGGATTCATTTATCTCATAGCCATTTCGATTTGCTACATTTAATTGATCTTTTGCTTCGCTTAGTACGTTTTCAGCTTTTTCGATGATATTTTCTATTGACTGTCTTGTTGCCATTAAATCACCTCGTGGCTAGCTTCTGTAATTATGAAGAAATCATACATAAGGAAGTGATTTTAGTTCCTCATTCGTGCTACAATAATTGATATGCGAAAAATCTTTTTCTATACAAGAAAAAGAAACTGCCTCTTAGAAGAAGCATGAAGTTGAAAACACATAAGTTAAAAGGAGTTTTATTGTTGCAAAATCCATTTCCTTATTCGTTTGATCACAAACGATATCATTCATGGAATTATCATTTAAAAAACACGTTTGGACAGAAAATATTTAAGGTTGCACTTGATGGCGGATTCGACTGCCCAAATAGAGATGGTACCGTAGCACATGGCGGCTGCACATTTTGTTCTGCTGCAGGCAGTGGCGACTTTGCAGGAGATCGTGTCGATGATTTAGAAACACAATTTAACAAAGTAAAAGATAGCATGCACCATAAATGGAAGGATGCAAAATATATGGGTTATTTTCAAGCCTATACAAACACGCATGCACCTGTAGCTGAACTTAGAGAAAAATTCGAAAAGATCTTAAAACAAGAAGGGGTTGTTGGTCTTTCCATTGCAACCAGACCTGATAGTTTGCCGGATGACGTTGTCGAATATCTAGCTGAATTAAATGAACGTACCTATCTATGGATAGAATTAGGTTTACAAACCATGCACCAAGAAACGTCTGATTTAATTAATCGTGCCCATGATATGGATTGCTACCTTGAAGGTGTGGAAAAGCTACGCAAACACAATATTCGAGTTTGTAGCCACATTATTAATGGTCTACCTGGTGAAGATTATCAAATGATGTTTGATACTGCCAAGGCTGTTAGTGAGATGGATGTCCAAGGGATTAAGATTCACTTAATGCACTTATTAAAAGGAACACCAATGGTGAAACAATACGAAAAAGGACAACTTCAATTTTTATCCCGAGAAGATTATATTAAACTTGTTGTCGATCAGCTAGAGATCCTTCCAAAAGAAATGATCATTCATCGTATTACTGGCGATGGACCACCGGAATTATTGATTGGCCCCATGTGGAGTATGAATAAATGGGAAGTATTAAACAGTATTGATGCAGAACTAGACCGCCGAAACAGCTGGCAAGGGAAGTATCACAATACACATGCCAAGGTGCTCTCATGCTAAAGCCTGTTATCCCATTTGCACATGAGTTACTTGAACAAGTAATCAAGCCGGGTGATCTTGCAGTAGATGCAACTTGTGGCAATGGGAATGATACACTTTTTCTTAGTCAAGTAACTGGACAAACTGGCAAAGTTTTAGCTTTTGATGTACAAGAACAAGCTATTGAAGAGACGAAGAACAAACTAGCACAACATAATCAAACCAATGTTGAATTACATTTAGATGGACATGAGAACATTGATAACTACCTACAAAAAGAACAGCAAGGACAAGTAGCTGGCGCAATCTTTAATCTTGGCTATTTACCAAAAAGTGATAAGACGATTATTACCAAAGCTGCTACTACCATCGAAGCAGTATCCATATTAGCCGCTAATCTAAAACCAGGTGGAAGAATAGTACTTGTTGTGTATCACGGTCACCCTGGAGGAGCGGAAGAAAAAGATGCGCTTTATGATCACCTAACCGCACTTGACCAAGCACATTATCGGGTGCTGCAATATGGTTTTATTAACCAGATTAATCAGCCACCATTTATTTTAGCTATTGAAAAAAAGTAAACCCAAGAAGTTACGCTTCTTGGGTTTTTCCCTTCAGACGATTATATAATTTGATATTTATGTGAAAGAACGTCGAACGTATACCACTGGCTTGCAAAAGCATTCGAGTTATTTGTTTGCCATTTTGTAAATCTTTTACTTTAGGATCGGCTAGATATAAACCAACTAAACCATTATGGACCATTTCATGAAAATGTTTATGTGGCAATAGTTGAACGCTTTTGTTTGTTTGCTTAATAAAAAATAATAACCGCTCTTTTAAATGTGTTTCATCCCGATAATAGTTACAAAAATTCAGATCATCTTCCTCCAAATCTTCTTGTTGATCAATGTAGTAATCAAGCAAGATGTGTAACCCTTGCATAAATGGAAAATAACTTTCAAGAATGTTTTCCGCTAATGAAACATTCATTTTCCCCCCCATCGCGTAGCCAATCATACAAAAAATACCTAATGTTGACCCACTTGATGCAGAAAATTCATACCAACTTAAAGATGGCCATTTTTCTTTAAAATTTTGAAACCAGTTTTCTAACCTGGGAATTCTCTCTTCTTTTTTTACATGTTTATGTACTTGAAGATCACTATATAATTGCTCTAGACGCAAGCAATAACTTTGTATCATTTCATATGACGGTATACTCCTTAAGGCTTCTTGACAAGTTTGGACTAGGGCAGTCAAATATCCACCATCATTTTGGTCTTCTCTGAATTGATAATAATTCTTCACAGCAGCCTCTGGTGACAATGCATCTTCCATTGATTGATGAAGCATACGGAAATCTTTCGGATCTAATGAAGTGCTTCGATCACACAAATTATCCAAATAATCACTTATCGTTTGATACGCTACAATGAATTGAATGGCATCTTTCCATCTTGCTTCAGCCAATACACTATACACACTTCCACCTTGGCAGTGAAATTTTTTTGAGCTTATACTTGCTAAAGCTTGCTCTCTTAATTCTATATTTGGAATCGCATCTGCTTTTGTTTTCCAATAATGTAACTGCTTTGATACTTCAGGAAAAATCTTTTTAAATACAGAGCGCATCAATAATGGTGCAAATCGGGTAACTTGGTGTCGCAACGTTCATACCTCATTTCTTTCAAACATTCATTATTTGCTTATTATACAGTATACCATGCATTACAATTCTATGTTTAGCTTAAACAGCTATATTTGAATGATAATGTTCAATGTGGACAATAATTAGCCAAACTTGTTTACTAAAAAAGCACCTCCAAATTTTAGATAGTGTCTAAAATTTGGGGTGCAGTTCATAACCTGGTGCTTTTTTGATATTTAGATTTATTGCACAAAAGTCTTTAACGCTTCTACTTTATCTGTTTTTTCCCAAGGGAAAGTTGCATCTGTTCTGCCAAAATGACCGTAGGCAGCTGTTTGACGATAGATTGGTTGACGCAAATCTAGCATGCGAATAATACCAGCTGGTCGAAGGTCAAAAATAGAACGCACAGATTGAACGAGCGTTTCTTCACTCACTTTGCCACTTCCAAATGTATTAATTGAAATGGATACCGGTTCTGCTACCCCAATCGCATAAGCAAGTTGTACTTCACAAGCAGTAGCAAGTTCTGCAGCAACAATATTTTTAGCAACATATCTAGCCGCATAAGCCGCTGAACGATCCACTTTTGTAGCATCTTTACCGCTAAATGCACCACCACCATGTCGTGCATATCCACCATATGTATCTACAATAATCTTTCGTCCTGTTAATCCAGCGTCACCTTGTGGCCCACCAATCACAAAACGTCCAGTTGGATTAATAAAATATTTCGTTTCGCCATCCAATAGATGTACTGGAACAATTGGATTAATCACATATTCTTTTAAGTCTGCTTGAATTTTTTCCAGTGGAACATCGGGATGATGCTGCGTCGAAATGACAATTGTATCAATTCGAATTGGTTCATCATTCTCGCCATATTCAACTGTTACCTGTGTTTTCCCATCAGGTCTTAAGTAATCTAACGTTTTATCTTTACGCACATCGGCGAGTTGCTTCGCTAATTTATGAGCTAAAGAAATCGGTAACGGCATTAATTCAGGTGTTTCATTGTTGGCATAACCGAACATTAATCCTTGATCACCCGCGCCAATTGCTTCAATTTCATCTTCTGTCATTTGCCCTTCACGAGCCTCAAGTGCTTGATTAACACCACCAGCTATATCTGGTGATTGTTCGTCAATCGCTGTTAACACAGCACATGTTTCTGCATCAAAACCATATTTGGCTCTTGTATAACCAATTTCTTTTATTGTTTTTCTCACAATTTGAGGAATATCTACATAGGTAGAAGTAGTAATTTCTCCAGCAACTAGGACTAAGCCAGTGGTTACAGTAGTTTCACACGCTACACGTGCATTGGGATCATTTGTTAAGATTTCATCAAGAATTGCATCAGAAATCTGATCACTAATTTTATCAGGATGTCCTTCTGTTACGGACTCTGAGGTAAATAAACGACGATTTGCAGCCATTCTGCTAAATCTCCCTTCTTCTCTTCAATCATAAAAAGCGACCATATATTTTTGTCGAATAGATTTATTTTACGTGTTGTTATTACATTATGCAATAGTTTACTCGTAAAACAACAGACGATTTACACAGTAATAACAATACTATACGAGTGTTATCGTAACGAAACCTAATAGTATTGTCAATAATTCTCGTTCAGATGATTAGTGCATTCGACATATTCCATTTGTACATTTATTTTCAAACAGACACCAGCGGTTTCTAGCGACCCAATGCTAGATCGGATTTCCCATGCGAACGGCTTTTGGTAAATAGCTTAGAGCACCAACCCAACTAGTTAACACACAACGAAGCAATAGATGACGAATAGTAAAGCATCCTTTTAGAATCTTACTATCTGGTTTCTTTACGTGTATTTCACCCTCAAGTGCCTGTTTTTCTTGCTCGGAAATTTCCATTCGTTGTGCGCAGTTTTGTAGCGCTTACCAATCGAACACATAGCTTTGATGATTTTCTTACGTTGTTTGCATAGATAACAATGTTGGTCTTACAAAATAAGGTTGGTCATCGAACATCGAATTACCCTCTCACCATTAATGTACCACGTTCCATTCCCTTTAACCGTTTCTTCGCTAAATCAGAAACTAGGCAAGCACACATTTTTAACCATTTGCATAAATTAAATCACATAGTAGCTTTAAGAAGGGGATATTAACATGAAAAAAAGCTTGTTCGGGGTCGTTCCCATTTTGTTATTACTTATCTTTTCGGGGTGTTCCAGTAGTGAAAGTTTAACTTCTGTAAAAGTAGCGGAAGTAACTCGCAGTATTTTTTATGCGCCACAATATGTTGCACTAGAAAAAGGTTATTTTGAAGCTGAAGGGTTAGATGTAGAATTGCAAACCATTGCCGGTGGTGACAAAGTGATGACTTCTCTAATATCCGATGGTTCTGATATTGGTTTAGTTGGATCAGAAACATCTATTTATGTAGAAGCACAAGGATCGGAAGACCCGATCATCAACTTTGCTCAGCTAACACAAACAGATGGTACATTTCTTGTTGCAAGAGACCCCGTCACTGATTTTTCATTTGAAGACTTAAAAGGAACAGACTTTTTAGGGCAACGTAAAGGCGGTATGCCGCAAATGGTAGGAGAATATGTGTTAAAAGAACATGGCATTGATCCACACGAAGATCTTAACTTAATTCAAAACATCGATTTCGCAAACATTTCAAGCTCATTTTTATCCGGAACTGGAGATTATGTGCAATTGTTTGAACCTACTGCAAGTCAATTTGTAGCAGACGGGAACGGAACGATTGTCGCTTCATTTGGCGAAGCTTCTGGTCACGTACCTTATACCGTTTTTATGGCTAAACAAAGCTATTTAAAAGAAAACCCAGAAATCGCTAAAAAATTTACACGCGCACTCTATAAAGCACAACAATTTGTTCAAGAAAATGATGCCGAAACCATTGCGTCGATTGTGCAACCTTATTTTGAAGAAACAGATGTAAGCTTACTCACCTCTTCCATTAAAAGATACAAAGACCAAGGATCTTTTGCTGAAAACCCAGTACTGGATGAAGAAGAATGGGAAAATTTAAAAGATATTATGGATGAAGCAGGGGAACTACCAGCCGATATCGCGCATAACACTATCGTAAATACAGAAATTGCGGAAGAGGTTATGAACGAATAAGGAGGGAAAGATCCTTGAGTTTATTAAAAGGTAAACAGCTCACACATTACTATTTCAATACTTCGAATTACACAAAAGCACTTGAGAATATCAGTCTTTCTGTCGAGGAAGGCGCCTTTATTTCTCTACTAGGACCTAGCGGCTGTGGGAAAACAACCTTACTGTCCATTTTAGCTGGCATTATTGAGCCTACATTTGGAAAAGTAACACTAAACGAAAAGAACGTGACAGAAACACAAAGTGAAATGGGCTATATGCTGCAACAGGATTATTTATTCCCATGGAAAAAAATTATCGATAATGTATTAATTGGACCAAAAATACGAAAAACGCTGGATAATCAAACCATTGAAAAAGCAAAACAATTACTGAAGGATATCGGTTTATCATCTGTCATTGATGCTTATCCAAGTAGTTTATCAGGTGGCATGCGACAACGTGTTGCCCTGGCCAGGACACTGATTACCGATCCTTCTTTACTCTTACTTGATGAACCATTTTCTGCTTTAGATTTTCAAACAAAGTTGAAACTAGAAGATTTAGTTTCTGCTTTATTAAAGCAATATCATAAGACGTCCATACTAGTTACGCACGATATCGGCGAAGCAATTGCCATGAGTGATCAAATATATGTAATGAATGCGAATCCAGGTAGAATTCACCAACAATTTGAAGTCCCAATTGAACTACGACAATTATCCCCTTTTGATGCAAGAAAACATGCGAAATACCAGCATTTATTTGATCGCATTTGGGAGGAGTTGAATCAACTTGAATCAACATCTATCGGATAAAGCATTATTTGATCAACATAAAAAAAGACTAAAGGCCGAGCATCGAAGTACGAGATATTGGCAATTACTTATATTTATACTTTTTTTCACACTTTGGGAGATAGCGAGTCGCTTACACTGGATTGATCCGTTAATTTTCAGTTCTCCAACGAAAGTCGGGCAGTCGTTAATTAAAAATATTAGTAGTGGAGACTTGTGGTTCCATTTACGGGTTACTGTTTTAGAAACATTTGCTGGTTTTTTACTCGGGACATTTGGTGGGATACTCATTGCTTTCATGCTATGGAATTCACGAAAACTTTACCATGTACTTGATCCATATTTAGTCGTTTTAAACGCTTTGCCAAAAGTAGCATTAGGTCCAATTATTATTGTGGCATTAGGACCTGGCTATGGTTCCATTATTACAATGGGGGCAATCATTTCTATTATTGTCACCTGTTTGGTCGTTTATAGCGCTTTTCGTGAAGTGGATGCTAATTATTTAAAAGTTCTACAAAGTTTCGGTGCTACCAAATGGCAGCTATTTAAAGAAGCGGTATTTCCAGCTTCACTTCCTGCGATTATTTCTACTTTTAAAGTTAATGTTGGACTTTCTTGGGTTGGGGTAATTGTCGGTGAATTTCTCGTAGCTTCCAAAGGTTTAGGTTATTTAATTGTTTATGGTTTTCAAGTATTTAATTTTACACTTGTATTGTATAGTCTGATTGTCATTGCTTTTATTGCTGCGTTAATGTATCAAGCAGTTGATAAGCTAGAAAAATGGCTATTGAAAAAGATTTAAAATTTGGTTAGCAACGGATATCAGTAAGTACATGACATGTGTGGTACAGTATTTACCATGTAAGCTTACTGATATTCAAATAAAAGCCTGTCTTGAAGTTTCCAATTTTTCTGTGCGATACCAAAACTCATTATTTTCTGGTGTTTAACAGGCTATTAATTTGCTTTAAACTGTAAGGTAGCACTTGGTCTTTCATAATAAAACTAAACGTACGATCTGTCTTAATGGTTGAAGGCAATGCTTTTAATAATACAGGGCCTTCCGTTTCATAATAGGTTACTTGCGAAAGCAGGTTATTTATTTCCGCGAAATAAATATTTTTCACCACATGCTCTGTCTTTCCTTTCACATAGTATTGTCCAATGTAAGAAAGCGTCTCAACCAGTCCACCAGTTTCTTCTTTCACCTCACGAATCGCTGCTTCTTCTGCTGTTTCGCCAGCTTCTACTTTTCCACCTGGAAATTCTAATCCGCGATCTTTGTGTTTGGTTAATAGCCACTTTCCTTGCCACCTACAAATAACCCAGACATGCTTTGGATTTTTTTCAAAAGGATGATTTTCAAATGATAGGGTTACTTCGTTAGCGTAATAGTCTTTAAATACTTTCATGTTTGTCCCTCATTATATTGCTTGATTTGAATCTATTGTATCATCATTTTGGTAGTTGTAATTAACGGATGTAATTTTCCATTTTTGTTGTACATAGGACAACTCCAGTTCAATTTCATAATTCCCATACAAGTCACTTTGATTCGATTGCTGAATCCGATACTTATTATCCGATATTTTTTCTTTTTGATAGTCTTGATCTGCAACGAACCATGGTGGCAATTCAGTTGGAACAATATACAATCCATCATCTTTTTCATTATAGTAAACATCAACATATTTTTTTGCAACTTCTGAACTTGCCACATCATTAAACGCTTTAATTAACGCTTGTTTGGTTGACATTCCTTTCACTTTATATTGTTGATCAGTCTCTTGTACTAGTATATCCATAAATGCGCTTGTTTTTTCTACAATTTTTTCATGACTAAGTGTTAGCTCCGTTTTAGTAGCTTGTACATCTTCTTGATCTTTGATGTGTACATCTTCATTTTTGTTAGCTGCTACATTAGTACTGAGCTGCTTGGTTGATTGATTATTGGATGTCATGCCAGAATAGGCAAATAATAATAATGGGATGATAGCTAGCAAACCGATTAAGATCTTACTTCGTTGTCGTTTCATGAATGCACCTCCTCACTATCTTCTATTTTTTTATACCTTTTATGGCAGGGTTTTAAACCCGTTGTTTAAAACGTTTTCTGTCATTCTTTGTATACTATAAGACGTTTTCAACAGTTTGAAAGTTTCAAAAATTTTTTATGTCTTAGGTGCTTATGGCAAAAACAAGGTAACATTATCAGAAAAAAGGCGATACCTACTGTATAGGTATCGCCTTTTTCTCACTATTGGTCTCTATAAAAATTACTATTTATTTTATGCTCAATGTACTTTCGCTGCCTGCATTCTTGATTGAGCCACGGCTTCTTTTATTAAACATCTACCTCTACCGTGTGGAATACACATTGGAGTGCCAAACATTGGATCATACGTAATATCACATTTCATCTGAAAGACATCCTGTACCATTCCGCCGTTAATAATTTCTTCCGGTCTTCCCTGTGTATGGACCTGTTTATCTTTAATCGCTACAATATGATGGGCGTAGCGACAAGCTAAATTGATGTCATGCAATACCATAACAATTGTATTTTGATACTTTTCATTTAACTCAAATAATAAGTCTAACACTTCAATCTGATGGGTCATATCTAAGTAAGTTGTCGGTTCGTCTAATAGGATTGTGTCTGTTTTTTGCGCTAAAATCATCGCAATCCACGCCCGTTGTCGTTGTCCTCCTGATAAAGAATCAACGGTACGATCTTTTAAGTCTAACATATTGGTTGAATCCAGAGCTTCAAGTACTGCTTCTTCATCCTCGTTAGACCATCTATTAAATATCCCTTTATACGGATGGCGGCCTTGTTTGACTAAATCTAATACAGTCAATCCTTCTGGACTAATTGGGCTTTGGGGCAAAATTGATAATTGTTGCGCTACTTCTTTAGTTGGCATTTTAGCGATATTTTCACCATTTAAAACGACACTACCTTGTTTAGGCTTTAGCAAGCGGGCCATTGAACGTAATAAAGTCGATTTTCCACAACCATTTGCACCAATAAAGACGGTAATTTCACCTTTTGGAATTTCCATATTTAAATCATCTATAATAACTGAATCGCCATAACCTAACGTTAACGAGTTTGTAGCAATTGTTCCCATCTGCAATCTCCCCTTACGAGTGTGGCTTGCTAACCAACGCTAGAATTGCTTAAATCAAAGCGTTTTTAAATTTTGCAATTAACTATAATTTTATTTGCTACAAAGGTATTCGTCAATGATTTTGATAATCTTTATCAATTATTTAATAAAAAAAGTTATAAAACGGTAACGTTTAACACGTCAGCAATTGCAATCCAATAAATTTCTTCATTCGCAGTTAGTTGGACCTTTTGCTGGTATGAATCTATTTTTTTAATTTTTCCAATGTGACATACTTCTTGATATGGATCAAAGGTCTCGATCCTAATAGGCAGCTGCTGAGTATAAGCAAAGGTAATATCAACTGAAAACATCGCAAGCTGTTGTTCCTCTATGATTGGTTTTTCTCTTTTGTCTTGTTGTTGATGATGTTTCCGCAACACTTCTTTATGCTCTGGCAACATCATCCGACTGGATTCCCACATGATATTGGAATCTGGTGTTAACTTATTTGGACTCATTGCAACTTCCTCCTATTTATAGTGACCACCAATTTTCTTTGAGCGCACATGCACTTGCCCAGAAGGCATTAGTGAAGACGCTCGAACAATCGCAGTTGGACCATATTTATCATACATCCGATCTATCGCTTTACTTAACGTCTCTTTCTCTTCCACTTGATCAAATAATGATAATTGATAGGTCTCGGCTCTTTCTAACTGCCCTAATGTTATTCCAACCCCTCGAACAGGCGAACCATCCCAAAATTTTTGAAAAAGCAGTGCAGCAACACGATAGATATCCATACCAAAGTGAGTGGCTGTAGCAATTTTTTGTTGGCGATGGAATCCTGTCGGGAGATCGAAATCCACCCCTTTTGTTGCGATCGAGATCCGTTTTCCACAATACTGTTGTCTTCTTGCCCGCCTAGCTACTTCTTCACTAAGCTCTAGTAAAACCACTTTAATATCTTCCCAGCTATAATAATCTTGTGGCAATGTCATATGGTGACCTATCGCTTTTTGCTCTTGATGTGTGTTGATGGTAACAGGACTATAATCAATCCCGTTAGCTGTTCGCCACAATACTTCTCCATTAATTCCCCAACGTTTTTTTAATAAGCGGAGGGGATAGTTTGCTACATTTCCAATGGTATGTAGTCCCATGTGAATGAGGTGTTTTTCCATTCGGCTACCTACACCAAACAATTTACTAATCGGAAGTTGCCATAACTTACTTTCTAAATTGCTTTCATCTAATTGAAAAATACCTTTGCTATTTTTCTTAGCATAAACATCACACGCCATTTTGGCTAATACTTTATTTGGTCCAATTCCGATACGAGCATGGGTTCCCATATCTTCCAGTATCGCTTGCTGAATCTTTTCGGCCATTTGCACTGATGTGCCAAACAGATGCTGACTAGCGGTAATATCGAGGAATTGTTCATCAATGGAATAAGGCTCAACCAAATCTGAAAATTGCTCTAATAATTTGGTGATTTGGTAAGAGACATCAATATACAACTGCATTCGTGGCCGTACTACAACGGCATCTGGGCATTTGATTTGTGCTTCCCAAAGCGGTTCTGCTGTTTTCACCCCTTGCTGCTTTGCGATTGGACAAGCAGCTAAAATAATCCCACTACGTTGTTCGGGATCACCTGACACGATGACAGGTTTATCTGCTAAAGCTGAATTACTTGCTTTCTCAACCGAAGCATAGAAAGACTGCATATCAACTAAAAAGATTACCTTCTCCATTCCATCCATCTCCTGTACTTCAATAATAAAAGAACGCGCGTTTGTATAAAGTATATACGAACACGCGTTCTTTTATCAATGGTAATTACTGTATCATTTAAGCTGTTCGACTAATTTATGACGCACAAGCTTATTAGAAGCATTTCTCGGAAGATGATCAACCACGTAAAAAGCTTTAGGTACTTTATATTTGGCTAAAACATCCGTACATTTTTGTTTTATTTCCTCAAGTTTAAAATTTTTATTGACGACAATAAATGCCACAGGAACCTTTCCCCATTTGGGATCTTCTTTCCCAACAACACCTGCTTCGATAATGCCGTCCATGCTTAGTAGTACATTTTCTATTTCTGCAGGATAGATATTTTCACCACCGGAAATAATTAAATCATTTCTACGATCCACGACATATAAAAATCCTGCCTCATCTAAGTAACCTAAATCACCTGTGGCAAGCCAATCTGTTTGTTTAGATGACGCTCGCTTGTAATATCCTTTTGTCACCATTGGTCCTTTAACAAAAATTTCACCAATAACGCTTGGTACTGCAACCTGATCGTCCTGTTGTATCATGACTTGTGCCGAAAATAATGCCTTACCTGCTGATCCTATTTTTTTCATTGCATCTTTCGGACTTAATGTCACAATCTGTGAAGCTGTTTCGGTCATGCCATAGGTTTGAAATACTGGAATATCGCTCGACGTTGCTTTTTGTAAAAGATGTGCTGACGCTGGTCCACCTCCCAGTAACATACCACGAAACTTGCTTGGATAGCGCCTATCTCCTAATTGTTCGATTAAACGATCCAACATGACAGCAACGACAGACACAATGGTTACGCCTTTATCAATAATCGCCTGATTCACTGATGATGGATCAAAACGGTCTAATAAATAAATAGGCATACCATAAATGACATTTTTCATCAGTAAGGAAAAACCACCAACGTGAAATAACGGCAGTGTAGCTAGCCATTTATCTTGCTGATCTAATCCTAAATTAAGCATCGAGGAGATGGCACTCCACCAATGGTTTCCGTATGTATGCATGACACCTTTAGGATGACCTGTCGTACCTGAGGTGTAAATAATGGTATATAAATCATCGAGATCGATCTCCAACTGTAAAGATCGATTTGCTTGTGGTGATTGATGCACCTCGTCAAACGTAATTACTTTTGGTAATGCTAATTTTTCAAATATCGCTTGTTCGCCTGGTTCAACTAACAAAAAATTAGCATCGGCATCGATTAATTGATAATCGATTTCTTCTGCCGTTAAGCGGGTATTCAACAATATTGCTACAGCTTTCAAATAACTTAATGCATGAATTGCAATGATAAAATCAATGCGTTTATTGGTATAAATCCCAACATGGTCTCCCGCTTTGATACCTAGAATGGATAACTGTTGAGCAAATCGTTTTGCTTTATCGCGTAATTCGAGGTAGGACAATTGACCAAAGGTTGGTGATTCTAAAGCAAGTTCTCCCCCATTTAATACTGCTTGTTTTTCCAACCAATGCGGCATCTTTTCTCCCATGCAATCCCCTCCTGTTCGTCAAATGATATTTTTGTTAATACTTCATATACATAGAAAAAGACGAACAAGTCTGTTCGTCTTTCATTTGCATTAAGGAAATCTAGGGAATTGCTTAAAGTCTGGCTTTCTTTTTTCTTTAAAGGCATCTCTACCTTCTTTCGCTTCATCTGTTGTATAGTATAACAACGTTGCATCTCCGCCCATTTGTTGCAGACCTGCTAATCCATCTGTATCTGCATTGAAAGATGCTTTTAAGAAACGAAGTGCAGTTGGTGATTTATCTAGCATTTCTTCGCACCATTGTACGGTTTCTGCTTCTAATTGATCTAATGGAACCACCGTATTTACTAAGCCCATGTCCATTGCTTCTTGGGCATTATATTGACGGCAAAGATACCAAATTTCACGTGCTTTCTTATGTCCCACGATACGAGCCAAATAACCTGCACCATAACCTGCATCAAAACTTCCTACTTTTGGTCCCGTTTGACCAAAAATTGCGTTATCTGCTGCAATTGTTAAATCACAAACAACATGGAGTACGTGACCGCCGCCGATGGCATAACCAGAAACCATTGCAACAACTGGTTTCGGAATCACGCGAATTAAACGTTGAAGATCAAGTACATTCAAGCGTGGCACGTGGTCTTCTCCGACATAACCGCCATGTCCTCGTACTTTTTGATCGCCACCAGAACAGAATGCGGCATCCCCTGCCCCTGCTAATACAATCACACCAATTTTAGAATCATCACGTGCATATGAAAATGCATCGATTAATTCCTGTACAGTAAGTGGTGTAAATGCATTTCTCACTTCTGGACGGTTAATTGTTATTTTTGCTATTCCATTATAAGTTTCATAAAGAATTTCACTATATTCTCGTTCACTTGTCCATTCAATGGCCATTTGTTACTCCTCCATTCGTGTAATAAAATCTTTCACCATTGTAGCAAATTTTTCTGTTTGTTCCACATGAATGGCATGTCCTGCTTCTGAAACAATATGTAAGTTAGCAGGTTGACAATGCTTTTTCATTTCATATGCTATCATAACAAACTTCTTATCCCACTCGCCAACAATCAATGAAACTGGCATCGTCAAGGTTGCTAGCTTATCCCACCAAGACGGTTGAACTCCGGTTCCCATGCCTCGTAAAGAAGCAGCCAGACCAGAAGCCGTTTGGGAAAGCCGTTCTTCTTTTATACGACGTTTTTCAACAGTTGTCAATTGTTGTTGCGATGAAAAAAGGGCGATTTTTTCCCAATAGTTAACGAACCATGCCATTCCTTGTGTTTCCATTTCTTCAGCCAACGCCTCATCTTTTGTTTGTCTAGCCATTTGTTCTTCTATAGATTCCAAGCCAGGAGATGCGCTTTCTAATGTAAGCGATCGTACGCGTTCTGGATGAAGCATAGCGAAAGAAAGTACCGTGCGTCCTCCCATAGAATAACCAACAAAGTGCGCTTTATCTATCGCTAACTCATCTAATAATTGTGCTAAGTGATCACAGAATGTTTCCATGCGAATTGGTCTGTCTATTTGTGATTTTCCATGACCAGGTAAATCAATGGCAATACACCAATGGGTACCACCAAACATTTCGATTGTTTCTTTCCAGGTTTTATAACTACCAGTAAAGCCATGCAAAAAAACAACTGGTGTCGCTTCTTTATCACCATAAGTTTCTAGCCAATACTGTTGCTTACTTACCGTCAGATACATGGAGTTCCTCCTCGATATGCATGGCTATCTTTCTCCATTTTTGCTCATGCCATGCTGCATTATGAGTGCGAACAGTGTTTAATTCAATAATTGATAATCCTGATCGTCGGTAACTTTCTTTCAATGCTTCTTGATAAGCTTCCCACGTTTTTGGATTCGCATAGTTCCCCTTATATAATTGTGCAACATGAGATAAATCAAGATCCAATGGTGTACCGAATAGTGCTTCATAATGTGGACTTTGTTGTTTTGCTTGTGGTAAGAAAGAAAAAATCCCACCGCCATTATTGTTAATTAATACAATGGTAAGATTAAGCCCGTATTGCTTTGCCATTAACAGCCCATTTTGATCATGAAAAAACGACACATCCCCAATAAATAATGTTACGCGTTTACTAGCTGTTGCAGCCCCTAACGCACTCGAGATCACCCCGTCGATTCCATTAGCTCCTCGGTTTGCTAGCATTTTTATTATTTTATTAGTAGCAAACCAAAAGGTATCTACATCACGAATCGCCATGCTGTTTCCAATAAATAACGTACTATTATCAGGTATGTGTTCTGCTAAATGGACGACTGCATGCCCTTCATTTAAGCCTTCTTCATCATGTTCTTTTAGGATATTCATTGCGACTTGATTATAGCTCTGCCATTGCTTTACCCAGTTTAAATCAAACTGAAACTTCGGTAACTCAAGCATAGTAGCACAAAACATAGCAGGATCGGTATAAAAGACTGTGGCACCATGACCAACTGGCTCACGAAATCCTTGGTCTTCCTCCACAATATAATGATCAATTGCTGGTTTTTCCTTAAGCCACAGTGTATATGGTTTTGACACCGGCATTGCACCAAATCGTATAATAAAGTCTGGTTCTAGCTTTTCACGCGTATTAGGATCTTTTAGAATTGCATCATAACTATCAATCACAACTCGCTTATTGGTTACCCCTTGTCGTAATTGTGATAGAGGATCAGCCAAGACCGGTATTTGCCAGGCTTCCGCCAACGCTAATAGTTCTACTAGTGCGTCATTGTCCTGCATTGGCCCACACACAATTAAACCTTTTTTGTATTGCTTTAATTGCTCATACAGTTTATCTAATTCTGGTGTAGACAGCTGTTTTTGTCCTTGGTGAAATTCCAAATGTTTCGCTTTTTCCTGGTTGCCCCATAAGTTTGGCAGAGAGAAATCAGGTACAAGCGGCTCCCGGAAAGGAAAATTCAAGTGCACTACCCCTTTATTTTTCCCGTTTGCAACATGAAAAGCACGCGCAGCCATCGAACGAATATAACCTAGTGATCGGTCTGTGGCTTCAGGTAAACTTAGCTCTTGAAACCATTTAGCATATTCTCCATATAAATGTAATTGATTGATAGCTTGCGGTGCTCCAACATCTCTTAATTCATGCGGTCGATCAGCTGTAAGCACAAGTAAAGGTACGCGACTATAATAAGCTTCAATAACTGCTGGATAATAATTCGCAGCTGCAGTTCCAGATGTACAAACAAGTGCAACCGGCTGGTTGGTTTGTTTGGCAATCCCAAGTGCAAAAAAACCTGCCGAACGCTCGTCCATATTTACCCAAGTCTTGACGTCAGGATGCTCAGCAAATGTCATTGCTAATGGCGTCGATCGTGAACCGGGGGAGATAACCACATTCCCTAATTCATGCTGTGCTAATTCATCAACAAATGCAGCAACATATCTTGATAACGCTTCTGTGTAATTCATGTATTTTCTCCCCTTAATGCACTACGCATTGGCGCAAATTTCATTACTGTTTCTTGGTATTCGGCATCAGGATCAGAGTCTTTCACAACACCACAACCAGCGAACAATGTTGCTGTTTTACCTTTCAATAAACCTGAGCGTATTGCAACGCCAAACTCACCGTTTTGATTAGCATCAAACCACCCAATAGGCGCGCCATACCAACCGCGTTCCAACGCTTCAAAAGAACGGATAAAGGATAAAGAAGCTTCTCTAGGTAATCCCCCTAAAGCAGGGGTAGGATGTAGGTTTTTAACAATATCTAGTATGCTATAGTCTTTTTTTAGTTTGGCAGTAACTGGTGTATACAAGTGTTGCAAATTTTTCAAAGGATAAATCACTGGTTGATCAGGTACATAAACGGATTCACAAGCATCAGTAAGGGCATGTTCAATCATTTCTACCACATAATCATGCTCTTCTCTATTTTTTCTGTCATGCAATAAGTGATCGGCAATATGCTGATCCTCTCCGGTTGTTTTTCCTCTTGGAGCAGTACCTGCTAGACATGCAGAAAATACTTGTTCTTGCTCTACTCGTACAAGTCGTTCTGGCGTTGCCCCAATAAAGCACGAATCGCCCTGCTCATAGGCAAATATAAAACTTCTCGTCTGTACACGCATTAATTCTTTTAGAACAGACTGGATAACGGGGAGGGAATCAAAATGAAGATTCATGGCTCGAGCTAACACAATCTTAGCCGCTTTCCCTTGCTTAATTTCCTCTGTAGCTTTTTTTACGGTTTCTTTCCATTCCATTGGATATACTTCTTCTGTAAAAGCTATTTTTGCTTGCGCTTGTATAGCTGCTGTATTAGAAAGTAAAATCACTTTTTGTTGCTCTATTTGTTCCAAAAGATCTGCTTTTTTATCTTGCGGAGATACAACTATATTCATTGTTAAAAAGAATTCTCCATTATGACGTGCCAATAAGTATGATGGAATACGAAAGTGGCTACCATCGAAATCATCCCAAACTTGACTAAGAGATTCTGTTGGATCAAAAGGAAAACCTCCAAAAGCAACAAAACCAGTACCAGGCTGTCGATAGCTATTATGGATGAATGCACGATCCAACACATGTTTCCACTGCTGTTCAATTTGATAATAGGCGTTCGTATTTGCTTGTAGCGTATATGCTTCTCCCGCTCCTACCAAATAAAAGTCATCTGTAGCACTAGACCAAAAAAAACGATTATCCCCTAAGACTTTGGCCTGATCAAAAAAAGTGAATGGATCTACATCATTTATTTTTTCAGTTAAACTTATTATTTGTTCTATTTGTTGATTTTTTGCCGTTTTCATTGCTTTATCAATCAAGATGTCTAACGGTTTCTGTGTTGTTTCAATCATGGTCAACCCTCCAATAATGATAGGGGTTATTTCATTCAGACATAAAAAATCTGTTCTATTTTATTCACGAATTGTGTTGACGTAAAACTTTTCCCCATATATATTCTATTCTCTTTTGTATTGTTTCTCAACAATACTAACTTACCCACTTTAACGGGGTGTAACACACGTCCCTAAAGATAGTTAGGATAGCCTCTACAAGTAAGGGAAAACTGCTTTTAACGAACGAGATCATTGGGCACATCATCCGTTTGCATTCTACGGTATATGCTATTTCTAACGATTGACTGTATAAATGTGGATACACCCCTCAATCTGTTGACATCAACCGCTGCGTTCTCTAAACTTATAATGATATCATAGCATTATCATTATAAATTTCACACCATGACACGACAACCTATGTATTTAATTTCCAATAAGGGGTTTTACATTAGTAGTTAGGAGAGAGAAAGAACACATGCAATCATTAGAAAATAATACAGTAAAATCAGCATTAAATGAAAAACCAGGCTTTCATGTTTGGTGGCGATTATTAAGACCACATACACTTACTGCTTCCTTTGTTCCAGTATTTATCGGGACCATGTTAGCTATCTTAGATGGATCCATTCATTTTTTGTTATTTTTAGCGATGCTTGTAGCCGCTATGCTAATTCAAGCAGCTACAAATATGTTTAATGAATACTATGATTTTGTCAGAGGGCTAGATAACGAAAATTCTGTCGGTATTGGTGGAACAATTGTCCGAGATGGCATTGCACCAAAAAAAATCTTTTGGTTAGCTATTACATTTTTCTTACTTGCTATGCTATTAGGAGTTTACATCTGTTTACAATCGAATTGGTGGGTGATGGCTGTTGGGTTAGTATGTATGCTATTTGGTTACCTTTATACAGGCGGGCCTTATCCGATTGCTTCAACCCCCTTAGGTGAGATTGTCTCTGGTTTTTTTATGGGAACCATGCTCATCGGCATCAGTTATTTTGTCCAAACCATGACCATAACAACTGATATGATTGTCATATCAATTCCTGTGGCTATTTTAATTGGTATGATTTTGTTATCCAATAATATTCGTGACTTGGAAAATGACAAAGAAAATGGCAGAAAAACGATTGCTATTCTGTTAGGACAAGAAAAAGCCGTTACACTTCTAGCTACTTGTTTTCTAGTTAGTTATGTGCTTACCATTGTTTTCATCGGCTTAGGAATCTTGCCTATCTGGTCTTTAGTTGCTTTATTAAGTAGTAAGAAAGCAAAACAAGCAATTGATGGTTTTAGAGGTAAAAAAACAAATGTGGAAAAAATACCTGGCATGGTTGCCACAGCGAAGACGAATACCGTCTATGGTGCGTTATTAGGATTGTCTTTGCTTATCCAGATATTTATTCCTTTTTCTTTGTAAAGGGGGGGAGTTAATTGAATTTTAATGCTACGCTAATGGAAGTCCTAGAAATGGAGTTGCTCACAAGTCAGCCCGATTTAGTTGAAATGCGCATGCCTGTCAATCAGAAAACAAGGCAACCAATGGGCTTTTTACACGGGGGAGCAAGTGTTGCTTTAGCAGAAACAGCGGCAAGTATTGGCGCCTCATCTAATGTTGACTTAGCAAAACACCTTATCTTCGGTATTGAGATAAATGCGAACCATGTAAAAAGTAAACGAGACGGATGGGTATTGGCTCGTGCTACTCCAAAACATATTGGGAAAACAACCATGGTATGGCAAATCGATATTGTCGATGAAAACGAGCAATTAATTTCAACAGCGCGATGTACCATTGGTGTTACCGACAAAAAACAAACATAAAACGTATGTGAAATATAATATAAAACTTCGCCCTAGCTCATTAACTGAGTACTGCGAAGTTTTTTCTTGCATTCATGTTAAAAACAGTCAAAATGTGACTGTTTTTATTTCCGTAAAGGATCCTTACCACTATCGAAAATAGTTCTTATTCCTATTCCAATATAGGCACCTACAAATGTAAATATGACGATAAAAATAGTACTCCACCATTCCATTTCCGTAACTTGAAAAGAACTTAAGATAAATTCAAGTAGAAGTGAAACGACGATACAAATAAAGAAGAATTTAACTGATTTCATGTGACCTCCTTGATATTATCTTGTGCTCAAAAGAAAGATTACGATAACCACAATTCATTACATTTCTACCGATTCGTTTAACATAAAATTCCACGAAATCTTTTTTTATATATTACAACACTTAATGTGTTAATTATATACCCTGAAAAGAATGGTTCTCTGTCAAATGTGGTGGTGTGATTTTCACTCCACCATCTCTTTTATTACACTTACATTATTCATCATACTTGCACCTGAACCGCAGGGGAAATATACTCGCTTTCCTCGGGCACACAGGACGTGGGTCAGTTAAACGTTGTCACAGGACGTGACGGTTTTCGTCTAACTTCTAGCCGCTTAACCAAGTGGATCTTCGAACGCGTGGGACTGCGATTACTCGTCCCATCGAAAACATTTGCTGTTCCCGCAGGAATCTCGCATATTACCTCTGCTTTAGGGGAATAAAAGAGAGGGGATTGACTGTTTTTTTTTTTTGCTTCGATGGAACCTTTGATAAATCAAGGAATAACACCACATTTAGTATAGAGCCAAAAGAATTCTATAAAAGATAAAAAGGCTTTCTCAGCTAGACTGAGAAAGCCTTTTTATCTTTTATTTAGCGAAATGCTGCGCTTTTTTGCTCTAACCACGGTTTTAACTTAATAAATAGTGGCACAAATAATGCGGTTAAAATAATACCTTTCACAAAGTTAAATGGTAGTACGCCACCTAGTACTGTTCCTAATTTCACTGCGCTACTCATGGTTTCCCACCCCATGAACATGCTATACGCAGGTAAAAGAACAAGATAATTTAATACGCTCATACCGATCGCCATTGCGACGGTACCTGTAATTAAACCAGTAACAATACTTTTCTTACCTTTTATTTTGTGATAAAGCATAGCCACTGGGAAAACAAATAGTGTGCCTGCCACAAAGTTGGCTATAATTCCGATTGGATCACTTGCCCCCATAAACATGGCATACAATAGATTTTTAATTGCCTCAACTAAAATTCCTGCAGCTGGTGTGAATAATAACCCAGCAATTAGCGCCGGAACTTCACTGAAATCAACCTTTAAATACGGCGGTAAAAAAGGTATTGGGAAATTCAGAAATAATAAAACCATCGAAATGGCACCAAGTAAAGCAATGATAATTAATTTTAATAAACGTGATGATTGCATAACAATCTTCCTCCTCCATCTTTTATCGATTCCAATCTTGCTTTTGATGAAGGGAGAGCAATGCTTTCCATCTAAAATAAAAACTCTAAAACCTCATAGTGGGGGCTTTAGAGTTTATTTATCAGGAAATAAAGGCGTAGGAAATACACCTTCTTGCTCCTTTATCTTCTCCCATCCAGACTTTAACTGTCGGTTCTGGAGTTTCACCAGATCCACCGCATAAGCGGGTCACGGACTTCAAGCTATTACACTTGTTACCGTCGGTCGGGAATTACACCCTGCCCCGAAGATAGAACCGATATTTAATTTAATTACATTATACACAGAGAAACACTTCTTGTGAAGTACCTTGCATGTGAATTTTGTCACAAATTTGTGACAGGTATATACGATTAGTCTTCTAACGGATTTAAGCTTTCTTCTCCAGTCATAGAAGCAATCATTTCTACTAGTAATTCGATTTCTTCATCAATATCTTTCATACTCACTGTTTCAACCGGTGAGTGCATGTAACGTAACGGTAAGGATACAAGGCTGATTGGTACACCTTTACCTGTTACACGCATTTTATCCGCATCTGTGCCAGTCATGCGTGGTGTTAATTCATATTGTACTTTCATGTTTAATCGTTTTGCTGTGTCTTCTAATAGTTTATTCATTTTTCGATTAATTGGTGCACCTTTCGCTAAAACAGGGCCACCGTCTAGTTGAACATCGCCATGTTTTTGCTTGTTCACACTTGGGTAATCTGTCGCAAATGTTACATCACAAGCAATTGCCATGGTAGGTTCAATACCAGCTGCTGCAAAATAAGCCCCACCCATATTTGTCTCTTCATTAACCGTACTCGCAGCATATACGCCAACTTTTAAATCTTTTTCTGACAATCGACGTAATACTTCAGCCACAATAAACGCACCAGTTCGATTATCTAGGCCACGTCCAGCGATATAACGATCCATTAATACTTCTGGTTCGCGTTTATAAACCGCTAAATCACCAATCTGTACAAATTGCTCAATCTCTTCTTTTGATTTTGCGCCACAATCAATAAATACGTCTTCTAAATCAAAATCACCTTTAATCCCACCATGATGTTGGGCGTTCACGCCAATGACACCGGTAATCGTTTTACCATAACCAAGAACAGTGACCTTCATACCGATCGCAGCCTTTGGATTGATACCACCCATTTTGTCAATATACAGATATCCCTGTGTATCAATTCGATTAATTATCAACGCAATTTCATCACAATGACCTGCAAGCAAAATTTTAAATGGGGCCTCTTTGTTTAACACCCCAATCGCATTTCCCGCATTATCGGTCATGATTTCATCCGCAAAAGGTTGGACCTCATTGATCCATTTCTTTTGGATGTCCATCTCCATACTAGAAGGAGAGGGTGTTGTTAATAAGTTTAATAAAAAATCTTGTCGTTGTTTTTCCATTATGTATCCCTCCTATTAGTCATATCATATCAAATTTTAGGGCATTACTACACGAAAGATGCTTTTTATTATCTTAAAAAGAAAGGGAATTCGAATGTATTTATATAAATTATTTCATTTTTATTTCCGCTTACCCGTGTTGATTCGCTTACTCTTAACGGTTAGTATATTAATGCTTAGTTTTGGTATTATTATTCATGTAATAGAGCCAGAACATTTCCCAAGCATATTTGATGGCATTTGGTGGGCATTTGTCACAGGGTCAACTGTTGGATACGGCGACTTTGTGCCATTAAGTTCTCTCGGAAAAATTATCGGGATTTTATTAATATTAACTGGTGGTGGGCTTGTTACTTTTTATATGGCAACGGTATCTTCAACTACCATCAAGCGCGAGGAAGCAATAAAACGAGGGGACACTGTTTTTAAAGGAAAACATCATATTATCTTTATTGGATGGAATGAACGCGCACGTCAACTGTTAGCCATGTTGGAGGAACTAAATAAAAAGGAACACGTCGTACTAATCGACCGTACCTTAAAACAATTACCTCAACAAGCAGGTGATTGCCATTTTGTTCGCGGAGATCCGACTTCCGATGACATCCTAGCCAAAGCAAATATTCAAGAAGCAGCCTATGCGGTGATTACCGCCGATCCTGCTAAACAAGAATCACACGCTGATCAAACCAGTATTTTAACTACGTTAGCACTACGTGGAAACAATCCGAAAGTGTATATTATAACGGAAATTTTAACAAAGGAACAACTCTCAAATGCAAAACGTGCTGGAGCAGACACAGTGATACGATCCAATGACTTTATGAGCACACTTTTCTTCCACGAGATCTTTCGAGCATCAGCAGTGCAGCCGTTTGAAATGTTATTAAAAATTTTAGCCAAACAACAGTTTTCGTTAACGGATGTTTCCGAGGAGTTAGCTGAGCAAACATTTTTACAAATTTCAAATACGCTTGTTTCCGCCGAATATTTATTAATCGGCATTGTAAAGCAGCATGAAATTATGATTAATCCCTCTTATGATACAATTGTAACAACAGAGGATAAGCTACTTTTATTAGAGCCAATGTAATTGATCTCATTCATTGCACGGGGCACCCACTGCAATAAATGAGACTTTTTCATGATAACCATTAAAATGATTGTATAGCAACCAATCCGTCTAACATTCAACCTACTTCTCCTGCTAATTGACCTTCTTGCTCTCATAAGAAACACCCTATAGAAATGCTTTTGAACATGACTACTCTATAGGGCTACTTTTGAAAGTTATTTTATTTTACTTTTAAAACAATTTTACCTAGATTGCGATTTTCTTCCATCATCTGATGTGCTTGTTGTACATCTTCTATAGCAAACACAGCATCAACAATCGGTTTTAAGCTTCCATTTTCAAAAAGTGTGTAAGTTTGATGAGAAAATGCTTGGGTCAACTCAGCTTTATATTGATCACTTCTCGGTGTTAAGAGCGTTCCGGTTAATTGAATTCGTTTCGCCATTAAATGCATTAAATTTACATGCTCAATGGTAGTTCCACCTAATACGCCGATTACGACCCAACGTCCATCCACAGCAATGCTTTGTAAATTTTTTTGCCAATATTGCGCACCAATAAAATCTAAGATAAGTGAAACACCTTGTTCATTAGTCGTTTTAACTACTTCTTGCGCAAAATCCTGCTCTTTATAATTTATTAAAACATCAGCGCCAAGTTCTTTCCCTTTCGCTAACTTTGTTGATGAACCTGCTGTCGTAAGAATAAAAGCATCACTCAGTACGTTAGCCAATTGAATAGCTGCTGTACCAACTCCACTGCCACCAGCATGAATTAAAACAGATTCTTTTTTGCTTAGATTACCAATCCAATATAATGTTTGGAAAGCGGTTAAGAAAACTTCTGGTATGGCTGCAGCATCGGTGAAATCAAGGTTATCTGGAATCTTCATGGCACGACCTGCCGGCATTGTAGCAAATTCCGCATAGCCACCACCATTTACTAATCCCATCACACGGTCACCTATAGCAAATCCTTGTTGACCATTTGCATTGGCCACAACTCCAGCTACTTCCACACCGATAATCGGGTTCGACGCATAGCCTGTTTTTCCTTCTCGATTCATAATATCTGTTCGATTGACTGCAGCAGCATGGACTTCAATTAACAATTCTCCTGTTTGTAAAGTTGGTTCAGGCATATCCGTATAAATTAACTGTTCTTTTCCACCTGGTTCTTTTGCAATAACACCTTTCATATTGAAAACCCCTTTTATGCATTCGTTTTAATTTGATGACTAAGCAATATACAATTTAAAGTGTGATTATTATATCATGTTGCGCTGTCGTATTCTAAGGAGAAGCTTTACACTTTACTCCTATTGGGCTGTTCAATAAATATATCAAACAAAAAACCTTCACAACTTTAGTTATGAAGGTTTTTGGAATTATAATCTTTTCTCTAATTCTTCTTTTTCTTTTTCAAAACCAGGTTTGCCAAGCAAAGCAAACATGTTTTTCTTGTATGCTTCTACACCAGGTTGATCAAATGGATTAACTCCTAGTAAGTAGCCACTAATTGCACAAGCTTTTTCAAAGAAATACACTACATAACCAAATGTATATGCATCTAATTTAGGAAGATGAACAATTAAGTTTGGTACTTGACCATCTGTGTGTGCAAGCATCGTACCTTGATAGGCTTTTTCATTAACAAAATCAACTGTTTCCCCAGCTAGATAATTCAAGCCATCTAGGTTTTGTGCATCTTCTTCAATCGTTAAGTCGTATTTAGGTTCCTCAACATGAAGGACAGTCTCAAAAATATCACGTCGACCTTCTTGTACATATTGTCCTAAAGAGTGCAAGTCGGTAGAGAAGTTTGCAGAAGATGGATAAATACCTTTGAAATCTTTTCCTTCACTCTCACCGAATAGTTGTTTCCACCATTCACTGAAATATTGTAGGGCTGGTTCATAATTAATCAGCATTTCAATTGTTTTGCCTTTGTTATACAATACATTACGAATGGCAGCATATTGATAAGCAGGGTTTTTATCGATATCTGCTTCACTTAATTCTTCTTGTGCTTTTTGGGCGCCTTGCATCATTGTATCAATATCGATACCACTTGCAGCAATTGGTAAAAGACCTACAGCTGTTAATACAGAGTAACGACCACCAACATCATCAGGAATGACAAATGATTCGTAACCCTCTTCTGTTGCAAGTGTTTTTAAGGCACCTTTTGCTTTATCTGTTGTCGCATAAATACGTTTTTTTGCTTCCTCTACACCGTATTTGTCCTCTAGGAATTTACGGTAAATACGGAATGCTAAAGCCGGTTCTGTTGTTGTTCCACTTTTAGAAATAACGTTAATCGATACATCTTTACCTTCTAATAAATCAAATAGTTCCTTCATGTAAGTAGAACTAATGCTATTTCCAACAAAGATTACTTGTGGTGTATCACGTTTTTCTTTATCTAACGTATTGTAGAAAGAATGGTTTAGCATTTCTAATGCTGCACGCGCACCTAAGTAGGATCCCCCAATACCAATTACTAATAAAATATCTGAATCTGATTTAATTTTATTAGCAGCTTTTTTTATTCGAGCAAATTCTTCTTTGTCATAATTTGTCGGTAAGTTTACCCACCCTAAAAAATCGTTTCCTGCGCCTGTTTTGTTATGTATCATCTCGTGTGCCAATTTCACAGGCTCTTTTAAGTAAGCTATTTCGTGCTTACCAAAGAAAGTTAACGCTTTATCATATTCAAACCGTACATGTGTCATTTAATACCCTCCAATTCAAAAATAGAGCTTACTATTTTAATTTAACGAAACAAGCTTTGTAAATCAAGTGACAAAACTAGAAAAACAAAAGAATTAATAAAATTTTACATTTTTATGAAGACATAAATGAACTAACGTATACTTTTGGTAAAGTGAGTTATCCTATAGCTGATCACAATTTTAAGGAGGTTATTGGGTTGAATACATTGCAACGAATAACTTTGGCACTAATCATTATCGGAGCGATCAACTGGGGGCTCATTGGTTTATTTCAGTTTGACTTAGTAGCTGCAGTCTTTGGTGGCGGAGAACAGAGTGGAGCTTTTGCGAGAGTTATTTATACATTAGTCGGCATTAGCGGATTGGTTTGTCTATCCTTACTGTTCAAACCTTCTGAGGAAATGGCTACATCAAAAAGTCCTCAACCTGAAAAATAAGAGAAAAGCCTCTTAGCTCTACGCTAAAAGGCTTTTTTCTTATTTTTTGTTGAATGATTTTACGCGATCTTCTGATTGTTCAATCCATTCATTTAGTTTATCTTTTAATGTGTTAAAACCTGCTTCTTCTTTTGGTGCTTGTGTTTGTGTTTGTTTTACTTGTTTAGGTTTTTCTTGTTGCTTTGGTGCTTCTTCTGTCGCACGAATAGATAATGAATATTTATTATTTGCTTCATCAATAGATAAAATTTTCACTTTAACATCATCACCAACAGTTAAAAATTCGTTAATATCTTTAACAAATCCGTGGGTAACTTCTGAAATGTGAACTAATCCTTGTACTTCATCATCTAAGGCAACAAATGCACCATATGGTTGAACACCTGTAACTTTTCCTTCTACTACTTGTCCTTCTGTAAACTTATCTGACATACCAACATCTCCTACTATTTTATTTTATGGTCGACTTAGATATTTTCAAACTGTTATATCTATTTATACACAATTATTAATTCTAACATATTATACAAAAATATAAAATTTATTTTTAAGAAATATGTTTAATCAAAGCTAAAATTGGTAATATTAAAACTGTAATAAGTAAGACTTTCTCGTATTCCCCCTGTGAAGCAAAGCGTTAAACGCTTTGCTTATTTTTTGTCTTCATTTATCTAAATATAAATTTATCGATGTTTCAAAAAAAACATGTTATAATGCACAAATATTATAAAATATTTAAATAAAGTAATGAACAGGAGGAAGCGAGACAATGGCAGCAGATTTCGAAAGTTTTCCAGAACGTAAAAATACACGATCGGCTAAATGGGATATGGTTGAAACCCTATTTGGTTCTAAAGAAGTACAACCAATGTGGGTTGCAGACATGGACCTAACCATTGCTGATTCAATTAAACAAAAGTTGATCGAACGCGTTGAGCATGGTATTTTCGGTTATACCTTAACGGATGATACATTACATGGACATGTGAAACAATGGATCTATGATCAACATCAATGGGAAATTAACAAAGACTGGATCGTTTATAGCCCTGGTGTTATTCCAACTTTACATATGGCTGTGTTAACACAAACGAAACCTGGTGATAAAATTGTCATCCAAACACCTGTTTATCCACCGTTTTACAGTATTATTGAGTCACATGATCGTGAGATAGTTAAGAACCCACTTGTTTATGAAAATAACCGCTATACAATGGATTTTGATCATTTAGAAGATACATTTAAACAAGGTGTTCAAGCTATTATTCTGTGTAATCCGCATAATCCGGTTGGCAGGGTATGGACGAAAGAAGAATTAGAGAAATTAACCGCCCTTTGTCTAGCATACGATGTGTTAATTCTTTCGGATGAAATTCATGCAGATTTAATTTATTCAGGAAATAAACACACTCCAATCAGTTCACTATCTGAATCTGTTAGTCAACAAACCGTTACTTGTCTATCTCCTACCAAAACATTTAATTTGGCTGGCTTGCAAGTATCTTATGCTATTATCCCAAACAAACGTATTCGCACAGAAATACAAGATGCGTTTAAAAAATATGGTATAACGATGGTAAATACAATGGGCGTTACGGCACTAGAAGCCGCTTATACAGAAGGAAAAGATTGGTTGAACGGGCTCTTGCAATTGTTAGAAACAAACCGTAACCTCGTGGTCGATGCTTTTGCAGATCGAGAAGAAATCACTGCTATTCGAGCAGAAGGCACTTATTTGATTTGGTTAGATTGCACGAATATGAATTTATCACATGATGACTTAAAACGATTCATGCAAGAAGAAGCCAAAGTTGGACTCAATGATGGTGCTTCTTTTGGCGAAGAGGGTAAAGGTTTTATGCGAATAAATATAGCCAGTCCTACTGCATATGTGCAAGAAGGCGTTAATAAAATCCTTCATGCACTTGATCAAAGAAAAAACAAATAGTTAT
This sequence comes from Paraliobacillus ryukyuensis, assembly GCF_003315295.1. Taxonomy (GTDB): domain Bacteria; phylum Bacillota; class Bacilli; order Bacillales; family Amphibacillaceae; genus Paraliobacillus; species Paraliobacillus ryukyuensis. The sequence continues at coordinate 128,907 of NZ_QNRI01000006.1, read as the reverse complement.
AAAAAAGAGGAGTTGCTCGACGGAGCTACTCCTCTTCTGTTTTTTCATTATCTTCTGTTGGATCGGTTGGTTGCTTTTCTTGTTCTGCAACTTTGCCAGTAATCTTTCCGCATATTATCCGTTCACCTGCATTCCCTGCTGGTTGGCTGACACCATCATCTTGTTTTTCATGAATAATAATGGAGGTGCCGTCTTCTTCTAATAACGAATATTTCCCTTCAGATAGTGTCACTTGATCAAGGGTAAACTCTGCTTCTGCTGTACCATCTTCTCCAGCTTCAATATTAGGCATATCACCAAGATGAGCACCGTTTGGATTCATTAACCCATGTTTTTTTCCTTCAGGATTATAGTGACTACCAGCCGATTGAAAATCTGGTGATTCACACTTTCCGTATTCATGAATATGCACCCCATGTAAACCTGGCTTTAATCCTTCTACAGCTATTTTTACAGAAACACTATCCGCTTCTTCGGTAAAAGTGGCTGTTCCTACGGTATCATTAGCTCGATCATATAAAGGGACTGTTAATGGAGAGTAATCATTTTGTTGGCATGAAACAAGAAACAAACAACTAATCATTAGCAAAAAAAAGCGCATGCTATTACTCCTTTACAACTTAGTCTATCTAAAAGCATGTCCAAAACGCTTATTTGCTAATCATTGTTGCTTTATTGTTTTTCATCTGGGGCAACCGGAACATGTAGATTTTTTTTCTTTGGTTGAGGTTTACCATATATTTTATTGGTGATCTTTGGTGCATAATCAAATAAGATCATCCCTAGAAATGCAGCTGCAACAATATAAATCCCGGCTAGTATTTGTGTCATACCAGTAGCAACATTGGCAATAACGACTGAAAATTCACCTCTAGCACATAGTGACAAACCAGCACGTAACGAAACTCGTTTGGATAACCCGTACCATCTACCACCAATCACACCGACAAGTACTTTAGCAATGATAGACCAAATAAGTAACGCAAGTAACAATAGCGGCATCGGTAAGCCACTTCCTAATTCAATCGAAGTACCAAACGATAAGAAAAAGGTTGGTAACAATAAATTACGAATCGGCATTACTGCATGCTCAACGCGATTAATTTTTCCAATTTCAGCAAGCATCATACCAGCTAAGAATGCTCCTAACACTTCGGATAAGCCTAATAACAGTGCTAAACCACCAAATGTTATCGCTATCCCTACAAGCAGAGCATATTTGAAGTCCTCATCATCAATTTTTCCCAATAGTGTTTCAAACTTTTTAAATATTGTTTTACCTAACAGAATAGCCAAACCAACGAGTCCAACAACTTTTAATAAAACAAATAATAAATCAGTTGCAGCGAACTCCCCCCCACCTGCTTGTAATCCAATTAATACAGCAATGACAATTGGAGCGATTAAATCCTCAAAAATTAAAATGGCTAGCATAAATTCAGTTTCGGTGTTTGCCATCCGACTTTTGTCATCTAATAATTTAGCAGTAATAGAGGAACTAGTCGCATAAGCTACACCTCCGACAAGAAATGCTTCAAAGAAACTCATACCGAATCCAAGTGAAATTAGCATGGCAACACCCATGGATAAACCTAAATCAAGTAATCCAGAAGACCAGACCTTTTTGGCGATATTACCCAATCTTGATAAACTGAATTCGAGGCCAAGAATAAAGAATAGCAGGACTATTCCAACTTCACTTAAAAAGTGCAACACTTCATTGTGACTTAAGAAGTCAGCTAGGAGTACACCAAATAAAATGTATAAAATCACGCTAGGAAAGTTAATTTTGATACTAACAAAGCCTAAATAAAAAATTCCAAGTAATATCAATCCTGCTACAAATAACGAAGGTAACTCACTTAGCAAGGTTCACTCATTCCTCTCCTTTGCACAATGCTTCAAGCATCGCAATCTGATCTTTCTTTCCAATAGCCATTAGAACATCTCCAGGCTCTAAGATCCGATCGGCTTCAGGAATAGCAATCATTTCTTCTCCTTGTACAATTCCAATAATCGTTGTGCCAGTTTTATTTCTCACTTCTGATTCTTCAATGGTTTGATGTGTCAAAGAAGATTTTTCTGTCACTGTAATGTAATCAATAACAATTTGCTTTTTAAACATTTTCAGCTGGTTAGCGTTAACCGGTTGATAGGTTGCACCTAATAATTGTGCGCCTAGTTCTCGTGTTTCATCTGCTGTTAAATCGATGGCAAAGTCTGCTTCATCACTGTCTACATCGTCAAAGAAATACAGCTCTCGTTTACCCGTATGATGAACAATCACCACTAACATACTGTCTTCTGCTGTTTTTAACGTTATTTTTTGTCCGATTCCAGGCAACTGTGATACGGAAACATTCATCATTAACACCTCTACTTACATTCTATGGCTAGATAGTCATATATTTGTTCATTAGTATAGCATAATTTTAGCTTACACGAATTGTGCTTAAAAATAAAAAAAAGCTAGAAATTCTAGCTTTTAGTTACTCCCCTAGTTGTTCGGTAATGGTTTCCGTGATACCCTCTAACGCTTGGTCTTCATCCGCACCTTCCACACTTACGGTAATTTCAGCACCTTTAGGTACACCTAAAGACATCACACCCATAATTGATTTCAAGTTTACTGTCTTACCATTGTAATGTAATTCAACATGTGATTCATACTGACCTGCTTTATTAACTAACAATGTTGCTGGTCTTGCGTGAATACCTGTGTCATCTGTAATTGTGAATTTCTTTTCTTTCATTAGTTCTTCTCCCCTCTAACTATTGTACATTTCATTAAGTAGTGAATGTTTGATTGTACCATTACTTAGATGAATTGACTAGTTAAACATATTATATATGAAAACGCAACCAGAATAAATAGTAAAAACGAAAACTTTTAAAGCGATTTCATTATACTGCTGACAACCTTTCGAAAAAGATAGGAATTTGTATTATAAAAACGAATGTGGTACTTTAAAATTAGTTTGAAATGAATGGAGGATTTAAATTAATGAGTGTACACATTGGTGCAAAACAAGGAGATATTGCAGATAAAATTCTACTACCAGGAGATCCACTACGCGCTAAATATATTGCCGAAACTTTTTTAGAAGATGTTACTTGTTATAATGAAGTACGTGGGATGTATGGTTATACTGGTACATATAAAGGGGAAAGAGTTTCTGTTCAAGGGACAGGGATGGGTGTTCCATCTATTTCAATCTACGTAAATGAGTTAATTCAAAGTTACGATGTAAAAAAATTAATCCGAGTTGGAACTTGTGGAGCAATCCAAAAGGATGTCAACGTTCGTGATGTCATCTTAGCATCGACTTCTACAACTGATTCTCAAATGAATCGGATGGTGTTTGGTGGTATTGATTATGCACCAACCGCTAACTTTGAACTACTGAAAAACGCATATGACGTGGGAACAAAGCATGGTTTAAACTTACGAGTTGGTAATGTATTCACTAGTGATAACTTCTATCGTGACAATGGAAAGGAATTATTAGAGCTTTTAGCAAAGTATAATGTGCTAGCGGTTGAAATGGAAACTACAGCATTGTACACATTAGCAGCTAAATTTGATCGTCAAGCGCTTTCCGTACTTACCGTATCTGACCATATGCTTACTGGTGAAGAAACAAGTGCAGAAGAAAGACAGACAACATTTAATGATATGATGGTTGTAGCTTTAGACGCAGCGATTAAATAAAAGTATTTAAAAAAGGCTGGGACAAAAGTAATTTTTAACTACAGTATACGAATGATTGATGAGTCTCGTATATTTCCAGTTACTTAGTTATGTTTTCTAACTAAAACGAACGATGGATAAAATAGGTTATCCATCGTTCGTTTATCAGGGATCTTCATTCACTTTTGTCCCACCTTCTTTCTTATCATCTCTTACATTTTCTCCGCCTCGATTGTTAACCTAAATTAAATTAAGTTGACAATCTCTTGATTTTCTCCTACTATTCTTTTTGGGGGGGATAATGATGAAGAATATTACCACACGCGACCTCACTTATGGGGCAATTTTTGTCTGTTTAATGACTATTGGCGCTAATATCACAGTTTGGTTTCCTTTTTTAGCGATTCCGATTGCTGGAGTTACAGTACCGCTATCTTTACAAACCTTTTTTGCTATTTGCGCTGGACTTTTTCTAGGAAGAAGATTAGCTCTCTTATCTTTAACAGCTTACACCTTGATTGGTGTGGCTGGGGTACCTGTCTTTGCAAAAATGCATGCAGGCCTTTTCACCTTGTTTGATTATACAGGGGGATTTATCTTTGGATTTATTTGTGTAGCTTTTGTTACAGGTTGGCTGATCGAAAAGCAAACACAGCTGACATTGGGCTATACTTTATTTGTCGCTATCATTGGCGTATTAGTGAATTATTTTGTAGGTATAAATTATATGTATATTGCCATGAATACTTGGCTTGGACTATCGATTGATTATTCGATTGCTTGGACTAGCATGCTTCCATTTTTCCTTAAAGACATCGCTTTATCGGTTGTTGCCGCCTTTGTAATTGTAAAAATGTTAAAACGTTTACCCCAAGCTATACTGCTGCAAAGGCGAATGCAGTCAAAAAATTAACTTTTAATTTACAATCGGACAGCCACAGCCTTTTCTTTTCCATATCGAGCTATGCTATAATAAAATTATAATATAAAATGTTAAAAGACAAATGCTTGATTTGTAGGAAAGGATGAACCTAGCTTGGCATTGTTGGAAAATTTCCCATTATGGGTAGCACTTATTTCGATTGTTTTCGCACAAGTGGTGAAAATACCAATTCATTTAATTGCAACAAAAGAATTCAAACCAGGACTTGCTTTTAGTACAGGAGGAATGCCTAGTAGTCACTCTGCTGCCGTTGCAGCCGTAACTACTGGAATTGGTATGGAACACGGTGTTGATTCAGGACTCTTTGCAGTTGCTTGTGTCTTTAGTATTATTATTATGTTTGATGCCACTGGTATAAGAAGACAAGCTGGGGAACAAGCAATTATCTTAAACATGCTTGTCAAAGACTTTAACTATTTTATTGAAGAAGCTAAAGTATGGGCAAAGAAAGAAGAATATCAAAAACAAGAAGAATTAAAAGAATTGTTAGGGCACCAGCCAATTGAAGTATTCTTTGGTGGATTAACCGGAATTATTCTGGCGTTTGTTCTTTATCCCTTATTTTAAGCTAACCTATAGCGATAGTTAGAAAAGCACCACTTTGCAATTATACATAGTAATACTATGTTTATCTTTTTTAACCGTAATAAAAGCAAGCTAACCATTCGCTGTTAGCTTGCTTTTATTTGTTCACGAAACACCTGTAGCGCTTGTGTTTCATTAAGTTTTTTTAAAGTTTCATCCGTTAAGGTGCCATCGCCTTTTTCAATTTCATAAACAGTAGTATCTTTCTTGCCCCATTTTTCATATACATCAGCAACAGTTGGATAATATAAATCGAGTTCATTCCCATTAATTGCTTCACCTTTATCAGCAACTACACCGTAACCGTATTCGGGAATATACAAAATTGTGCCAATTGGAAAAACAGATAAATCTGCTGCTATAGTAGAATATAAATCTCTTGTTACTTGTACTCCTGAGAATGTAATGCCGTATTCTGGATGATTTGGTGTTTTTCCAGTTGATTCAACTCCAGCAGTATAACCAGTTGCGGTCACTTGATGACTTGGATAACGCTCTACATTGATCGTATCTCCTAACGTTTTAGGAGCATTTGTTTGCTCACTAGAAGTATGATAACTTGTTGTTGCTTTTTCGACATGTAGTTGTTTCTTGGAGTAATGAAATTGTTTACTTGGCTGCTCTTTTACTATATGTGCTTGTTCCATCGCCGGTTGGTTATGAAGACCAGCAGTAACGATTTCCACCGGGGTAAGATTCGTCACCACCACAACCGTTGTGTAACAAGCAGTTAGGAAGAGAATAGACATAAATAAACGTTTCAACCATACCATTTTTACTTACACCTCTTTCTGGGTGTAAGCTTCTCCAACAAAGCATTGTTTTATACATTTTTGTCAGAAACCATGATCAAAAGTGTTAATTTGCTTGACTAAAACTTCTTTTTCTTACGTAACAAAGATAGACCACCAAGCTGATACAACACTCGATTCTCAATCAATCGCTTCAACATAACTGCTTCTCTACCAAATATTTTCTTATTATTAAACAGGATTCCAATCGCGTCTTTTTTCCCTAACGATGCGATAATTCCTTGTTCTTTATAATTAAAAGGCTTAATTTCCTTCTTGTCTCCTTTAATCATCGCCACAATATTTTTTGCACATATCTTGCCTTGTTGCATCGCCATTTGTGCAGTAGGAGGAACAGCTTCCCCATGTTCTGGATGGTAAATAGTAGCACTATCTCCAATCACAAAGACATTTTTACTATGTGGTACACGCATATCTGCTGTCACTTCCACACTCCCATTTTTGTTTGGCAGATCGGATTGCTCAATCAATCGATTTGCTCGAACACCTGCTGTCCAAATAAACATAGACATCGGAATTTCTTGGGTCCAACTATTTTTTTCGACAATAACATGATCTGCTCGCACTCGTTTGACTGAGGTACCTAAATAAAACGTTATCCCTTTGTTTTCTAATGCTTGCATGGCATACTCACCTAACTCCAAGTTAAAACCGGGCATAACAGAGTGCTCACGCTCGATTGTTATTAGTTTAAAATCTTGTTTCGTTAACTGATATTTTTTACACCAATCGCTTAGCTGATCCGTTAGTTCCCCAAGATACTCTACCCCTGTAAAACCACCACCGCCAACAACAATAGTAAATGGGTGATCTGATTTCTGTTTAGAATAAGCAGCTAATTTGATGTCCATCTGTTGTCTTAGATGACTTGATTTATCTATGCTTCCAATTGTATAAGCATACTCTGTTACACCAGGTATATTAAATGTATTCATTTCAAATCCTAAAGCGACAACTAAATAATCATACGTTATGCAACCATGTTCCGCTAAACAAACGTGTTGTTTTTCACTTCGTATTTCTGTTACTGTATCGACCAAACATTCAATTTTTTCTTGATCAACGAGTTTATCTATTGAAATCTTGGTGTGATTATCATGTAATGACCCCGCAGCATTTTCGTGTAACCATGTGGTTTGATAATGATAGGAATGCTTATTAACCAGTATAATTTTAGCATCATCTTCCGTTAAGTTCTTTTGCAATGTTAATGCTGCTGTTAAACCAGCATAACCAGCTCCAAGAATGACGATTGTAGGTTTTGCCATACGACCACTTCCGTTCTTTGCTACCATTTAGGCGTCTACCACAAAATGAAATAGCTTCTACTAATTTATTACCTCTTTTAATCTTAGAAGCTTTCTGATTAATTTTCAAGCAATCTTTAGACGGCGCGTAATAGTACTACATAAACAAAAAAGTGTGTTAAAATATTCACTGTCTACTTATGTTTAGGTCAATTTAGGAGGAAATAACAATGATGGAACAAAAAATATATGATATAACGATCATTGGTGCTGGTCCGACTGGATTATTCACCGCCTATTATGGGGGCTTGAGACAATCTAGTGTAAAAATAATTGAAAGCCTACCCCATATTGGTGGTCAATTAAGTGCCTTATATCCAGAGAAATATATATATGATGTAGCCGGATTTCCAAAAGTTCGTGCACAAGACCTTGTCCATAATTTGAAGGAACAATTAGATATGTTTGATCCTTCTATTGCTTTAGAAGAAGAAGTGCAAGAGGTCGAACGCCTTGAAGATGGGATATTTCGTTTAACAACCAATCAAGATATCCATTATACGAAAACGATCATTATTACAGCTGGTAATGGTGCATTTCAACCACGGAAACTAGCTTTAAAAGAAGCGGAAGCATATGAAACACGTAACTTGCATTATTTTGTCGATAATATGATGCAGTTCAAGGATAAACGTGTCGTGTTGTTTGGGGGTGGAGACTCAGCCGTTGATTGGGCACTAATGTTAGAGCCAATCGCAAAAGAAGTAACACTTATTCACCGACGAGATAAATTCCGCGCCCATGAACACAGTGTAGAAAATTTAAAAAATTCAAAAGTGCGTATCCTTACACCTTACGTACCGGAATCTTTTGTAGGGACAGATGAGATTGAACAAGTAAAAGTAAGCGAAGTTAAAGGAGAAAACATCATAACGATTGATGTCGATGATGTCATAGTAAATTATGGTTTTGTTTCTTCCTTAGGACCAATTAAAGGCTGGGGCATGGATATCGAGAAAAATAGCATTGTAGTCAATACCAAAATGGAAACCTCTGTCGAAGGAATTTATGCAGCTGGTGATATCTGTACATATCCAGGAAAAATTAATTTAATTGCAACTGGATTTGGTGAAGGTCCAACAGCTGTCAATAATGCAAAAACATATATTGAACCAAATGCTCGGGTACAACCGAAACACTCGACAAGTATGTTTGAATGAATCTGGCTAAAGGCGTACTGTTTTGAAGAATAAACAAGTAACATCACCGAAAGATGAAAAAATTTCTTTCGGTGATGTTTTTATGATGTGCTCGAAGGATGAACATTATTTAAACTTATTTTATCCGTTAGTAGGGCTATAATAAGTGGTACACCTCAAGACTGGTAAAATTTTAAAATATGGAGTTCATTCGAACGTCTACAATTGGTGCAACGATTGATAAGTATTAATATAAAAATGGAACTTCTTCGTTTATTGAAGTTCCATTTTTATAAGTAAAATCAACTGTTGATTTTAGCAGAGTCTTTTCCTTAACAATCACCTGGTGTACCAGCATTCGTCGCTGTTTTAAACGATGAGCCACACCCGCAAGATACGATGGCATTTGGATTATCGATGGTAAATCCACCACCCATCATATTCTGTTTGAAGTCAATTGTTGTTCCTTCAATAACTGCAATATCTTGTGTAAAAATAGTAACCGGAATACCATTAACTTCTTCTTTTGTATCTAATTCTTCGTTTACATCATAGTCAAAACCTAACGAATACGATAAACCACTACAACCGCCACCTTTGACACCAAAACGTAAACGTACTGTTTCTTGGTCTTCATCTTTCATCATCTCTTGTATTTGAGAACGTGCATTATCAGTAATGTTTAATACCATTCTACTTCCTCCTTCACTTGTAAGTGCTATTTTTTAGTATACAAGTATTGCTTATTTGCTTCAACTTTGTCGCTCGAAAATCACTAACAGGACGACTGTTAGATACGATTCGTAAAAAAGACCCCGTCCAAAGTACGTTCTGCTTTTCCTCTCATCCATACATGCCCATCTTCTGCCCAATTGATAAATAAATCGCCACCACTTAAATGAACGGTTATTTCTTCGTTTTTTGAAGCATAATCATTTAAAATTGCTGCAACAACCGCTGCACATGCTCCAGTACCACAAGCTTGTGTGACACCTGATCCTCTTTCCCAGACACGAAAGTGCATTTCTGTTGCACTAATAATTTCAACAAATTCCACATTTACGCCTTCAGGGAAGCGTTGATCTGCTGTAATAACTGGTCCTAGTTCATACAATGGGGCTTTTTCAATAGCTTCAACAAAAAATATTGCATGTGGATTTCCCATTGACACAGCAGTTACTTGTAAAGGATGAAGACTAACTTGAAACGATTCTGCAATGACCGTTTCGTTATCTTCACCTTCCATTGGAATCATTTTGCGATTTAATCGAGGTGCTCCCATATCTACTGTTACTTCTTCAACATGCACTTTAGTACCATGCACCTCAGCTGTTACATTCCCTGCTTTTGTCTCAATCGAAAACGTAGATGTGGTTACTAAACCATTTTCATACGCATACTTAGCGACACAACGAAGGCCATTGCCACATGTCTTCCCTTCTGAACCATCCTTATTAAATATACGCATACCAACTTCCGCAACTTCACTCGGTTGAATTAGAATAAGACCATCTGATCCAATTCCTGTATTCACGTCTGCTACTTCTATCGCTAACGGAACTAGCTGCTCTTCTGTTAATGGATATTTGAACAAATCAACATATATATAACTATTACCTAATCCATGCATTTTAGTAAAAGGAATTTCCATAGCAACCTCCGTTTTCTCTACTTATTATTTAGTAATAGTAATTATCTAACTGACACACATTATTACAAATCTTAGCGTGTAGCATTATTTATCGATCATTTCTATTTTACAAAACTTTAGAAAAAAGTTAAAATAATTGTTGTTAAAACACTGTGATGTACTGCATAGATTTTTTTGAAAAAAGTGATATACTAGGTTATAGATAATAGAAAGGGGAAGATGGATGATGCAAGATCAAGTCCAAGAAGTGCTAAACAAATTACGTCCATTTTTACTACGTGACGGTGGAGATGTGGAATTAGTTGATGTAGATGAAGGCATTGTACGTCTTCGTTTAATGGGAGCATGCGGCAATTGCCCTAGTTCAACGATTACTTTGAAAGCAGGAATTGAGCGTGCACTTATGGCAGAAGTTCCTGGCGTAATGGAAATCGAACAAGTATTTTAGTGAAAAATAACCTTATTATAAAATCAATCGGCCAAAACTCTCCACAAGTTTTGGTCTTTTTTTTATGACTATTTTAAGTAGATCCTATTACGAACGGATTTCTCTTTTTATTTGATAAACAATGCCTAGCATCAATAATAAGATGTGGAAAACTAATTAATTCACTAATGGTATTCTGCTATCAATTTATTTACTTACATTTTGTTTGCCATTGCTTCTTGTTCGTTATGCTAAGAAAGCCCATTTTAGTATTGTAATCCTCGTCCTACCAAACGAATGCAAATAACGTTCATTAAAGTATTTTTCGAAATGAATAAATTAAAGTCAGCAAATGGCATACTCCTGAAGGAATAACTACCCATTTGCTGACTGAACAGCGAAATTACGCCAAGTTAAAGTATTAACTAAAATTAGATTCTAAATCGTTTAATTAATCGTTCTAATTCTTCACTTGATTTCTGTAAATCTTCTGCTGATGTAGTAATTGTTTTTAATGCTGTTAATTGTTCTTGCGAAGAAGCGTCTACTTCCTCTGAAACAGAAGCATTTTGTTGTAAAATGCTAGCGATTTGACTAACCGCTTCGACCACATGATCTTTAGATGTATCCATTTTCTCTATATCTTTTACAATTGTTTGGATCGACTCAGTCATCTTATCATTTTCTTTTGCTATTGATTCAAATGCTTCAACGGTTTCTTTTGCTGTTTCATTCTGTTCCTCCGACATTTCTCTGGAAGAACCGATTTGTTGTACGGCATTTTCTGAATCTAGTTGTACTTCTTTAATCGTATCCCTAATGTTTTCAGTAGCAGCAGACGTCTGCTCCGCAAGTTTTCTTACTTCATCGGCAACTACAGCGAACCCTTTTCCGTCCTCACCCGCTCTAGCTGCTTCAATCGATGCATTTAATGCAAGTAAATTCGTTTGTTCGGAAATAGAACTGATGGTATTCACTATTTCTCCGATTTGCGTCATCTTAGTTGATAATTCTTGTATAACTTTTTCTACGGAAAGCACCACATTTGCTGACTGATCTGATTTCTCTCTTAGTTGTGTAATTTGTTCAATTCCTTGTTTATTCAGCTGTTGCACTTCTTCCGAATAGGTTGCTAGCTGATTCGTTTGATCGACCAAATTAGTTAGTTTTTCAGAGAATGAAGCTGTTTCTTGATTGGTGGCATCCGCATGACTCGCTGCTTCCGTAATTCCTTTGGTCGCTTCACTCATCGCTCGACTAATTTCTTCACTAGAAGCAGTTGTTTCTTCCGATACAGCACTTAATTGTTCGGTAGAACCTGACACAGTATGAATGGATGACTGTACGGATGCTACTAACTCTCTAATACTTTTCACCATATTATTAAAGTTATTGGTTAGCTCCCCTATCTCATCTTTCGTTTTTGGTTCAAGATGAACAGATAAGTCACCTGAAGCCACTTTGCTTACTTCAGTATTTAATTCTTTTAAAGGTTTCGTTAATCTTCTAGCAACGATCACAGCAACGGCAATGAAAAGGATTAAGATAATAGCTGATGCTATTACAATCTGCATTAGTAAATTACTTAAGGCACCATATGCTTCTTGATCTGGAATAACAATTCCCACTGTCCAATTCGTTCGAGGTATTTGTTGATAGTAAACATGGCCTGATCTATCATTTTCTAATTCCACTGTTTCTATCCCTGAAGGTTGGTTTTCTAGTGTTTGAACCAATGGGGAAAGTGTTGCATCTTCGGATAAAGAAATACTTTCATTTTGTTCGATATTAGGATGTACTAGGAAACGCTCTGATTCATCTAATAAGAAAGCCCAACCAGTTTCGCCTGCATCGATTCCTTTAACAATGTTTTGCATATTGCCTATATCGATATCACTAGAAACCACACCAACGAATTGATCCGAATGGTCATAAAACGGCACACTTGTTGTTATTAGTGTTGTACCTAACGCTTCATCATAATAAGGTTCTGTCCAAGTTATTTCGCCTGATTCGGCTCCTGCAGTGTACCAATATTGATTTGGATAATCATAGTCACTTGTTTCATATTCGTCGGTATACACAACATTGTCACCATCTTTATAGCTATAAGGTCCAAAATATTGTGTCTCCTCATCATGTCCATAAGGAGCGTACCATACACCCATCCCAAATGTTTCTTCGTTTATTGGTAAGTAGCGTTCAAAAAGAGCAGCAAAATCCTCTCTTTCTAGTTGTTGTCCTTCTGCCCCAGCCAACTCACTCATTGTTTCTCCCAATCGTTGATGTCCAGTTAATTTTCCATCAATTTCATTGGTAACTTCTTTAGTAAGATTGGTCATCTTACTATCAATTTGAGTTTCTAATTCCGATTTGGCAAACATATAACTTAAAATGGATATGCCAATAATCGCTATTAACACAATAGGAACAAATAGTAAGATTTTGAACTGTATACTATTTTTATTTAACATACAATTCCCCCCTTTTCATTTATTATCGACATAAATCGACTTTATTTAATGCAAAGTTGAGAAAACTTTATCTGGATTTCTAAATTTGAGGAAAAAATATGCTGTGTATAGTATTTTTTAACTCACCTATTCAATTTAGTTGATACTAGTTTTTAAATTTTTCATTTTTTTAGCCATCCTAGGTATATATCTTCTTTCAGCGTCTTAGTAATGACACCATAGACTATACCATGGGATGGCTATTTGATTTCGAAATTGATTAATTAACCTTTGTTACTACACCTTGATTATCAACTTCCAATGCTAACCATTGAAAGTTAGGATATGTTTTTTTCCAGTTATCTAGCTGTCGATCTACAACTGCTTTTGTGGTCAATGCAATCATGGTTGGACCAGCACCACTTAAAAATGTACCATAAACATCTTTTTCAACTAATTGAGTCACCTCATCATAGTGCGGGATAAGTTTTTTTCGATAAGACTGGTGAAAATGATCCTTTTTCATCATTTTGCCTAATAGATCCCAGTCACCTTGGCAAATAGCTGCTGTCGAGACATTTGCAACCGCACTAGCTTGGACACTTTCTTGATAAGAAAATGATTTTGGCAAAACAGCTCGTGCTTGTGTTGTCTTTAATTCGTAAGGAGGGATAATTGCTAAGAATATCAAATCATTAATGGGAATCTGTATCCAATCTAGCTGTTGATCGTAATGGCCAATCACACAGCCACCTAGTAAAGATGGAGCGACATTATCTGGATGTCCTTCAATTGCTGTAGCAATTTCCAATTTTTCTGACTTAGAGAGGTTTAATTCCAACAATACATCTGCTAATTCAATACCAGCTATGATGGCAGTAGCACTGCTACCCAAACCTCTCGCTAATGGAATATGACTCGTCAGCCGAACGGTTGAAGGAGGTAGGCTTTGATAACCAAATTTTTTTGCTACTTTGCGTCCGATTTTATATATAAGATTTTGCTTGTCAGTTGGTAGTGCTTTTACTTCTTCAGTTAAAGCAATGAATTCCCATTCGTCAGAAGGTGCTACTTCTAATGTTAAGTATAGATTTAATGCGACTCCAATAGAATCAAAGCCAGCACCCAAATTTGCAGTGGTTGCTGGCACATGAATCACCCAACTCATACCGATACACTACCTAAAATTTCTTTCATAACTATATCTTCTTCGTTAGGTAGGACGCGTGGTTTAATCTCACTGTACTCAATTGCTGTATTTGGATCTTTTAATCCATTGCCTGTTAACACGCAGACGACTTTTGTGCCTTTCGCTACTTCCCCTTGTTCTAAGGCTTTGAAAAGTCCCGCAACTGATGCATTGGAGGCTGGTTCAGCAAAGATACCTTCATTCGCTGCCATCCATTGATAGGCTGCAATCATTTGCTCATCTGTTATTTCATCAATGGTACCACCAGACTCATCACGTGCCTCAATCGCTTTTTGCCAGCTAGCCGGGTTGCCAATTCGAATAGCTGTCCCTACTGTTTCAGGATGGTCAAATACTTTATTATGCACAATAGCTGCTGCTCCACTTGCTTCATACCCCATCATTTTAGGGAGTCCTGTCTGCTTTTGTGCATGGTACTCTTTAAATCCTTTCCAATAAGCCGTGATATTACCAGCGTTACCTACAGGAATAAATAGATAATCTGGAGCTTCTCCTAACACATCACATACTTCAAACGCAGCTGTTTTTTGTCCTTCAATTCGATACGGATTAACTGAGTTAACTAGAGTAATTCCATCTTGCTCGCCAAGTTTGCGAACAATGCGCAAAGCATCATCAAAATTTCCTTCGATGGAATATATCTCAGCACCGTACATAACCGCTTGTGCTAACTTTCCTTGAGCAATCTTTCCTTCTGGAATGACAATAATGCACCTAAGTCCAGCTCGCGCAGCGAATGCTGCTGCAGAAGCAGAAGTATTTCCGGTCGAAGCACAAATTACTGCTTCTGTTCCTTCTTCAATTGCTTTCGCCATGGCCATCACCATGCCACGATCTTTAAACGAACCGGTTGGATTAATTCCTTCCACCTTAGCATAAGCCTCTACCCCATACTGCTTCGATAGATTATCCAATTTAATTAACGGCGTGTTTCCTTCATGCAATGTGATCCGTGGTGTTTGTTCTGTTACTGGTAAATAAGATTGATAATGTTTTAATAAACCTTCCCAAGTCATCTATTATTCCTCCCCATCTACACGATAATGACTGATTAATCGTTTTACGATAGCTAATCCTTCTAATTTAGCCATGCTTTTCAATAACTGTTCTCTGCTTATTTTATGGGTCACCATCACAATTTCAGCTGTTTTTTCTTGATCGCTAGGTAATTGAAGAATTTTCGCAAAACTAACTTCATGTTCGGAAAAGATATTGGTAATCTCTTGAAAAGCACCCGCTTGATCATCTACTTCAAAACGAATAAAGTGACGCGAGTATTTTTCGTGATCTTCTTTTAATTGACGGTCAAATTGTGGATCAATATAGGTGTTACCACTAATTCCTAAGCGGATATTCTTCACCACTTCCATTAAATCAGATACCACTGCTGTTGCTGTAGGTAAGCTACCTGCACCAGGTCCATAAAACATCGTTTCTCCTACTGCTTCTCCGTAAACATAGACCGCATTATATTCATTTTTTACTAAGGCTAGTGGATGATCTTTTGGTAGTAAAGTAGGCTCAACAGATACTTCCGCTTTACCGTTATGCATCGAAGCAATACCAATTAATTTAATGGTGTAATCAAGGTTCTCAGCGAATTGAATATCTTCTTGGGTCAAATTTCGAATGCCAGTTACATTTACATCCTCTAAGTGTAATTCCATTTTAAACGCTAAATTCGCAAGTAAAGTCATTTTTCTCGCTGCATCTAAACCGTCAACATCTGATGAAGGATCTGCTTCAGCAAAACCTAAATTTTGCGCCTCTTTTAACACAGAGTCATAGGCTAAACCTTCATCTGTCATTTTCGTCATCATATAATTGGTTGTTCCATTAACAATACCCATGATTTTTTGAATATGATCAGAAGCTAAACCATCTGATAAGGAGCGAAGAATTGGAATACCTCCAGCCACACTCGCATCATATAGAATGTCACAATGGTTTTGCTTTGCTAAACGCAGTAATTTTTGTCCATGAACAGCCATTAAATCCTTGTTAGCCGTTACAATATGCTTCTTATTCTTTAAGGCTGTTTCTAATAGCTTATTGGTATCTTCAATACCACCCATGACTTCGATAATCACATCGATGTTTGCTGCTTCAACAAGTTCACTAGGATCATTGGTTAACCAGTCACGATCAATAATATCGTCTCTCTGTTTATCCATATTATTAACTAACACTTTTCTAATCTCAATTTCACATCCAAGTTTATGTTTAATATGCTCTTGATGATCTTGTAATACTTTCACAACGCCAGTGCCTACCGTGCCTAAACCACATAAACCAACATTTATTTTATCCAAAAGTAGCGCCTCCCCCTGTGTTCTAAAAAAGTACATGTGTTTATCTATAGTGGACATTATACCGCTCTATTTCATGTTATTCAAGAAGCAATTACCTAAAATTTCTGAAAAAACTGTCACCAATCTAATTGATGTATTCGGTTTTTAAACACATCAATTTTATTGTCTTTAAAAAATGTTCTTAATTGTTCTTCATAATATAGTTGATTATCTAACATTTGTCGATAATTAAGATATGTTTCTTCCTTATCAAAATGATTGGAAGAACGGTCAATAAAATCAAATAAATGTATTGGTAAAATTAAACGAGCATATAGTAATTCCCAACCAAAGACTGATAATGGAGAGGTCTTTTCATAAGTTTGCAAGATCTCAACAATTTGCTGTTTCCCATCCTTACGGAAAAGAAGTGGTCGAATATATTCGGCAATATCCCTGGCTGGATGGTCAAAAATAAATTCATTCGAAAAAATAAAAGGTTTATCTAATTGATTTGTGTAGCGTTGAAACGTAATACAGCCTTGATCCATCTCGGTAAATCTAGTCTCATGGTTAATTTCTTGTACGTATTGAATCGCATTTTCAGTAAGACCAATCAAATATGGAAAAGTGTCGACTAATAAACGCTGATATCTAGAGACTGGACGCATATCTAATTGGTTCTGGTAATACGCTTCAAACAATGTCAATTTATCTTCCCATAAAGATTGCCAAGATCCATAAACCGATATAAATCGTGGCATATAAGGATAGCCAATAGCAACTTGATGGAACTCAGCTAGACGCGTTTCACTATTCTTTATTTCATATGGATGTTTCATTGCTTGAAGACATACATATGATTTATCTTGATCTTGCGTAACGAAAGATCCATTTATACTTTTTATTGGCTTTGCAACACGTAAGTAATTTTGTTGTTCCAGGTAAGAAGCTAACCATTCACGCTCTAAATGAGCTTGTTCTGATTCGCCTGTTGGCAGAATAAAATAATAAAAGTTATCTAACACATAAGCTTCCCGCTTATCTATCTTTACTACTTTCCCGTTAACATGTTCGATGTATTGATATATAACGGACATAAAATTCACTCCTTTTGTTGGTATACTGTACGTAACTATCAAACAGAGTAGAACATATATTATCTCGTTTGATTTTCACAAGACTGGGTATAGTAGTAAAGAATATAGATAGGAAAATAGTTAGGGGGATTACCATGAAGGCTAATTCAGAATTAGAAAAACAAGCAAGACAGTGGTTACACGAACGAGGTGTGACAGTAGAAGATATCGCTGACCTTGTTCACTATTTACAAGAAAGATATCATGACCATTTAACAATAGAAGATTGTATTTATAATGTAGAGAAAGTATTAGGCAAGCGTGAGGTTCAAAATGCGATTTTAACTGGGATTCAGCTTGATATATTAGCAGAGAAAAAGCAACTAGCTTCACCATTACAGGAAACCATCGAGGTCGATGAAAGCTTATATGGTGTCGATGAGATTATTGCTTTTTCTATTGTAAATGTGTACGGTTCAATTGGTTTTACCAACTACGGTTATATTGACAAACAAAAGCCAGGTATTCTTGCAAAACTAAACGATAAATCAAGTGGACAGTGTCATACATTTTTAGATGATATCGTTGGTGCAATTGCAGCCGCTGCCTCAAGTCGTTTAGCACATAGTGCTGTTAATGCAGAAGACTTAGATGATGACGATAACTAGCATTATCATTAAAACGAAGGAAAATCCTACATATCCTTCGTTTTTTTGTTTACATAATACATGAAATCACTTGCAAATTGATGACATTTTTTTATATCTTCGGCTTCTGGGGATAATTCTATTTTTAAATTTGAAACAGGTAATTTTGCTCCACATTCCTTTACTATATTAGCGAAAGTATCAATTGCGCCACCATAGCTATCGTACCAGGAATCACAAGAGCCAAATAATCCGACAGGCCTATCAGTTAAATTCCAAGCTGCTAAATCATCATACAAATCTTCTGCTTCAAATGGGATATCTCCATCTCCATCGGTATACGTGCCTATCATCATACCATCAGCATCATCAAGTATGGTAGATTCAAGCTTGTCATACCCAATTTGATAACGTTCAATCTTTACATTTTGTTTTTCTAGATAAGTTCCGATTATTTCAGCTATTTCTTCTGTGTTTCCTGTCATACTTGCGTATAGGATAACAATTTTAATCATATCTCCCACCTCATAGTCGCTTTACTTTATGATTTCTCACTACAAACAGCAATAAAATGTAATACATCTTTTTTCGAACGAAAAAGGTGAAACATTTTCCAAAACATCTGTCGATTTGATCTCTCCATTGCATTTTTTACTATTTTAATTGTTCCAATCACACCTT
This sequence comes from Paraliobacillus ryukyuensis, assembly GCF_003315295.1. Lineage (GTDB taxonomy): Bacteria > Bacillota > Bacilli > Bacillales > Amphibacillaceae > Paraliobacillus > Paraliobacillus ryukyuensis. The sequence continues at coordinate 109,991 of NZ_QNRI01000006.1, read as the reverse complement.
CATCCTTCATCATTCCAACAGGAGATAGTAATATCATTGGACCAGAAATAATGGTTGTATGTTGAAATTGTTGTGCAAATGTTTCCTGCCAACCTTCTTGCGTAAGGGGTTGTACATTCACATGAATCGCTTCACGTAATTGAGATACAACAGCTTCTTCCGCTTTTACTAACATCACATCATGTGTTAGTAATTTACCTCCTTTTTTTAATACGCGAAAATATTCTTTAACTGCTTTTTCTTTAACCTTCGCAGGTAGCATCGTAAGCATTGCTTCATTAATAACGACATCAAAGGATTCATCAGGAAAAGGTAGCTTAATTGCGTTTGCTTGAACAAGCGTGATTTTGTCATCTAATCTTTCTTCGGTTATATTTACTTTTGCTTTATCTAAAACATGCCGGTCTAAATCTACACCAGTAACATGACAATTATACCGTTTCACTAAATCAATCATGGTCGTACCCATATTACAAGCAACCTCTAATACTTTCGTTTCTGCTGAAAATGATGCTTGGTCAATGAGCCAATCTGTTGCCTTCTTCCCTCCAGGCCGAAGTCTTTTTTTACCAATACGAGCTAGAAAGGTATGTCCTACTTCTTGCTTTTTCATCACACAACTCTCCTATACTTTTATGCTCAATCATTAACATTATAGTTAAAATACTACTTGAAAATGATTATCATTGTCAAGTATCATATAAATACAAATTCCCCATTGTGAAGTAGCTCACTTTAAGTGAACAACATCTTGGTATAATTTTTAAAAAAGGAGAATAATAAAATGAAAAAAAATAACCTTGCTACATTCATTGCGTATGGTGACACACAATTTTCCAAAAAGATTATTTCTAAAGAGGAGAATAGTACTGCTTTTATGTTGAATTTTCTACCTGGTCAAGCTTTACCAGCTCATCGCCACCCAGGTAGTACTGTTTACTTACAAGTTATTACTGGAAAAGGTACATTTACGATTGATAATCAAGCAACAGTAGTGACAGAACAAGATATCCTATCGGTAACTGGGGATGAAGAGTTAGCATTTGTAAACGATGGTGCACAACCAACAAGCATCTATGTTGTTCTTACCCGTATTCCTAGCGAAGCATATGCAAAAGATATTTAAAATCAACCCTTTTGATATATCCATAACGAATTTTTTGCTGTTATAGTGTGAAGTAAATCGCGCTATGACAGCTTTTTTTATCACAATTAATACTAGTTAAACATTTTCACTAAATTTCACTACTAAAACAAAAAAATAATACATAAAAATACAAAAAATGTTACAATAAATCATCGATTAAATTTTAGAATTTTTTGATTTTAAAAACATTTTAGTAAATAAGGAGTGAGCGGTGCTTGTTAGTTAAAAGACTATATTGGATTATCCCTATTTGTTTTTTACTCATTGGAGTGGGGATTATATTCTGGGATTCAATAAATGAAGTAACAGAACCACCAGCTGGAGGTTGGAGTCGAGGGATCAAAGTTGGGGAAAGCTATGGAAATAAATACCCTTTAATAGAGAAAGATAGCACCAATTCTTTTTCAATTTATCAATACGGTGATAATACAGAATTTATAAAAAAATCTTATGATATCAATTCTTTAGCCCCGAAAGATAATAAAAGTTTTTCTAATATTCCTTTTAATAAATGGAACAATTTTATAAACATCAATAATAAACTCTATTACATAAACAAGGATAAAATGTTTGATGCATCAGGTTCGGTTGTAGTAAAAGATATAGATAGTTTTTACACATTAAATGAGCAATTGTTTTATCAACAAGACAGGCAAATTAAACAATTTGAGGGAGAAAGTACGGAAGAGAAAACCATATTTGAATTAGAAAATGATCGAATAAAATGGAAAATTATTTCAGATGAAGATAAACCCAGGCTCCTCACAATTAATAATGAAGCTAACCCTATTATGGTAAAAATCAACTCTGATCAAGGGGAAACTTTATTTTCTCAAGAAATAGAAATTTCCAGTATGAAAAAGATAAAATAAGCAGCTGTAACAAGTAACAAACAAAAAGTAAATTTACTTTATTTAGTGGCAGGGAAAAGTCACAAAAGTAAGAATCAACAAGAGCTATTCTTATTACAAATAGATTTAGAAACAATGAATAGCTCAATTCAACAAGTTACCTTTCCTGATCCATATGCACAAACAATGCTTACAGATATAAGTGACTTCACACTCAATTATCAAAATGGAAACATAACTACTTTGTTCAGTGCTTTGGGTTACAGTGAGACAAAGTATCGAGATACGACTTCCTTTAATATTTATGAGGCAACTTATACGAACAATACTTGGGACGTGACTCGACGAAGTAACACATCTAAGCTGTCAAGCAAACCACAATGGATTAGTGACCAAATTATTGCTTGGATTGATCAGAGTGCAGATAAAAACACAGTCCTGGTCTCTTCCAGCAAAAACAATTGGATTGAGCAAGGAAATAAAATCTCTAGGGACGACTTTCTTTTTGCAAGTGGAAAAGCATTCGGGATGATTTCGTTCTCATTTCTTACATTTATTTTAGGAATTAAGTGGTACCTAATTACCTTTTGTTTAATAGGACTAATCTATGTGATTCGAAGACGCTTCATTGATACGGATCCAAAATGGATTTATTACTTGGGTATAGCCATTTATGCGGTTAGCTGTTATTTAACAATAGATACTTTCTTTACTGAGACTGTCATGAATAGTGCACCGTCCTTTTTAACATTTCCATTTAGTAATTACGTATTTACAACAATATTTGGGATGATAGCCTATTTTTCAACTTATTTAGGAGAAAAACGATTTGAATGGCATACTTGGATGAAATTGTTTTACTTTATGACAATACACATTGTATTATTAACGATTTACTTTGGTAGTTATATTTTATAAATGATTGTAAAAAACGCATCGATTTATTTATCGATGCGTTTTGCAATAAAATAAGCACAGCCAAAGTTACAATATTCATACAAATAATCTTCCACAGTACTGAATTTCGTATCAAATGAAGATTTTGGATTTTGATCATCATAAAACCCTTTTAACCGCAGCTGTTCATAACCCCAATCACCTACAATAAAGTCGTATTTCGACAAAATCTCACTATATCGCTCTTCAAATGCTTTTATATCAAACCCAGATTTTTTATCTTCAATAACTTCATATGCCTGTCCTTGAATTTCAACCATCATTTTTCTACTCCTTTGCCATACCAAATCGTTAATATTATTCTAACATACCACATGTAAAATAGCCTATTATATCAGTAAAAAAACTGGAAAAACTAAGATAGTGGTTGATTTTAACATCTATCATTTCCCATTCATTGTACACACTAATTCGTAGGAATTTGGTACGAGGAGGTGATTGCGTGGTTAAAAAAACATTAATTATCATTTGTTTTTTATGTCCTTTTTTTATTTCCCAGGTAATAGCAGAAGAAAAAGAGGCAAATGATGAGATAGAAAAAATGGCAATGTTTAAAAAAACAGAAGCACTAACTTTTATTCCTTGGTATTACTTAGCTGCAATCAATCAATATGAAAAAAACATAAAAAAAGAGGCATCGAATGACAACTTGATAGCTATCGAATTTCCAAATGAACAATGGTATGGGTTAGGTAATCTTGATCAAATAAAAGATGCGACATTTATTCAACTATACAATGGGATTGGACAAGATGGAAATGGCGATGGCAAAGCTGATCCGGCAAATGATGAAGACACATTAGCTACCATGGCACACTGGATATTGCAATGGGGTACATCTGAACAAGATATAAAAATTGCATTATGGAACTTTTATCAACGAGCTATAAACGTGCAAACCATTGAGGAAATAGCAAAAATATATAAAACATTTGGCACCATTGAACTAGATGATAATGATTTCCCGATTCCTTTACAACATAACTATAGTTACCGAAGTACATGGGGGGATGCTAGGGGATTTGGCGGTAGACGTATCCATGAAGGAACCGATATTTTTGCTAATTATGGAACCCCCGTTAAAGCCACCCGTTATGGTGTTGTAGAGATTGTCGGTTGGAATCGTTTTGGTGGCTGGCGCATTGGTATTCGGGACATTTACAATACCTACCATTATTTTGCTCACTTAAACGGATTTAAAGATGGATTAAAGGTTGGAGACATTGTAAAACCAGGGGATGTAATTGGTTCTGTTGGTGCTTCGGGATACGGCCCACCAGGTACATCCGGTAAATTCCCACCACATTTACATTATGGTATGTATAAAGATAACGGATACAGTGAATGGGCATTCGATCCATATTCGCATTTAAAAAGATGGGAAAAGCAAGCACGGAATTAGACAATTCATAAAAAATGAAAACCGGATGATAATATGATTCCACATCATCATCCGGTTTAGTTAAGTTATTAAACAGTTTCGCTTATTTTTTTGAAGCTTTAACAATTGCATAAGTAATACTTGTTGCTAATCCACCCCATATGATGACTGCTCCGACAACAAACATTGCAATCGCAGATCCTGTCATAGTAAGCACACCTTTCTTTACTGACTTTTTGTTTCATTTGGCCATTTTTTAATGGTTAATATTGCTCCTAAGAACATCGCACTAATAGCTACTATCCAGCCAAAGCTAAATAAGAAATCAATTGGGTAACCACCATAGTTATCTTTCAGATCGCCAAGCAAGTTTTGTAGCATCATAAATCCTAATACAACTGGAGTAATAATACCTAAGCATAATCTCCACCAGCTACCTAATCGGATATCTGATACATCATTCGCATAGTTTTGTAAATCTTTCAGCGAACGAGCAAACCATGCAATAGCTACTACTTCAAATAATCCAGCTAGTGCAACACCATAATTATTAATAAAGTAATCCACAGTGTCGAGTAAGTTTAAACCGCCTTGATTAGCATAGAATAAAGACACAATAGCAGCGAGTCCTCCACCAATCGTAACGGAAACACGACGTGAAACATTGAATTTCTCTTGAATTCCTGCAATATAAGTCTCAGATATAGATATCATTGAAGATAATCCAGCTAATACTAAGGAAGCAAAGAATAAAAATCCGAATAATCCTGATGCAGGCATCTCACTAATAATCTCAGGGAAAACCATAAAGGCTAATCCTACACCGCCTTGAACAACATCTGCTACGGCCTGATCAGTTTGTGAAGCCATGAATCCTAATGCAGCAAAAACACCAATTCCTGCAAGCAACTCAAATGAAGAGTTTGCTAACCCAGTAATAAATGCGTTATTGGTAATATCCGATTTTTTCGGCAAATACGATGAATAAGTGATCATAATCGCAAAAGCAATCGATAAACTAAAGAAAATTTGTCCATAAGCTGCTACCCAGACAGAACCATCTTTGATTTGTGACCAATCTGGTGCAAAGAAGGCATTTAATCCTTCTACCGCACCTGGTAACGTTACTGCTCGAATAACAATAATAATAAATATAATAGCCAGTAATGGAATAAAGATCTTATTCGCTACCTCAATTCCTTTTTTAACGCCTAGTCCTAAAATAATAAAAACAACAGCCCATAACCCTAATAATGGAAACAGTACACTAGGTACAATTGCGCCAAACGTTCCTGCATCTGCAACCTGTAAGAAATCACCTACAAAGAAGCTTGTTGCATCATCTCCCCAACTTTGACCAAAAGAGAAATACGCATACATAACTGCCCAAGCGATAATGATTGGATAGTAAGTGGAAATTACGAATGAGATGATAACTTGCCACCAACCAATCCATTCCATCCCTTTACTAATTCGTTTAAAAGATCGTGGTGCTGAACTACGATATTTATGGCCTATGGTATACTCCATAATTAATAGTGGAATTCCTGCTGTTAACAAAGCAAATAAATAGGGTAGGAAAAATGCACCTCCACCATTTTCATAAGCTGTTGCTGGAAATCGCCAAATATTGCCCAATCCAATAGCTGATCCCATTGCCGCTAGTAAGAACCCTAAACGTGATCCCCATTGCGAACGATTATCCATAATAACTACTCCCTTCAATTACATCCACATCTATTTTTAAAATATTCAAACTATTCTAAACGCAGGATAGTTTGTTAACTTTAAAACTAAATGGTTACAATTTTTATTTTTTTCTGATATTTATTGATTATAAGGCGTATCCCCCTGCATGTCAAAGGAATATTTATGTCTATTTTTTCCTAAATAATTTAAGAAGAGCTGCCCATCAATCGAGCAGCTCTTTCAGGATTTATTTTATAATCTTATACGTAATAGTAGCAATCAAGACAACACACACAATTGTAACACATAGAGACAACATAACGCTTCCTAAAAAGCCATAAACAAAATAACCTAAACCTGTAGCAAGCGCACTTAAAAGCGCATAAGGCAATTGGGTTAATACGTGGTCAATATGGTTCGCACCTGCTCCTGTTGACGATAAAATCGAAGTATCTGAGATTGGTGAGCAGTGATCGCCAAATACAGAACCAGCTAGTACCGCAGCCATGGCAGGTAATACCAAAGTAACATCATAGACCAATGCAATTTGAGCGGCAATTGGTAGCATCATGCCAAATGTGCCCCAAGATGTACCTGTTGCTAAAGCCATTATCCCTGAAATCATAAATAACAGAAACGCCAAATAATTAGTATTAAATGCTACTTGTTCAATCAATTCAGCTAAATAATCGCCCGTTCCAATTGCATTTATAATAGCACCAATCATCCATGCTAGTATTAAAATGTAAATAGCAGGAAGCATGGCCTGAATTCCCTCTTTGATAATCTTGCTCACAGAAACTTTTGGGAAAGATAACGGCACAAAGAAAATGAATGCAACCATTACCGCTGCTAAACCACCCACAAACAAGGACAAGTTGACATTGGTATTTTCAAACATGGTTAAAATCGTCGCTTGTCCATTCGTAGCCCGATAACCAGTTACTAACATCGCAGAGACTGTAACGAGGATCAAACTACCGATTGGTACAAGTAAATGATGTATTCTACCATTTGTATGAGCAGTTAGACTAGTTTCTGCGTCACCTGCTATATTTCCTTTTTCTTGATCAAATAATTCTCCTGTAGCAATTGCCCTTTCTTCATGTTTCCGCATTAGTCCAATATTTAGGTTGAAATAAGCAACAAGAAATACCATCAAAATAGCAGCAAATGCATAAAAATTTAGTGGGATCATTCTAACAAATGCCTCTAATGGTTGATAAGCTGTCACTTCTGCGGTGGCAAAAATAGAACCTAACGTTCCAATAATATACGCTCCCCAACTGGAAATAGGGGTAATTACCGTAATTGGAGCTGACGTTGAATCAATAATGTATGCTAACTTGGCACGGGATACCTTAAAACGATCGGTTACTGGACGTGCTACCTGACCAACTGCTAAGCTATTAAAATAGTCATCAATAAAAATAATAATTCCTAAAAAGGATGGGATAAGTTGTGCCCCTCTTCTCGTTTTTACTTGGCGAATCGCCCAATCACCAAATGCTTTACTTCCTCCTGAAGCTGACAGGAATGCCGTTGTGATTCCAAGTAACAATAAAAAACCTAACAAATACAAATTACCCAAATTCCAGCCTTCTTCACTTAGGTAAAAAATATTCCAAAAAACCATTACAATCTCTTTTAGACTGTCTATAAGGTGAAAATTGTGCAATAGCAATGCACCGACAAAGATCCCAGCTCCTAGAGATAGAAATATCTTTCTCGTTAACAACACGAGGACTAGCATGATAAGAGCTGGTAGTAATGAATAAACCGTTCCTTCCACTTTCTTTCCTCCTATATTAGCTATAGCTATCTCTGATGGCAATCCACTTCTTTAATAGCTATTACCTTATTACAAAAGAATACTTCCAATATGGATAGTTTTAGGCACACTAAAAAAACAGCAATAGTACGAACCTATTACTGTTTCTATCATCTCTAAGAAATGAACATTTGTTGGTTTACCTTTGATTCGATCAACAGCTCATCACGTAAAAGACATGACAGTATACCTTTTATTCAAAGATATCCCAGTAAAGTAACACTGACCAATGCTTTCCCTTTACTTCGGCATGATAATCCTTTCTACTATTATCTTCGCAGTCAACTCCAATAGTATACTCTTTTTATCCTGCGCCTCTATCTCATCGATCCGATAAGGTTAGTTATTCTTTTTCTTCAACAGTTTATCAAGTTACTATGGCTATTGCAAGGGGTCTAACGGAATGGACAAATTTGGTTCTAATGCATCACCTGTGCCATTATTATTATAATATTGTGGTACATCACCACTGTAACCACCACTTCCAATTGGTATCTCTTGTTTCACATACGCGGTTTTGGTTCCAAATGGAATAATTGTTCGAAGTTCTACTTCTATGTGTACAACCGGTTCAATATGCACACTATTTATTTTCACTCCAGTTACTTTTGTTTCAACTTCTGTACTCACATAGCCGATTAATTGTAAATTAACAGGGACTTTTGGTCCTAAATTTGCTAATAACGGGAGGTTCAAAACTTGACCAAATGGAATTTCAATTAAGTTTGATTTTTCTTTCACTGTTTCTACATTTGTTTTCTCTTCTGCTTCAATATCAACGTCTAGAGGAGCACTAGTATCAGGTACAACCCCCTTTTCCAATTGATGCAGAAAATTTTCTACTCTGTACTGAATATTCCGCTGCACCCGATTTTCCATTGCTGCATTTATCTTATAACTAACTACACGCCCAGTATTATCATATTGAAAATCAATTAAATTCTCCAGTTCTAAATCTTCATTTAATTTTTTATTTACGGCGATGCCCATCGCCATATTGGCATATTGTTTATTTTTGGTTTCCGCAATATCCATTAGAACAGGTTTTATTCCTCGATTAACTATAACAAGGCTAATGATCGTGAGGATAACAAATAAAATACCCGATATAAAAAATAAATCACGAATGGAAGGTGTTTTTCGATAACGTTTCATACGCTTTTGTTTCCACACAAAAATCCCCCCTGCTTAAGCTTATGCTTATAAACAAGGGGGTAGTCTTATTATTCTAAAATTAATTTAATCATACGTGAGAACCACATTTTCAATTGCAATACTGAAGTATGTTAGATCTGATAGCTAGTAACAGTAAGATCGAATTGTTTAGACAAGTCAATGTCGTATGGCTGTACATCTTGCTCATTTTCTTTAATGACACGTACAATCGGTCGTTCATGTAGTTGATTATTTTGTTTAACAACGATAGCAATACGATTATCACTTAAACGGATTGTTGCACCATTAGGATAAATGGCAATGGCATTTTTAAACGTTCGAACTAATTCTCGATCAAATAATTTACCACTTCCTGCATATAACACTTCCAGTCCTTCTTGAGGAAGCATCGCATCTCGATAGACACGATTACTTGTTACCGCATCAAAGACGTCTGCTATTGCCAGTATTTTACCGAATGGATGAATCTCTTCTAGACTAATTCCTCTTGGATAGCCTGAACCATCTAATCGTTCGTGATGTTGATAAGCACAATGTGCGATTAATAAAGGAAATGAGGTTGACTGCCTAAGAAAGTTGAATCCTTTTTCGGTATGAGATTTCATGATGTCGAATTCTGCATCAGTCAATTTTCCAGTCTTATTTAAAATTTCATCAGGTATAAACATTTTGCCAACATCATGTAACATCGCGCCTAAACCTAACTGACGAATTTGCTTAGCTGGTAATTTCAATTCCGTCGCCAAAGCGATAGCATAGAGTGTTACATTAATGGAATGTGCAAATACATAATCATCTGCTATTAAGATGTCCGACATTACCGTTAGAATTTCATCGTTCCCTGTCACTTGACCAATCATTGAATCTACCATATTGGTCATATTTTTGCTTGTTTTATCTAATAAAAATGCACTTTTCTCAAAACCATTATTTTGAAAAGTAGTGAAAGATTGTTTGACTAACTGGATTGCTTCTAAACGCATTTCTTCAGGAAGCGGTGAGTTAATATGTATATCATCGGTTAGTTCATCTTTAATATATACATAAGTGACACCTCGTTCTTGGAGTCGTTTAATCAACGGACTAGTTAGCGTGACATCTTTTTGGATTAAGACTTTTCCTTTTTCATTAAAAATCGGTCTTGCTAATTCAGCGCCTTCTTGTAAGGTTTGCGATGCAACTAATCTCATACTTTTCTCCTAACTCAATATATCTAATATTAACTAACTCAAATATTATCAAATAGTTCTACAATTATCCACAAAATTTTTAAAATGAGTCAACCTACTTTTTATAATGACTAACTAATGTTCGAATTAATAAATCTCGCATAAACTCGGGCATAAAAAATTCTTTCGTATTTGATCGTGCGATTGGTGGAGAAAGTTGCCCAAAGGTAAACATATCAGCAGTTGCTAGGCGATACGTCTGATCAACATCCAGCGCTTCCCCTTGAAACGTCACTTCCTTCATATGTTCACTACCGTCTTGATTAATGGTGGTTTCAAGTTCTACCCCAGCAAAAACCATACGACCGATAACTTTTCCGCGAAAACCAAATCCCTTCATTTCTAATTCTGTAAAATTATTTGTTAATGAACCTCGGATAACTTCTACTAATTCTTGACCTGTAAGTGTTACAACACAGGGATTAATTGGATGTGGACAAATACGGTGCACATCTGCGTAAGTGACGGTACCTTGAGGTAACGACTCAAGTAGAATACCGGCATTTAACATAGCAATATCTGCATTAGTCCATTCCCGTAAGGTCTCGGTCAATTGTTTCATAATTATTGTCCGTTTGAACCAGTCTACTTCCAAAGGTTTTTCCAGTGTTGCGATGGTTTGTTTTAACAAAGTAGCAGATCGTTCGGTTTGTTCTTTAATTATTCTTGTCGTCTCTTCATGTGGCAAAACATGATCAATTGGTGTTGCATATGCCTCTTTTTTGACTAATTGATGTAAGGAATGATCCCAAGTAAGTACTACTTCCCCTACATAATAGCCGAATTTTCCAGCCGCTGTTAAGATCGACTGATTAACCACTTCTCCATCACGAAATAAATGGTGCGTGTGTCCACCAATAATGACATCAATCATAGGATATCTTTCTGCAATTTGTTGATCTTCAGTAATACCTAAATGAGATAATAGTACAATAATATCTGCTTGTTTGTTCAACCGTTCAACTTCACGATCTAATATGGCAAAGGGATCCTCTACATTCCATTCAAGCGGGTTATAGAACGCTTGAAATGGTGCAGTTAACCCAATGACACCAATCGTTATACCCGAATTTGTAGATGTGTAAGTAGTTGCTTGCAGCCAGTCTGGATCATCTCCATCCTTACTATGTAAATTAGCGCAGATTACGGAAAAATCGGCATCATCGTATAAATGATAAAGCTCATTATGATTTAATGTTATACCTTCATTATTACCTAATGTCACCATATCATATCCAGCTTCATTTAATAATGTTACATTACCTTTACCAAGTAATGCTTCTGAGTTTGGATGTACGCGATCAATATGGTCACCATTATCAAATAAAAAAAAGTCTTGATTTTCTCTGTTATGTTGTATTTTTTTATCGTTAAAAAAGGAGGCAATCTTTGGCCAATTTTCAAAATGGCTATGTATATCACTTGTATAATATAAGAATATTTTTTCTTGCATGCTAAAAACCCCTTTATTCAAGGAAACAATTTTCAATTTTGCAGTCTTACCAATATATATTTTAACACGTTTCGGTTTCAAAAAGAATGAATGGTGTTTGTATATTGATTTCTTTACTGTTCGCTGTACTATCTTTACCTTACTAAACGCTGTAAACTTCAAATGGTGCCTCTGCGGGATAAAAAAAGTACGAGCCATACGCGCGAATGTACCCATTTGCGTATGTCCCGTACTCATATTTATCTCATATGGAATATGATTACCCGATACTACCTTCCATTTCAAAGCTGATTAGGCGGTTCATTTCTACTGCGTATTCCATTGGAAGCTCTTTCGTAAATGGTTCAATGAAGCCCATTACGATCATTTCAGTTGCTTCTTGTTCGGAAATACCACGACTCATCAAGTAGAATAACTGCTCTTCAGACACTTTAGAAACTTTTGCTTCGTGCTCTAATGAAATATTTTCATTGTTAATTTCATTATAAGGAATGGTATCTGAAGTCGATTTATTATCCATAATTAACGTATCGCACTCGATGTTTGAACGAGCATTATCCGCTTTTCTTCCAAAGTGAACAATACCACGATAGGTTACTTTACCACCTTGTTTCGAAATTGATTTTGATACAATCGTAGAAGAAGTATTTGGTGCAAGGTGATACATTTTTGCCCCAGCATCTTGGTGTTGACCTTTTCCTGCTAATGCAATAGATAAGGTCATGCCACGTGCGCCTTCTCCTTTTAAGATAACAGAAGGATATTTCATTGTTAATTTCGATCCTAAGTTACCGTCGACCCATTCCATTGTTGCGTTTGCATCGCAAGTGGCACGCTTGGTTACTAAGTTATATACGTTATTTGCCCAGTTTTGAATAGTTGTATAACGGCAATACGCATCTTTTTTAACAAAAATTTCAACTACTGCACTGTGCAACGAATTGGTTGTATAAGTTGGTGCTGTACAACCTTCTACATAGTGTACAGAAGCGCCTTCGTCTACAATAATTAACGTACGCTCAAATTGTCCCATGTTTTCCGAGTTAATTCGGAAGTATGCCTGCAATGGCGTGTCAGCTTTTACGCCTTTTGGAACATAAATAAATGATCCACCAGACCATACTGCTGAGTTTAATGCAGAAAATTTATTATCAGATGAAGGAATAACTTTCCCAAAATACTGTTTAAATAAATCTTCATTTTCTTTTAGTGCTGTATCGGTATCTTTAAACACAATACCCATTTCTTCTAAATCTTCTTTTAAATTATGATAGACAACCTCTGATTCATATTGTGCTGATACACCAGCTAAATATTTTTGTTCTGCTTCTGGAATCCCTAATTTATCAAATGTTTGTTTAATTTCATCAGGGACCTCATCCCATGAACGTTCCGAACGCTCAGATGGTTTAACATAATACGTGATCTCATCAAAATTTAATTCTGAAAGATCCCCACCCCACTGTGGCATCGGTTGTTTATAAAATTGTTCTAGTGCTTTTAAACGATAATCGAGCATCCATTGTGGTTCTTCTTTCATTCGTGAAATTTCTTCAACCACGTTTTTGGTTAGGCCTTTTTCTGTACGAAAGACGGAAACGTCACGATCATGAAAACCATATTTATAATCTCCAACTTCTGGCGCCTTCTTAGCCATTATTTAACCCCTCCTATTCAAATTCTATCATCATTTTTAAATAAACAATACTACGCTTCCATCCCTTTTTCCATTGCTTTCCAAGGCAATGTAGCGCACTTAATTCTTGCCGGAAATTTCGCTACACCTTGCAACGCTTCGGAATCGCCTAGGTCTAGCTCACTTGTATCCGGATCATTACCTAACATCATATCAGAGAACATTTCTGACATGGAAAGTGCCTCTTTGGTTGTTTTGCCTTTAATCGCTTGCGTCATCATCGATGCAGACGCCAAGCTAATCGAGCAACCTTCGCCTTCAAATTTCGCATCCTTCACCATATCGTCTTCCACTAATAAATGGATTTGAATACGATCTCCACATGTTGGATTATTCATATCAATTGACAGTGATTCTTCGTCAAAAGCACCTCGGTTACGAGGATTTTTATAATGATCCATGATCACTTGTCGGTATAATGTTTCTAAATTAGTAAAAGACATCGCCGAAAAACTCCTTCGCTCGTTGTAAACCAGCAACTAATCGATCCACATCTTCTTTTGTATTATAAAGATAGAAACTTGCTCTTGCTGTTGCAGTTTCATCTAACCATTTCATTAACGGTTGCGCACAGTGGTGTCCTGCTCGAACTGCAACACCTTCCGCGTCCAATATGGTTGCTGTATCGTGCGGATGCACATCATCCAAATTAAATGTGATTAGGCCAGCTCTTTTCTCAGGACCATAAATTGTAATACCATCAATGGTTTGAAGCTGGTCCATTGCATATTTAACTAACATTTCTTCATGTTTTGCTATCTTGTCTAAACCAATGGATTCTAGAAAATCAATCGCTGCACCTAAACCAATTGCTCCTGCTATGATTGGTGTGCCCCCTTCAAACTTCCAAGGCAGATCTTTCCATGTTGATTCATATAATCCTACAAAATCAATCATTTCACCACCAAATTCTACAGGTTCCATTTGTTCAAGCAGCTCTTTTTTGCCATATAGGACACCAATACCAGTAGGACCACACATTTTATGACCAGAAAAGGCATAAAAATCACAATCCAATTCTTGCACATCGACACGCATATGCGGTACCGCTTGTGCCCCATCAACTACCATAACTGCTCCATGTTCATGTGCAATCTTGGTAACTTCTTTAATCGGATTAATGGTTCCTAATACATTTGATACGTGTGTCATTGCTACAATTTTAGTATTAGCTGTAATGGTTGCTTGCACATCTTCTAGCGCGACTGTTCCATCTGCTTGCAGTGGAATATATTTTAACGTGGCACCCGTCTCCTTAGCAACTTGCTGCCAAGGGATAATATTACTATGATGCTCCATTAACGTTAAGACAACTTCATCGCCCACTTTTAAGTTAGCTCTACCATAACTAGCTGCAACGGTATTGATTGAGGTTGTCGTTCCGCGAGTAAAGATAATTTCTTCAACGGAAGAAGCATGTAGAAAGGCTCTGACTTTTTCACGAGCTCCTTCATATTCCTCTGTTGCACGATTACCCAATGTGTGTACACCGCGATGCACATTCGAATTATCTGACCGATAGTATGCATTGATCGCTTCAATAACAGCTAACGGCTTTTGTGATGTGGCAGAAGAATCCAAATAAACTAACGGCTTTTCATTTACTTCTTGATCCAAGATAGGAAATTGAGAACGAATTGCATTAACATCCATTAGTATACTTTCCTCTCAATTACTTCTGTTAACTGTTCTCGTACTGCCTGAATTGGAATTTCATTAACTACTGGTGCTAAGAAGCCGTGAATAACTAAACGTTCAGCTTCTTGCTTAGAAATACCTCTACTCATAAGATAATACAATTGCACTGGGTCTACACGACCTACAGAAGCAGCGTGACCTGCTGTTACATCATCTTCATCAATTAATAAGATCGGATTTGCATCCCCACGTGCATGTTTACTTAACATGAGAACTCGAGATTCTTGCTCAGCATTTGCTTTCGTTCCACCGTGCTCAATCTTACCAATACCATTAAAGATAGAGGAAGCGTGATCTTTCATTACACCGTGTTGCAAGATTAAACCTTCTGATTGTTTTCCATAGTTTACAATTTTAGCAGTAAAGTTCTGGATTTGATCACCACGACCTACAGATACTGTTTTTGCATACGAATAAGAATTATCGCCAATTAAATGGGTGGTATTATCTGATACTGTATTACCCTCGTTCATTTGACCTAATGCCCATTCAATTTTTGCATCACGATAAACTACCCCACGACGATTCATATAAACGGTTGTTCCATGTGCGAAATTATCGACAGAACCAAATGAGATTGAAGCATTATCATGTGCGATTACTTCTGTCACTACATTTGCTACTGTTTCTTCTTCTTTGTTATGAGAAATATAGTTCTCTACATAGGTTAAGGAGCTATTTTCTTCAGCTACGACAATGACATGATTGAACAAACCTAATGATACATCTTCTTGCCAAAAAATAGCTTGTAACGGTTGTTCAACGACAACATTTTTAGGAACATATACAAATACGCCACCGTTCATTAATGCAGCATGTAAAGCTGTTAGGCGATGCTCATCAAATGAAACGGCATCTTTCATATAATAACGTTGTACTAACTCAGGGTAGTTTTCTAATGCAGTAAACATATCAGTAAAAATAACACCTTTATCAGCTAGCTCTTTCGATAAGTTTTTGTATGCAGTTGTTTGATTTCGTAAAAGAACAATATTATTGTCTTTTTCGACATCGACAAATACTTGAATATCATTTGGTAATTCTTTTAGTGAAGAAATGGACTCCCCTTCTGCGTCATGTTTAAATGTAGAGAAATTCCATTTTGATATATTTGTTTTATCCGGTGTTGGCATTTCTAACGTATCAGCAACTTCTAGGGCCTGTTGGCGAAACTTAGACATCCACTCCGGTTCATTATGCTTTGCTGAAAAAGCTTTTACGTAATCTTCTTCATATGGTAATTTTGTTTCCGCAGCCATCTAATCCCTCCTTACGTTTATGCGTTATGACCTACTGTTTCCTCTTCAATACCTAATTCTTTTTTAATCCAGTCATAACCCTCTGCTTCTAGACGTTCAGCTAACTCTGGACCACCTGATTTCACCACACGGCCTTGCATCATGATGTGTACATAATCTGGCGTAATGTAGTCTAGTAAACGTTGGTAGTGCGTAATAATTAAGCAACCAAATGTTTCGTTACGTAGTTTATTGATTCCTTTGGATACAATTTTAAGTGCATCAATATCCAAACCAGAGTCAATCTCATCTAAAATTCCGATGGCTGGTTTTAACAGCATTAATTGTAGGATTTCATTACGTTTTTTCTCTCCGCCAGAGAATCCTTCATTTAAATAACGTTGCGCCATGTTTTTATCTATTTCTAAATAATCCATTGCTGCATCCATCTCTTTAATGAATTTCATTAATGGAATTTCATCGCCTTCTTCACGACGAGCATTAATGGAAGAACGTAAGAAGTCAGAAGTTGTTACCCCACTAATTTCACTTGGATATTGCATCGCTAAAAATAGACCTGCTTTTGCTCGTTCGTCTACTTCCATTTCTAGCACATCTTCCCCATCTAAAAGAATGCTTCCACTTGTTACTTCGTATTTCGGATGACCCATAATGGCAGATGCTAAAGTGGACTTACCCGTACCATTTGGTCCCATGACAGCATGGAACTCGCCACCTTTAATGGTTAAGTTTACACCTTTTAATATCTCTTGACCTTCAATTTCAACATGAAGATCTTTAATTTCTAACGTCGATACAGCCATATTGTTACCTCCAACATAATAAAATTTATAAAAATAGAGAGAACCTTGTTGTCTGAGGTTCATTCTCACTTTATTCTCATTACAATCTTATACTATTTCGAATCTATAATCAACATTTCAAAGATACACACGTAGCATTTTTCAAACTATTTTGCACAAAAAGTATCGATCGTCTGCCGCAACCATATGGCAGTGTTAGTTGATGAATAGATACATCGTTACCATGTATACTTTCTAATGATAAAATTCTTATATTATTACTATATCACGATCCCAAGATTCCATAAACAAAAGTGACCTACTAAATGCCTTTAAAACCCCTCCATTATCTGGTTTCTTTAATGGGTTTCCTTTTTATTTGTATCATATATTCTAACTAATTTTTCGCATAAAAAATCCCCTCACTGCAATTAAATTGAAGTGAGGGGATTTTAGTTTTTATGATTTTTAACGATGTACTTTTTGTTCCATGTCAGTAACGATCTTCAAACCGTTCCGATAGCTTTTTTCACGTTTCTTTTCAATTTCTAGGCGTTTGGCCAAACTTTTTTCATATTCGGCAAATCCAACTCCATGATTTTCTTGCATTGCTTTTTCCATGTCTGTTGTATAGTTTAATGCTAATCGAGCCATTTTGGTTTAAAACATCCCTTTCTTTGTTTGACAATAATAATGTACCATTTGTTAGATTACATAACAAAGTGCTTGACAAGTTATTTGAAAGGATTTGCCCTCACTTACGCTCACATGACTTACATACAACAAACAGAGCTAGAATACATTCGATTTGCTTAGAGTTTATCGAATTTTGCTTATTCACTACTCAGAAGCTACTGGAACAACTTCGCCGGCATACGTTTCTTCAATAAAATTCGTAATATCTTCAGACTGTAATACATCCACTAATGTTAGTAAAGCTTCATTATTCTCATCTTCTGCACGGGCAGCAATAATATTGACATATGGAGAATCAGCATCTTCTACGAATAACGAATCTTCAAGTGGGGAAAGTCCTGCTTCAATCGCATAATTTGTATTAATCGCCACTAATTTATCCTCTTCGCGCTCATACATTTGTGGTAAAACTGCAGCATCTACATCTGGTGAAAATTTCAAGTTTAGCGGATTTTCCACAATGTCATCAATCGTTGCATCTGCTTTCGTCACATTCTCATCTAAGGAAATTAATCCTTGTTGCTCAAATAAGGTTAAGATACGTCCGTGATCTGGTACTGAACGACTAATAATCACTTCCGTCCCTTCTGGGATATCTTCAATATTTGTAATATTTTTTGAATAAACACCCATTGGCTCAATATGAATGCCACCTAAATTAACAAAATCATACTCAAATTCTTCTTTTTGTGAATTAAAGTACGGAATGTGTTGGAAATAATTTGCATCAATTGATCCATTAGCTAGATCTTTATTTGGTAGAATATAATCTTGAAACTCTTCAATAACTAAATCGATACCTTTTTCAGCTAATATCGGTTTTGCTTCTTCTAAAATTTCTGCATGTGGCACGCTTGTCGCACCTACTTTTATTTCAACATTTTCTTCACTTGTCTCACCATTGTCTCCACTTGTTTCCTCATCTGAATTACCTGTCCCACATCCTACTAATACGCCTACGAACAAAGTAGCAATTAAAAATAATAGCAATTTTTTCATGTTAAAACTCTCCTTCTTATTTTTTTATAGTTAACTTGCGCTTTCCACAAGTTTTCCATCATCGTTTATCTAATTTATTTGTGATTGTGTCACCAATGATCTGGAACACAAAAACAATAATGACAATTAATACGGTACACATGAATAAGACATCACTAGCTTGGCGTTGGAACCCATAATAATAAGCATAATCACCTAACCCGCCTGCACCAATAATACCAGCAACAGCTGTGTATCCGATTAAAGCAATCGCTGTTACGGTTAATCCAGAAACTAATGCTGGTGTTGATTCTTTTAATAGTACCTTAAAAATAATGGTTGAGGTTTTTGCCCCCATTGCTTTAGCCGCCTCAATCACACCTTTATCAACTTCTCGCAATGCAATCTCAACTAATCTACCATAGAATGGCGCAGAACCAATGATTAATGCAGGTAGTGCTGCATTCGGTCCTCGCAATGTTCCAATTAGAAAATCAGTAAATGGGAATAATAGCAAAATTAAAATAACAAACGGAATCGCCCGAAATACGTTTACAACGGTAGCAACGATAAAATTGAGCCCTTTATTCTGCCACACATTGCCTTTCGAAGTTAAATATAGTAACAGTCCTAATGCGATTCCTAGAATAAGCGTTCCGACTAAAGCAATTAATGTCATGTAAAATGTCTCACCTGTTGCAATAACCAAGTCAAACCATTTCACATTTGGAAAAAGTGTATTAAGCATGGCCTTTCACCTCCACTTCTACTGCTATGGACTTGATATGGTCAATTGCTTTTGTTATTTCTACCTCTTCACCAGTAATTTGAACATATAATGTTCCGTAAGCACCAGCTTGTGTTTGTTTGACATTTCCGTGCAAGATGTTTAAATCAACTTTAAATTGTTTAGCGACTTGGCTAATAACAGCTTGATTGGCTGTTTCTCCAACAAAGTGTAAACGCAAGACCTTTCCTTGCTCGACATGATGCATAAAGGTTTCGTCCGTTGCTTGTTCTTCAGGTTTGCCCATTACTTGTTCCACAAACTTCTTCGTAACTGATTGTTTTGGGTGAGAGAATACGTCAACGACATTTCCTTCTTCCACAACCGCTCCTTGTTCCATTACCGCTACACGATGACAGATCTTCTGTATGACATGCATTTCATGAGTAATTAAGATAATCGTTAGACCAAGCTGTTTATTAATATCTACCAATAAGGATAAAATAGCATCCGTTGTTTCTGGATCTAATGCCGATGTCGCTTCATCACACAACAACACTTTCGGTCGATTAGCTAATGCTCGCGCAATACCAACACGTTGTTTCTGGCCACCACTTAACTGGGAAGGATAAGCATCCTCTCGGCCAGACAAACCAACCAATCGAATTAATTCATCTACTCGTTCTTCACGCTCGGCTTTTGCTACTCCTGCAATTTCTAGCGGAAATGAAATATTCTGTCTTACCGTACGTGACCATAATAGATTAAAATGTTGAAAAATCATGCCAATCTCTTGACGTGAGAGACGCAATTGTTTTTTTGATAACGCTGTAATCGTTTGGTCATCGATAGTTACTTCGCCTGAGCTTGGCTCCTCTAATCGATTAATAAGTCGAATAAAAGTACTCTTACCTGCGCCACTATAGCCAATAACACCGAAGATCTCGCCATTATTAATCGATAGGTCAAGCTTATCCACCGCAGTAATTGATGCGTTATTCGTTTGAAAAACTTTTGACAGCTGGTTAATGGTAATCATCGTATCCCTTCTTTCTACTTGTTATGTTTTTATCGCTTGTGCTAATAAGGAATATAATTTCACTATCTAAATAAAAAAAGGTGTCTTTCTGTTCGTGGAGAACAGAAAGACACCCTATGTCTATAATAATTCTGTTCTCTCATCTGCCAAAGCATTAACTGCTCTGCAGGAATTGGCACCTTTTTAAACATAGAATATGTTTAACGGTTGCCGGGCTTCGTCGGGCCAGTCCCTCCACCTCTCTTGATAAGAGATTAAGTATTAAGTTTTCATTAAGATAATTGGATCTTAGCACACCGCTTAATCAAATGTCAATTGTTTTTATTTTTTTAATCTCATAAAAATTTTACCAGTTTTACATCTTTCTAAATTCTTGAGCCCATCAGAAGTTTCATATACAATATGGAGAAGATTAGAAAGGAAGATTTTTAATGAACGAATCAGTTAATTTTACATTATCATATATCAATAAGACGGGTGAATGGCGCCTATCGGATTATAAAGGTAAAGTTATTGTCCTCACATTTTGGGCTTCTTGGTGTCCTGACTGTAGTGTAGACCTACCCAAAAAAGAACAACTCTTTCAATCAATGGATCCGAGCAAAGTAGAACTAGTCTCTATTAATGTACTGGGTAGAGAGCGTAGCCGTGAGGAAGCAGAAAAATATGCAAACAAATTTTTAAGCCAACCTTCTTTAATTGATAATGGGAGAGACGTGTACGACTTGTTTCATTGTGAAGGAGTTCCTACCACCATTATTATTGATCAACAGGGAAAAGTTCACCAAACATTCGGGGATAAAAGTAACTTTTTAGATATCGTACAGTCGATTGGAGAGGTAGTAGAATAGCAATTTCTAAACTTAATTGGAGATGCAGGGCGCTTATCAAAGTGATTTCTGCTTTATCTTCGTTTAACTATGAAATCTTTGACGCTCACCAACGCGATTTCCGCTTTTTCTCCGTTTAACTATGAAATCTTTGACGCTCACCAACGCGATTTCCGCTTTTTCTCCGTTTAACTATGAAATCTTTGACGCTCACCAACGTGATTTCCGCTTTTTCTCCGTTTAACTATGAAATCTAGGGCGCTCACCAACGTGATTTCCGCTTTTTCTCCGTTTAACTATGAAATCTTTGACGCTCACCAACGCGATTTCCGCTTTTTCTCCGTTTAACTATGAAATCTTTGACGCTCACCAACGTGATTTCCGCTTTTTCTCCGTTTAACTATGAAATCTAGGGCGCTCACCAACGTGATTTCCGCTTTTTCTCCGTTTAACTATGAAATCTAGGGCGCTCACCAACGTGATTTATACTTTACCTTTATTTAACCACGTTATTCAAGTACAAAAAAAGACACGGTTCGGATAACTACTATCCTCCATGCCAACAAAACAATATACTAGCCATTATGTGTTAATGCGCTAGATAACTGTGCCATTTTTTCAAAAGAATAAATTCGCTGTTCTTCGCCATTCATCGATATGGTGAACAAACAAGGAACACTTTCAATTTTTTTGTTCTGCATAAATGCCGGAAATAGGGCAGCGTTCATTTCATTAAAAAGATTTTTTCCTGCTTCTTCTTCAATTTTAACTAGAATTTGTCGTGCTAGGTGACAAGTTCCACAAAAAGGACTATGAATAAAAGTCATAGCACCAAGTTCATCTGCAACAGGCAGGTTATCTTTCACTATTGGTACCATCGTGCACTCCTTACATAAGATAGATTGGATTAACAGTAATACGTCGACTGACTAAGGCTGTAGCTAATTCTGTTTCAGGTGTAGCAGCAACTTCACGAAATGTTTTATCGATATATATATGCTTTGCATGCGGCAATTCGATCGATAATTGTTTTCTAAGCTTATGACCCGCTTCATCTTCATCTACTAAGATAAATACCTCCCGATTATCTAAATCATAATCGATAATCATTTGTTCCATTTTTTCAATACCTAATGTCCCATTAGTACAAATAATGGTTAATGTATCGGTAATAATCTTTTCAATTTGGCGCTTGTCTGTACGTCCCTCCACAATCAAAACGGGCTCTAACTCTTCAGAATCAGTAAACATTCTCCGCAACCACCTTTACAAAATTCTTATAGTCTAGCTAGTCAATGCTGATATATAAGCACATCCCTTGTTTATACAAAAGTAACAAGGGATGTGTTTTTACTGATTTTACTCGTCTTCTTCAATCATTTTTTGATATTGTTCTGCTGTCATAAGTTTATCAATGTCAGCCGTATCTTTAGGTTCTAATACAATCATCCAACCTTTGTCATATGGTGTTTCATTAATAAACTCAGGACTATCATCCAATGCTTCATTAACTTCTATTACTTTACCACTAAGTGGTGCATATAATTCAGAGACTGTTTTTACTGATTCAACACTACCAAATGGCTGATCTGCTTCCACTTCATCACCCGCTTCAGGTAATTCAACAAAAACAATATCCCCCAATTCATCTTGGGCATGATCGGTAATACCGATGCGAACGTTATCTCCTTCTACTTTTACCCATTCATGCTCTTCAGAATATCGATAATCTTTAGGTAAACTCATAAAAAAACCTCCAAAAATTCTAATTCTTTTGCAAATGCAACTAAAAAATGCAAAGATACATACTTCTATATTGCTATTCACTAGTAACAGCTAGATTAAACTAGACTATCGCTACCAAGTATTCGTTACTTCCACGTCTCTTCAAATTGTTGCTCATTAAATCCTACTGTTACCTTCGTGCCATCAGTCGTAAGTGGCCGTTTCATTAGCATACCATCAGATGCTAAAACAGCCAATTTTTCATCATCTGACATCGTAGGAAGTTTATCTTTCAAGTTAAGCTCGCGATACTTTTTACCACTTGTATTAAAAAATTTTTTCATTGGTAATCCACTTACTTTAATGAAATCTTGTAATTGTTCTTTTGTTGGTGGATGTTCCACGATATGTATGTCATCGTAATGTACATTATTTTCATCTAACCACTTTTTGGCTTTTTGACAGGTCCCACACTTTGGGTACCAATAAAACGTTATACTCATCAACATTTCCTCCAATTTCTTTGTAACATACTACCTTTTAATTATTTACTTTCTGCTTACAGTATATAAGAGAACAAACGTACTTGACTAGTTATTTGCATAAATGAGGCATGTATAGTATGTCAAAAGCTACATAGATTACACATGAAGTTCGAAATAAGGAGGAAAACATAATGCAACAACAACCAGTAAATATGGGACAGATGCAACAATCCAACCATATTATGTATCAACCACCAACTATTGTAAGCAATAAAGATCTACTATATTTACAAGATATGATGGCTTGGAATTTAAATGCTGCCAAAAAAACCCATTTTTTTGCGCAACAATGTACCATTCCAGAGATTAAGTCAACTTTAGAACAAGTATGCCAAATGCATCAAAAACATTATCAAAAAATATTGCAACATACCAATTTACCTTCTAATGGTATGGTTCAGTAACGGAAAAGGAGTTTTTTCATGAATCAACAAAAAGTACAAAACCCAGAAACACAAGTCCCAAAAACACCTGAGATGAATGATCGTGACTTTTTAAATGATATGCTAGCAACTGAAAAATATATGACTCAATCCTATAGTATCGCTTTAAATGAAGCAAGTAATCAAACGTTTTACCAAGACTTATCAGCGATCTTTAATGAAACACAAAATATGCAACGCACACTTTATAATTTAATGTTCAAAAATGGTTGGTATAGTATAGACAAAGCAGATCAAAATCAAATTCAGCAAACCCGTCAGCAATTCAGTGCTTATACAAACCAATTGCCGGTTCATTAAACAAATTACCCCATTAGTTTCATTACTGTAAAAAGAATAAGTAGGTATATTAGTAGTCGTAATAGATGATTCCTCACAATGCAACATGGAATCATCTTTTTTTCGTTTCCTATAAGTTACTCTCTCAATTGTAGCCGCTTATGAATAATTAAAACGGAACTATTCTTATTTACATTCCACTACTAATAAGCTATAATAAGCAATGGAAAAATAAAGTTAGAAAGCTAGGTGTTATATGACATCTCCAATTGTTCGTATACAACATGTGAGCTATGCTTATGAATCAAATTATGCGCTCCAAGACATTAACTTAGAGATACCTCAAGGTGCATTTTTAGGGTTACTTGGTCCAAATGGTGGCGGTAAAACCACACTTATAAAGATTTTACTTGGCCTATTAAAACCTCAAAAAGGCACCATTGATTTGTTTGAAGAGAATATCAATAATTTCTCTAATTGGAACAAGATAGGTTATGTTTCTCAAAAAGCAAATACATTTAATCGTGGATTTCCAGCTACAGTAAAGGAAGTAGTATCAACTGGCTTAACTGCTAATATTGGCTATTTTCGCTTCTTTAAGAAACAACACAGACAAAAAATTGAACAAGCCGTCGATTTGGTAGGAATGAGTGCGTACTTGAATACCAATATTGGTGATCTTTCTGGTGGGCAACAGCAACGTATCTTTATTGCACGCTCTTTAGTTAGTGATCCATCGCTGCTTATTCTAGATGAACCAACTGTTGGAATTGATTCCAAACATGTTAGTAAATTTTATGACCTATTACATCGGTTAAATGAAGAAAATGGTATTACGTTATTGCTTGTATCACATGATCTCGGTACGATAACAAGCCATGCGAATGGCATTGCTTGTTTAAACAAACAAATACATTTTCATGGAAGTCCCGAAACGTTTGCACAACTACCTGAATATGAATTATCAAAAATCTATGGGCATTCGCTACAAGTGGTTACGCATGACCATTAAACGAAGGAAGTGGAAGTTTGTTAGCACAATTTTTTGAATATGAGTTTTTACGAAATACATTTTACACTGGTTTGTTAATTGGATTTATTGCTCCCCTATTAGGAACATTCGTGGTTGTGAGAAGACTTTCCTTATTAGCCGATGCTCTGTCTCATGTTACGCTGGGAGGAATAGCTTTTGGGCTATTTATGGAAAAAAAATATGGAATTCTGTTTCTTACCCCTTTTTATAGCGGGATGGGCTTTTCCGTACTCGGATCAATTTTTATTGAACGGTTGCGTACAGTATATAAAGGATTTCAAGAAATCGCTATTCCAATTATTTTATCAGGTGGTGTTGGTCTAAGTGTTATCTTCATCTCACTCGCAAATGGTTTTAATACCGATCTTTATAATTACTTATTCGGATCTGTTTCAGCTGTTAGTGAACGTGATTTGTGGACGATCATCATTATTACTATCATTGTCTTAACTGCCATAACCTTATTTTACAAAGAACTGTTTATGCTATCATTTGATGAAGAACATGCTGTTGTATCTGGGATTCACGCAAAGATTATCCATTTCATTTTCATTGTCTTGACTGCATTGGTTATTGCTGCTTCGCTTCGAATTGTTGGGGTCTTACTTGTGTCCTCCTTAATGACTTTACCGGTCGCGGCAAGTATTAGATTAGCAAAAGGTTTTAAACAAACCATTCTCTTTGCTGTCATTTTTGGTGAATTATCTGTTATTATAGGGTTAATATCTGGTTATTACTTTGAAATTCCTCCTGGTGGAACAATCGTGATGATTTCCATCTTAATATTAATTATTACGATATCTGTAAACAAGGTACGGGGTTACTTTACTAGAAAGAGGGCGATTTAATGAGAGTTAAAGAAGCTTTATCCACATTGAAAGAAAAAGGATATAAATATACAGACAAACGTGAAGTGATTTTAGAATTCTTTTTTAATGAAGACCGTTATCGTACCGCAAAAGATCTATTAAAACACATGGAACCCCAGTTTAAAGGAATTAGCTTTGATACAATCTATCGAAATCTTCACCTTTTTGATCAATTAGAGATTCTTGAATCTACTGAACTAAACGGTGAGAAACACTTTCGTATGAAGTGCGATAAACATCATCATCATCATTTCATTTGTAAAGAATGTGGAATTACCAAAGAAATTCATCATTGTCCAATGGAAGATATAAGTGAACAGTTACAGAACTTCATGATAGAAGGACATAAATTTGAAATTTACGGGATGTGCCCAGAATGTCTAGAGCATCCACCTACTCACTAATTGTATTTATTGGTCTAGGTGGAGCTATTGGTGCGACGATGAGATATGGCGTCGCACTTTTGTTTGCAGAACAATCTTTTCCCTATGAAACGATGATTGTAAATATTTTAGGTTGCTTTGTGCTTGGGTTCCTCTCCAATCATGGGAGCATTAAGAAAAAGCTACCACAGCCGGTATTGCTAGCAATTAATACCGGTATTATTGGGTCGTTTACTACATTCTCTACGTTTACGGTAGAAACTATTCATTTGATAACCGATCAAATTGTTGCTGGTTTTATTTACTTATTCGGAAGCATTGTTTTCGGTATCCTTGGATCTTTTGCTGGATATTTTCTTGCCAAAATATTATGTAAAGAGGAGGAGGTTATTCAATGAGCATCTTGTTAGTGGCAATTGGTGGTTTTGCAGGTGCCAATGCAAGATATTTCGTTGGTGTAACCTTTAATCGTGTTGATCCATTACGTCCGTTTGGAACTTGGATTGCCAACATTACTGGATCATTCCTGCTCGGCTTTTTATTTGTAGCAACTGACAATAACTTGTTACCTTCTATGATGTGGACATTGCTAGGAACAGGATTTTGTGGGGCGTACACTACTTTTTCTACTTTTGGCACAGAACTTGTTTCCATGCTAGTGAAAAAAGCCTATCGACGTGCTATTTTGTATGCTTTTTCTTCGGTAGCAATAAGTTTATTGGGCGTTTTCATTATTCTTGTTATCTATTAAAAAGGGATGGATCTTAACTAATCCATCCCTTTTTCTATTAACCTATTATTTTTTCTAATACATGGTGCTCTTCTTGATCTAAAATATTTTGGTGAATTACCTGATCGATATTTTTTTGCATATAAGAAGCAAGATCATTTGCTTCATGTTCTTCCCCAGCAACATAGATTTTTTCCCATTGCTGATCTTTTGCTTTTTTATCTAATGTTGGTGCAAGACGCTTATACCATCTTTTTTGATTTTCTCTAAAACGTTTATCAAATTGATCAGTTTGTGTGTTTTTTCCGCCTTTACCCATGCTTGCATCCGCATGGTGTGGTCCTTCATGCTGTCTCCAATCTTCCGTATCTAAGTCTAATTCAAATAATTTAGTCTCTTCTACAAAACCAAGTTCTGCTTCAATTGTTTTCACTTGATTTTGTTGAACAAGCACGATACCTAATCGTGGAAAGTCTCGATAAATTTGTTCTAACTGGTCAATCACTGGTGTTTCTTGCCAATAGAAGTTTGTCTCTACTGGTACTTGAACAATATCAGCTATCCAGACAGATTCATCTGAAGATGCAAATAAGATAACGCCTTTTTTTAGATCCTTTTGATTTTCTTGAAAAAATGTCTCCACTTGTTTACGTATTTTTTGAAAGTTGTGTAGTTCATCTTTATCTTCATCTTTAGTTAAATAATTTTCAAAACGATTTAAACCGTTTTTAAGGTGGATTTTCCATTCTCCACCCTGTTGATCGGGATCGGCAGGATCTGTATTTAAATACATGGTTAACACACTATTTGGTTTTTCTAATTTTAAATTTTTTAATTTATTCCACTGTTGTTTTAATTGCATTTTTGCTATTGCCTCCCTTAGAATGGATTTGTAATCCTGTTTAGTTAAGTGTATCCTTTATAAAGGTTATTCAAACATTTTATAACTAATTTTTCATAATTGAAGGGCGACCAACCATGGCAAAGCGATTTAAATGGCAAGTAGTACAATTTAGTGCAATAGGAATTAGTAATGCCGCAGTCGATATTTTATCATTAAATCTTCTATTAATTATATGGCCTACTACTGATGCAACCATACTACTTCTATTCAACACTATATCTTATACATTAGCGATCATAAATAGTTACATATGGAATACAAAATACACATTTAAACATCATGCTTTCTTTAGTAAGCGGGAATTACTTTTGTTTATTGGTCAAGCAATCATTGCACTTGGCATTAGTAATTTAGTTTTTCTAGGAATATTTGAGTTGTTGGAATTTCAATCTTTGATTGATATACCCATTTTCGTCATCCAAAATATTTCTAAAGGGGCAGCCATGTTTCTATCATCGACAGCTAGCTTTATCTTAATGAAATTTATTGTCTTTACCAAATAATTGAATGATAGGTACCTTACTTCAAAACAAAAAGCAGATGCGTTAGCTAAGTAGCCTTTCGCATCTGCTTTTTAAATTATTTAACAATTAAAACTGGGCATTCAACGCGTTTGGCAACTTTATGACTCACACTACCTAACACCATTTCTTGTAGGCTGTTTAACCCTCGACTACCAATTACACACACATCAAAACGGTTTTCATTAGCATATTTAACGATCGTTGGGCCTGGTTCACCATGTAGCATTTCAATATCATATGCAATATCTTTTTCTTTTATTCTCCGTTCTGAAATCGTTAATTTTTCTCTTCTACTTTGTTCGAGATCAATTGTATTGCTGTGATGTAAAACATCTGTTTTCGAAGTGGCACCATCAACCACATATAAAACAGTAATTGACGCGTTTGGATTATTTGCTGCTAATTGAACGGCTTGTTCACATGCTCGAATCGCATGTTCTGAACCATCCGTTGCTAATAAAATACGATTATACATCTGCTTCCTCACCTGCACTTTATCTATTTTTACCATTATATCAATCTTAAATCTTCTATGCATCCGTTATCAGAAATTAATTAAAAATAAAAAAACGCAGTTCACGCTTCGAATCGATCGTAAACTGAGTTTTATGGATAGGCTTAATGATTAGCAATTTTAGCTGCTGGTTTATGATAAGTCGCACGTTTCTCAACAAGTGCATGACTTTCGTCGTTTAATCCAATGACGCTAACTTTTTTGCCTTCTTCTTGGTACTTTAAGATAACTTTATCAATCGCACCTACGGCTGAATCATCCCAAAGATGCGTTTGCCCAAAATCTAATTCAATATGATCAACATTTTCTTTATAATCGAATTGCTTAGTAAATTCTGTTACAGAAGCAAAAAATAATTGACCAGTGATTTTATACACTTTTTTATTTCCACCTTCAACCATTATACCTTGCACATAGATTTTTGATATTTTAGCAGCGAAGAAAATAGCGCTAAGCACAACACCTATGACAACTCCAATTGCTAAATTGTGTGTGTAAACAACTGCTGCAACTGTAACAATCATAACGACTGCATCAGCTCTCGGCATCTTGTGCAAATTGGTTAATGAACTCCAATCAAAAGTTCCGATCGAAACCATAAACATTACACCAACAAGCGCTGCCATCGGAATTTGTACAAGTAAATCATTAAATACAATAATTAAAAGCATTAAAAATACACCAGCTACCAAGGTTGATAAACGACCTTTTCCACCTGATTTCACGTTAATAACAGATTGTCCAATCATAGCACAGCCTGCCATACCACCAAAGAAACCAGAAACAACATTGGCAATTCCTTGTCCTTTTGCTTCCGTGTTTTTATTACTGTCGGTATCTGTCATATCATCAACAATTTGTGCGGTTAAAAAAGACTCAATTAATCCTACAACAGCAATCCCTAAAGCATATGGAAAAATAATTGTTAGTGTTTCAAACGCAAAAGGAATATTAGGAATTAGAAATAATGGTAAACTTTGACTTAATTCACCCATGTCCCCTACCGCAAGAACGTCACTACCGGTGAAGATAGCAATTGCACTAATAACAACAATAGCAACTAATGGAGCTGGTACAACTGTGGTTAAACGAGGTAACAAATAAATAATTGCAAGCGCACCTGCTACCATCGCATACATCACCCATGTTGCTCCTTCAAAGTGCGGTAACTGGGATGTGAAAATTAAGATAGCCAACGCATTAACAAAGCCAATCATCACAGATCGCGGAATAAATTTCATCAAACGAGCCACTCGACCGAATCCAAAAGCAAGTTGAATCAATCCTGTTAAAATAGTAGTAGCTAATAAATACTGCAAACCATGCTCAGCTACTAATGAGCCCATTAATAAAGCAGTTGCACCTGTAGCAGCTGAAATCATTCCTGGCCTACCACCAGTAAAAGCAATAACGACAGCAATACAAAAAGATGCATACAAACCAACCATCGGGTCAACCCCAGCAATAATAGAGAATGCAATTGCTTCTGGAATCAAAGCAAGTGCCACTACTATCCCAGCTAATACGTCTCCTTTTATATTACTAAACCATTCCTGTTTAATTGTAGAAATAGTCAATCTAACACCTCTTTCTATCCATTTGTGACTTGAATTCTCATAAAATAAAACTCTAGCAGTGGGGTTTTTATTACGTCCCCAACGCTGAGGAAATACATCGATTTCAAAAAGTGACAGGAAGTTTTATTCACTTATACATTTTCAATTTCTCTAAAATGTATAAGTGACGGTACTACCGCCTGTTAAAATGAGATAAAAGTCATAACCGTTGAGAACAGAAAGTATCATACCATATCTCGTATAAATCACAAAACGTTATGTAAGCGTTTATCATACGGTTTTTTCTTTGACATTCTTTCAAATTCTACGAGATACTTTAAAATGCAAAAAGTGATTTTCATCACTATATACAGATAACCAATTTACTTTATCTGTTTACGTTTTTTTTACACAAATCCGGTCGTAATTTACAATATTATTTTATACATTAGAAGTATAGTGTTCAGTTATAAAAGGAGGAAGTTAAATGCGCATAGCTATTTTCACGGATACTTTTTCTCCTGATGTCAATGGTGTAGCAAATACACTAGAAAACTATCTAACCTATTTAGAGCAAAGTGAACATGAATACCTCTTTATTACTCCAGAAAAGCAGTTTAGCGAAAAAACAACGAACCAATCAATCTCTCATTCCTTTATTAGCATTCCTTTTTTTCTTTATCCAGAGTATCGTATCCATGTACCCAAAACGTCACAAATAAAAACAGCCATAAAAGCCTTTCAACCTGATATTATTCATGTTGTCACCCCCTTTACCATTGGGTTATACGGTATCAAATGTGCAAAGAAATACAATATTCCTCTCGTAGGCTCCTACCACACCAATTTTGATCAATATCTAAACTATTATCATTTTCAATTCTTATCAAAGACCATTTGGAATTACTTACTAAAAACCTATCAGCCAATGGACCGTGTGTTTGTGCCATCTGTCCACACCATGAATTTACTGAGAACAAAAGGATTTGAACAATTACAGTTATGGTCTAGAGGCGTAGACACCAACCTTTTTCAACCGATAATACCCAACAATAATGTGCGTGCCACTTATCAAATCCATGCACCTTACATTTTGACGTACACTGGTCGTTTATCTTCGGAGAAAAATATCGATCGATTGTTAGCCCTAATGCAATCAGAAACATTAAAAGCATATGATATTCACTGGTTGATCGTCGGAGATGGCCCACAAAAAACAGAGATGGAAAGTTACGGTTTCAGCAATGTATCTTATACAGGATTCGTCACAAAAAAAGAACTTGCCCAAATCTATGCAGCATCTGATTTGTTTGTTTTTCCTTCAGCAACAGAAACATTCGGGAATGTAGTACTTGAAGCATTTGCTTCAGGATTACCAGTAATAGGCGCTACCCAAGGAGCGGTCAACGAGTTAATAAACGATGGAACGAGAGGAATTGCTTGTGATCCAGACGACACTGAAGATTTTGTTAAAGGGATCAGTAGTTTATTGTGTCATCCTATGAAGCGCAAACAAATGGGAAAGAATGCAAGAAATTTTGCATTAAAAAAAAGCTGGAATCAAATATTTGATCAGCTTTTAGAAGATTATTATATGGTAATGTATCAACATTATAACCATACGAAACGCGCTTAATCCTGCGCATCTCTGTTCACGGCTAAAAGAAAAGGCACATATTTATTCGCTTGGTAAATTTGATCATAATGGTGTAATGGCACAGGATTTGGCCCAATGTAGGGCGCAATTTCAATCGTAAAACTTGGTTGCCGATAATGAGATATAAACCAATCAGTAAGCCCGCCACCACTGGGATCATCTCCCGGATAAATCAGCTTGTATCCAGTCAATTCTGCCAATTGCATTGCAATTTGTTCGGACTTAATCGCAAAAGCCGCACTGCTTTTATATTTCCAAAATATTTCTTCTCCTGAGGAGTGATAAGCCGCGGCTATTTTTATTTTCTTCGATTGAATAAATTGATAGATCGCTTTGCTTTCAGGTTCCGATAATGGTGTTACACCTTTAAAATTTGCCAAAGATGGCTCCCCAGGATCACTTTTAATTGCTTCCCAATCCACTGGGTACTGTCGATTAAGATCGACGCCGCGAATATTTGCTTTCCATGCTGTAAAGTCCTCTGAATAATTGTTCCAACGTAACAAATCTTCTTGGTGTTCAAACTGGCTTGCTCCTAATTGAACAAGGGTTACTCCGTCCGGGTTAACCATAGGGATAAACCAAAAACAACACTGTTCAAGCATTGTCTTTACCTCAAAACCTCTAAATGATTGCCTTGTTTCGGCCGCGTGCGCATAAGTTTCCATCATATCCATTAATAATGGCGTGGTTAACCATTCTCTTGCATGATGTGCTCCACTAAGCAAAATATTATCTATTCCTGTTCCTAGTTGGATAGCAAGGATCTTTCGCTGATCAACTGAATATCCTATTGTCTTCACTCGGATTAGTGTCGGATATCTATCCATCAAAGCCAAACTATCCTGACATAACTGTTCATACGTATATTGTTTTTTTGGACAAATTATCTTATCCATCAACAACCCCCTCCCTTCATCTTCAGTATATGTAAAATTAAAGGGGGTGATAGCTCTCGAAGTGAAGTTAATTAATTGCTCGTTTAGCCAGAATTTGTATGACCATATCATCCATCGGTGGGTTGTGTAAGCCAGCACGTACATCACGATAGTATTGCTCAAATTGGTATGTCTTAGACAATCCTCTTCCCCCGACAATACGCATAGCCAAATCTACAACTTCATTTGCAAGGTTAGTAATGACAGTTTTTACTGCAGCTAAATCCGGACCTAAATTTGCTCGTTTTTCTGGATAATGATCCCATTGATTAGCAACGCTATACATAAAATGATGGGCTTGGAGCAATTTTAAATCCATATCCCCAATTTTCTGTTGAATATGCGCTACTTCAGAAATAGGGGTAGACAGACTATTCGGTTGAAAGTTTTTTGCAAAGGCAATGGCATCGTTTCTTGCAGCAAGTGCAATGCCTAGATAACAAGCGGGAATATGTAATAACCAACCTTTGGCAGCAGGTTTCTTTCGTTGAGTTGATAGTTCAACCAATTGAGCTTCTGGTACATCTACATTAGAAAAAATAACGTCATTACTTCCTGTTCCTCGCATGCTTAACGTATCCCATGTTTGTTCGACAGTAATGCCACTTGATTCTTTTGCAATTAAAAATGTCCCTACGGTTTCTTTATCTTCCGCATATGCTGTCACTAAATAGTAATCAAGTACATCTGCCATCGTAGCGAATGTCTTTCTGCCGTTAATAATATAGTGTTCCCCTTGTTTAACCGCCTTGGTTTCAGGGATTCCTCCACGAGTCGGACTTCCTGTAGCAGGTTCTGTTGCAATGCGATTGACTAATAGTTGCTTAGAAGCAACCTCTTTAGCAAACCATTCAAATGTTGTATCATCCCATATGTTTTCTTCACTTAATTCTTTTATAATGCCTAAATGCCAACCGATTGATAAAGCAGTGGCACCATCTCCAACAGCTAACTGCTCTTGGACTAATAAAAATTCATAAAGAGATAATGCTTTCCCACCATAAACAGTTGGTAATGTGAGTGACAGATACTCGGCTTCTTTAAAATCGACTACAGTTTCCATTGGAAGTTTAGCCGTTTTTTCGGCTACATTAACACGTTGTTTTGCTTTTTCACCTAATTTATAAGCTAGCTCAACTAAGGCTTGCTGACGCGCATTACTAATAAATTGTTCTAATAAATTCATTTGTACAAATCTCCTTCCACTCATATTATCTCCATTTTATGCCATTTAACCTGTATTGAGAAGTCAAAAAGAGCAGAAACTTTTTAGCTTCTGCTCTTGGTCATTGGTACGTTATATTTTTAATTGTTCCATTTCTTGTTCTAATACTTGCTGTTCGTGACGAATTTGATTGACGGATTGAGTCAATCGCTCAAAAGATGTTGCGGTTTCTTCAATACCTGCAGCTGATTCTTGTGAAACAGATGCAATACTAGTAATTGAGTCATTAATAACCTTGGTACTATCTAATACATCATATAGATTACTAGCAACATCTTCAATTTCATTTCCGACATTAGTAATAATCGTATTTAACCGATCAAATGTCGATCCTGTAGTCTTAATTTGTTCTGAACCCTCATTAACGGCTTGATACCCTTTTTCCAATGTTTCAACAGCAGCTTTTGATTCAGTTTGGATACCATCCGTGGTATGCGTAATATCTTTAATGGAGTGGCTTACTTGTTCAGCTAATTTTCTTACCTCATCTGCTACTACAGCAAAACTTTTACCATGCTCACCCGCTCTTGAGGCTTCGATCGCTGCATTTAATGCTAATATATTCGTTTGTTCTGCAATGCCTTGAATGACGGTCACAAGTTTTGTAATTTTATCCGTCATTGCATCTACACCTTTTACTTTGTCTAAAGATTGCTTAATGGTTTCATCAATAACAGACATTTTATCTACCGATTGGTGCATCAAGTCTGTTCCTTCATCGGTAATCGATAGCATTGATTTTGATTCGGTTTTGATGTTTTCTCCATTTAGTACGACATTCATGATCGTGCTAGTAAAAAGTTGCATTTTTTCCGTTAGAGCTGTAGCAGAATTTGCTTGCTCTTCTGCACCACTAGCAATTTCACGCATGGTTGTCGTAATGCTCTCACTATCTTTTTCTAATACGTCCGTATGCTCGTCCATCGCACTACTGCGGTTACTAATTTTATCTGTAAGCGCAGTCATATGTGCATACATTTTGTTTGCCTTTTCATATGTTTGATCAATTGTTTCATTTATTTCAGCAAACTCGATATTTTTAGCATCGTAGATTAACGGGTCATTCGTTTGATCCATCGTTGCTTGTAATTTTTCTTTCACATTAGCTACTTGTTTCGTAATTCTTTGTGTCATGAAATGTCCGATTATTAAGCTTGCCACAATCGCAACAACTAATCCGATAATAAGCACCATTGATATATTGTCATTTTGCATTCCAGCGAAGATTGCATACCCTACAACAATCGTATGTAAGATAATAACGGCCAGAAAACTTATAAATAAATTAGTTCTGAGTTTCATATGTTAGACAACTCCTTAGACGGCTTCATTTTTTATTAAACCAAAGTAAAAATGATATTTTATTCCTATCACATTATAAAGGAAACGCAAAGATTTTACTCCTTGCGTTCTATTCCATTTATGAAAAGATTTTATCCAATGCTTGTTGGATACGTTCTTGATCAAAAGGTTTTACAATAAAGTCTTTTGCCCCCGCTTGAATAGCCTCCAACACCATTTGTTGTTGTCCCATTGCAGAGCACATAACAATTGTTGCATCTGGATCATTTGATTTAATTGCTTTTACAGCTTCTACACCATTCATTTCTGGCATAGTAATATCCATCGATACTAAATCCGGTTTTAAATCATTGTAAAGATCGATAGCTACTTTACCATTTTCTGCTTCCCCTACTACTTCATGTCCTAATGCTGTAAAAATATTTTTTAATTGCATACGCATAAACGCTGCATCATCTGTAACTAAAATTCTTGCCATATCCTACTACATCCTTTCCTTATTTCTCTTGAACTACTTGTTTAACTTCGTTTACTTCTTCGTAATTAAGTACATGCTCTAAATCTAATAAAAGTAGTAAACGATCTTCTAATTTTGCAACACCATGCAAGAAATTACCGTTTACACCTTTAATGGTAGTTGGTGCTGCCTCAATAATGCCATCATCAATATCAATAACATCAGAAGCTTCATCTACGACAAATCCCACTTGGACATCATTAATTGGAGAAACAAGCATTCTAGAATGCTCCGTACTCTCTGAACGCGGCAAGTCCATTCTTGATTTTAAATCAATTACAGGGATCACTTCTCCTCGAAGCTCTGTAATGCCGTCAATAAAACTTGACGCCTGTGGCAGTGCAACCACTTGCTGCAAGCGTTCAATTGTAACAATTTGTTGAATACTTGCAGCATAGTTTTGTCCTTTTAATTTAAACACAATATACTTTTCGGTACTCATGATTTTTCTCCTTTATTTGCAAATTATGCGCCATGTCTCCTAAGAGAATCATACCATGAATGATCACAATTAAATAGGAGATTTTGTGTCAAAATTCAACAAAGCTATGGTAAATCTCTTAAACTAATTGCTTAGTAATAAATTTAATTCTAGCTTACCAAATCCTTCATATTGAATCTCAACAAAAAAGGCACGCTTAAATCCTGATAACTTTGCATCCCCTTTTAACACTGTTGGATGTGTGATATCTGTTTTTATATCAACACTTGCCAAGTAAGTAGATAGACTTCCAGCCATCATATTTCCTAACTCACCTGCAAACGAATCAAGCATTTCTCCTGAAAGAGGCATACCAAACATCTTTTCCCCAATATGGCTAAACATTGCATCATCTGACTGTAATACCAATTCACCTTTTAAATCTCCAACAAACCCAATTAAAACACCAAACTTCACAGTTAATGGTGGTGTGATTAATTGTGGACCCCCGATCTTTGGTTTCATTGGAATTATTTTTTCAACCGTTTGAATTGTACCGTTATATACTTCCTTTATCATTTCATTCGTTTCCATATTGGTCATCCTTCCTGTTGCTACATCTTAATCTAGTTAGTTTTTAAATGCCCCTCTTTAGATTCGTAATTTATATTTTTTCTTAAAAATTAAAAAGGTTACTTTTATAATCGACAGAAACATGCAAATAGTAAAGCATTTTTTATATTAATTTTTTCATTTATGTACCGAAAACAAGAAAAAAGGCTGGTACAAAACTAATTTTTAACTACAGTATACGAATGATTGAGGAGAGCTTAACCATCGCAACCGGAAATACACTTGCGTTCTGCGGGCACACAGCACGTGGGTCAGTTAAACGTTGTCACAGGACGTGACGGTTTTCGTCTAACTTCTAGCCGCTTTACAAAGTGGATCTTCGGCTCGTGGAACTACGATTACTCGTCCCATCGAAAACATACGCTGTTCCCGCTAAAGTCCCGTATATTTCCAGTTACTTAGTTATGTTTTCTAACTAAAACGAACGATGGATAAAATAGGTTATCCATCGTTCGTTTATCAGGGATCTTCATTCACTTTTGTCCCAGCCTCAGTGTCTACTTATGTTTAATTCTAAAAGATAGTTTATTGAATTGCTTGTTTAATTTGATTTGCCATTTCTTG
Organism: Paraliobacillus ryukyuensis; assembly: GCF_003315295.1. Taxonomy (GTDB): domain Bacteria; phylum Bacillota; class Bacilli; order Bacillales; family Amphibacillaceae; genus Paraliobacillus; species Paraliobacillus ryukyuensis. The sequence continues at coordinate 71,810 of NZ_QNRI01000006.1, read as the reverse complement.
AACAGAAGTTAAACCTCCGCCAGAAACATACCAATAATATGGATCTAAATAAACTATGTTATCATTTTTAGCTGCATTAGTGCCGTTGACAAGGTCATTATCCAATGTTTTGGCAGCAGAAGCTTCCCCACCTACGATTGTATTTCTGTCCACTACAAATAGATAGTCTGGGTTTTTCTCTGCAATGTACTCAAAACCAATTGATTGTCCATGATTAGATGCTTCAATGGTGTCGTCTACTGGCGTTATGCCTAATTCATCATGAATAAATCCAAAACGTGAACCAGGACCATATGCACTAACACTACCATCATTTGTTAGAATAATTAGACCTTTACCTTCTGTAGACGCAGCTGCTGACTTCACTTCATCAATTGAAGCCATTACTTCGTCTAGTTTTTCTTGTGCTTTATCTTCCATAGAGAAGATTTTTCCTAATGTTTTTACATTAGCTTGGAAAGATTCTAAATAGTTTGTAGCATCTACCCCCATATAAATCGTAGGGGCTAGCTCTGATAATTCTTCATATGCTTTTGACGAACGTCCAGAAACAATAATAAGATCTGGTTCGATTGTAGCTAGTTTTTCAAAATCGGGTTCAAATAGTGTGCCTGCATTTTCATAAGAACTACTTTCATACTTTTCTAAGTGAGGTGGTAAATTCCCTTGTGGAACACCAGTAACCTCTACACCTAATTCATTTAATGTTTCTAAAGTACCATAATCAAATACAATAACTTTTTCAGGATTTACTGGTACTGTTGTTGTACCTAATTCATGTTCTACTTCAATTTCAGTTGGTGCATCTCCACTTACTTCTTCCGTTTCTGTAGTAGTGTCATCTGTGGAAGAATTGCTTGATGCTTTCGTTTCTTCACTTGATGACCCACAAGCTGCAGTAAATATTAATAATCCTAATATAGATAGAAAGAATACTATTCTTTTCATTTATCTTCACTCCTAATCTGCTATTTTTTTATAGTTATATGTCATTCCTTATCACATCACCTTTCTCCCATCTTTGGGCCCAATCGTAGAAGGGATACTAGGAAAACATGCAGAGTGAAACATATAATGTATAAACAATTATTGAAAATACAAACATATTTTACATTGATCTATATCCTGGATTTTAATATCCATATCATATACATCACGTAGAACTTCCTTATCAATCATGGCGTCTTTTGCTCCTTGATGAACAATCTTACCCTCCCGCAAAGCGACGATGTAATCAGAATAGACTGAAGCAAAATTTACATCATGGATAACAATCACTACTGTTTTACCTAAATCATCTACCAAATTACGTAAGACTTTCATAATCTGAACGGAATGTTTCATATCTAAGTTGTTTAGTGGTTCATCTAGTAAAATATACTCTGTATCTTGCGCAATTATCATTGCAATAAAAGCACGTTGCCTTTGCCCACCACTAAGTTGATCTAAAAACTTATTTTTCATTGAATCTAATTCCATATAATCGATTGCTTCCGCAACTTTTTGCTTGTCTTCTTTTGTCAGCCTTCCTTTTGAATAAGGAAAACGTCCAAAATTAACAAGTTCCTTAACAGTAAGTCGAATGTTTAGATCATTCGATTGTTTGAGAATCGCAATTTTTTTTGCTAACTCGTTACTTTTCACCTGCGATATTTCTTCATCGTCAATTCGAATTTCTCCAGTATCCCTCGTAATTAAGCGACTAATAATAGAGACTAACGTACTTTTACCTGCCCCATTTGGTCCGATGAATGAAGTGATCTTGCCCTTGGGGATGGTAACTGAAACGTCATCTACCACAGCAGTATTGCCATATTTTTTTGTGATTTCGCGTACTTCTACCATGCTTTATTCTCCTTTAGTATTAAGTATAAGAAATAAACACCACCAATAAAGTTAAGAATTACACTTATTGTTGTATTAAAGGTGAATACCCGCTCCACAATCAGTTGTCCCCCAACAAGCGCAATAATACTAATTAATGCAGCACTAGGTAATAAATAAGCGTGCTTATGTGTTTGTAAGAATTCATAGGTTACGTTTGCAACCAGCAATCCTAGAAAAAGGATTGGACCAACTAAAGCTGTAGCAACAGAAATCCAAACCGCAATAATAATAAGCAATCGTTTAACCATATAGTCATAATTGATTCCGAGATTAATCGCATGTGATTTCCCTAATGCCATGACATCTAGGTATTTAATAAAACGCCAAAAGTAAGCTAGAGATAGCAAGATTATGCCAAAAGCATATGGAATAATAGCAGTATGTATACTATTAAAACTAGCAAACAATTTGTTCTGAACACTTAAAAAGTCATTCGGATCAATTAACACTTGCATAAATGATGATAAACTACTAAAAAAAGTTCCAAATACTAATCCAACTAATAAAAGAAAATAGACATTCTGCTGTTTTTTAAATAATAATTGATAGAGCACGAATGCGAATACCATCATCGCAATAACGGATAGGATAAAGTTAATGGTTTGATTGACACTTGCAATGCTAGCGACACCAAATACAAATACAATAAAAGTTTGTAATAACGTATACAGGGAGCCTAAACCAATCACGCTAGGTGTTAGAATGCGATTATTCGTTATTGTCTGAAAAACGACTGTTGCAATTGCAATAACAGTCCCAGTCATTACAATAGCTAACACTTTTTCGAATCTTCTCGGTAATATGTAGTTCCAGTGACTTGGTATACCAGCAAAAAGAAAAATGGAAACTATCGTCAAAGCTAAAATGATAATAATTGATATTTTTAAATTAAGACGCATGTGCCGATCTCCTCATAATTAAGTAAAGGAAGATCCCACTACCAATTACTCCCACAGTAACTCCAATTGCAATTTCATAAGGGAAAATAATAACTCTTCCTATGATGTCACAAGCCAAAACAAATATGCTCCCTAAAAGCGCAGTGTGTGGCAAACTATTTCTTAAATGATCTCCTCGATAAATCGAAACGATATTTGGAATGATTAAGCCTAAAAATGGAATCATACCAACTGTTAAAGTAACCACAGATGTTATAATAGCGACAATAACTAGACCGATATTTACCACTTGTTTATGATTCATTCCTAAGTTTTTCGAAAAATCCTCGCCCATCCCAGCGATGGTGAACTTATTGGCATATAAATAGGCGAATATTACCAAAGGAACACTGATAAAAAGCATTTCATATCTTCCTTGAAGAATTAACGCAAAATTCCCCTGTAACCAGGAGGACATATTTTGAATCAAGTCATTTTGATAAGCAAAAAAGGTGGTAATCGAACTTACAATATTACCGAACATTAGCCCGACGAGTGGAATAAAGATAGGATCTTTAAACTTTACTTTTTCCAAAATTTTCATAAATAAAAATGTTCCAATTAAAGCAAAAATAAATGCAACGATCATTTTTTGGACAGGGCCCGCAGTCGGAAAGACTAGTAATGCAATTAAAATTCCGAATTTGGCAGAATCGATCGTTCCAGCTGTTGTTGGAGAAACAAATTTGTTGCGACTGAGTTGTTGCATGATCAGCCCACAGATACTCATACTCATCCCGGCAATGATAATACTGATTAATCTTGGAAAACGACTAATCCATAAAATATGTATTTGCTCTTCTGTTAAGTGAAACACATCTATTATTGATAAAGAGGTGACACCGATAAATAGTGACACAACACTTAACAGAAGTAGAGCAATAAGTAAATAACGTTTTTTCATAACAAAATCCTCTATATAATCACGTATTAATAATGATATTCATTATCAATTATTTTTTTATATTACCACGATTTTGGTATATGTCAATATTTTTTGTGGATTTTCTTAACTAATTTGTTTAGTAAGTTTTCTATTGAAGAAGTGATTGACTTGACAAACTGCCTAATTTCATGATGTGATTGCCTTACATGTATTAGTAATTTCAGAAAAAAGGAGTATGTAACGATGAATCCATATGAAGCATATATGAAAGAAGTAAGTCAGCCAATGCGCGACGAGTTAACCAATGCTGGATTTGCTGAATTAACGACTGCTGAAGCAGTGGAATCATTTATGGAAAATGCTGAAGGAACTACGCTTGTAGTAGTCAATTCTGTTTGTGGATGTGCAGCTGGTTTAGCTAGACCTGCTGTGTTAGCCGCCGTAGGAAATGAAGTAAAACCAGACCATCTAGTAACGGTATTTGCCGGACAGGATCGTGAGGCTACTGAAAAAATGCGGGAGTACTTTGTTGGAATTGAACCTTCTTCTCCGTCCATCGCTATCTTAAAAGGAAATAAAGTGACGCATTTTATACCTAGAGAACAAATTGAAGGGTATGAAGTAGAAGCTATTACAACAAATGTTGTTAAGGGATATCAAGCTGTTTAAAATGATTATACAAAGACGTTGGTGAGTGAAAATCTCATCAACGTCATTTTTTAATTCTATGTTACAAATGATCGTTTGGTTTTCATTTCAACATCGTCAACATATGACAGAAGGATGCTTGAACCGCAGAGAAAATCTACTCGCTTTCCGCAGACATAGCTTCAGCTAACTTGGCAAATTCCTTTTCCTTTTGCATCTACATCTTTAGGTCATTAAAGAGAGGGAAAGCGTGTATTTTTTTGCTTCTATTTAAGATTTGATAGAGCAAATGACATCCCCACATTTAATATAAAATCAACGTTATGTACCATAGAAGCAAAAAAGATGCGAGTAGAGTACTCGCATCTTTTTTGCTAAGATAACTATTTAGTTGATTACACGACGAACATGACCACTAAAGTGGTTAGCCCAATAGCCACTACCCATATTAGCAATTGCTACGCCAGTAGAACTTTGAGATCCGATAAACTGGTTTCCACCAACATAAATACCAACGTGGCCATTTATTTTATACGTGTCAAAGAATACTAGATCGCCAGGTTTCATCTCACTTGGAGAAACTTTTTGACCTACTCCACTTAAAGAACTTGTGCTTGCTGGTAGATTAACTCCACCTTGTGCAAAAGCCCACGAAACGTAACCAGAACAATCGAACAGCCCTCTAGCTATATCAGAAGAAGAGCGACCACCACCAAATTGATAACTTGAATTGCCAATATACTTGTAACCCGCAGAAATAATCGAGCTTGCATTTCCACTTACTGGTGCAGAACCACTAGATTTTTTGACAGATTTCTCAACTTCTTTGCTGTATGTTTCAATTTGTTGTTCATGACTTTTTGCTACTTGTTCCTTCGCATTAGCTTCCATTTGTGCTAATTCACTATCTTTTAACTCTAGGTCATTAATCATATCTTTACTATTAGCTTCTTTTTCTTCCAGTTCAGCTTTTTTAGATTCATTTTGTTCTTTTTGCATTTCTACTTGCTCTTGAATTGCTTCAAGTTCTGCCTGCATATCTTTTAGATCTTGTAACTTCGTCTCAATCTCAGCTTTTTGCTCTTCTACTTTTTGTTTATCTGCTTTAAATTGATCAATTAAACTATTATCTGCTTGTGTAATCTTAGTAACAATAGATACACGGTCAATTAAATCTCCAAAACTCTTAGATCCGAATAGTACATCCAAATATTGAACGGATCCACCATTTTTTTGTAAAGAGGATGCGCGTTCTTTTAAGATTTCAAAACGTTTTTCAATATCTTCTTCTAATGCAGCTACTTCTTTTTCTAATTTATCTACTTCTTTTTGTTTCTCTTCTATTTTATCTTTTGTTTCTTTTATTTTCTTTTCATTTGCTTGAATCGCTTCATCCACTCGACTAATTTCATCATTCATCTCGATTAATTCTGCTTGAATCGATTCTAGTTCTTGTTTTTTATCTGCTAATTTAGATTGAACGTCTGAACGTTGATCTTGAATTTCACTATGTGTTTCAGCGTGTACCACTGGTTTATCAAACGGAAAAGTTACCATCAAACCGACTGTAATTGTTACCCCTGCTAATACTTTTTTACTATTCACTCGCGTCCACACTCTCTTTCCTATGTATAATTTGACTTATTTTTTACGGATTATGTTTATCATCTTGTAATGTTGGTTAAACTAGTAATAACAAGCTATCTAATACCCTATTAATTTTTCAGCAACGTCAGTATAACATCCAGAGATAACAAACATGTAATATGAATATTACAATTATATTTCAATTTGCATTTTTTAAATCTTTTTTTAGAAAAAATGTAAGAAAATGCATAATAGTTACAATATTTAAGCATATGCACCAATAGGTACCATTTTCCTATACAAAATGAAGCAGACACTAAGGTGAAATACCCACTTTACTGTCTGCTTTTATTTTTAATTTACTAATATCTGAATTTTAAATATAGCTTCATACATAGAATTACTCTATTTATGATGTATAAAAATAATCTAGCATTTGTTGCAATTCTTTGATATTTACTTGACCAGGCGCTGAACTTTTTGTAATAGAAGCAAAGGTGACAGAGGATCCGAATAATCCTCCTACCGTTCTTGATAGCGTTCCTAATTGATCCATAGCCATTGTAATAATTGGTATAGTAGCATATGTTTCTGCCATCGTGTAAGTGGCTTCAAGTAAAGTTAAAACATCACCCGGATTAGTTGGCATTACCGCAATTTTAGCCACATCTCCCCCTATATCCTGCGCTAACTTCAACCGATTAATAATAGCTTCTTTAGAAGGTGTTTTAGCAAAATCATGATTCGAGATAATCGTTAAGACCTCGTTTTGCTTTGCACTTGCCACTAATTCATTGCGCGTAGAGGCTTCTATAAATAATTCAATATCAATAAAGTCGATTAACCCCGTATGGATAACACCTTGATACAATTGAGAATAAGCATCTAACGAAAATTTTTTATTTCCACCTTCTTCAGCTGTTCGGAACGTAAAAATAATCGGTGATGTCTGTAGCTGTTGACGTATTTCTTTTAACACTGTAGTTACTTGATTCATATCATCCACCGCTTGAAAAAAGTCAGCACGCCATTCGATCAAGTCTATTTGTTGGTTTGCAATAACTTGCAGCGCTTCATTTATTTCTGCTAGTGTCTTCCCTACAATAGGTACGCATACCTTAGGTTTCCCTTCACCAATCGTTATATTTCTCACTTGTATGCTAGACTTCAACTTCGACAGTCCTTTTTTCAGAAATTTGTATTTATCATTATATCACTAATACATTTAAGGAAACATTACTTGTTTCTCTTATATTAAAAAGCTTCCTTTATGGTAACTGTTCTATTAGTGCTTCCCAGTAAGTTTCTAACTCTTGTTTTTGTTTTAACAGCCTTTCTAGTTCGACGGGTTCATTTGTATTTGCTATTTGTTCTTCGATCGTTTCCAATTGTTTTTCTAGTACTTCCATTTCCAAGGTATTGTCCTCACTTTTATATTTTTGAGTGATCGAAGTATTATTATTATTTCTAACTTGTTTAGGAAGAGCGTTTTTTTCTGCATGTTCCACTTGTAATTGTTTTCGTTTTTGCTTCGCCCAAGTATAATCACCAGGAAAATACGTTACGGTATGGTTCTCAACCCAATAGATTTTTGAAAAAATCTGATTAAGAAAATAGCGATCATGTGAAACACCAATAATCGTACCAGAAAAATGGGTTAGTGCGTCTTCGATTACTTCTCGAGATTCGATATCTAAATGATTGGTTGGTTCGTCTAAAATAAGCACATTAATGTCTTTGTACATCAGTTGTGCTAAGCGAAGGCGCATTTTTTCTCCTCCACTTAAATTTGCTACCGATTGAAACACAGCTGGCCCATAAAACATAAATTGAGCAAGGATATGTCTAGCTTTTCCTTCTGTCACCGCTATTTCTTCACGAAAAAGTTCTAAAACCGTTTTTGTTTGATTATCAGTAAACATGTTTTGCCATAGATAACCAATTTTAGCATTGCTACCAATTTTCACTGTACCTTCGTCAGGTGTCAACTCACCTAGTATTAATTTCAGCAATGTCGATTTTCCTGTTCCATTGTCACCAACAATTGCTACGCGATCTTGGTAATCGATATCGAGCGTAACATCAGTAAAGATTAATTTATGTTCAAAATATTTGCTGACATCCGTTAATTGCACGACATCTTTTCCAGAACGATCACTTGCTTGAACTACAAAATTCATTTTCTTGTGTTCAAGTACTGGCTTGTTGATTTTCTCCATTCGTTGCAATGCTCTCTCCATATTTCGAGCCCGCTTATGTAAGCCTTCATTTGGCGGATTTGCTTGATTTGCCCATTGTCTTAACCGCTTAATCGCTTCTTTCATCTTCTTGATCTTCTTTTGCTGCTCTTGATACGCTTGAAACTCAATTAGCATCCGTTTTTCTTTTTCTGCAACAAAGTTACTATAATTCATCGGATAAGAAGTAATTTCTCCATCTTCTAGGTCTAGAATAATCGTTGCTACATCATCTAAAAAATAGCGATCATGGGAAACCATTAAAATGGTACCATGATAATGCTGAACAAACTGGGTAAGCCATTCGACTGCTGTTACATCCAAATGATTGGTCGGTTCATCTAATAGTAAAAGATCTGGTTCTTGCAATAATATATAGGCAAGCCCCACCTTTGTTTTCTCTCCTCCGCTCAGATCATTAAAATAGTGAGAAAGTAAGTTAGAAAGCTTGAGCCCATTCGCTACTTGTTCAATTTTGTATTCCATATCATAGCCGCCTGCTAAAGCAAACTGATCTTGTAATAAACCATACTGCTTCATTTGGTTTGCTAATTTTATTTCATCCGTAACGCTAGCCAGTTCTTGTTCTAGCTTAATTAGCTCTTTTCGCATGTCATTTAGTTTGGAAAATGCTTGTGTTAGTACTTGGTATACACTTTCTACATCTGTAACACGCGGTATTTGTTCTAAATAGCCAACACGCATGTCTTTCTTCAGATGAATTTTGCCATTATCCGGTTGCTCCAACCCTGCTATCAATCGAAGTAATGTTGTTTTCCCCGAACCATTTCTTCCTACTAAGGCCATGCGTTGATTTTCTTTTATATCTAAATTTATCTGATCGAGTACTAGGTTTCCTCCATACATTTTACTAATTTCATGCACACTACATAATATCATGTGTTTTTCCTCCTGTTTCCAACACACACGATAAAAAACAAAAAAGCCATGAGAAGACATTCTTCCCATGACTCTATCACTTAAAATAGACCGACTATTTATAAGCTTTATGCACCTATCATGTGGGTAAAAGATGTTTTCTTTCTTGCGTTTCGGTTATAAAGTTGATTAAAAAAGGACAGATGTATCCCGTTGGAAACTTTAACCGCAAATTTTGCACGAGTGAAAAGCAGGCATTTTAACCGACCATTATTGTGCAACGCAACAAATTGATTTAACATCCTTCCCCACCTCCATTCCTTAACTAATCTACATTTATTGTAGCCCTAAACAATTATTCTTGCAACAATTATCTGAATTATTCATCAGATTTTTAATTATACATTATTAATTAACAGATTAATGAATATTTGTTTGTGGAGCTTTGCCGTACGTTTGTACCATTGTATTCATATCTTGTGGAGTTAATTGCGCTACTTGATAATAACCATGTTTGTTTTGATAAAGGAAAATCTCATAACCCATTTCAATTAAGTTAGGTAAACTATCTGCAATGATCCGACGCACAATAGGATTATTCATCTCAAGTGCTGCCATGGAAAACGTGGCTGTCGATCCTTTGACTAACTCTAACATGAAAGAAGAATAACATTCATCAGTGAGTTCACTTGCTGTTTGTTTCGGTTTTTTTGGTTGGCCGGGTTTTAATCCATAGATGACTTCGTTACTTTGAGTCATTTTATATTGTTGTGTCGGTGTTTGTGGATCTTGTCCTGTTTGAAAACTTTCGACAATGGTATTGTACATTTGTGTCATAAATGTGGCTTGACGCTGCAAGATATCTTTTAATTCTTGGTCTTGAATTTGTTGCTCGTATAGTTTATATTGATCCATCATACTTAGCATACCACCAATCAATTCATGTGCATCAAATAATTCATGCGCGCCATGATTGTGGCTTGTTCCTTGACCTGTGATATTTTGTTGCCCTTGCATATTCGGCATATTTTGACTTTGCATAACGTTTACCTCCTAGTTGTTTAATTCATTGTTTAGGGTACCCATTTCACAGATATTTATGTGATTTGCATTTTTTATTTTAAAAATAGAATTGATTGTTTAATTCACTTTATCAAACCATCCAAATAAAAAAGCCACCTTCTAAGAAGATGACTTTAACGTTATGATTATTTAATTAAAAATTACCACCAACATGAAACACATTTCCATATCCATGGTAGATATGTATTGGTGGAGACGGAGGGAGTCGAACCCTCGTCCAGAGATATCGGCACTCAAGCTTCTACATGCGTAGTTGATATATTATCATTCGCAAACTATTCAGCCTATCAACAGGCTTCCTAGTCGCTAGTCTGATTGATCTCTTCTGAACATCCTCAGACGGTGGATGCCAGCGTATCCCGCTTCAGTTGAGACCCTTCAATCTACCACACGGGCGATGGTAGGAAGGATCCTTTAGTGCTACTTACGCAGCAGCTAAAGAGTAATTGTTTTCTTTGCCAGTTATTATTAACTGAGAACGTTTTACGAGCCGTAACCTCGACATGCAACCTGAGCTCGACCTATCCCTGTCGAATCCGTAACGTCCCCATAAAAAGGAACAAACGGATATGGCTACATTCAGCCTATATCATATAAAATTGTTTGTTTTTCGTAAGACAACTATTATTATAACAAAAACAGAGAAAAATTCAAGCGATTTACTAATTGTAAGATTATCCAGTATACCTGCCAAAACAATAAAAATCGATTCTCATACAATAGTAACAAATTAGGTGTGGGGGGATTGTGATGAGTAAACACGAAAAAGTTGTGTTAGGTAATTGGATACAAGCGACTGGTACCATCATCTCTGCTGTCGCAAATACCCCTGACATTCCTATTTCCGCTAATTTGAAACAAGATTTTAAAGTAATCGGCAATACCCTCCAGGCTACTGGAAATGCAATCCAAGTAGAAAAGCTAACGATTCGCAACCTAAATAATATCGCAAATGAAATCCAAGCAGTTGGAAATACATTAGAGATTGCTTCCCTTATGTTGCCGATTCGTTCAAGCGATACACTAAGTTCTCAAGGAGACCTGTTACAAGCATTAGGTAGTGTGATTAGTTTTTCTGAGGAATTGAAAAAAGCACGGACAATCGAAGTACTGTATCTGGGGATAGGAAATTTACTGCAAGCCATTGGAAATAGCTTGCAGGCATTGGCCACAAGAAGTAAATCCAATGCTACCATACTAAATACAATCGGAAATTGGATTCAAGCAACTGGAGCAGTAATGACTGCAATTGGAGCGAGCATTGATTCATAACTTACGCTATATTTATTTAGAAGTTATTTTTTAATGCTCGATCCACGTCTCGTTTCGCTTGCTTACGTTTTAAGTCTTCGCGTTTATCGTATTTTTTCTTCCCTTTTCCTAGTCCTATTAATACTTTTGCTACACCATTTTTTATATAAACTTTTAACGGAACTAATGAATAACCTGCTTGTTGTGTTTCCCCGATTAGTTTATCAATTTCTTTTCGGTGCAGTAATAACTTTCTTGCTCTTGTCGGCTCGTGATTGTAACGATTTCCTTGTTCGTAAGGAGAAATGTGCATGTTGTGTAAATATGCTTCACCTTTATAATCAATCCGAGCAAAACTATCTTTCATATTGACTCGACGTCCACGAATCGATTTGATTTCGGTACCTTGTAAAACAAGTCCCGCTTCAAATGTTTCTTCGATAAAAAAATCATGACTCGCTTTTTTATTTTGGGCAATGAGTAGTCCTTGACCTTTTGGCATAACCTACATCCTCCTATTAGTACATAACTATAATTTTAACAGTTTGAAACTGAAGTGACAACGCTTATTCATGGACAATTCACTTTTTACTATGCGATGATAGAAACTAGAATTATTCCTTATTTGCAAAGGAGGTAGAAACGTTTGTTGCAAGACACAGAAACAGTTCGACAATTAACATTAGATGATCATGAATTAGTAACAAAAATGCACACCAACATAGCTGATGATTACGTCAAAAACATATTTCCCGATTTAGTTAAATCACAAACACATGGGTTATTTGGGTGGTTCCAAGGGGAATATCTTGTCTCCATAGCTGGTTATTCCTTATTTCCAGGTGGATACGCTATGTTAGGGCGCTTACGAAGTGATGTGCGCTTCCGTACAAATGGCTATGCAACCAAATTATTAGCTCATATTATTAAGACACTCACCATGAATCCCGAAATAAAATGGGTCGGTGCTAATACGAACATACATAACCATGCTGCACGTAAAGTGGTAGATAAGCTTGGGATGAAAGAAATAACGAAACTACATTCATACCCTGTCAAAGAAGGGAGAGAAGTAAAAGGTCTAGACGGTCCAGTGTGGAACAGAGTCGATGATATCAAACAAAAAAGACAACTATTGCATTGGTTAAAAGAAGAAAATGCCCTAGGTGTCTATCCTTATGAATGTTTTTATCCGTTTCCTTACACAGATGAATTAGTAACTGATGAAGACCTGAATCAATCTACTTTTTATCTAAATCCAACAGAGGATCGATTTATGGTGATAAAAAATGACCAAAAACAAGAGTGGTTCGCCCAAGTCAAATACTTTTGGAATGATCATTTTCAACAAGAAGGGTTTTGGAATACTGTCAATCAACATGTGAAAGTTGATCCACTTCAGCCAAAAACGCGAATTGAATTTTCTGAGCAAGGTAAACAAAATATCCCCAATATTGATGTTTTTGATGTATCTGATGGATGGGTGCTATATGGGAGATAGCTAGTTGAACTTAGAGATTCATAATCTTCCATATAAGTAAGAAAAGGCTGGTTTTTACCAGCCTTTTCTTATTCATTACACGTTTATTTTATTTTTTCTTTTTCGTTTTCTTCTTTTTCGAATTTTTTGGTGGCTTCATCTTTGTATTTTTCGAGCCATTTGATCTAGACTTTCCATTTGAGGATTTTTCTTTTTTTCTTCGTTCTTTTCGATTGGAATCATTGGTATTGATCGTCGTACTACGTTCACGTCTTGGTTTCATTCCAACAACTTCGAAATCTACCACACGTTCTTCTATGTTGACGTTAGCAACTTTGACAGTAATTTCATCTCCGATTCGGAAAACATTTCCTGTCCTTTCTCCGATCATCGCATATGATCGCTCATCAAAATGATAATAATCATCCGTTAAATAGCTAACATGGACAAGACCTTCAATCGTATTAGGTAATTCGACAAATAAGCCGAAGTTCGTCACTGAGCTTATAACACCATCAAATTCCTCACCGATTTTGTCTTGCATGTATTCTGCTTTTTTCAAATCATCGGTTTCACGTTCGGCATCGACAGCTGCACGTTCTTTTTCAGATGTATGTCTTGCGATTTCTGGCATTCGGTCTTTCCAATGTTGTTGTGTTTTTTGATCCAATTGATTGTTGATTACATACGTACGAATTAACCTGTGTACAATCAAATCAGGATAACGACGGATTGGTGACGTAAAATGCGTATAGAAATTTGTTGCCAAGCCAAAGTGACCGATACTTTGTGGATCATATTTCGCTTGTTTCATCGAGCGAAGCATTAACTTGGAAATAATCATTTCTTCCTGTTCACCTTTAACCATATCAAGCACTTGTTGTAATGCTTGCGGATGGATTTCATTCGCTGTACCTTTTACTGAATAACCCAATTGTCCGAGAAATTCAAAGAAATTTTGTAGTTTATCTGGATCTGGGTCTTCGTGAATCCGATGAATAAACGGTACATCCATCCAATGGAAGTGTTCAGCTACTGTTTCATTGGCAGCGAGCATAAATTCTTCAATTAAACGTTCTGCCACAGAGCGCTCTCTTATCATGACATCTTCCGCTTTACCATTACTATCTACTAATACTTGTGCTTCTTTGAAATCGAAATCTATTGCACCACGTCCGAATCTTTTTTCTCTTAATACTTCTGCTAATGCTTCCATTTCTTCAAACATTGGTACAAGATCGCAATAACGTTCCCGCAGTTCCTCATCTTTATCAACTAAAATCTTGTTCACATCGGAATAAGTCATACGTTCATTCGTGCGAATTACACTTTGAAAAATATCGTGGTTAACAACTTCCCCACTTGCATTGATCTCCATTTCACACCCTAAGGTTAAACGATCTACTTGTGGGTTCAAGGAACAAATACCATTAGATAGCCGATGTGGAATCATTGGAATAACACGATCGACTAAATACACACTAGTTGCTCGATCAAATGCTTCTTGATCAATTGGTGAATTTTCTTCCACATAATAAGAGACATCCGCGATATAAACGCCTAACTTATAATTACCATTTGCTAATTTCTTAACGGTTACTGCGTCATCTAAGTCTTTTGCGTCTGCGCCATCAATTGTAACAATCGGTTCATCTCGTAGATCTCGTCGATTATTAATTTCTGTTGGATCAATTTGTTCAGGTACTTGTTTTGCATGCTGGAGTACTTCTTCTGGAAAATCCACTTGAATACCATGTTTATAAATAATCGAGATGATATCCATACCGGGATCATTTTTGTGCCCTAGAATTTCGATTACTTCCCCTTCGGCACTCATTCGTTCTTCAGGGAACTTCGTGATATCAACAATCACTTTATGTCCGCTTATCGCTCCATTTGATGCATTTTTAGGAATAAAAATATCATTTGGTATACGTTTATCATCAGCAATAACAAAACCAAAGTTACCATTATCTTCGTACGTACCGATAATACGTGTAGCGGCACGTTCTATTATTCGGATAACCACACCTTCTGGACGTTTTCCAAATTCATCTCTACCGTCAATTCGCACAAGTACGAGATCATTGTTCATTGCTGATTGAAGATCGGCATGATTAATATAGACATCATCTTGATCTTCATCGTCTGGTAATAAGAAAGCAAAGCCTTTGGCATGCATTTGGATGCGACCACGAATCAAATTCATCCGTTCAGGCAGCCCATAACGATTTTTGCGTGTTCGAACAATTTTACCCTTTTCTTCCAAATCATTAAGTAATTTCATCAGTACTTTAAACTGATCTGCATCATTCAAGTCCAATATTTCTTCGATCTCTTGGATAGCTAATGGTTTTGTTGCCTCTTGTTCAAAATAATTTAATAGTTTTTGTTGTAGTTCTTCTTGTTCCATTTAATCACCTTCTTTCTATTAGACAGGTCTATATCTATTATGGTTCATGACCAATCCAATAATTCTAAAAATTGATAAATATCTTCGTGTACCTCTTCTTTTTTCTTTCCTAAGGTAATCGCATGTCCAGCGTCTTGATACCATTTAATCTGTTTGTTATCGGCTTCTATATTGTCATAGATATAGCTTGCACTATCTGTATTAATCATATGATCATCTTCAGCTTGGACAACTAATGTAGGCGTATAAATTTGATCAACATGATTTTTTACATCTGTAATCGTATCGCCTAACTCTTGAAACAAAGTAGTTGCGTTCGCTAGCAAGTCTTTGACCTCATCATCAATTACCTTATCGCTTTTACCTTCTACTTGTTTATATTGTCTTGCGTAAATTTGAAATCCTTTTGTCAATTGTGTGTTATTGTCAAAAAACATTGGTGCACACATTGAGACCATACCTTTTACTGGCAACGAATAACTTAGTTTTAATCCTAAAACACCACCTAATGACAAACCAGCTATTGCAATTTTTTCATAACCTAAATCTTTGAGATGTCGATAAGCTGCTTGGACATCTTCCCACCAATCAGATGCTTGTACTTCTAACAACTCTTCTGGTGCACCTCCATGGCCGCGATAAATTGGAGCATGGGTCGTATAGCCCTTTTTCTGCAAGAATCTTGCCAACATGCGAACATCTGCTGTATGACCTGTGAATCCATGTAATAGTAATACCGCACGTTCCCCTTCTTCAAACGTAAACGGTTGTGGTTTTTTTATTTTCATCATTGCTTCTTCCTTTCTACATCATACATCTAAAAAATTGGATAATAATTTTATCTTATCAAATCGGTTTCCGAACTGCACAATGTTTGATTTTTACTATACCAATTATTTATTGAAATAAAACAAAGACAATTGGTGTAAGAATAAACGAAAACCCCCTCTTTCACAAAATGTGCCGAGGGGGTTTTATGAACCGATTATAAAATATAAGCAATTGAAAAAGTTAACAAGAATAACAATACTCCTGTTACAATTGTTGCTCGGTGCAAGACAGCATCTAGACCGCGTGCTTTTTGTTTTCCGAATAATTGTTCTGCACCACCAGAAATCGCACCTGATAGACCGGCACTTTTTCCAGATTGTAATAGAACTAAAACAATAAGTGCTATAGCATCAATAATTAATAACGTAATCGCAACACCTTGCATGGTTGCGCACACCTCCTAAGACGCACTAATACATAAATTTAATGTAGCATAAACACCTATCACATCGCAAGTTATTTTTCCCATAATATAGTTACTCTCTAGTCCCAGCTATTTCGCTTCTCCTGTGCATTGCTATATAATAAAAGAAGCTGACTGCGATACTACATAAAATTTGATTGATTTTGATTATTTTTGACTTAATTTGATTGATTTTTATTATTAATTGCTTTATTATAAATATAAAGCCCTTACAAACTGGAGGGAAAACGATGTTAACACCAAAAAGACATCAATTAATTGAGCAAGAATTAAGTAAAAAACAGATGGTTACCATTCAAGATTTAGTGGATATTACAGGTGCGTCTGAATCCACTATCCGCAGAGATTTAAGCGAATTAGAGAAACAGAGTAGACTCATACGAGTTCACGGAGGAGCATCGATAAAAAATGCAGGTAAGCAAGAACTTAGTGTTCCAGAGAAGTCTTCTAAAAATATTACAGAAAAAAAAGCGATTGCTGCATATGCAACTGATTTAGTTGAAGATTATGATTGTATATATTTAGATGCTGGAACGACTACTTTTGAGATGATTCCTTTTCTAACTAATAAAAATATTACTGTGGTGACTAATGGTATCACGCATTTAGATGCACTGAGTCAATTCGGTATACCTACTTACTTAGTTGGCGGATTGGTGAAATATAATACAAGTGCCTTGATAGGACAGTTCGCACGAATGAGTTTATTAAATTACCGATTTGATAAATGTTTTTTAGGTGTTAATGGTATTCATGCTGAATATGCATATACGACACCAGACCCGGAAGAAGCAGCTATTAAACAAACTGCATTAGAATTATCACAAAAAAGCTTTATTCTAGCAGATAGTTCTAAATTAGATCAAGTATCGTTCACAAAAATTGCAGATTTAAAAGCCGCAACGATTATTATTAATCAAACAGATCATCAAATGTTAAATGCAATTAACAAGAAAACTAATGTAAAGGTTGTGTCATAATGCTTTATACCTGTACGCTAAACCCCTCGATAGATTACATTATACATGTAGAAGATTTCGTAGAAGGTGGATTAAATCGAGGGAAAAATACGTCCTATTATCCTGGTGGAAAAGGGATAAATGTTTCACGTGTATTAAAACGATTAGAAGTAGCCAATACTGCGCTAGGTTTTCTCGGAGATTTCACCGGTGATTTCATCAAAAACAAGCTCCATAATGAATCAATCAAAACAGCTTTTATTGAAGTTGACGGTACAACTCGAATCAATATGAAACTAAAAGCTTCCGATGAGACTGAAATTAATGGGCCTGGACCTGATATTTCAGCACAACAACTAGAAGCACTTTATACGCAAATTAGGCAATTGAATGCTGGCGATTTTCTAGTTGCTGCAGGCAGTATTCCTAGTACGGTTCCAGCAGATTTTTATGTCAAAGTGGCGACAATCTGTGCAGAAAACGGTGTGAAAATGGTTGCTGATACATCGAGCCAAGCATTAAAAGAAATTCTCGGCACATCATTGTTTTTAGTAAAACCGAATCATCATGAACTTGGCGAATTATTTGATGTAACCATTAAAACAACAGAAGATGCAATTACCTATGGAAAACAGCTCCAACAACAAGGCGCTGAACATGTACTAGTATCTATGGGAGGCTCTGGTGCAGTCTATATCAGTCCGGAAGCTTGCTATGTTGCTAAAGCTCCTGTAGGAACAGTGAAAAATACAGTGGGCGCAGGTGATTCTATGGTTGCTGGATTTTTAGCAGCATATACAAAAGGAAAATCACTAGAAGACACATTTCGATATGCCATTGCTACCGGTAGTGCTACTGCATTCCAAGATGATTTATGTGAAAAGAAAGATGTTGATGCACTCCTATCGACAATCGAAATAACAAAAAAATAAAACATAATAGTACTTTAGAGTTTGTTTATACTAGTATTGAACGATGGGTATTGTATCCACTCTTACCATGCTATTTTCACAGTTGTATCGCATTAATATAATTAAAAAATATCTTTATCTTTTCTATAAGTGGACGTCAAACAAATATAATGGTATTGTAATAGCGGTATAAGTTTATAGAAGAAGAATAAATGCTTCTTTATATGCAAATCTTACAATTATGCGACGTTTTAGGTGTAGTTCTTGAAATTGCACCTTAAAAAAGAGTAAAATTGTATTGTAGTATACCTATAAAATATAATTATTTAGGAGGTTTTTTTCATGGCAGCAGAAAAAACAGTTACAATTACAGATTCAACAGGAGTGCATGCGCGTCCAGCGACCGTATTAGTAAATAAAGCAGGTAGCTTTTCTTCAGACGTTACAGTTGAATACAATGGCAAATCAGTAAACTTGAAATCAATTATGGGCGTTATGTCTCTTGGAATTCCTAAAGATGCGAAAATCAAACTTGTTGCAAAAGGTTCAGACGAACAAGAAGCAATCGATGCGATTTACGACGTAATTAAACAAGAAGGACTAGGGGAGTAATTTTTAATGAGTACTATCACGGGGATTGCAGCATCTAGTGGAGTTGCAATTGCGAAAGCGTATAAATTAGCAACTCCTGATCTTTCTTTTGAGAAAAAGAAAGTGGACGATGCAGAAGCAGAAGTAAAACGCTTAAATGAAGCGTTAGAAGTTTCTAAGAAAGAATTAGAGATAATTAAAGAGAACGCACGCAAAACTTTAGGTGATGAACATGCTGAAATTTTCTCTGCTCACTTGCTTGTACTCGGTGACCCAGAACTAGTTAACCCGATCCAAGATAAAATCAAAACGGATTTAGTAAATGCTGAATCTGCATTAGACGAAACAGCAAATATGTTTATTGATATGTTCAAAGCGATGGACAATGAATACATGCGTGAACGTGCAGCTGACATTCAAGATGTCACCAAGCGTGTGATGGCGCATTTATTAAATGTATCATTCCCAGACCCTGCACTTATCGATGAAGAAGTAGTAGTTATTGCAGAAGACTTAACCCCTTCTGATACTGCACAATTAAATAAACAATTTGTTAAAGGGTTCACTACAAACATTGGTGGTCGTACCTCCCACTCAGCGATTATGGCTCGTTCGCTTGAAATTCCAGCTGTAGTTGGAACAAAAACAATTACAGAAGATGTGAAAGAGAACGATATCGTAATTGTGGATGGCATTGATGGACAAGTAATTGTTAATCCATCTAATGAAGAGATTACTCAATACGAGCAGAAACAAGCAGATTTTGAAAAACAAAAAGAAATTTGGGCGCAATTAAAAGATGAACCAACTGTTTCATCTGATGGTTCCCATGTGGAACTAGTTGCAAATATTGGTACCCCTGACGATGTTGCTGGTATTATCAATAATGGCGGTGAAGGCGTTGGCTTATATCGTACTGAATTTCTTTACATGGGTAAAAGCGAACTTCCTACAGAAGATGAGCAATTTGAAGCGTATAAATCTGTATTAGAGCAAATGGGGGATAAACCAGTTGTAGTTCGTACATTGGATATCGGTGGAGACAAAGAGTTAAGCTACCTTGATCTACCGAAAGAAATGAACCCATTCCTAGGCTTCCGTGCCATTCGTCTTTGCTTAGAACGTGATGATATTTTCCGTGTGCAATTACGCGCTCTATTACGCGCAAGTACATACGGTAATCTAAAAATCATGTTCCCGATGATTGCTACACTAGATGAATTTCGTGAAGCAAAAGGACTGTTACTTGAAGAAAAAGAAAATCTTCAAAATGACGGTGTAACTGTTTCTGATGATATCGAAGTTGGTATCATGGTTGAGATTCCATCAACAGCGGTAATTGCTCGTCAATTTGCCAAGGAAGTTGATTTCTTCAGTATCGGTACAAATGATTTAATTCAATATACGATGGCAGCTGATCGTATGAATGAACGTGTTTCATACTTGTATCAACCATACCATCCTGCGATTTTAAACCTTGTTAACAATGTGATTGAAGCAGCACATGCAGAAGGTAAATGGGCCGGTATGTGTGGTGAAATGGCTGGCGACTCCATCGCTATTCCTATCCTATTAGGTTTGGGATTAGACGAATTTAGTATGAGTGCTACATCTATTTTACCAGCACGTACACAAATCAAAGATCTTTCCAAAGAAGAACTAGCTACTTACAAAGAGCAACTTCTTAGCATGAGCACAGCAAGTGAAGTAGAAGCATTTGTACGCGAGAAAACAAATCAATAAGATGTAAAAGAGCGTCATTCCTAATAGGAATGACGCTCTTTTGATATAGATTAATCTTTTATATGATTTGATCGATACATTAAAAATAAAAAATACGGTGCACCTATAATAGCAACAATGATACCGGATGGAATCTCTTTTGGGACTAATAATGTTCTACTTAAAATATCAGCAAACACTAGCACTGTTGCACCTAATAATGCAGTGATTGGAAGAATATATTTTTGCGTAGCACCTAATATAATACGCGCCACATGAGGTGCTATTAAACCGACAAACCCAATGGAGCCCACAGCAGCAACACTAGCAGCGGCTAATAAGGAAGCCAAAAGTGCCAAACGAAACCTGGCTTCTGCTACCTTCATGCCTAATCCTTTCGCAGTGTCATCCCCTAATGCCAGTAGATCAATATTTTTCAATTGCAACAGTAGTAACGGAAAAACAATTAAGAATGGTCCAATTAAATAAGTGAATAACTCTGTCCAACTCTTAGCATACGTGCTTCCGGCTAACCATGTTAGTGCAGATGTAACTGCCATATCCGCTTCAGTTACAAAAATTTGAATAATGGCCGAACCAAATGCTGATACACCAATCCCAAGTAGAGCTAATAAAGTCGGCTGAAATTTTGCTCGATAAGATAAAATCATTACGACCAAAAATGCCAACATTGCACCAAGAAATGCCCCCAGTGGAACAAAGATAGCTGATATACCTGAAATATAAAGAATAGTTAATGCACCAACTCCAGCACCAGATGTAATACCAATTACCGATGGATCTGCTAAAGGATTGCGCAAGACTCCTTGAAAAACAAATCCACTAATAGCCAACAAAGCTCCACTGACAGCAGCTACTAATAAACGAGGTAAGCGCAAATTGAGTATCATATTCTGGATAAAAGGATTTTCTAAACCTAAAAGGGCTCGAAAACTATGAACAAGTTGAATGCCACTATTGCCTGTTGCCATTCCAATAACAATCAAGATGACCAAGCCTAACACGAGTAGGTACATAAATACAGCTGGTGAAACAGAAAATGATATTTTACCTGTTAACATATTACTCGATTGTGCGTTGCTATACTTATTTTTTTGATTTCGTAACACAAGCCATATTAGCCATGGGGCTCCAATGAACGCAGTGATTGCTCCTACTGGTAATTCAGAAAAAGATGGATCTATCCATCTAGCAAATATATCTGCTCCTATTAAAACATTCGCACCCCAAATAAATGATCCAAGCAACAACAGATAATGATTCTGAAAACCTAATAATTTAAGTAGATGAGGGGCAATTAATCCAACAAATCCAATTGGTCCAACCACACTAACCGTTATTGCTGTTAAAAATACAGATACAAGTAGTGCTAGTAAACGAATCAAGTCAACGCGTTGCCCTAATGATTTTGCTACATCTTCCCCTAATCGAAAAATATCTAACGATTTCGCTAACAGAAGTGCTGCTAATAAACCTACTACAACAAAAGGTAACGAAAATTGTACGCCTTCCCAATTATTTTGTACAAGTGTACCTGATCCCCATAAAAATAGACCCGACGTTTCATTTTCGTAAAATAATTGCAATAGCGATGTAAAAGCAGAAAACATCATTGTAATAACCATACCAGCTAACACTAGTTTCACTTGATTACTGGACGTCGTACCTGCGATTACATAAGCCATCCCTGCGGTAAGCAAACCTCCGAAAAAAGCAACGAGCAGCCCGTTGTAAGACACAGAAGCAGGCATGAAAACAGTAGCCAATATCACAGCAAAATAAGAACCAGAATGGATCCCAAGCGTACTCGCAGATGCTAATGGGTTTTTTGTAATGGTTTGCAAAATTGCCCCAGCTACGGCTAATGCTCCCCCAGCAAGTAAGCCCATTAATGCACGTGGCAAGCGAAGATAACGTACGGTATGATGGGCTAGTATATCTTGGGGATTAAATATAGCATTGATAATAACAGAAGGTGCTAAATCAACGCTTCCTTGGTTAATATGGATAAATAATAATAACATCAAAAGGACGGCTCCCCCTCCAAAGGTAAGAGCCGTTTTTATTCCAAATGGTAAGCTTGTAAGTTTCATCGAATCACATCTCAATTTTTATTCCGTTAATGCATTTTTTATTTGATTAGCAAATACTTCAGCTGATAATGGTCCTCCATACGTCCATGTATCTCCTGGTAATCCATACGTATTACCCTCTTCAACGAATGATAAGTTTTCCCACGCAGGATTCCCAGCTAATTGATTAGTGAAAATATTGTCATCTTCTTGCACAATGTAAAAGAAGTTTGCATCTTGGAAGTTTTGCAATGCTTCTACACTTGCTTCATCATAACCGTATAGTTGAAACCCTTCAGATTCATAAGCATTTTCCAATCCTAATTGTTCCATGATCTGCACCGCCATTGCATTATCTTTAAATAAACGTAGTACTGGATTATTGTCGGATGTATAGGCTTGCGATAATACGAACGAGTTATTCTCTACATTGGCATCTGAAATCTCCTGTGCAACAGATGTAAATGTTTCTTCCATTCCATTAATAACTTCTGTCGCTTTATCTTCTTTCTGGAATAGTGTACCTAATTTATTAAAAGTGGTTTTCATTTCCTCAAATTGATTTCCTTGACCTTCTTCAGGATAAGGATTAAAAGCTAAGGTTGGGGCAATCTCTTCTAAGCTATCCATAATCCCTTCGTGTCGATAACCTGCAGTGATAATAACATCTGGATTTAATTCAGCAATAGCTTCTAAGTTAGGTTCTTGACGTGTACCAACATCCACTACATCTTCTGATAATTCTAGCTCAATATTGACCCAATTGTGATAATTTTCAATATCAGCCATTCCTACTGGTTGAATTCCCAAAGCCAATAAATCTTCAGCATATACCCATTCTAACACAACAACACGCTCTGGAACCTCCTCAAACGTTGTCTCATCATAAGCATCTGTTACCGTTATAGATTCTGTACTTTCGTTCGTATTCTCATCACTTTCTTGCGTGCCTTCATTATTACCGCAAGCAGCTAATAGAAAAACAACTGCAATAAAATATATTATAAGTCCTTTTTTGCGCATGTCCAATTCCTCCTATATGTAATTGATAAAGATTATCATTTGCATTATTATCTTACAAAAAGCGGTTCGATTTGTCAATGCAGAGTTCACGTTATTTAGAGATATGATGATTTCCAGGCTCTTAAACCGTTTTTCCATCAGATAAAATATGGTTTTGACCAAATCAAAAAGTCTTCTAAAGGTAAACCTTTAGAAGACTTTTTCGCATACACTCTATATTCTTATTTATTAAGGTTATAGAATGCAGTTTTTCCTGCATATTTTGCTGTTCCAACTAGTTCGTCTTCGATACGAAGTAATTGGTTGTATTTAGCTACACGGTCTGTACGAGACGGTGCACCTGTTTTGATTTGACCAGCGTTTGTCGCAACAGCGATGTCAGCGATAGTCGCATCTTCAGTTTCACCTGAACGGTGAGAAATTACAGCTGTGTAACCAGCACGTTTTGCCATTTCAATTGCTTCAAATGTTTCAGTAAGTGTACCAATTTGGTTCACTTTAACAAGGATAGAGTTACCTACACCTTGTTCAATACCTTGAGCAAGCCGTTTTGTATTTGTAACGAATAAGTCGTCACCTACTAATTGTACGCGGTCACCAATGCGGTCTTGAAGCATTTTGTGGCCTTCCCAGTCGTTTTCGTCTAAACCATCTTCAATAGAAACGATTGGGTATTTGTTGATCATGTCTTCATACCAGTCAGCCATTTCAGCTGAAGTACGTACGACACCTTCCCCTTTAAGGTTGTATTTACCATCTTCATAGAATTCAGAAGATGCAACGTCCATTGCAAGTTTTACTTCTTCACCTGGTTTGTATCCAGCTGCTTCAATTGCTTCAATGATTGTTGAAAGTGCTTCTTCATTTGATTTAAGGTTAGGTGCGAAACCACCTTCATCACCAACACCAGTATTGTAACCTTTTGAACCAAGTACTTTTTTCAAGTTATGGAAGATTTCAGCACCCATACGTAATGCTTCACGGAATGTAGGAGCTCCTACTGGCATAATCATGAATTCTTGAATATCTACGTTATTATCAGCGTGTTCCCCACCATTTAAGATGTTCATCATTGGTGTTGGAAGTGTAGTTGCGTTGAATCCACCTAAGTAAGTGTAAAGTGGCATACCTAAGTGATCTGCTGCAGCATGCGCTACTGCCATAGAAACACCAAGGATAGCATTTGCACCTAATTTTCCTTTGTTGTCTGTACCATCAAGTTCAAGTAATAGTTGATCAATAACTACTTGACGGGTAACATCTAAACCAAGTAATTCTGGTGCAATTACTTCGTTTACGTTTTCTACTGCTTTAAGAACACCTTTACCTAAGTAACGGTCTTTGTCTCCGTCACGTAATTCAACTGCTTCGTGTTCTCCAGTTGACGCACCACTTGGTACTAATGCAGAACCAAATGCTCCTGATTCTGTATAAACTTCTACTTCTACTGTTGGGTTACCACGTGAATCTAATACTTCGCGTGCATAAACATCTGTAATGTATGGCATAATGTTAAACTCTCCTTTTATTTTCAATTATTTTTTAATTAATGAACTACCTGTCATTTCTTTTGGCTTCGTAACATTTAGTAAATCTAGCATCGTCGGCGCAAGATCGCCTAGAATACCGCCATTACGCAATTCAACTCCATCTTTTGTAACAATTACTGGAACTGGATTGGTGGTATGAGCAGTCATTGGTTTACCTTCCAAAGTAATAACTTCATCAGAGTTACCATGGTCTGCGGTAATAATTGCTTCTCCACCTTTTTCAAGGATCTTATCTACAATTTTACCAAGACATTCATCAACAGCTTCAATTGCTTTAACTGTTGGTTCAAGCATACCAGAATGACCAACCATATCTGGGTTAGCAAAGTTCAAAATGATAGCATTTTGGTTACCTTCATCTAACTCTTTAAGTAGAGCATCTGTTACTTCATATGCACTCATTTCTGGCTTCAAGTCATAGGTTGCTACTTTTGGTGAATCAATTAGAATACGTTTTTCACCAGGAAATTCTTGTTCACGTCCACCACTCATAAAGAAGGTAACGTGTGGATATTTTTCTGTCTCTGCAATACGTAATTGATTAAGGTTATTTTGTGATAACACTTCACCAAGTGTATTATCTAAATTGACCGGTTTATATGCAACAAGTCCGTCGACTGTTTCACTAAACTGTGTCATGCAGACAAATTGAACGTCTTTTGGCGGATGTTCACCACGATCAAAATCACGGAAGTCATCATTTGCAAACGTACGTGAAATCTGAATGGCACGATCCGGACGGAAATTATAGAAGATAATTGAGTCTTCATCTTGGATCGTAGCTTTTGGTTGTCCATTTTCATCTGTAATAACAGATGGAATAACAAACTCATCATAGATTTCGTTTGCATAAGAATCATCGACAAGTTGGATCGGATCTTGATATTTAGGTCCTTCACCATAAACCATTGCATCATATGATTTTTTCACACGATCCCAACGTTTGTCACGATCCATGGAATAATAACGGCCAGAGATAGTAGCAAACTCTCCAACGCCTATTTCTTTCATTTTTTCTTCTGTGGCTTCAATGTATTTTTTAGCAGATTTTTGACCAACATCACGTCCATCTAAAAATCCATGAACATAAACGTTTTTCAAGCCTTGATCTGCAGCTAATTGCAAGACAGCATATAAGTGTTCAATATGACTATGAACACCACCGTCAGATAATAACCCAAACAAGTGTAGTGCTTTATTATTATCTTTCGCATGGTTGATTGCATCTAGTAATACTTTATTTTCGAAAAAGTCACCTTCACGAATAGACAAATTCACACGTGTTAAACTTTGGTACACAATACGTCCAGCACCAATGTTTAAGTGACCTACTTCGGAGTTTCCCATTTGACCTTCAGGTAGACCAACCGCTTCCCCACAAGCTGTTAATTGGTTGTGTGGGAATTGGTTCCAATAGCGATCAAAGTTAGGTGTGTTGGCATGTTTAACGGCATTCCCTTTATTTTCATCGCGTAGACCATAACCATCCAGAATGATAAGGGCAGCTAGTTTATTTTGACTCATTTTGTACCAGCCTCCACTAGTTTCAAGAATGAATCAGCTTCTAAGCTTGCGCCGCCTACTAATGCACCATCAATATCAGATTGTGCTAGTAGTTCGTCAACATTTGCTGGTTTCACACTACCGCCATATTGGATACGAACCGCTTCAGCCGCATCTGATGATACAGCTTCTGCAACAACTTTACGAATATGGGTACATACTTCATTTGCTTGTTCTGAAGTAGCTGTTTTACCCGTACCGATTGCCCAGATTGGTTCATAAGCAATAATTGTTTGTTTTACTTGATCTTCTGAAAGACCAGTTAATGCTTTTTTCACTTGATCAGCAATTAAGTCCATTGTTTGGTTGCTTTCACGTTGTTCTAATGTTTCACCAACACAAACAATTGGAGTAATACCATGATTAAAGGCAGCGTGAGCTTTCTGGTTTACTGTTTCGTCTGTTTCAGCAAAGTATTCGCGACGTTCAGAGTGGCCTAATACGACGTAAGAGACACCCAAATCTTTCAACATAACTGGGCTTACTTCTCCAGTGAATGCACCACTTTCTTCATAATGCATGTTTTGAGCAGCAACTGCTAAATCAGTTCCAGCTGTTTTTTTAACTAATGCATGAAGATAAGGGAATGGAGCACAAACAACTGATTCTACTTTATCAGCGCTTGGCACATTGTTTTTGGTAGCTTCAACGAAAGATTCTGCATCAGCTAAAACTTTGTTCATTTTCCAGTTTCCTGCAATTACTTTTTTACGCAATGTCTTCACCTCTCTACGATTTATTTATCTGTTAATGCTTCAACGCCTGGAAGTACTTTTCCTTCCATAAATTCAAGAGAAGCGCCTCCACCAGTTGAAATGTGATCCATTTTTTCTGCCATATGGAATTTTTCAACTGCAGCAGCGGAATCACCACCACCGATAATTGTATAACCTTCTGTTTGAGCTAAGGCTTCAGCAACCCCAATTGTACCTTTAGCAAATGCATCTAGTTCAAATACACCCATTGGCCCGTTCCAAATAACTAACTTGGAATCTTTTACTAATTTTTGGTATGCATCTACTGATTTTGGACCAATATCTAATGCTTCCCAATCTGTTGGAATACTATCAATATCAACGATTTGTGTATTTGCATCATTAGAGAAGTCATCAGCTACTATAGCATCGACAGGCAGTACCATATTGACACCTTTGTCTTTTGCTTTTTGCATAAATTGTTTTGCTAAATCAATTTTATCTTCTTCAAGTAATGATTTACCGATTTCATAGCCTTGTGCTTTAACAAATGTATAAGCAAGACCACCGCCAATAATTAGGTTATCAACTTTATCTAATAGATTATCGATAACACCAATTTTGTCTTTCACTTTCGCCCCACCGATAATAGCGGTAAATGGACGCTCAGGATTAGATAGTGCTTTACCTAACACTTCTAATTCTTTTTCTAAAAGAAAACCAGCTGCAGCTGTTAAATGTTCTGCCACACCAGCTGTTGAAGCATGCGCTCGGTGAGCAGCACCAAAGGCATCATTTACATAATAATCACCAATTTTAGCAAATTCGCTTGCTAATGCTGGATCATTTTTTGTTTCTCCTGGATGGAAGCGTACATTTTCAATAAGCACAACATCACCATCAGTCATTTCACTAACAGCTTTGTCAACTTCTGCGCCATATACTTCATCCGTTTTTGTAACCGTTTGACCTAGTAATTCACTAAGACGTTTTGCAACTGGGTCAAGGCGTAATTCTTCAACAACTTCCCCTTTAGGACGGCCTAAGTGGCTAGAAAGAATTACTTTTGCACCTTTTTCAACCAAATACTGAATGGTTGGTAGTGCTGCTTTAATTCGTGTATCATCCGTAACAACACCCTCACTCATTGGCACGTTAAAGTCTACACGACAAAATACTTTTTTTCCTTTTACATCTAAATCTTTAATAGTCAGTTTATTCAACTTGCTCGACCTCCTTAGCTTCATCTATATGTACAAGTATCATGTACATAACATCATTTCAGATTACACATGACTTGAAAAATGGGAGGAGGATTGCCCCCCTCCCACATGATTGTCCTTTATTAATTAAAGACCTTGTTTTTTAAGATATACAGCTAAGTCTACACAACGAGTAGAGTATCCCATTTCATTGTCATACCAAGAAACAACTTTTACCATGTTTCCTTCCATAACAAGTGTAGAAATTCCGTCAACTGTTGAAGAATTTGTGTTTCCAATATAATCAACAGATACTAGTGGCTCGTCACTATATCCAAGAATACCTTTTAAGTCGCCTTCTGCCGCTTCTTTAAGTGCAGCATTAACTTCTTCTGCAGTTACATCTTTATCAAGTTCAGCAACTAAGTCAACAAGTGAGCCGTCTGGAGTAGGTACACGCATAGCCATACCATTTAGTTTTCCTTCTAATTCAGGAAGCACTAAAGATACTGCTTTTGCAGCTCCAGTAGTTGTTGGGATGATGCTTTCACCAGCTGCACGCGCACGACGATAATCTTTATGAGGTAAGTCTAAGATTTGTTGGTCGTTTGTATAAGAGTGTACAGTTGTCATCATACCGCGTTTGATACCAAATTTGTCATTAAGTACTTTCGCAAATGGTGCAAGACAGTTTGTTGTACATGAAGCATTAGAGATAACATGATGGCTAGCAGCATCATATTTGTCTT
Organism: Paraliobacillus ryukyuensis; assembly: GCF_003315295.1. Classification (GTDB taxonomy): domain Bacteria; phylum Bacillota; class Bacilli; order Bacillales; family Amphibacillaceae; genus Paraliobacillus; species Paraliobacillus ryukyuensis. The sequence continues at coordinate 42,208 of NZ_QNRI01000006.1, read as the reverse complement.
CGTTAACACCCATAACAACAGTGATATCTTCATTTTTAGCAGGTGCAGAGATAACTACTTTTTTCGCACCAGCATCAAGGTGTTTCTTAGCATCTTCACGTTTAGTGAAAATACCAGTAGATTCGATAACGATTTCTACGCCTAAGTCTCCCCATCCTAAGTTAGCTGGATCTCTTTCAGAAAGTACTTTGATTTCTTTTCCGCCAACTACAAGATTTGAACCATTAACGGAAACTTCTTGTTCTAATTTTCCGTGAACAGAATCATATTTCAATAGATGAGCAAGCATGTTAGCATCAGTTAAATCATTTACTGCCACTACTTCTACCTCATCATTATTTAGCGCTTGACGGAATACGTTACGGCCGATACGACCAAAACCATTAATACCTACTTTTACAGTCATTCTTGTTTCCTCCTTGTAAATATAATTATAATTAAAGGGAAAATCCCTTTATTAACTCTTTTGCTGCAGCTTCATCTGTAATGAGTACACTACTTTTCCCCTGCTTAAAATAGGAATGAATCGCTTTTGCCTTCGATTTACCACCTGCTACAGCGATAACACTTTTTATTTTAGACAAATCTTCTAATTGCATTCCTACTGTTCGAACTTTATGAATTACTTCGCCTGTGTCGTCGAAATAATATCCAAAAGCCTCACTTACTGCATTACCCGATTGAATCTTATGTAAAACCTCTTCTGATGCTTTACGCCGCTTAGCCATAGTTAATGCATCTCCTATACCGTGTACGACAACATTAGCTTGTCTAATGTTGTGTAAAATTTCTTTCACGGAAGGCTCTTCGATAATTGATTGATATGTATCCTCACTAAGTGGATCTGGTACATAAAGCAAGCGATAATCCCCATTTGCTTTTTTAGCCATTTCAGCACATATCGTATTGGCTTGATTCTCCACTCGCTCTCCTAGACCACCTCTTGCAGGTACAAACAAACAATTAACTGCATGGTTAGAGGGTCGCATCATCTCTGCTACTGCAGTCATTGATGTTCCACCAGTAACAGCAACTGTTTGATTAGAAACTAAGATGGAATGCAAATAGTCTACTGCAGTTTTCCCCAGTTCTTGTTTAACTAGTGCATGCTCATCACTATTCCCTGGTGTTATTATAACATGTTCTAAATTTAATGTATCCTTTATTTGCTGTTCTAACACATTAAATTCAGAAAGGTCGCTCATGAAAAGCTCCAACTGTTCCAAAAGTTGATAACCACTGTTAGTAACATGCATTCCTTTTGATGTTACCTCAATCAATGCTTGGTTATTTAAGAAGTCAATTTCACTGCGTACCAGTCGTTCTTTCATGTTAATATGACCTGCAAGCGCACGACGCCCAATCGGTTCTAGCACTTGAATAAATTGTAGAATTTTATATCTCCGCTGTATGACATCAAGTAAATCAGGGAATAATTTTCTTTGTAAGTCGATTAAACTTTTCATGATTTTACTCCTTTTACAAAAAACGATCGGGGAACTTATCGTCCCTAGTAGTCATTTTTTGTCCCACATACAGCAAAAAAATCTCTACATCAATTATTGTAGCAGATGTCTGCTTTTTCCTCAACAAATTTCTCTTGATTATTCACATAAATTTTAAACCTTTATAGAGAAATATTATTGGTAATGCTTAAAGAGCAAAGAAATGACCCAGTAATTTTGGTGTGCGTATAATTTAACAACACTAGGTTCCCCAAATTAGTCTGTATTATCCATTTTGAATATATTAAAAGAGGGCCAAATAGAAAAAATATTCTTTTAGGCCCTTACGTATCATTTATCTTGTTTATATATTAAGATTTAGGCATAACATTTTCGGTCATCTCTTTTAGAATTGCTGCGGACTCTCTCAATTTCTTTAACTCATTTTCATTTAAGTCTAATTCAAGCTTCTCTCTGACGCCATACTCATTCACAACGGCTGGTATCCCCAAATACACGTTATCAATTCCGTACTCACCTTCAAACAAAGCAGATACAGTAACTATCGCATTCTCATTGTATAAAATAGCTTTTGTTAATCGTGCTAGTCCAAGCCCGATTCCATAATAGGTGGCGCCTTTTCGTTCAATGATGTGATAGGCAGCATCTCGTACATTTTCATAAATATTGATCATATCTGGATCTTTTTCAACATCTGTGATTTTACCATATTTTTCGATTGGAACACCGCCAATCTGAACATGGCTCCAAACGGGTAATTCTGAATCGCCATGTTCGCCAATGATATAGGCATGAACATTTCGAGAGTCCACTTGATAATATTCACTAAGAAGGTAGCGGAAACGGGCTGTATCTAGAATAGTTCCTGAACCGATCACTCGTTCCTTAGGTAAATTAGATACTTCTAAAGCAACATGTGTTAGTACATCAACAGGGTTAGTGGCAACTAATAAGATTCCTTTAAAACCACTATCCATAATGCTTGTTACGATCCCTTTCATGATTTTAGCGTTTTTTGCAGCCAAATCTAATCGTGTCTCGCCAGGTGCTTGATTTGCACCAGCTGTTATCACGACTAAATCGGCATTTTTACATTCGTCGTAATCACCTGAACGAATCTTCATTGGTGAGGCAAAGGCAAACGGCATTCCATGATTGAGATCTCGTGCTTCACCTTCGGCACGTTCTTTATTTAAATCGACAAGTACTAACTCATTAACAATACCTTGGTTCACTAAGGAATAGGCATAACTAGCTCCAACAAATCCAGTACCTATGATCACTACTTTTCTTGTTTTTGATTGATCAAACGTCATTGTTTACCCCTCCATGATTTTGTTTAGTTTAACTCTCCTTAACAAGGACTTTATTCTTACATTACCCTATTGCATAAAGAAGTATGCTTTATGTATATTTATCTAACTTATTTCCTGATATTGTAAAAAAGTTTACAAAAGGCACGTAGTTAGTGGACACGTGCAACCCAGGCATAAATTAATTTTTGGCAAGACGAATGCTTTTTAATGATATATTTATTCGTAGTAGATAAGCAAAGTATCCTATTAAAATAATACTTGCTGCATATTGCCAGATAGCTGAAAATTCATAGATGTCTTGCAAAGCATTTGCTTCCCACAAAATCAGAAGTGAAATTAATACCCAATAAACGTATTTCATTCACTCACCCCCAAAATATTGTCTAAATTTAGACATATATACAAAATACCCTATTTATCTCTTTTATAAAACAAGGATATTTATTTAAATTCATTATAAACGATACAGACCAAAAATTAAATAACCTATCCAAAGTGGCAAATGAAATAAAGCATCACTCAGAGGATGAGTGATGCTCTCGGAAAACGTATGTAGCGGTTACTTGTTAAGCAAAACGAGAAGGAGAGGAGCAAGAGGACAAATTCTGCTCAAGGCCATTTTGCTTTTGTTCTAATGCTTTTAACCGTTGATTAGTAGTAGCGATTATGGAAACCAATTGAGCAATGGTCTGCTCCTGTTGTTGCATCTTTCGTTGTAGCTCAAACACGTCCAGTTCTTTATTAATCATGATACATACGCCTCCTTATGGTGTGGTAATTCAGTTATAGTATATCTCCTACGCCGAAGCAACTTACAAAAAAACAAATATGAATCAACTAGGTAGAGATAATTTTAACTTTTAATAAACATGTTATTTGTTTTAAGAAGTTAGGCTTGTCTGAGAATACAAAAATTACGACAATTTGATGTTATTGACGTTTTTTGGTTTTTTTATTGTGTTGCTTTTCGTTTTGGGTTAGTGGTTCATTAGCGAATTCATGATCAAATTCAGTCGGTAAGGTTTCTTTGATTGCTTGTTCGTCACTAAAACCTGTTGCTCTTTTTTCTTTTTTCTTTTTCTTAGCCAAAAAAATCACCTCCACAATTAATTTGTGTAGATGATTGGAAAATATACGCAGTAAAAAAATTAAGAAGTTAAATGTTGAAATTGCTTGGAGTGCTCAATGGCGAACGTAAGGATTTGGTGATAAGTGAGTGGAGAAGTTGTTGCTTCCGTCAGATGATAGATTTTGGTTGTTCCTTCATCAATAACCCTTACTCTTTCTCCACCTCGAGCATAGATAGTTACGTAAAGGAAAGGATCAACTAAATTATTCTCTTCAATGAATTTTTGGGGAAAATCTGCCTTAATAAGCATGCGATCTTCTACTCTTGTTAGTGATAATTGGCTATATAATTGCAAATTATCAATTGCATTTAAATACATACTCTGTCACCACCTCATTACCATTTTTATGCATTCAGTATAACATATAATTTTCTTCACATAACATATATTAATGGAAAAAATAAAATTGAAGCCTCACTACCATTTATTTTATTAATAGATGGAAGTGAATATTACAATTAACAACACCAATACTAATTTAAGTGCAACTCGTTAGCTTCAATCTCTTGCTTAGTAAACCTACTAAAAAAGCAAGTACACTTGAACGATGAATCAGGTGTACTTGCTTTTTCTTTATTGCATCAAATGATTAATGTTTCGTCTAAGATCATGCAATTGCTCATAGGATTGTTGCCATTGTGGATTTGTAAGTGCATCACTTTCCGTCGCCTTTACTTCTTCTAATTGTGCTTCTATCTCTTTTAATTGCATAATGGCATTTTGCAACGCTTCCTTTTTACTTTGCGATACGATCATTTGTTGTTGTGTTCCCTGCAATTGCTGGCTAATATGATCAAGTTTATGTTGAATACTTGATTGCATTGCATACACTCCTTTTTATTTCGATTAGTTTTCTTGTTAGTTATTCCATTTTTATTTATGCATATACTTTTTTACTTCGGAAATCTTTGTAGTAAAAAATAATAGGAGAGTAAATGCTAAAAGGATGCTAGGACTAATCAGTTTAGGAATTAAAGAAGGATACACTATAAACTTAATTGCAGGTGGTAGTGATGAAGACAAGGCACTGGAGACATTGATTGACTTTTTAGAAAAGCTTTTAAATGATTAATTGAAAAACGAGACTGGGCCAAAGCTAATTTTTAACTACAGTATACGAATGATTGAGGAGAGCTTAGCCATCGCAACTGGAAATACACTCGCGTTCTGCGGGCACGGCCTCGGGCACACAGGACGTGGGTCAGTTAGACATTGTCACAGGACGTGACGGTTTTCGTCTAACTTCTAGCCGCTTTACAAAGTGGAACTTCGGCTCGTGGGACTGCGATTACTCGCCCCATCGAAAACATGCACTGTTTCCGCTAGAGTCTCGTATATTTCCAGTTACTTAGTTATGTTTTCTAACTAAAACGAACGATGGATAAAATAGGTTATCCATCGTTCGTTTATCAGGGATCTTCATTCACTTTTGTCCCAGTCTCGTTTCACTTTATTTATTCAGTAGGTTTCTTTTCCATTACTTTATCAATTAAACCATATTCTTTTGCTTTTTCAGCTATCATGAAGTTATCACGATCTGTATCTCTTTCGATAACTTCAATTGGTTGACCTGTACGTTCAGATAAAATTTGATTTAATTTTTTACGCATTTCGATAATTCGATTAGCATGGATTTGAATATCAGAAGCTTGACCTTGGGTACCACCTAAAGGTTGGTGAATCATTACTTCACTATTAGGTAACGCATAACGTTTTCCTGGTGCACCAGCTGTTAATAGAAATGCTCCCATTGATGCAGCCATACCAACACAGATAGTAGAAACATCTGGTTTGATAAATTGCATCGTATCATAAATAGCCATTCCAGCCGTAATTGAACCACCTGGTGAATTAATGTAAATAGATATATCTTTATCTGGGCTTTCTGCTTCTAGAAAGAGAAGCTGTGCAACAATACTGTTCGCCACATTATCATCAATAGCACTTCCTAACATAATAATTCGGTCTTTTAACAGACGTGAATAAATATCATATGCACGTTCTCCGCGGTTTGTTTGTTCAATTACTGTAGGTATTAAATTCATCTAACATCTTCCTCCTTCAACATTTTCACTACATTTGTTAGTGAAAAATAATTTCTATGTACATAGTACCTAAAAGGTCAATAAAGGTCAAACAAAACACATGGTCATTTGCCTTTTATTTTTTAGCTACAAGTATTTTACCCATCTACTTGGTAAAATAAACCTTGTACTAGTATAGCAGAGAATAATAATTTTATGAATGGTTTCCTGGTCTTCTCCTTTTTAGTTAATTTATAATTGAATTACTCTCGAATATCCGTTATAATTATGTTTGTTCGTTTTTACTATTAATTATGCGCCCGTAGCTCAGGGGATAGAGCAATGGTTTCCGGTACCATGCGTCGGGGGTTCGATTCCCTCCGGGCGCGTACTCAGCCTATATTCTTTTTATAAAAAGAATGTAGGCTTTTTATTTTTTATTTGTTTATTGATTATAATTAATTACCTGCGTTATCCATAGCTTAGCAATGGACATACATCATTAACATATGACTTTCGGCAATGTATGCATCATCTATTACTGCATTTTGACCATTATAAACTTTACGATACATGGTCTTATGCCTGACATAGCCACCCCAAAATTCATGTGTAATACGATGGTATTTCTCGTATTCTTCATAACTCATTATCACTGAATTTAATGCACGCCATGCCCCCACCCAAATGAAAGGGATAGGCTTCTCTGTCAAAATGAGAAACCTATTTGTTCTTTCCAAACAACCAATCCATTCTTCGTTTGAATCGAAAATATTTTGTTCCTAACTATTTTCTTAACTTGCTTCTTTGTTTTGGCTTTATCTTATTCGATTGGAGCCAATTCCACTACAACATTATTCCCCTCTATTCTTTTTCTAACATTACATAACATACGATGCTAGTCGGTGCTATTCCTGCTTAATCCGGATTTAATTAAATAAAAAAAGAAGCACAATATCTGCGCTTCTAACTCTGTTGTATCGGTTGTTCTCTTCTTACTTGTTCAGCGAATTGATCAATTTTTTTCAATCGGTGGTTAATGCCAGACTTACTAATTTTCCCACCACTAACAAACTCACCTAATTCTTTTAATGAGACATCTTGATGCTGAACACGAAGTTTGGCAATCTCTTGTAACTTATCTGGTAATGCTTCTAAGCCAACCGTACGTTCAATAAATTTGATGTTTTCTACTTGGCGAAAAGCAGCGCCAATCGTTTTATTAAGATTTGCAGTTTCACAATTAACTAACCGATTAACAGAATTACGCATGTCCCGCATAATACGGACATCTTCGAATTTTAATAATGCTTGATGTGCACCCATATAATTAAAAAATTCCGTTATTTTTTCTGCTTCTTTGATATAAGTAATATAGCCACTTCTTCTTTCTAATTTTCTTGCATGCAAATCAAATGAATTTACAAGATCACATAGTGAATCATTGTGTTCTTGATAGGCATTAGAAATCTCTAGATGATAGGAAGAAGTCTCTGGATTATTGACTGACCCACCAGCAAGAAAAGCTCCTCTTAAATAAGCGCGCTTACAGCAATCAGATTGCAGATATTTAGAAGAGATGGCTCTTACTAAAGAAAATGGCTCTTGTAGTATGTTTAATTCCGTTAGAAGTTTATGGGCGCCTTCTGCCATTCGAACAATGTAAACATTATTTTTTTTCAATTTCATTTTTTTTCGAACAAGTAATTTGATCGGATAGTGATATAAAGATTTTAACAGGGTATATATTCGACGTGCGATCGCAGCATTTTCTGTTTGAACATCTAATACATAATCTTGTCTTGATAACGAGATGGTGCCGTTCATTCGAATCAATGCTGCAAGTTCAGCTTCAGCACAGCATCCTTTTGTCTCTATTTGGGTCAATTCTTTTTTTATTTCGGATGCAAATGACATTTCTTCACCTTCCCAACTTATTCTTTTGTTTCATCATATTAACGAACTAAGAAGCTTCGCTACTTTCCCCGTATCGTGTCGCAACATTTTTTGGGAATGATCAATAATATCTGCTTCTATTATTTCTAATCCCATTTGTTGTAAGCGATCAATATCATAAACAACTGGGGAAGCATTTTCTTCTGCATATTTTTTTCGGTATTCTTCTTCAATCGGTTTGTTATGCACTAAAATAGAATGCACACATCCCTCGCCAATATGATCTACAATAGCCTCGATATGATCAGCTGCGGTATAATTCGTTGTTTCTCCTGCTTGAGTCATTACATTACATACGTAAATAACCTTTCCTTCTGTTTGTTGCAAAGCTTCGCCAATTTCAGGTACGACTAAATTAGGCATCGTACTAGTATATAAACTACCTGGAGCAATCACAACAAGATCTGCCTGCTTAATGGAATGGATGGCATCTGGTAGCGGTAGTACCGGATCAGGTTGCAAGAACACACGTTTAATTCCTTTATTCGCTAACGGAATATTAGATTCTCCTGCAATGATTTCACCGTCTTCCATCTCTGCATGCAAAAACATATTTTGATTGGCAATAGGATAAATGTTCCCTTTCACATTTAGTACACGTGAAATTTCTTTTATACCATTATAAAAATCTCCGGTAATGGAGGTCATTGCAGCCAATAATAAATTACCCATCGAATGGCCAGATAATCCATTTTTATTCTCAAGGCGATGCTCAAATCGATGTTGAAACAACTTTAACAACAGAGGCTCGACTTCGGACATTGCTGCAATAACATTACGAATATCACCTGGTGCTGGCATAGCCATTTCTGTTCGTAATCGTCCAGAACTTCCACCATCATCAGCAACTGTTACAATAGCTGATAAGTCGATCGGATACTCTTTTAAACCTCGCAAAAGAACAGGCATACCAGTTCCTCCACCTAATACAACAATATTTTTTTTTCGGTTCATATGCATTACTTTCCCTTTCTCTTATCGATGTCACGATGACTAACATGCGTGACATACTGACCAGAAAAATGATGTTTCAAATGTTCCGCAATCGCTACAGAACGGTGTTGTCCACCCGTACAACCAATAGCAATAACGAGTTGGCTTTTTCCTTCTTTTTTGTATTGCGGAAGCATAAATGTTAGTAAGTCAGTTACTTTTTCGATAAATTTTTGCGTGTCAGACCACTTAAATACATACGAAGAGACTTCAGAATTTAAGCCGGTTAATGGCTGTAATTGTTCGACATAATGGGGATTTGGTAAAAAACGAACATCAAACACCAAATCAGCGTCAATCGGTAATCCATATTTAAAACCAAATGATAACGTATGAACAGCGAAGACCTCTTGTTCCGGTTCACCATACTTATCTACTATTTTTTCTCGAAGTGCCTTCGGTTTTAGGTTTGTTGTATTGATAAAATGTTGCGCTCGCCCTCGTAGTTCATCTAGCATCTTTCTTTCTTGCGTAATTCCTTCTAGCGGTAAACCATCTGGAGCCAAAGGATGCGATCGTCGCGTTTCTTTATAGCGAGAAACCAAAGTTTCATCTTTTGCATCTAAGAATAGAATATGCTCTTCTAGCCAATCCGCTTTTGCTAATTGATCTAGTGATTCAAATAATGTATCAAAGAATTCTCTACCTCTTAAATCCATTACTAATGCCACTTGTTGGATGTTATTACTGGCATCTTTCATTAAATCTAAAAATTTAGGCAATAACGCTGGTGGTAAATTATCTACACAATAATAACCCAAATCTTCAAAACTTTGCACCGCTACTGTTTTACCAGCTCCCGACATTCCGGTAATAATGACTAGCTTAATTTCTTGTTCCTTTGACATCGATCATTCCCCCGTTCATTTACAATTCAAGCAAATGCGTAATGTGTTAATTGGTAGTCTGGTTGATATTCAAAAGTACCATATAATATGTCATTTTGAAACAAGATATGCTGATGAATAAATTTATCACTAGGCGCTGTCGGTAAGTTAGCAATATCCTCAACCGGTACCCATTCTAACTCTCCTTCATTGGATTGAGGTATTAACTCTCCTTTGAAATCATGACAAAGAAACGTATACATCATCCATTCACTTTCGATTATGCCTGCTTCCCGTCTAAGCATAGTAAAAATACCTCTTACTTCTGGATTAATGAGATGTAAGCCGGTTTCTTCATGAAATTCTCTTATAACAGATTCTTTAATATTTTCTCCTTGTTCCATTTTCCCACCTGGCATGGCATACCAGCCTTTACTAGGTTTTTTTAACAACAATATATGATTATCATGTCTTAATATACAGTTTGTCACACGTTGCAATCTAACTCACTCATTTCTGCACAATATGTGTATATTATACTATATTTGAGTTTGTCTATCTAACTTTAGCTACGGCGTGAAACAAATTTTTCATTTTTCTCTGGATTATCAAAGGGATTCAACTGGGATTAGACAAAAAAATACACAGGCTATGATAACCTGTGTAGCTATATTTATTAAAAGGGGGTCAATTAGTTAATATCATTATAACCCTTTTATATTTCGTGCATGTTACAAGGGAATTAAAAAGTAATTACTTTATATTGCGATTGATGACAAAGGATTAGACGGTTTTTAATGAGTCTTTTAATTCTTCTATATAAGACTGAGCCGCCTGTGCTGCAATGCTTCCATCACCTGTAGCTGTAACAATTTGACGTAGTTCTTTTTCTCGAATGTCCCCAGCTGCAAAAACACCTGGTATAGACGTTTCCATTTTTTCATTGGTAGGAATGTAACCTTCTTCATTCGTGATACCAAGTGATTTAAATGGTTCACTTAATGGAATCATTCCAATATAAATAAACGTACCATCTGCTGGATGTTCATATTCTTCGCCTGTTTTCTTATTTAACAGGGCCAAGCTACTCACTTTACCGTCTTTCCCATTAATTTCTTTCACGATTGTATCCCAAATAAAATCTACTTTTTCATTATCAAATGCACGATCTTGAAGAATTTTTTGGGCACGAAGTTCATCACGACGGTGCACAATCGTTACCTTGCTCGCAAATCTTGTAAGGTATACCCCTTCTTCTACAGCAGAGTCTCCTCCACCAATAACCATTAGTTCTTTCTCTTTGAAAAAGGCGCCATCACACACGGCACAATAAGATACACCACGACCACTAAACTCTTCTTCACCTGGTACACCTAATTTTTTGTACTGCGCACCTGTGGTGATTATTAGTGTTCTTGTTTTGTATTCTTTTGAACCAGCAATGACTGTTTTGTATTCTTTTCCGTCAATTACTTCTTTAATATCACCGTAAGCATAAACTGCCCCAAATTTTTTAGCGTGGTCAAACATTTTATTAGATAAATCAGGACCTAAGATACTTTCATATCCAGGATAATTTTCTACATCTTCTGTATTAGCCATTTGTCCGCCAGGGATCCCACGCTCCAACATTAATGTATCTAAGTTCGCACGAGAAGTATACACAGCCGCGGTCATACCAGCTGGACCAGCTCCAGCAATAATTACATCATAAATTCTTTCTTCTTCCATTGTGTTTCATCCTTTCAAAAAAATCAATTCGGAATGAATGCTATACCCATTATCGTATGTTCTGCATGTGTAGTCCACTAATCTGCTTACGAATCTGTCACTTTGCTATTCGCCTGTCTCCCAAGGTGCTTGCTCCTGTAATAGGATTGCATGAATCTTCTTTCCTTCATCCCATAGGCGTTGTGCACGATTTATATCCCCCATTTGGTAGGAAACCTTAGCAAAATATCTGTAGTAATTAATATGCCCTTTTAAGCGTGCTTTAGCCAAGCTAAGAAACCTTCCATAAGCACTATCTGGACAACCAACATGTGCAAAAGCAATCGCAATCCGTAACTTTTGTTGTTCATGAATTGGATATACATTCGTTAATAACTGTTTTACTTGTGTAACCAATTCTTGTTTGCCTTGTTCATAATAAAATATCATTAAATTAGTGAGACTGAAAATAGACGAGGGATGTTTCGCTATCCAAGTTTCCTCTAGATGAATTGCTTCTCGTTGTTCACCTGAAAAGAATAATGCATATGCATATTCATGTTTAGCAGTCATATGATCTGGGAATATCGCCATCATCTCTTGTAATAATGGTATTGCTTTTTGCCATTCTTTTCGCTCGATATAATAAAAGGCTGTTTCTTGGTACATAAGCAGTTCTTCTTCCTCTGCATCTAACCAGTCATCATCCATATCATCTTCACTTATTTCCAAAATCGCAACCAATTGTTCAGCTTCTTCTTTAAATTCTCCGTCAGAATCTTTTTCAATATACATTTTTGCGTATTTTTGTGCATCGACAGGTAATCCTAGATGAGCATAATTATTCGCCAAAAAATAGTAACAATCTGTATATGCATCACCTTGTTGTTCTAAAACCTCAAGCAAAATTTGGTTGGCAGCATGGTAAGCGCCGACCTCGGTATAGATAATCGACATCTGACACGGATATAGTGGTTCCATTGGGTTTGTATCTATCGCTTTTCTAAGCCATTTTAAAGCCATATCAAATTTTCTTTTCTGAAAAGCTTGAACACCCTTCGAAAAATAAAAATCGTCCTCAGGAATAAAAGGAATGACATTATTGCTTACTGATCGATTTTCTTTACTTTCTGTTGTCTGACTCATATGTCTCCCTCCTTTGTTTCAGGACAATTACACCGTATGAAGTATATCACATATTTACACTTCTTCCTATAACAATCAGCAGAAATGTCGAAATATCCAAAAAGTCCACATCGTTCTTGCTTTGGTTATTTCCCACAAAAAAAAGGACAATAATTTGTCCAGGGTTTAATGACAGGCAAGCTGTAATTCTCTTTTATAATAGGCTGTTTCTTCGGTATTCCATTTTAGTTTATCTCTTAGATATGCGATCACACCATCACTATTCCGTTTAATTACTTCACTATGAAAATGAATAGCACCTGTTCGTCGCTCAAAAAAATCTAGCGGCATATAGATACATTCTTCTTCTAATGTATAATTAAGTTCAGCAAACAGCAAGGCATCTACTTGATAGTTTTGCGCCGATTGTTGGTATTGATGATAATACGTCCAGATTTTTTCAACGTTTTTTCCATAACGATCAATATAACGCTCTTTTGTTGCTTCGTCTATTGGGATATCTTTTGTTTGTTGCAATTGTTGTTGTTTGAAAGTAGCAAAACCTTGCGAACCACCTACTTCACCACCTGCAATAGGGATTGATTTTGTTTCCGATGAAGAATACAATATCCCTTTTTCATCTTTAAATTGCTTTACAAGATGATCTACAATGATTTCAGCATTTTTTCGAAAGCCATTCATTTCTACAGTAGGGATCAAAATTACTCCAGAACTTGAGTGAAGCATTATTTCTTCTTTTTCTAACGGTTTGTATGGCTTTTTTTTATTTCGAAAAATAGATGAACGTAAACCCACCCAGCTAGATACAATATCATTTTTAGATAGATTCACTTCGGAAAAAGCAGCATTGATTGCTTCTAACAAATAGGTCATATCCGCTTCATCTACTCCAGGATAACCAACTTCATGCACACCATAACACACCTCTGAAGGACCAACATGCACTTTACCTTCTCGAGGAATAGCAACTATTCTGTTCCCATCGGTATGAGTAAAACAGATGGCTTGTTGTATCGGAAAAGTAGATCGGTCAAATACAAGATGTACGCTTTTAGTCAAAACAAAGCGGTTACCTTCTTTTGCTAATTCTTGCAAATCATCAAGCCATGGTCCAGTTGCGTTAACCACTTTTCTTGCTGAAATCACACCTGTATCACCAGTTATTTGATCTTCTACTTCCACACCAATAATAGTACCGTGTGCATCATAGATAAGTTGGATAACTTTTAAATAATTTAATGCTGTTGCTCCGAGTTGCACAGCTTTTTTTAGCACTTCAAGTGTTAAACGGGCATCATCGGTTGCATAGGCAATATCATAACGAGAACCAAGTAATTGATCTTGATTTAATAAGGGCTCTTTTTGCTTAGTAGCTTGTTTGGAAAAGTGTTGGTGATCTTGCTTCGGTAAACTAGCCGCACGTTCTAGCATAGACAATCCTATACGTGTCGTCCATTTTTTAAAATTGCTGTGTTTATCAAATGGAACAAGCATCTGTATTGGTTGCGTAATATGAGGTCCGTTTTCTACTAAAATACTATTTTCTTTAGCTAATTCCGTAGCACGTTTAATATTTCCTTCTCGCAGATCAACTTGCGTCCCATGAAATAGTTTGGAAGACCTACTTGAACTTCCTGAAGCAAAATCTTGCATTTCAACCACTGCCACTTTTAACCCTCTTGCTGTTGCATCAAGAGCAATACCAGATCCGTTAATCCCCCCTCCGATCACTAACACATCAAATTGCTGATTCATCAGCGTATGTTTTATTTCATCTCTATACATATTGGAGAATTTCAACATTACTTCCCCCTTGGAACATATCGATTTTAGGCAAATGAATGAACTGAGATCGATACCATTCAGATGTTATCTAAAAAAGTATCGTTGTTTTTGCGTTCGTGCATTTGTTCTGCAGTATATATTACACGCATTGGATTTCCAGCAACAAATGCACCAGCTGGCACATCTTTATGAACCACTGTTCCAGCTGATACAACCGCACCATCTCCAATGGTTACGCCCGGTAAAACAGTAGTGTTCGCGCCAATCATGACTTCATTACCGATTTTTATTGCACCAAGTCGATATTCTTTAATTAAGTACTCGTGAGCAAGAAGTGTGGTATTGTAACCAATGACACTATTACTTCCAACTGTTATCTTTTCTGGAAACATAATATCTAACATAACCATGAGTGCAAAAGAAGTATTCTCACCCACCTTCATTTGCAAAAAATTTCGGTATAACCAATTTTTCATTGCCAAAAATGGGGTATATCTCGCCACTTGAATCACAATAAAATTCTTCATTACCTTCAAAAATGGAACTGTCTTATATATATGCCACAGTGAATTAGCACCATCTACTTTGTAACGTTTGGTATTACGCATTTGCTACACCTCAAGAATAGGAAGCAAATCTTTCATTTCTTTTAACATATAATCTGGTTCATATTTTGCCAAAGTAGCTTCACCTTTAATTGACCAAGCTACCCCAGCTGTCTTTACTCCAGCGTTGTGACCGGATTCAATATCATGGTAATTATCTCCGACCATAAGTGCGTGCATTGGATTCGCGTTTAATTCTGTTAAAGCTTTAATAATTGGTTCTGGATGCGGTTTTGCGTTCGTTACATCATCTAATCCAATAATAACATCGAACATACCTTCCATTCCAGTTATCTTGACTCCTAGTTCAGCAGTCTCGCGAATTTTTGTTGTCACAATACCTAACTGGTAACCTTTTTCTTTTAACGTTTTTACCGTCTCTACGACAGTTGGATAGGCAACAACATATTTTTTATGGTTAGCAATGTTATGTTCTCGATATGTTTGCACCATTGCTTCTGCCTGTGATTCATCCACATGTCGCATACTTTCATCTAAAGGTGGTCCGATAAATGGTAATATTTCTTCACGGGTATATGTTCTTCCAGTATGTTTTTCTAATGTATGTGTAAATGATGCAATAATCAATTCATTCGTATTAATTAAAGTTCCGTCTAGATCAAATAGAATTGTACGTATACTCATGCTCTGTTTCTTCCTTCCTATTTCTCTTATTGCTTTTGTTCCAAAAATATCCTATTACACTAGTCATGACAATGGCGGTTGTTAAACGGATTAATAATAAAGGCCAAACTGGTATACCTAGCGGGAGAAAGACAAGTGTATCTTCTACTACAGCATGACAAGATACTAAAAATATAAACGCTAAATACATATCTTTTTTCGCTACTCCGTCTTGTTGCACCGCTTGCACCATGACACCAACGCCATAGGCCAATCCAATTGTTAATCCTGTTACAAGCGTCATTGAGGCGTTTTTCTCCATTCCCATCAACCGAGTAAATGGTGCGACTACGTTTGAAATTTTGTCCATCCAGCCTAACTCACGGAAAAATTGTAAAACAATCATTAATGGAAGGACGATCGCCGCTAATTGTAAAATGCTAATAAGTGCAGTTTGAAACCCTTCTAGAGTGATAGCTACTACACCTTCAGGTGACTGCGCGTGGTGTGTTAGTAAACCATATTGAGCTACCGATTTGCCACCATCCCAAAAGTAATTTATGAGCAGGGCAGACAGAATCACTAATGTAATTCGAATACCAACGATGATTGGCCATCGAATGCCAACTCTAGTCGCTACTGAGGATTCAATAAATAGATTGTGTGAAAAGGATAGCATCACGGCCATAATGAAAACTTCTTTTACAGTAAAATCGAACGAAACAATGGCAGCAATCCCCGCATATAAATTAAGACTATTCCCTAATACTAACGGAATTGCTGCTTCACCAGACAGCCCGAAACTATTCATTATCGGCGTGATTATACGAATAAGCCAATCAAATACAGGTGTGTATTGAAGGATTGTAATGATTACCGTAATCGGAAATATGACTTTACTTAATGTCCACGTCACTTGTAGTCCTTGTTTCGCACCTCTTATCAATGTCTGTTTCATCTATTAATCACTCCGATTACGCCACTTTTTTTCCATTGTAATGGCGATTGGCAAGCTTTGTTTTTCGACGATAAATGATAATGGCAATTGAAATAAGAACGATAACGATAGAAATGACTTGGGCAGTTCGTAAGGAACCAATAATATATAAACTGTCGGTACGCATTCCTTCTATAAAGTAGCGCCCAATGGAATAACCTATAAGGTATGTGAGGAACAATTCCCCTCGTCTTGGATTGACTTTTCTTCGGATAACTAACAGTAAAATAAAAATCAATATATTCCATACAGATTCATATAAAAAAGTCGGGTGATAATATTCACCATTTATGTACATTTGATTGACAATAAAATCGGGTAAATATTGCATGAAGTTATTGAAGAATGCCTCAGAAACAACCCCGCCATGCGCTTCCTGGTTAACAAAATTCCCCCAACGACCAATTGCCTGGCCCAAAATAAGACTAGGTGCTGCAATATCAGCTAATTGCCAAAAAGATACATTTTTCACTCTAGCAAAAATAATTGCCGTTATAACTGAACCAATCAATGCGCCATGAATAGCGATACCGCCTTGCCATACAGCAAAAACATCCCACCATGGGCCACCTCGGTATTGATCCCATTCAAAAATAACATAATAAGCACGAGCAGAAATAATCGCGATTGGTAAAGCAAACATAATTAAATCTGCAAATAAATCTTTTTGTAATCCTAATCGATTTGCTTCTCTAGTCGCTAACCACAAACCGATAAAAACTCCAGAAACAATAATGACTGCATACCAATAGATGGTTAAAGAACCTATTTCTAAAAATACACGATCAATTGGCGGTGACACATTATATATCAAATCAAACCTCTCCCTTTACATTTACATATCGTAATCTGAACCTAATTTGGAACCACTCTCGTCTATCATTGTTGTTAAGCGAGAAGAAAACTCCTCCGCTGCATTTACGCCCATTTGCTTCAATCGGAAATTCATCGCTGCCACTTCAATGATGACGGCTAAGTTTCGACCAGGACGAACGGGTAATGTTGCTTTTGGTACGTCTACATCAATGATTTTCATTGTTTCTTCTTCTAATCCTAAACGATCATATTGTTTCTTCTCATCCCACGATTCTAAATTAATAACATAGGATATTTTTTTATAAGAGCGAACCGAACCAGCTCCAAATAAAGTCATCACATTAATAATACCCAGCCCTCTAATTTCTAATAGATGTTCAATTAACGGTGGGGAAGACCCAATAAGTCGGTCATAATCTTCTTGTCTAATTTCGACACTATCATCCGCAACTAAACGATGGCCTCTTTTGACAAGTTCAAGTGCTGTTTCACTTTTACCTACACCACTCTGTCCCGTAATTAAAACACCAACACCATAAATATCAACCAATACCCCATGCATCGCTGTGAATGGAGCAAATTTTGCTTCAAGAAAATTAGTTAGTCGGCTAACCACACGTGTTGTTTTATATGGTGAACGAATTAACGGTACATTTGCTTCATCACATGCCTCCGCTAATTCTTCTGGAATATCCATTCCTCTCGAAACAACAATTCCTGGAGTTTCTGGCGTACACATGCGCTTGGCACGATCTGCTCGATCTTTTGACGTTAAATCTTTATAGTAAGACATTTCTGTTTTACCAAGTAATTGCAATCGTTTTTTTGGATAATAACGAAAATAACCTGTTAACTCAATACCAGGACGAGAGATATCACTCATAATAATTTCTCTATCTAATCCATCTTTCCCGGCTACTACTTCTAATTTAAACTGATCTAACAAGTCTTTTGTAATTATTTTAGTCATCTTGATTCCTCCATCATGACGCTCGCTTATTATTATAATAAGATGTACATTTATTGTAGCATTTTTTGTTAGTACTATCACCAAATTTAATAGGATTAACACAACCCTACTATTTTAACACGTATCCAGCCCCTTACCCCATTAATAAACCATATATTTGTGGCAGAAGTAATCTCATGTTTTCTAATGATCTTTTCTTCAATAATCCCTTGGTCGAGAAGATATTCACGGTACGTACCAGGTAACACGCCACATGCTATTGGTGGTGTATAAAACTTGTTATTGTATTCCACTACTACATTACCAGTCGTGAATTCGGTAATTTCCTCTTTATCATTCCAAAGTAATGTAGAAAATATAGACGGTTCATGTGTTTCATGTACATGATAAATTAAACGATTGGTTGTTTTATGATAATGGAATATATTTTCTTGCACAATAGGTTGCTTTGCTAGCGCACAAACCACCGAAGATGGTGAAGGTGTTAAAGGGTCTACGTGGGTATGTACCATGCCTTGTTTATCAAGCAATAATCGCACTTTATAGTTACCAGTTTGTCGTGTTTGTTTCACTTCTGCTAAAGCGCTTTGAACTTTTTTTTGCGAAAAAGGAGAGTTAAAATACGCTGCTGAATTCGCTAATCGTTTCATATGATAGGATGCAATAAAAAAGTTGCCTTCCGTTAATAACATAGTTTCTAACAATTCGAAGCTAGGACGTTTTTCCGTCAGCAATTTTGCTTTCGTTTGTAATTCTTTAAATTCATTTTTCACACTAGAATCCCACGTAATACCACTACCAACACCGTAGGTTGCTTGTTGCCTTGCTTGGTCAATGACGACCGTTCGAATTGGAACATTAAAGATTGCTTCCTGGTTAGGTGTGATATAACCAATCGCACCGCAATAAATTCCTCTTGGTGATTGTTCAAACGAAGCAATATATTCCATTGTTTTTACCTTTGGTGCACCTGTAATCGACCCACATGGGAATAGCGCTTGAAACCAATCGACTAAACCGATGCCTTGTTTAATATTCGCAGTAACTGTTGAAGTCATTTGGTGTACAGTTGGATAGGTTTCCACTTCAAGTAACTTTTCTACTTTTACCGAACCTAACGTCGCAATCTTTCCTACATCATTACGTAACAAATCTACAATCATCAAATTCTCTGCACGTTCTTTTTCTGAATCATATAATGTTTGTTTTAATTGCTGATCTTGTTCGTACCAAAGCCCTCTAGCAGCTGTTCCTTTCATCGGTTTTGTAGTAATTTTTCCATTCTTCACATGAAAAAATAATTCTGGTGAAGCAGATAAAACATGATAGTTGTCAAAAGAAAAATAAGCACTATAGTTTGCTTGTTGATTTTGTTTTAACTGCTGATAAAATTTGTATGGATCCCCAGAGAATTCTGCTTCCATGTGCGTCGTGTAATTGATTTGATAGGTATCACCACGTTCAATTGCCTGTTTTACATTTTTTATCCCGACTTGATAGGAATCATAATTAGACCTGAATTCCCAATCCGATAAATGATAAGATTGCTTGGAAGCGTAGCCTTTTAACGAAGATGGTTTTTCAAATATAGCAAAATAGACGAAAGGAAAGGCATGGTCTGCTTGAAAAACTTGATAGGAGGCATCAAATGCTGGTGCTGCTTCATAAGCTAAAAAACCAGCAGCATAATAACCTTGTTCCACCGCTTTCTCTACTTTATGTAAGATAGGTATAACATCACCTATGGTTTTCGCTTGATATATGGTAATCGGATCGACAAAAGTTAGCGGTGATATTTTGTCTGTTCCAAATGAAAATTGAAAAAACGGCTTGCTCATCTTTCCTGTTTAACTCCTTTTTATCCAGTTAGCACTTATTATAACTCACCCTTAACTATTTCACCAAATAAACAAAAACACGCAAAAAGACAAACAGCCTTTTGCGTGTTAATCCAATCGATCTTTAATTAATCGAATAAGAATTAAGTTAATAAAAGAAAGTACAATTGCTGATAGAATGGCAATACCAAAACCATCAATAACAAATGCATTTCCGATAACTGCTTGGGATAGCATTAATGTAATCGCATTAATGACAAACAAGAAAAGCCCAAGTGATAAAATGGTGACCGGAAGTGTTAATACTACTAGAATTGGTTTTACTACTGCATTTAAAATGGATAAGATCAAACTAGCCAGTAGCGCTGTCCATATCCCAGCTAAATAAAACGAATCAAACAAATAGGATACGACAATCAGCGCAACCGCATTTAACAGTAACGATACAATCCAACGCATCATTAGGAGATACTACCTTCTTTAGGCATAATAAACGCAGCTACGATATAAAGTACAAACAAAGGAGCGCCTCCAGTGAACACAAATACAATAGCGTAAATTAAACGTAAAATAGTTGAATCGATATCTAAATAATCTGCAATTCCACCTAAAACACCAGCAAGCATTTTATCTGAATTGGAGCGATATAATTTTCTCATCATCCTCATCCTCTCTATTGTTATTATTATGTTTGAACATAAATTTTATCCATTTCTGTTGGTTTATACGATATATTCCTTTTTTCTTATGATGTTAAACACCTTTACAAGGTGAAATCACTATCTTGAAGCGTAACTTGATATGGATATACTAAATAACCTACTATTTTCTATACGATTTCTTTGTTAAATCCAGATTAAGTGGAAATCTCTTCTTCTTAGGCCCACTATTTCTTTGTTAAATCCAGATTAAGCGGAAATCCCTTCTTCTTAGGCTCACTATTTCTTTGTTAAATCCAGATTAAGTGGAAATCGCTTCTTCTTAGACCCACTATTTCTTTGTTAAATCCAGATTAAGCGGAAATCCCTTCTTCTTAGGCTCACTATTTCTTTGTTAAATCCAGATTAAGTGGAAATCTCTTCTTCTTAGGCTCACTATTTCTTTGTTAAATCCAGATTAAGCGGAAATCTCTTCTTAGGCTCACTATTTCTTTGTTAATCGTGCTCTAACAAAAATCAATCCTTTATTCGTCATATCTTTTGTGTCATTCTAATTTATAGTTTCTTTACATAATAGGCTCCTTTTCTACTACCTCTCATTTCAAAATGTGGCTGAAGTGTATACTTAATTCGTTGTAGTGTAATCGGTATATCACACCATTCCAATATCTTTACAGTAGTTATAGGTTCATTGGGAAATAAAATCATAAATTCCTCTACATTTCGTAAAATAGCTGATTGAACGAGCTCACGATTACCACATTTCTCGCAAATGCACTTTTTCCCATTGACCTTTTGATAGAAATGTCTACATTGCAAACATGGGATTCCTTTCTGTAATTCAACATATTGATAGATTGGTAATTGTTCATAAGGGGATTTTTCTAAACGAATCGAATGAAGTTTATTAGCTAAGTGATGAAAAATTGGATCCAATGTGGATGTTTGTGGAAATGAACCAAAGTAACGATTTAATTGTGTTGACAGGATAATTCTTTTCGTTCGTGGCGCTTGAAAAATAGTGCAATTGAGATTTACGAAGACAACGGAAGCGTGGATGGGGATATTGTAATCTAGCTTGTTAAGTAACTGTGTTAATAGTGATTCGGTTCGTTTCAACTGTAGTAAAGGATCATCAATTTCCTTATTAGCAAAGGTGTAAAGTCGTTCGTTTGCATAATAAAATTCACCTGTGTAGTTTTTAACTTCATATAAGTAAATCGCTTTATTAATAAATAGAGCAAGGTCAATTTGGAAGGCTTTATTGTTGTAGGATAACCAGAGGTCACGAATGATAAAATGATGTTGCTGGACTTGTTCAACATATTCATCAAATAAAACTTCTCCTTGGTAGCCCGTTTTTAACTTACGGTATTGCAGTGATTCCTTTTCTGCTAGTGTTTTACGATAGCTGAGATACTCATAGATAATTAGTTCACTTGGTTTTTGTCTCTTTTTCAAAGCGCTCTTTCCTTTCTGGATAATTTATCTATATTCTACATAATATATAGTGGTTAGTCTATACCGTACAAGACTTCAAAAAAAGAATAGAACATGAAAAACACGTTCTATTCGATAAAATTCCAAGTATAAAATTGTTCGGTTGTTAGTTTTTCTTTAATTATATCCGCTAAATCTCCAGTGTCAGGATCAATACTTCCTAAAACACCTGCTGCTTGTGAGCGATGTGCGGAGATAGTTTTAAATTTTGTCTCAAAGTAAGGTGTAACATCGATAGAAACATCAGGTTCTCCTAAGTCTTCCAGATGTGTTCTAGAAAATGCTTGCGCCCAAACTTTTGGCCGTTTTTCATGCTCCATTCTATTAATTGCATCTATCGCAGCGGCACCAAATGCATTGTGATCAGGATGAACTGCATATGCTGGATAATGGGTTATCACAAGGCTAGGTTGCAAATCTTGTAAGTATGTTAGTAAATGTTCAGCGATCTTTTCTCTAGATTCGAATTCTAACGTTTTATCACGATAACCCAGCATACGTAAATCGACATCTAAAACTTCACATGCTTGAATAAGTTCTTGTTTTCGAATGCTTGGTAGTGTTTCTCTATTAGCGAAAGTTGGATTTCCCATATTTCTGCCCATTTCGCCTAGTGTTCCACATAAGTAAGTAACTGGTACCCCTTGTTCACGAAAATGGGTAATTGTACCAGCAGCTCCAAATGCTTCGTCATCTGGATGTGGGTAGATGACAACAACATGACTTTCCATGATATTCAACTCCTTTGATATGTTAGTTACTAAATGGGGTTGCACTTATTTGTAAAGCAACCATTAAGCGACCTTCTTGATCATGACCAGCTAACAATAAGCGATCTTGATTGTCAATCTCGTATTGGCGAATTCCTTCAGCATATACCCAACCATTGGTTGTCTTTAAGCCGATACGGTAACTAGATTCATCTCCAGTTATTTTTGCTTGCTCATAACGAATGGTTGCATTACGCATAAATACACCTGCATTATATGCTTTGGCATTATGATGGCTAGCATAAGCGCCGTTGGTTGTTTCGATATGTATATAGACATCTTGATTTAGAAATTGCTCTAATTTTTCTTGAACTATCTCTGTAACAATCGTTTTCAATTGGTTTACTCCTCTCTACTTATTGGTAATTCTACTTTACCTTAAAAGCGTCATTTAGGTCAAAATGAAGGTAATGAAACGAATTCTTAAAAATGAAATACGAACTGCTATGATGTTTGTCTTGAGCAGTTCGTATCTAGCATCCTAACTATTTAAGAAGATTGTTTCACTTTTTCTTTCGTTTTCATTCGTTCTTCCATTCGACTACGATCTCGTTCTAAAATTGGTTTTAGGTATTTTCCTGTATAGGACTGTGCAACCTCCGCTACTTCTTCTGGGGAACCGATCGCTACAATCTGACCACCTCGTTCGCCTCCTTCAGGACCTAAATCAATGATATGATCAGCTGCTTTGATTACATCTAAATTATGTTCAATAATTAACACGGAATCACCGTTTTCAACCAATCGTTGCAATACTTGTAATAAACGGTAAATGTCATCAGCATGCAGTCCTGTTGTCGGTTCATCTAGGATATACAATGATTTTCCGTTCGAACGACGGTGCAATTCACTAGCTAGTTTCACACGTTGTGCTTCCCCACCAGATAATGTAGTGGCTGGTTGTCCTAAACGCACGTAACCTAATCCCACATCATACACTGTTTGTAATTTACGTTTGATTTTTGGAATGTTTTCAAAGAATTTCAATGCTTCTTCAATCGTCATATCCAACACGTCTGCAATACTTTTGCCTTTGTATTTCACTTCTAATGTTTCGCGATTATAACGTTTCCCATTACATACTTCACAAGGCACATAAACATCTGGTAAAAAGTGCATTTCAATTTTAATTATACCGTCACCACGGCAGGCTTCACATCGACCACCTTTGACATTAAAACTAAATCGGCCTTTTTTATACCCACGTATTTTTGCTTCATTGGTTTGTGCAAACACATCACGAATATCATCAAAAACCCCAGTATACGTAGCTGGGTTGGAACGTGGTGTTCGCCCAATTGGTGATTGGTCAATATCTATCACTTTGTCGAGGTATTCAGTTCCTTTAATCGTTTTGTGTTTACCTGGTTTTTGTTTTGCTCGATTTAAATTCATTGCTAAGCTTTTTTGCAAAATTTCGTTAATCAATGTACTTTTACCAGAGCCTGATACACCCGTTACGGTTGTAAATAAACCAACCGGGATTTTTATATCCACTTTTTTAAGGTTATTTTCTTCCGCTCCAACAACTTCAATATAACGTCCATCTGGCTTTCTTCGCTCTGTTGGTAACGGAATAAATTTCTGGCCAGATAAATATTGTCCTGTTAAGGAACGTTTTTGTTTCATCACTTGTTTCGGTGTACCACTTGCTACAACATTTCCGCCGTGTTCTCCAGCTCCAGGTCCAATGTCAATTAACCAATCAGCAGCAAGCATCGTATCTTCATCATGTTCAACTACAATTAACGTATTCCCTAAGTCACGCATTCGTTTTAAAGTGTTAATTAGACGGTCATTATCACGTTGGTGTAAACCAATGGATGGTTCATCTAACACATATAATACGCCAGTTAAGGCCGAACCAATTTGGGTTGCCAAACGAATGCGTTGTGCTTCACCACCAGATAACGTGCCCGCTGTTCTTGCTAATGTTAGATAGTCTAAACCGACGTTAATAAGAAAGGTTAAACGATCCTGAATTTCTTTAATTATCATAGCAGCAATTTGTTGCTCTTTATTAGTTAACGTGAGGTGAGTAACAAAGTCGCATACTTCTGTTACTGATTTTTCAGTAACTTGCCCAATGTGTTGACCATTAATCAACACTGCTAATGCTTCTTTTTTCAAACGATACCCATTACAAGTTGGGCAGTCATTCTGTGCCATGTACTTTTCCATTTGTTCGCGGATAAAATCAGAAGTTGTTTCGCGATAACGACGAGCAATATTCGCTAAAACTCCTTCAAACATAATTTCATTGTCACGCGTCATGCCATAATCATTTTCATAACGAAAATGGATATATTCTTTTCCACTACCATGCAAAATTTTATCTAACTGTTGTTTCGGTAATTGACTGACTGGTATATCCATATCAATCCCGTAATGTTGGCAAACACTTTTTAATAATTGTGGGTAATATTGTGAACTTGTTGGTTGCCAAGCAACTATAGCACCTTCATTCAAGGAAAGCTGTTTGTTCGGGATCACTAAATCAACATCAACTTCTAACTGCGTACCAAGACCATCACAACGTTCACAAGCACCAAACGGGCTATTAAACGAAAATAATCTCGGTTCTAATTCACCAATGGAAAAACCACAAATTGGACAAGCGTGGTCTTCACTAAATAATAGTTCTTCTTCACCGATGACATCTACTTTGACTTTTCCTTCTCCTAAACGAAGGGCAGTTTCCAATGAATCAGTTAATCTACCTGCTACACCTTCTTTTACAACAATTCGGTCTACCACTACTTCAATCGTGTGTTTTTTGTTTTTTTCAAGGGTAATGTCTTCACTTACTTCACGCATCTCCCCATCTACTCTAAGCCTTACATAACCTTCTTTTTGCAATTTTTCTAGTACCTTAGCGTGCTCCCCTTTTCGACCACTAATAACGGGGGCAAGAATTTGAAGTTTAGTACGCTCTGGGTATTCTAATATTCGGTCCACCATTTGTTGTACCGTTTGCGATGTGATCTCAATACCATGGTTGGGACAGGTAGGACGCCCAACACGAGCAAACAAAAGACGCAAATAATCATAGGTTTCTGTCACAGTTGCAACAGTTGATCGAGGATTATTGCTTGTTGTTTTTTGATCAATAGAAATAGCTGGAGATAGTCCTTCAATCACATCGACATCTGGTTTATCCATTTGCCCTAAAAATTGTCTAGCATAGGCAGATAATGATTCTACATATCGACGCTGGCCTTCCGCATAAATTGTGTCAAATGCCAACGAAGATTTTCCTGAACCAGATAAACCAGTTAATACGATTAATTTATCTTTTGGAATGTCAATGTCAACATTTTTTAAATTGTGCGCGCGAGCTCCTCTAACGGTTATTGCTTTTTTTGCCATTATTTCGTCATCCTTCCGCTTTTAGTTCTAATACTAAATCGCGTAGCTCAGCAGCTTTTTCGAAGTTCAAGTCTCTTGCTGCTTGCTTCATTTCTTGTTCCATTTGGTCAATCATTTTCTCTTTTTCTTTCTTCGTCATCTTACTTAATTTCGGTGCTTCTTCATACGATTCAGATTCTTCTGCTGCCATTGTAGCTTTAATGACATCCCGTACATCTTTTTTAATCGTAGTTGGCGTGATATTGTATTTCTCATTGTATGCTTGTTGTTTTTCGCGACGTCGTTCAGTTTCCTCGATTGCTCGTTGCATGGAATCAGTCATTCGGTCTGCATACATAATGACTTGACCATGTTCATTACGAGCTGCACGCCCCATCGTTTGAATCAGTGATCGTTCTGAACGTAGAAACCCTTCTTTATCGGCATCTAGAATTGCTACAAGTGATACTTCTGGAATATCTAATCCCTCTCTTAAAAGGTTAATTCCTACTAATACATCATACTTACCGACACGCAAGTCTCGAATCACTTCTATCCGCTCTAGCGTTTTTATTTCCGAATGTAAATAAGCTACTTTTATCCCAATTTCCTTTAAATAATCGGTTAGATCTTCAGACATTTTTTTCGTTAATGTCGTGATCAATACCCGTTCATTTTGCTTCGTTCGTTTATTTATTTCCCCAATTAAGTCATCAATTTGCCCATCAATTGGACGGACCTCTACCGGTGGATCCAACAAACCTGTTGGTCGAATAATTTGTTCTGTCATTTTTGGTGTATGTTCTAGTTCATATGGTCCTGGAGTAGCAGATACGAAAACAAACTGATTTGCTTTTTCCTCAAATTCAGTAAAGGTAAGTGGTCGGTTATCTAGTGCAGAAGGCAGACGAAAACCATGATCGACTAATACCTGCTTACGCGCTTTATCTCCATTAAACATTCCTCGAACTTGCGGCAATGTTACGTGGGACTCATCAATTACGATCATAAAATCATCTGGAAAATAATCAATTAACGTATATGGGGTAGAACCCGCTTCTCGTAAGGTTAAATGTCTGGAATAGTTTTCAATCCCCGAACAGAACCCCATTTCCGCCATCATCTCTAAGTCATAGCGGGTGCGCTGTTCGATACGTTGTGCTTCTAATAATTTATTATTCTCTTTAAAATAAGCTAACTGTTCTTCTAATTCTTTTTCAATATTCTTCATCGCTATTTTTAATTTTTCTTCTCCTGTTACAAAGTGAGAAGCAGGGAAAATAGCAATATGTTCACGATCACCAATAATTTCTCCTGTTAAAGCGTCCACTTCACGAATGCGGTCAATTTCATCGCCAAAAAATTCAACGCGTACACAGTGCTCTTCTCGTGATGCAGGAATAATTTCAACTGAATCCCCACGGACACGGAACGTACCACGTTGGAAATCAATATCATTACGGGCATATTGAATATCTACTAAATTTCGTAAGAGTTCATCCCGATCTTTTTCCATACCTACACGTAATGAAAGTACTTGATTGCGATATTCTTCTGGTGAACCTAAACCATAAATACAAGACACACTGGACACAATCAGGACGTCACTTCGTTCAAATAAAGCCGATGTTGCCGAGTGTCGCAATTTATCTATTTCATCATTAATACTCGCATCTTTTTCGATAAAGGTATCGGTGGACGGTACATAAGCTTCTGGCTGATAATAATCATAATAACTAACAAAATACTCAACTGCATTATTAGGAAAAAATTCTTTGAATTCGCTATATAATTGGCCTGCTAATGTTTTGTTATGGGCTATTACTAATGTTGGTTTGTTCACTTCGGTAATCACATTAGACATAGTAAATGTCTTCCCTGTTCCAGTAGCACCTAATAGTGTTTGGGCACGTTTTCCCGAGTTGATCCCGCTAACCAGCTCTTTAATTGCTTGAGGTTGATCCCCTTGAGGGCTATAGTTCGACTTTAATTCAAATTGTTCAGCCATATCGATCCTCCGTTCTTCTATCACCTTTCTATACTACCACATTATACTATAAATCAAACAAAAAGCGAACAAATATTCTTATCATTTGGAATTTGGTAAACTAAGATTTTTGACTAACAATCCCTATACCTACACGTACTATTGTATTATCTTAGTGTGCGAAAAAGCTTGAGAGTCGTTACTCTCAAGCTTTCTTATCTATTATTATTGATAGGACTGATCATATTGATTGACCTCAAATAGATCAATTAATTTCATATCCTTATGTTTATCTTGGAACCAACGAAGTGCAAAATCATTTTTAAATAGTACTAAAAATGCGCCTTCTCGGTCTTTTACTAGCAGATTTCTTTCATCAAATAATGTGGTATCAACTTTTTCTTCATCTAGCCATCTTGGAATCCGTTCACCGATAGACTCTAAGACTATTTCTACATTATACTCATTTCTCATTCGATGTTCAAATACTTGGTACTGTAATTCACCTACAGCGCCAATAATGTAACTTTCCATTGGGTAAGCCGTAAATAATTGAATGGCACCTTCTTGAACGAGTTGTTCTAAGCCTTTCTTAAATTGCTTTGATTTCATTACATTTTTAGCCGTCACTCGTTTAAATAGCTCAGGAGGAAACTGTGGTAATTCATCATAGGCGAATTTTTCTTTGCCTTCAATTAATGTATCACCAATTCGATAGGCATTCGGATCATAAATACCTATGATGTCCCCTGGATAGGCTTCTTCTACTGTATCACGAGAAGATGCAACGAATTGTTGCGTTTGTGACAACTTAATGGTTTTACCAGTCCGCGCTAAATGCACACTCATACCACGTTCAAATTTTCCTGAACACACGCGTAAAAAGGCCACACGATCACGGTGGGAGGGGTTCATATTGGCTTGTATTTTAAAGATAAATCCTGAAAATTCTTCTTTCTCTGGTTGAACTAAGCCTTCGGTTGTTTTTCTTGGATTTGGATTTGGCGCCATATCAATAAAGGTGTCAAAGAACGTTTGTACACCAAATGGTGCGAGTGCACTACCAAAGAATACTGGCGTTTGATCTCCACGCAATACAGATTCTAATGAAAAATTATCTCCAGCTTCGTCTAACAATTCCAATTCCTCTTCGGTCTCTTGAAAAGTTGCATTTTGTACTAAATCTTGATGTTCAGCCTGTTGTAATTCATCATATGGAATATACGATTCTGCTTCATTGCCATTAAATTTGACAAACTGTTTTTGATGACGATCAAAGATTCCTAAAAAACGTTTCCCCATGCCAACTGGCCAATTCATTGGATATGTTTCAATATCTAGTACCTCTTCAATTTGTTCTAGAAGCGCTAAAGGTTCACGACCTTCTCGATCCATCTTATTGATAAAGGTAAAAATCGGTATACCACGCATTTTACAAACTTTAAACAGTTTAATCGTTTGAGCTTCAATTCCTTTGGTTGCATCGATAATCATCACCACACTATCGACTGCCGTTAATGTGCGATAGGTATCCTCACTAAAATCCTCATGCCCTGGTGTATCCAAAATATTCACTTTATAATCTTTATACGGAAAATTCATCACACTAGAAGTAACAGAAATTCCACGTTGTTTCTCTATTTCCATCCAATCTGATGTGGCAAATTTGCCAGATTTTTTTCCTTTAACCGTCCCTGCTGAACGAATTAAATTCCCTTGTAGTAACAGCTTTTCCGTTAAGGTTGTTTTCCCTGCATCGGGGTGCGAAATAATCGCAAATGTTTTACGTTTTTGTACTTCTTCTGCAATATGCATTCTCTCAATCCCTCTCTCATTAGTACGTGTCCAAAAAATAAGGCAAAAATCCAGAAAAGTTCTACATGTTTTGCTTGCTTTTTTTGAACGTCTCATTAAATTATGTCACGCTTCTAAATTGGGGTAAGGGGACTGTTTACATCGGTATATTGCTCCTTCAATTTAAATTTTTCATCCATTACTTTCTATCATCTAACACAGAAAATAAATTTATAAAATTTAATGAATACTGTTATTCTATATTTTTATGCAAACGTATCTAATTTGTTATATCACGATAGTAAAAATAGCATGACTCCAAAGCTAAAGTCAACTACTTATCTTAAGTAGTTGACCAAAACTCAAAAACGCAAGTGGAATAATAGCGTATAAACAGTTCATTTTTATCTAAAAAATCAATCATTGTACTCGTTTTGTTTTTCAAATCTTTTGATATAATAAAAGGATACACAATTTTAATCATTAAGGCGAGGAAATAATATGCGAAGCTTTTATTTAGATAAACAAGATATTATCAACATTACCGGTCAACGTTTTTTTAAAAGAGGCTATGAGTATTTTAAAAAGAACAAAGTGGTCGGGTTAACATATAATCAAAACATTAATACGTGGACTGCTGAGGTTCGGGGAGCCTATAACTACACCGTTCGAATTTTTTTCTTTGAAGATGATGAACTAGAAGCAAAGTGTGACTGTCCAGCATATCATACGCACTTCACTTGTAAACACATTGCCGCAGTCTTATTAGCAATTAGTCGCCATGGCAACAATAAACGCTCTACAATTGACGTACAACCCATTGATCAGCGGATGGAGGAGGGCAAGGCGTCTAGTGATCCATTTACATTAAGATTACTAGATGCATTTAATCAAGCAAACCGCGCTCATGCGTTAGAACGTGAATTAATGCAGGTCGAGTACACGGTTCAGCATAAAAAACAATGGCAACAAAAGCTAGATTCATTAGAAGTTGAGCTGCGTATTGGTACTTCCAAAGCTTATATTGTGAAAGATATTCGCGCATTTCTTACGTATGTTAAAAATGAACAACCTTATGCCGTAACGGGGACGCTCACGTATGATCCAAAAACACATTATTTTGATGCCGCAGACATTAAGATTATCGAACAATTAAATAGCTGTCTTCAGAATGAACGATTATTTGAATCAGCGTATCAAATGGCTGAGAAGCGCAGCCTTGTACTAACACCTAATCTTGCACATGCTCTATTAGACCAAATAAGTATTCGTAAGCATCAATTCATTTCAGCAACGAATCAAACCTATGGGGCTTTTACGATTAAACATGCCATACCCGAATTAACATTTGAAGTCGATCAGACAGGGAAAAATGGTTTTTCAATTAATATGGCTTCTTTATTTCAATATACTTATCTTGAGCAATATGGACTTTTACAAGAGAGAAGTACATTTTACAAGCTCTCTGAGAAACAAAGACAGATTATTGATCAAATTCATGCCGTATTACCCTATCGTAAACAGCCTGTCTATCGGATTGCCCATGAACATATGGAACCTTTTATCGCTAATGTGGTACCGCAATTAAGTGAAATCGGTGAGATCAATTATACCAGGCAAACAGCAGATTTGGTAAAAGAACTAGCACTTGAACCTTATGTCTATTTAGACGAAGCAGATGATGTGCTAATCGCAAACGTTGTTTTTCAATATGGGGAATATAAACTCTATCCTTATGAAAGTTATGACCAACAACAGGTTGTGATTAAACGAGATGCGGAAAAAGAGCAATTCATTTTAAACTTCTTAGAACATGCCGGATTCTATTATTTAAATGGAAGATTTCAACTATTTAATAATGAAAGTATTTATCAATTTTTACATGAAAAAGTAGCTGACTTACGCCAGTATGCGACAATTTATTTCACCGAAGCTAGTCGTTCCCTATTAGGAGACTCCAAACCAAATCTTACACCCAATATTGGGTTAAATAGACGTTTTGGGATGCTTGACGTTAGCTTTGATGTGGAAGGTATCTCAACGAAGGATATTGCACATTTGTTAGAAGCAGTCGTTGAAAAGAAACGATTTGTACGTTTACCTGATGGCCCATTAGTATCGTTAGAAAATGATTCTTTTCATTCTTTTCAATCCTTTGTAGAACAACTGCAGTTATCCAAACAAGATGTACTTAATGGGCAAGTTCAAGTTTCTGCAGCTAACAGCTTTCAATTAGAGGATTTATTCCCTGCTGATACCGCTAACTATCAAGAGACCTTTACCCAGTTGCTTACTGCATTGAAACAACCAGAAAACTTGAATTTCACCTTACCAACTACGTTACAGGCTGATTTGCGAGATTACCAATTGGTGGGCTTTCAATGGTTCAAAACACTTTCTCACTATCAATTAGGTGGTATCTTAGCAGATGATATGGGACTTGGAAAAACGGTTCAAACGATTAGTTATCTATTGAGTGAAAAAGAAGCACAAACGAATGATTATCGTGCACTAGTCGTTGCTCCAGCCTCGCTTGTATATAATTGGAAGAAAGAAATAGATAAATTTGCACCAACCCTTTCTTCTAAAATAATCATCGGTTCAAAGCAACAGCGTCAAAAATTAATCGAAGAACAAGATCAAACGGATATTTATATTACTTCTTATCCCCTAATTCGAAAAGATAATGACTTATATCATAACTTTTTCTTTGATGCCTTGATTTTAGATGAAGCACAAGCAATTAAAAACCATTTGACGTTAACAGCTAAATCGGTACAAGCAGTAAAAGCAACACATCGGTTTGCTTTAAGTGGAACTCCAATCGAAAATAACTTAGATGAACTATGGTCAATTTTTGAATCGCTCATACCTGGTTTTTTAGGAACGAAAAAGCATTTTAGTCAATTGGAGCCGGCGTATATTTCGACGATTACACGACCATTTATTTTACGAAGACTAAAACAAGATGTATTGAGTGAACTACCAGAAAAAATTGAAACAGAACAATATGCTGAACTGACGAAATTACAGAAACAAATTTATTTAACCTATGTCGAGAAGATGCAATTGCAGATTTCGGAAACAATTGCCACAAAAGGTTTTGAAAAAGGCAAGTTAGAAATTCTAGCAGGGTTAACTCGTTTACGGCAAATTTGTTGCCACCCAAGTCTGTTCTTGGAAAACTATCATGGAAAATCGGGTAAAATGGAATACTTATTGGAGTTAGTTGCTGATTTAAGAGCATCTGGAAAAAGACTGTTGATTTTCTCACAGTTTTCTACCATGCTAAAGTTGATAGGAGATGCCTTTGAACAACAGGGGTATCAATTCTATTACCTAGACGGGCAAACACCTTCCGAACAACGAGTGGAAATGGCGGAAGCATTCAATAATGACGAGAAAGAAATCTTCTTAATTTCACTCAAAGCTGGGGGTACAGGATTAAATTTAACAGGAGCCGACACGGTTATTCTATTTGATCTGTGGTGGAATCCAGCTATTGAAGCACAAGCGGCTGGACGGGCACACCGTATCGGACAAAAAAATGTCGTACAAGTCATTCGGTTAATTACTGAAGGAACGATAGAAGAGAAAATTTTTCAACTTCAACAGAAAAAAAGAGCTTTAGTCGACCAAATTATTCAACCCGGCGAAAGTCTGTTATCTAATCTTTCGGAAACAGAATTGCGAGATTTACTACAGTTTGATCGATAAAGCAAATGAGCATTAAAATTTTATTTAAATTAAAAAGCGAACATTACTGAAATATTGTTCGCTTTTTTTGATACCTTTATTAAATTTTCTTTTTTTACTAACCATTGTTGTTGAATCATAGGTCTACGCTCTAACTATCCGATGACCATTTCGATATGTTTTGGTAAAACACTTATTGTTGATGGTGTTACACTACCTCTTTCTCCATCACAATCAATTGCTTGTTTTGGCGTTGCATCTATTCGTATTTCACTTGCTTGTAATGCAATAATTCCTTCTGGATATCCGTCCTCTATACCAACTCTAGATTGTAGCATTGACCAAAAAGCTTGCAAAGAAGCCTCTTTTATAATTAATACATCTAACAAGCCATCTTCAATATTTGCTTCTGGAAAAAACGCTCGAATCCCACCAGTATAACTTCCATTGCCCACAATTACCATTACAGCGTCATCTGTAATTTCGTAATCCGGTGTAGATAAATCGATATGAAACGAACGACGTTTTCCTAAGGTTTGGATGGTGCGTAAATAATAAGCTAATCGCCCCATATTCTGTTTAGAATTGTTATCTACCGTTTCTGAAACTTGTGTGATTAATCCAATGCCCCAAAAATTCAAGAAATAATGATCATTACTTTGCCCAACATCAATCCATTTTGTTTTTTTATTGGTAATTTGCTGGGCAGCTTTTAACGGTTGTTGCAGCATCC
This sequence comes from Paraliobacillus ryukyuensis, assembly GCF_003315295.1. GTDB lineage: Bacteria > Bacillota > Bacilli > Bacillales > Amphibacillaceae > Paraliobacillus > Paraliobacillus ryukyuensis. The sequence goes on along the minus strand of NZ_QNRI01000006.1, from coordinate 7,518 downwards.
CGATCTCTCTTGAAAAATCATTACTTGTTCCACCTGGAATAATTGCAAAAGCAGGACGCGCAGGAAGTGGAGCTAATGCATTAATCACTTCATGTATTGTACCATCCCCTCCTGCTGCAACTATTAAGTCAACTTGATTAGCAACTTGCTTAACATAAGTAGCTCCATCTCCAGCGTCAGTCGTTTGATAGATGGTAACTTCTGAAAAAGTATCCTCCAAAATACGTTCTACTTGATCCTTTATATTATTAAGTTTTCCGTTTCCAGCTAAAGGATTTAATATGACAGCTACACGTTCCATATTCATACCTCTTCCATATTCATATTCTTATAATAAATTCCCCGCTCAAGAAAAGATAAACCATTTACATATTTCCCGGGAAATTTAAGATTTAATCACAGTTTAACTTTAGATAGCTAGCATCGCTACGTACCTGTTAAAGCTAATACATAGAAATAAGCCAAGACCTTAGTCTTGGCTTATTTCTTCTAATACTGCTCTTCTTTTATGTTTTATTTGATCTACTTCATAATGTATATGTTCCATTTTATCATCTAGTGCTTTTACCGTATCAGCAGCCTGCTTTAACTCATGCAATAGTTCTTGTGGAATTGCTTGTTCAAATTTATAAAAAATCTTATGCTCTAAACTTGCCCACGTGTCCATTGCAATCGTGCGAATTTGTATTTCAACAGGAACGCGTTCAGTATGATCAGCTAAAAAAACAGGAACTTCAACAATTAAATGAAAACTACGATAACCGTTTGGTTTTGGCTCATGAATATAATCTTTTACTTTTAGCACTTGAATATCATCTTGCTGACATAACATGTCATGCACTTTATAAATGTCAGCAACAAATGAACAAGTCACTCGAACACCTGCAATATCTAACACGTACCTCTTGGCGTTTTCGACCGTAAGTGCTAATCCCTTTCGCTTGAGTTTACTCATTATGCTAGTTGGCTCTTTTAACCTTGATTTGATATGTTCCATCGGATTATGGTTGTGCATAAACTCAAATTCTTCACTTAAAATACTTAACTTCGTATTAATTTCATCTAATGCAAATTTGTAGACTAACAAATGGTTTTTCCATTCATGAAACTGCTTTTCAAGAGCATTCATTATTTTCACCTTTCTTATGTAGCTTAATCATCTTAATGACAGTATAGCACTTGCTACTAAAAAAAGTGTGTATATTTCATGGTGTTACATTACATTTTTATTGCAAATGTTATTCAGATTTTACTTTCTCTCCGTAAAAAGCATATTGATTACAAAAAAGTACACCCAATTCATGATGTTCCCCTTGATACATCGCACGTTGTACAAATCGTATTTCTCCACGTTCATCCAAGACATCTAACTTGCAATATGTGCGGTTTGCTTGTAACGCTTCGTAAAATTCTTGCTCCGAATTGACAGGACGTGCATTCACTTTCATAATTTTTTCACCAGCTAGTAATCCTATTTCTTGTGCCGGGGTTCCAGGAATCACACCTAACACCATCATTCCTTCTGCTTGAGGTGTGAAGTAAGGATTCTTTTGTCGATCGTTCATACGAAATCGAAAAGAAAGCGTTTCGCGACCTACAAGTGCGATAACAACACTAATCAACGTAAGAATTGGCAAGTAATACCCAGTTATCGCTACCCCCATCACTACAAACCCCAGTATCAGTAAAGATTGTGCATAGCCTTGTAATGCTTTATAAGGAATCATTCCACGTACATAGTGTTCAAAACCAATGACGATTGGGAAACAGATTAAACCAAATTCGTCATTACCTAAAGGAATTATCGGCCACCAATCCATAAAACTTGTAAGATCACCTAGCGGAAGAAGTGTTACTACCGGAATAAGACTGGCTTTTTTAATTCTATGCTGCCCGATAACTTTTCCCCGCGAACCTTGCATACGTTCAGGATAAGATGCATCATTGTGCATACGAGAAATGAAGTACGCTTCATATAATAGAAAAATCCCCATTGCAGTAGTGAAAATCACCCACTGTAAATTTGTCAATTCCATGCTTATGTTGAAAGGAAGATAGTCTTCATAGTACGGTGCAAGTAACAATAATAAATAGGCAAGACCGAATGTATATGCTGGAGAAAGTCTCATAAACGATCGAGTTATGGAAAGCAAGATAGTCAATAACGCTAGTACTCCTACCATACTATAGGAAAAAGTAACCCCTAATCCAAAAGCTATAATTGAAAGGATGAAACCAAATAAAAGGGCAGACCCCCATGTGAAACGGATTTCATCAAATACATCATATATTTTTGACCCAAACATTTTTCTTTCTTTTTTGATTCGAGCAATGGAAGCTAAGAACACGATAAAAAAGAACCAGTAGAAAAGTGGATTAAAAAAGAACCTACCAATCCCTTTTACTATTTCTGTTATCCACACTTCCATTTCTTCCACTCTCCCCATTAATGATGTCATACATAGATTTCTACTTTGTTTTTATTCGATATATATAGCGTATTTCCTGCTTATTTGAAAAAAATAGTGGAATGAGATTATTAAAAAATAACTCTCCTCACGTCTGTTACTAATCAACTAATGATTCTAATGCAGCTTGTTTTTGCAGATCGTCTTTTCCTTTTTGAATTTTTTCGATCACTTTTGTTTGAATTAACTCAGCCGTTTCTTTGTTTAATTCTCCATTAGCCTTTAGATCATTATCAGATTGGAATTGTTTAATTGCTGTCTGCGTCTCTTTACTAAAATAACCATCTTCTCTTGCTGGTTCATAACCCAAACCTTCTAACATCACTTGGGCATTTCCAATGTTATCATTACTGTCGTTATAGGTGAATGACTTTTCTACTTGAATTGGATTTGCATAAAAATAAGCTGGTTGCTCTACTTCAATCGTTGGTTTAACTCCTTTTTCATGAATCCAATTTCCTTTTGGTGATAACCATTTGTATAGAGTCAATTTAATCGTACTGCCATCCCCCATCGGAATAGTCTGTTGAACAGTACCTTTTCCGTAACTTGTTACACCTACTACTTCTGCATTTGCAGCTTCTTTTAATGAAACTGCTAAAATCTCTGAAGCTGAAGCACTTCCTTCATTAACAAGTACGGTTATCGGATAATCTTTTCCTTGTTCGAGATTAGATACATAACGTTCTTTCTTCCCATCCCCGTTTTCAATTTGCATGTAGGGTTGATCTTTTGTTACAAAATTTTTCAGAATATCTTGAACGGAAGTTAATAACCCACCTGGGTTTCCTCGAACATCAATCACAAGTCCTTCAATTCCTTGTTTTTCTAAGGAAGTTAACTCTTCTTTAAAGCGATCTGCGGTCCCTTCTGAGAAAGAAGTGATTTCAATAATACCTTCCTTTTTCCCATCCACTTCAGTTGTTTCACTGTAAACTGTCTCTAAAGGGATATCATCACGTACTAAGTCAACTGTTAAGTGATCTGATACGCCTGGCCGTTCAATTTCTAACGTTACTGTGGTCCCTTCTTCACCACGAATTTTAGATACAGCTTCATATAGATCTAAACCTTCTACACTTTCATCATTAACTTTTAAGATTTGATCATTCGGTTTTAAACCGGCTTCTTCTGCTGGTGAATCTTTAATCGGTGCAATGATGGTTACTTTTCCTTCTACCATACTTACCTCAGCACCAATTCCTTCAAAAGACGACTCGATTTGTTGATTGAATTCTTCCACTGTTTCAGCATCCATATAAACACTATAAGGATCTTCTAATGTTTCTAGCATGCCTTGCACAGCGCCTTCTATCAATGTATCCTTGTCCATTTCTTTTAAATAATTGTCCTGAATCACATTATACGCTTGCATCACCTTTGATAAAGTTGCTGAGTCACCAGCATCACTTATAATGGCTTGTTGTTCATCTTCAGGTAAATCTGCAAAATTAGTTGAACGCTCATTTTCTTCACTAGATACTGTTGGCTGAACTGCTTGCATCACAACATAAGTACTCCCAGCTCCGATCAGTAGTGCAACAACTAACATGATTGCGAGATAACTTTTTCTCATTTGCACGTATTCCACCTCAATCAAATTTCTAATTTCGTCTTCACATATTGTACCATATGTATGCTAGAAAAAGGCACCACAATATATTTGTGATGCCTTTTCTATAGTATGCGTTTTGTATTCAAACCATGCTTACAAATTATTTACATAGAAAAATAGCTTAATGGATTTACACTGTTTGATTTATTAATATTCCATTTCCCTTTATGCAACTCGAAGTGTAAATGTGGGCCAAATGATCTTCCTGTATTGCCAATATAACCTATAATCTGACCTTGTTTAACAACTTGCAAAGTACCAACTTTAGGTGTGTATTTCATATGTGCATATACTGTTTGATAGATTTGGCCATCTATATTATGAGTAATAAACACCGTGTTTCCATAACTTGAAGATTTGTACGAACGAGCTACTACCCCATCTGCTGCTGCATAAATCGGTACATCGCCACCAGCTCGAGCGGTTGCGTGGCCTATATCAATTCCGTAATGTGTGCCACCACGTGTACCATAACGATCAGTAATATACCCTCCACTAACCGGTTTACTAAATCCAGTGCTTGATAAGGTTGGGGATTGATTACTAGTTTCATTACTGCTAGAACTTTCATTGTTATTATTTTTTTTCTTTTCCTTAGCTAGCTGTTCTAAGCGTTGCTTGTCCTGGTTTACAAGTTGCATTGACTTCTCAATAGCTGCTGCTTGGGCATTAAGTGTCTCTTGTTCTTCAGCCAAATTCATCTTGTATTCTTCTAGTTGGCCATGTTGTTCTTCCAATTCTGCCATTAATATCTCTTTTTTATCCGCTTGATTATCTAATTGCACTTGAAGTGAATCAAGTTCATCTTTTTGTGCAACTAAAGATGCTTTAGTATCCTCTAATAATGCTTTATCTGCTTCTAACTGACTTTGTTTTTCCTCTACTGCAACTTTTTTAGTTTTTAATTCTTCTTTATCATCTTGATGTGCTACCATGATGTTCTTGTCTTGGTCCATAATTTTATTAACTACTGTTGCTCGGTTAACAAAATCACCAAAGTTTTGCGCTCCCATCAGTACAGCAAGGTAGTTGATATCTCCACCATTTTGTTGAATAGCGCGCAGACGATTTTTTAACAGTTTTTCACGCTCTGCAATTTTTTTCTCTAATTCTTTAATATCTTCTTTAAGCTGTTTAATTTCGTCTTCGGTCTGTTTAATTTCGTCTTCTGTCTCACTAATTTGGTTACTAGTAGTTGTAATTTCGTTTTCTTTCGCTGCCACTTTTGCTCTTGTGTCTTCTAACTGGGCATTAATAGAATCAATATCATCCGCAGTTTCTGCTTGTTTTTCTTCATTTTTTTCTATTTTTTCACTTGTTTCTTTTTTCTCTGATGACACTTCCCCAGCTTCGTTTTCTACATCGTTCTTATCTTCTTTCAAATCATTTAGTCGATCTTCTAATTCTGATAGACTCTCTGCCGCTACACTCATGCTTGGTAGAAGAACTCCCAACACTACTAGTAAAATACCAAAATACGCAAACCTTTTAATCATATCTAGTATCCTCCCCCTATGAAGCTAATTTGCTATTAATGTAGTATGTGAAAATTTATATTATACTTTTAAGAACTTGCGAACACTCATGACACTTCCCCAAATTCCGATAGCTGCACCGATCACTAGAACGATTAGGGCCAACTGCCAAGCAAATGGATTAAATGGTAATAACTCAATGAAATTAAACTGATTTAGAGCTGTTGTACTATTAGATAAGTAATAGTAACCAGTTAATAGAACGACAATTGGTAAGATACTTCCTAACACGCCTAGCAATAGTCCCTCTACAAAGAATGGCCAGCGAATAAACCAGTTCGTTGCTCCGACCAACTTCATGACTCCAATTTCTTTACTACGTGCCATAATAGTAATTTTGATTGTGTTAGAGATTAAGAATATAGCCGTAAATACCAATGCTAAGATTAATACAAGGCCAATATTTCTAGCATAATCATTGAAACGAAATAGATTTTGAACAACATCTTGTCCATAATTTACTTTTTCCACATGATCTAATGCTTCAATCTCTGAAGCAACCGCCATCGCATCTTGTGGATCAGTCGTTTTAATAATATAGGCATGATTTAGTGGATTATCTTGTTCATACAAGCCCCAAGCATCGCCTTCATCCCCCATGCTGCTAATTAAACTTTCTAATTCTTTCTCTTTGGATGAGAATTCCACACTAGAAACTTCAGGAATTTCTTGGATAGCTTCTCCAAGTGCTTCTACCTCATCATCAGAAGCTGTTAACTCTACCAGTGCTTTAATCTCGACATCTTTTTCTAAATTTCCAGCCACATTATTTAAATTCAGCATTAATGCTAGAAAAGCACCTACTAGAATAAGCGTGGTTGTAACAGCACCAATAGAAGCAATCGTCATCCAGCTATTCCGCCATATATTTTTTGAGCCTTCTCGAAAATGTCGCTTGAATGTTCTAAATTTCATAGCCATACTCCCCCCGTTGTTCATCGCGTACAATAATACCATCTTCAACTGCAATTACGCGCTTTTTGATCGTGTTGACAATTTCTTTACTATGGGTAGCCATAAGAATTGTAGTACCATTTGCGTTAATTTCTTCTAATACCTTCATAATTTCCCAAGATGTGTCAGGGTCCAAGTTACCAGTAGGTTCGTCTGCAATTACTAATTTGGGATGGTTTGCAATCGCCCTAGCAATTGATACACGTTGTTGTTCGCCACCAGATAATTCATCTGGAATAAAACGAGCTTTATTTTTCAAACCTACTTGATCAAGCACTTCCATAACTCGTTTCCTAATATTTTTAGGGGATTCTTCGAGTACTTCTAATGCAAATGCTACATTTTCATAAACCGTTAATTTGGGAAGTAATTTAAAGTCTTGGTAAACAACACCAATGTCTCTTCTTAGATAGGGAATATGTTTTCTTTTGAGGTTTACTATATCGTAATCGTTCACAGTGATTGTTCCTTTAGAAGGGGCCACTTCACGAAAGATTAATTTAATAAAAGTAGATTTCCCAGCACCACTAGGTCCAACTACATAGACAAATTCTCCTTGATTGATGGTTACATCAATCCCATTTAGAGCGGTAACGCCATTCTTATATGTCTTATATACGCCTTGCATTTCTATCATCATTTATCACCTTTACATAGAGTTAGTATGTTTATTTAAGTTAGTTTTCTTTCTTTCGATATAATCAGACATCAAAAGAAGTCTTTTTTATTATAACATCTAAATACAATTTTTTTAGACATTTTTTTATTACAATTATATTTCAAACAGTGTTAATTTTTTCTTGTTTCATTCATTAATTTAGGCGGATTAATTTCATAGTTAACTACAAAAAAAAAAAAAAAAAAAAAAAAAAAAAAAAAACCCATTAAAAAAAAAAAAAAAAAAAAAAAAAAAAACAAAAAAAAATTTTTTTATTTTTTTTTTTTT
>NZ_QNRI01000005.1:73397-195844 GCF_003315295.1 Paraliobacillus ryukyuensis | reverse complement strand
TTGACGGTCAATTTAAAAGCCCCTTTAGGGGTAGTTAGTAAAGTGCCCTTCTAGGGCGAAATTAAAACCGCCCGTTTTACGGGCGGATATTTATTTTGTTAAAAGAAAAACAACATGCATAGAAATTAATGTTGAATATGTGAAAAAAAGTTCATACATTTGTCACATTTATTAATCGGAATCAATTGGATTTGATGATAGCGGTATTTATATCGTGCTAACCGCTTGGTAAATCACAAATATATGTCTGTTAGTATACAAAAAGATACTAAGTACCAAAAAAGTGCGTCCTTGTACCTTTGTATAATTTTTCACATAATTATAAACAGAAGAAACTTACTAAACGAATTAGTAGGAATATTAGTGTATGGGGGACAGGAATCATGAATATATTAGTAGTAAAAGCAAATAACCGACCAGCAACAGAAGGTATATCCAGTAAGATGTATGAAACGTTTATGGAAGCAACAAAAGACCTAAATGTAACTACATATGATGTCTTTGAAGAAGATATGCCATATTTAGGACAAGATTTATTTGATGCGTTTGGTAATCTCCAACAAGGAAAGGAATTAACAGACGTACAACAGCGTTTACTAAATGCGAAACAAAAAGCAAAAGATGCAGTATCTAATGCAGATGTGATTGTATTTGCTTTTCCTTTATGGAATCTAACTATTCCAGCAAAACTTCACACGTTTATGGATTACATTTTTGAAGCAGGATTCGCATTTAAATATTCAGATACTGGTGAATTACTTCCACTTATGACAGATAAAAAAGCTATTTTACTTAATGCACGTGGTGGGGTATATTCAGCACCTGAAATGGCCCAACTTGATATGTCACTAAACTATATGCGTAATGCGCTAGGTGGTACATTTGGTATGGAAATTATTGACGAGGTAATTATTGAAGGGCACAATGCCATGCCTGATAAAGCAGAATCAATTGTTGCTGAAGGATTAGCTAGTGTAAGCAAAGTAGCTGAAAATTTAACAAGTCATGCAAAATAATAATTTTTGCCAGAAGCTCTGACAGCGGTCAGAGCTTTTTTAATGCAATGAAATAATAGCTCTTTTTATCAACCATTGAGAATTTGTTCATATGAAAGCATATTATGCCAAATTTCTGCACACACTATTCACGAAAAGAGGGATGTCATGGATAGTGTGCTTGCATTTATACTAAGACAAGAAGTTTATTTTGGAACATTCATGTTAATCGCAATTCCAGTGACTCTAAACATTTCTTTTAAGAAATTAATTGAATTAAGAAAACAAGCAAATAATTCTCGAAGTCCGTTAACGAAAAAAAAAGCCAAGACACAAGATGTTTCTTCATTATTAGAACCTAACATCGCATTTATTAAGTCACGTTTAGGGATTAATACCGATATTGTGTTCAGAAATTTTAATCTGGCGATTTTAAATAGAAAATGTACGTTAGTTTACATTGATGGATTTGTGAACAAGTTAGCTATGCGTCAATTTGTTGTCGAGCCGTTAATGTCAAAACCATGTAATCATGACCAACAGATGATAAAGACATCTGATGTAATTGCATATTTAATTGATAATGTTATCCCCATTATTGATATGAATACAGCCACTTCTTTAGACGATAGTATATACAATATCTTATCGGGATGCCCGGTGTTATTTGTAGATGGGGAAGCAAAGTGTATTATTTTTAAATTAAAAAAAGAGGAAACACGCTCAATTGATGAACCTGTTACGGAAGCATTAGTAAGAGGACCGAGAATGGGTTTTTTAGAAAATTTACGAGACAATACGGCACTATTGAGAAGTTTAAGTGGAGATCCAAATTTAACTATCGTTGAACAGGAAGTTGGCGAGCGAACCAAGCGGAAATTAGCAATTGTTTACATAAGTGATATTGTTAATCCTGACTTATTGGGAGAAGTAAAAGAAAGAATAGCAACCATTCAGTTAGATAATGTTCCTGAATCAGGTTATATTGAACAGATTATTGAAGATGATTATTTATCATTATTTCCTCAAATTCAATCGACTGAACGACCTGATCGTGTGATGGGCGGCATACTAGAAGGAAGAGTAGCAATTCTTTTAGATGGTACTCCTTTTGCGCTAATTGTACCAGTAACTTTTTCCATGATGTTGCAGACCCCAGAAGACTATTATGAACGGTGGATCTCAATGAGTTTAATTCGATTATTACGTTATGCTGCTATATTTATTACGGTGTTTTTACCGTCTTTTTATATTGCGCTCGTATCATTTCATCAAGGGTTAATTCCAACTGATTTAGCATTAGCTATTGCAAATTCTAGAGTTGGAGTGCCTTTTCCTTCTTTTATCGAGGCATTAATTATGGAAGCTGCAATTGAAATGTTACGGGAAGCAGGACTTCGATTACCGAAACCCATTGGTCAAACAGTAGGTTTAGTTGGCGCGATCATTATAGGTGAAGCAGCTGTACAAGCAGGTTTAGTGAGTCCAATTATGATCATTGTTGTAGCAGTTACGGCAATTTCCTCTTTTGTTACACCACAATATGGCCTTGGTATCGGTCTTCGTGTATTACGGATTTTAGCTATGTTTTGTTCAGCGACATTAGGCCTTTATGGCATTACTTTATTTTTCTTAATGCTACTAATACATGGTTCAAAACTAAAAAGTTTCGGTGTACCTTATATCACCCCAGGTACTATCTATAGCAAAGATGATCTAAAAGATTTTGTTTTTCGGTTCCCTTTGTTCACCATGAACACTAGACCAAAAGAATTTTATCCGAAAAATAATAAACGAAAACCAAAATGAAAAGAGGAACGATATGAATATTGGAACGAATCAAATCACGACAACGCAAACATTCGCTATTCTTGGATCAACGCTCGTTGCGGTAGGTTCGTTTACATTTCCACGTGCGTTAGCAACCGATGTTGGAACGCCAGATATGTGGATGTCTGTCATTCTAGGAGGATTAATTACTTTTTTGTCCGGTCTGTTTGTCGTTAAATTGAGCCAACAATTTCCGAAACAGACTTTTTTTCAATTCAATCAAATAATTGTTGGCAAGTATTTAGGATGGGGATTAAGCTTGGGATTTATCATTTATGCGATCTTGTTAGGGAGTTTCGAAATAAGAGCAATGGGGGAGGTTACTAAATTTTATTTGCTCGAAGGCACCCCGCTGTCAGTCTTAATGATCTGTATGCTATGGGTTGGCACTTATCTGCTTGCTGGTGGAATTAATGCGATGGCCAGATTATTTGAATTTATTTATCCTATAACGATTTTTATATTTTTGCTTGTTGTTATGCTTGGTATAGTAAATTTTGAAATTGATAATGTGCGTCCTGTTTTAGGTAATGGAGTGATGCCAATCATAAAAGGATTAGTACCAACCTTGCTAACGAATAGTGGAATGGAGTTTTTGCTCGTTTGGATTGCGTTTATGAAACGGCCAAAACAAGCGACAAAAGTTTTGCGGTGGGGTGTGTTTCTCACTGTATTCATTTATTTTGTCACCATAATCATCACTACGGGTGTATTCTCAGTAGAACGTCTGCAAGTAGAGACATGGCCAACATTATCGTTGATTCAATCGTATGAATTTAAGGGTGTCTTTATCGAACGATTTGAGTCTGTTTTTCTTGTTGTTTGGATCATTCAAATTTTTGCAACGTATGCCGTCTGTCATTATATTGCTGCTTTAGGAGTAGCGGATATCTTCAAGTTAAAGTATAAAAAAACTGTTTATTTTCTTCTCCCTATTTTATATGTTGTTGCTTTAGCACCGTCTGATTTGAATCAATTATCTAGTTTAGGAAGCGTGATCGGATACATAAGTATAAGTTTTTCCTTAGTTATTCCTATATTTTTATTAATTATCACAAAATTAAGAGGCTTAAAAAGTGAGTGAAACATATGAAGCGAAAACAATTCTATATCGTTGTTATGTCCCTTTTTTTTCTTTGTGTATTATCTGGATGTTGGGATAATAAAGATATTGAAGAATTAACACTTGTCTTAGGAATGGGATTTGATTCATCTGATCAACAAAAAATTAAGTTAATTTATCAAATTCCTACCATAATAAGTAGTACGGAGTCTGGTTCAGGTCAAAGTATTTATCAGAACTATATTTCAGAAGGTGAAGCAGTTCATGAAATCATACGTGATGGTGCTACTAAATTACCAAATCCGATTTATACACATCACCTAAAAGTTATTATTATTGATCAAGAACTAGCAGAAAATTATAAATTATCGTTTATACTGGATCAAATTTTTCGAGATAATGTATCAAGATTGAGTCCAAAGATTTTTTTGACTGATAAAAAAGCAGAGGAAATTTTGAATGTTAGTGATGATAGTGAAATTCCTAGTGTCTATATAGATAGCATTTCTGACAATGAGCAAAGCACGATGAAATTGATATCTTCGATGTCTCTTATTGATCTATCTGCTGACTTGATGTCTAGTCAAAGTTTCTTAATGCCTAACGTGACGATAGGAGAAAATAATAGCCTTCAATTAAAGGGGGCAGGAGTTATTAACGGTAAAGAACAAAAATTAATCGGATCCTTGAATGAGCAAGACCTACAGGGCATTAATTGGATTAAAGGAGAAAAACAAGGTGGAACGATCAAAATTCATCATAAATCAGGTCAAGTTGCTATTTATGAAGTAAAGCATTTAAGCTCGAAGATTGCTCCTACATTACATAAGGATACAGTTACATTTGACGTAAAAATAACGGCAGACGGCTGGATTTCGGAAGATTGGGAGTTCCCGGGAGATGCATTTGATGAAAAATATATAGAAGAGTTTGAAGATCTAGTGGAAGAAGAGGTTTTAAAATATGCGGAAGAGACAACAGACAAATTACAACATGAATTAAAAACCGATGTGATTGGACTTGGCAATCAATTTAGGATGAAGTACCCGAAAAAATGGGAAAAGATTAAAAAAGATTGGAACGCCTATTTTGCAACATCCACAATTAATTATGATGTTGAAATCAATGTGACTAATATGGGATCAGCAGGATCTAAGAAATAAGGCAATATAGTTTATATGATTTGGATTTGAGGTATAGTTTAATTATAACGATCAACCAATAGCATATCAGTAGACATTAAGTAGTTAATTTCTTATCCTTTATAGTAGGAAATAACGAACAATATTATGGTGTAAAACAAATATATTCTTAAAGAAAGGAAGGATAAAGTGAACGTATTAGTTGTAGGTGCAAATGGTAAAATTGGTAAACAACTTGTCAAAAAAATTCAAGAGACAGAAGGTTTAACTGCTAAAGCCATGATTCGAAAAGCCGAGCAAGTTAGTTATTTTGAAGACTTGGGAGCAAAAACGATTATTGTTGACTTAGAAGATGATGTCAATACAATAACCAAAGCATTTGATGATGTGGATGCAGTTGTGTTTACTGCTGGATCTGGACCAAGTACAGGGCCAGATAAGACGATGCTGATTGACTTAGATGGCGCAGTTAAAACAATTGAAGCAGCAAAACAAGCAAATGTAAAGCGATTTGTCATGGTGAGCTCATTTGACACAACACGTCAAGCGATTCAAGAAGCGCCTGCTTCCTTCTCCCCTTATGTAGCTGCTAAACATTATGCGGATATATGGTTACGCGATTCTGGTTTAGACTATACGATTGTACATCCTGGTATGCTAACCAATGACGAGGGAACTGGTCAGGTACAAATCGCAGAAAAAGTAGAACCAAACAAAGTTCCAAGAGAAGATGTTGCAGAGGTGCTCTTACAGACAGTACAAACAGATGCAACCATTGGCAAGGCGTTTCAAGTCATTTCTGGTAATACTTCTATTAAAGAAGCAATTGATTCAATGAAATAAACAAAGGAAAGCTTGATTAGATATTCTCACTCTAAAACAATTTAGGGTGAGAATTTTATTGTTTTCCATTTTCATAATTAGAAAACACCTCTTATAATAGAGGAAAGGTATGTCTAAATAATTTCTATCCATACATAAACGGGGGATAACAGTGAAAATAATTAATCTAAATACTACATTTGGAAATGCATATTCACCTGTAACACTAGTGATAAGTGATTTTGACGGGATGCATAAGGGACACCAAAGGCTACTACAAGAAGCTAATTCTTTATGTGAAGAAGACGGCACTATAGTAGCAGTTCCATTACCGATAGATAAGAAAGAAAAAGTAATTACACCCGAACTAACCAGAAACAAATTATTACAACAATATGGTGTTTCTAAATTGTTTCAGCTTAGCAAAGAACAAGTTATCTCAATTAAAGATCTTCTTACGTTAACCATAAATAATTTAACAGTTGAGCGAATAATTATCGATGAGAATAGTTCGATAGATAACCAACAGTTAACAAAAAGTCGTGACTTTATCAATTTTACACAAGAAAAACAAATAGAGGTTATTTCACTTCCTCCATTACAAATTAATCAGCAGCGACTGACAACGAAACTAATTAAACAATTGCTTGCCTCCGGACAGGTCGAGCAAGCACAAGCATTGTTGGGGCGTCCATACGTGGTGATTGGTCATGTCATTCATGGTGAAAAATTAGGGAGAAAATTAGGGTTTCCAACGATAAATCTTGGAGAAATTCAGGCCTACGTTATCCCAAAACCGGGTGTTTACTTTGGGCTTGTTGGTATACAGCAAGACGAGTACACCTTAGAATATTGGAACGTATTAATTAGTGCAGGTTATCGGCCAACAGTAGCAGGCAAAGACTATCTAATTGAAGCCCACCTGCTTGGATTTACTGGTGATCTATATGATAAACAAGTGAACCTGTCCTTTTTACACTTTATGCGGGAAGAAGAAAATTTCTCAGATCTTGATGCGTTAATTAAACAGATGGAACTAGATAAAAGAAATGGAGAGAGGCTAGCTAATTTAGTTACTCACCCTAAGAATGAATAACGATCAGAAGGAGATGGAAGTATGAAAGTAGTCGGTATAGCAGGAGCATTAGCAGGTTGGAAAACGAATGTAATTGTGCACCACACCTTAAAAGCACTCGAAAAGAATGACTCCAATCTAAAAACAGAGTTAATTGATCTTCGTGACGTGGAGGTAGAATTTGCACGGGGAGAACCACTCGCTTTTTATAACGATGATACCTTCGACGTCGTTAATAAATTATTAGCCGCTGATATACTAGTTTTCGGTACTCCTATATATCAAGCGTCGATTTCAGGTGCATTAAAAAATCTCCTAGACCATTTACCAGTAGACGCATTTAAACGAAAAATTACAGGGATCGTTGCAACAGGATCGATTGATCGACACGCCTTAGTACCAGACTATCACCTTAAGCCAGTGTTGGTATATTTAAAAGGTACAGTACCAAGTACAACTGTTTTTGTTGAAAATAGTGCCTTTAGTGATGTAAATGAAATTCTTGACGAACGGGTAGTAGAACGAATGGATCAATTGGCACAGGAAATGCTGCAGTTGCAACAAGCAGGACTCTAAAACTAAGAAATAGAAAATGCAAAACAAACCACAGGAAGTTTAGTAATCTCCTGTGGTTTGTTTAATTAAGTCTTTTTAAGGTTTAAATTGTTGAAAGATAAATGAATCAGAGGTATCAAATCTTTCTTCATTTGTGATGTCATTAATAATTTCCATATTACGTTGTACGGCTAGCCCTAAATTCGTAGCTGCAGTTCCATGTGAATGCTCTAAATTGGTAGCAACGTAAACATGATGTTTGCGATTATCTTTAAAAGATAAGGCATAGTTTCTATCTACTTGATATAACTTGTCATCTTCCCAATTAATGCTATCCTTAAATCGGTTGATAAACCACGATGGAATATTCGGTTGATACCCAGTAGCAAGAATAACTTTATCGGTATGGTGGGTAAAAGATAGGTCGGCTTGCCACTGATGACAATCCAATTGATAGCTTTCTTTATGGTGTTTGATGGCTTTAATTTCTGTTAAAGGTTGAATGGTGACTTCTGGACTTCTCTTCCCAATTGAAAAGTGATAAAGCAATCGATAAATACCATTTAAGGTTTGATAATCAATCCCTTTCCGTAATGGATCAAGTGTATCCAATGTCTGTTTTCGCTTGTTTAGCGGAAGTTCATGAAAATAATCTACATAATCAGGTGAAAAAAATTCCTGTCCTAACTTTGCAGCTTCTAATTGAAAAATACCTTCAGACCGAGTCAACCAAGTTAGTTGAAAATCTTTTTCTTTTTTTTCTTCTAATAAATCATAAAAAATTTCTGCTGCACTTTGTCCTGATCCTACAAGTGTAATATCCTTCGCTTTTATTAATGTCTCTTTCTCATACAAATACCGACTAGTATGTAGAACATCTTCATTGGGAAAACCCTTCATATTATCTAATACAAGTGGCTTCGTCCCGGTAGCCATTACCAGATGCTTTGCAAAATACGCTTCTGTGGTATTCGTCTGTTTATTATGGACAAATACTTGATAGTGATCTTGTTTATCCATAACATCGATGACTTCTTTTCCAAAATGAAGTCCAGAAATGTTGTTTGCTGCCCATTGTAAATAATGATTATATTCTTTTCTGGGAACTTCCATTTTGTGAAAAAAATAAAAAGGAAAAAGACGTTTATGAATATGTAAATAGTTTAAATAGCTATAATAATTGGTTGGATCAGCAAACGAAACTAAATCAGCAAGAAATGGTACTTGTAAATCAGTTCCTTCAATTAACATACCAGGATGCCATTCCATTTGTGGTGTATCGTCAAAAAAGATACACGCTAGATCATCCATTTTTTCTGTTAACGCAGCCAAACTTAAATTAAATGGACCAATGCCAATTCCAATCACGTCATAGTAATTAACCATCTTCGATCATCCTTTTCATTTAAACATTAATATATGCATACCCCTTCATCATTAGGCATAAACCAAGTGAACATAGAGGTTATCTTAAACTATCATTCCACGAATCATAAAAAAATTGGTATAATACACTATAGAGAGGGGAAAGTGCGATGTTATCTATTATTATTGGATTAATTACACTTGTACTTGTTGGTTTAGTCGGAGCTGGATTTTATTTTTACCATGTTGCAATTGCTCGAGGAGAAAAACCGTTTCTTTCGGAAGATCCTGATTTACAAGTCGATGATGAATTAGATCTTAGTTCAAAAGAAGATAAGCAATGGTGGAATGATCAAGAATTTGCTAAATGGCAGCAACAAACACCTGATCATTTACATTTGTATGGATATTTTTTACAGGCTAATAAACCAACGCGCCATGTAGCTATTGTTGCACATGGTTATAGTGGTGACGCAAAAACAATGAGTGGATTTGCTAGACTTTATCATGAAGTATATGGCATGCATGTACTTGTTCCAGATGCACGTGGACATGGGATAAGTGAAGGCGATTATATTGGATTTGGTTGGCATGAGCGACTGGATTATCAACGTTGGATTGCTCAAGTTCTCCAACAGTTAGGGAATGATATGGAGATAGTTTTACATGGCGTTTCCATGGGGGCAGCTACAGTTATGATGACTAGCGGAGAAAAGCTTCCAGATCAAGTGAAAGCAATTATCGCTGATTGTGGCTATACATCTGCTATGGAAGAACTTCGCTACCAAATGAAACGTATGTACCATTTACCAGCTTTTCCGATTTTACATATTACTAGCTTATTAGCGAAATTGAAATCAGGTTATTCTTTTCAAGAAGCATCTGCCCTGAACCAAGTGAAAAAAACGACGAAACCAATGCTTTATGTTCATGGGAAAGAAGATGCGTTTGTTCCAACTTTTATGGTTCATAAACTATATCAAGCTACTAACACAAACCAGAAAGAGTTACTATTAATACCCCGAGCAGGTCATGGCCTGGCTTGGCAAACGGATAGTCAAACGTATTATCAACGACTGACAGCATTTCTTAGTAAACACCTCACTGAGGTACAACAAGCCGACGACATCCTGTTGTAGAACAGTTTGTGCTAAGTTATGTTTAGTAATCTATAAAAATAAGGAGTTTTTTACATGCAACTAGATCTATTAAAAAATCATTCGAACCCAGCTAACGATCCATGGGAAGCATATCGCGATATCGAAATAAATGGAGAAATGGTGTTGTCAAGCATTGAATTTACAACCACAACACTTTGTAATATGCGCTGTGAACATTGCGCAGTTGGCTATGATTTGAACATGATCGATCCGGAATCATTACCAATGGGACTGATCACTAAGCGATTAGATGAAGTAATCCATTTACGAACATTGAGTATTACCGGCGGCGAACCAATGATGTCAAAGAAATCAGTAAGAGATTATGTATTACCACTATTGAAATACGCGCATGAGCGAGGCGTAAAAACCCAACTAAACTCGAACTTAACGCTTCCTTTTAGTCGGTATGAAGCAATTATTCCTTATTTGGATGTACTTCATATCTCCCATAATTGGGGAACTGTAGAAGAGTTTGTGGAAACGGGCTTCAAGAATATGGAGCGTAAGCCATCAGCAGAAAATCGAGAAAGATATTTTCATCAAATGGTTGAAAATGCGCAACGGCTTTCGAAAGCAGGAGTAATGGTTTCTGCTGAGACGATGTTAAATCGACGAACATTCCCATATTTAGAAAAAATTCATGATCACGTGCTTGAAATGGGATGTAGCAGACATGAAATTCACCCCATGTACCCTGTTGACTTTGCAAAAGATTTAGAAACGTTAAGTCTTGCTGAAATGAAACAGGGGATCAAACGACTATTAGACCATCGAGATCAAAATACATGGATGTTATTTGGGACACTTCCATTTTATCCATGCAGCAACTCAGAAGAAGATTTATCACTATTAAAACAATTATATCAAAGCAAAAATGTTACCGTAAGAAATGATCCTGATGGAAGATCACGCTTAAATGTAAATATTTTTACAGGGAAGATTATTGTCACAGATTTTGGCGATGTGCCTCCTCTAGGGAATATCCAAACCAATACATTGCAATCTGCATATGAACGATGGAAAAAAACAGAAACCGCGAAGCAACTATCTTGTCATTGTCCAGCTGTAAAGTGTTTAGGACCAAACGTCTTAGTCAAGAACACCTACTATCCTGACGTAGACTTCCAAAAGAGATCCGCTAATATTAGTCTATAATAAATTATTTTCAACTAATGAATCAAAGGGGTATTCGTTAATTAATCAAATTAGGAGCAGTGAAGAAGCATGAATAAAAAAGATATTGCTGAGTTGCGAAAGCAATTTAAAGTAGATAACGAATCACTAAAAATTAGTGACATTTTTAATGTCTACGTGATGAAAGAATCTGATGAAATATATCATCATCAAAGCCAACCGTTTGATATGTTAGAACGGGAGCAACAAGAGTTATTTATGGATAATTTTAAAAAGGTGCTAACAGGACAGTTAGATGAAAAATTGTTTGAATTACGCTTTGATTCTAATGCAGAAAACAGTAGTCAATTTCTTTTGCATAAAGGTTTACTAAGTCAAGGTGTGGAAGAATGGAAAGCACAAATGCTCGAACTTGTCGAGAAAATGTTACACGAAAAAACGTACGATATGGATATTGTTATTACATTTATCCGAGGCGAATATATCAAACCAGTGAAGCGCAAAAATGATGATTTAGAGGAAGAAGTTGAATCGACACGGTATGCGCATTCCTTTGTCTTATCAAGTGTCAATAAAACACAAGACCCGAAAAAAGAATTGTTATTTGACTATATCGAAAAAGCATTTAAATACAATATTGTCGTAGATCCAATCATTAATTTGAAGGCGCCAATGCAAGGATTCTTGTTCCCTTGTTTTACTGATAACACGGCAGATGTGAATCATGTGTTGTATTCCACTGGAAAATCAAATGAATTAGATATGCATTTTATTGAAAATGTGCTTAATGCGCAGGAAGCTATGACGGCAGAAGAAGATAAAGCGGTTTTTGAAGAAATCGTCAAACATGTGACAGGAAATCAGTTAAATACCACAACGTTATCAAATGTTTACGAGGAAATCCATCGGGTGATAGAAGAAAATGAAGAAGCTGAAACACCAAAATTAGATTATCGGGATGTTGAAAATGTATTAAAAATGAGCGGTGTCGAGGATGTGAATAGTGAAAAGGTTGAATCAGCTTTTCATGAAGTGATCGATGACAAATCTTACGAATTAAAAGCAAGCAGTATTATGCCAAAGTACGAGTCAAAATCAATTAAAATTAAGACCAAGGTTGCTAACATCTCGATTAGCCCACAAGACTTAAGCTATGTTAAACAGGTGAATATAGCTGGTAAAACGCATCTTTTGATTGAAGTAGAAGAGGATACAGTCATCGAAGGATTTACCATGATACCAGAAGCACTTGCTTTTAAAGAAAATATAGATGATTCTAATCGTGAATAATTGATGCTACTAGCACGTTGTTTCGCAAATGGGCATATAGTAACAAGAGAGGGAATTAGCAACAAAGAAAAGAGGGAATGTATGGATACATCAAAAATGCCTCTTACCCTAATCTTAGTTACTTATACTGTAGGTGATGTTACGGGAGATGGCGTCGAAGATTATATTTATATAACTGCATTACAAAAAGAGCATAGCCCTTACTTATATCATATTACGTTGTTTGTTCAAGATGGACTTACGGGAGCAGTTACACGTACCGTTTTACCAGAAAGCCAAGGCTACGATCCGTCTGTTTTTTTAGGAGATTTTACTGGAAATCAGGTTAAGGACATCTTCATCTCTGTGGCTACCGGTGGAAGTGGTGCAATCTATAACCATTACGTTTATCAATATACCTCAAGTATGCCGCAGTTAATTTTTAATTCTGCTGTTTATAATGAACAATATCAATATGAAGTAACTTACCAAGATAACTATAAAGTCGCCTTTTTAAGCAAATATAATGGAATGTATTATGTCATTGATATTTCGACAAGAGATCCAAGTTATCTTAATGAAATTTATGATTCTAATGGGGTACTAAAACAACCAATATCAGGATTCGTTAATCCATTAAGTGGGATGTATCCGGTAGATTTTGATTACAATGGCGTCTATGAATTATTAGGGTTTCAGCGTATTGCTGGCAGGTATAATGCGGATGCTTTAGGTTATGTTAATAATGTTGTTGGATGGAAAAATAATCAATTTATATTGCAAAATCAATATTTAGACATTTTTGGTAGTAATGAATAGTAAACAAACACGTTAGAAACGTACGTTTTTAGTTATTAAAAGTTTCGATCTAATATGTAAGACAGGACTTTTTAACCATATACCAACCATCAATATTTGTAATTTTAGATATTCGATTTGACATCTTCCTGTAAATCAATTAATTTTGAATTCGGGCTAAATGTAAAACGTGTTGACACCTGTAACTAAGAAGGGGTTATTTTACATTAGAGAGACTACTACATGAAGGAGCAGTTATGAAAAAAATATCAAATGTATTCTACATCACACTTGCTATTGTATTAGCAACAGTAATTTTAGCAGCAACGATGCCTGCAGGATTTGAAGAAGTTACTAATAACATAAAGAATTTAATTACTACGACATTTGGCTGGTATTATTTAATTTTAGTTACCGTAATTATTGTGTTTTGTATTTTCTTAATATTTAGCCCGATTGGTGCAATTAAATTAGGGAAGACTACAGATAAACCCGATTATTCTAATGGAACATGGTTCGCTATGTTATTTAGTGCAGGAATGGGAATTGGTCTTGTCTTCTGGGGGGCAGCAGAGCCGTTAGCACATTATGTGACACCAGCACTAGCCGATCCAGAAACAGATCAAGCATTTAAAGAGTCGATGAGATATTCTTTCTTTCACTGGGGACTTCACGCATGGGGGATTTATGCGATAATAGCGCTGTGCCTAGCTTATTTTAAATTTAGAAAGGACGAGCCTGGTCTCATCTCATCTACTTTAAAACCGGTATTTGGAGATAGAGTATATGGGCCATTAGGAACATCAATTGATGTGTTAGCAGTATTTGCAACAATTGTTGGTGTAGCGACTACGCTTGGTTTTGGTGCTGCACAGATTAACGGTGGATTAACATTCTTATTTGATATTCCTAATAATTTCTTGGCTCAATCAATTATTATTGTGATTGTTACCGTTCTATTTATGATCTCAGCATCAACAGGGCTGGGGAAAGGAATTAAATATCTAAGTAATACGAACATGGTGTTAGGTATTTTATTATTTATTCTAATGTTTATAGCGGGACCTACTATTTTAACACTCAACATTTTTACGGATACGATAGGTGGATATATTCAAAACATTGCTCAAATGAGCTTTCGTATTGCGCCACTAAATGCCGATCACCGAGAGTGGATAAATGAATGGACGATTTTCTATTGGGCATGGTGGCTTTCTTGGGGACCATTTGTTGGTATTTTTATCGCCCGAGTTTCACGAGGTAGAACGATTCGAGAGTTTATGATCGGTGTATTATTATTGCCCTCTATTGTCAGCTTTTTATGGTTTGCGATATTTGGAACAGCTGCAATTGATGTCCAGGCTAGTGGCTTAGTTGACTTAACACAGTTTCAAACAGAAGAGATACTTTTTGCAATTTTCAATGAATTGCCTTGGTCAGCTGCTCTATCTATGGTAGCGGTATTCTTAATCAGTACATTTTTCATTACTTCTGCGGATTCGGCTACGTTTGTGTTAGGAATGCAAACAACAAATGGCTCGTTGACACCTCCAAATCCTGTCAAACTTACTTGGGGATTAGCACAATCAACCGTAGCACTTATCCTCTTATATAGTGGAGGGTTGCAAGCATTAGAAAATGCGTTAATTATAGCGGCATTACCTTTCTCGATCATCATGGCGCTAATGCTGTTCTCGATTTATAAATCATTAAATATTGAGAAAAAAGAGTTAGGCCTTCATTTTAGGCCACAAATGCCAAAAAAGAAAAATAAAAGCTAACAAAGTATACTAAAATCCGAATCGATAGACTGATGTAAACAGTTTTCGATTCGGATTTTTTAGTTCATTCGTAGTATGGAACTAATTAAGACATCAAGCTTCCATTTGTCACTGGATCAAATTGAATATTGTGTAAATGAGCAAAAATCCCGTTCTTAGCTAACAGCTCATCATAGCTTCCTTGTTCTGCAATTCCATCATTAGTGACCACAATAATACGATCAGCGTCACGAATAGTTGCTAGACGGTGGGCAATAACTAATGTTGTACGGTTTTCAGCTAATTCAGTTAACGATTTTTGAATGATTCTTTCTGTTTCTGTATCAAGTGCTGAAGTTGCTTCATCTAAAATTAATATTGGTGGATTCTTTAAAAAAGTTCTTGCAATGGCTAATCGTTGTTTTTGACCACCAGATAATTTTAAACCTCTTTCTCCAATTTGTGTATTATAACCATGTGGCAAGTTTTGAATAACTTCATCAAGATGTGCCTTATGAGCAGCTACTCTAATTTCTTCCTCTGTCGCATTTCTTCTCCCGTAAGCAATATTCTCGCTGACAGTACCATTAAATAGAAATACATCTTGTTGAACAATTCCAATTTGCGAACGTAATGATTTTTTAGTCATGTCACGGATGTTAATATGATCGATGCTAATGCTACCGTCATCAATATCATAAAATCGAGGGATTAACGAGCATATCGTTGTTTTACCTGCACCAGAAGGGCCAACAAAAGCAACCGTTTCTCCTGGACGAATGTTTAGGGAGATATCGTTCAGAACAGATTTATGTTGATCGTACGAGAACGATACGTGATCAAACGTGATGTCCCCAATCAATTTCTTAACTGACATAGCATCTTCTTTATCTTTAATCTCGGGTTCTTGCGCAATCAGCTCTTGGAATCGTTTAAATCCTGCCATCCCTTTTGGATATAATTCAAGCAATGCACTGACTTTATCAATTGGTTTAATTAACACATTGGTATAAAGAACAAAACTAACTAATTCTCCTGCAGTGAGTTGGTTTTTGTAACTAAGCCATGCCCCAACAACAAGGACAAGCAGTGTAAGTAAACGCGTCATCATATATATGCTAGAATGAGTGGCAGCCATCACACGGTAAGCGCCTATCTTGGCTTTGCGGAACAAATTGTTATCGGTTTTGAACCGATTGATTTCAAAATCCTCATTGGTAAATGATTGCACGACACGAACACCAGATACTGCATCTTCCACACGACCATTAACATCTGCAATTCGGCCATACATATTATGCCAGGCTTTATTCATCGCGATATTACAGTACGTTACAAGTGCAATTAAGAAAGGAACCATTACTAGCGCAATTAAAGCTAGAGTTGGATTGACATAAAACATAATCGAAAAAGCTCCTGTAAATGTCATAATAGAAATAAATGCATCTTCAGGACCGTGGTGTGCCAACTCTCCGATATCAAATAGATCATTAGTAATTCGGCTCATAATGTGTCCTGTTTTTGTATTATCAAAAAAAGTGAATGATTGCCGTTGTACATGTGTAAAAAGTTGCTCACGCATATCTGTTTCAATATTAATGCCTAGTTTATGCCCTAAGTAGCTAACAATATATTGTAAAAAAGTACTTAATAGATAAACAACGAATAAAAGTATGCTGACAGTTGCAATTAAACCCCAGTTCTCTTGTGGTAATAAGCGATCAATAAAACTTTGTACAGCAACTGGAAAGGCTAATTCCAATAAGGCCACAAAAATGGCACTAAAAAAATCAATAAGAAACAATCGTTTGTGTGGCTTGTAGTAAGAAAAAAATTGCTTTAGCATGTCTTTATTCTCCTTATGTTAGATTAAATAATGTTGAATTATTACAATAGGCTGTTTTGTTGAAAATCTTGCTTATTATAGCATTTTTTCTTCTTATATGCTTTAATTATTGTTTAACGTTCTGGTACAAGCTTTGTGATACAATGGATAATAGATTAAAGCATGAAAGAAATGGAGCGAAATCTACGATGGCTATAACTGTGCACAGACCAAAAGTAACGGCGGAAGACAAAGTAGCATTTAGTCAGGTTTATGATGAACAGGAACCGTATATTAAACAAGTTATTATTGAAGATTGCACCATTGATGGACCGTTAACAGAAGCATTTGAATGTATTGATGTTATCTTCAAGAATGTCAGATTTGAAGGTATCGCACTTAGCAAAATGTATCTACGCGATGTAGTGTTTGAAAAATGTGATTTGTCGAATGCGCAACTTGAAGAAATCACCATGAAACGTGTGTTATTTGACAATTGTCAGATGACAGGAGCAAATTTTGCAGATGGGTCGTTAATGGATGTTCGATTTCATCAATGTAATATGCTGCTTGGTGGATTTGGATATGCCAAACAAAAACAAGTTATTTTTGATAATTGCATACTGAAACAAATTGATGCCTTTGAAAATGCACTAACAAGAGTAGCTTTTCAAAGCTGCGATTTGACAGGAGCAAATTTTTCTCATACACCATTAAAAGGCATTGATCTTAGTACTTCCTATTTTGAACAGATGACGGTAGGAATCAATGATGTAAAGGGCTGTATTGTAAATGAAACGCAAGCAACAGCCTTTTCATCCTTATTAGGATTAGTAGTGAAAGATAGATAGAGATTCATCCGAAGCACATATGAATAAAAAAAGGGGTAGTTACGCTTGTGGCAACAAGAAAAATTGTTATTAATTGATGGATTTAATTTACTCAGTCGAAGTTATTTTGCGACTGCTTATAATAAAACAGAAGACCAATTGACTAGAAATAGTAGCGGCTTATATACAAATGCATTAAGGGTCTTTTTTCAAAAAATGTACAACTTAATTAAGCAACATGGAATGACCCACATTGCGATTGCTTGGGATGTGAAGCGGGAAGAAACAGACAGAAGACAGGCGCATGATTTTTATAAAGCTAATCGTAATGAATTACCGCCCGCACTTATTCAACAATATGAGACGTTAACGAAAGCCTTAGATCAAATTGGTATGACACAATTTGTGATTGCACCACATGAAGCGGATGATATTATCGGAGCGCTTTCTCATAAGTGGTCACTTGAAAAAGAAATGCCATGTTTTATCTATAGCAATGATAAGGATTTACTACAGTTATTAAATCCTTTCACATCACAAATTATGGCACAAAAACGTCAAGAATTGGTGTATACAGTGGAACATTTTGAAGCAGAATATGGTATTCAGCCAAGCCAATGGATTGATGTAAAAGCACTACTGGGAGATAGTAGTGATAATATACCAGGTTGCCCAGGAGTGGGAGCTAAATCTGCTTTACCACTTATTCAACAATATGAGACGATTGAGCAATTATTTAATCAACTAGATGTACTTGATACAAAATTTAACCGTTATAAAAAGAAGTTGACAGCAGGGGAGGCATCCGCATTTATGAGTAAAGAACTTGTTACAATCAACCGGAACATTCCAGAAATAGAAGCAGTCAATTTAAACGAATTGCTTCATGAAGTTGATGAGCAAGTTGTTCGGAAAACAATGGATGAACTAGAACTTAGAATAAAACTCTAATGGCTTGACAAACGTATGCTTTCAACTTAAGATTAAAGTAATTATAAAGGGGAGTAGCTGATACAATTATGTCGTCATTACGAGAATAATCTCCGGCATGATTGGCAACTCACGTTGTTAGCAAGACCTTTACCGTAGATAATGCTGTCTGCGGTAAAGGTCTTTTTTATGAGTTATTTTAGCTACTTTGGTTTAAACTATGCAAAAAGCAGGTAATGCATGCAATAAAGCTTTTTAGTGGAATAAGGAACATTCAAACAGATATTTAACGCGATCAAGAAATAAACTTGCGAGGAGATGGTGAGGTAAATGGAATTTTATCGCTCGACAAAAGAAGATGTGTTGCAAGAAATCGATGCAACAGAACAAGGGTTATCTTCTGCAGAGGTAACCAAGCGATTAGAACGTGATGGTTACAATGAATTTGAAGATAAAGAAAAAGTCCCTACATGGAAGCTCTTCTTAGAGACATTTAAAGATGCGATGGTTATTGTTTTACTGGTTGCAGCAGGGGTTCAGCTGCTATTAGGTGAGTATGTTGAAACGATTGTCATCGTCGTTGTACTAATTATGAATGCCATTATAAGTGTCGTTCAAACGAAAAAAGCAGAAAGCTCACTGGATGCATTAAGAGATATGTCCGCACCCGAAGCGAAAGTATTGCGAAATGGTTCGAAACAGACGATTCCTGCGCGTGAACTTGTCCAGGGTGACATCGTTTATCTTGAAGCAGGTGATTACATACCAGCCGATGGACGAGTGTTAGAGAGTGGCTCACTAAAGGTCAACGAGGGACAATTAACAGGAGAATCAGAAGCTGTTGACAAACAAATTCACCCGATTGACGAGGAGGCAGCTTTAGGTGATCGAACCAATATGGTATTTAGTAGTTCCTTAGTTGTGTATGGCCGTGGAACATTCGTCGTTACAGGGACAGGAGAGCAAACAGAGATTGGTAAAATTGCTAACTTGCTTTCAACAGCTGAAAACAAGCAAACCCCGCTACAACGAAAATTAGATGCTTTTAGTAAAAAACTTGGTATTGGAATTTTAATTTTATCTATTGTGATTTTTGTGGTTCAAGCTGCTCGAATTTGGTTAGGAGATAATACTGCAGATCTTGCCACTGAAATTCTTAATGCTTTGATGTTTGCGGTAGCAGTAGCAGTAGCAGCGATACCAGAAGCACTACAGTCTATTGTTACAATTGTATTATCCGTTGGTACCAACAAAATGGCAAAACAACACGCGATTATACGTAAGCTTCCAGCCGTGGAGACATTAGGATCAACAAGTGTTATCTGTACAGACAAAACAGGTACATTAACGCAAAATAAAATGACAGTGACGGATTACTTTATACCCGAAGGTGAACAAGAACACCTTGCTGAAAGTCCAGAGAACTGGAATCAGTCTGAACGTCTGCTAGTTGATATTGCAGTGTTGTGTAACGATTCCTATATCAACAATGATGGACAAGAAGTGGGAGATCCCACCGAAGTTGCGTTAATTAACTTTTCAAATGATAATAATCAAGATTACTTAGAACTACGTGACAAACATAAACGTGAAGCGGAGTTACCTTTTGACTCTGATCGTAAATTAATGTCCACGATGCATACCCTTAATGGTGAAAAAATGATGCTGACAAAAGGTGGACCTGATGTCATGTTTAAGCGGGCTAGCTATATTCTTGTGAACGGGGAAGAGCAAGCTTTAACACAGGGATGGATTGATAAACTACATGAAGCGAATGAAGATTACTCAAATCAAGCTTTACGCGTATTAGCCTATGGTTATAAAAAATTTGATAATAATAAAGAAGCATTACAATACGAAGATGAGAATGATTTAGTCTTAGTCGGTTTAACAGCAATGATGGATCCACCACGTGAAGCGGTGTATGGTTCCATTGAGCAAACAAAAGGTGCTGGCATAAAAACTGTAATGATTACTGGAGATCACAAAACGACTGCACAAGCAATTGGACGTCAAATTGGCTTAATGGAAGAAGACGATATTGCATTGACTGGTCAAGAATTAGATGCTATTTCAGATGAGGAATTAGATGAAAAATTAGAGCATATTACTGTTTATGCACGCGTATCACCAGAAAATAAAATTCGAATTGTTCGTGCTTGGCAGCGAAAAGACCAAATTTCAGCAATGACTGGTGATGGTGTCAATGATGCACCTGCATTGAAACAAGCAGATATCGGAATTGCTATGGGAAGCGGTACAGACGTAGCGAAAGATTCTGCTGCAATGATTTTAACCGATGATAACTTTGTTTCAATTGTTAATGCAGTCGGTGTTGGACGAACGGTATTCGATAATATTAAAAAGGCAATTGGTTATTTGTTCGCAGGAAACCTAGGAGCGATAATATCCATTCTTTTTGCAGTTGTGTTCGGATGGGCAAACCCATTTACAGCGCTACAACTATTATTCATTAACCTGGTCAATGATTCATTGCCAGCTATTGCATTAGGAATGGAAAAATCAGAACCAGAAGTGATGCGTCGTAAACCACGTAATGTTAACGAAGGTATTTTCTCAGGAGGAACCATGCGTGCCGTGATAACAAGAGGAAGCATGATCGGTATTGCTGTTATCATTTCCCATTTTATTGGTTTACAGCACTCAACTGAAATGGGTGTGGCAATGGCATTCACAACCTTAATTCTATCTCGTACATTGCAAACTTTTGCAGCTCGTTCAAATACACAAACGCTATTTGGTGTAGGGTTATTAACAAATAAATATGTACTTGGAGCTGTACTTGTATGTTTTGCGCTCTACACTATTACCATTTTACCATTTACAAGAGGTGTTTTCTCGATACCAGCTGCATTTGGTTGGAATCAATGGCTTATAGCAACCGGCTTAGCTGTAGCGGCAGTCATTATGATGGAAATTGTAAAAGTTATATACAACAAAACTGCAAAATAATAGTGAAAAAGCTTCGGAATTCCGAAGCTTTTTTTGAGTGATAATATCAAGAGCTGGGATTATAATGTAATATGTAGAATTGTTTAATTGGAAATATGGTATAATAGTTTTGGGTAATTTATACTTTTGATAAAAGGGGGAAAGCATGGTTGAATGATAATCAGTTAAATTATCTCTCCGTTTATAATGGGATTCAAGATATGGTGTTTGTCATGTGTGTGAGTTCTGATCAACGTTATTTTTATTATGAATTCATTAATGAAAAAACAAAAAAGATAACTGGCTACACCGATGATATCATTGGTAAAGAACTAGCGGAGGTTAATAGCGGTGCTCTGCTTAACGTATTGCATGAAAAATATCGAAAAGTAGTAATGCTAAAACAACCAATTACTTATGAAGATTCTTTTCATGCGCGACACGCTGGAGATAAAGTGAGTGAAACCACATTAACCCCTATTATCGTCGATGGTAAAGTGAAACAAGTAGTTGCTCTGACGCGTGATATTACTACTTTAAAAGAAGCGGAATATGAAAAGAAAATATCACAAGAGAAATTACGTTTTAGTAGACAAAGATATAAGGCATTATTTGATCAAAACCCGGATGCAATCATTTACTTAGATTTGGACGGTAATATAACAAATGGAAATAATGTGTTTGAACAATTATTTCGTATACATTTAGATAAAAAAACAATCGCTTTATTGTCGCTCATACATAATCCCGATCAAACCAAAGTTAGCGAGAGTTTTTTACAAGCGAGAGATGGAAAAACGACTTATGTGGAAACACCAATATTAACGACAACAAATGTTGAAATACATTTACAATTTAAATTTGTTCCAATAAAGGTGCACAATACAATACACGGTGTTTATGCTATTATCAAAGATATGACAAAAGAACACAAGGCAAAAGAGGCACTGATAAAAAGTGAACAACGATTTCGCCTAATTGCTGAGAATTCGTATGATTTAATATCGTTATTAGATAGCAATGGAAAAATAGTCTATGCATCCCCATCTTATGCCTACATTCTGGGCTACCCTGTATACTATTTTGAAAGTCACCCGATAACCAATTTTATCAATAAAGAAGATCAAGCAGCAGTAGAAGAAAAAATAAAGCAAGCGGTAACGCACCAGTTATCGTTTACAATAGAATGTCGAATTTATAATCGCTTGAATGAATGGTTATGGTTTGAGATAAATGGTCAACCAGTTTTTACAACAGACCATGAGTTCAAACACCTTGTGGTAGTAGGAAGAGATATTACCGATCGGAAACGATATGAAGCACGCTTAAAAACACTAGCTTATCATGATTCATTAACTGGATTACCGAATCGTCGCTTGTTTCAAGATCGATTAATGCAAACAATGGCAACTAATGAGCGTAATCAAAATCGTTTTGCGATTGCAATGCTAGACTTAGATGATTTTAAACAAATCAATGACCAAAAAGGCCATGATGTTGGGGATGCAGTGATGCAAGAACTTGGTAAAAGGTTAGAACAATCAGTCCGCGAAATGGATACAGTTGCAAGGTTGGGTGGAGATGAATTCATTATACTACTTCCAACTATCGAAACAAAAGCAAATGTAGAAACAGTTCTTAATAGAATCAAAGCACAATTGCAAAACCCTTGGATTATTGAGCCCTATCATCTCACCATTACAGCTAGTATTGGCGTCATTCTCTCAGATGGCAAGGGATTTTCAACTAATTATTTAATGAAACAAGTCGATGAAGCATTATATAAAGCAAAGAATAATGGCAAAAACAGTGCTGTGATCGAAATACATGAAACAACTAATTAACCCCTGTAGCTAAACGTTAGTCACAGGAGTTTTTTATGTTTATTCAACATAAAAATGGTAAAACAAGAATAGTGAAGCGACATTCATCTAGTTTATACATAGTTTTTTTGTAATCAAAGTGCCATAATAAGGATATAGAAATTTGTAATGGAGGAGAAATTATATGCAGAATAAACGAATTGTTTTTATTGGTGATAGTATAACGGAATGGGGAAGAACAGATTCGGAACCGTTAGGAACAGGCTATGTAAATCTAATTCACGATTATTGGTTAGTTTCTAATCCGAATCAAACACCTGAGATAATAAATAAAGGTGTTGGTGGGGACCGTGTTGTTAACTTACAAGAGCGTTGGGATCAAGATGTACTGGCACTTAAACCAGATATTTTATCAGTTTCTATTGGAATAAATGATGTTTGGCAACAATTAGATAATGTTGATATGGAACAAGTTTATCCAGAGCGGTTTGAATCCATTTATCGAGAATTGTTAGAAAAAACGATAGCGTTTACAAATAGTGAGATTATTCTCATGGAACCAACAATTATTGAAGAAACAGTTGCATCTGAAGGAAACCAATTATTAAAAGCTTATGTAGATGCGATTCACCGATTGGGTAGTGAGTTTAATTTAGTGATAGTACCAACTCATACAGCTTTTTTAAATTATTTGAATTCAGAGGCAACAGAACAATTAACCATTGATGGTGTACATATGAATAGCGCTGGTAATATGTTAATGGCAAAAACATGGTTAGAAACATACGATAAAATCAAAATGAAATAATAGCAATTCAATTCCTTTAAAAATTATCTTTTATTACAAACCGGTCGGATGAACTCAGTTTGTTAAGCGTCCTAATTACTAAGAGAGAACTATAATAAGTACATTTTATTATAGTTCTCTTCTTATTTGAACATATTTATAATTATTATTTGTTTACATGAACTGCCATTCTGTTAAGGCAATCATCTCCTGAGCATTTTTGCGATAAACACAACTAATGCAATAATTAACAGAATGTGGATTAATCCACCAGCAACATCCACAACAAAGCCAATTAACCAAGCTAATAGTAGAATACCTATAATTGTCCAAATCATATTTAGCCACCTTTCTTATAACCACGCTACCCGTATATGAAGGAGCTAAACATGTTGTAAAAAGTTGTGTGTTTGCTTTGGGCTATTTAATTCAATGTAGTTAATATGTGAGGCGGCTTTGATTTTTCTTTTTAGCTTAGGGGCTTTGTCTTTTTGAAAGCGAGCAACCCACTTAAAAAATTCCATATCAAGTTTTTCAGTGCAACCTTCACCCATATCCGGCCTTGTTTTGTTATGATATTGTATTCTTCTCTTTACAATCCCATAAAGGCATCTCCAAGTAGGATAATTTAAAAAAATAACTGTATCTGCTTGTTTTAAACGAAGATCCAAGGTACCTGAATAATTTCCATCAACAATCCAACTATCTTGTTGCATTAGTCCAAGTTGAATATCAACTAATTCTTCTCTACTAATGGATACCCAATTCGGTTTCCAAAAATAACTAT
This sequence comes from Paraliobacillus ryukyuensis, assembly GCF_003315295.1. Taxonomy (GTDB): domain Bacteria; phylum Bacillota; class Bacilli; order Bacillales; family Amphibacillaceae; genus Paraliobacillus; species Paraliobacillus ryukyuensis. Next base: position 170,939 of record NZ_QNRI01000005.1, on the reverse strand, counting down.
CTAAATGATGTACAGGTATATGTAATTTGTCTCCTAATTGTTGAGCTAATGTTGATTTACCTGCACCCCCACTTCCAACAATAATTATTTTTTTCATCTCAATCGCCTCCCACTTATTTTGATTTTTTGTGCATCATCTATGTTTCGTATAGTACAGTATAATATATATGATACCTTTATGTTAGAGTTATCTATTAATTTTGTAATTTGGTGTTGCAAGGTTTGTAGAAAGTTGTTATAATTTTATACATCGATTCAAAAATTATCTTACCATGCGGGTGTAGTTTAGTGGTAAAACCTCAGCCACGAGCGAGTAATCATCGAGTTGTCCCGAAGCATTCGCTCCATTGATTCATACGAGAAGATGCAGGGACATGGAAGCGCGTAATTAAATTGAGTACATAAATTATCTTACCATGCGGGTGTAGTTTAGTGGTAAAACCTCAGCCTTCCAAGCTGATGTCGAGGGTTCGATTCCCTTCACCCGCTCCATACATATGTCACAACGCAGTATTTCGTTGATAGCAACGAAGTATTGCGTTTTTTCATGTTGCAAATCAGCTTTACCGATTTGCTTGAAAGAGGTACAGTTAAGATTGTATGCTATTAGGTAGAGGTGTTATAAAGTGAAAAAATTACAAAATAAATTAAGAAATATAAATGGAAAAGGGTACAAGGCTTACAAGGAAATACAAGGAAAATATTCTTTTCATCGTTATGAAGTCCATGTGGATTATGTACAAGGTGATCCATTTGCTTCTCCTTCTAAAATCCGCATTGTTATTCCAAATGAATATCGAACGATTTATCCGGAATGGAAACTGGAGGCCAACAGGAAAATATATGCGGAAGATTGGATTGCCCGATATGTTGCAAAAGCGATTAATAAAAATAGTGCCGAAGCCAAAGGTTCAGGAAAAAGTGGCATTATCAAAATAGATGCACCCGGACAAGAAATTCTAGATCGCACAGCAGTACAAATAGATGAAGCGCATGTTACCATTTGCCTATCTATCGGTTTACCTGCATTCGGAAGAAAAATTAATGGCAAGGGCGCGGAGTCGCTATTTTTTGATGCGATCCCAGCTATTCTAACTGATTCGATATTTGCTGTAACCGATAAAGCGATTGAACGAGTAGTCCAACTTGCTGACCAGCATCAAGCTATCCGTAAAGAAATGAAAGCAAATGGATGGATTAGTTTTGTCGCTGATGGTTCTATTCTGCCGAGAACGAGTGGTATTAGTAATCGACCACTAAAAGACGCTATTGCCTTTGAAAGTCCAGTGCAAAATAAAGTGTCGATTCAATTGCCGCATCGTGAGCAACCGATTACAGGTATGGCGATTTCAAAGGGAATTACCTTAATTGTTGGTGGCGGTTACCATGGGAAAAGTACATTACTAGCTGCAATTGAGCGTGGTGTCTATCATCACATAGAGGGTGATGGTCGAGAATTTGTTTTAACTGATCCGGCGGCTGTCAAAGTACGAGCGGAAGATGGTAGAAAAGTAACTGGCGTTAATATCTCTCCATTTATCAATGACTTGCCTCAAGGTCAAAAAACCAAGCATTTTTCAACTGATAATGCTAGTGGAAGTACGTCCCAAGCAGCAAATGTTATGGAAGCAATTGAAGCTGGTGCGAACACATTGCTTATTGACGAAGATACTAGTGCAACCAATTTTATGATTCGAGATCAACGGATGCAAGCTTTAGTCAATAAAGACAAAGAACCAATCACACCATTTATTGATAAAATAAAACAAATGAAAGAGCAATTAGCTATTTCAACTATTTTTGTTATGGGTGGATCAGGTGATTATTTCGATGTAGCTGATCAAGTAATTATGCTCGACCATTACCATGTTTATAACGTAACCAGTCGAGCGAAAGACATTGCTGGAAAATATCCAATCACAAGACAATCAGAAGGATTAGATGCATTTGGTGAGGTGTCCAATCGTATATTCTTACCAAATACAATCCAAGCACAACAAGGTAAAAAATCAAAAATCCAAGCAAAAGGTTTAACTACGATTATCATCGGTAAGAACGATCTTGACTTAATGTATGTGGAACAATTGGTGGATACGTCACAAACGTCGATGATTGCTGCTATTATTCGTTACGTGGATAAACAAGGACTATTAAAACAAGGAAAAACATTGACTGAACTGTTAGATGATATAGAAAGGAAAATGGATCAAGCTGGACTTGCAGCTTTTGCGCCTTTTCCAAAGCAGCATCCAGGAGATTTGGCTCGACCACGTCGCTTTGAAATTGCTGCAGCATTGAATCGAATTCGTACTGCGAAAGTAAAATAAGGTGGTTAAGTTATGGCATATGAAACATTGAAAGAGGAAATTATCGCGTACGGTAAATCAATTGGTATTGATAAGATTGGTTTTGCAGCAGCGAATGAGTTTGCTGAAATGAAATCGCGATTGAAATTACAACAAGATTCTGGCTACCAATCTGGATTTGAAAAAGGTACCATTGAAGAGCGGACAGAACCAACCCTGCATTTGTCGGATGCACAGTCGATTATTGCGATTGCAGTTGCCTATCCTTCTCGAATGAAAAATCCGCCAAAGAATAAGAAAGGTTCCCGCCGGGGCAATTTTTGTCGTGCTTCTTGGGGATTGGATTATCATCATGTGCTAAATGGAAAGCTGGAGCAATTAAGTACTTTTATTGCTTCAAAAATTGCTGGTTTTGAGTCTCGGTCCATGGTAGATACAGGTGAACTTTCCGATCGGGCGGTTGCTGAACGAGCGGGTATTGGTTTTAGTGGGAAAAATACCATGATTATTACGCCAGAATTTGGTTCCTATGTTTATTTGGGAGAAATGATTACCAATATTCCATTCCCCCCAGATGAACCAGTAGATGATGGATGTGGAGATTGTACCAAATGTCTTGATGCTTGTCCCACGGGGGCATTAGTAGAACCAGGTCGATTGAATGCTCAAAATTGTATTGCTTTTGTCACGCAAACGAAAGGATTTTTACCAGACAAGTATCGTGAAATTATGGGGAATCAATTATATGGCTTTGATACTTGCCAAGTCGTTTGTCCGAAAAATAAACAAGTCGATACGCATTTACATCCTGAACTGGAACCAGAACCCGACCTAGTCAAGCCAGAACTCCTTCCACTTCTTTCGATATCTAATCGAGAGTTCAAGGAAAGATTTGGTTCTATGGCAGGTTCTTGGCGAGGGAAAAAACCAATTCAACGAAACGCTATTATTGCTTTAGCACATTATAAAGAAACAACAGCGATACCAGAGCTTATTCGTTTGATGAAGGAAGACCCACGACCAGTAATACGAGGAACTGCTGCATGGGCGATTGGTAAAATAGGAACAGAAGATGGTTTAGCAGCAATAAAACAAGCCCAAACAAACGAACAAGATGAACAAGTATTGCATGAAATGGAAAAAGGTTTAGCTTATTATACCCAAGTAACCTAACTACATGTTCCCTGCTATTTGCGCATAAGTATGAATAGAAGGGGGAATGATGATGACGTTAGCAAACGAACTTACAAAATACTGGGAAATACAACTGGATCCAACTAATAAAGATAATAAAGTGGATAATTGGGTTCAATATAAAAAACAAATCCATAGCCAGAGAGGGAATCATATACCACATATATCTGGTACTGGAGCAATTATTGGTCGCTTGCGACTAGAACGTCACGAAGTAAGAGTAAACTACTTACTTCGTGTAACGTTTCTAGTTCGGCAAGCGCACTTTTTTTATCATGAAGAACAATTATGTGAACATCAAGCAATATTTTACAAAGGAAAATTGATCGAAGACAAACTAGTAACGACTCCTATTTCTAATGAACCTAAGCAAATAGAACAAAGATCCATTGCCAAAAACGATCGCTTCTCAAACCAACGTTTCAACTATGACAGAAGAGCGGCAGTAAATTATGCAGAGCGCTGGTGGGATGATTATAATCCAGCGTATAAGCAGTTTGATGTTGATTGTACGAACTTTGTTTCACAAGCGTTGCATGCTGGTGGGGCTCCCATGCGTGGCTATCCAGACCGAGCAAAAGGTTGGTGGTATCGCGATAACAATTGGTCTTATAGCTGGGCAGTTGCTCATTCCTTACGCTGGTATCTTAGTGGTTCGCCGCAAGGATTAAAAGGAAAAGAAGTGGACAGCGCAAACCAACTCTTACCTGGAGATGTCATTTGCTATGACTTTGAGGGGGATGGAAAATGGAATCACAATACTATTGTTGTGATGAAAGATCAAGAAGGGATGCCATTAGTGAATGCTCATACCAATAACAGTCGTCATCGTTATTGGAGTTACGAGGACTCTTATGCTTGGACACCTGAATGTCAGTATAAGTTTTTTCAAATTGGCGTGAACTGATCAAACTTCTCAACAATAAGTTAGAAAGTATGCTATAATAATTTAGTTATTATTGTTTTAGAGGTGAAAAAAGTGGGTTTACATATTGTACTATATCAACCTGAAATTCCAGCAAATACAGGCAACATTGCACGAACGTGTTTAGCAACGAACGCAACATTACATCTCATTCACCCACTGGGGTTCTCAACAGATGATAAAATGCTTCGTCGAGCGGGCTTAGACTATTGGCATGATGTTAACATCCTTTACCATGATTCATTAGCAGAATTGTATGAAGCTAATCCAGCTGGTGAATTTTATTATATTGAAAATTTTGGTTCCAAATATTACAGTGATTTTGATTTCAGTGATGCAAAGCAAGAATTGTTTTTTGTTTTTGGCAGAGAAACCAATGGTATTCCAAAGCCGCTTTTAGTGGGGAAAGAAGACAGGTGCTTGCGAATTCAAATGGCACAGAATGATAAAGTTCGTTCCCTGAATTTATCCAACACAGCTGCAATCATTGCTTATGATGTATTAAAACAACAAAGATTTCCAAATATGCATTAAAAATAGGCTAGAGAATGATGCTACCGCCCCCGAAAGTTTAGAATAGAAAACTAACTTTTGAGGGTAAGCACCAATTCCATGCCTATTTTTGATTGACTTTTGCCTCTTAATAATGCGTACTTAACTTTTTAATTATTAACCCGTTTTTTGGATTAAATAGAAAAGCAAGTAAAAACAATAAACCTGTCATCGTTGCCATCGATCCAGCAATGGAAACATTTAATAATATAGAAAAACCATAGCCCAGCAAAGCGGCTATTACACCAATTACACCACTTAAAAGGATAACGTGTAAAAATCGCTCCGATAGTAAATAAGCAGTGGCACCAGGTACAATAAGCATAGCAACTACTAAAATTGCTCCCACACTGTTAAATGAGGCTACTGTTGAAAATGACACCATTGTCATTAGTAAGTAATGAATAAAAGTTAACGGTACACCAACTAATGTAGCGAACTGTGGATCAAATGTAGACATTTTGATTTGCTTATAGAATAACGTGATAAGTAGTACGTTAGCGATCAAAGCAAAACCGAGCATCCACACAGCTTGAGGGCCATAAGATTGCCCTTTTATCATCATTGTATCCCATGGTACAAAGGCAATTTCGCCCATCAACGCATGATTGGTGTCTAAATGAACCTGGTCGCCAATGAGAGAAATTAAGATAACACCTAATGCGAATAAAGAAGTGAAGACAACGCCAATTGCAGCATCTGATTGCACCCCTGATTTATTCAGTACTTCTACAAGATAAGCAGTTAATAAACCAACCACCGATGCACCAATTAACATTGGTACACCATTTAATGAATGGCTAACAAAAAAAGCACCTACAATCCCCAACAATACGGTATGGCTGATGGCATCCGCAATCATAGACATTTTACGTAGGACTAGTAAAGATCCAGCTATTCCACAAGTTAATCCAACGAGACAGCCCGTGAGAATAATCCAAAACGTGTACATCATCTGACTTTCACCGCCCTTAAAAATAATCCTTTACGCTGTCCGATTAGTAAACTAATAAAGAATATTACAGACGCGCTTAATACTATCATTGGTCCTGTTGGTAAATTACTAAATAAAGTGCTAGTAATAGCACCGATCAAGCCAGAAATACTACCAAATACACCAGCTAACCAGGCCATGACAGTCAGGTTATCCGTCCAATATCTTGCTGCTAAAGCAGGCGTAATTAATAATGCTGCAATCAAAACCACACCTACCATTTGGATGCCTATTACAACAATCCCAACGACTAACGCTAACAATAAACCATTGAAAAAACGCACATGAATACCGATGTTCTTGGCGAAGGAAGGATCAAAAATACTAATCTTAAATGCTTTGAAGCAGATTGTTGTGATAAGAACAAGAATAAGTGAACTGATAGCAACTAATTGTACATCACTTCGAACCAATGAGGCGGCTTGACCAAAAATAAATGCATCTAGTCCAGCCTGGTCACTCGTGAAGTTTTGTTGGATATATGTCAATAATACAATACCAAATCCAAAGAAAACTGAAATGACAATTCCAATAGCAGCGTCTGATTTAATCTTCGAATGATTAACAATTACTTGAATCGCATGTGTTGCAATTAAACTTGTAACAGCAGCACCAACCAAAAGAATAGGTAACGATTTTTCTTGGAAAATCATAAAACCAATACAAACACCCGGAAGCGCAGCGTGTGACATTGCATCACTAATCAAGCTTTGTTTTTTTAGTAATACAAAACTTCCAATCATTCCGCTTGCAAAACCGAGTATTAAACTACCGATTAATACCCAACGGACATTGGCGCTAGATAAAAAAGATTGATAGAAATCTAGCACCTTATTCACCTCCTTGAATCAAAACTGGTGATTTTTCAAGAAAGGAAATTTTCCCACCGTAAGTCTGTTCCAAATTATTTAAATTAAACACGCGCTGCGTCTCTCCATATTGAATTGGCTTCTTGTTTAGCAACAGGACGTGGTCAAAATAATCTTCCACTGTTTGTAAATCATGATGGACAACAAGCACGGTTTTCCCTTCTTTTTTCCATTCTTTCATCAACTGAATAATCGCTTTTTCTGTTTGCGCATCTACGCCAGCAAATGGCTCATCCATAAAATAGATACTTGCATTTTGCGCTAACGCACGTGCAAGGAAAACGCGTTGCTGCTGCCCCCCTGAAAGCTGACTAATCTGTCGGTTGGCATAAGCAAGCATACCAACTTTTTCTAAACATTGTTTCGCCCAACTAATTTCTTCTTTTTTAGCTCGTTTAAAGAAACCTATTTGTCGATATCTTCCCATTAATACAACATCAAGTGCATTTGTAGGGAAATCCCAATCTACCTCACGTCGTTGTGGTACATACCCAATTAGATGTTTTTGTTCGGTATAGGGTTTGCCAAAGACATTCACATGTCCAAATTTTCTGGGAATAAGATGAAGCATTGCTTTAATCAAGGTGGATTTACCCGCACCATTCGGTCCAAGAATACCAGTGAGTGATCCTTTTGGTACATGGAATGAGACATCTTCAAGTGCGGGTTGTTTATCATAAACTACTGTTAATTGTTGCACAGTAATGGCGTTCATATTATGTTTCCTCCATTTTCATACTAGTATAATAAATGTAGGGAAAGGACAGACTGTGCCTTCTCTACGCAAAAATTCACGTTATTTTAACGCATCAACGATGGTATCAATATTATGCTTAAACATCCCTACATACGTGCCTTCTTCTGTTCCTGCTTCTCCCATAGCATCGGAATACAATTCACCACCGATAGAAACCTCATGTCCTGCTTCTTTCGCGCCTTCTACTACTGCGTTAATCGAGCGTTCATTGACACTACTTTCAACGAAAACACCTTTGATGTCGCGATCCACAAGTGTATCGACAATTTTTTGTACATCACTAACACTAAAATCAGATTCTGTACTTATACCTTGAAGCCCAACAACATCAAATCCATATTCTTCACCGAAATAGTTAAAGGCGTCATGAGCGGTCACCAGCACTCTACTTTCTTCTGGAATTTCTGCTGCTTTTTCTTTGATATAACCTTCTAATTCTGTTAACGCATTTAAGTACGCATTCGCATTTTCTGTATAACTTTCTTCGTTTGCTTTATCTAAATCAATAAGTTCATCTCGAACGGCTTCAACGGCGTACTTCCAATTTTCAACACTGAACCAAACGTGTGGATCGTGAATGGAAGGATCTTCAGGATCACTTAATAATTGATTTTCAGGAATATTCTCTCCTACCGCTATCGTCGGTTTTTGTTCTTTCATTTTTTCAAAGATTTCTCCCATTTGACCTTCAAGATGTAAACCGTTGTAAAAGATAACATCTGCGTTGTTTAGTTTTTCAATATCTCCTTGCACTGCATTATAGGTGTGTGGATCAGTTCCAGGTCCCATTAAGCTACTCACTTCTACGTTTTCTCCCCCTACGTTTTTCACAATATCTTGTATTTGAGCGATGGTAGTAGCTACTTTAATTGATTCACTGCTTTCACTAGTACCTTCACCATTTGTAGAATTGCTACCGCATGCCACCAAACTAACTAAAAATACAATGCTTAATAAACTGAAAAAAACTTTCTTTAACACGCTTAATTTCCCCCTATCAATTTTAATGTCGTTTAACTAACTTAGTTACCTATAACTAAAAAAGTTTCCTTAAGGAAAATTATATGGATATTATTACATATGTCAAGGAGAATTGATAATAAGTTTCAATTAAAATAATATAAAATGTTTGAACACACGCCATCAAGTTAAGCCCATAATCGCAGTTATATCATTTTATGGAGACATCCCTCATAAAAATAGAAGTAGCTTATTCTAAAGAATTAGGGAGGCAACTTAATGGATATATTAGGAAAAGTAAAGGCGTATCGCGAAAAACAAGAAAAATTGAAATGGGAAGGAACCCTAGCTGATTATTTGGAACTGCTAAAGGAGCGGCCATACTTAGCGCAGTCTGCTCATTCACGAATCTATCAGATGATTCAATACCATGGGATCGAGGAATCAGAAGAATTGAAAAAATATAACTTTTTTCAAGATCAAATATTTGGTTTAGAGGAAGCGTTAGAGCGTTTAGTAGAAGAATATTTTCATCCTGCAGCAAAACGATTAGATGTAAGAAAACGTATTTTGTTATTAATGGGCCCAGTTAGTGGCGGTAAATCAACAATCGTTACTTTATTAAAAAGAGGGCTGGAAACGTATACCTATACAGATGAAGGTGCTGTCTATGCGATTCAAGGATGCCCGATGCACGAAGATCCATTGCATTTAATTCCGCATGAGTTTCGAGAAGAATTTGAAGATAAGTATGGAATTCGTATCGAAGGACATCTTTCACCACTCAATACCATGCGTTTAGAAAAAGAATATGGCGGAAAAATTGAAGATGTTATGATTGAACGTATCTTTTTCTCTGAAGACAAACGAACAGGAATTGGAACGTTTAGTCCATCAGATCCAAAGTCACAAGATATTGCTGATTTAACAGGATCAATTGATTTTTCTACATTAGCAGAGTACGGTTCCGAATCAGATCCACGCGCTTATCGATTCGACGGCGAACTGAATAAAGCAAACCGAGGATTAATGGAATTTCAAGAAATGCTGAAAAGTGATGAAAAATTTCTATGGCATCTGTTGTCACTTGCCCAAGAAGGTAATTTTAAAGCAGGGCGATTTGCGTTAATTTCAGCAGATGAACTAATTGTCGCGCACACGAATGAATCTGAATATCGATCTTTTATTGCAAACAAGAAGAATGAAGCATTACATTCGCGTATGATCGTCATGCCGATTCCATATAATTTAAAATTGAGTGCTGAAGAAAAAATTTATCAAAAAATGATTGATGAAAGTGATATTAGTGATGTGCATATTGCGCCACATACGCTCTATATAGCAGCAATTTTTACGATATTAACGCGATTAAAAGAATCAGAACAAGGAAATATTAGCTTATTGAAAAAATTATATCTCTATGATGGGCAAACAGTCGAAGGTTTTAGCGATGCTGATTTACCAGCTTTGAAAAGAGAATTTTCTAACGAAGGCATGGATGGTATTGATCCAAGGTATGTCATTAATCGTATTTCTTCTACGATTATTAAAAAAGAGATGACAGCAATCAACGCGCTTGATGTGTTGCGTTCATTAAAGGATGGTCTTGACGCACACCCATCCATTTCAAAAGACCAGAAAGAAAAATACTTGAACTTCATTTCGATTGCGCGCAAACAATATGATGAATTAGCGAAAAAAGAAGTCCAAAAAGCATTTGTATATTCGTATGAAGAATCAGCCAAAACCTTGATGGATAATTATTTGGATAATGTTGAAGCTTTTTGCCATCAAACCAAACTCCAAGATCCATTAACAGGCGAAGATATGCAACCAGATGAAAAGTTGATGCGCTCGATTGAAGAACAAATCGGTATTTCGGAAAACGCAAAAAAGGCATTTAGAGAAGAAATCCTTATCCGTATTTCGGCTTATGCACGCAAGGGGAAAAAATTTGATTATCAATCCCATGAACGATTACGCGAAGCAATCCAAAAGAAATTATTTGCTGATTTAAAAGATGTCGTTAAAATAACAACATCTTCAAAAACACCAGATGAACAGCAATTAAAGAAAATGAATGAAGTTGTTGCTACGTTAATTGATGAATATGGTTATAATTCAACTTCCGCCAATGAACTTTTGCGTTATGTAGGTAGTCTATTAAATCGCTAGGAAAATGTTTTTTAACTATACATGTGTTTTTAATCCCGTATCGTACGTATAGATACGGGATTTTGGTGTGAAATTAGTTTTTAATACTTTTGTTCTATACAATATAGAACAGTTCTGTTATACTGTTTATAGAACAAATGTGGTGAATGAGGTGATTGAAAATGTTAACGGTTGAACCAACTTCGTCGATACCTATCTATATACAGCTTCGTAATCAAGTGATGGAAGCGATTGCTAGAGGAGAATTATCGACAGGTGACACATTGCCTTCGGTTCGAGCTTTGGCTGCGGATCTTGGTGTGAACATGCATACAGTAAACAAAAGTTATCATGAACTTGTTTCCAAGGAGATAATTGAAATAGTTCCTAAAAAAGGGGCTGTTATCATCGCAAACAACAAAGAAAATATTTCTGAAGAACGTCTTGAATCCTTAAGCAACGAATTGAAACCACTTGTTACAGAGGCACTTGTACATGGAATAAATGAAATAAAGTTGCATGATTTGGTTTCTAAAATAATGAAAAATATCAAGGAGGTTGAATGAAATGGAATTTACCATATTATTCATTACCATTTTATTTATAAGTTTGATTCAAATAGCCGCCCCCTTTTTAGTAAAACGTACAGTTGTTTTTGGAGTTGCCATTCCTTATGAACAGACTAACCATCCAAAGGTGAAACAGTTTAAACGAAGATATGCAATATCTACATGTTTCATCGCATTAATTGTGTTACTTCGTTTTTTTATATTAAAACAAGGCTCAATTACTGAAACGAAACTTGTTCTATCGGGTGTCGTCTTACCTTTTGTACTCATTCTTGCTAGCCTTTCGCTTTATTTTTATTTTCATTATAAAACGACTAAGGTAAAAAAGTCGCAACACTGGTTTGAAGGAGTAAAACAAGTTCGAGTAGCCGATTTATCGGTTCGTTTAAAAGATGAAATGCTGCCTTCCGTCGTTCATTTTATCCCAGTCATTCTTACGATCTCGATTGTAGGTTTAACCATTCATGTTTTTGATCAATTACCTAATCAAGTTCCTACTCATTGGGGACCAAACGGACAGCCAGACGATTTTACGACCAAAAGTTGGATGACTGTATTAAACTTACCAATCATGCTATTTGTAATCCAAATCATGTTTTTTGGAATTAATGCTGCCACTAAAAATTCAGGAATAAAATTAAGTGCTACGAACATTAACTCTGCTAAACGTAGACAATTAAACTTACGAAAATATAGTAGTTGGTTTTTACTTGTTGTGAATATTCTAATGACAATGTTATTTAGCTTCATGCAATTAAATTTACTTTATGAAAACTTAGTAAGCAATTCAATGCTTTGGATAACACCATTAATCTTTTTTATTTTAATATTAGGAGGGAGTCTAATACTGGCTATCAAAGTTGGTAGTGCAGATTCAGATTTAGAAGGAAAGGTAATTATAGAGGAAACCAATCAAATAGAAGATGTTGATGAGGATCAAAATTGGAAAGGTGGCTTGATCTACTTTAACCCCAATGATCCCTCTGTTTTTGTTGAAAAGCGATTTGGAATTGGGTTTACATTGAACTTTGCAAATCCAAGAGGGTATTTTATTATCTTCTTACCAATCGTCATTATCCTATTAATGTCTTTTACCATGTAATTAATTTAAGACTCATTCATTAATTGGGTGAGTCCTTTTATCGTTACACATACCTCGTTCCCCCGTCAATTAAATCACATCGAATAATCCACACAATCTTTACAAATAATTCGCGGTCATTAGCATTGTAAGGCTATTATGAATAGGTTATAGTAAGAAAAAAGAAATTACCACATCGTTGGAACATGGAGGTATTTAAGTGACGCAAAAAGAATCAAACAAGCGATTCTGGCGTAATATTCATCAGGCGAATAGAAGCTATATGGAAGAGCAATATTTACTTTTTTTACAAGATCCAAAACAAGTACCTTCCTCAATTCAAGAAATATTTAATACTTACGGTGCACCTAATTGGCCAGGAATAGCTAATTACAAATCACAAAGAAATGAATCTGATCACACCAACTCCACGAAAAAGATAAAAGCTACGATTCAATTAGCAGATGCGATTCGCCGATTCGGACATCTGTCTGCAACGATTTATCCAGTTGGGACAAAAAAACATCGACACAATGAGTTGATAGATTTAAAAACTTATGATTTAACAATTGAAGATCTCAAACAATTACCAGCGCAGATTATTTGGGGAAATCCTTCGTCTTCGATGACAAACGCTTGGGATGTCATACAAGCATTGACACAAACGTATGCAAAGACAATTGCTTTTGAATATGATCATGTGAACCAAAATAAAGAGCGTAAATGGTTAGAAAAACAAATTGAATCAAACACCTATCAAGTTACTTTTTCCAATGAACAAAAGCAACAGTTATTAAAGGCATTAATTGATGTAGAAGGTTTTGAACATTTCTTGGCAAAAACATTTGTAGCGCAAAAACGCTTTTCCATTGAAGGGTTAGATAGCATGGTACCGATGCTCGATTATCTTGTACAACAATCGCTTTATGATGATACAGAAAATGTATTGATTGGAATGGCACATAGAGGAAGATTGAGTGTTCTTACCCATATACTTGGCAAACCATTTGACATACTTTTTTCTGAATTTTATCATGCGCAAGACAAAACATTAGTACCATCAAGTACAAGTTCGATCACGTATGGATGGACAGGAGATGTGAAATATCATTTTGGAGCGAAACGTCAATTTGGAGAGGGTAAACCTGCTCCTACAAAAGTTACGTTGGCACACAATCCATCACATTTAGAATTCGTTAACCCAGTTGTCCAAGGATTTACAAGAGCTCATCAAGACTTTCGTTTTGAAAGTGGATACCCAACTCAAAAATGGCAACGGGCGTGTAGCATTATGATTCACGGTGACGCAGCTTTTATGGGACAAGGTGTTGTTGCAGAAACGTTAAATTTAAGTGCGATTGAAGGCTATCAGACTGGTGGAACGATTCATTTAATTGCCAATAATCAAATTGGCTTTACAACAAATTATCGACAAAGTCGATCTACTCGTTATGCTAGTGATCTTGCTAAAGGCTTTGAGATTCCTATTATTCATGTAAATGCAGATGATCCAGAGGCTTGTTTATCCGCTATGAAGCTAGCATATCAATATCGAAAGAAATTTCATAAAGATTTTTTAATTGATTTAATTGGTTACCGTAGATATGGTCACAATGAAATGGATGAACCGAGAGCAACGCAACCACTTGCCTATCAAGAGATTGATCAACATCCCACTGTAGTAGATATTTACCGGGGGCAATTAGAAGCAGCAAAAGTAATAACTAGTACAGATTGTGAGAATTGGAGACAAGAAGTCCACACCAAATTACAAGAAATTTATCTAAATATGAAAGAAAATCAGTTTGAAGAATGGATACAATCTGAGCCAGGAGCCTTAAAGAATGAGTTAACCAATATTCAAACCAATGTAACTTATGACAAACTACGCAGATTCAATCATGATTTATTGAAACGGCCAGCTCGTTTTGTTGGTTTTAACAAGTTAGAGCGGTTACTGCAAAAACGCGCGAAGGTCTTTGATGAACAACAGATTGTTGATTGGGCAATGGCAGAAATACTTGCTTTTGCAACGGTGTTAAGTGATGGAATTCCAATTCGTTTGACAGGTCAAGATACAGAGAGAGGGACATTTGCCCATCGTCATCTAGTATTGCATGACATCAATTCAGATGAAACCTATTGTCCGCTTCACGGCATTTCAGAAGCAAAAGCATCGTTTGCTATCCATAACACACCACTATCAGAAGTTGCTGTTTTAGGATTTGAATATGGATATAGTGTTGAAGCTCCGAAGACATTAGTAATGTGGGAAGCACAATTTGGTGATTTTGCTAATGTTGGTCAAGTGATTTTTGATCAATTTATCTCAGCTGGTCGAGCGAAGTGGGGAGAAAAATCAAACATGATTGTACTTCTACCGCATGGTTACGAGGGACAAGGACCAGATCACTCAAGCGCAAGGATGGAGCGTTTTTTATTAACAGCCGCTGAAAACAATTGGATTATTGCCAATGTCACAACAAGTGCTAATTATTTTCACTTACTTCGGCGGCAAGCATCGTTAGTGAATAGCGATGCTGCACGACCACTAATTATTATGACACCCAAAAGTTTACTGCGTCATAAGCAAGTAGTATCCAATGTAGATGCACTCGTCCATGATAATTTTCAACCGATCATTGCCAAACAGAAACAAACAAATCAACCAGTGACTCGATTAATTATAGGAAGTGGAAAAATAATGGTTGAGTTTGATGAATTAAACGACTGCCAATCGTTTAATTGGCTAACTACCATCCGACTTGAGCAAATCTATCCTTTCCCTAAAACGTTATTACAAGAATTATTGCTTGATTACCCTGATGTAACAGAAGTGATTTGGTTGCAAGAAGAACCAAGAAATATGGGGGCATGGCACTTTGTGAAAGAAAAAATAGCTTGTGTGTTACATGAAAATGTAGTGCTACTTTATGTTGGACGCGGGGATCGATCTTCTCCTGCTGTAGGAAATATGAAAGTTCATCTAAAGGAACAAAAATACATTCTAGAAACAGCAATGAAAGATGTGACCAGTATAATAACTACTGAATATGGTTTTTGCAAAGAATAATAACTTTTTTTAAAGGATGTGTGCGCAAATGATTCAGATAACAGTCCCAGAATTAGCCGAATCAATAACTGGTGGCACCATTAATGACATGTTTGTCAAAATAGGCGATTCCGTTAAAAAAGATGATCCCATTTTAGAATTAGAAACAGACAAAATTAATATAGAAATACCTTCCTTAGCAAGTGGTATAGTTGTAGATTTACCATATACTATTGGTGATGAGGTGAAGGTGAACACAATTATTGCAACACTTGAAGAGGCTGTTGATCATTCAACAGTTGCTGAACAGGTGAATCCCGCTAATGAGTCTGGTAAAAAATCATCATACCATTATACGAAGCGAGCAGAAGACTATATTGTTGCTACACCAGCAGCTAGAAAAAGAGCAAGAGAATTAGGTATCGATTTGAGTCAAATACAGGCAGCTGATCCGTTAGGGCGTATCCGTCCTGCTGATGTCTTAGCACACGCCCAAAAAACCCCATCGTTAAGGGAAAAAGAAGTCACACCTATGGAAGAACGAGAAACAAGCAAATTAACAGAACGAATCAAAATGTCAGCTCGACGTCGGGCGATTGCGAATCATTTAGTAGAAGCAAAGCAACAAACTGCGATGGTTACAACGTTTAATGAAATTGACATGTCTAAAGTGTCAGCGATTAGAGCAGAAAAGCAAGTTGCATTTACTCAAAAGCATGGAGTGAAACTCGGGTTTATGTCCTTTTTTGCTAAAGCGGTTGTGATTGCATTAAAAGAATTTCCAATGCTAAATGCTGAACTAGCAGAAAATGATATCATTTTAAAAAAATATTATGATCTTGGTATTGCCGTAGCGACCAATGAAGGGTTGGTTGTACCAGTATTACGTGGGGTAGATAAATTGGACTTTGCTTCCATTGAAAAAAATATGCTGGTATTACGAGAAAAAGCGGAAAACAAAAAGCTTGAATTAAATGATCTTCAAGGAGGAACATTCACAATAACCAATGGTGGTGTGTTTGGATCATTATTTTCAACACCGATTATAAATACGCCGCAAGTAGCGATCTTGGGCATGCACACGATTCAAAAACGTCCAATTGCTTTAGCAGATGATTCGATCGCAGTTCGACCGATGATGTATATAGCTTTGTCTTATGATCATCGTATCATTGATGGAAAGGAAGCAGTGGGCTTTTTAACCCGTATAAAACAATTTGTAGAGAATCCGTATGAATTATTAGTCGAAACGTAATTGCCAAAGTAATATTTCGTTGGTAAATAAGAACTAAAAAACATAGTAATTAAATTGATTTTTCTGAAAAGTTAATCAATTGAACTGATTTGGCATATAATAGTGTACTACATGTTAAGGAGGGGATTTACATGCATGAGAATAACTTTATCATCTCAGAGGAAGACTGGTCGATCCATCGAAAAGGTTATGATGATCAAAAACGTCATCAAGATAAAATTCAAGAAGTGCTAAAACAAAAGCTCCCTGACCTTATTAGTGAAGAAAATATTATTATGTCTAGAGGGAAAGATGTTATTCGCATACCCATTCGTTCATTAGATGAATATAAAATCCGTTATAGTCAAGAAAAAAATAAGCATGCTGGTCAAGGGAATGGTAAAACCAGAATAGGAGACACGGTTGCGAAAGGAAGACCAACGCAGCAACAGCCTGGTAAAGGTGATGGTGCTGGTGACCAACCAGGTCAGGATTATTATGAAGCAGAGGTTACTTTAGAAGAATTAGAGGAAACACTTTTTCAACAACTAGCCTTACCTAACTTACAAGAAAAAGAAAAAGATAATTTGATTACAACTGACATCCATTTTAATGACATTAGAAAACAAGGCTTAGCCGGGAACATTGATAAGAAACGGACACTTTTGCAAGCCTATCGTAGAAATGCAATGCAAGGTGAGGCATCGTTTCATCCTGTTTATCCAGATGACCTTCGCTACAAGACGTGGAATGAAATAAAAAACCCCGATTCTAAAGCCGTTATCTTGGCTATGATGGACACGAGTGGCAGTATGGGTCAATTTGAAAAATATGCAGCTCGAAGTTTTTTCTTTTGGTTAACGCGTTTTTTAAAAACGAACTATGAAACAGTAAAGATTGAGTTTATCGCACATCATACGGAAGCGAAGATTGTTGATGAAGAATCGTTCTTTTCAAAAGGGGAAAGTGGTGGAACGCTTTGTTCATCTGCTTATCGAAAAGCATTGAAATTAATTGATCAGAAGTATGATGCCGCTCGTTATAATATTTATCCATTTCATGTATCTGATGGTGACAACTTAACATCAGATAATCGAAGATGTGTGAACTTGGTTAAACAGTTACTAGATCATGCAAGTTATTTTGGTTATATCGAAGTGAATCCTTACCAGAGGCATTCCACACTCATGCAGTTATTTAAGGCATTTAACGAGCCGAATTTTGATTCTTTTATTTTACGAAAAAAAGCAGATGTTTATCATGCGATACAGCATTTTTTTAAGGCAGAAAAAGAGGCGATATAGTTTGCAAAACAGTTCATACTACGGTATGGCTGTTTTTTATTTGTATGACAGTATGGTATCGAACCTGTTAAAATAGTTGCTATGAATATTTTATATGGAGTGAGTTAATTTGAGAGCGATTATTTATATTGGTCACGGAAGTAGAAATGACCAGAGAAATCAAGCGTTTATAAACAAAATAACCCCAATCATAAATAATGTATCTTTTCCAATACAAAAAATAGCTTTTCTTGAAGCGAAGCCATCGTTAATGAACAAAATTGATCAATGTATATTAGAAGGTGCGACAGAAATAATTGTTGTTCCCATCTTTTTATTACCTGGGATACATGTTAATCAAGACATCCCCGCAATTATTAATGAGAAAAAAACGCAGTATCCGTCACTCACTGTCTATTATGCGCCTCCATTTAATGACGCAGATGATTTAATTGAAGATATAACCGAAAGAATAGCAACAATACCAAAAGTGATAGGTGAGGATAAAGCTATTATTGTGATTTCGCATGGAAGTAGAAATACCAAAGCTTTAGTTGTGTTTGAACGCTTGATTACGAAGCTACAGAAGCACCTGCATGGCAATTCCGTTTTTCCAGCTTATCTAAAATCACAAGAGCCGAGCTTAGAACAATGTTTAACTGATTTAGAAAACGGCTCCTACAAAGATATCATAGTAGTGCCGCACTTTTTCAATACAACTATGTTCCCTAAAAAAATAGAAACCATAGTAGGTGAAGCCAATTTCCATCACGTTGCCATTGCACCAGCAATTGAATTCAATGAGAAAATAGAGCAGGTAATCAAAAAACAAATTGCTTTAGCAAGCAAAGTACAGTAAAACAGTGCATAGTCTTATTTGTGAAAATATTTGCGTTCCTGATAGAAGACGGAATATAAATAAATGCTGTTTCAAAATTCAATGTAATTGTGCTACAATCTGATGGAAGATGTTTGAACGAGAGAGGATTATATATGATGGCTAATAAACGAATTGTTTTAACCGGCGGGGGATCAGCTGGTCATGTTATGGTTAATTTAGCAATTATCCCGACTTTACAAGAGGAAGGCTGGCAAATTGATTATATAGGCTCAAAAACGGGCATTGAACGAGACTTAATTGAAAACATACATGATGTGTCATATCATGCTATTTCGACTGGTAAGCTCAGACGATATATGTCCAAAGAAAATTTCAAAGATCCTTTCAAAGTATTAACAGGAATCGCACAAGCGTTTCGCATTTTAGGGAAGGTGAAGCCAAGTGTCATCTTTTCTAAAGGTGGTTTTGTATCTGTTCCGGTATTGATTGCAGGACGCATGCGAGGTCTTCCAGCAGTGGTTCATGAATCAGATATAACACCTGGTCTTGCGAATAAACTTGCCATGCCATTTGCTAAAAAGATCTTAACAACTTTTCCAGAAACAATGAACTATGTTTCAGCTGATAAAGCAGAATGGGTTGGTGCAGTAGTTCGGACCGAGTTGTTAGAAGGAAATAAGCAAAATGGACTTTCATATGCAAATTTGCCTGGTAAAAAGCCTGTGCTATTAATCATGGGGGGAAGTGGCGGTGCACAACGAATTAATGGAGCAGTACGCCAAAGCTTATCTGAATTAACAGAGCAATTTGAAATCATTCATATCTGTGGTAAAAACAATATAGATGCAACTGTTCAGCAGCAAAACTATGCCCAATTTGAATACATCCAAGACGAATTGCCAGATGTTTTAGCAGCCACGAGTTATGTACTTTCACGTGCTGGTTCAAATGCTATCTTCGAGTTTCTTGCATTAAAAAAGCCAATGTTACTCATCCCTTTATCGCGACAAGCTAGTCGTGGAGATCAGATCTTAAATGCAAACTCTTTTAAAAAACAAGGGTATGCCCATGTATTAGAGGAAGAAGAATTATCCAGTGATACGCTAAAACAAGCGTTACAAAAACTTCGTAATGAAGCTTCGATTGTACAAGATAATATGAGGAAATACCAAACCCAAGAAGCGAAAGACCAAGTGATTCAAGTGATTAAAGATAATGCTAAAGCGTCAAAGTAATGGTAGGTGAACAAAGTGAAACCAGTGATATGTAAGTACTGTCATAAACCAATTGAAAAAAGAGACCAACTTGTAACATTATCGAATTATCTCCAGATTCGTCCGTATCATTATGTTTGCTATCAAAAGGTAGAGGAGAATACAAAGACGGTCTGGAAGTTAACTACGCCTTTAAATGGAATAACTGCTAATATTCGTTTAGTACTATTGTTACTAATTGCGGGTTGGTTTTTGTTTACGGAGACGTATGGTGCAGCAGGAATCGTAATTGCAATTATTTCATTGTATAGTATTATTTTTCATATTACTTCTTATTTTCTTTTTGATCAAAGAATTCCAAAATAGCATTAAAAAAACCAAGCTTCGCACAGGTGAGAGCCCTGAGCACAAGCTTGGTTTTTTATAGCTTAGTACTTAACTAGAATATCCATTTGTTACTAAATCTAATTTACCTGTTTGTGGATCAATTACTAACCCGTGAACTGGAATATCAGTTGGTAATAATGGATGGTCCTCAATAATGGAAACTGATTGACGAACAGAATCCTCCACAGATTCAAATCCTTTCAACCATTCGTTTGCATCCTTATCAAGTGAATGAATTGCTTCATCTGTGATCCCTTGTACTTTCATTCGTTCAAGTAACGTGTCGGTATCTAAATGATTCATTCCACAATTGTGATGTGCAATGACAAATACTTCCTCTGCTTGGAGCGCGTGAATCGCAATAAGAATACTTTTCATTGTACTATCATATTTATCAGTGAGTATGGCACCTGCATTCTTAACCATTTTCACATCACCATTTTTCAAATTTAATGCGTTTGGCAACAATTCGATCAGTCTAGTGTCCATACAAGTAAATATAACAGCTCGCTTATTTGGTAACCCGTCGGTTTCAAAAGGCTTGTACGCTTCATCTTCTACGAATTTTTGGTTAAATTGAAGTATTTCTTCTAATAACATAATGATCCATCCCCTTTCGTACTAATCTAATGGTAGACGAAGAGTGGAGAGTTAAGCAAGCGTTTAGCCGAAAAAATCGTTGCGAATTTTTTGAAATTTCATTGACCGAAATATTATCCAGCATTATAATAATAGATAGAATAAAGGAAGGGAGGTTACGACAATGAAAATTTCAGGACAGTTAATCACACTAAATTTAATAGTTGACGTGACCTCTTTTGATGACATTTAAGTTTATTCCTATGGAAAAATCATTTGTCTTAAAGGGCACGTATCAATCCGTGACCCACATTCTGTATTAATTAGCGTATGCGTCTTCGGATGTGTACGCTTATTTTTATTTTCAGACAACTATTTCGGTATCTCTTTCCATTTACAAATGGAAGTGAATATAAAACAAACAAGGAGCTGGTGAATATGTTGAAATTTATTATGGGACAGCATGGAGGAATGGTTAGAAAAGATGGCGGTTGAATATGAAAAATAGATAGAGTAGGTGATCGTGTGTTTACGGTTAAAAACACAGCAATTTTGTTGTATCGTTTTATTAAACGTTATAAATTAACTTTTGTTCTTACAACAAAAGAAAATAGTATGCGTATTGAACAAGTAATTTTAATCATTAATAAAAAACAATTTTAATTATTATTAGAGAGAAACATAAGGAGGATTATTGATGTATACAGCAATAAGTACAATCTTGTTAGCTAGACAAAATCCGAGGATAGATTCCGGATAGCGAATTATTTCCGGGGAAATATGTCGATATTATCCGAATATTTTTCTGTAAGTAAATGAGTGACACAGCAACAATAGAGGTACTTATAAATTTTTTGAGGTGTCGTAGTGGAGGAAAAACACAAACGAGATATCATTGATACTGACTTGTATGAAGAATTGGATGAACAGGAAATGCTTGATATTTTGGAAGAAGAACGCAATCAAACCAATGATCAGCAAACAAATGAAGAAGAATATAAGCAAAAACGCCGTTTCCCCAGATGGGCTTTTTGGTTAATAGCACTTGTATTATCACTTAATGTTATTGCGATCTTGCCCAAAACGTTTTCTATTCCTGCAATTGATTTCTTAATGACATCAGCGAAGTTATCTACAAACTCTACGATTGATAACTACCAAGCAGCTGTTGTGGTGGTGCAATCGGGTGAAAGTAAAGGGACAGGTTTTTCGATTTCATCTGATGGTTTAATCATTACGAATCAACATGTAATTGATAATGGGAAGAAAGTATCAGTTGCATTCCCTGAATTAGGCCTTTATCAAGCTGAAATAGTGGCAGAAGACGCTGCTCTTGACTTAGCTATTTTAGATGTAAAAGACACCAATTTACCTCATTTAACTATCGCTAAGCAAGCTACTTTTGAGCAAGGAGAATCTATTTATTTTATTGGAAATCCACTGCGGTTTAATGGGATTGCAAATGAAGGTGAAATAATTGGTTACACAACGCTAAAATCAAGAGACGAAGAAGTTATCATGTTGCAAGCACCTGTTTATCGAGGTAACAGTGGAAGTCCAGTAATTAATAAAGAGGGAAAAGTAATTGGTGTTATATATGCTACTATGAACCATAAATCACATGGTGAAGTAGGGTTAGCTATACCAATTGAATATTATGAAGATGTAAAAAACAAAAAATAAGAATCTATTTAATTTTTCAAACATATCAAAAGATAGTGCGATTCGACTATTTTTTGATATTTTTTTTTAATGAAATGTTATATGTTTGTGATAGTATCTTACACTAATTTTAGGTAAGATTTATTGTACGAAAAATATCATATTCTTCGCAAATGACGTATAATTTGCAAGATATCTGTAATATTGGTGGTGTTAAGTTTGAAAGCACAAATAGCTATACAAGATGACTCAATAGAAGCAATCGTGTGTCAAATACAAGCAGGAAACAAACCATTACAACATAAGTTACTTCAAGCTTATAAACCTTTTATAGCCAAATGTACATCTGAGGTCTGCAAGCGATATATCGATCCGTATAAGGATGATGAATTTAGTATTGGTCTGTTCGCTTTTTACGAAGCAATTAATTATTATTCCCTTGAGAAGGGTAAATCTTTTCTTGCGTTTGCACGACTCATCATTCATCGTAAGACAATTGATTATATTCGCAAACAAAGTAAGCACACGAAGGTATCTTCACTAGATGACTTAGTTAATGATCAAGAAAAGATGGAAAGCCCTTTTGAAATAGTTGCAACGAGCAGAGCTTTTCAATTAGAACAGGATACATGGCATCGCAAACAAGAAATTAATCATTTTTGTGAACAGTTGTTAGCATATAAATTTTCATTACAAGAATTAATCCAGGTTGCTCCAAAACATAAAGACGCAAGACGCTCAGCTATGGAAATTGGTTATTTGCTTTATAATGATGATTCACTTAAATGGTATGTTCGGCAAAAGAAACAGTTGCCGATGAAGCTGTTAGCCCAAAAAGTGAGAGTAAGCAAAAAAACTTTGGAAAGAAATAGAAAATATATTTTAGCTATATTTATTATTTTGGATAACGATTTCTTGTACTTATCTGAATATATTATAGCTAACTTGCAAACGGGCGACCTGTGCATGGATAAAAATATGTAAAAAGGTAAATATAAATTTAATTAACAGCCGATAACATAAAAAACCGAACTATGCCAGCTAAATACTTGGACAATAGTTCGGTTCGATCACTTTAAAATACTTCAACGGTCTCAATTGGATTGTCTCTCATTGCATGATCGATATAATGAAGCAATGAATCGTGACTGCTCATGATTTGTTGTTCACTATGGCTATAATGAAAAGCGTGTAGAAATGTTTCAATTTTTTTGGATAAAAAATCATCTTGGGTTCTAACCATTAGAATGAGTAAGTCATCCCATTGACCCCAAAGGGTAAAGTATAGTGCTTTATCGTAATCGGGAATGTTCATAATTTATTGCCCCTTTTAAAAATATTCCATTACACTGGAATGTTTGTCTTTTCTCAGCAGGTAAACATTGTTCGCGTTTCTGGTTGGAAGTTAGCCTTCTTGTTCAATGTTTATACGAACAAAGTTATCGTCGAAGATTTCTAAGGGTTCATGTTTATTGTGGCTAAAAGATCGTTGAATTAAGCCACTACATTATTGGAATCACTTCCATATGTTAAATGATATGCAAAAGCATCACATTTTGTGTATCCGAAAAAAGAGATTTTTTGACTTGTATAAAACTCCTTCATTTAAACAAAATAAGGTTGACTCTGATAAAGGAGGAGTTAAAGTTGAATTTTAAAAAAATCACAATATCAACAGCTGCCTTGATAACCTTAACTGCTTGTGGGGCAGGTAATAATTATGAGGTTGGCCAAAATCAGCCTGATAATTTGCAACCTGTCCGAAACGACAGTAGAATTGAAGCACCAATGCAAGGTGGTTATAATCGAGCAAATCAAAATAATCGTACAACTTATGATGGTACGTATCAACGAGATCAAGATTTAACTGCAGATAATAACCGAATGAACAATGACCAATATGGTGGTGCAACCAATAATATTGGTCGAGGTCGATATAGCCATATAAATAATCGTCAACAAGACGAACAATATAAAGTATCAAAAAAAGCTACTAAACGGATCACATCAAAAATGGATAATATCGATAACGCTTATGTTTTAACCATGGGTAATAACGCATATGTAGCAGCAAAAGTAAAAGATAACAAGGGGAAAATGAGTGACAAGATAAAAGAAGACATTGCAAAACTTGTAAAGTCAGAGGAATATAACATTGATTATGTGTATGTTTCAACAAACCCTGATTTTGTTAACTTAACTACTGATTATGCTGATGATATGGCAAACGGAGATCCTGTCGAAGGCTTCTTTGATCAAATGGGAAATATGATTCAACGGATATTCCCACAAGCACAACAGTAAAAATGAAGCGACTGCTTATGTTAGCAGTCGCTTTTACCATTTATAATCCTTTTAGGAACTAGAAAATTGTGTTATCTTAATTTTATAAGAAAAACGAGTAACATACTAGCAAAGGAGTGGAGGATAAATGACAAAGCAAATGAATGTGGAGAGTTTTAATTTAGATCATACACAAGTAAAAGCCCCATATGTACGATTAGTTGGTGTTACCACAGGGCAACATGGGGATAAGGTATATAAATATGACATTCGTTTTTGTCAGCCAAACCAAGAACATATGGACATGCCAGGTTTGCATTCCATTGAGCATTTAATGGCAGAGAATATTCGCAATCATATTGATAATATTCTTGATATAGGGCCAATGGGGTGTCAAACAGGTTTTTATCTACAGATCTTAAATAATGATAGCTATGAGGATATTTTGGATGCATTAGAAAAAACATTAAATGATGTGTTAGCTGCAACTGAAGTGCCTGCATGTAATGAAATACAGTGTGGCTGGGCTGCAAATCATAGTTTGAAAGGTGCAAAACAAATTGCTTCTGATATGCTTAAAGAAAAAGGACAGTGGCATATTGTTTTTGCATAATGAAGAGTGGAGCACGGGGTTCTCTGCTCTTTTTCTACATAAAATATTTAAGTGAAGGGTGAAAAGAATGACTGAACAAGTGTTAAACTATTTAAAAAAACACCGTAAAAAACAATTAAATGCATTATATGAATTTTTATCTATCCCTAGTGTAAGTACCGATTCTACATATAAAGAAGATGTAACAAAAGCGGCTACTTATGTTAAGGATTACTTAAATGATATCGGGTTTGATAAAGCTGAAGTCCAAGCAACACAAGGCCATCCACTGGTATATGGTGAATGGCTTGGAGCAGGTGAAAATGCACCAACTGTTTTATTCTATGGCCATTATGACGTGCAACCAGCAGATCCGTTGGAACTCTGGGACAGTGAACCTTTCCGACCTGAGGAACGAGGGGGCAGGCTATATGCTAGAGGATCAAGTGATGATAAAGGCCAAGTCTTCATGCATCTCGCCGTATTCGAAGCTTTTATGAAAACAGAAGGAAAACTACCAATTAATGTAAAAGTTTGTATTGAAGGTGAAGAAGAAATTGGTAGTGAAAACTTATATGAAATACTTAATGAGAAAAAAGAGCAGTTTCAAGCTGATTTTGCTTTAATTTCCGATTCTGGTATGGTTGCAGAAGATCAACCAACTATTTTGTATGGTTTGAAAGGATTTACAGGTCTGGAATTCTCACTACACGGACCAGTAAATGATTTACATTCGGGTATGTATGGTGGGGCTGTTCGTAACCCAGCGATAGCGATGGCACATGTATTAGCATCGTTAAAAGACGAAAACGAAGTGGTTCAAGTAAAGGGTTTTTATGATCAAGTCGAACCAATTAGTCAAGCAGAGCGCGAACTGATTGCAGAAGTACCGAGTGAAGACTATGTCAGATCAACAGGTATTCCAGAAACTGTTTCAGAACAAGGTTACACGGCAAAAGAACATACGATGGCTCGACCAACGTTAGAAATCAATGGATTGTATAGTGGCTATCAAGGTGAAGGAACAAAAACAATTATCCCTGCTACAGCAACAGCGAAAATCACGTGTCGACTTGTGCCAGGTCAAGAACCTGATCACATTCAAGATTTAGTGATTAAGCATCTAGAAGCGCATACCCCTAAAGGTGTTCGCATAGAAGTGAAAAAAGAGCCGCTGTCTGCCAAAGCATACAAAGTCGATCCGGATCATTCGTTAATAAAAACAGCTGCAGAAAGCTATACGAAAGCTTTTGGTAAAGAAACGGTTTATGTCCGTATGGGTGGTTCCATTCCTGTGGTAGAATGGATTGATGCGATCTATCAAATGCCGATTGTACTGCTTGGTTTTGGTACACCGAATGATCGCTTGCATTCTCCAAATGAAAGCTTTCCCCTAGATAATTTTACTAAAGGAATGGAAACACTTGTTCATTATTGGAGTTCAGTTAGAGATTCTTCTATTTAAATAATTTAGGTCTATTCCCTAGTGAAAGGACATGGATAGTACAATCTTCTCCATGTCCTATATTTCATTCAACACTAATAACAACATTTCTTGCACGATAAAATGTACAAAACATATAATGGCGTAATTTAATTAGTTGACTGAAATACCTTATTGGGTATATAATGCATGTGTAAACGATAGGGGTGGGGGGTTCCTATGTATTTTTTTGCGCTCATATGTTTGTTGTTTATCGGTTACTTGATTTATATCCGTTACTTTCCTATTAAAGGAATACCGTGTATTGATATGCAGCAATTAAGTGAAAATAAGACAAATGTAAAAGTAGATATTCGTGATTACAATGATTCATCAAAAGGAGCAATTGCTGATTCTATCTTAATGCCCGTTGCGTATTTAAGAAGGTATCATAATCAAATTCCTTCCAAACAAATATATTTAATTGCATCGGATAAAATAGAAAGAAATCTTGCAACAAGGATATTAAAACAAAAAGGTTATCAAGTAATCGGCTATACGATTACCAAATGTCAATGTCCACGTGAAGCTAATGAAATTATTTAATTAGAGGGGGGATTGGAATGGAATACACACCACAAATGAAAAATAGAGTAAAACGTATGGAAGGACAAATTCGCGGAATTCTTAAAATGATGGAAGAAGGAAGCGATTGTAAAGATTTAATCACTCAGATGTCAGCAGTTCGTACTGCTATGGATCGTACGATGGGTGTTGTCGTTAGTTCGAACCTAGTAGAATGTGTAAGAAAAGCAGAAGAACAAGGGGAAGACTCCTCAGAATATGTAAATGAAGCAGTCAACCTGTTAGTCAAAAGTAGATAAAGATAACGAGCATAATCAAGTTCACTTCCTTTCATCATACCTCGTCTCTTCTCATATACTGAATTAATTCAGAAATAAGAGGTGATTGGATGAAGCAAGCAGATCTTAAGCAATTGGAGACCGCCATTGATGAGATCACCGAAGTTGCGAAAGGATTTGGACTTGATTTTTTTCCTATGCGTTATGAGATATGTCCGCCTGAAGTCATTTACACATTTGGTGCCTATGGGATGCCGACGCGATTTTCACATTGGAGTTTTGGTAAACAATTTCATCTGATGAAACTACAATATGATTTAGGGTTAAGTAAAATATACGAATTAGTTATCAATTCAAATCCATGTTATGCATTCCTTCTTGAAACAAACAGTCTGATTCAAAACAAATTAATCGTAGCTCATGTTTTAGCACATTGTGACTTTTTTAAAAATAATGCTAGATTTAAAAATACACAACGGGATATGGTAGAAAGTATGTCTGCAACTGCTGAACGTATCGCAGCTTACGAAAAGCAGTATGGTAAAGCAGAAGTAGAACAATTCTTAGACGCTGTATTAGCTATACAAGAACATATCGACCCTTCATTAATAAAACATCATCCAATTGTTGAAGAAGTTCAACGTAAGCCAAAGGTTAATCTTTATAACGACCTTTGGGAACTTGATGAACAAATAAAACCAATCAAACAAGGGAAAAGTCAACATGCAAAATTACCTCTCCAACCAGAAAAAGATCTTTTGCTTTTCATTGAAGAACACAGTAAAAAGTTACAAGATTGGCAAAGAGATATTCTCACCATGATGCGAGCTGAAATGCTTTATTTTTGGCCGCAACTAGAAACCAAAATCATGAATGAAGGCTGGGCATCTTATTGGCATCAACGTATTTTAAGAGAATTATCATTAACTAGCGATGAGTCCATTGAGTTTGCTTCATTAAATGCAAACGTCGTACAGCCTTCTAAAACCCGAATTAATCCTTACTATTTAGGTGTGCGAATGTTTGAAGATATTGAGCGGCGTTTTGATCATCCAACTGCAGAAATGAAAGAACGGGGAGTGGTTCCTGGTGCAGGACGTGAAAAAATCT
This sequence comes from Paraliobacillus ryukyuensis, assembly GCF_003315295.1. Taxonomy (GTDB): domain Bacteria; phylum Bacillota; class Bacilli; order Bacillales; family Amphibacillaceae; genus Paraliobacillus; species Paraliobacillus ryukyuensis. The sequence continues at coordinate 142,055 of NZ_QNRI01000005.1, read as the reverse complement.
TTGAAGTTAGAGAGATGGAATCAGATATATCATTTTTGCGAAATTACTTAACGAAAGATTTTGTAGAACGAGAGGATTTATATTTGTTCCAAAAACAAGGATCAGATTATCAAGTAGTGGACAAAAATTGGGAACATGTTCGTGATCAATTAATTAATCAACGGATAAATGGAGGATTTCCCTATATAACAGTACAAAATGGTGATTATCAAGAGAATGGTGAATTATATTTATTGCATCATTATGAAGGTATTGAGTTAGATCTTCGGTATTTAGAGAAAACAATGCCTTATCTTTACCAGTTGTGGGGAAGAGCTGTTTCTTTAGAAACCGTAGTTGATGAAAAAGCAGTTGTTTATACTTATAATGGAGATCGTGTGATGAAAAGAAATAAATAAAATAGAAAGGAAACAAAATTACTCGTAATTGTTATTTTAAACAAACAATTGCGAGTAATTTTGTTATTGGCTCTAATTAGTGATGTTTTGCGTGATGAATGGTCTGTTGCAACGTATTAATCACGTGTTCATCATCATGTGAATAATAAATTGTTTTCCCTTCTCGGCGATATTTAACAAGACGTAGTTGTTTTAAAAAACGTAACTGATGGGAAACATTGGATTGTTTTAATTCTAAGCAGTTGGATATTTCAGTAACAGAACATTCTTTCTCAAACAAAAGGTGTAAAATACGAATGCGTGTAGGATCAGATAATGCTTTAAAGGTCTGAGATACCACAAATAGCGTTTCCTCATCAAGTGGTTGATAGTCTTCTTTTTTTAGGTTTTTCATTATAACACCTCTTTAATTGCAGCTATGTTCATGATCGATAATCGACGTCCCTTCTCCTTCCATTTGAATCGTTGTGTGATCAAGGTCAAATTGGTTGTGTAATACGGAAGAAGCTTCTTGTAAAAGTGTATCACGATTCACCTCACTCTGAACAATGAGATGACAACTAAGTGCTGGAAAATCAGACGTAATTGACCAAACATGTAAATCATGCACTTCGTGTACCCCATCGATGCGCAATAATTGATCTTCTACAGCTTTTAGATCAATATTACTTGGTATACCTTCCATTAATACATGGATAGAATCACGTGTTATTCGCCACCCACTTACTAAAATAAGAATAGCAACGATTACACTTGCGATTGGATCGGCAATATTCCAATCAAATACTAAGATCAGAATACCTGCAATAATTGCTCCCACAGAACCTAAAAGATCTCCCATCACATGTAACAAAGCACTGCGTAAGTTCAAGTTTTCATTTGTATCCCCACGCATGAGAATCCAAGCTACTAAAATATTGACGATTAAACCAATAATAGCAATAATCATCATTGATCCACTTACAGAAGGTGGTTCAAAAAATCTATGGAAAGCTTCCCAAAAGATATAAATAGAGATAACCATTAATGCTAATCCGTTGATAAATGCAGCTAATATTTCAAATCGTTTGTAACCAAATGTTTTAGAAGATGTAGCAGCCTTTTCCCCGTATTTAAAGGCGAAGAAGCTTAAACCTAGGGAAGCGGCATCACTTAACATGTGCCCAGCATCTGATAATAGCGCGAGGCTGTTAGTAATAATTCCGCCAATTACTTCGACTACCATAAAGCCAGCAATTAAACAAAAACTAATAAGTAACGCTTTTTTATTAGCATTATGATTGTGGCTATGACTATGATCGTGCGTATGATTATGAGCCATCGTTATCACTCCTGTATTTAATATGATCATATATTCATATTATAATATATAAAGTAATAATACAAGTGAAAATGCAAAACGTATAAAAAAAGACTTTTGAAAAAGAATACCATTAGTAGTAATATTTTTCACATGTTTGATACGGCGTTTCATGAAGGACTAAAAGGATGTTTGTGAATGAATAAATCTAAATGGAATGAAAAAAACAAAAAAAAAAATAAGCTCACGAGTAGGGCGTTGTATAACGAACAATTGATAAAAGAGCTCTTAGGGAATAGTACAGAGTTGGTTAGCAAGCAAGTTAATCTAGAGGAGGAAGAATCTGTAACAGTCGTTTTTCTCTATATGAATGGTCTCGTTAGCCAAAAATTAGTCCAAGAAATTATCTTAGAAATACTGCTAATTGACATAGGAGAAGCAGTACCCATTTTATCAAATAAGACAAAAAGCAAAGAAGATTTATATCATGAATTAAGCATCATAGCCAATGAACTAACGGAAGTCGAAACTATTATTGATTCACTTATTAATGGAAAAACAGTTCTTTTCATTGATGGGAAAATAGCTGCTTTTTCAATTGATACGAAAGGTAGTAACACAGACAGAGGGGTAGAGCAGAACACGACACAACAAGTAGTTCGTGGACCGAAAGATTCTTTTACTGAATCAATTTTAATAAATGTAGCTTTAATTCGAAAGCGAATAAAAGATCCAAGTTTATGGACAGAACAAATGGTTATCGGCACCAAAACCCAAACACAAGTGATGATAGCGTACATACATGATGTAGTTAATGAAGATTTGATAAAAGAGGTGAGAAGTCGGTTAAAAAAAATAAAAGTTGATGCGATTCTAGAAAGTGGCAACATCGAAGAGTTTATCCAAGACCAAACCTATACACCATTTCCGACTGTCTATAATTCAGAACGACCAGATGCAATAGCTGCAGGTATATTAGAGGGAAGAATTGCGATATTTATAGATGGAACCCCTTTTGTCCTCTTAGTTCCTGTTTTATTGATTAATTTTTTACAAACACCAGAAGATTATTATCAACGTAGTGATATTGCAACACTATTAAGGTGTTTACGGATGCTGGCTGTTGTCTTATCGTTATTAACTCCATCGATTTATATTGCCTTAACTGTTTTTCATCAAGAGATGATTCCGACTCGATTATTAATTAGTTTAGCTGCGCAACGAGAAGGGGTTCCATTTCCAGCATTAGTAGAAGCACTTATTATGGAAGTAACTTTTGAATTGCTTCGTGAAGCAGGAATCCGTTTACCTGCTACAGTAGGGTCAGCTATTTCTATCGTAGGGGCTTTAGTTTTGGGGCAAGCAGCTGTTGATGCAGGAATTGTCTCTGCCATGATGGTCATCGTCGTATCTATTACTGCAATTTCAAGCTTTGTTTTTCCAAGCTACAATTTTGCTATTTCGCTTCGTATGCTAAGATTTGGTTTTATGATTCTGGCAGCAACGTTTGGTTTTTTTGGAATATTTACTGGTTTACTGTTACTAGTTATGCACTTATCCAGCTTACGTTCATTTGGAGTACCATATCTATCTCCATTTGCACCGTATAACAGTAGTGATCAAGAGGATGCAATTTTTCGTGTTCCTATTTGGTTAAGGGATAATCGGCCAAAACTCATTAATCAAAAAAATATCCGTAGGGAACGTTCATGGAAGGTTAATCATAAAAAATAGGTAAGTGAGGACTGATTTATGGGAAAGTACATAAACATGCTCTATGCGATTTGTTTGTGTGTATGGTTGTCTGGATGTTGGAGTGCGAATGAATTGTCTTCCATAACAATTGCTACGGCACTAGGCATTGATAAATCTGAAAAAGGATTTACCTTAACATTACAAGTTTTAAACCCTAATGAAATTGCTGGTAAAGAAGGATTATCATCTCGAACAGCTATCAGTAATTACACAGAGAGTGGGGCTACTTTTTTTGAAGCTGTTCGAAAATTAACTAAAGTAACACCAAGGAAAGTGTTTCTTAGCCATTTAATGCTAGTGGCATATGGTGAATCAGTTGCTGAAGAAGGGATTTCTAGTTCGCTAGATTTTCTTATTCGTGATCATGAATTAAGAACCGATTTTGTTATGGCTATAGTGAAGGATAATACAGCAGGAGAACTTATTTCTGTTTTAACACCACTTGAAAAGATTTCTGCTTCAAAAATATATGATAGCATTGAATCCGCGCAAGACTATTGGGCGCCAACGAAAAAAGTACAAGTGGATGAATTAGTGAATTCTTTAACAGCAGAAGGAAAAGAAGCAGTACTAACAGGTATTTATATAGTGGGAAATAGTGAAGAAGGACAGAAATTACAAAGTGTGGAACAGACTAAACCTTTAGCTAATATTTATATTAATGGAATTGGTGTATTTAACGGTGATCAATTAGTTGGTTGGTTAAATGAGGAGGAAAGTAAAGGTTTTAATTATATAACAAATAATGTAAAAAACACCGTAGGATGGGTAAGCATAGGGAATGGAAAAGTATCTGTGGAGGTTAAAAAAAATGATACAAAAATAATCATGAATCAAAAAAATGATGCAAAAACATTCGATGTCGTATTAAAAACAGTTGTAAACATTGGCGAAGTGGAAACAGATTTTATGATAATGGATCAGTCTGATGTACAAAAGATAGAAGAAAAAGTAGCGGAAAAAATAGAAAGAATTTGTCAAGCTAGTATAACAAAAGCAAAAGAATATGAAAGTGATATATTTGGTTTTGGTGAAGTTATGCGAAAAACAAGTCCTGAAGAATGGGGAAAAGTGAAAGATAATTGGTCAAAGCAATTCGTATTTGCTGAGATTAACGTTAAAGCAGAAGTGCAAATTGACAAATCTGGTATGATTACTTCGCCATTTTATAAGAAAATAAAAGAAAAGAATAGTGAGGAATAAAATTGGCACTAGTAGTGGGTATCTTATTTATGATTTTCTCGATAAGTGTTCTTATATTTGAATACAAAAAATTGATAAAAATTGCAGATAAGAGAGAAACAAGATTCTATCTGCTATCCATGGTTGTTTTAATCATTTTTGCTACTTTACAAGTAAGTAATATCTTCAGTTTAAATATCATTTCTGGATATAGCTGGGTAGCTAAGCCTATTGCAGACCCAATTGAAAGAATATTATCTACATTTCAAACAGGGGGAGGAGATTAAGCCGTTGTGAAAGAAAAAATCAATTTACGACAATTCATGATTTTGATCTTTATTAATCTTTTAGGGACCGCGGTTATCTTCCTTCCAAGTATTGCTACTAATTTTGCTAAAGCTGATAGTTGGATAACAATGGTTATTACCGTTGTGATTGGCTGCTTCGTGATTTGTTGGTATACAACATTGTTTATTGAAGGGGGAAAGCAAAATTTCTTTGTTATAATTGAGCAAGGTTTTGGAAGAAAAGGAGGCTTTATTTTTGGTTTTTTATTTTTAAGTTATGTTTTTTTAAATGCCGTGGCTAACTTAATAACAATAGGTGATTTCGTATCTGTTCAAGTTTTGATGGGAACGCCGTCAAAGGTAATCACTTTTATTGTATTATGCACAGCAGTTGTAGGTGTTCGGTATGGTCTTGAGGTAATCGCGAGGTCAGCAGAGTTTTTTTTCTCCTTTATTGTAATTAGTATTATTTTATTGTTTTTATTTGTGTCTCCTAAAATAGATATCCAAAATGTATTTCCTGTGTTTCAGATGAATCAAGCAAGTACTTTTGTGGGTATTATTCCAATATTGACACTTACTTACTTAGAATTAATCATCTTTCTTGGTATCATGGAGCAAGTCAGTAATAAAGAAAAATTAATGCGCGGTTACTTGATTGGGGGAATTATGGGAGGAATCGTAATTTTTGTGGTGACATTCTTATGTATATGCGTGCTAGGTGTTGATGCTACCATACGTCAAACTTACCCCATCTATGTTCTAGGCCAAAAAATTAGTCTCGCTGATTTTATCCAACGTATTGAAGGTATTGTTGCTTTTATTTGGTTTTTTACTAATTTTTTTAAAATATGTATCTCGTATATTGTTCTGGCTAAGGGACTTCAACATTTTTTTCGATTTAAATCTTATAAAATATTTATTGTCCCTTTAGCCTTTTTAATTTTCTATGCTGCATATGAAGGATTTAAAAACTCGTATTACATTCCAGAATTTATTAATAGTACGTATGTGGTTATTTCTTATATAATAGCGGTTATTATCCCCTTATTGCTTCATTTATCATTGATAATAAAAAAACTAAAGCGGTAGTAATATACCACCAATCGCACCTAATACAACAATCAACCAAGCAGGAAGTTTAAAGTGAACCAATAAGCTAAATAATACAGCTGCAAATGTGAAGCTATTAGACGAGTTAATCGTGCTAACCCAAATTGGTTGATAAAAGGCAGCAATTAAAATACCTACTACCGCTGCGTTAACACTAACAAAAGCACCACGTATTGTTTTATTATTCCGTAGTTGTTGCCAAAAAGGTAGTGTACCAAATATTAATAAAAAAGCTGGTAAGAAAATAGCAAATGTAGCAAGTAAACCACCTGGCCAACTGGCTTTAACTGCTCCGATATATGCAGCAAATGTAAATAACGGTCCAGGTACTGCTTGAGCAGCGCCATACCCTGTTAGAAATTGTTGTTCTGTTAAAAAACCAGGAGGAACAAATTCTCTTTCTAATAAAGGTAAGACAACATGACCTCCACCAAAGACTAAAGCACCAGATCGATAAAAACTGTCAAACATAGCTATCCAATCTTTTTGAATCCATTCCCTTAATAAAGGTAATAGGAAAAGTAAGAAAAAAAACAAGGTCAGACTAATGATAGCTGTTTTTTTCGAAAGCTTTAGGGGTAAATCGGCATCACTTTCATCTATATCTTTTTTGAAAAACATTAACCCTATTACTGCCGCTGTTATAATAACAATTATTTGTGAGAATGTTGTTTGCCATAATAGCATCATGATTAATGCACACAATGCAATTACTTTATGACTAAGCGAAGGCGTTAGTTTTTTTCCCATATTAATAATGGCATGCGCAACAACAACAACTGCAACAATTTTTAAGCCTTGAATGGCGCCAGTATTTTCTATAGCAAACAAGTTCAGCACATTAGCAAAAATAATAAGCGCACATACAGAAGGTAGAGTAAAGCCGATAAATGAAACAATTCCACCTAGCATCCCACCGCGAATAATGCCAATCCCCATATTCACTTGACTACTCGCTGGACCAGGAAGAAACTGGCATAGCGCAACTAAATCTGCATAACTTTTTTCATTTAACCACTTGTGCCGTTTGACATACGTTTCATGAAAGAAACCTAAATGTGCAATTGGACCACCAAAGGAAGTGAAGCCAAGTTGTGTAGCTAGTTTTACTATTTCCCATAATGTTTTTAATTGTGTCATGCTGCTACGCACCTTTCCTTATTTTATTTCTTTAAACAGTTCGTAAACTTTGATGCGGACTTCTTCTAAGGGTATTATGTCGTGTTCTGTAATGGTATAATACTATGTTACTTCTCTATTAAACAACCCTACACTTCTCAATCGACAATAGACCATCTTCAAGCATATGGTGTAATATGGGATACAGCGTTCTTCCAGTTATATAAAATCATGGTGATTCTCTAACCAAGATATCGAGATATGATATTACTATCGGAATGATTTCAATATGTCTTAAGTCGTTACATTTGTAAATTTAATTAAATATAAGTAATAGTAGCTTGCTTTAGTGTTGTTACTTTGGGAAAATTGCATGCAAGTTAACGGTTGGGTAATTGTGAAAAGATAGCGCATTGTAGTTTTGCTATGTATCATAATGTATGTTACGGAGGGTTTTAAAATGAAAATTCGACAAACACATGATTATCATTTAATTGCACAATTAAATAAAACGGTTCATGATTTGCATCACAGATTATATCCAGCACTTTTTAAACCTTATAATTACAATAGTGTAAAAAATTATATAAAAGAAATGATAAACTATTCCCAATTCACCTTTTTAATAATAAGTAATGATTATTCTGAACCAGTTGGCTATGCTTGGATTGAATACCGTGAATATCCTACTGATGATTTTCGCTATGGCTATCGTTCTGTTTTTGTTAGACAATTAAGTATTGAAGAAAAAGCACAGCATAAAGGTTATGGGACAGCTTTGTTAAATGAAATTGATAACTTAGCAAAAGTTTATCAAGCGGATCAAATAGAATTAGATTACTGGTATAGTAATACTCAAGCAACCCAATTTTATCAGAAACAAGCATTTCAAAATCAACGTATCTACGTATATAAATCACTACAAAAATAGTAAGACGGTAAATATAAAATAAAATAAGGTAAAAATGTACACCACGAATTTGGTAAGATGATTGTCAGTTCGTGGTTTTATTGTTCCGCAATAGTGGGTAATAAGTAAATAGTTACATGTTATTCCAAGTTTAATAAATACGTTTGTGAACTTTTTGTGACATTTAATAATAATTACATACTAATTTCATATTACTTGTTAAAATAAATTTGTATGACTAGTTATTATTTACACTTGATAAACATTTAAGTATAATATCTCTTGTTGTTTATCAAGTATTAGTAATAAAGAAGTAGGCTACAAGAGAAAGGAGACAGAAAAATGAAGCGTGTTCGTTCAATAATGAAGTACGTTGTTTTATTCTTAGGAACGTTAGCTTTAACCGGGTGTGAACCGTTAACCGTGTTTGATCCGCAAGGGCCGGTAGCACGTAACTTATCAGATTTAATTATATTCTCGATTATTTTTATGGCAGTTATAGTTATAACCGTATTTATTTTATTTGGAGTTATTGTCTGGAAGTACCGTGAAAAAAAAGACAATAAAGATTATGAACCAGAATTTGAAGAAGGTAGTAAAACACTTGAAGTGACATGGTTTTTAATCCCTGTAGTTATCGTTGTTGCGTTAACGATTCCAACAGTTAAAACAATCACAGAAGTAGAGGACATCCCTGAAGGATATGATGACCAAGAGCCCCTTGTAATTCATGTTACTTCTGCTGATTGGAAATGGATATTTAGCTATCCAGAAGAAGGTATTGAAACAGTGAATTATATCAATATTCCTGTTGATCGTCCCGTACATTTTAAAATGACCTCAGCTGGTACGATGCAGTCTATGTGGATACCTGCTTTGGCTGGCCAAAAATATACAATGGCCAACATGCAGACTCAATTATATTTGGTTGCTGATAGGGAAGGCGACTATATGGGAACGAATAATGGGTTTAATGGTGAAGGTTATGCAGAAATGGATTTCGATGTCTCGGCCCAATCTCCTGCTGATTATACCGAATGGGTAGAAGAAGTAAAGAACACTGCAAAAGATCTGACGGAACAACAGTATGCCCAATTACTTGAACCAACCATTATCGGTCGTCAAACATATAATGGCACGCATTTACAGTGGGTTGATCATGCACAAGGTGGATCAGAAAAATATATAGATACAGAAGCCTACTATACAGGGCATGGAACAAAGGGTAAGACATTTGATTCGGAAAATGATACACAGTCGCATGAGCGTGAACAAGATGCAGACGATCAGTCTAATTCCGATCACCAAGACGAAGAATCACAGCATAATCACTAATCGGAGGTGAATGGAAACATGGATTTAAGTAATTTTTTTGTTACAGGTGACCCCTTAATCTTGGGATCACAAATAGCCATTGGTCTAACAATGGTAGGATTAGTTGTCCTAATCACCTATCTTAAAAAATGGAAGTGGCTATGGGAAGAATGGTTTACAACTGTTGACCATAAGAAAATAGGTATTATGTATATCATTGCTGGTGTACTAATGTTTTTCCGTGGTGGAGTAGATGGACTAATGATGCGTACACAAACATCAAGACCAAACATGGAATTCTTAGATGCACAACATTATAACGAAGTATTTACGACACACGGTGTTGTTATGATTTTATTTATGGCAATGCCATTGTTAATCGGTATTATTAATGTAGTAATGCCATTGCAAATTGGAGCAAGAGACGTAGCGTTTCCTAAATTAAATGCGTTAAGTTTTTGGACATTCTTTGTAGGAGCGATGCTATTTAATGTTTCCTTTGTCATCGGAGGTTCTCCTGATGCAGGATGGACAGCTTATATGCCATTGGCTGGTAAAGAATTCTCCCCAGATATAGGGAATAACTATTATGCAATTGCACTCCAGATTGCTGGTATCGGTACGCTTGCTTCTGGTATTAACTTTATTGTTACGATTTTAAAAATGCGTGCTCCTGGAATGAAGTTAATGCGCATGCCGATGTTTACTTGGACAACACTTGTAACATCCGTTTTAATTGTAGCAGCATTCCCGATTTTAACAGTAGCACTAGCGCAAATGTCACTTGATCGTATATTTGGTGCACACTTCTTCACAGTTGCGGCTGGCGGGGATCCAATGCTTTGGTTAAACTTATTCTGGCTTTGGGGACACCCTGAAGTTTATATTGTTGTATTACCAGCATTCGGAATGTTCTCCGAAGTAATTGCAACATTCTCACGAAAAAATCTATTTGGTTATGCCACAATGGTTCTTTCTATTGTAGGTATCGCTTTTTTAAGTATGCTTGTATGGGTGCACCACTTCTATACAATGGGGAACAGTGCAGCAGTTAATTCAGTATTCTCGATTACCACAATGATGATCGCTATACCAACTGGTGTAAAAATATTTAACTGGCTCTTTACCATGCGAAAAGGGCGTATTAAGTTTTCGAATGCCATGCTTTGGTCATTAGCATTTATACCATGTTTCACTATTGGTGGTGTTACAGGGGTAATGTTAGCAATGGCTGCAGCTGACTATCAATATCACAATACGATGTTCTTAGTGGCTCACTTCCACTATGTATTAATTCCTGGTGTAGTGTTTGCTGTATTTGCTGGATTGTATTACTGGTGGCCAAAAATGTTTGGCTTTAAACTAAACGAAAAAATTGGAAAATGGCACTTCTGGTTGTTTATTATTGGTTTTAATTTAACATTTATGCCAATGTTCTTTATTGGTTTAGATGGAATGTCTCGTCGTATGTACACTTACTCCGAAAGTACTGGCTGGGGTCCATGGTTATTATTATCAGCTATTGGAGCTTTTATACTTGCTGCTGGATTCGCAGCATTAGTATACAATATTTATTGGAGTTTCCGATATGCGTCAAGAGATATTGGTGGAGATCCTTGGGATGCTCGTACGCTAGAATGGGCAACGGCATCCCCTGTACAAGAATATAACTTTGCAGTGGTACCAGAAGTTTCTGATCATGATGAATTCTGGAATATGAAAAAAGCAGGTAGAACGAAGATTAAACGAGAAGATATTAAAGATATTCACATGCCAAGTAGTTCTGGGATACCAATCTTATTTAGTATTGCATTAGGTATTGTTGGTTTCTTCTTAGTTTTTGAATGGATCACTTTGGCAGCGATCTTCTCCGTTTTAATTATCGCTGGTCTAATCGCCAACTCATTTGACTATGATGATGGTTACCATATTCCGGCTGAGAAGGTTTGGGAAACAGAACGAAAGTGGAGAGGTGATCTATAATGGCTTCACATACATCAACACCATTAGAATATAGTACAAAACAAAATGAGATGAATATTCTTGGATTTTGGATCTTTTTAGGTGCAGAGATTGTGCTTTTCTCAACACTCTTTGCTTCATATGCTGTGTTAGAAGGCAGTACAGTAGGTGGTCCAGCTCAAGGCGAAATCTTTGTTTTAAAAGATGTATTAATTGAAACATTCTTACTATTAACGAGTAGTTTCACAATGGGACTTGCGCTTCATCAAATGCGTGATAACAATAAAACAGCTATGCTCGTTTGGACAGTTATTACTTTATTATTAGGTGCTGGTTTCGTATATTTTGAAATAAATGAGTTTATTCATTATGTACATGAAGGATTAACAATGCAGACAAATGCATTTGGATCTGCGTTCTTCACACTACTTGGTACACACGGACTACACGTATCACTAGGTATTGGTTGGGTTTTAATGTTGATTATTCAAATTCTGCGACGAGGAATTACTGCCGTTACAGCACGTAAATTCTTTATTGTGAGCTTATACTGGCACTTCCTAGACGTTGTATGGATCTTTATCTTTACCTTTGTGTACTTGAAAGGACTGATGTAAGATGTTAAAAAGACAATTTCCATTAAATCACGTCGTAGGCTTTCTGTTGTCCATTGTATTAACTATATTAGCAGCGCTTGTTGCAATGCAAACCGACTTCGCTTCTAACATTAAAATGTGGATTATCGGTACGTTAGCTGTCTTTCAAGCATTAGTGCAGCTAATTATGTTTATGCATATTACGGAAGGTAAATCAGGTCAAATTAATATTATCAATATTGTGTATAGTGTGTTTTTAGCAGTTGTCATTGTTGCAGGATCGATTTGGATCTTAACAACTGGACATGCGGCGCATTAAAACAAACGAAAGCCTATTCTTTTCCCATATTGGGAAGAGGATAGGCTTTTTTATATTCACCTATTCTGTAATACTCGGCAAACATCGAGTATTTTTATTTTTCATTAAGGGTCTTAGAAGCATTTCCGTCTAAAGGAGGAAGTATTTTCAATCGTGCTGCCGTTACGATTTTGAAGCCATTTCTTTATACTTATTATAGAAACAGAGAGGAGGAGTTAGCGTGAACATAAATGAGTTGGAATATTATATTGCAGAAAAACGTGTAAAGTAATGGATTCAAATTATAAAATAGGAGCTGATAAAAAGTGAATTTGTTTGAACTTGAATATTTAATCAATGATCGACGACCAAAATAGACTAGAGAGGATGAAACAAATGAAGGCCGTCGTCGACATAAAAAATAAATAAAAGCTATTTTCTAAGTATATTAGGAGATAGCTTTTATTTATTTTTCAGATAATTCATGCTATACTTTGCAATAAACTATTAGCTTTTTAGACGTTTAGAAAATATGAAAAGGTATGAATGAAATGCAACAATTTTCAATCAATGTGGTTCAAATTATTAGCGGAATTCCAGTTGGTCGTGTAATGACCTATGGACAAATTGCTAAAGTTGCTGGCAAAGCAAGAGGCGCCAGACAAGTAGCAAGACTTTTGCACACACTAAGTGAAAAATATCAATTACCGTGGCACCGTGTCATTAATAGTAAAGGAGAAATAAGTCTGAAAGGGGAAGGAGCAGTTACGCAAAAACAGTTACTGGAGAAAGAAGGCGTAATAGTAAATCATGCTAATAAAATAAGTTTAAAACAATATGGATACATACCCGATCAAGAGTTTATGTAATTGTATTTTATATAGGGAGATGATAAAGATGGGAAAAAAATTTGATACTAAGTCTGTTCAATCTTCATTAAACCATGCAGCAAACATTGATAGTAAGGTGACACCTATCTATCAAACAACAGCATTTAAGTTCACCGATTTAGATGATTTAGAAGGATTCTACCAAGGAAAAAAGGATTACCTATATTCACGTGTTGGCAATCCTAATACAGATGAATTAGGAGTTGCTGTAGCACAATTAGAAAATGCTTCTGATGGTATAGCAACATCATCTGGGCTCTCCGCTATACTAGTCGGGGTGTTGGCAGTTGCTAAAGCTGGGGATCATATCGTAGCAGCTAATGATATTTATGGTGGTACGTATCAACTACTTGCGAATGAATTAACTGATTTTGGTATTGAAGTTTCTTTTGTACCATTTGATGACCATCAAGCGATTGAGCGTAACATCCAATCGAATACAAAACTGCTATATTCAGAGTCCATTACTAACCCATTATTACGTGTAGAAGACATTAAAAGTATTGTGCAAATTGCTAAGCAACATCACTTATATACAATGATTGATAATACGTTTGCAACACCTTATCTTGTCCAACCAATTTTATCTGGAGTTGATTTAGTGGTACATAGTGCTACTAAATATTTAGCTGGGCATAGTGATGTGACAGCAGGAGTGTTAGTAGGTGAGAAAGAGCTAATCGCAAAGGCGAGAACAAAAGTAGTGAACATAGGAACGAATTTAAGCCCATTTGATGCTTGGTTAGCAGTAAGAGGTTTAAAAACCCTTAGTGTAAGGATGGAACGTCATAATAAGAATGCAAATATACTTGCAAATGCTTTAGTGAAAAATAATGCAGTTACGAAGGTTTATTACCCAGAGCATGCAACTGAAAAAGGGAGCGGCGCAATTGTTTCCATTGATATAACGGGAAACTGTGATATTAATGCATTTTTCAAAGCTTTGGATTGGGTGAAAATTGTACCAACATTAGCTGGTGTTGAAACGTCAGTCTCTTATCCTTTAGCAACATCGCATCGTGCATTACCACCAGAGAAACAAAAAGAGTTAAACATAACAGAAGGATTGGTTCGTATATCCGTAGGAATTGAAGATGCTACAGATATTATTGAAGCTTTTGAAACTGCTATCGATACAGCTAAATATTAAATTATCATCGTCTTTTTCTTACATCCCCTGCTTTAGAAAATTTCTAAAGCAGGGGATGATTAAACGACGTTACTATTTTATTTATTATATTTAAATAGTCTAGCATTAATCGCAACAATCACTGTGCTTAGTGACATCAAGATTGCTCCAACTGCGGGACTTAAAATGATTCCAATTGGTGCTAAGATTCCCGCGGCTAATGGAATTGCAATAATATTGTACCCAGCAGCCCACCATAAGTTTTGCATCATCTTCTTATAAGTAGCTCTTGATAATCGAATAATATGCACAACATCATTTGGATCGCTTTCGACTAAAATAACATCAGCTGTTTCCATTGCTACATCTGTACCAGCTCCGATAGCGATACCAAGGTCAGCACTTGCTAAGGCTGGCGCATCATTAATACCATCACCAGTCATCGCAACTTTTTTACCTCGATTTTTATATTCTTTCACATAAGAAGCTTTTTGATCTGGCAATACCTCTGCAGTAATATGATCTAGGTTGAGTTGATTTCCTACCCAATTGGCAACCTTTTGATTATCACCAGTTAACATGCTAGACGCTATGCCAATTTGTTTTAATGACTGAATAGCTTCTTTTGCAGAAGGTTTAACTTGATCAGCCAAAGCAATTGCTCCAGCAACTTGCTTATCTATGACAACATAAACTACAGTCGCCCCTTCTTGATTTATCGAATGTTGGTAGTCTAAGTTATTGCTATCTAAATAATTTCGACTAACAACTTGAATGTACTTGTTATCTACATTTCCTTGGATCCCTTTACCGGTAATGGATTCAAAATCTGTTGGTTGTTTAGTGGAAATTTCTTGATTTTGTGCATAGTTGACAATACCTTGGGCAATAGGGTGTTCAGATTGAACTTCTAAAGCTGCAGCATAACTGATAATTTGTTGTTCATTCCAATTTGCAAACGTTTCGACTTGTACAACACCAAATTCCCCTTTTGTAAGCGTACCAGTCTTATCAAAAATAACTGTATCGAGCTTGCGTGCTTCTTCAAAGCTAGCACGCTTACGAATGAGTAATCCATTGGTAGCAGCCAGTGATGTTGATTTTGCTACTACAAGAGGAGCAGCTAGTCCTAAGGCATGTGGACAAGCAATAACCATAACAGTTACGGCACGTTCTAAGGCATAATCAAACGATTGTGCGACAAAAATCCATATGAGAAAAGTAACTAACCCCGCGCCAACGGCCACATAAAATAACCACTTGGCCATTCGATCAGATAGATCTTGTGTTTTTGATTTTGCATTTTGTGCATCTTGCACCAATTTGACTACTTGTGATAAATAGCTATCTTGACCGATTTTTTCTACGGACACGGTTAATGATCCTTGGCCGTTTATCGATCCTCCAATTACCTCATCCTCTTCGCTTCTTGTAACAGGGGTAGATTCACCGGTTAACATAGATTCATCAATATCTGATTTCCCTTTAAGTATATTACCGTCTGCAGGTATTTTTTCACCAGGTTTAATCAGAAGTTGGTCGCCTTTTTGTAAGTCAGAAATGGATACTTCTTCTGTCTCACCGTTTGCCTTAAGTCTATTAGCTGTATTTGGCATTAATTTCATTAATTTTTCTAAAGAAGATGAAGCTTGCATAACTGATTTCATTTCAATCCAATGGCCGATTAACATAACATCAATTAAAGTGGCTAATTCCCAAAAGAAGTTTCGGCCTGATAACCCAAATACGGTTAAAGCACTGTAACCATAAGCAACGATAATTGCCATTGCAATTAAATTCATCATTCCTGGATTTTTTTGTTTTACTTCATCGATCATACCTGTTAAAAATGGATAACCACCATAAAAAAATACTACGGTAGATAATGCAAACAATACGTACATATCACCTGTGAAACGCCAATCGACGTTCATAAAGTCTTGAATCATAGGCGATAAGAGTAATATTGGTATTGTCAGTATAAGGCTGACATAGAATCTTTTTTTGAAATCTTCCATCATGTGTGCGTGATGATCGTGATGGTCATGATTATGATCATGTTGATGCTGCTGCTCATGATGTTCATGTTCCATGTGATTGTGTTCGTGATTCTTCTTATCCAATTTTATCCCTCCAGCTTATTATACCGAACGATCTACTCGCAATATACCCGTTATGGGTATTTTTAAACAATCGAATTTTGTTCAATGTTTATATTAGGTATAATAGAATAAAGATCAAACGATTAGGAGGCAAAAAATGATTTATGTCGTAATAACAGGTACTTCTAGAGGACTAGGTGCTTCATTAGCAAAATTGTTTTTAGAAAAAGGTTTTCATGTGATTGGAGTAGCGAGAAATGAAAACAAGGCATTAGTACAAATAGCACAAGAGCAAGGTGTGACGTATCAACATTACACCTGTCATCTTGGTGATACGGAACAAGTAGATAAAGTTTTTTCTATTATTGCAAACCAACTATTTAACCAACAAACTTCAACTGTTTATTTCATACACAATGCTGGTACAGTGAATCCAATTGATACGGTTGATAAACACATCCCGGAGGCGATAAATAAACACGTTCATGTCAATTTAATTGCGCCAATGATCGGTTCTAGTATCTTTTTAATGGCAGCGAACAAAACTGAAATTCCACTCACTAATGTATATGTAACATCTGGTGCTGCTGAACGATCCGTTTACGGTTGGGGTGCTTACAGCGCCACAAAAGCAGGGTTAAACCGTTACGCTTCAACAGTTGCATTAGAACAAAAAGAATTAGGTACGCCTCATAAAGCAATCATTTTTGATCCGAGTATTATGGATACGGATATGCAAAAGGAAATTCGCTCATCATCCGAAAGTTCATTTCAAGATGTGGAGAAATTCAAAGCATATAAGAGAGAGAATAATCTTAGAAGCACGGATAAAGTAGCTCAGGTATTAGTGGATCAACTGAGTAATAGTTCAACCATTGAAAACGGAAAGTATTATAGCGTAAAAAATTTATTGTCATAAAAAAATATCTAAGGCAAATACCCATTTTTCCATTTTGCCCTCCCATTCTTTAGAGAATTACATATTCTATAGTGAAATAACTAAAGGAGGGAATTACAGATGAGTGCAGGTTATAATTACGGTGCAGGATTTGCGCTAATTGTTGTTTTATTCATCTTGTTGATTATCATTGGTGCATCTTGGGGTTATGGTTACTAAGAAGTAAATGTAACAAGCTTTATAAAGTAGAGAGCGCTTTTGGCGTTCTCTATTTTTACATACATTTGAGTTGACAATAATTCCATAGTAGAAGAAAATGTAGTAATGGATCAATCGTTTTGTACATAAGAAAATAAAAAAGTATGGTAAGTTTTAAGAAGGAAGGGGTAAAGTAATGATTACTCGAAAAAGTCAAAGAGAAATTGACATGATGAAAAAGGCAGGAGAGTTATTAGCTTCTTGTCATAAAGAAATAGCAAAGCGAATCAAGCCTGGGATCACTACAAAAGAAATTGATGATTTTGTAGAAAATTTTCTAGCAAAAAATGGTGCAACACCAGAACAAAAAGGATATAACGGCTATGAATATGCAACTTGTGCATCTATAAATGATGAAATCTGTCACGGTTTCCCTAGAAATGAACCGTTAAAACAGGGTGATATTGTGACCATTGATATGGTAGTTAATTTGAATGGTGGCTTAGCTGATTCAGCTTGGACCTATGTTGTAGGGGAACCAGATGAACAAACGAAGCATTTGTTAGATGTAACCAAAGAATCATTGTATCGTGGGATTGAACAAGCAAAAGTAGGAAGTCGTATTGGCGATATAGGTCATGCCATTCAACAGTATGCAGAAGCAGAAGGTTTTTCTGTGGTACGAGACTTTACTGGTCATGGCATCGGACCAACCATTCACGAATCCCCACATATTCCGCACTACGGTTTACCTAACAAAGGTGTGCGGCTAAAAGAAGGTATGGTGATTACCATTGAACCGATGTTAAATGAAGGATCATGGCAAAGTAAAATGGATAATAATAATTGGACGGCAAGAACAGTAGACGGTAAACGTTCTGCCCAATTTGAGCACACGGTTGTTATTACAAAAGATGGCCCACTTGTTTTAACAGAGCAAAATCAAGAATAAACCATAAGCAGTGCGCAATAGCGTGCTGTTTTTTTTATGAAGAAATTAAAATTTTACTTGAAATTCATACACAGTTCCATAAATGTATGGTAAAGTGTCTAAAAATATAAAAAATTAGGTGGGATTGCACTGATGGATAGTGTCATATCTAACAAACAAACTACGGAAAAAATGAAAATGATGCGGAGTGGGCTAGCTGCAGGTGTCCCAATCACGTTGGGTTATTTTCCAATTGCGATTACCTATGGGGTATTAGCTTCTCAATCAGGAATTTCTTTACTCGAATTAACAGCAATGAGCATCCTTGTTTATGCAGGGGCAGCTCAATTTATGGGGACCAATATGTTCGCTATTGGAGCAGGCGGTATAGAGATTGTCTTTGCTACGTTTGTTCTAAATTTTAGACATTTTGTCATGAGTTTATCATTTGCTAACCGAACGAAAGGAATCACTAATAGTTGGAAATTACCGCTTTCTTTAGGGTTAACAGACGAGTCTTTTTCCGTTGCATCTTTACATACAGAAAAAGCGAAACAGGAACACAGTAGCTACTTTTATGGAGCACTCATGATTGCTGCTTATGCTTCTTGGATAATTGGTTCCTTTATTGGAGGCGTACTAGGTGATGTTATACCGTCTTCTCTTAGTCAAAGTATGGGGATTGCGCTATATGCGATGTTTATTGCATTATTAATTCCTTCAGTGAAAAACGAAGTAAAGTATGGATTTATCGCACTGATAGCAATGATTTGTAATTATGTATTCACGTATTATGTAGCCCTAGCGGAAGGATGGGCTATTGTTTGTAGTACGCTTCTTGCAAGTTTTATCGGAATGATGATAATGAGAAGGAGTGAAGGGAAATGATGATGATTATTATAGGAATGGCACTGGTGACGATAGTTCCAAGGTTTATTCCTGTATTTATCGTTGATAGGATTCAATTTCCAGAATGGATCAATCAATGGTTAAACGTTATTCCTTATGCAGCTTTAGGTGCTTTAATATTTCCAGGGGTATTGACTGTGATACCCGAACGACCTTGGATTGGTTTTGTAGGTGGTTTAGTAGCGGTTCTATTAGCTATTTTTCGAGTACAAACCATTTTGATTGTCGCAATTGCAAGTGGAGTTATATTTTTACTGGCATAACGGATGATTAGATTGCCATCATGCTCTATCTTGAAACGGCAATCTATCCTCCTTTAGTTAGGAAATGGTTCGATGTGAATATGTGCACGTGGTACATCATGTTCTTGCTTTAATAAATCCTCAATGCGATCGGTTATTTTATGACTTTGTGCTACAGTTAATTGTGGATCAACATATAATGTCATTTCTATTAATGCTTGATTGCCATGTAGACGACCTTTAATATCTTTTACTTCTAAGACTTCTTCATCTTGTGCAACACTGGTACGAATTTCTTCTAATTTTTCTTCATCAAATCCATCGGTCAACGTGTGGCTTGCATCATAAAATATTGTCCATGCTGTTTTACAAATAATGATCCCAACAATAAAACCAGCAATTGGGTCAAGCCAAAAAGCGCCAAATTGTGAACCAACAATTCCAATAAAGGCTCCGATACTAACAAGCGCATCGGATTTGTTATCCTGCGCTGCTGCGCGGAGGGAACTACTATTTATTTTTTTTGCTAATTGTAAGTTATATTTATAAACACCGAGCATAATAAAAGCCGCAATTAATGCGACCCAACCAGTTAACATAGAAGGTTGGTCATAATTATTTTGTATCACGGACTGAACGGTTCCAAAGATGACTTGTAAACCTACGGTAACCATAATAAATGCTGCTACTAATGAAGCAATCATCTCTGCTCGGTAATGTCCGTAGTGATGATCTTCATCAGGGGGTTTTCTAGAGATGCGTAGCCCAATTAACACAGCTACAGAGGCAACAATATCTGTCGTATTATTTAGTCCGTCTGCTCGCAAAGCTGCTGATCCACCAATGGTAGCAACAACTAACTTCAAAGTCGCTAAACCAAGGTAAGCCACGATGCTAATCCAAGCACCTTTCTCTCCCTTTTTAAACTTTTCATATTGGTTCATGACCTTTCCTCCTGTTCATAAAACAACATAAGTTTATCAAATAGATTTTGGTTGAGTCTAGAGAAAAAATACGTCCTCAAGGAACATCAATTGTAAAGTGGAAAGGAAGTTTGCTTAGGTAAACAATCCTAGCATGGCTAGTTTTATATGCCTAATACATGATTTTTAAATAAAAAAGCATAATAGAGGATAGTTATTTTGAGAAGGAAGGCGAACAAGTAGTGAGTAATAATAGAGCAAGTGTATCAAAGGATATCCATGAGAAAAGGTGGGCAATTGTATCATTAGCATCGATCCCCTTAATTATGACACTTGGAAATTCCATGCTAATTCCCGTATTACCGCTAATGGAAAAAAAGTTAGATATAACAGCATTACAGTCTAGTTATATCATTACCTTTTATTCCGTTGTTGCGATTATTTTAATTCCTCTTGCTGGATTTTTATCGGATCGCTATGGTAGAAAAATTGTCATTATTCCGTCCTTACTTATTGCAGGCGCAGGAGGATTATTGTCTGGTTACGCTGCTTGGAAAATGGAATCACCCTATATGATCATATTAATCGGACGTATTTTGCAAGGGGTGGGAGTATCTGGAACAGCTCCAATTGTTTTGCCTTTGGTAGGCGATATGTTTAAACGAGAAAAAGATGTTAGTGCGACGCTTGGTTTAATTGAGACGTCAAATACTCTTGGAAAGGTACTTAGTCCGATATTAGGCGCCTTTCTTGCGGGAATTGTTTGGTTTTTACCATTTTGGTCTATTCCAGTTTTTTGTTTAATATCGGCCGTTTCCGTTCTGTTTTTAGTAAAAAAACCAAAAAAAGTAGAGGATCCTTTTTCATTTCGAAAATATTGGAAAGATACAAAACATACATTTAAAGAGCATGGTGCTTGGTTACTTGCTGTATTTATCATTGGAGCAATTTTAATGTTTGTCTTATTTGGTATTTTATTTTATCTCTCCAGCGTGCTAGAGGATGAGTATCAAATAACAGGGATTAAAAAAGGGTTTTATTTGGCAGCACCATTAGCTGCTTTATGTTCTGCTTCCTATATTACAGGTAAAAAAATTGGTTCTGACATTAAGCGGATGAAATTACTTACTATTATTGGATTAGTAACATTGGTGACGGCAGTATTGATCATTGCATTATCAAGCTATTTTCTTTATGTCTTATTTGTATTTTTAATTGGTGGGATAGGTATCGGTATTGGTCTGCCCTGTTTAGATGCCATTATTACGGAAACCATTGACAAAGAAGTTCGCGGAACAACTACTTGTTTGTACAGTTCCGCCAGATATGTTGGTGTAGCACTTGGCCCACCAGTTACTGCTTTTTTAATGAAATACACAATTTGGTGGATGGTAGTTGTCTTCAGTTTCTCTATAGGTATCGCATTGTTTTTTGCTTTTAAAAAGATACATTCGCCTGTTTCTTGACGTTTTTTGTTTAATAATGGGGTTAAAGGGGTAAATATATAAAAAATATTCAGAAAATTTAACGTTTGCCTATTGCAATTGGACAAAAAATTTAGGATAATAAAAAAAAGGAGCAAGGGGGCGTGTTCTATGAAAAAGCAGAAAACCAACTTTGTATTAAGCACCTATTCTGCTCTCGAAGGTACACCAATTAAAGCAAAGAAAGAAATTTCATTTGAGATCAAGTTAGCATCGCGATTACTACTTGATGAACTTGTCTCCACTTGGAATAAGTCAAATTTAGAGCAGCGCATTAATGAATCCATTGATCAAAAAGACAAACCAACGTTTATGCGATTAAGTAAAGCATATCAGACTTACACGTATGAATTTTAATAATTTATCGCTAGTCCTTGTCATTATGACAAGGGCTTTTTCTATTATTTGTTATAGCGGCTATATGTAAGTTGTAACTGAATTACTACTTTTTTCTTCCCCTTGTTTTTTTAAGTTATGTTATAGTTAAGAAGTGAGTAAAAGTACAATTGAAAGGATTTTGACATTGCAAAAAATTTATATCGCATCTATTTTTTTAATTGGACTGTTTTTAACAGCTTGTCAGCAAGGTGATCCAAACACAAATATAGACGAGAAAGAACAAACAACACAACAAGAACAACAAGCAGATCAATCAGTACCAAAAAAAGAGACAGCGAAAACTGAAGAACAAGACAATGCTTCTGATGGATTAAATGAGAATGAATCAGCAAAAGCTGATGATTCTACTAACGAAGAAGATAAACAAAAAGAAGAAAAAGAAATAGATAAGCATATTGCTAAAGTTGAAAAAAGTACTGGTTTACATGTAGTAGACAATCCTGAAAGTCCTGAAGTGTATGTAAATAAACAACGCACATTACCAGAAGGGTATGTTCCGCCTAATTTAGTGGTTCCAGATGTTTCACACTATTCGTCTGAAGGTAGTCCTAAAAGACAACTTCAAAAGGTTGCTGCTGATGCGTTAGAACAATTATTTGCAGAAGCAGATCAGCAAGGTATTGGTTTAGTTGCTGTATCTGGATATCGTTCTTATGAACGGCAAAAGCAAATATATGAAAGTGCGGTAGCTAATAAAGGGCAAGAGCATGCTGACAAATTTTCTGCTAGACCAGGAACAAGTGAACATCAGACTGGATTAGCAATGGATGTAGCATCGGCAACAGAAACAGCAGCAACACTGTTAGAACAGTCATTTAAGCAAACAGATGCAGGAACATGGTTGGCCGAAAATGCGCATAACTTTGGATTTATTATTCGCTATCCTGAAGGAAAAAACGAAATTACTGGCTATAACTACGAACCTTGGCATATTCGTTATGTTGGTAAAGAAATCGCAACAGAAATTTATAATGAAGATATAACATTAGAAGAATATTTTGGCTATGATTATTAATAGTCGGGAAGCCTTTCTTGTTTAAGCAAGAAAGGTTTTTACTATTGTATATCGAAAGTAGGATAGGGTCTTAAAAACAAACAAGCTACAATAGAATAAAGTGTAAAAGAAAGGATGGAACTAATGTCTTACCGCATTGAACAAGATACACTAGGTCTAATAAAAGTCGATGATAAAAAATTCTGGGGAGCACAAACGCAACGTAGTATAGAAAACTTTCCAATTGGATCAGAAAAAATGCCTTTAGAAATAATTACTGCATTTGCGATCCTTAAACGCTGTGCTGCCAAAGTGAATCATCAATTTGGCTTATTAGAAACGGAAAAATTACAAGCAATTGAATATGCGACAGACCAAATACTTAGTGGTAAAATAATGGATCACTTTCCCTTAGTCGTATGGCAAACGGGTAGTGGGACACAAACTAATATGAATGTAAACGAAGTGATCGCTTATATTGGGAATGGGTGGTTGAAGGACAAGAAAAGTGAACACCATCTTCACCCGAATGATGACGTAAATAAATCGCAAAGCTCAAATGATACATTTCCTACAGCAATGCATATTGCATCCGTATTATACATTGATCAACATTTATTTCCTGCAATTGAAAAAATCAAGATAACTTTAAATGAGAAAGTAGCTGCTTATCATCACATCATTAAAATTGGTCGAACCCATTTACAAGATGCTACTCCATTGACTTTTTCTCAAGAGATAAGTGGGTGGCTAGAAATGCTTGAACAAACCCAACAGATGATTAGCGAGAGTTATGCTTATCTAAAACATTTAGCCATTGGAGGAACAGCTGTTGGCACGGGTATTAATGCACACCCTGATTTTGCAACAAATATCTGTGAAGAGATTAGTAAACAAACAAAGCACACGTTTACTTCTGCACCTAATAAATTTCATGCATTAACAAGCCATGATCCATTTGTTTATACACATGGTGCGATCAAAGCGTTAGCTGCCAATCTCATGAAAATAGCAAATGATATCCGTTGGTTAGCAAGTGGACCGCGTGCAGGAATTGGGGAAATAACGATTCCAGCTAATGAGCCAGGATCATCAATTATGCCGGGTAAAGTCAATCCCACACAAACAGAAGCAATTACTATGGTTGCGACACAAGTGATGGGAAATGATACAACAATTGGGGTTGCAGCTAGCCAAGGCAATTTTCAATTAAACGTTTATAAACCGGTCATTATTTATAATTTCATGCAATCGTTACACCTACTCACGGAAGGAATTCTTTCGTTTGAAAAAAGGTGTATCAAAGGGTTACAGCCGAACGAAGAGAAAATGAGTCAATATGTACAAGATTCACTAATGCTTGTAACCGCACTTAATCCGCATATTGGTTATGAAAAAGCAGCTACAATTGCTAAAACGGCTTACCAACAAAATCTATCTTTAAAGCAAGCTGCTGTTTCCTTAGGTATCCTTAAAGCAGAGGACTATGATCGTTTAGTAAATCCACATCAAATGGTACAACCAAAGGAGAAATGAGGAAACGTGTCCAAGAATTGATATCATAACTTTTTCATTTTTGCTCACACTATGCTTATAGGAGGTGAGTAAAGATGGCTGATCAAACTCGATCTAACCAATTACTAGTCCCTGGAATTGAGCAAGCTTTGGATCAAATGAAGTATGAAATTGCTCAGGAATTCGGTGTTTCACTAGGAGCAAGTGAAACAGCTAGAGCAAATGGTTCCGTTGGTGGAGAAATCACCAAACGTTTAGTACAACAAGCGGAACAACAATTTGGCTCACAACAATAATTGAATAGTATATGGCTATAAAGGGGCACTACTTGTGCTCCTTTTTTAGATGAGGTTTGTCTACAGTATGATTAATAAATGAGGTAGCGGAGTATGTACATTTGTTTAGCGTGTAACGGCATAGAAGAAAAAGAGAAAAGTTGTGTGAATTGTGGTTCAGCTATGGTAGATATGGGCAAAATTGCTGATCAATTTGATGATTATACGCCGTATATGGATGACGAGCACATCAAGCAGGTAGATGGGGACCCACATTCTCTAGAGCAACATAGCTGTTTACATCTTTATCAATGCCCTAATTGTGAAAATGAACAGCAAATAGCATTGCAGGAAGTTTTTATCACATAATCAAAAGTAGCGGAAGCATCCGCTACTTTTGATATAATACTATTTAATTCGCAATTCACTATCATTATCGAAAAAGTGTGCCTTATGCATGTTTAGTGCTAATTTTACTTGTTCTCCACCTTGAATGTCGGAACGTGAATCAACTCTAGCGATAAAGTCTTGATCAGCTAGTTTGGAATATAAGTAAGATTCTGATCCCATTAACTCAGCTACATCAATTGTAGCCGTAATGGTAGATCCCGGGTTAGCATCGATGAAAACAGGTTCATCATGCATATCTTCTGGACGAACACCAAGAACTAGTTCTTTTCCAATGTAACCTTGTTCACGAAGAATTTTCATTTTTCCTTCAGGTACATCAAGTTTGACCTCATCATTTATTGCAAATTTTCCTTCTTCTAATACGCCACTAAAGAAGTTCATAGAAGGTGAACCAATAAAGCCGCCAACAAACACATTGTTTGGTTTATCATATACTTCTTTTGGTGCACCAACTTGTTGGATAACACCATCTTTCATTACAACAAGACGTGATGCCATTGTCATCGCTTCTGTTTGATCATGTGTAACATAGATTGTTGTTGTTTGTAAACGTTTGTGTAATTTTTGGATTTCTGCACGCATTTGTACACGTAGTTTTGCATCCAAGTTAGATAAAGGTTCATCCATCAAGAAAACTTTTGCATCACGCACAATCGCACGACCTAATGCTACACGTTGACGTTGCCCACCTGATAATGCTTTTGGTTTACGATCCAAGTATGCATCTAATCCAAGAATTTTAGCTGCGTTTTGTACACGTTTGTCAATCTCGTCTTTTTTGAATTTACGAAGCTTTAGACCGAACGCCATATTATCATATACATTCATATGTGGATATAATGCATAGTTTTGGAATACCATTGCAATATCACGATCTTTAGGAGCAACATCATTCATTAATGTATCATCAATATAGAATTCTCCATCTGTAATGTCCTCTAAACCAGCAATCATACGTAGCGTAGTAGATTTACCACAACCAGATGGACCAACAAACACAATAAATTCTTTATCCGCTATGTCAAGATTAAAATCATTTACTGCTTTTAATGTACCTTTTTCATATACTTTATCAATATGTTTTAATGCTAACTGTGCCATTAGATACCCTCCTAAGTTTTTGAAAGCGTTTCATTTTATATACTTAGTGTACGTCAAGCTATCATATAGGTAAATGGTAAGTATGCACAAAAAATGGAACTTGTTTTGTGCACGCTTACATAAGTTAATCAATTTTTTGTTTGAGTAACAAGATTAAATACACTGATACCGCATTGGTAAATTGTTTTACATCGATCGTTGTTTTTTCAATGAATTTTTCAATTCGATATTGTAAACTGTTGCGGTGCATATACATTTTTTTAGCAGTTAGACTTACATTGGAATTACATTCTAAAAAAGTTTGAATCGTTTCAAGAAGTGTTTCATCTTCTCGTGTTTCTTGTAAAACAGTATCTACCATTAGCTTATAGTCGTTTTCTGTGAGTGAAGGCTTGAATAGCAACGGAATAATTTCTGTATAATCAACAACAGACTTTTTATTTGTATGTTTACTTAATTCATACGCTTTTTTTAACCAATGGTAGTATGCATTCGCTTTGGATATCTCGTTAAAAAAAGGGCTAATAAACAGTTGAAGGTCTAAATAAAAATCACTACTAAACACATCAATAATATTAGCATAGTCAATTTCTTCATCTACCGGGGGCTTCTCTTCTTCAATAATAACTCCGTCTAAAGGTGTTTCCCACAAGATAGGCACATGTTTGGGAAACAAGGCATGAATTGCCTCTTGAAAATCAGCTACATCAACTGGGGGATCAGATAGCGAAAAGAAAATAAAACGATAGGTAGTTGATTGCTGTTTTCGTTGAAAGATTTGATTATGAAATAAATAAGATGACCAATATTTTTCTGCTTCTGAAGTTGGTTGTTGAACACCATTATATGGAGTAAGAAAAGTCAATAATAGGGCTTTATCTTTGTCAGTTATCTCTGTTTTATTAATGCCAATCACTTCATCAGCAGGTGTGGTAAACCAGAGGTAAGCTTGTTTATCTATCGTGTTCGTATAAGCTCCATGTATAAGAGAAGGAAAAATTGCTTTCAATTGTTTTAACATAGTTCATCCTCTTTCTTATTTTTGGTTGCGTTTACAAAGAAATAAATTGAAAAATATTTCTCTCTCATCATATTATAACAAACCATGAACTAGAAAAAATATTTAATTTTGTCTTTTGATAAAGTTGTTAGAATTGGGTGAAATCAAGGAATTATTCTCTCACGGTTGGATAATTAAAATAGGTTTGATATAGTGTAAAGGTAAGCAATAATTCTAGGAGGATTTTTTTAAATGGCAAATATCTATGATAGCGCATATGAATTAGAAAAAGCAATTCGTAACAGTGATGAATTTCAAGCACTGAAGGAAGCATATGAAACCGTAATGGCGGATGAAATTGCAAAGAAAATGTTCGATGATTTCCGCAATACGCAAATTGAATTGCAAGAAAAACAAATGCAAGGACAAGAAATCACCGAAGAGGAGATAGAGCAAGCACGTAAAGTTGTGGAAACTGTTCAACAACATGAGCAAATCTCTAAACTAATGGAAGAAGAACAACGCTTAAACGTGTTAATTAACGATGTAAGTAAAATTATTACCAAGCCATTAGAAGATTTATATGGTGTACAAGAACAAGAATAAGTAATCGAAGCGATCTCGTTATGGTTCACATAGCGAGATTTTTTAAAATCTTAAATGATGGTAAATAATAACTCAATTTTACGAAACGTTTTAACTTCCTTTTCGTATAATTAATAAAGAGAAAACGAAGGAGTGAGGAAAAGATGTCATTAAAGTTAGAAGATGTCACCAAAAAATATGGTACATTTACTGCTGTAGATCACCTGTCATTAGAAATACCTGAAAAACAAATATTTGGCTTTTTAGGAGCAAATGGTGCAGGTAAAACAACAACATTCCGTATGATTTTAGGACTAATTGATCCAACTGATGGTCAAGTTACATGGAATGGGGAAACTATTGACTATAGTAAAAGTAATCAAATTGGTTATCTGCCAGAAGAAAGAGGATTGTACCTAAAATTAAAAGTAAGTGAGCAAATTATTTATTTAGCGCGATTACGTGGTATGAAGAAAAATGACATTATACCAGCATTAAAAAAATGGCTGGAACGATTTAAAGTACCAGAATATCTCGACAAGAAAGTTGAAGAATTATCTAAAGGAAACCAACAGAAGATTCAATTCATTTCTGCCGTCATACATAATCCGAAACTACTTATTTTAGATGAACCATTCACAGGCTTGGATCCAGTTAACGTAGAGATGTTAAAAGAAGCAGTGGTTGATCTAGCTAATTCAGGCACATCGATTGTATTTTCTTCCCATCAAATGGCTCATGTGGAAGAATTGTGTGAACATCTTTGCATTATGCAACATGGGAAACCAGTTGTACACGGCGCATTAAAAGAAATTAAACGATCGTTTGGAAAGAAAAATTTGTTTGTGCATGCCGACTTTGATCTTGATTTCTTGAAAGATATTCCTGGTGTAGTAGCAATAAAGAAATATACTGAGGGCTGTAAGCTTCAAATTGAAAGTGAAGCTATCTCGCAAAAGGTATTACAAGCCTTGCATGATAAAGGATTTATTCGTCGATTTGAACTAGAAGAGCCTTCATTAAATGATATTTTCATTGAGAAAGCAGGTGAATCGTATGAATAAATTTTGGATTGTATTAGGTCACAGTTATTGGACTCGCTTTAAATCCAAATCATTTATTATTACTACAGCAATTTTTCTCTTATTCGTTATTGGTATGGCAAATATTCAATCAATAGTTGAGTTATTTGATCAAGAGGATGAAACAGATGTTGTCGCTGTGATTGATAATACAGATACCGTATTTGATTCATTGGAAGAAAGTGTCAAACAATTGGACAATAATGTGACGCTAGAAGCTTATGATGGTTCTTTATCTGAAGTAGAAGAACTAGTAAGGTCAGGAGAATATGTAGGAGTGCTAGAGATAGCATACAATCAAGAAAACTTACCAGTTGGTTCCTACCACACCGACCAATTAGCGAACACTTCAATTTCTACAATGCTTGAAAATCAATTACAGCAAATTAAAGTTGCAATGGCAACCAATCAAGCTGGCGTTGAGCAGTCGGTGATCCAGTCCATTTATGCTCCTGTTTCGTTTGATACGGTAGCTATTGAAAAAGAGGATGGAACAACTGCAAAAACAGAAGAAGAATTAAATAGTGCACGTGGACTAGTCTACATCATGCTGTTTCTTCTATATATTACGGTTATTGTCTATGGAAATATGATTGCTGTTGACATTGCAAATGAAAAATCATCTCGTGTTATGGAAATTTTAATTTCTAGTTCTCCCCCGGTAAGTCAAATGTTTGCCAAAATCATTGGAATTGCTTTACTGGGTTTAACGCAGATAGGGCTAACCTTTATTGTAGGTTTTTCACTAATGCAACAGAAACAAGACAATGAAATATTAACAGCGTTAGGTTTTGCCGATACACCAATTTCTACTTTTGTCTATGCTATCATCTTCTTTTTGTTAGGCTATTTGCTATATGCTACACTGATGGCCATGCTAGGTTCATTAGTTAGTCGCATGGAAGATGTGCAGCAAATGATGACACCAATAATGTTTTTAATTATCATCGCATTTATGATTTCTATCTTTGGATTGAACAATCCAGACAATAGCTTTATTGCGATCACATCCTATATCCCATTCTTTACACCAATGGTAATGTTCTTAAGGGTGGGGATGCTAGACATTCCGTTTTGGCAACCAATTTTAAGTATCTTAATTATGGTGGTTACTATAACCATTCTCGCCATTATTGGTGCTCGAGTTTATCGTGGGGGCGTGTTAATGTATGGTCGCGCTTCTTCAATCAAAGATTTTAAGAAAGCATTGCAGTTATCAAAAAAAGAATAACTTTTTTATGAGCCTTGCTACTAGCAGGGCTCTTCGTATGTTGTTTAATAAAATTAATCGAACGTGCATTCGTTTTTGTTGTCTGATACAATAATAGCAATCCATAGTTTAGAGAGGAAACGATTTATGACAACTAAACTCCGTTTTATACATTGTGCGGATTTACATATTGATAGTCCATTTAAAGGATTAGAACATTTACCAGATTCATTAGTGAAAGAAGTAAAACAAAGTACTTATCGAGCATTAGATCAATTAGTAAAGACAGCAATTGATAAACAAGTTGAATTTATTCTAATGGTGGGAGATGTGTTTGATCAAAGTATTCAAAGTGTGTATGCACAAATGAAGTTTTTAGATGCCTGTAGACGACTGAATGACCACCAGATTAAAGTCTATATTTCATTCGGTAATCATGATTATATTCAACGTGGGTGGACGAATCTGGATTTTCCAACTAATGTGCATCTTTTTACCGATGAAAATGTAACAACATTTATCTATCACAAAGACGATCAACCACTTGCAACCATCTATGGTTTTAGCTATCGAAATCAAGCTGTATTTGAAAATAAGACAAGTCAATTTGTTAAACAAACATCAACACCCTATCATATTGGGATGTTGCATGGTAGTGTGGAACAAAATACCGATCATGATACATATGCGCCCTTTAAACTGAACGAACTGGCTGATAAAGGGTTTGACTACTGGGCGTTAGGTCATATTCATCAACGCCGAGAATGCCGTCAGTCCCCACCAATTGTATATTCAGGTAATATACAAGGGCGATCAAAAAAAGAAACTGGAGAAAAAGGTTGCTATTATGTAGAATTAGATCGTAAGGAAGTAGCCATGACATTTATTCCTTTGCAAGCGATACGATTTGAGCGGGTTACGTTAAATGTTCGTTCAGTAACTGCACTATCAGCAGTTGAGCAACTTCTTCATGAAACAGTGAAACAATTGTCTTTCTATGGTAAAACTTTTGTTTGGATTGCGTTAGAACAATATACAAACGAAGTAAAGCACTTTTATTATGAAGAAATGTTAGTGGATTTGGTAGATTTTATAAATGAAGCCATGATGAAAACCACTAATTGGGTCTGGATTCAACAGGTAGAACTCATTGGGCAAGGCCAATTAGATAAAGCCGATTATCGGCAAGGCGAACATTTTTTAGCACAATTGTTACAACTTTCTCCAGGCATCGATGAATTGGATGCTGCACTTGCTCCATTATGGAAACATCAAGAGGCGCGAAAATTATTAGATCAATTAACAGATGAAGAAAAAATGGAACTTAACGAAGAAGCGGAAAACATTTTATTATATCAATTAACAAGGAAGCATAGCGAATGAAGATAAAACAAATCAATATATTCGGTTTTGGAAAATGGGAAAATAAACAATTTGATTTATCAAGTCAATCGCTAGTGATTGTATCTGGTAACAACGAAGCAGGTAAATCGACGTTAAAACAATTTTTATTGTTTATGTTATTTGGAATGTCACCAAAAGAACGTCGCTTATTTTTGCCTAAAAAGGGTGGTAAACTAGGTGGCCGCTTAACGGTGGAAACAGATGATGGTAGCACGTTTACCATCGAACGCTTGCATGATCGAAACAAAGGAGAAGCAAGTTGTTACACTAGTGATGGTAATGTACAAGGGGAAGATTGGTTAACAAAACAATTAGCAGGAGTGAATAGGGAAACATTCTTGGATATATTCGCTTTTGATACAACGATGCTGCAAAAATTACATCAAATCAAACAACAAGATATTGGTGAAATTTTATTAGGGGTAGGAATGGCTGGAACAGACCAACTGTATTGGACAGAAAAATGGTTAGATCAACAGTTAAATCAATATTTTAAACCCCAAGGTAAAAAGCCAAAAATCAATCAATTACTAGAATCGTTGTCTCATCAAGCAGAAGAAGTCACAAAAAGAGAAGCCGAAACGAGAGACTATTTAGAAAAACAGCAAGCAAAGCAAAGATTACAACAAGAAATAACAGAACACCAAAACAAGCAATCGTTACTTAACCAACAACTACAAAATTTGAAACAAAAAATACATTACCTTGATACCATTGCAGCTTTTCAACAAGTAAATCAAGAATTAGCAACATTTCCTGATGAGATAAGTTTTCCTGAACAAGGATTAACACGATATGATCAATTGCAACAATCACTTTACCCATTGCACAGCGAAGCGACCGTGTTTGAGCGTAAATTAGAAAAAGAAAAACAACAAAACAAACAGTTGTCGGAAAATATTTTAAGCGATGGGGTAGTGGAAGAAATAGAAGCGACCTTGGAAGGTTTTAATGGATGGAAAGATATAACCAATCAGCTGCAATACAAACAGAAAGATAAAAATGAGTTAGAACAACAGTTAATCTATGACATCAATCAACTAAATCTAGATTTAAACTTGTCAGATATCCAATCCCTGTCTTTACCTTTTGCGACAGAAGACACCTGGATTCAGTTAAAAGAAGAAAACCAAGCAATCAACCAATCTTTAATCAATATAGACAAAGAAGGTCAATTAATTAAAGAGCAAGCTCGTTATTTGCAACAAGAACAAGATGACCTGGAGCGCAGGGCATTAAAGACGGAGAGAGTAGACCAATTAAAACACGACGTTGAGAATGAAGAAAAAATTATACAATATCAAACACAGACTTATTTGAATAGCCAACAACAAGAAGAGTGGTATCAATTTAAAAAGAAGAAGCAAATTCAAACAAAATGGCTCACTATACTGGGATTAAGTTTAGCATTCGTAGCAATGGTAATTGGTTTATTACTAGACCGACAATTAACTTGGTTCATTGTTGGACTGGGGATGACAGCTGCAGCTTTAATTGTTTTTTTGATTAGTCGTTCATCAATAAAATCGATGGAACCAATTTTTATGCGATCTTATGATCTTAACCAAGGTAAAAACAAAAGAACAGTAACGGATGAGACGTTAGGAGAATGGAAACAAGTAATTGAGGAACAGGTAAGGATTAAGCGAAAACAAGAAGCTTTGGCTAATCAATTAAGAGATTTGAATTTACAACAATTGAAACAAGAGGAAACGAAACAATTTCATTTACAACGTCAAGAACGATTGAATCAAAAAGTACAAGTACAGTTGATTCAATTCCCTTTTTTGCACGATGTTTCATTAGAACATTGGCCAAAGTTGTACCATTATTTAATACAAGCAATTGATCAGACCAAAAAGTATACGAAACTGTTAAATGTGGTAGAAGAACTCGGGCAAATGCAAAATGATTATGCAGCAAGAATTCGACAATCATATACAACGATTTTTACAGAGGATAAAACCGTTCCATCCATTGAAGCAATCCAAATCAAATTGAAAGGCACGTTAGATCAACATAAACTGTTTTTCCAACAATTAGAGCAATCAAAAGATACGATAAAACAGCTGGAAGAACAGCTTGCTGAAGTATATGCAAAAATGATTCCCTACCAAAATCAAATTCGACTATTATGGGAAAAAGCAAATGTTTCCGATGAAGAAGCATTTCTAGCAAAAGGAGAACTAAAACAAGCATACGAATTGCTTTATAATCAAATGAAATCCTATCGGAAAACATTAGAAGCTGTCCTGACAGGTGAAGATATGTCTAATATAATTAAAGGAGAGCCTATCACAAAATCTGAGTTGCAAGCAACGTTAGAAAATATGGAACATGCATTGTTAACAGCAAATGATAAAATAAAAACCAAACAACAACAACTAGCTGACATCAACGTAACCATGGAAAACTTAGAAAACTCACATGCTTTAATGGATGAAAAACATCGTTTTCATCAGATGAAAAGTGAATTGCGGCATCAAGCGAAGCAGTGGACGATGTATCAATTAGCTAGAGTCAAGATGAAGCAAACGAAGCAACTATACTTTCAAAATTATTTACCAACAGTCTTAGCTCATACATCTTCCTATTTCAAACGTTTAACTAATGGGCATTATCACCTTGTTTTGATCAATGAAGAAAATGGTGCATTATTAGTAGAGGATCCACAAGGTTTGCGTTATACCATTGCTGAATTATCTCAAGGAACAAAGGATCAGTTGTATGTTTCCCTTCGAATTGGCTTAAGTATTTTGATCCAACGAAACCATACTATGCCTTTTTTTGTCGATGATGCTTTTGTACATTTTGATAAAAATCGGATCGAAGCAATGGTTACCATCATTGGAGAACTGTCTGAAACACACCAAATTATTTGGTTTACAAAAGAAAAAATAGGGAGTATGCCGTCTTTAAGGAAAAAAAATTTGCATTTACTCGAAATTTGACTAAATATCTATTCGCAATCTATATATAATAATGGTAAAATATTTGGAGACAATTTGTAATGCATCTATTTTTGCTGGTATAAGGTAGTGAAGTTTGCATTTCATTAGATACGGGTAAGTGAGATAGGGATTTCCTAATTAATGTATAAGATCCTACCTTTCTCAAAAATAGGTCTGTATCCGGGAGGTTTTTAAGATGGCAGAAGATAGAAGTCAAGCAGAGTGGGTCTCATATGAAGAAACGGTAGATAAATTTATTCAAGTAATAGCAAAAAATATGAATCTTTATGGTATTACACCTTCCGTTGGTCGTTTATATGGAACATTATATTTTAATGATGGACCTATGACACTAGATGATATGAGAGATGCACTAGAGATGAGTAAAACAAGTATGTCTACTGGTGTTCGCTCATTATCGGAAATGAAAATGGTAGAGCCAGCTTTTAAGAAAGGTATACGAAAAGATCTATATAAATCAGAGGAAGACTGGTACAAATCATTCACTTCTTTATTTGGTAATCGTTGGAGACACCACACTGAAACCAACATTGAAGAAGCAGAAGAAGCCATTCATGAACTAAAAGTAATTCGAGATAATTCTACTGATGAAGAATTAATCAAAAAAATCACGAATGATATTGATCGATTGCGTTATGCACAAAATTATTATCGCTGGTTGATGCGGTTTATACAAGTGGTTGAATCTGGTGAAATTTTCAAGTATGTTCCAAAACACTGATAATAAAAAGTATCTGTTATATTCTAAATCCCCTCTAAAGCTTTAGAGGGGATTTTTTAGCATAATTTACTTTGTTGTTTCGGTATTTTCATATCTACTATCTAAATAATCAACAATATGAATAAGATAGCCTTCTAATGATTGTGGTTTGCGAACAGCAGATCCCCATTCAGGTAAGCCATGGTGACAAAGAATACAATGACTTATTGCATGGATGGAGGTAACAGAAAGTTGTACCTTAGATAATTCCATCATCTTATTAAATAACATGACACCATACGGAATGTGTCCAATTAATACACCAAGTGGATCCATTGCGATTCCAGCCTGTTTGTTATTCTGTAAATTTGTCATATCTGCAGTGGGATACAACAATTCAAAGGCTTTGGCTGATCTACTGGTGTAATCGTATTCGCAGAGCTTCCCGATGTCATGAAATAATATACTGGTAAGTAACACATCATAATTAGGCGTTTGTTCTTGATAATCTTTTGTCCCTTCAATCATGTGATACAAATGATCGACTGTGTCTCTCCAAATAAGTTTAGCATTTGGAGCTTGATAGGATTGCCATAACTCATTTTTATATGCCTTTTCCACGATACTTACTAATTTTATTAATGCTTGAATAGGATGGTCTTCAAACTTCAGTATGTAACGAGCAAACCGCATTAAACCAACAGTGTGTTTTAAGAGTCCACCTAAATAATTATGATGAAAACCTTTAGCAGCTGGGGCTGTAGAAAAATCTTGCCAAAGTTCATTCATCGCTTGTAGACAGATGGTTTGATAGGGTTCTTCTAATTCATAAAGATAGGAAAACAATTCCGTTGTCAATTGATCAAGATCTTGATTCGTGTAAGGTAACAGTTTAAAAGGGTTAATATCTTCTTTCACGGGTTCTAATCGATTAACTGTGATCGATTTATTGCCTTTAAATTCATCAACCATGCCTTGCACTTGGAATATCGAATATTGCTCAATAAGTGATTTATTAGCTGCAATTTCTCCATTGTTATCCCACATTTTTGCCTGTATGATGCCCGCATTGTTGCTGAATGACATCTTTAAAAACTGTTTATTTGTTTTAGTTAATCTTGTTTCACTTTCATTCAGTAATAATAATTCATTAATGAAGTCGCCTTTTTCTTTTTCTTGTATAGAAAAAAAATGCTCTCCTGTTGGTAATGTAGGAGAAGGAAATTGTGTCAATATCTTTTGTTTATCGCTTTCTGTTAGTTGATAAGAGACAGGTATAAATTGATAAAAATAGTGCCCTTGCGCTGGCATAAGTTAACCTCCAATTACAATAGCGAACATATCACATTAATTTATTGTAACGTAAAATAAGTGTATTGAATAGAAAAAAACTACAACGAAATGTGTTCGCTGTAGTTTTTATTAATAATTATTCTTCTGAAGAGCTATCTTCAGAAGATGAATTATCTTCAGAGGATTCTTCATTACTTGAAGAGTTGTCTTCTGATGCCGGTTGAGAAGTAGCCTTTTGTTCAAACAGATCTTCCATGCCTTCTACTTTCACATCAACATTTGCATCTTCTACTAATTGATTCATTTTTTCTTGAGCAGCAGCATTGTCTACTTTAGTTAAAGCAATTTCTTGTTTAATTTGATCACGAATATCTTCTAAAGGTTTTACATCTTCTTCTGTTTCCCGTTTATCCGTTACTTTAATGATATGCCAACCATTTTGAGTTTGTACAGGATCGCTGATTTCACCAACTTCTAAGTTATAAGCAGCTTCTTCAAATTCAGGTACCATGTCACCTGCACCAAAGTATCCAAGGTCACCACCATTAGATGCAGAACCGGTATCGGTTGAATTTTCTTCTGCAAGTTTAGCAAAGTCTGCGCCATCATCTAATTGTGACTTAATATCTTTTGCTGTTTCTTCATCAGCAACAAGGATATGACTAGCTTTTACTTCTTTTTGCATATGATCATAACGTGTCTGAATTTCTTCATCACTAACTTTAACATCTTCTGTAATTGCTTTTTGTTGCAATAACTGCGTTCTTAAATCATCACGGAAATCATCTTCATCTACATATCCACTCTGCTGTAGAATAGATTCCCATTTATCGCCGTATTGGTCTTTGTACGTTTGTAATTGCTTGTCCACTTCTTCATCAGTAACTTCATATTTATCGTTTAGGATTGTTTTCGTAACTAATTGTTGTAAAACACTCTCACCACTAGTTGATTTTAATTCTTGATAGAATTCGTCCTTTGTTACATTACCAGAATCCGTTTCTACAACCGTTTCTGGGTCTT
Source organism: Paraliobacillus ryukyuensis (assembly GCF_003315295.1). Lineage (GTDB taxonomy): Bacteria > Bacillota > Bacilli > Bacillales > Amphibacillaceae > Paraliobacillus > Paraliobacillus ryukyuensis. The sequence continues at coordinate 104,151 of NZ_QNRI01000005.1, read as the reverse complement.
GAGATGAACAAGCAGATAATGCAATTACACCTGCTGCGATGGTTGCTGCCATAGCTAATTTTTTCATTTTATTACACTCCTACTCTTAAACAATTGTATTCCTAGCGCTATTAAGCGCTCTTGAGATAATATAACACATTTTGATTATAAATTAATAGTCAAATCCCAAATTACTCACTTTTTACATATTTTTCAGGCGAATATCCTATTACTTCATGAATGAGGTTTGCATAGCATATTAGTAGAGACTAAAAGGGGGTGCTTGAATTGGGATATAGCTCCGGAGGCGGATTTGCGCTAATTGTAGTTTTGTTTATCTTACTAATTATCGTTGGTGCTGCATGGGTATAAGGAATAAAAAACGTATAGGATGCAATTGAATTGTACCCTATACGTTCGTTGTATAAAAAATTTGTATGTATGAAGAAATTAATAAAATGGTAATCAAAACGTTGATTGTTCGAAACACAGAACTTTGTTTTTCCTGGGACATCTCTGTCTGGGTACAAAGACGATAGGTTAGTGAATTAATCATGAACAATATAAAAAATGCAAAGGCAACGAAAAAGAAAACGAATACCATAATTATGCCCTCCTTTTACCTTAGTAATACTTTATCAGAAATTTACTATTTTGAATAGTAGAATTGATCAATTAAATCTTAGCACCCTATGTACATAAATAAATTACGAAAAAAATATAAAGCAAAAACGAGCTATATAATGATAGGGACTACCTCTCATATAGTTCGTTTTTGCTTTTTGTTAATTTTTTCTTTTATTTACTAATTAGGATATCGTAACCGACACCGTCATTTTCTATTACACATTTTCTAGGAGCTTTCATGAGCCGTCCAATATAAATAAAATCAGTGTATGAAATCCCCAGATTCAAAGAAGCTATAATAAGAAAGTAAACAAAATAGTTCGGAAAAAAATAACTTACGATTAAACTTGGAACTGTAATAAATAACGTTGGTGCTAATAAATGAATAATCAATAATTGCTTTGACATTTTAGTTGTAGATAAAAAATTTATAATAGGAAATTTCCACTTGTTTATACGAAATTTTATTTTAAATGCACGATTTGTTAAGAACAAAGGAATCACGTGCGTTAATTTGTGCAAATAAGGTAACAATACCAAACCTATAATTAATGGGAAAATACCATAATCTTTCATACTGCTGGTTTGATGTATAACTGAAAAAGGTAAATACAAAAAAATAAATGATAAAAATCCGATTAAAAAAGAAAAAATAAAGATCCGATTCATGCCTACTTCTCTGTGAACATTCACAGTTTTCCAGCAGTTCATCATCGATCACTCCCCTGATTCAACATATTAATGGGAAATATCCTTAAATGAATATAGTATGATTCAAAGGAAAAATCAATAGATTTTCTTAAAAAATATATAAAAAAACATATATAGTTCAAATATAGTTCAAAGCCTATATATCCAAGGATGGAAAAACATTATTATACTTAGGGATACATATAGGGATACATATATAAAAATGTTTGTTCAACAGCAGGAGGAAGCCCCATAAATTTTGTTACTTATTATTTTGTTCCTTTAGTTAACTACTTCTATGAAAACCTGCCTAACCGTCTGATTATTTCACTTGTTCCAGTAGGTTTGCCTTAAATTTCGGTACATTTTGTCGTTAGCTCTGTATATATCTTTACGCAATTCTTGTATGCAAACACGCTAGACAAGTTTAAACATCATTAATGCATCGATTCCAGTCTATCCGTTTTCTTAAAACATTACCCATGTCATTCAGTATCATCGGAATATCACTGATATATATGATGATGAAAAAGCATGGTTCGACAAGAGATACTTCAAACTATTCAAATTTTTTTAATGCATTTGCTATTTTTGTTGCAAAGCTTTTTTAAAAATCGGAAAAAATTTCTTCTACTCCTAATAAATAAAGTTCTATTTATGGGTTACACTATGTTTGAGATGAAATAAAATGCGAGTGATTGACGAAAATTAAAGAAAATCAAAGATAATTAAAGTATTTTACATTAAAATATATCCAGTTTAAACTGTATATAAAATATGTACAAAATCAATGGTTTTTATCGTTTGAAAAATACAAAGTTAAGCGTTATAGTATTAAAGTAGCACATTATGAGCAAAAAATTATTAGCTTATATATTACAGCACTGGTTTAGAATTTGATAAAACAGGGAACTGTTAGTTGTTGAATTCTCATAAAGAAAGTAAGAGAGAGGTGAAGAGCATGCCGATCATCAAAGTAGAGGGCTTATCAAAAGTATTTGGTAAAAATGTGAAAGACTCATTAAAGCTCTTGGATCAAGGTATGAAAAAAGAAGAGATATTAAAACAAACTGGTGATACGGTAGGGGTCAATCGTGCTTCGTTTGAAGTTGAACAAGGAGAAGTATTCGTAATAATGGGTCTATCCGGAAGTGGTAAATCCACACTAGTACGTTTGATTAATCGATTGATTGAACCTACAGAAGGTAGCGTTTTTGTTGATGGTGAAAATTTAGCAACCATGAATAAAGAAGACCTTCGTCGTGTTCGTCGTGAAAAACTAAGTATGGTATTTCAACGATTTGCACTATTTCCATTCCGAACAATTCTAGAGAATGCTGAATTTGGATTAGAAATACAAGGAATGGACAAAGAAAAACGAAGTGCAAAAGCAAAAGAATCACTTGAACTAGTTGGACTAGGTAACTACATAAACCAATTACCTGGACAATTGTCTGGTGGTATGCAACAACGTGTAGGTTTAGCTCGTGCGTTAGCAAATGATCCAGAAGTATTACTAATGGATGAAGCTTTCTCAGCGTTAGACCCACTAATTCGTAAAGATATGCAAGATGAATTGTTAGATTTACAACAAAAAATGCAGAAAACGATTATCTTTATCACGCACGATTTAGATGAAGCGCTCCGTATTGGTGACCGTATTGCTTTAATGAAAGATGGTTCTATTGTTCAAATCGGTACGCCGGAAGAAATATTAGTAAGTCCTGCAAATGATTATGTGGAACGTTTCGTTGAAGATGTTGATCGTTCGAAAGTATTAACAGCAGAACATATTATGAAGCGTCCAGAGACAGTTAATATTGAGAAACATGGTCCGCGTGTTGCGCTAGAACGCATGCGCGAAGAAGGAATTTCTAGTATTTATGTTATTGATAATAACCGTAACTTAAAAGGTTATGTGACTGCGGACGATGCGTCAGCAGCCCGCAAAAAAGAAATTCGGGATCTTAACGAGATCTTAAAAACAGACACACCAACTGTTGATCGCGATAAACCAATGCACGATATTTTTGAAATTATTCATAACACACCAGTTCCAGTGGCAGTAGTTGAAGATGGTAAATTATTAGGGATTATTGTCCGCGGTGCCGTTATTGCAGCATTAGTTGGAGAAGGCGAGGTTAACGAAAATGCTTGATTTTATACCACAAATACCTATAGCAGATTGGATTAGTAGACTAACTGATTGGATAACAGATGTTTTTGCATTTTTATTTAATCCAATCAAAAATCAATTTGGTGACTTTATGGAATGGTTTGCTGAGACTTTAGCTCTAATTCCACCAATTATTGTTATTATTATCGTAGCCGTAGTCGCATTTTTCATTACAGGTAAAAAATTTGGACTGGCCGTTTTCTCTATTGTAGGATTATGGTTGATTTATAACCAAGGTGCATGGGAAGAATTAATGAGCACTTTTGCATTAGTACTTATTGCTAGTTTATTATCCGTTATTATTGGTGTGCCTATCGGTATTTTAATGTCGAAAAGTAAAATAGCTGAAACAATTATTACTCCAATATTAGACTTTATGCAGACAATGCCTGCATTTGTTTACTTAATCCCAGCGGTAGCGTTCTTCAGTATTGGGATGGTACCAGGGATTTTTGCATCATTAATATTTGCTACTCCACCAACTGTTCGTTTTACAAATTTAGGTATTCGACAAGTGTCTGAAGAATTGGTGGAAGCATCAGAAGCATTCGGTAGTACTGGATCTCAGAAATTATTTAAGGTTGAATTGCCAATGGCCAAAAGTACAATTATGGCAGGGATTAACCAAACCGTTATGTTATCTCTTTCCATGGTTGTTATCGCATCTATGATTGGTGCACCTGGACTTGGACGTGACGTATTATCTTCACTTCAACGTGCACAAGTTGGTACTGGTTTCGTTGCAGGTATGGGTATTGTTATCTTGGCAATTATTATTGACCGCTTTACACAGAATCTGAATAAATCTAATTAAATAAGTTGGTAACTTTTCAAAATGAAAAGTTAATCATAAATTTAAATTTTTTAAGAAGGGGAGATTTTTTAGTATGTTTAAGTTAACATGGAAACATTTAGGAATAGTATTTGTACTGATGTTATCACTTGTACTAGCTGCATGTGGCAACGGGGATTCAACGGATGATAGTTCATCTGATGACAATAATTCTGAAGAAGCATCTGGAGCAGATTTAGGTAATAAAGAAATTGAGTTAGTATATGTTGAATGGGATACAGAGGTTGCTTCTACAAATGTTATTGCTCAAGTACTAAAAGAACAGGGTTATGATGTCACTGTAACTCCATTAGATAATGCTGTTATGTGGGAATCTGTAGCTAGTGGTGATGCTGATGGAATGGTAGCTGCTTGGTTACCAACCACACACGGTGATTTATACGAAGAGTATCAAGACCAGTTAGTCGAATTAGGTGTGAACCTTAAAGGTGCTAAAACTGGCCTAGTGGTACCTGAATATATGGATGTTAATTCTATCGGTGATTTAGCAGATGTATCTGATGAACTTGACAGTGCTATTACTGGTATTGAACCAGGTTCAGGTGTAGTGCAATCATCAGAACAAGCTATCGAAGATTATAGTTTAGATGGATGGGCTGTTGAAACTTCTTCTAGTGGTGCAATGGCAACTGCATTAGGAGAGGCAATAGACAATGAAGAACCAATCGTTGTAACTGGTTGGTCTCCACACTGGATGTTCAGTAAATATGATCTTAAGTATTTAGAAGATCCAGAAGGTTCTTTTGGTGAAGAAGAAACTATTGAAACAATGGTTCGTCAAGGACTTGAAGAAGATAGCCCTGCTGCATACCAAATCTTAGATAACTTCAATTGGGAATCTGCAGATATTGAATCAGTTATGCTTGATATTCAAAATGGAACTGCACCAGAAGAAGCAGCTCAAACATGGATTGAAGATAACCAAGACAAAGTAGATGAGTGGACAAACTTAGAACAATAAAATTTAATTTTATGTTTGAAAAGGCTATCTTTAGGTGAAATCTAAAGATAGCCTTTTAAAATTTCGGCTCTATACTAAATGTGGTGGTATCCCTTGATTTCTCAAAGCTTCCCTCGAAGAAAAAAATACATGCAACCCCTCTCTTTAATAATGGATATATTGAGGGTGTGAACAATACAATAAAAGTGACGAAATGCATATCTTATGGTATTAAGCGTTTTGAGCGATTGAAAAAGAAGATACTGGGGCGTCAAGAGATAAGAAGCGTCTTATTATAAAAGTACCTTAGCAGAAGAAATATGCGAGACTCCTACGGGAACAGCAAATGTTTTCGATGGGATGAGTAATCGCAGTCCCACGCGTCCGAAGATCCACTTGGTTAAGTGATTAGAAGTTAGACGAAAACCGTCACGTCCTGTGACAACGTCTAACTGACCCACGTCCTGTGTGCCCGAGGCCGTGCCCGAGGAAAGCGAGTATATTTCCCCTGCGGTTCAGGTACAAGTAGGATTAATAATGTAAGTGTAATAAAAGAGATGATGGAGTGAAAATTGCACCACCACATTTGACAGAGAATCAAAATTTCTAAAACTTTTATGAACAATATAAAAAAAATCTTGTGAATTCAGGCCTGAACTTTGAAGGAGTAAGACTTGAATTAGTAGTACCAAGTTATATGGATATAAATTCAATTGAAGATTTAAATGCAACAAGATAAACAAAAAATTGCCCTTTGAAGGGCAATTTTTTTTATGTTCTTGAACTTGTTTGTTCTTCCAATTCTTTTAGTCTATCCTCAATTTGAGCAAGATAGCTTTGTATATTTTTTTGATGTGGTTCAATAGTATTTTTCCAGTTTTCAATCGAATGTTTCATATCTGCTGATAATTCCTTGATTAGCTCAGCACCCTCTTTAGAGGTATTTGCAATCTGTTCAGTAAGTAAACGTCCTTCAGCTTTAATTTTATCCAAAGATTGAACAATTTCTTCGCCTCTTGATTTTGCGTCATGTCGCAGTTCTTTTCCCGATTTTGGTGTGCTTAGTAAAGTTACTACTGCACTTACAGCGCCTCCAGCTAACATTCCAAGTAGTAAAGACTTTCCGTTTGCCATAAAAAACACTCCTTTCCCTTATATTATACTATTTTCTCTATTTTTATCAGCATCAAACATAAAATTCATTTATTTTTTGAGCTTTATGCTAAAAAGACTTTGCTTATCTATCCATCAATGATAAGCAAAGTCTCTTTGATTTCCTTGTTGTTGTATGTTCTCACTCTCAATTATGCAGCTGAGATTTGGGAACGATTCATAATTGTTTTTAACAATGGGTGCAAGATTATAGTTAAAATTACATTAATTACAATTGCTGGTAATACCACGCCAATAAATAATCCACCAAAACTTCCGGGTAATAATCCAATTACATATAGCGCCATGGTTAAGAAGACTGTACCACTTACCGCTGTACCAATAGCCACTAGAACAGGTGCAACTAATTTTTGGTTGGTAGATTTCGGTAGCATTAGTAGTAATCCAAAAAAAACAAGTGCTGTGATAGGTTTATCTACTAAATTTGAAATTTGTCCTCCCGGTGCATTTGTGGTTAACGCTGATAGTATCCCGGTTGCAAACGCAAGCACGATCACATACTGGAATTTAGGGAATAACAAAATACCTAAAAACATCATTGTTAACATAATATCGGGTTTCACACCAAATATCGGTGGTGCAATGATATGAAGTACCGCTCCAATACTAATAAATAAGGCCAACAAAACCAATACTTTGGTCTGCATCTAATTCTCTCCTCTGCTCAACTAACTATATTCTTCCATTCGTGCACTGTTTGCCGAATGCGAAGTTATTTAATTATAACAGACATTAATACAAAAAGAAATCCACAAAGAGGCTAGGACAAAAGAGGAACTGAATAAGCAAAATCCGAAGTCTACGTATTTTGCTTACGCTTCGTTCACATTGTTCGCATTCTGGTTTCTCTAATTCTGTTTTGTCTCAGCCTCTGGCTAATTAATTTTTTGATGAATATTGCGAGCTATGGATTGTAAGTCTTCTGAGGTATAGTCATCACCGTGTGTTTCCCATTTTGGTTTAAAGCCGTCTTCTGATCCGTAACGTGGGATCAAATGAATATGTAAATGAAAAACAGATTGACCAGCAATTTCACCAGTATTGCTAAGTACATTTATTCCTTCTGGTTGAAAGGCTTCTTTTATCGCATTAGCTATCTTAGGAACTTTCGCAAATAATTTACTTGCAATGTCTTCAGATGTTTCATAAATATTTTTAACGTGTTGTTTTGGTACGAGTAGTGTATGACCTTTTGTCACTTGGCTAATATCTAAAAAGGCGAATACATCGTCGTCTTCATAGACCTTTGCAGCAGGGATTTCTCCATTGATTATTTTTAAAAAAAGTTCATCTCTTTCAGCCATGTAAATCCTCAACTCCTATCATATTTTACCTTTATACTAACATTTAAAAGTAATGAAGTAAAAAAACAAGTGGGTATGTCGTTGGAAACAGTATCTATAAAGACCTGTTGTTCCTGACAACCCACTTGTCTAAAGGAGAAGGATATTTATTTTGTTTTGGAATCAGGGGAATGATTCTTTAAACACGTATATTGCTAGTAAATACCGATTGTCAACACCTCATGTCTTTTTCGGATATCTTCTTTTTAACAAAGATTTTACAAGCAGTTAATTATCTTTCACAAACACCTCATTTGTTATGAATGTGTGGTAAAAGCTTATATCCAACTCCCTCACTACTAATATCTACAGATTAACAAAATATATACCTAATTTTTTTGGATTTATTAAAATTTAATGGTAAAATCTGAGTAGTAACCGTTAGAGAGTGGAGGAATTAAGTTGAGCGCGTTATTACATATTGATCAATTAGTGGGTGGCTATACAAATAAAAATGTGCTACATGGTATTTCTTTTGATGTTAATCCAAATGAAATCGTTGGATTAATTGGCTTAAATGGAGCAGGGAAAAGTACCACTATCAAGCATATCATTGGATTAATGCAGTCAAAAAAGGGCGCAGTTAAGATTAATCAAAAAACTTTTCAAGAAGCACCTGAGTATTATCGAAAACAGTTTGCGTATATCCCTGAAATGCCTTTACTGTATGATGAATTGACATTATATGAACATTTACATTTAACTGCAATGGCATATCAGTTGGATGAAACGACTTTTGAAGCGAGGTTACAGCCATTATTAAAAGCATTTCGTTTAGAGAAACAACTTAAATGGTTCCCTATTCATTTTTCAAAAGGTATGAAACAAAAGGTAATGATTATGTGTGCGTTTTTAGTTGAACCGGCACTCTATATTGTGGATGAACCATTTGTGGGTTTAGATCCACTAGGTATCCAATCTTTTCTAGAATGGATGGAATTACAGAAAAAACGTGGGGCGGGTATATTAATGTCTACCCATATCTTAGCTACAGCTGAGCGTTATTGTGATCGATTTATCATTTTACATGAAGGAAAGATCAAAGCGAATGGAACATTAAGTGATCTACAGCTAGAGTTTGATATGCCAGATGCGACACTTGATGATATTTATATTCAATTAACGAAAGAAGCAGATAACCATGTTTAATGCGCAACGGTTTTTTATGAATCGATTTCGTGCGTATGTGAAAGAAACAAGCCGATATTTACAATATATGTTAAATGGACATACGGCGATTGCTATCCTGTTTTTACTATCTGCGGGAGCATATTATTATCAGCAATTTCTAAGCACCTTACCAGCCAATTTTCCAACAGTCTGGATTATTGCTTTCTTTTTTAGTTTAGTTGCTACCTATAGTCCGATCCAAACATTTTTAAAAGAAGCGGATTTAGTTTTTTTATTACCTGCTGAACAACAGATGAGTCGGTATTTTTTTAATGCGATTTTTGTTAGTTACTTATTACAGTTGTATTTAGTTATCTTAGTGTTAGCTGTATTTGCTCCGTTGTATGCAGCAAGTTTTGGTGATTATCGTGGATACTGGTTGTATGCAATTGTGTTACTTATTTTAAAAGCATGGAATCTCATGGCGACATGGTGGATGTTGAAAATAAGGGATAAGTATAGCCGAATGTTTGATAACGTTGCACGTTTTATTTTGCAATTTGTATTGTTTTTCTTTTTCATTGAAGGTTCGCCAGTTTTTGCTGGAATAACAACTTTTTTATTGTTTATTTTATTTTTATATGCTTATTATCTAAATATGCGGCAGAAAGCTTTAGCTTGGGATTTATTAATCGAAAAAGACCGTATGCGAATGCGTAGTTTTTATCGCTTAGCAAATATGTTTACTGATGTGCCGCATTTAAAATCACAAGTAAAAAAAAGACATTGGCTTGTGCATTTGCTAACTGCGCGTGTCCCATTTGATCAAAAGAATAGCTATACCTATCTATATCGCATTACACTGGCACGTAGTAGTGATTACTTGGGAATGTATATACGATTGCTTGTTATCGGATTAATTGCTATTTATTATATTCCTCAACAGTGGATAGCTGTTTTGATTGGGATACTATTTCTTTATTTAGCAGGACTTCAGTTAATGACGATATGGCAACATCATCGTATAGTTTTATGGATTGATTTGTATCCATTATCTCATGACGCGCGGAAGCAGGCGGTTATTCGTATGCTACAACAGTTGTTGTTTTTACAGACGATTTTATTTACACTAACAGTAGTGGTTTCGAAGGATATAACAGGTTCGCTTATGATGTTGATTGGTGGTTTGTTATTTAGCTTATTATTTGTGTACGGTTATATAAAAGGGAAATTAAAATAAAAACAGTATAGAAATACTAACAAAGCTACGACCCTTAGATGACTTGCGGTCATCATTCGTCGTAGCTTTCTTTATATTACTGATAGTTTTTTAAGATTTCTATAAATGTCTTTGCAGCAACAAGCATTGCACGCTCATCGATATCAAATTTTGGATGATGGTGTGGTTGGAAGTTTCCTTCTTGTTGTGCACCAACAAAGAAAAAAGCACCTGGTTTTTCTAGTAAGTAATAGGAAAAGTCTTCTCCTGTCATGGTTGGTTCGACCAATGCAGCTTCTGTGACTTCTGACACTTGAGTTGCTGCTTTTATCACAACATTAGCTTCTTTTGCATGGTTAACGACAGGTGGATAACCTTTCTCATAATTAAATGTGTAGGAGGCTCCATAACCAATACATGTCCCTTTAATGATATCTTCCATTTCATCAATGATTTGTTGTTGCAAGGCTTGATCAAACGTTCGAACTGTCCCAGTGACTTCTGCGGTATCGGCAATGATGTTAAATGTATTTCCGGCGTGAAAGGTACCAATACTTAATACAGCGGTGCTCAATGGATCAATTCTTCTACTAACGATCTGTTGTAAGTTAGAAACTAATTGAGATCCAATTACAATAGCATCTTTCGTTTGTTGAGGAATTGCCCCGTGACCACCTTTCCCTTGGATCTCAATTGAGAATCTATCTGCTCCTGCCATAAATTCTTTTTCTGCAGTCTGTACTAGTCCATAAGGGGTATTTGTCCATAGATGTGCACCAAATACTAGATCAACATCATCTAATACGCCACTTTCTACAATTGGTTTTGCACCACCTGGAGCTAATTCTTCCGCGTGCTGATGAACAAAAACAATCGTACCTGCTAAGTCAGCTTGGTGTTCTTTTAATACTTTGGCAACTGTTAACAATGTCGCAGTATGACCATCATGACCACATGCATGCATAACACCATCTACGGTTGATTTGTAAGGTGCTTCTTTTTCGTCTTGGATCGGTAATGCATCAAAATCAGCGCGTAAAGCAATTGTTTTACCTGGTTTGTTCCCTTTGAGTCTAGCAATAACACCATTTCCGCCAACATTTTGTTCATAAGGAATCCCTATTTCTTCGTATGTAGCAGCGATATATTGTACTGTTTTTTCTTCTTGAAATGATAATTCAGGATGTTGATGTAAGTATCTACGTATGGAGACCATATCTCCGTACTTTGCATCAAGCATATCGTTAATAGCTTCCCACATGATTTAACTCCTCCCAATAAAATGTTTATTCCTTTAGTTTAACATAGATATAGAAAACGTGACCGTCTCTAAAAAAGCAGATCGGTCACGTATTAAAAATTAATTTAACTAGTCATTCATTATTTATTAAATGTGGCATCTTTTAAGAGACGCATAGCTTCTTCTCTATGTCCAGTCTCATCATCAATCATATCATCTAGATGGTTAGTCAATTCTGTTAAGCCTAATTTTTCAGCTTGCTCTTTACGTTTTTGATAACGTTCGATGGTATCTTCTTCAGCTTTCAGTGTATCTTCTAGCATATCTTTTGGATCCGTATATTGACTTACCTTTGCTGGTGTTGTTGTAGGAGATCCACCTAATATTTTTATTTTATTTGATAGGTATAAAGCATGGCCCATTTCATCGGAAATCTCATCTTCAAAGAAAGGTTTTAATAATGGGCGATACAAGCCTTCTAATACAGAAGCGTTGTGCGTGTACATAATTGCTGCTGCATATTCATTAGCTAGGTCTACATTTAACCCCTCAATTAATTCTTCTAATTCACTATTTTTCATTTGACGAATATTGTCTGCCATTTGATAACATCCTTTCTTTACTTTATTATCTGTGTTTATTTCTAATAATACAATTCCCGAATTCGTTCTAACTAAACATGTGATAAACTAATTTTATTAGCATAGGTTAAAATTAAAAGTGCTTGGTGGTTCTTATTAGGGAAAATTATTATGGGGGATATAAATGCAGAAACGTTTCATTTTTCATTCAACGGTGGTAGTTAGTTTATTTTTAAGCTGGATAACTTGGCAAGTAATGCATGGAACAGAACCAATAATTGATCAATGGTCGTCTAGGTTTGTTAATCAATGGACAGGTACTACATTTTTTTCTATCTTTCGTTGGATTACAGAACTCGGGTCAGGAAGTTTTATTACTCCTTTCATCTTGATTGTAGCACTTCTTTATTTGTTATGGACGAAGAAGTGGTTTGCTTCTATATGGATAGTAGCAGGGTCCTTCCTCGGATATCGCTTGAATGGTTGGATAAAGCTGATTGCTCAGCGAGAGCGCCCGAGTATTTTAGAGGAAGCCGAAGGAGTAGGTTTTAGTTTTCCTTCTGGTCATGCAATGGGAGCCATGATTACCTATGGTCTACTAATTTATTTTGTAAGTAAAGAAGTCAAACAAGCATCGTTGAAGTTAGTGATACAATTGATCGGTGTCATACTGATCTTAATGATCGGTCTAAGTCGTTACGTCATTAATGTTCATTACTTATCAGATGTGCTGGCTGGTTTTGGATTTGGATATTTATTTATCGTGGGATGGATTATAGTATATAATATCGTTTCAAAAAAATCATTCGGTTGAGATAATACTATTTTTGATGGATATTGTTTAGAAATCTTTACTAAACATCATTAAATTTTTTCTCCGTCTAAGGTCTGATGGAAAACCAAACTGTCGGTTGTATACGATCGACAGTTTTTCTTTTATACTTATAATCAACGTAACACGTCAATATGAATAAAATTTAATTTTAATAGATAAGGATGGCATCGTAATGAAAAATAATTTAGTCCGTAATATCATTGCACTTTTCATCATTTTATTGGGTGTAAGCTTAATTTTGACCAATATTGGTATATTAGACTGGGGGTTTGCAGAAGCTTGGTTTTTTATCTATCCAATATTTTTTGCTTTATTAGGTGGGAAATGGTGTTTTGACGGAATAAGAGGCAAAGGTGGATGGATTTCTGGTTCTTTCTTTTTAATATTTGGAGGTCTATTGTTAGCAGATCGACTAGATTATATTACGTTTACATTTTGGGATGTTTTTAAATTATGGCCATTATTAATTGTTTATATTGGATTTAGTTTTCTCAAACCTAAAAAGAAGAAAAACAAGTTCAAAGTAATTTTTGATTCTGATGATCATAAACAAAGTGAAGCCATGTATAGTGGTAAACAGAAATTTATGATAGGAGATCACAAATTTAACACACCAAATTGGAAAGTAGAGCCAATGGAGATGTGGAATGCGATTGGTGACTATCATATTGATTTCACGAAAGCTTTTATTGCTGATAAGAATATTCCTATCCGTATCCATGGTTTAATTGGAGATATTCAAATTTTAATTCCTGAAAATGTTGAATTTGCAGTAAATGCAGAAGTGAATACCGGAGATATTACCTTATTTGATCAAGACGTAAGTGAAGGATTCAATCGGAGCTTCGCTTATGAAACAGAGAACTATCAAACAGTTACGCGAAAATTAACAATGGATTTAAAATTAAGGATAGGTTCGATACGAATCGATAAAGTATAAAGAAGGAAGTGAAGGTTAGTTGTTAAATCGGTTAAACTCTATTCGTTATACGTATATACGAGCTCATTTATATGCGTTATTTCTTACACTAATTACTTTACTAGCATTTTTATTAACCATTCATGTCCTGTTTTCACCTACCTGGCTTACAAGTATTAGCATATTTGTCTTTATCCTTGCGTATGTCGTTATTGCCTTCATATTCTCTATTTACAGTGGGTTTAAAGCTAGTAGTGATACGAAAACAAGAGTGGATTATTTATCTGTTTTAATTGCCCAATTGGCCAGAGGAAACTACACTACACGCATTTATGATATTGGGGAAGACGAGATCGGCCGTATTGGTGATGAATTGAATGAACTAGGAGAGAAGATGCAAGGCCAGGTTAGATCGTTGCAACGTTTAGCTGATGAAAAATCAGAGTATGCAAAATCTGCTCATAAAGCAGCCACAATCGAGGAAAGGCAGCGGTTAGCTAGGGATCTGCATGATGCTGTAAGTCAGCAATTGTTTGCTTTAACCATGATGTCAGAAGCAACTGTTCGCGTAGTAGATAAGCATCCTGAAAAGGCAAAAAAACAAATCAAAGAAATTGCAATGACGGCAAAACAAGCACAAACAGAGATGCGTGCATTGTTACTTCACCTACGACCTGTACACTTGTCAGGTGATTCGCTTTCGATTGGGATAAAACAATTAGTCAATGAACTAGAACAAAAATGTTCGATTAACTTTCAAATGCATATTGACCCCTTTGATAGATTATCACAAACTACTGAGGAACATGTGTTTCGAATTGTCCAAGAAGCACTCTCAAATATTTTACGTCACTCTGAAGCAACAGAAGTTACCATCGATATCAAAAAGTATCAACAAGAGTTTTTTTTACATATAGCTGATAATGGCAAAGGAATTGATTTGTTTGCTGATCACCAAAAAATTGCTTCTTATGGTTTAAAAACAATGAAAGAAAGAGCAGAGGAAATCGGCGGTACTTTTTCTATTCGATCAAAGTTAGAGGAAGGCACGCATATCGATATCCGTATACCGTTACAAATAGGGGAGGAAGAGTAGTATGATTCGAGTTGTTGTTGTTGATGACCATGATATTGTTAGAAAAGGTGTCATTACGTATTTAGAAACAGAAGAACAATTGGAAGTTGTCGGAGAAGCCTCAAGTGGTACAAAAGGGGTGGAAATTGTTTTAGCTCAGAAGCCTGACGTTGTGTTAATGGATCTCATCATGGAAAACGGCAATGGAATTGAAGCAACGCGAGAAATTATGAGCCAATTGTCAAATTGTAAAGTAATTATACTTACTAGCTATTATGATGATCAACAAGTATTTCCAGCTTTAGAAGCCGGGGCATTTAGTTATTTGCTTAAAACCTCTTCAGCCGAAGAAATATGTGACGCAATCAAAAAAGCCTACGGGGGTGATACGGTGATTGAACCGAAAGTTGCCAATAAGATGATGACTAGCTTTCGATCACATCAGGAGAAACCACACGACCAGTTAACCGAGAGAGAATTAGAAGTTTTAATGTGTATTGGGGAAGGGTTGACAAATCAGGAAATTGGCGATCGGTTATTTATCGGGATAAAAACAGTCAAGACACATGTTAGTAATATCTTAAGTAAATTAAATGTCAACGATCGCACGCAAGCAGCGGTTTATGCACATCGAAATGGATTATTTCGCATAAAAAACTCGTAAAATAGTATTTTACGAGTTTTTTTACTATTGTTCTTCTTCCCAATCGACCATAGTGTAATAGGTGGTGAACGCTCGACCAGCTCGATAATCAGTTGCAATATGTTCATTTGTAAGGTTAGTTACGTCCCATTGATGAAAAGCGTCTCTGTTTTTCCACTGCATCATAACCACATAGGTGTTACCGTAAAGGGGCTTTAATACCCTGTAAGCAAACAATTCTTCTTGTTTTTTTAATACATCATTATTTTTTTTCCATTCCGCTTCAAAAACTGGTTTGCCATCATCTGTAAGCGGGATATGTCGCATTGTGACGATACCTTGTTGTTGTAATTCTCCATAAGTCATGAGTACATCGTAAATTCGAGCTTCACGAAAAAGCGAAACTTGTTGATCTATCTCATAATAAGCAAGTGTTGAGTTATCCCGTTCCATCAAAGTGATGGTTAATTCTGGATGATGAAGCGCAATATGTTCAAGGTAAGGTAAAGTTCCGTTTGTCATATAAGCTTTCATTGTTATCACCTCGTTGAATTTTGGTTTTTTCGAAAAGATAAGCGATGTTATAAATGAAGATTCCTATACAAGTATGATATGTTATTGTCTCTAGTTTACCAATAATTTATTTGCATGTACATTGATCTGACAATAGCTTACAGTTATTCTTTCTAAAAGTCGAAAACTGTCGTATAATTAACCAATGATTAGCAGTTGTTTGCTTCCTTTTGGTGGTTAAATGTACTAGCTATGCTATATTTAAATCGAAAAAATTATGAAATGAAGGGTTATACAAAGAGGAGAATGAAATGAAATATATAGATAGAATGCGACAAATCCGCTGGTCTTCCTGGGTTAAATGGCTAAGTATTGGATTTGGTTCGATGGCTTTATTAGCTATTGTAGGTTTTATGATTATTATTTACGGTGGAGGATTAGTGGTTGATGAAGAAGATTTAATTTTGCCAGCTACAACTACAGTCAAGACACAAGACGGTGATGTAGTAGGTAAATTATATCAAGAAAACCGAAATCTTGTGACCATAGATCAAGTACCGAAACATGTCCAACAAGCATTTGTTGCAGTCGAGGATGTTCGTTTTTATGACCATGCTGGAGTAGATTTTAATGCGGTAGCTCGTGCAGTCTATAAAGATGTGGTGGCTTTGCAAAAAGTAGAAGGTGCCAGTACGATAACACAGCAATTAGCAAAAAATTTGTTCTTACACGATGAAAAAACATGGATGAGAAAAACAAAAGAAGTAATGGCTTCCATTTATCTTGAGCGTCATTATAGCAAAGATAAAATATTAGAGTTGTATATGAATGAAGTGTATTTTGCTCATGGCATTTATGGGATTGGTACAGCCGCCGATTATTATTTTGATAAACCAGTGGAAGAATTAACAATTACAGAAGGTGCTATGCTTGCGGGGTTAGTAAAAGCTCCTAATACGTATTCTCCTTATTTAGATAAAGATGCAACGAAAAAGCGCAGGGACATTGTTTTATCTCAAATGGAAAAAGCGGGTATGCTAGAGACTGAGGAAAAACTAACGTTACAAGGAAAGACCGTAGATGTTGTGGAACAAAAAGAAGCGCAATCTCCATGGTTAGACGACTATCTAGATGTTGTGATTCGTGAAGCAGCTTCACAATATCAATTAACAACAGAAGAACTAAAACGTGGTGGATATGATATAACGGTCTACATGAATAACGTTGCACAAAAAACAGCTTATCAACAACTACAACAAGAAAATTTTTACTATGGATCGGAACCAAATGTGGAGTCTTCTTTTGTACTGATGAATCAAAAATCTGGCGCATTAGAAGCGGTTATTGCAGGACGTAATTTTCAAATCGGTGAGCATAATCGAGCAATGCTCAGACGTCAACCTGGTTCGGTTCTTAAACCGTTAGCTGTTTATGGACCTGCTTTAATGAATAATTATCAACCCTATTCCTTATTACAAGATCGCGCACAATCTTATGATGATTATCAAGTAGCTAATGCAGACGGGGGTTATGCTGGTGAGATATCTATGTACCAAGCGATAGCAGAATCAAAAAATGCAACAGCAGTTTGGTTGTTGGATCAAATTGGAATCGACTATAGCAAAACCTACTTAGAAAAAATGGATATCTCATTATCTGATCAAGGGTTGGCAATCGCATTAGGCGGTTTGAAAAATGGGTTAACCCCAATCGAAATTGCTGCAGGATATCGCACATTTATTCATGATGGGGAGTGGATTCAACCGCATGCCATTGTATCGATTCATGATCGTAATGGGACGCTAATTGGTGAAGCGAATCCAACGACTACCCAAGTATTTTCCAAACAAGTTGCGTGGAGTATGTTGCGCATGCTCGAAAATGTAGTAAATAATGGAACTGCTACTGCTGGAGAATACGCAAAAGCATTAGCGGGTAAAACAGGTACAACACAACATCCACAAGTAGAAGGTCAAGCAAAAGATGCTTGGTTTGCTGGTGTGACACCAGAATATACCACTGCATTGTGGATGGGATATGATCAAAGTGATGAAACACATTATTTAACCAAAGGAAGTAGTGCAGCTACGATTGCAACAAAAGCGATACTACAAGCCATTGATCAACAACAACCACTAGGTGATCAATTCACCAAACCAATTAATGTAGATGATGTGGAACAACCAATTCAATTGCCTGTGATTGATGATCTAGACGTTTCGTATCAACTTGGTGGATGGTCACTTGTGCAAGGAAAATTAACATGGACCGCAAGTGATGATGAACGCGTGGTTTATCATATATATAGCGTAACAGATGCAGGTAGTAAGAAGATTGGTCAAGTGCAAGGTAAAGGCCAATTTATTTTAACAGATGTATCAGTATTTCAATCTTCTAGTTATTATGTTGTACCGTATAATCAATTGACCAAACAGCAAGGAACAAAATCAAATCAAATTACTTTATCATTTGGAAATTAATCGATACAATTAAAAGGGTTATTTATTTATAATAATTACAATTTGGTGACAATTTTTCATAAGTACTACAATGCTAAGATAAATTCCAATATGATAGGAAGAGTGATCAAAAAAAGCAGGAATAAATAGTTGAAGGGTGACGTTTGTGGGTAAACAGTATAATGACACAATAATAAAAGCATTCAGAGGGGAAGAGACCGCTTATACACCAGTTTGGTTTATGCGTCAAGCTGGTCGGTCGCAACCCGAATATCGTAAATTGAAAGAAAAATATACTTTATTTGAGATTACACATGAGCCTGAACTCTGTGCTTATGTAACACGGTTGCCAGTCGAACAGTATGGGGTAGATGCAGCGATTTTATATAAAGATATCATGTCTCCTCTACCTGCACTTGGTGTAGATGTTGAAATTAAATCTGGCGTTGGTCCTGTTATTGAACAACCGATTCGTACGATGGCAGATGTAGAGCGACTTGGCAGGATTGCACCAGAACGTGATGTGCCCTACGTTTTAGATACGATTCGTTTGTTAACTAATGAGCAGTTGAACGTACCGCTAATTGGTTTTAGTGGAGCTCCTTTTACACTGGCTAGTTACATGATTGAAGGTGGTCCTTCGAAAAATTATCAAGAAACGAAAGCAATGATGTATAAGGACCCAGCCATCTGGTTTGCATTAATGGATAAGCTAGCTACGATGACCATTTCCTATGTGAAAGCTCAAATCCGTGCAGGTGCCAAAGCTATCCAAATTTTTGATTCCTGGGTAGGGGCGTTACCTGCAGCTGATTACCAGACGTTTATCAAGCCTGTAATGAAACGCATTTTTGTTGCTTTACAAGAGGAAAATGTACCACTTATTCTCTTTGGTGTAGGAGCAAGTCATTTAATTCAAGAATGGAATGATTTACCTATAGACGTCATTGGACTTGATTGGAGAATGTCAATTCAAGAAGCAAGAAATTTAGGCATAACGAAGACACTGCAAGGAAATCTTGATCCAGCTATCTTGCTTTCAGATTGGGATACGATTGAAACAAGAACAAAATTCATTATTGATCAAGGCAAAAAACATCCAAGTCACGTATTTAATTTAGGACATGGGGTGACACCAGAAATTAAACCTGAAACATTAAAACGATTAACGCAATTTATTCATACTTATTCTGCAAAATAAATATATTTATTAAATTATTAGGAAGGTGTTTTTTATGACAAAGAAAAAAATAGGTTTACTTGTGATGGCATATGGTACGCCATACAAAGAAGAAGACATTGAACGTTACTATACTGATATTCGTCATGGTCGTAAACCAACCCCAGAAATGCTGCAAGACTTAACGGATCGTTATCGCGCAATTGGAGGTATTTCTCCGTTAGCACGCATAACTGATCAACAAAAAGATGCTCTGTTGCATAAACTCAATGATATGCAAGAAGAAGTAGAATTTGTTCCTTACTTAGGACTAAAACATATAGAACCATTTATTGAAGATGCTGTAAAACAAATGGCGGAAGACGGCATCGAAGAAGCAGTATCACTTGTGCTAGCACCTCATTACTCCACCTTTAGCGTGAAGTCCTATAATGGCCGTGCACAGGAAGAAGCAGAAAAGCATGGAAAACCAACCATTTATTCGGTAGAAAGTTGGTACGATGCACCGGGGTTTATCAATTATTGGTCAGAAGCAATAAAAGGGGAATATGCCAAGATGACCGATGAAGAAAGGGAGAAGGCTGTATTAGTCGTTTCTGCCCATAGTCTACCCGAAAAAATTATAAAAAATGGCGACCCATATCCAGACCAATTGGCAACAACAGCTAGATTAATTTCAGAAGCTACTGGTATTAGTAATTATGCATTGGGGTGGCAAAGTGAAGGCAACACACCGGATCCGTGGCTTGGACCTGATGTGCAAGATTTGACACGTGATCTCTATCATGACCAAGGATATCGCACATTTGTTTATGCTCCGGTAGGTTTTGTAGCGGATCACTTAGAAGTTCTTTATGACAATGACTATGAATGTAAAGTAGTATGTGAGGAATTGGGTGCATCTTATTATCGACCACCAATGCCAAATGTCGCGAACGCATTTATTGAAACATTGGCAGATGTTGTGTGGGAACAATTCCAAAAGCGTGGGGATCAATAATGATGACGACAAAGGAAATAGTAATTGTAGGTGGCGGTATTACAGGATTAACCACTGCTTACTACTTACAAGAAGCAATTAAAGACAATCAATTACCATATAAAGTTACCTTAATCGAAGCATCAGACAAATTAGGTGGGAAAATTGAAACGGTAAAAAAACAAGGTTTTACCATTGAACGGGGTCCTGATTCTTTCTTAATCCGGAAAGAAGCTGCTGCTCGTTTAGCACGTCGAATTGGACTTGAAGATCAACTTGTTAAAAACAATACAGGTAAATCTTTTGTTCTAGTAGGCGAGTCGTTACACGAAATTCCTAAAGGTTCTTTCATGGGGATTCCTACTAAACTATCACCATTCATGTTGTCTAAAATGTTTTCCTTAAAAGGGAAGTTACGCATGTTGCGTGATTTGTCCATATCGAAAAAAGAAGCACAATCCGATCAATCGGTTGGAGAATTTTTTCGTTATCACTTTGGTAATGAATTACTTGAACATTTAATTGAACCACTCTTATCTGGAATTTATGCGGGAGATATTGATCAATTAAGCCTAATGGCTACCTTTCCGCAATTCTATCAAATGGAACAAGAGTATAGTAGTTTAATAAAAGCGTCCCGTCAAACAATGGGACAAAAAGATAAAAAAACGGCTAAAAAATCGAGTAAATTCTATTCATTAAAAGATGGATTAGAATCATTAGTAACCCAAGTTAAAAATCAGTTCGATTCTTCGATTGTGCAAGTTTTAACAACAACGAAAGTGAATCATATTGAAAAAAAGCCAGTAGGCTATCATTTGTTGCTAGATAATGGAGAAGTGTTAACAGCTGACAGTGTTGCTTTAACAACGTCTGTAAAACAAGCACAGCGCATGTTTAGTCAATATGACTTCTGGGAACAATTTGGAGAGATGAAAGCCACTTCTGTAGCTAATGTTGCAATGGCATTTGATCAAGCTGCTATTCCAACAGATATCGATGGAACTGGATTTGTCGTCTCCCGTAATAGCGATTATCGTATTACTGCTTGTACGTGGACACATAAAAAATGGCCAACTACGACACCAGAAAATAAAGCATTGCTTCGTTGCTATGTAGGAAAGCCTGGCGATGAAGAAGTGGTAAATTTAACAGATGAAGAAATCGTTGCTATCGCGTTAAAAGATTTAGAAAAAATTATGGGGATTACCGCTAAACCAGACTTCCATGTGGTGACACGATGGAGAGATTCGATGCCACAGTATACAGTTGGTCATTTAGAACGATTAGAGACACTCTCCCATGATTTAGATGATCAACTACCAGGGGTTTTTGTAGCAGGCAATTCATATCGAGGAATTGGTTTACCTGACTGTATTCGTCAGGGAGAGCAAGTGGTGGACCAAATCATAACCTTTTTAGATGATGAAAAGAGGTAAATCATGAAATTAACCGTTGTTGGATTTTGGGGAGCCTATCCCGAAGAAGATAGTGCTACCTCCTGTTATTTACTTGAAAAAGACGATTTTAAAATTTTATTGGATTGTGGCAGTGGTGCATTAGCGCAATTACCCAAATATACAGATGTGATGGATATTAATGGGCTAATTCTATCGCACTATCATCAAGATCATATTGCAGACCTGGGTGTGCTTCAATACCAGTGGTTGGTTCAAAATGATATTCGTCAAACCGATCATGTTCTACCGATTTTTGGACATCAAGAGGATAAAACAACTTTTGATAGACTAACACATGAAGCAACGAAAGGATTTGCTTATCAACCAGAAGAAACATTAGAAATTGGTCCATTTAGCATTTCTTTTTTAAAAACCATTCATCCGGCTCCCTGTTATGCGATGCGTATTACAGATGGTGAATCTACTGTCGTTTATACAGCAGATTCAAGTTTTCAAGACGCAGTTATTCCATTTGCGAAGGATGTTGATTTATTAATAACGGACTGTAGTTTCTATCATGATCAAGATGCTGCTGCTTTTGGGCACATGAATAGTGTCGAATGTGGCAGAATTGCATCACAGGCAAATGTCGGTCATTTACTACTAAGTCATCATCCGCATTTTGGTGATCGGTTAAATTTAAAGACAGAAGCGGCATCTGTTTTTAAAGGCGTGATTGATTTGGCAAATGGCGGATTTCAATGGCAAAGCAAGTGGTAGAAAAATGCAGAAATATTGCCTTACCATATCGTTTGTTTTACACTGATAATAGATAAAAAAGGAGGCGCTTTTGCAATGAAATTTATTGATAACGAGGGGATTACTGATCCACATATTAATTTAGCAATTGAAGAATATATTCTAAAAAATTTCAGTGAAGAAGATACATATTTATTATTTTACATCAACAAGCCGTCTATTATCATTGGAAAAAACCAAAATACGATTGAAGAGATTAATACGAAATACGTGGAAGAACACGGCATCGATGTTGTTCGTCGCCTTTCTGGTGGAGGAGCAGTTTATCATGATGAAGGCAATTTGAACTTTAGTTTTATTACAAAAGATGATGGGGACAGTTTTCATAACTTCGCTAAATTCACCCAACCAGTTGTGGATGCACTCCAAGAACTGGGAGTTCCTGCCGAATTAAAAGGACGTAACGATTTGGCTGCAGAGGGAAAAAAAATATCCGGAAATGCACAATTTACGACTCGTGGACGTATGTTTAGCCACGGAACATTAATGTACGATTCAGAGATTGAACATGTTGTTTCGGCTTTAAACGTAAATGCGGAAAAGATTAAATCAAAAGGGATTAAATCTATTCGCAGTCGTGTATCAAATATTTCGGAATTTATGGATGAAAAATTGTCAATGCAAGCATTCAAAGAGCATATTTTGAAATATATTTTTAATGTTAAAGATGTTAAGGATGTTCCACGTTACCAGCTAACGGAACAAGATTGGGATAATATTCATCAACTATCAAAAGAACGTTATCAACAATGGGATTGGAACTACGGAAAATCACCAGCTTTTGATATTCAAAAGTCACACAAGTTTGACGCTGGTTTAGTCGATGTTCGAATGGATGTTTCAAAAGGGGTGATCAAAGATTTTAAAATCTACGGAGACTTTTTTGGAATCGGAGATATAACCGAACTTGAACAAGCTTTAGTAGATACAAGATACCAACGTCAAGCGTTAGAAGATGCATTAGCTGATATAGATGTACCGCACTATCTAGGTAAAATAACAAAAGAACAATTAATTGATTTAATTTATTAATTGAATCAATCATGTTTATGAAGTTTCAACAATAAAGGGAGTTGTCTAAGGGACAACTCCTTTTATTTAGATTAACGATTTTTCTTAGGAGCGATCATATTGAGTAAAAAGATCTTGTTTATTTATTTACTTTATGTAGCAATAGTGTTTAGTTACTTTTTATATGCTTATCCGCTTGTCTCTTTCGACAATTCAAGATACCCAGCAATTGCTCACGCGATTTTTTTTAGTAAACTACCACTACCCATTTTGTTACTGCTTACTTGCATACAACGTGAATGGGTTGAACAGTGGAAGGAGCGATTACAATTTAAGAGCTTCTGGTTAGAAAATATCGTCATTAGCTTGTTTCTTTTAGTTATTTATGAGGTAGCTCAACTACCTTTTCATCTCCTCTGGTATATCGTAACCCATGTAGCCGAAACCAGTCATCAAACATTTGCAAGTTGGTCTTGGGATCAAGTGCTAGATTTTGTATTCACATGGATTTTACTTGCAGCTTTAATGAGCATCTTTAGACCGGTGGTCAAACGTTGGCCGAACAAATGGTACTTGGTCATCTGGTTATTATTGATCCCATTCACAATCATTTTTGTTTATGTACAACCTGTTCTCATTGATCCACTTTATCAAGATTTTTCTTTACTTAAGCCTGGAGAACTTAGGAATGATATTGAAGCGTTAACCGAAGAATTGGGATTAACAGACCCAACCATTTTACAAGTCAATAGGAGTGAGGAAGTTTCTACCTTTAATGCTTATGTAACAGGTATATTTGGCAATGCACGGATTGTGCTTTGGGATACCACATTAAATCAAATGAAGCCTGATGAGGTTTTATTTATTCTGACCCATGAAATAGGGCACTATACCATGCATCATGTCTATGTAGGGACAATTGGCTATTTACTGTTTGCCTTCTTGTTACTATTTTTGACGTCACGTTTTTATCGTTGGTTGATGCAAAAGAAATTTCCGAATTACAGATTATGTGATATTCGTGCGATTCCAATTATTTTGGTGATAGTTTTAGCGTTATTAACGGTTAGTGAACCAGTCTCACTATTTATCTCTCGCGAAATGGAGAAACAAGCAGATAATTATGCAATTAGACATACCGAAGATCTTGAGCCTGCTTTAGCAAGTTTTGAACGTATCGCGAAGCAAGCAAAAAGCGACACCGATCCACTGTTCTTTGTTAAATGGATGCGGTATAGCCATCCACCGATGCAGGAGAGAATTAATAAAATTGAAAAAACTATTAAACAACGTGAAACCCATATGTAGTCTTTTTCGTAGATAGGACGAAAGAGGTGAGTAAATAATGGTTACGCATGAACAATTAGTGATGGAAAAAGAAAAGGTACGTGAATTAGAAAAGTATAAGAAAGCTTTAAATAAAGTAGAAGCAGAATATGACCAATTAGTACTTCAGGAAAATCGTTATCGGAAAAAATTAGAGGAAGAGAAAGTAGATGTAGAGAAGCTGGAAGGGGTTAGTCTCACAAGCTTATTTGTGACCTTAGTTGGAAAGAAAGATGATCGCTTGTTAAAAGAAAAAGAAGAAGTACTTGCTGCTCAATTGCGTTTTGAAGAAGCAAAGGCAGCTAAACAAGAAGTTTATCAAGAGCTAATGACTTTAAAAAAGCAAATTAGTGACATAGCCGATGCTCCTTCTCGTTATCAAAAAATGTTGAATGAAAAACAAGAAGTTTTGATCCATAAGCAAGAAACGCCGCAATTATTACAATTAAATGAAACAATTGCAGATCTACAAGCCGATCAAAAAGAAATAGAGGAAGCCTATGAAGCAGGATTAAATGCAAAATTAGCTTTAAAGCGTGCGCTGAATTATTTAGAGAAAGCTGGTAATTGGGGTACGGTTGATTTGTTTGGTGGCGGACTTATTTCTACATCAATTAAACATGGTCATATGGATGATGCCCGGAATGAAGTGCGTTATGCGCAACAATTATTACGTAAATTTGCTAGAGAATTAGATGATATCGGTACGAAGTTTTCGGCAGATGTATCTATTTCTGGTGGTTTAACGTTTATGGATTATTTTTTTGATGGTGTCATTGCGGATTGGATGGTACAAGATAAAATTCATCGTTCACAAGAGCAAGTAAACCAAATGTATCAACAAACATCGCATACGTTAGCAAAGTTGGATGAATTACGGAAGGATACAAAAGCAACGCTGGTTAAGTCCAAACAACATTGGGAACAAGTTATCTTATCCAAATAAATCAATTCTACTACATGATTAACAAGCTATCTATGCGTAACACGAACTATAAAAATAAAATGAGTACATTTTATTTTTATAGTTCGTGTTTTTTTCTTGGAGAAAAAACTCAGCTAACGTTACGGCCGTTGGTTAGAAATCAAGTGTTCTTCATCTGTAATATAGAATTCTTGTTGTGGTCGATAATCGAGTAATCCTAGTTTTTCTAGCTTGTGGTAACTTACTTTGCGGTAAGGATCACCATGAATAACTGGTAGTTCTTTTGTTTGTTGCATATAATTGTCGACAGCTTGCTGTACATTATCAAAATCAATTGCTAACTGGCGATCCTTTTCTTCAAAAATTTCATAAGTTTCATGAGACATATAATACGTTTTGTTTGGTATACCTTTTAAAATCGGGGCTAATAACTTGTAGTCAACACTTAAGTCATGTTTAATTAAAATACTTAAAGGGATCTCTTTTGGAAGTTGCATACCATATTCATGAATGGCATATTTTAATTCTGCTAATGAAATATCAATCGTAGGGTATGTTTGCTCCTGTTTTTGAGCATCTGTTGATTGTTTCTTGAAAGGATTCCACATCAAAGTGCCTCCTTTTCCTTATCATATTTTATGTTTATTATATCAAAAAAATGTTTGTAAAAGATAAATGTGACAATTTTGGGTACAATTATTCAAAATACTACCAATATTTACAATAATATAGTATATTGTATACATATTTTGAGTTATTTATTACTTAAAATAAATTTTATTTAAGGGAGATGGTTTTTATGAAAGATAACTACGAAGTGAATCCAGTAACTGTAGCTATTATTGCTGAAAAGGTTGATGGTTACTATGTTTCACACGTAATTGAAAGTAATGGACAATCTAGTTATGTAAGACAAGCTCCGGTGCAATTGATTGATTTTGCCTGTAAGTATTTTGGCAGTAGTTTAAAAGGAAGACAAGAAGGAGCTCGTACGATTTTAAATGTAAAACATAAAGTACCTATCTCCATTGATCCTTCTAGTGGAATGTACTTTTTTCCGACTGCTTCTCCTCAGCAACCATTTTGTTCTTGGATTTCCCACTCCTTTGTTTATGACCTACAACGCACACCTCAAAATAGAACAAAAATTATTTTTCGAAATGGAAAAACGATTGTTTTAGATGTTTCTTACGGCTCCATGTTAAACCAACTACAACGCACTGCTCAATTCCGTTACCTCCTAGAAGAAAGAATTAACCTACCAAAAAACAGAAAACCAAAAGAATCGAAAGAGGATGATGAAGACGAGTTTTTCTTATTTACGTGATTATTAGGCTGCTTTTTCGTATATATTCATTTAGAAGTACTATGCCATTGCGCATGAAGTCGATATAGTTAGGCATCGACTTCATGCTTTTTTGTTTTTATTGAACGGTTGGTTGCTCGAAGGTAGCTAAAGCTTTAGACATTAGTTCTCTAATAATTTTTTCTACTTTTTTCGAGTGGATGGATAATTTTGGATTATCTGTAGACTACTTCTTAGTATCAAATGACGGGAAAAAAGCTATTTGGGATGTAAACAAAGACTGGAGACGTGTTGCAGCTGTTGGTAAGTCTCTTGGATTTGAATGGGGCGGTGATTGGTCTAGTTTTAAAGACTACCCACATTTACAAATGCCTGGCGGTTTATCACTATCACAACTTAGATCTGGTAAAAAACCTAATCTTGGTGGTAAATCAAGTCGCTCATCTAAAGGTGGCGCAAACCTTAGCGTTGATGGCTACTGGGGAAGTAAAACAACGAAAGCATTGCAAGATGAACTCGGAACCACAGAAGATGGTTATATGAGCGACCAGTACACAACCATACTACAAACGCTATTACAAGTGGTATTAAGTTCGATAATGGCAAGGATGGTAGTATAGTAATTCATGCATTTAAAGAAAAGTAGGTTCTAAAGCCGATGGACTACTTGGCCCTAACACTGTAGGCGCTTTACAAAAACATCTTGGTACACCTTATGACAAGAAGATCAGTGAACCATCTACGATGATTAAAGAGCTACAATGCAGGTTAAATAATGGTAATCTATAAAAAAATAAGCCCCCACATCGTGGAGGCTTTCTAAATTATTAGAGTAAATATTTAATTACTCACCAGGTTATTTCTGAATAAACATCCTTTAAATACTCTCCGTTTAAAGTTGCATTATTAAATAAATTATCGACAGTTTTAAAAGTTTGAGAATATGAGTCACTTACTCTAGTTAAATGATATTCTCCGGGAGTTTGACTAATCCAATATTCTTGGCTGTTATAATCAAAATTTATTTCTTCACCTATAGCTATTAAATTTTTTAATTTATCAAACTCTTGTTTTGTCATTATGATCCTCCTTTTTTCTAATAACCAGAGCCCCTTTTTCCCTTTTTCCAATCATGTCTGTGAGGAACTTTAGGGTGCTTCTTAGGGTTCCCATGGTTTGTGTAATCAATATCCATGTCAGCGTTACCGTTTTTGTCGTAGTATCTCCTTTGAATTACTTTACCATTTTTGACCCTGTCCTTTGATGAATAGCTGTCTCCGTGTCTAGATAACCCTGAACTAGTAGTGGAATGATCTTTAGTTTTTGTTCCATTCTTTTTTGCTTTACCATATGCTCTTGCAGTAAAGTATGCTGCTACCTTGTTATACAGCCACGATCCCGCCTTAATTGTAACTCCTCCGATTACTACAGCGCCAGTTACAGTGAGAGCTACTTCACCAATTCCAGGAATTAAATAAATACCGGCAGCCGCCGCAAACGCTGCATGCATTTCATATTTTGATTTTTCTGTTTTGTATGGATTAAAAGTTGCTCCTATCGAATCTTCATGATAAGGGTTAAAGTACTCATTTGGTATGTATAAAATTTCATCTTCGCTGTAATAATTCGGATCTAGCAACTCTTTAGGAATGTTCTTAAAATCTATTTAACTTAGTTCTAGAGATTCTAAACTTTCATTGCTTGATTCAGAAGCATAGATTAGCGATGGTGCTAAACTTGAAAAAAATAACATTAAAGCCATAAAAATAGATAAAACTTTAAAACTACTATCTTTCATGAAAATCTCTCCTTTTTATTTGTATAAAATAAATTATACAAATAAAACAAATAATGTAAATTAATTTTATGTAAAAAATAAGATTATTTGTTAATATAGATAAAATTTCTCTTGCGCCACAATTTTTATGATTGAGAATAACCTTTTAGAATAATTAAGTTGGTTTTAATTTTTAGAAATTATTTTACAATTGTCGCCGCTAGCGTAAGTGATATTACAGCTGCTCAAGCGCCATCACCATCTGCCATGGATGAAGATGAACATGCCAGCGTCCAAGTGATGAAAAAACTATCCAATAAACTCAACGGCTTCAGCACTAGTTATCGTAGTGATGAGGAGCAGGTAGATCATGCACTAGAGGAAATCAAGCGCTTCATGGATCGAAGAGCACAAGCGGGTGCCACAGAGGCAAATAAAAACTTTGCGACTGTCTTACCAAAAATGAGCAGCCACCTAGTTGAAGCGAAGGAAAACGTTGCGTTTTACCGTATGCTTCTAGCGCAAGAAGAGCGTACTAGAAAAAAGATTTTAGGAACAGTTGAAATTTAGAGAAATGCAGAAAAACACTTTAGCGGGAGAGACTAAGATATCTAAATTTATTGGTTTCTAAAGTCTAATTTTTTTTGAAGAACGTTAAGTGTATGACTGTTAATTACTACTGTGTCGTTATCTTTCCATTCAATATTGGCGGTTTCTTCACGATAATTCCAATAGATATTTTTTGTCTTTCCATCACGATTGTTAAATACTAATTCCCCTCGTATAGAATACGAAGTCGTGGTTCCTCCATTCGCAAGGTATGCTTTTAAAGTATAGCTTCCATCTGGAGATGTTTCTTCTGTAAGATATTCTCCTGTTGGTAATCTATTCATATCGAAAAATGCCCAATATACTCCATCTCCAACGAGTGCAATAAATAATAGGCTACCAATCAGTAAAATTTTAACTGCCTTTTTTGTGCCTTTTTTGTTTTCCTTCAAAATATCAGTTCCTCCTCTTTTATATAAGCCAGTTTTATAAGTTCTGTAATACTGATATTGCAGCAGAAAATTGAATCATTATGGAATTTTTGTAAAAAGAAAAATCATTTTGACCAAAATAAATTAAAGAATACTTTCCACATTAGATGATAATATTAAAGTGTATGACCACCAACTAACTTTTACATATGTAAGAAAACGCCTATCTATAAAGTAGGGTGCTTTTGCTTGTGATACTGTAAATGATACACTTTTAATCAAAAAATCGTTTTATTCATTTTAGAATAAAATCATTAAAACGTTGATGTGTAGGTATTATATTATATTTTTAAAACTACATTTATACTGTGTTAAGCATGTACTTTTTTCCGACCGCTTATCCTCAGCAACCATTTTGTTCTTGGATTTCCCACTCCTTTGTTTATGACCTACAACGCACACCTCAAAATAGAACAAAAATTATTTTTCGAAATGGAAAAACGATTGTTTTAGATGTTTCTTACGGCTCCATGTTAAACCAACTACAACGCACTGCACAATTCCGTTACCTCCTAGAAGAAAGAATTAACCTACCAAAAAACAGAAAACCAAAAGAATCGAAAGAGGATGATGAAGACGAGTTTTTCTTATTTACGTGATTATTAGGCTGCTTTTC
>NZ_QNRI01000005.1:0-73299 GCF_003315295.1 Paraliobacillus ryukyuensis | reverse complement strand
GAAGAATTAACCTACCAAAAAACAGAAAACCAAAAGAATCGAAAGAGGATGATGAAGACGAGTTTTTCTTATTTACGTGATTATTAGGCTGCTTTTCGTATACATTCATTTAGAAGTACTATGCCATTGCGCATGAAGTCGATATAGTTAGGCGTCGACTTCATGCTTTTTTATTTTTATTGAACGGTTGGTTGCTCGAAGGTAGCTAAAGCTTTAGACATTAGTTCTCTAATAATTTTTTCTACTTTTTTTCGAATAGCTGGATTAAAATAATTTCTTTTTTCTTCTTTGCCATGACAGATATATAAATAAGAGGAAAAGGTATCCGTTTTTTCTAATTGAATAACCTTAAGTTTTTCGTTGGCCATATATTTTCTTAATTGTTGCCGCTCTGCTACTGCGCGACTTTTCATAATTCGCAATAGCTCGGTATAAGGTTCTTTTATTTTTATATTTTTTCCACTTTCAAAAAAAGTTAAATCCCGTTCAATGACAACGATTGCCATCGATAAGAAAAGAAATCGGGATCCGAGTTGATATTCAGAGTCTGTTAAATAATGCATGGACATCCCTCCTCCTTTAAATCATAATATCGAACACTTGTTCTATTCATTATACTGTATATTATGTCATTTGAAAACAAAGTATGCAAAAAAATTATTTAAAAGTGACGATTAAACTTTTCTTAATTTGGAAATATACTCTATACCAATCAATATTTTATTTGGATAGGCAAATATAAAAGTTTACTTTAAAATAAAAAGTGTAATACTATTAAGATAATTGAGAGAAGCAACCAAAACAGTGTGATCTTTTGTGATTAGAGCGATTGGTAGGATAGAGGAGTAAAATATATATGTATCTACTTGCTAGCAACCTAATAAATTTGGAACAGATTCAGCAATTAATTCAAGCGAATCAATATGATATTGTACTGGAAGAATTGTTAAAAACCTACGAAGCATTCGGTCCATTACCCGGTATCCTACTTCCGTTTATTGAAGCTTTTCTACCGTTCCTACCGCTTGTTGTATTTGTGTTAACAAATGCTGCCGCTTATGGATTATGGGAGGGATTTTTGTTATCCTGGGCTGGATCTAGTTTAGGGGCAATTGCTGTCTTTTTTATCATTAGAAAGTTAGGGAAAACGCGATTAGTTCGTTGGGTACGACGTAATAAACAAGTTCAACGAGTTACGGATTGGTTAGAACGGCATGGTTTTGGTCCATTATTTCTATTACTTTGTTTCCCTTTTTCTCCTTCAGCCATTATTAATACAGTTGCAGGATTGTCTAAAATTAATATTTATCAATTTGCGCTGGCAGTATTATTAGGGAAAGCAGTCATGATTTTTTCGATTGCATATGTAGGAAGTAGCATTGCTTCTTTTGCACAGAATCCGATTAAAACAATTATTGTTGGAATCAGCATCTCCCTGTTCTGGGTAATAGGAAAAGTGATTGAAAAGTGGTTACATAGAAGAGCGAAACTACGAGAACAAGAAAATGATAACCCATCTAATTAAGCTAAAGCAAGCGTTGAATAGTAGTTCATTCACGCTTGTTTTTTTATTGGAGGGAAATAATAGTAGCATGTTGGTAACCGTGTTAAAATAAAAGAAGCGAACAAACAATCGATCCATGTATAAGGAGAGAGAAAAGCAATGGGTGTTCATTTTATATTAGGTAATGCGACAATATCAAAAAGTGACGTTTGCTTAACGCAAATTAAAGATAAATTAAAACAGGAACCACAAGGCAAAGCTATTATTTATTTAGTACCAGACCAAATGACGTTTCAACAAGAATATGCCCTTTTGCATGGAACAGAAGTGCATGGGAGTATTCGCGCGCAAGTACTTAGTTTTTCACGTCTAGCCTGGCGTGTTTTTCAAGAAACTGGCGGTGCAACGAAACAATTTATTAGCTCCACAGGTGTACAGATGATGCTACGTAAAATTATTGAGGAACGAACAACCGATTGGAAAATGTTCCAGAAATCGCTTGAAAAACAAGGTTTTATTGAACAAGTAGAAGCAATGATTACAGAATTCAAACGTTATCAGGTCACACCAACACTTTTAGCAATGCAATTAAGTGAAATGGAACGTTTTCAACATTTAGCTCCAAGTGAAGTAGGCTTATCTCATAAATTAGAAGATCTACATTATATCTATGAAAAGTTAACTCTAACTTTACAAGGGAACTATATCGATCAAGAAGATCAACTCGCCTTATTAGTGGAAAAAATTCCACAGGCTCGTTTTTTACAAGGGGCGGAGATTTACATTGATGGCTTTCATCGATTTACACCACAAGAGCAAGCCGTTATTCGTGCCCTAATGGAGCAAGCAACCCAGACAACGATCACACTGACCTTGGATCAAGAGCCTGGAGGTGAGGAGGACGTGTTTGATATTTTTTCTCAAACAAAGGAAACGTATCAAGCACTGGCCGAACTAGTTGATGAAGTAGGGATTACTTCCACAACAGAAGTATTAGCAAGCCATACAGAAGAGTGGCATCCAGCATTTCATCATTTGGAGGAGTTTTTTGATACACGTCCAGCGCCTGCGTATGAGCAAGACGTTCCAATTCAACTTGCGCAAGCAGTTCATCCTAGAGCAGAGGTGGAGGGTGCTGCACAAGAAATTCTTCGTTTAGTAAGAGAAGAGGGATATCGTTATCAAGATATTGCAGTATTGGTTCGTGAACCAGCAGTTTATCACGACTTGATTGATACGATTTTCCAAGACTATCAAATCCCAATGTTTTTGGACGAAAAGCGAACGATGGTTCACCATCCACTTATTGAATTGATTCGATCCGCGCTTGAAATCGTTTCAGGCAACTGGCGTTATGATGCAGTGTTTCGAGTATTAAAGACAGGCCTAATACCAGTCACGAATAGACAGCACCCACTTCATGTAGATGCTATTGATACATTAGAAAATTATGTACTTGAATACGGGATACGAGGAAGAAAACAGTGGTTAAGTAACCAACCATGGGTTTTTCAACGCTTCCGTGGCTTTGATCAAACGGGACAAACCGACTATGAAAAAGAAAAACAAGCACAGATTAATGCATATCGCGACCAAGTAGCCGAAGCATTAGCCCCATTAGATGAAAAAATACGAGCGGCAAAAACCATTGAACAACGGGCAGTTGCATTATATGAATGGTTGGAGCAACTTAACGTTCCAGCTCAACTAGAAGAGCTACGTGAGGAGTTGGATCAAGCGAAAAAAATGGAAAAAGCACGTGAGCAGGAACAAGTATGGGATGCAGTATTGCAGTTATTAGATGAGATGGTTGAGCTTACAGGTTCTGAGAACATTTCCTTGCAATTATTCCAACAAAGCTTAGAAACTGGTTTTGAAACACTAACCTTTGCACATGTTCCACCAAGCATGGACCACGTGGTTGTGGGAACGATTGACCGTTCTAGAATGATCGGCATCAAAGCCTCTCTTTTGCTTGGTGTGAATGAGGGAACATGGCCAATGAAACCGAAAGTCGATGGCGTTTTATCAGAAGAGGATCGCATGTTGTTGCAAGATCATGGCTTGAAACTAGCAGAAGGAGAAAAGCAGCAATTAATTGATGATTGGTTTTATGTGTATTTAGCATTTACACTTGCTTCTCAAAAACTATGGATAAGCT
This sequence comes from Paraliobacillus ryukyuensis, assembly GCF_003315295.1. Lineage (GTDB taxonomy): Bacteria > Bacillota > Bacilli > Bacillales > Amphibacillaceae > Paraliobacillus > Paraliobacillus ryukyuensis. Next base: position 69,634 of record NZ_QNRI01000005.1, on the reverse strand, counting down.
ATCCATTAAGTGATACGGAAGGAAAAGCAAAAATTGCTTCGCAATTAATTAAACGTGTCCATGATTTATTTCCGAAAACGGAAGCGCAAACGATTCTTTTGCAAGATCCAGAAGAAATGGAAGAGGCGGATCGGTTTGTAACGACACCAGATAAAACACGTTCTGCTTTAACAGCACAATTAGCAAAATATCAACGAAATTATCCAATTGACCCAATTTGGTGGAGTGTATTTAATTGGTTAGTGGAGCACCGTGAGAAACATGGTAAGACACATCATATTCTAGAGAGTCTATTTTATCAAAATAAACCGACGAACTTAGCGGAAGAAACGGTGAAAAAACTATATCCGAAGCAAATTAAAGCGAGTGTGTCACGACTAGAAATGTATCATCGTTGTTCTTACCAACATTTTGCGCAATATAGCTTGGGTTTACAGGAAAGACAAACATATAAATTAGATGCCCCTGATATTGGGCAGTTGTTCCATGAGGCATTAAAACAAATTACTGAGTGGATTCAATCAGATAAAAGAAGTTTTCGTGATGTCTATCATGCGGAAGCCCAACAATATGCGAAACGAGCAGTCGAAACGCTTGCCCCTATTCTGCAACAACAAATTTTGCATAGTTCCAATCGTTATCATTACATGAAAACGAAACTAGAACGAATTATCGCGCGAGCAACCTATGTGTTAAGTGAACAATCCAGAAAAAGTAACTTTTCGCCAGTTGGTTTGGAAGTTGGATTTGGTCTACCAAAAAGTGAATTAGATCCACTACAATTGCAGCTTCCAAACGGTTATGAACTTGTTTTACGCGGACGAATTGACCGCATCGATCAAGCAAAACAAGCAGATAACTTATACTTGCGAATTATTGATTATAAATCAAGTGCCAAAGGTTTAAATTTAGTTGAGGTGTATTATGGACTAGCCTTACAGATGCTTGCTTATTTAGATGTTATTTTAACCAATGCAGAGAAATGGTTGGGAACACAAGCTACCCCAGCTGGCGTTTTGTACTTCCATGTTCATAACCCAATGTTATCGGAAAATAATTTCGTCAACGAGCAAACAATTGAAGAAAAGTTATTTAAGAAATTTAAAATGCAAGGTTTACTACTAGAAGATGAATCTGTCGTACAGATGATGGATACCCAATTGGATACAGGAATGAGCGCAATGATTCCAGCGGGTTTAAAAAAAGATGGTAGTTTTCGAAGTGGTTCGCAGACCGCAAAATCAGAAACCTTTGACCAGTTACAAGCTTATGTTCGTGAATTAATGGTACAAGCCGGTGTAGATATTAGTAGCGGTGGTGTAGCGTTAAATCCATATCAACAAAAACAACAAGTTGCTTGTACCTACTGTCCATTCCGATCGGTCTGTCAATTTGACGCCACCTTACCTGAAAATAATTATCGACGCCTACAAGAATGGAAAGATCAAGAAGTACTAAATCAAATAACACAGCGGGGGGATCAATAATGCCACAATGGACGAAAGAGCAAGAAGAAGCAATTTATACAAGTGGGACAGACACCCTAGTAGCAGCAGCTGCTGGTTCTGGTAAAACAGCTGTGCTAGTAGAACGGATTATCCAAAAGCTTGTTGCCAAAGATCACCCAGTTGACATTGATACACTATTGGTGGTGACGTTCACCAATGCAGCTGCCCAAGAAATGCGTAATCGTGTGGCTGAAGCATTAGAATCAGCGTTAGAACAATCCCCCGATTCACAACATTTAAAGAAACAACTTGCTTTATTGCAGCAAGCATCTATCTCGACATTACATGCTTTTTGTATGGATCTCATCCGTCGGAATGCGTATGTACTAGATATTGATCCAGGCTTCCGGATTGCAGATGATGTAGAAGCGGATTTATTAAGGCAAGAAGTATTAGAAGATTTATTTGAATCATGGTATGCGAAGGCTTCTGAGGAAGAAGGTGCTTTTTTTGCAGTCATCGATAGCTTTTCTAACGATCGTAGTGATGTAGAAGTAGAAGAATTGATTTTACAACTTTATGATTTTTCCATGCAAAATCCATGGCCAGAAGAATGGTTGGATCAACTGCTTGCGATGTACGATGTTTCCTCTGATATAGCAGAAGCAGATATTCCATGGTTGTCGATATTGAAAAAAGATGTGCACAGACAATTGAATGCTATGCAGGAGGAGGCCAAGCAAGCGTTAGAAAAAACTAAAGAAAATGACGGTCCTTATCATTACGCTGATGCCATTGAGGAAGATCTCCATATGATCCAAGAAGCAAAGGCAAAGCTAACAATGGGCTGGGAGCAGACGCGACAATACTTTATCGAAGGAAAGTTTAAAGCATTATCACGTAAAAAAATAGATTGCAATGAAGAAACAAAAGAACAAGTAAAAGATCTTCGAAATAAGTACAAAAAACGTTGGAATGATCTAGCAGGTGATTGGTTCTCTAGAAAGCTTTCTGCCTATCTAGCTGATATGCAAGCGATGTACCCAATGATGCAAGAACTTGTTTCCATGGTGAAAGAATTTAAATCGAATTATACCATGTTAAAAAAACAGCAAGCATTGGTTGATTTTTCTGATTTAGAACATTACACGTTAGAAATTTTGTTAAGTGAAGCAGCTACACCAGATAATAATCTACCTTCTGATGTAGCAAAAGCATTGCAACATAAATTTACCGAAGTACTAGTTGATGAGTATCAAGATACAAACTTAGTGCAGGAGACGATCTTATCGTTAATTACAACAAAAGATCCTGGTAATTTATTTATGGTAGGGGATGTCAAACAGAGTATTTATCGTTTTCGTCATGCAGAACCATCTCTGTTTATTGAAAAATATAAACAGTTTGCAACAGATGCACATCCGGCCAAACGCATTGATCTTGCGCGTAATTTCCGCAGTAGACAGCAAGTGTTAGCTGCAGCAAATTATATTTTCAGGCAGTTGTTAGACGAAGAAGTTGGTGATATAGCCTATGATGAAGATGCAGAATTAATTTATGGAAATCTTTTATATGAGCAGATACCTGTGGCTAATCCCAATACGGAAGTGGTTGTCATTGACCGAGATACAAATGAAGCGCCTGAATCGGAAGACAAGGAAGAGACACTAGAAGATTTACAGAAAGCACAAATTGAAGCTAGAGCGTATGCTGATCGAATTAACCGTTGGATTGGGAATAAAGAAGAAGCCCCAATGAAAATCATGGATAAGGCGACAGGTCAAGAAAGATCATTACAGTACCGAGATATTGTTATCTTAATGCGCTCGATGACGTGGGCGCCGACTATTATGGAAGAATTAAAACAGCAAGGGATTCCAGTCTATGCAGAACTTGCGTCTGGTTATTTAGAAGCAATTGAAATTAAGATTATGATTAGCTTGTTAAAAGTGATTGATAATCCACAGCAAGATATCCCTCTTGCCAGTGTGTTACGTTCACCGATTGTTGGACTAAACGAAAATGATTTAGCAGAAATTCGGTTAGCGAAAAAGCACGTAAGTTACTATGAAGCTTTACAAACCTACAAGGCTACTGTTGCTGACCCTGTCAAACAAAAGCAGCTAACAACCTTTTTAACACAATTAAAAGAATGGCGTGAACAAGCAAGACAAGGCGCATTAGCTGCATTGATATGGCAAATATATCGCGATACTGGGTATTATGATTTTGTTGGTGGAATTGCTGGTGGAAGACAAAGACAAGCAAATTTACGAGCGCTATATGATCGAGCACGATCGTATGAGGCAACCTCTTTCCGAGGACTGTTTCGTTTCTTGCGATTGATTGATCGGATGGAAGAGAACGGAGACGATCTAGGTGCGGCACGTGCATTAGGTGAATCAGAAGATGTTGTTCGGATTATGACGATTCACAAAAGTAAAGGACTTGAATTCCCAGTGGTTATTGTAGGGGCAATGGACAAACAATTTAATCAACAAGATTTACGAAAAAAATATCTACTGCATAAAGACTTAGGTTTTGGTAGTAGATATATTGATCCGGAGAAACGACTTATGTATCCAACGCTAGCTTATCATGCGTTAAAACAGCAGATGAAACAAGAAAATTGGGCAGAAGAAATGCGTGTACTGTACGTCGCATTAACTCGTGCAAAAGAAAAATTAGTTATGATCGGGACGGTTGCCTCGTTTGAGAAGAAATTAACCAAGTGGCAAGAAGTAATCGATCATCCTAATTGGGTGTTACCTGCGCATTATCGATTAGAAACAAATTCCTATTTAGATTGGGTTGCGTCTAGTTTAATACGACACACGCAAGCGGATGCGTTGCGCAATCAGGCGCCAACAGGGGTGCCATCACTAATCGTAGAGGATGCTTCAACGTGGGAGATTCAATTAGAACATGCGAATACGTATCGAGCACAACAAGTAGACTCAGCAACTGAAAAGAGGGACGTTGTGGATAAAATTAAGACATGGCAGCCCGTTGATCAGACAGATTCTGCCTTAGATGAAAAAGTGTCGCAGCGTTTAACATTTACTTATCCAAATCAACAAGCAGCTAGTTACCGAGCAAAACAAACGGTAACAGAATTAAAACGCCAACAAGAAGTGATAGATACGTATAGTGATAATCAATTGATTCGAGCATTTCAGCCTCCGATTATGAAGCGACCTGCTTTTATGCAAAAAGAAAAACGCTTAACTGCTGCTGAAATTGGAACAGCCATGCATACTGTTATGCAACAACTTCCTTTCACAAAAAAATGGCAAGTTCCCGAAATAAATGAAGCAGTACAAGAAATGGTCGAAAAAGAGATGCTTACCCAAAATCAAGCAGATACCATTGACCCACAAGCAATTGCTGGTTTCTTTGAAACAGATATAGCCGACCAAATCTTACAAAGTAATGAGTTGCATCGTGAAGTGCCATTCAGCTTTACGATGCCAGCAAAAGAAGTGTATCCAGATTGGGATAGTAGCGAAGAAGAGCGGGTGTTTATTCAAGGGGTTATGGATTTAATTGTACCAATTAATGATGGTTGGATGTTAATAGATTATAAAACAGACAGTATCCAGTCTGGAACTGATAAAGAGCAATTAATTGAGCGTTATCGGGTTCAATTAAATTTATATGGGAAGGCCTTAGCAGAGATTTGGCAACAGCCTGTTGTAAAGAAATATTTATACTTTTTTGACCAGAGTTTACTTATCGAAGTAGACACATAAATAAACGTAGTGAGCAGGGGTTGATAATAATTCCTGAATCACTACGTTTTTTATAATGAAATAATTTCTATATTCGAGAAACAAAGTGATGCTATGTAAAAGTGGGGATTTCCCACTTTTTAAGCATTGGCAGTGATTACTTGATCTACTGCATCTGGGTCAAGTGAGTTTGTTGCGTTCATACCGGTATTTGTATTAATAAAATCTCCTGTGTTAAAAGCACCAGAACCGGCTGCCGTTTTCGAAGCTGATTTCGGTGACAAATAAAAACTATCACCAAAGTTGATTACGCCACCTGCTTCAATAATTTTAATTGGTCCAACAATAGCTGGCATATAGCACACCTTCTTTTCCGTGTTATTAACGTATTATATGTTCGTTTCATTCGTTTGTTCATCGAGTAATATTCGTATATGTTTGATTCGACATTCGGCATCAATAGATCCCACACTACCAAGTTGTGTTGTCGAAGCTGCGGACACCCCAGTAATATCAATAGCGTCTACGTTAATACTATGGTCATGATTAATCGTTTGCTTTTTTACAATTGGTTTTGATGAAAAAACTGGTAATGTTAAATTAAATAATGGGTAATTTTCAAATGAATAATCCTCATCGTTCTCTGTACCACCTTCTTCTTGAATAGCAAGAATATTACTTCGTGAATATAATTTTTTAGTATCTCCAATCTCTAATATGGAAGAGTTAAGCATGGAAGTAATTCGTAAGAAGTTAACTTTACTCGTTCGAAACATAATTATTTTCTCCGTTATAACGAGATAGTGGTACGAATGAACCAACAATATAGGATTCAGGAGGAGTGTCATAATAGGATTGTAGTTGCATCCATTCGCAATCTCCAACAAGAAAAGTTGAAGAAGACGAAACCGCGGTAATATCAATTCCACCAACGTGTAACCCCCAATTGTGTACTTCAAAATTCATCATATCACTCCTTGTTTTTAAAGTATTCGCGTAATCCATAATTAATTTCATCTCGAATCCTAGAAAAAATAAATTCTTCTTGTTGCGATTCAGCAATCTGCTTATGCATAGCTTCTTTTTGATAAAAAGCAATTCTTTCCGTTAATTGTTTTTTAATATCTTCGATTAATAAATTCTTTTTCTCATCATCTATTGGCTGACCTGCTTCTTTTGCTAACTGATCTAAAAAAGATGGACACGTTTGAGAAACATAATTTTCTAGTCGCTGTACCATTGGATGCGGCTGATTTTTTGTTTGACGTTGTTGAAGTGGGATAGAGACATCATCCATATTACCTAGATCCTCTGGAGAGAAACCGATATGAAGTGTTCCGTCCATACGATCAATTTTTAGTTGATCAAAATGATACTCTAATTTTTCAATCGTTGTGTTAGAAGGGGAAGATTGCTGTTTTGCCTCTAATTCAGCTAAACGACGTTCTAAATTTTGGATTAATTTATCTTGTTTTTTCATGTATGCGTGCAATTGTTCAACATATTGATACCAAGCATCGTTATACACAAAAATTCCCTCCTTGCCTATGCCAATCGTGTTTGCCTAAGAGAATGCCGAAAGTGGTACAAGCGGGGTCTCACCAATCTCACCTTGGAATTCAGCTGGTTGTGCTAGTGATTCATAACCACCTGTATTATACAAATTGGCAGCAGATTGAATCGAACCAGCACTTCCGATTTGAAAGACAGAAGCATTTGATATACTTCCGATCCGCAACATTCTTATGTTAATGGTTTGATGAACAGTGAATTGCATCGTTTAATCCCTCCTAGAGGCTAGATACAATTTGATCAAATTGGTCTTGATCATTTATAGTTGTGTTTGCTTGGTCTAATTGAATAGTAATCCCGTTCCCGGTATTGAAAGAACCGCCACCAGCAAATGTTTTCGCTTCCGAATAGGGTTGTATCATATAGACATCACCAATATGAAAGATGCTTGAGGGTCCAATAGATATGACTTTTACAGCTCCTACTACCGCAGGCATACCGATTCCTCCTTTGGTTTAGTTTATGAGCAAATATCCCAATTGTGCTAACTTCCTACAAAAACAAAGAATTTGCTAATTTCTATAGAGAATAATGGGGAATTAGCTTAAAATGGAAATAAATCACTAAGGGGGGGAATTATATGGTCAATCCAATAGCAGAAAAGCACAGATTAATCTGGATCGACGCCGCACGTGGCTTTGCTATCTTTGGCATCTTTATGGTAAATGTTCCAGCGTTTCATGCACCGTTTTTTCTTTATGGCGGTGAAGAAGTTTTTTGGTCCACACCAGTTGATCAAATGATACAAGTAATCATTGATGTCTTTTTCCAAGCTAGCTTTTATAGCTTATTTTCTCTTTTGTTTGGTTTCGGTATCCAGATCATTGTTGAAAATATTAGCAAGCGAAATCAACCAGTGATTACTTTATTATTTAGAAGGCTGTTGATCTTAATTGGTTTTGGCTGCATTCATGCATTTTTGATATGGCATGGCGATATTCTACTTACTTATGGCCTCATTGGGATGTTTTTATTTCTATTTTTGAACAAGAATAGTCAAACCCTACTTCGTTGGGCTTTTAGTTTATTACTTATTCCTACCCTTCTATACACATTTTTGTTATTTGTTGTTCGAGATCAGTTAAGTGGTTATAGTATGGCGAGAATTGAGCAAGCAATTACCAATTACAGTTCAGGAAGTCTACTCACCATTTGGCAACAAAATTTCATTGATTGGACGGCTAGTAATGGTGTTTTTAGCTACATTTTATTAACATGCAATTTACTACCACTATTTTTATTTGGAATGGTAACGGCACGAAAAAGATGGCTACATGAGGTAGAACATCATAAAGTTCTAATTCAAAAAATATGGTTTGTATCCTTGATTATTTTTATTATGGTCAAAGCAGGCGTCTATTTTTGGGACAATCATACTTGGTTATCAATGTTTCAAGATACAATTGGTGGTTCTGCATCGGCGATATTCTATCTAACTAGTATTACCTTGTTATTTCAAAAAAGCCACTTTACTAGACTTTTGAAACCTTTCACCTATGTTGGAAAAATGTCGTTGTCGAATTATATTTTTCAATCGGTTGCTTGTTTTATCTTGTTTTATGGTGTAGGATTTGGGTTATATAATACTATAAATCCTGTTGGTAGTTTAATGATTGTTCTCGTCATTTATCTATGTCAAGTAGTGCTTAGTAGCTGGTATATGACGTATTATCGGTTTGGACCCATTGAATGGGTTTGGCGTCGATTAATGTATATGGAAAAATTACCGAACAAACGACATCCAAAATAAAGGAGGTATACTTTATGATACATTTACATATCACTTCGTGGGCTTTAATGCTTATCTTATTTGTTGTAGCTTTCAATCTTTATCGAGCAGATAAACACAAACCAGCGAAAATTACGCACATGATTACAAGACTGATGTACTTACTTGTTTTATATTCGGGTGGTGATTTACTAGTTGGATATTTCCAATCTGGAACGTTTGATGCCCATCCAGCAGCAACAATTGTCAAAGTACTTGCTGGTTTATGGGTAATTGCATGCGTTGAAATCCTACTTGTTCGTTATGCAAAAGGCAAACCAGTTGTAGGATTTTTTGTCCAGTTAACTGTTGCTGTTGTGTTAGCACTTGTTTTAGGATTTGGCATTTTACCATGGGGACTACTACCTGTATAAAAATTGTGGTATCTTTTTTACAAAATATACACACACTAACATAAAAGAAGCATCTTGCACTAAGCACTAGAGCATGATGCTTCTTTCTATTTTATAGGCACATATCTTGGGGGTTACTCATATAGATAAAAGATAATAGCTTATAAGCACGTGAAAGGATGTGGCAAGTAGATGTGTGGAATTACGGGTTGGCTTGATTTCAAGCAAGATTTAAGCAAGCAAGCGTTGCAACTTGAGAAAATGGCGCATACGTTAAGTCATCGTGGCCCTGATGAAAAACAAGAATGGATTTCAACCCATGTAGCTTTTGGTCATAAACGTTTAGTTGTAGTTGATCCAGATGGTGGAAAACAACCGATGCATTGTTTACAACAAGAGCATGATTATGTACTTGTCTATAATGGTGAATTATATAATACGGAAGAAATTAGAGGTGAATTGTTGAAGCGTGGATGGTCATTTGCATCACATTCAGATACAGAAGTATTGTTAAAAAGTTATATTGAATGGAAAGAAGACTGTGTGGATTATTTAAATGGTATTTTTGCTTTTGCAATTTGGGATCCTGCGTTAGAACGCTTATTTCTAGCGAGAGATCGACTAGGTGTAAAGCCACTGTTTTACGCGGAAACAAAGAGTTCTTTTTTATTTGCTTCAGAACAAAAAGCAATTCTAGCTAATGATGCAATGACAGCTACATTAGATCAAGCAGGTTTAAGTGAATTATTAGCATTAGGGCCGTCAAGGACACCAGGAAATGGTGTGTTCAAAGGGATTCATGAATTACGAGCTGCTCATATCGGTATCGTGGATAAACAAGGATTTCGGACAAAAAGGTATTGGAACGTTAAAAGTGAACCACATACTGATAGTCTAGAAGAGACTGCAACGAAGGTCCGTCAATTGTTAACAGATGCTGTAGAACGTCAACTAGTATCCGATGTACCAATTGGAACCTTTCTTTCTGGTGGCGTTGACTCCAGTGCAATCACTGCAATAGCCGCTAATTACTTAAAAAAAGAGCGTGGAATGACCTTACCAACCTTTTCGATTGATTATGAAGAAAACGCGCGTTATTTTGAAAAAAATAGTTTTCAACCAACCAGTGATGCGGATTTTATTGGGAAAGTTGTAGAGGCGCATCTAACCGATCAACATACCTTTGTAATGGATAATCATGTGTTAGCTGATTTGTTAAAAGAAGCGACGATTTATCGTGATTTGCCTGGTATGGCTGATGTAGATAGTTCGCTATTATGGTTCTGTAGCCAAACCAAACAACATGTTACCGTGGCATTATCTGGTGAATGTGCAGATGAGATATTTGGTGGCTATCCGTGGTTTTATCGCGAAGATGATTTAAATCGTGATGGATTTCCATGGATTCGTTCCGCGAGTGTTCGAAGTAGATTATTAAATGAAAAATGGCAAAAAAATCTTCCTTTACAGGAATATATGTTAGCACGCTATCAGGATACCATCGACGAAGCACCACTACTAGATGGAGAAGATGCGTTAGCTACTAAACGTAGACAGCTATTTTATCTAAATATGCAGTGGTTTATGCCAACTTTATTAGATCGAAAGGATCGAATGAGTATGGGAGCAAGTTTTGAAGCGCGTGTTCCATTCAGTGATCATCATTTAGTAGAGTATGTTTGGAATATTCCCTGGGAAATGAAGACGTATCAAGGGAGAGAAAAAGGCATACTTCGGAAAGCCTTAGAAGGACTGCTTCCTGATGAGATATTATATCGTAAGAAAAGTCCATATCCGAAAACCTATCATCCTGCCTATACAGCAGCGGTGACAAAATGGATGAATGACATTATAGCAGATAAAGAAGCACGTTTGTTTGATTTATTTGATCGTAAGGCAATTCGTAAATTAGTGGCGAGTGGGGGAGAAGAGATGGATGCCCCTTGGTTCGGACAATTAATGAAAGGACCACAGTTGTTAGCTTATTTAGGGCAGATTGATCATTGGTTAAGACATTATCATGTTCAAATCGAACAATAAAAAACAATATATAACAGTAGGAAGAATGCTTGGTAAATTCCAAGCATTCCTTTTTATTTTTATCGTTTAACTATTTACGATTACGCCGCCATTCACATGAATCATTTGTCCGGTAACATAACTGGAATCTTTTGAAGCTAAGTAAACATAAGCAGGTGCTAATTCATAAGGCTGTGCGGGTCGCTTCATTGGATTATCCGAACCAAATTCACTAACTGCTTTTTCATCAAAAGAAGCAGCAATTAATGGTGTCCATACCGGACCTGGGGCCACGGCGTTCACACGGATTTGCTTTGTTAAAAGCGATTGTGATAGTGAGCGTGTAAGTGTTGTAATAGCCCCCTTTGTAGCAGAATAATCAATTAAATTAGCACTACCATGGTAAGCCGTAATAGAAGAAGAATTAATAATTGTACTTCCTTGCTGCATATATGGAAGGCATTCTCTAATTAAATAGAATTGCGAAAAAATATTTACCCGGAAGGTGCGCTCTAATTGTTCATCAGAGATCAGAGTAATGTCGTTTTGAGGATACTGAACTGCTGCGTTATTAACCAAAATGTTAATTTTATTGAATTTGTCGATAACTTGTTTAACTGCATTTTTACAAAAAGTCGACTGAGTAATATCGCCACTGATGAGTAGACAAGAACTACCTGCTTGCTCAACGGCTTGTTTTGTCTTTTCAGCATCTTGATGTTCATCATGATAGATAATGGCAATGTTCGCACCTTCTTTGGCAAAATGTACACTAACAGCACGCCCAATGCCACTGTCTCCACCAGTAATAATAGCAACTTGATTATTTAACTTGCCACTACCTTGATAGTTACTATTATCATACATAGGCTGGGGGTTCATTTCAAATTCAAAGCCAGGTTGCCGATCTTGATGTTGTTTTGGATGTATTTGCTTTTTTGGTTGGTTGGTCATAGATATGCTCCTTTATTAATATAAAGTAATACAAGCATACCTTTACCTAATCAACGCTATTTATGTAAAAAATAATGAATAACTTCCAATCACATGTAATAAGCAAAGTTTTAAGTATAATAGGTTATCGGTACGTATCATTTAGGAAAAATAATGCAATTGTTCCTGGCCCAGAGTGTGCGCCGATACTTGACCCTACCATGTTAATTTTTATCTCGTTTACATCGAATCGTTCTCGGATCATCTCCGCTAATTGATCAGCGGTTTCATAAGCATCCCCGTGACTAATACCAATCCGTTGATTATTAAGGTCTTGTCCGCGTTCTTCCATCAGCTCTAACATACGTTTCCATACGCGTTTTGAACCACGAATTTTTTCTAAAGGCACAAGTTTTCCATCATCTACGTGCAGAAGCGGTTTTATTTTTAGCAACGTTCCAACAAAAGCTGCAGATTTACTCACTCTACCCCCACGATATAAATATTCCAGATCATCTACGGTAAAAATATGTTCCATATGCGCAGCATGATAATGACTTAATTCTTCAATCTCACTTAATGAAGCACCCTGATTGGCTAATTCTGCTGCTCGAAGCACAACTAAACCAAACCCCAATGATGCACATTTAGTATCAATGACCGTAAGTTGCCAATTTGGATAATTAGCTTTTACACTTGTTTCAGCGATTTTAGCCGACTGATATGTACCAGATAATTGTGATGAAAAAGAGAGATACACACAAGGTTTATTCTCTTTTGCATATTTACGAAAAACTGTTTCGAAGGCTTGCGGAGATACCTGAGATGTCTTTGGTGTATCTCCCACTCGCATACCATCATATATTGTTTTAGCAGAAATCGTTTTCCCATCTTCAAAAATTTCTCCATTCCGTTCTACAGTTAACGGAACAGAATCAATGTGATAGGTGTTCAAATCTTCTTGTGTCAAATCAGCAGCAGAATCTGTTATTATTTGCACATTCATACAACTACCTCCATAAAAAAGTAACTAAATAATTTCAATGTATTGCATAAGTCTTACTTCTAGTTTATAGTTACGGATGATGTTCGTCAAAATAAAAATAAGAATATAATTCAAGATAGGTTAACCAATTGATAGATTGGGTATGTAAACAAAAGATATGCAAAAGCTATTTAATGTAGTTGATAGGAGGTTTATGCATGTTCTTATTAGAATCAAAACGCGTTATTATTGTTGTTATTGGTGCGGTACTAAACGCAATCGCGCTAAATTTCTTTTTAATTGAGGCAGATGTATATGCTAGTGGATTTACAGGTCTAGCGCAATTATTATCTACGATCTTTTCGGATTATCTTGGGATTGATTTTATTAGCACAGGTATCTGGCTATTTCTTATCAATATTCCAGTTGCTCTTTTAGGTTGGTTTAAGGTTGGAAGATACTTTACGGTCTATAGTTTCTTATCAGTAGCCATTACAACTTTAGCCTTAGAAATTATTCCGGTTGTAAGTTTCTCAAACGATATTATGCTGAACGCTGTGTTTGGTGGAGTCATTGGTGGAATAGGCGTTGGGATGTCACTCAAATGGGGTGCTTCTACAGGTGGTTCTGATATTATTGCAATGGTACTTTCAAGATTAAAAGATCGTCCTATTGGCAATTATCTGATGTTTATTAATGGTATTATCATTCTTTTAGCTGGTTACTTAAATAAACCAGAAAATGCATTGTACACGTTACTTGCACTCTATGTGTCTACACGAGTAATTGACACGGTACATACGCGTCATGAAAAAGTAACCGCAATGATTGTGACCAAGAAAACAGATGAATTGCAGCAAGCAATCCATGACACAATGATTAGAGGTATTACCATTTTACCAGCGCGTGGGGCGTATAGCAAAGAAGATAAGTCCATGCTCGTCTTAGTTATTACAAGGTATGAATTATATGATCTAGAGCGGATTATTAATGAAGTGGATCCTAATGCATTTACCAATGTTGTACAAACAACAGGTATCTTTGGATTCTTTCGAAGAAACGATTAAACACAAAAAGGTACAAAGTTGCTATATTTGACAACTTTGTACCTTTTTAAGTTAGCATGATAAGAAAAGAACTTGTTCATAATAAATACGGCTGATAACTTGCTTAAATAGTAATTTAACTTGTATTAATATCCGTAGGTGTTAATAACCTTTTCTACTTCAGGTATAATGGTGTCCCATTCAGCATCAAATTTTTTGTTGATTGTAATGAAATGTTGGTAACCAAATACATTATCAACACCTTCTAATCCCATTAATGCATTCATAATTGGATAATCACTTGTTTGGCCTGGCATAACGGAAACACTATTGCTACCTTCGAAAATCATAGACTCTGTATTAAATTTCATTGCATTTGGATTAGGTGTTGCTTCAACAATAACACTCATATTAATAACCCCCTAAGTCTGCTACTTCGGTTATAAGTTTAGCAAAAATAACTCAAATACGAAAGAAAAAAACATTGCTATACATAAGTGGATGATTTAAGATTGTATGGTACAAAAAATGAGGAAATAGGATGAAATGTGCTTATGAACAACTATGAACAGATATTTGTCAATCGTCTAATACAAGACATAAGCAAATGGAGAGAACAACAAGTTATAACTACGGAGCAACTAAAAAGTGGTATAACAAATATGAAGAAAAATGCTTCCTATATCGAATTAACGCAAATAGCAGAAACAGCTGCTATGTTATTAAATAAACTAGATGTAATGGATAAAAAGGAATGGGGAGAAGAAGAGTGGAGTAATTTTATTCAACCACTTACCTTTCTTTTTTATGATCAAACCCAAAACATAACTGACCGAAAACGTGTACTATTAATAGATAGCGCTGAACAATCAATGCATCAAATGAAAGAAGCTTTAGAAGATAATTGTTTTGAAGTATTACTAGCAACGAATACGAAACGCGCTATTAAGTCTTATTATGATTTTCATCCGGATATACTTTTTATTGATGCATGTAGTAATGAACAGATGGCCTTTACTATACTTAGTCGCATTAAAGATCGAGCAACAGAAGCAGGAGTAATTATCTTTATTATAGGAAATAAAGAGGACACCAATCTTAAAATAAACGCATATGCGCATCATGTAACTGATGTTATTGATAAACCGATTAATTACGAACTTTTAGAGGCGCTGATGCAAAATCGAATTCATCAACAAGACTTATTTCGTAATATAGTGTTAATTGATGAATTAACAAAAGCTGGAAATAGGACACTACTTAATACGATCTGGAAGGAGCTAAGCAATAAATTTCATAAATGGCAACATACATTTAGCTTTGCTTTATTAGATCTAGATTTTTTTAAATCAATTAATGACCAGTATGGTCATGCGATAGGTGACGAAGTACTAAAACACTTTTCTTCTATTATATTACAGTATAAGCGGACACAAGATTATCTTATTCGTTATGGTGGTGAGGAATTCTTATTAGTACTTACTGACTATGATCAAGCCGATACAAAAACGTATGTACAAGGCTTATTGCAAACTTTGATAGAAACACCATTTATCTTAAATGGAAAAAACATTGATCTAACCTTTACAGCAGGTGTAGCAGAAATGAATGAAACAATTGAGTCGCTTGAAACTTTGGTAGTACAGGCAGACAAAGCACTATATTATGGCAAAAATACAGGAAGAAAACGAGTAGTAGAGTATAATGAACTGACAATGGAAGAGCAAGGCAGACTCTCAAAAGAGAAGTTAAAGATAGCTATTGTGGATGATGATCGATTTATAAAACGATTATTAGAAGATAAGATGGCAGAGTTGGAAATTGGCTCATTTACCATTGAAGTTGAAGGATTTTTAGATGGAGAAACCTTTATGGAATCAGATTGGTACAAAGGAAGAGATAAAAAAATATTGTTATTAGATGGTGTCTTACCTAAATTAGATGGTTTGGACATTCTTCAGGAGCTTAGAGAAAAGGTCAATGAAGAAGAGTTAGGGATTATCATGCTAACAGGCAGGCAAAAGAATAGCGATATGATAAGAGCGCTTGAGCTAGGGGCGGATGACTACATCACAAAACCGTTTAGTTTGGAGCAACTTGATGCAAGAATAAAACGTTTGGTCCAGCGTTTATTTATAAGATAATTAATTATAAAAAGACGGTATCCCGTAAAAGGATACCGTCTTTTCGTTATTGCAATTCTTGATGGTCTCTAAGCTGTTGTTCTAGCTGCTGCAGCTCTTGTTGTTCTTCTGGAGTAGCTTTAGCGTAAGCTGCTTGAATCGCATGAGAAGCAGCTTGCTTGTCTTCGTTAGACATGGTAGTGCCATTGGTAAAACGTTGGATGGCGTTTCTAGCTTGTTGCATAAATTGGTTTGCCATCATAGTTCCCTCCTAGACGTTGCTTTTATCTTCGTTTGTATCTGCCAACCGCTCGCGATATGGAAATCGTTCATCATGTTTCTTTACTGCGTCTGCTCCTTGAGCAGTAAAACGTTTCGATTTACTTTTCTTTGTCATCGTTCATTCCTCCTACAGTAAACATGAAAGATAGGCTAGATAAACAAAAAAGCTTGCGACTTAATTAAGATCGCAAGCTTAATGTGAGCTATTTGCTATTATTTTATGCAATATAGACAATGAAACATTTACTATTAGTTCTTTTCAACGGTTAAGCCTAGGTAATTCTCTAGAAATGATCCAATGCCATTTTCTTCATTGGTTAACGTTGTATGATTGGCAAGTTGTTTCAGCTCGTCAATGGCATTTCCCATTGCTACACCAACACCAGCATATTCAATCATCTCTAAATCATTGTCTTCGTCGCCAAAAGCAATCACACGCTCTTGAGGAATATGGTAATAGTGGGCAATACGTTTTAAGCCTACCGCTTTATTCATTCCTTTACGGACGATCTCAATAATATTCCAAGGAGCGCCCCATTTACGATGTTCAATGACAGAGGCATGATCGCGATCCAATTGTTCACGCAATGCATCTATATTTCCTTCAGAAGGATGAATTAATAAGGAAGTAGGATCCGTATTTAGTTCATTTTTTAGACTTCCAATAATAATTGGGTTATCTTCTTTATCCGTATGCAAGATATTCATTAGTTCTTCATCATAACGATCTAAGTATATATCATCCGATACTTCCGCCATTATATTTTTCACCTCAAGATCGTAGCACGTTTGAATGATACTTTTTGCGGTACGTTCTGGAAGTGGGCTATGTAGGGCATCCCATTTATTATCTGTAGGATGATGGATAAGTGCACCATTAAAATTAACCATCGGTGTATCCAATCCTAATTCATGATAATAATCAATACTTGAACGATGTGGTCTACCAGTTGAAATGACAACAATATGTCCTTGTTTTTTTGCTTCAAGAACCGTACGTTTTGTTCGATCACTAATGATCTTACCATCCGTCAATAATGTTCCATCTAGATCTAGTGCTATTAGATGTTGACTTTTTGTCATGTATAATCACCTCTTATCAGTAAGTATAGTGTAAAGAAGAAATGGATGTCTGTAAAGAATTTGTTATTTCTGTTTATTTTCTTTTGCATACGTAGCACGGAAAATATATGATGATACTATACCATAATTAATCGTAATCTAGAAAGGAAATGTGTAATGATACATATTAGCAAAGAATACTGGAATCATATTCCGCTTTTAGTAGTGGAGGAAGCAGAGAAATCAAATGAAGCTTTACCTGTGCTTACTTACCTCCATGGTTTTACGAGTGCAAAGGAACATAATTTACCGATTGCGTACTTATTAGCAGAGCGTGGGTATCGTGTTATTTTACCTGACTGTTATCTGCACGGTGAAAGAGAAGAAGATGTAGGTAACCAAGAACGTCAAATGAAATTTTTTGAAGTTGTTCAACAAAATTTAATTGAAATTAAACAAATTAAACAGCTATTAGATGAAAAAGGATTGATTAAGGACAAACGATTTGGCTTAGCTGGCACAAGTATGGGTGGAATTACCACAGCAGCAGCTTTAACAAAGTATGATTGGATTAAGGCTTCAGCAGTCCTAATGGGTACACCAAAACTTGTAACATTTGCTGAAGAATTAATGGAAAAAATAAAACAAACTGGATATCAATTACCTATCACAGAAGAAGAAATAAACTTTATTCTAACAGGTTTGAGAAGTATTGATTTATCTCTACAACCAGAAGTATTAGCAGGTAGACCACTATTCTTTTGGCATGGGGAAGAAGATCCTGTAGTACCATTTGAACAATCTTATAGCTTCCATGAATCAGTTGTACCTTTATATAAGAATCCGGAGAGTATTCGATTTTTACGTGAAGTTGGACGAGGTCATAAAGTAAGTCGTTTTGCTATTTTGGAGACAGTTAACTGGCTGGAAATGCAATTATAAAAACAGTATTGGTTAAGTATTTAACTTTCACTATATTATGTATATAATAGAAGTAATAGGTTAGAAGGAGGTAGAGTAAATGGATGAAGCATTACAGGAAAATTTATTAGGCGCTTTGGAAAATGTTATTGATCCAGAGCTTGGAATAGATATTGTCAATCTTGGTCTTGTCTATGGTGTGGACCTAGACGAGGAAGGAACTGCTGTTGTTACAATGACATTAACAGCAATGGGGTGTCCATTAGCTGCTCATATTGAAGAAGATGTAAAGCGTGTATTAGAAGATATCCCAGAAGTAAATAATACAAAAGTAAACATTGTGTGGAGCCCACCGTGGGGAAAAGAACGCATGTCAAGATATGCAAAAATCGCATTAGGTATTCCAGATTAATAAACAGCCATCTACTGTGTAGATGGCTGTTTATTAATTGTAATAGTCAATCAATCGTGCATAATACTAACGGACAATTTTCGCAGTTGATCTCTTCTTTTAAATAATCCAGATCAAAAACGGTGATTTTCCCTTTTTCAATTTTTAAGATATCATCTCTACGCAATTCATTTAATAAACGATTTACACTTTCACGTGAAGTTCCGCAAAAATTAGCTAATTCTTGATTGGTTAAGTGAATATCAATTAAAATGCTATTGTCTGTTTTTATCCCATAACTGTTGGTTAAACGAATAAGCGTCGAGTAAAGCGCACCTTTTTTACCATGAAGTACTAAATCTCTAAACCTTGTCTGATCCTTACGGTAACTAAGATTCATTAACTTTAGGAATTCTAACGTTAGTGCAGGATCAGTGAGTAATTTTTCATCTAATGTTTGTTTTTTTATTACACCGACTTCTCCATTTTCAATAACTTTGGCATTGAGAATATATTTTACATCATCGTTGGTATGCGCCAATTCTCCAACAATATCTCCTTTTGTACAGATTCGAAGTGTTAGTTCCCTTCCGTCAAGCGAGATTTTACCGATTTGAATTCTGCCAGAAAGGATAACATATAAATCGGAGATTTCTTCGCCTTGTTGAAATAAGAATGTATTTTTTTTAATTGGCATCCGATGATCTACTGCTGTTAATAAAGCAGAAAGTTCCTTTGACATTCCTTTGAGTTGCAAGGTTTCATCCATTGATATCAACTCCTGCTAAAAAATTCGATGATACGTTAATTCTAGAACGATTTATAAGAAAAGAAAAGCTAAAACACCAACAACAAAGCAATAAAGTGCAAAATATTTTAAGTTTCCTTTTGCCATAATATTCATAAACCAACGAAGTGAATAATAGGTTGCTATTATTGATGCAATAAACGCCAATAAGAATGGAAGCCACATGGTTTGAAAATCTGCATTAAATAAATCATCAACAGAAAGTAACATCGTCCCTAAGCTGATAGGGATATATAATAAGAATGAGAAGCGAAGCGCTGTCTCTTGTTTCATACCCAATAACATAGCAGCTACAATCGTTGCGCCTGAACGACTGATACCAGGAATTAATGCAACAGATTGAGCTAGACCAACAATAATAGCATCTTTCCATGTTAGTGCACCATCGTTTTTCCGCCCGCGTATATTTCTAATAATCCAAAGTGCAATACCTGTTGCGAACAAGGTAATACCTATATATTTACTTTTGTCAAAAACGTCGGCAATCTGATCTTCAAAAAGCATACCAATTACACCAGCAGGAACCGTAGCAATAATCAAATACAAAATAAATTTAAAATCATCTTTCGCTTTTGGCTCTTTTTTTGTTATGTAAGTCATTCCATTCGTAGCTAATCGTATAATATCTTTTCGATAAATAGCTAATACAGCAATTAAAGAACCGAAATTCACCAGTATCTCAAATGTAAGACTTTCTAATTTCAAATTAAATAAGTTCTGAACAATAACTAAATGCCCACTAGACGAAATAGGTATTGGCTCAGTAAAACCTTGAACTAAACCAAAAAAGACATATTTAAGCAGTAGTACTAATGATTCTGAAAATTCCATGAAAATCCCCCCGATTGATAATATGTTTGTTTGTGGTTACTGTGCTCTTGTCACGAAAATTAAGTTAATCGCATAAGTTATTGATGAAGAAAGGGAGGGTTTATATGAAACCACAACAACGATCTCATCATATGTTCGATATGTGTAAAAATCATATGCACCATTATGTACTTTTAGAAACAACAGATGGTACGACAGTTGATGGTATTATTACAGACGTAGATGAAATGAATGTTTATCTTGCAATTCCAAATATGGAGTCAGACATGGCATATGAACAACGATTTTCTCCATATGGATATGGAGGCGGATATGGCGGTGGATATGGTTATGGGTCTTATCCTCCATATGGACCAAGACCGCCATATGGACCATACCAACCGTACTATCCAGGTGGACGATTTAGAAGGCTTATACTTCCACTAACTGCTTTAACTGCTTTAAGCGTACTTCCTTGGTTTTAATCACTTTAAAATCCCCCCTTACCAACGTCATTTGGCAAGGGGGGAACCACCTAGCTATTCAGCTATTTCACTAGCATCTTGTTTTGTTATAATACCATCCCCGACGATTGCGACAACAATACTTAATGTTACGGTTAAAACAAGAACTGGTGTAAGAGAAAAACTTTTGCCTGCCATGCTTAATAATACGTATCCTAAAACACAACTTATAGCAAATGACCAAATAATTACACCAAGATAACGCATGGTTCTCACCTCGATTTATAAAATCTATATTTATCTTACCAAATACTTGCTTTAAAATAAAGTGAATCTTTTCGTAATTCTTTTTTACATATGCGTATAGAATGTGTGTTGGGAGTGTAAATGATGTATCTTATTAAAGATGCTTTTCAACCGATTGGTTTTCATCTTGTAGATTATTTATTAAAACAAGGAGAAGAAGTGGTTGGAGTTGATAAACTTGATCAACCAATAGCGGAGCATGCAAGCCTTATGGTTGGACGTAATGCTAATTTTATTCATTACGAGACAATTGCAGCGTTTTTGAAGGATCAACAGTCAAACCTAGCTAACTACTCTTTTATATTTATTGGTCAAGAGACCGATCTTATCGAATATTTCGAAGACAAAGGAGATTGTTATGCTATCAATTCTTCAGAATTACTTTCTAAAAAAAATACAGTTACTTCTATAGAGTTACCCTTATTGGAAGGAAGATGGCTTACGCAACAGAATAATCGAGTTGTTTGGCAACAGCAATTTTTCCCTGTGGAAGCTTCCAAGATTGAAGCGCCTGTTGTGGATTTAGATGTATTTATTTCAATTGTATACCATATTTTAAAAGCTTCCTTAACCCCAGGGGTTATTAAAATAAAACATAAAAAAGCAGAAATAAAACAAGTAGAACTACCGTTTATTATTCACTCAATTAGTTGCTAACAATATAAAAATTTTACATTGTAATGTTTTTGTAATCTTTTTTTGCGTTTACTGTTCGAAATGGAACAGGTAAAATAATATAGAAGTCTTATTTAGAGTAAGGGTGTGCACTCATTGAAAAATAACATCATCTTTCTTATTATTTTTTCCATTTCTTTAACCCTACTAACAGGATGTAACTCAGATGGAGAGATCGACAAAGTTGGCATGCTTGTTGAACACTCCATTAATGATCAAACATGGGGTTCCCAAGGTTATCAAGGGCTTTTACAAATAAAAGATGACCATGACGTCGATGTCTTTTTAAAAGAAGGAATAGATTCGCAATCTGAAGTAACAGAAGCTGTTGATGAATTTGTTCATCAAGGGGTAAATCTTATTTTTGGTCACAGCAGTATTTATGGTAAATACTTTGATAATTTAAAGGATACTTATCCTGAAGTTCAATTTGTTTATTTTAATGGTGCCTACGAAGGAAACAACTTAACTAGTTTACACTTTGATTCAAATGCAATGGGATTTTTCGCTGGTATGGTAGCAGGTGAAATGACAAACAATAACCAAGTTGGTGTTATCGGAGCATTTGAATGGCAACCAGAAATTGAAGGTTTTTTTGAAGGCGTTAATTATCAAAATTCAGATGCGAAAGTAATGGTTAATTTTGTTAATGACTGGGATAATGTTGATCGTGCAGAAGAAATATTTAACAACATGAATGAAGCTGGTGCTGATGTCTTCTATCCTGCAGGCGATTCTTTTAGTTCTTCGATCATCAAACGAGCAAAAGAATCATCCAAATATGCGATCGGATTTGTAACAGATCAAGCCTATTTAGGTGAATCTACCGTGTTAACAAGTACAGTACAACATGTAGACAAGCTTTATGTACGTGCTGCGGACCAATTTAATGAAGGCGAATTGACAGGTGGTATTTTCACGTATGATTTCCAAGATGACGTGGTTTCACTTGGAACGTTTAGTCCACAAGTTCCCAAATCATTTCAGAAAGAAATTAAAAAAGAGATTGAAAAGTACAAAAAGACAGGGTTATTACCGAATGAAAGATGAGATAAAGCACTTGTCTTTTATTCTTTTTTTTGGAAGAATTCTTCAACACTTGATTATTAAGTCGTTTTTTATTATATTATATTAGTACCAAGTCTTAATATTTGATGTTAATTGATTATTAAATTCCTATCGAGAGGGTTGAATAAATATGCAAGCAGGTATAACTGGTGTAGGAAAATATGTTCCAGAAAAAGTACTAACTAATCATGATTTAGAAAAAATAGTAGATACAAGTGATGAATGGATTCGAACAAGGACGGGAATTGAAGAGCGTCGTATAGCTGCCGATGATATTGATACTTCGGATATGGCTTATCATGCATCTGTTCGTGCAATCGATGATGCAGGAATAAAACCGGAGGATATTGATCTTATTTTAGTAGCTACAGTGACACCTGATATGCCGTTTCCTACAGTATCTTGTATGTTGCAAGAACGTTTAGGTGCGACGAAGGCAGCAGCAATGGATTTAAGTGCAGCATGTGCAGGGTTTATGTACGGTATCGTAACAGCTAAACAATTTATTGATACTGGCGTTTACAAAAACATACTCGTTATTGGGGCTGAAAAGCTTTCGAAGATTACTGACTGGGAAGACCGTAACACATGTGTACTATTTGGTGATGGAGCTGGTGCAGCTGTTATCGGTGAAGTTACTGACGGGCGAGGAATTTTGTCATTTGAACTTGGGGCAGATGGCGGTGGTGGTAAATTCTTGCAACAAGAAGGCCAGTTTATTCAAATGAATGGCCGAGAAGTATTTAAATTTGCTGTTCGCCAAATGCCAGAATCATCAATGCATGTCGTAGAAAAAGCAGGATTAACGAAAGAAGATGTTGATTATTTAATTCCACATCAAGCAAATATACGCATAATGGAAGCGGCTAGAAACAAATTAGACATTCCAGTTGAAAAAATGGCCACCTCTATAAAAAGATATGGGAACACATCATCCGCATCTATCCCTATCGCACTTGCAGAAGCAGTAGAGGATGGTTCAGTAAAAGAAGATGATTTCATCGTGTTAGTTGGCTTTGGTGGCGGATTAACATGGGGCGCTGTTGGCATAAAATGGGGCAAATAAATCATACTTGCTAAAACAGAAAGCTTTTAATAGGCTAGTATAATAAAAGTATTTTTTTGTTGTAAGGAGGAGAAAGAGATGACAAAAAATCGAGTTGTAGTTACAGGACTAGGAGCAGTTAGTCCATTGGGAAATTCAATAGATGAATTATGGACAAATTTAGTAGAAGGTAAATCAGGTATTGATTATGTTACCAAAGTAAATAAAGATGATTTTCCTGCTAAAGTAGCGGCTGAAGTAAAAGATTGGGATCCAACGCTATATATGGATAAAAAAGAAGCTAAACGCATGGATTTATTTACCCAATATGCAGTAGGTGCAGCAAAAATGGCAGTGGAAGATGCATCATTAACGATCGATGATGAAAACGCATCTCGCATAGGTGTATGGGTTGGTTCAGGTATCGGTGGAATGGCAACTTACGAAGAACAGTTTAAAAAGTTCAGTGAAAAAGGTTACCGTCGAGTGAGTCCATTCTTTGTTCCGATGCTTATTCCTGATATGGCAGCTGGCCAAATCTCCATTCAGTTAGGCGCAAAAGGAATTAACTCCTGTACGGTGACTGCATGCGCAACAGGAACCAATTCAATTGGGGATGCATTTAAGGTAATTGAACGTGGCGATGCAGACGCAATGATAACAGGTGGTGCTGAAGCGCCATTAACAAATATGTCATTTGCCGGCTTTTCGATGGCGAAAGCTTTATCTTTTAATGAAGATCCGAAAACGGCAAGTCGTCCATTTGATAAAAATCGCGATGGTTTTATTATGGGAGAAGGAGCAGGCATCCTAGTACTAGAATCTTTAGAATCAGCATTGGCTAGAGGTGCCAACATTTATGCCGAAATAATTGGCTATGGATCTGCCGGTGATGCTTACCATATTACAGCTCCTGCACCAGAAGGAGAAGGTGCGGCTCGATCAATGAAACAAGCGATCGAGGACGCTGAAGTGGACGTATCAGATATAGATTATATCAATGCTCACGGCACAAGCACGGCATTGAATGATTCATTTGAAACGAAATCCATGAAGACTGTATTTGGTCAACATGCTTATCATGTTGCTATATCTTCAACTAAGTCAATGACAGGCCATTTACTTGGTGCAGCTGGTGCGATTGAAGCGATTGCTTCGATTAAATCTATTACAGATAATGTGATACCACCTACGATAAATTATGAAACGCCAGATCCAGACTGTGATTTGGATTATGTTCCAAACAAAGCAAGAAAAACAGACGTATCAGTAGCGTTAAGTAACTCACTAGGTTTTGGTGGGCATAATGCTACGCTAATCTTTAAACAATACAATTAATGTAAAGCAGTATACTGAACAGGTAGTTGATAAAGATCAACTGCCTGTTTTTTTTTACATATTTTTTTACGGTATCTTCATACAATAGAAAAAAGGACAAGCTGAAAAAGGGGAATTGGTGATGCTGTACTTATGTGTATTTTTAATAGGTTTTGGACTAGCTGTATCAGGGGGCGTCACCATTATTTTATATTTAAATTTAATCCCCGCAGGTTTATCATGGATCGAATATGTCACATATATTGCCACGAGAAGTGAATGTTATCTGTTTATCATTGGAATATTGATCATTTCTGGAACAATTCCAAAACTAACTCATATTATAAAATGAATAAAAAAATGAAAATTGGCTATACTGATGGCTAAATAAATTGATAGAACGAAACCAAAAAGTTAATGTTTATTCAGAATCTATAAAAAAATTGATAGCTAAACTATTTGTTTTGATGATTGGAAGTGAGACGATACATATGCAATATGTACATGATGTATGGGTGAATTGGTTTGAAGGAGAAGAAAATGGTTACAATGTTTGTGCATTTCATGAATGGCGAAATCACGATGGAATAGAAATTTTAGATCAAGTTCCAGTGTTACGCATCAATACAGAGTTATTTGATCAGATCGAAAACGATTTAATTGATCTTCCTAAGAAAATGTTAGAGCTGGTTAAAAACTGCACGTACCTGAGAAAGAATCAAGAAAGAATAACCGTGGAATATGCGAGTATTGTGACGGACGGAAACAATATCATCGTATTTGATACTTTAGGTTATCAAATACCGATACGGAAAAGCCGAATGATTCCGCGTCAAGAGAGACTGGTGCTTGACTTAATAAACGATCAAAAGGAAAGTCAATTTACACTAGAAACAGAATCAGAAAAGGCATATCACATTCTTTCTTTACCTCCTAAAGTGATGATCGGATTAACAAGACGAGAAAGACATTTAAAACAACTACTTATGATGGTTCTTGATCAGTTAAAACAAATTAAAAATCCGCAAGAAGCACAATATTGGTTGACAGAATGGAAGCCTGATGATTATCAAGCAATTCAAAAAATGACGTTTGCACAAGCTTGGAATGAACTATATTTATCACTCGTAAACGGATGGTCAACGGAACATGAACTATTTTGCCGAAAGATGATAAAAGGGCAACCTTTTTTTGAACAGCTTTGGCAACTGGAGAAAAATAATGCAGAAAAACCTACTTATAAACGGATATTGTGAAAAACAACTGATAAAAAGCATGTAGCCTTTAACAACATAAGATCTAAAGGCTACATGCTTTTTATAATACAGAGCGGGAAGGCAGACCAAATGAACAATGATCATGCAAAAATAAAACAAAACAATAAGCAACCCCAAAAACCACTCTTCTGGGATTTGGGGTTGCTTATTCGATGGTATCTATAATTTTAAAATATATTTGAAATAAAATGATTATCTTTTTTTCTTTACTCTTCCAAGTCCCATTGCTTTTTTCGCTTTTGCGAGCGTTTTATTTGCAGTAAATGCTGCTTTCTCTGCGCCATGATCTAATATCTCATCTAATTCAGATGACTGAATTAATTCATGATAACGATTTTGAATCGGTTCTAATAGCGCAATAACTGCATCGGCTGTGGCTTGTTTAAAGACGCCATAGCCAGTATTCGCGAATTTTCTCTCCAAGGCTTCAATGCTTTCACCAGTACAGCTGGCATGTATCGTTAACAAGTTACTAACACCTGGTTTGTTCTCTTTATCAAATTTGACAATTCCTTCAGAATCGGTAACAGCACTTTTTATTTTTTTTTCAATTTTTTTTGGATCATCGAGTATAAAGATCGATGCTTTCTGATTTTCATCGGATTTACTCATTTTTTTGGTAGGTTCTTGTAGAGACATAATACGTGCACCAACTTTAGGAATACGGATCTCTGGGATAGTAAAAATATCATTATATTTTTGGTTAAACCGCTGTGCGAGATTACGCGTTAACTCCAAATGTTGTTTTTGATCATCACCAACCGGAACAATATCTGTATTATACAGTAAAATATCCGATGCCATTAAAGGTGGATAAGTTAATAATGCTGAAGAAACAGCTGATTTTCCGGATGATTTATCTTTAAATTGCGTCATTCGCTCTAACTCACCTATATAGCTTATGGTCTGCATAATCCATCCTAATTGCGTATGTGCAGAAACTTCTGATTGAATAAATATGGTTGATTTGTTTGGGTCAATACCAACAGCCAAATGAAGTGCAGCAAGAGAGCGAATATTTTCGCGTAACTTCAATCGATCTTGTGGAACGGTAATAGCGTGTTCATCGACAATACAAAAATAACAGTTATGGTCTTCCTGTAAGTCAACAAAATGTTTTAAAGCGCCTAAGTAATTTCCAAGCGTCAAAGAGCCGCTTGGTTGAATACCTGAGAATATCGTTTGCATGGTAAATTCATCCTTTTCGTTATTTTTTAAGCGAATTTTATTATAAAAAAAAACATATTCCGAATAAAAAAGGGACGATAATACGCGGTGCCACCCTTCTTATCTCAAGAATATGAGATCTCTCTAGCATAGTTAACGCCTAATTTACGGTAGTAAAAACTACAACTCCAAAGCCCCAATTTCATTATTCCTTGGTGTCTGCTTTCACCATGTCAGACTCTCTACTTAACCAGCGGGAATAAATCCTATGCTTCATCTACGCCTACATATTTTCTTAATTATATATAATAAAAAAAAAAGATGCAATACTACTGATAGTAAATGATTAGCAATGCAATTAAAATAATTATTAAACCTAAAGCTTGAAAGCGAAAAAAGGAAACCAATCGCATGTGAACTTGTTCAGAAGGAGAAGGTTTATCTTCCCATTCAACGGCTGCTTTTTTGCTAAAAATGCTCATTCCAACTTTTCTAAAACTATAGACAATACCGTCAAAAAAACCGCCTTTAATAGTAAAGAAAAGTAACCACAGCAATAAATAAATGGAGGAAACATAGAAAAATATATTAATATTCATCAATAATAAAGCATTTTTATTTAATATATAAGCTAAAACAATAATACAAAAGATCTGAATGAAAAAAACTAAAATTGGTTTACTACGTTTCAAATTTTCACATCCTATTTTATTTTTAGACAAACAAAGTATAGCATATCGTCCACATTCAAATAATAAAAAAAACCAACGATAACCGGGTGAAAAATAAAAATGTAAACAGATTGTAAAAATACTAACTAGGCACAATTACCTATTTTAGGCTAAAAACCCCTTATTGTAGCAAGGTTTTTAAAATTTTATTAAATTTATTTGTAAAAAAATAATGCAAAATTGTGAGAAAACTTGTATAATTCAATTTGTGGATATTTTATCTGCAAAATATTTAGAAAATTTAAATTTAGGGGAGGTCATTAAGACAATGAAAAAGTCAAATTGGCTATTGCTAGTTTTCGGACTAGTATTAACACTTTTCCTTGCTGCATGTTCTGGCGGTGATGATTCTGATAGTTCTTCAGAAGGATCAGATTCAGAAGGAAACGCAGAAGAAAGTTCTGCAGAACAAGTATTGAACTTAATTGAAGTTGATGAGATTCCAAGTATGGATCCATCAATGGCAACCGACGCTATCGCTTTTCAATGGTTAGGTGCTACAATGGAAGGTTTGTATCGTTTAGGTGAAAACGGTGAAGTCAAACCAGGTATTGCAACTGATCATGAAGTAAGTGAAGATAGCTTAACATGGACATTCAATCTACGTGAAGATGCTACATGGTCAAACGGTGACCCAGTAACTGCTCACGACTTTGTTTACTCTTGGAGACGAGCTGTAGATCCTGATACAGGTTCATCATACGGTCCATACATGATGGGTGGCGTTATCAAAAACGCAACAGCAATTAACCAAGGTGAAATGGATGTGGAAGAACTGGGTGTTAAAGCTGAAGACGACTATACACTTGTCGTTGAACTTGAAAACCCAACACCATATTTTGAATCATTAGCTACATTCGGTACTTATTTACCATTAAATCAAGCATTCGTTGAAGAACAAGGCGATCAATTCGCACTTGAAGCAGATACAATTCTTTATAATGGTCCATTTACTATGACAGAATGGAACCACAATCAAAACTTTGTCATTGAGAAAAACCCTGATTATTGGGATGCAGACTCAGTTGATCTTGAAAAAATTAACTTAGATATTGTTAAAGATACTTCAACTGCAGTAAACATGTATGAAACTGGTGAAATTGATCGGGTTGGTTTAAGTGCAGAGTATGTTGACCAATATGCAGGCGATGAAAGAATGCGTGTTATTGAAGAGCCAACATTATTCTATCTAAAAATGAACCAAACAAGAAGTGAAGCTTTAGCAAACTTAAATGTACGTAAAGCAATCCAATTAGCAATTGATAAACAAGGTTATACAGATGTAATTCTTAATAACGGTTCTGTAGTTGCAGGTGGTCTAGTGCCAGCTAACTTTGTTAACCACCCAGAAACTGGTGAAGATTTCCGTGAAATCAATGGCGATTTAGTACCAGTAGTTGATAAAGAAAAAGCAAAAGAATATTGGAACAAAGCTTTAGAAGAGCTTGGTACTGACAGTGTTGAAATTGAAATGCTAGGTGATGACGGGGAAAGTGCTGAGAAAACAGCTGAATATTTCCAAGAACAATTACAGTCAACTTTACCTGGATTAACTATTAAGATTAAATCTGTTCCTTTCCAAGAACGTATTCGTTTGAATGAAGAAATGGATTATGATTTACAAGTTTCAGGTTGGGGACCAGACTATATTGACCCACTTACATTTATGAACTTGTTTGTTACTGATGGTCCAAACAATAACATGGGTTATTCTAATGAAAAATATGATGAGCTAATCGCTTCTACTAGCGGTGAGTTAGCACAAGATCCAGCAGCTCGTTGGGATGCTTTCTTAGAAGCTGAGAAAATTCTAATTCAAGAAGATGCAGCAATTTCTCCACTGTACCAACGTGCTCGTACACAACTTTGGGATCAAGATATCCAAGGTGTTATCGTTAACCCAGCGGGACCTCAATACGAATATAAATGGGCTCATATTGAATAAATGAAAAGTTAAAATTATATAACTTTTGTTTCGAAGAGAGAGTGTGCTTCAGTTCTGAGACTGATTGGTGCTCTCTCTCTTCCAATTTAAAGAAACTGTCGAATAATATAAAAATTTCTGTAAATTTAAATTTGCAACAATAACACAGGAGGAGAAAAAATGGCTCGTTATATATTACAGCGCTTGGGCTACATGATCATCACACTGTTCATTATCGCCACAGTGTCCTTTTTTCTTATGAAATTAATGCCCGGGTCACCACTTGGTGCCGCACAAGAAAAATTATCTGAATCGCAACTAGAAATCGTTTTAGATAAATATGGATTAAACGATCCAATACCGGTTCAATATTACACATATATGAAGAATTTGGTTCAAGGGGATTTAGGAGTTTCCTTCCAATTTGATAACAGAGAAGTAACAGGTATTCTTCTCGATCGATTTGGTCCGTCATTACAATTAGGTTTACAAGCATTAATACTAGGTTCGGTAATAGGAATATTATTTGGATTAATTGCTGCTGTATATCATAATGGTGTGATCGACTTTACTTCAACTATTATAGCCGTCCTCGGAACATCAATTCCATCATTTGTATTTGCTGGGCTATTACAATATTATATTGGTGTGAAATTAGAATGGTTACCAGTCGCCACTTGGGATGGGTTTGAATATTCCATTTTACCTACAATAGCGCTAGCAATATTCCCTCTAGCTACATCCGCAAGGTTTATGCGTACTGAGATGGTAGAAGTTTTAGGATCTGACTTTATCACTACAGCTAGAGCAAAAGGTGTCGGTAAATTTGGTGTCGTATTTAAACACGGTTTACGTAACGCATTAATTCCATTAATAACAATTATGGGACCGATGGCCGTTTCTTTATTAACAGGGACACTAGTTATTGAGAAAATATTTGGGGTTCCAGGTATTGGTGATCAGTTTGTTAACTCTATTACACAAAATGATTATCCAATTATTATGGGTACGACGTTGTTTTTTGCGTTCTTCTTTATTTTAGTTATTTTAATTATTGACATACTTTATGGTATTGTTGATCCTAGAATTCGTTTGACAGGGGGAGACAAATAATGGCAGATGATAACAAAAAGAATTTAGATCATTTATTTGTGCTCACTGAAGATAATCAACAAAGTAACGAGAAAATTAACCGACCAGTTACCACGTTTCTTCAAGATGCTTTTAGAAGTTTAAGACGAAATGTAGCTGCAATGATTTCTTTAGTGGTACTGATCATAATTATTGTAATGGCAGCTTTTGGAGGGCAAATGAATGAATATGATTCAACAACACAAAACCTTTCATGGGCAAAAATGCCACCAAAAGTTCAAGGGTTAGAAAATATAGGTTGGTTAGGCCTAGATGGTACGGATAGTGAAACAATTGAGGCAAGTACCGTTGAAGCAGCAAAAGAAAGAGGTCTAGCAAGATTTAAAAATGATGAAGAGCATATTACGTTTGATGTGAAGTCAGAAGGCGATGGCACTGAAGATTCAGCAAAAGTCGTAGCGACGCATGACGTCTATGCTTCAAAAGATATGGAAGATACTTATTTTTGGTTTGGTACGGATGGTCTAGGACGTGATTTATGGACTAGAACTTGGGAAGGAACAAGAATCTCCTTATTTATTGCTTTTCTAGCAGCCGCAATTGACTTAGTAATTGGCGTAGCTTATGGTGGTATCTCTGGTTACTACGGAGGACGAGCTGATAACGTGATGCAACGTATCATAGAAATTATCACAGGTATACCTAACTTGGTTGTTTTAATTTTGATGATTATCATAATGGGATCTGGTATAGTTTCTATCTCCTTAGCCTTAGCTATCACTGGGTGGACTGGTATGGCACGGATTGTTCGTGGAGAAGTTTTGAAATTAAAAAATCAGGAATTTGTATTAGCGTCTAGAACTCTTGGCGCACCTAATGGAAGAATTATATCACGACATTTAATTCCGAATGTTGCTAGCTTAATTATCATCAATACTATGTTCACAATTCCTAGTGCTATCTTTTTCGAAGCGTTCCTAAGCTTTATTGGTTTAGGTTTACAACCACCTACTGCATCATTAGGTACATTAATTGATGATGGATTTAAATCACTAACAACATATCCGCATATGTTAATTTTCCCAGCGATTTTAATCTCAGTTATCATGATTGCATTTAATTTATTAGGTGATGGATTAAGAGATGCATTTGATCCGAAAATGCGTAAATAGAGGGGTAGGTGTGAAAATTGAAAAAAATCTTAGATGTTAAAAATTTAAATGTATCCTTTAATACTTATGGCGGCGAAGTCAAAGCTGTTAGAGGTGTTAATTTTGATTTGCATAAAGGCGAAACACTAGCTATCGTAGGTGAATCAGGTTCTGGTAAATCAGTTACAACGAAAGCTTTGATGGGTTTATTACCAAAACCTCATGGTTATGTAAAAGAAGGAGAAATCCTTTTTGAAGATAAAGATATTGCCAAATTATCTGAGAAAGAACTTCAGAAAATTCGTGGGAAAGACTTATCAATGATTTTCCAAGATCCGATGACTTCATTAAATCCTACAATGAAAGTCGGAACACAAATTATGGAAGGTCTGATTAAGCACCAAAAAATGTCGAAGACACAGGCGAAAGAACGTGCATTAGAACTTTTGAAACTTGTAAAAATACCGAATGCTGAAGAGCGTATTAAACAGTATCCACACCAGTTTTCAGGTGGAATGCGGCAACGTGTTGTTGTTGCCATCGCATTAGCATGTAATCCAAAGGTCTTAATTGCTGATGAACCAACAACTGCATTAGATGTTACGATTCAAGCGCAAATCTTAGATCTTATGAAAGATATCCAAAAGAAAACGGATTCCTCTATTATTTTCATTACCCACGATCTTGGTGTTGTAGCCAATGTAGCTGATCGTGTGGCTGTTATGTATGCTGGTAAAATTGTTGAAATTGGTACAGTGGATGAAATTTTCTATAATCCAAAACATCCTTATACATGGGGATTACTTGGATCTATGCCTACATTAGACAGTGATGACTCAGAATTATATGCTATTCCTGGTACACCACCAGACTTGCTTAATCCTCCTAAAGGGGATGCGTTTGCTCCTAGAAATCAATTTGCTATGGATATTGATTTTGAGGAACAGCCGCCAATGTTTAAGGTATCTGACACGCATTATGCAGCAACATGGCTTTTAGATGAAAGAGCACCAAAAATCGATCCACCTGAATCTGTTCAAAAACGAATAGATAGTATGGCCTCAAATGATGGAAAGGGTGATATGTAGTGGGTCAAGAACGAGAAAAACTATTAGAAATAAAAAATTTAAAACAACACTTCCGTACAGGTAGAAAGAGTGTCGTCAAAGCAGTAGATGGACTAACTTTTGATGTATATAAAGGTGAAACGCTTGGATTAGTAGGTGAATCTGGCTGTGGAAAATCCACGACAGGACGTACAATTATTCGTCTCTATGATGCTACAGATGGGCAAGTACTTTTTAAAGGTGAAGATGTACAAGGAAAATTAAGCAACAAAGAATTAAAAAAATTCAATCGTGAAATGCAAATGATTTTCCAGGACCCATACTCTTCCTTAAATCCACGTATGACAGTAATGGACATTATTGCTGAGGGTATTGATGTTCATAATCTTGCTAACAATGAAAATGAAAGAAAAGAACGCGTATACGAATTATTAGAGTTAGTTGGTTTAGACAAACAGCATGCCAATCGTTATCCACACGAATTTAGTGGTGGTCAGCGTCAACGTATTGGTGTAGCAAGAGCACTTGCAGTGAAACCAGAATTTATTATTGCAGACGAACCAATCTCAGCGCTTGATGTATCAATTCAAGCACAGGTTGTTAATTTGTTGAAAAAATTGCAGAAAGATCGTGGACTTACGTTTTTATTTATTGCCCACGACTTATCAATGGTGAAATATATTAGTGATCGAATTGCTGTCATGTATTTTGGAAAAATGGTCGAATTAGCGGATAGTGATGAGTTATATAGAAATCCGCTTCACCCTTATACAAAATCATTATTATCAGCAATTCCATTACCGGATCCTGACTATGAAAGAAATCGTGTTCGTGCAGAGTATGACCCCAACGATCACGATACTAGCGAGGTGCCTGAATTTAGAGAAGTAACCCCCGGACATTGGGTGTTGTGTACAACGAAAGAATTTGAAGCATATAAAGCAAATTAAGTGATAGAAAAGCTTTATGTATCTTTTAGATGCATAAAGCTTTTTCTTCATCTAAATTTTTGGTACACTCAACAAAAAGTGAGGAGAGAATGTATGAATTTGTCGATAACTCTTATATAATAAAAGGACACTGCAAAAATTAACTTTAAGGGAGTTTCAAAAAATGACTAGTAAGCATCTAAAAAGTTTCCTGCTATTCACCATAGTTTTATTGCTACTTATCCCAACAATGGTGACAAATGCAGAGGAGAACCAAAAACTACAGGGGAAAACACATAGCAAAAAGCAAATGCAATTAACGACCTATAACACTTCACAGAGTTTTGCTCGTTTTATGTTTGATTCAGGTTTAGAATTTACATATCCAGATGCTGTAAGAGGTGTTTATGTAACAGGCCATTCTGCTGGCGGAAGTCGCTTTGAAAAACTCATTAACTTGATTGATAATAGTGAACTAAATACAATGGTTATTGATATTAAAGATGACCATGGGAATCTAACATATAAGCCTGATAAAGACTCACCTTACTATGATATAGCACAAAATTATATTAAAGACCCAAAGAAAATGTTAAAGAAATTAGAGGAAAAAGGTATCTATCCTATTGCAAGGATTGTAGTATTTAAAGACTCCGTACTTGCAAATAAACGGCCTGAATTATCGTTTAAAGAAAATGGTAAAGTATGGTCAAATGGAAAGGAAGACTCATTTGTCAGTCCATTTAAAAAAGAGGTTTGGGAATATAACTTAGCTATTGCAAAAATGGCTGTTAAACTTGGATTTCAAGAAATTCAATTTGATTATGTCCGCTTCCCAGAAGGTTTTGAAAAAAGAGATGATGAATTAGAGTACACACTAGGTGACTATAAAGATTCAGATCTAAATAATGTGAAAAAACGTGTGCAAGCTGTCACAGATTTTGTAAGTTATGCTAAAGGTGAATTAAAAGACTTTGGTGTTGATGTGTCAGTGGACATATTTGGTTATGCTGCGACAGTAGAGGAAACACCTGGTATAGGGCAGAATTTTTCGAAAATCTCTAGCAATGTAGACGTTATCTCTTCAATGATATATCCAAGTCATTGGACGCCATATTTTGGCATTGATTTTCCGGATAAAGAACCATATAAATTGGTGGATGAGTACAGCAAACTAGAAAATCAAGTATTGTCCAAATTGGATACTCCTCCACGTTCGCGTCCTTGGATCCAAGATTTTGAAGCTCCTTGGCTCTACAGTGGTGCGACGAAGCAGTATGGTGTGAAGGAAGTTGAAGCGCAGATTCGAGCCTTAAATGAGAACGGCATCAATGAGTTTCTATTGTGGAATGCTGGCAATTCATATACTGAAGGGGTAGATTATACCCCATTAAATTAAGTGTAAAGGCTCCCTTTTACTAATGAAAAGGGAGCTTTTTTAATTATACATGTATAAAATAAGCTATACGAACAAATATAAGTATATACCATTCTATAAGCTGATTAAGCGCGGTTAACAAATAATTAAGAGTTCGTTATACTTAATAATGGCAGATATAAGAGAAAATAAACGAAAAGGGAGTAGATCGATGAACTGGTATAAAAAACTAAATGAGTATTTTCCAATTGAAGAAATGAAATCAAAAGAACATATGGAAATGCTTTTAAAAGAAAAAGGAGACGTATATTATAAAGATGAAGGTCCAGATCATGTTTTAATGTACGCTGAATTCGATACATTTTTGTTTATTGATTACGTATATGTCTCCTCTCGTTCAAGAGGTCAAGGACTCGGTCGCCAACTAATAAAAAAACTAAAAGAAAAAGGGAAGCCAATAATTCTAGAAGTTGAACCTGTTGATTATGATGATACCGATTCAGAAAAGCGTTTGCGTTTTTATAAAAGAGAAGGTTTTACGCACGCTCAATCAATAGGTTATAACCGGCGTTCTCTTGCCACAAATGAAGAAAACCAAATGGAAATTTTATATTGGACCCCCAACAATGACGATGAAGAAACAATATTTACGCAAATGCGCAAAATGTATGAAGACATTCATACGTATAAGGATAAAGAAATATACGGTAAAGCATACCAACCTGCAGATGAAGTTTTAACGTATGATAATAACAGAGAATCAGCTGATATTTTTAACATATTAACAGAAAAAGTTTAAATACAGAAGGAAACCATGAAGATGTTTAACAATGGTTTCCTTTTTTATATTACTATACTAGATAAATATGGAGGATTTGAGGCTCTATACTAAATGTGGTGTTATCCCTTGATTTATCAAAGGTTCCATCGAAGCAAAAAAAACACAGTCAATCCCCTCTCTTTTGTTCCCCTAAAGCAGAGGTAATATACGAGACTCCTGCGAGAACAGCAAATGTTTTCGATGGGACGAGTAATCGCAGTCCCACGAGCCGAAGATCCACTTTGTAAAGCGGCTAGAAGTTAGACGAAAACCGTCACGTCCTGTGACAACGTCTAACTGACCCACGTCCTGTGTGCCCGAGGAAAGCGAGTATATTTCCCCAGCGGTTCAGGTGCAAGTATGATTACTAATGTAAGTGTAATAAAAGAGATGGTGGAGTGAAATTTGACAGAGAACCGGATTTGAAGCTGATTTTGATTCATATTCAAGCAGATCTCACGTCATTATTTTCAATTAGTAATGAAGAAGTGAAAAGCCTCTAACTCGAGATAAAATACTAGCTTATTATATCTACATCATATATAATAAAGTTAAATTATTTTTAAAAAATGGTTTAACGTTGCTGTGCACGTGGAATAATATTTATAACCGTATATTTTTTAGCATTAAATAAGTAATTTCTAAGTAAAATAGTATGAAGGTATATCGTAACATTGACAGCTGTAGTATACTTATAAGTAAGATATCTATTTAAAGTAATTTTAATTTAATAATTTTTAAATTAAAAAAAATATAACATTTTGAGGAGTGAAGTAACATGGTAACACTTTATACCTCACCAAGCTGTACATCTTGTCGGAAAGCGAAAGCATGGTTAGAAGAACATGATATTCCGTT
The DNA here is from genome assembly GCF_003315295.1 of Paraliobacillus ryukyuensis. Taxonomy (GTDB): domain Bacteria; phylum Bacillota; class Bacilli; order Bacillales; family Amphibacillaceae; genus Paraliobacillus; species Paraliobacillus ryukyuensis. The sequence continues at coordinate 32,113 of NZ_QNRI01000005.1, read as the reverse complement.
TGTTGAAAGAAATATCTTCTCCGATACACTGACTTTGGATGAGATTAAAGAAATTTTCAGAATGACAGAAGACGGTACTGATGAGATCATTTCAACAAGGTCAAAAGCATTCCAAAAACTAAATGTCGATTTTGATCAAATGCCGATGAAAGATTTATTCGACGTAATCCAAAATAATCCTGGTATTCTTCGACGTCCAATTATTATTGACGAAAAACGACTTCAAGTTGGCTATAATGAAGACGAAATTAGAAGATTTTTACCACGGAAAGTTCGTACATTCCATTTACGAGAAGCGCAACGTATGGTTAATTAATATAAACGCAGAACCGCCTAGGTGGTCTGCGTTTTTCTGTGATAATCTATATTTCAAGCACCGTGTCATCATAATTTAAATTTTATATGACTTTTTGATAAAAAAATTAAAATTTTTAGGCATATCTATTTTCATTTTACAACAATTTATCATAAAATAGAGTAAAGTTTCTTTATAACTGTTAGATGATTAAATCGCGTAAAAATTGGGTAAGGTATAATAGGTGAAGTTATCCCTTCCACCTAATATATTTTAGAAGGGAGAGGTAATGAAAAATGGAAATTGAAAGAATTAATGAGAATACGGTGAAGTTTTATATTTCTTATATGGATATCGAAAATAGAGGATTTGATCGAGAAGAGATATGGTATAACCGTGAGAAAAGCGAACAACTATTTTGGCAAGTAATGGATGAAGTGAATTATAATGAAGATGAATTTAATATAGATGGGCCATTATGGATTCAAGTACAAGCATTAGATAAAGGTTTAGAAATTGTAGTTACGAAGGCTAAACTTTCTAAAGATGGGCAAAACTTGGAGTTACCTACAGAAGCAGGTAATTTAGATGTACCAATGGATGAGAAAATAGAGTCATTGCTTGATGAAAAATTTGGTGATGATTCGTCTGACGATCAAGAAGATGAGTACTATTCATCTATAGACGAGAATTTAATTTCTATTATTCGATTTAATGATTTTGAAGATATCATACAATTAAGCCATCGCAATTTTAATATGGAAGGTGCACAAGATACCTTATATTATTATCAAGGTAAGTACGTCTTATTAGTCCAATTTGATGATGTATATTTAGATGAAGATCAACAAGATGATATTGTTAGCCAATTGCAAGAATACGGTCTAGATACGAATATCACAATGCATTTATTAGATGAATATGGTAAAGTGATCTTTGCTGAGGATGTACTGGCACAGGTTAGAAAATACTTTCCTAATAGCTAACTTGGTATCAATGGATCAAAAGCGCAGTTAAATAAAATAAGTATAAAGAGGGTCCAAGAGTTGTCAATTATAGACAACTCTTTTTTTTTTTAGAAGGAATATTACTGGTAATGTCGAATAGAGAATAGATATAGGGAAAAAGATTAAGGGAGGCGTTTATTTTTATGTTAAAGGCTCTATCTAGTGAAGGAGAGAGTTATGTATTAGCTTCATTAACAAAGAATCAAATAAAGCTGTTAAAGTTAAAAAAGAACATAACATTTTATTGTCCTTCTTGTCATGAAAAAGTCATCATCAAAAGTGGTGAAAAGAGAGTTCCTCATTTTGCTCATCAAGCAAGTAGCAGCTGTGCATTTGCCAAGGGAGAAGGAAGTTACCATGAACAAGGAAAATTGGATCTTTTTCACTGGTTTTTCAACCAAGGTTATCATGTGGAATTAGAAAAGTACTTACCCGCTATAAAACAACGTCCTGATCTATTTATAACATCAACCAATAAAAAAATTGCGATTGAATACCAATGCGCCCAAATAGGTGCAAAAGAAATTTTAACAAGGACTAGGGGTTATCAGCATCTAGGCATCGTTCCTATTTGGATTTTAGGCGGGAATCGCTTAAAGCGAAAGCAAAATGAAAAACTTCGTCTTACCTCCGTCGATCACTATTTTATCCATCAGCTAAGTAACCACTTACCTACCGCTATGTTTTACTACTGCCCCCACACCAAACAACTTGCAATTATCCATAATATTTATTTTACAAATTTAACATATGCCACTGGTAGTATTAGGTTTCATCCACTTTCTAATATCCGTTTTACTAATATATTTAGACTTCAACACGTTAGTCAACCAATATATACTTTTTGGATCCAAGAAAAGAAGCGGTGGCGTTTACGATTAAATCAACACCCCAATAGTGATGAACGTCATTGGCTACAATGGTTGTATTTACATCGTTTGGTCCCTAGTCAGCTACCCTCTTATATTCACTTACCAACAATAAGTCAATGGAAAATGACTATTCCATCTTGGAATTGGCAAAGTAGGCTTTGTATTGATTTATTAATGAAGCAGAAAACTTTTACTGTAAGGGAATGTTCTCAATTCTTAATACGTTACGAACAGAACGCTAACCAATTTCCCCTTATTTCTCCAACACATTCTCCTGTTCTTGAATATCTCAATCAACTCTTTTACCTAGATATTGTAAAACGAACCACCTCAAATTTGTATCATTGGAATACTGATTTCCAACCACATGCAACGATAGAGCAAGCACTAGCAGCAGATAAAATTATTTTAAGTAAATTAGGAAAAATAAGCAAAATGAAACATGAATTCTAGAAATTACGTTATAATAGTAAGATATAGTAATAGTATGAAAAACGAAATTGCTAAAGAAGAAATGGAGGTTTTTTGTAACATGGCTGAAAATCAACGTTTACAAACAAGAGAAGAGGTAGCAGTCGAGAATACATGGCGGTTGGAAGATATTTTTTCAAGTGATGAGACATGGGAAAAAGAACTTAATAATCTAAAGAGTGCTATCACAAAATTTCAAGAATACCAAGGAACGCTTGCAGACAAAGCAAGCAATTTATATGATTTGCTCGTTTTACAAGATACCATTTCTGAACGAATAGGCAAGTTGTATACATATGCCCATATGCGTTATGACCAAGATACAACCAATAGTTTTTATCAAGCAGTTAATGCTAAAGCGGAAAGTTTGATCACACAAGCTGCCAGTCAAATGAGTTTTATCGTACCAGAAATCTTGCAAATAGAAGAGTCCACTTTAGAACAATTTTTTAATGAGATACCTGAACTAATGCACTATCGTCAAGCTTTAACTGAAATTACAAGAAGACGTTCGCATATTTTATCAGAAAAAGAAGAAGCTTTATTAGCTGAAGTTTCTGAAGTGACGGATAATGCATCCCAAACATTTGGGATGTTAAACAATGCTGATTTAACGTTCCCTGATGTGAAAGGAGAAGATGGCGAATACGTTGCGTTAACGCATGGTAGATATATTAATTTTCTAGAGTCTGATAACCCAGTAGTAAGAAAAGATGCTTTTAAAGCAATGTACGATACGTATGGTAATTTTATAAACACCTTTGCCTCCACATTATCAGGTGCAGTCAAGAAACATAATTTTAATGCAAAAGTTCGTTACTATGATTCAGCTAGACAAGCCGCACTAGATAATAATAATATACCTGAAAAAGTATATGACAATTTAGTTGGAGCAGTGAATGAACGCATTGATTTATTACATCGTTATGTAGCAATACGTAAACGTGTCTTGGCTTTAGATGAATTACATATGTATGACTTATATACACCTTTAGTTAAAGATGTGAACATGAAGTATAGCTATGAATCCGCACAAAATCATATTTTAAAAGGACTTGCTCCATTAGGAGAAGAATATGTTTCAAGGGTAAAAGAAGGGTTTAACAATCGTTGGATTGATGTAGAAGAGAACAAAGGAAAACGAAGTGGCGCATATTCATCAGGTGCTTATGGAACAAATCCATATATCTTAATGAATTGGCAAGACAACTTAAACAATGTATTTACACTTGCTCATGAACTTGGTCACTCGTTACATAGTTATTATACTCGAGAAAACCAAGCATTTCGTTATGGTGATTATTCCATTTTTGTAGCTGAAGTTGCTTCCACTTGTAATGAGGCATTGATGAACGAATACATGATCCAAGAAACGACAGATGATAAAGAGAAATTATTCTTATTAAATCATTTCTTAGAAGGTTTCCGTGGCACGGTATTCCGTCAAACTATGTTTGCTGAATTTGAGCATTTGATTCATCAAGAAGTCCAAAACGGAGAAGCCTTGACATCTGATAAATTAACCAAAGAATATTATGCACTTAACCAAAAATACTTTGGTGATGCAATTCATATCGATGATGAAATAGGTTTAGAATGGGCCAGAATCCCACATTTTTATTATAATTATTATGTTTATCAATATGCGACAGGATATGCTGCTGCACTATCATTGGCTTCACAAATTTTGAATGAAAAAGAACCTGCAGTAGAACGTTATTTAGGCTTTTTAAAAGCTGGAAGTAGTGATTATCCAATTGAAGTATTAAAAAAAGCCGGTGTTGATATGACAGAGAAAACACCTATTTTACAAGCATTAGATGTATTTGAAGAGAAACTAAATGAAATGGAAGCTTTGCTAGACAAGATGGAAGCATAAATAGAGTAGAAAATGGAGTTGAGCGATGCTCAACTCCATTTTTTGCCTCGAAAGGTATTCCGATGAGTAAATGAAAATAAAGTAAGGTAAATACAAATGAACAAAAAAGGGAGGGTAATGTATTTAGAAATTAAATTCATTAGACCAAAAATATTTACAATGAATGCAATACAAGTCAAACATAAAAATACCCAGTGTGCATATGCGCGCAATGTTCTCTCCTCCTGTTAAAAGCCAGTTAGTAATTTGTATGATAAGAAGGTAATAATTAGAAGTTTGACAGTTCTGTGAAATGAAGCGACAAGTCATTGCAACGTATAGAAGAACTTGGTATATTTAAATTGTGAGATGTTTAACAAACAAAACCCCTTTGTTTGACCTGAAACTTTCTCCCATCCCCCTTTTTCCTAGGGTTAGGAAAAAGTTAGAGTATACAGTTTGTATACTCTTTTTTGTTCTATAAATAAGAATGGCAGAAATTTTGCTATAGCAAAACTTCTGCCATTCTTATTTTGCATATTCCCAGAAAGATCCATGTTTTACAGGCACTTCTTGTACAATTTGTTTTAATTGTAATTTGCGCAATTCTTTTACTGTACGTTCAATCGACCAGTCATACACAACGGCTACTTCTTTTGTTGCAATAAATTGAAAATGTGCTAAAAATTCTTCTAAACCAGGTTTCTCTGCTGGTTTAACTTCTTTATCCAACATTTGTTTAAGAACTTTTACGTAAACTTCATAAGGGTAAATACCTGAAAGTTTTAATCCTTCATCATCAATTGCTTCATTAAAGAAAACGATAGAAGGCATGTAGTCAACTTCCATTTCTTTCGCTAACTTAATGTCGCATTGTAATGCCTTTTTAGCAGAATTGGAATGTAAATCTTTTTTAAACTCTTCAATATCTAACTTTACTTCTTCAGCACAATTTACTAAATTATCTTCAATTGACATATCGCATTTATTTAAAAAGATATATTCTTGCATTTTCCGTAAGAATTTCTTACCAGCTTTCTTTCCTTGTAATTCAGCGGCTTTAATTGCGATAGAAACAGTAGTTGGAAAGTTAATTGGATTTTCTAACCATAAGTCACCATCACAACACATACCAGATAAATGACCTGTTTTTTCCCATTGTTGCCTTAAACGCTCGATCTTTATGTTCTCTTGGTCAACCATTGATGTTTGATTACTTATAATGAATCGAATGGTAAAAAAACGACCATATTCAAGCATTAGTTTTTTTAACAATGGTTCTAACGACCAACATTCGGGACAGAGTGGATCAACAAAAATATAAATTTCAATTGGTTTTTGAAGAAAATCAAAGTAGCTAAGCTGCGCCGTTGTCTGTTTTGATGGCCCAGATAAATTCCAGCTCACATCGATTCTCCTTTCTTATTCTCAGCTGTATTTACCATATGGTGTGCTGTCTTCGTTAATCGTTCAAATATAAATGAACGATACGGTTCCATAATGTTAACTTCATCTAATGCATGTTTCATACAGAAAAGCCATGCATCTCGACGAATAGGTGTTATTTCAAATGGTAAATGACGCATTCTCAAGCGAGGATGGCCATGTTCTTCATTATATAAAGGTGGACCGCCAAATAACTGTGTTAAAAACTGTGTTTGTTTCCGAGCGGTTTCGGTTAAATCATCAGGAAAAATTGGTTGTAATTCTGGATGATTTTTCACTTTGCTATAAAAAGCATGAACTAATTTTTGAATGGTGTCATGTCCACCAATTGACTCATAAACGGAATTTGTTTGTGACATCCGCACTAACCCCTTTAAAATGGTAATCTCTCTATGTTTTTTATTCTAACAGGGTTCATTCAAAAACAGCAACTTATCTGTTTCAAAGCTCGTTTGATTGTGTTAACGTTTGATAAAATCGTTCAATTTTGTTTGGTGTTGCTTTTTTCTTGATATTTAAGTGTTCCATTAATTCTTGCATAATGGTTTCACTTGTTATTTTTGAAACAGCTTCAACTTCTAACTCATAATCTGATTTGCCATTATATATACTATAATCTATGACAACTAGTCCTTCTTTATACGTCACTTCTAATCGATCTGTTTGTAAATAACCACCATATTGTAGGTCATTTATACTAATATTCAATTTGTTAAGTTGCTTATTTACATTTGGTTTATCTATCATTTTTCCTTCGATGGCTTGCATCGCTTCTATTTCGGATAAGGAATCATGGGTTTCGATTAAACCATCTTGATATGGCTGCTTTAATGTTAACACCCAATCATTGTCTTTCTTTCTAATTCGCAAAGCAGCTCCATTTGCTTTTAATTTAAAATCACTGGTTTCAAAGTAATAATTAATTTGTGTTTTTGCTTGTTCCTCTGATAATTGAAAAAATTGTATAATTGCTTCATATTCTTTTTTAGTTAATAAATTTTTACTTTCCATTTCAATTTCTTGCACATTAACAACTCCTTAACAATGGTCTATGTTCGTTTAATTTGTTATATTCAGTATAGTGTAATTTTTGAAAGGTTGTCGAATAAAATCGTTCGCCTAAACCTATCATATTCTTTGCTACACATATGATACAATAAGAATAGTGTTACCTAAATACATAAAGTATTCGACCGAAGGCGGTGTCTAGATTGAATTGGGATGCATTTCTTGCCCCATATATACAAGTGACCGAAGAACTAAAGGTAAAATTAAAAGGAATTCGAGCACAATACGAATTGGAGTCTAAACACTCTCCAATTGAATTTGTTACAGCGCGAGTAAAACCTGTTTCCAGTATTGTTGATAAAGCAAATCGTAAAAATATAGCTTTTGCCCATTTAGAAGAAAAAATGCAAGATATTGCAGGTGTGCGTGTGGTATGTCAATTTGTTGATGATATTTATACCATTGTTCAGATGATTCAAATGCGAAGTGACTTTGAGATAATAGAAGAAAAGGATTATATTGCTTCTAAAAAACCAAGTGGCTATCGATCCTACCACATTATTATTCGATATCCCGTTGCCACTATTCAAGGAGAAAAACAAGTTATTGCAGAAATTCAAATTCGTACACTAGCGATGAATTTTTGGGCTACAAATGAACACTCGTTAAATTATAAATATAAAGGGCAAATCCCTACGCATATAAAAACAAGATTAAAGCGTGCAGCAGAAGCAGCATTTCAACTTGATGAAGAAATGGCAATGATTAAGGATGAAGTACAAGAAGCACAACGTATATTTAATCAATATAAACATAAACGAGGGGAGAGCAGTTAGCTTATGAAGTTTTCGATAACATCTAGAGGTGATGCCAAATCAGATAGTATTAAAGCATTGATCTACCAATATTTAATTGATTTTGAACTTGATTATGATGAAAATGAACCTGATTTAGTTATTTCCGTTGGTGGAGATGGGACATTTTTGCAAGCATTTCATGATTATAGTCATCGATTAGATAAGACAGCTTTTTTAGGTATACATACAGGTCATTTAGGGTTTTATGCAGATTGGGTACCGGAAGAGATTGAAAAATTGGTTATTGATATTGCTAAAAAACCTTATCAAGTTGTCGAGTACCCACTATTATCATTAACGATTCATTCTAATGATAATGAAGCTACACGTTATCTGGCATTAAATGAATCGTCTATCAAAAAAGTAGAAGGATCAGTTGTACTAGATGTCAGTATTAAAGGAGAACATTTTGAACGTTTCAGAGGTGATGGTTTATGTATATCAACACCATCTGGCAGTACGGCATATAACAAGGCGCTTGGTGGGGCGATTATTCATCCATCGTTGGCTTCCGTGCAAATAACCGAAATGTCATCCATTAATAATAGAGTTTATCGGACAATTGGCTCTCCGTTAATTTTACCAAAGCACCATGTATGTAAATTTAACCCTGTAGAAAAAAATCAAAGTTTCTTATTAACCATTGATCATATAACCAAAAATGTTGCAAACATTCATTCCATAGAATGCCAAGTAGCAGAAGAGAAAATACGTTTTGCAAGATTTAAATCTTTCCCTTTTTGGAAGCGAGTACGAGATTCATTTGTCTCTGATGAAAGATAGAACACAAAAAAGGTGAAGTGAAGAATAAATGAAATGGCAAGTTTCCAAAACAGAAGATGGCTTACTATTAAAAGAATATTTAACAAAGGTACATGGTTTCTCCAGGCGTATTATCAGGAGTATTACAAGTGAGCAGGGGTGTTTACTTATTAATGAAATGTTTGCCACTGTACGCCGAAAGCTTGTTGAAGGAGATATGGTTGAAGTTATTTTTCCATCTGAAAAACGAGGACCATTGATGCACGCAGAGCCTATTCCATTAGTTATTATCTATGAGGATGAAGATGTTATCGTCATTGATAAACAAGCAGGCATGCCGAGTATTCCTTCTCATTTACACAAACAAGGGACGTTAGCCAATGCACTATTACATCATTATGAGCAACAGCAACTAGATTACACGGTGCATATTGTGACAAGGTTAGACCGAGATACTTCTGGATTAATGTTAGTTGCCAAACATCGATTAAGTCACTCGATTCTTTCACTAAGTCAGCAACGAGGAGAGGTGAATAGACGTTATCAAGCGATTATTTCAGGTCACCTTAAGCTTAAAGAAGGAACCATTGACGCTCCGATTGCCAGAAAGTCAACCTCTATTATTGAGCGCATCGTCGATCCTACTGGTAAGAAAGCCATTACCCATTTTCGAGTAGTAGAAGAAACGAATGATAATACAGTTATTCAGATACAACTTGAGACGGGGAGAACCCATCAAATAAGGGTTCATTTTTCATACCTTGGCAATCCATTAGTTGGAGATGATTTGTATGGAGGTGCGACAGATAAAATCTCGAGACAAGCTTTACACTGTACCGATCTTTCCTTTATCCATCCTAGGACAAAGAAGAAGATTGAATGCACTTCTGACATACCAAATGACATGAAAAAAATATCCCAGTTTTGACATCAAAATGATGCTTAAACTGGGATTTCTATTAATCAAAGTAACTAAATTTTTCTTCCACATAAGGTTGGTCGGATGGAACACTTTCTGTTGTTTCTTCTGGTAAGCGAAATGCGGTTAATTGATTACCAAATACGCAACCTGTATCAATATTAATTGTTTTATTAACTACGCGAGGTTGTTTGACAGGGGTGTGCCCATAAACAATCCAGTTAGCCCCCTTGTAGTCCTGCGCCCAATCTCTTCGAACTGGACGGCCATCTTCATGTTTTTCCCCTGTAATGTCACCGTATAAAACAAATGTAGCTGTTTTCTTATCCTGGCGACCAATAAGATCTTCTCGAATACCAGCATGAGCTATAATTGCTTGCAACTCTGGCAATACAAGATATAGAGGCGCTTGCTCATACAATGTGGTGAATTTATCTTTTATTTCCATTTGCTTATTTGCTGCTAACGATTCATATTCGGCTACTGTTGTTTCTAATCCATGCTTGACTTGTACCTTATTTCCTAGGAAATACCGGTATAATTTATTACAATGATTCCCTGGTACGTAATCGGCTATCTTTTTCTTTATTACCATATCATATACAAGTTCCACTGTTTTTAACGAATGAGGGCCACGATCGGTAATGTCACCAATAAAGATAGGTTTACGTCCTTCAGGATGATGTGGGATGCCATTTTCTATATCATAACCTAATTTTTTAAACAAAGCTAAAAGCTCATCGTAACAGCCATGTACATCACCAATAATATCTGCATGCATAATACCCCTCCTTGCTACATCGTAGATTAAGAATCGAACATATATACTTTGGTCCGATAATGAATATTTAATACTATACCAACTGCTATCATATACGTTAAAGTAGAACTACCACCATAGCTAATGAATGGTAGAGGTAACCCAGTGATAGGTAACAATTGAATTGACATACCAATGTTTTGGAAAATTTGATAGGTAAACATGCCGGTCATTCCAGCAATAATATAGCTGCCAAATGGGTCTTTATTTTGTAGTCCTATGTGAATTAACCGATAAATTAATAAGAAAAATAACACAAGTAGAGCACTTGACCCAATAAAGCCAAACTGTTCACCAATTGCTGAGAAAATAAAGTCAGTTTGTCTTTCAGGGACATGAGATACTTCAAATTCACCGATTCCTTTACCGCTTAGTTGCCCAGATCCAATAGCAAGTATATTTTGTGTTACTTGAAAAGCGGTCCCTTGTCTATTGTTTTTAGGATCTAGCCAAGACGTAAACCTGTCTTCCACATATTGTAGATCATGATCTTCAGCGAATTGCTCAACTGTTTCCGGGAATTTTGCAAATAACAGAATAATTGTACCTAATATAATGACTGCTAACCCTAACATCGTTAAAATAATCCGCCATCTTATTCCTGAAACAAGTAACATACAAAAAACAATTGAAGAAAGAACTAAAAACCCACCTAAGTCAGGTTGTTTAATAATAAATAACATTGGAACGATGGCTACGATCACAATTTTAGCTAATAACCAAAGATCACTTTTAGTAGTTGGTGTTTTGAATTTTTCTTTATGCATGACAATGAGATTAGCTAAAGCAATAATCAAGAAAACTTTCATAAATTCAGCAGGCTGTAATGAAATTGGACCAAATTGGAACCATGCCCAAGCACCACCTGCTTTATTGGCAATTCCAGGTGGGAAATGAAAAAAAAGCATAAGTAACATAACAATCCCAAAGCCATATAAAATCCAGGCAACTTGACGTAATCGATCATAATCGAAAAGCATAATTAATCCAATGGCGACACTCCCTATAATGTACCATGTTAATTGTTTTAGATAATAAGATCCTTCTAATGTTGCTTCTAATGTATATAACGTAAAAATACTCACAATTGCTAATAAAATAACAATTAGTATTAATGTATAATCTATTTTAGGCGTTGCATTTTTTTTCATTTATTATCATTCTCTTTTCCATATAATTATAAAAAACTCTAATGAATAGTTTACCTTAAAATGAACTATTTTTTAAGTGAAGAAGTAAGAAATATTTCAGATTGTTTTATAGTACAACGACAAAAATCATTTTATTGACAAATTTCTTGTGGGCGATTACTATTATACGGTCTAAGGCGATAAAGGAGGGGACTAAAATGGAACATTTAGATCAACTAGAACGAGAACAGTTATGGGAAAAAATCCAAGGTGCACTACTAAATGAGCAGATTGACGAATTTCGAGCGGAATTTTTAGAAATGCACCCATATGATCAAGCGAAAATCTTTGAAGAACAGCCAGAAGAAACTCGTTTTCTTATATATACCTATTTATCGTCTGAAGAGATCGCAGATGTTATCGAACAAGTTGATGAAGAAATAGTATTACAATATATTACTGAAATGAATCCAGCATTTGCTGCACAAGTCTTAGCAGAAATGTCAGTCGATGATGCTGTTGATATTTTAAATGAATTAGATAAAAATAAAGTTGCTAGCTTTTTAACTACCATGGAACAAGATGCTGCTGAAGAGATAAAGACATTGCTTCATTATGAAGAAAAAACTGCTGGAAGTATAATGACTACAGAATTTGTTGTTATCCATACCGAACAAACTGTTAAAGAAGCCATGCGACATTTAAGGAAAGAAGCACCAGAAGCAGAGACAATTTATTATATTTACGTGGTTGATAAATTTGAGCATTTAGTTGGTGTTATTTCTTTACGTGATTTAATTATAGCAGAAGGAGATTGGTTAATCTCTGATGTTATGAGTGATCGAATCGTCTCTGTACAAGTAGGAGAAAACCAAGAAGATATCGCCCAGATGATGCGTGATTATGATTTTCTTGCTTTACCTGTTGTCGATTTCCAAGATCATTTACTAGGGATTATTACAGTCGATGATATTATGGACGTCATGGATCAAGAAGCAAGTGATGACTATTCAAAACTTGCTGGTGTATCTGATATGGATCGTGCAGATGATAATGCATTTGTATCTGCCAAAAAGAGACTTCCTTGGCTAATTATCTTGTTATTTCTAGGTTTATTTACTGCAAGTATTATTGGTCGGTTTGAAGCAACATTAGACAAAGTTGCTATTCTGGCTATTTTCATCCCTTTAATTGCTGGTATGGCAGGAAATACAGGAACACAAGCACTTGCAGTCGCAGTTAGAGGGATTGCCACAGGTGAAATTGAAAAACAGGGGAAATGGAAAATACTAATGCGTGAAGCTGCTACTGGGTTGATTACAGGAATGAGTTGCGGCTTCGTAATTACCGTAGTAATTTATTTCTGGCAAGGGGATATTTTCCTAGGCATGCTGGTTGGCATTTCTATCATGACAACACTTATTGCAGCGACAATTGCTGGGGCATTAGTACCGTTAGTCATGCATCGATTTAATGTTGACCCTGCAGTTGCTTCAGGTCCCTTTATTACAACAATTAATGATATTATTTCTGTATTAATTTATTTTGGACTCGCCACAGCGTTTATGAATTTATTACTTTAAAAATTACCAAGGGAAAGAGAGGTTTGTTATATGGAGGCACATGGAGAATCAGTAAGTTCATTGCTCATTGTTATTATCGCTGCATTTGTAACACCAATTCTAATGCATCGACTTCGCTTGAATGTTATCCCAGTTGTAGTTGCAGAAATTATTATTGGTTTAATTATAGGTCATAGTGGGTTTAATTTAGTAGAAGAAAGCGGTTGGTTAGAAACCCTTTCTACATTAGGCTTTATTTTTTTAATGTTCTTAAGCGGTCTTGAAATTGATTTCTCACTATTCTCAAAGAAAAAGAAGCAAGGAAGGCCACGCGGCACTAATCAAAATGGGCAAAACAATGACCCAAGTCCGGTATTTTTAGCAATCATTGTATTTATTGGAATACTACTCTTATCGGTCGGATTATCTTGGTTGTTTGTAATAGCAGGATTTATTGACAATGTTTTCTTAATGACATTGATTATCTCAACCATCTCTTTGGGTGTTGTAGTACCAACATTAAAAGAAGCACAAGCTATGAAGACACCAATTGGTCAGACCATCCTTTTGGTTGCTGTAATCGCTGACTTAGTTACCATGATTTTATTAGCTGTATTTGTATCTATTTATGGCGACGGATCAGGAAATATGTGGCTATTGCTTATCTTGTTCGCTGTAGGCATCGTCTTGTACTTTGTCGGAAGACACTTTAAGAATCAGTCATTTATTGAAGCATTGTCAAAGGGTACGATTCAGATTGGTACACGAGCAATATTTACGTTAATTATCTTTTTAGTTGCACTATCCGAATCAGTAGGAGCAGAAAATATCCTTGGTGCATTTATAGCTGGTGCCCTTGTGTCGTTACTAGCTCCTAATCAAGACCTGGTGCATAAATTAGACAGCTTTGGCTATGGATTTTTGATTCCTATCTTCTTTGTAATGATAGGTGTGGATATAAACATTTGGACTCTTTTTGGCGATTCTAAGGTATTAATGCTAATTCCATTGTTATTAATTGCATTACTTTTATCTAAACTTGTTCCATTGGCGATCTTAAGAAAATGGTATGATACAAGAACGGTAATAGGCGCTGGGATGATTTTGACATCAACATTGTCTTTAGTTATTGCAGCTGCTGCAATCGGTGAAAGAATGGGTGTTATTGATAGCCAAATGGAAAGTGCGTTAATACTTGTAGCCGTTTTAACTTGTATTATTACACCTCCATTTTTCAAAAAATTATATGTACACCAAGAAGAAGCGATTCCGAAACAGATTGTTTCCTTTATCGGTTCCAATCAAGCAACACTGCCTGTCGTGAGAGAGTTAGATAAAGAATTATTTGAATCACATTTATACCATACACGTCTGGATAAAATTGATGAGAAAATAACACGATCTGTCTTTGATATTAGAGAATTAGAAGCTTATGAAATCGATGAATTAGAACAATTAGGGGTGTTTGATGCAGATATAGTTGTTGTTTCAACAGGTACCGAAGACATTAACAAGAAAATTGCTTGTTATGCAAAAAACAAAGGCGTTGAACGCGTCATCGCTAGAGCAGAACGTTCTGATATTGATAAACAATTAAAAGAACAAGGGGTTGAAGTATTCTCTTATTTACTTTCTAGCAAAACGTTACTAAAAGCAATGATCGAATCGCCAAATGTGGTTGATATTCTTACCAACCAAGAAAGTGCATTATATGAAATTAGAATGAATAATTCAGCATATGATGGTATTATGTTACGAGAGTTTCCGTTTACTGGTGATGTTATTATGGTTCGGATTTTCAGAGGAGACGATTCCATTGTTCCGCACGGTGATACTCGTTTATTCTTAAATGATCATTTAGTTGTTACTGGGTCGACGGAATATGTAGAAGAATTGCAAAATTTATTGGAATTTAGTTAATAACCAGTTAAAGAGACTACAATCATTAAATGTTTGTAGTCTCTTTTTTATACATCACTTGCATAATGTGGTATATTTACTCTAAAAGTAAGTGAAAATAAGTTAGTACAAATTACTGACAGTTTGATTATAATTGTGTTTCTGGCTTGATTAAGATAAAATAGTATCTGGTACTAATAACAACCTATGAATGTTAATGGGAGGAAATAATATGAATTTTTCTTTAGAAGGTCGTACATATGTCATTATGGGTGTTGCAAATAAGCGAAGTATTGCATGGGGAATCGCACGCTCGCTCCATAATGCGGGGGCAAGATTAATTTTTACTTATGCGAATGAACGCTTTAAGAAACCGGTAGAAGATTTAGTAGCAACGCTAGAAGGTCAAAATGCCTTATTCTACGAATGCGATGTAACAAATGATGAAGCTGTTCAACATACATTTGATCAAATTAAACAAGATGTTGGAACGATTCATGGTTTAGCACACTGTATCGCTTTTGCAGATAAGGAAGATTTAAAAGGGGAGTTCGTTGAAACTAGTCGCGATGGCTATTTACTAGCACATAATATTAGTGCCTATTCACTAGTGGCAGTCGCTCGAGCAGCACAACCATTAATGACTGATGGTGGTGGAATTATTACGCTTACTTACCTTGGTGGTGAACGTGTCGTGCAAAATTACAATGTCATGGGTGTAGCGAAAGCTAGCTTAGATGCAAGCATGAAGTATTTAGCGAATGATCTTGGAAAACATCGTGTTCGTGTTAATGCGATTTCTGCTGGTCCAATTCGAACATTATCTGCCAAAGGAATTGGAGATTTTAATTCCGTGTTAAAAGATATTGAAGAAAAAGCACCATTACGTCGCACTGTAACACAAGAAGAAGTCGGCGATACCGCTTATTACTTATTAAGTGATCTTTCACGAGGGGTAACTGGAGAAGTTATTCATGTAGATTCAGGTTACAATATTTTAGGTTTATCTTAATTCAAATGAAAGCATTGCGTGCTAGTTACGTAATGCTTTCTGTTTTTATGTAAAATTATTAAAATAGTACGTTTTAGCAAATGGGCACAACTCAATCATTCTTAACATATAGTATCGAAGAGAATGATTTTGAGGAGGAATATCCTGTGTCTAGAAGAAAAAAAGTAGCTAAGCGACGTCCCAAATTGTACATTGATCAACCAAACTTAGCAACGCCAGCTGCGAATATGCAAGAAGACTACGAATCACCTAAGAAAAGTGTAGATAATATCGAAAAAACAATATCAGATCGTCCAACTAAACGATCAAAAAAACGTACGAATCAAGCAGATGAGGAAAACAATCAAAAAACGGATGTACTTTTTGCGGAAGAAGATACTATAGATAAACCTAACTGGGAAGAAACTTTAGAGGAAAATCATATAGAAGTATTAGAAGATAACGACACAACAGCTGAAGTAACCAATACAATTAATAAAGTTCCTTTCAAAGAAATGACACTTTTGGAACAAGTAGATTATTTAGCAACTTCTCCACGTTTCACGCCAAAATTAAAATGTGAAATTATTACAACAGATAATCGGCTAAAGGGCATCATTACTAAACGAGAAGATAGTACAGTATTTGTTGAAACATTAAAACGCCCTAAGTTTCATCAAGTTACATTAGATGATATTAAAATGATTCGCTTATTAAGTTTTTAATATTATGTAAAAAGGTCTGATGCAAGGGCATCAGACCTAAATAATTTAGAATGCACTAATAGCAGGTAGACAAGTAATGTGGCAGAAACAATCCACATCAACCGTAATACATACACCAGTAACTTCTAAGTCACTTGTATCTTGTTCTACAGGAGAGTGTGGATCTTTTTTATGATCCTCTTCTTCACGTAGCAATTCAAGTACTGCACAGTTTTTGTCGTCTATGCTTTTTACACGGAAATAAAAACTAGCAAATGCATCTCCAAGATCTTCCACTGGTACACCATATCCTTTAAATGGTTTGCAATCTTTACAGTATAAAAGAACAGGTACCGTATCCAAGTTGCTTGAAGGACTTGTGTCCCCTAATAAATCCGCAATGGATTGTTCACAGCTCGTTGTACAATCGCTAAGCAAATCAGATTGTGCATCAGCGATTTCACGAAGGATATCAGCTACACAGCTTCCAGAATCGTATTTACCTCCACATGTCATAAATGATGAACTCCTTTCTAATAGTTAATGACTTTATCGTCACTTATAGCGTATGTACAATTAAAAGCTTTGTGTAGGCATTCATCCGCTAAGCGAATAAAATGAGTAATTTAAATAAAACGGGCGAATGTCACAAACAAAACGGTAATCGTCACATAGACTAATATCGAATAAGTTCATAAGTGAAAAGGAGTGAAATAACCATGTCGGAATCAAAAAAAGTGATCCATGTGAAAGATCTTATTATTAAAGCAGACAATGTTCATTTTGAACCCACACCAACGCCACATACGGAGCGACCGCGGCCATTTGATGCCTTTTTTGGTGGTGTTCGTAGACCGCAACCAGAACCTCCGCATGAAGAAAGAATAGAAGCTGAGGAAGAGAAACATGAAGAACAAGATGATGAAGAAGAAGGACATCAGGATAAACGACCGTTTTCGTGGTTATAAAAAGAAGAGATAGTACCAATCAATGGGCTATCTCTTTTCTTATACAATAAACTACAAGGGAGGAAAGAAATTTGACTATCACTCGATTAATAACTAACTTAGGAGTTATAGCTAAATATTTAGAAAAAAACGAAAAATATTTACGTTATCCAGAGCGTAAAATAGAGCCAGTGATTCAAGAGACAGAACAAAAGATCAAGAAACTAGAAAAAGAAATGAGCGTATTTGAACAATGAAATAGGAATAAATTCTTTGAAAACGGGTATATCCTTTATATAGGGAGGGAAAAGCTTATGGGATACGTATTACCAGTTGATAATTATCAATACCAACAATATCAAAATCGTGTAACACAACCAGAGCGTGATCCTTATCCGATCGAACAATTATACCCAATTCAATTGGATATGTCTTACCAAGAAGAATTAGAAAAACAACAGATGGAACACACTGAATTAAGTAAACAAGTGCAACAAAATACTGCACCAATATTATCTCCCCCTCGAATGTCTGTGGAGGCAAATATGATTTATGCCGAGCTAACAGGAGTTGGCCAATATATTAATGAATTAATATAAGTAGTTTTTTAGGTTACCATTATAGATTTATTTTGTTAGGAGAAAACTTATAATGTTTGCACATATAAGTTTTCTCCTTTCTTATATTCTGCGTAAAAGACTTCTTTATAAGAACTAATTTCTTGTTTTTTCAATTCATTTTCTAACCAGTTTCTGTCTTGATTAATTTGCGCTAGGTTATCTTTTATAATTTCACCATCATTAATAAGCATTATAGGCAAACTCACTTCTTCAGGAAGGAGTTGAAGATCCGACCGCGTTGGTTGTTGTGCAAATGTCTTTTTAAGTACTGAAACAGTGCCGTCTGTTTCCAAAATTGCATAATCAACTTCTCGTACAGAGAAGACATCTTTTGATCGCAATAAATGAAGTAACTGATTAATGTCTAATTTACTTTTTGCCATTACTTCACGTTGCAGTTTCCCTTGATGAATGATAATAGAAGGTCTTCCCTCAAGTAAAGATCTACTCCCTTTTAGTTTTTGGGTTATTATTTCAGTGACAAATAATAATCCTCCCCAAAGCAAAATGGCAAAACCAATATCAATTATACCTACACCATCATCATACAACGCATTTCCAACAAGTTCACCTAAAATTAAAGCAGAAATAAAGTCAAAAGCAGTCAATTGTCTGATTTGTGTTTTTCCAAGTACTTTAGTCAAAACAAACAAGCCAAAAAAACCAAATAAAGATTCAAAAAATATAGGTGATATGTGTTCCAAAAAAGGTTCCCCCTAACAAGTTATGCTACGTTTCAGCATTGACAATGAGGAGGAGTTTTATACTTATTGTATTAGGTCCTTTTCCATCATGATGTGAGGCATATTGGCATCATAAAAAACGTTAGAAATAACACTATACCCCAACTTATGGTAGAAAGATTCTGCATGTGTTTGAGCTCCTAACTTAGCTTTCTTAACGCCTTGTTTAATTAAGTTTTGTTCCATAGCTAGAATTAATTGTTTTCCTAATGAGTGACCGCGGTGAGATTTTAGGACACAAATACGTTCGAGTTTGGCATAATCTTTGTTTATTCGCACACGTCCTGCTGCTACTGGTTGATCTTGAACATATCCAACAAAGTGGAGAGCCTCGTTTTCATACTTATCTTGTTCTAAATGTAATGGTACTTTTTGTTCTTCAACAAATACCTTATTTCTTACCGAAAATGCATCATTTAATTGTTGATTATCTACTACGTTTTCGATACGCATAACAAACCTCCCTCAATAAAATTTATTTTTAATTAAATTGTAACACATCGATATTTTTAATTTTCTGTAAAAATAGAAATTGTTCAACTAATATTCACATTTTGCATTTTTTGTCGATAAAAGTAGAAATACCTGAAATTTTTTGGAGGAGGAAGACGGATGAAAAACAAGGTTAAGCTTAATAGTATTTCAACAAAGTTACTTAGTTTAATTCTAGTTATTATAGTTTTAACAGGTAGTGTCATCGGCATTACTAGCTACATAATGGCTAAAAATACGTTACTTGATGCTGGGAAAAGAAACTTAATTAGTATTACAGATGCAGGGTATGCAACATTAGAGTTGTTAAACCACCATGTGGAAAATGGGGATATAAGGTTAGAAGAGGCGAAACAAGAAGCGCGTCGGATTTTAAATGGAGAAGTAAATGACAACAATGAATACAATTTTCAAGAATCAAATTTCAGTTATAAAGACAATGGCTATCTTTTAGCCTATGATAGTGATCTAACGTTACAGGTGCATCCAAATAGAGTTGGAGAGGGACCAGATGAGTCGAACCGGACCAACCGCCAAAATATGGTTGATGCAGCAAAATCTGCCGAAGGTTCAGCAAATTATGTAACGTATGCAGATGAACAAGAAGATGGTTCAATCAGACAGAAAGCAGCCTATATGCGCTATTTTGAGCCATGGGACTGGTCCATTGGGATAGCGGTCTATCAAGATGAATTTTATAAAGAATTAGAGGTACTTAAATATATAATTATAGCTGTCACTGTAATTATTGTGTTGATAAGTGTACTAATAGCGTTCTTAGCTATTCGAAAGAAATTGAACTTGTTAAAAGATGTTACAAAGGTATCAGCTCATATTGCAGAAGGTAAGATTGTAAAAACAAATTTACCTGAATCATCCGATGAAATTGGTCAACTAGCAGCCTCCTTTAACAAGATGTCTGACCAATTGCGTCAATTGATTTCAAATGTTCAACAATCAAGCAATAAACTCCTTGATTCTTCAAGCGATTTGTCAGCCATTTCCGAGCAAACATCAGCAAGTAGTGAGGAAGTAGGAAACGCTATTTCTGAGATTGCAACGGGTACACAAGAGCAATCGAATGATTTAGAAGAGATAAACCGTCGCGTAGATCTGCTAACAACTGCAATAAAGACAATGCGTGAACAGAGTAATAAGATGGAAGAAATTACGCAGCAGACAGATAAAGTATCAAATGAAGGATTAACAATTGTTCAATCATTACAACAATCCAATGCAAGTTCATTAACTGCTTCTCAAGAAATTAGTGAAGAGATTCAAAGTTTAAGTAATAAAACACAACAAATTACTAAAGTATTGGAAACGATTGAAACGATTGCCGAAGAAACGAATTTACTGGCTTTAAATGCAAGTATTGAAGCGGCTCGTGCTGGAGAGCACGGCAAAGGATTCTCTGTCGTAGCAGACGAGATTAGAAAGTTAGCTGAACAATCAAAAGATGCAACACACCAAGTACAGCAAGTTGTATCTGATATTGTAAATGAGACAGATAAGACAGTAGAAACAGTAGAGCAGACAGTGAAGACCGCGGAAGGGTTAAACACAGATGTATTAAATACACAAAGTAAGTTTAACCAATTATCTCAATCGATTAAAGACATTGTTACTTCACTAAATGCGGTTAACAATGAAATTGATAGTATCACATCGCATAATCAACATATTACAGAAGGTGTTGAAAATGCTTCAAGTGTTTCTCAACAAACAGCAGCTTCAGTGGAAGAAATCACTTCATCAATTGATGAACAAATTAGTGCGATTACGAATGTTGCCAATGCAGCAGAGCAATTGACTGATCTAAATCGAGAATTAAATGATTTACTTGTAAAATATTCAATTGAAAAAGAATAGTAGATGAATAAACGCATGAGACATTTTGTCTCATGCGTTTATTATATAATGATTATTTTGCAAAACGATGATTACCAATAGTAATTGTGACTTCTCTCGATAGAATCCAATCGCTTTTAGCAGTTCTGGGGTTGTAGAAATAGATTGATCCTTGTCCTTGTCCACGGAAAGCCAGTGCTTCTTGAACTGCACGCTTCGCTTCACTATCAGCTGCGTGGTTTATCTCTCCATTTTGGACTGGGGTAAATGCATAATACCCACCCGCTGACCGTTGATAGATGACGCTTTTAATTGTATTAGGGAAGTCGGCATGATCAACGCGATTTAATACAACTGTTGCTACAGCAACTTTACCAGCATAAGATTCTCCTTTTGCTTCTGCATTAACCAGCCTCGCCATCAAATCAAGTTCTTCGTTTGATAGATTAGAAGGTAATTGTAATTGTTGACCTGGATAAATGATTGTTCCTGATAATTTATTTGACTGCATAATTTCTTGTATAGAAACACCGTGTTTAGTTGCAATTTTCCATAATGATTCTCCACTTTGAACTGTGTGCGTAGCTGCATTAGCAATCGTTGGTGCAAAAAATAAAGAAAAAGATAAACTACTTATAACTGCAATTTTTTTTATGTTAAACATAATAGCCCTCCTTGTAATTTGTGACTCTAGTTAAAAGGCTATCAGTTGTAACATAGTATTTCCTTATCAAAAAAATGGAAGATTGCTAGAAAGATAGTTAAATTATACGATCACTAGTTAACAGGTAATTTTTTCTGCATGAAAAAGATGGTATTTGTTCCACAATTACATATGTTTATGTCAGGACTATTACATTTTCTTAACAGGAGCTATTGACAATACAATCATCCATTATTATCATAGTATTACTATAACATTTCGTCTCGTTAGCTCAGCGGGAGAGCACTTGCTTGACAGGCAAGGGGTCACTGGTTCAATCCCAGTACGAGACATTATTGAAGAAAGTTGAGAAAGGTGCTTCCCCCTGAAAGCTAGAGTAGAAAACTCTAACTTTCAGGGGGAAGCACCAAATTATTGCCGAAATTTTTCTATATTAGGCTTGATGACGATCATAACATAACGAATTTCGTCCTTTATTCTTAGCTTCAATTAACAATGTATCTGCTTCAATATAACCTTTTTCAATAGAAAGTTGTGCAGGAATGAAGTAATACAAACCAAACGATGCTGTGAAATGAATATGAACGATGTCATCTTGATAGTACGATGTTACATGATTGTCAGTTACATAATGTTTTACTTGTTCAATTTTATCTACACAAGTTCGATAGTCTAATCCTTGTAGTATTATCGTAAACTCTTCGCCCCCAGACCGAAACACATTTTCAGAATCTCCTAATTTTGTTTGTAATATACTAGCAAATGATTGTATTACTCGATCTCCAACCGCATGATTATAAGAATCATTAATCTTTTTAAAATAATCGATGTCAGTCACAATAATAGCAATAGGCTCAGTTTTTGTTGCTAATAGTTCCATCATTTTGCCCATGGCTGCTCGATTCGGAATGGCAGTTAAGAAATCTGTATAAGCTAACTGTTCAAAATAATCTCGCTCATTTTTATGTTGAATACTTTGTGATTTTGAATAAATCGAACGACTAAGAATATAGTTCATTATGAATAGGACGATAACAAGATCCCAAAATTTCATTTGAAGAAAAATTAATAAAAGACCGTTAGAAATAGTTATTTTCCAAATATCCAATGAACTTCTTCCACTTACTAAGTATTTTGGCACATCCTTCCACGAATGAACTTGTCCATCTATAATCGAGATAAGCAACAAAAACATAGAAGATGTAATAAAAACAACTGCTACAATAATAAGCAATAGGATCCAGTATCCAAATGGAAAATTCATAAAAAACGAAATGAGCCAGTGGTAAAGCGAATACGCTAGCACACCACATACGGTAAACGAACCAATATTATAAAGAGTGTCTAAGAACTCTTCAGAATCTGCTTTATTAGTTATTTTTTTATAGAAATATATTGTAAAGCGAAGTACAAATTCAAATAGAAAAGCTCCTAATGGACCAGTGAAAATAGCAAATGAAGTGCTATAACTAATGCCATAATCTATCTTAATGTTTCCTTTCCGGGTAGTTAAGGAAAAGTGATAATAGAGTGTGGAGAAAAACCAATAGATAACGAAGGCTTTTATGTATGTAATGTAATCAACGTCAATATCTCTAGCATAAATAGCAAAAAAAATAGCTAGAATTAACAATGAAAAATCAATGATCCGTTCTTGAAACTTAATCATGAAACGACCTACTTTTTAACGTTTATTTTATAATAAAGTTTAACATAAACCTTTATTGGATGTATAAGTAATTTTGTTTTATTTTTGCAGAAAAATTCGATAAACTAACACTAGTGAGCTATAAGAAAAGGAGATTAAAGCATGTTTTTATATTTACTTGATCATAAGTTGCATATAGATCAAAGCATGTTTGTTTTAACTAATAAAGATAAAACATTATATCTAACTGAGACGCAACAAGCAATCGATCCAAGTTTATTATCTAAGGAAGATAATAGTTATAAAGTAATCGATGGTACGCAACTTCTGCCATCAGAACAGCACATATATGTGGTTTGCAATCATATACCTGTAACGCAAGAAGGTATGGAAACATTTGAAGAAAGATTTCAAAATCGAGCTCGAAAAGTAGAAGATGAGCCTGGCTTCGTTGCTATTCGGGTATGTCGTCCATTAAATTCGGATACATATGTCATTATTACATTTTGGCAATCCGAAGAGGCATTTACCATTTGGCAACAGTCTAATGCCTATAAAGAAGCGCACAAAAAACGAAGAACAGCAAGTGGGATTGATCATCAACGGCCAGAAATCTTTCCTCGGTCATCATACGTAAACAAGTATCATGTACATCATTTGTAAAGTTGCGTATACTGTGTAAAGATGGGGGGATAAGGTTCATGGAACAAATGAACCATTCTATTGAATTATTTATTGATCACTCGGGTTGGTTTGCACCAATACTTTTTGTTTTGTTGCACATCATCCGTCCAATACTTTTTATTCCAGTTATCGTTGTTTGCATTGCTGGAGGTGTATTATTTGGGTTTGTTGAAGGCGCCATTCTATCTGTTATTGGTTTATCCGCAATGAGTCTTCTTTCTTACAAAATTGTGTATCGTTTTCCGAAACTGCATGATCGTATCGCTAAATTGAAGCAACGTGTTTTTCAAGACCGGACTATGACCGTTTCTCAAGTAATGGTATTAAGAATTACACCTTTTGTTCACTTTCACTTGCTGTCTTTTTATTTGATGGAAATGACCAAAAATCTAAGGGAATATATGTATTATTCGGTATTGGGAGTGATTGCTCCAGCAATTGTCTACACAGCTTTTGGAAAAGCGATCACTGGTTTTCCTTGGTATATGACTGCTAGTTTATTTTTAATTTTAGCTCTCATCTATTATCTTATTGATAAAAAAAATAAACTAGACATACAAGTCGATTAGTACCATATAAAAGTGCTATTACAAAAAGTAATAGCACTTTTTACTGTGGAGTCTAAACACTTGATACTGCAAATTTTAGCAATTGGTAGCTTCTATCTGACATGATATGGCATAATAAACTTAGCTATAGTAGAAGGTTGGTTTGTTTATTATGAAAAATAGAAGTAAGTATCAACATCAATTTGAAGTACAAGAAGAAAGTGAATTGTTATCCTTTCTGTATAAACATTTAAATCAAGGCCGTAATCGTACCAAAGCAATGCTAACAAGGGGACAAATAGTTGTCGATGAACAGGTAGAGACACGTTATAATCGAATAGTAAAAGTTGGACAGTCGGTTGCAATCTTAAAACATGCAATAACGAAACAAGTCAAACAAGAGATAGAGATAATATACGAAGATGAACACTTAATTGTAATTAATAAAGCATCTGGATTATTGACTATTGCTTCTAATAAAGAGAAACAAGAAACAGCATATCGTTATCTGATGAATTATGTAAAACAACAACATCCTAGCAATCGAGTTTTCATCGTTCATCGGCTTGATCGAGAGACATCAGGAGTAATGGTGTTTGCTAAGACAGAAGCAGTGAAGGTAATGTTGCAAGACAATTGGAAAGAGATGGTTAAAAAAAGAACCTATATTGCTGTGATTGAAGGAGTGTTAAAGAGTGAAAAACAAACACTTGTCTCATGGTTGAAAGAGTCAAAAACACATAAAATGTATGCATCTTCAAAAGATAATGGTGGACAAAAAGCAGTTACCCATCTTAAACAAAAGGCTACAAATAAAAAATATACATTAATTGAACTTGAGCTGGACACCGGGAGAAAAAATCAAATACGTGTGCAATTGGAATCAATGAAAAAACCAATTATAGGTGATAAGAAATATGGCTCATCTGTGAATCCAATCCATCGGTTGGCCTTACACGCGAATGTGCTATCGTTTCAACATCCAATAACCAAAAAAACAATGCATTTTCAAGTGGAGGCACCTGAAGCATTTTATCAATTAGTGAAAGGATGATGAATGTTGTACTTAACAATAGACGAAACGGCTACGTATTTAGATCTTACAGAAAAAGAAGTAAGGCAATTAATTTTTCAACAGCGCATTCGAGCACTATATGATGGGGAACATTATTTAATTAATCAAGAGCAATTCACGGAGCACTTTAAACAGCTAGAAAGATATAAACAATATCTCGCTGAGTATCTTCGTGAACCAATACCTGAAGATATTGATGTTAAGGATGAGGATTGAACCGAAAATAGCCACAAGAAACGAAGAACCATCTTTTTTCCCTCGATTCTTGTGGCTATTATCTTTCTCTTAGCAATCGCAATTACTTTGCACCTTCGCCAATCCGCAATTCTCCCAATTCCCATGAGGGCTGCTGTTCAAAACTTTCCTTTGGAAAAATGAATGTCCAAGGCATACTGGTATGAGCAGGAATTGTTAAAGTCGGGAAATGAAGTTGATGTGTTGCAATGACTGTTTTGTTTTCTAGATACTCGATATAACAATTTGATAGCGTAAAATTACTTTCAGAAAAATTATGAATGATCGAGATCATTAGTTCTTCCTCTTTATGATTGGTGTCGTGTCTAACATTGCTAACTTTAATTGTAGACGATGTATCAATCACTGTATCGTTGAACACTTGATAGATTAGCTTTCTGTCTTGGTCACTTATGGTACGCTTCCAAGCATCTTCAAATTGTAATTGTTGCATCTTTCTTCTCCTCTTGTGATACATGATTTCATCCATAGCTTATCAGAAATAGAATGATGGGTAAAATAATTATTTTTGGGTGAGTTGTGTGTAAGCAGTTAAGAGTAGTTGTTTAAATGAATATGGAAGGTTATTTATGAGGGTAAGGTAAATGAGACCATTACCTTCTAGTTTTGTTGAGAATCCAAGTGGAAGGGTGCGTTTAATTAATTGCGCATATAATTCTACTTCCGTTAGCTCGCGTTCAAATTGTTTGGTTGATAAATTTTTAACTAATGCTAACGCTCCAGTTACGTGTGGAGCAGCCATTGACGTTCCACTCAAAGTAGCATAAGAGCCATTTAAGTAAGTCGAGGTAATTTCTTCCCCTGGTGCCACCAGATCAACTTGGTTATTCGAGTTAGTGAATGGGGAAGATTGACGGTTAAAGTCAATAGCTCCAACACTGATTACTTCATTATAAAAAGCAGGGTAGGAATGTTCCCTGGTTTGTTCTTTGCCATCTCCTTCATTCCCAGCTGCACAAACGACTGAAATGTCATGTTCTACCACAGCTTTTTTTATTACTTGGTGAAGGGCAGGCAAGTCTTCGGGACCCCCAAGTGACATAGAGATAATATCTACTTGTTGGTCAATGGCATATTCTATTCCGGAAATAATCCAATCATATTCACCGCTTCCTTGATGATCTAAAACTTTTACAATTAGCAGGTTCGCTTTAGGAGCAACTCCAACAACGCCACTGTCGTTTAGTGCTGCAGCGATTGTTCCAGCAACATGGGTACCGTGTCCATTGTAATCTTGATAAATCGATGGATTAGCCTTGTCATCTGTGGTGAAATTTTTGCCTCCAATAATTTGGCTAGCTAATTCAACGTGTGATGTATCACAACCTGTGTCAAGAATGGCAATTGTAACACCTTCTCCTTGTGTGTTTTCCCAAATCGCTGGTGCTTGAATCATTTTAACCCCTTTGGGAACTTCTTTTACATTTTTCATTTGTTTCAGAATTTGAAAGTTAGCAAGTTGCATTTTCAATTTCATAACAAGTGATCACCTCTAATGTAATAGATTTGTAAGTCTTTAAAGTTTATCAATTATTTTTCTATTGCAGTAGAGGTAGGTGTGCTAATAAGTAATAGATTTTTGCACATTTTAAAGGAGCTACTAGATGGTTGTCCTTTAAATCGAATAACGCTAAAATATTAGATAGAAGTAATTCGAAAGGAGAAACGACATTGACCATGTATCCAACTATTAATGAAACGAAATTATTAATTAAAGAATTAGTATCCATACCAAGTCCATCAGGAAATACAAAAGAGGTTATACAGTTTGTAAAAAACTTACTTGATGACTTAGGTGTAACAACAAAAACTAATCGAAAGGGAGGGCTAATTGCAACCGTACCTGGTAAAGATAACGCGCATCACCGTATGTTAACTGCACATGTTGATACTTTAGGAGCTATGGTAAAAGAAATTAAACCAAATGGTCGTTTAAAACTAGATCTCATTGGTGGCTTTCGTTATAACGCTACAGAGGGAGAATATTGTACAATAGAAACTGCGCAAGGCACTACATATACAGGGACGATCCTAATGCACCAAACCTCTGTCCATGTCTACAAAGATGCTGGATCAGCTGAACGAAATCAAGAAAATATGGAAGTGCGTATTGATGCAAAAGTAGAAAATGATCAAGATGTGCGTGCGCTTGGGATGGAAGTAGGTGACTTTGTTTCTTTCGATCCACGTGTGGAATTAACCGATAACGGTTTTATCAAATCAAGGCATTTGGATGATAAAGCGAGTGTTGCGATGCTAATCCAGTTGTTGCGCAGAATAAAAGAAGAAAATATTACGCTACCATATACAACGCATTTTCTTATTTCAAACAATGAAGAAATTGGTTATGGAGGGAATTCAAATATTAGTCCAGAAACAGTTGAATACTTAGCAGTTGATATGGGAGCGATGGGAGACGGGCAACGTACCGATGAATATACCGTTTCTATCTGTGCTAAAGATGGAAGCGGTCCTTATCACTATGGACTAAGAAAGCAACTTGTTCACTTATGTGAAACAAATAATATTCCATACAAAGTTGATATTTATCCTTATTATGCATCTGATGCATCAGCAGCTATTCATGCTGGACACGATGTGATTCATGGTTTAATCGGACCTGGAATTGATGCTTCACATGCATATGAGCGCACACATGAAGAATCATTATTACAAACTGAAAAATTATTATTTAACTATGTTCAATCTGCTTTAGTTGAATAAATCACATAATAAGTGATGTGTTCAAGTATTAAATTACAACAAGTCCTCTTTTTCGACCTTAAATACTATTGGCTTAATTTGTTTAAAGAGGAAAGAGGAGTGTTTCATCTTGCTTAAAGAGTTATTTGTGAACCTTACCATTCTTATGTCTTTTTTATTTCTTTATCATCAACTGTTTCGGCAAGGTTTGTATGCTGTAAAACGAAATAGATTAAATCAATTACTTGTTGGTATCCTTGCAGGTTTACTAGGTATTATCCTAATGCTTTTTAGTATTAGAATAAATGATACAACTTTAATTGACCTTAGACATATTCCTATTTTATTAGTCACTATCTTTGGTGGTTGGATTCCAATGATGGTAAGTAGTCTGATTATCGTCTGTGTCCGATTTTTACTTGGAATTGGTTTGTCGACTTTCTTAAATGTCCTATTTATAGTTGGATCGGGCTTAGCATTCTATTATATTTCTAAAAAAATCGATCATATCTGGTTGTTGACTGCCACTGCTTTATTTGTGTCAAATGTTATTTTTAGTGTTGTAATGTTTCTCTCTATTCCAATAAATAGTATATACAGAGAATTGCTAATAATCTATTGGTTTATCTCCTTTGTCTCGGGTTTTATTGCCGTGTATATGAATAACTATTTACGAAAAACAAATCAGCTATTTAAAGAATATCGGAGAAATTCCTATACTGATAGCTTGACTGGTCTTAATAATGTGCGTAGCTTTGATATTGCAATTAATCAATTACAACAAAAAGCAAAGAAGAAAAACCAACATGTGAGTCTCATGATCATGGATATTGATTTTTTTAAACATATTAATGATACCTATGGTCATCCAGAAGGAGATACTATTTTACGTGGGGTAGCGCATGAATTACAAGAACTTGCTGGCAAAGATGATGTTGTCTCACGGAATGGTGGCGAAGAATTTACGATTATTGCTCCAGCAAAATCGCATCAAGAAGCGATGGTGCTAGCGGAAAAAGTAAGAAGTAATATGGAACAAAATGTGTTTTATATTAAAGATGGGTTACAGGAATTAACGATTACGTTATCGATAGGTGTTGCAACTTATCCAGAACAAGCAGAAGAAATTAATGACTTATATCATAAAGCCGATGAAGCCCTTTACGAAGCAAAACATACTGGTAGAAATAGAGTCTGTGGGTATCGAAAGTGATAATCACAGATTCTTTTTTGTAATAAAAAGTAAACATGAAGGGAGCGGCCCTTATGTAAAAAGTCTAAACACGCATGGTGAGCTTAGCTTCTATTCACAAGCAACGCCATCTCCATCGCCATCTAATTGATCACTGTAACCTTTATCTCCTCTATAAAGTGGAGTAACAGATGCTTTTCTGGCATCTTTGCAGGTTTGATAAACGTGAGCGGAATTAACTTCTGCTTGTATGTTATTAGTTATTTCTGTCTCGCTTTCATTAAATTGAAAACCTTCTTCAGTAACATAATTGGTTATACTCCAAATACCCAGTTTTTGTTCTGCTGCATTATTTTCTGCCTGTTTCATTTGCTTTTTGTAGGTATATGGGGGATCATATTCGTAAGCATAACGAGCGAGGCCTTTTTCTAATAACCATTCATTGAATAATTTTCCATCAATCCATATATAAGCTAGTAGACGATCATATTTATCGCGTGTTGGGCCATCAAATTCTAATTTAATATTCTGATCGGTTAATATCTCTTTAGCAAAAGCAGTGGCATCTTCTCCAAATGGTTGTTTTGGTAAGTTAGGATGTTTTGTTTCTGGTGTGTCTACTAACAACATCCGCACATTTTCTTCCTGACCATTAACCTCAACTTGAATTGTGTCCCCATCAATCACTCGTTTTACTTTTGCGATAACTGTATCCGGTTGTTCTGTAGAATTCGTTGAATTATCTAACGCACATCCTGCCAATATTAGTAGTAACCAGATGACTAAAAGACACAGAAGTTTCTTCGGTTGCATACGCTATACCCTTTCTTTTCTTTTAATTCGAGATTCTAAAAACTATTATAGTTTAGCAATTCTTTTAATGAGAGACAAGTAAGAAAATAACAAAAGGACAATAAAAAGCCAACAAGCAAAGGAGAGAAGCTTGTTGGCTTTTAATGATTGAATAAAAGATTCGTTAGATAGTGCAAGAGTCGTCTGTACACATACCAGCATCAGTAGAAGATAAGTCCTGGAATTTTGGCTTTTCTTCTTCCCACACTTTTTCTATCGCACCTGTAAACGTTTCTAATGGCTGTGCGCCAGAAATAGCATATTTTGAATTAATCACGAAAAATGGAACACCTGTAACACCATAGCTTTGGGCTAATGATTCGTCTGCACGTACTTCTTCAGCATAGGCACTGTCATCATGTAATACCTCAATAGCCTTGTTGCGATCTAAACCAACGTCTTCAGCTAACGATACTAATGTTTCATGGTTACTTAAGTTTACGTTGTCGGTAAAGTAACTGTGCAACAGTTTTTCTGTTAGTTCTGTATCTTTATTCATTGATTTAGCATATTTTGCTAGACGGTGAGCTAAGAATGTATTGGTCGGTTTCATTTCTTCAAAGCGGAACTCTAGACCAACTGTAGCTGCTTGTTCAATTATATTAGCATTTGCTTGTTTGGCTTGATCCAACGGAATATTATATTTATCAGCAATGGCTTGATGAATACTTTTTCCATTATATTCAGCTGCATTGGGATCTAATTCAAAGCTTTTAAATTCCACTTCTACTTCATCACGATGTGCAAAGTTTTGTAATGCCTCTTCTAATCTGCGTTTTCCTATATAACAAAACGGGCAGACAAAATCTGACCATACTTCAATTTTCATGATAAGACCTCCAGTTTTTAATTACTATATAATCATGCCACAACAGAACGGAAAGATAAATAAATATGCTTAACGTTACTGCAGAAGAAAAACGCTTGCATTTATTATCTAGGTATGGCAAAGTAGAAAATGTAGAAAATTTAATAGATTGTTTCATGTGGGGGGACCGGTGTTGCCGGTTGAGATTGTATCCTGTAGGTACTGACCCTTGGAACCTGATCTGGCTGAGACCAGCGTAGGGAACATATCTTAACACGTTATCAATCATAATGACTAAGATATGCACGCTAGCTCTTGCTAAGCGTGCATTTTTGATTAATGCTTTTAAAACCACAGGCTATGCCTGTGTGAAAATAAACCTTTAAGGGATGTAACAAAAGAATCTCCAATCGTATAATAGAGATGGCCG
>NZ_QNRI01000004.1 GCF_003315295.1 Paraliobacillus ryukyuensis | reverse complement strand
TTAACGCGTTTCTCTAATTCATTTTCTGTTAATGTGTCTAAGCGTTCTTGCGTCATTTCTTGATCGGTTGATTGCGGATAGTAGACAGCATATAAGTGTTTTAATTGACCGTTACTATCCTTCACACCCCATCTTTGCAAAGCTTGATAATCATATTTTAAAGACGTTTTTACATTCCCGTCTGCATCTGCAGGACTAACACCTAACAATGCAGTGACTACTCCACTTGATTTACTTTTTCGTTCTATACCTAACAGATTATGGCCAAATGTAGCTTCAAAACCTCGCCAACGCCCCACACGCTCAAGCATATCAACATAGCGAACAATTTCACCATTTTCTATTGCGATGCGGAACTGTAATTCTAAATTAAATTCACTTGCTATTCGTTTCAAAAATGCATATGGATTCGTGTGCTCTTCAATCACAAACGTTCGCAATCCTGTATGCGCAATCTTGCCGCGCTGCCATCCAGTATCGACTAATGTATCTGTTACATGTTTAGCAGCTGTATCAGTACCGGTTGTTTTAGGGCTGATTATTTTGGTTTTTTTTAATCGTAAATAACTAGCCGTTGACCATACGTTAATATGGTGACTACCATTTTGATTAAGCGCCTGTTTATGCTCATCAATAATAAATTCGGCGTAACCTACTTTTCGATCAGGTACAACAATACGGTTTTGATCATCAATATACTTAGAAAATGATTTATCAGAAAAAGTCGTAAAATCAAACGTATCACGATTGTTTTGTAACTCAATCGTTCGTACATCGTTCCAATAGTTTTTCTCGGAGATGTAATCAGCAACTAATCCAGTCTGTTTATCTGTGATATGAATTAAAGATTGCAACGATTCTCACCTCCATTCTACTTATACGTTGGTCGATAGCGCACATAACCTTCTATCGCTCCATCTGGCAATAATGCCAATGTGTTTTGTCCTGACTCTAAGGTAAATGGCGTTGCACCAAAGTCTTTTAGATCATTGCGTAGTTCGCCATTAATACGTATTTCTGGATCGTAATTTTGATTATCTCGATGATCAAACGTGATCATATCGCCAGCTTGCGCAATATACGGTATACCTTCCACATCATTTAATTTAAAACAGCGCATGAGCAATACTTCCATATCTTCTTCGTTCGTATCATAAAACTTTTGAAAAGCTAATTGAATTTGAGATACCTCTTGAAGCACTTGATCGGATTCTAAGGTTCTTGTCCATTCACGAACAACGACACGGCCAGAACCATCTTGCAATTGTTGCATGATAAGTGTCCAGTTGTTACCTTCACGCTTCACTTTCATTCTTCCGTAAATATCTTCTAAGTTTTTTGGCAAGGTTAAATATTCTGTTCGCTCCCCGTTTCCAATTTCTAAGCAAATACCAAAGTGATCATAGCCATACCATTTATCTTCAATCCAAGCACGGAAAACAATATTATTCAGATCGTCTAAACCGTACATTTCAATCCGACCTACCGAACCACCTCGTGATTCCGCATAAAAACGAAAGCCCATATCAGCTAAAAAATCTTGAACAGGTTCTGATAAGCTATGTTTTTTTGCAGGACCGTACCATTCATAAGCGCCTGCATTTGGATCTAAAAAAACAGGATAGAATCCATAATTAGTAACGCCGAATGAGCCTTTTATATAGCCCTCACCTATCACATCTGTATCTACCCAACCAAGCATAGCTTCCATATCATGATGAAAAATTTTTTCTTCTTTGTTTACTGGTGTTGTCGTAACATCTGTTGGTTGCCCGATTAACATGAACTCTCGTCCGTTAGACACCATCGCAAATGTAATAGGTGCTAATACTTCTAATTCAAACACCGGTTGCGCTTCTGCGGTACCTTGGACATCGATAATTGTCCCTTGACCTGTTAGTCCCTCAACAATTTCTTCACCAAAAGCATATGGATCTGGACAGACAAAGGTGATGGTTCCACTTCTTAATACGGATATCTTTTCAAAGTCATCTATTGTATTTTCAACAACTGCATAATAAATGCGCCCTGGTTCATCATCAAATTCTAATGGAACAGGTTCATCAGTCAAAAGCCATGCTGCTAATTCATCTTTTTTGGCTAATGCATCATCATCATCGATAATACGAAAACCGATAGGTTGATGAATGACAAGAGAATCAATCTCAGTACTTTCTAACCGAGCACCATGATAACCTGGCATGGTTAATAAATTTCTTTTTCTAGCAGCAAAAGGAGGTTTGCTTCGACCACGTTCAATATATAACCATTCTTTTCTGATCCCGTTAAACGTTAACGATTCGTATTTAGGCAAATTCGTTTCTCACCCTCTCATTTCTAGTTTGGATTTCTGTCACAACAGGTTCAAGGCTTTCACCTAGTACATTACTATCTAAATACATATTAGTATCTTTACTTAATAATTGAACTAGTATTTTGTTCTGTTCCAACGTTGCATTTAATAGTTCTTTTGTATAATCAACAACTGAGGTTGATCTAGTAGATTGACTTGGTGATGTAGTTTGTTTACCTAGTAAAGCTAATAGCTTATTAAACGGATTGTTTTTTAATGTTTGAACAATCTTATCCGCCTCACCAGTTGGACTAATTCCAGAAGCATAACCAGGAATAGAACTAATCATGTTTGTAGTTTCTTTGTGCGTGAACACTTGTGTACCTTTTGGAACGTCATACAAACCAAATCCAGCCATCGCCCAATTGTTGTTATGCTTCACTAATTCTGGACCTTCTTCACCTAACCAAGAGACACCACCAGGATGAGAGTCAGTGCCTTTTGCAAATCCTAAGGCTCCACCAATTAAATTAACACCCACATTTACACTGCTCGGTATTAAATCCCAAATATTATTACGTCTAGCTAAACTAACATCAACGTTTTTGTTTTCTCTTTTCGTTACTTCATCGTTAAGTTTATCAGCTGTTCCGTTATCATCTACATCAACGTTTTTATTAACATCTTGGCTTAAAATATCATTAAGCAACAAGCCATTTTGTTGTACATTTTTAACCTTATTGTTGTTGTCATCTATGCCATAACCTTGACCGGCAATGGCATCGCTACCCATATTAATTTGATCTTTCACTTGATCCCATAACCCTGCTTCGCGTAAGACATCTTCTAAGACTTGATCGTTACGAATAAGCTTACTATCTAGCTCGCCTACCTGGTTATTAATCTCACTTGTTGTCGCACCTTCTTTTTCAAGGTTTTTGATAAGTTCTTCTCTTGTTTTAGCAAGCTCACCATTTTTCGTCTGTATCTGGCCAATGATGTTTCCTTCTTCAACTTTAATCTCTGAAGTCTTGGCTAAATTATCTATTCGTTGTTGTTCTTCTTGTGATAGTTTACTAAGTTTGTTATCAAGCAAAGAATTAATATTGTTGTATAGACCTAGTTCTTCAAAAATATAAAGCTTGGTCTTTTCTCTTTCGTTGTTACTTTCAATCAATTTATTTAAACGATCTTGTTCTTCTTCATTGAGCTGACCATTCTTTTGTCTTTTTTCTTCTAATTTTGCTATCTCTTCATTATTCTTAGCTATGGATTGATCTAATTGTTCAAGTCCTTTCTGTCCCTCTTCATTGATACCTATTTGCTTTAAGATAATGTTTTGATATTCAGCATCAAATGCTTTTATCTTTTCTAGACTTTCTTTTTCATTTGCTATTTTTTCACGCGTCTCTTTTGTGCTATTTGTGAGAGTATCATAAATTTCACTATATTTTCCGTTTTGAATATCTATTAAATCGTTTTTTTCGTTTGTTAATTTAATTTGTTCTTCCGTAGATAAAGTTTCTGTATCTATTATGTTTGCAATTTCACGAATTCTTTCTCCTCTTGCTTCCTCTGACATTTCTTTAGCTTTTACAAGTTGAGTAATCCTGTCCTGGTATTGTTCATGCTCTTTATTAAGCTTATTAATCTCTTTCCTTGTTTCTTTTTCTTTTTCAAGATTCTTTAATCTTTCACCTTCCAACTCAATTCGAGTAGCTTCGTACATAGAAGAAATATATTCATTTACTTCCTCCGTGTTTTTAGCAAATGCATTACCTTGTTTTGAAACATTGGTCTTCACATCAGGTGTTTGATCAATAATTTTCTTATTTGCTTCAAACAGTTCATTTAACTCATCTTTTGAAAGTCCACTTTCTTTAGCTAGATTATTATATTGTTTTTGAAGTTGTTCAATTTCGCCCGGATTACTAGATTCTGATATCCTGATATTTAAGTCATTTAATCTAGCTAATTCTTCGTTACTTATTTTTGCTTTTTCTGAGAGCCTATCAAAGGTTTCGGCGCTATTTTCTAATTCCAAAGCTTGATCATTTAAAGACTTCGCCACTTCTAATGTCGCTTCTTCAGTTTCATTGTTTCTTTTAGTCAAAGTATATAAACCGACACCCAAAGCACCAACACCTGCAACAGCCAAACCTACTGGCCCTGTTCCTAAAGCCATTGCTCCTATACGACCAAGTAATCCTTTACCGCCTACTTTACCTAGACCTTTAAATAGACCGCCTGTAACTTTCATTAAACCGCCTATACCAGAACTTAATCCGCCAACAACGGATAAAACAGGACCAGCTGCCGCTGCAATCCCGCCTAACATGACAATGTTTTTCTTACCTTCTTCGTCTAATTCTTCAAACCAATCGGTTACATCTTCAATACCATCTTTCACATCTGGTAATACATCTCTCGTAAAATCGAGAAGTGTTTCTCCAACTGGTAATAATACCTCTTTAGCTTCTCGCCAAGTAGAAGCCCATTGTTTAGAAATAGATTGCTCGGCATTTTTTGTCATATCTTCCATGGTGCCATCGACACCTTCAATACCTTCGCCTATTTCGCCCATAGAATACATAGCTGTTGATTCGAGATCTTCCCACTTGGTACCGTACAAATCAACGCCTACTTGATTCGCTTCTACTTGATCGTCCATGCCCTCTAGTTCTTTCAACACAGCATTGGATACATCTTTGACCGTTTTTTCACCGTCTTCGTACTGTTCCCATACTTCCTGTGTCGCATCAGAGAGTTTACCTATGGCATCGGATGTCGTTGCGCTACCATCTTTTATACGAATTTGGAATTCTTTCATTACGTCGTTAATGTAATCTAGATTATAAACACCTGCATCGGTACCTTTTTGTAGTAACTCAAAATACTCTTCAGCTGAGTACCCCATACTAGCAAATAAGGTGGAATATTCGCTTAAGTTGTCAAACATCTCATTGCTAAAGTTAAGACCTTTTTGTGCTCCTCTAGCCATCAAATCAAAAGCTTCGTCTGCCTCAATACCGAACCCTTTCATCACATTGTTTCCAGCTCTCGTGACCTCATTGACATCTGATTCAAAGGTGTCTGCAAGAAGAAAGGCTTTTTCTGTAATACGTTCTAGATCTTCATTGTTTACATTACGTATGTTTTGCTTCACCTGTAGTAAAGCTTGATCAATTTGATCGGCACTCTCTCCAAAACCGTTGTTATATATGTTGCGCGAGATATTCGTTAATTCTTTGGTTTCTTCAGCAGTTAGACCTAAAGTGTTTTGAATTCGTACAGCAGAATCTTCATAACTTCCTGCAACAACTCCTGCAGCAGCTCCTAGACCTAAGATGGCAGGTGTGACGGTAGTAGACATTGTATTACCAACAATGGAGGTTTTATCACCAAAGGTTTTCACCTTATTTCCAACTTTGTCTAAATGGTTACCCATCTTTGTCCAATTACTATTAGAAATACGTTGCTCTTCTTTTAGCTTTGCAAGATCATTTTCCACACGACCTACATAACGGCTAAGGTTATTTAAAGAAGCAACTTGATTGTTGTATTCTTTTGCTGCCTTTTGCGCTTCTTTAGACCCTTCTCCATACTCTTTGACCATTTTTTCATACGTTTTACGAGCACTATCAGTAACAGATTGCTGAACTTCTAGTTTTCGATTTAAGCCACGTAACCGTGTTTCATATTTTTCAATTGATTTATCACTACGATCAAAGGCAGACATATTGGCTTTCATTTCACTATTAACCACGGTTAACTGTGATTTTAAGTCTTTCAATCCAGAATTGACTTTCATCGAATCTAAATCCAGTTCAATGGACAACCCTTCAATTCTTTCAGGCATACACATTACCTCCTTTCCTTAACCACCAAAGGCAGCTATTAAAGATGTTTCTTCTTTCGGTTTGTTCTTGTCTTGTATCAGCTGTACAACATAATGGATAGGCATTTCTAGTATCTCGTTGATATCTTTACCGTTGTTCATTAATTTAAGGACGAGTTTGTCTAAGTATTCTGCTTGCTTGGCGATTGAAAAATCCTCATCCTCTAATCTTTCTTCGCCAGGAAGTTTTTTGTTTCATCACTTTGTTGACCCTGCGCTACAAATATCAATTGTTGTTTGACAACATCTTGGCCACCTGGCGCATGCAAACGATTATAAATATCTTCTGTCGTGATCTTTCCTGCAAAGACTTCGTTTGCTACAAACTCAGCAATTCGATCAAACTTGTCCACTTCAGAAAGCTTTTTATTTGTTTCTACGTCATGCCATACTTCGATAGCGTTACGCGCTACGCGCAACGGAATAAATGCTGGTGTCCATATTTTTTCAATTTCTGGTTCATCACCTTTTAGTACACCTTCAGGATTTTTCACCAGTTCTAGCATATTCCGTTTTAAATTGGCCATAATAATATTCCCCTCTCCTAAAATAAAAAGAGCAAGAATTTAATCCTGCTCTTTAATTAATGGTTTTCCTATTTTATTTTGATCTGACATTAATTCTTGGAATCTCTCTTCACTAATTTCAGAATCAACTCTTTTTGGATATACATCATCTTTTACATAGATAATATCTCTGTCTTTGAGATCTTTAAAATCATGAATGACAACATACTGTTTTGGTTCTTTTGGTTGTTCATTTTCTTCGTTTTCTGCGGCAGTTTCTTCTTGCTGAGGCTCATCTTCTGTATCACTGGTTAATAAGTCCAGCAGCTCATCACGATTCATACTGCTTTTATACTCGATCTCTTTTTCATCTAATTGTGATTTGATTTCATCGATAGTCATTTTTTTACTCATGATTTATGCTCCCTCCGGTTCCGCTTCAGGATGCGCTTGTCCGAAAATCTTCTGAAATAAAGCATCTCGATTGGTTGTTTCACCTTTAGGATCTACAGCAAATAATACCGATTTTTCTTCTTCAAACCCTGTCACTTCACGATCCATAAATTGTGCAGAAATTTCTTCACTAGAAAATTCCGTATTTTCACCTTTTGTATTACCGGTTACTTGTGGTCGTGTGAACATTCCTTTCGGAAGTCCAACATATTCTGTTGAACCATCTTCATACGTTCTAGCGAAGATAACGGCAACATATGGTGGATTATCCATACTCCCTGTTGCTGTAATACCTTCTACGGTTTCCCAGCCAAGTAAAGTTTCCTTATCCTGAATAGGAATCTTATGAAAACCTGCAGTAACAGATACATTTCCAGATGACACAGCAATTTCTGCTGTTTTATTATCACCATAAGCCCGAACTGGCTCTTGTGGCATTTCAACCGTGATGGTTTGCAAAAACTTTACACGATCAATTGCATCAGCTGTTATTGCGTCATCAACTACTCCATAATAAAATTCATCTACTCCAGTAGAAGCTCTATAATTCTTTTCTTCTGCCATTCTTATCACTCCTATAAATTATTAAAATCTTCTATATACAAAGAACCACGATATCTTCTAGCATCGCGGAAAACACCTTGATCATATTCTTTTGGACCTGCTGTTTGTCTAAAGCCAAATTGATTCCAAATCACATCGCGAATCTTATCAGCGATTGAATCAGTTAATTTTAGATCACGGCTCCATACATCAATCTGCAAGTAGTAATCTAGTTTTGTCCACTTGTTATCTGCAAAATCAATTGGTGTCGGTGGATCTACTGGATCAATTACGACAAAAACACCAGATACATCACCTGTCTCTGGATATTCATAAAATTTAATACGTCCTTCAGCATTATCTTTAATATAGGTCTCAGCAATTAAAGCATCATAAACCATGTCTAATATATCCATCACAAAGCCCCTTTCAATGCTTTCTTGACCGCATTTCGATAAGCTTTTTCACTATTTTTTAACGCTCTAGCAATAGCACCTTTACCAGCCGGATTAGGATTGTTGATGGTTCCCCATTCGTTTAGATGAATAATACGGTAACGACCCTCAGGACCACGCCAGTGTATTTTCATTGTCCTTATATCATTCTCCCAAACAGGACCCGTAATAGTAATTTCATTAATACTTGCACCCGTGTCTTTAAAACTCTCGAACTCTTGTTTTAAAACTTTCACGAATTCATTGGCAGCATCTAGTAATGCTTTATCACTAATACGCTGCATGGCTTGTTGTCCAAGTTTTTTCTCAAGTTCATTTTGTAGTTTTTTTAGTCCCTTTATTTTCACACTCACGTTACCAACTCCGCTATCACATTAATAAAACGATTGTTCTGTGGATCTGGCTGAACGTGTTTCACGTTGTACCGATTATTCTTGTACTGTGGATGATCGATCGAAATATAATGCTTATCTGTCGGTATATAATCCTGTAACGGATCTCGAATGACAATCGTGATGTCTGATAACGTGCCATTTGACTTGGCTAGTTCGACATCTTTTAACCACACCTCATCAATCTTGGCCATGCATTCATATAAAACATTCTTCTCTTGCTCACCTGGTTCAGGACCTTGATTCGGTTCATATTCATAGAATATAGTAGGTGTTCTCAGCTGACCACTGTGTACTCTAGGCGGTTTATACTTAAACTCCCTCATCGGTTTCACCTTCTTTATAAAAGAGCATATCTAAACCCAGACCCAAAATATCACTTTGGAAATTGTCATCAAAATATTCAACCGCATCATTGTAAGCGTACCTGGTACGTTCTAGTACTAATTCTTTTGCTCTAATATCCAAGTTCGTTTCTCCTGTTAAATCAAAAGATCCACATGTACTTTCTACAAAAGCAACAGAAAAGGACAACAACCTTGTGAGATTGTCATCCTCTCCGCTATGTGATATGTGCATGCGTTCTTTAAACGTTTGTATTAATTCTGGTGTGATGCTCAACCACATCACCTCCCTGCTTAGGCTCCTTCTGGTTCGGTAACAGCATTATTGAATTCAATATTGAGATCATAAACTACCGCTGTTTTATTATCATCTGGTTTACCGTTTGCAAATTGTTTAATGGTATATAAACGCGCATCTTCGATAGCTAATGTTTCATCAAACTTATTTGTTTTGTAACCCCCTGCTATAGCAGCGAGATATTTGCCTTGAACGAAAAACAATACTTTTCCTTCTGGAACTTCCTCAGATTCTATTGGGTTAATATTGTAAGGTAAGTTTAATACCCACTGGCCATTCGGTGTTTGAATAGTATTTCCAATTTCGATTTTGATTTTATCGATAGGATTAGCAACCATCACAATCTTATTGGCTACTTTACGAGTCTTGCCTTTTTCATCTTTTGATAAATTGACAATTACCTCACCTAATTCTTTAGCAACTACTTCTCCTTTTTCAGATGACGAAAATGTCAATGTTCCGGAAGATGTTTTGTCAGTAACAGCACCTTCAGCTGAAACATCTTTCATCAGTCCGATTGGTTCACTTTGAGCTGGTCCGCGTCCACTAACTAAACCATATTCCATACCAACAGAATAAGACTCCACCAGAATTGTACGAACATAACGCTCAACCCATACTGGACCAAGTGCTAACATATCTTTTGGAATGACAGCAAAAGCCGTAAGTTTTAAGTGACCAATTTCTTCTTCAGTAAATGCAGCACTAATTTGCCCTTTAATTTCACCGAATAATTTTCCCCAAGCATAAGCCTTCGTTGGATCTGATTTAATAAAACGTGTAACCGCCCCTAAATCTTGTAACCCAATTGCATCCAATAAAGGATGAGACTCAACTAAATCTTCAAATACTCTTTCTTGGGTTGTAACAGGTAGAATAGAATCTTCTTCAAATCCTTCAGAACTGATGACCTCATTGAAGAATTTCTTTTCTTCTGTGGTTAATACATTTTGTCCACGAGTAGCTAAAATTTGATCATCCATTTGTTGCGTTCGAACCTCTGCAGTAATTTTCTCTGTTAAATCTTCAGCAAGAGCTGTCTGCATTTCGTCCCAGGCAGTTGCGACCTTCTCCTGGTCTTGCTCATCCGCTTTTACTAATTCCATATAGGCTTCTTTCTTAGCCTGAAAATTGTCCATTTTCCCTTTTAATCTAATTGTCATTCTATATTCCTCCAATATTTTTGAATTAAAAAATGAACCCTTTTCGCTTATTCTGCGTTGGTGCAGAAGGCTTAGGTTCATTTGATTGATTATTATTTAATTT
Source organism: Paraliobacillus ryukyuensis (assembly GCF_003315295.1). Classification (GTDB taxonomy): domain Bacteria; phylum Bacillota; class Bacilli; order Bacillales; family Amphibacillaceae; genus Paraliobacillus; species Paraliobacillus ryukyuensis. Next base: position 197,509 of record NZ_QNRI01000004.1, on the reverse strand, counting down.
TAATTCGTTTAGGATTTCTTGCTTAAAATCTACAAACATTTGTTTTACTGTTTCTTTATCGATTGCCTGTTTAGTTTTACCTGGTACTTTGTTTAACTTGCCTTGTCTAATACCATCTATAACTTCTTGCGGTATTAAATTAGCTTCACCATTACTGGCAGAAAGCTTTATCTCATTATCAAACATGATTTCATCAACAAAGCCTTTCTCAAGGGCATCTTGAGGTGTGAGCCATGTTTCTTCTCCCATTAATTCAAGCAGTTCTTTTTCTTCCATCCCACTTTTTAATCGGTATGCATTAGCAATGGTTTTATCAGTGTTTTGTAGCATATGCGCTGTTTTACCCATTTCACGGTGGTCTCCCCTAGAAATCATTGAAGCATTATGAATCATGATTTCTGCTGTTGGCGCTATCATCACCTTATCCCCCGCCATTGCAATAACGCTTGCAGCTGAAGCAGCTAGTCCAACAATTCTTGTTTCCACGTTTCCGTCATAAGATTTTAAGTCAGTATAAATTTCAGATGCAGCATAAACTTCACCGCCTCCACTGTTTATTATAACTTCTAAATCCTCACCATTTGCATCTGTAATCTGATCTGCAATCAATTTGGGTGAAGTGTGTTCAATATCAAATAGCTCATAAATCCATCCAATATCACTAGATACGATAGCACCTTTTACGTTAATTCGTTTCGGCATTATTATCACCTCCTTCAGATGATTGATAATTTTTCGTTTGGTAGTGCTCATCAAGTCTTGGATCAGTAGATGGCTCATCTCCCAATTTGACCCTTATTTCATTTGGCGTGTATGCCATGCTGGCAATCAGCTTGTCCACAGCATCTGCTACTTCGAGTGGATTTAACTCTGCAATCCCACGCACTTCTATTCTCTGACCAGTAAGATAATCTGCTTTTTCGATTAGTTTTGTGTTCAGCTCATCAGATAGTTTTTTTGTAAGAGGACCAATGCAAAATTTGATATAGGCTTTTATACTTGTTTCATATTCTGCTAATTCTCCGTGCACAAGAGCAGTTGGAATGCCAAGTATATTCGCTACATTGTCAACTAGCGTTCTCTTCAACTTTGAAATTTCTTCTACCGACTGCCCTTTGCTATCACCATTTGCTACTTCATCGTACGTAAAACCTTTAAGCTTAGGTACCAAGGCAACCGTATTATTTCTAAAAGATGTGAAAAGTTTATCTATAAATTTCTGGAGCTTGTTTCGATTCTCTTCCGATAAGTCTTGGTTTGTTTCTACCCCTACAGTTCCCCTAATTTGATGATTTCGCATACTTATTTCAATCATGCGACTATACAAATTGCCAAAATCATCAAACATACCTGACATAAATCTTTTAAGTTTCTCATTGTTATATTCAAGATAAATGACTTTATCCATCTGAAACGTCCGGTTAAAAGTATAATCTTTTACGGTAACGTTACGAAAAGTATCAGGGTAAACAGCATATTCGACTCTTTCAAAATCATCCGCAATTAGAAGGTCATTATTATCTGTCAAAATAGCCAGCACTTCGTTTTCGTCAATCAGTCGATAAATAAAATCTTGCCAAAATGCAGAAGCTGTCTGATCTGTGTTAGGTCGAACATTTAATAAATAATGCCAGTCGTCAATTTGACGTGACCCATCTTTCATAATCCTAAAATCAGATTGACTCATTGATCTACCGATAAAACTGATGCACGTTTCTAAAGCCATTTGTTTTAAATAAGCACGGTAGTGCGTTTCATCAAAAAAATCCAAATCAAACATAGACTCAAGTTCACTATTACGTCCTAAAATTTTATCTATCCACCCCACTTGTTGTAATCACCTCCTTTAGAAATTCAAAGATTCGAGTGCATCAAACGAATTATCTACGTCTACGGCATCATCTAGCTCAGTGGCTCGATATAAAGCATGGACAAATGCTTGGAAACCGTCTGTTTTTCGCTTCACTTCTTCTTTCTTTAAAAACTGCTTTCCGGCTTGTGTTTCCTTTACATAAACGTTGTTAGTGAACCACCGCATCAGTGGATTATCTCCAAAAATAAATTTATGATTGGCAAATCCGTCTTCTACACGAGGAGCAAGTAAAGGATGAATGCTTGAAGGTCTTCTTATAGCTTCCACTTCAAAACCTTCTGCTTCAAGTAAAGGCCTCAATATATCTAACTTATAATTATCAGCAATGATCTTCTCAACACCATATATCTCTCGCATTTCCTTAAACCAATTAACTACGTGCATTGGATTTAAGGATGGCTCATCAACAACCTTCATCAATCCATCTTTTTCCCACTTCTTAATTGGCGCTTTTTTCTCGGTGCCAAAATCATTATTGGTATTCGAATAGCCATAATGCACATCGCAGAAATGCTTAATAGCAAACGTAAAGGATTTGAATGCATATTCATCAGCTTTTTTAAACAAAAGTCCGCAAGTAGTAAAATCTCGAACACTACCAAAGTCTAATGATCCAATAGGTTTTGTATCAAGTTCAAAGAATGGTCTATTGGTTGCCATTAACTCTTCACGGGTAGCAACTGAATTTTCCATGTTATCTTCTATGAAATTCATACGCTTGGTAACAAATGCTGCACGACCAGAAGGATTATAAGCTAACTTATCGTATTCCTTCTTAACCTTGTTAAATAATCGTTTGCCTCGTTTGTTTAATGGTTCTTGAAGTGCGGGATTAGCTTTCGCCCAATTCTCCGGATTGTCCATTTCGTTTAAATCATCTAGTTCACAAATGTATGGGAATACACCACCAAACTCAACCAAGCCATTCAGAACATCTTCGCATTCCCGATATTTAATATCGAAAAATCCTTCTCGAACATAACCTTTTGTTCCAATAAAGAATTGTCTACCGCAATCAACTTTACCAAGTCCACCAGAAAATACGTCAACAATGTCCGTATCTTCCATTTCGTGATACTCGTCATAGATAACCGCACCTTCACGCCCACCATCTTGGGAGCTGGCATTACTGGTTTTATATTCGAAAACACTTTGCGTATCTGTACCAGTAATGCTACTTTTGAAAGCTTCAAATTCTTGTACTAAGTCCTCGTTACCTTTTTTGTTAATGACACGAAAGCACTCTAAGAAACTTCTCTTTGCCTGCTTTTCAGAGTTAGCAACAATCGAAACATCATAGTAGTCAATCCCGTGTAAAGGACTGATGAAGTAATTAGCAAGGGTAGAGATGAAACCATTCTTACCACCCCCGCGCCCCATGTTAATGACAAATTCATCAAATACAGGTTCATCATCTTCTTTACGGAACAAAAAAATGAATGGGGTTATAAATTTCTCCCATTCATCTAATTCGAAATACCAGGTTTCACTGAACTCTATATAATTTTCGATTTGTTCCTCATCAAAATAATAAAGTTCATCCCGTGGTAATATGTGTTTTTCAATTAAACAGATCAACTGTATTCTTTTTTTGTTAAGTAATAGTTTGCCACATTTCCAGTTCTTTATATAATCTTCAACATACTTATTGTGCAACATAGGCTATCGACGACCTAATAACTTCGATTTCCCATCATTTTTAGGTTGTGGCAATAGATCGGTTAATTGTTTAATGATCGTCTGATAGGTTTTATCTCGGTTGTCATAGTTTTCAACAATAGGTCGTTTGCGATCATAGGGTACCTGGTTCTCACTTTGCGAAAACTTTTCATACTCCCCATTTTCTAAGATGTCTTTCCAGTTATCATCTAATAAAATTCGTAGTCGTGCAGCTTGAGTGATTAATCCTTCCGCAACATCCAGTTGGTTTTTAGGGATGTTTTTAAAAAGACTTTTCAATCTTTTAGTTTCTGACTCTACACGACTCTCCATGTCATCAATTCTATCGTTTAATAAATAAAGTACAGATACACCCAACGCTTCTGCAATTCTAGCCAAGAGCTCTAAACTAGGTGAATTTTTACCTTGCTCCAGGCTTGCATAATAATTTGTTGAAATCCCTGCAAGCTTTGCAAATTCAACTTGCGTTAAACTTTTTTGTTTTCGTTTTTCTCGCATCCGAAAACCAACTTTTTGTTTATCCAAATTAATCACCTTCTTTCTGTATGGCCTACCGGGAGGGAGGGGGTAAAATATTTTGATTCATCTGCAGAGTTGATCCCCCTTCACCGGTGCCCCCGATGGTTAAAATAGCGAAACTTTTTAGGCGGGGGGCTATTTTATTCTGTATCGCTCCTTCAATTTCTCTGTTTCTACCGTAATCTCTTCTAGCAATCTTTTTTCTTTTGCGATATCCTTAGCGCCTGCACCAGGTCTTTGAATGTAATGTTGAAGCGCGTGTTTGATTATCTGTTTCTTAATATAAGGTTTCATGTTAATCTACCACCATTCATCATCCCATTTAGGTTTCTTTCTCCATAAAGAATAATCAACATATCTTCCATGCTTTTTGTTATGACAGGTAACACATTTAGTTTCTAAGTTATCAGGATCCAACGCTAGCTCCGGATAGTCTTCCAGTTCTTTAATGTGGTCAACTACTAACATGATCTTCTTACGTTTAGCAGATTCACTATACTCATTGGTGTCAACAGATACATCTCCATTACGTTTACATTCCTGACACTCATAGTTATCGCGTTTTTTTATATCTTCACGTAATAGCTTCCAAGGTTTACTGTCATAGAACTTACGCTTCTGTTGTTTGGTTTTGTATTCAGCAATCAATATCACCACATTCCCATAAATACATATATAAAAAAAGCACCCTAAAGGATGCTTTAATATACTATTCTGCTTTTATTATTGATTGAATATCTTCATCAAACTCTACTGGAGAGAGAATTAATCCACCATTATCATCATACAATTCCGAAGTGTTATCACCCCAACCATAAACTTTTCCACTTTCTCCAAGTGCAATTACAAAGTTCTTTCCAATTACTAGATCGATGATTTTTTCTGGTAAATCAACTTTCTCTCTTGAAGAAATATCTCTGTTTTGCATATCCCCAAGACCTAGCTGACCATACTGATTATTTCCCCAAGCGTATATGTCACCAGAACTTAATTTATATAAAGATTCATTTCCCACATACAATTTCGTACCTTCTTTTATTTCTGGATTCTGTGGATCAGGTGTTGGTTCAGTATTATTTTGTTCTTGGTTATACATTTCAAGAGCACCAATACTAGTAAATTTATATCCATTATTATCAGTAACATTGAGTCTATATTTTTTAAATTCATCTGTATTATTAAAGGAAAATTCTTTTGAATCCTCCCAATTAGTTACATTAGTCTGCTCATCAAGTACTAACCATTCATCTCCATTCCAACCCTCAAAAGTCCAATCTTTAGGTATTTCTTCTGAGACCTTCATGTGTTTAGTTCTTTTTTTAATTATGTACTTGTTAACTACTTTAGGTTGTTCAAATTCATAGGAAAGCCACCCTGTCTTCTCTCCTTCAGCAGTAACCCAACCATAGTCATCATTGGACTGATTAAAAGCATTGTAGGGTTGATGTCTATTACTCCATATAGTACTTGAACTAGCCTCACCAGTTGGTTCTGTATTAGATGTTAATACTGGAATCAAATTTTCAGTTTCTGAGGTTTCAGCATAAGTATTTGATAAACAAAGAAATAAAACAGCTAATATAATGATTGTTAGACGTATAATTTTTTTTGTCATGTTTTTCCTCCTATTCTTCTAACTTATATCGGTTTAAATTTAAAAAAGTTTAATCTCCTTTTATGCATAATAAAAAGACACCTCGTTATGAGATGTCTAAAAATCTTCAAATTTTGGTTCACCTGTACTTATCATTTTCTCAGTAACTTCAATATCCTCTGCAATTTTATCAACTTCTGACTGCAGCAAGCTACTTCTTGCGTATTTTGAAACTACAGTTATGCCAAAAGCGATAATCTGTTCATCAACTCCATTCAGACTATCATCCTGTTCATATTTATCTTTGTATTTTGACATAATTCTTAAATCTTCATCTGGTAGATCTTCAACTACTGTATTGTTATTAATTGCGTCTTTTACTATTTCTATAGATTGCATTGTATCTTTTGCAATATTCTCATCTACATTTTCATCGATACCATTTCCACATGCACTTATTAATAAAAGTATAACTGCTAAAAACAATAATAGCTTTTTCAAACGATAACCCCCTATGTATGTTACATGGAATTTTATCAGTTATTGGATTGTTTTGCCAGAAGAAAAGCCACCTCGTTATGAGATGTCTATAATTTAACCCAATCTCTTAATTCTTTTACTAAACCGTAAACGGTTTTCATTTTAGAGTGTTCATCAACATATTTTTCTCCTTCAGGAGTAAGTCTTGGGCTACCAACAAACGAACCCGAAAAGTCAATAGTGACATTAGTAATATAACCATCTTCTTTGAGTTCATTTACAAAAAAAATAAAAGTTTCTGAATCTAATCCATATAATTCCTTTGAGATGTCATTACCTTTATCTAACTCTTTAAGAATACTATACCTTAGTTTTCTTCTATCAATATTATTAGGTGCTTTATGGTCAAACGGATTATTTTCTATAAATTCGTAACCTTTTAGTGTTACTCTTCCACCTCTGGTTAGTAGAACTAAAACCTTATTTTCTTGCCCTCCTCTTTGCACAGTGATATTTTCTGCTAATTTTTCATCCCGCAGAATTTCCACATAACTACCGAATTTTTCTTTATCTAAATCATAATTGGACATTTTAATATCGTTATTTTCATCCAATTCTTTTAACATTTTAGACAGAACTACCTTTTTCACTTATATCTCCTCCTTCTCATCAATCATTTCGACAAAAATAAGTAAATTCCTGCAAAAGTAGCAGGAAGATTTAATCATTTATAGAAATGTTATAAAAAGGAGGTGATGAAATGGAGAAAAGACCCAGTAGTAAACCAATAGAGAAACCAAGTGGTTTACCATCAAAACACATTAAACATTCTGCCGACAAACCATCTTATACTAGTAAACCATCAAGACCAGTAAAACCTAAGAAGTAATTCCATCTGGAAATCTTTCGTTAAACTTTTTTTGTGCCTCCAGAGCACGATTTAAATTGTAGACATTTATAATTACACCATTATCTAAGTCTACATAAGTTTGTTCAATTTCAACATCGTAATAATCCATTACATTTGCCCAATGTTCTACAGCCTCGAGTACAATTGCATGTCCAGTTTCATGTGCTCGAGGTACTCTTATTAAAAATCCTTTTATAGATTTTTCTTGTCCTTCTCTTTTCAACTCAACTACTTGCCCTTGATTATTCAGAAACATTGAATCCCATACTGTTGAATGCGCTCCTAATGACGCTATTTTATTATTTGTTCTTACCTTGTTCACTTGATCAATCAGTTTTTTATAAAGATCTTTCGAAATGAATCTAGCTAAAAAGAAACTAACTATTACTGTCAATAGAGTATAAAATAAAATAAACCATATATTCCCCGACAACGTCATTAAATCTGTTAAATTATCAACATAACTCCATTCTTTCTTTAAAATTGGTATATCAAAGCTTGGATGAAGAGCTTCCCAGCGTGAAGCAAATGCTAGTATATTATAGATTGCAAGGATAATACATATGATTGGGATCCACAATAAAATACTAATGACTGCCATTTCACCATTATTCTTTTTAGAACTCGGAGTTATCCCAAATAAATTTATCCAGAAATACGTTATTAATCCTGGTACAGTGAAAATAATCAATGCGATAATTTCTTGCATCCAAACCCCTGCCTTTAAATTTAAATTGTACTACCCTAGGTTTATGTTGCTACCTAACAGCACATTAAAGTATAAATTGTACTTGTAAAGTTTTCTATACTATTACTATAATTCATTTTTTCAATAGTTTCTATCGCATTTATTCATGTTAAATTAATGTGAAGTGCAAAATCTATCATTTTCATAATCTGAGCATGCTTATTATAAATGTAGTTTGAACTGTAATTCATTTCATGAGCGATTAGCGCTAACGTTTTTCCTTCTACGTATTTTTTATAAAGGATGCGGTTTTCCAATCCTTTGAACATGCTAATAAGTTTTTTTGCATCATACAGATCGTTCATCTTATGCGCTAATTCATATTCTACATTCTCTATTACCTCTTCTAGTTTAGCTGCTTTTGACTGATCGTTTAATTTAATATTTTCTAAATCGCCTTTTATCCATCTATCTAATTCTTTTTTATTTCTGGTAAGCTCGAAGTCTAAGTAAATTATTTCTTCTTCTATCTTTTGATAGTCTTGTAACCATTCGTACACATGCTCACCTACCTTTTAATCTTCCACAATATTCAAATAAGAGCTCCGCTTCATACTTATCATAAATATCAACCATAATGTATTGCTATATGATAGGGTAATATTTTTGCACCATCTTTAAATTTGGATGCTGCATGCTTCCCATTGCCCTTTAGTATCCTTTATATATGATAATTACCTACCTTCCTAAACAAATGGGTATATTTACCGATATAATTATTAAAACTAAAAGGAGACTATTATATTGAATATAAACCTATTAAACACAATAATTACTACAGTAGCTGCAATTTTTACAATAATACAGATTACAAAGGAGTTTATTAAACCAAAGACTTCTATATTAGTCCAACAAAAATTTGTGAATGGAGATGACATTTATATCGATGCATCCACTACAATCAATAAACCTCCTTATCATAATAATAACGATGATGGATTTGAAACTGCAGCTCTCAGAGTGGGCTTGGCGTTCTTAATAATTAGCATTATACTAAGCTTCTATTCTTTAACTTATGAGTTCATTTCTATGATTGGATTATTGATTCTTAGTATTACTATATACAAGGACACTAAAATTCCTTTTGAAAATCATAAGGCTAAAATTCAATGGGCTTTTAAAAATATCACTTATATTGCTATTATTTTTAGTCTTTTATTTATCCCTAAGTCCGTAGAAGCTGTAATTGTCCAAATACAACCAATGCAATTTGATTCTTTACAAACATTATTAAATTCCATAACTTACAACATTAAATTTGTTTGGAATCTACTTTATAATGATACGTTAACTGCTAATAATGTAATAGGACGTGTCTTAGTTAATCTAGGTATAATTTATTACTTCACCGTTTTATTAATAACAAAACGAAAAGTACATAATGAACGTAGTTTAAAAGATATGAGCACTTTTATTCTTGTTATGATTCTTATTATCATAGTGTCAAATATAGATTCCTTTTGGAACTTAATAGAACCTTTAAGAGACAATATAGAAACTTGGTTTAACTCAACTAACTAAGCAATCCTTAGTGTGTTTATTTGATAAATCGAGATACCTCCAGTAATCTAATTTACTTGGTATCTCTTATTTTGTTATAGAGACTTGAGTTACAGGTCTCTTTTTTAAAAGACGCTATTGTTACTACCATCTGCAAGATCTATTCGAACTTTATATTTAAGAGCATTGATTTCTTCAACAGTTGTTTTAAAAGCAGTATTCCAACGCTTATATTGTATATCCGCTTCGATTTCTTTTCTTCTTATGTCTGCAACAGCTAAATCGGCTGCAGCAGACTTATTACCTTTTGCTTTTATATACTCTTCGCTATGTATTAATTTCCGCTTAATATATAGCTGTTTGTTAATTTCATAATATATCGTGGATAGTCGGCCAATAAATATTAATTGCTTTGATAACAAATAGATTTTGTCTACTTTATCTTCCTGAGTTAATTTATCAATTATTTTTTGATATCGAATAACCTCAGTTTTGTTCTCTACGATTTTTTGGTTGACTTTCTCCATAGACAAATCATTCCTCATTTTAGTGACAAATTTTAATCGGAGTTTGACTTAGCTAACTTTGTAGACTGTCATTAAATTATGGTGTAATGGAACATCTAAAATATTTCTGTAGAAATCCCCTTTTCCAGTTATAAACCCATAAGGAACCTTACAAGGGCTTTTTCCAAATTCTATCCAAGCACTTTCAGCATCATATTGTCCGAATTGCTTTACCCAGTAACTCTTTTCTTTTTCAGATAATTCCGCCCAATTTTTGTAAAGTGAATCTACATTTTCAATATCACAAATTCTCGCCCAACCTTTATTATTTTCGCACCAGTTAAGAGCATTGCGAGAAGCTTGTTCTACTGAATAAGTCTCCATTTTAATCCTCCTTCCTTACTTCACATTTTGTATCTAATAGTGTTACCACTGTTCAAAACGGTAAATCATCGTCACTAATATCAATAGGCTCTCCTTGCTCTACAAGCGGATTATTATCACCAGTTTTTTTATCATCTTGATTTGAAGAGGATATTTTATTCTTTGATTCTAAGAATTGAACGGATCCAGCTAATACTTCCGTGACAAAAACCATTTTTCCGTCTTGGCCTTCAAAATTTCTTGTTTGGATGCGCCCATCAACGCCAATTAAATTTCCTTTGTTCATAAAGTTTGCTAAGTTCTCAGCTGGTCTTCTCCAGATTACACAGTTAACAAAATCCGCTTCATGATTACCTTGTTGACTGGAAAAAGGTCTATTTACTGCAATAGTAAAGTTAGCTACAGCGATGCCATTAGGTGTATATCGTAAATTTGGATCTTTCGTTAATCGTCCTACTAGTACTACTCGATTCATCATTTTAATGCTCCTTACTCAGATAAAAATAATATAGCTATAATGTGTAGGCTTTGATTTATATGTCTTGATGGTAGTAATTACATCACCATCGGGAGTTTCCTGATGGTGTTCTTGTACATATAGTTTTGTCATAAAAGATCACCTTTTTCATCAAGCTTTGCTTCCTGCCAATATTCAAACCATTTACGACCTTGTTTACTTGGCTCACCATATGGTCCAAGGCATTTATGATGCGCCCAATCATGGCACAATCGGCACACAGTTGCTCCATTCCGTTTGGTACCTAAACCACCCTTACTTTTATAAATAATATGATGTGGTACCGATTCTATCTTATGACTGCCACACTTTACACATCGATATCCATCGCGTTTGAAGATTGCTAGTTTAATAGCTTGAGTAAAGTTTTTATTTTTAGGTGCTTTCAGCTTCTTTTTTGTTTTTAACCCAAGCTGTTTCTCCTTGGAATACGGATGAAATTCATTACTTAGGTTTACCGTCATGCCTATCTTCCTCGATCGTTGCTTTAAATAATTTTCTATAGCATTCCCAACATAGATGACTGCCCCAATGATGCGCTGGTTGTTTCTTGCACTCGACACATGTACTCACTTGCAGCACCTTCTTATAATTTAATTTGTAAATCCTTGAATTTAGTTTATGAAGATTTGCTCCTAGAACCTTTTTTCTTGTTATATTGATTTAATAGCTGACTAACATCTTGCTTCTCTTCAAGCGATTCTGATGATACAGTAGCCGCTTGTTTCGCTTTTTCTTCGCTTTTCTTTTTCTGTTCAAGGTACCAGTTCGGTACATCCTCAACTTTATAATTGGAATAGCCTTTTCTGCTTTTAAGCATCTGTTCGTTATAACGACGAGCATCCTCCAAAGTCTTAACACCGTAAGTACGCCAATTATTAAAAACCGCTTCGATAAAAGCTACACCTTTGGCCTCTTTTTTAGCTGCTAGTTTTAATGCTGCCAACATCAAATCTTTGCCCCACTCAGCGTAAAATTTACTAAGCAATTCATAATTAAAAGGTGTTTCTGTAATTGCCTTTTGAAGATTATCGCGGTAGAAATCAAGTATTTCTTTAAACCCAGGGTCATCAATACCACTACCACCACTATCTTTTATATTTTCTATTTCTTGTTGTTGTTGTTTTTCTTTATATTCTTCTTTTTCTTCTTCTTCTTCTTTATTTTGTCCACTTATCGTTAACGAGTCGTTAGACGTATCGTAAGAAGCATTGATATGACTGGTTTCTTCATTTTTGCTATGTTGCGAAACGTTGGACGTATCGTGTGACGGTTCGCTAGACGTATCGTTATCCGTATCGTGCGACGATACGTTATACGAATCGTACAACGCTTTTATTTCCTTTTTTTGAATGCGTTCTCCAACATAAGTAATTAAACTAGTATCTTTTACTTCTTTTAATTCAGATCGGACACAATCTTCAACGGGTTTTCCGCCTTTATTAAGGTTGTATCTGCCCCAATTCTTTATGGCTATTTCTCGTGTTTCGTCATTGTAAGAAATGACTTTATGATGATTGATGAAACGATCCATAATCGCGTTTACACTTTCAATTGAATAACCTGTATCGAAAGCAATATGTTTCTTAGTAATTACATAAATGCCTATCTGCGTTGTCTTTGGGTTAGTTAATAAGTATAAAAAGAAATATTTATCTTCAGGAGTAAATTCTTCAACAATCTTAGGGTCACTCCAGAAATCTGTTTGTATCATTCTAAATTTAGCCATGTAGACCACCTTTTCTTATGTGATGTATAATAGGTAGGTGTAGGACAGTGTTGCAGCACCATCCTACGTTTGTTTTAAGCAGATCTATCTAATAATGGATAGATACCGCGAGACTTTAAGATCTCGTGAATAAATAAACGTCCTTTTTGGGTCCACCTGGTATGTAATTTAACACCAGTGGTCCCATCTTTTTTGTTATACTCTGTTGTCTTAGATTTCGTATAACCTTTTCCTTGGTGCTTACCATATAAAAGCCATTGGCCATTCATCTTGTACTGAACCCCCGCTTCATGAAGAAGATCATTCAGCTTTTTACCGCTTAGACCATAATCTTTGGATATTTGTGTTATATTAACAGCATCTTTAGAAGCAAGTATTTTATCTACGTAATTCACCTTTGGTTCATATTCCTGAACACGCTGTTCTAACATTAACTTTTCTTTTTGCTCTTCAATCCAGCGCTCTGCTCGTTTTATTGGATCTTCAATTGTATAAGAAGCGGTACCTAATTCATATTTACCTGACTTTCGAATCGAAGGAATAACTTCATGGGTTACCCATCGTTTAAATTGCTTTGCCTCAGGTTTTCGACTTGATAAAACTAAGTTATAAAGACCAAATTCATTAACTGCTATCATTGATTGTTTTCCTCCAAGGGTGTCCACTTGTACCGGCTCCCTTTCATCATCATCTAATCTAGAAACAGCATCACGATATTTGGTAATATTCAAAATGGTGCAAACATCCTTAGCAATGAACCACAATTCATTTTCTTTCGTGAGTATTCTTAACTCATTACCTTCAAACATCTTCATCAGTTGGTTCATATCTTCACCTCGTTGTTATAGATTAATAGGTACCGCTTAAAAGCAGTACCTATGTATTTGTTAAGAGATAATGTGAACGTCACCCGAATCAATTAAATCTTGTAACTCTCTCATAAGATGATCTTTTATATTATCCATAGCTTCTAACTCCCAAGCCCCACTATCTGCTTCAAATAGCGCACATTTTGCCCCTTCCTTCATTCGAAAAACAAAATTGCTTTCTGGTTGATCGATTTCAACAAAGGTACGGTAAGGTGATAACATAACTGGGTTAGGTACTTTTACATCGCCAACTTGTGCAATACCAGTTCGTGCTACAACAGATTGACTCACTCCATCATCACCAAAAGTTTGAACCGCTTCTTCTCTAATATTGCCTACAACTTGTAACATGATTTTTCGATCATCATTGTCTAGAAAACATGACTGTAATTTAATATTGAAACTTTCTGAATCGTAAAATGAATCAAATCGAAAATCCGGTAACAAAGCGGAAGCTCTTATCCATTTTTGTCGATTATAATCATCATTAAGAGTTGAATAAGCCACAACCGATGTTGCACTTTCTATTTGAATCAGCACATTGTCTAGTTCATCAAAATTTGACTTTAAGTAATCAATTAAACCTGACAGCGATCGAACATCTATTGTTCTTGCAGAAGGGCTTTCTAATAGATTCATAGAACCTGTTGCATATGCTTGACCATTAACCTCAACAACATCCTTGTTACCCAACTTCACTAAGTATTCCAATGCTTCTTTGATCATTATTTACTTCCTCCTTGTTTTTGAAGATCTACAACATTTTGTCCTCTGTCGTCTTTTACTTCATAAGATTCTGGATCAAAATAGGTCTGATCTTTAATACCACTCTTTAATTCAGCTGCAGTGGCATATCCTGCTTCGTCTCGATCTAGAATAAGTGTTGATCCGATACTCTTTCTTGGAGCAGGAGTTGCTTTCACATCAATATTTACATCAGCTAGTTCCCTATTCTCATTAGCCTCTAGAGTTAAAGTAACTTGCAACTTCCGCTTTTTTTGAGCATCCGTATTAGGGTCTGCGATGTTTTGAAGTAAGTTTTTTAATTCATAATTAATGCGTTCAGCAAATGCCCCATCCGCTAATGTATTTAAGTTAATTATTGGTTCTACCATTTCCCCTTACCTACCCTTCATGCTATAATTGGTTTATATAGTTTGTTTATAGATTCGTGTTGGTAGCACGGATCTTTTTTGCGTTAATTAAATCTAAAAGCGTCTTTTCATTACCAGATAATGAATCAACTAACCAAAATTCCTCTTCATAAATATAAATTTCATCGCCACAAAATACTTCATTCCCAAAAAAGTCATTTCCGTATTTATCTTTATCTATTAGGTAATCCCTTTGTTGATTGACCAACTTTTATCGCCACCTTTCATTAAATAAACCACTACATAAACCTTGCTTATTTTGTTCAAGTAATTTTATAGCTTCATCTGTGCTTAACTTTTGTTTATGCATTCTTTTAAGTTCCATTGTTATAGCCGTAGCATGGTTGCTATACAATAAAGACTTATCAAAGTTCCCCTCATCTCTTTCGATTTTTGCTAGATTCAAATAGTGTTCGTGCTGTTGCATCAAAGTGTTAGCTCGATATTCATTAGACTTTGTAAAATAATCACTTAGTTTCAATCTACGTCACCTCGATCCGCTTTTTCGTACTCAGCTATTTTGTCAGCCTTACGAGCAAGAATTAAATTTGTCACAGTTATCAATACTGCTGCAGTAATGAAAACAATCATCGTTACCGTTGCCATCAGATCACCCTTTCTTGACTAATTTCTTTATACAGAGACATCACTTCTGGATAAGCTTGCTTAAACGCGGCTATTCTTAACTGGCCGGTACGTGGGATATCATAAACATTTTCCATATCTGTCGTGAGTGCTGATAGTCTAATTGCTTTAAGGGTGTTGTCTTGAACTTGTTTGATCTCTTCGAAACGATTACAAAATTGATTAAGATCATTTGTTTTTGTTATCATTGTTCTCCTCCTTTAACTCTTGCGTAGAAGCCAGCAAATAGTGGCCAGCCTTCAGGTGTTTTTTCATGTAACATTTCCTCATAAGTTATCTCATGATACTTAATACCGTTATCATCATAGGTTTGAATTTCAATTTGACTATAAGTATTCAAGTCAACTCGACCATCTTCAGTTGCTAAATATGCTTCACCATTTTCTACTACTGTTGTTCCAATTCTGTAACCATCCATACGATCAATAAGATCTTGGTAATAAATCATTCTGACTCACGTTCCTTTCATTTATTTCCTAACCACTCATCAATAGCATCTAGATTAAAAACAAGAATTCTTGGTGATGGTCGCTGATGCGGTATCTTGCCTTGCCTTAATAGTGAAAATATTGTTGACTCACTGATTGGTACCCCCTGAGTATCAAGGTATCTTGATAATGCTTTTGCTCCCCTTACATTTCTCATTCCTACACCTCCTGTCTGTCTTTTAGCTGTTTCTGGAAATATTATGTTTTGCATGAACTAAATCCGCTTTTAATTTATCTACTTAAAGTAGAGTGTTTTTTAAAAAAAATTTCATCAATTGAAATACCTGTAATTGTACAGAACTCTTTAGCTTTACCTAACGGCATTGCATCGGGGCATTGCTCCCATTTCATGTATGTTTGGCGGTGGACACCAAGATTTATCGCCATTTCCGCTTGACTCAACTCACTAAATTGTCGAGCCTGTTTTACTGTCAACCCCATATTGTTATCACCTCGTTTTTGTTTTATAAGTCAATACTAATCTACTAAAAGTAGAATGTCACAACAAAATGGCTGTGTTTTTCTACTTTTAGTGTTGAATTTATTCAACTTCTTATATATAATCTACTTATAATAGAATTTGTAAAAAAAGGGAGATAACAATGGGAATTAGTGAAAATTTGAAATTATTACGAGATAGATATGATCTTACACAACAAGAATTAGGCGAAATTGCAGGTGTATCTGATAAAGCAGTTTCTACTTGGGAAAAAGGAGAAAAGACTCCTAGGATGGGTGCTATTCAAAAAATAGCAGACCACTTCAATATTAAGAAAAGTCAACTTATAGAAGATAGTGGATTAGATCGCGTTAAAGAAGATAAAGGTCAATATACAATAGCTGCGCATCATGATGGTGAAGATTGGTCTGAAGATGAATTAGAAGAAATAAAGAGATTTAAAGAGTACCTGCGCTCAAAACGCGATAATAACTAGGGGGATATTTATGTATGAATGCTTACAGTTAGAAGCTGCAAAACTACATATAGACGTTCAAGAACATCACATGAAAGGAAAAATAAAAGGTCTCTATAGTGACAATGTGATCTGGATTAACAAGCGGATTAAAACACAAACAGAAAAAGCTTGCGTA
This sequence comes from Paraliobacillus ryukyuensis, assembly GCF_003315295.1. GTDB lineage: Bacteria > Bacillota > Bacilli > Bacillales > Amphibacillaceae > Paraliobacillus > Paraliobacillus ryukyuensis. The sequence goes on along the minus strand of NZ_QNRI01000004.1, from coordinate 180,821 downwards.
TTAGCAGAAGAATTGGGTCATCATCATATGACCGTTGGAGATATTCTAGATCAATCCAAAATATTTAACGTGAAACAAGAGAAGCTTGCTAGAAAATGGGCCCATCAAAAGCTAACGCCACCAGAATTGTTTATAAAAGCATATAAGAATGGTTGTAGGTCAAGATATGAAATTGCAGAGTACTTAAACGTGACAGAGGAATTTTTGAAGGAGAGTATTAAATACTTTCGCGAAAAGTATGGAAGAGAAATAAAAATAGACGATTTTACTTATCTTATGCTGGATCCACTTGGGGTATATGAATTATTTTGATGCCGTGTAAAAAATTAGAACGTGTATTCTTACAAGGAGATGAAGGTTATGGCAAGTTATGATGATTTAGGCTTTGGAAAGTTTAAAATTTATGTAGAGCTTGGTTACGACGATCGAGGAAAACGAAAAAGAAGAACAAAAACGGTTTCAGCTAGGAGTCAGAGAGACTTAAATAAAAAAATACGTGATTTTGAAATTAAGTGTTTTAATGAAAAAGATGAACCAATCGACAAAATTAGTTTTAAAAGTTTTGTGGAGCGTTGGATAAAAAATCACGTTAAGCCAAATTTGACGTTAACTAGCAAAGAGTCCTATGAGTATTTATTAAACGACTGTGGCATTTTAAATCACTTTGGAGAAATGAAATTAAAGGACATAAAAAAATATCATATTGTAGAGTACCTAGCTAATGAACAAGCAGAAAATAAGCCGCTTATTCCTAATAAGTATCTTTTATTAAAAAGTATTTTTGCTCGTGCGTTTGAATGGGATGTAATTAGCAGCAATCCGACAGCCGGTATCAAAGAACCAAAAAGAGATAAGAGAAAAGTAGACTTTTACAACGAACAAGAATTAAACCATCTCTTTACTGTACTGAATGATTGTTATCCCAAGCACAGAATTATGATAAAATTAGCCGCTATAGGAGGTTTAAGAAGAGGAGAGATACTAGGGATACGTGAAGAATCAATTAATTATGATAATAATTCTATCTATATCGACAAGCAATTAAGATATGATAAGCATTCAAAACAATTTTATCTAGCACCAGTAAAAAACAAAAAACCACGAACCGTATATTTTCCAAAAGAATTTATGGATGAATTGGACAAATATCATCTGCAGTTTAAAGCAAGACGTATGCAAATGGGTAATTTATGGCGTGGAATATATGACGAAAATGACGAGATGATTAATTTATTACTGGTAAGAGAAGATGGTTACCCTACTCACTTAAATACAATGCGAAACCAATGGGATAAGATTAAAAAAAGGTATGACTTAAAAAATATATCCTTTCATCAATTGCGCCACTCTTGTGCATCTTTAATGGTTAAGAAAGGCATTAACTTTAAAGTCATACAAGAAAGACTAGGACACGCTAATATTGGTATAACGCTAGACCTTTATTCTCACTTAGAAGAGGATCAGCATAAAGAAAGTGCTAATGTTTTTGAACATTTATTTTAACGTTGGTCACTTTTTCGTCACTCCAGGCTATTCCGAATCGGAAAACATTGATATATCAGTACCTATAAAGCGAAGGTGTACAATGGAGGCATTCAAACTTCCGATAAAAATAGTCTGACGATGGATAACTTGATTTTTTGTATTTAGAAACAAACAAACAAAATGTTCTTGTTTTAACAAACGCATCTCTTCCATCACAAAATCGGCTCCATCTTCTGGACTACGGATACAATAACGATCTTGTGGCTTTAATTGATTGATACGTTTTCCAAGTTCCACAGCAGCTAAAAGTGTAACAGCTTTGACGTTTCCAATCCCTTTAATTGCGGTTAATTCTTCAAGCGTACAATCTTGTAATAAGCGTATCCCTTCAAAATGCATTAGCACACGTTCAGCCAAAGATTGGACAGATTCATCCCTTGTTCCAGTTCCTAATAAAATAGCGAGTAACTCTTGATTTGAGACATGTGCTGCGCCTAATTTAGCCAGCCTTTCTCTCGGGCGATCTTCTCTAGGTACATTTTTCATCATAACGTGTAGATTTGTCACTACTTTCACCTCATTCAGTTTGAATAATGTAACTAGTTTACGAAGATGCGAATCAAAAAACAACTAGCTAAATATTAACTACAATGCTATTTTGTTGGCTATTCTGCAATTTCACAGTTGGATTGATGAGAAATCGATGAACAATAATAGGGTGATTAGTAATTTTGTCACATTGAAACAAATTATAATTGGCTATAGTAATACCATACTTCAAAAAGATTTATATGAATAGTTGGCACTGCTTGTTTTTCCTCTAATGCGACTAAGAGGTTTTGGGCCGATTTATTGAATGAATGAAGCGAATCTGGTGACTCTTTTGGTGCTGATTCTAGCCAAGCTTTCCACGCTTCCGCTTCTTTATATAAAGCTTGTTCATCTGTTATGCTAGTGACGGTAGTATTCCATAAACTAGAGAATACGCCCAACCACTCTTCTACATTTGCGTTTATACTTGCCTCTCTTTCTTCTGTCCTCCACTCTCTTGCGTATCCTTCAAGTCCTTTTTCCGACATTGCAGCGACTAATTGATCAGCTTCTGACTCGGTTGTAAATAGGTTAGTAAATAACCGCACTCCTTCATCCGTGTTCCAGGAAAAAGCTTGATACCCGGCATCGCTGAGCTTTTTTTTCCATTCATCCGCTTGTGCCGCAGTGGAAAATACGCCTGCTTGAACGACATAAGCACTCATAGCATTTATTGTAATTGTTTGTTGTATTTCATCATTTGTTGTTTGCCCACTCTTTTCTTCCACTTGATCTGAACTTACCTCCGTTTCTGTTAGCTGTTGATTTGTAGCATTTATACTAGGATCTTTCATTTCGACAAACATTTTTAACACAATGAACCCAAAACTAATGCCAACAATAATAGCAACGATGACTGTTAATATAGTTAACTTTAACTGGTTATTCTTTTTATTTGCAACGTTAGTATACGTCGATTCTCTACGCTCATATATATCTGGTTCTTCTTGGGAGTCGATAGATGCAGCTTGTTCGTGAAACCATTTTTGTGAAGACGCATCCGTTTCATCTGAATCGTTGCTTTTATTTAACGTTCTATTATTCAATTTGACAATGACTTTTTTCTTATTATCCATCAAATCCGCTCCATTTCTACTTTTCCTATTGATCGATACTCTATCACAATCGGGTTAAAAAGAAAGGCGAGACGTGTCTATTGCGGTATGCTATTTTTCTACAAAATTATGTTTCGTTAAAGTGAGATACTAAAAAAAGTGATGCCATATGCATCACTCTTAAAAAAGTTGTTATTCTGCTGATTGTTTCATTTCTTGCTGGGGAGCGGATTCAAAAGCAGAGATTGTAACTGTAGCTTCAATTCCTTCGCCTTCACTCGCTTGGGTATATTCTAATTGTGTAATCTCTAGTAGTTGTTTTGCATCATTTAAGGCACGAATAAACTTTTCCATATTTACATAACTGTCAGCACTAAAACCAATTTGAAAGTCTGCTGATTGCAAGCTAGGATAGTTTTCTGGAAGCGTGCGTGCTTCACCTGTGTTTATATTCAGTAGGTTAACATTAGAAGTTCCTTCGATTGCTTCTAATTCAAGTAGTAATGTATCAACTGATGTGGCAATTGGTAGCTGACTGTGCAATTTTTTCGATCGTTCGTTGGCTTCGTTAAGAGCTTCTTGATTTTCATTCGCATTATTAATCACTTCTCTTTGTATAGCTATTTCTTTTTTAAGTTGATTTACTTGTGCTTGATCAGTATGAATAAATTGAGAATATCCGTATAATCCAACAATAAGCGCAATAAGTAAAATAAGGATAAGTGCGATTGAATGTTTTCTATTCCATTCCAAATTCATATTAATCAACTTCCTCTATTAAAGACTGTTTATCAACTGTAAACGTAAATACAGTAAGATAGGATTCATTTTTATTTTCCATGCTAACTAGACTAGATTGGCCAATAAAAGGTAATGCTTGCATTGAACGTGCAAATGCTGCTCCATCACTAATCGAATTTGTGCGAATACTTACCCGCAATCCTTCCGCAATAGTAAATGCATAATTCTCTATAAAGCTTTGCTCCGGCACCACGCTATTAATTTGATTAACCAGAAACGTACTAGGATAAATAACTTCCCCTAATTGATTAATTTGATTTTCTAACGTATCTACTTGCTGGAATACTTGATTTTGTTGATTAATCTCAGTTAATAAAAGCCTATTCTCAGCTTTCGTTTCAAGTAACGCATTTTGTTTATTTTCTAAGTGCGCATGGTAGATCAAGAAACTAACACTAATTAGCGCGATAAGCAACAAACTAATACCAGCCAAAAGATATGGAGACGCGTCACTTTTTTTCTTTTCAATTAAATTAATCTCTATCATGCTGTTATCTCCTTCGCTCACAATGTGTTCTACTGACTTTTTAAGCTCAAACCAGATAATTCTGCATATTTTGCAGGTAGCTCATGATAAGAATCAAGCGTCTGAACAGGAAGATTAAATCGTTCATTTAGCGCTTTATTTACATAAGGTAAATTCGGAAAATCTCCTGTTAGTAATATACTATTAATTTGTGCTTCATTATTCATAATAGAATACTGATAAAAATCCAAGAAACGTTCAATGGTAATAAATTGTTCTTCGATTACATCTTGAAAAAATTCATCAGTTGTCTCAATGGATTCCACAAAATCAAATCTAGAAAGATGAATATGACGGTTAAATATCGGCCGATTAGCATGAAACACTGTTAACACAAGATCAGTTTTTCTCCACTGCACTAATAAAAGATGCTCATTTTCCCTAGTTAGCTCAAACTGCTTGAAGACACGGTACACTGATAAGAAAGATAGATCAGCAACCGTTAATTTGCAATTAGCCTCTTCAAATAACGCAATATAAGATTGTAGTCGTTCTTTTGGATAAGCAAATAGTAAAATCCTTCTACCTTCATCCGTTTCTTCAATAGAAGCAAAATCAATTACCGGATCCTTAAATGGGAGACGTATACTATTATTCAATTCAAAATAAATATATTTCTTTATCTCTTCTTGCGTCAACTGCATCGGAACGGTTTCTTCACGTAAAGTTACGAATGCATCTGGTACGCAGATAGCAATATTTTTTCGTTTCCACTTTTTATCATTTATTAATGCTCGAACCATACCTAATAAGGTGACTTTATCGATGATCTTGCCATCTTCTATTAAACCCGGCTCTAGTTCGATTTCCCCGTAATCCATACCTTTTTTATCTTCATGAAGGTAGCGGAGCACTGTGTCCGTTAGCATTAGATTAACGGTGTCTTTCGTGAAAAATTGCATAATAATCCATCCTTAGAAAAATGATGTCGTATACCAGGTAATTATATCATAGCCAAAAAAATAGGTAACACATGCAGCCATACAGATGAATGGCCCAAATGGTACTGGCGTCTTTCGTTGCACTTTTTTTAGTAGTAATAAGATAAGAGTGATTATCGCTCCGAGTAAGGTAGCAAGAAAAAAGGTCAATAGGATACCTTTGTAACCTAGTACGATACCTAATACAGCTAATAGCTTCATATCACCAGCACCCATGCCACCTTTACTTACTAAAATGATCACAAAAACTACCACAAAACCAATTAGTGCACCAGCGAGTGGAGACCACCACGGGTGAGGGGGATTTATCGCACGAAGCAAAATAAACAGTGGCAAGAAAAACAGCAGTATTTTATTGGGGATAATCATATACCTGATATCAGATACTAAAATAATAGCACACATGGAAGAAAGTAGAAGCGCAATTATTAACTCAAATTGCAACCCTAAGCGTGCATAGCTAAGTGCAAATAACACTCCTGTAAACAATTCAATGATCGGATATAATACAGAAATTTTCTGCTTACACCCTTTACAACGCCCCAGTTGAAAGACATATGATAGGATTGGAATTAACTCTATCCAAGTTAATTGTTTTTTACAATTAGGACAATAGGAACGATCGGAATCAAAAAAAGTATGGTTCGGGATCCGCATCCCAACTACATTAAAGAAAGATCCAAAAACACTTCCAAAAACAAAAAAGACGATAATCATGTATAATTCCATTATTTACTCCTATATATGTATAGAGATCTCATATGGAGTATGAGATCTCTTTTTATTATGATATGATTTTAATTAATTAGCTGCTTTTTCACTTTCTTCAAAAGTGTATCCACCAGAATCCGCTTTTCTATATACTGGTGAATCTGCGCTAAAGCTAGTTCTGTCTAATTCCTCTAAGTTTAAGTCTTCTAAATATCCAGCTTCTTTTAACTCAGTAACTGTCATACCGTTAGAAAAATTACCCTCTACATCCGCTAAACGCGCTGCATCTAATACTAATTCATCTTGTGCTTTGGCCGCATCATCTTTAGCACCATCTGTAATATTCCCTATAGCCGGTACTGCAATTGCAACGATAATACCTAAAATAACAATAACTGCTAAAAGTTCAACTAGTGTGAAACCTTTCTCATTGCGAAACAATTTTTTCATTTTGTTTAACATGTTAACCCCTCCACTTTATTAAATGTGTCAGTCGGTTGCACTACTAGCTCCGATCTATCCAAGTGCCCAAATATAGATAGATTTTCCTCGCTCCTAGCTTTTATACACTACTATTATACTATATCTCTGTTAATTGTCTACAACTTTTTCACCATGGAAGTATTTCCTATTTAGATTGATTCAAATAAGCTGAACATTGGAATAACAATTGCTAGCACGATTGCTCCTACGATAACAGCTAGAAAGATTATCATGATTGGTTCTATTAATGCTTTTAATTTATCAGAGCTTTCATCTAATTCTTGTTCATAGAATTCAGAAACTTTCTTTAACATCGCATCAATCGAACCTGTCCGCTCCCCTACATGAATCATTTGTGTTATTAATTTGGGAAACACCCAATGATTTTGCATCGGTTCGGCTAATGACTCTCCTTTTTCCAATGAATCTCTAGCATTACGCAATACATGTTTAATCACTCGATTCCCAATCACATTTTCAGTAATACTAACTGCCTGTAAAATTGGAACAGAGCTATTTAATAGCGAACTTAATGTTTGAGTCATACGTGATAAAATTGCTTTTTGTACAAATGAACCGAAAATAGGCATACGTAATTTTATCGTGTCAAACATATACGCCATATTCGGATTGCGGTTCAGCAATCGGATACCTACGGCTATTAGAATGACAATAAGTAAGACGAGCCACCAAAAAGTTTGGACAACATCGCTGATCTGCAGAACGATAGATGTATATACGGGTATCTCTTGATCAAATTGCAAAAACATATCCGTAAATACTGGTACAATAACAGCTAATAAAAAGACAGTAATAACAATTGCTATTACACCTACTACGATTGGATAGGTTAATGCGGTAACTATTTTTTGTTTCAGCTGATATTGTTTTTCATAATAGTTTGCCATACGGTTCATAATTTCATCTAAATTACCACTTACTTCTCCTGCTTGTACCATACTGATAAGTAATTCAGGAAATAATCTTGGAAATTCAGCTAAGGCATCTGATAGACTTGTTCCTTCTTCTAATGAGTATTGAATTTGTTTCAACGCTTTCTTTAATGGCTTACTTTGGGTTTGCTCTTCCAATATTTTTGTTGTTTCAACTAAAGTAATACCTGCATCAATCAATGTAGAAAACTGCCTTAGAAAAATAACAAAATCTTTATTTTTTACTGGATTTCCAATATAAATATCTTGATACAACAATGGATTTAATTCTTTTAATTCAAACAGAATCAAATCGTTTAGTTTGATCTGTCGAATCGCTTCTTGTTCTGTTTCGCCTGTTATTCGACCTTTAATTAACTTGCCTTGATTATCTTTTGCTTTATAAGCATAATACTTCACTTTTTCACCTTCTTTCCCAAGAAAGAATTAATAACTTAGTTCTTTAAGATAGGCAGCTGCATGTTTCTCACTAATCATGCCTTGTTTTAGCAAACGATTAATGTCCATGGTCATGGTGTGCATACCATATTCTTTTGAAGTCTGCATCGTATTCGGAATTTGGTGCATTTTCTCTGATCGGATTAAATTCTTAACTGCCGGCGTATTAATCAGTATTTCGGTTGCTGCTACTCGACCGAATCCTTTCATTAATGGGAACAAGCGTTGCGAAACAATCGCTTCCAGCACGTTCGCTAACTGGATACGAATTTGCCCTTTTTGATGCGCTGGAAACACATCAATGATTCGATCCATTGTTGATGAAGCGTCTGTCGTATGCAATGTCCCCAATACTAAATGACCGGTTTCTGCTGCTGTGATAGCAGTCGAGATGGTTTCTAAATCTCGCATCTCACCGACTAAAATAACATCTGGATCTTGTCGCAAACATGCGCGAAGTCCGTTTTGGAAACCTCTTGTGTCAAAGCCGATCTCACGTTGATCAACGAGACACTGGTTATGTTGATGCAAGTACTCAATCGGATCTTCTAAGGTAATAATGTGACGGTTCATTGATTGATTCATAAAATCAATCATCGAGGCTAACGTTGTACTTTTCCCACTTCCAGTTGGTCCAGTTACTAATACTAACCCTTGGGAAAGTTGCGCAATATCTTTTAATACTTCAGGTAGGTCCAATGAGTCAATCGATGGAATGTTCGTTGGAATTGTTCGAATTGCTAAAGAAAGACAATTACGTTGAAAGTAAATGTTCATCCGGAAGCGTGAGATACTCTTAATTCCATGAGATAAATCTAATTCTCTCTCTTCCATTAATCTATTCCACATATCTTCTGTTAAAATTTCTTGTGTCATTCGTTCGGTATCTTCAGGTTCTAGTTTCATCTCACCATAAGGTTGCAGTCTTCCATCAATTCGAAAAACTGGCTTAGAACCTACGGTAAGATGGATATCAGAAGCATTTTTCTTATGTGCTGTTATTAATAATTCTTCTAGATTATAAGTCAATTCATTCACCTACTCTTCTGTTGCAACTCGTAAGACTTCATCTATGGTCGTTAGTCCTTGCTTAACTTTAAATAAACCATCCTCTAATAAAAAACGCATATTGTTATCTTGTAAATAAACCTTCATTTCTGACATATCTGAATGATTCATCATCAATTTCTTCACGTTATCATCAACCACTAATAGTTCATGAATCGCTAAACGTCCACGATAACCAGTATGTCGACAACTATCACAGCCTACACCTTCATACACTTCATCCATCTCTAACCCACGGCTAGCAACAATCTTTTTCTCCATTTCCGTTATTGGACGAGCGGTTTTACAATCTGGACAGACTTTCTTAACTAGACGTTGTGCCATAACAGCCGATAATGCAGAAACAACCAGGTATGGTTCAATTTCCATATCAAACAGACGTGGGATTGCGGCGATTGCACTGTTGGTATGCAATGTACTAAAGACAAGGTGACCAGTTAACGCAGATCGAATGGCAATCTCCGCAGTTTCTCGATCTCGAATCTCCCCTACCATGATAATGTTGGGGTCTTGTCTCAGAATCGAGCGCAGTCCTTTGGCAAAGGTTAAGCCTACTGTACTGTTTACTTGTACTTGATTGATCCCTTCTAACTGATATTCAACCGGATCTTCAACCGTAATAATGTTGACATCTTCTTGATTTAATTCATTAATCGAACCGTATAATGTTGTTGTTTTCCCTGAACCCGTTGGGCCTGTTAACAGTACTAGACCAGATGGTTTCTTAATCACCTTTCCATACCGATCTAACGTATCTTCCGAAAAATCCAGTTCCGTTAATGTTTTGAAAATATTGGTTAGATCTAAAATACGTATAACAATTTTTTCACCATACACAGTAGGTAGCGTAGCTATTCGCAAATCAACAGGTTTCGTATCAATCATTAAACGAATTCGCCCATCTTGCGGAAGTCTGGTTTCGGTTATGTTTAATTGAGATAGAATTTTCACCCGCGCAATTAATGCATTTTGTAATTTTTTCGGTACCGTTTTTTCGGTACGAAGCATGCCATCCACCCGATACCTGACATTCAATTTTGTTTCCGCCGGATCAATATGGATATCACTCGCTTTCAAAGTGATACCAGTTTGCAAAATTTGATCTAACACACGAATAGCAGGAGCATCTTCATCTTCAATCGCTTCATCCGTATAACCATTTTCCACATCATAATATTTATTAATTGCTTGTTGAATATCATCTTTCGTAGCGATCACCGGTTTTACCGTGAATCCTGTAGAAAGCTCTAAATAATCAATTGCATAGTAATCAAGCGGATCATTCATCGCTACAGTTAGAATGTTTTCCCGCTGTTCAATCGGTAATAAGGTATTTTCTTTAGCAAATTCTTTAGGAACGAGTTCCATTAAATCGGAATCAATAGGAAAGCGATATAAAGACACGCTATTTATTTTTAAATGAATTTCTAGCACTTCTAATAACTGACGTTCGGTAATATAGCCTTGTTCCACAAGGGCATCGCCAAGTTTTTGTCTTGGTTTCTTATGTTCAAGCACCTGAACAATTTCTTGTTCAGTAATTAAGCCGCCTTCTTTTAGCACATCACCGAGCTTACGTTTATTTCGTGTAACCATGTGATACCTCATTTCTTTTTTTAATCTAGCTCAATGGAAGGTTCTTGAGTGATTATTTTTTGTTTTGAATTATCTGATCCGAAAGGGAAATCTTCGATGTTTAATGCCTGAAAAATGACATTTGTTCCACCAGATCCTATTAATTTTTTTCCAATAAGCGTTCCATAAATATTTGCTCCTCCAGAAGCGCTAATCTCTGCATTAGGAGCAAGTAGAAAAATTTCCGAAAATGATCCGCCATCAAAAGTTACCTGATCCCCTCCAGTGAGAATGTAGCCTTGAAATCCGCCCCCACCAGTTAAAGTTAAATTTGAGTCTTGAGCAAATAAAGAACCATTAATTTTTTGATTTCCACTTAGCTTAAGCGATTTGTTAGTTCCTGCTAAATAAATATTTAATTGAGAAGTTTCACCATCCATATTTATCTTAGTACCTCCCCCAAGACTAAAATCGTTTTTAATATAAAGGTTAACTGTTCCAGAACCAACAAGACTAATTTTCCCTTGAGAAATATTTAAGTTATTAACGACAATATCACTTGTTTTATTATTAGTATCTATGTTTAATGAGTTGTTACTAGTTACATTAATATTGTTAAAGGATACATGCTGCTTCAAATCTAGATTATAGCCATCTGCTTGCCAACTATTTATGTTTAAATCTCCATTTTTTATAACCTCAAAACGATTATACTGTCCACCAATTGTTTGGTTAGGTAGAAACGCATAGGATGGTATCAAAGGAAAAGCATTAATTAATTGCTGATAATCTGACCACGGAACTTGATATTGACTAGCTACAATTTGCACTGAATCTTTAAGGTGATTGGGTGCGTTTAAAGCATGATTAGCAGCTTCCTTACTGGGAACGTATATTTTTCCATCTTTAAATTTGGTTCCACCACTCATAGATACTGTGTCTTGTTTTAGTGAATCTAGATAGACATCACCCGAAACAGTTGCTCCACCATTTAGCGAAACACTATCTTTTAATACCGCTACAGCATTACTAGGAAATTGAACACCACTACCAGATTTCCAATTCACTTGAAATCCCTTTGTAACTGAGCGCTCTCTCTTGCCTATTTCGCCTTTGGAAACAATCTGGTACTGACGCGGATTCCCTTCAGATATTGATTGAATCGATATCTCCGCTGTCGGTTGCTCACCAAAACTAGAGGAGAAATTTGTTAATTCTTGACCGCTTAATACCGTTATTTTTTCATTTAGTTCATTGAAAAATTCGGCTTGACTGGCCGTGCTTTCATAAGCCGAGTTTACCATGTCTTCAATTTCAACATACGTCTGATTCGCGCCAGCCTCAGCTATATAATATGTCGATTGATAGTCACGATCGACAGTCGTTAAATTAACATTGGCAAAGGATACAGTCGCAAGTGCTAATCCTAATATCGATAATAGGGCTAACGTCATGACCACAAGTGCTAAAATCGACCCTTGCTCTTTCATGAAATAGTGTCTTTTAAGTAAGTTTCTCATCATCTCACCTACTCTCTTAAATAAATGACAGTTGATAATGTTTGTTTTTCATTATATTCGTCTGAGGTACTTCCGATGGTAATATCAATTTGTTCGTCTTGTTTGATTACATTAAACACTGCAATTTGATCGCTTAGCACAACACTATTTTTTAATAATTGCGAAGTATTTAGTTTATATTGATCAGTTCCTATTGTTAACACACTATCTGCAACTGTTACTTCATCAGCGTGGTGGGAGCGAATTGCTTTGGTTATTGTCGACATTACGAATCGTACTTCATCTTGTTTAGCGATTGTTTCTGTTTGTTTACTGTACTGTTTTTGTCCAAAAAACATAACTGAACCTACAAGCATAATAATAATAGATAAAAGAGCTAAAGCTGCTAGTAATTCAACTAATGTCATTCCTCTTTCTTCTCTCACACAAAAACACCTACTATTCTTCCCAAAGAATTTTTGTTTCCATCTGGCCTTTTAATTTATTCGACTGGTCATACACTTTTACTAATACGTTTTTTAACTTATCATCTATCACATTACCGTTACTATCTTTTGCTGTTGACATAGTTACTTCAACCTTTTCACCATCTACTTCCTTCGTAAATTGAACCTCTCCATCACCATCAGGATCATTAACTTTCAGATCGTTGAGAGCAGTATCAAAATCTTTTGTCTCACTTAAGTGATAGATGTATTCCACTTCGGTCTGTGCAGTATACGTAGCATCACTAATATCATCCGATAAATTAACTGTTTTTCTTGATTGTATAAAAAATGTTAAGAATGTAACGACAATAATGGACAATATCATAATCGACACTAGTACTTCTACTAGAGTCATTGCTTTTTCTTCCTTCATTAACGTTTGTTGTCGTTGAAAACGAAGCATTCACTTCATTCCTTTTTACTAGTATTTATCTCTAATATAGTATATAAGTCACAATTTGTATATCCTTCATACAATATAAATGACTATTTTAAATATAAAGCTTTCTTTTATTGATCTTTTCGTAGTCGTTTGGAAACCTTACCAATAAAATCCATGGAACCAGTAATAAATGTAGTCATTTCTTGTCTTAATACTTGATCTACTACTTCTTCCCAGTTTTCAATGAATTGCTTATTGGGATTATTAGAATGAGTGAATAATTCAGTTGCCTTGGCCGCTCTTGGATGATCAAAACTAGTAAATAAAATGCAATCAAACACAGGATCTACTCTTTTTATCATTTCTTTAACTGGTTTATCTTTAAAAGCTGCAAAAATCAACTGTTTTTCTTGATTCGGATAATTTTGTTGTACGGTTTGTACAAAGGCTTCTATACTTTCCGTATTATGCGCTCCGTCCACAATGATAGTTGGTGAATGTGCTGTTACTTGTTCAAACCTACCCGTTACTTTTGTATCTGACAATGATGTTGCTATCATTTCTTCAGTAATGGCGTAGCCTTTTGCTTGTAGTTGCAGTAATGTCGCTATAGCTATGCTTGCATTATGTGCTTGATGGGATCCCTTCATGGCTAACGTAAAAGCAAAATCATGTTTCAACCCTGCAAAATGATAATATCTATCTTCTATTTTCGTGTAAATGAATGCTTTACCCAATTGATATAGCGGAGCATCCTGTTCCACAGCATATTGTTTGATAACTCTATTTGCTTCCTCGGGCAAATCACCAATAATAACTGGGGTGTTCTGTTTGATAATCCCTGCTTTGTGACTAGCAATTGAGGCGTAACTGTCACCTAAGAATTGCTTATGGTCCAATCCAATAGTCGTGATAATACTTATAAGTGGAGATAATACATTTGTCGCATCTTCTTTACCACCCATTCCGGTTTCAATAATCGCGATATCTGCATGATCATGTAGGTACTTAAAAGCAATAGCGACAATTATTTCAAATGGACTTGGTGAGTCGCCTGCTTGATCAAGTTGATTAATTTCAGCAGAAATCAAGGAAAAATAATCTAATAATGCCTGATCACTAATAGGTTCGCCATTGATTTGAATCATTTCATTTCTCGTAGCCAAGCTCGGTGAGGTAAAAGTACCTACTCGATAACCTAACCGTTGTAAGGTGTTTGCTAAAAAAGCCACGGTAGACCCTTTGCCATTAGTACCAGCGACATGGATCGCTAGCATCTTTTTTTCTGGTTGATCACATACCATTAGTAAATGCTTGATACGATGTAAACCAGGCTTTATCCCTAATGTCTCTCTTTTATTTAAAAAACTATTTAATTCTTCCATTGTCTCTATCATGTTTTCCCTACTTCCATAACGTATGTTTATCCGTCATAATATACATTATATCAAATATGAACAAGGAGAATTCTGTCGATGTACGGTTGGATAATTTATAATGGCCATTTGCAAAGTGACGCATTTCTGACGTTTGCAAATTGGGTTAGCGATGCAGGGACGAAAAAAGGAATACAAATCGATCAAATAAAAAACAATGAATTGCTCGTGATGTTGGACGATGAAACACCGTTACTTTCTAGCGGACAACAGCGACCAAAACCTTCTTTTGTTATATTTATTGATAAAGACATTTCATTAGCAAGACAGTTAGAATCATTAGGTATTCCTGTCTTCAACACTTCTCAAGCAATCGCTACTTGTGATAATAAAGTTGAGATGTACGAGGTATTGCATCAAGCAAATATTCCAATACCAAAAACAATACTTGCGCCGAAAATTTTTTCAAAACAACAAAATATCGCTTTCGAATCTTTCTATCCGATTGAGAAAGCTTTAAACTATCCGATAATTGTAAAAGAAGGGTATGGTTCGTATGGGGAACAAGTTTATTTAATACATAATCGTGAAGCATTGATAGAGAAAATACAAGATATTGCCGATCGACCATTCGTGTTTCAATCGTTTATCCAATCAAGTTATGGCAAAGATGTTCGTTTGTATGTGGTCGGTGATGAAGTAGTGGCAGGATTACGACGGGAAAATACGAATGATTTCCGAGCTAATGTAGCGGCTGGGGGAAAAGTGATGCCTTTCATCCCAAATGAACAACAAAAGCAACTCGCCATTGCAGCGACAAAAGCAGTTGGCGCAGACTTTGCGGGGGTTGATCTCTTATTTGGTGAAAGTGATGAACCAATTGTATGTGAAGTAAACACAAGTGCGCACATTAAAAACATTTATGATTATACCGGTGTTAACATAGCCGAACATATCTTAGCATTGATTATAAAATAGATAATTGTATGTTTGTAACAAATCCAATGATGCCAGATAAATTAAAAAACTTGTAAAGTAGATGATCGTATTAAAAAGCCCAAGCAATTGACCTGCTTGGGCTTTACTCATTATCCTTGTAATTCTTGCAGTCTTTCTTGAATTTTTGCACGTTTATCAAGATAATCTTTTTCTTTTTGACGTTCCTCTTCTACCACTTTTTCTGGTGCTTTACTTACAAATCCTTCATTGGATAGTTTTTTCTGAACGCGTTCCACTTCTTTGTTTAATTTTTCTAATTCACCTTTTAAACGTTCGATTTCTTTATCAATATCGATTAAGCCTTCAATTGGTAGATATAGCTCTGCGCCAGTGATAACAGCAGACATCGCTTTTTCTGGAGATGCTACGTCCGTGCCAATTGTTAATGAGCTTGTATTACAGAAACGCTCTAAATACGGACGATTGTTTTCTAATTGTGTTGCAATCCCTTCATTATTTGTTTTCACTAGTAGCACAATTTGTTTCGACATTGGCGTGTCTACTTCTGCACGGATGTTTCGAACAGAACGAATAATAGCAATTAATCGATTCATTTCTTCGGCAGCTTGTTGGTCATGTAATTCATCTCGAACCACTGGCCAAGTTGCAAGTGTAATCGAATCTCCTTGATGGGGAAGGTGCTGCCAAATTTCTTCTGTAACAAATGGCATAAATGGATGCAGCATGCGCATGATCTGATCCAGTACATAAGCCAGTATAGATCTGGTTGTTGTTTTAGCTGTCTCATCTTCGCCGTAAAGCGGAAGTTTCGCCATTTCAATATACCAGTCACAGAAATCATCCCAAATGAAATTATAAAGATGACGACCTGCTTCACCAAAATCATAACGATCGGTATGTTTATTCACTTGTTCGATCGTTTCATTCAATCGCGTGAGAATCCATTTATCTGCAACAGATTTATCGCCTGATAAATCAATATCTTCATAACGGAAGCCTTCAATATTCATCAACACAAAGCGGGAAGCATTCCAGATTTTATTGATGAAATTCCAGGTTGCTTCGATTTTTTCATACTGGAAGCGTAAATCTTGCCCAGGTGTAGAACCTGTTGCTAGGAAATAGCGCAATGCATCTGCACCGTATTGGTCAATGACATCCATTGGATCGACACCATTACCTAATGATTTACTCATCTTTCTACCTTCTGCATCACGCACTAGACCGTGAATAAGCACGTCTTTAAACGGACGCTCCCCATTAAATTCAAGTGATTGGAAAATCATTCGTGATACCCAAAATCCAATAATGTCGTATCCAGTGACAAGGACATTCGTTGGGAAGAAATGTTTAAATTCTTCATGGGCTGTATCTGGCCATTGTAATGTAGAGAATGGCCATAATGCAGAAGAGAACCATGTATCTAATACGTCGCTGTCCTGTTGCCAGTTTTCTTCATCCACTGGTGCTTCTTTTCCTACATACACTTCGCCAGTCTCTTTATGATACCAAGCAGGAATTCGGTGGCCCCACCATAACTGCCGAGAAATACACCAGTCACGTGTGTTTTCCATCCACCGTAAATAATTCGTTTCAAATCGTTCAGGTACGAAATGAACTTTCTTATCATCTGCTTGTTGTTGTAAATCAATCGCTACATCAGCCAGAGGTTGCATATTAACAAACCATTGTGTGGATAGATAAGGTTCAACGACAGCACCACTTCGCTCGGAATGGCCTACCGAATGCATATGCTCTTCAATCGCAAACAAAATACCTTCTTCTTGCAGGTCTTTTACGATTTGTTTACGACATTCGAAGCGATCCATTCCAGCATATTTACCTGCTTTATCATTCATTGTTCCATCTTCACGCATTACTAGAATACGTTCTAAGTTATGGCGATTCCCAATTTCAAAATCATTCGGATCATGTGCTGGTGTAATTTTGACCGCACCAGAACCAAATTCCATATCCACATAATCATCGGCAACAATCTCAATTTCGCGTCCAACAATTGGCAGGATAACTTTTTTACCAATTACATGTTTATAGCGATCATCTTCTGGATGCACAGCAACCGCAGTGTCCCCTAACATTGTTTCTGGACGAGTTGTTGCAATTTCAATCGAACCTTCGTCATCTTTTAGCGGGTAACGCATATGATAGAAATGTCCTTTGACTTCCTCGTGAATAACTTCAATATCAGAAAGCGCTGTTTGTGTAGCAGGATCCCAGTTTATAATGTATTCGCCACGATAAATTAATCCTTTTTCATATAACGTAACAAACACTTCTTTTACAGCTTCAGATAAACCTTCATCTAAGGTAAAGCGTTCCCGTGAATAATCTAAACCTAGTCCAAGCTTTTCCCATTGCGCACGAATAAATCCAGCATATTCTTCTTTCCAATCCCACGCTGTCGCTAAGAATTTCTCTCTGCCTAGATCATAGCGACTTTGTCCTTGTTCGCGTAGCTTTGCTTCTACTTTCGCTTGGGTGGCAATACCTGCGTGATCCATTCCTGGTAAATACAGCGCATCATAGCCTTGCATGCGTTTCATTCGCGTAATAATGTCTTGTAATGTCGTGTCCCAAGCGTGTCCAATGTGTAATTTACCTGTAACGTTTGGGGGTGGTATTACAATTGTAAAAGGTTTTTTATCTGTTGACCTTGTTGCTTCAAAAAACTTACCGTCTAACCAAAACTGATAACGATCTTTTTCTACCGCTGTTGGATCATATTTTGGGGGTAGATTTGTCTGATTGTCTTCCATAACCATCCTCCTAATTTGCTTACATCTGTCAATTTAAATAAAATAAAAACCCTTTCCATCCTTGTAAAAAAGGACGAAAAGGGTTTGATTTCCGTGGTACCACCTTTATTTGCATAACAATTATGCACACTTATTTATGACGTAACGATTCTTCACCGGCTTTTCTTACTACTGTTCAGAAAAACTGCATCAGAGGCGACATTCCAAGATAGACATTCCTAGAAGACCTTTCAGCAAAATGGTCTTCTTCTCTGTTGGCGACTAAACTGTACTCTTCCTCTTCATTGCATTTCGTACTATTAAGTTTGTATATTCGTTATTTTATACAATCATCAACTGAAAAGTCAATATATACGAGAAAACTTTCCTATATTGGACGAGATTATTCAACTAATCCTGTAAACGCTACGCCTTACACTTAGTAAATTTCTTAACAGGCACATATATATTTTAACTACATACAATACACCAAAAGAAGGAAGCTGAGGTGTTTATCATGAGTCGTTATTATCGCTATCGGTTACCACCTTGGTGCCGAAACTGGTTAATTATTATTGAGCGATGTATGTTACCAATTCTTATTGTGCAATGCTTGCGTACATTATTCTTTCCTACTACATTAGATGTGTTTTTACTTGGTATTTTTACTGGTATTTATGTAGCATTTTATTTAGAGTGGATTTAATCTGCTTGTTCTTCATCTGTTTCAAGTAATTGGTCACGCTTTTGCTGTAAGTGGCCTTGAATCGATAATCCTGCTATTATTCGACGATAATTTTGTAGTAACAGTGGTGTTAATGTTAATTGACGGCTTTGTTCTTCCAAATACTGTTGAATAACTGCTAGGTAAGCATCTGGTTGTAACAAATAAATAGCTAACAAATCTCGTTGGCTAAGGGTTAGAGGGGACTGTTTCTCATAGTACGGTATCGCTTCAGTGATGTGTAAAATATTTGTATCATGCCGATATGTTTGATAGTAAATAGCTGTTGCAAGCTCCATCATAGGATCACCCATATGGGCATAATCCCAATTGATTAAACAACCCGCATCAGTGGTAGCTAAATAATGAGAGGCAGTCGGATAGCCATGACAAATGGATTGAAATTCAAATTCTTCTGATTTCACGTCGGTTAGGTAGTTATCATAAGAACGAGCTAATGCTTGAAAAATCTGTTCTACTTGATGAAATTGCGTGCAAACTTCTAAACCAAATGGCGACATGTAACGTTTCTCCTCTAACCTATCTATATACATTAATAAGCGCTCGTATTTTTTCTCCATTTCTAGTTTATTCCACTTGATTTGTTCTTCTGTAGCAGTATAGTTTACGTAATAAGATTGTTTCGTGACACCGTGTAATCTGCCAAGACTAGCAAAGAAGTCTTTCGTCGTACCTTGACCTGGATGTTCTTTTTCTTCAGGAATCCAAGGCATTAAGTAATAAATTGAATTGTCCACTTTTGTATAAATACTACCTGTTATATTCTGATAGACAGGCACTATAAAAAACAATTGTTTGCTCTCCCTTAACCGGTAAAGGGTATACCACTGACCAATGGTTTGATCAGTAAGGGTGGATTTCTTCAAAGCAAATATCCTTTTCTGAGTCATTATCTTCCATACACGTGGTGTCATTTGTTCTTGACTAAACACGTTGATACCATATTGCCTTAATACATGAACAAGTGGATTCATATGATCCATCTCCAATCAAAAAAGGTAACAACACATGATCTGTGTAGCTACCCCGAAATTTCCCTATCGAAATGTTTCTTTTTTTCTTTTGTTTGGAATGTATACCATTTGCCCTGCGGTTAAGTCTTGGTTCTCTAACCTATTTGTTTGTGATAAAAGACTGGCTGACACTTGATACCGTTCAGCAATCGTTTGAATGGTATCTGATTCTTGCACAATGTAAATACGCAATTTCGTATAAGATTCTTCTTCTTCCGTATCAAATAAGCTAGTAAAACTTGTGATGTCGTCTTGTCGTTCATTATCTTCTGATTGTTGTTCCATAGGCTCTTCATTAACTTCAATGGATTCAATAGGTTCAGGTGATTCCACATCCTCGATTGGATCAATTGATTCAATCGACTCTATCGATTCTACAGATTCTGGGGATTCAATAACTACTTCATTTGAGGCCGATTGTTTACCAAAAAATGAAGCAAATGATTCCGTCTTTGCATGTATCCAACGATTTTTATCCTCTACTTCCCCCTCTGACAGTGCATTGTCGGAAGGCTGGTCTTTTTGACTACTCTCTGATAAGTTTTCCTCTTCTTGATATTCTTGCCTATCCACTTGGTCTTCAGGTGGTTCTGGTGGTTCCTCTACCTCAAAACGAAAGGTATCTTCTTCTGCTGTTTTTTCTTCCATATTATTAGTCTCTAGTGTTTCTTCTCCAACCTCGTCAGCAACATCAGCTTCCATATCTCCTTCTATCGTGTCTTTTCGTTCCGATTGTTCTTCTACTATGCCGTTTATTTCAATCGTTGCTTTTACACGTAATTTACTCGCTTCTGGCAGTTCATAGTCAAACGCTTCAATACCTACGGTGACATCCTTTAGATCACTCACTCGATATAATGGAATAGAAATCTCTACAGGGAATTGATGTGCGAAATGATTCACTCCGTCTTCACGCATTTCTACTTGATCCATGTATCTTTTGTTAGGAAACTCACGTATATCAGTTACTGCGGTTTCATCCCCCAATTCTTGACTGTCTTCACCAACATAATATTCGCCACTAAGCTCTATTACACCTCGAATGGAAACATGATCGTCAAACGCTTGAATAGATATTTCAGGTTCTAATGATATATTAATCATTTCTGCTACTTGTTGCCCATCTTTTAAGCGCAATGACTCATCTAATTCAAAGGTGAATGCATCCTGACTATTATTTGGCATGTGCTTCCTCCTCTCCAAATCAACTTATCAAAGACAAACATGCTTCTCTTTTACAGATATATGCTTTTGGATAAGAAATATGCTCAGCTACCATTGATATTTACGTTTATAATAAGCAAAGAAGAAGTGATACAAAACTAATTTGTAACTACAGTATACGAATGATTGATGAGAACTTAACCATCGCAACTGGAAATACACTCGCGTTCTGCGGGCACGTCCTCGGGCACACAGGACGTGGGTCAGTTAGACGTTGTCACAGGACGTGACGGTTTTCGTCTAACTTCTAGCCGCTTTACAAAGTGGCTCTTCGGCTCGTGGGACTGCGATTACTCGTCCCATCGAAAACATACGCTGTTCCCGCTAGAGTCTCGTATATTTCCAGTTACTTAGTTATATTTTCTAATTAAAACGAACGATGGATAAAATAGGTTATCCATCGTTCGTTTATCAGGGATCTTCATTCACTTTTGGCCCAGCTGCTTCACTATTAAAGTTGTTGAAATGCTATATTTGCTGCTTTAATCGTATTTTCAATATCTTCATCTGTATGGGAAGTAGATAAAAATAAACCTTCAAATTGAGATGGTGGCAGGAATACACCTTGCTCAATCATTGCACGATAATAAGTGGCGAAGCGCTCTACATTTGAGCTATTAGCGGTGTCATAATTGACAACCGCTTGATCATTAAAGAAAAAGCCAACCATCGAGCCAGCTCGATTTACTTGTAAAGGAATGTCATTCTCCGCAGCAGCTTTTGTGAATCCAGCAATCAATTTATCAACTTTTTCATTGATTGCTTGATACGCTGTTTTATCCATTGCTTTAAGTGTTTCTAAGCCAGCAGTCATTGCTAATGGATTTCCAGAGAGCGTACCGGCTTGATAAATGTCACCTGTTGGCGCCATTTTTTCCATGATTTCTCGCTTTCCACCATATGCACCAACTGGTAGACCCCCACCGATCACTTTACCAAGACATGTTAAGTCTGGCGTTACATTAAAATGTCCTTGTGCGCAATGATAACCAACACGGAAGCCAGTCATCACCTCATCAAAAATTAGTAAAGCACCATACTCTTCGGTAACTTGGCGTAATCCTGGTAAAAATTCTTCTTTTGGTGGTACAACACCCATATTACCAGATACCGGCTCAACGATTATCGCCGCAATGTCATCGCCAAACTGTTCAAAAGCATAACGCACACTTTCCAAGTCGTTGTATGGTACGGTAATGGTGTGCTCTGCAATTGAGGCTGGCACACCTGGACTATCTGGTAAACCAAGCGTAGCAACGCCTGAACCAGCTTTAATTAACAAAGAATCTCCGTGCCCATGATAATTACCTTCAAATTTAAGTATTTTATTTCGTCCAGTATAACCCCGGGCTAATCTCAAGGTACTCATGGTAGCTTCTGTTCCCGAATTAACCATTCGAACCATTTCTATTGATGGAACACGTTCGATGACAAGTTTAGCTAATTGATTTTCTAACTTGGTAGGTGCACCAAAGCTTGTCCCATTTGAGACTACTTTTTTTAATCGATTCACTACGTTTGGATGCGCATGCCCTAAAATTAGCGGTCCCCAGCTAAGCACATAATCAATATACGTGTTTCCATCAATATCATAGATTTTCGATCCTTCTCCACGTTCCATAAAGATGGGGTTCATACCGACTGATTTAAACGCACGTACAGGTGAATTAACCCCACCAGGCATTAGATCTACCGCTTCTTTGTACGCATCAATCGAATGATTAAATGATCTCATTAGTACATTCACTCCTTATGATTGTTGTATCCAATTAGCTACGTCTTTTGCATGATAGGTGATGATTAAATCAGCTCCCGCTCGCTTCATTGCTGTTAATGTCTCAAGTACAATCGCTTTTTCATCAATCCATCCGTTTTGTGCAGCTGCTTTGACCATCGAGTATTCACCACTCACATTGTAAGCAACCATAGGAAGATCATGTCGTTCTTTCACGTCGCGAATGATATCCATGTATGCTAGTGAAGGTTTAACGATTAAAAAGTCTGCTCCCTGTTCTACATCTGAAGCTGCTTCACGAAATGCTTCTCGTCGATTGGCTGGATCCATTTGATACTGTTTTCGATCTCCAAATTGTGGGGCACTTTCTGCAGCATCACGAAATGGACCATAAAAAGCAGAAGCATACTTCACTGCGTAAGACATAATTGGAGTTTGTTGGAATCCTGCTTCATCTAATCCTTTACGAATGGCAGCAACAAAGCCATCCATCATACTAGAAGGGGCAATGATGTCTGCGCCAGCTTTTGCTTGTGAGATTGCAGTCTGTACATGTAGTGGCAAAGATTTATCATTATCGACGTGGCCATCCGCATGAATAAGACCACAATGTCCATGAGATGTATATTCACATAAACAAGTATCTGCGATTGTGACCATCGATGGAAAATTCGCTTTAATTTGTTTTAGTGATTGTTGCACAATCCCAGTCTCACAATATGCCTGTGTACCCTCTTCATCTTTTTCCTTTGGTATGCCAAACAATAGTACACTACGAATACCTAATTGCTCTAATTCACTAATCTCTTGATCCAAGTAGTCAAGCGAAACCTGAAAAACACCTGGCATAGAGGATACCTCTGTACGCACTTGTTCCCCTTCTACTACAAATAATGGATAAATTAAATCACTGGTAGTTATATGATTTTCACGAACCAACTCACGCATCGCATTAGAAGTGCGAAGACGTCGATGTCTATTAAAATTTAAGTCATGCATGGTTACACACCTTCACTTTCTTGTAAAAAATGATGAAAAATTGTCTGAATCATTTTTTCTGTGGTAAATTGTTTTGGGGTAAGTACACGTTGAAAACCGCTTTCCTGCGCAGCTTCCTTCGTTGTAGAACCAATACATACACACAAACGAGTCGCTTTGATTTGTTTCATCTCTGTTTCCAAGTCTTTGGTTTGATTATCAAACGAAACAACTGTAGAAGGACTAGTAAATGTATATACATCCAAATTATCTTGTTGTATGAGTTCATTCAATCGCTGTTGATAAGCTGTTTCATATACTGTTTCATATACAACTAATGCTGTCGTTTGCACTTGCTCTGCTTGTAATACTTCTTGAATTTCAAAAGTCGATTTACTACCTACCACTAGCAATACACGTTTATCATTTCCAAAAAATCGCACAAATTGTTTCCCCATGCTATTAGCTTGATAACTACTAGGAAAAAAACTTGCTTGGTATCCATATAATTGCAACATCTGATCAGTTTTCTCACCAATTACAGCAAATTTTATGGTGTCTAATTTACGTTGCACGATGCCATAATGCTGCAAATTATCAAAGAAAAATCGAACACCATTCGCGCTTGTGAAAAAAAGCCATTGAAATTGCTCTATAGTTTCCAGACCTTGTTTTATTTCGTCTGATCGTATTGCTTGAAAGGTGATTAACGGAATATGTACCGGATTAGCTTCCATTACACGTAAACGCTCCATCATAGGTTTTGCTTGTGCAGTCGAACGCGTCACCAGAATATTTTTACCTTTCATTGGATTTTTCATTAATCATCTAGCTCCTCTTTTGTTTGATCAATGATTTCTTGAGCACCTTGTGCTTTTAATTTTTCAGCAGCAAGTTGACCAACTTGGTTGGGTTCATTACCTCGTACAATTTCATGTAATACTGTTTTTCCATCTGGTGTAGCTACTAAAGCAGATAACACAATGTCTTTACCTTCCATGGTAGCATAGCCTGCAATTGGAACCTGACATCCACCTTCAAGTAAGTGTAAGAATTTCCGCTCAGCAGTAACCGTAGTCGTTGTGTGTTGATCTTGAATTTTTGCAAGCCACGTTAGTAATTCTTCGTCTGTTTCTCTACACTCGATTGCTAAAGCACCTTGACCAACGGCTGGAACACTCACTGTTGGAGCTAAATACTCTGTCACAATTTCTTTACTCCAGCCCATTCGCTGCAAACCAGCTGCCGCTAGAATAATTGCATCATAATCCTCTTCTTGCAACTTTCGTAATCTTGTGTCTATATTTCCGCGGATCCATTTAATTTCCAAATCAGGTCTTACAGCAAGAATTTGAGAACCTCTACGCAAACTACTAGTTCCTACAATTGCGCCTTTAGGTAAATCCATTAACCGCACATGATCTTTCGAGATAAAAGCATCGCGGTGGTCTTCTCGTTCTGGAATTGCGCCAATCGTTAATCCTTCTGCTACTATTGCTGGCATGTCTTTCATACTATGTACTGCCATGTCGATTCTTTCATCGTACATCGCTTGTTCAATTTCTTTCACAAACAACCCTTTGCCACCAACTTTTGATAGCGTGACATCCAATATTTTATCACCTTTTGTTGTTATTTTCTCAATTTCAAACGTAAATGGAGCACCAACTTCTTTCAGTTTTGCGATTACCCATTTCGTTTGTGTCAAGGCTAGTTGACTTTTTCTTGAGCCAATTACAATTTTTCGCACGTAAGTCTCATCCTTTTCATCTTTAATTGGAATAATACCCCACCTTTACACTTATAGGTGGGGTAAGCCTTAACGCATTGCAGCTGATTCTAATTGTTTCTTCGGTTGCTTACCTACTGCTTTCAGCGCTATTACATTATTTTGTTTCACTTGTTCTTGCACTTTTTTATTTACTAAATCTTCAATACCAAATATTCTGGTAAAGAGATTTAATGATTCTGCTGCATTTGGTTCAACAGCTAACTCTTTTGCCTCTGCTACAGGTTGTTTGAGCAGTTGGTTAATAATACTTTTGGTATGCTTACTAATTACTTTTCTTTCACGTTCTGATAAATCTGGTATTTTGCGGTCAATACTTTTCATCGTATCCGCTTGGATCGCTAGTGCATGCTCACGTAAAGAAGAAATAATGGGAACAACACCCAACATATCAACCCATTCATTAAAATCAACAATTTCCGCTTCAATCATCAACTCAATTTCTTCAGAAGCTTTTTTTCGAAGTGATGCATGATCATCCACAACACCTTGTAAATCGTCAATATCATATAAATAAACATTGTTAATTTCAGCTACTTCTGGAGCGATATCACGAGGAAGCGCAATATCAACAATGACTAATGGTTCTTGTCGATTCTTCATCACTGCTTCTATATTTGCTTTTGTAAGCACAACGTCTGTTGCATTTGTCGAACTAATAAAAATGTCAACAGTAGCTAATATTTCTTCCATTTTATTGATAGGTAATGCATGTCCATTAAATTCTTTTGCTAATTTTTCTGCTTTTTCAAATGTACGGTTTAATACAGAAATCTCTTTGACTCCCGAACCATACATATTTTTCGCAGCCAATTCACCCATTTTTCCAGCACCTAAGATTGCTATGTGCTTGGAACTTAAATCATAAAATAGTTTCTTGGTTAATGTTACTGCTGCATAACTAATTGAAACACCGTTCTCGTTAATTCCTGTCTCTTTATGTGCGCGTTTAGCTAAGGTGATACCCTGTTTGAACAACTGATTAAACATTGTACCAGTTGTTCCGTTTTTTTGCGCTAAAGCAAAAGCATTTTTGACTTGACCTAAAATTTGCGTTTCCCCTACAACCATTGAATCAAGTCCTGAAACAACACGAAACAGATGATCAATCGCGCCATCTTTTTCATAAATCACTAAATGTGAAGTGAACGCTTCTTTATCTATACCAAACCAATTGGCTAAGAACTGTTTTAGATAATAACGCCCTGTATGCAACTGATCCACCACAGCATACAACTCTGTACGATTACATGTGGAAATAATCACATTTTCTAAAACACTTTTTTGTTGATTTAATTCTTTCATAGCATCAACTAGCTTATCCTGTTGAAAAGTCAATTTCTCCCTAATATCTATTGGAGCGGTACGAAAGTTGACTCCAACCATAAGGATATGCATAATATCTCCCCCTAGCTAACAGTAACAAAACGTTACATTACTTATTATAACAGTTTTTTCAGATCTAATCAGTTTATTAAAGCTCTGTTTTTTAACAATTTTATGAATTAAATAATGCGTTACTTTTTTCATATGATAAAATAAATACTAAGTATATTTATGAAACAATACTAATGTACTTTATCACAATCATTTTGTATAATCAACAAATTAATATTAAATAATAATTATTATAATTAAGGAGAAGTAAATGCGCAAACAACACTCATTAACAGCATTCTTATTAATCGGTATTGGTGCATATTTTTTATTAAGACAGCTCAAACTACCGATAATTACTGACTTTTATTCGTGGCCTACATTATTAATTATTCTTGGTGTAGCTTTTTTGTTACATGCTTATATAGGTAAGGACTATGATAAATTGTTTCCTGGGGCTATTCTTTTAGGGTTTGGCATTCATTTTCATGGACTCAACCACTATGGATTTTGGATTGATCATTGGGGAATTTACACTTTAATTGTAGGGGTAGCCTTTATGATTCGATTTCAAAAAACAAAAACAGGATTATTACCGGGTCTATTGCTTATTATTCTATCTATCTTTGCCGTTTTTGTTTCTAACAAACCAAGCTGGTTTCACTGGATTAATTCATTTATGGCACTGTTGGAATCCTTCTGGCCAGTAGCTTTAGTGGCTTTGGGTGTTTATTTATTAATTAAAAGAAAGT
Source organism: Paraliobacillus ryukyuensis (assembly GCF_003315295.1). Classification (GTDB taxonomy): domain Bacteria; phylum Bacillota; class Bacilli; order Bacillales; family Amphibacillaceae; genus Paraliobacillus; species Paraliobacillus ryukyuensis. Next base: position 153,099 of record NZ_QNRI01000004.1, on the reverse strand, counting down.
AACAAACATACTAAGATTAGTGGGTAGGGTCATGGACGGATGACTTTATCCAGTAATCTTAGTATGCTTTTGGTACTTCCCATCTATAGTATTTAACTATTGCTGTTCCACTCTATGAACCCAATCCTTAAATGTTTGAATCGAATGCAAAAAATCGCTTTCTTTAAACGTTTCAGTAAATTCCGTTTTACCGACTCCAAGATGATCAAGGTAAATTCACTTATAACCTAATTTAGACTCAAAAACAGATTCAAAACTATCTCTAATATAACTTAAATCTGTTGCAAAACCACTTAAATTAATGAAATGATTGGCATACCTTCGCCATATGTTTCATAATAATAGTTCACATCACCCATTTTTCTCTACATAACAGTTTAATCCTCCTTTACATTAGATATATAAATGATCTAATGTGCATTTATTTCCTTTTTTACAATATAATTATATTACTATAAATGTGGTCATCAGGTGATTAGAAATACGAATAAAAATTGGACTGTAACGATGCATGCTGCACATCTTTACAGTCCAAAGATTTTCTATTCTTATCTTATAAAAAAGATTGAATTGCTTTCCAAGCTTCTTCTTTTCCTTGTGCAGTTTCTGCAGAAAAAGGAATTACCTGATCTTCCGGTTTGATTTCTAATGTTTCTTTTACACGTTTAACATGTTTTGATACTTGTGATTTTTTAATCTTATCTAACTTCGTCGCAATAATAATCACCGGAATATCGAAATGCTTTAAAAATTCGTACATCGCAACATCATCATTTGTTGGTTCATGTCTAATATCAACGATTAATGCCGTTGCTTTTAGTTGTTCACGAGTAGAAAAATACTCTTCCATCATTTTTCCCCAAGACTCACGCTCTTTTTTGGAAACTTTAGCATACCCATAACCAGGAACATCGACAAAATGCAATACGTCGTTAATGTTATAAAAATTCAATGTTTGTGTTTTACCTGGCTTAGAAGAAGTCCTAGCTAAAGCTTTTCGATTAATTATTTTATTAATAAATGATGACTTACCTACATTTGATCGGCCTGCTAAGGCGATTTCTGGCATTGATACTGCTGGATATTGTTTTTGCGAAACAGCACTTATGACCAATTCTGCTTTGGTTACTTTCATATTACTCCCCCACTAATGCGTGTTCTAATACCTTGTCTAAATGTTCTACAGGAATAAAAGTTAAATCTTCTTTCACACTCTCCGGAATATCTTCTAAATCTTTTTCATTCTCTTTTGGCATTATGATCGTTGTAATTCCAGCACGGTGTGCACTTAAAGTCTTTTCTTTTAAACCACCGATTGGCAGTACTCTACCACGTAACGTGATTTCACCAGTCATACCTACTTCTTTCCGAACAGGTCGCTCAGTTAATGCGGATACTAAGGCCGTTGCGATGGTGATTCCTGCAGACGGTCCATCTTTTGGCGTAGCGCCTTCTGGTACATGGATATGAACATCTTTGTTTTGATAAAAATCTGGATCAATTGCTAATTTATCTGCTCTACTTCGAATATAACTAAAGGCCGCTTGGGCAGACTCTTGCATAACGTCACCCAGTTTTCCTGTTAGCGTAAGTTTTCCTTTACCATCCACAATACTTACTTCTATCGACAGTGTGTCTCCACCAGCTGAAGTGTAAGCAAGTCCTGTTGCTGCGCCAACTTGATCCTCTTCTTCCATCATACCATAACGAAAGATGGGTTTGCCCAGTAAACTTTCTAATTGTTTTTCCGTTATAATTACTTTCTTTTTGTCTTCTGAGATAATGATTTTGGCAGCTTTTCGGCAGAGCGAAGCAATTTGACGTTCTAATCCCCTAACACCTGCTTCACGAGTATATCGACGAATTAGTTTCAATAGGGCATCATCTCTAAGCTGCAATTGTCCTTTTTTTAAACCATTCTCTTCAATTTGTTTTGGCAATAAATGCTCTTTGGCAATATGCTGTTTCTCTAATTCTGTATAACCTGCAAGTGAGATAATTTCCATTCGATCCAACAATGGACGTGGTATGGTTTGCAGATTATTAGCAGTAGCAATAAACATCACTTTAGATAAGTCATATGTTTCCTCAATATAATGATCACTGAACGTACTATTTTGTTCTGGATCAAGCACCTCTAACATAGCAGCAGAGGGGTCACCACGAAAATCATTTGCCATTTTGTCAATCTCATCTAACAAAAATACTGGATTAATTGTTTCAGCCTTTTTCATCCCTTGTATTATTCTACCAGGCATTGCTCCAATATAAGTTCGACGGTGCCCTCTAATTTCTGCTTCATCACGCACGCCACCAAGAGAAATTCTTACAAATTTCCTATTTATTGCCCGGGCAATAGATTGAGCTAATGAGGTTTTACCAACACCAGGAGGGCCAGCTAAACAAAGTATTGGGCCTTTTAACGACTGTGTTAAGTGCTGTACAGCTAAATATTCTAATACACGTTCCTTGACTTTTTCTAAGCCATAGTGGTCCGTATCTAATATTTCTTCCGCATGATCGATGTCTAAATTATCTTCCGTTTGTTCGGTCCACGGTAAATTTACTAACCACTCAATATAATTGCGTATAACAGAGCTTTCGCCTGAAGTTTGAGGAACTTTTTCAAACCGATCTAATTCCTTGTAAGCTATTTGTCTTACACGATCTGGCATGGGAGACTCATTAATTCTACGCTTTAATTCTGCTACATCGCCTGTTTTTCCATCTTTATCACCAAGTTCATTTTGGATAGCTTTCATTTGTTCGCGTAAATAGTATTCCTTTTGTGTCTTTTCCATTGATTTTTTTACGCGCTGACCAATTTTTTTCTCAAGATTTAAAACTTCTCGTTCGTTTGAGATGTAATAAATAAGATTCTGCAAACGTTTGTTGACATCAACTGTCTCTAAGATTTCTTGCTTAATACTCATTTTCAAAGTTAAATGCGAAGCAATTATATCAGCTAAACGCCCCGGTTGTTCGATATCAACAACAGTATTATATGTTTCTTTTGTAAGTTTTGTTGATACTTGTATGTATCGCTCGAATTGATCTAATAGAGAACGCATTAAAGCTGCTTCTTGATTGGACTCCGCGTGAACATCAGACAGGTGCTCTACTTCCACAATAAATGCCTCTTCTGTAGCTGTAAACGTGTTAATTTTTCCACGTTCAATCCCTTCCACTAAAACACGAAAGGTACCGTTAGGAAGCTTTAACATTTGCTTTACATTTGCAATGGTACCGAACTCAAATAGATCCGATTCTGTTGGTTCCTCAATACTACTTTCTTTCTGCGCTACTAAAAATATTTTATTATCCTCCATCATGGCCTTTTCTAAGGCTTCTATGGAGTGTTTTCTCCCTACATCTAAATGTAAAACCATTGTTGGAAAAACTAAAAGTCCTCGTAATGGGAGGAGTGGTAATTGTGTAATACTTTTCTCTGACATATGATTCCCTCCTAAAACAATACTACCCGGATTTAACTCAATTTCTCTTCATTATATTGGTTATCCATTAATAAGTTTGGTTCTAACACCCGTGTTAATGCTTGTTGAAAAGTTGTAACCGGGATGATTGTTATTCCATCTATCTGTTTAACTATTGATTGATAATTTTCTTGCGGAATAATTACCGTTTTTGCTCCTGCTTGTTTGGCAGCTTTTATCTTAGTAGGCACGCCTCCAACAGGTAATACTTTTCCCGATAAACTTATCTCACCAGTAACTGCGACTTGGTGATTGATTACTGTTTTTTTAATACAAGAGTAAATTGCAAGTGTCATCGCCAAGCCAGCTGATGGCCCATCTACAGGCGTTCCTCCAGGAAAATTGACATGAATATCATATTGATGGGCAGGTATGCCGATGGATTTTAAATATGTAAGAACAGTTTCCACCGATGCTTTCGCCATACTTTTTCTTTTGATTGACTTAGTCTGTGTACCTAACGTTTCTTCTTCAGCTATGCCCGTAATGGTGATTTTCCCCTGATGCGGCGCCGGCAAAGTGACTACTTCAATTGGCAATAGATGACCACTACTGGGACCTGATAATCCTAAGCCATTAATTTTCCCTACTTCACTTTCACTACTAATTTTCTGATTTAATCGTGGTGTTAAACGACTTACTTCCGCTACCCACGTTAAATCTGCTTGCTTAATTTCCTGTCTTTGCTGTTTTAAAGCGACACTTGAAGCTATTTGAATCATATTGACTGCTTCTCGCCCATTACGCGCATACATTGTTAAGATTTCTAACGCACCTGACGATAGTGTTGCACCAATTTTCTTTGTTGCTCGTTCACCGATAACTTCCATATCGTTTTGATCTAGTTCACGAAAGAAAATCTCAAGACATCTCGAGCGAATGGCAGGCGGAATTTCTTCAGGCATTCTAGTGGTCGCTCCTATTAGCCGAAAATCAGCTGGTAAACCCTCTGCGAAAATACGATGAATATGTCGCGGAATTTGTTTATTTTCCTCGCTATAATAAGCACTTTCGAAAAAGACTTTTCGATCTTCCAGTACTTTGAGTAATTTATTCATTTGAATGGGATGTAATTCACCAATTTCATCAATGAACAACACGCCACCATGTGCATTTGAAACAGCACCTTTTTTTGGTTGTGGAATTCCTGCTTGGCCCATCGCACCCGCCCCTTGGTAAATTGGATCATGAACAGAACCAATTAAGGGATCGGCTATTCCTCTTTCATCAAATCGCGCTGTAGTAGCGTCCAATTCAATAAACGGAGCATTTTGCTCAAACGGGGAATTAGAATTCTTTTTTGCTTCTTCCAATACTAAACGCGCTGCTGCTGTTTTACCAATACCAGGTGGTCCATAAATTAATATATGCTGAGGGTTACTATGACAAATGGCGGCTCGTAACGCTTCAATACCAGCTGTTTGTCCTACCACATCATCTAATGTCTGTGGACGAATTTTTTCAGACAATGGCATTGTTAAGTGTACCCGTTTCATCGCTTGTAACTTTTCTAATTCCTTCTTTGATTCTTTATCGACACCTTGTTTGGTGGCACGTTGACTTTTCAACAAGTTCCAAAAGTAAAGTCCGATAATTAAACCAAAAAAAAGTTGAATAAACATAACAATACTAACAAGTTCCATTCCGTTACCTCCAATAAAGAAAACAATGGTTGAACATGAATAACCTAATAACTAAAATTATTTAAAAGGCTATCAATAATACTTGTTAGTATTTCCGCAAATGTGGAAGATAAACGAAAAAATCACAAGAAAACCTGTATATGTATAGCAAATCCCTTGCTATTGACATAACAAGGGATTTACATCTCTTTTAATTCAGTAACGTTACGCACTTTCTTTAGGTATTTCTTCATTTTCATCTTTAATTGTTCCATCTTCCATTACCAACTTCGGACGACCATTCTCTAAAAGAACAGTCTCTTTTGTAATGATACATTCTTCAATGTCATCACGAGATGGTAATTCGAACATAACGTCTAACATTATGCTTTCTAAAATGGAACGCAATCCACGTGCACCTGTCTTACGTTCGATGGCACGTTTGGCAATCTCACGAAGTGCTTCTTCTTCAAATTTCAATTCCACATGATCAATTTGGAATAACTTTTTATACTGCTTTACCAATGCATTTTTTGGTTTTGTTAATATTTCTACTAATGCTTCTTCATCTAGTGGTTCTAAACTGCCTAGGACAGGGAGACGACCGATGAATTCTGGAATTAAACCAAATTTAAGCATATCTTCTGGCAATACTTTAGATAGTAATGCTGCTTTATCTAATTCATCAGAATCAGATTCCGCACCAAAGCCGATTACTTTTTTACCTAGACGACTTTTAACAATTTGTTCAATACCATCAAATGCTCCACCACAAATAAATAAAATGTTTGTCGTATCAATTTGAATAAATTCTTGATGAGGATGCTTTCTGCCACCTTGAGGAGGAACACTTGCTGTCGTACCTTCTAAGATTTTTAGCAATGCTTGCTGCACACCTTCACCAGAAACGTCTCTTGTAATAGATGGGTTCTCAGACTTTCTTGCCACTTTATCGATTTCATCAATATAAATAATACCTTTTTCTGCTTTTTCAACATCATAATCAGCTGCTTGAATTAGCTTAAGTAAGATATTTTCTACATCTTCCCCAACATAACCCGCTTCTGTTAATGACGTTGCATCAGCAATTGCGAATGGTACATTAATAATTCGTGCTAATGTTTGTGCAAGTAATGTCTTACCACTACCTGTAGGTCCTAACATTGCAATATTACTTTTCGCTAATTCTACATCATCTTTAGCTTTTGGCGCATTAATACGTTTGTAGTGGTTATATACTGCTACAGAAAGATTTTTCTTTGCTTTCTCTTGACCAATCACATAATCATCAAGAATGTCGCAAATTTCTTGAGGTTTAGGAATATCTTTAAACTCAACTTCTTCTTCTGTACCTAATTCTTCTTCAACAATTTCCGTACATAATTCAATACACTCATCACATATATAAACGCCTGGTCCTGCAACCAGCTTACGTACTTGATCTTGGCTTTTTCCACAAAACGAACATTTTAATTGTCCTTTTTCTTCATTAAATTTGTACATCTATTTCACCCCTTAAGTGTAAATATCTCATGTGAATGTAAAGCACTTTTTTATCTTCTAGTGCCTCTTCTTCACATCATATCAGATAATACCATCTATACATAATAATACACTTTATATCAACTATTTTACATAGTCTATCCACACCAATCATCCACTAAACAATTCATTTTTATACTTTAATCATAAATAAAATGAATCTTAACTGACACGATAAAAAGTAATCGTTTACTTTTATATATTCATCATCAAGTTATAATTTGGTGTATTACAAACAAGCTTCCCCTAGTCACTAAGGGTACATTCAATTATGTATATAATTATTTATTTGTCAACTATTATGTTATATGTATTTCTAAGATAAAATGTGCTTGTTTTATGTAAGAAGTAGAGAAAACAAGGCAATAAAGCCTTGTCTCTCTGATCATTATTTACTTCGTTTTACTTTGCTCTACTAAGAAATCAATAGCTTTCTTAAATTTAAGATCTTCTTTAATTGCATCAGTGTTTCCGCCAAGCATTTGTGTTAATTGCTCAGTATCTACTTGATACATGCTAGCCATTTCTTCAAGTTCTTTGTTAACATCTTCTTCTGTAACTTCAAGCTCTTCTACATTAGCAATTGCTTCTAATACTAGGTTTGTTTTCACACGTTTACCAGCATCTTCTTTCATTTGCTCTTTCAATGCATTCTCATCTTGCCCAGAGAATTGGTAATACATATCCATTGTCATACCTTGCATTTGAAGTCTTTGTTCAAATTCACGAATCATACGATCTAATTCAGAATCAACCATTGCTTCAGGAATATCAACTTCTGCATTATCAGATGCTTGATTAATTAATGATTCACGTTTGTTGTTCTCTGCTTCTGTTTGCTTTTGATCTTCCAAACGTTTTCTTGTTTTTTCTTTTAATTCATCTAAAGTTTCTACTTCTTCATCAACATCTTTTGCGAATTCATCGTCCATTTCTGGTAATTCTTTCGCTTTAATCTCATGAATTTTCACTTTAAAAGTTGCTTCTTTACCAGCTAATTCTTCTGCATGGTAATCTTCAGGGAAAGTAACCGTTACTTCTGTGTCTTCTCCAGCTTCTTTACCTACTAATTGTTCTTCAAATCCAGGAATAAATGAACCAGAACCAATTTCTAGAGAGTGATTTTCAGCTGTGCCACCTTCAAAAGCTTCGCCATCAACAAATCCTTCAAAGTCCATAACGACAGTGTCACCATTTTCTACTTTTCCATCTTCTTTCACAACTAATTCTGCTTGATGCTCACGTTGATGTTCTAATTCATGTGCAACGTCTTCATCTGTCACTTCTACTGATTGTGATTCTACTTCTAAGCCTTTGTAATCGCCTAAAGTGACTTCAGGTTTCACTGTAACAGTTGCACTAAAAATAAGTGGTTGACCTTTTTCAATTTGTTTCACATCAACTTCTGGTTGAGCAACTGGCTCAATACCAGTTTCGTCAATTGCATTTGAGTATGCTTGAGGTAAAATGATGTCCACCGCATCTTGATATAGGGACTCTACACCAAAACGTTGTTCGAAGATACCTCTAGGTACACGTCCTTTACGGAACCCAGGTAGTTGTATATCTTTTACTACTTTTTTGAACGCCTGGTCCAATGCTTGATCAAATTGTTCAGCATCCACTTCAACGGTTAACAGGCCTTGATTGCCTTCTTGTTTTTCCCATTTAGCTGTCATGTTAATTCCCTCCAAAAAACTTAAATATAATTCTATTTGCCGTTCATTCAATGTAGGATTCTACTATACGAGACCGAACGCAAATTGCAACCATCTTATTATAACATAATCATGTGCCCTTTCAAGATTTAGTCACCTAGAACTCGAATTAGATTATGTTATTCTTTCATTAATGAAAAATAGACTTTTTCATAATATAAAAGATCTTCTATGTATAATGCAAGTGATTCCTTAATTTTTGTTTGGTTTAACGCCTCTTCATCCATGAAGGAAGCAGATACTAAATAGATGATTGCTTCTTTCAATAACGAAATGTCCATATCTTCATTGATAAAAGGATAAACAACGAAAAAATATCGATAAAGTAACTGATCCGCTAATGCGTGCAAGGATGGATTATCCTGTTCTAGTGTTTCCAGTTCTTTTTTAATTTTTTGATAAAACGGATGATCTGTCATATAAGGAAAATCATTAGGATTAATATACATTTTATCGGAAAACTTTACTATTTCAATCAGTTCATCATATGTATTAGCTTGTAACAAACTTATAATCACTGTCTTAACTATCGGATTTACTTCTTCGTCTTTCAACATCTCTAAAAATATAGAATTATATAGAGAGATGTCACTATCATTCAAATGATTGACAAGATGCCACTGCATCACATCATCTTGTTTTTCCACTGCTTCTTTCAGTTGCTTTAACGTTACTGTGAGTTGCTGATCTGTTTGCTGTTTCAAAAGTGTACTATTTAACGAACGCAATGTCGTTAGTTGTGATAAATAGGGTTCAGGAATCGTATTTTCGTCTTCAAATACATCTTCGATTAATTCAGCTACACCTTCATACTTATTTGCTTGAAATAACAGCGTTGCATAGATATGTACATAAGCAAAATAATGATCATCTTTCTTTGTCAGTAACTCTTCACATAACAATTCAGCTTCTCGTTGTCTACCTAATTCAATTAAACAAGTTAATTTGGCAATATCAATTTCCTGGTTACTAACTTGATAATCTAGTAATGTGTTTAAATTTTCTAATGCCTCTTCAAATCGTTTATTTCGTAATGCTTGAAATGCCCTTGCCTCAATTTTTTCTTTCCATTTTGGAAACAAAACGATTTTTTTATCATGTTGTTCCATGATTTATTCCTACTCTCACTTCAATTTTAAGAATCACAGCATCCCTTCTTGTTTATTGTTTACTTAGATTCCTTAGTCATTCCTTCCCTTTTATTCACGATTTCAAACAATCCAGTTGCAGATAAACCCGCAAGTCCTCCTGCCCATAATCGCAATACCAATTCCATCGACGTGAATGGATAGCTAATTGCCCCGATTACAATACCAACAATAAAACTAATCATCGGAATAATATTCTTCGGTAACGGAAATGTTTTTTTAACTAGTTGAACTAGTGAAGATACAATTGGTAAAAGCACCGTCGAAAACATTAAAACTTGATCCAAGCTACTCACCTCCACTATAGCATACGATTGTAGTGAACGGAAAATGAATATGTGAAACAATGTAAAGAAATTTTTAAAAAAATTTATTATTGATTTTTATACAGAATATGTTATTCTTAAACTACATTGCATAACAAGTTAGTTAGTTTGCGATGTTTTTTAAAACGCAACTATATTGTAAAACAAGATAGTTGCCGATTTGTACAAGGAGTGATCTCATTGTCTTCTAGTCAATTATTAAAAGGGATTTTAGAAGGATGTCTTCTATCCATCATCGCTAAAGGCGAAACATATGGGTATGAAATGATCGAAAAATTATATACTTATGGGTTTACCATGGTTAAAGAAGGAAGTATCTATCCTTTATTACTTCGGATGAAAAAGGAAGGCCTTGTCACAACGACACAGAAGCAACTACCATCTGGCGGCCCAAAACGTAAATATTATGTTTTAACCGATCATGGGAGAACAGAATTACAAGCATTTAAAAGAAAATGGAATGATATCTCAAAGAGTGTTGAACAGTTACTAGGAAAGGAAGGGTAAGCGTGAAATTATCGAAGCAAAGCCAAGCATTTTTAGAAGACTTAAGGTTATATCTGTTTACCAGTGGCAAAAACGAACATGAGATAGAAGAAATTATCTCTGAACTAAAAGACCATTTAAAGCAAGCAGAAGCAAATGGCAAATCAGTTGATGATATCATAGAAGGAACACCAAAAGAATACATGCAACGAATAGCAGGTGAAATGACTTTAGATTGGAAAAGTTGGATTAAATATATCCCTATACTCCTTATATGTCTGTTATCCTATGATACTTTGAGTAACGCATTAAATGGTGGAATTAGAATTTCATTATTGGAATTAAGCGGGAACATTATCATTTTCATACTATTTTCACTAATGGTCATCGTCATTTTTAAACATGTAGCTAGTACAAGATTATCCAAAACCACGGAATACACTTGGTTTGCAATTATCGGTGGAGGACCTATTTTCTTATATATAGCTTTAATTTACTTAGATAGATTAATCGCTACACCGATCATAACTTTTACTACTACTGGCACTATTATCGCAATCGTTTTAGCTATTGCTGCATTGATTGGATTTTCGATTTGGTCCAAAACCTGGATTACTATTATTATCCCAGTGATTTTGTTCTTACCAGATCTTATCTTAAATCAGTTTCAATTTAATGAATCATTACAATCAGTTGCTTCATTAGTTATAACTTTTTCAGCGCTTGTTGGTTATTTATATGTGGTAAATAAAAAAGCAAAAAAATAATGGAAGAATAGTAAATTAAAGGATTTAGCAAGATTCTCGTTCACTTACTACAATAGTTATAGGTTTTCCAGGGAATTGCTTTCGGCTCACAAATCACATTTGATTTTACATCTATCTTTGTGCCTTCGCACCAGTTAATGAAAAGTGCACTACACCAGTTATTATAATATTACTTCGATATATATAGGTATCTTCCTAATTTACTCGTTATAAACTGCTGGAATAGAGAAGGAAATTAATAAACTTTCTAGAATTACTAAATTACAGACTATTTTTATTGGAGGAATGACTGATGGGAATATTAGATGGATTAATGGGCAATGCCTCAAACGTAGATAAAAGCGAAATCAGTAAAGAATATAGCCAATTATTGGTTGATGGCGAGGAAGTTAACGCTGCCTTTAAAGTGATTCGTGACCTCTTCATTTTCACTGATAAACGTTTAATTTTAGTTGACAAGCAGGGGTTAACCGGAAAAAAAACGCAATTTCATTCTATTTTATATAAGAGCATATCACATTTCAGCGTTGAAACAGCAGGGCACTTTGATCTAGATGCTGAACTAAAAATTTGGATATCTGGCAACCTGGAACCTCTTGTATCAAAGAACTTTAAAAAAGATAGCAATATCTATGATATTCAAAAGGTACTTGCTGCTGTTACTGGCTAACTACATTTAAATACAATGCTAAAGTGGGAGTGTTAATGCAACTTTACGCTTCCACTTTAGTATATAACACAAAAAACTTCAGTAGCCATTATTACTAACAAAGTCCACCCAGTTACCAAAAAATGTTGAAACTGAAATAGATCGCCTTACTACATCAAACATATATCTTCTTGGAGGAAAAGTAGCTATATCTGAAACTGTTCAAACTCAGCTCAAAAACAAAGGGTATTCAGTTACTCGAATTGCTGGAGATAATAGATATGGTACTGCTGTTAGTATTGTAAAAGTAACCATCATTGGCGGGGTGACAGCCATATCTAAAAATGTACAGACTACACTTAAGAAACTAGGCGTCCAAACGATTCATCGAGTGGAAGGCAACAACCATTAAGAAACAAGTGTGGAAATAGCTAAATATTATTAAGATGAACTAGATTTTTCAGATATTTACTTTGCCAGTAGAATTAGTTATGTTGATGCTTTACCAGGTTCTCCCCTTGCATCAACAACTAACTCACCAATAATATTAAAATTAATAATCGATCGCTGCCTTCACCTGTTGTTATTTTCGTGAAAAACGAACTTAAATCAAACCAAAATATAAATATTTTAGAGGGATACAGCGTCATACCAGAATCAATAAGAACGACACTATTCCAAAAATTGAAGTAAGTAAATGATACTTGGGTTCAAATGTATTAAACCTATTCTTTTGAGTAGGTTTTTGTTTTAAACAACATTTATTCCTTGATAATTAATTTTCAGCATTATTTAGTTATTTTCACGCGGTAAATAAACAAGCAAAAAATAACGAGAAAATTCTAGCTAAAAATCTTTAACCTAAAACTAATAATTTTTTGTCTTTTAAAGTAATTTTAGAATAAATAAAATGACATCCCTCGTGTCTGAAAAGAGTCTATACATTCATAAACTTACCTAATTTTTTTAAATGATTGATTTAACATTTGTACCTCTTCTTTTACTTTATTCATCTCATCTAAAGTACTTGAAACGGTATTATTTAATTCCACTAACTGTTCAGTTGTTTGTTCTGTGTTGTTAGTTACTTGTTCCATTGTGTCAGAAATTTCATTACTAGATTGTGTTAATGTTTTTGTATGCTCATTCATTTCTTCAATCCGATCAATATTTGAGATAATAGTCGATTTAATGTCAACAAACCGATTGTTAATAGCTAGAATATTATTAGATTCCTTATCTATGCTATAAGCACGATCTTCAGATTGTTTTGCGATTTCATCGACATTACTCAAGATATGCTCAACAGTTTCACTAATTCGCTCCGTCGCACGCACTGATCTCTCAGCTAATCCCCTAATTTCATCAGCTACTATAGAGAACCCTTTTCCATGTTCGCCTGCTCTTGCCGCTTCAATAGATGCATTGAGAGCCAAAAGATTAGTTTGTTCTGAAATATCGTTAATTAAAGTTACAACTTCATTGATCTTTCCTACTTCTTTTGACAATTCTAAAATATTATTTTTCGCATCTTGGGACTGTTGCGCAATATTAACCATCGTTTGAGATGAATCATTTATGTCTGCAACACCTTCTTCCGTATTGGAGCGCATGTTATGAAAAGAAGAGGTAATTTCATCAACGTCTTTTGCAATAGATTGAAATTGACCGTTCATGTTATCAACTACCGTACTTGTTTGTTCAAAAGCACTTAATTGTTCTTGCGAAGATGCAGTAATGGTTTCAAAATGGTGTTGCAAAGATGAAACATTGTCTGTCATTTGATTAATTTTATTTGAAATTGTACTTGATTTGCCTTCTACAAGATTTATTTGTTCTTGCTGGCTATCATGGTAACTACGAATATAGGTAAATAATTCATTTAAACGATTACCTAACATATCAAGCTCATTTTTTGACTTTGTTTCAATTTGCACGTTAGCTTCATTATTTTCAAAATCACGAATTTTACTTTCCATCGTTTTGATTGGCTTAATAACAAAGTATTGTAGAAAAACACCGATTATCGTGGTTGCCACAATTACATTCATAAAATTATTTAGCCAGATACCAATCATCCCTAAATTAATACCCGTCATATCAATTAAACGAAGAATAAAGTTTGTAATCGTTGAATTTACCAGCAAAACTACTATAAGTAAAATAATAATCCGAAATTGTATTTTATTCCAAAAAACTGTGTTATTCGATTTTTTCATAATTAACCCCCCTTTTTTTCATTTTTTTCCCGTCAAAAAAACCATTAAAACCTAATCTTTGCAGAAAGACATTTGAATGTTTCATGTTCAGAGTTATCTAGACACTGATATAGATACTCATCACAAGCCAGCGTCAAAATAGGATGGTTAAAAGAAGAAAATCGAAAGCACCCAATTATAAACTTCATTTGGCTGGAGCATTTACAAAAAAGGAATTTTATTTATGAAAAACTAATGTTTATCTTATTAATGGCACTTCACCAAAAGGTGTTCTTGGTCATTATTGCCCGATGAAAGTGAAGGAAAAATAAAAGATATTAAAAATGTTTACATGATAGTTTTTTGAAGATTTTTTAAAAAACGAAAGCATTTGGATGACCATGAGGGTACATTTTATCGTCAAGTAGTTTTAAAAATATATACAAAGCTATAAACTCTGTATTTAAAGTACATGCATAATACAATATAAATTTATTTTTGAAAGTATAACGAAACACCTACAAATCAACTCTTTAGTAATTTCATTAAAAAAAGAATAAAATTATATTTTGATTAAAAGTGTACATTTAAAGTATTACAAAAATGATGGGAGATAACTAACTCTTAGATATAAAAAAGATCTAACTTGTTTTGAACCCGTTCACTAAGTCAAGGGGTGATACGTTTTACTCCTAGTAATAAATACACAGGATAAAGCTAAAAAAGGTTTCATGATATAAAGCATACGTCAATTACTTTACTAGTTAATCAAGGAGTTCATACAAAAGTGTTCCAAGAGCAATTAGGACATTCCAAAGTCAGTACAACATGGATATATGAAAAAAAGCCTCACAACCATTGAGGCTGTAAGGCTTTCACTAGCGTCCCAGGAGAGATTCGAACTCCCGACCTACGGCTTAGAAGGCCGTTGCTCTATCCAGCTGAGCTACTGGGACATGGAGCGGGTGAAGGGAATCGAACCCTCGACATCAGCTTGGAAGGCTGAGGTTTTACCACTAAACTACACCCGCATTTCAAATAATTTAAAGTATTCTATTTTTTATTACGCACTTACATGTCCCTGCATCTTCTAGCTAACTCAAAGACGATAATGCTTCGGGACAACTTGTAGATTACTCGACGATGGTTTGCTCGTGGCTGAGGTTTTACCACTAAACTACACCCGCAATATTCATTAATAATATGTATTTCCTGCCACTCTTTCATAACAGACAAGATTTATTATATAAAGTATAGGACAATTTGTCAACATTTTTTAAAAATTTTATAGTAGAGAGGCAATTTTCTTTGTTGCCTCTCATCTATATTACTGCAACTTCGTCTGACAAGCCAAATCTTTTACTTCATATCCATTGATATCATAAAAATTAACGTAAAAAGAACCTTCTTCATCCCAAGATGCAATAGCATAAGTTTTTTCTTTACGTGCCCTAGGTAATCGTATACTACCAGGATTAATAATAATATGATCCACAACGCGCCATACTCCCGCAATATGAGAATGACCATGACAAATAATGTTTGCGCCTACCTCTTCTGCGCGATAAGAGATGGCCATTAATGATGTTTTTACTTGATGTAGATGTCCATGGGTGACAAAAAATTTCAGATTACCTACTTCAAAATCAAGTTCATTTGGATAGCGAAAATCAAAGTCACAATTTCCAGCTACTTTCTTAAACCCTTCCATCGGTTGTTCATCAAAATCTAATTCAGAATCGCCACAATGAATCATATAATCCACATCATCTTTATATCTTTCTTTAATTGTTTGTACTTCATCTGTCCAACCATGGCTATCACTCATAATTAATACGCGATGCATTTGATCAACTCCTTACTGCCCTTTTACCCAATTTTCTAGTTTGTCTAACGCATTTCCTCGATGACTAATATTATTTTTTTCTGAAGGTGAAAGCTCAGCCATGGTTTTAGTCATACCATTTGGTTGAAAAATCGGATCATAACCGAATCCATTTGTTCCAATTGGTTCACGTGTTATTGTTCCTTCACATATGCCACGTTTTGTAATGGTTTCTTTTCCTGGTCTTGCTACTGCTAATACACACACAAAACGTGCTGTTCGCTTCTCGTCCGGCGCTCGCTTCATTTCTGTTAATACTTTATGTAGATTGTTGTGATCGTTTTTATCTTCACCTGCATAACGCGCACTATATACACCCGGTCTTCCATCTAAAAAGTCGATCTCTAATCCAGAATCATCTGCTAGCACTGGCATAGCTAACTTTTTCGAAATGGTTTCCGCTTTTAGCGTTGCATTTTCTTCAAAAGTCATACCAGTCTCTTCAACGTCCTCAATTGGTTCTTCTAAGTCAAGTAACGAAATCACTTCGATACCATGCTTCTCAAATAATAGCTTAAAGTCTTTTGCTTTCCCTTTGTTTTTTGTTGCGATCAACCACTTTTTCATGTTTATTACGCTTCCTTTTCCTTCAAATATCCTGCCCATTTTCCTAAAGCTTCTTTTTGTTTTTGGAAAATTTCTTTTAGACCATGATCTGCAAGGCCAAGCATCGTTTGGAGTTGAGTTACAGAAAATGTAGCTTCTTCCCCTGTACCTTGAATTTCAACAAACTCACCATTTCCAGTCATTACAATGTTCATGTCTACTTTTGCTTGTGAATCTTCTTCATATTGGAGATCAAGTATTTCTGTATCATTTGGCATCACCCCTACAGAAGTAGCTGCTAAATAATCACGGATTGGCATTTCTTTTATTGCTTTTTTCTCAATAAGCGTACCAAAAGCTAATACAATAGCTACAAAAGCACCTGTAATAGACGCTGTTCTGGTTCCACCATCCGCTTGAACAACATCACAATCAACCCAAACGGTTCGTTCACCAATTTTATCTAAATCAACGACTGCTCGCAATGACCTTCCAATTAAACGTTGAATCTCCATTGTTCTTCCTGATACTTTTCCTTTGGAGGATTCGCGAATATTTCGTTGATCGGTGGCGCGTGGCAACATCGCATATTCAGCGGTAATCCATCCTTTTCCTTGTCCACGCATGAATGGAGGGACACGATCTTCAATACTTGCATTACAAATTACTTTTGTATCTCCAACTGTAATTAATACCGAACCCTCTGGATGTTTTGTATAATCAGTTTCAATTGTTATGTCACGTAGTTGATTTATTTCTCGATTATTTGGTCTCATATTCATTCATCCTTCCTTCTAATTCTTACTAATCTTAACATATTTTCACCTACTTAGAGAACTTCATGCGCAAAGAAAACATTTCATCAAAAATCACATATTTTCATCAACTAAAAATAAAAAGAGCTGAAATCACTCAGCTCCCTCACCGTTTTATAAACTCCCCGTTGGTACGAATGTGTCTCTTGTGACTGGCTCTGTATACGGTACACCATGTTCATTAAAGACTTGATCTACGCCCTCCACTTCAACAGATACCGCTTCGACTTCCTCTTTATTCGTTAAAGTTAACACTAAGGTTTCCATCACTTCATCTGAGATCGAAGCATTATTTTCATCATTTAAAATTTCTTTAGAGAACGAAACATGTAGCACACCATCTTCTACAGAAGGTTCTGCTTTGATCGATACGTTTGGATTAAATACATTTAATAAATCCATATCATAAGCAGGACCTTTTAAAAGTGCCTGGACCATAGACTGGTAATCGGTTTGCTTGTCCATCTCAACATATTGTGTAACAGGAACATAATACATTTGTTCATTTTGTTGAGTCGGATAGTAAAGCGTTACTGCTTTACTATCCATTAAATCTACTCCATCAGGGTGATAAATATTAATCCCATTTGCGCGAGAATAACCATTCTTTAATGGTGTGCCATTCACAGGCATCTCTGTCTGTTCTTTTCCATCAATCCAAAGTGTTACTCGTTCGACATTATCGAATTGAGTTAACGTGTATGTCATCGCTTCAATAATATTTTTTTCTTCTTCTGGCTGATACTCTTTAAATTCTTCAGAGACATCTACAATCAATGTTCCGTCTTCTTGAATATTCATCTGATTAATTTCCGTTCCTGCTGGTAGTACTGCTTCAAATCCATTTGGAAGCATCGAAGTAACAGGTCCATCTTTGATTAAATACTCTAGCACTTGTTGTGCAACTAAATCCGTCTTTGGAAGTTCAACTGTTTGTGGTACAATTAGTCCTTCTTCATTCAGTAAATACAATTCTCTAGGAACTGTTTCTGCTTGATCAGCAGTAACCTCAATACCCTCTTTATCTGACTCACTAGCCTTTTCCGTCTGTTTTGTAGCATCCGTTGCAATATCCGTTTCTGTGTTAGTGGATTGATCTTTTGGAACATCTATCTCTTCTAACGTTTGTTCACCTTGAAATAATCCACAGCCAGTTGTCAAAAAGAGAACAAACAACATAAGGAATCCCATATATACGCTTTTTTTCACCACGATCTTCTTCATGCTTTTTCCCTCCTACGATGGTTTGTACTATGATGTATACGAGCAGTATGATCAAAATAGACCAAGCAGTTATGTTTGATTGAAATAGACATGAAAAAACATGAAGAATATGAAGCATCCCACAGCGCTATTGGTGGTTTATGCTAGAATAAATATAAAGTTTGTAAAAAACATAATCAAATAAGAAACCAGAAATGTTGAAAGAACCTTTTTAAAACTGAAACGTCACTATATCAATACTTCAAAAGTTTAAGGAGAATCAAAAACAATAAAGGAGTTATTAAAATAGAAAGGCAACAAAGAGTTGTATATCGTGAAATGCAAAACCGCGTTCGTTATTATTATGGATATTTATTTTATTATTTGCCTATGTGGTATATCTTTATTCAACAAATAATAATGAATAATCCCATTGGCACTAAGTCAGCTCGTGATCTTTTTGTAATTATTCTTTGGTTCTTTATTGGCATTATTCTTCCAAAAAAATAATTTTTCTATGAAGCAGTCTTTATCTAATACGAATGATACACTTTTTACTTACAGCATTAAAGAACGCTTAAGTATTTTACTACCCAAGCGTCCTTTTTTGTATAGTTAGTGTTACTTTTATAGCCATTATGCTGTTGTTAAATAAGCCGTTTCTAATGTTGTAATCGGGATTTCTAACCACTGACTTGCAATATGAGCAAATACTTGCCATGAACCAGTGGTGTAAAATGCGTGTTCGGGAAGGCGTTCACCTTCGTAAAGTAACTCTTGATAACCTAAGATAGCACTTACTTCGCGCGCTGTTTCTTCTCCTGATGAGATAATAGTTACGTCATTTCCCATTACTGCTTGAATGGTATCTTTTAACAATGGGTAATGGGTGCATCCTAAAATTAGTGTGTCAATCAATTGCTTTTCTTTTAATGGTTGCAGTGTTTCTTTCACAACTTGATAAGCTTCGTCACCTTCAAGGACACCGTTTTCGACCATGGGAACAAATCGAGGACAAGCAAGATCATACACTTCTATATCAGAGTGAACGCTATGTAATGCTTCTGGATAAGCTTTACTTACGATTGTCCCTTCTGTTCCAATAACACCTATACGCATCTGTTGTGTAACTTTAATGGCAGCACGCGCACCTGGTTGAATGACCCCGATCACTGGAATATCCAACGTTTCCCTTAGCAAATCTAATGTGAAAGCTGTTGCCGTGTTACAAGCTATCACTAACAATTTTATATTCTTTTTTAATAAAAAGTTAACCATCTCCATGGTATATTGAATCACTTCTTCTTTTGGTCTTGGACCATATGGACATCTCAACGTGTCCCCTAAATAAATTAATTGTTCCTTTGGTAATTGACGCATTAGCTCAGTTGCTACTGTCAGACCACCAACACCTGAGTCAATGACCCCTATCGGCTGATCCACATAAATCCCCTCTTCTTCTCAATCTTTTGTCTGTTTAATCTGCTTTTCCTTATCTAGTTTCATCTGATTGTGTAGTAAATGTAAAATATCATGAAGTGTATCTATCCGATCGGTTGATACGTCTTCTAAAACAGCTTGTAAATAGGCTTGCCTTTTTACAATCACTTCGTTAATTATTTGTTTGCCTTTCTCTAACAAGTGTATTCGCACGACACGACGATCCTTGGTGTCTTTCTTTCGTTCTACTAAATGGTTTTTTTCCATACGATCCACTAAATCTGTCGTAGTGCTAAAAGCTAAGTTTATTTTATTCGATAATTCGCCGATTGTTAAGTCACCATCTTCTAACAACCACTGTAATGCAATAAACTGTGGTGTCGTAATCGGATAATTATTTAATATTTCGCGTCCTTTTTGTTTGATAATCCCAGAAATATAGCGTAGTTCTTTTTCGATCTCTGCTATTGTCGTTGCACTTCTGTTATCATTCACGAGTGCAAATCCCCCTTTAATAGTACATTCTTCATTATCATATCACTTTTTAGTCCAGATGGGTAATTTAGGAGATCATTACTTTGCTATTTTACTATACTCCTCCCTTTTTCTCACAGGAAAGCGTCCTCTACAACCAATCATACCAATCCACATAATTGTGTCGGTATAATTAATGAAGAGGACGCTAATACCTACTAATATGAACGGAGCGATAAGTTTATTAAAATTCATTTGCAATGTAGTTTAATATAGCTATTGGATTGCTTGTCTGTTCTTTAACAGCGTAAACAATATTTCCCTCCTGCCAACGAACGATCGTCTCGGCATTATCACTAAAACCATTAATTTTGATAACGCCTCGTTGCTCAGGGGCTGGTAAATAGATTTTTTCTAAACGATCAACTACCGATTTTGCCAATTCTTCTCCACTCTGATAATTGTCAATCGCATATTGTGGATCAGAAGGAAAATTCACTTGTATTAACCAATTCCCTTCATTCCAGGAAATGTAATGATGCCCAGTAGCTCCTTCAGAAAAACCTTTTATTCCATGACCGAGATCAAGATTAGTCTGTTTTATTTCTCGATAACTATCCATCTCATCAACTGCTGTTTGAGCATTTTTGAATTCTTGTTTATTAATTGAGACATTCATTCTCTCAGAATTGCTGGCTTTCGTTTGTTGATCATTCACTCTATCCGAATTCTCTGTTTCTTCTTCTACAGCATTATCTTCTTGGTTCAATTTATTTTCATTGTTATTTGCTGAGTGTTTATCTTGAGAATCACTGGGATCATCAGCTTCATCGTGTGAATCTGTCATACTATTGTCAGAAGTTTGTTGGTTGGGATTTGTTTGCGTATTCTGTCCTGTACCAGGTTCATCTATATCCGTTTGTTGACACCCACCAACTATTACTAAGGTTAATAGAGTAACTATAGCATAGACATAACGTTTTACCATTTAAACGCGCCTCCTTTGTTGTGGTTTTCCACCTACCAAAGAAACTAAACACCTCTTTATCTATGTTGCTATCTAATTGTTTTTTACAACCTTAACTTGATTTCTTCCGTTAGTCTTCACTCGATACAACCATTGATTAGCTATGCGATAAATATCATCTAGAAGCTGTATACCTCTGAAAAAAGTAGCTAACCCAATAGAAACCGTGATATTGTTCTTGTTCATTCTACTATCAATATAAAAGGGTTTTATCTCCGCTGTTTCACATACACGCTCAGCGATTTTTAACACTTCTGTTTTAGAACAATTAGATAGCATTAATTATCATAAATTCTTCTCCACCATTTCTTGATACGGCATCACTTGGTCGACATGTTTGTCGGAGTATTTCGGTAAAACGTGAGACTAATATTAATATCCCCTAATAAACGTCGGTATCCAATCACCTATAGATTGATCCTTATGAAGTTGTATCGAATTTTTAAATAGACATATGGTTTATATTATTACGATTATTTCATGGCAGAGAATCCCTCTAATGTTAATGAACTTACAAAAATGTTACATTCGTTAATATAGCTAAGAAAAAGATTAGGAGATTATTCAATAGTATCTACGTTTTTCTTACTTTAGAAAACGCAAAAACCGACTTCCCATAAAGAAAGTCGGTTTTTATTAGAGCTTTAATTCCCCCATACGAAGGAGCTCCACTACAGCCTGCGAACGCCCCTTTACACCAAGCTTTTGCATTGCGTTCGAAATATGATTTCGTACTGTTTTCTGGGATATAAACAATTCCTGGGCAATTTCTTTCGTCGTTTTATCTTGGACTAATAGTTCGAATACTTCTTTTTCACGTTTAGTCAATAATTGCTTCGGCTTGTAGTCACTATCTTTCAAGTTTTAACCCCTCCTTGCTGTTCTTAGTGTCGCATTTCGAAGGGTATTTATTTAGTCAAGGTATTTTATGTTCAAAAAATTCTTTCTGTGCTTGCTTTCCCGCTAATTTAGTTGAAATACACCAATGACCTATCAAGATTACCTACCTAGTTACTTTTCCATGTTGTCGCTTTATTTTTTAATCAATAATATACAAGTAAAAATAATAACTCTTCTCATAAAAATGAAATATCGAAAGGAAACCTAAAAGAAAATAATCTCCATAAATTCAACAAATTTGTGAATGCAACTTGATAATAGTCAAACAAAATTTATTTACAAAGAAAAAAATACATTTATGTTAAATTTAATTATATAATGTGAAAAAAGAGGAAATTAGATAATTATTATACGTTTACTATTTTTAAACGTGGGCTGCCTATTAACGCAAAGGCAGTAAGAAGTACAAATTGTATCAAAAAGAATACCATATAGTCTATGCGACCGGGAAGAATACTCCTACAGGTAAATCAAAAACTGGATACGCTTATAAACCAGCTGCCGGAAGTATCGATTGGGTAAAAAGATAGGAAAAAACCAAATGAAAAAATTTATTTGTTTTATTGTTCTTTTGATAATATTAACTGGTTGTAGCAATAATGAAAAATTAACTGGGAATCAGGCGCCAGATTTCGAATTCTCCGTTCTACATTCTGGGCAAGAAATTAACGAACCTACTCCTCTAGATAAGAAAGAATTGATTATTGAGCATATATATTGGAATGAAGAGCATGCTACTACTACAAATGATGACATATTGAATCTGCTACTGAACTTAGAAAATAGTAACATCCACACCTTATCATGTCGTGTTAGATCAATTTCTTATAAATTTTGATTTCTCAAAGGCGGAAAACAAGCCAAATTACTTCATCTGTTTGATGGAAAATGCAAAAGAAGAAGGTTTTTACTGGGAGGGTGAAATACCCGAGAATGGTGTTTTTAATTTTTCTCCGCCACAGACTGGTACTGGCATAACGAAAGCGAATGTAATCTTGCAGTGGAAACGTGATGAATCCACCGTTCTAGGAGAGCAATCCATTCGTTTTAAACTTAATGTAGCAGATAAATAAAAGCTAAGCAGAAGAAATATGCGAGACTCCTGCGAAAAAATAATCACAGTCCCCCGAGCCAGAGATCCACTTGGTAAAGTCATTTTCATTACAAAGTTAGCTGAGGCCGTTCCCATTGAAAGCGAGAGTATTCTCCTACGGTTCAGAAATGTGAAATTTTCACCGTATTCATCAAATAAAAGAGATGGTGGTTTAAAAACCCCCTCTACTAGATTTAACTGGAAACCTAAATAAAAATAAAAAGTAGAAGCTTTTGTTTTTAGCCAAAAGCTTCTACTTTTTAATATACTCAAATCGACATAACTTAGTGAATTAACCCACTCTTCTTAGCTTGCTCTGACACTTTTTTAATACGTGGATCGAGTGGTTTCTTCAACAGAATAGCAAATAAAATGGAACCAATCATAAAACCAAATAGGACAATGACATCTCGAATAACGATCTCTGGCACCATACCTCCAACCATTTCTCGTAGTAAACTAATCGCGTACGTAAACGGAAGGAATGGATTTATCATTCGGAAAAAGGTTGGTGCTACTTGAATAGGGAATGTTCCCCCAGCCCCTGATAATTGGAGTACTAATAAAATAATAGCTAAACCTTTTCCTACGTTTCCAAATACAGAAACTAACGTATACACAATGGACATGAAGGTTAGACTGATAAAGATAGCCGCTACGACAAACCAAACAGGTTCTTTTACATATGCACCTAATATAAACATATCACCTAATGTTACAATTAACGCTTGCACAAACCCGATCGAAACAAAGGTTAAACCTCTACCGAAATATACATGATGATGCTTATATAATCGTTCCGGGTCATGCACATCGACTGTTAGAAGTGAGATTAATAATAATGCCCCTACCCATAAACTTAATGTGGTATAAAAAGGTGAATTGGCTGATCCATAGTTTGGAATCGGAAAAACTTTATTTTCATCTAGCTTGATGGGATTAGCAAGAAAATCACTTTCTTGTTGAATATCATTTTTTAGTAATTCAATAATATCTCCCAAGTCATTTTCTGATTCAAAATTCCTTATTTTATCAGCAGTTTTTCTAACGGTGTCTTCTAGTCCTGGTAAATCATTTTGCACAACATCGGCTATTTTATGAACCGAATCCTCAAGTTCAGGTAGTTTATTATTAATAAAATCTGCTACTTTTTCTATTTCTGCTGCAGCTTCTGGTAGGTCATTTTCCACGAAATCAGCTGCTCGTTGTACTTGTGCTTTCACTTCAGGAAAACGATTTTGATAAAAATCAACCGCTTGGTTAATACCAGATTCAACATCATCCATTTTTTCTTTTATCGTTTCAGCAGTTTGATGAATGTCTTCTTCTAACTTCGGTAAATTTTCTTGTAATCTCTTCACTTGCTTCTCACCATAAGTTAGCGATTCTTTGGTATCTTTTAAGATTGTTTCTACCTTTGGAAGAGCCTCTTTTGCTTTTTCCAAATTATCACTTGCATTAGCGGCATCTTTTTTTAATGTGGCTAAACCTTCATTCATAATTGGTTCAATTGTCTCATCATAGGCCGTAACAAGATTATCCGCTTGTTTTACAGCTTGTTGAGAAACTGTTAGCAAATTATTTTTTTGTTCCTTTGAAATCGACGTAGGTTGTTTTGCAATAGCTGTTAACTGATCTCGTTCTGTTTCAAAGTTTTTTTGTAATTTTATCAGATTTTCTTTATATTCAGTTAATGCTTGATCTGATGACTGTTGATTGACTGTTTCAATCAATTGAACCGACTGATCAATACTAACAATACTTGCTTCTAAATCAACCAACAGTTTTCCAGACTGCTGTCTAATTGCTTGTTCATTAAGATCATTGTTATTTAACTCTGCAGCAAATTTATTTACATCATTGGCTGTCTGCTGATAAAGTAATAAATTCTGCTTTAATACAGGCGTTACCTTATCTAATGCGTCACTATTGGCTTCTAAGAAAGCTGATAATGCGTCAGCAAACGCGTTGGCGTTATCTGCTACTTTTTTTATTTCAGGTAACGCCTCTTGTGCTGCGTTAACCACTTTTTGTGCTTTTTGAATATCTTCTAAGGTGGTTGAAACAAGTTCTTCAATTTTTCCAAAGTTTTCGTCTACTTCAATAACTGCATTTGCTACCTTTTTAATTTCAGGCATTTTTTGTTGAAGCTTGGTAATATCCTCACCAGCTTGTTCTATCTTCGGCATCTTTTCATTTAACAGCACAACATTATCTGCTGCATCCATGATTTCAGGCATAGCAGCTTCTAATTCTAGAATTTTATCTGCTTTTTGATTAATTGTCGGAATTTTTTCTTCTAGAGCAACTGCTTTATTCCCTAATTCTTCAATATCAGGTAAATGATCTTCTAACGTAAATATCTTGTTTTCTATATTTCGAATAGTCGGTAGTTCTCTTTCTAGTTCGATACCTATTTCATTAAATTCTGTTAACACTGCTTTACTAACTTGCTCTATAAAATTCTCACTCGTTTGTGTTACTAACGAAGTGGCACCACTTGATGTCATTTTAGGTGCAATTGCATTAATCTTTTCATTAACACTGTATTCAATTGTTGGTCTAATTTGCTCATCGTCTAATAATGTACCAATTTTATCTGAAAAATCGGCTGGTATATAGATGCTAGCATAATAATCACCATGCCTGACACCTTTATCTGCTTCTTCTTTTGAAACAAATGTCCATCCTAATTTATCATTCTCTTTTAAATTTTTCTCTATTCGATCGCCGACATTAATTTCTTTTCCTCTTATTGTGGAACCTTCATCATCATTTGTAACAGCAATAGCAATGTCGCTCGTATTGGAATATGGATCCCAAGAAGCTTTTAAATTAAACCAAGCATACAATGAAGGAAGAATCATTAATGCAACAATCAAAAAAGCTGCGACTGGTGTTTTTATCACATTTAACCAATCATTTTTAAAAATCTGAAATATCCTTCGCATCTTTACACCTTCTAAAATAATATGTCTTTATTGTCACGCAAGTAATTGTAAAACTTTATTTAAGAATTGTCACGTTATTTTTTGACCTTTTTTGCTAGATATTAGTAGTGATCAATATTGCATTCCCTCTAAATTCAAGCCATAATAAGAGTAGTAGAAGTTAGGAAGGGGAAAATCTTGTGCATAGCAATTTACAAAAGATAGAAGAAATCACAGAAAACTTACAAACTAATGGATGCGGATATGATTTACTTCGTTATGTCTGTTTACCCGATTTACTAGGTAAAGATGCAACCACCATTTTGTATGTATTAGGAAAAAATATAGCTAGACAATTAACATGGGAAAACTATGATCAAGTAAAAGCATTCTTTTATAAAACTGGCTGGGGTGAATTAACAGAAGGCAAAGAAAAACGTGGCGAACATGAGTTTACGCTCACTGGTTCTGCAATTACCCAACGAATGAAACGAAACCTAGATACCGATTATCGCTTAGAAGCTGGTATACTAGCTGAAGCAATGCAACAAATAAAGGGAATTGATTGTGAATGTAGGGAAGAAATCAAACCTCGAAAAAATTGTGTTGAATTTAAAGTTATCTATATTAAGTAAACAAAAGAGAAAGGCCAGGCTATTCTGGTTCTTTCTCTTTTGTTAAATGCGTTAAGATCTCTTTTGCTGTAGGCTCTGGAATCCCCAACCGTTGCATTTCTTCAATAGATGCTTCCTTGATTTCTGTAATGGATTTAAAATGTGTTAGTAATAATTTTCTCCGCTTTTCACCGACACCTGGGATAGCATCCAATTCCGATTTAAATGCGCTTTTTCCTCTTAGTTGACGGTGAAACGTAATGGCAAAGCGATGCACTTCATCTTGAATGCGTTGTATCAGATAAAACTCTTGTGATTGACGATCTAAGGGTATGACTGTTGGTGGTACACCATAAAGCAGCTCGCTTGTTTTATGTTTATCATCTTTAGCTAAACCACATAATGGAATTTCTAAACCAAGTTCGTTTTCCAATACATCAGAAGCTGCGTTCATTTGCCCCTTACTACCATCAATTACAATTAAATCTGGTAATGGTAATCCTTCTTTTAGAACTCTGGTATAGCGACGTCTAACTACTTCACGCATCGTCTCATAGTCATCAGGGCCTTCCACATTCTTTATTTTATATTTTCGATACTCTTTCTTTAATGGTCGTCCATCCATGAATACCACCATAGCAGAAACAGGATCCGTTCCTTGAATATTAGAATTATCAAATGCTTCTATACGACGCGGTGTTTCAATATGCAGTCTTTCTCCTAATCCTTCTACTGCTTTGATTGTTCTAGCTTCATCACGTTCGATTAGAGAGAATTTTTCTTCTAAAGCAATTTCTGCATTTTTACCTGCTAGATCAATCAATTCTTTTTTTCGCCCACGATAAGGAATCGTAACGTCAACTTCTAGTAACTCACTTAATAGCTTATAATCGATTGGAGCAGGTACTAATATTTGTTTTGGTTTTAGATGATTTTGATGTAAATAGAATCGTCCAATAAAACTCATAAATGTTTCTTGTGCTTCATCATAAAATGGAAAGATTGATACGTCTCTTTCAATTAACTTACCTTGTCGGATAAAGAATACTTGCACACACATCCAACCTTTATCATAAGCATAATGAAATACATCGCGATTCACTTGATCGTTTAAGGTCATTTTTTGTTGTTCCATTACTGCTTCAATGTGTTGGATTTGATCTCTAAGTTCCATTGCTCGCTCAAAATTTAAGGATTCACTTGCTTCAAACATTTTTTGTTCGATTTGCTTTTTTATCTCTTTATGTCCACCGCTTAAAAAGGAAACAATTTGTTGCACAATCTCTTTGTATTCTTGTTCAGAAGGGGGCTGATCGGCACAGGCTAAACATTGACCCATATGATAATACAAACAATGTCTTCCTGGTGGATTATTGCATTTTTTTAACGGGTACATTCTATCGAGTAATTTTTTTGTTTCCCTTGCGGCTAATACGTTTGGATATGGACCAAAATATCTTCCTTTATCCTTTTTTACTTTACGTGTTATTAATAATTGCGGATGACGCTCATTAGTAATTTTTAGATATGGGTAACTTTTATCATCTTTTAATAAAACATTATATTTAGGATCGTATTTTTTTATTAAATTCATTTCTAAAATTAATGCTTCGATTTCTGATGATGTCACAATATATTCAAAATCCACAATTTCTTGAACTAAACGCTGAGTTTTCTGGTCATTCGCTCCAGTAAAATAAGAACGCACCCGATTTTTTAATAGTTTTGACTTCCCTACATAAATGATGGTGCCATGCTTATCTTTCATTAAATAACAACCTGGTTGTGCAGGAAGTACTGCTAATTTTTCTCTAATTTTATCTGCCATAGCTGACTCTCCACTAAACATAATTTAGTTTAATTGTATACTATAAAATAATCCCTTGCTACGATAAAGTAACAAGGGATGAATTGAATTTTGACTTCGTCTTAAGCAGCATGTTTGTTGATTAATTCAACAAGTGCTTCTTTTGGTTGATAACCAACTACTTGATCAACTACTTCTCCATCTTTAAATAGAAGAAGTGTTGGAATACTCATCACACCGAATTTTCCTGCAGTTTCTTGGTTATCATCAACATCTAATTTAACGATTTTAACTTTATCGCTCATTTCACCATTAATTTCTTCTAATACAGGTGCAATCATTTTACAAGGTCCGCACCAAGTTGCCCAAAAGTCTGCAAGTACTAGACCTTCACTTGTTTCATTGGTAAATGTTTGGTCAGTTGCTTTTACAATTGCCATATATTTCATCCTCCTTATTGCTTATCCAATTTACTTTAGTAAGTATATCATGCTGGGTATTCACTGGCTACTAGTTTGCTCACGTGTTACTTTTCCCAGAAAAAAACGGATTCATACCAATCTTATATAATGCTTGCACCAATAATATAGGATAAAGCGACGGATATGACCATAGCGATAAAACCTACAGCACGGTTATCTTTGCCGATTTCATGATCAATTTTATAAGATGGGGTTAGAAATTCAAAGATAAAATAACCTAGTAATAACAAGAAAAAACCAAAAGTTCCCCAACCAATGCTTTCTAAGATCGTGTCATTGTGCTGAACAGAAAAGCGAAACACATTAATAATTCCGAATATCTTTCCTCCAGTTGCCATTGCAACTGAGAAGTTTCCTTTTTGAATCTCTTCCCAATTTTTATAAGAAGTAACTAATTCAAAAACTGCTAGAAAAACAACCATACAAAGAATAACTACACTGTAACGAGCTGCTGATTCTATAAACGGATTTTCCCAAAAGACCGACATGATATACAATTTCCTCCTACCCTTCTTCTTTCACTGTCTATTTGAATTCCAGTATAGTAACGCCACTACCACCTTCGTTCATATCACCTGCTCGTTGATTGCTAATGTGTGAATGACGCTTAGCAAAATCTTGTACCGCTTTCCGAAGTGCTCCTGTCCCTTTTCCATGAATAATGGAGACACGTGGATATCCAGCTAAAAGCGCATCGTCAATATATTTTTCTAATTGATGGAGTGCATCTTCATATCGCTCTCCACGTAAATCCAGTTCTGTTTTTACATGATAATTGGATCCTTTAACAGTAGCCATTGGCCTTTCTACTGTTGGTTCTTTCGGTTTAATAAACTGTAAGTCTCTACGCTTGGCCTTAATTTTCATAATACCAACCTGTATCTGATATTCATGCTTACTAATTTTTTCAACTACACTTCCTTGTTGATTTAAGGTTAACACAAGTACTTCATCGCCAGGCTCTAATTCCCTATCAGATTCTCTAATAACCTTTTTCGGTTTTGTCTTCTTATTGGCAAGTTGAGGCTGCGCTTCATCAAATAGTTTTTTCGCTTCGATCCATTCATGTTCTTTTAACGATGCTTGATGTTTCATATCTTTAATGGTAGAAACAATTTCTTCTGCTTCTTCTCGAGCTTTTTGTACTGCTTTTTCTGCTTTTTCTTCTGCTTTTTGATATAACGATTCTTTTTTCTGATCAAACTCGTGCCACTGGTTATCTAAATCTTGTTTTAATTGCGCTGCTTGTTGCAAGATTTGCTCTGCTTTTTCATAATCTTGTTCTGCTTCGCGTCTAGCTTTTTCTAACGAAGCAATCATATTTTCCACACTAGTAGAATCAGTACCAATATGGCTTTTTGCTGTTTCAATCACTTGTTCATCTAGCCCCAGACGGCGTGAAATTTCAAAAGCATTACTTCGTCCTGGTACACCGATAAGAAGACGATAAGTGGGTTTTAACGTTTGTATATTAAATTCAACAGAAGCGTTGGTAACTCCTTCTCGATTATAGCCATAAGCTTTCAACTCAGGATAGTGTGTTGTCGCTATAATCCTTGCATGACGATTAACAACATTATCTAGAATAGCCATTGCTAACGCTGCTCCTTCTTGAGGATCAGTACCTGCACCTAATTCATCAAATAAGACGAGGGTTTTATCATCTACTTGGTGTAAAATGTCTACAATATTTGTCATATGAGAAGAGAATGTACTAAGACTTTGCTCTATCGATTGTTCATCTCCTATATCTGCAAATACATCTTGAAACACAGCCAATTCACAACCATCTAATGCTGGAATTTGCAAGCCTGATTGCGCCATTAAAGTACAGAGCCCAACCATTTTCAATGTTACGGTTTTTCCTCCAGTGTTTGGTCCAGTAATGACGATCGCATGAAAATCTTTTCCTAAAACAATATCGTTGGCAACTACTTCATCAGTAGGTAGCAACGGGTGTCTTGCTTGCTTCATTTCAATGATACCTTGGTCGTTCATTGCTGGTTTAGCAGCGCGCATCGCTTGTGCTAAATTTGCTCGCGCAAACATAAAATCTAATTTAGCTAACACATCTACATTATGAGCTAAGAAATCATGATCAGCTGCAATTCTAGTTGATAGTTCACGCAAAATTCTTTCGACCTCGGCTTTTTCTTGTACTTTTGCCTCTTGGAGCTGATTATTCAACTCTACCACCGCTTGTGGTTCCATAAATAACGTTTGTCCAGAGGCTGATTGATCATGCACAATACCACCGATAGCCCCTCGGTACTCTTGTTTTACTGGCAACACATAACGGTCATTCCGAATCGTAACAATAGCGTCGGACAGCATCTTACTCTTCGATTTCGTATAGTTATCTAAACGATCTCTTACTCTTGATTCATTCGTACGTATCTTGGAACGCAATGAACGTAGTTTCTCTGAAGCCGCATCCATCACATGACCATGATCATCGATACAGCTTTTAATCTCTGTTTCTAATTCATTTAACGAAGTGATTTGTTCGGTTAAACCTCGAATAAGCTGTAATTCAGGTTCTTCCATCGTATCAATGAATCGTTTGAATTGTTTTCCTCCATAAATTGTTCCGGCAATGTCTAAACATTCCTGCGCATTTAGTGATCCTCCAATGAGAGCACGTTTAATACTTGGTCGAATATCAACGATTCCACCAAAAGGTATATTTCCTTTCAAACGTACTACTTGAACTGCTTCATCCGTCTCTGCCTGTAACTGCAACACTTCGGAAAGATCAGTAGATGGCTTTAATTGACGCGCTTGATCTTTCCCTAACGAGGAAGCTGCATGATTTTCTAATTGTTCAATAATTTTATAGAATTCTAATACATGAAGAATTCGATCATTCATATAACGGCCCCCTTATTTTTATCGTTTGCTCTGAAATAATTGACGTAACTTTTCTACTGCCCACGTATTAATTACCGTATCTTTCTGTAACCAACCTCTTCTTGCTACACGCACTCCATCATCCATAAAAGCAAGTGATCCTTCACTATGTGCATCTGTATTTATCGCAATGTTAACTCCTTGCTCTTGGGCTTGTCGTAACCAAGGTGCTGCCAAATCGAAGCGGTTTGGGTTTGCATTTAACTCTAACACTGTACCTGTTTCTTTGGCTTTTTCAATCAATTGTTTCACATTAGCTTGATAACCTTTTCTCCTACCAATAATTCGTCCCGTTGGATGGGCAATCAATGTGATATATGGGTTTTCACATGCATGAAACAGTCGATGCATAATTTCTTCTTCTGTTTGATTAAAGCTAGAATGGATCGCCCCTATCACGTAATCCATTTCTTGAAGAAATTCATTGGCAAAATTCATGCTACCATCAGGTAGTATGTCCATTTCCACTCCACAGAATATTGTGATATTGGGATACAAGGGACGTAACCGTTCAATTTCTTCTCTTTGCTTTCGCAACCTTGTTTCGTCTAATCCATTAGCAACTTTTAAAAATTTTGAGTGATCGGTAATTGCGATATAAGCATAACCTCGATTGACTGCTGCTTGTACCATTTCTTCTACAGATTGAGCACCATCACTCCAGGTTGTATGCATGTGTAAGTCACCTTTTATATCAGCATGTTTTATTAAAGATATATCTGATTCAAATGCTGTTAATTCTCCTGCATGTTCACGTACTTCAGGCGGAATATACGTAAGGTTAAAATGATTAAAAAATGCTTCTTCTGTCTCAAATGTTTGGACTTCGCCTGTTTCACTATTCTCCACACCATATTCACTAATTTTTTCATTCTGTGCTTTCGCCCGTTGACGCATGGCAACATTATGATCCTTAGAACCTGTAAAGTGATGGAGTGTTGTCGCAAACTCTTTTGGCGCAACTATTCGAAAATCAATTGATACATCATAATCTTCAGCTACGATGACGGATACTTTTGTGTTCCCAGCAGCAACAACTTCTTTTATATTATCAATAGCTAATAAAGCTTCTTTTACCAAACTAGGTTCAACACTAGCGATAATGAAATCTAAATCTTTGACTGTTTCTCGCATACGTCTAATACTACCAGCACGAGAAAAACGTTGGACAGATTCTAATTCTTGTAGGTAAGCTTCGATTTTATCTACTACAGGTAGCATAGCTGCAATCGGCAAACGGTCAGGCTGTGAACTAGCTTCCTCAAGTGCTTTTAAAATTTTTTCACTTGTTTTCTTACCGAATCCTTTTAATTCGGCTACTTCTCCACTGAGACAAGCTTCTTTAAGTGTGGTAGCGTCAACCACATTTAATGCTTGATATAGCTTAGCTAATTTCTTTCCACCTAAGCCAGGTATCTGTAGTAAAGGAACTAAACCAGTAGGTATTTCTTGCTCTAGTGCCGTTAATGTGTCCGATTGTCCATTGGCAATGTATTCCGTGATAACAGATGCTGTACCTTTTCCAATGCCATTTATTGCAGTGAAATCATCTATTTCTGTTAATGAGCGGTTGTCTGCTTCCAATCCTTGGGCCGCTTTTCGATAAGCTGCAATTTTAAAGGAATTCTCTCCTTTTAACTCTAAATAGATAGCGATTGTTTCTAATAAACGTATGACATCTTTTTTATTTATTTTTGACATATTGTTATCCTCCGGTCTTTATTCAGTAACGAAAACCCTTGCTTTTATGATACGCAAGGGTTTTCGTTTCCATATACAATCAGTATTATTTCAATAAACTAACAACATGTTCAAACCATAGCGTTTTAATTTGTTGTGATAAGATAGGTGTATGCTCGATGATAAATTGAGCAACTGAAGAATTTCCTATTGCTTGTTGCACCATTCCAAGTGGAAGGAGTGCAGCTATGTAAAGGAAAACGAATAACACAAAATAAGCTTCAATAAAGCCTAAAACTGCACCTAGGATTCCGTTAACAGAGTGAAGGATCGGTAATTCTGCGACAAAATCAAGCATGGAACTAATGATACTAAGAATAATTTTAACACCAAAGAAAAGAATCGCAAAAGCAATCGCATTATAAAAAGCAGCTTCAAGTGGTAAAGTATCTAAGAATACTGCCCATGACTCCCCTTCTGGTAATTCTGGATAAGGAATCCACATCGGTAAATGTTCCGACAGTTTATCATAATAAAGAGCCGCTACAATAAACGCTACAATAAATCCTATTAGGTGAAACACCTGTAAGATAAATCCTCTCTTTAACCCTCGTAGTATACCTAATAGTAAAATAGCTAGTAATAAAAAACTAATCATGGTCCTCTTTTTCCTCTTTCTGTTTTATTGAATTTTTCAGCTTGTCAAATTCTTGTTGTAATTTTAAGTAATCATTCATGGTATTGACAGCAGTTAATACTGCCAATCTACTTGTATCTAAACTTTTATTTACATCATGAATTTCGCGCATTTTTTCATCAACTAAACTAGCGACCAATTTTACATGATGTGCATTTTCTTCCCCTATTATGGTATAGGTTTTACCGTATATGTCAACGGTTATCCGTGTTTTATCAGATCGGGACACGATACTACCCCCTCAATTCTATCAAATCCTAAACTTAATATTAACATGAACGAATTCATTTAGGAAACTATTCTCAATGGTTTTCTTTTGCTATACTAAATCTATCTTATCAAAGAAGGAGTTATTATGGGACAAATTGTGTTAACATTACCATTATCCAAAATTGAAACAATGCAACAAGCTTATCAAAATCAGTTGAAAACAGCCCCACAAGGTGCTATCTTTGCTGCTAAAACAACCACAAGTTCAATAACAGCTTATCGATCTGGAAAAGTGTTATTTCAAGGAAAACAACCGGAAGTTGAAGCGGCAAAATGGGGAAATATCGATACTCCCCTTCCTAAAAAACAAACAAAAGCGAAAAAAGCGCATGCCTTCTCTCCTAGCAACACGCTCTTTCAACAATCCCATATTGGTTCTGACGAAGCTGGTACCGGTGATTATTTTGGGCCTATTACCGTTTGCGCAGCTTATGTAAAAGACTCACAAATTGAACTGTTAAAAGAATTAGGTGTAAGGGATTCTAAGAACTTAACAGATGACTCCATTCGTGCTATCACAAAAAAATTATTACAGCTAGAATTGCCATATTCACTTGTTGTTCTACATAATGAAAAATATAATCAATTACAAGCAAAAGGTTGGACACAAGGGAAGATGAAAACGATGTTACATCACCATGCAATAAATAAGTTGCTAACGAAAATAGCTCCTACAAAGCCTGCAGGTGTACTTATTGACCAATTTTGCGAACCACATGTTTATGAGCGGCACTTAAAATCAGAAAATGCTACCATACAAGAAAATGTTTATTTCTTAACAAAAGCAGAAAGTCATTCAATCGCTGTTGCTGCTGGTTCTATTATTGCAAGAGCTAGCTTCGTTAAGGAAATGGAGAAGTTATCAGATAAAGCAGGATTTAACTTACCTAAAGGTGCTTCTGCAAAAGTAGATCAATCAGCTGCTTATTTAATGAAGAAACAAGGAAAAGAGAATCTCCAATTTTTTGCGAAAGTACACTTTGCAAATACAAAAAAGGCCGCAAAATACTATAAAAAATAAAAAAGCTACACCACTATATACAAGGCTGGGACAAAACAAAATTAGAAGAAGCCGAACATTTTGAACGTCCCGGCTCTAGCTGCTTCAATTGCAACGTTTAATGCAAGTAAGTATGTTTGTTCAGAAATACTACTAACATCTGACTTGCCAGTAGAAATTTTCTCTACAGTAGCATTAGTTGTCACAATATTTTCTTTCAACAAAAGCGGCAAAGCAAAATAAGCATCTTTTTCTTAATTATTTATATCCACTTGCAAATACGATATAAATGCATTTCCAGCTAACGCTTCTTGAAAATTTGTTTCTTCATTACTGTTTTCATTTTCATCAGCACTATTATAAGTTCCATTACCAATGGTATCTGCAAGACTAATGGATACATACCCCTTTAATATAGTATATACGAGCTTCATTTTTGCATTAATTGACTTCTTCTTGATGTCCCCATTTTTTGTGTAGTTTTAACTAATTACTTTTTAATCAACCTATTATAGTTCTTTTTGCTTCAATCTAAGGGTCTGTTTTCTAAAATCCATAAAAGCCTAACGACTATTTAGTCATTAGGCTTTTATAAAATAATTGTATTGGGTTTTCAACCTCTTAACACTGCTTGATGCTGTTCTTTAACCACATGTAAGATTGATTGATAGGATGTTTCTACTTCATCATCAGTTAATGTACGTTCTGGGTCAAAATACAACAAGCGGAAAGCTATTGATTTTTTGCCTTCTTCTAAATGCTCTCCTTGATAAAGGTCAAATATAGTAACATCTTTTAATAGTTTTCCTGCATTGTCTTCAATGGTTTTTTGAATATCACCAGCTGCAACTTCATCTGCTACCTCTAAAGCAATATCACGCGATACTGTAGGGAAACGTGGGATCTTTGCAAAACTTGGTTCATTTTCAAAATGAACCAGGATATAATCTAAGTCTATATCAAATACAAATGTATCTTTTAAATCGAACGATTGTTGTAGTTGTGGGTGAACTTGCCCGATAAACCCAATGGTAATGTCATTTACTTTTACTAATGCTGTACGACCCGGGTGCATACCTGCTATTTTTGTTGCTTCAAAGCTAGCTTCCACATTTAACTTGGCAAACAACCCTTCTAAAATTCCTTTAATTAAGAAAAAGTCTGCTTGTTTCTTTTCTTGCTGCCAAGGATGCGTGAGCCACTCACCCGTTAGAGCTGCTGCTGCACGTAATTTTTCTTTTGGTTGCTTGGTTACTTGTTTTTCGGTAGAAATAAATACAGTTCCTAATTCATAGTAACCTAAATTCATTTGCTTACGAGCTACATTATAGGATAATGAAGCTAGCATTTCCGGTAGAATGCTGAGACGAAGTGTGCTATGTTCTTCGGTCATTGGCATGGACAATCGAATTGGATTCACTGCTTCTTGTTCAATTTCAGGACTAACTAACATGGTTGCACGTTCTGTTGTCGTTAATGAATAGGTGATTGCTTCCATTAATCCAGCACTTTCAAAATAATTTTTTACGTAACGTTTTAATGCTTGATGTTTCGTTAAACCACCAGCCTGTGCTGCTCCTTGCGGCAAGGTATATGGCAAGAAATCATACCCATAAATTCGAGCAACTTCTTCTAACATGTCTTCAAACATCTGAATGTCTTGTCTTCTGGTCGGAATCGTAACAACAAATGCATCATCTTTTTGTTCATAGTTGAATCCTAGTTTTTTTAGAATGACCGACACTTCATTGTCTTCCAATGTAGTACCAAGTCTTGCATTTAAACGTTCTGTTGTTATCGTTACTTGTTTTTCTGATTTATCCAATTGATCAAAAATAGCTGGTTCGCTTAATACTGTCCCATTTGCATAAGTATGCAACAATTGACACGCACGAAGACCTGCTTGATGAACACGATTAGGGTCCACACCTTTTTCAAAACGAACACTAGACTCACTACGTAACCCATGTGCCTTGGAAGAGATCCGCACCATCTTTGGATCAAAATATGCAGCTTCTAATAATACGGTAGTTGTTGTCTCAGATACTTCGGAGTTTGCTGCACCCATCACACCCGCTAAAGCCGTTGGTTCTGATCCATTTGTGATTACTAGTTGATCTGGTGTTAATGTACGTGTTTCATCGTCTAATGTAATCATCGTTTCATCTTTTTTAGCGCGTCGTACTACCACTTGGTTGGAAGCGAATTTATCAAAATCAAATGCGTGTAGTGGTTGCCCATACTCAAGCAAGACATAATTCGTAATATCAACCACATTATTGATCGGACGAACACCTGCAGCCATCAAATAATTACGCATCCATAATGGAGATGGACCAACTTGTATATTCTCAACAAGAAAAGCACCATAATATGGATTTAGCTCAGGAGCATCTACTTGAACAGCTACTTTATCATTCGCTTTGACTGGACTTGTTTCCATTGATGTATCCGGAAGCTGAACTGGAACATCTAGGATAGCAGCTACCTCATAAGCTACACCTAACATACTTAGCGCATCAGAGCGGTTTGGCGTTAAACCTAGTTCTAGAATTGCATCTTCTAGATTCAACAGTTCACTTACATTTGTACCAACTTCTGCATCGCTAGGGAAGACGAAGATCCCATCAGCTACATCTTTAGGTACGTATTTCTCTTCCACACCCAATTCTTGTAAGGAACAAATCATTCCATTTGATTCAACACCACGTAGTTTTGCTTGTTTAATTTTGAAATCGCCTGGTAAAACGGCTCCAGGTTTAGCAACAGCGACTTTTTGACCTTGTGCAATATTTGGTGCACCACAGACAATTTGTAAAGTTTCTTCTCCAACATTTACTTGGCAAAGATTTAATTTATCTGCATTTGGATGCTGTTCACAACTTTCCACATACCCTACAACAACGTTAACAATTTTTTTAGCAATATATTCAATGCTTTCTACTTCTATTCCCGTTTTTGTAATTTTATCCGCCAATTGTTCTGGTGTTGATCCTTGTAGATCAACATAATTTTTCAACCAATTTAATGAAACTAGCATGTTATTCCTCCTTCAAACGTTCGTCACGCTTTATGATATTGTTTTAAAAATCGCAGGTCATTTGTATAGAAATGACGAATATCATCTACACCGTATTTCAACATCGCAATTCGTTCTGGCCCCATACCAAAGGCAAATCCACTATATTCTTTCGGATCATAGCCGGCCATCTCTAATACGCGCGGGTGTACCATGCCGCCGCCTAAAATTTCGATCCAGCCAGTTCCTTTACACACCGAACATCCTTCCCCATGACAAACTTTACAAGAAATATCCATTTCAACCGATGGCTCTGTAAATGGGAAAAAGCTTGGTCGTAAGCGAATTTCTCTCTCTTCACCAAAAAATTGTTTGGCAAACTGATTAAGGACACCTTTTAAATCACTCATGCGCACATCTTTATCGACATACAATCCTTCAACTTGAGTGAATTGGTGGGAGTGAGTCGCATCATCGGTATCACGACGATATACTTTTCCTGGACAAATCATTTTTACAGACTTATTGCCTTTGTATTCGCCCATTGTTCTCGCTTGTACTGGTGACGTATGGGTACGTAACAATAACTCTTCTGTAACATAAAAGGAATCTTGCATATCTCTTGCTGGGTGATCTTTAGGTAAATTCAACGCTTCAAAATTATAGTAATCTGTTTCCACCTCTGGTCCTTCTCGAACTTCAAAACCCATTCCAATAAAAAGGTCTTCAATTTCCTCAACTATATGGGTTAATAAATGTGGTCCTCCGACAGCAACTGGACGCCCAGGTAGAGTAACATCAATTGTTTCTGCTTCTAGCTTCTTATCTAATGCTAGTTTTTCTAATTGTTGTTTTTTCTCATCTAATTGGTTCGCAATTGTCTCTCTCACCTTGTTTGCTAGTTCACCAATAACCGGACGTTCTTCCGGAGACAACTTACCCATGCCTCGAAGTACTTCCGTTATTGGTCCTTTCTTCCCTAAATAGGAAACACGAATCGATTGTAATTCGTCTAATGTTGTCGCTTCTTTTACTTTTGCTAAAGCCTCCTGTTGCAAGGCTTGTAATCGCTCTTTCATTCTAAAACCTCCTAGAACTGTTTTTTTACAATAAAAAAAACCTCTGTCCCTAAAAAGGGACGAGGCTTTGATCGCGGTACCACCCTTGTTGACAAAACATTCTTTGCCCACTCTATCATTGATAACGGGAAAATCCCGGTAACGTCCTTACTTGCTTAGACAAGGTCCCGAACGCCAGCTCCAGAGTGAAATTTCAATTTTACACCGATGAAAAAAGCTTTCAGTCTAAGGCTTTTTTTCCCTATCCATGGCTCCGTAAAATTTACTAACTCTTTCTATGCTTGTTTATATTTATATTTTTGCAATTTTGCACTAATTGTTCAAATTTCTCTTTATATTATAGAAAAGGAAGCAGTAAGATGCAACTGTTTATCAGAAAATGTTTGAAATTAGTTACTTACGATTTGATAAAGCATAATGCCAGTTGCTACACTTACATTTAATGATTCTGCTTGCCCATAAATCGGAATATGTACGCGTTGATCAGATTGTTGTAATAACGAAGCTGAAACACCCGCTCCTTCATTACCTACAATCAAAGCAATTTTTTCTGAGACATCTAATTGATTGATTGGCTCAGCTTGTTCTAATGTTGATGCCCAAATGGATACACCTTGCTTTTTCAAATCTTCAACTGCTAGCGCTAAGTCACTTTGAACAATTGGTAAATGAAAAATTGACCCTTGTGAAGCACGGATTACTTTTTCGTTATATAAATCCGCTGTCTCCGCACCTAGTATAATACCAGAAAAGCCCGCTGCATCTGCTGTTCGTATCATGGTTCCTACATTACCAGGGTCTTGAATCGCATCTAATAATAATAAGCGATTTTTACTTGCAAGGGTTCTTTCTTTCATATGTACAACAGCCATAATACCTTGAGGCGATTTTGTATCGGCTAAATGTTCCATGACATTATCCGACACAGTTACGACTGCGATGTCTTTAAGGTCTATCATCGATTCTACACCTGTTTGGATGATAATTTTTTCTACTGTATGCTGGCTATTGATTGCTTCTTCCACTAGGTGAGCACCTTCAACTAAAAATTGTTGAGCTTGATCCCGATATTTTTTTTGTTTTAACTTTTTCCATTGTTTAATCGTTTCATTCTTAACCGATGTTATCATATTTATCATCCTCTTTAGGTTGCTTCTGTTTTATCATACATACTTTATAGGGAAATGGTCAAACTATGAGAGAAAAACGGTCTGTCAAAAATTATTGTTGAGGTGAATAAAATGGATTTAAATTTACGTAAAGCTATTTTAGCTAATGTGTCGGACAATAACAAAGAACAATTAGAAGCAACGATTATTGATGCCATTCAAAGTGGAGAAGAAAAAATGTTACCCGGTTTAGGCGTTTTGTTTGAATTGATTTGGAATGAATCTAGTGAATCTGAAAAAACAGAAATGTTGGACGCCCTAGAACAAGGGGTAAAACAAGCGCATTAACATATA
The DNA here is from genome assembly GCF_003315295.1 of Paraliobacillus ryukyuensis. Lineage (GTDB taxonomy): Bacteria > Bacillota > Bacilli > Bacillales > Amphibacillaceae > Paraliobacillus > Paraliobacillus ryukyuensis. Next base: position 111,815 of record NZ_QNRI01000004.1, on the reverse strand, counting down.
ATTCCACTTATAAGAAAAGGATTGCCAATCCTATCTTTTTCGGATAAACTATAAGTAAGATTATAGACGGAAATGAGGATCTGCAATGGATATTCGCTTGATACAAAATATGATGAAAGCACAGGCTATGGCTAATTTCACCCAAGGTTCTACTATCCCTACATCGAATGGTTCTATGTTCCAAGATATGCTGCAGATGATGCTTTCAAAACAATTTCAACCAGCAACTACGTCTTCTATCCGAAGTCAGTTACAACAAGGTGATCGTATCACGAATCAAGCGCTATATCGAACTATCTCACCTGTTCAGTCCAATTTAGGGACAGATGTCCAAAGCATAATTGATGAAGCTGCTAATAAATATGGAGTAGATCGTAATTTGATTTCAACAGTTATTAAAACCGAATCTAATTTTGACCAACATGCAGTAAGCCATGCTGGTGCACAAGGGTATATGCAACTGATGCCTAAAACTGCAGCTGGACTAGGTGTTACCGATCCTTTTGATGCGAAGCAAAATATTTTTGGTGGGACAAGCTATCTAAAACAAATGCTGAATCGTTATAATGGAAATACATCTCTTGCACTCGCAGCTTATAATGCTGGCCCTGGTAATGTAGATAAACATGGAGGCGTCCCACCTTTTAAAGAAACACAAAACTATGTGAATAAAATTATGACCCAATATGTGTAATTAAAAACACTAATTACGCTTTTTGAGATAAAATGCTGAAACTACTTTTGTTTCAGTATTTTTTTGTGACATTATGAAATTGGTCTTAGTTATAATTTAACATCTCCGGTTCTTAAGAACTGTATTTTACATTAATTTAACATTAAATCAATACTTTATATGTATAATAAACTATAAAATAAGTAGAGAATTATTAATTAAATTTTAATTTCATTCGTAATGTATTTTCATAACTTTTTCAAAGTTTCCTGCTTTCAATATGAGAGATTAATTATGCTATAAAAGTGATAGTCCTAATTAATTTATTTTCATGTTTTTCTGCTATTTTAGCATTTGCTAATAGAATGGAGGTCAATATATTGGGCATTGCAATTGGTGATATCGCAGAGTCCACTTTACAAGTCACTCGTAACACAAAAAACACATTTATTGATGAACATTTCCGTGCAGACCCTGATTGTCAAGGAATTGTCGTCGTTGAAGATGATCGTCCAATAGCTCTCGTTACTCGAACTTTTTTTTATCAAAAATTAGGTTCTTTATATGGTTATAACCTATTTATCAATCGATCTTCATCACTATTAATGAAAACAGATATCCTCTGCTTTTCGTATGAAACATCCATTATCGAAGCAAGTGAACAAGCGATGGATCGAATGAATGCTGATCTATATGATTACATAATCATTACGAAAGATGATAAATACTTTGGTATTGTTACCATCCGCTCATTGTTGATGAAATTTGCACAAATTCAATCTACCATTGCTTCTTCCAAAAATCCATTAACACAGTTACCAGGTAATCCTCTGATTGAAGAACACTTAAATAAACTACTATCTGAAGAAAAATATAGTGTTTTATATATCGACTTAGACCAATTTAAAGCTTATAACGACTTATACGGATTTGCTAAAGGTGACCAAGTTATTCTCCAAACCGCTGAAATTTTAAGAAAGAATACCACCAATGGTTTTATAGGACATATCGGTGGAGATGATTTTATCATCATTCTGCCTGATTGGAATTTTGAATCTTTAGCAGAAATGATTATTGAACAATTTAATTTACTAATTGCCAAAGTATATAAAAACGATCATTTAAAAAATGGTTACGTGATTACAAAAAATCGAGCAGGAATTCCTGAAAAAACTCCACTTGTTTCTATTTCAATTGCGGTAGTGAACAATAAAAACCGAGCATTTTCTAGTGTTGAAGAAATAGTAGATTACGCAACAAAAATAAAAAAAGAATGCAAATCTATCAAAACTAGTTGTTATTTAACGAATGACCTAGTTAAATGCTTATAAACACTAAATGGGAAATAAGGAAAGGGTCTCCTTCCAGAAATCTTTTCTTTATTTTTTGAAGCTACTTAGAATCAATGAAACGTGTATGCCTCCACGCTTTCTTTCCCAGTGGTCATATCTTTTATCGTGATTTGGTTTTGTTGTACTTCATTTTCTCCAATGATAACCACGTTTTGAACGTTTTCCTTGTTTGCTTTTTCGAGTGCCTTCCCCACTTTATTAATTCGCATTTCTATTTCAACTTTATATCCTTTTTTTCGTAAATCCTTTGCAACGAGTAAGGCCTCTTGTTTTCTCGTTAAAGGTACTACATAATAGTCAATTTGATTACCGTCGATATTTGATATTTTCACTTGACTCAAAATGGTATATATAACATCTAATCCAAAGGAAATACCCACTGTTGCAAAGTTTTCATTTGTACCTAAAAAGCCACCAATTGCGTTATCATATCTCCCCCCACTTCCAATACTTGATTTCATCATCTGGTTCATTAGAAATATTTCATAAATAGTACCTGTATATATTTCTAGTCCTCTTGCCAAAAACGGATTAAAAACACACTGGTTACCAATGTATAGAAATTCCAAATAAGATTGTAGCTCTCTTACTTCTGCTAATCCTTCTTGTATTTCTTGATTTTGATTTGCATAACAGTCAAAAAAAGAGAGTTCTCTGTTCTTTTCCTCTGTTAGAAATAATTGAATTGCATTAATTGCAGCTATAGTTAAGGGCAAATCCTTTAATTCAGATATTACACCATCTACTCCTATTTTCTCAATCTTATCCAGTATTAAGATGGCTGGGTTGATATGCTCAAGTTTCACCCCAAACAGATTAAGCATACCGGTTAATAGTTTTCAATTATTGTACTGAATAGTTATGTCTAACTTTAGGCGTTCAAAGGCATCTATAGCCATTTGCATTAATTCTGCTTCTGCTATCTGCGAATCGATGCCAACAATATCAACATCACACTGAGTAAATTCACGAAATCTACCTGCTTTAATTGGTCCGTCGCGAAATACTTTGCCAATTTCATAGCGTTTGAATGGAAGTTTTAAGGTTGGATTCATTGCCATTACTTTCGCAAACGGAATAGTTAAATCATAACGGAGGGCTAGATCTCTTTCGCCTCGATCGGTTAGTGTATACATCTCTTCTAAAATTTCTGCACCACCTGCATACTTAGAAGCAAGTAACTCTGTATAATTTAAAATAGGCGTTTCTATTGGCTTACATCCATATTGAATAAACACATCTTCCAATGTTCTTCTAACATCTCTACGAATTAGTTCTGCATTGGGTAGGTAATCTTGTGTTCCTTTGACATTTTGATAATTCATTTTTTTCAATTTCTTTTCCTCCTCGCTTAGTCAAAAATAAAAACCGCACTTGAGTTAAGTGAAAAACTTAAGTCAAATGCGGTTCATGAAAAATAGCCTTCCTATTCACGATCAAAAAATAAAAATCGGATAGCAAAGCTAGCGTGTATGATGATGTAATTGTGCAAACGATCTAAATAGAAATTTCATAACGTTCACCTCTAATTTTACGTTACTATGGCACAACTAAACTTTTAAATCAAACGATAAGATTGGAGAAGTTATATCTATAACATCAACACCAACTCTTGCTAAATAGCAATAGCCGGTGTTGTTCATTGGAAGTATCTATTTTTATTCAGATTTCTTTAGTTTGAAAAAATCAATTTTTTGCTTCATTTCATTTGTCATGTCACCAAGACTTGAAGCGGACGTACTAACTTCAACAATGGAAGCAGACATTTCCTCTGCGGAAGCTGAAATTTCTTCCGCAGAAGCAGCTACATCTTCTGAGATAGCACTTGTTTCTTCCAGTTCTTTAATAATACGTGCTTTTTCTTCTTGAATTTCTTTTGAAGAAGCTTTTGTTCTTTGGACTTTAGGTGACATTTCTTCTACAGCTTTTACAATCTCTTCAAATGATTGGATAGTAGCATTAATCTGCTCCCGTTGCAATAGAAGTTCATTATTCACTTCATCTGTAGATTGGACGACTTTATTGGTATCCTGAGACACACCTTTAATAATCGAATCAATTTTCTCAGATGATTCCCTGCTTTTTTCTGCAAGATCTCTAATTTCACTTGCAACAACAGCAAATCCTTTACCTGACTCACCTGCTCTAGCTGCTTCTATCGCAGCATTCAACGAGAGTAAATTCGTTTGATCAGCAATTGAATTGATTAATTCAGTCATCTCGTTAACATTACTGATATTCGTTTCTACTGATTTTACGCGGTCAATCAGTGCACTAAATGTTTCTGTTAATGTTTCGAATGCTTTTGTCATTTTATTCATTTCTTCTTTACTGCCATTTGCCATAGATAAAATAGCACTTGCACCATTATCTACGTCATTAATCGAATGATCCATAATAGTTAATCCTTCATCAAATTGTGCAACTCTTTTATTTACACTTTGTAATTTCTCATGTTGTGTAGTTGCCCCCTCTGCTACATTAGATATTGCGGTAGCAACATTCTCTGAAGTCGCACTCATTTCTTCTGAGAAAGAGGAAAGATTTTGTGCGTGATCATCAATAAGTAGCGCATTTGTTTGGAAATTCTCCACTACATCTGTTAAATTCGTCTGCATTTCATACAGTGATTTTCCAATATCACCAAGTTCATCATTTCTAGCCAAGTCCCTTTCTTCAAAGGTATTATCCAACCCGCCTTCTGCTACAACTTGCGCTATGCCACTATATTTTTTGGCTGTTTTACTCATACGTCTCGCATAAATCACAATTACAAACGTAACAATCGCAATAGCTAATACACTTGAAATAATAAATGTAACTAATAAATCATTCGTACTTGCCATTAAATTTGCTTGACTAACACTAATAGCTAGTTTCCAATTCGTTTCTGGAACGTTTATATAATAGAAATAATAGGTTTCTCCATCAACCGTATAAGTCGTATCACCTGTCTCATTTGCTATCATGGTTTCTCCAGCTTCTGCAAACGAAGTGTTCTTATCTTGTAACACATTCTCTTTGATTAAACGCGAATCATCTACACCAGCCAGGAAAGCTCCATCATGCTGGACTAATAACGCTCGTCCGTCATAATCAATATTACTGGATGTAATCAATTCTTGAATACTGCTAATATCAATATCTACAGTAACAACTCCCATTTGATCTCCATTTGGTTGATAGAATGGGTAAGCTGTGGTTACCATCGTAACATTTGTTGAGGGATCTTCATAAGCTGCTGTCCAACCACCATTTTCTTCAGAACCAACTTGGTACCATTCTGTTTCCCATATATTCAAATCACCTGTTGTATAGGAATCGTCCAATACAACCTTTTCGCCATCTTTATGTGCAAATGGGGCATACTTTTCTTTATTATTAAATTCATTCGGCTCAAACCATACACCCATTCCAAATGTTTCATTATTCATCGGAATAAAGTTTTTTAATAAAGTGTTAATACCATCCTCAGTTAATTGACTTCTTTGCGACTCAATTGTTTTCGCTAAACTTTTAGCCGCGCCTTTTTCTTTTTCTAAGATTGTAATAACTTCTTGTTCTATCTGTTTAAGTTTTGTATTCATTGCATAATCTAACTGATCATCAATAATGTTTTTGGAAAAAACATAACCAATTGCTGATATAGTTACTAGAGCAACGACTACAATAGGAATAATAAAAGAAATTAAAGACTTCGCAATACTTTTTTTACGCTTTTTCATTTTCTGCCCCTCTATTCATGATGTATTTGTATCTCAATAATAGTATCGGACTAGAGCAGAATTATTTAAGTAATTCCCTTTATAAAATAAACATATTTCGACATAAATCGACTTAAGTTACACTTTTTTTATAAACAAAAAACAATGCAAACAATATGAAATAAATGTAAGATACTTCTTTCAAAGATAATATTTAAAATTTATCTTATGATAATGGCAAACGTATCGAAAGGTAGGGATGCAAAACAACAGGCCTAAGGAAAATTGCTAAGGTAGCTGGGTTACCATTGAGACGAATTTATTCATTTAAATTCACTTTTTAAAGGTGTTTTTTTATGAGCAAAATTCTTAATAAGTTAATTTTTTGATAAATAAATAGCAAAGTGGAGAGTGACGTTATGAAATTAGCTTTAAAGAATACCATTATTATAAGTATTTTAATTACAATATCCATGATAATTATATCTATATTTGGTTATATAAAAGTAAAAGAATACTGTATAAAAGAGTTGAATCGCAAGCTTACGAGCAACTTAACTCGGTAAAGCAAATATAGATATCTGGATAAAAGGTAAACAAGAAACAATGAAATATATGGAAGAGACAGATGATTTAAAACATTGATGGAGAATTTAAAGTGACCAATGTTGAATTAACGAGATACAGACATGTTGTAGCTTCCTCCTTTGAGGAACAATTAGCATCTATTGAAGACATAACAGCATTAATTGATAAAACAGCAAGATTAGCTGAAGAATTAAGTCAGTTATTACAGAGGTTTAAGCTATAACCATTTCATTTAATCAGTATAATTTTTCATAAGTAAAACCCTCCAAAAATTGGAGGGTTTTACTATTTTTATCCAAATGAATTATTAGGAAAAAGTAATTTCTTTAACTTTATCTGCATCTAAACCTTTGATTACTTCAACAATCAACTTCACCGCATTGTCAAAATCATCTTCATGAATGATAGCAGCATGAGAATGAATATATCGCGTTGCAATCGTAATTGATAATGCTGGGACACCATTTGCTGTTAAGTGAATAGAACCTGAGTCCGTGCCACCACCTGCAAGGCTTGCGTATTGGAATGGAATATCGTTTGATTCAGCTGTTTCAACAACAAAGTCACGAACACCTTTATGGGAGATCATAGATGCATCATATAAAATGATTTGTGGTCCATCACCAAGTTTACTGTCTGCATCTTTGTCAGAAATGCCTGGTGTATCTCCTGCAATACCCGTGTCTACTGCAAATCCGATATCAGGCTTAATCGTACTAGTTGCTGTTTTTGCTCCACGTAAACCTACTTCTTCTTGTACAGTACCAACACCGTAAACAACGTTTGGATGCGCAGCACCATCTAATTGTTTTAGCACCTCAATAGCAATAGCGCAACCAATTCGATTATCCCACGCTTTTGCCATCAACATTTTTTCATTGTTCATTTGAGTAAATTCAAAATAAGGAACTACAGAATCGCCAGGACGTACGCCGAATTCCTCTGCCTCTTCTTTGCTAGAAGCACCAATATCAATAAACATATCCTTAATTTCATATGGTTTTTTACGTGCTTCAGCAGACATGATGTGTGGTGGTTTTGATCCGATTAAGCCAGTGATATCACCTTTGCTTGTTTGAATGGTCACACGTTGGGCAAGCATCACTTGACTCCACCAACCACCGATGGTTTGGAAATACAAAAATCCGTTGTCATCAATACGGGTGATCATAAAACCAATTTCATCTAAGTGGCCTGCCACCATTACTTTTGGTCCGTTTTCTTTTCCAACTTTCTCAGCGATTAAGCTTCCCAAGTTGTCAGTGTAAACTTTAGTGGCATATGGTGCGATGTGTTTTTTCATCACTTCTCTTGCTTCCGCTTCATTACCAGAAATCCCTTTTGCATCTGTTAACTCTTTCAGCATTGTTAATTTTTCGTCTAATTGTGTCATTATGTATTTCCTCCCTTTCTAATATCTATTATAGCGCTATTTTTTGACCATTTGCAAAACTTAGACTTAATAATTTTGATCTTGTCTCTCGAAGTTTACTTCATTTTTATCAATATATGCTTGCATGATCGCATTTTCCGAAAAACCTAGTGCTTGTCCTAAACAAATAAATACACCAAATAAATAGCGATAGTTCGCTTCGTTAGTCTCTGCTCTAAATGTTTGAACGGATTGATATAACTCAAGAAATAATGATGTTGTATCGCCGTCTATAGATGAAATAGTAACTACGTCCATTTCTAAACCTTGATCAATTCCTAGTGATAAAATAAAGTGCAATCCATCAACATATTCCTCTAGTATCACGTTTTCTTCACTAGCTGCTTTTTTACTCCAAAATTTAAAACAACGTGTTTCATTGGCGAGCTCACCTATCTCGACTAGTAATGCTAGTACTTTCCTATCAAATAACTCATTGGCCACTAATTGATGGTTGTTTTGAATATACGTATCTAATTGCCGTTGCATTTGAAACAATTGTTCCCAGTTCATTGTTATCCCCCTTGGATTTCAAACTTTTTTTATTATAACATGAATAATTTTATTTTATTGAAACTTATCGTTATAATAATTCGTATAGTAAGGTGATCTTGCTAATAGGAGTGATCCACATGTTTATTGTATATCTATTCCGAACGTTAATCGTTATAGCAATTGTTTTCTTAGTATATATTGCGTATAAATACGTTGTTAATCCTAAAAGAAAATTGAACGTTGCAAAAGAGAAAAAGCAATTTTATTTTTTAGATGAAGAAGAAAATGTCCAGAAGAATTTTTCAATGACTTATAAGGGAATAATTTTTGAAGGTGAAAAATATATCGGGACTATTGAAAATGCTTTTGATGTTGTTAGCATCAGCGTTTATGCTAAAGAGCCTGAAGCATTAAAAGGATTAGAACGAGATGATCTATTTTTTCTAGAAAAAGAAATTCTGATTCACTATCCCTTTGCAACTGTTGAATGGAAATATCCGATTAATGAACTATTAAATCATTCACCATCCTAGATGTGTAACGTTAGATAAATGGGAAAGGGAACTTCTAATAACAGAAGCTCCCTATTTCGCTAGGACTGATACAATTGTTTTTTGATTAAATCCGTATCTTGTACACGTGATAGAATTAGCAACCCGATAACAGCACCAGTACATGTGCTTACTAAGAAACTAGGAATAAAGAAAAAGACACCATAGGAAGTTCCCATTAGTAAATTAGCATATGGCACTGATACTAGAGAAGCTATAATACCTGTTCCAACAACTTCCCCTATTGCTGCTAAGCTATTTTTCATTGTGAATCGGTAAAGATAACCAGCAAGCAAAGCACCGATCATACCACCAGGGAAGGCTAGCAAAGATCCTAAACCTACTAGATTTCGAATAAGCCCAGTCACAAATGCGATAATAACAGCCGGGATTGGTCCTAATGTCACTGCAGCTACTACATTCACAGCGTGCTGCACAGGATACGCTTTCGCAATTCCTGTTGGGAACCATAAAAAACTAGAACCCAATACTCCGATAGCTATAAATACTGCCATTGTGGTCATCAATCTTGTTCTACTAATAAAATCTCCTCCATTTTTTATACACCTGATTAAACTAGTAAATAAGAAAACCAGCTCCCATGAAGACACAGGACCTGGTTATGTAGTATCAGAAATGAACTACTTCCCTACGCTGGTATCAACCAGATCAGGTCCTTAAGAGTTAAAAAGCATCGATGCGCTTTTCTCTCAGCCTATGCTATATAGGCACCCCTAGTAGTAATCAACTATATTTTTTGTAGTTCCATTAAAATACATAATAGCACATTAATTTACGCTTGAGAACATCATTATCTTAATACTTATGCTACATCTTTTTTGGTTTCATTTGGTTGAAAGAAATCTTGCCAACTAATATAAATTTCTTTTCTTCTCATGAAATAGACAACAGGCAAAGCACCGATCACCATACTCCCCGTCATAACTGGTGAAAAATTCGTAATCGATTGACCAATGGATGTGTAGATTACAGCCAATGGTATATTACTGACAAAAGAAGCTCGCATATAATCTTTTAATTGCTTGGATAACTCTAATATACATAAGGATAATAAATGGAAATGGATAAACGGGATCAATCGTAAAACAGCAATTTGAGACGTCGTGAAGTGGCTATGCTTTCCTAGTAGTTTTTGTTTCATTCGAACAAAGCGGTGCATGGTGCTTGGCATTTTTTCAGTCATTTTATAAAAAATCAGACTGGACATCGTCATTCCAACTAGAGAGTAAATAATCGCAGGTACAACGCCAAATAGGACGCCTCCAGTAATGCATAAAAAAATGACTGGAAGAAATAATAATGGGCGAACCAAATGTAAGGCAATGAATACAAGAGGTGCAAAAATTCCTGCTGTTTCTATAATCATGGTGACAGAAGCACCAATGTACTCCATAATGCCAATCCCCCTTCCATAAGATTCTATGACAGAAGACGAGCCTTTATGACAATGCTATGTACGATAAATCAAATAAAAAATTAAAGCTAATTGTAAGATTAGTAGTACAGGCATTCCTAGTCTAAATAGTTGGTGTTTCGTTTTATGGTGAAAAATGCGCATACCGATGATACTTCCAAGCGAGCCACCTATCCATGCGAAAAACCAAAGGCGTGCTTCGGGGATCCGCCATTTGTTCTTCTGTGCTCTGTTTTTATCTACCCCCATAAAACTAAATGCAACAACATTAACAAGGATTAGATAGATTAGGACAAGTTCTTTCATTTTTCTCCTCGTTTCATTTCGTATTTATTAACTGTTTTGCTACTCCCTTCCATCTTATAGGCTCTATACTAAATGTAGTGTTATCCCTTGATTTTATCAAAGGTTTCATCGAAGCAAAAAAAACACAGTCAATCCCTCTCTTTTGTTCCCCTAAAGCAGAGGAAATATGCGAGTCTCCTACGCGAACAACGCCCGTTCGAAGATCCACTTGGTTAAGCGGCTAGAAGTTAGACGAAAACCGTCACGTCCTGTGTGCCCGAGGCCGTGCCCGAGGAAAGCGAGTATATTTCCCCTGCGGTTCAGGCACAAGTATGATTAATAATGTAAGTGTAATAAAAGAGATAGTGGAGTGAAAATGACACCACCACATTTGACAGAAAACCATCTTATATCGACTTAACATATATAAAAAAAGAACTATCCACTTTACTTCAAAGAGAATAGTTCTATCTTTAGATCCTTATTTCAAAGCTGACTTTGCTTTATCAGCTAGTTGTGCAAATGCTTGCTCGTCATTAATAGCTAATTCAGAAAGCATTTTACGGTTTACTTCGATACCAGCTAATTTCAAACCGTGCATTAAACGGCTGTAAGAAAGATCATTTAAACGCGCTGCAGCATTAATACGGGCAATCCATAATTTACGGAAGTCACGTTTTTTCTGTCTACGGTCACGGTATGCATATTGACCTGATTTCCATACTTGTTGTTTTGCTGTTTTAAATAGCGAGTGTTTTGAACCATAATATCCTTTTGCAAGCTTTAGTATACGTTTACGACGCTTACGTGTAACTGTTCCACCTTTAACACGTGCCATAATTATTCCCTCCTATATATATCAACGAAATCTTTTATTTTAATTATTTGTTAGGTAGCATTTGTTTAATGCGTTGATAGTCACCACTTGATACAAGTGCACTTTTACGTAGTTTACGCTTTTGTTTTTGAGATTTATTAGCGAACAAGTGACTAGTATATGCATGCGAGCGTTTAAGCTGTCCAGTACCTGTTTTTTTGAAACGTTTTTGTGACCCTTTATGAGTTTTCATTTTTGGCATGAATAGTTCCTCCTTTAAAGCAATGTAAAATATTATTTTTCTTTAGCTGGTGCAAGCATCAAGAACATACTACGACCTTCCATTTTAGGCTTTTGCTCTATTGTAGAAAGATCATTACATTCTTCAGCCATACGTTCTAATACTTTTTGACCTAGCTCTTTGTGTGTGATTGCACGTCCGCGGAAACGAATCGATACTTTCACTTTGTCGCCTTTGTCAAGAAATTTTCTAGCGTTACGCAATTTGGTATTAAAATCATGCTCTTCAATACCAGGGCTTAATCGAACTTCTTTGACATTAATCACTTTTTGTTTTTTACGAGCTTCTTTGTCTTTCTTTTGCTGCTCGAAACGATATTTACCGTAGTCCATAATACGGCATACCGGTGGTTTTGCATTTGGTGCAACAAGTACTAGATCTAAGTTTCTTGTTTGTGCAATATCTAATGCTTCGTTACGTGATTTAACACCAAGTTGATCGCCATTGGAATCAATGAGTCGAACCTCACGAGCTCTAATTTTCTCATTGACATTCATATCTTTGCTAATAATCAGCCACCTCCATGAATTTTTAAAAGCGTGATAAGCTATGATCCATCACTATTATCTATTCATAACAGCAATTAGACCGTGTGAATGGTCCTCTTGACAAGTAATTCAATTTTGTTCATTAAAAAAGTGTCGGTACACAATTGCACCCACACGTCTCCAAGTTAATACTCATAGATGATGACCTGCCAACTGCAAGAACTGCGTCGATCAGGCGAGAAGCGGGTGCCTCTACTTGTCTTCAGATCATATTCAATTTCACTCAAATAATAATAGCATGGTTTCTCACAAGTGTCAACCATTACTTATTTAATATCTACAATGGATGCTTTCAAGCATGCATGATGAGCACACAATAATACTGTATGAATATATATATAGGAAGTTTACTAAACTTTTGTTGTTAATTCAACGCCCATTACTTTTCCCAATAAATAATTGTTGCACAAAGGAAACTTTTGGGTGTATAATCAAATCAGAATTTACAAATTTTTTTGTTTACATCTTTCCCTAAGGAAACTTTTATGCGTTGATGAAAAGAAAGAGGTGTTTCATTTGCAACAAACGATGGATCAATTTCAAGTTGGAGATCAGATACGTATAACCAAATTAGAGCTTGATGGCGTAATGCGTCGTCGATTATTGGATCTTGGTTTTGTGCCGGGTGTGATCGTTACCGTATTTCAAAAAAGTCCATTAGGCGATCCAATCGCTTATCAAGTGTTTCAAACAATTATTGCATTAAGAAAAGAAGAGAGTTCTTTGATATATGGAGAAAAAATCAATGAGGAGGTTTGTATCCATGAATAAACGTATTGCACTAGCAGGAAATCCTAACACAGGAAAGAGTACCTTATTCAATTTACTCACTGGGTTAAAACAACACACAGGAAATTGGCCTGGAAAAACGGTTGCGCATGCAGAAGGCGAATTAACGACTGAAAAAGCGACTTATCAAATTATTGACTTACCTGGAACCTATTCTCTATATTCTAATTCAGAAGATGAAGAAGTTGCGAGAAATTATATTATTTTTGAAAAGCCTGCGCTGACTTTAGTTGTGCTTGATGCAACTTCCATTGAGCGTAACTTAAATCTTGCATTACAAGTGATGGAAATGACAAGTCAAGTCATTGTTTGTATTAATTTAATCGATGAGGCTAGACGGAAAGGAATAGAAATCGATGCAAAGAAAATGTCAGAACAACTTGGTGTCCCGGTCATTTTACTTTCAGCCAGAGAAAAAATAGGCATTATTCAATTATTAAAAACAATTGATAACATGATGGAAAGAAAAATTACAACAAAACCATTTCAAATCGCTTATAGTGATGAGATTGAACAAAAAATAAAACAGTTAGAACCCCATATAAAAAAAGTTTTTGGTGATGATCTTCCAACTCGATGGATTGCCCTTCGTCTACTGGATAATGACCAAAGCCTATTTGATGAACTGAAAAGTTACCTTGGACAGGATAAACAGACTTCTATTGAAAAAGTAATTTATTCTAATAAGGAGAGATCGTATGGAGCTTAATTCGTCACAAAAAATCGCACAGTTAACCGATTTATATCGGCAGGCAGCAACCCAATCCACTACGACTTTACGTGATGAAATTGTCGGGAAGATATATCAAACATCACAAGAGCTAAGCGAAAAATCAGTGAACTATGATAAACGAAAAACAACATGGCTGGATAAAAATTTAGATCAAATCCTTACATCTAAAACCTTTGGCTTTCCAATTATGTTGCTCATGTTAGGTATTGTCATTTATTTAACAATTGCTGGCGCAAATTATCCTGGAGTAGCTATTGCAAACTTGTTTTCTGTCGTCGAAGGTTGGTTGACATCTTTATTTGAATGGATGCACGCCCCAGATTGGCTATATGGCATCTTAATTGAGGGATTTTATAAAGGAACGTCATGGGTTGTTACTGTAATGTTACCACCAATGGCTATTTTCTTTCCGATGTTTGCATTACTAGAAAATTTCGGCTATTTACCACGTGTAGCATTTAATTTAGACCGTTTTTTTAAACAATCTGGTGCGCACGGCAAACAATCATTAACGATGACAATGGGATTCGGATGTAATGCTGCTGCAATTATGTCTTCTCGTATTGTGGAATCACCGCGCGAGAGAATGATTGCTATTTTGACGAACAATTTCGTTCCTTGTAACGGACGATGGCCAACACTTATTTTGCTAGCTGGATTATTTATGGCGGCAGGATTTTCAGGGGGCATGAACACGTTTATTTCTGCGGGTGTAGTGGTAGGAATTGTGTTATTTGGAATTGCCATGACATTATTTGTATCATGGTCATTATCAAAAACATTATTACGAGGTGTGCCTTCTCATTACACACTGGAATTACCACCCTATCGTAAACCAAAAATATGGAACACGATCATTCGTGCAACGTTAGATAAATCAGTTTTTGTGTTAAAACGAGCAGTTGTGGTTGCGGCACCAGCTTCTATTATTACCTGGATACTAGCTAATATCAATATTGGTGACACAAGCATTCTGCAACATTTTGTTGGTTTTCTTGATCCTTTTGCTCAATCCCTTGGATTAGATGGATTTATTTTAGGAGCGTTTATTTTAGGTTTTCCTGCAAATGAAATTGTTTTACCTATTTTATTAATGGGCTATTTAGCTACTGGGTCGTTAGTTGATGTGGATAGTATGAATAATATTAAAGATGTCTTTCTAGCTCATGGTTGGACGTGGCTAACTGCACTTAATATGATGTTATTTTCCTTGTTACACTACCCTTGTGGCACAACAATGCTAAATATTTGGAAAGAAACCAAAAGTATTAAATGGACATTTGCTGCATTTGCTATCCCAACTGGAATAGCGATCATTACTACTTTTATTATTGCGCAAGTTGTTCGAGCATTTGGGTTAGTATAGATAAAAAGGTCCCTTTATTAGCGTGATGCAAATAAAGGGACCTTTTTATCTATTTAACGCTTTTCTTTTATTTCAGTTGTAATCAGTTCAATAAAAGTATCTAATGAAATAGTGTCTGAGTCTTTTTCTCCATAGCGACGAACATTTACTGCGTTGTCTTCCATTTCTTTATCTCCCACGACAAGTGCAAACGGAATTTTTTTCGTTTGTGCTTCCCGTATCTTATAACCGATTTTTTCATCGCGTTGATCTACTTCTACACGCACGCCAGCAAAACGAAGTGCCTCTTCCACTTTGCTCGCATAGTCTGCATGTACTTCAGGAGCTACTGGAATTATTCTCGCTTGCAGTGGTGATAACCAAGTTGGAAAAGCCCCCTTATATTCTTCAATTAAGAAAGCAACAAAGCGTTCCATTGTAGAAACAACACCACGGTGAATAACAACCGGTCGATGTTCTTTTCCATCTTCACCAATGTAAGTTAGATCAAATTGGTTTGGTAAGTGAAAGTCCAATTGCACGGTAGATAGTGTTTCATCTTTCCCTAATGCTGTTTTTACTTGAACATCTAATTTAGGACCATAAAAAGCCGCTTCTCCTTCAGCTTCAACATAATCAAGGTTCATTTCTTCCATTGTCTCTTTTAACAAGGATTGTGCCTTATTCCACATTTCGTCGTTATCAACATATTTATCTGTATCTGCTGGGTCACGATAAGATAAACGGAAATAATAGTCATCAATACCAAAATCTTTGTAAACGTATTGAATAAGCTCAACCACTCGAATAAATTCCTCTTTTAATTGATCTGGGCGTGCAAAGATATGTGCATCATTTAACGTCATCGCGCGTACACGTTGAAGACCAGCCAATGCGCCAGACATTTCATGACGGTGCATCATACCTAATTCAGCAATACGAACAGGTAACTGACGATAACTATAACGTTGATTTTTGTATACCATCATGTGGTGCGGACAGTTCATAGGTCGTAACATCAAATCTTCATTATCCATTTCTAACAATGGGAAGTTGTCATCTTTGTAATGATCCCAGTGTCCACTTGTTTTATACAACTCAACACTTCCTAGTACAGGTGTATAAACATGATCATAACCTAATCGCTCTTCTAAATCGACAATATAACGTTCAATTGTACGTCTGATTGTTGCACCTTTAGGTAGCCACAATGGTAGACCTTGCCCTACTTTTTGCGAGATCGTAAATAAATCAAGTTCTTTTCCTAGTTTACGATGGTCTCTTTCTTTTGCTTCTTCACGTATACGTAAATACGCATCTAGATCTGCTTGTTTCGCAAATGCGGTACCATACACACGTTGTAGCATTTTATTTTTACTGTCACCACGCCAATAAGCACCAGAAATACTTAGTAACTTGAATACTTTAATCTTGCTAGTTGTCGGTACGTGCACACCACGACATAGGTCAAAAAATTCTCCTTGTTTGTAAATAGAAACTTGTTCACCCTCAGGGATCGCATCAATTAATTCTAATTTAAGGTTATCGCCAATTTCTTGGAAACGTCGTTTTGCTTCGTCACGAGTGACATCTTCACGTACGATTTCTAAATTCTCATCAATAATTCGTTGCATCTCTTTTTCAATCTTTGGTAAATCTTCTGGCGTAATCGATTCTTCCATATCAATATCATAATAAAAGCCATCTTCTATTGTCGGTCCGACACCTAATTTTATCTCTTGGCCATACAGACGTTTAATCGCTTGAGCCATTACATGAGCAGTTGAGTGACGCATGATATCAATGCCCTCTGGTTGCTTATTGGTAATAATCGCGATTTCTCCATCGTGTGGAAGTACGGTACGTAAATCAAAATATTCACCGTCTAGCGTAACTGCCAATGCTTGTTTTTTTAATCCTGGTGAAATAGATTGCGCGATATCTTCACCAGTTGTTCCTTTAGGAAATGCTTTCTTTGCCCCATCCGGAAACGTAATTACAACTTGTTCATCCATGTCGTTCAGCTCCTTTTTCATTTATTACTGGCAGAGGAAAAGATTATCAAAAATAAAAACGCTCATCCCTCTGCCTCGTAAGCAAAGGGACGAGCGTTGACTCGTGGTTCCACCCTAATTTCTGAATCCAACACAACTAGTTGACTCAGCTCCATTCATCCTTTAACGCAGGTATACGCTGTTTTCTACTAAACTTTCAAAAACAGAGTTCAGAGGTGGTAATAAAATGTAGACCGAACAGGAAATTTCCAGCAAATATCTCCCTCTCTTGGATCGTCTTACAGCTATCTTGTCCTCATCACAACTTTTCATTCATTCATGGATATGTTTTGTATTATAGAACGAGTTACCGGAAAAATCAAGCCTATTTTAATTTATCGGTGTAAAAGGGAACGATTGCAAACTTTTAAAGGCTACACGTTCTTGAAAAATTGTCTGAACAGCAGTCGTTTTAGCATCATTTGGATCCTGACCGTAGATATAAATGTAGGTTGGTAATAGTGTAATAATTGGCGTAATATTTAATTCATCTTCATCTAATCCAACGATATATATCGGTTCCTTTTGAATATGAAATTGTAATTCTTCAGCAGTGTACCGATGACCTTTTTCATTATAAAAAGTAAATGGCTCGCCTTGCACAATATGTAGAATTCTCGTTTTGTCTGGCTGATTTTTAATATACTCTCGTAAAGACTGAATAAAATGTTGATACTGTTCTTCTTGTTTACATTCATCAATGGCATATCCCACCTCCGAAATCATTAGCAACTGAAAATGTTTATCATGGTGGGCAATACAGGCATCAAAATCAAAGGGGGCTGGTGTATCCAACTCAGAAATGAGTAACTGTAATAATTCCTCTCTTACTTCGGAACTAGCTTGTCCTAAAGGCTCTTTCGTCAATAGTCGTTCATACAAAACTTCTAAAATATGATTAATCTCTTGTTGATCTTCGTAGTAGTAATACTGCTTAATAATTTCCATAATGGTCTCTTTTTTTGATTGGACAATCCATAATTCCAATAGCAACATCCCTAGCGCTTGCGTACTACCCTTATGTTTATCCGGTATGATGGTAATTATCTTACCTGTTTGATTATCTGTTATCTGACTATTTAATTGATACCATGGAAATCTGTTTCTTACATAAGCTATTTCACTTTTATCTTTTAGTATAATTTGACACATATACATCACCCTATCCCAATTAAACTGTTATATTATATGGGATAAGTTTTAAAAAAATGAGTCTTTAACCGAACAATAGATCTTAAGGATCGATTTGATTTAGGATCGTCAGTAGTAGACTGCGGATTTGCCACAAAATATTACATTAAAAATAAAAAAGCCGTCTTACAAAGACAGCTTAAAAACTATTCTGTTCTACGATTTTCAGCAAATAACGGAACTTGTTTACTAACCTGTTTAATTCGTTCAATGATACGTCCAGCTTTTAATTCTTCAATATCGCCTTTAGAAGAAATAGCTAAGTGTTTCTCTAATTGTGAAAGGCTATAATTAGAACTAAAAAATACTGGTAGTCGCTCCATCATTCGATATTGAAGGATTGACCCTAAAATTTCATCTCTGAACCAAGCAGAGATTGATTCTGCTCCAATATCATCAATCATCAGCACAGGAATATTTTTGAACTGTTCTATTTTTACTTGTAAGGAGTCATTTCCTAATGAAGCTTTCATTTCACGAACAAATTCCGGCATATAAATGAGCATGGAAGCAATATTGTGGTCTGCTAACTCATTGGCTAGCGCACCAAGGAAATAGGTTTTTCCGACACCAAACGGTCCATAAAAATACAATCCTTTCTCTGGTGCTTTGCCAGTCTCTAGCTGGGAGGCATAAGCAATCACAGCACGAATCGCATCATGTCGGTTTGTATCTTGATCATCTAGTTGTTGAATCGATGCCCCAAGAATGTCTTTTGGCATATGCAAACTTTTGATTAACTTCGCACGTTCTTGCTGACTTTCTTGTTGTATCGTATACTTGCATTTTTCATAATAGAGGTGTACTTCCTGTCCATTAATTTCAATTCTTGGCTTATAACCAGGCAACACATTGTTGGCGCACCCTTGTCCATTTTTACAGTTATCACAGTCTTTATTTTGTGAATGATATTCATATAATTTCATTAACTGACGGTCGATAGCCTGATTAGATAGTGAATGTTTCTCTAACAATGATTGGATATCTGGATCATTTAATATTTCTTGTTTCATTTCACTATAAATGGTTTGAAACGAACGGTTTTCTCGCATCCATTTTTTTAATGATGCTTGAATAGACTCCATCTAGGCACCTCCCCTTTAAGAATGATGTTTTTTCTGATTATAATTGCGCAATAGCTCACTAACGTCTTCAGTGGACTTTGTTGATTTTTCTTGATGATTTTGCTTTGTTTGTTCAGCTTGCTTTTGTTTTTTGAACCAATCAGGTACAACTTCTTTTTTAGTTGATTTTTGGTAAGAAGATTTTCTAGGTGTTGACCATTGTTGATACTTATTATGCTCTGACTTCGCTAATGTCATTGCTTGTCTTACCGTCTTTACATTTTTTCGCGCCCAATGACTGGCGATTTTTTCTAGATAAGATTTGGTTAGCTTCATGTCGGTTTTTAACATCACATAATGGATTAGTACATTCATCACACCAGGAGTTAGACCCTGTTGCTGCATTACATCAGCAATCATCTTTAGATCCTGCGTAGAAGCTTGATTTCCATTTGATAAGTCCGCTAACAACTCTCTTGGTGATATTTCTTCCAGTAATTGAATAAATTGATCTTGTTTATTTTTCGGTTTCGTATCTTTTGCTTGTATCTTCTCTCGTTGGTTAGTGACGTCTTTTTTTCGTGATTGTTTAGGTGTTATCTGTTGGTATAAATCAAGACATGCTGCTTTAAATTCGTTTTGAATCAATTGATTTTGCTCAGATAATGCCCATATAACGGCTTTCTCAATATCAACAATTGTTAATTGATATAATGCTGCCATCTGATTGATTAATTTTTTATTTGTCGGGGTTAAGATCTGTTCTGTTGGCAACATACGTTCGTTTAGTAATTGCGTTAATTCTGCTAGATCAATTGCATTTCCTTCAATGTTTGGACCTAGATTCGCAGACTGGACGATCGCTTCTACATTCTCTTTTCTAGGAGCTGTATCAGTCTGAAAAACTTGCTCAAATGATGTGGTAACATTCTGCCCGTGCTTTTGTTCCTGTTGCTTATGTGAAGCATACAATTGATACAGTTGATTACTTTTATCTAACCCAATGTGATGCGTCAGCATTTGTGACAGCATGCCATCTCTGAAAAACTGTAAAGGCGTACATGGAGCAATGATCTGATAGGTAAACAATGTTTCATTATCATTCTCTATTTTATATGTTTCTAATAAACCAATTGCTTCTAACTTTTGTCTTGCTTGATAAATTTCAGGCAAGGGTAGATTAACAAATTGCATTAAAAAATGATGGGTATAAGGTGTATCTTTTGTTGGATTACTTTCGTATTGACTAACCAACGTCATATATAATGAAACAGCATAAACCCCAATTAACGGCTGATACAATTGCATTAAAGCCTGCAGATGAGAATGCGTGAATTCATCGTAAAACGATAAACGATACCCTTGATTAGGTAATATTTTCCCTATTTGATCCATGTTACAACACCTCTTTTCTATCATACGTGAAGCCCATAAAGAAAAAAAGAGCCAAATCGGCTCACCTCAATTAAGATTTGTCATCAGCATTATTTATAATGTCTTTTAACTCATCCAAAAAGACATTGATATCTTTAAATTGACGGTAGACAGAAGCAAATCGAACATAGGCAACCTCGTCAATCGCAGCAAGCCTGTCCATAACTAATTCTCCTACTTCTTGACTTTGTACTTCTGAGTTACCTTGATTGCGCAATTCTACTTCCACACTCAGCGCCAATTCTTCTAATTGCTCCAAAGCAACTGGACGTTTTTCACATGCTCTAATCAATCCCCGTATAAGCTTTTCTCTACTAAATGCTTCTCTTATTCCCTCTTTTTTAACGACGATTAGTGGAACTTCTTCTGTTCGTTCGAAGGTAGTAAAACGATAGTCACATTCTTCACATTCTCTTCTTCTACGAATCACACCGCCTTCCTCTATCGGTCTAGAATCTAATACTCTTGTATGTTTGACATTACAATTTGGACAACGCATAATGACTCATCCTATTCTTTCTAATTGTTCTTACTAATTTGCTCTTTCGATACAGGTCATTTTTTCGGATAATGTTTGATATAGCGTCGGTATTAGACGGTGGCTATATCCTAAATCAAACGGCAAAACCGATTCTGTCGTAACTGAAAAATCAATTGCTGTTCGAAATGGCTTGACCATTACAATTGTTATGATAATAAATGCTTTCTTTTTACCATGTAAATTTAAACTTATTTCCCCGTGTTCATGTGATGTAGCTATGATATCACAACCAGATTTATTATGGAAATATGATTCGACAATTTGAAACGCTTTATCTTTTGTTGTTTTAAAATAATGTGTCTGTAGTTGGGGATCCGAATGCTTTTCTGACGTTTCTGAATGATTATTGAAAAATTTATCAA
Source organism: Paraliobacillus ryukyuensis (assembly GCF_003315295.1). Lineage (GTDB taxonomy): Bacteria > Bacillota > Bacilli > Bacillales > Amphibacillaceae > Paraliobacillus > Paraliobacillus ryukyuensis. The sequence goes on along the minus strand of NZ_QNRI01000004.1, from coordinate 90,121 downwards.
CAGTTTCTTTTAAACCCAAAGTAATGCACCTCAATCCTATTTTTATAAAGGCATTTCTCGCCATTTGAAACCATGACTTTAATCACGAATTCATTACGCTTTTTGCGCCTCTTAATAAGATAAGTGTACCATGCTTCAAAAAAGAAAGCGATAACACAAAGGTTAATTTTCTATATTTTGTATCTATTATTATAACAGAAGCTCCTTTTACCGTAACGATGCAAAAGGAGCTTATTTATTTCATTATTAATATTTAAAGCGTACTGTATTTCGGAACAACAACTGGTCCCATGCCGCGTGGTAACTCAACTTTTTCACACTTCTTAGATTCTAACGCTTCTGAAATGAAATCACAGGCAACGTTCGGATCAATAATATCTCCACATGTGTAAACATCAATACTTGCATAACCATGTTCAGGAAAACTGTGAATGGTTAAGTGTGATTCAGATATGATCACGACACCACTAACACCTTGAGGTGCAAATTTATGAAAAGCTACCTCACGAATTTCCGCACCAGCTTTTAATGCTGCATTAACAAATATTTGTTCAATACTTCCCATATCATTTAATGTATTTATGTTACAATCCCACATTTCAGCAATTACGTGTCTTCCCATTGTATCCATAATAAATTCCCCCTCGCAATTATTCTTTTCAATCAAGTGCATGTGTTGCCACGGGGGAAAGTTAGTCCAAAGAGGTCCTAACCCTTTAAGCAACCATTGTCGCACTTATTAAAAAGTATATCTACATTACTCGACATGCTTCTTGTCAAAAGCACATGCAAAAAAAGTATATATTGTTTTTCGTCATTTGGCAAGATTTTTTTCAAATGTTCTATCCTTAAGTTAACCAATTACATTATAACATATGTACCAGAAATAAAATTATAATTCTGATTGTAAATCTTCGAGCAATTTGTTACATTGTTGCTTTGTTTCTTTGAATGTACCACTGTTATCAATAATCATGTCTGCCTGTTTCGCTTTCGTATCAATAGAGGTTTGGGCATTTATCCGAGATTGCGCTTCTTCTCTTGTTAATTGATCACGTTCCATTAACCGTTGCAATTGTATTTCAGGAGTAGTATACACTACAACAATAAGGTCAACATATTGTTGCAAGTGGTTTTCAAAAAGAAGCGGAATATCTAACACAATGATCGGTATTCCTTCATTCAAATAATGGTCACGCTTTGCCAACATTGTCCGATGAACTTGCGGGTGTACAATTTCATTTAATTGCTTTCTGCTTGTTTCATCAGAAAAAACAATGCGTCCGAGTGCTTTTCGATCAATCTGACGATCACTTTGCAAAATTGACGTCCCGAATGTTTCAATAATTTGTTGATACGCAACTTGCCCTGGTTCTACTACTTCTCTCGAAACAACATCAGCGTCAATTATGGGAATTTGTTGTTCTTTCAAAAAATTGGAAACGGTACTTTTGCCCGTTCCAATGCTTCCAGTTAGCCCAATAACTTTTGACATCTTATCACTTCCTTTTTGACTATACCATCTTAATAATACCAATTAAAATCAAAAGAATACCTGGTAAAACACCGAAACGTTCCAAATGACTCTGATTGGATAAGCTTTTTCCTGCATGCAAACCTAAAAATAAACAAATACTCGTAGCAATTCCAATACTAAGAACGGATGCACTTTTGGGGAAATCAACCAAAGCCGATCCGATTCCAGCCCCAAATGAATCCAATGAAAGTGCAATACCTAATAAAACCACTTCAACACCTGTAATGTGACCTGATTTATCCATATCCGCCATTAATGGTTTTTTCAAAATTTTAATCATAATTCCAAGTGACTTTATTTCAATTTTCCACTCTAATGGTTGCTGATTAGGGGTTAAATCTTTTTTTCTAAAAAAAGAAATAAGAACCCCTCCACCTAATATGAACAATAGCACTCCACCTAATTTATCTGCAATAGATGGAGAGATAAACGTAGAAATTGAGTGACCAAGTAACATAGCAATAAAAAACACGGTTGACGAGATCAAACCAATGCCAATAATTGCTTTTATAGAGAGTGAAATCCTGCGCATTCCATAAGTGAAAGCTACCATAAAACTATCAAAACTAACCGCTACTGTAAGTAAAATGAGCATAAATATTGGTGCCATATAGACATACTCCTTCCATACACTAAAAGCTTATCAATAGTATATGGATGGAGGTCTTAGGCGTGCATACACATCCTATTTACTTTTTAAGAGTTTAACGGCTGACACACCTCACAAATATGAGTTCCTCGATTAGAGACTTTCATTTTTGTTATTGGGTGGCCACATCGTTTGCAGGCTTTATTTTCTTGTCCGTATACAAATAAACGCTGCTGAAACATGCCGATTTTCCCTTGACTGTTGACGTAAGAACGTATCGTTGTTCCACCCTGTTCGACTGCCTCTAACAGCGTCTGTTTTGCTTCATCTAAGATCGCCATTACTTCTGGCTCAGTTAAAGTCGTTCCTTTACGTAACGGATGAACTTTTGCACGAAATAGGGTTTCATCAACGTATATATTGCCTAGTCCCGCAATGATTTGTTGGTCTAATAAGATGTTCTTAATCGCACGTTCACTTTTCGTTATTTTAGGAAGAACATATTCCAATGTATACGCACCTTCAAAAGGGTCTGGTCCTAATTGATTTAATGGTTTTTGTTCCAACGCCTGTCCTTTCTCAAATAAGTGCATGGTTCCAAATTTACGGACGTCATGATACCGAAGTTGCTTGCCACTTTCCAAATGAAAAACGACATGTACATGCTTATCTAGTGGATCGTCATCAGAATAAACACCATATTTCCCTTCCATTCTAAGGTGAGATACTAAAGTGTAATTAGTCAATTCGAACATCAAAAATTTACCCTTGCGCTGAATGTTGTGGAAGACTTCTCCAATCACTAATTCACTAAATAGACGGTAATCATCTGGTGATTTTATGATTTTCGGCCAGTAAACCGTAATACGTTCAATTGTTTCCCCAATAATGAGTTGTTCTAATGTTTTACGAACCGTTTCTACTTCTGGTAATTCTGGCATCTCTTTTTTCCTTCCTTATTTTGCATCAAACCAGGTTTCCCCATAGGCATAATCTACTTTTAACGGAACAGATAATTCAACGGTTTGTTCCATCACTTCAGGTACAAGTTGTTTAAGGGTTTCCACTTCTTCTACCGGTGCCTCCAAGATTAATTCATCGTGCACTTGTAACAACATCGTTGCCTTGAGTCCTTTGTCTTTTATCGCGAATTCTAAATCAATCATTGCCTTTTTGATAATATCAGCAGCACTACCTTGAATTGGTGTATTCATAGCTGTGCGTTCTGCAAAACTTCTTAAATTAAAATTTCTACTTGTGATATCTGGTAAGTAGCGTCGGCGATGCATTAAGGTTGTTACATAACCATTTTGCTTTGCATCGCGTACAATCTCCTCCATATATTCTTTAACACCAGGATAGCTTTCAAAATATCGATCAATAAATGCTTTTGCTTCTTTTCTGGTAATGCCAAGATTTTGTGAGAGACCATAATCACTAATACCATATACGATTCCGAAATTAACAGCTTTCGCTTGGCGGCGCATATTGCTGTCAACTTGATCTGCTTCAACGTGAAATACATCCATTGCTGTTCTTGTATGAATATCCATATCATCTCGAAACGCTTGAACTAATTTCTCATCTTTTGCTATATCCGCGAGCACACGTAATTCTATTTGTGAATAATCGGCTGCAAAAATCACCCAATTATCTTTTGATGGAATAAATGCTTTTCTAATTTTTTTCCCTTCCTCTAAACGAATAGGGATATTTTGCATATTTGGATCGGTTGAACTTAATCTTCCTGTCTGTGTTAATGCTTGATTAAAACGAGTATGGATTTTCCCATCTGCATGAACTACTTTTAATAACCCTTCAATATAGGTTGATTGCAATTTACCTAATTGGCGATACATTAACAATTTTGGAATAATCGGATGTTCGTTTTTTAATTGCTCTAAGACATCAGCCGATGTTGAATAACCAGTCTTGGTTTTTTTAATCACTGGTAACCCTAATTTTTCAAACAAAATAGGTCCTAATTGTTTAGGTGAATTCAAATTAAATGTCTCACCAGCTAATTCATGGATTTCTTGTTCCATTGTATCTAGGCGTGCTTTCAATTCCTTTTGCATCGTATTTAGTTGCGTTTGATCAATTTCAACACCTGTATATTCCATTTCCCCTAAAATCATCGCCAATGGCAATTCTAATTCTTTTAACAATGCAGTTTGTTGATTAGCTTCTAGACGTTCTTCCATTTCAGGCTTTAACGTATATAGCATCGACGATTTTCTTCCGACGTGTTCTGCCAATTGAGCTTGTTCAGGAAGTTGAAGTTTTGCTCCCTTTCCATAAACTTCTTCATCAAATCGAACTCGATTGTACCCCATGCGATTACTAATCGCTGGTATATCATGATGATTTTCAGATGGGTTAATGAGATAAGATGCGAGCAACAAATCAAATGTAATGCCTTTAATATCAATACCTTCACGGTGTAAGGCAACGGTCACTTGCTTCGCATCAAACACCCATTTCTCTTGTTCTGGATTCTCTGCCCATTGTTTAAAGACATCAGATTCGATTGCCACACTAGTAGGTATAAAATATACGTTATCTTTATTTGCTAAACCAAAACCTTCAATAGGTGCAACATGATAGTTGTCAGTAAGCATTTCAACGGTTAATGCTGTTGCATTTGTCAACATATCTTGCGTAATATCTTTTGTACTATCTACTTTTATTTCATCTAAGGTAGTAGGTTCTACTTGATCATTTGTTTCTCCACTCACACGAGCAAGTAAAGATTGAAAACCTAAATCTTTAAACATACTACGCAAACGTTCTACATCATATCCGTTATAGTGAGTATCCGCTAAATTGATTTCAATTGGAGATTCACAATTAATGGTTACAAGCTGTTTACTCATTTTAGCATCTTCTTGATGGTTCACTAATTTTTCTTTAAGCTTTTTCCCACTTACATCATCAAGATGGGCAAATAGATTATCTAATGTATTAAATTGCTTTAATAATTTCACTGCAGTCTTTTGCCCCACCCCAGGTACGCCTGGGATATTATCAGAACTATCGCCCATTAATGCTTTCATATCAATCACTTGAGCTGGTGTTATCTCCATTTTTTCTTTCATAAATGAAGGTGTGTAGGCATCAATATCACTTAAACCTTTTTTGGTAAGTTGTACTTGTGTCTGATCAGATACGAGTTGGAGTAAATCTTTATCACCAGAAATCACTCGGACTGAAAAGTCGCTTGCCTCACCAGCTTTCGTTAATGTACCAATAATATCATCTGCTTCATAGTTCTCTAACTGGTAATGTTTAATGGAGCTCGCATCTAATAATTGCTTCACTAACGGAAACTGTTCCGATAATTCGGGTGGTGTTTTCTGCCTGCCCCCTTTATATTCTTTGTAAGTTTCATGTCGAAAGGTAGTTTTACCTGCGTCAAACGCCACAAGTACATGTGTTGGCTGTTCATCTTCTAGAATTTTTAATAGCATGGTAGTGAAACCATAAACTGCATTTGTATAAACGCCTTTATCATTATTAAGTAAAGGTAATGCAAAGAATGCTCGATATAAAATACTATTTCCATCAATTAAGACTAGTTTATTGCTCATTCTATATAATAACTCCTTCCAAGTAATGGTTGTCATTATGGTAAGATTGTCTTTACTATTTTAACATGTTTATCGTGAAATAGAAAAAAACAACCCGCCTATACGTAAGCTAAGCGGATTGTGTAGTATTAGAAAGCTATAAAAACGTACTACGTGTTTATAAATATTGTCTCGTTTTAGGTAAATGAATGGTGAAAGTAGTCCCTTCTTCCAAACGGCTGTGTACTTCAATTTTCCCTTTATGTGCTTCTACAATATGTTTGACAATGGCCAGCCCTAAACCAGTACCTCCCGTATTACGGCTTCTTGCTTTATCAACTCGATAAAAACGTTCAAAAATACGCGGAATCTGATCTTCAGACATTCCAATACCAGTATCGCGAACTTCAATTTGAATAGTATCATCAATTTGTTTTACATTTAAATAGATACACCCACCAGCAGATGTATAGTTTACTGCATTATTAAGTATATTAATAAAAACTTGTTTTAAGCGATTTAGGTCTCCTTCTAATGTGAGATCATCTTCCACATCAACAATAAATTGTATATTTTTATTTTCCGCTTGGTGCTGAATAATCGGTAAGATCTCTTGGTTAACATCTTCAGATAATTGTACATGCTGATAATGTAATTGCATTTCATCTTTCTCTAACTTGGAAAGTTCTAATAAATCATGAACAAGTGCTTGAATTCGATCGCTTTCTTTGTAAATTATTTTCAAAAATTTTTGTTGGAGTGCTAGATCATCCAATTCCTCATCAAGTAAAGTTTCCGCAAAACCTTTTATCGAAGTAATCGGTGTTTTTAGTTCATGTGATACATTCGCTACAAAATCTTTTCGCATTTGTTCTAAATGTTTTAAGTCCGTTATATCATGAAACACTAAAACAGCACCTTTTAATGTTCTAGTTTCATTAAAAACAGGTGCGCCTACTATCTCTAAATATCTTTTTTCAATTTCCATCTCAATTGTAAAAGCATTTTTCACTTTTTCTTCGTATAAGAACGCTTCTTGGACCGCTCGATGGATACTTTCTTGTTCTAACACATTATAATAGAGATAACCGACATAGTCTTTTTTTGATCGACCAAAAAGTTGAAGAAATTTACGATTAACTAGGTTCACATAGCCACGTTCATCAATTAGCATAACACCACTTTCCATGTTATTAATAACCGTGCGTAGCTGATTACCTTGAATTTTTTCTTGTATCGTGGTTTCTTGTAGAAATCTCGCCAACATATTAATCGAATTACTTAGTTTACCAGCATCGCCGTATTGTTTTTCATATGTTCTGACTTTATAATTTCCTTTGACTAGTTCGGAAGCCGCTGTTGCCGCAGACTGCACAGGTTTTATATAACGATCCATAATCTGATGAATCATAATTAGGAAAATGATTAAACCACAAAATAACGTAAGAAAAACGATTAATCGCTCATTATTAGTAACTAATGGCATTATAATAAAGCCAATAGCAGTTAATATAAGCGTCACCACAAATGCATAGAGAATAAACAATTTAGTTGACGATTGTTTCATTAAGAAGGATCCTCCATTTTATAACCTAATCCACGAATCGTCTTAATGTAAATGGGGTGTTTCGTATCCGGCTCTATTTTGTCGCGAAGATGACTAACATGCACATCAACAATTCTAGTATCACCTACAAAATCATAATTCCAAACCGCACTCAATAATTGATCTCGGGATAATACTTTTCCTTTATGTTTTGCTAAATACAGTAATAGTTCAAACTCTTTTCTTGTAAAAGATAAGGTTTCATCTCGAATTACCGCTTCATATTGTTCTGGGTAAATTGTTAATTCAGCTATTCTAAATACGGGTGATTCAAATGTAGGCTGTTGCTTATTGGTTCTTCTTAAAATTGCTTTAATACGAGCAACAACTTCTTTTGGACTAAACGGTTTCGTTAAATAGTCATCCGCACCTAATTCTAGTCCTAACACTTTATCAAATTCATCATCTTTTGCTGTTAACATTAAAATGGGTGTTTCCACTTGGCGTTGTCGGATTTGTTTACACACCTCTGTTCCTTCTAATTCAGGAAGCATCAAGTCTAATACAATGATATCAAAATCGTAAGTAACAGCTTTCTCTAGGCCTTCTAAACCTGTATAAGCAATATCAGTTTGGAAGCCTGCTTTTTCAATATTATATTGTAAAAGTGTTACAATAGACTCTTCATCATCCACGATTAAAACTTTCTGATTCATTCTGGTGCCCCCTTAAATTTACTTACTCTATCTCTATTGTTCATCATACAATGAAGCTTGTATAATGTGAATACAGATAAAGCATAAAGTGTCTCATATTAATGTAAAAATTTATTTACAAAATTAATATTATGTTTATTTTTATATTTCTTTTTTATTCTACTTCGCTTTACTTTTGGTCAATTATTTACAGATGAACATCAATTAGCTTGTTAATAACCTAAAATATTTATTTATAATAAAAGCTGTCTCCTAGTGTCTTTAACGACCTAGGAGACAGCTTTTACTCTATCCTATTTGTCCATATTATCAATTAATGCTTGTCCAAAGCCTGATGTTTTTACTTCTGTTGCATTTTCCATCATACGAGCAAAATCATAGGTAACTACTTTCGAACCAATGGTTTTGTCCATTGATTTTATAATTAGATCTGCTGCTTCTCGCCAGCCTAAGTGTTCTAGCATTAGCACACCAGAAAGAATTACTGAAGATGGGTTTACTTTGTCCAAACCGGCATATTTGGGCGCCGTTCCATGTGTCGCCTCAAATATTGCATGGCCTGTTTCATAATTAATATTTGCTCCAGGTGCAATGCCAATGCCACCAACTTGTGCAGCTAGGGCATCTGAAATATAATCCCCATTTAAGTTCATGGTTGCAACAACATCGAATTCTTTTGGACGTGTTAAAATTTGTTGAAGAAAAATATCTGCAATTGCATCTTTCACAATGATTTTCCCAGCTTGTTCCGCAGCTTTCTGTGCTTGATCAGCCGCTTCTCTTCCTTGAGCTTCAACGATCTGGTCGTATTCTGCCCAAGTGAATACTTTATCTCCATATTCTTCTTCTGCAAGTGCATATCCCCAGTTTTTAAAAGCACCTTCTGTAAACTTCATGATATTACCTTTGTGAACTAAGGTAACACTTTTTCTGCCTTCTTTTATTGCATAATCGATAGCAGCACGAACAAGACGTTCTGTCCCCTCAGATGAAACTGGCTTAACACCAATTCCAGATGTTTCTGGGAAACGAATATTTGTCACGCCCATTTCGTTTTGAAGAAAATCAATTACTTTCTTCACCTCATCGGAACCTTGTTGCCACTCTATTCCAGCATAAATATCTTCTGTATTTTCACGGAAAATAACCATATCCGTATCTTCTGGTCGTTTGACTGGAGAAGGTACACCTGCGAAATAGCGTACAGGACGTAGACAAGTAAATAAATCCAGCTGTTGGCGTAATGCTACATTCAATGAACGAATTCCTCCCCCTATCGGTGTAGTTAGGGGGCCTTTTATTGCGATTTTATATTCTCTTATCGTATCTAATGTTTCAGTTGGTAACCACTCACCAGTCTTGTCAAAAGCTTTTTGTCCTGCATAAACTTCTTTCCAAGTGATTGATTTTGTACCATTGTAGGCTTTTTCAACCGCTGCTTCAATTACACGACTAGCAGCAGACCAAATATCAGGACCAGTACCGTCTCCTTCAATATAAGGAATTATTGCATTATCTGGTGTATGTACGACACCATTTGTTACTGTGATTTTTTCAGCATTTGTCATTTTCATTTCCTCCTTCAACTATTACAATAGTATGCTACGATTACTGACGTTCCGTTAATGGAACAAATGATTGGTGAATCGGTCCAACATATTCAGCACGCGGACGAATAAGTCGGTTATTTTCATATTGTTCTAGAATATGGGCTAGCCAACCAGATGTCCGGCTCATAGCAAAAATAGGTGTGAATAGATCATGTGAAATACCAAGACTGTGATAAACAGATGCAGAATAAAAATCTACATTTGCTGGCAAGCCTTTTTCTTGCTTGATAAATGTTTCTATTTCCACAGACATCTCATACCATTTTGGCTGTCCAATCATTTCAGTCAATTGTTTTGACATCTTCTTTAAGTGTTTGGCCCGAGGATCACCTGTACGATAAACGCGGTGTCCCATCCCCATTATTTTTTCTTTATTATTTAATTTTTGTTTAATATAAGGAATAGCATGTTCTATTTCACAAATTTCTGTTAGCATGCGCATCACTTGTTCATTTGCGCCCCCATGTAATGGTCCTTTTAAAGCTCCAATAGCAGCTGTGATACCTGAATATAAATCAGATAAGGTGGCTACACAAACACGAGCAGTGAAGGTAGAGGCATTTAACTCATGATCAGCGTGTAAGACTAAAGCTTTATTAAAAGCTTCTATTTCTAGCTGATTTGCTTCTTCTCCACGTAACATGTACAAGAAATTAGCTGCATATCCTAGTCCTTCTTTAGGTGATAGTGGTTCTTTTCCAGATCGAATTCTAGAAAATGCGGCAATTAGGGCACACATTTTGGCCTGAAGGCGAATCGCTTTTCGTATATTAGCCTCTGCATTCATATCATCTATTTCTGGGTCATGCAATCCTAACAGCGAAACAGTCGATCGTAAAACTGCCATTGGATGTACAGTAGAGAGATTATATGTATTCAGGTGTTGGATAATCTCTTTCGGTAAAAACATATTTGTTGAGATGCTTTTATTAAACGAGTTAAGTTCCGTTTTAGTCGGGAGTTTTTTATGCCATAACAAATAAATTACTTCTTCAAAACTACAATATTCTGCCAAATCATCAATTTGATAACCAACATAAGTTAATTGATCATCGCTGATAGAACTTATCGATGACTCTGTTGCAATAACTCCTTCCAATCCCTTGGTAGTTGACATGTATTCCCCTCCTTTTGTTTTACATTTCAGCTACCAGTTAGCTAATTATTGTCTGTTGTATTATTATGTAGCAAAAAAATCAACGATACGCATAACCATATAAGCAATACCAGCCCCGATTAATGGACCAACTGCGACCCCTTGAAAGAAAACAACAGCTAGTATGGTCCCCATCACTAATGCAGTTGTTAAATGCGGATCATTTGCTAATAAATCTAATCCACCTTTGGCAACCAAAGCAACAAACATACCTGCCCCTAAAGCAATCCAACCATAATAAGATTTGACACTTTCCAATAAATCTTGAAACCCAATTTCTCCACTTGCTATTGGAACCAAAACGGCAATTGTAATAATCGTAACTCCCCAGAGCATCCCTTTATCTTGTATGTACGGAAATAACTTATGATCCATTTTAAATAATTGAATTCCTAATAACACATATACAGCAATCATAATGGATTGGTTTTTTCCGATATAACCTAGAGCAAATAAAACTAATAAAAATAAAGTAGACTGATTAAACATACACACGCCTCCAACTATTTATTTCTACGGCGATTTATTTTAATATTATCACATATTTTGCTTAAATGAAAAATATCTTTATCATAGATACTACTTTTGGAGCGAGATAGATGAAAACAGACCTTATTATGAAACGACTATTACGGTTATTTTTAGTCATAGCTACAACTACCATTACGATTGCTACTTGTTATGTTGCTATTATTTATCTTTACCCTTTTCTTCTTGCATTTTTATTAGCTTTCATACTTCAAAAACCAATTGCTTTTATTGAAAAACAAACTCCAATGTCTCGGGCTTATGCTAGTTTTTTTGTCCTTGTCATTTTATTTGGTTTACTCGCTTCACTTTTTGCAATTGGTGCTATTGAATTGGTACAAGCTTTTTATTATCTCACTAAACAGATACCCAAGCATATCCATATTTTTTCGGATTATATACAATTACAAGTGGAAACACACCTTACACCTATCTATAATCAATTAATGAGCCAATTCGATGCATTACAACAAAATCAGCAGCAAACGATCATTGAACAGCTTGAACATTTTTTACAACGATTCACACAACAAAGTACCTCATGGATTGAATCTGCCTTTACTTCCATCATCCATACATTACAGATGATCCCGAGTCTTTTTTCTATTTGTTTTTTCATCTTTTTAGGCACTTTCTTTATTTGTCAAGAATGGTACAAGCTGAAAAATGTGTACCATGCTCACATGCCACTTTTATTCAAAGAAACAATACACGCAATGAAGCTCACATCACAAAAAGCTTTATTTGGTTATATAAGAGCCCAATTGTTATTAACATTGATTTCAATCATTATTATCTATCTTGGATTATTAGTAATTGGAGTGGATTATTCTTTTACATTAGCTCTAATAATAGGGTTAGTAGATTTTATTCCATATTTAGGAACGGGGTTATTTTTCATTCCTTGGATTGGCTATCTCTTCCTTACCGGAGACTATACATTAACCATCCAACTAGCCATATTATATGGTATTATTGTATTGCAAAGACAATTGACAGAACCTAAACTACTCGCAAGTCAGATCGGGGTTAATCCATTACTCATGCTAATGATTACTTTTATTAGTTTTCGTATCTTTGGATTATTTGGTATTTTCTTAGTACCATTATTCAGTATTATTATTCAAGCCTTGTATCAATCTCATTTATTTCATCATCTTTGGAGATATATTAAAAACGGAACTATCACCTAAAATAAATAATGTTTCCATTGTCCATCATTTTTTGAATAAGTCTGCGTAATAACGATTTTAATGGTCTTCTAGTAGCAGGGAATAGAAGCAAAAAACCGATCGTATCTGTAATAAAACCCGGTGTCAAGAGAACTACTGCACCTACTAGAATACATATACCATCAAAGATCTGTTCAGCCGGCATTCTTCCATAACTCATTTCTCTTTGAGCCATTTGTAAGGTTTGTAGCCCTTCCCTTTTAGCAAGATATGCACCAAGAACGCCTGTCAAGATAATAAGAAAAATCACCCACCATGCTCCAATTAAATTACCAGCCCAAACAAAAATACCAATTTCTAATGCTGGTACAATAATAATAAATAAAAATAACCAACGAAACATGATAAAACTCTCCTCTTTGCAGTGATGGTTAAAAAAGAAGGGGAATCCCCCTTCTTTTTCTCATCTTAATTATAGAATACTTGCATGACCTTCGTAAATGTCACCTTTTTTTGCATCAATTGTAATTTCTGAACCATCTTTCACGATATTCATTGCTTTTTTTACACCGACAACGACTGGAATGCCTAAATCTAACGCTACTAAAGCAGCGTGTGAGGTTAGCCCACCTTCTTCAGTAATAATACCACTTGCTTTTTCAAGAGCAGACATCATATCTTTATCTGTACCATAAGTGACCAAAATGTCGCCTTCTGACATTTTTTCATTTGCTTCTTCAGCATTTTTAGCTAAAACAGCTTTACCGAAAGAGCTTCCTTTTCCAACACCCTGACCGTCAGCGAGTACATCGCCAATCACGTGAATCTTCATGAGGTTCGTTGTTCCACTTTCGCCTACAGGTACACCTGCAGTGATAATTACACGGTCACCTCGTTTGAAGTATCCTGTCGATAGACCACGTTGAATCGCAAGGTCAAGGACATCATCTGTAGAATATGCTAATGTTCCTTTAATCGTTTGTACACCCCAAACTAAAGCAAGACGGCGTGTAATGCGTTCATCAAACGTTAATGCAATAATTGGTGCTTCTGGACGATATTTTGAGATCATACGAGCAGTGTGACCACTTACTGTTGGCGTTAAAATCGCATCTACGTTTAAGTTCATAGCAGAGTGATTTACCGATTGACTAATCGCATCTGTAATTGTCACATCACTAGATTTAGACAGGTTATCTAAAACAGACGCATGATCAAGACTAGTTTCAGCTTTTGTAGCAATATTACTCATTGTTTGGACCGCTTCAACAGGGTAATCACCTGCAGCTGTTTCGCCTGATAACATAATGGCATCTGTACCATCAAAAATCGCATTAGCAACGTCAGAAGCTTCCGCACGAGTTGGTCGTGGGTTACGTTGCATCGAATCTAACATTTGTGTAGCTGTAATAACTGGCTTACCAGCAACATTACATTTATGGATCATTTCTTTTTGAACAAGCGGTACATCTTCAGGTGGAATTTCCACTCCTAGATCCCCACGAGCTACCATTAATCCATCACTAACTTGCAAGATAGCGTCTAAGTTGTCGACACCTTCTTGATTTTCAATTTTTGGTATAATTTGAATATGAGATGCATTATTTTCATCTAATAATTCTTTAATTTCTAAGACGTCTGAAGCACGACGCACAAAGGAAGCAGCAATAAAATCAACTTCTTGTTCAATACCAAATTTAATATCTGCTGCATCTTTATCTGTAATTCCTGGTAAATTAACACTTACATATGGTACATTGACACCTTTTTTATTTTTAAGGATACCTGAGTTTAACGCTTTTGTCTTTAATTCATTTTTGTCTTTAAGAATTTCTTCTACTTCTAATTCAATTAAACCGTCATCTAAAAGAATTTTTGATCCTGGATGTACGTCATTAATTAATTCAGGATACGTTACTGCAAATTTTTCTGTAGTTCCAAGTACACTCTCATCCATAGAAACATTAATGTTATTTCCTTTAATAATTTCTACAGCGCCATCTTCCATTACACCAGTTCTGATTTCTGGTCCTTTGGTGTCCAATAGAATAGCTACTGTCTTACCAGTTTTCTCTGCAGCTTCACGAATATTTTTAATACGCTGACCATGCTCTTCGAAATCTCCGTGAGAAAAATTAAGCCTAGCCACATTCATTCCGGCTTCAATTAATTGGACTAATTTTTCTACGGATTCAGATGCTGGTCCAATCGTACTTACAATCTTTGTTCTTCTCATAATTTTATTTCCTCCTTGAGTAATCCAAGTGTACTACACTTGATAAAAATCGTCTAAATTTAAATTGATAATTCATTTGCTAAATTAACCATGTTCATGTCAAGTTCATGTTTGTGTGTAAGTACTTGTGTAATTTCATGATCCACTAATTCATTGTTTTGAATACCTACCATACGTCCAGCTTTTCCTTCCATAAGAAGATCAACTGCCTTTGCACCTAATCGACTTGCTAATACTCGATCTTGGCCAGTAGGTCGCCCGCCACGTTGAATGTGACCTAACACAGTAACTCTTGTTTCCATTGCAGTAGACTCTTGTATTTTTTCACCAAGGTCCATCCCTTTTCCTACACCTTCTGCTAAAACAATAATACTATGTTTCTTACCGCGTTCATGTCCACGTTTTAATCGATCAATAACCATATCAAAGTCATGCGGTTTTTCTGGGATTAGAATACTCTCTGCTCCGTCTGCTAAACCAGCCCAAAGCGCTAAATCTCCAGCATCTCGTCCCATTACCTCTATCACATATGTACGTTCATGCGAAGTCGCTGTATCTCTAATCTTATCAATTGCATCAATAATTGTATTTAGAGCTGTATCAAATCCAATAGTAAAGTCAGTTCCTGGTATATCATTATCAATTGTACCTGGAACTCCGATACAAGGGTAGCCTTTCTCTGTCAGCTTCACTGCCCCTTGGAATGAGCCATCTCCACCTATAACAATAAGCCCTTCGATACCAAATTTGTTTAATTGCTCGATCGCAACTTTTTGTCCTTCTTCTGTTTTAAATTTTTCTGATCGTGCTGAATATAACATCGTGCCGCCGCGTTGAATAATATCTCCTACTGAACCAATTTCGAGCTTTTCAATGTTACCCTCCATCAAACCTTGATACCCATTATAAATACCATATACTTCGATACCATGGAAGATTGCTTTTCGAACGACAGCTCGTATAGCAGCATTCATACCTGGAGCATCTCCACCGCTAGTTAATACACCTATCTTTTTCATTTTGTCACCTCTTCTATGTTAGTTCTCATACTCCATTATAAACCTATCTCTTTTCATAATAAATATAATCACTGATTATTTCAATTAAGATTATACATGAAAGAGTGAATAATCACACCCGTAAATATGACAATTTAGTTGCTATTTTTGTCAGGGAGGGTTATTTTATGCAAATCAAATAAAATTATAGTGGTAAAAATCCTCAATTATTAATTATAACATAAATAAGGGATGAGCAAAGGTTGCTATCATCCCTCATTCATCCATGGATCCGATATTTTTATATTTTTGCCATCTTCCTTCGATTAATGCATCCTTATCCATTTGAACCAGCGTAGCTAATGATTGTTCAATTTGTTTATCAATTTCTTTCGCTTGTGCTTGCATGTCCCGATGTGCTCCACCACGAGGTTCTGAAATAACTTGATCAATAATTTCTAATTCTTTTAGATCTCTGGCAGTGATTTTCATCGATTCAGCAGCCTCTTTAGCAAATTTAGCATCTTTCCAAAGGATACTTGCACCGCCTTCAGGTGAGATTACCGAATAAGTGGAATTCTCTAACATAAAGATTTGATCAGCAACACCAATCCCTAAAGCTCCACCACTTCCACCTTCACCAATTACGATAGAAATAATCGGTACTTGCAATGATGCCATTTCCATTAAATTACGTGCAATTGCTTCTCCTTGGCCTCTCTCTTCAGCTGCTTTACCAGGATGAGCACCTTTTGTATCAATAAACGTAATAATTGGTCGATTAAATTTTGCTGCTAACTTCATTTGTCTCAATGCTTTTCGATACCCTTCAGGATGGGGACTGCCAAAATTACGATAGATATTGTCTTTGGTATTTTTACCTCGTTGATGCCCAATAATTGTGACGGGATTCCCTTGATATTTCGCAATACCAGTAACAATAGCTGGATCATCTCCAAATAAGCGATCCCCATGTAATTCGATAAAACCGGTAAATATCTCATTTACATAGTCTAATGTAGTTGGTCGCTTTCCATGCCTGGCAATTTGAACTCTTTCCCATGAATTTAAATTACTGTATATATCAACTTCTAATTTCTCTAATCTCTTTTCTAACGTGCTTATCTCATTTGACAGATCCATTTCGCTACCTTCTGTCAATCTTTTTAATTCGCTTATTTTTTCCTTTAATTCAACAATTGGTTTTTCAAATTCTAATACTTGATTCAAGTTTGATCGCCCCCAACTTGGTGCATCTCTAGTACAACCGAGAGTGTTTTCTTCAAATCATGACGAGAAATAACTTTATCTACTTGACCGTGTTCTAATTGAAATTCTGCAGTTTGAAAGTCCTTAGGCAACTTTTCCCTAATCGTCTGTTCGATAATTCTTCTGCCCGCAAAACCAATTAATGCACCAGGCTCCGCAAAATGATAATCTCCGATAGAAGCAAAGCTTGCTGACACCCCGCCTGTTGTAGGATTTGTCATGACAACAATCATACAACCGCCAGCTTGATTAAAACGATCTACTGCAATAGATGTTTTAGCCATTTGCATTAAGCTTATCATACCTTCTTGCATTCTAGCGCCACCGGAAGCAGTAAAGATAATGATTGGTAACTGTAATTCTTTTGCTCGCTCAATCGCTCGAGCAATTTTTTCTCCAACTATGGCTCCCATACTAGCCATTCGAAATCGCGCGTCCATTACTGCAATAGCTGTTGGCGAACCGTTAATTTCTCCTTTTCCTGTAACAACCGCTTCTTTTAAACCAGTTTTTTCTTTATCTTTTTCTAATTTTTCCTCATATCCAGGAAACGCTAAAGGATTTTTTGATGTTAACTCTTTATCCCATTCTTCAAATGTTTGCTCATCCATTAGATGTTCAATTCGCTCATATGCTCCTAATTTATGATGATGACCACATTCTGGGCATACATTCAGTTGTTTTTTCCATTCTTTTTGATAAAAGATTTTTTGGCAACTTTCACATTTTTGCATTAATCCATGTGGAATATCTTGTTTTGCTTTTTCACTAGGGATTGATGCATATTTTTTCTTTTTCGTAAATGGGTTTTTAAATGCCAAGGATAATTCCTCCTAATCCAGCAATTTCTGTATAAATTATTTCTCATATAAATCTTCAATAATTTCAATAGTATTATGTTTAAATATATAAATTAAATCTTGATAAAATTCTTTATTATATTGTATGAAATCTGTATGATGTGAGAAATCCATTAGGAAATGCCACAATTTTTGTAATAATGGATGTTCAATATTTTTAAAAACTACTTGAAAGAAAAGATAATGGTGATCGGTATCAAATGTAGTTTCTTCAGTAAAAAGTTGCAACCATTGCTCAGAAACAAGTTGACGTGTCTGTTTAAAAGCAAGCTTTAGGGCTTCTTTCTCAACCAGGCGTCTTAGATCACCCACTTCTTCTACTGTATGCTGCTCTTGCAGTATAAAGCTTGACAGAACTCGAACCGTACTTAGTGATTGATATTCACGAAGAAACGTACCTTCTCCTTGTCTCGTTTCTATTAGACCTAACAGTTCGATAGCACGCAAAGCTTCTCGCACAGATGATCTTCCTACCCCTAATTGTTCAGCAAATTCACGTTCAGATGGTAGTTTATCTCCAGGCTGTAGCTGTTTATCATTAATAAAATGTTTAAGCTTGTCTAATACACTTTCATATGCTTTTTGCTTAGCTAGCGACACTGATTGTTGGCCACTCCTTTACATGTATTAAAAACCTTTTTAAATTTTTCTAGCCACACCTGTTTCTATAGCTGCTCTAGCGACCGCTTTAGCAACAGCAGGAGCAACTCGTTCATCAAATGGATTCGGAATCACATAATCCTCATGTAAATCATTCTCATCAATTAAAGTAGCTATCGCTTTTACTGCAGCTACTTTCATCTCCTCATTGATATCTGATGCTTGTACATCCAAAGCACCTCTAAAAATCCCAGGAAAAGCGAGCACATTATTAACTTGGTTTTGGTAATCCGATCTTCCAGTACCTACGATTCTAGCACCTGCTTGTTTAGCTAGTGCTGGCTCAATTTCAGGATCAGGATTAGCCATAGCAAATACTATTGCGTCTTCATTCATTGATTCGATCATTTCAGAAGTAACTAAGTTCCCTAGTGATACACCGATAAATACATCCGTACCTTCAATAACTGTTGCTAAGTTACCACTTTTTTTATTCACGTTTGTGTACGTAGCAATTTCTTCTTTTATTTCATTCATGCCTATTTCTCTACCTTGATAGATAGCACCTTTTGAATCACATAAAATAATGTCTTTGACACCAAAGTAGTGTAATAGTTGCACAATAGCAACACCAGCTGCCCCCGCGCCATTGACAACAACTTTAATAGAATGGAATGTTTTATTGACTAATTTAAGTGCATTAAATAGCCCAGCAAGTGTAACAATTGCTGTTCCGTGCTGATCATCATGAAAAACCGGAATATCTAACGCCTGTTTTAAAGCTTTTTCAATAGTAAAGCAGTTAGGAGCTGCAATATCCTCTAAATTAACTCCACCAAAAGTAGGGGCTAACAATTTTACTGTTTGAATAATAGTATCTACGTTCTGTGTAGCCAGACATATTGGAAAAGCATCAACATTAGCGAAGTTTTTAAACAGCACTGCTTTTCCTTCCATTACTGGCAGCGCAGCTTGGGAACCTATATTTCCTAACCCTAATACGGCCGAACCATCGGTAACTACCGCAACCATATTAGACTTCATGGTATAGGTATATGCCAAATCAGCCTCATTGGCAATTGCTCTACAAGGCTCTGCCACTCCTGGAGAATAAGCAAGGCTTAGATCTTCTTGATTAGAAATGTCGACTTTAGAATGCACCGTCAATTTACCTTGAAAATCTTGATGCATAGCTAATGCTTTTTCATTTAACGTAGACACATGAAACTCCCCTTCTTGACACATGATTTATTATCATTACTTGTCTGGTCAGACCAATAACCCATTCTATTATAGCAGATCGTCCATACGTGTAAAGTTTGAGCAATTAGGTTTCATTATGCTGCTTGATAACCACATTACTTTTTCCAAATATGTTATTTAGAGTTTGTATACAGCCTCGTTCGATCTTTAAATTATAAGAAGAAGCTAGTTGGTAGGTCTGATCCGTTCGACTATGATAAATAATTACTGCTGCGCTACCTGGATACTGCTCTGCTAACTGATTAAGATGTGAAAGTGCTTGTTGCTCGTTCTCTGCTTCTAGTTTAATATAGATTCTCGCTAATGCTTTCTTTTCTAGTGATGCCATGTCGAGTTGCTCAACTTCATTGATGATAAATTGTAGTTTACCATTACGTCCTTCGACCTTACCGGTCATAGCTACTAGTAACTCTTCACTCAACCATGGTTTTATTTCTCGGAATAGATTTGGAAAGATAACTGCTTCTAACTCAACGGATTCATCAGCAATGGTTAAGAAAGCCATCTGATCGCCTCGTTTCGTTCTTATGACTTTGATACTTTGAATAATGGCAACTATTTGTTGCTTATTTTTATTAACCAATGTTTTCACTTTGGCTAACGTTACAAATCCATGTTTACGCAATGATTTTCGATATTTCTGCAATGGATGGCTAGAAATATATATACCTATTAAGTCTTTTTCATACTTTAATTGTTGCAAATCGGAAAAAGGTTTAACTTGCACATAATTGATATCTAACTCTAACTCATCTTGAAATAAAGATGACTGATCATCAAACTCATTAAAAAGTTCTGCTTGCTCCATGGCACGGTCTATTGTAGCAAGTAATGAAGCGCGATCAGAAAATAATGCATCAAATGCACCAGCCAAGATCAATGATTCTATCACAGAACGATTAATTATTTTTAGTGAGACACGCATGCAAAAATCAAATAAACTTCGAAAAGAACCATTTTTCCTTATCTCTATGATATGGTTAATTGCTTGATGACCAACACCTTTAATCGCCCAAAGGCCAACCCGAATTTGATTTGCTTCTACATGAAATTTTCCAAAACTTTTATTAATTGATGGTGGTAACAGTGATAATCCAAATGTTTGTGCTTCATTCGTATATATCCTCACTTTATCTTGTTGTCCAGCCACACTAGAAAGGATTTCGGCAAAAAAATTAGCAGCATGGTGCGCTTTTAAAAAGGCTAATTGATAGGAGATCTTACTATATGCAACCGCGTGACTACGATTAAAACCATAATTTGAGAAACGTACGATCCAATCAAAAACGTCGGTTGCGACTTTTCGATCGTATCCATTTCTTACACAACCATCTAAAAATGTTTGTTCTAATTGCTTAATTTCATTTTCATTCTTTTTACTCACAGCTCTTCGTAAAAGGTCCGCTTGACCTAGTGAGAAACCCGCTAGTTGATTGGCAATTTGCATGATTTGTTCTTGGTAAACTAATACACCATAGGTAGATTGTAAGATCGGTTGCAAATCTGGGTGCGGATACGTTACTTGTTCCTTTCCATGTTTACGATTGATATAGGTAGAAATAAACGCCATTGGACCAGGTCGATAAAGTGCATTAACAGCAACAATATCTTCAAATGTTGTCGGATGTAGTTGTTGTAATACACCTTGCATCCCTTGGGACTCTAGTTGAAAAATACCATTTGTCTTCGCATGCTGTAACAATTCAAAGGTACGTTTATCATGTAAAGGTAAATGATGAATATCTAAATCATCTTTCGTAGATTTTTTTATTGACTGAAGTATCCGTTCAATTAAGGTCAAATTACGAAGCCCCAGAAAATCCATTTTTAATAACCCAATTGTTTCAACGTCTTTCATTGCAAATTGCGTTAAATAAATCGATTCATGACTAGCTGTGAGCGCTACACGATTGACTAAAGGTTCTTCACTTATAATAATACCTGCTGCATGCGTAGATAAATGTCTAGGTAAACCTTCTAATTTAGTTGCAACAGTGAAAAATTGTTGCAGTTTTGGCGATGTTTTGATGTAGTCTCTTAGTAATGTAGAGCCTTTGACACTCTCAACTACTGATTTTGATGAATGACTTGGAATCTCTTTTAAGATAAACGCTAAATCCTCTGGTGAAATCTCCATTACCTTTGCTAGCTCTCTAATAGTCGATCGTGTAGCAAATGTACCAAAAGTACCAATTTGGGCAACATGATCTTGACCATATTTTTGTTGCACATAGGCAATCACTTCATCTCGACGAGTGTCGGAAAAATCAATATCGATATCTGGCATGGAAATTCGCTCTGGATTGAGAAAACGTTCAAACAAAAGCTGATATTTTATCGGGTCTATTTCTGTTATATTCAATAAATACGCAACCAGAGAGCCTGCTGCTGAACCTCGTCCAGGGCCAACCATAATGTTGTTATTTTTCGCATATTGTACAAAATCCCACACAATTAAAAAATAATCACTAAATCCCATATTTGTAATAACCTGCAACTCATGATTCATACGATTTCTTACCACTTGATTGGCATCCGGATATTTATTTTTTAAAGCCCGTTCACACAATTCACTTAAATAACTACTTGCTGTGTGCCCAGACTCCAACGGATATTTTGGTAGCGCATGTACATGTAGCTCTAGCGAAATGTTACATGTATTAGCAAGTTGATTCGTCTCTTCAATTAGTTCAGACCAATCTTGAAACCAATGATGCATCTCTTCTGATGTGGCAAAATGTTGGTCATTATTATCTTGATTTTGCTGCATACTTGTCCAAGTAGTTCCTTGATCCATTGCCCTTAAACAACGATAGGCCTGTTGGTCTTCTTGTCTTAAATACCGAACATCTTGGATGGCAATTGCTTGATTTGGTAGCTGCTTTACTATTTGCTTAAGAATTGGAAACGAAAGCCGTTGTTTTCGGTCAACACCAATACATACCTCTTTATGAAGTAGTTGATTCCAATTATTAAGGTAGTTCTTGATTAAAGCTTCCTCACCTGTTTGTAAAAAAGAAGCAATAGGAGAGCTTGTAATTGGTAAAATCACATGCACATGCTCTGTGTAACCAGCTAATTCTGGCAATGATAGGGATGTTTCACCTGCTACATTAAGTGCTGTACTTAGTTTCAATAGGTCTTGATACCCTTGATTATTCTTTGCTAGTACTGTAATTGGAGTGGTACCACCAGTTTCTTCTGTGACATAAACAATCATACCGATAATAGGTTTAATTCCCGCTTCTATAGCTAGCTGATAAAATTGAACAGCACCGTGTAGTACTTGTTCATCTGTTAGAGCAACAGCTTGTATATTGTATTGTTTAGCTTGCTCAATTAACTCTTTTAATTTAACAGTACTTTTCAAAAAGCTGTAACCGCTTCGTACGAATAAATGAGAAAATGTCAATCTATTACCTTCTTTCTCTCCTCCACTATGCTTGTCTCATATTATAGCTGATTTCCTATTAAGTTGAAAATCAATAACATACGTGGATCAAGCCCATCATATAATTTATCTAGAAGTAGCATTTGTCGATCCATAAAAATGTTAGTTCCGTTATGAGTGTAAACGCACAAGGTGATTTTTTCAATTAAAGGAGTTATAGACCAATGGAAGAGCGTTTCCTTGCAACAATGATACAGTGTTATTTTATTGCGCTTGGCGTTGTGATCGGCGGTGCTTTTATCGGCAGTATTGGCGCTTTCGCAACAGGCGAACCCCCAATGACAATGATGGGAAGAATTGCGAAAAGTTTACGTATTTGGGCAATTGTTGCAGCAATCGGCGGCACCTTTGATGCTATATCTAACTTTGAGCGAGGCATCCTGGAAGGATCTACTTTAGATATGATAAAACAAATTATCATTATTATTACAGCAATGGGTGGTGTACAAACAGCTCTATTAGTTATTGAATGGTTAATACAAGAGGAGATTGACTGATGCACATACCTCCTTATTATAAAAAAGAAAGTTGGCAACGTTTTTTAGCAGGAACTTTTGTTGGAGCAATTATTGCGTTTGTGGTTTTTATGTATATGTATGGACAATTGTATGAAGGCTGGGTTGAAGAAAACTTAGAATTGCGCTCGCAATTAAGCGATAGTAAAGCAAAATACAAAGCATTAGAAGAGAGTAATAAAGAATTGGATCAACGATATCAAAAGCAAGCAACCATTTCTTCGATACAAATACATATTTCAAATAGTGAACAACTTGATTTAGATCCACTCATTATTAGAGAATTCGAGGAAGCTATTAAGAATGAAATAGAAGACGCTATAGGACAAGAAATTGAACGTATATCCGAAAGTTATTCATTCGTAATACGATCAATCGAAAATAAAGTATTTAGTATTGATGGTTTCGCTTATCAAGCAAAGGTAGATCACCTATTTATTATGGAAACATTAGAGATTCATGTTACCCTTAAACTAGCGAACTAACATTAAGATTTCAAGGAAATGTTTGTATCGTATAAATGATAAAAAGCAACGTGGGTCAGGGTCAGTGAAGGAGGCTGGGACAAAAGAGTAAATGAACAAGAAAAATCCGAACATTAACGTGTGAAAATATGACGCTTTGGCAAAATGCTTCGCTTTCCACGGGCACAGCCTCCCCTCACTTCTACCCTACTTGACTTATTTGTATACAACATTTTAGTTGTAGTTAATCATTAAAAAGCTTGGCAGACTTTCTCCAATTCATTGATGACTGCTTCGCTATCTTTCCAATCATAAATCGTTGCCCCCGAGGCTAAAGGGTGACCTCCACCGTTAAATTCAGCTGCAATTTCATTGATGACTGGTCCTTTTGACCGTAAGCGAACTCGAATTAAATCACCTTCCTCTACGAAGATGACCCAAGCTTTAATCCCTTCAATATCGCCTAGGACACCTACTAATTTACTTGTTTGTTCAGATGTTAAGTCATACCTTTTTAGTATATCTTTTGTTATTTTAATGGCACTTACACCATTGGGAGTTACAGTGAAATTCTGTAAAATGTACCCTTTTAAATGGGCAATATTTTCTGATGTTTTATAGAGATCATTGTATAATTGTGGTCGATCAAACTCATAGCTTACTAATTCAGCTGCATAACGAAATGTTTTTTCTGTAGTGCTAGGGAATAAGAAACGTCCTGTATCGCCAATTATACCAGCATATAAAAATTTCGCTACCTCCGATGTTAGTTGTAGCCCTTGATGGGATTCATTCTTAACGAGTTCATAAATCATTTCACTTGTTGAACTAGCTTCTGTGTTTACCCAAGAAATATCACCATAACTGTCCACTTCAGGATGATGATCGATTTTAATCACTTCTTTTGCTTGTACATAACGTTGGTCTGAAATTCTTGCTTTATTTGCTGTATCACAAATTATCACTAACGCATCTTGATAATAATCATCTGGAATATCTTCAGTAATAGCCAAGAACGCTAGCCCAGGATCATCATCACCAACAACGAAAACTTCTTTTTCAGGAAAACTAGCTTGAATAATTTTTGCTAATCCGATTTGTGAACCATATGCATCAGGATCTGGTCGAACATGTCGATGAATAATGATACACTTATAAGCTTTAATTTTTGCTACAATCTGTTCAGTTAATTTCATCCTCAAACTCTCTCCTCTAGTAACGGTCGATTAATTGTGCAATTAATATTGCCTTACCTACAATATCTTTCTCATTAAAAACTTCAATATCAATTTTGGCTGATTTGCGTCCAATTTCAAGTAAACGTGGTCGAATATCTAATTTATGGTCAAGTTGTACTGGTTTGATAAAATACGTAGAAATATTTTCGACAACAATATCACTTTTTTTCAATTGTCGAATCAAACGACTCCCAGCTTCTGAAATAAAAGATACAAGTACACCATTAGATAAAGTTCCTAAAGCATTTGTCATTTGGGGAGTAACTTCCGAACGAAGGATCATATCGTGCGGATCATCCGAAACAACCGATAGTCGATTTGTAACAATGTCATCAATTGTTTCACCAACTTGGGGTTGCCTTTGTACATGTTGTAACGCTTTTAACACATCCTGTCTAGAAATTAAACCAACTAACTTATTATGATTATCAACTACAGGCATAATTTCTATCCCTTCCCATACCATCATATGAGCGGCATAAGCGAGTGAGGTTTCTTCTAAAACTGTCATTGGATTTTTGGTCATGACTCGATCAATCGTTATATTTCGATTTTTGCCAATCACATCTTTAGAAGTAACAATACCAATAACCTTATTTTGCTCATCAACAACTGGATATCGGCTATGCTTCGTATGTTCATTTAATTGATACCATTTATCTAACACATCTTTTCCTGAAACAAAATAAGTGTCATCGTATGTAGTAAAGATATCACCAACTAGTACAATCTCTTTTTTAATTAATTGGTCGTAAATTGCGCGATTAATCATGGCAGCTACCGTAAATGTATCATAACTTGTAGAAATAATCGGTAGCTGCTTTTCATCTGCTAAGCGTTTAACATGGTCTTCTGTATCAAATCCACCTGTAATTAAAACTGCCGCTCCTTCATTAATGGCTAATTCATGAGCTTCGACACGATTACCCACGATTAATAATGAATCTTTTTCTGTGTAACGCATCATTGCTTCAAGCTTCATTGCTCCAATGACAAACTTATGTAATGTTTTATGTAGTCCTTCTCTACCACCTAATACTTGTCCATCAACAATTCCTACAATTTCAGCAAATGTAAGATGCTCAAAATTTTCCTTTTTCTTCTGTTCAATTCGAATAGTACCAACACGTTCAATTGTGCTTACCAATCCTTGATTTTCCGCCTGTTTAATCGCTCGATAAGCAGTTCCCTCACTTACGTTAAGTTCTTTTGCAATCTGTCTTACCGAGATTTTATTTCCTACCTTGAGTGATTCAATGAATAGAAGAATCTGTTCATGTTTTGTAGCCAAGGCCCTTCACCATTCTTTCTATCTGTACTAATATTTATTCTTTAAGTGTTATTATACAGATAAGTAGCTTTTGTATCAATTTTTCATTCTTTGCGGAACTTTTTCTGCCATAATAGAACGTTCTGGTTGGTAGTTAATTTTTAATATAATCGCTAAATTACCACCCACCACTAAGGTAAACAATACCAACCAACTAAACCAAAACAAGTGTGCTAATCCTACAGAATGAGCGTGCAGCGAAGGAAAAGCCATATATAACAAAAAACCTGCCAATAGTATTCGCAACCATGCATATTGCTTCAATTATTAAACCCCCTGATCATTCATTTATAACTAGTTTATGAGACCCTGTATGGGAACATGTCTTTTAATCTATAAGGTGTTTTGGGAACTAGTGTTTTAAATAGACAGGATATAGAACGAACTACAAATGATCATTTATCATTTGTAGTTCGTTCTTATCTTGATGAGATGTTGTTGTAACTGAAGATTTACTTATTGACTCTATCTTTGTTTTGATCTAGTTTAGTTTTGTTGGAATTTAATATTCGAAAGATTCTCCTGGCTCCAATGCTATACCTTTCCCAGGAGTGACATTAGCAGCAAACGCTTTTCCGTCTTGTTCAATGAGCGGGAATGTATTGTAATGAACTGGGACGACATAAGAAGCATCAATCCATTTAGCAGCTATTAAAGCATCTTCTGGCCCCATCGTAAAATTATCACCGATCGGTAAAAAGGCTACATCAATATCATTCATCTCCCCAATCATTTTCATATCAGAGAACAACCCTGTATCTCCAGCATGATAAATGGTTTTACCTTCCGCTTTAAATAAGATACCTGCTGGCATTCCAGAATAGATACCATTCCCTTCTTCATCGTAAAACATCGAACCATGAAAGGCTTGTGTTAATTTGACTGTACCAAAGTCAAATGTATGGGCACCGCCAATATGTAGCGGATGTGTCTGAAGGCCTCTGCTTTCAAGATATTGTGCCAATTCATTTGGTGCAACCACTAATGCATTAGTTCGTTTAGCTATAGGTATCGTGTCACCAACGTGATCATTATGTCCATGCGTAAGCAAGATTACATCTGGATTAACTTCATCTACATCCAAATCACATCTTTCATGACCTGTAATAAATGGATCAATTAAAATCGTATGTGTTTCCGTTTTTATTTGTACAACTGATTGTCCATGATAAGATAGTTTCACTGTTACAGTCTCCTTTCGATATTCTACATTCCTTTAGCTTTACCCACTTTTTAAGTGTATTAAAAGTATGAATTAATAATATTTCCATGATCGCTCATAGATTTGAATTAACCTTGGATCAATTAATGTGTTCGGTTTGATAGCAATTTGCTTCCCATTCTCTACAATGTCTTCATCCGTGTCTTTACCGAATTTGGCTAATGAAGGTAACAAGTCAGCAGTTAAAAAATTGGTTTTGACCTCTATTTCTAATTGATTCAAATTGATTTCGTTTCTACTTGCCATAACAAACCCCCAATTGCCGAAACTTGGAATGTCTACATGCAAATTCGCTACTTGTAAATCATTAGACTCAATTGTTTCTGAAATAGTCCAATACACTTCAGTTGCAAAGTACGGGCTCGTTGCTTGTACCATCATCGCACCATTTAATTCCATATGATTACGAGCTAATGCATAAAATTCTTTCGTATATAATTTGTTTAAACTTTCATCATTTGGATCTGGTAAATCAATAATAATAACATCGAAAATTTTCTCTGTCTCTTCTAAATATTGATAAGCATCTTGATGCTTGATATGTACTTTTTCATTTTGCAGAGAATGTTTATTTAGTGCTAATAGTTTCTCATTCTCATTGGCCAGGTCTACAACAGCTGGGTCTAAGTCTACTAGTGTAATATTTTTCACATCATCATATTTGAGAACTTCTTTCGCAGCTATTCCATCTCCGCCACCTAATATAAGTACATTTTCAATTGATTCTGCTTGTGCCATGGTTGGATGAACCAATGTTTCATGATAACGATGCTCATCAATCGAACTTAGCTGTAATCCACCATTTAAGTAAAACCTTACATCATCCTCATTTTGGGTCAATACAATCTTTTGATATTGACTTTCTTCCATATGAATAATTGGATCCTTATATAATTTCTGTTCAAACGAAAAAGCCATTTCTTCGCCAAAAAGTAAACCTAACAGTAAAGAGATACCAATAACAATAGCCACAAGTAAATGAGTAGTAAAACGCTTGACTTCTTTTCTAAACATAATCAGAACGATGATCGCTACAATCAAATTGATACAACCAACTAAAAAAGCAGTTTTGACCATGCCTAATTGCGGGCGTAAGAAAAAAGCAAATAACATCCCACCAACAAGTCCCCCAGCATAATCAGAAAACAGCACTCTTGCAGTGCTTCGATTTAAAGAAACGCCTATCTCGTTTGCCTTTCGAATTAAAATCGGTAGTTCTACCCCAGTTAATCCCCCAATGGTTAACGTTATAATATATAAAAATAAGGCATCTGTTCCTGCCGGTGAAAAAGCAGTAATACCAAACATCACAAAACTTGAAAAACCACCGATTAAAGCAACAAAAAATTCTATGTAAATAAAAGCAATAATTAAATTTTTTAACACACGTTCACTTATACTTGCTCCAATTCCCATCCCGGTTAAGAATAAAGAAATGGTTAATGTGTATTGTTTTACCCCATCACCTAGAATGTAAGAGCCTAACGCTCCAAAAAGCACTTCAAACACAATCCCACAAATAGATACAATACCGGATGCCCAATAAATAAAATTACTTTGTCGAACTGCTAAACGATTCAATATACTTCACTCCATCAACCATCATTTTAAAAACTGCATTTTCTCAATTTTTTTGAGTATTGCCATATCTATCTTACCCTTGGTTATATTTAAAATAGAAAGGCCTAACTTAATGTGTAAAAAAGAAGATCTGACTATTGAGCCAGACCTTCCGCTTTAACGTGTCTTTACTTATGTAATAGAAGCACCAATTACAAAAGCTAAGCCTAGTGATACCGCAAAAGAGATAATACCAACTGCCATATTGTTTTCTTTTACTTTTTGTTGAACAGAGAATTTTCTTGTGAATAATTCAAACAAGACATAGGCAATCATTTGTAAAATGACTCCATATCCACCCCATATTACTGTCTCCCAGATAGTGACGCTATGATAAATCGCAAACGCCAGAATAATACAAATACCAACGATTTTTCCCGCAACAGATAAGGCTACTGCTTGATTATCATTAGCGATTTCTTCCCAATCTTTGTATTTTGTTGTGATCCATTCAAAAATTACCAAACCAATTAACACGACAATGATCGCTAGTAAAAAATAAGTGAATGTTAAAATAAATGCATTCATTGAAATTCCTCCTTCAATATTATTTTCCGGCGCTCGGGCCGCCACCTCTTGTAGAAAACATTCCTCTATTGGTGCGATTGGTCGTTACATCGCCACCAAATGAAGTTCTTCCTGTTGTATACCCACCATAACAACCTCCATTAGAACAATAGGACTGTCTACTTCGTGCCCAATTATCTGCTGACAACATGCGATTTATTAATGCAAAAGCAAAAAAGTGATTAAGATAATTAGGAGAATAATTATTTCGTACAAACGTGTCTGATGCAACTTCCATCAGTACCACTTGGTTATCTTCTTCACTTTCTTTAAATGTGACAAAGTAATTTGGATAAACTAACATTCGTTCATTATTGTATTTCTCACTTTGTTGTTCTGGTTGTAATACGTTTGCTACTTCTGTTACCGCTTCATCTACAGTAAATTGTCTTGTTGCATAAACATTAGCTTCTGATGAATCACTAACTACGGTATCCAATTTATAAAATGTATTTGCAAGTAATGTTTCAACATTTGCAGCATTAGAAGTTTGTAATTGCGTAATCAATTCTGCTTGTGATTGCTCTGACGGGATTTCATCTACTGATGCAGGTTCTGTTTCACCACAAGCTGTCAGCACAAAGATTGCCAGCAAACTTAATAACAAAAGCCATTTTTTCATGTTCCATATAACCCCCTTTCACCTTAGAAGCTGACTATCAACATTATGTAGCATACAAAAATTCATAGGAGAAGCCTCTGTAACGTGTTATTACAGAGGCTACTTCAACATTACCTATTATTCTTTACCCATTTTCTTTTTCAATGCCGCTAGTTCATCATCTACATGATTATTTTCTAAATCTTCAAACTCATCATCTAATGAACGACTTTCTGCTGACATATCGTCACTAGTATCCGCTTCTGCTTCGTACTGTAAAACTTTTTCTTCCATGCGAGAGAATCCTTGTCTTGACTCATCACTGCCGATAGAAGACATGGTACGATTAATTTTCGTTCTTGTTTTAGCCGATTCCGCGCGAGCTTTCAGTGAATCTTTTTTCAATTTCATTTCTTGATATTCTTTTTTCATTTCATCTAACTTTTTACGTAACTGCTCGGAATCTTGTTTTGCCCGTTCCCAAGATTCTTTTAAGGTTTCTACTTGTTGCGCATGCTCTTGTTTATCTTCTAATGCACGTCTTGCCAAATCTTCATTACCTGCTTCTATCGCTTTTTCTGCTTGTGATTGACGTTTGTCAACCATTGCTTGCGCATCATCATATTTACGTTTTAACATTTTTTCATTAGCGATTTGTTTTGCTACTGCACTCTCTGCTTCACGGATATCTGATTCCATGTCCCGCATAAATTGATCAAGCATTTTCACTGGATCTTCTGCTTTATCCAATAGAGTATTTAATTCTGAACTTACGACAGTTTTGACACGATTAAAAAATTTAAACATAGTGTGTTTCCTCCTTGTTAATTAGAACCTGCAATTATTTTTAACTCAAACTCTTCAATCTCATAACCTATACTTGCTTCTACTTCGCTTCCCCAATCTTCTAAACTAAGAAATTTTTCTTCAGAATCATCATAGTATTCAGCATAGGTCATCAATCTACCATTAATATTACGACTTCTTCCTTCTCCAACGACACGAGCTTCTCCTTGTTCATCTAAGTAAAACGTCTGGCCTTCGTGTTCAAGTTGTTTTGGAAATGGTTTTTGCACAGATAGTGGGATCGTTTTATAAATACCCAATTCTAACGCATCATCCATTTCTACTGATAACCAGATTGTATTTCTACCCTCTAGAAGCTGGTAGCTAATCCATTCATATGATCCCTGACGATACGTAATCTTACCAACAACTTCATAATCGGCAAGATCATATTCAATGATATCTCCCACTTCAATCGATAATGGATCCCTTTCTTTCACTTCTGACTTCTTCTCTTTTTTTTGAAAAAGCTTAGAGAATATTCCCATTGACGCACCTCTCTCTAACTTTTGTAGTAATATTTACGTAAAACCAAACAAATGGTTTCATTTTTTAAAAATTATTTTCTAATTTTACTTTAACATATTTCGATGCAAGAGATAAGTAAAAGGATAGTTGATTTGTTATACTTGATTTAGAAAAAAAGAAAGGTGGATTAGAATGGAACAATCTAAAAGCGTACAACAAACGTTAGCGAACCAAAATTTTGAGAGTATATTTTTAACTTCTACAGCTAATGTATTTTATACAACAAATTTTTATACAGATCCGCATGAGCGATTAGTAGGCGTTTATTTTCATGAACAAACCGCGCCAGTTCTTATTGTGCCTAGTCTAGAAAAACAAGATGCCATTCAAGCTGGATGGACGGGGGATATCATTAGTTATCAAGATCAT
The DNA here is from genome assembly GCF_003315295.1 of Paraliobacillus ryukyuensis. Taxonomy (GTDB): domain Bacteria; phylum Bacillota; class Bacilli; order Bacillales; family Amphibacillaceae; genus Paraliobacillus; species Paraliobacillus ryukyuensis. Next base: position 57,721 of record NZ_QNRI01000004.1, on the reverse strand, counting down.
GAAAAACCTTGGGAACTTTTTTATCATTATTTAGAGAAAAATGATACTATTCCTAAAACGATGGCAATTGAAAAAGAGCACATGACCGTGGATCGCCTAGAAAGTATTCAAGCTAACTTTCCTAACCTAACATTACATAATGGCAGTCAATTTATGTACGACAGTAGAATGATAAAAACAGCTGAAGAATATAAAATTTTAAAACAAGCAGCTAAACTAGCAGATTATGGTGTGGAAATTGGTGTGCAAGCAATTAAAGAAGGAAAATCCGAGTTAGAAATTGTTGCTGAAATTGAATACCAACTTAAAAAACAAGGTGTTCAAGAAATGGCTTTCTCTACTATGGTATTAACTGGCGAGAAAACCGCTTCGCCACACGGTAATCCTTCATTAGACACGATTAAACCTGGTGACATGGTATTATTTGATTTAGGTGTGGTTTACCAAGGATACTGTTCTGATATTACTCGTACGGTTGCTTATAAATATGCATCCGATGAACAGAAGAAAATTTATCAGACGGTATTAGAAGCACAAGAAAAAGCGATCAAAGCTGCAAAATTAGGAGTAGCTTTAGGACAGTTGGATCAAGTTGCTCGTGGTCATATTGAAACAGCAGGGTTTGGAGAATATTTCACCCATCGACTTGGACACGGGATTGGTATTGACGTGCACGAATTTCCATCATTAACTGCAACCAATGACTTACCTTTAGCATCAGGTATGTGTTTCACTATAGAACCAGGTATTTACGTACCTAATGTAGCAGGTGTCCGTATTGAAGACCAAATTTTTATTACTGAAACAGAAACAAAAGTATTGAATCGTTATCCAAAAACGTTACAAATTATTGAATAATCATAACAAATCCTCTAGCTTTTCATTCCTAAAAGTTAGAGGATTATTTTATTTGATTTACTTAAGATGTCGATGAATTACATCTAATCCACCCGTTATTTCAAATACCGTTCCTGTTATCATATCTGAATCATTTTCACAGAGAAATAGAATGGATCGTGCGATATCTTCACCAGTAGCTGATCGTCCAATTGGTGTGTTTGTGTCGTGAATATTTCTACTTGCTTCAATGGTAGCTTCTTTCATGTCACCTGTGCTATTTCCTGGGCATACCATGTTAGATGTTATCCCATATTCAGCCTCTTCGTAAGCGATCGTTTTTGTTAGCGAAACTAGCCCAACTTTAGCAGCAGCAAAAGCTGATCGATAAATCCAACCAGCTGCTGTATTAGCCCCTTGAAATCCATAATTAATAATTCGACCAAATCGTTGTTGACGCATGGCCGGAATTGTTAATTTTAATAGATGGAATACAGCGTCAAGATTCCCCTTTTGCATTAGGTTCCACTCTTCTTCAGAATAATCCACTAACTTTTTCCGTTCAAAAATATAAGGGCCTGCATTGTTAATTAAATAATCGATCGTACCAAATCGCTTATTAGCTTCATGCACCGCCTTCTCCAAATCTGTCTTTTTTGTTACATCCGCTTGGATGACGTGTATTTTATCTATTGTATAGTGTGATTCTAATTCTTTCACTTTTGAATGATCGGATCGATAGGTTATTGTTACGTTGTGTCCAGCTCGAAGAAAATATTCGGTGACCTGACGACCTAGTCCTTTACTTCCAGCAGTTATAAACGCATGGCCCATATATAAGCTCCCTTCTTATCTAGATACTGACACAACTATCGTACACGATTCGTTGGTCGATTTCTAATCATTTGAAAGTAATAATAAATTATTTTTTAAAAATGTATTACTAGATCACTTGTTAGAAACAGAGACTGATATGGTATAATAAAGATAACTTAACGAAAAGGGAGTGCTTATATGCCAAGTGAATACCAACATATCGTAGTCGCAGTAGATGGCTCTAAAGCTTCCGAAAATGCATTTCAAAAAGCTATTGCGATTGCTAAACGAAATGATGCACAATTAATCGTTGCACATGTACTTGATACAAAAACCGTATCTAGTGTGGAAGCGTATGATCAATCATTAGTGAATCGGTCAGAAGTATACGCTAAAACATTACTTGAAGATTACTACAACCAAGCGGTTCATGCAGGCGTTTCAAAAGTAGAGACCAACATCGATTATGGTTCACCAAAAGTTCGTATCCCTAAATATGTCGCTCCGGCTTATCAAGCAGATTTAATCGTATGTGGAGCAACAGGCTTAAATGCTGTGGAACGATTCTTAATTGGTAGTGTTTCTGAAAACATCACGAGACACGCAACTTGTGACGTTTTAGTAGTTCGTTCAGTAGAAGAATAAAATTACTGTTATCCCTATTCGTTTTAATAAAAAGATAATTAGGATAAAGGGCTCAACACTACTCATTTATGAGCCCTTTTAATTTTGAATATAGGACATCCGTACTATCTCTATACCACAAATATAAACCGACCTTTTCTTAAATAAAGGTCGGTTTATATATAGTACTATTCGTATGTCGTAATTATTGTTCATTTAACCCTAAACGTTGTACGTCACGTGCAATCATAACTTCTTCGTTTGTTGGGATAACGATAACTTTTACCGGTGAATGCGGGTAGTTAACAAACGCTTCTTTTCCTCGGACATCGTTAAGTGCTGGATCCCAATAGACACCCATAAATTCTAACCCTTCCAATACACGCTCTCTTACTTCTTTACTGTTTTCACCAACGCCGGCTGTGAAAACAATTGCATCTACGCCGTGCATTTTAGAAGCATAAGAACCGATATATTGGTGGATACGTTCTGCGAAGATCTTAAGAGCTAACTCTGCACGATCATCCCCATTTTCAGCTTTTTCTTGGATATCTCTTAAATCACTAGAGAAACCGGATAAAGCTAACATACCGCTCTCTTTGTTAAGTACTTGAAGCACTTCATTTACTGTTTTACCCGTTTTTTCCATAATATACGGAATTAAAGCAGGGTCAATATTACCAGAACGCGTACCCATTGTTACACCAGCTAATGGAGTAAAGCCCATTGATGTATCAATTGATTTTCCGTTCTCAATCGCAGCAATACTTGCTCCATTACCCAAGTGACAAGTAATTAAACGTAATTTATCTAATGGTGCGTTCATTAAATCTGCTGCTCGTTCTGAAACATATTTATGAGATGTTCCGTGGAAACCATATTTACGAATGCCATATTTCTCATAATATTCATAAGGTAAACTATATAGATAAGATTGCTCAGGCATCGTTTGGTGAAATGCTGTATCAAATACCGCTACAGCCGGTACATTTGGTAGGATTTCTTTAAATGCACGAATACCAGTCAAGTTAGCAGGATTATGTAACGGTGCTAATTCTGATACTTCTTCAATTTCTCTGATTACTTCATCAGTTACAAGTACAGAATCACTAAATTTCTCTCCACCGTGAACGACACGATGTCCGATACCATCTATTTCATCAAGTGATTTAATCACACCAGATGCTTGTAATTTTTCTAGTAATAATTTAACTGCTACTTCATGATTAGGAATATCAGTTGTTACCTTATCTTCTGTATCTCCATATTCTAATTTAAACACAGAATCATTAATTCCGATTCGCTCTACTAGTCCTTTTGCTAATTCGTTTTCTTCTGGCATTTCAATTAATTGAAATTTTAATGAAGAACTACCAGCGTTAATTGCTAATACATTACTCAAACTAATTCATCCCTTTCAATTGGCTATTAAACGTTTTTTCACGTGCCTATTTCTATTGTAAACAAGTCAGTTGACAGATTGCAACACGAACCTACGATGTTACCGTTTTCTTCATAAAGTTTTAATTTTTCTAATAATTATACCCTTCTTCTTTGAACCATTTGTTTATTTTTTCAACAACTTGCAATGTTGAACGTGGATCTTTAAAAGAAGGTAATTGCGCGATTAATGCTTGTTTAGGCGCTTTCGCTGCTTGTCCTTTTTTCTGTAGAATCAAGATACTTTTTGCCTGTTTTTCAGATGTAAACATACTAGTTGGTAGCTGCAGCAATCCAACAATGTGTGCATGTTTTTGTAAATACACATGCAATTTATTAGACTGATCACTATCAAATAAAAAGTTAGGTATGACAAAGATTGAAAAACCTGCTTCTTTCGTGTAATGAAGACTTTGTTCAATAAACAAATGATGTGCATAAGCATGGCCTTCTGGTGCACGTAGTTCAAAAGATTGCGCTCGAAAATCATCCGGATAATAGCCAACTGGTAAATCCGCAACGACAAAATCTACTGGTTCTAATAGAAATGGTTGCAGGCTATCCTGATGAAATAGTTCAATTTCAGTTTTTTGTAAATTTGCGTTAAGTAGCCCTAACTGAATTAACGTACTATCCACTTCACTACCATAGGCTTGTACATTCGTTTGTAATTGATTCATTACCGCGGTTAATAAATTTCCGGATCCGAATGCGGGATCAAATATGCGAATATCTTTACGATTTCCAACTAGATTATTTACTATGTACCCCATAAACATAGCAACTGTATCAGGCGTTATAAGATGCTGTTGTTGTGTAGCCCCTCGCATTCCTTTTAAAGTTGCTAGCTGTATAATCTTTCGAATCGTTTCTTTGTCCAACGTATCAAATTGTATTTTAGCTATATTTTTTCTCACGAATTTCTTGGTCGGTTCAGATAGTTCTTCGTTCGGCATTTTTGAAAATGCGCATTCCAATGCTACTACCAAACTATCTAAATAAGTCATACTTTCGTTCTGCTCAATTGTCTCTGTTATCTCATTGATTAGGTTAAAATATTGCTCTACATTCTTTTGTTCCATCTATCTCCCTGCCTTTCTTTTACATAAAACACGTTATGAGTTTCAACATTCTCTATATGAGGTAGAAAACGAATAATATATCCATTATGAAATTGACTTATGCTCTACTTACTTGCTATTTAACTATGTAAAAAAAGAATGCCAACAATATTATGAAGGCATTCTAGGCAGATGTCTAGCATTTTAATCGCTTGTTTCTTTTCCTTTTTGGTTATTGGAAAGGATTTCTTTCACTTTATCAAGTGCTTGCGGTGCAACTTCAACCATCTTCTCATATAAATTAGCATTCTGATGGAGGTGAATCATTTGTACACCTTGTTTATTTGCGACTAAAAAACCGATAGGTGTAATGGTTACTCCGCCACCACTCCCTCCACCGAATGGATATGATTGTTCTGATTCATCACTGCTCTGATCACTATCACTTTTGCTATTTACTTGTCCAAACTCACTACCACCTGCAGCAAATCCAAATCCTACCTTTGATACCGTGATAATGGTACTTCCATCTGGGGATTGAATGGGTTCACCAATAATTGTATTTACATCTACAATTTGCTTCAGATTTTCCATCGCTGTCGTCATAAGTCCTTCAATTGGATGGCTATTAGTCATTATGCATGTCTCCTTTTTGATGATATAAACTATCCAGTCGACTTGTTTATTTTTCGTAATGTACGCATAGCTTGCCCTAAACGGATAGAAAAGATACACGCACATGTTGATTGAAAAACTGCTTCATTAAAGTGAGTAGCAATATCAAAATTTGGTCTTGTATCGAGATAAAAAAAATGATCTACGGCTGCCAGCAAGCCACCTTTTATTGACCATAAAGCTCCTGTCACCATACCTGTTGTTGCAGCATCCTCTAATCCAATTATCGTATGCCATTGAAAAGATTCTACTCTCACTTTTTTAAACTGTTGAAATATCGATTCACCCCCAATTTTACTATTCCTTTTTTTATTAATTACGTTTTTCAATGATTCTACTGTTTCTTTCCAGACTTCCTCTTCTTGCTGTAAGAACTCAAAATCGCTATCAAATTTTTTATCATATGTTATAACCGGTATACCTGCAATATTTCCTTTAATAAATACGGTTATTTCATCTTCATAAGCGAAGTTGCAGTATATTTTCACAGGTAAAAGAAGGAAGAGCAAAAGTAATAATAGTAGAAATATAATAGCAACGATACCAATGGCTATGAACATAACACGCCCTCCTTCATTACTATTAGTATAGGAAAAAAGTTTTTTTCTAAACCAATTTCATTGTGTTTATTCGTCTATGAAGTCGGTTATAAATGAATAACTATATTTTTAACTAGGAGGAATCGTATGACCTCATCCATTTATTTTTATTATAAAAAAGATCACGTTACGAAAGAAACATTGGAATTATTAGAAAAACTAGCTATTTCTTATCAATTTGTGGTGACCAAGAAAAGTAATGTAGCGGATTACATTATTTGTTTAGGAGATGATGGCGTTTTTTTACAAAGCGTCAGAAACACAGGTTTTCGCGAAAATTGCACGTATATTGGGATGTCACTTACCAATGCGCATGGATTGTATAATGACTTTTCGTTAGAAGAACCGGAAACACTGTTTCAAACACTAACTTTTGCACCTGTTGAGACGGAACAATTTCCTCTGGTTGATGTGTCTATTAATGATGAGGTACCTTTTTATTGTCTTAACGAAGTTAGTATTCGATCTTCTATTATTAAAACAATTGCTATCGAAGTATATATCGATAACCTATATCTGGAACGATTTCGAGGTGATGGTCTCATTGTATCCACACCATCAGGAAGTACCGCTTATAATAAATCGTTAAATGGAGCGATTTTAGACCCTACGATGCCTTGCTTTCAAATGACTGAAATTGCTTCTTTAAACAACAACGACTATCGCACACTTGGAACTTCCCTTGTACTGTCACATAACAAAAAACTACGTTTAGAAATTATTCAAGATGGCAACGATCATCCTATTATTGGGTTAGATAACGAGGCATATGCCATACGAAATATTAATAATATCTCTGTCCAAATGACGAATAAATTTATTCATTTAATTAAACTCCCTAACAATAATTATTGGGAAAGAATTAAACGAACTTTTTTATAAAACTAACTAATATTAAAGGACCTGAAGACGGGGAATTGTCCAGGTCCTTATTTGCGCGTACTACCTCTGAAACATTACTTCTCCATCCACCACTGTTTTTACCACTCGTACTTGATCAATCTTTTCTTTGCTTACTTTAAAAAGGTCTTGATCAAGTATTGTAAAATCAGCTACATAGTCAGGTGAAATAATACCACGTTCATATTCTTTATTGATGATATAGGCACTTCCTTTAGTGTATAAAGAGATTGCTTCATAAATTGATAATTGTTGTTCTTTTTGATATATGTTTCTGTCGATACTTGATTGTCGCAACACAGCAGCTTTTATTCCAGCTAACGGGTTAACATTTTCAATAGGTGCATCTGAACCTGCTGCGCAAGGTATCTCTTTTTCTAAATAAGTTTTCCAAGGATATGCTTGTTTTGCACGCTGCTCTCCTAATCGTTTAATTACCCACGGAAAGTCAGAAGCAACAAAAGACGGTTGAATATCCAGAGTAATGTTCATTTTAGTTAATTTGTCGATAATTTCTTGATCAACAATTTGTGCATGGATAATACGATCACGTCTTCCATTGTTTAACGGATATTTTTGTAATAATTGAATCACACGAAGGATAGCTTGATCGCCGATAGCGTGTATGGCTACAGGTAAACCAAAACTTCTCGCATGTGTAATTAATTCTTCCAGTTTCATTTCCGAATGAGTTGGAATGCCTTTATTTTCTGGATCATCCGTATAAGGTGCGCGTAACCATGCTGTACGGCCCCCTAAAGCACCGTCAGAAAAAATCTTCATCGCACCTAATTCCACAAAATCATTTCCATCACCGTAAGATAAACCGGCATGTACCATATCATTGACTACTTCGTGATGAACTAATAAGTGTGCGCGAAATTTCTTTGTTTCACCTAATACACTTTGATAAGCGCCTAATGTTTTCGTAAAACTATCCTTTCCGTAATACCCTAAATCTTCTGTGTGTCCACCTACTAATCCTAAAGCCAATAGATCATTAACAGAAGTTTCAATTAATTGTATCAATGTTTCTTTCGATATATCAGGAATGATTTGTTTAATAAGTTCTTGCGCAGTATCTAGAAAATATCCCGTTGGCATTCCCGTTGCATCACGTACAATTTTACCTCCAACCGGGTCGATCTGATCCTTTGTAATACCTGCTAATTCAATCGCTTTTGAATTGGCAATAATCGCGTGTCGACAAACTCTTGTTAGCATGATCGGATGATCAGTGCTAATTTGATCAAGTTCTATGCGATCGATAATTCTTGGCACATCCCATTGGTTTTCATTCCAACCTTCAGCTATTAACCATGATCCCTTTTCCAATAGCTTGATGCGATCATCTAAGGCTGACAACACTTCTTCCGCACTTCTCATAGCTGATAAATCTAAATGTTTTAGTTTTTCGCCATGACCAACAATATGTAAATGACTATCGACAAATCCCGGATACATACATGTACCATGTAAATCTTCTATATGGGTTATACTCATTCTGTATTGGTTCATAAGCTCCGCATAGTTACCGACTTTAATAATCTTTCCTTTATCAGTATATACTGCTTCATACACTTCATTTTCTTTTGTCATTGCATAAATAGTGCCACCATACCATAATGTCCCCAATTTACTTATCCCCTTTATTACGATATATGTATCATACCATACCAGAAGTATCACCTATTTAAAAGAGTAGTGCTTCGAAAAGCACTACTCTATAGCCAATTGTATTTTATTTTGGTTGTCCACCTAATTGTTGTTCAGCCATTTGAACTAAACGTTTTGTAATTTCTCCACCAACAGAACCGTTAGCACGAGAAGTTGTATCTGGACCAAGATTTACATTAAATTCTTGTGCAATTTCATATTTCATTTGATCTAATGCTTGGCTTACACCAGGTACTACTAATTGATTTGAAGTGTTACTTGCCATGATGTTTTCACCTCCTCTGTGGTACATCTCTAGAATGTGCAGAAAGAGGTGATGTCATACAGAAAATTCACTGGTAGTTGTTTCATCTAAAACCTGTATTTTGGTAGTAACTCAAGTTTAAAATAAATCTGCGAAAGTGTCTTTTTCCTGTTTTAGAGGGAAGGTGATGGTCTCGATGTCGTTCATAATGTCCGTAATATCGCCTTCCACATCCATTAATCCCTCAAAATATTTTACTTTGTCCAGTTTTGGTTTCGTCTTTGGCGCATTTGGTACAAAAACGGTACAGCAATCTTCATAAGGACGAGTGGAAATATCATAGGTATCAATTTGTTGAGATATGCGTATGATGGCTTCTTTATCCATTGAAACTAAAGGACGTAATAACGGATAATTTGTAACTTCATTTATCGCATGCATGCTCTCCATTGTTTGACTGGCTACTTGTCCTAAACTTTCACCTGTCGTAAGCGATAAAATATTTTCTTTAGCTGCAATTTTTTCACTAATTTTCAGCATCATACGACGCATAACTGTCATCGAATAACCATAAGGAATCTCACGGTGTATTTTTTGTTGTAAAGCAGTAAACGGTACAATGTGCACTTTGATCTCATTACCAAAAAATGTTAATCTGTCAGCTAAATCAAGTACTTTTTGCTTCGCTGCTTCACTTGTATAAGGTGGAGAGTGGAAGTGTACAGCTTCTAATTTCACTCCACGTCCCATCATTAAATAACCTGCAACAGGACTGTCTAATCCGCCAGAGAGAAGTAGCAATGTTTTACCAGCTGATCCCACCGGTAAACCTCCTGCACCTTTAATCCGAGTTGATGTAATATAAGTTCCTTGTTTGCGAATATCAATATGCAATTCCACATCTGGATGATGCACGTCCACCGTGTAATCTTCAGTATTTGTTAGCAGATGGGAACCAATAACATGATTAAATTCTTGTGAACCAATTGGAAAATCTTTATCTGCCCGCTTGGTAGTGATTTTAAATGTCCGAGCGTCAGTTGCTTCTTTCAGTGCTTGTAAAGCAGCATGTTTAATCTGCTCTGTGTCATTGTCAACTTTAATCGCTAGACTAAGACTTTGTACACCATAAATAGTTTGACACGCTTCTATAATTGGTTCAGGGTCTTGGCCATTTAACAAAATGGTCATGCGATCACGGGAATTTTTTATTTTTAATTCAGGATAATTAATTAATTTTGTTCGAACATTTTCGTGTAACTGATAAATGAATTTTTTTCGATTTTTATTTTTTAATGATAGTTCGCCATAGCGAATTAATATATGATCGTATAACATGTTTATCTACCCCATTACTTTACTCAATTGTTGAATTACTTTCCGCAAGGAACGACAAAATAATTCAATTTCTTCTTTTGTGTTTTGATAAGACAAACTTACGCGCAAACCAGATTTACTACGTTCTTGTGAAAAACCAACTGCATGAAGCACAGCACTTTCATCTGGTTTTTTAGATGAACATGCTGATTTTGTCGAGATAAAAATCTCTCTCTCTCCAAGTGCATGGATGATTACTTCTGGTTTGTAACCAGGTATAGAGAAATTCAATATCTGTGGTGCTTGACTAGGAGATGTATTAATCATGATTTCTGGGATTTCTTGTAGTAATTCTCGAAGCAACTGGTTAAGTTCATCCAAGTGGTTCTTGCTATTTATTTCTTGTTCTTTTATTAAACGCATTGCCTTCACAAGTGAAACATCACCCGCTACATTTTCTGTTCCAGAGCGATAGTTCCCTTGCTGATTACCACCATGAAATAATGAAAATAACGTTGTTCCTTTTTTTACATATAGTATACCAGTACCTTTTAGTCCATGTATTTTATGTCCAGAAATTGTACATAAATCAATACCGCTATCATGTAATGGTAACGTTTGTTTACCAAAACCTTGCACATGATCAACATGAAAATAAGTTGTTGGACGTTTTTTTATTAATTGACCAATTGCTTCTATTGGTTGAATAGAGCCAAGTTCATTATTGATATGCATAATACTAACGAGTATCGTTTTATCTGTTAACGCTTGCTTCACATCTTTTACATCTACCGTTCCATGTTCATTAACAGGTAAATAAGTGACATCAAACCCTAATGTTTCTAATGAGTGACACGCTTCTAAAACAGACGGGTGCTCAATTTGAGTGGTAATAATATGATTTCCCCTATTTTGATGTGCCAACGCAATGCCTTTAATAGCTGTATTGTTCCCCTCTGTTCCACCTGAAGTAAAAATAATTTCACTTGAAGTAACACGTAAAATCTCTGCTGCTTGTTCATGTGCTTTTCTTAACAGCGTCTCTGCTTCAAGACCAAAACGATGAACAGAAGAAGGATTACCATAATATTTTTGTGATATTTGAAGAAAACTCTCTAAAACGGAAGGATCAGGTTTCGTTGTTGCACTATTGTCAAAGTATATCATTAATTAGTCCCCTTGTTTTCCATTATGCAATGCAATATATTAACATACAAAGCCAAGAATAGAAAGTTATTTGCGTGAAGTTTGTTGATAGCTATTCTAAATTAGAAATTTCCATCAAAAATCCCTTACTACTTATCAGCAAGGGATTTACTTACATTATTACTCAATATTTAATTCAGCCAACAAGTTATCAATAGAAACAGGATTGCTTTTCTCTAAATCATACATTACATCTTGCGTCGGATTAGATTCCTTCTGTTCATTCTTTGGTTTCGCTGATTTTTTTTGTTCTGATTGTTTGACTGTATTAGCGTCATTTGAATGATGCTCAAATCGAGCAAACTGCCCGTGTTGGGCATTGATTTTTACTTTTTGGTATGTCACTTCTTTTTGATTACTTGCAAGTTTTGGATCGGTTTGCCCTATTAGTAAGAAGAAAAATAAAACCCACACACTGATTGCAGTAACTGACACTCCTATGACAAGCCATCGTCTCACTATTAATTTCCTCCTAGCTTGGAACTTTAACGAAGTCTTCTAGTTTTTTTAATGCTCCTGGTTCAATTTCTTCTAGAGCACTAGCCGCTGCTTCCAAGGCATCTTCATAAGCATAATCTCTAAATTTGTGCTCTGCTTCCTCTAACTTCGAAGCTAATAATGGATATTTACTACGGTAGCGATTTGCATATTGTATGACCGTTTCAACTAAATAAGCTTGTTCAATTAATGCATCACTTTGTTCAATTAAAGTATTAACGGAAGTTTCTGCTTCTTGCAAAGCATTAGATACTTCTCCCATATCCAATGGTTGTTCCTCGAGTTTGTGCATAACTAAATCACTTTTATCCGTTGCTTCATCAAGTAAATTCCATATATACGATGGTACACCAGGTAAATTACTTTTTTGTAATTTTTTATTCGTATGAAGCAAGTCTCGCTTCAACGTTGTAACTTTTTGTCGTGCTTCGATTTCATCTTTTCGAATATTTTGTAGTTGTTCTTTAAACTCTTGATGAGAATGCTGTAATTGTTCTAAATCATTTCGACTAGCTTTCAATTGATCTTGCAAAGTGACATAGGTTTGCTTTTCTCCCTCAAGATCTTGTTCAATCTGACCCAATTGTTTTTCTAATTGATGGATCCATTTATCTAGATTTGCGTATAATTCCAAATCACTAGCCTCTAAATAATACGTTTGTTGCAATCGTTCTACTTCTTCGTTTGTTCCTTGGAACTCATTAACGATATCATCTAAATTTGATTTAACAGTAGTGATATGTTTCTCGATATAATTCTTCGCTTTTGCTTCATCTTCAAGCAAATTGTAGATATCTGCAACACGATCCTCAATCGATTGTGTAATGTCATTAACTTCGCTCATATCACCATTTTCAAGTTGCATGACACTTGTAGAAAGTTGTCGTAAATGATTATTTAATTCGCTTTCTAAACCTAGGTTATCAATACGGTAACCTTCTTGTTTCATTTCTCGAATTCCTCTTAACAATTCCTCGATACGATCTGGTAGTTCTCTTTTTGTTTTTTTGTAAATAACGGGGAATTCATCTATTCTTTCTTCTTCAGTGACAACATTTTCTCTTAATTGATCAACAAGTTGTTTCGCTTCATAGTAATTTCCTAAATCGACAGCTTCTTGATATTCTTCAAGTAGTTGTTGCAATCCTTGAATTTCCATTTCAAACTTTGGTTCAGCATCGCCATATAAATATCTGTTTTGGATTAGTTTATGGCGTAATTCTTTGATTTTCGGCTGTATTTCTTCAACTTCTTTACGACTCTGTTTTTCAGAGTCAAGCAAATCATCTAATTCATTAAACATTTGCTCAATCATATCTTCAATGTTTTGCAATATTTGTTTCACTTGTTTCAAATTTTTATTCGCAGTTGAAATTTTAAATCGATCAGCAGCCTCTTCAGCATCTAGTAGAAATTCTTCAATATCAGGAAGCTCTCTTGTCAATATTTGATCCCAAGTACTTTTCCAACTTTCAAACTGTTCTTGCGTCTCGCCTGATAAATTTAAACTTTTTACTCGTTGTAGTTCAATGGACACATTACGATTCATAATATCCATTTTCCAACTCTCATGTCGATCAACTTCATCATATACTCTTTTTCTCAGTATCAATCCAATAACAATTAATACGATGATTACTAGAATTCCACCTATGATATAAGGAACCATGCCAATCCTCCTCAAACAACCCAATCTATATCTTATCTATTGATTCGTTCTTATTTATTTTAAAAATTTTTAATTTACGTAAGCTTTTATTCACTTACGATACTATTGAAACACTTCAATTTCTTATGGATTACAACTATAATATCATGTTCCGACAGTTTTTGGCTAAAAAATTTCAAAAATATTGACTGTTTGACATTATTCTTTATAATTAGCATTTATTTTGGACCTTGATGAAAGTAATTGATTGCGTCCATTTTGCTTTCATTTTATAATGAAACCAGTTTGGTGTTCACCATTGGAGGGGATCTTATGTTTCAAGCAGAATCATACTTATCAACAAGAGAAAAAAATTATCAATTAGTTATAAAACAAATAGAAGCACTACTCGAAGGAGAACCGGATCAGCTAGCAAATCTTTCGAATGCCTCAGCACTTTTAAACCAATTCTTAACAGAAGTGAATTGGGTAGGATTTTATTTATTGAAAGAAGATGAACTGGTATTAGGACCATTCCAGGGCTTACCTGCGTGTGTGCGCATCGCTGTGGGTAAAGGTGTATGCGGAACAGCGGTTAGCGAAAAACAAACGCAGCGTGTGGCAGATGTTAATCAATTCCCGGGACACATTGCTTGTGATGCCGCTAGTCAGTCTGAAATCGTGGTGCCTTTGATAAAAGATGATAAAGTAATCGGTGTATTAGATATTGATAGTCCAATTAAAAATAGATTTGACGAAATTGATCAAACCTACTTAGAGAAATTTGTAGAAACCTTAAATCGTTTTATATAAAAAATAAAGCTCCTCATAAACATAAAACACATGAGGAGCTTTATTTTATTAATTAATTTTTACTACACCGTTTTTTCCTAATCGCTTTGCTTCATAAAGAGAGCGATCTGCTTGATCAAATAATTGTTGCATATTTATCGGTCGATATCGATTCCAACAAGCCATTCCAATGGAAATAGTGATACTAGGATTTGTTTTTTCTTCTACATCAATGACTAAATGGGATGCAATCTTCATTCCCGCTTCCGTTGTTAATTCTGGCAAGTATACAGCAAGTTCTTCTCCACCCCACCTAGCAGCGAATCCGATCTCTTCTGTACATTCACGTAATATATGGGAAACTTGAACGAGTAATTTATCCCCCATTTCATGTCCGTAAGTATCATTGATGTTTTTAAAATCGTCAATATCTATTAGTAAAAACACCCCGCGCTCATCGTTTTCCAGATGATATTCGCATTTCTCATCTAAAAACCTGCGAGCATATAACTTAGTCAAATAATCAGTAATTAACGACTGTTCAAGTTGTTCTCTTAACTGCGAGTTGACAAATGCAAGTGTTGAGTGTTGGACAATCGATCGAATTAATTTAAAGTCATCGAATGAAAAGAAATTGGGTTGATGATTCAGTAAGATAACAATACCTTTTAATTCTTCGGATTGGATCATTGGCATCATCATCACAGACTTTAATTTCGTATGGATTTGCGGATATTTCTTTTCAAAATCACCGACAAATATGGCTTCTTTTTGTTTCTTGATTACAGGGAATATATCTCTCGCTAACGTATCTAGTAGATCGCTATGAAAACAATCAGATGATTGTTGTAGTAGGACATAATCTGTACTATCATCTTGAAATAAAATGAATCCAATATCTTCAACTTCAAACGATGTTTTTAATTGCTCTTTCAGAAAATTTGCCGTATCCGCTAATCGTAAGTTTGCATTTAATCGATGTGTAATCTCATTAATTAATTGCAAATCTGAGATTAACTGTGTAGATTGTTCATATAACTGGGCGTTTTCTAGTGCATTCCCAGCAGAATCTGCTAATATGCGAAAGAAATCAATGGCATCATCGTCAAATTGAATCAACTGCTTTACTTTGATTTGAAGCACCCCGTATATCCCTTGTTTCCCACGCAAAGGTGCAAATAAATAAGATTTGTTTTTTTCGATGTTTTGTTCTTGTCGCATCTCTCCTGTTAAAAAAGCCTGAATACTTTGTTTTTCTACATACTTATCATTATAATTTAATTCTTTTACAGGTAATTTTCGCTCATTTTTATAGTTGCGTGATAAAAATAAATTACATGTAAAATATGGGTAGATAGATTGTATCGTATTAACTATTTCCTCTAATACGTCTGAAGGGTTCATGGACGAATTTAATTTTTGTGTCACTCGATACATTAGCTCATATTTATTAGCTTGTTCTTTCGTTTGAAGGTGTGTTTTAGTATTGTTTAATAAGGAATAACTTTCTTTACAAATAAATTTACAGCGTTTCTCAAATTCTTTTGTTTTTATTTTTCCTTTTGAATATCCTAATAGCATATAGCCAATGATAGATTGATCTTGTTGTATCGGTATCAAATAATTGATACTGGTTGTTAGCGAGTGAAGTGCTTGATCACCATTATGTATTACAATTTTTTTATCATCTGTTACATCCTTATTTATTACTTTATCCTTATATAAAAAACGTTTAAATTGATTGGTTTTTCGAGTACTAACTTGTACCAGTTCAAAGTCAGAAGAAACTGGTGAATATAGGTATAAAACTACATATTCTGCTTCCATATACAATTTAATACGTGAAATTAATTCTTTTTGAAGCGCATGTTCACTATTAATTGTTAACAAGTTATCATTGGTAACAAGTCTGTTATTCAAATCATGCTTGTTTGTTTGATGTGTCATAGTTATCACCTATATTTTAATAAATGTGTAAATCTACTTAATTATCTAAAGTGTTAAAAAATTCAATATATCTATTATATACCAAAGTTTTCTAGGTTACCACCAAAAAATAGTTCTTATGTATCATTTATTTATTCTCCATCTTCCCTATTGACTAAAGTGTTAAAAAAACATATAATGGACTTTGTGTAAAAAAGGTAGCCTTTGTGAACCACCGGTTGTTCATTTTGTTCCTTAGCTTTGTAAAAAGTAAGGTGTATCGTGTAACTCTCTGCTGCTGGAGCGATGGTACATGAAAACAAAATGACAGGCGATTATGGAACACTCTGTCTTATTTTATGCAAATCTTATATATAAAGGAGAAGATGTACAATGGCTCGCTATACAGGTCCTGTATGGAAAAAGTCTCGTCGTCTCGGAATTTCACTAACTGGTACTGGTAAGGAGTTAGACAAACGCCCTTACGCACCTGGACAACACGGTCCAAATCAACGTAAAAAGCTTTCAGAATATGGTATGCAATTGCAAGAGAAGCAAAAACTTCGCTTCATGTATGGTGTGAATGAACGCCAATTCCGTAACCTATTTGATAAAGCAGGTAACATGAAAGGTATTCATGGTGAAACATTCATGATTCTATTAGAATCTCGTTTGGATAACCTTGTTTACCGTCTAGGTCTTGCGCGCACACGCAGACAAGCTCGTCAATTGGTTAACCATGGTCACGTAACTGTTGATGGAGGTCGTGTTGACATTCCTTCTTACAGTGTAAAACCTGGTCAAGTTATTGGTTTACGTGAAAAATCACAAAACCTTAACATTATCAAAGAAGCGGTTGAAGCTAACCCATTCGTACCAGAATATCTTTCTTTCGATGAAGAAAAATTAGTAGGTACGTACACTCGTTTACCAGAACGTTCTGAACTACCAGCTGAAATTAACGAAGCACTTATCGTTGAGTTCTACTCTCGTTAATCGGAATGAACTGAATAAACAATGCAAAAAAGCCTTGAAAATGTTGTTATATCAACGTTTCAAGGCTTTTTCTTATGTTTTAATATGTGCAAGATAATGCAGAAAAATGTATGTATTTTCGGTTGGTTTTCGGCCAACAAAATAGGTTCTACCTCAAATATTGGGGTAGGAGTAATAGCTCCTATCCCTTACGTGTTATATTTTGCTTAATTTTTTCATACCCCAACGTATATAATAGAGCCAAATAAAAACTCCTTATAAGGTAAGATCCACTCTACCTTATAAGGAGTTTGTTTAATTTCGTATTAAGTAATCAAAAGCGCCAAGGGATGCTGTTGCACCTGACCCCATCGAAATAATAATCTGTTTGTATGGTGTATCAGTACAATCACCTGCGGCAAATACGCCTGACAAACTAGTTGCACCGTGCTTATCTACAACAATTTCTCCGACACGATTACGTTCCACTATATCGCCTAACCATTCGGTATTTGGAACTAAACCAATTTGAACAAACACACCTGCTAATTCAATATGATGCTCTTCATTGGTATCACGATCAATATAAGTAATACCGTTCACCTTACTATCACCAGTGATTTCAGTCGTTTGTGCATTTTTAATTACTGTCACATTAGACAAGCTATTCACTCGATCTTGAAGCACTTGATCTGCTTTCAATTCAGGTGCAAATTCAAGTACTGTGACGTGCTTAACAATCCCAGCAAGATCAATTGCTGCTTCTATTCCCGAATTACCGCCACCAATAACAGCAACGTCTTTTCCTTCAAATAACGGACCATCACAGTGTGGGCAATAAGCAACACCTTTATTTTTGAACTCAGCTTCTCCCGGAACACCAATATTACGCCAACGTGCACCTGTAGACAGAATCAATGTTTTACTTTTTAATACAGCACCATTTTCAAGTTCCAACTCAACAAAGTCATTTTTTGTTAATTTTTTTGCTTGTTGCAACTTCATGATGTCAACATTATAATCATTGACATGCGCTTCAACACTAGCCATTAACTTAGGGCCTTCTGTGTAGGAATTACTAATAAAGTTCTCAATTCCTAAGGTATCCATCACTTGGCCACCAAAACGTTCTGCAACTATTCCTGTACGGATTCCTTTTCGGGCAGCGTAAATAGCAGCACTTGCACCCGCTGGACCACCACCAACAACTAAGACATCATAAGGATCTTTCCCTTCTAGATCAGATGCATCTGGTGCTTCGCCAAGCTTACCAAGGATTTCTTCTAATGACATACGGCCGCTTCCGAAAAATTCACCATCTAAATAAACAGAAGGTACAGCCATAATATCTTTACGCTCAACTTCTTCTTTGTATACTGCTCCATCAATCATGGTATTTGTAATATTCGGGTTAATTACACTCATAATGTTTAATGCTTGAACCACATCAGGACAATTATGACAAGTTAAACTTACATAGGTTTCAAAATGAAACTCTCCGCGAATATTTTTGATTTGATCAATGACACTATCTTCTACTTTAGGCGGACGTCCACTTACTTGTAATAAAGCCAAGACTAAAGACGTGAACTCATGGCCAAGTGGATTTCCAGCAAATACAATGCCTGTATCTTCGCCAGGACGATTGACACTAAAGCTTGGTGTTCGTTCTAACTGTGTTTCTTCAACAGTAATTTTTTCTGTCATATCAGAGATTTCGTTCACAAGTTCTTTTGTATCTTCTGAAGCTTGATCAGTTCCCGCGCTAACCTTAAGAACAATATTGCCTTCAAGTAATTCAAGGTATTGTGCGAGCTGCTGTTTGATATCTTTATCTAACATGTTTACCGCGCTCCTTAAATTTTACCAACGATATCTAGACTAGGTTTTAAGGTTTCAGAACCTTCTTCCCATTTCGCAGGGCAAACTTCTCCTGGATTTTGACGCACATATTGAGCCGCTTTTACTTTATTAATTAATGTACTTGCATCACGGCCGATTCCGTCTGCGTTAATTTCAACAGTTTGAATCACACCATCTGGATCAATAAGGAACGTTCCACGATCAGCTAAACCAGATGCTTCATTTAATACATCAAAGTTGCGAGAAATTGTTTGAGATGGATCCCCAATCATTGTATATTCAATTGAACCTACTGCAGTAGAATGTTCGTGCCACGCTTTGTGTACAAAGTGCGTATCTGTTGATACAGAGAATACTTCCACACCAAGATCTTTAAGTGTAGCATATTGTTTTTGTAAATCTTCTAATTCTGTTGGACACACAAAAGAAAAGTCTGCTGGATAAAAGCAAACAATGCTCCATTGGCCTTTAAGATTTTCTTCTGTTACTTCAAAAAAGTCTTCGCCAGCTTTAAATGCTGAGGCAGTGAATGGTAGTACTTCTGAACCGATTAATGACATAATTATTTTCCTCCTAGAATGTTAATTAATAATAATTCTAACTCGATATAAATTATTATAAAGTACACATTATGAAAGTCAACCCCATTTTATTTTTTCACGAAATAGTAAAAGTTTATATAATAAATTGAAATAGGTATGCGCTTAGTCTTATTCTCATTTATTATATTTTCATGAGAATAAGTACGATCAATCTATGTTATGATGACAAAACTTTAGACTAAGTCTTCAAAAATTTGATACAATTTGTTGTCCACCGCGTTTTTGGCAGCAAATATGTCATCAAAGGTATGATAGGTAATTTCATTTTTTTGCATACCAAGTGCTACGTTTGTTACATTTTCTTGAATCAATTCAATTACTTTATGTCCCATACGACTAGTAAATAGTCGATCAAAGGCAGTAGGTGTCCCACCACGTTGGATATGTCCTAACACAGTTGGCCTTGTATCTAATTTGGAGTGCTCTTTTATTAAAGCTGCAACCTCTTCTGCAGTCCCCACTCCTTCTGCTACCATAACAATGCTATGTGTTTTTCCGCGTTCAAACCCCTGTGAAAGTTGATTTGCAATCGCTGTAATATCATACGTATACTCTGGAATTAACACAGCATCGACACCACTAGAAATACCTGCTTGTAAAGCAATATCGCCACAATTTCTTCCCATCACTTCAATCACACTTACGCGTTCGTGACTGCTCATTGTATCACGCAAATTACTAATTGCATCCTGCACAACATTTAACGTGGTATCAAAGCCAATTGTATAATCTGTTAGCGGAATATCGTTGTCAATTGTCCCTGGTAACCCATAAGTTTTTATCCCTTTTTTCGCTAATGCTTGTGCTCCACGGTAGCTACCATCTCCACCAATAACAACTAAATAATCTATCCCTTGCTCTTTTAAATTATTCACTGCTTTATTTTGACCTGCATCTGTTTTAAACTCTTCCGATCTAGCTGATTGTAAAAACGTTCCACCACGATATAAGATATCACTCACATCTTTGGTGCCAAGTGTAATAAAGTCGTTTTCCATTAAACCCTTGTACCCTCTTTTCACACCAATCATCTCATATCCATGTGCTAGGCCCGTGCGAACAACCGCACGTATTGCACTGTTCATGCCCTGTGAATCACCACCAGAAGTTAATATTGCAATTTTCTTCATCACCTTCACCCTTTCCAGCTATGTACTAGCGCTTCATTACTTATTCTATCATAGAAAAATATTACAGATAAAAAAGGGATACTCTCTTTTGAGAATACCCCTTTTCAGGTGACATTATTACAGGAATTTAATTAAAAAGTATTTCTTTTTACCTCTTCGAATTATAGTGAATGCATCATCAATTCGATCCATTTCACTCAACTGATAATCCAATGCCTGCTGACGGTCTCCATTAATGTAAATCGCACCATTTTGGATATCTTCACGCGCTTGTCGTTTAGAGGAGGAAATCTTTGCTTCTACCAATAGATCGATTAGTGCTTTTTCTTCTTTTACCAACTCTGTTGTTGGCACATCCTTAAATCCTTGTTCAATCTCTTTTCCATTTAATGCTTTGATATCGCCACTAAATAGCGCTTCAGTGATTTTTTTTGCTTGAGCTAATGCTGCTTCGTCATGAACAAGTACCGTCATTTCTTCAGCTAATCGCTTATGAGGGACACGTTTTTCAGGTGCTGTTTCCAACGCTTGTTCAAGTTCTGCAATCTCTTCCATAGTTAAGAAAGTAAAGTATTTTAAAAACTTAATAACGTCACGATCGTCCGTGTTGATCCAGAATTGGTAGAACTCATATGGAGACGTTTTTTCAGGATCTAACCATACTGCACCTCCAGCTGTTTTACCGAATTTTGTACCATCTGCTTTCGTGATTAGTGGCACGGTAAGTCCGAATACGTTCGCTTCTTCCCCATTTTGTCTTGTGCGACGGATTAGTTCTAATCCAGCTGTGATATTGCCCCATTGGTCACTCCCACCAATTTGAAGGGTACAGTTTTCTTTTTCATACAAATTGAGAAAATCATAAGATTGCAAGATCATGTATGTGAATTCGGTAAATGAAATACCATTTTCTAATCGTGTTTGCACGGAATCTTTAGCAAGCATATAGTTAATACCAAAATGTTTACCTGTATCACGTAAAAATTCAATTAATGTTAAGTTACCTAGCCAATCTGCATTATTTTTAGCAATTGCTGCATTTTCTCCTTGATCGAAATCTAAAATACGTGCCAATTGTTGTTTAATTCGATCACTAAAGTATTGTACGGTTTGTTCATCATTTAATTGACGTTCATCGGATCGTCCACTTGGATCCCCGATCATACCAGTGCCTCCACCAATTAGACCAATTGGACGATGCCCCGATTGTTGAAATCTTTTTAACATAAGAGCAGGAACTAAGTGGCCAATGTGCAAACTATCAGCAGTAGGGTCAAAACCAGCATATACGGTTACCGTTTGCTCACGTAAGTGTTTTACCAATCCTTCTTCATCTGTTGTTTGTTGAATTAATCCACGCGCTTGTAGATCCTTTAAAATCTCCATTGTGTTCAACTCCTAATTTATAATAATAAAAAAAGCGACTAATATGAAATCCCCAAAAGGGACGAATATTAGTCGCGGTACCACCCTTGTTGCAACGTATGCTCGTTGCCACTTCATTTCTTAACGATGCGTGTATTGCACCGTCCTCTATCACAATAGAAGAAGCTCCAGAACGTAATTCACCATTAAATTATGTACTAACTTGCAGCACCGTTAGTTCTCTAAAACAGGGAATTTAATGATTACTTCAATCCTTCTCAGCTAAATTTATTTAACATTGTGTTACATTAATATCACAATACTATTACAAATGCAAGTGAAAGTAATTTTTTTTATCTCAATTCCTTATCATGCTACACATCTGTGCTATAATGTAGATTGGAATTTTAGGAGGGCTATCATGAAATTAAATGAATTATTTCATAAATGGATACAAACTGTCAAACAATGGTGGGAAAAAGGGATTATTCAACGCACATCACGAATTACCTATGACGTAATTTGGAATATTATATTATTTTTTATTGTTATTGGAGTAATCGGTTTATTCTTTGTCGGAGGAGTTGGCGCTGGATACTTTGCCTCACTGGTGAAAGACGAACCCGTTCGATCTGAAGAAGACATGACAACTGCCATATACAATTACTCGGAAACCTCGGAGATATATTTTGATAATGATGTTTTTATGGGAGAAATTAGTTCCGATCTATATCGAGAAGAAGTGGAACTAACCAATGTTTCAGACTGGGTACAGAAAGCGGTTATTGCCACAGAAGATGCTGAATTTGAAGAACACCATGGTGTCGTTCCAAAAGCAGTTCTTCGTGCCATGTTTCAAGAGGTCACCAATTCTGCTGTGAAAACTGGTGGTAGTACATTGACACAGCAAATTATTAAAAATCAAATTTTAACTAATGAAGTATCCTTTGAACGTAAAGCAAAAGAGATATTACTAGCAATGCGTGCCGAACAATTCTTATCTAAAGATGAAATTTTACAAGCTTATTTAAATATTGTTCCATTTGGTAGAAATGCAAACGGCCAAAATATAGCAGGCGTCCAAACTGCTGCCCAAGGAATTTTTGGTGTCGATGCAAAAGACCTTAATTTGCCGCAAGCAGCTTTTATAGCCGGATTACCACAAAGCCCCTTTGCCTATACACCATTTCAAAACGGAGGTAAGGTAAAGGACGAAGAAGGATTACAAGCTGGATTAAGTAGGATGAAAACTGTCCTCTCACGAATGCTAGAAGCAGGTTACATTAATCAAGATGAGTTTGATGAAGCGATCAACTATGATGTTGTTGGTAACTTAGCTGATTCAAGTTCTTCAGCATTCGAAAAATATCCTTATCTAACAAATGAGATTAAGGATCGTGCAGCTGCCATTCTTCAAAAGCAATTGGCTGTTGAAGACGGTTATACAATAGAAGATTTAAACAATAGTGAAGATTTAAGCGAAGAGTATTCCATCAAAGCAGAAAGAGCACTGAGTCAAGGCGGCTATAAAATCAATACAACCATCAATCAAAAGATTTATGACAAGTTTCAAGAAGTCACCAAAGACTATAATAACTTTGGTGTTGAGAAAGTAGCGCGAAATGAAAAAACGAATGAAGTAATCATGACAGAAAACGAAGATGGTGAAGAAGAACCATTAGTACAACCGGTCCAAGCAGGAAGTGTACTTATCGAAAACTCTACCGGTAAAATAATTAGCTTTGTTGGTGGGCGTGACTTTGATATTGCACAGCTTAATCACGCTACACAAGCGAAACGTTCTATTGGTAGTACAGCAAAACCTATACTGGTGTATGCACCAGCAATGGATTTAGGAAAGGTTCAACCAGGCTCCATTATTGCTGACTTGAATGTTGGTAATTATAGTTGGTTACCAGGTAACTATTCAAAAAACACTCACGGGTTAGTAACAGCTAGAAAAGCATTAACAAGTTCTTATAATATCCCTGCAGCTAAAGTATATCAAGATATTTTACCAAACGATCCTGTTGGAAAATATTTCTCAAAAATGGGCTTTAGTAATATTACAGATATACAACATGAAATACCTTCAATGGCAATAGGAACATTTGAAGCGACAGTTGAAGAAAACGTTAATGCTTTTTCTACTTTTGGTAATGACGGAAACTTCGTAGATGCTTATATCATTGAAAGTATAGAAAATATTGATGGGGACAAAGTTTATCAACATGAGAGTAAACCTACTAAAGTTTTCTCTCCGCAAACGAATTATCTTATTTTGGATATGATGAGAGATGTCTTAACACAAGGTACAGCAACTACTGCAAGAGCATACCTAAACAATTCTGGAGTGGACTGGGCAGGAAAAACTGGTACTGGTAGTAGTTATACAGATGGATGGTTTGTTGCTACTAATCCAAATGTATCGCTTGGAACTTGGATTGGATATGATTATAAACAATCATTAGATAGTGGTTATAGTGGTCGAAATCAAGCTTATTGGGCAAAATTAGTCAATGCTGCTACAGCCATTGATCCTGAGCTTATGGCACCAAGTAAAAACTTTAATAGTCCTAGTGGAATTGTATCTAGATCATTCTGTAAAACATCCGGTTTATTAGCGACTAACACTTGCAGTGATTTTGGATTAGTCGGGTCTGACATATACAATGCAAAATATGTCCCAACTAAAAAAGATAACAGTTTAATTGACGGTAGATACGTGGAAGTTAATGGTGAAGCTGTGATTGCAGGTGAAAACACACCTGAAGAATTTGTTAAAGGCGATGGTGTGGCCTTTAATCCAGAATGGTTAGAGGAAAATGGCTATGATAAACTTGGTGATTTATCACAACTTTTCCCAAGAAATAATTCCTTATTCTCAGGTGTTGATATACCTGCTTCAACTGATGAGATAAAGAATGATGGGAAAGCACCAGGCGCTCCAACGTCACTAAGTAAATCAGGAAAACAACTAACATGGAAGAAATCATCAAGTAATGACGTAGTTGGCTATCGTGTGTATCGCGCAGCTAACCCTGATAGTAAATTCAACTTAATTGGAAATACGATAAAAACAAGCTTCTCTATTGGGAATAGCAATGCCGTTTATCAAGTGAAAGCAGTTGATTACTTTGGAAAAGAATCTAATACTTCCAAAGCGTTAGAGGTTGGGGATTTCTCAGAGCCAAAAGAAAAAAAGAAAGAAGAGAATAAAGAGAAATCTAAAGATAATGAAAAACCTACAGAGGAAGCTGAAGAAACAGCTAAAAAAGAAGAAGAAGCTAAAGAAGAAACAGCTAAAAAAGAAGAAGAAGCTAAAGAAGAAGAAGAAAACACTAAAAAAAATAAACCAACTGATGACGACACTAAAAAAAAGAGTGACACCCAACAATAACTAAAATACTACTTTAAGCTACCAATAAGAGTTGGTGGCCTAAGGGCTTGTCAAGAAAAGTGTGGCTCTTCTGCTATTTTTTGCTTTGGAATAAATTAAAAAACTAATTCAAGTACTAAATTTGTAAAACTCTCTATCTTATTGATGGAGAGTTTTTTAGATTTTCTCTTCTCATCTATGGGATAGAAAAATTGCAATTCATTTAATATTAGGTGAAAAGTAATTATATTCCTAATGCACCAAAAAAAATAATTATTCCATAAAAAGAAGGATAATAGAGATAGATGCAGAATGTATAGATCTGTAAGTACAAAAAAGGGAGTGAAGAATATTTTTTAAGTTTTCTAGTCGTTTGTTACGTGTGGTAATGGTTTTAACTTTAATTACTTCAACATTCGTTACAGGTGTTACTCTAAGTAGAACTCTTGAGCTTCACTCGCAACTTAACTATGCTAGAACTTATTATGGTCGTGTATAGTTAGAATGAAGACTCTTACAGAATGATTTTATTAAATAGTTTGCTTTTAATAGTTATGGTTATAACAATATGTTTCGGGATATATTTTTTAGTATTTAAGCATTCTAAAAATAAAATAAGCTATAGTCTAGGCTATTTGTTCATATTAGTTGGTGGATTAGGAGTAGCTTTAATTATTTTCATATAATCAGAAGTAATGGTATAAGTAAACGGGCAGTAATGGTGGTAATTACATTCTTATCTTAAATGCGAAATTATTTGGAGTGGTCAGGAGAAGTACTTGAACTTGTCAATTTTTCTAAGGATATTTTGCTTGTCAAAAAATGCACACCGGAAATTTTGAATTTGACTTCTTATATACATTTCTTTTAAATGGTGATAATAGCTGTGCGGAGTTTTGAGCCACCATTTGCGGAGAATAAGGCCACTTAGTGCGGGGGAGAGAGCACTACACTAAATAAAAAAACTGTGCGAGTAAGAAATCGGATGCATTTCTTACTTACACAGTTAATATTACACTCTCATTCTCTATTGAGAATTGCTTTTTACGTTTCTTCATCTAACTCTAAAATAACAATTTCTACGCGTCTATTTTTACTCCAATTTTCTTCAGAGTTTTTGACTATAGGTCTGGTATCTCCATAACCAACAGCAATGAATCTACTTTCTTCGAGATTACTCTCGTCAGCAATATAACGTATAACACGACTAGCTCTTGCTCCTGATAATTCCCAATTTGAAGGGTATTGCATCGTAGAGATCGGACGGTCATCTGTGTGGCCTTCCACACGCACTTCATTAGGGATGTTGCTTAACAATAAACCAACTTTTTGTAAGAATGGCTTACCAGAAGATTTTAGCTCAGCCTCTCCTGAATCAAATAACACACGCTCTTGTAATATGAGCACAACACCTTGATCTGTTCGGTTAGCTGTTATCGTATTTTCTAAATCATTTTCTCGCAAAAATGTTCTAACTTCAGCTAATAACTCATCTAAAGAATCTTGATTTTCATCCATCACTTGACTGTTCTTTGGTTCGTCTTTATTATTTTCTGATTCAGCTTCACTTGCTGATAAGTTATTTAACCGTTCCTCTGCCCCTTCGTTCTCTTCACGGGGTTCAGAGTTTTCTGTCGGGTGATCCATCTTAAGTGGAGATGGGTAGGTATCAAAGATCATACGATTACGAAATGACTCTGCAACAGCTTCAAATTTCACTTTATCAATTTGTGACATAGAGAACAGCAATATAAAGAACACCAAGATTAGTGTCATCATATCTGAGAATGTTGTCATCCACTTTGGCGCGCCTTTGTCAATCTTTTTTTTACGACGCTTCATTTGCAGCTTCACCTAC
Source organism: Paraliobacillus ryukyuensis (assembly GCF_003315295.1). Classification (GTDB taxonomy): domain Bacteria; phylum Bacillota; class Bacilli; order Bacillales; family Amphibacillaceae; genus Paraliobacillus; species Paraliobacillus ryukyuensis. The sequence continues at coordinate 30,289 of NZ_QNRI01000004.1, read as the reverse complement.
TACTTCTTCGTCTTCTGTTCCTTGGGCTTTTTTCATATCTTCTGATAAAAAGGCGCTTAATTTTTCTTTTAGAATTCGTGGATTTTGCCCAGATTGAACACCTATGACACCCTCAATAACGATTTGCTTCATGAACACTTCTTCTTCTGTCTTCATTTCTAACTTACCAGCCATCGGAATAAATACAAGGTTAGCTAGTAAAGAGCCATAGAAAGTGGTTAATAAAGCAACTGCCATCTGCGGTCCTAATGTCGATGGATCAGTTAAATTGTTCAGCATTAATACCAAACCAATTAGTGTACCAACCATACCCCAGGCAGGTGCATATTCTCCTGCTTTTTCAATGATTGTTCGACCCTTTTGATGACGATCTTCCATAGCATTAATCTCTGCACTCATAATATCATTAATAACTTCTGGTTCGATTCCGTCAACAGCTAATAAAACACCCTTTTTGATAAAAGGATCATCTACATCTTCCAGTTCATTTTCTAAAGCCAGCAGACCTTCTCTTCTTGCACGTTCTGATAAGCGCTCAAAAAGTCCAATTAACTGTGCCAGGTCTTGTTCATTCTTATTAAATGCTTCCTTGACTACTTTTCCAGTTAACTTAATCTGTTTGAGATTGAAGTTAATCAATAATGCAGCCGCTAGCCCTCCCAATACAATTACAACGGAGGATATTTGTATAAATGAAATAAAACCTCCCATACCACCACTTGAAATTATTCCAAAGGAAATCATAATAAAGCCTAATGTTAGACCAATTGGTGTTAAAATATCTGTTTTTTTCATATACTCTCTCCCTATATGATTACAAACTTGCATGCAATACTCTTACATGCCAAGGGTTTGCATGTTTGATATTTTTTATATCGGCATTATTTTGATTTTGTTGAGTTTCTTTCTATAATTTGGTGAGGTAAAATTACATTTGCATCTTGAACCTCTTCTTTATTCATATATTTTGTTAACAAACGCATCGCAACAGCACCTATATCATACATCGGTTGTACAATTGTAGAAAGGGTTGGACGTACCATTGTCGCAAGCCGTGTATTATCAAAACCAAATACTTCAATGTCTTCTGGTACACGTAACCCTTTATCCTGTATACCATGAATGACGCCCAATGCCATTTCATCAGAAGCTACAAAAATAGCTGTCGGTTTATTTTCTAGTTCTAATAATTTGTCCGTTGCTTCTTTACCAGCATCATATGAATAATCTCCTTTAATTACATAAGAAGGATCAATTGTCTGGTTTGTTTCAACTAGCGCACGTTCATAACCTTTATATTTTAATTCGTTTGTTACAGTTTCTTCTTCACCAGTCACAAAAGCAGGGTGCGCATGCCCATTGTCGATTAGATAATTTGTCGCTTCATAAGCTGCTTGTTCATAATCAATGTTAACGGATGGGACAACCTCGGATGGATCTACAGTTGCCGCTAAAGCAATTGGTACTGGAGATGTTTTGAATTGCTGTGTATGTGCTTCTGTTATTTTCCCACCCATAAAAACAATTCCATCTACTTGTTTTTCTAACATTGTATTAATTAATTGAACTTCTTTTTCTACATTTTGATCTGAATTACTCAAAATAATATTATATTTATACATATTTGCTATGTCATCAATTCCTCGAGCTAGTTCGGAAAAGAATATACTAGATATATCTGGGATAATAACTCCCACAGTGGTTGTTTTTTTACTAGCTAATCCACGAGCTACTGCATTCGGACGATAACCTAATTGTTCAATTGTGTTAAGGACTTTTTTTCTTGTCGCAGGTTTTACATTAGGGTTACCATTTACCACCCTTGATACAGTTGCCATCGATACATTTGCTTCTCTTGCTACGTCGTATATTGTTACGTTCATCTTTCATCAGCCTCCATTGTCTATTCTATCAGATTCATGCATCATTATTAGTTTTCTATTAGAAGTATAGTGGTTATGTACATATTTTTCATGCGTACACATACACAATTATATCAAATTTTTGGTTACTATGTTAGACAATATTATTACTGACTCATTAAACAGTATAAAAATTGCTCTATAGTTGCAAAAAAAATCTACTTACTGGTAAAGTAAGTAGATTTCACCAAAAATATGTTTACTATTTTCTTACTTCTTCCATGAACTTGTTGAATAATTCAAAATCCATTTGTTGTGCTGCATCTGATAAAGCAACCGCTGGATCTGGGTGGACTTCTGCCATTACCCCGTCCGCACCAATTGCTAATGCTGCTTTTGCAGCTGGAATAAGTAAATCTCTTCGACCAGTTGAGTGTGTAACATCAACCATCACTGGTAAATGGGTTTCTTGTTTTAAAATCGGTACCGCAGTAATATCTAATGTATTCCGTGTTGCTTTTTCATACGTCCGAATACCACGTTCACAGAGAATAATATCGCCATTCCCTTTTGAATTAATATATTCTGCTGCATTAATAAAATCAGAAATAGTAGCTGACATTCCTCGTTTAAGCAGAACAGGTTTATTTACTTGACCGGCTGCTTTTAATAATTCAAAGTTCTGCATATTACGCGCGCCAATTTGAATCACATCAATGTACTCTAATGCTTTTTCAATATCTGCTGGATTAACGATTTCACTAACTACTGCTAAATCATATTCATCGGCAACGCGTTTTAAAATTTTAAGGCCTTCAAATCCTAGACCTTGGAAATCATATGGAGAAGTACGTGGTTTAAAAGCGCCCCCTCTCAGTAACTTCATGCCTTTTTCTTTTACTTGTGCTGCAACTTGCGCAACTTGTTCGTAACTTTCCACTGCACAAGGTCCAAAAATAAAGTGTTCATTTCCATCGCCAAATTTTTCTCCGTTTATTTCAATAACCGTATTTTCAGGTTTTTTCTTACGAGAAACCAGTAGCGCTTTACTATGATTATCTTCTTGTAATTCTAATCCTGCTTTAAAAATTTCTTTGAAGAGATGAATAATCGTGGCATTTTCAAATGGGCCGTCATTATGTTCTTTGATTAAATCAAGCATATTACGTTCACGTACAGGATCGTAATTCCGATTTGCTCCTTGTTTTTCTTTCGCTCTCGCCGTTTCTTGTACTAGTTCCGCTCGTTTATTAATCAACTTTAAGATATCTAAATTCACCTGATCTAACTCTTTTCGAAGTTGAGATAATTGTTCATTACTCAAAGTTACTACCCCCTGTTTAGATTTCACGTTATAATGGAATAAGATTTTAATAATTAGGGATTATTATAGCTAATATTTTTGCTATTGTCATCATTATGTTGAAATATTTCGTAAATTCTTTATATTTTATCGCTTACACTTTTATTTTTTGTAGTAGCTTACGTTAATTAATCTTATTGTTTAGAAAGGAACAGGTGTATGAAGGAACAAATATTTGCACTAGATATCGGTACACGTTCTGTTGTTGGACTTCTTTTGGAACAAACAGAAACGCACTATACTGTTCTTGACTATGTTGTTCAAGAACACCAAGAACGTTCTATGTTAGATGGACAAATTCACGATGTGGTATCTGTTTCAAGAGTAATTCAACAAGTAAAAGAAAAACTTGAACAAAAACATCACATTACATTAACAAAAGTATGCGTTGCGGCCGCGGGGAGAGCATTAAAAACAAAACGAACCACGATTACCAAAAATATTGCAACTCACCCCTTACTCTCAAAAGAGGATCTATTATTTTTCGAATTAAGTGCCGTACAACAAGCACAACATGATTTAGCGTTGGAAGAAAAAGAACACTCAACCACACACTACTATTGTGTTGGTTATTCTGTGCTTCAATATAAATTAGATCAAGATAGCATTGGTTCCTTAATTGATCAACAAGGGGAACAAGCAGAAGTAGAAATTATCGCTACGTTTTTACCAAAAGTGGTAGTAGAATCATTAATTGCAGCTCTACAACGAGCAAATTTAGAAATGGAAGCTTTGACATTAGAGCCAATTGCAGCAATTAATGTTTTAATTCCAGCATCTATGCGGCGCTTAAATGTTGCACTTGTTGATATTGGAGCAGGTACAAGTGATATTGCTTTAACTGATGCAGGTACGATAACTGCATATGGTATGGTTCCAAAAGCTGGCGACGAAATTACTGAAGCCATTAGTGACCAATACTTATTAGATTTTAATGAAGCAGAACGAGTGAAAAAAGATATCACTACCAACGGACAAGCTCTATTAACGGACATACTTGGTTTTGAACAAACGATAACCATGCAAGAGCTTGCTGATTCCATTAAACCAGCAATTGAACATCTTGCTGATGCGATTGCAGAAGAAATAATAATGCTGAATGCAAAACCCCCTAAAGCAGTAATGTTAGTAGGTGGCGGTAGTTTGACACCATTTTTAACTGAGATTATCTCACAGAAATTACAATTACCTGATAATCGTGTTGCAATCAGAGGAACGGATGCGATTCCTTCGTTGAAATTTGCAACAGATATGCCAGAAGGGCCAGCATTCATTACACCAATTGGAATCGCAATTGCTGCAAAACAAAATCCTGTTCATTATATCAGTGTCACCGTTAATAATCGTGCAGTAAGGCTATTTGATATGAAACAATTAACGGTTGGAGATTGTTTGTTAGCAGCCGGCATTCATATAGACAAATTATACGGTCGTCCTGGTATCGCTTATATGATTCGTTTTAATGAACAACCAATTACGTTACCAGGTACCTATGGAAAACCACCAAAAGTATGGTTAAACGGGGAATTAATTCATATTAATGAACCGATCAAACATGGTGATGTCTTGCATGTTGAAAAAGGGGAAGATGGTACAGAACCTACTGTGGCAATTGAAGAACTTGTTGGAGATATGGAAACGTTCACTGTGTACTTTAATCATCATCCTTATCCATTAAAACCTGTTTTTATAGTTAATAACAGTAAAGTAGATAAACATTATCTACTGAAAGATAATGATAAAGTCCATGTTTCCTATATAAAAACGGCCAAAGATTTCTTTGATTCCATTAATTTGAACCTTAAGGACAAAGAAAAAGATAATTTTACGTTATATATTAATGCTGAAAGAAAGCATATTCCTGCTTTTACACAAACAATAATAATAAACGGGGAAAAATCCAGTGCCTCCACTCGGTTAAAAACAGGCGATCGCATTGAAATAACAGAACATATCTCACCCACTGTTTCAAATTTATTAGATCAACTCAAAGAATCTATTTATCGTTCTATTAGTGTTACGTTTAATGGAGAGCCTATTACCATCCAAAAACAACATAAAAAAGTATTTCGTGATGGAAAAGAGTTAAATTTAGAGGATAGTATTCAACAGTTTGATCATATTGAGTTAAAATCAATCGAAAACGATCATTTTATTTTTCAAGATATCTTCAATTTTGTGTCAATTGATCTTAGTGAAATAAAACCGGGAGTTGAAATTAAAAAGAACGGAGAACCAGCTACATTTTTAGATGTATTAGCACCAAATGATGCAATTACAATAAAATAATAAGATTACAAGTTTAGCGGAGACATTACGATAGCCAATCTAGCAAAAGAAAAAGAAGCTGGGACAAAGCTAATTTTTAACTACAGTACACGAATGATTGATGAGAGCTTAACCATCGCACCCGGAAATACACTCGCCTTCTGCGAGCACGGCCTCGGGCACACAGGACGTGGGTCAGTTAGACGTTGTCACAGGACGTGACAACGTCTAACTTCTAACCGCTTTACAAAGTGGATCTTCGGCTCGTGGGACTGCGATTACTCGTCCCATCGAAAACATACGCTGTTCCCGCTAGAGTCTCGTATATTTCCAGTTACTTAGTTATGTTTTCTAACTAAAACGAACGATGGATAAAATAGGTTATCCATCGTTCGTTTATTAGGGATCTTCATTCACTTTTGTCCCAGCCTCTTCATTTTATGATTGTTTTTTCACATCATCTGCTGCTTCCTCGATTGCTTCCGCTACTTCATTTGCTGCTTCATCAGCAGTTTCTTTTACAGCAACGGCATCTTCTTGAGCTGTATTCATTTTATTTTGAATCGTTTGCGTTGTTTCTTTAAATTTATCACTTAACTCTTGAGATTTTTGTGCCACATTTTGCTGCACTTGTGTGGACGTTTCTTTCGCATAGTCTTTCCATTCATTCCCTTTTACATAAGCGATGTCTTTCCATTCATTAGCGCGATCTTTCAACACGCTAGCTCCTTCATTTAAGTCACCGCGAAGCTCTTTACCAGATTTAGGGGCAAATAGCAATGCTACAGATGCACCTACAATACCACCAATTAATGAACCAATTAAAAAGTCCTTGCTATTAATATTATCTTGTTGTACTTGATTTTGTTCCTCACTTCTACTCATTCCAATTCCTCCTAATAAAAAATTATTGTTACTTACTTATTGTTTCTAGATCTTCTTTTTTTAAATAACTCTGTTACTACTGTTCCCCATTTAATCGCTTGCGCTGTTTCTTCTTTATTTTTTTCAGCTACAGAAGAGACACTATCGGAAACTTTACGAATTGATTGGTTGAAACTTTTAATTGTTTCTCCAATACCCTTCACCCCATCAACCACTGTGTTTAAACGCGTAGACTTATCATTAATATCTTCAGCTAATTGATTAGTTTTATTTAATAATGCAGTTGTTTCTGTTGTTATACCTTCCATTTGTTTCTCTAATCCCTCTAATGTGTCAGCCACATGAGACATCGTTCTTTTTGTTTCTTTTAATACTCTAGCTAAATAAATAACTAGAACAGCAAATGCAATAGCAAATATTAATGCAGCAATGTAGAGTAAGATAATCATTATCGAGTTCAACCCCTTTGATATGTATTAGATATTATGAAAGTCTATGCCTATATTATGCTAAATACCCAGTTAAACTGGGTATAAAACTTCATCTCTTAATAAAATTTACATTTGGCTCAAATTTATTCCTAATTAATTGAAAAATAACTGTAAAAAAGAAGAGTGGCCATCCCCTCTCTTCTTCATTCGAAAAATATAATCTAATTTCTTTTTAGCTATAAATTTATGCTTCGCTTGTTGATTCTTGTGCTATTTTCTCATAAGCTTCTTGAAACTTTTGAATATCTCCAGCTCCCATAAATACGAAAACACTGTCTGTATAAGCCGCTAGCACGTCTATGTTGCCAATCGTTAAAAGCTGACTGTTTTCAATTAATGCTTGTAGATCATGTATCGTAAGCTTACCGGATCCTTCTCTTGCCGAACCAAAAATATCACATAAAAATACATGATCTGCGGTATTTAAACTATCCGCAAATTCTTGTAGAAAAGTCTTCGTTCTAGTATACGTATGTGGCTGAAAAATAGCTGTCACTTTTTTGTTTGGATATTTTTTTCGAACGGAGTCTAACGTCGCTTCAATTTCTTTAGGATGATGTGCATAATCATCAATAAGTATTTGATTTCCCAATTGTTTTTCCGTAAAGCGTCGTTTCACTCCAGTAAAAGTACTGATTTTTTGTATCTCATCAGCCGTCATATTCTCATAATGGCAAATTGTAATAACCGATAAGGCATTTAAAATATTGTGGTTGCCATACATCGGAATGGTAAAGGTTGCATAGTAATTATTTCTTACAAATACATCAAATGTTGTACCCTCTGATGTCTCGTTAATATTTTTAGCCTGAAAATCATTGCTTTCAGCAAAACCATAATAAAGAACGGGTACCTTTGCTTGAATTTGTTGCAGATGTTCATCATCCCCACAAGCAATAATACCTTTTTTAACATTTTCAGCCATGCTCTGAAAAGCATCGAATACATCATCAATACTAGTGAAGTAATCTGGATGATCATAATCAATATTTGTCATAATCGCATAATCAGGTTGATAGGCTAAAAAATGTCTTCGATATTCACATGCTTCAAAGACAAAATATTTACTATCGATTTGTCCATGTCCGGTACCATCACCAATAAGGTAAGATATTGGATAGTTTTGATAAAGAACATGCGCTAACAACCCAGTAGTTGAAGTTTTTCCATGTGCCCCTGTAACCGCAATACTTGTATATTGTTTTAACCATTCCCCTAAAAAGTCATGGTAGCGATAAAAAGGTAAACCAAGTTCTTTAGCAGCTTGGATTTCTGCATGATCATCAGAGAATGCATTTCCTGCAATTATAGTTAATCCTTCAGTAATATTATCTTTTGAAAAAGGTAATATTGGAATCTGTTTTTCTTCTAAACTTCGTTGGGTGAAAAATACTTTATCTACATCAGAACCTTGCACCTTCTCGCCTGAGTCATGTAAGATCTGAGCCAAGGCACTCATCCCTGTTCCTTTTATACCGATAAAATGGTAAATTGTCATAAATATGAACCTCCAAAATAGAGCGTTAAATCTTTTAATGAATTCGTGTTGTTTTACCCAAATAACCATTTTAGCACAAAGTTATGTTGAGCACACGCTTTTTTGCAACTACTTTATATTAATTTACAAAAGCAACTTTTTCCAACCTTGAATTTGGTCGGTATTTTCGACCTTCTTTTGATTCTGGCTTTCCATTAAGTAGTACATTATCACCAGTGAATCCAATGTGGATATGCAACAAACTTCTACCAATACCATACATATCAACAGGGACGTTTTGTTTTTCAAATGTTCGGATTCGTTGTTCAGTAAAACCACCGCTAGCGATAATTTTCACATGCTGAAAGCCTTCTGCATCCAACGCTTCCCGCAAAGCAAAGATCAATTTTGGATTTACACCTCTCGGATCAAAAGTTCCCATTAGATGTTGGTTACGGAGAAAATATTTATCAACCATGTGACCTGAAGTATCTAACCGAACCCCTTTTAACGTATCCCCAAACTCACGTGCAACTTTTAGTGCATCTGTAATTACATCATTATTATAATCAACAAGTACCATTAAATCATCATTAGGGTAAACTTCATGATACGCTTTAGAAGCAGCTACAATATCACCTTCAAACATTTGTATCATGGCATGCGGCATCGTACCCATACCTGTTTTTCCCCACCATTCATTCATGGCATGAGTTGCTTGAGCCGTTGAACCACCGATGAACGCTGCATAGCCGTCCCCAGCTTGTTGGGTATAGTGATCATCACGATCACCCATGAAAATTACCGGTTTTTGTTTACCAGAGGTTCGGGCTGCTTTCACCACATTATATACATTGGTTGCTACAGATGTTCGACGTGCTAAAATCCCATCAATAATACCTTCTAAATAACCAAATGATTGATAGGGGCCGGTTATGGTAAGCACGGTTTCATAAGGGCTTATTTTATCACCATCTTTTAGCGCATGAATTTCCAATTCTTCAGGGTGGTCTGCAAACGTATGTATAAGTGCAATAGCCTCATCTGAACCACATAATACAGCTTCACTTTTTTGAAAAAACTGCATGGTTACAGTATTGTTTGGACGGATCTTTTCAGCTATTTCTTTTGTTTTCAGAAAATATACAGCTGAAAACCAGCCTTCTCCAATTCGTTTGTCAAATTTGAATGTTTGATTCGTTAAACGATCTATTTCTCCATTTAATTTTTTTGTTATTTCTTTTTTCATTTGTATTTACCCCTCATTACGTTCTTTTTCTTTGCCTAATGTCTATCATATAAGATTCTACCGTTATCTACAAGCTTTTATCACTTTATGGCGTTATTCATTCCAATTAGCAGAAGAAACTAGCACATCTCTTGGTTTACTACCTTTTTGAGCCGAAATAATCCCATTATCCTCTAAAGTGTCAATTAACCTTGCAGCTCGGTTATAGCCAATTTTAAAACGTCTTTGTAGTAATGAAGCACTAGCACCTTGTTGTTCGATAACAAAAGATAATACCTCTGGATACAAATCATCTTCGATCGCTTCTGTTTCTACTTGTTGTAATAATTCTTCTTGTTCAAATAAGTAATTTGCAGGAGCTAGTTTTTTTACATAACTTGTCACACGTTCAATTTCATCATCCGTTACAAATGCACCCTGAATACGAACGGCTTGTCGCGCTCCATTTTCTACAAATAACATATCTCCTTTTCCGAGCAACCGCTCTGCTCCATTGGTATCAATGATAGTACGAGAATCTACCTGAGATGAGACACTAAAAGCAATACGTGTAGGGATGTTAGCTTTAATTAATCCAGTAATAACATCTACTGAAGGGCGCTGCGTGGCTAATAATAAATGTATACCACATGCTCTTGCCTTTTGCGCAATACGACAAATGGCGTCTTCTACATCTTGTGGCGACATCATCATCAGATCAGCTAACTCATCAATTACAATAACAATGTACGGCATTTTTTCTGATGTACGTTGTTGTTTCGTCAATTTTTCATTGTAGCGTTCAATATCCCTTGTTCCTTCTTTAACAAATCGTTCGTAACGATTTTCCATTTCTGCTACCGCCCATTTTAATGCATGTGTCGCGGCTTTTACATCTGTAATAACAGGCGCAACCAAATGCGGAATTTCATTATATGGAGCAAGTTCCACCATCTTTGGATCAATAAGCATTAATTTAACATCTTCTGGATCTGCATGATATAATAAGCTAACAAGTATGGTATTAATACAAACACTTTTACCAGAACCAGTCGCTCCTGCGATTAATCCATGGGGCATTTTCTTAATATCCGTAACGATTGGGTTACCAGCAATGTCTAACCCAAGTGCTGTATTCAAAGAAGAGCGATGTGTTTGGAATTGTTCTGATTCAAATATTTCTTGTAATCCAACAGCTTTTGATTGTTTATTAGGAATCTCAATTCCGATCGCATTCTTACCAGGGATTGGTGCTTCCATTCTAATATCTTTCGCTGCCATATTTAATTTAATATCATCACTTAAGTTTTTTATTTTACTTACCTTAACCCCTGCTTCTGGTTGAATCTCAAATCTGGTTACGGTTGGGCCTTGCATCGTAGCAATGACTTTTGCATTAACATGAAATTGTTTTAACGTATTTTCTAGTAATACTGCTTGCTGGCTAACCCATTCATCATCGCCTGTTTGTTTAGAAAATGAATCATTAAGTAAATGATAAGGAGGTTGTTTATGACGCTTTGGTGATACTTGTATGTTACTCTCTTGTTTTTTTCGTTCAAAATATCTTTTTTTATCACTTGGACGCATGCGAACATTAAATGGTTGTTTACTTGTTTTTCTTTGTTCTTTTTTATTTTCCAAGCTATTTTCATCTGGTGAGGTGCTAGTTTCGTTTGCTATAGATAATGTCGCACCAAGTGTTGGTTGCATTTCTTTATGGTTGACTACTTCTTCTTGAATATCAAGAATTTGCTCAGTATGTGCAGCTCCAATCTCCACCGTGGTTTCTACATTGTCTATATCGTTTCCATATGCCATTTCTGCTATCTGATCTGTTTCTTGATCTAAATTATCCTCTGCATCATTTAGCTTATCATTTAATTCCTTCGTTTCTACTACCTCTGTATACGTTTCTTTCTTTCTCAAGAAGGCTGGTGTTTCTAAATTAGTTGCCTCGTTTGGTCTTTCTCGAAATCCATGTACAGGCGAAGGAACCGAAGATGGACGAAATGGTTTACGGTTTACAAAATCCTTTTTCGATTTAATATTTTGATTATATGGTGGTTGTTGGATTGCTGTTTCTTGTCGATCGCTTCTAGCCGTTCGACTCTTTGGTGACGCATTAGTTTCATCTGGTATAATCGGAAAGTTAAAATTTTTCTTTGTTGGATATTGATAAACTACTTTTGTCTCTATTTGCTGTTTTACCGGTTGACTTTGATTGTTCGTTGGCTCGAATTCTTCTTCTGATGAATTGTCTAACCATTTCTTTATTTTATCTTTCCATCGTTCTAGCATATTACTTCACTCTTCCCTACTCAATTATTAATTCTATTTTAACAGGTTTTTGACTGTTTTAAAGACTCTTATCAAGACAAACGCTAAAGATAAGATTTTATGCTGACTATAATTGTATGAAATGGAATAAAAACTGGGTTAGTACCCATGTGTGGGCTCAATCGCTTTCACAATTACTTATCGGAATTACATTTACGAATGAAATAGTAAAGATGAAGTGGACTTAAGTTCATAGAATATTAAAAAGCAAAAAGAGACGTATCCCCTTTTGCTCTTGATCCTGCAATCATTCCTATTTAAAGTACCACTTGTTATACAGGGAATGGTTGACCAGCTTTCACATCTTCTCCTAATACATAGATACCCTTTTCTTGTGGTGCATTTGGTAAACCTAATTCTTTCTGAGAACAAATCATACCGTGAGATGGAACACCTCGTAAACTTGCATCTTTAATTTCCATACCACTTGGCATAATTGCACCGACCTTAGCAACAACAACATGCTGTCCTTTGTCTACATTTGGTGCGCCACAGACTATCTGTACTGTTTCATCCCCAATATCTACTTGACAAACACTTAACTTATCAGCATTTTCATGTGGCTGTTTGTCTATCACATATCCAACCACAAACTTAGGTGACAAATCGACTTCTAATGTATCCTTTAATCCGTTTCTGTGAAAAACTTCTTCAATTTCCTCTACTAATACTGGCGTAACGTCTATATTGTTTGTATCTAGTAAAAAATAATTAGAAGCTTCAAAAATATTATAACCGAGTACCTCATTGGATTGTTTATCAGTAATTTTCACGATATTACCGAATTTTTCTTGTGTGATTTGATATCGATTTCCTTGTTTAAACATAATGATTAGGCAATCGCCAATTCCTTTTTTGTTATAAAAAACCTGCATATTATTCATCCTTTTTTGTATTTTTATTTGGAGTTGGTCTGTTTTTCGCCAATATAAAAATCGGCTCTAACTTTTTATCTTCATAAATGAAAGATAACGAAGTAATTGGTACGCGACCCTCAGCAAAAAATTTCATTGTCATTTGTGCTAAAATATCATAACCAGTATCATTCTGCACGTCAACTAGTATTAATACATCTTGATGTGGAACAGCTACTGCTAATTCCCCTTTTGCATTTAGACGCATCTCTTCTAAAAAAGCTTCATTTAATACTCGACTGGCATCATAACCATCATTAGTCGAGATAAAATAAAAGTCATTACCTGCTACTTGATCATGTTTTGAATTAGTAGACAATGAACGCAGGTTAAAACTTGCGACTTCCTTTACCCGTTCTTCTGTCCAACCTTCTTGTTCAAGCATCCCTTGATCAATTAATTGATACGTTTTTCCTAAATCAAGTGCATAATAAATCCGAGTCTCAGCTGTATGTTCAGCGTAAATTAAAGCCAACTCTGCGTTTGTTTGTGTAGGAAATGAAGTCGATCGGATGACAGGGAATACGGCATTTTCTTTTCCTTGTAGGGTTGGCGTTTGATTCATCACTTGTAATGCTTCACGAATGTGAAAAACGAGTTCTTCAATTGCTTTTTCGCCTTTTTGCTCATATTTAGCGACCACATTTGGTAAGGTGATGGTTATCCCTTGATGTGAATCTTGCCATTCCACACGATATGTATCTTTATCCCGATTAAATGACGTACGCCATTGTTCCTCATTTAATTTACTGTCTAATATTTTTTTTAGTTGTATGCTTGTCATTTTCACTATTTTTTCCTCCTTAGGAGAGGGATCTCATATAAAACTATTTTAGCATGAATAAATGTTGTTACAAAACATGACTTTCAGCAGAGAATCCACTCTACTGAAAGATAAGTAATACTTGACGCACTTTATAAGGTGTTAAGAAATGTCTCTACTTCTTCTTTTGTTTTTGCATCTTTACTTACAAATCGACCAGTTTCCTTGCCATCCTCAAATGCCAAAAAGCTAGGAATACCGAATATGTCATAAGAGATACAGACATCAATAAATTGATCACGATCAACATAGACAAATTGAAAACTGTCATATGTTTGTTCTATTTCAGGCATAAACGGCTCAATTAATCGACAGTCAGGGCACCAATCTGCCGAGAATAATAAAACCGTTTTTCCATTTCCTAAAATTGATGTAAGTTCTTGTTCATTTTGTAATGTTTGCATTAAAACTTCTCCTTTTTCTACTCATAGTTGATACGCATATCACCAAGTTTAATCCAACCACGCTTACGCATATATTCTGACAATACCAGACTAATGATAGCTGGACCAATAATATGCACGCCTAGAACCATCCATAATACATCGAGATGGAACCCCATTGTGTTAAAGGTCATAATCTGACCAACAAACCCAGCAGTTCCCATGCCAGCACCTGAAGCATTATTTATCATATCAAACCATACAGAAGCAAATGGAGCCATTATTGCTCCCGCTATAGTTGGAGGAATAATAATGATTGGTTTTTTGATAATATTGGCTACTTGTAGCATTGATGTACCAATTCCCTGCGCTAATAATCCACCAATGCCATTATCTCGATAACTAGATACTGCGAATCCTACCATTTGTGCAGCACAGCCCACAGCTGCTGCACCTGCAGCCAAGCCATCTAATGATAACATTAATGAGATGGCCACACTTGAAATTGGGGCAGTTAGTGCCCAACCCATTAAAACAGCTACAATGATTCCCATTATAAATGGTTGTTGAGCTGTCGACCAATTGATGACATTCCCGATAGCTGTCATAAATGAATCAATTGGGGGCCCGACGAAGCGGCCAACTATATAACCGACTGTAATCGTCAGTAAAGGGGTTAAGATAATATCAATTTTTGTTTCTTTATAAATCATTTTACCGAATTCTATCGCAATTAAAGCACTTATGTAGCTACCCACTGGCCCAGCCAATTCATATCCAAAGGCACCACTGAATAATGCTGAAAACATAACTAAAGGTGGTGCTTTTAGCCCATATGCAATAGCAACGCCAATCGCTCCACCAATAATTTTATTATCCATTGCAAATGACCCAATTTCCATTAAGGAAGTAGTTAGTAGTGATGATCCTAATGCAACATCAAGTTGTTCTCCAATTGTATTAATAATAAGTCCGATAATAAGTGAAGAAAATAATCCTAACGCCATATAACTTAATGCTGTAATAAAATATGCATGTACAGATAATAGTACACCTTTTTTCTTTAAAAACTGTAACATTTCCTAGCCTCCTTTTCATTGTTTATCTTACACAAACAAAGTAACAAACTCAAGAATATATGATGAAATTGAAATATGTCTTTATACTCAATTGTTTTTTTGCAGAATTTTCTCTATAATATGTTATATTCATAGAGAAAACTACTGAGGGGGAGTTAAATGAAGACGATTAGTGGAAGATTACGGTTAATTTTGTTGATATCCGTAGTCAGTATTTTTATTTTAAGTGGATTAACCACTTATTTTTTTATTAATCAAAACCAAGCACGCAAAGAAACACAGCAACTTCAAGAGGCTTTAATAGCTAGTGAACAAATCAATTATGATGTAGCCACCATTCGGGAAGCGGAAGAACGATTCTACGCAAATCCTACTGACGAAAATGCCGAAGCCATTCGAACAGCTATGACTGGTATTCAAGAAGAAGCAACTCAACTTTCAAAGACTTATGATACTTATCCTGAAATAGCCAATAGATACCAAACCATTTACCAAAATGCAACTACATATTTAGAACAACTAGAATCAATGGTCAGCATGTATCGAACAATTGGTTTTACTAATGACCAAGGGTTAAAAAAGACAATTCAAGATTATTATGAGCAGTTTTATCAACTTGTCACGGCAGAGAATAACCCAGCTCTAACAAATGTTTTACTAGAAGTTAAAATTCTGGAACAATCATTCTTGAATAAAAATAGTGAAGAAGTCACGCAAAATATGGACGAAAGTATTGCAGCTTTAAAAGAAGCGGTAAATCAGTCTGATTTAGCAGAAAAAGACGATCGCGTTTTTCAGACCGGCTTGTTGCGTTATGACCAAGCTTTATCCACGGTTGGACGAACCTTAACACAAGCAGAAGAATTGCGAGGGAAGTTTGAATCTGCTACTACAGAAGTAACTGCGAATGTAACCGATGTAGCTGAAATCGTTACGAATTTAAATAATGACATTCAATCTCATCAACTAACTTCTTTCCGAATCATGATGATTGTCTTTGGTATCACAGGACTAATCGCTCTTGCGGCTATTATTGTTACTGGTATTTATTTAATCAGACGAATAACAAATTCTATTCAAACCTTGACAGATGGGGCACGTCAAATAGGCGATGGTGATCTATCTTACCGTGTGCCAATCTCTACTCAAGATGAATTATCAACTTTAGGACAAACCTTTAACCAGATGACTGAAAAAATGGAACAATCGATGATCAAAGTACGTGACGCATCGGAAGTGTTAAATGAATCTTCAACCAGCTTGGCTGCAGTGTCCCAACAATCTGCAGCACAAACAGAACAAGTTAATGTAGCGATAAACCAAGTATCCTCAGGCGCACAAGAACAGGCAAATCAAATTGAAGATAGCACGAACTTCATTAAAGAAGTAGCCAATAAAATTAACAACACAACAAAAGCAACCAATGATATTTCCACTAAATTAAGCGGGGCAATGGAGGAGAGTAATCAAGGAACCAAAACTGTGGATACGCTAGAAAAAACTTCTGCATCATTCATGGAAATTGCTACAAATCTAACTAATAAAGTAAAAGAAACTGCTTCGCAAACCAAAGAGATTACAAAAATTGTTTCAGCGATTGAAGATATTGCAGATAGTACAAACTTATTAGCATTAAATGCAGCCATTGAATCAGCTCGAGCAGGAGAAAGTGGCAAAGGGTTTTCCGTTGTTGCACAAGAAGTTCGAAAACTCGCAGAACGTTCAAAAACAGAAGCACAACAAATTAATGAACTGATTGATCACATGAGTAAGCAGATGGAGAGCTTATCAAGCGAAGCTGCGCAATTTGAGACCTATCAAGAAACCCAAAGTGAGGCAGTTGATCATACCAAATTTGCCTTTAATAAAATTACCGATCATATTCATAACATAAATCAAACATTAGATCATGTACAAGTTGCCATAAGAGATGTTGATGATGCGAATGGGTCATTGGAACAACGACTACAAGAAATTCGTACGATATCTGAAGAGTCCGTCGCGACTGTTCAGGAAGTGGCTGCTTCAAGTGAATCTCAAGCTCAGGCGATCGATGAAGTTAATCGTTCTGCTATGAACTTACAAGACTTATCACAAACATTGGCTGAAGAAGTTCAACAATTTATTATCCAAGGTAACCATACTACTTTAGACGATCAAGTAGCTATCACAGAGCAAGAGGAGAATAATCCTACGAATGAAGCATTCGCTGAGACAAATCAACCTTCTTCAGTAACTAGTGAAAATGAAATAACAGCTACTATGGAAGAACCAATACAAATCGAAGAAGATGAAGTAGAAGAAGATCATTACAGTGAATCCCCAGAAGATTATGAAGAACAAATCAGCAATGAAGATAGTGAAAAAAAAGAAGAATAATTAAAAGTGCATGATATAAAAACAAACGATAAATCGAACCTAATCGATTTATCGTTTGTTTTTTGGTTGCTTTCTTATTTTAAAGTATCCTACTGCCTGCAACCATACTATATACTTATTCCGTTTGATCAGAATATGCCATTGAATTTGCCATCTGCATCATCTCTTTTACATCTTCTGCCATATTTGATAACGTTGTTTGAGTGGTAATCTTGACACCACCAATACCAACTTGTAATTCATAATCTTTATCTAATCCTGTTACTCTGACATAACCAAAACGTTCTTCCGTTTCAAAAGCTTCTAACAACTCATTATTACCATTAGATTCAGCAGCCTGATAATTTAACTGACTTGTTGTAGACTCCAAAGCATTATAGAACAGAATATACGTCTGGTTACCACTTTCTAAAATAAGATTACTTTTAGACTCATCAACCACGTTGTATCCATCTGGAATATATATAGAAAAGTTATCAAACTGCTCATTTGATTGTAATGGTTCTTCATGAAATACAGTACTAGCGTTCTCTTTTACCGCTGATAAAGCTTCTTCTTGTGAAGGTCCACATCCAATTAGAACAAACAAACTAGCAATAGTAAATAAACTGATTACCGTTACAACTCGATTCATTGTTATCCTCCTTTATAGTACAATTTAACCATTACCTATAATACTACGAATTCAAGATTTGACAAGTGTATATGAATAAGTTCACAATTTTTTCTTTTAACGCTTAAAACTCATTTTATTTAAGTGTATGTAATATTCTTTAATTTCTGCTTTGCCCATATGCATACTGTCCTTTAAGTAAATGAACAACATGGACAAACATATCCTTTCGAGAGATTGTTTCATTAGTGAGAATTCCGATCGCACCTTCTTTTTTTCGAATATCCTGTTTATTTGCATAGCTTACCATAATGTCACCAAGTTCATTCCCTTTTTCTAATTCCAATACAATCTCTTTTGGTAAAGGGATACGTGCACCACTTGCTACATATACTTCACCAAACCGATCTACTAAGGCTCCCCAATTACATAGAAAGACCTGTTCCTTAATTCTTGTTACTCCCCCTTCTAATCCAATTCCACAGGCATTTTCTTTAAGTTTAGCCGAGTGTTTTGCACGATTTATGGCGCCTTGCATGGTTTCTTCATCAGAAATTGGTTGAGCACCCACATTGGATGGCACGTCTTTACTAATAACGTTAGCATTTAAAAACACTTCTTGCACCGCATTTATTTTAGCAGGATTTTGCGAACCGATGATAATTTCCATACGATTACCTCACTTGAGAATGTATTTTTCCAAACATGTATCTAATCAAAGAAAAAAGAGGGTATCCCCCCTTTTTCTTATTATTAACCATTATTCTTAATTTGTTCTACCGTGTTTGCATCGGTATTCTTTACTAACTCAATGATTAATGCTTTCGCTGCAGCATAGTCATCCACATGAATAATGGATGCATGTGTGTGAATATATCTTGAAGCAATACCAACAACAGCTGAAGGAATTCCTTCATTAGCCACATGTACTCTTCCTGCGTCTGTCCCCCCTTGAGAAATGAAGTATTGGTAAGGGATATTTTTTGATTCAGCCGTATCAAGTACAAAGTCACGCATACCTCTATGTGTAATCATGGAACGATCAAAGATACGTAAGAGTGCTCCTTTACCTAACTGTCCAAATTCTTTTTGGTCCCCTGACATATCATTTGCTGGAGAAGCATCTAACGCGTAGAAAATATCAGGTTGAATCATATTGGCTGCTACCTGTGCCCCGCGCAGTCCCGCTTCTTCTTGAACTGTCGCACCGGAATACAATTGATTAGGCAGTTTTTCAGATTGTAGTTCTTTTAATAATTCAATTGCTAATCCACATCCATAGCGATTATCCCATGCCTTTGCTAATATTTTCTTCTCATTTGCCATTGGAGTAAAAGGCGTAATTGGGACAATTTGTTGCCCAGGCTTAATACCTATTTGTTTTGCATCTTCCTGATCATCAGCACCAATATCAATAAGCATTTCTTTTTGATCCATAGGTTTTTTCCGTTGTTCAGGTGTCAAATTGTGTGGGGGTGTAGAACCAATTACACCCACAATCGGACCATTGTCTGTCATTATTTGTACACGTTGTGCAAGTAAAACTTGTGACCACCAACCACCTAATGGTTGGAAACGCAACATTCCATTATTGGTGATTTGTGTAACCATAAAGCCAACTTCATCCATGTGACCAGCCACCATAATTTTTGGGCCACTGCCATTTTTTACACCAAACACACCACCAAGGTTATCTTGGATCATCTCGTCTGCGTAATTTGATAGTTGTTCACGCATAAACGATCGGACAAGATGTTCATTTCCTGGTGCTCCTTGTAATTCAGTTAACGTTTGAAATAACTGCTTTGTTTCTGTTTCCATATGTAAGACCTCCCAAGTATTAACCATATCTTTATTGTAACGGACTATTATGATGGATTCCACTAATTCATGTTGCAGAATATTTTGCGATTTAGTATATATCAGTTATACTAATGATTAAAAGGTCCAGTCAAAGTATATAATGGATGTATGTTATAATAGTGAAGAAAATTTATACTTTAAACAATTGAGGTGAAAAAATGAATTGGAAAAAGCTTTTAGGCGCAGCTGGAGTTGGAGTATTGATTGGGTATACGATTCGTGATCAAATGTCACAACAATTCGTTAAACCGGAAAATGCACTAAAATTAGCTAAGGAAGCTTTTAAACAAGAAGGCCCTGTGAGTGGCTCGTGGATTTATATGAAGCCAGAGGAAGTATCGAAAAATAATTTAACTTACATGGTTTATCGTGGTGGAATTACACGTACGATTGATGAGCTTAACAAACAGTACGAATTTTATGTAGATGCTCATACAGGTTCTATCATTGATGTAAACGAAACTGCCTAATAAAACAAGCAATGAAAATGTACAACCTTAATAAAATCGTAACTTATTAAAATTTGAACGTTAAAATAATTGATACTCAAAGTAAAAGCACAGTGCTAATATGAATGCACTGTGCTTTTATTTTAAACAAATGTTGCACGACAACGATAAATTGGTTGTCCTTTGGCAGAAAATTTTTCTTCATATTCTGTCATTATATTGGTAGGATCATTGAATTCATGCAGATCTAATACTACTTCTTCAAGTTCCATACCAAATTGAGAAAAACTCACTAACGAATACTCAAAAAGATGCATATTGTCGGTTTTCAAAACGATTTCTCCACCCGGCTTAAGAATGGATTGATACTGTTCTAGAAACGTTTTGTAAGTTAATCTTCTTTTAGCATGTTTATTTTTAGGCCAAGGATCGGAAAAATTCAAATAGATTTTATCTACTTCATTCTCTCCAAAAATGTCCGTAACATTATCTGCATCGTCACTAATGAAACAAACATTGCCTGGTTGTTCTTCTACTACTTTTTGGACAGCGCTAACCAAAATGCTTTGCACCACTTCAATTCCGATAAAATTTACGTTTGGGAATTGTTGCGCCATTCCCATAATAAATTGACCTTTTCCTGTACCGATTTCTAAATGTATTGGGGCATGATTGGTAAACTTCGCTTGCCAATCTCCTTTGTAGTCACTTGGATTTGGAACAACAATATTGTTATTTTCTTTTAAATAATCATCTGCCCAGGGTTTGTATCTTGCACGCATAATTTTTCTCCTTTTTAAAGGATTATTCTTAGTGAATTTTTACAAGTATAATATATGATTCCTAACAAAAAATATAGTCAAAGGTGGTGATGACCAATGACTTTAAATGCTTACAATCAATTAAATCTTTTAGCTGATCTATTAAGTGAACAAGCTGAAGATTGCTGCGGGAGTGTTGCAGAATATCAACAAATTAAACGATTAGTTCAGTCTCTCATGGCTAATGAAGCAGTAGATGATCAGTATTTAATGCAAGTATTGCCTGAAATATATAATTATGGTCGTCAAGGTGAAATTGCTCAGAATTTAGAGCAACATATCCAATCAAACCAAACCAATATTACCAATTGGTTACAGCACATTCCTACTTCTTATAGCTAATTGCTCGATTAAGAAGTCGTTCGAGTTCTTGTAATTGCTGAGCGGCTTCTTTTTCATTTTTTTTCACTCGATTACTTGCATATGATTTAAGTTTTTCCATGATCATATACCAGTGCATTCTAATAAACAAGTGTACATTATTATCTATTCCATAGTTATCAAGCCATTCGTCCCAGTCTGATTCAGGAATATACCAATGTAACAACATCCCTAAATCCAAAGCTGGATCACCAATCTCAGCATTATCCCAATCGATGAGATATAACTGACCAGAGTGAGAGACCATCCAATTGTTATGGTTTAAATCACAATGACAAACCATCTGCTTTGCTTGGTGTAACTCGTCCATATTATGAGATAAATAGTTAAGCGCTTGATGCACGATTAGAGGCATTACGTCTTCTGTTACCATCTTTAACTTTTGCATAAGGGTTTTATACATATTTGATGGATCAATTGGTTTTTTCCCCATTCGTGTTAACATATCTAATAGTTCGGTTGAATGGTGTATTTTACTTAACAAATTTGCTACTTTTGGATGTTGTATTTCTTCTGGGTTTAACGCTTTCCCTTCTAACCATTCTTGCGCAGTAATTACATCCCCATTTTCAAGTCGTTTTGTCCAAACAAGTTTTGGAACAATCCCTTGTGCGGATAAAACAGCCAAAAATGGTGAAGAATTACGTTTAAGAAAAAGACGTTTATTTTGATTTTGTGCATAATAAGCTTCGCCTGTTGAGCCACCAGCAGAAGCTATTGTCCATTCTTTTCCAAGAATATGTTGCACGTCTTTCACCTTCCATTCTTCTCAATCATTGTTTCTTTTACCTACGTTCAAAAAAAGAGCGATAAATTAAGATTAACGCATGTTAGGGTGAAATATCAAGAAAAAAATTTATTAATTTAATGGTGAAAAATCATCCATTTCCTCTTGCTGCCATTCTGGACGTTTAACAGCTACAGAATCGCAGTGGCTCAATAACGCATCCGCCACTTTAAGTTGCGTGTATTTTAATGGGGAGACTAAATTTCTTTGTTCTTGCAACCAAGTTTCATGCTGACCCTTGCCAATAAATTGTGTTAAGTAAGGTTCAATCTGAAATTCCATATCATTCGTTCGAGACAAGACAATTTTTTTTACAGGAAATTCTGTATCAATTGTTCCTAAGATGCTTTTTATTACGGTTTCCGTACGCTTCAAACCAAGTATAGGGCTTAAAAATTTAGTTTGAATATTATTTTCTTCTGTGTACCAGGTTCGATCATCTCCAGCAATAATTTTGACAGAAGAAGGGCGTTCAATCATGGATATAATCGTTATACCAACCGGCGTGATTAAGATAATCTCTGCGTCAATTGTAGCATTTTTTAATTTAAATACTGGATTATATAATAAAAAGAACGTATCCGGAAAACGTTGTAAAAAATAACGCAAGGTTAAATCTTCATAATAATAACGATCTAAAAATGACATTTCATTTATCGTTGTAGAAGCCCATCTTAACTGAAAAGGAAGTAGTGTATCTAAAAAATATTGTTTTAAATCCTGCTTTGATGTTGGTAATGTAAAGGCATCATCTGTAGTTTCTTCCATTTGTTCTCTTCGTTGAAAAAATTTCTTCCATCTAGATACAGGCATGTCTTCCTCTTTTTCTTCTGTAATTGGCAGCATATCTTGTTCTTTTTGCAATTCCCATTGAATGATTAATTTTTTCCAGTTTTCTTGTTTTAAACGAATAAATTGACCTGGATAATGAAAAGGATCTTTCTCATATCTAGAAATATAGTTTTCTAACTTAATTAATTGTGTCATGTTGGCACCACCTGAATATGAGTTGAATTACTGGCTAAAAGCGTATTGTATCAACCAATTGATACCTAGGAGTTAATTGTGGTTTTACTTGATACAATACCATTTGTGTAACAGATATGGACTTTATTTCATTAATCACCTGTTGCACTTCCTCGTAAGTACTGGGGTCGAAATCGCCCTTCACCCACTTTTTGGTTAAGGTGATGTGAGGTTGATATGCTCTTTTTTCTTGTTGAAAACCATTGTTTAATGTTACTTGTTCAATTTGATTGTATAGATTAATCAATGCTTCGTTCTTTTCTACGTTCAGCCAACTTACTCTTGGATGATTTTCTAATCCAAAAAAACCGATTCCGCCAATAGTGAGCTGAAAAGGAGAGCTAATTACTTGTATTTTTAAAACGTTCATTAATTCATCTATTATAGTTGGAGACATCGCACCAAGAAATTTTAACGTAATATGAAAATCAGCAGAGTCTACGACATGTTTGTACGTTAATTTACCATAATTTAAAAATAAGTTTTGTTGCTTTCGGACCCACTCCTTGATATGGTGCGGTAACGGAATCGCCAAAAAGTAGTGTGCATTCTCTGTCATAAAACCCTCCTAATTACGAATTTAATTTAGTATAAATGGTTTTTATTGCATCCTTATCACAGATAACATATAATTGCGCATTGCTTGGGATTGTCTCGTCTAGGATACGATTAATACCTAAATTGGCTCCATCAGCTATCAAAGTAGCTCCATAAGATAATAATTCTTCAAATGCATCTCGATAGGTGTTCCACCTGTCTGATTTAGCAACATAAAATAAATCATCACCTTTTGTTCGTCTTAAAAGTTGTCCATACACACTTGAGAGACCTTTACGAAACGCTGAACGAACAAACAAGGAAGAGACTGTTTCAGTGGACACAATGAATTCATCCACTTGCATATACTCAAAGTTTTTAATGTGTTCTTCTTCCATTACTTCCACAATCGTATGGACATCTGGAGCAATAGATTCGATGGCTGAAGCGATTAACAATGTTTTCCCATCTGTTAATTGATCATCCTCTATCATATCATCTGCAAATACCAATACGGAATGCGCTTCTTGAACATTCGCTTTCTTTAAAGTCGCCGTATCAGAAGCATTCCCTTTTATATAATGAATATTGTCTTCTAAGATAGGAGCATTTTCAAGATCATCAATGATTACAATTTCGATATCCTTTGACGTATCCAGCATCTCTTTTATGGCAAATGAAGCCTTCTTTGACCAACCAATGATAATATAATGTTGCTTTTCTTTAAACACAATATCTCCCGCCTCTTTTTTTCTTCTAAATGCAGCTAATCCATCAACGACTTTTCCTATAATCACACCTACAACACCAATACCGAAGATGTATAAAAATAACGCTACCATTCGACCGCCGACGGACACTGGTGAATAATCCCCATACCCTACTGTTGTAACAGTTGTCATTACCCACCAAAAACCATCCCACATGCTTGGAAAAGTCTCTGGTTCAACCACAACAATTAGATAGCTAGTCAGTGCTACAAGAATAATGGTAGTAGTGAATAATAAACTGTTATTAATTTTTATAAGTTTTTGCATTAACCTTCTAAGAATAAACACTGATTATCGTTGCTCCTTTCTCCCTATTATACAAAAAAATGACCAAGATTAAGAATATGTAAAATACATCGAATGACTAGCGAAATATTCTGAAAAAGTGTAGAATATAATTGACTTCAATATTTGGCATCACCACAAGTCTAATGACATCATTAAGGAGTGGTTTTTTGAAGCAATCAACAACCCGTATGCTTACTCGTGTAAAGGCTGTTTACTTATTTATCAAAGAAAATGGTTCTGTCACCACAACAGAGATTGCAGATGAATTTGGAATCACTGATCGAACCGTGCAAAGAGACCTCAATGTGTTAGAGTATAACGGCCTAGTTATGAGTCCCAATCGGGGAAGATGGAAAGTTACGAATAAGAAAGTTAAAATTTCGTAAATAATTATATCTTCATATACAATTGCTGACTTGATGTAAAATTGTCAGCTTATTTTTTTGTCGTAAGTTGCTTCAAATAATCAATTTCCTCATCACCTAATTCACGATATTCTCCTTTATCTAACGTGGAATCTAACTCCCAACTTCCAAATGCTAATCGCTTCAGATACAATACAGATTTGTCAACCGCTTCAAACATTCGTTTGATTTGATGATACTTACCTTCTGTAATCGTAACATAGATTTCGGATTCTGTATCACTTGTAATCACTTGTAACTCTGCTGGTTTTGTTATATAGCCATCATCTAAGCGAACACCATTTTGAAACACTTCTACATCAGTTTGTGAAACCTTTCCATTTATTTTTGCATAATAAGTCTTACCTACATTTTTTTTAGGTGAAAGTAATTGATGTGCTAACTTCCCATCATTTGTAATTAGCAACAATCCCTCAGTATCTTTATCCAAACGTCCAACTGGAAATGGTTCACGTAATTGATCTTCTGGTTCTAGCAAATCAATAACGGTCTCTTCTCGGTTATCTTCTGTCGCTGTAATAACTCCACCTGGCTTATGTAACATAAAATAGACAAAAGGTTTATAGTCCACAGGTTCACCAAAAACAGTAATCGTATCACTTTCTGGATCAATGTGAGTCTTGGCATCTTTAATTACTGTCTCGTTTTTCAATACACCCCCTTGCTTAAGGAGTTGTTTTACCTCCTTTCTACTGCCAAATCCTTCGTTTGCTAATAATTTATCAATTCGCATGTTTATTTCTCCTTTTATGCTCTTTTTCTCTTAAACAATCGATCAATAAATCCAATTCTACTGCCCAAGACATGTTCCAACAAGGTCGACACATAGCTTAGCCATAAATAAACACTTGCCCCTGCAAGGACACTTACTGTAAGAATCGCAATACTTGCTAATCTACCATCAGTATAACTGATCCAAAACTGCAATACCCATTTAGACAATAAAACAACAAGCACCATTATGGCTGTAAAAATACCGATAAGTATTGTTCTTTTGGTTATTTGGCGTAAAGAAAATTGAATAGCTAATTTAATTCTCATGATATTAAGTAGTACTGTAACAAATGATGCGATAAGTGTAGCAATAATGGCACCTTTTGCTTCAAATAAATGCATAAAAGGAATATTTAATAACCCTTTTAGTAATAAACCAGCAATTAAACTGATTATTGCATAGTTTTGTTGGCTAATAGATTGAAGTATGGAAGCTGTAACTGAAAATAATCCAAAAAACAATGCTACTGGTGCATACCAGCCTAATAAAGAGGCATTTAAGTTGATATACTTATCTAAGCCATAAAACGCCCCCCACACTTCCGAAGAAAGTACAGACATTCCTAAAACAGCTGGAATAACTAAGAGCAAAACAACCTGTAAGGATTGATTAATCTGCTTAAATAACTGTTCACGATTTTTCTCGACAAATGACTTTGTTAATGTAGGCAGCGAAGCTAATGACATCCCTGTCGCTAATGTAATCGGAATCATGACTAATTTATGGCCATAAAAATTAATAGTAGAAAATGCATTGTCAATGTAGCTACTACTTGTAAGACCAATAGAAATCATTGTCCGTTCAAATGTGATGGCATCGATTTGTTGATAAAGCGGGATAGCTAAACCAACAATTACAAACGGACCCGCGTAACGAAATAACTCGTTAAACATCATACGTGTTGATAATTTATAAGTCGTTACTTGTTGATTTAATTGTCGATCAATATATGGTTTTCGTTTTTTCCAATACCAAATTAGAACAATTCCTGAGGCAATTGCACCAATAAAAGCTGAAAAAGTTGCAAACCCTATAGCTAATGTGGTTGAGCCATTATAGACTTTTATAATAAGTAACACAGCTACTAGTAAAAAACCAATACGAACAATTTGTTCTACAATTTGTGAGATACTGGTAGGCCCCATGGATTCATTTCCCTGAAAAAACCCTCTGGTAATACTCATGATCGGAATAATAAGTAATGCAAAACTAAGCATTTTCAATACCATGGATACATCAGACTCTGTAATTCCTACTGCTTCTTTAGGAATATATAGTTTAGCTAACAAGTCTGCCCCTAAAAACATAATTAAAAAGGCTACAATACCAGTAACTAACATAAACCTTAGGGCTAACTTGTACATCTGTATACTTGTTTTATAATCCCCTAGTGAATTATATTTAGAAACAAATTTAGATACAGCTAGTGGAATACCCACGGTAGACAAGCTAAGAAAAATGGTATACGGACCATAAGCAAGGCCATATAATTTAGCCCCTGAAGCTCCTACCAAGCTTTCAAAGGGAATAGTATAGATCATTCCTAAAAATTTAGATAAAAACGTTGCACCTGTCAGTAATAGTGTGCCACGTAATATTGTTGATTTTGACATTTCTTCACCTTAATCCTTCAAATTATCGAATGGTATTATTTTATCATAGATAACAAGATCAGCCACTATTTGACATTGAATTTTAATATTTGCAGAACATTATTCACAAAAACCTAATTTTCATATATGATGTAAGTTGATTATAACCTAGTCATACATTGATTGCGATAAAATAAGTTTAGCTCTAGCTAATAGGGTCAAATAATGAACGAACAGCTTAAATAATTTTTAAGCAGGATAAAGGAAGGATGAATATTTTGGAACACCAAGTTACTGTGATAGGTGGAGGACCTTCTGGATTAATGGCAGCAATCGCTGCTGCTGAACAAGGAGCTTCCACACTTTTAATAGATAAAGGAAAGAAATTAGGAAAAAAACTCGCTATCTCAGGTGGCGGACGATGTAATGTCACAAACCGACTTCCACAGGATGAGTTGATTAAGCATATAC
This sequence comes from Paraliobacillus ryukyuensis, assembly GCF_003315295.1. Lineage (GTDB taxonomy): Bacteria > Bacillota > Bacilli > Bacillales > Amphibacillaceae > Paraliobacillus > Paraliobacillus ryukyuensis. The sequence goes on along the minus strand of NZ_QNRI01000004.1, from coordinate 1,999 downwards.
CAGGAAATGGGCGTTTTTTATATAGTGCTTTTTCAGTATTTAACAATTACGATATTATTGATTTTTTTGAAAATCTGGGGGTAGCACTAAAAGAAGAAGATCATGGCCGGATGTTTCCTGCAAGTAATCAAGCCAAAGATGTTGTCAATGCTTTACTAACTCGTTTAGAAGATTTAAATGTCACAGTTCGTAAGAGTACAGTGGTTGATGCGATCCATTATCAATCAGATCAACATACAATCATATTAGATGATGGCGAGAAAATTAATACGAAAGCGATTATCATATCTGTAGGAGGAAAAGCCGTTCCACACACTGGATCGACTGGGGATGGCTATAAATGGGCGAAGATGGCCGGCCATACGATCACTGATTTATACCCCACAGAAGTACCGCTAAAATCAAACGAAACTTTTATTAAAGAAAAACAACTACAAGGATTAGCACTTCGCAATGTTTCGCTATCAGTAATGAATCCAAAAGGAAAAAAAATCGTTTCTCATCGAATGGATATGCTTTTTACCCATTTTGGTATTTCTGGGCCTGCCACCCTCCGTTGTTCTCAATACGTGGTTAAAGAATTCCATAAAGGTGCTGACGCAGTTGCCATGGAAATTGATTGTTATCCTGATCAAAAGGAGCAAACACTACTGGATGAAATAATGAGGCTTACCAATGATACGCCGAAAAAAGCATTTCGAAACATTGTAAAAGGATATGTACCAGAAAGATATCTTGACTTTTTGCTTAATAAAAATGAGATTGCTTCTGATCTAAAAGCAGCCAATATTTCCCGGGAAAAGATTGAGCAGTTTATCCATGATTTAAAAGCATTTTCCTTTCAAGTCCATGACAGTCTTCCAATGGAAAAAGCCTTTGTTACTGGCGGTGGTGTTTCTATTAAAGAAATTGTCCCTAATACGATGCAATCAAAAAAAATGGACCGTCTTTACTTTTCAGGCGAAATTTTAGATATTCACGGTTATACTGGTGGTTATAATATCACTTCTGCATTAGTAACAGGACGTATTGCTGGCATGAATGCAGCATGGGAAGTACTTTAATAGTCGTTTTTTATGTGGCAGGATATTACTATTCCTGCCTTTTTTGTTTTTTAGCGCGATTGTGTGAGCCATTCTCTTACGTATAGATTGAGATCGGTGAATCTATTTATCATTGTTTAGCCAATCTACTTGACTTTATCTTGGGATAATTTTTGGTTCTCTGTCAAATGTGGTGGTGTGATTTTCACTCCACCATCTCTTTTATTACACTTACATTATTAATCATACTTGCACCTGAACCGCAGGGGAAATATACTCGCTTTCCTCGGGCACGGCCTCGGGCACACAGGACGTGGGTCAGTTAGACGTTGTCACAGGACGTGACGGTTTTCGTCTAACTTCTAGCCGCTTAACCAAGTGGATCTTCGGCTCGTGGGACTGCGATTACTCGTCCCATCGAAAACATTTGCTGTTCCCGCAGGAGTCTCGCATATTACCTCTGCTTTAGGGGAACAAAAGAGGGGAAGACGTGTATTTTTTTGTTTCTATTCAAACTTGATAGAGCAGAAGACACCACCACGTTTAGTATAGAACGTAAAGTATCCAAAGTTCTAGTACAAAAAAAAGACTTCATTGATTAAATCAATGAAGTCTTTTTTTGCTTAGCGACGTCCTACTCTCGCAGGGGCAAAGCCCCAACTACCATTGGCGCTGAAGAGCTTAACTGCTGTGTTCGGCATGGGAACAGGTGTGACCTCTTCGCTATTGTCACTAGGCCTTCATGATGAAGGTCATGCAGACGTTGCCACACGATGTGGCGAAGTTAGTCTGTAAACCATTTTCAAAGGTATGTACCTTCAAAACCAGATAAGAAAGACAAGGGTATCAAACGTTAGAATTTCATCCAGTTTCAACTCCCACTGTTGTGGTCGTTTCCACTTTTGTTATTTAGTTAAGTCCTCGATCGATTAGTATTCGTCAGCTGCACGTGTCAC
>NZ_QNRI01000003.1 GCF_003315295.1 Paraliobacillus ryukyuensis | reverse complement strand
ACCTAATGTGCTTTTATGAGATGTCTTTACTCATAACTTGACTAGCATGTTACTTCTTACCATATTGGTTGTTTTGTTCAGTTTTCAAAGATCAAAAAACATTGCGTTGTTTTATCGACAACTTCTATATTGTAACACTTAACTTAATCAAAAGTCAATATGTTTTTCAAAAAGTGTTTTTCAAGAAAACAACTGCTGTTCAAATCGACAGCTAATAAATTATATAATGTATTCAAAAAAAAATCAATAGTTATTTTCAAAAAAGTAAAAATTAATTAATTCTTGAACAGTTGCCTTTTGAAGAGCAACGTTTGTAACTATAGCATGCTTATTCATAGGTTGTAAAGGATTAATTTAAAAAAACTATTGAAAAAGTGATGAAACCTTTTGGAGAAAGTTCTAATTGTCTAACCTCACAAGCACGAACTCCCAATTGTTAAACATATAAAAAAGAAGCCCTCTATATAGAAAGACTTCTTTTAATTGAATATAAATAAATGTAATGCTGTGAGTGATGCAAAACCTGGGATTCCTAAAAAACCAATCATCGCAGCAGTGAAAAAATTTATCGGTAAGTGCAATCCAATCGAAGCACCAAAAATATTAACAAAGAACAAGCACAAGACACCTATCACTAGTTTGACAGTTCCATGCATAAGCCAGCGCATGGGCTTTAATGGGGCACCTACTACTAACAGTAATACAATTAATGCTATGATCCCGATAATTACAAAAGATGCATTCATATTCCTTCCTCCCTTCCACGTTCTCCATACAAACTTATGAAAAGAGGAAGAAAATTAGAACAAGCTTTAACGGGCGCTAACTCCACGGTGTCTTGCTTCGCGTAATAAATAAAAATACTTAGCTTCTGCTACTTTCAATTCATATAAACCGAATTCACTAGGTTCTACACTTCGATCAATTATATCTTTTATTTTCATCCACTCATTTTTTAAACGAAAAATCTCTTGTAGAAGATTTTGATCGACATGCTGTTTTTTTATTTTTTTACGAAAAGGCATTCACTGACATCTCCTTTATAATTCTCGCCTTCCCTCCATCGCTTTGGATAATGTTACTTCATCAGCATACTCAAGGTCGCCACCCATTGGTAATCCATGAGCGATTCGTGTGATTCGAATACCAGAAGGTTTAACTAAACGAGAGATATACATTGCCGTTGCTTCTCCTTCGATATTAGGGTTCGTTGCAAGAATTAATTCTTCTACTTCTTCATCTTTTAATCGATTTAACAAGGTAGGCACATTGATATCCTCTGGGCCTATTCCATCCATAGGAGAAATAGCGCCATGCAGTACGTGATAGCGGCCACTAAATTCTTTCATCTTTTCCATCGCAATTACATCTTTAGGATCTTGGACGACACAGATAACGGAGCTATCTCTTGTTTCATCTTGGCAAATGGAGCAAGGATCCTGATCAGTAATATGACCACATATGCTACAGTGCGTTAGCTCTCTCTTCGCACTCACTAACGCCTTACTAAAATCAAGTACATCGTCTTCTTTCATATTTAGTACAAAAAAAGCCAGTCGAACCGCAGTTTTCGGTCCGATCCCTGGCAATTTAGTAAAGCTATCAATTAGCTTTGAAATCGGTTCTGGATAATACACAATACTACCTCCTAGAACATACCTCCGGGTAAATTCATTCCTTTTGTGAACTGTCCCATTGTGTCATTTGATTTATCATCTACTTGTTTTAACACATCGTTTGTTGCAGTAATAATTAAGTCTTGTAACATTTCAACATCATCGGGATCAACAACTTCTTCATTAATTTCAATACCTGTAATTACTTTGCTTCCGTTAGCTACAACTTTGACCATACCACCACCTGCTGTTGCCTCAAATGTCATTTCTTGCAATTCTTCCTGTGCTTTCATCATATCTTTTTGCATTTTCTGCATTTGTTTCATCATTTTGTTCATGTTTCCTCCACCACGCATGGTAATTCCTCCTTAAAATAATAACTAATCTTCATGTATTTCTAATAAATCATCGCCAACAAGCTTTCGTGCCTCTTCCACTAGTGGATCTTTTTCTTCCTCCACTTGCTCTTGTTCATCAGAATCTTCACTTTGCTGTTGTCGTTGTTTCTGAACATACTCTTGCCTAACCTCCAACCAGTTTGCTTCTGGTATTGGAATGATTGTCACTTGTTTTCCAACAATACTTGATAATAGTGATTCTATCGTTTGTTGGTGGTCTAAAGCAAGTGAACAGTGTATTTCATATTTAAAAGCTAATATTAAAGCATCCGATGAAGCGGCACTCGGTTTACTGTCTTGGACAGTTGCATGTGCTGGGGCATTTTGCTTTTTAAGCTGTTGCATAAAAGTTGCCCATTGTGATTGAATTTGTTTCAAATCCGTCTTTGAAGCATGTTCCAATACCTGTCTAATACGCTCATAAGGTACTTTGAACCGACTTTTTGTTGACGGTTGTTTGCGCTTCGGTTCCGATTGTCTGTTTTCTTGCGCTTCTTGCACTGGTTTGTTTTGTTTTAGATCTGCTAATTCTTTTGCCAACCGCTCCACTTGTTGGGTAAGTACGTTTACAGATTCAGAAGTCATCGTGTTAACTACCTCTGGTGATTGAGCTTTGTTTTCAGTTAATTTTAGTACCGTAATTTCTAAAAACACTTTTGGGCTATTCGTCCATTTCATTTCTTGCTGACAATTATTTAATGCACTGATCGCTTCTTGAATCCAAATCGAGTCTAGTGTACTGGCTAGCTGTTGAAAAGAATCACTGACCATCGCTCGTTCCAATACATCTAATTCTGGTGCACTTTGATAAAGTAACACATCACGTAAAAAGTAGATGGCATCATACACAAAGCGCCCTGGATCTTTTCCTGATTGAATAAAATCATCTACTAGTTGTAATCCCTGATGCGCATCTTTATTGTACAAAGCTTGCATCATTTCCGTTAGTTTCTCTTGTGACACAGAGCCCGTGACTGCCAGTACATCTTCTAACTCGACTTGTTCCTCACTATAGGATATTGCTTGGTCTAGTAAGCTTAGCGCATCACGCATACCGCCTTCAGCGGCCAATGCTACTGCATGCAGCGCATCTTTTGTAACAGAAATGTGTTCTTTTTCAACAATTGTTTCCATTCTACCAATAATATCATGTTGAGTAATACGTTTAAAATCAAATCGTTGGCACCTAGAAATAATCGTTAGTGGTATTTTATGTGGTTCTGTCGTTGCTAATATAAAGATGACATGTTTTGGCGGTTCTTCTAATGTCTTTAATAATGCATTAAACGCACCAATGGACAACATATGAACTTCGTCAATAATGTACACTTTATATTTAACAGCGCTCGGGGCATATTTTACTTTATCACGGATATCCCGGATTTGTTCTACACCATTATTTGACGCTGCGTCAATTTCAATGACATCAGAAATAGAACCATCTTGAATCCCCAGGCAAGCATCACATTGGTTACATGGTTCAGCTACTGGAGCTTGTCTACAGTTGATGGTTTTCGCAAATAATTTAGCTGCACTTGTTTTACCAGTCCCTCGTGGTCCGGAAAACAAGTAGGCATGGGAAAACTTCTCTTGTAAAATAGCGTTTTGAAGTGTTCGTGTAATATGTGATTGCCCGACAACATCAATAAAACTTTTGGGGCGCCACACACGATACAGTGCTTGATAGCTCATTTACGCATGATCCTCTCTTGGGAATTCCTCTCTATTATAACTGAACAGTAACGATAATGTGAACAATACGGAAAAAATACATGTGCATTTTTTATAAAGTTAGAAAAACCTCTTACGCCTATGGTAAGAGGTTTGATTATGTATGGTAACGCCGTGCACCCGTCGTCGATGCAATAGCTCCAAGCGTTACATAAGTTCATGGCTCAGTTCAGGTTGCTCTGCGGCACACGAGAAATACCGCTTACTGCTGCTTCCTTCCGGACCTGACAGGATTCACGGGTTCCCGTTGCGCAGGACCCGAACGTCAACACCAATTCCTTATGGCAGACCTTAAAGCTATCCACCTCAGACGGGAATTCCGTCTCGCTATAGCGGATTGCGAGTATAGGGCACCGCTACCTCCCCACCTAGCACGGCAAATTGGATAACTTATTTATATACGCTATTGAAGCGCATTTCCTAGTATAGCTATATTTCATGAAAAATGCAAGCCTTTACCGATGTTAATTTTTGTAATTTTTATTTGAATTTAGTTGCGTTTTCTTTTGCCGTAATTGTCTAAAAAAAGTAGTTAATAATGTGCCACATGCTTCTTCTAATACTCCACCAGCAACTTCAACTTGATGGTTAAATCGATCATCTTGCAATAAATTCATGATGGAACCTGCGCAACCAGCTTTTGGATCATAAGCACCAAACACGACTCGAGGAATACGCGATTGGACAATGGCACCAGCACACATTGGACATGGTTCTAGCGTGACATATAAAGTACATTCTTCTAAGCGCCAACTACCGATTTGCTCGTTTGCTTTATCAATCACGAGCATTTCAGCGTGAGAAGCAGTTGTTTGCAAACTCTCTCTTAAATTAAACGCTTGGGCAATGACCTTATCTTCGTACACAAGCACAGCTCCAATCGGAACTTCTCCTAATTGATTTGCTTTGTTTGCTTCGGCTAACGCTAATTCCATAAAATCTTTGTCTGTCATAACATTTGTCTCCTTAGGTTGTAACGATACATCATTAATAGTTATAAACCTAAAAATATTGTACCAAATCACGTCAATAAAAAGAAACATTCATGTTCATTATTAACTACGCATAAAGTAATAAAGGTAAAAATTTCGAAAAGGAGGAAACTTACTTTGCAAATTCATGTCGTACAAACAGGGGATTCGCTTTATTCCATTGCAAACACATACGGTACTACTTATCAAGCATTAGTAGATGCGAATGAACTGGATAACCCAAATCAACTTGTTGTCGGTCAATCCCTTGTCATCCCCATTATTGGCCAATTTTATTATGTGCAACCTGGGGATACCTTATATAGTATTGCCCAATCTTTTGGCTTGGACTATCAACGATTAGCAACTATTAATAATATCGACCCAAACGGTACCCTTTCTGTGGGGTTACGTTTATATATTCCTCAATTACCTCAGCCAACTATTGAGTCCAATGCTTATATTGAACCACTTGGAGGTAGCGTTTCAGAAACATTAGTTAATGCAGCAAAAAAAGCTGCGCCTTACTTAACTTACTTAGCTCCATTTAATTATCGTGTAAATCGTGACGGCACCCTCATTCCACCACCATTAGATGATTTTCCTACTATTGCTGCGAATAACGGTGCCACACTCATGCTTGTCGTGACTAACTTAGAAGAAGGGGCATTTAGTGCGGAACTTGGAAATCTAATTGTTACGGATGAAACTGTTCAAAACACATTACTAGATAACATTATCCAAACCGCTAAAACAGGCGGTTTTAGAGATGTTCACTTTGATTTTGAATACTTACCAGTTACCGCAAGAGAGTCCTATAATAATTTTTTACGGAAAGCAAAAAATCGCTTAGCCCAAGAAAACTTATTAATGTCTACAGCATTAGCTCCCAAAACCAGTAGTGAACAAAAAGGGGAATGGTATGAAGCACATGATTACGCGGCACATGGGGAGATAGCGGACTTTGTTGTGCTAATGACTTACGAATGGGGATACAGTGGCGGTCCACCATTAGCCGTTTCTCCATTAGATAAAGTTCGGGAAGTAGTCGAATATGCGTTAACCGAAATGCCTGCTAGCAAAATCATGCTTGGGCAAAATCTTTATGGCTATGATTGGACGCTACCTTATGAACCAGGTGGAGAATACGCGCGTGCTGTGAGTCCACAGCAAGCGATTATTTTAGCACGAGATAATAATGTAGCAATTGAGTATGACCAACAAGCACAAGCACCCTACTTTTTTTACACCGATGCAGACGGAAATAACCATGAAGTTTGGTTTGAAGATGCACGATCGATTCAAGCAAAATTTGATTTAATTAAGGAATTGAATTTACGAGGAATTAGCTATTGGAAACTGGGGTTAGCTTTTCCCCAAAATTGGCTCTTACTAGAGGATAACTTTACAATTAAAAAACGAGCATAAACAAGAGAAAACTCGCTCTAACATTTGTTAAAGCGAGTTTTTTATCTATTACTGAGCCAGTAAGTTAAGCATTTCTTTATTGAATGCCGGAATGTCATCTGGCATACGACTAGTTACTAATTGGTTTTGGCAAACAACCACTTCTTGATCTTTTACATTTGCTTTGGCATATTCCATATCTACCCTAATCGACTTAAAACCAGTTGCTGTTCGACCTTCTAGTGCTTTAGCTGTAATTAATAGTTGTGGTCCGTGACAGATCGCAAATACGGGTTTTTTCTCATCCATAAATGTTTTTGCGAAGGAAACAAAGCGATCATCTCCACGTAACTGGTCAGGAGAAAAACCCCCAGGAATTAATAAGGCATCAAAATCATTTGGGCTTACATCATCAATTGCTTTATCAATGGTAACTTTAGTATTACCTTGTTTTCCTGTAACTGTTTTTCCATGTTCTTTCTCAATAGTTACTACTTCATGGCCTGCGTCTTGTAATGCTTTCGCAGGATCCGTATATTCAACATCTTCAAAATAATCTGTTATGACACATGCTACTTTACTCATTACAAATCCGCTCCTTTTAATAGTTTTACCAATTATTTGTTCTATAGATCATTTACCCACACACAATAACGTTAAACATTCTCTTTATTAAGAAACATTTACTTGACCATAATTGATTACTAATATATACTCGGTTACATAAAGTAACTGTTTAATAACAAAGGAGGAGTATGCAATGACAAAACAAACATTTAACGTAGATCCGGCACACACAAGTATAGATTTCTCGGTGAAACACATGATGGTGTCAAAAGTAAAAGGAACATTTCATGATTTCCAAGTACAATTTGAGGCTGATCCAGAAGATCTTACAAACGCTGATATCGTATTTACGATTGATGCAAGTAGTGTAGACACACGTAATAAGGATCGTGATGGTCACATTAAAGGAGCTGATTTCTTTGATGTAGAGAATCATCCCAATATTGTATTTACATCAACGAACATAACAAAAAAATCAGAAGATGAATATGAAATTGCTGGTGATTTAACTATTCGTGAAGTGACAAATGCAGAAACATTTACCGTCACCTTCGAAGGACAAGGGCAAGACCCATGGGGTAACCAAGTCTTTGGCTTTAGTGCTGCCGGCGTTATCAATCGGGAAGCATATGGCTTAACCTATAATGCAACGCTAGAAACTGGTGGCGTATTGATTGGAAAAGAAGTTAAATTTAATGTTGAGTTAGAAGCAACGAAAAAAGCCTAAACTTATTTTTTTATGTAAGCATGACACATCTAAGTGTCATGCTTTTTTATTATGCTTTTTTTCTTAAAGTATAAAAAATACATTCTCTCACAAACTAGGTACAGCACTTCGTTGGAGGATAACTATGATTCAGTCAAAAAAGACGCGTAGTAAAAAAACAAATTCTAATAAAAAAACCGCTATAAATCCAAATACAAAAGAGCAAATTGAATCTTTGAAACAACTGTTTTCTGCTGAAATAAATAAAGATTTTTGTCATCGAACCGTATTTGTTAATTTTAATAAAAAAAATGCCTATTTGTTTTATTACTCATCCATTGTGAATAGCGATAAAATTGAACAAGCAATTGTGAGACCATTGTTAGAACATGACGGGGAAACCTACGAAAATGTCCTAACCAATGAAAGCTTTAAAATAATAGATACGTTAGAACAAGTAATTGACCATATTAACAGTGGGAAAGTGGTGATCTTTTCTGAAGGCGAAGCGGTTGCTTACTCTTTGGATGTCGCACAGTTTCAGCATCGTAATGTCAGTCCGTCTGCTAATGAAAGTGTTGTAAGAGGACCACAAGAGGCTTTTACCGAATCACTACACGTTAATATCTCTTTAATTCGAAAACAAATTCGAGACAAGCAATTAATTACGACAGCTTCTACCGTTGGAAAAAGGTCCAAACAAGATGTCACCCTTATCTATATTGCTGATTTAGTCAATAAAGAAGTACTACAGGACGTAGAAGAACGCTTACGAGATATTAATACAGATAATGTCCGAAATGTAGAGTTGTTAGAGCAATTTTTAGAAGAACGACCATATTCTATTTTTCCGAGTATCTATTATACCGAACGGCCTGATAATGCAGCTGCATACATTGAAGACGGACATATTGTGTTGTTAATGGATAGCTCTTCTGCCTGTCTGATTTTACCTGTCACATTTTTTACGTTTTTTCAAAGTCCTGAAGATCGTTATTCTCGGTTTATGTTTGGAAATTTTTCAAGAATTGTGCGAATAATTGGGTTTTACTTAACAACGATGATTTCTGCAACATATGTCGCTTTAGCAAACTATCATAGTGAAATGATTCCACTTGATTTAATGCTTGCGATTACCTCTTCACGAGAACGGGTTCCATTTCCATTAATCATTGAAGTATTAATTATGGAAGTTGCTTTTGAATTAATCCGCGAGGCTGGGATTCGAATTCCCTCTGCACTAGGACCTACCATTGGTATTGTTGGAGCATTGATTCTCGGCCAAGCTGCAGTAGAAGCTAATATCATTAGCCCGATTATTGTTATTGTATCTGCTTTATCTGGACTAACTTCTTTTGCTATCTCTGATGTAAGTCTTAACTATACGGTACGAATTACACGTTTTATGTTTATCATAGCAGCTGGTTTTATGGGAATGTTGACACTAATGGGGGCACTTCTATTGTGGATCATGTATGCTGCTTCATTAAAATCCTTTGGGGTGCCTTATCTATCGCCCGTGGCACCAACCTTTAGATCTCCTAAAGACACAATTTTTCGCAAAGCCATTCGGAATGAACACTTCCGTCCTGGTCAGCTACGGCCAAAAGATATGAGAAAGAAATAAAGTAGGTGTAAGGAATGAAACAAACAGATACATTAAAAACTGGAGAAATGTTTGCGATTCTGTCTATTCTGATTGCTACAAGAGCATCAGATTCAACGGCTAGTCTATTTACGCAAAAAACCCAAAATGCTTTTTGGTATGTACCATTTATTTCTCTGCTTGTTATTCTACCATCACTTTTCTTATTATTTTATTTATTAAAAAAATACCAGGATAAACATTTAATTGAAATGATGGAAACAGTTCTCGGGGGCTGGGGAAGTAAAATTATTGGCTTACTTATTTTTATTAGTGCTTTTTTATTAATGGGATTAGGTAATGAGAGTTATGTCTCTCAAATCAAAATATTATATTTTCCTGAAGCGCCTGGAATAACAATAGCGTTAATCTTTTTCATCGTAGTTTATTTTTCTGCTAAAAAAGGGTGGAAAGTTATTGGGTTCGTATCAAAAGTATTACTCCCATTTTTCTTACTCTCTTCGGTTGTTTTAATTGCTTTAATTTCTAATGATATCGTTGTTGATCGGATATTCCCATTTTTCGGAACTGGAATGCAAGATGTATTGTGGGAGGGTGTACGAAAAGGGTCGCTTTTTTACGAAGTTTTCCTTGTTACCATTGCCTATACTTCTTTTGAGAAAACAACTTATTTTCGTAAAGGTGTTATTATCGGATTGCTATTTTCCATTACTCAATTGATTACTTTCTTTTTTATTTATGCTACTACATATGATTATAACTCAATTGAAAAAATGTCTTTTCCATTTCATGATCTTACCCAATATGTAAACATCGGTAGTTTTATAACGAATATTGAAACATTCTTTATGGTTTTTTGGATTCTAGCGAGTTTTATTCGCTTCACCATTTACCTTTACATCATTACCTGGATATTTGCTAGTCTTTTTCATATTAAATATATCGAAAGTTTGCTGTTACCTATTGGTTTCTTCAATTTAATTATTAGTATTATACCAGAGAACGTAATTATGAATGAACTGGTATTTCGAGATGCTTTATTAAATTATACTACGCCATTACTCATTAGCTTTCCGGTTCTGTTATGGATCGTTGCTCTAGCGAAAGGAGATTTGAAGAAACAATGACATACAAGAAATTGATGGTTCTTTTCCTTTTCACCTTACCTTTGTTAACCAGTTGTTATGACAAAATAGAGCTAGAACAACAATCCTATGTTGTTGCACTTGGTATTGATAAAGGAGAGGATAAGGGGAGTTATACGTTTTCCTTTCAAATTGCTAACCCTGAAGTTGGGTCAACGATGGCTACTGCTGGTTCTAGTGAAGAACCGAAAGAGACAGTTAGTATTTTAGGCAGCGATATTATTACGGCAACCAGTTTAGCTAACTCATTTGTTACCAAAAAAATTATGTTAGACCATATGAAAATCATTGTCGTATCCGAAGAAGTAGCTAGATCAGAAGGTTTTATCCGCGTAATTCAATCTGCATCACGTATCCCACAAATCAGAGGAAGCGTTCAGATTGTTGTTAGTAAAGAACGCGCTTCCCAATTTTTAAAAAAAAACAAGCCAACCATGGAAACTCGACCACATAAGTATTTTCAATATATGTTACAACGAGCACAACAAACCGGGATAATACCTGACGCGGATATCCACCGTTTTTTTCAAATTACGGAAGGGGATGCTGATTTATTTTTAGCCATTTATGCCACCACAATGAAGGAAGAAAATAAAACAAACACAAAAAAAGACCACGATTATCTAGCGGGGGAAATCCCAAAACAAGGAGGAAATCCCACGCAATTCATGGGCTCTGCCGTTTTTAAAGAGGGCATGATGATCGACACACTTACCGGCGAAGATACGAGGTTATGCAATATATTGGACAAAACGGTCGACATGGATGAGTTGTTCGTAAGTTTTCCAGATCCTATTAAACCAACCTACCAAGTCGGCTTTAATTATGCTCAATCTTCCGAGCCAAAGGTGAATATTAATTATGATAATAAAGCTAATCACGCTTCCATTGATGTTGTCGTTCCATTTGAATTGGAAATAATCGCTATTCCTAGTATGGTTGATTATGCTTTAAACCAAGATGAACAAAATCAACTTATTCAGAAATTTGAACAAACCATTGAGGCTAAAACCAATCAATTAATTACCAAGTCCCAAGAAACCTATGGATCTGACCCATTCTACTGGTCCTTATATATTAGAAAGTTTTTTAAAGATGTACCAGCTTATGAAAAAGGGGATTGGAATAAAAAAATTTTTCCCAATGCTGCTATACATGTTGATTATCAATTAAAACGATTAACATTTGGGAAAATGATCAACGACTCTAAGATTGAAGAGGTGAGGGACTAGTATGTACTTATCGATCATCATTCTTTTATCACTTTATGTGGCTGGGCACTGTTATTTGTACGGGCGACATGAATGGAGAGCAAACGAAAACAAACAAGGGGGGATTGCGATAATGTGCTTGATCCCTTTTATCCTTCTCTCTCCATTTATCTATTATTTTTTTGGTTAGCAGGAGAAAATATCGTGTTACAATGCGATAAGCACATGCTTCAGATGCCTTGATTTATCAGGAAAAAAATACTCCAAACAAGGGCACCACATCCTAATAGTAATAATCAAAGCTCACTAATAATAGATTTCTTCTTTCTTGTTTTTATGGGTTTTTAGCAAAGTTAAAGCTATTACTACTTAAATTACATACCTTCTTACACTGTTAAAAGGGTTTAAGAGATAAAAAAAGTCTAATTCCCGAACGTTAGCAAGGAATTAGACAAGTGATTATCACCCAATTACACTGATTACTGAAACATTCTTTTCATGAATCGTATCTTTGTATCATAAAATAAAAAGCCGTTATGCTTGAAAAGTAATTAACTTACTAAACAAGGCTATGTGGAAGAATGTCGTATTCGATTGACTAAACCATCTCTAGCTCTTATGCGACATTATAACCGTAACAAATTGTTTCCAAATGGATAGAAGTTCGTCTTCATCTTCATGCAGAACACAATGTACGAGAAAACCTATAATTATGATGTCACACATATAAAGCCATTCTATATCGACTTGAAACATTTTCTGCAGTTCCCTTGAAACAGTATTTTCTTCAATAATTTGCTTTCGCATTGCTTGAAACTGCTTTTTATAGTTTTCATCTTGGAAGCATTTTGATATCCATAAAAACATGATTGCATGTGCTGATGACTTTTTCTTTGATGTTTTAATTAGATAATGTCCAAATTGATTGATATTTTCTTCAAATGACTGTTCCTTACAGTAAGAAAACTCTACAAGGCTATGATTTAAGGTATATAAAAATGTTTCTTTCATCAAGTCGTCAATATTGGAAAAGTAGTAATAAAAGGAGCCTTTACTACTTTGCGCCTGTTTAATCACCTTATTAATCGTTAGTTTTTCCAGGCCGTAATCCATAATTAGATCGATGGTTGCTTGTATGAGGTTTCGCTTTGTTTGACTACTCTTCATTCTTTTCCCTCTTGTTCAGTAACACTTTCAAAATAGGACTTTAAATCCATCTTACCATGAGGTTCAGCAACAACATCATGCGTCATCATATAAAAGAAAAATAGGAATAAATTATATTGCTTTTTATTGATCATTCTCAAAAATGGGAAGCTAAATTTAACTAGCCACTCAGGAACTGTAGTGACTTTTTCTTTTTTACTTACTACTTTTAAAGCTAATTCAGCTATCTCATAATAAGTGTAAACATTCGGTCCTCCAACCTTAATGGTGGAATTTTCTTTACCAAATGCAGAAACACATACATTAGCTAGGTCAGCTCCGTGAATGGGGTTCATTTTATTCAAACCTTTCCCAAGTAGAAAAACTCTTCCCTTTCTAGCCATGGCTAAAAATTCAGTCATGTCAGAGTAATACCCTGTTGGATTAATTATAATATGCGGAATAGAACTATGCTTCAGTTCATTGGTAAAGCTCTGCTTTGCTTTAATCAAAGTAGACGGACATCGCTCAGCTCCATGGACATTAATATACATAAAGCGTTGAACTTTACTTCGTTCTGCTTCTCTTAACAAATTAAGATTCCCTTTAAAATCTACATCCATGAAAGTTAAATTATCCTTTTGTTTTGTTATCCCTACTGAAGAAAAAACGAAATCAACATCTGAGCATACATCTTGAATTGTTTCTGGTCTAGTAACCTCTCCGACCACAACTTCATCAACAAAATCATAGACAGAAGGAGAAGCATAGGGGCCTTCTTGATTTAACTTATTTTTTGATCTCACCAACACTTTTACATAATATCCTTTTTGTTTTAATGCTTTTACAACATATCGTCCTAGATAACCAGTAGCACCCGCAACTAATACTCTTTCCATTACTTATCCACTCCATTCTACAGACTATTTGGTCTAATATTATTGTAGACCAAATAGTCTAAAAAAACAATCATAAATCTTATTTTTATTATGTATTGTGGAAACTAAGAGGCAACTTCCCTTTGCATTGCTCCTTTTTTATAAGTTGGCGTAGTTAGCAAGTGTTTTGTCGCCATTTGCTAGTTACAAAGCATTGTTGAAACGTTACTATTAAATTATGTAGTTAGCAAAGAAAGATGCGCTTAAACCACTAATGTAAATAGATAAAGGAGGACGATTGGTATGGCGTTCTATACCTCTAATCGTATAAAAGTTCCTGCAGGATTTTGGACAGGATTACGTCAATTGGGAATATTTCCTCACGAGGTAGTTCGAAAAGCAAAATTGCCTATTTCTATTGTTTCTGATCCCGTTGTCACCACATCTCAATATTTTGCAATCTGGCAAGCTTATTCGGAGCTCATGGATGACACTGCCAAGGGAATTATCAAGCTTGCGACATCTTTTGAAACAGACCACTTCCCTCCGACTGTCTTAGCTACTTACCACGCTCGTGACTATCGTGATGCTTTAAATCGAATGGTCAAGTACAAAAAACTATGTCCACCTGAAAGCTTACATATTACTGAGGAAGATGAACATTGTACAATTGAAATAAAAACAGTACATAGCGATCAACCCGGTCTGTCCATATTAATTGGCATTACGTTGGCATTTCTTCTTGAATTGGGACGTCGAGGGACAGGCCAACCTTTGACAGCAGAGTTAGTTGAATTTTCTTCCCATTCCTTTGGGGATCTGGAGATACTTGAAGATTACTTCGGCTGTCGAATTCAAGCCGGTACAAACTGTAATAGATTAACGTTACACCGAGCAGATCTGGATCGTCCCTTTTTCTCGTATAATGCAGAATTACTAGAGATACTGACTCCCCTACTGGAACAGTCATTGAATGAGCAACCACGCAGCTCTTCCCTTACGGAAACGGTCAAGTGCATTATGAAACTTAACTTAGCAGGAGGTCGGCCTGACATTCATACTATAGCAAGCGAGTTAGGGGTAAGCGATCGTACCTTACAGCGGAGACTTACTGAAGAGGAAACAAGCTTCAAGCATTTATTAGGAAAAGTTCGACATGAGCAGGCAAGAGAATACCTTGCAGACCCGTCACTACATATTAAAGAGGTCGCCTTTTTGGTTGGATATGAAGACCAAAATTCATTTTTCCGCGCCTTTCACATTTGGGAAGGTGCTACCCCTTTAAAATGGCGTAGGGAACATCTCGGTACAAAATTGATAAATTGACTAGTTCACTTTTCAATCCTGTATGATCAGCAGGATGATGTGAATAGAACTAAAAAAAGGAATATATCTCAAAATAAAAGGAGCAATGTATGATGGATATGGAATTAAAAAATAAAACAGCTTTAGTCACTGGTTCAACAAAAGGGATTGGTAAAGCAATTGCAATGGAACTTGCAAAAGAGGGTGTTCATGTTTTAATTAATGGACGAAATGACGAAAAGGTAGAAAACACCGTAAATGAAATTAAGTTAAAGTTCCCTGATAGTTTTCCTGAAAATGCTACTGCCGATATTGTAAATAGTCAACAAAGGGAAGCATTATTAATAAAACATCCACAAATTGATATTTTAGTTAACAATATGGGGATTTATGAAATGATGAAGTATGAGGACATTGAAGATGAAATATGGGAAAAGTATATTCGTACTAATGTTCTTGCCGCAAATGGACTATCTAAATTTTACTTACCTAAAATGTTAAAAAATAATTTTGGTCGAATTATCTTTATTGCGAGTGAAGAAGCAGTTATGCCATCGGGACAAATGCCTCAATATTGTATGACAAAATCAATGCTATTATCATTGTCAAAAAGCCTATCTAAATTAACAATAGGAAAAGAAGTTACAGTCAATACCGTCTTGCCGGGACCAACACTCTCTGAAAATGTCCATCAAATTATTGAAGGAATGTATCCGAACGAAGATATGACTTTTTCCGCAAAGGAGAAAGACTTTATGATTAAAAATCTACCTCAATCTGAAATTCAACGATTTATCAAGCCAGATGAAATAGGTAGATTAACGACCTTTTTATGTAGCCCTTATGCTTCCGCTTTTAAAGGTTCTCCCATTCGCATGGATGGCGGCATGGTACCAACTATTTTCTAGTACTTTTTCCCTTACTCACCTCACAAGGTGAGTAAGGTTTTTTAATGGTTTTGAATTCAAGGGTTTGCAATCGGTTTGCAGTTTTGGATTTTTAACATAATCACCATTTTTAACCACGTCTATAAACCTTGTTATACCAACGTTTTATTAGATGGCCCCAGCAGGATTCGAACCTGCGACGCATGGTTTAGGAAACCAACGCTCTATCCCCTGAGCTATGGAGCCAGAATAGCAAATTAAGATTCTTTATAATTAAACTATTTTTTATTATACAAGAGGCTGGTGGATTTTTCAAAATAAGAGGCAAAAGACATGGAATTGTCAAATGATAACATTAATTACATACACTAATTCTCTGTCTATTAAGTCAAAATATGATAGAATATGGATTGGCTTCATTTACTTTTACGAAACCAATTACTAGTTAGCTAATCATTAATTAGAGGATACAATTGTTGCCACATGTTTTATTGGAGGGGAATCATATGCAGCATACACCGTTTATCGCCGTAGAAGGGCCTATTGGTGTTGGAAAAACATCGCTATCAAAAAAAATAGCGGCACATTTTGATGTCGATTTGTTACAAGAAATTGTAGAAGAAAATCCATTCTTAGGGAAGTTTTATGATAATATTGAAGAATGGAGTTTCCAAACGGAAATGTTCTTTTTATGCAATCGGTTTAAACAATTAGAAGATATTGAGAAATATTACTTGGCAAAGGGAAAGCCTGTAGTGGCTGATTACCATATTTCAAAGAATATGATTTTTGCAAAGCGTACCTTAAAGCCTGGTCAATTTAAAAAATACGAACAAATTTATCATATATTAACGAACGATATGCCGAAGCCAAATATGATGATTTATTTAGATGCAAGTTTGGATACATTATTGCATCGCATTTCCTTGCGTGGAAGAGATGTAGAAAAAAACATTAAAGCTTCTTATTTGCAGCAATTAAAACAAGACTATCAAACGTTCATGGAACAGTTTGAAGCACAACACCCAGATATACCGGTGATTCGGATTGATGGCGATAACGTAGATTTTATCAAACACCAAGATGATTTAAATACAATTATTACCCTTGTGGAGCAGCAATTACAAAAAGGAGCTATGAAATAATGAATTTACGAGAAAAATACCAGATTCCTCACGATAGTGTCATCACCATTGCTGGTACAGTAGGTGTAGGAAAGTCAACAATGACAAACGCGTTAGCGAATGCTTTGAATTTTCGTACGTCACTAGAAAAAGTCGATACCAACCCTTATTTAGATAAATTTTATGCTGATTTCGAACGATGGAGTTTTCATTTGCAAATCTATTTCTTAGCGGAACGTTTTAAAGAGCAAAAGCGTATTTTTGAATACGGTGGCGGTTTTATTCAAGATCGTTCGATTTATGAAGATACAGGGATTTTTGCTAAAATGCATTACGACAAAGGGAACATGACACCTACAGACTATGACACATATAGCAGTTTATTTGAATCAATGGTCATGACGCCATATTTCCCACACCCTGACTTATTAATCTATTTAGAAGGTTCGTTTGATGATGTGATTAGTCGTATTAAACAACGTGGGCGTCCAATGGAACAGCAAACACCACTAAGTTATTGGAAAGAGATGCATGAACGTTATGAGCACTGGATTAATAGCTTCAATGCCTGTCCAATTTTGCGAATCAATATTGCAGACTATGATATTGTACATGATCAAAGTTCAGTAGAATCGGTGCTAGAAAAAGTAGGCCATTTCATTCAACAGTCTCGTAAATGGCAAGTAAGACAGTAGACAGCAACAAAATTAAACTACCCCTCATTGTGTTAATCAACTGTAACACAATGAGGGGTATTATTATGCTTTCCCTAATTCTTCTGAACGCTTAATTGCTGCTTCAATGGCTGCTTCGATTGTTTCTGGTAAGTGATGATCGTATAACGCTTCGACCGCACGCTGCGTCACGCCATTAGGACTTGTAATATTCTTACGTAATTGCGTTGGGGTCTCTTCTGTTTG
This sequence comes from Paraliobacillus ryukyuensis, assembly GCF_003315295.1. Taxonomy (GTDB): domain Bacteria; phylum Bacillota; class Bacilli; order Bacillales; family Amphibacillaceae; genus Paraliobacillus; species Paraliobacillus ryukyuensis. Next base: position 279,385 of record NZ_QNRI01000003.1, on the reverse strand, counting down.
CTGAAGCATCTCAGCTACCCCAAGAATCGTCTGGTAAATGAGTTCCTTCGCTTTCGTTGCTTCTAACCCTTTTTTTGCTGCTACTTCTTGCATTGCTTCAACCATATAATAAAAGTAAGCCGGTCCACTCCCAGATAAAGCGGTCACCACGTGCATGTCATCTTCTTCAACAACTGTCACTGTTCCAACCGTTTCAAATAGTTTTTTAGTCTGTTCCAGTTGCTGTTCGGTTACATATTCCCCAACAGTTATCGCAGTTGCACCATAACCAATGGTTGACGATGTATTAGGCATCGTACGGATAATCGGAACATTCATCGTCAATGTATCATGAAAAACGGTAATCGGTGTTCCTGCGAGTACGGAAATCAACACTTGTGATCCGGTTAGATGGGGCCTTACTTCCGCTAAAGCGGTTTGGATATCTTTGGGTTTCATCGCAAAAACAACCGCATCTGCATCCGTTACTGCTTGTTCAATTGATTGCGTTGTTTGCACTTGATAATTGCTTGCTAAAGCTTGTAATCGTGCTTGGTTTGATTTATTCGTCACTACAATTTGTTCAGGTTTTACGATGTTAGCTTTTACAATTCCAGCAATTAATGCCTCTGCCATAGCACCTGCGCCTAGAAAAACTATTTTTTCAAACATGCCGATTCCTCCAAATATACGTTTGTTCTATTATAATAAAAAAATCCTATACTGTCGCCCCCGTTGCACAGATAGGATACTATTTTCTTTAGATTTTATTTAATGTTCCATCATTATAAACATACGTTGCTTTTGCTGGTAAAAACACCGCTTGCTCGGGATTATTTGGGATAACTAGCTCTGGATAATGACTATGCCAAGGAACCAACAATCTTGGTTGTATTGCATCAATAAGTGCTAAGATATCGGATTGAGTTGCATGTCCAGACACATTGACGGATTGATAGATCAAACCAAGCTGTTCTAATAAGCCCAATAGTGCGTGATAATTTAGATCGAAAGCACCCAATGGTATACCATTTGAATGGAAATAGAGTGCCCCTTGCACTTCCAAATCCAATAAATCAGTAATTCGGTCAAAGCTATTTTGTACAAAATACGTCGCAGGTGCTTTGTTTATTTGAGTTGCATTCACAATGGGATAGCGATCCATTAAATCTTGTTCCCATACAGTCAATGTTTCTCGGCTTGGTACAAGAATTGCAAATTGCTTATCACTAGCAAATCGATCTGCTAAATGAGCAGTTGCAAGTTCAAAAACAACGGTTCGTTTCGTACGATTCCCTACATCAATCATGTGCTCAATTCGATCTAAATTTCGGTGATATATATTGAAGACTGCTAAGCGGTCATGTGCGTTTAATTTTTCAGCTATAAAAGACGCGATTTCTTTTTCGGACTGAACTCTTGTTTGATCAGCAGTCGATTCTTCTTCTGTATGCGGACGGAATGATGTACCTTCCAATAGCAGCAAATCAATCGTATAATCTTGCATCGCTTTTATTAATGTTTGATTATATTCTGGATGCTGTCCATGCATGCGAATATCACCAGAATATAAAACCGTTAAGTCAGGTGTTTCTACAAGCATTGCCATGGACCCATATGCATCATGATCGGTTTGAAATGGCGTTACTTTGATGGCACCTATATGTAGCGGTTCTTGATAATTAATCCCCGTGTAGTCTCTTTGTTTCGTTAGTCCTTCTCCGATTTTTTCTAATTGGTGAAAGTAGGCTTTGCTCTCTTTAGATAGATAGACTGGAATTTGTGGAGCAATCGTATCCATGGCACCAATATGATCTAAATGTAGGTGTGAAATAAAAACGGCTGTATTTAGCTCTGTCTCCTCAAAAGCTTTAAGCGGCTCAAATGCATACACTCCTGCTTGAATATCTTCTTGTTGATAAATGCCATCGATCATCGGAATAGCATTTAATTGCAATTGATCACTAACATATTTACTTGCTCGTTGTTTTGTCTGGATAATCGTTGTGCTAGGATCGTATACCAAGCCAAAATCAAAGATCACGCGATCGTTACCATATTTTATTTCAGCTATATTTCCCCCTATCGTACGAAGCCCACCCCAGAATGTTATCGTTGTTTGATTCATTTTTGTCCCTCCTGCTAGTTAAACTATTCTAATAGAAAAAGGCAGGGAGACCCTGCCTCACTCTAATGGCGTTTATTGTTGAAGTTCCTCATTCGCTTGTTCTTGTGCATCGGACAGACCTTCTTCTACTGTCTTTTCATCTAGTAAAATCTTGTCTAACTCTTCCAGTACGATATTACGTACAGCATCTCCACCTTGTACACGAGCAATAAAGAACCCGGTATCAAACTGTTTTGGACCTGCTTCATAAGCTGGATTTTCTTCTACATATGCTTGGTAATCTTCTGTTTCTTGTGCAGAGTAACGAACTGGTAAGTAACCAGATTGCATTGCCCAATCTGCACTTACTTCAGGACTTGTTAGGTATTTCATAAATTGCCAAGCTGCTTCTTGTTCTGCTGTTTCGGCTTGATTGAACATCACAATGTCATTACCAGCAAATGTAGTAGCTGCTTCACCGTCTAATGTTGGCATCGTTGTTGCAGACCATTCAATATTTCCTTCAGCTGCTGAAGCTACGTGCGGAATTCCAGCGGAAGAACCGATGTACATTGCCACATCCCCACGTCCAAATGGATTAGACATATAATTATCTTCTCCAGCAGTGCGTGCAATACCTTCATCAATCATATCTTTAATCATAGTCATTGCTTGCACACCTTCTTTAGAACCAAATTTAGCTTCATGGGTTTCTTTATCAATGTAAGTACCGCCCATTTGTTTTAGGATTGCTTGGAATTCAGATTCATATGAATTCTCAAAGCCCATTCCTACTATCCCGTCACCCGTTACTGTTTCTGCAATATTTCGTACATCTTCCCATGTTTTTGGTGCTTCTAATCCATTCTCTTCTAACATTGTTGTGTTATAAAAAAGGATTCGGGTACTTTTACTAAAAGGTAAGCTATAGTAAGTGCCATCCCATTGGCTTGATTGCTTGAACACATCTACATAATCATTTAATTCCTCATCAGATAGACCAATTTCACTATCTTCAATAAAATCATTTAATGGTGCAACAAAATCATTCGCAATATATTCGGGAATAACATTTGTTACTGCTTGTGATAATGTTGGTAAATTTCCTGCTTTAGCAGCAGCCATCACTTTTTGTTCTAAGTCATCATAACTACCTTGGTTAACTGGTTTTACTGTAATGTTTTCGTGTTCGCTATTGAAATCTTCCACAAACCCGTTGATTGCTTCTTCATGCGGCCCACTCATTGCATGCCAGAATTCAATTTCTACTGGCTCAGCCGTTTCTTCTGATGAAGTATCTTCTGTAGTTGCATCTGATTCAGCATCTGCAGATGTTTCTTTACTATTATCTGTGTTGTTTCCTCCACAAGCTACAAGTAAGAATAAAAAGAATAAACCTGCTAAACTTAGCAATAGATTTTTTTTCATGAAATATTTCCCCCTCGGTTAAATGATTAATTTGGATTTGGAATAACAATTGGCTAGCAAACGACCTACCTTTTGTTTCGCACCACCTCCTAAAATAGCTGATTACTAACCTTTCAATCCAGACCTTGCGACACCAGCAATAATATATTTCTGCATAATAAAGAACAGTATTAACATTGGTACAACGACCATTGTCGAAGCTGCCATCAGTAATTCATATTTAATACCAGCTTCTGTTGTAAAGGCAGATAACCCAACAGGTAATGTTCGTAGTTCTTGTGAATTGGTGACAATTAATGGCCACAAGAATGCATTCCAACTATTAATAATTTTTAATAATGCAACTGTTATTAATGCTGGTTTAGCTAAGGGGACCATAACATACCACAAGAAACGAAACTCACTACAGCCATCCACTTTAGCTGCAAAGGATAGTTCTTTTGGGACCCCTAAGAAAAATTGACGCAATAAGAAAATGGCAAATACGCTTGCTGTCCAAGGAACGATTAATGCTTGATAGGTATCAATCCATCCTAAATTGGACAAAGTAACAAAGTTTGGAATCAACAATACTTCTCCAGGGACCATCATTGTTCCTAATAACACAGCGAAAATAATATTTTTTCCAAAAAAATTAATTCGAGAAAAAGCATACGCTGCTAAAATCGTTGTAACTAATTCTCCAATTGTACTGATAACAGTAACAATTAAACTATTCACAAAGTAACGATCAAATGGTGCTACAGCTAAAGCTTCGGTAAAATTATCCCAATTCAGTTCAGAAGGAATCCAAACGGGCGGCATTGCCATTACTTCGTTTGGTGCTTTTAAGGATGTACTAAGCATCCAAACAAAAGGCAATAACATAAATACTGCACCAATAGCGAGTAAGATATAAATAGTTGATTTAGATAGTGCGGAACGCATCGAATTCCTCCTTATTGATAGTGAACAAATTTTCTCCCGATAATTAATTGAATGATCGTAAATAAGAAGACGATGATAAATAACACAAAGGCAGCTGCAGATGCTAACCCAAATTCCCACTCTTCATAGAATTTTTGATAAACATAATACACAACGGTTAATGCACTGTTGGCCGGACCTGGTTTCCCGTTAAATAAGGCAAATATTTCATCAAACACTTTAAAAGCATTAATGATCGAGATAATTGACACGAAAAACATCGTTGGTGATAACAATGGCAATGTCACACTCTTGAAGCGATGCCAAGCGGAAGCTCCATCAACCTTTGCAGCTAAATAATATTGTTCATTCACACTTTGTAAACCCGCTAAGAAAATGATGATGTTAAAGCCTAACCCTTTCCAGATGCTCAAAATGATTAAAGCGGGCATTGCAAATGTCGGATCAGTAAGCCAATCAATTGGATCAACTCCAAACCAACCGAGGAAATAATTCAATAAACCATAGTCAGAATGGAAGATCCAACTCCAAACAATCGCTACGGCAACGACCGATGTTACAAAAGGTAAAAAATAAATGGTACGAAACAAACCAGAAAATTTTATTTTACTATTAAGTAATATCGCAATTGCTAAGGATAAGATGATAGATATTGGAACAACACCAATCACAAAGATCACGGTATTTTGTAGAGCTTGAATAAAATTGGGATCTTGGAATAGCTCAATAAAATTACTAAATCCACGTTCATTGATAATGTTCTTAAAAAAATCATAATTCGTGTAGAAGCTCATTAAGAAAGACTTAACAATCGGATAGATATTAAACGTAACAAGGATTAACAGCGCTGGTAACAAGTATAGAAGAGCTTTAAGCGTGCTTTTCCAAGTTGGCTTGAGCATCATTGTCATTTCCTCCTCTGAGTCGTTCACCTGTTTTCGGATCAAAATAATGTACCTCTTGTGGTTCAATCGCTAAGCTGCATCGATCTCCCACTCGAAGTCGACTTTTTGGATCGACTAATGCTCGAACAGTCACGTCACCTAGTTGCAAGCGAATCAACGTATCTCTTCCGATGGTCTCCATATGAATGATTTCGCCAGAGAATAACCCCTCTTCTTCAGGTACAGTGTATAAATCTTCTGGTCGTAAGCCCATTTGGAACGCTTCATGGGTTTGCCATTTCATACTTGGTAATTCCAATGTCTGACTAGAACCTTGAATCACATAGGTATTGTTTTCAGTTTTATGTAATGTTAAGAAATTAATTGGAGGATTACCAAGAAAGCTGGCAGCAAAAATGTTTTCTGGTTTTCGATACATTTGCTGTGGTGCATTCTCTTGTTGTAACACCCCATTATTCATAAGCATGACACGATCAGAAATACTTAATGCTTCTTCTTGGTCATGCGTCACAAATACGGCGGTGATACCAACCTCTTGTTGTATCCTTCTAATTTCTTCGCGCATTTCGAGACGTAATCTTGCATCTAAATTAGACAAAGGTTCATCTAGTAATAATAGTTTTGGTTTTTTGACGAGTGCACGAGCAATTGCCACTCGTTGTTGCTGCCCACCTGATAGCTGGGCAGGCTTACGATCAAGCAAGTGATCAATTTGAACAAGTTTCGCCATTTCCATCACTTGTTGGATTGCTTCTTTTTTTGGTACCTTTTGCATTTTTAGTGGGAACATAATATTTTTTAATACGGAAAGATGCGGATATAAAGCATAGTTTTGAAAAACCATGCCAATTCCTCTTTTTTCAGCATCCATTGTTGTTACCTTTTCATCACCAAAATATATATCACCAGCTGTTGGTTTATATAAGCCAGACAAAAGCATTAAAGTCGTACTTTTACCACAACCGCTAGGTCCCAATAAAGAAACGAGTTCTCCGTCCTTAATTGTTGTTGTAATGCTATCAACAGCAGTAGTATCGTTAAACTGCATGGTTAATTGATCTAAATGTACATCCATCTTGTTTCCTCCCCATCACACTGCTTGTCTTACAAATGCTATGCTAACAAATGAATGTAAAAAGAGAATGAAAGTACTGTAAATATTTAGTTTACAATATTTACTTTTTGTAAATGACATGGTATGTTATAATCTTGCGTAAATTACGGAAATTGATAGGTACAGATGAGGAAATGCGTGGGTTTTCTAAACAAAAAAACAGGAATCACTACCAATAGGTAATGATTCCTGTTGTTTCATTTATTATTTCATCATTTTTTATGTATAAGAATGGCGGAGGAGGAGGGATTCGAACCCCCGCGGGCCGTGAAGCCCCTGTCGGTTTTCAAGACCGATCCCTTCAGCCGGACTTGGGTACTCCTCCAAAACTGACGACAAAATTTATAATATCAGCTATTCTTATATATGTCAATAATATTTACGAATTTATTTAATTTCTGTTTTCCCACCCATGTATGGCTGTAATACTTCAGGAATTTGAATACTACCATCCGCTTGTTGATAGTTCTCCATGATCGCAGCAACGGTACGCCCAATCGCTAACCCAGATCCGTTCAATGTATGAACAAATTCTGGTTTTGCTTTTTCTTCACGACGGAAACGAATACCTGCTCGACGTGCTTGAAAGTCTTCAAAATTAGAACAAGAAGAGATCTCACGATACGTATCATTGCTTGGCATCCAAACTTCAATATCGTATTTTTTCGCTGCGGTAAAGCCTAAGTCAGCCGTACACATACTCATCACACGATAAGGTAATTTCAATAATTGTAATACTTTTTCTGCATGTCCTGTTAGTTCTTCTAATACCTCGTAAGAATCTTCTGGTTTAACAAATTGCACTAACTCTACTTTATTAAATTGGTGTTGGCGAATTAATCCACGTGTATCACGACCAGCAGATCCTGCCTCAGAACGGAAAGATGCACTAAATGCAACAAATTTTTGTGGTAGATTATTAGCTGTTAAAATATCATCACGATAATAATTCGTTACTGGTACTTCAGCTGTTGGAACTAAGAAATACTCCCAATCTTGAATCTTAAACGCATCTTCTTCAAATTTAGGTAATTGACCAGTTCCTGTCATACTTGTGCGATTCACCATATATGGTGGTAGTAATTCTTGATAGTCGTGTTCATCGGCATGAAGATCCATCATAAAGTTAAGTAAAGCGCGTTCTAATCTTGCTCCTAAACCTTTATAAAATACAAAACGGCTTCCTGTTACTTTTGCTGCTCGTTCAAAATCCAAAATATCTAAATTCGTCGCTAGATCCCAATGTGCTTGCTGCGCAAATGCAGGCGCTGTTACTTCTCCCCAGCTACGAACCTCTACATTGTCCTCCTCCGTTTCACCAATTGGAGTAGATTCATGTGGAATGTTTGGGATAGAGAGAAGTAGTGTTTCTAATCTTTCCTCTACTTCTTTTAATTCGGTATCAATGGTTTTAATTTGATCACCGACTTCTCGCATTTCACGAATCATATCATCGGCATCTTTCTTTTCTTTTTTCAAGGCAGCTATTTCTTTTGACACTTCATTTCGTTTCGCTTTTAATTCTTCCGTTTCAGCGATTAATTGACGTCTGCGTTGGTCAAGTTCACCAAACGCATCTAAATCAGATAGGTCTTCGCCTCGATACTTTAACTTTTCTTTTACTTCGTCAAAATTATTACGTAAACGTTTGATATCTAACATAAGTTTATGCCTCCATTTTTTTCTGGTTCTCTGTCAAATGTGGTGGTGCAATTTTTACTCCATCATCTCTTTTATTACACTTACATTATTCATCATACTTGTACCTGAACCGCAGGGGAAATATACGCGCTTTCCTCGGGCACGGCACTTGGTAAAGAAAATCACTTAACCAAGTGGATCTTCGGACGCGTGGGACTGCGATTACTCGTCCCATCGAAAACATTTGCTATTCCCGTAGGAGTCTCGCATATGTCCTCTGCTAAGGTACTTTTATAATAAGATGTTTCTTATCTCTTGACACCCCAGTATCTTCTTTTTCAATCGCTCAAAACGCTTAATGCCCTAAGATATGCATTTCGTCACTTTTATTGTGTTGTTCACACCCTCAATATATCCATTATTAAAGAGAGGGGTTGCGTGTATTTTTTTCTTCGAGGGAAGCTTTGAGAAATCAAGGGATACCACCACATTTAGTATAGAGCCTTTTTTCTTTTCACGTGAAACAAACAAAAAACCCCCGCCCCTAAACAACATTAGGGACGAGAGTTTTTCCCGCGATACCACCCTGATTGAAAAAAGGCACAGCCTTTCTTCCAGCTTCATTATTCGATAACGGCTTATGACGGTAAACCGGGTATGTTTTCAGCCACATACCACTCCAGGATGGATTCACAGTGTTCTTTCACTGATTCGCACCGACCATCAGCTCTCTTCGGAAAGAAATATCTGTTACTAGTTCCCTTCAATGCTTTATTTGTTCATCTCACAACTTATTTTGTACTATCATAACGAAAACTATCTTAAGATGCAAGATGTTTTTGTGATTCTTCAACCATTTTAACAAAATATGCTGTTAACCTGTAATCATCGGTTAACTCAGGATGAAACGCACTACATAAGTAATGTCCTTCCCGAGCTGCAACGATTCTGTCTTGATCGGTTGCTAATACTTCTACATTCGGACCTACTTCTACAATATAGGGAGCTCGAATAAATACTGCTTCAAAGTCATCGGCAATGTCTTTGATTGGTAATATAGCCTCGAACGATTCACGTTGTCTACCAAATGCATTTCGTTCGACTTTGATATCCATTAGCCCTAAATGTGCAGCTGGCTGGCCAACGATTTCTTTCGCTAACAAGATCAAACCAGCGCAAGTCCCAAAAATCGGTTTTCCTGCTTGACCAAATTGTTGTAAAGGTTCTAAGAAGCCATATTGATTGATTAAACGACGCATAGTGGTACTTTCACCACCCGGTAAGATAAGCCCGTCTATTTCTGCTAACTGCTCTTTCTTTTTCACAACGATAGCTTCTCCTTGTGCTGCTTCAATCGAGCGAACATGCTCCCTTACTGCACCTTGTAAGCCTAACACGCCTATTTTCACCATAACATATCCCTTCCTTACTTCAGCTTACCAACCACGGTCTTGCATGCGTTGTTCAGGTGCAATTGTACTAATTTCGATTCCTTTCATTGCTGTACCAATTCCTTTGGATACTTTCGCAATTAATTCATAATCGTCATAATGTGTTGTTGCTTCCACGATCGCTTTTGCAAATTTAGCTGGTTCATCTGATTTAAAAATACCTGAACCAACAAAAACCCCATCTGCACCTAGTTGCATCATTAAGGCGGCATCAGCTGGTGTTGCTACACCCCCAGCAGCAAAGTTAACGACAGGTAAACGACCGTTTTCTTTAATAGCTACGAGCACGTGATAAGGTGCGCCTAATTCTTTTGCGTACGTCATGATCTCATCCTCTGACATGCCTATCAATTTACGCACCTGTCCGTTTACTTCACGCATATGTCGTACTGCTTCGACTATATTACCTGTTCCAGGCTCTCCTTTGGTACGCAACATAGACGCACCTTCGCCAATCCGACGAGCCGCTTCGCCTAAATCACGGCAACCACAAACAAACGGAATCGTGTAGTCTTTTTTATTTAAATGATATACTTCATCGGCCGGAGTTAATACCTCACTTTCATCAATATAATCAACACCCATTGATTCTAATACACGAGCTTCTACTATATGTCCAATCCGCGCTTTTGCCATCACTGGAATCGATACCGCGTTCATTACTTCTTCCACGATGGTCGGATCTGCCATTCGAGCTACGCCACCAGCGGCACGAATATCAGAAGGTACACGCTCTAAAGCCATAACAGCTACGGCTCCCGCTTCTTCGGCAATCTTGGCCTGTTCTGCGTTAACGACGTCCATAATGACGCCACCTTTTTGCATCTCTGCCATGCCCCGTTTAACTCTATCTGTCCCTACATTTGCCATGAAATTCATCCCCCTATTTATGTTTAACACGTTTATTATGCAACATTGTATACCATTCGTGTGCCAACGTGCAAGTTAATCGCTACCAAACTGGTCGGAATAAGCGATTTTTAAAAAAAGGAATTGCCCAGAAGACAATTCCTTTTACGTTATGATATTAAGAGAACCAGCCGACCACGGTATCTTTTACACTTGTAAAGATATTACCAAAAAAGTCGCCAATCGCTCCAAGTGCTAGCATAAACCAATTTGATTTTTCTACTGCAGTAGTAGCGACTAAGTCAACCGATTGTTTTTGACCATCTCCAGTAATGTAACCATTAGCTTTGGAGCCAGTATAAATCAATTCCATTGTTCCAACAACTTGTCCTTTTTCAACTGGAGCAATAAGATTACCATCTTCATCTAATAAATCTTCGTTCAAACGGTAGTTCACACTGTATGCTTCTTCTTCTCCATTTTTCACTGTAGCAGTAATCGCATTTTTACTTTCTACTTCGACAGTATCTTCTTTTCCTTTGGATACATTTAACGTTGATTCATCTTCTATTTGATAGCCAGCTGGATACAGTTCTTGTTTAGAGAACTGATTAAAACCGTAATCCATTAATTTCTTTGTTTGTTCAAAACGTGCACCGATGCTATCTGTTTTCATTACAACAGAAATTAACCGACGACCATCTCGTTCAGCTGTTCCGGTAAAGGTATAGCCCGCTGCATCCGTATGTCCTGTTTTCAGTCCGTCAATGCCCTCGTAATAGTACTGTGCGAAGTTATCGTTGTTCCAAGGTAACATCCAATTCCAGTTTTGGGTCGTGCGTCCATCTAGTTCGTCTGTTAGCTGACTAGAATATTCCAATGATTCTGGATAATCATTTACTAAATGATATGCTAATAATGCTGCAGCACGTGCAGAAAGTAAATTGTCTGCATTCGGATCTGTTCCTGCAGGATGATCTTCACCTAAGTCACTATTTGATAAACCTGTCGTATTAACAAATTCATATTCTTTCATACCTAGCTCTTCGGCTTTTTGATTCATCATTTTAACGAATTCGCCTTCGCTACCAGCAATTAATTCTGCTAAAGCAATACTTGCTGCATTATCAGAGTTTATTGCCATCGCTTCATACAAATCTTTGACTGTATATTGCTTGTCCTGACGCAATCCAATTCCAGATGATGAACTATCACCAGAAATACGGTAAGCATAATTACTAATACCTGTTTCGGTTTCCCAAGTAATCGTTTCATTTTTAATTGCTTCCATCGTAAGGTATTCCGTCATCATTTTAGTCATACTTGCAGGTGGCAATTTTATATCAGCATTTTTAGCAAAAAGAATTTGCCCTGTTTCTCCATCAATTAATATCGCTGATTCAGCCTTTAAATCAAGATCAGCTGCTGCAACTTGCAAAGGCGAGAAACCGATGGAAGTCAGGAAAATGACAAAAGCAAATACAAAATACACGGATGTCTTTATTCTACGTTTCAACCTTCTATACCTCCAAATTTTTAATACATACAAAATATTTTATCATATCCTATCGAAAAGTGGAATGTACTTTTGTACCAGAATGGCATGAGAAGATTATGTGAAGTTTAAAACGATTAAATCCTTGCATTTCATTATTTTACACAAAAAAATCCGGGCCATCTTGAAGGGAGGGCCGGATCATTTTTTAATATACTAATTAGATGATTATAACGAATAATTGGGTGATTCTTTGGTAATTTGAACATCATGTGGGTGTGATTCTCTTAAACCAGCACCTGTCATACGAATAAATTTAGCGTCATTGCGCAATGCTTCTAAATCTTGGGTACCGCAGTAACCCATACCAGAACGAAGTCCACCAAGTAGTTGATGTACAGTATCAGCTAATGGTCCTTTGTATGCAACTCTACCTTCTATTCCTTCGGGCACTAATTTTTTTGCATCCTCAGTATCTTGGAAATATCGGTCTTTGGAACCTGATTTCATTGAAGCTACTGATCCCATACCACGATAAACTTTATAACGACGACCTTGGAAGATTTCAGTTTCCCCTGGACTTTCCGTTACCCCTGCAAATAAGCTTCCCAACATCACGACATGAGCGCCTGCTGCTAGTGCTTTAGCAATGTCTCCAGAGTATTTAATTCCACCATCTGCAATAATAGGAATATTGTACTTGTTTGCTTCTGTTGCACAGTCATTAATTGCTGTAATTTGTGGAACACCTACTCCTGCCACAACACGTGTCGTACAGATAGAACCAGGTCCAATTCCAACTTTAATGATAGTTGCTCCCGCTTCAATTAATTCCTTGGTAGCTTCTGGTGTCGCTACATTACCGGCAATAATATCTAAATCAGGATAGGTTTCACGTACTCTTTTCACTGATTCAATTACACCTTGCGAATGACCATGTGCCGTATCGATTACAAGTACATCCACACCAGCTTCCACTAGTTTTTCAATTCGAGTCATGGCATCAGCTGTCACCCCAACGGCTGCGCCAGCTAGTAAACGGCCATGCTTATCTTTTGCAGCATTCGGGAACTCAATGACTTTCTCAATATCCTTAATAGTGATTAAACCTTTTAGTACACCATTATCATCAATTAATGGTAATTTTTCAATACGATGTTTTTGTAAAATATGACTTGCTTCATTCAACGTTGTTCCAACAGGCGCTGTAACTAAATTCTCTGTGGTCATCACATCAGAAATTTTAATGGAATAATCCTCAATAAAACGAAGATCACGATTGGTCAATATTCCCACCAACACTTGATCTTCTTGGTTATTGACGATAGGAACACCAGAAATTCTAAATTTACCCATTAGATGTTCCGCATCAAACACTTGATTATCAGGTAATAAAAAGAATGGATTGGTAATAACACCACTTTCGGAACGTTTAACCCGATCTACTTGCTCAGCTTGGTCTTCAATGGACATATTTTTATGAATGATCCCAATACCGCCTTGGCGCGCCATAGCAATGGCCATTTCAGCTTCTGTGACCGTATCCATTCCGGCGCTAAGTAATGGAATATTTAATGTAATTTTTTCAGATAATTTTACTTTTGTTGACACATCACGTGGTAAAACTTCTGACTTGGCTGGCATTAATAATACATCATCAAATGTTAAGCCTTCCTTCGCAAACTTGTCCTCTCTCATTTTACACAATTCCCTCCCTAAGTTATTTATGATTTCATAATGTTTGCTTTGCTGGATAAACTATTACAAGTTGAAAGCAAGCTATTTTTTCTTATTGTTATTTACAATAAGCCATAGCCACATGATTTTCAACCTTTTTATATATTCTATTTATTAATTTCTATTATCCTTACTAATAAATGAGGAAGACACATGATGCATCATTCACATCTACTATTTAGTTATTTACAATCACAAGATCATGCGCGTGGTTTTTTGCAAAAATGTTACCAAAACCAACAAATTATAGATGATAAACGATGGAGTTATCAAAATAGTGAACGATTTTTTTATTATATAAAACACGGATTACTTTATTATGAAACAGGTAATCAATCACCAATGGTAATCAAGCCCTTGCTTTATTATTATGGGATGATTCATCTAATCAAAGCTTGTCTGTTAACCAAAATACCAACGTATCCATCTAGTACGGCTTTGTTAGCTCATGGTTTATCCACACGCAAACAAAAGAAACAACAATATCAATTACTTCAAGATGAAGTGAAGATTCAACAAAAAGGGCTATTTCCCTATTTTTCTGCCAAGTTATTTACTAGCACACCGTTCACTAATAATAAAATAACAATTGACCGCTTGTTAAAATCTATTCCAGAACTTGATCATTTATTTATTTTTTCTGGAAAACAGCCTAATTTTATTTTTGTTAGCGAGCTAGCTAATTCTAAGTTGGTATTCCCTAATGATATTCTGGATAGCTACCATATCACACAACAACAGTTCATCAAAAAATTAGCTTCCTATGTACAGGTAGTAGAAGTAACTAATCACGATGATCAATTCACTTGTGCGTTAAAACAACCTATTTCTGCTGTCGAGTCTAATCCATTTTATTTTGATGAGCAATTAGATAAAGTTTATTTTCCTTTGAAGCGAGAGATCCCGTTTCATACCCATGAGATAATGCATCACTTTATGTTGCTTTATCATTTCAGTATGCTTGCACGCTATGAATCTGAATGGTGGGGGGACTTGATGCATACCCAGCAATCTGGCGACTATGCGATTGTAAAGGAGTTTTTAACCATCACAGCAACAAAAGTACCTAGCTATCTTGAATATTATTTAAACATGGTTCAACAAACGTTAAGGATAGGGGATTAATAAGAAATGAACATAAAAAAAACATAGTCAAAATACGATCTTCTCTGCTATACAAAGTGAACAACGTATTTTGATTATGCTGTTGATTTGTTAAGACAGCACGTCTTCAATAGATATATCTTTGGTTATTTTTAATGATAACAGTTCGTTACTCGTTTCCATACGAATAATCGGCCGTGTTGGAGCGGTTAGTTCGATATGAACAATTTCACCAATAGCTTGATTAGAAAGCCTTACTTTTGTGCCTAGAGGTAGGGCAGCCATGGACCGAATGAATTTTTTCAATATTTGTTGATCAAACTTTTGAAACTTATCTTGTTCCATTTGTTCCAATGTAGCAAATGGAGATAATCGCTTACGATAATCTCGTACAGAAGTCATCGCATGATAGGTGTCACATATGGCAATTATTTTAGCATACTTATGAATTTTATCATCTTTTACCCCTAACGGATATCCAGTCCCGTCTAATCGTTCATGATGTTGTAGGATAGCTAATTTTGCACCATGTGATAAGGAAGGAGTCTTTTCAATATAACGATAAGAGTAAGTTGGATGTTTCTTAATTTCGTTAAAATCTGCTTCTGTTAACATACCTTCTTTATAAATAATAGAAGGGTGAACTTTTGCCATGCCGCTTTCTGCAAGGAATGCGGCAATTCCTATCTGAAGCCATTCTTTTTTTATACCCATTTTTTTTGCTAACATCGTCGATAGAATACTTGTTGCTACACTATGATGGTAGAAGTAGTCTTCTTGATCAACATGCTTATATAAAGCTAACAAAGCAAGACCAAATTCATCAATTCGCTCCAATAAAGGAACAATTAATGTTCGAACCTCCTGCATGTCAACAGGTGAACCACTTTGCCAACGTTGAAACATATGCTTATAATTTGAAACAGTTTCTTCATAATGATCCCATAAGGATAATGACTCTACACGACTGGTGTTAGCTTGCTTACCATTATAGTCTTGTCTTACCTTCGGGTGATATGGTTCGCCAGTAGCTAATTTTTCAGCTACTTCCACTTTGTCAACGAAAAATTTCTGCAAAAATTCAATATGTAATTCATTGAGCACGGTATCTTTTTGTATAATCGCTCGATTTGTTCTACCCATTACATCATCAACTATTATACATTGAGGAATAAGCTGTGTAGGATGAACTTCCACTTCGTATCACTACCTTTCTATCGATGCATTATAGCTTAATCAAACATCAGTCATTTTTAGTAATAAGAATGGTTCCTTTCATTACGTAAGGAACCATTCGTTTGTCTGCTGTTATCTATTCTTCTGGTTGATCGGTTTCTTCAAGTTGCTCTGCTTCTAATATTTCTTCTTCTTGCTCGGTTTCAATTCTAGCTACAGTGGCTACTTTTTCATTTTCTTGCAAGCGAATGAGTCGTACACCTTGCGTATTTCTTCCCGTAACTGAAATTCCTTCCACAGGCATTCGTATTAAGACACCTGCTTCGGTAATAATCATCACATCTTCTTCACCAGTGACTGCTTTAACTGCGACAACATTACCTGTTTTATCAGTTATATTACATGTCGAAATCCCTTTACCACCACGATTAGTAATTCGGTATTCTGTTGCTGGAGTTTGCTTACCATAACCATTTTCCGTTACATTCAAGACGTGCACACCATCATCGATTATTTCCATTGAAACAACCTCATCATCTTCACGTAAAGAGATTCCTTTCACACCAGCTGCGGTTCTCCCCATCGAGCGAATTTGTTCCTCTTCAAACCGAATTAAAGAACCTTTCTTCGTACCGATCATGATATGCTTCGTTCCATCCGTTAGACGAACAGATATTAGTTCATCATCTTCTCTTAGATTGAGCGCGATTAAACCGCCTTTTCGGATATTAGCAAATTGAGAAAGTGAGGTTCGTTTAGAGACACCATCTTTTGTGGTAAAGAATAAGTACCAATCTTCCTCAAATTCATGTACTGTAATCACAGCATTGATCCATTCATCTTTATCAATCTCTAATAAATTAATAATCGGTATACCCTTTGCTGTTCGGCCAAACTCAGGAACTTCATAACCTTTGGCACGATAGACTTTCCCTTTATTACTGAAAAATAGTACCGTATCATGGGTAGAAGTGGACACGAGATGTTCAACAAAGTCATCTTCATTGGTATCCATTCCTTGAATGCCTCGACCACCTCGGCGTTGGGTACGATACGTCGAAGAAGGCAATCGTTTAATATATCCTTGATGCGTTAAGGTGATAACAATATTCTCTTCTGGAATTAAATCTTCATCTTCAAAGAAGTCTGTACCACCAACAACAATCTCTGTTCGACGAGTATCGTTAAACTTTTCTTTGATTTGCAGCAGCTCTTCACGAATAATCTCAAGTAATTTTTCATCATCCGCTAAAATTGCTTTTAACTCTGCAATTAATTTAATAAGTTCTTGATATTCCTCTTCAATCTTATCGCGTTCTAGACCAGTTAGACGTTGCAAACGCATATCTAAAATGGCTTGAGCTTGTTTTTCTGATAACTCATAGTTTTCCATTAAACCATTTCGTGCAATATCTGCTGTGGCTGATTCACGGATAAGCGTTATAATTTCATCGATATGATCAAGGGCAATACGAAGCCCTTCTAAAATATGCGCGCGCGCTTCTGCTTTACGTAACTCATATTCCGTACGGCGTTTAATAATTTCTTTTTGGTGCTCTAAATAGTGAGATAGTGCTTGTTTTAAATTAAGTACTTTCGGTTGACCATCTACTAGAGCAAGCATATTAATACCAAAAGATGTTTGTAAGGCAGTCAATTTATACAAGTTATTCAATAAGACGTTTGGATTTACGTCACGTCTTAATTCAATTACCATACGCATACCGTTACGGTCTGATTCATCTCTTAAGTCAGTAATTCCCTCAATCTTCTTATCTCGGGCAAGCTCAGCGATTTTTTCAATTAACTTGGCTTTATTCACTTGATAAGGTAATTCTGAAACAATAATAGTCGATTTTCCATTTGCTTTTTCTTCAATTTCCGCTTTTGCTCGAATGGTAATCGAACCTTTTCCTGTTTCGTAAGCTTTTCTTATACCACTTCGTCCTAAAATCATACCCCCAGTTGGAAAGTCAGGGCCATGTACGTAATTTTCCATTAATTCTTCAATCGAAATATCAGGATCTTTACTTACGGCTAATACCGCATCAATAGTCTCACCTAATTGATGCGGGGGGATATTCGTTGCCATACCAACAGCAATACCAGATGCACCATTTACCAATAAATTTGGAAAACGTGATGGTAACACGCTTGGTTCGCGTTCTGAACCATCATAATTATCCATATAATCAATGGTATCTTTATTAATATCACGAAGTATTTCCATTGATATCTTGGACATACGAGCTTCGGTATAACGCATGGCTGCTGCTGGGTCACCGTCTACTGAACCAAAGTTTCCGTGCCCATCAACAAGCATATAACGATAGCTGAAATCTTGCGCCATTCTTACCATCGCTTCATAAACAGCAGAATCACCGTGTGGGTGATACTTACCAATTACATCACCGACAATACGAGCCGATTTTTTGTATGCTTTATCTGCGTGCATGCCCAAATCATTCATAGCATAAAGGATACGACGATGTACCGGCTTCATACCATCTCTAACATCTGGTAATGCTCGTGAAACAATTACACTCATTGCGTAGTCTAAAAATGACGTACGCATTTCTTTTCCTATATTTACTTCTTGTACCTGTGGACGTTGATTATCCACCATATGACTACCTCCTATCCTACTGAGGACATTGCTTCCATGCTTTCATCATCTATTGCTTTATCTTTCTCAGACGCTAAGAATTTGGAGAATGATTAGCAGAGGTCAAACCTCCACTATCAAATTCTCATTTTATACATCAAGGTTTTTAACATAAATCGCGTTATCTTGGATAAAGTTACGACGTGGCTCGACCTTATCCCCCATTAACATGTCAAATACTTGATCCGCTTCAATCGCATCTTCTAAGTTTACTTGTAATAGTGTTCGATTTTCTGGATCCATTGTGGTTTCCCAAAGTTGGGTAGCATTCATTTCACCAAGCCCTTTATAACGTTGCAAGCCTGGTTTTGGTTGTTTTGGCAACTCACTAATAATTCGTTCCATTTCTTTATCATTGTATGCATAGTAAGCTGCTTTTCCTTGCTGTACTTTATAAAGTGGTGGTTGTGCAATGTAAATGTAACCATAATCAATTAATGGACGCATATACCGGTAGAAAAAGGTTAATAATAATGTCCGAATATGAGCGCCATCAACGTCCGCATCGGTCATAATTACTACTTTATGATAGCGTGCTTTGGATATATCAAAGTCTTCGCCAATCCCAGTACCTAGTGCTGTAATAATTGAACGAATTTCATTGTTTGATAGAATTTTATCTAAACGCGCTTTCTCTACATTAAGAATTTTACCTCGCAATGGTAAAATTGCTTGAAAATGTCGACTTCGTCCTTGTTTTGCTGAACCACCTGCAGAGTCACCCTCCACAATATAAAGCTCACTTTTGGAAGCATCACGAGAAGAACAATCTGCTAATTTACCTGGTAGATTCGAAACTTCCAATGCACCTTTACGTCTCGTCAATTCACGTGCTTTTTTCGCTGCCATTCGTGCCCGAGAAGCCATCAATCCTTTTTCGACAACAATTCGAGCCGTATCAGGATTTTCAAATAAGAATTTAGAAAAAAGCTCACTAAATGCGGCGTCTGTAATCGTTCGTGCTTCGCTATTTCCTAGTTTTGTTTTCGTTTGTCCTTCAAACTGTGGATCAGGATGTTTGATTGAAATAATTGCTGTTAGTCCTTCACGTACATCATCACCGGTTAGGTTTGGATCATTTTCTTTGAATAGATTATTCTTTCTTGCGTAATCATTAATAACACGCGTTAACCCAGTTTTAAATCCTGATTCATGGGTACCACCTTCATACGTGTGAATATTGTTAGCAAAGGAATAGATGTTACTAGCAAAGCCATCATTATATTGTAGCGCTACTTCAACATTAATGCCTGCTTCTTCTTTTTCTGCATAGAATGGTTCATGGAGTACCTCTCTAGAACGATTAAGATGCTCTACATAAGAACTAATTCCACCTTCGTAGTGAAAGGTTTCTTGCTCGCCACCTTCGCGTTTATCCTCAATCGAGATAGATAATCCTTTGTTTAAGAATGCTAGTTCACGTATACGTTGAGACAAGATATCATAACTATACGTTGTTGTTTCAGAAAAAATCTCTGGATCTGGTGTGAAATGCGTTCTTGTTCCGGTTATGTCCGTTGTACCAATGACTTGTATTTCCTCTTTTAGCTTTCCTCGTTCAAACGTTAAATAATATATGTTGCCGTCGCGATGTACATATACCTCTAAAGAAGTAGATAAAGCATTTACCACCGACGCTCCTACGCCATGAAGACCACCTGATACTTTGTAACCTCCACCACCGAATTTACCCCCAGCATGCAGTACAGTCATAATTACCTCAACAGCAGGACGTCCTGTTTTTTCTTGTATCCCAACAGGAATCCCTCTACCATTATCTGTTACTGAGATACTATTGTCTTCTTCTATAACAACTTGGATGTGATCACAGTAACCTGCTAATGCTTCATCAATACTGTTATCAACGATCTCCCAGACTAAGTGGTGTAACCCTTTTTCATTGGTTGAGCCAATGTACATGCCAGGACGTTTTCGAACCGCTTCTAATCCTTCTAATACCTGTATCTGATTTTCATCATAAACTTGTTCCATTGATGCCTTTTCTTCCATTGTCAATTCGATCACCTACACTTCTATCTGAAAATAAACCTATCGTTTATTTTCTTGATTTTCATTCTTTGGATTCATTTATGCATGATCATAGCGTTGCTTATTTACTTACGTATCTTCAAACGTTTCTTCACTACTATAGTCATCTAGTTTACTAATCGTAGCGATCATATTTGCACGTTTTTTTAACGTCAAAACAGCTAAGGGGCTATAATAGATTCTATCAGTTGTAATAACAACAGATTTCGTTTCTTCTTGATGGAGATCTAATACATTATTAGCTTGACGTTGGTTGGCTATCATCTCATCATTAATGGTTGATGAAGATACAAAAGCATAATCAATAATACTAACGACTTCTTCCGAACGAATAACATTGTCTCCTCCAATATGAATAAACAATCTTTATCCCCCTCATAATACAGTTGGTTAATAAAATTTCAAGACTGAATGATAGAACCATTATCTACATGAAAAAGCTCAGCCTGACGAATGGTATCATGCTGAATATCACTAATACTTGTTGTTGAAACAAAGGTTTGTACCTTACCTTGGATCGTATGTAATAAATGAGATTGACGATAATGGTCTAGTTCACTTAAGACGTCATCTAATAAAAGGACGGGGTACTCATTTACTTCACTATGAATCAACTCAATTTCAGCTAATTTCAACGATAAGGCTGTTGTACGTTGTTGTCCTTGTGAACCATAAATTTGGACATCTTTATTGTTAACATAAAACGTAAGATCATCACGATGCGGACCGATCAATGTGCTCCCTCGATCAACTTCTTTTTCTATGATTTCCCGAAAACTATTGTGATACTTATCTTTTATTTTCTCCTTATCTTCCGTATCTGATACCTCAGCTGTTGCTGAATAACGAATTTCCAAGGTTTCTTTATCTCTGCTGATGCCATGATGAATGGGACGTGCCCACTGTCGTAAGAGATCTAGAAATAAAAAGCGCTTTTCCACAATGAAACTAGCATGTTCAACAAGTTGCTCGGTTAATACTTCTAGCATCGTTCGATCGGTTGTTTTTCGTCGTTGTAAATCTTTTAAAAGATGATTACGTTGTTTTAATATTTTTTGATATTGACCTAAATGATAAATATAAATGGGTTGGATTTGGCCAATTTCCATATCGATAAAACGTCTTCTTACCTGAGGACTTCCTTTTACTAAATTTAAATCCTCAGGGGCAAACATGACGACATTTAAAGCTCCAATATAATCGCTTAAACGTCGTTGCTCTAAATGATTTAACTTTGCCTTTTTTCCTTTATTGGAGAATTGGATTTCTAATGGAAAGCTTTGTTTACGTTTATAGAGCTTCCCTTCTATTTTAGCATAGTTTTCGTTCCATTGGATAAGTTCTTTGTCACGAGGCGTGCGATACGATTTGGAGAAAGCTAATACATAGATGGCTTCCATTAAATTTGTCTTCCCTTGGGCGTTTTCACCAATAATTACATTTACTTTATCGTCAAACGAGACAGATAAATCTTGATAATTGCGATAATTCGTAAGCGATAATTTCTGAATATGCATCATTAATCCCTTTCTAACCGATCACAGTAATTACTTTGTTTCTTGCGCAATTTCAAATATGCCGACTTCTGGAATTTCAACCACATCGCCTGTATATAATTTTCTACCTCGGCGTTGATCTTGTTCTCCGTTAATAAAAACATCACAGTCCGCTAAAAAAGGTTTAACCATTCCACCGCTTTCTACGATATTCGCAAGTTTGAGCAATTGCCCAAGTTGAATATAATCTGATTGTATAAAAATGGTTTCTTTATTCACGTAATTCCTCCTGACTAAAGCTAATAGTTACTTATCCAACTATAACTGGAAATATATTTTTTTGGTAAGCAAACCGTTCATTAGGATGACTTTCTTTTATTTTACTAAAAATTTTATAAGAAGTAAAAGCTTCGAGAATAATCCTTGTGGATATGTTGGGTGTTAGGTTGAAAAAAGGAGTTGTTTTACGACAACTCCTTTTTCCTAGGGGCATAAATGACTTAATACGTTCGAACCGGTAAGATTAACTGTAAAATATAATTATTGTCCATCGGGCGAATAATAAATGGTCGCATAGCGCCTGTGAATTCAATTTTTACTTGCTCTTCTTCAATAATTCGTAAAGCATCAATCATGTATTTAGCACTAAAAGAGATTTTTAAATCTTCTCCTTCTTTTCCAACAGTGGATAATCCTTCAACTACTTCACCAACTTCAGGTGTGTTACTTGTTATTTCTAATTGATTATTTTCTTTTGTTTGCAATTTCACCACATTGTTTCGATTTTCTTTTGCTAATAAAGAAGCACGATCAATCGCTTGTAACAATTCTTTTGTTTTCGCATACACAATCGTTTTACTTTGATCAGGAATTAATCTGGATGTTTCTGGATAATTCCCATCTAATAATCGTGATAGAAAATACAGATGATTGGTTTGGAAAAGAATTTGATTCTCAGTAACACTAATCGATATTTTTTCTTCAGAGTCTTCTAGGATTTTGTTTAATTCACTTAAACTCTTTCCGGGTATAACAACACTTGTGAAGTTAATTTGGTCACTAGTCGCTTCCATTGGTAATTTTCTTGATGCAAGACGGTGACTATCTGTAGCAACGAAATGTAAAAAATCATCTTCCAGTTTCATATTAACACCAGTTAATATGGGTCTTGTTTCTACTGTGGATACAGCAAAGACAGTTTGCTTGATTAAATCTTTTAACACATCACTTTTAATTTCGAAACTATTTTCTGTGTGTAATACTGGTAATTGTGGATACTCTACGGTATCTTGTCCATTTAAATGAAATTCTGCTCCACCAGACCGAATGGTTACTTGATCATTTTCATCTGTCATAATTTCAACCGTTTTTAACGGTAGTTTACGGATAATATCAGGAAAATATTTTGCTTGAACTACTACACTACCTGCTTCGATTTCCTCGACATGTACTATGCCATCTTCTTCTTTGGGTATAAAGGATTCAATTGAGATATCTGAATCACTACCAGTTAATTTAATGCCAGCTGTTGTAGCTTCAATTTTAATTCCAGAAAGAATTGGAATGGTAACTCGAGCTGAAATAGCGCGCATCACATGTTGGATACTCTCCATTAATTGATCACGTTGAATAATAAAACGCATAAATAAAATCCTCCTAAAGGAAGTAATATATATTAATTATTTTTAATAAAATTCGTAGTAATAGTAATAGGGCCTGTGATTATGTGGATAAGTGAAGTGAAAGACACAGAGCCCCACTTATACACATGTGCATAACGTGTTGACAAACCTGCACCCTTTATCCACGTTATACACATGTGTACCAACCGTGCTTACAATATTTTTAATTTCGATTAAGACATAATTGCAAAAAAATATGCTTACACTGATTTCAATTTTTCTTTAATCTCATCAATATCTTGTGTAAGTAATTCATCTTGAGTGAGCATTTTAGAAATTTTCTCATGTGCATGGATTACGGTTGTATGATCTCTGCCGCCAAATTCTTCTCCAATTTTGGGTAAGGAATAATCGGTTAATTCTCTAGATAAATACATAGCAATTTGGCGTGGAAAAGCTACCGATTTAGTACGTTTTTTGGCAGCAAATTCTTCGAGTTTAATATTGTATTTCTCCGCAATCACTTCTTGGATTGAGGCAATTGTAATCACTTTAGGTCGTGAATTAGGAATAATATCTTTTAATGCCTCAGCTGCTAGAGAAGCATCAATATCTTTGTTTATTAAAGAGGAGTAAGCAACGACACGAATAAGTGCACCCTCAAGCTCCCGTATATTGGTGTCAATTTGATTGGCAATATAAAGCATAACTTCGTTCGGAATATCTAAGCCTTCCGCTTTTGCTTTTTTACGTAAAATCGCAATCCGTGTTTCTAAATCAGGAGGGGTTATGTCAGTAATTAATCCCCACTCGAATCTAGAACGCAAGCGATCTTCTAAGGTGGGTATTTCTTTAGGCGGTCGATCACTTGAAATAATAATTTGTTTGCTTTCTTCATGCAATGTATTAAATGTGTGAAAAAATTCTTCTTGCGTTTGTTCTTTTCCAGCTAAGAATTGAATATCATCAATCAGTAAGACATCGATACTTCGATACTTGTTACGGAAATTCTCTGCTGTATTATCACGAATCGAATTAATAAATTCATTTGTGAATTTTTCAGAAGTCAAATAAACAACTTTAGCAGCAGGATTGTGATCCAACACATAATGGCCAATCGCATGCATTAAATGGGTCTTTCCGAGTCCAACCCCACCATAAATGAACAACGGATTATAAGCCTTTGCAGGGGCTTCAGCAACTGCTAATGAGGCCGCATGTGCAAACCGGTTACCGGAACCAATAACAAATGTATTAAATGTATATTTATCATTCAACATTGTTTTTGTTGATCCATTTGTGTCCGTCGGTTTTATTGCCGGTATCTTTTTTGTGGGTGGATTCTCTTCTAATGGGTTTTCGGTTTCTGGAATCACAAATTTAGTTTGTAATTTTGCGCCGGTTACCTCAAATAAAGCATCAGAAATCAACTGTGTGTATCTACTTTCCAGCCAATCTCTGGCAAATTCATTTGGAGCCGATACAATTAATGTGTCTTCTGTAATACTTTCTGCGCTTGTGTTTTTAAGCCATGTGTCATAACTAGGTTTACTTACTTTCTCTTTAATTTTAGTTAGTGTACTTGTCCAAAGTTCTTCGATGTTTTCCATATGTGATTCACCCCTTTCTAGCCACAACATAGCTTGAATGAATTAGCGAGGATAAAGTTCATTCGTTCGTAATTATAGAAATAAAAAACCTCTCGCAATCTGCTCATTTTAGTAAGAGATCGAAAGGTAACGATAATAACAACCTTGTGGATAGTTATTATGCACAAGGACGAGGGTATAAACAAGTTATGAAAATTACCCACAACATTGTGTATAAATGAATAAACAACCGTGTGAACAAATGTCCACACGTTATCCACAGACTGTGGATACTTTGTTTTCCGACTACTTTTTTTCACATGTAAAAACATAAATATGATATCAAATAAATGCGGATAAAGCAAGGGTATTTCGACAGTTATCCACACAACCTACACCTTGTAGATATTTTTTATCCACAACACTAGATTTTGTGTGTAATTTGTAGATAATTGTTGTGGATTGATTAAATAACGAAAAAAATGTTGCACAAGGGTTGTGGATAAGAGAAAAAGCACGTGTTTAGGCGAATGAAATCAAATAATAGAGAAGGAGAGAAGCATTCAATGAAAAAATGAATGTGTATAAAATCGAAGTCGCAAAAAACAATTACGAAATGATTTTTATAGATAGAGAAGAAAGTGTAGAAGGAAAAATGGATGAGAAGAAAAAAAAAGAGCCCAAAAGGCTCAATTATGTAGAAGTGATTCATTGGATAAAAATAAATGTCAATATTGAATGATAAAGAAAATTTCGTCTATGCAAGAACAACAGCTGTAACGATAGAAGCTAAACTCGTCAACACCAATAATCCATGTACAATCTTGTTACTAGAGTCTTTTTTATAAAATAAATAGACAACGCCAAAAAATAACAGGGTAGATACCACAACAAATGAAGCACCTGTAAGTAAGTATTTTGAGTCATAGTAGCCTAGATGGGTTAGAAAATGAAATAGCCAAGATCCTAGATAAATGAAACCAAAGAGATAAAAGATTTTTTTTAATGACAAAACGGTTCACCCCTATGTATAATTTCAGTAATTTACTATACTATAACATATGATAGTATAATATATGTATCTATTTTATTGTTGTCTCTTTTAGGGTTGGCTGTTGACAGAAGATAGCATTGTTCCGTATAATGTGTTAGACTGTCTTTTTATGATAAAAATTAGATAAATTCCTCAGGGAGGTGTTGTATAAATGAAACGCACATTTCAACCAAATACACGTAAACGTAAAAAAGTACACGGTTTCCGTTCTCGTATGAGTACGAAAAATGGACGTAAAGTAATTGCTCGTCGTCGTAAAAAAGGAAGAAAAGTATTATCTGCATAGGCCACTGAGATGATGTCAGTGGTCTTTTTTCCAATTTGGACAACCTTTGTATCACAAGAATGTATGCATTATACTATTCTTGTGATACTACATTAATGTTTTGATTGGAAAAGGCATGTAAATGGAGGTAACATTCCATGAAAAAAATGTATCGTATAAAAAAAAATGAAGAATTCCAACATGTTTTTAAAAAAGGGAAGTCGTTTGCAAATCGACAACTGGTAATATATTTTGTTAGAAATAATCAATACAATCATTTTCGCATTGGTTTATCAGTAAGTAAAAAAATAGGTAATGCTGTGGTGAGAAATCGTATCAAACGTTACTTGCGTCAGACTTTCTTAGAATTGAAAGAAGAGATTGATCCTGCGTTTGATATGGTAATTATCGCACGTATACCGACTAAAGATATGGAATATCACGGGATCAAAAAGAGTTTAATGCATGTTCTGTCGAAAACAGAATTATTAAAACGCTATCAAAAAACAAAATAACCTTGATCTATTATAGTGATACCTATTTACCTTAGCTTATTTTTTTTGTATGATTATGATGTTTCCGTATAGGATAAATAAACGATTAAAAATAATTTACATATTTGTAATAGTGTGGTGAAGGAGGAAGATCATGCGAAAGAAGGTCTTGTTAGTTGCGACCTTAATTGGCTTATTAGTGCTACTCTCTGCCTGTGGTAACATGGATGTAGATATTACGAGTGAAAGTGAAGGATTTTGGGATTCATATTTTGTCTTTCCGTTATCCTGGGTAATTATTCAAGTAGCAAATTTTTTCAACGGTAGTTTTGGTTTATCGATTGTGGTAGTCACCATTATCATTCGCTTGTTCTTGTTGCCTTTGAATATTAAACAACTAAAAAGTTCAAAAGCAATGCAAGATATTCAACCAGAATTGCAAAAAGTGCGAGAAAAATATAGTTCAAAAGATGCACAAACACAGCAAAAGTTACAACAAGAAACAATGGAATTATTCCAAAAAAATGGCGTAAATCCGATGGCAGGATGTTTGCCAATTTTTGTGCAAATGCCTATTTTAATTGCATTTTACCATGCGATTATGCGGACACCACATTTAGATGATGGTAGCTTCTTGTGGTTCCAATTAAGTGAGCCAGATCCATTCTATATTCTACCGATTGTTGCAGCAGGAGCAACGTTTTTACAACAGAAACTAATGATGAGTGGAACAAATCCAACACAAAATGCGGCAATGCCACAAATGACAATGATGTTGTATATGATGCCAATCATGATTGGTGTGATGGCGATCTTCTTCCCATCAGCACTTGCGTTATACTGGGTAGTAGGTAACGTGTTTATGGTTTTACAAACGTTACTTATTCGTAAGCCGATGATGAATAAGGAATCAACTGCGGGAGGAAATAAATAGTGAAACAACTAACTGCTTCTGGACAAACAGTCGAGGATGCGGTCCAATCAGCACTCAAGCAGTTAAACATCACAGAGGACCAAGTCAATGTAGAAATTATTGATGAGGGTAAAAAAGGACTTTTAGGTTTATTCGGATCAAAACCAGCAGTCGTAAAAGTAACGGTTCAACCGAATCCGATTGAGCAAGCAGAAACTTATTTAAACGAGATAATGACTAATTTTACAGATAAACCGATTTTGGTTGAACACACGATCAACGGAAAAAATGTAATCTTTGATTTAAGTGGAGAAAATATTGCGATGGTCATTGGAAAACGCGGGCAAACGTTAAATGCATTACAATATTTAACCCAACTTTTTATTCATCGAGTGACAACGGAAAGATACCAAGTAACTGTTGATGCAGAAGGTTATCGTAGTCGAAGAGAACAAACTTTAGAGCAACTTGCTGTACGATTAGCTGATAAGGCTTTGAAAACAAACAAACATGTGGCACTAGAGCCGATGCCATCATTTGAACGTAAAATTATTCATAACGTGTTGCAAAGTGAAGCAAATGTGCATACGTATTCCGACGGTGTAGATCCAAATCGTTATGTCGTGATTAAACCAGTAAAAAAATAAACAGTATTAAAAATAAGAGACCTATTCATCGCTGAATGGGTCTCTTATTTTATGTAAATGGTATGTGTGTAGGGTCATAAATTGAAAAATAATCTGTTAAAATAAGCAGAAAGCTATACCGAAACAGCACAGGTTCTGTTAATTTTAGTCTTATTTTCAAAAAAAGTGCGGGTTATAC
Source organism: Paraliobacillus ryukyuensis (assembly GCF_003315295.1). GTDB lineage: Bacteria > Bacillota > Bacilli > Bacillales > Amphibacillaceae > Paraliobacillus > Paraliobacillus ryukyuensis. Next base: position 250,500 of record NZ_QNRI01000003.1, on the reverse strand, counting down.
ACAAGTGGAAAACCATTACATTTGAGCACTTGTGGATAAGTTTTGGTTCATCGTTAGGATTTAGTTATACACCTGTGGATAATAAAACTGAAATGCTTTTCAAATGATGTTATTATGTGATATTCTAGTAAGTTGATGACAAGTATTATAAATAAACGATCTGGTTATGAATAAATAGGAAGCTAGAAAAGAAAGTGGAGGTGAAGCGGGTGGATAAAGATACAATTGCAGCAATATCGACGCCATTAGGTGAAGGAGCAATTGCCATAGTACGATTAAGTGGAGAAGAAGCGATTGGTTTTGCTAATGGCATCTTTCAAGGAAAAGATTTAGCTACAGTCGATTCCCATACGATTCATTATGGCAAAATTGTTGATCCAAGTTCAGAACAAGTGGTGGAAGAAGTGATGGTAAGTGTCATGCGAGGGCCAAAAACATTTACGAGAGAAGATGTGGTAGAAATAAATTGTCATGGTGGATTAGCCTCAGTAAACCGCCTATTAGAGCTAGCGTTACAAATGGGAGCACGTTTGGCAGAGCCTGGTGAGTTCACCAAACGTGCATTTTTAAATGGACGAATTGATTTATCACAAGCAGAAGCAGTAATGGATCTAATTCGTGCTAAAACAGATAAAGCAATGGATGTAGCAATTAAGCAGTTAGATGGTAAATTATCAAAACTAATTCAGCGATTACGTCAGGAGCTTATTGAAACTGTTGCCCATGTAGAAGTAAATATAGATTATCCAGAGTATGATGATGTAGAAGAGATGTCGCATCACATGATGCTTGAAAAAACGGAACAAGTACATGTTGAGATTGAGCGTCTATTACAAATGGCAAAGCAAGGAAAAATATTACGTGAAGGTATTTCTACGGCAATTATTGGCCGCCCGAATGTCGGGAAATCGTCGCTAATGAATGCTTTAGTCCACGAAAATAAAGCCATTGTTACAGATGTTCCAGGAACGACACGCGATGTAATAGAGGAATATGTCAATGTAAGAGGGGTACCACTTCGTCTTGTAGATACTGCTGGTATTCGAGATACGGAAGATATAGTTGAGAAGATTGGTGTAGAACGTTCCCGACAAGTATTGAAAGAAGCAGATTTAATTTTACTTGTTCTTAATAACAACGAAGAAATAACCAAAGAAGATGAACAGTTATTTACGTTGGTGCAGGATCTTGAATTTATTGTATTAGTTAATAAAACAGATTTACCACAAAAATTAGACTTGGACAAAGTAAAGGCATTGGCAGGTGAACATCCTGTGGTGTCGACAGCGCTAATAGAAGAACAGGGAATTGATCAATTAGAGCAAGCAATTGCAAATACGTTTTTTGCAGGTGAAATAGAAGCTAATGATTTAACGTATGTTTCTAATGTTCGTCATATTCAATTGTTGAAGCAATCATTAATCGCATTAGAAGATGCGATGCAAGGGATGCGAGATGGTATGCCGATTGATTTAGTGCAAATTGATGTCACACGAACATGGCAACTACTTGGAGAAATCGTTGGTGATACAGTGCAAGATAGTTTGATTGATCAGTTGTTCTCCCAGTTCTGTCTAGGAAAATAAAATGACACAGGTAGCTACGAAGGAAAGTAAACAAATAAAGGAGAATGAAAATGACTTATGATGCGGGACATTTTGATGTAATCGTTATTGGTGCCGGTCATGCTGGTGTGGAAGCTGCAAATGCAGCGGCTAAGCGTGGAGCCAAAACATTAATGCTTACCTTAAATTTAGATATGATTGCTTTTATGCCGTGTAACCCATCGATTGGCGGACCAGCGAAAGGTGTGGTTGTCCGCGAGGTTGATGCATTAGGTGGTTTGATGGGGAAAGTGATTGATCAAACGTATATTCAAATGCGGATGCTTAACACAGGGAAAGGTCCTGCTGTTCGCGCTTTACGTGCACAAGCAGATAAACCTTTATATATTCAAGCCATGAAACAATATCTAGAGAATGTTGAAAATTTAACATTACGCCAAGGAATGGTAGAACGATTAATTGTGGAAGATGGTGAGTGTAAAGGTGTTATTACGGAAACAAAAGCGGCTTATTATGCAAAATCCATTATCATTACAACCGGAACTTTTATGCGTGGACGTGTCATTATTGGAGATTTATCCTATGAGAGTGGCCCAAATAATCAACGTGCCTCGGTGAAATTATCCGAGCACCTTGAAGAATTAGGCTTTGACTTAGTACGTTTTAAAACAGGAACACCCCCACGTGTCAATAGCCATACAGTGGACTATTCCAAAACCGAAATTCAGCCAGGGGATGAGAATCCAAGCCACTTTTCTTATGAAACTGTCGATGCAATTGTAGATCAAATACCTTGTTGGTTAACTTATACCAATGAACAGACGCACCAAATCATTGATGATAATTTAGGATTATCAGCTATGTATTCTGGTATGATTAAAGGAACAGGACCTCGTTATTGTCCATCGATTGAAGATAAAGTTGTTCGGTTCCATGATAAACCTCGGCACCAAATTTTCTTAGAACCAGAAGGACGTAACACCGAAGAAGTTTATGTCCAAGGTTTATCAACCTCATTACCTGAATATGTACAACGTGACATGCTTCGCTCCATTCCAGGTTTAGAAGAGGCAGAAATCATGCGTGCGGGTTATGCGATTGAATACGATGCTGTAGTACCAACACAATTATGGCCTACTTTAGAAGTGAAGAACATCCCTGGCTTATTTACAGCTGGTCAACTTAATGGTACTTCTGGTTATGAAGAAGCGGCTGGACAAGGGATTATGGCAGGAATTAACGCAGCTGCTCGAGCACTAGAGAAAGAATCGTTAATTTTAGATCGTTCCCAAGCTTATATTGGTGTATTAATTGATGACCTTGTGACAAAAGGTACGAATGAGCCATATCGCTTGTTGACGTCACGAGCGGAATACCGCTTATTGTTACGCCATGATAATGCCGATATGCGTCTAACAGCAATCGGCTATCAATTAGGATTAATCTCGGAGGAACGTTACGATCGTTTTGTTGAAAAACAAGAACAAGTGGACGTAGAGAAAAAACGGTTAGCTAAAGTAACGATCAAACCTTCAGAAGCTTTAACAACCGCCATGCAAGATATTGGTGCAACACCATTAAAAGAGCCAACGAAAGCACTTGATCTAATGAAACGCCCAGAAATTAATTATGCGTTTATTGAAACATTAGTGGAACCAACCGACTTGTCTGAAGCCGTCAAAGAACAAGTCGAAATACAAATTAAATATCAAGGATATATAGAAAAATCCAATCAACAAGTTGATCGTATGAAAAAAATGGAAAGTAAATTGATTCCTTCAAATATTGATTATGATGCAATTGGTGGGATTGCGACCGAAGCAAAAGAAAAATTGAAAAAAGTGCGTCCGTTGTCAGTAGGGCAGGCTTCACGAATATCAGGCGTAAACCCAGCAGATGTATCTATTTTACTTGTTTATATTGAACAAGGTAATATTGCAAAAGTCGATTAACCCTGCAGTAATTAGAAAGGAATGTTAGTCATGAATGTCGATACGTTTGTAACTGAGTTAAGTAAAAAAGGAATCAATCTATCTGAAAAACAGAAGCAACAGTTTGAAACATATTTTCATACCTTAGTGGAATGGAATAATAAAATGAATCTAACGGCGATCACAGATAAAGAAGAGGTCTATTTAAAACATTTTTATGATTCCATTAGTGCTGCCTTTTATTTTGATTTTTCATCCGACCTGCGGATTTGTGATGTTGGTGCGGGAGCTGGTTTTCCTAGCATTCCTTTAAAAATCTGTTTTCCGCATTTACAAGTGACGATTGTTGATTCCTTGCAAAAAAGAATTACCTTTTTAAATCAATTAGCAACGGATTTACACCTTACTGGAGTGGCTTTTTATCATGATCGCGCGGAATTATTTGGTAAAAACCAGCAATTCAGACATTCCTTTGACGTTGTGATGGCTCGTGCAGTGGCAAGAACGGCTGTGTTAAGCGAGTTATGTCTACCATTGTGTAAAACTGGCGGTTCTTTTATTGCTATGAAAGGACCTAACGCAAAAGCGGAGATAGCAGATGCTACCAATGGTATTGAATTACTAGGGGGAGAAGTTAACGCTATGCACACGTTCGAACTACCAGAAGCTAGTGGTGAAAGAAATATTATTGTCTTTAACAAAGTAAGAAAAACGTCGAAAAAGTATCCAAGAAAACCGGGTGTCCCGAATAGAACTCCTTTACAGTAAGGTGTGATTAACTCATATGGCTAGTTGGTTGGGATACGTTTACTTAGCAATGGTGCAACAGTAGACCAAAAACTCTACTGTTGCAACTTGTGAGTAAATAAAGTCTCTTTTTAACATCCATCTATTTTTTTACTAATTGTTACAGAAGTCATACAATTTTAAAACATTATATGATAAAATAAAACATAGGTTAACGTCGTGGATAAGAAACAACTACTTATCTGATGGAGAAAACTAAAATGTTTCACGTGAAACATTTTAGACCAATTACTTCATTTATAAAATTCTATGAGCCGACTTAAAAGCGTAAAACAAAGGGGTTACATAGGGAAGAGAATAAGGTGGTGTCTATTGTATGTTGCACCCATTTGGCCGTATTTTTGGTATAGGTGACAAGCAAGAATTGGAAGATGAGTATGTTCCAGATGAAGTGATTCAGATTCCAGTGAACGAAATTGCACCGAACCGTTATCAACCACGTTCCATTTTTAAACAAGAAAAAATTGAAGAATTGGCGCAAACGATCCATACCCATGGAATGATTCAACCAATTGTTGTTCGAAAAATGGAGCCTGATGACGAAGGAAGAAAATTTGAGATAATTGCTGGTGAGAGAAGATGGCGTGCTGTAACTTCTTTGGAGTGGGAAACAGTGCCAGTAATTATTCGAGAAATGAATGAGGCTGAAACAGCATCTGTCGCATTGATTGAAAACTTGCAACGAGAAGAATTAACCGTGATTGAAGAAGCGAAGGCGTATGGTCGGTTATTAGAGTTGCATGGTTTAACCCAAGAAGCTTTGGCGCAACGTCTTGGTAAGAGCCAATCAACGATAGCCAATAAAATGCGATTGCTAAAGCTTCCTGAATCTGTACAAATAGCTATTTTAGAAAAGAAAATAACCGAACGCCATGCTCGGGCTTTAATTGTTATTAAAGATCCAGAAAAACAAGAAAAAGTTTTACAGGAAATCATTGATAAGCAATTAAATGTCAAACAAACAGAAGATCGCATTGAAAAATTATTAAACCAAACACCTAAAAAGAAAAAGCCGACATTAAAAGGTGTTAATAAAGATATGCGAATTGCTATGAATACGATAAAACAATCGCTAAATATGGTTAGTGACACAGGTATAGATTTAGAAACAGATGAGCAGGATTACGATGATTATTATCAAATTACAATAAAAATACAGAAGAAAAAATAGTACACTTACAAAGTCCCTTCATCATGATTGGGATTTTCTTTTTGACTTATAGGCTATCTGTTAATAAGAATTTTTGCGAAAAATAGTGTCGGGTTTAGCTCAATTTATCTAACATAACATTTGAATAGTTATACTTCAATTCTAGTAATATAGTGAAATGGCATGATATTTTGCTTAAAACTATTATTTTCAATGTTTATTTGTCAAAAAAATGATAGAATAGAATTTATAGAGTTTGAACTAGGTAGGTGACAGCATGGGAAAAGTAATCGCCGTAGCAAATCAAAAAGGCGGTGTAGGAAAGACGACTTCAGCAGTTAACTTGAGTGCATGTTTAGCATATATGAACCATAAAGTTCTTTTAGTTGATATTGATCCACAAGGTAATGCAACGAGTGGTTCAGGAATTAATAAAGCAGACATGGATCAGTGTGTCTATAATGTATTAGTAGAGGACTTAGAAGCTGAAAAAGTATGTGTTCCTACAAGTGTAGAAAATTTAGATGTAATACCCGCAACGATCCAACTTGCTGGGGCGGAGATTGAACTTGTCCCAACAATTTCAAGAGAGGTGCGGTTGAAGAAAGCATTGGAACCTATCATGGACAGATATGATTATGTGATTATTGATTGCCCGCCATCCTTAGGACTATTAACACTTAATGCCTTAACTGCTTCTGATAGTGTGCTGATTCCAGTACAATGCGAATATTATGCATTAGAAGGGTTAAGTCAATTATTAAACACTATTCGTTTGGTTCAGAAGCATCTCAACAAACAACTGACCATTGAAGGTGTGCTGTTAACCATGCTTGATGCGAGAACAAACTTAGGTTTGCAAGTAATAGATGAAGTGAAGAAATATTTCCAAGATAAAGTGTATCAATCCGTCGTACCAAGAAATGTGCGGTTAGGTGAAGCACCAAGTCATGGGCAACCAATCATTATATATGATCCAAAATCTAGAGGTGCAGAAGTCTATCTTGATTTAGCAAAGGAAGTGATCGCAAATGGCGAGAGGGTTAGGGAAAGGAATTAATGTTTTTTTTCCAGAGATAGAATCGAAGGAAGATGAGGCCATTCAACAATTACCTGTCCAATCATGTCGGCCAAATCCATATCAACCTCGTAAAACATTTCAAGCAGATGCGATTGAGGAATTAAAAGAATCCATACTTGAACACGGAATTCTCCAACCAATCATTGTACGCGAGAGCATTAAAGGATATGAAATTGTTGCTGGTGAGCGACGGTTTAGGGCTGCAAAAGAAGCAGGGTTAGAAAAAATACCAGCCATTGTGAAAGAGTTAACCGATCAAAAAATGATGGAACTAGCATTGCTAGAAAATTTACAACGCGAAAACTTGACCCCTGTTGAAGAAGCACAAGCCTATGCCAATCTAATGAAAGAATTCAATATTACCCAAGGTGAACTTTCTGAACGATTAGGGAAAAGTAGACCACATATTGCGAATTTAGTTCGATTGTTGGGATTACCGGCGCCAGTGATTGCATTGATTAATAATGGTGAGCTGTCTATGGGGCATGGTAGAGCGTTGTTAGGTTTGAAGGACCAAGATAAAGTACCAGCAGTCGTCGATAAAATAAAAAAAGAAAAACTTAATGTTCGTCAGCTTGAACAGTTGATTACACGATTAAATGAGAAGACACCGATACAAAAGAAAAAGCAACCAAAGAAAGATGTTTTTCTTGCAGAGCGAGAGAATTTGTTGCGTGATCATTTAGGAACTGGAGTAAAAATTCACAAAGGTAAACGAAAAGGAAAAATAGAAATTGAATTCTTTTCTGATGATGACCTTGATCGAATACTTGAATTATTTCAGTAATACGCTAGTCTGACAGCTAGGTAAACCAGCTGTCAGACTTTTTTCTATCTAATTAGATGTTTCACGTGAAACATTGATTAAAACAGGGGGGAGCAAAGGTGGTATTAACAGGAACATTGGTCAATGGTTTAGCTATTATACTTGGAACGACAATAGGGTTATTTTTCACAAACATTCCTGATAGGTTTAAAGAAACAATTTTAAAGGGGATCGGAATTTCAATCATAATTATTGGTCTACAAATGGCCTTACAGGTTAATCATGTCGTTATTCTTTTATTAAGTATTATCGTTGGTGCTGTTATTGGTGAAATGCTTAAAATTGAACATTACTTAAATAAATTAGGTGAATGGGTCGGTACGTTTATAAGTACTAACAAATCTGATTCTAGAATATCTCAAGGGTTTATCACAGCAACGCTGATCTTTGTTGTTGGTGCAATGGCTATCGTTGGTGCATTAGACGGTGGTCTTCGCGGTGATCATCAAGTGTTGTTCACTAAATCGATTCTCGACGGTTTTACTGCAATGGTGTTAGCAACCACATTGGGATTTGGTGTTATGCTTTCTGTCATTCCTGTAGTTATTTATCAAGGAAGTATTGCTTTATTAGCTACTACAATACAGCGAATTATTCCAGATGCTTTTCTAGAAGTATTTATTACGGAAATGACTGCTGTAGGTGGTGTTTTAATTGTTGCTATTGGCTTAAAAATGCTAGATATTATCCAAATAAGGTTGGCCAATTTATTACCATCTTTAGTGGTGGTTGGATGCTTATTAGCCATATATCAACAATTTAGTTAAGCTTTTATTCGCTTATTAGAAGGATATATCAGTCTGCGATGCAAGTAATGCAACGCCTGAGCTAACGTCTCAGCCATTCCCATTACTATATGTAAACGAGTGCTTTGCAACACCATATAATCCATATAACCACTAATATTGACAACACCATTCAAGCACACATTACCAATCGGTGGAAGATCTTTTTTTAATGCAGCACCAGGTTGTAATGAACCTTTCTTTGCAATAATCGACCCTATAGAGGTCTGTCTTCCTAAACAGGCATCAACTGCAATGATGAACGGATCAGCAAAATGTGTTTGAATGGTTTCTACTGTTGCAACTAAATTCTTAGCATGAACCGGATTTTCTAATGTGCCATAAACATGAAAGTGTTCATGTCGCCGCTTATGTAACAAGCTACCCGTCAATGGCCCCAGTGAATCGCCAGTTGATCGATCCGTTCCGATACACACAACGACAAATTCTTTCGGCTCATTAGGCAACCAATCATATAGTGTATCAGCTATTTTTTTAGTAACAAATGTAGCGTCATAGTCAAATCGCTGTTCGTTTGTTTGAGGAGTTAGTGTTTTTAGATTCATAGCTTCGCCTCCAATAACATATTTTTATTAGTATACGAGAAAAAACAAAAATCTATACATTGTTAATAAAAATGGGAGTGGCAAGCCATGATAAAATCAAGTTTTAAATGGATGTTCTTAATTGTTGGTACAATGATCGGTGCAGGATATGCCTCCGGGAGGGAATTGTGGCAATTTTTTGGTCCAGAAAGTGGACTAGCTATTGTGCTATTTGCAATTCTATTTTCTATTTGTTGTTATACGATTTTGCTAATTAGCTATCAGTATAAAACAACGGATTATTTTCCGGTGCTAAAGATTTTAGTAGGAAAACGAATTGCACCGTTGTATGACATCATGATAATCGTCTATTTATTTACCACTACGATTATCATGTTAGCGGGAAGTGGAGTAACCATGGAGGCATTTCAACTGCCATATTGGTGGGGGGTTGTTTTTATTGCCATACCTGTTGTGGTGGTATTTATTTGGGATATTGATGGTGTATTATCAATAAATAGTATTATTTTACCGTTGTTAATTGTCGGGCTGCTTAGTGTACTTATATCATTTATTGTACAGCAAGATTTATCATTAATAGGTGATATACAAAAGCAAAGCAATTGGATCGCGGCTTTTCCATTTACCGCATTAAATATTCTACCTTTAGTAGCAATACTAGGTGCAGTTGGGGAGCAGATTGAATCGAGAAAAGAAGTATTAGTTGCTAGTATTGGAAGTGGCTTGATTTTAGGCGGTATATCACTTCTTTATAACAATAGCTTAGTTCAAATTGCAAATGATATTATAGTCTATGAAATCCCGCTTTTTGCAATTTTAAAGCACTATCCTTATAGTATGTTCCTTTTTATTTCCGTATTATTGTGGTTTGCCATTTTCACGACGGCAGTGTCTGGAACATTAGGCTTAATTACGCGTGTGAAGCATAGAATTAATTTGCCATTTTGGATGATTGCACTTATGTTAATTGGCTGTATGATCCCATTAACCACATTTGGTTTTTCTGCACTAATTGAATACTTATATCCGCTGTATGGATTTTTAAATCTGTATATTTTATCAAGTTTGCTATTATACCCATTCTTAAATCGATACAAATCTAAATGAACATGGTAAAATATAAACAGATGATAGACTAGGTATCGACAGCTTTATCATAAGGAGGGAGCAAAGCATGGACAAGCAATATCAATTGAATGACATTGTACAAATGAAAAAACCCCATCCTTGCGGCGAAAATCGTTGGAAAATCATACGGATGGGCATGGATATACGAATTAAATGTGAAGGCTGTGGCCACAGTGTTCTGATCCCACGTAAAAAATTTCAAAGTAAACTAAAGAAAATTTTAGTGAAAGCAGAAGAACATGAAATAGATTAAAAGTGGCGTGTTTCACGTGAAACAATAGATATTTATTTTTATTTTTTATAGAGTTTAAGTGAGAATAAAAATACTTTTTGGCAGTATAACAAGCAAAAATAGATTAAAGAATTAGTATGATTTCATACATTTGGGCACTTGCCAAGTAAATTAACGATAACTATAATTGGAATGACTGAAACGTTCATATGAGCGGTATATCCTTAAGGAGTGGAAGTTTTTATGGCTTTAACAGCAGGAATCGTTGGCTTACCCAACGTCGGAAAATCAACATTATTTAATGCAATTACACAAGCAGGAGCGGAATCAGCAAATTATCCATTTTGTACAATTGACCCAAACGTTGGCATTGTTGAAGTACCAGATACACGTTTAGAAAAACTAACGGAATTAGTAAGACCGAAAAAAACAATTCCAACTGCATTTGAATTCACTGATATTGCAGGGATTGTAAAAGGCGCTAGTAAAGGGGAAGGACTAGGTAATCAATTTCTCTCTCACATTCGTCAAGTAGATGCGATTTGTCATGTGGTACGTTGTTTTGAGGATGAAAATATCACACATGTTTCCGGTACAGTTGACCCCATTGACGATATTGAAGTAATCAATTTAGAGCTTATTCTAGCAGACCTAGAAACAGTAATAAAACGAATTCAACGCGTCGAAAAAATGGCTAGACAAAAAGATAAAGAAGCGGTAGCTGAATTTGATGTATTATCTAAGTTAAAAGATGCACTGGAAGCTGACAAACCAGCACGATCGGTAGAATTTACAGATGATCAACAAAAGATTGTAAAAGGCCTTCATTTATTAACAAGTAAACCAGTTCTTTATGTTGCAAATGTAGGTGAAGATGAGTTACTTGAAGCGGATAATAATCAAAATGTACAAAAAGTAAGAGAGTTCGCGAAAACAGAAGGTGCAGAGGTTATTGTTATTAGTGCGAAAGTAGAATCTGAAATTGCTGAACTAGAAGGTGAAGAAAAAGCAGAATTCTTAGAAGAGCTAGGTATTGAAGAGTCAGGTTTAGATCAATTGATTAAAGCTACTTATCAATTACTTGGACTAGCTACTTACTTCACTGCAGGTGAGCAGGAAGTTCGTGCATGGACGTTTACCAAAGGTATTAAAGCACCACAGGCAGCTGGGATTATTCATACTGATTTTGAACGAGGATTTATTCGTGCAGAAACGGTTTCTTATGATGACCTTGTTGAAGCAGGTTCCATGAATGGAGCAAAAGAAAAAGGTAATGTTCGATTAGAAGGAAAAGAATATTTGGTGAAAGACGGCGATGTAATGCATTTCCGATTTAACGTATAAGCGTAAGCCTGGATCATTATAAAGTAAATAAGCATGTGCAATAATATATTTTTGATTCGACCTTGCATGATTACGCATTATTTGGTATAATACTTGATTGTGAGTAATGAATAATTATTACTCCTTGCTTATTTCAAAAAGAAATAGGCCGTGAGACCAAAAGGAGGTGCAAACGGATGAGAAAATATGAAATCATGTACATCATCCGCCCAAACATGGAGGAAGAAGCGCAAAATGCAGTAATTGAGCGTTTCAACAATATCCTTACTGACAATGGTGCGGAAATTGAAAAAGTTGAAGAAAAAGGCAAGAAACGTCTTGCTTATGAAATCAATGATTTTCGTGATGGTTACTATGTAGTGATTAATTTCAAAGGCGATGAAAACGCAATTAATGAATTTGATCGTTTAGCGAAGTTCTCTGACGATATTATTCGTCATATGGCAGTTCGTGAAGACGACCAATAAGGAGGGATTCAGATGTTAAATCGTGTCGTACTTGTCGGCAGGTTAACGAAGGATCCAGACTTACGCTATACTGCAAATGGTACTGCAGTAGCTAATTTCACCTTAGCCGTTAATCGACCGTTTTCCAATCAGCAAGGCGATCGGGAAGCAGACTTTATTAACTGTGTTGTTTGGCGTCGTCCCGCAGAAAACTTAGCAAACTTTATGAATAAAGGTAGCTTAGTCGGTGTGGATGGTCGCATTCAAACACGAAATTTCGAAGGGCAAGATGGAAAGCGTGTCTTTGTAACAGAAGTTGTTGCAGACTCTGTACAATTCCTAGAAACAAAAGGTGGCTCAGGTTCCGGTTCATCAAGAGGTGGACAAGGATCAAATGATTATAATTCAAATTATAATCAAAACCAGTCATCGAATCAGAACCAATCTAATGAATCGAATCCATTTGAAAACAATGGAGAACCGATTGATATATCAGATGATGATTTACCATTCTAAATAAAAATAAAGGAGGACTTTCAAATGGCAGCTCGTCGTGGACGTTCAAAGCGTCGTAAGGTGTGTTATTTCACAGCGAACGGTATTACACACATCGACTACAAAGATGTTGATTTGTTAAGAAAATTTGTTTCAGAACGTGGAAAAATTCTTCCTCGTCGTGTAACAGGTACTTCTGCAAAATGGCAACGTAAATTAACAAGAGCAATTAAACGCGCTCGTCAAATGGCTTTATTGCCATATGTTAGTGAGTAATTTATGTAGTAAAAGTTCCGACCATCACTAAGATGGTCGGAACTTTTTTTGTATGCCGGGCATGTGCACAGACTTTAGGGTTAGAGTCCCGAACTGAGAAGCCAATGGCTGTCCCCCACCTTATTTCCGCAAAAATAATCCATCATTATTCATATACCAATCTAATAGAATTAAGGAAAAAGTAGTTAGAAAGTAAATTTCTTGATGTGGTAAAATATAAACTAGACTAAAAAACGAGGGGAGACACATGAAAAAGAATATATTGTTAATCATTGTCCTACTTATCTCCGCTTTATTTATAGGGGCATGCCAGCAGGATTCTAATACACAAGAAAACGTTAAAAATGATGGAAAGGTAAACAGTTCTGTAAAAGAAGATGAAGGAATTGAAGAAACAGAAGAAGAACGGTTAAAAAGACAGGAAAGCGGATTGAATCTCTACGGAGAAGGGGTAAAAGATAAAGATTATGGAATAACCCTCCAAACTGCATATTCGGAAACAAACATTTTTCGGGAATCAAAGACAGATAAACCTTTTGCTGTTAATGCTGTTGTAAAGGTAGCCAATGCAACAGATCAACAGGTGAATGCATCGAATATAGGTTTTACATTAACTAGTGAAAATAGTTCTAATTCGTACACTGGAGAACTTTTCTCTTCTATGAATCCTTCAGATTTAGAGCTGAATCCAGAAGAAAGTGTATATCTTCAAGTAACCTTTGAAGTAGATGCAATAGAACCAGCTTATATGTTTTCTGTAGGCGTTTTTAATAATCCAAATTGGGAAGAGGTAAAATGGAAAGTGGAGGATTTAGAAGAACCTAATTAAAGAAGCCTCATAATTAAAAAGCACTCTCTAGATGCCCTCAATCTGGCTCTTTTTTGGGGTACTACATTCAAAACGATCAAAACAGAATTCATCAGAGAGGCTCATTTTACTGACCAACAAGCACTTGACCTAGCCCTTCTTGATTATATTTATTGGTTCAATCACATTCGAATTCACGGATCATTAGACTATTTAACACTGACTGAATGCAAGTTAAGCAACCTTTAAAAATTTGTCCGATTTAGTGTTGACATACCATCTATTTACGCATTGTTATTCATTAATAATAGATCAGGCGTGGGGAGCTATTTACATGATTTTAACACTTATACTTTGCGTTTAATTGAAATTTAGATAAACAGACACTACACATAGAAGTAAGTAAATCTATTGGTAATATGTTAAAAGTCTAATATATTATGTTTTTTTAGTGAAAATATTATAAACTTCTTAAAAATTAAGTATATGTTAACTATTCTTATGCTCGTATTGTAAGAGGTGGTTAAAATTATTAAACTTTATATAAAGGAATTGAAACCAATCATAAGGGTAACCGTAATTGTTACAGCAATATATCTAGCAACCTGTGGATTGTCATTTTTAATTGCAGTTGAACAGCTTTGTTAAATCCTATATACAATTGGTTCTGATTTTGGTGCTTTTCTACATAATTTTTATAGCTAATAATTTTGATTTTGGAGTAGGGCTTACAGGGTACATGTTATTCGCATCGATTATGGGGATAGCTTCCGTAGTACTGTACAAATTAATAAAATCGTTTAATTTGTACCTATTCTGTCTCACACTCTATGGAACATGTATGCAATAATTGGTTTATTGCTTTACTTATCTTAATGACACTGAATAACATTGACAAAAACATTGCAAGTAGCAAACGCAAGGTGAAGTCCTAGATATATCCAGGGTATTCAGGTCACAAATCGTGTATAATTATTGGTACGCAAATCTATGATTAGCACCATTCTATATAATTAGTTTTATTAATAAAGAATTCGCTGGAGCTGGTGATTACAAATGTTAAGGAAATTGCATTATGTTACAATACTATTATTTATTATCTTTGGACTGATAAGTTTATATTTTTGGATACCATGGTGGCAGCATGTTGATAAAGCGATTGGATTATTTGTTTATTGTTTTATGTCAGTGCCTGTTTTGAAATTCAATCTGCGGGACAAATCAGCCTTGAAAGAAAAGATTGCTGTTTTAGTTTTGGTTTGGGTTAGTTTATTATGTATTACTGCTGGTGCAGCTATTTGGTTATAAGTTTACTAGATACTTATCTTGTTTTATTAAAAACTCCTTGATAATTCAATTATTAAGGAGTTTTTTGTATAGGTAATTTATTCGGTGCACCAATAGAAATAAAGATAATCTAATGTTGAAAAATTCACACATTTTCGGAATAAAGTATTGACATATTTTTAAATCGTGCTATGATATATGAAAATTCAAAATTATTTGTCAATAAAAATACTGAGAAGAAGATATGTTGATTAATTGTTATTCTTAAGAGAGCTGATGGGTGGTGTGAATCAGCGAATAAACGAATCAATTCCACTTCAGAGTAGGTAGGTTGAACTGCATTTGCACAGTAGGTCTACACGTGATGCACGTTACGCATCATCCAATGAAGGCTGTGTACGCACAGTGAAATTAGGGTGGTACCGCGGATGTTCCAACTTTTCGCCCCTTACGTAATCGTAGAGGGTGGAAAGTTTTTTAATGCATTCTTTTAAGTTGCAATGCAATTAAAATAGAGATACATGTATTCGGGAAGTCGTATCTATAATAAGTAAAAAACAGGGGGAAAGAGCATGACCTATCGTGTATTGATTAGTGATCCATTAAGTGAAGATGGTATTTATCCATTACGAGAAGCAGAAAAAATCGAAGTAGATATGATAACAGATTTAACAGCAGCGCAATTACAAGAAAAAATAGTAGACTATGATGCATTACTTGTACGTAGTCAAACAAAAGTAACACGAGAAATTATTGCAAATGGAAAAAGGCTGAAAATTATTGGTCGAGCAGGTGTTGGGGTTGATAACATTGATCTAGACGCTGCTACAGCGCATGGTGTCATTGTCGTCAATGCCCCTGATGGGAACACCAATTCAGCCGCAGAACATACCATGGCAATGCTGATGGCGTTAGCACGGAAGATTCCCCAAGCATATCATGCGTTATTACAAAAGAAATGGGATAGAAAGTCACATGTGGGTGTGGAATTAAAAGGGAAAACGTTAGGAGTGATTGGGATGGGGCGTATTGGCCGCGAGGTGGCCTTAAGAGCAAAAGGGCAACGTATGAAGGTCATGGCTTATGATCCATTTTTAACAGACGATAAAGCTGAACAATTAGGTGTTTCACGTGGAACAGTAGAAGAAGTTGTTCAAGTTGCAGATTTTATAACGGTTCATACGCCATTACTGAAAGAAACGAAGCACTTAATTAATACAGAAGCATTTACCAAAATGAAAGACGGCGTCCAGCTTATCAATTGTGCACGAGGTGGTATTATTGATGAAGAGGCATTGTATGAAGCAATTGTTTCTGGAAAAGTTGCAGGAGCTGCACTAGATGTTTTTGAGGAGGAACCGGCAACAGATCATAAACTGTTAGAATTGCCTCAAGTAATTGCTACACCTCACCTTGGTGCAAGTACGGTAGAAGCACAAGAAAATGTCGCGATAGATGTTAGTCATGATGTTGTGCGTTTATTGACTGGTGATTTGGTTAAAAACCCAGTAAATATGCCGTCCGTACCGAAAGATCTAATGAATAAAATTGAACCTTATTTTTATTTAGCCGAGAAGCTTGGGTTATTTTTAACCAATGTAACGGATGATGTGATTGAAGAAATAACTATTTACTATGCTGGTGAATTATATGAGGTAGAAGTAGCGCCACTGACAAGAAACACGATTAAAGGGATGCTGAAGCGTCATTTTGGTGACCATATTAATGACGTCAATGCGGCTTATTTAGCGGAGCAACGTGGGATTGTCATTAATGAACAAAAAACAAGTACGACAAGAGGTTTTACGAATTTAATTACGGTCGAAGTAAAGACCAAATCAGGTAGCAAAACCGTGGCAGGTACATTACTTAATGGCCTAGGCGCACGAGTGGTAAGAGTAAATAATTATAGTGTTGATTTTAAACCCCAAGGGAATGTGTTATTTATTCATCATAAAGACCAACCTGGCGCAATCGGAAAAGTCGGTAGCGTATTAGCGGAACAGGCGATTAACATTGCAACCATGCAAGTAGGTCGTGCGGATGTTGGTGGAGATGCCATTATGTTATTACGAGTGGATAAAGCAGTAAATGAAGCGGATGTTGCTGTGCTGACAGCTCTACCGGATATTTATGGTGTGACAGCGATGAATTTGTAGGGGGAGTGTCAAAAAGAAGAATATAATATAAAACAGTTTTGACTTGAAAAAGAAGCTGGGACAAAAGTGAATGAAGAGCCCTGATAAACGAACGATGGATAACTTTTTTATCTATCGTTCGTTTTTAGTTAGAAAACATAACTAAGTAACTGGAAATATACGAGACTCTAGTGTGAGAAGCACGAGTGTATTTCCAGTTGCGATGGTTAAGTTCTCATCAATCATTCGTGTACTGTAGTTAAAAATTAGCTTTGTTCCAGCCTCTTTATTTATGTTTAAACAAAATCGGTTAAGTATCATATATAGGTTATCTAATGTAATGTGTCATGTATAATGTACATAAGGATGTTAGAAGGGTAGGTTTACCATGCATCAAGTCAAGGCATTTTATTCGGGTAAAGGATAAGCGAGGTGCATATCAATTACAAGAAGTTTAGAGAATGAGCCTTTTTTGGAGTACTATTAGGGTATTCGCTTTTAATCGTTATCTTTGCTACAGGGAAGCTTATAACACATTTGTGAGCCATTTTTCTTCTAAATACAATCTATATTAATGCAAAAAACTATTAAGGGGTAAGGGATATGATGATAAGAATATGTAAAGATGAAGATATTGATAACTTAATTGATATTTGGTACAACGGTTCATTACAAGCGCACCATTTTATTAATTCGAGTTATTGGAAATCTAAAATAACAGAAATGAAAGAAATTTACATTCCAATGTCAGAAACCCACGTTATAATTAGTCAAAACAAAATTATTGGCTTTATTTCGATGGTAGACAATTATTTAGCGGCGCTTTTTATTGACAAAGCTAATCAAAAAAAGGGGGCTGGGCAAGCATTATTAAACTATGAAAAAAAACGGAGAGATATAATGGAGTTGAAAGTTTATAAGGATAATGCACCTGCAGTACGTTTTTATAAAAAAAACGGTTTTGTCATAACACAAGTAGTAACAGACGAAGAAACGAATAAACAAGAATACGTAATGGAATGGACTAAAAATTAAATGCAATAAATTGGTGCAACCGAGACATAGAACGAAGTAAAAGGTGAGGCTGGTATTTATTAAAGTAGACTTAACAAATAGCAACCTCATCTCAATATTTTATCAATATACTTCGTTTATTAAGTAACTTGTGACTTCTCACTTAATTTTGCTCTCTCTTGCCGATAAATTATCTGTAAACGCATAAAGAATCCAATGGCAGCACCGGTTAAACCTAACGAGATGCCGATCCAAAACCCTGCTGGACCGAGTGAAGAGAATTTTGCTAATAAATAACCAGATGGGATGCCGATAATCCAATAAGAGACAAACGCAATATAAAATGGTAATGTCACATCTTTATATCCACGCAATACGCCTTGTAAACTCGCTTGTGCAGCATCTGAAAGTTGATATAATATAGCAATAATAAACAATTGTCCAGCCACTTGAACAACAGCAGGGTCATTGGTATACAAGTAAGCGATCGGCTCTTTAAAAAAGAACATAAATACAGATCCCAGTGCAAGGAAGCCAATGGCACTTAATACCCCAATCAGTGAATAGTGTTTCGCATTGTCCAGACGTTTTCCACCGACAGAAAAGCCAACAACAATCGTAATCGCCATTGATAGACTAAGCGGAACCATAAATAATAATGTAGTAAAACTAATTACGATTTGGTTCGCTGCAATAACACTAGTGGTAAACATAATACCTATGAGTAATGTCACCACAGAAAAAATACTTGCTTCAAAGAAAATCGATAAGCCAATTGGAATCCCAATCGATAATTGCTCTTTCCATGCTTTAAAAGATGGTTTCACCCAGGCCACAAATAGGTGATAATCTCTTACAATTTGAACTTTAAAGGTTAGAATAGTACTAGCAATTAAAATAATCCAAAACGTCATTCCAGTTGCATAGCCCGCACCGATTCCACCTAGTTTTGGGAGACCGAAATGACCAAAGATTAAAGTATAATTTAACAGGACATTAAATGGAACCGCTAGAACCGTAATAATCATTGACACTCTAGTATAGCCCTGCCCATCAAAGAAATTACGAATAACATTAGATAAAAATAAAGGAATAATGCCAAGTGATAAACCGATTAAATAATGAAAAGCAATGTGTTGTACACTAGGGTCTAAATCCATGATGGCTAAGATTGGACGAAGCACGATGGCACCAATTGCAATAATGGCAATACCGAGCACGATAGCCAAATAAAAAGCTTGTGTTACTTTGTAATGAATTTTGTGCCGCTCATTGGCACCAACTAATTGAGCAATAATCGGCGTAATGGCTAGCATGATACCATTCATTCCAGTGAAAATCGGTGCCCATAAACTAGAACCAATGGAAACGCCGGCTAGATCATCTGTCCCGACCCTTCCAGACATCATTGTATCGACAAAATTCATGGCAGATAAACTAATTTGAGTAATCATAATCGGCCATAATATTTTTAGGAATAAGCGAATTTTTTCTTGAAGTGTGTCTGCATGAAACATGCCATTCCCCCCCTCTATCTCTAAGGTTGTTGCGTTTGATTGGTGATGCCTAGCCAGAATACTTGCCAAGCAGCATGTAGCTTACGATTGGTGCGCGCTTCGCCCCCATAAACTAGCTCCACACTAATCGAATCTAACAAAGATGAAAAAGCAAGCGTAGCTATCTTTGGATCTTGTGTTATTTCTTGCTGATCATAGGCATGTATAAAACGTTGTAGATAATACGTGTCGACTTGATCAATGTAATCTAATTGGTAACGAACCACTTCTTCATACAAATGACTCGGTGGAAAAAAAGTCGTACGCAACCAGAATTTCAAGCGATATTCATGGTGAAACCGATAAATAAAATCCTCTAACGCATGCCATAGATAACGCGCTAGCGGTTGATGGAAATGTTCAGTTAAATAGGCTTGATCAAGTTCTAATTCACGATCAAAGGTTTCTTTTAAGACTTGGAGAAAAATATCATCTTTCCCTTTAAAATGTGCATAGATTGATTGTTTTTTAATCCCTACTTGATCAGCAAGCATGGCAAGCGATGTGCCCTCATAGCCATGGGTCGCAAATAAGTCAAGCGCTGCATCTTTAATCATTTGATAGGACATGCTTTCCCTCCCTTACGAACGTTCGTTCATTTATCCATCATAGCAAAGCGGATTTTTGATGGCAACTATTTTTATTTAAATTTGTCCTAAACAAAAAAGTATCTATTTTGTTGTTCATGCAATCAAAACAGATACGAGGTGATATTATTTTTATAATGGTGAGCAAACTTAACCATGGTGGAAGATACGTACAATTTCTTCAAAGGTCGTCAGATACACAATGTTACCCTCTTTCGCTTGCAGTAGTTATATTTTATATGATTAATTAAACATACAGTACACCACGAAAGCCTCTAGAAGCGTAATACGATTCAGCGCCATTATGATAAACAAATACTTGCTCAAAGCGATAATCGCAAAAGAGCGCACCACCAAGCCCGCGGATAGCGGATGGTGTTTTAATCCAGCTTGACGTTTTGGTATCAAATGATTCTAAAATTTGCAAATAGCGATACTGCTCTTCTGTTAAGATGTCAATGTCCATGGCATTAGCCATATCAATGGCGCTAGTTGCAGGCTTATGTTTTTTTCTTGATTCTAACGCAGCATGATCATAGCAAACACTTCTTCGACCTTTAGGACTTTCTTTGGAACAGTCACAAAAAATGTAAGCTGATGTTCCGTTATCATAACCGATAACATCAGGCTCTCCTGCCGTTCGTTCCATTTCATATAACGACCATAACTTCTCCATATTATTAGTTAATTTTGCTTGTATCGCGTTCCAGTCCATTCCTTCATGGCGATGCATATTCTTATAAAAGCGTTCTTCTAATTGGCTGATTAATATTTCCATTTGTTCTGAGGATAATGCTTTTTCCGTCATCGTTCTACCTCCTATATTGCTTAATAATTGTCTTGTTGTGTTAAGGAAGCAGCTAATGGTTCTAGTTGACTTAGATGTTGAATTTGATACGTTGGTTTAACAGTTGTTTGCTCCTTGTTCTCTCGATTAATCCAAACATTTTTAATCCCTGCTTGATTGGCCCCTAAAATATCTGTCATAAGATTATCTCCTACCATCAATGCTTCCTCTTTTTTTACATCAGCTAGCATCAGTGCATGGGCAAAAATGCTTGGATCGGGTTTCCCTTTGCCAAATGCCCCAGAAATAATAATATGATCAAAGTAATTGCGCAGTTCCGGTGTTAAGGTTAATTTTTGTTCTTGTAGAGATGGAGCGCCATTGGTCAACAATAATAGCTGATAGTTTGGTTGTAATGCTGCTAAAACTGCAAATGTCTCCTCGTAAACAAACGGATTCTCCACTCTTTCTTGTACAAAGCGATCAGCTAGCGCATTTGCAAAATGAACATCATTGATTCCAGCTTTTTTAAGTCCTTGTTCCCAAGCTTGTTTTCGGTATGTCGGCACCAGCTGATACATTTTCTTAAAATCGTCTGTGTCATCATCAAATGTGCCCCATAAACCTTCAAACGGGTTAATACCGATCATTTTGGTGAAACCGTATGTTTCATAAGAAGCGTATAGCTCGCGAGCGGCGTCACGTACATATTTTTCTAATTGTTCGGCATAAATACCGTATTTTTCTTCTGCAAGCTTGCATGTCTGTAAGAAGGCAGTAGCTATACTTTTCTTATCCCAAAGTAATGTATCATCTAAATCAAAAATTATTGTTTTAATCAACCCGTCCACTCCCTTTACGTTATTTTTAACTATTTTAACAGGACGTAACGGGTTGCGCTAATACAATTTGATACTAAACAGAAGCAAATTACTTCTGTTTGTCTTACAATAGAGATAGCATTGTATAAAAAGGAGTGCGCACAATGAACAAGTGGATAGGAAAAAATATATACATACGAGCCTTACAAAAAGAAGATGCCCAAGCTTTATTAGAGATCAATATAGAAAACAGAGAGATCTTTGATCGTTATTCCCCTGTTAATCGAAGCGATGATGATTTCACATTAGAAAATCATGAAAAACAGATCCAAGAAGGAGAAGACAGCTGGGATGGAGATAAAGGATATAACTTTGGTATTTTTATAAACGAAAGTAACAAACTAGTAGGAACGGTATCGCTGTTCCTTATCGAACGAGGAACCGCAGAGAAATGTATGGTTGGTTATGGGTTGGATCATCGTTATAGTGGAAATGGCTATATGACTGAAGCAGTTAAACTTGTGACAGCCTTTGCTTTTGAGGATAAAGCTTTTCACCGTATTGAGGCTGGAGTGATGCCAAGAAATACAGCTTCCATTCGAGTGCTCGAGAGTTGTGGCTTTTATCGAGAAGGTACGTTAAGAGACCAATTGAAAATTAATGGGAAATTTGAGGATCATCACATTTATTCGCTGCTAGCAACAGATTGATCGTGTTGTATGTAAGCGAATATCATTTGTCATTTATTTGACTTATCGTTTATACTTAAAGGTGAAAAATAAAATATATCGTCCCAAAAAAGAAGAGGAAAAGCTAGTAATTACGCACAGCACATAGTAGCTGTGCTTTTTCTAAGCTAGAAAGCAGTAGAGGTGTCAATGTATGCAGGATAAGCAAAAATTAAAAGCAGCAATAACTACTGGGTTAATTTATGTTTTATTACTAGCGGTTACCATTTTGATTCCAGCCAGCGAATGGATTACGTTATTTTTATTACCTATTCCATTTGTTTCTTATACGAGTCGATATGGGTTGCGAGATTCTCTGTCCTTGGGTGGACTAGTACTAGTCATAGCTGTATTACTTACTTTATTTGTGTTTGTTGTAACGCTTCCTTTCACGTTGTTGGCCGTTCTAACAGGCACGCTAATTGGCTATTCGATCCATCATAAGCGTCATGCCTATGAAACGTGGGCGTTAGGAACAGTGGGGGTAAGTATCGGACTAGTTACATTGTTTGTACTCATTCAGGGAATTAGTCAAGTAGATTTGATTGCTGAATATGAAACGATGGTGGAAGAATCGATTAAAACAAGCCAAGCGATTATGGGATCAACAGGAGTATCAGTATCCCAAGAAGATTTGAATACGCTTAGAGATCAGTTTCTTCAATTTATTAAACTGTTACCTACTTTATTAATTGCAGCGGCTATCGGAATTGCTTTTGTCACGCAATGGTTAAGTTATAAATGGCTGAATTGGCGGGGTAATCGAAACTTAGCTTTTCCGCCTTTTCGTACGTTTAAACTACCAAAAAGTGTAATTTGGATTTTTCTTATAGCCATTGTATGTAGCTGGTTTTCTGATCCAACAAGTGCATTTGCTACTGGGGTATTGAATGTAACAAATATCATCGGAATACTACTAACGTTACAAGGGGTTTCTTTTCTTTTCTTCTATTTTTATCAAAAAAGGATCTCTAAAGCTGTACCAATTTTAATTGTTATATTTGGTATTATTTTTCTGCCAGTAGGTCTTTATATGACAAGAATCTTAGGTATAATTGATGTAGGAATGGATTTGAGAGAAAGAATGAAACAAACAAAGTGAGCTCATATCTGGGCGTAGGAGCTGAAAAATGATGCCAGATTTATTTAAGAAGCCAACTTTAAGTGTTCATTTATGGATTATTTACGCTATATCTTTTCTGTTATTAGGGTTTATTTGGTTCTTCCAATGGATGCTAGGGCTCGTTATGACGATTGCAATAGTGGCTTCGCTATATTATAGTGTTCGATCAGAAAAATACATTATTAATGAAACTGAAGAATATATTACGACGCTTTCCCATCGCGTAAAAAAAGTTGGTGAGGAAGCCTTACTAGAGATGCCAATCGGTATTGTCTTATTCAGTGAAGACTATCAGATTGAATGGACGAATCCTTATATGAATAAATACACAGATGATGAGGATACCTTTGTTGGTAAATCATTAAATAACCTTTCGCCAGACTTAATTAATCGAGTCAAAGAAGCGAAAGAAGATATTTGGATGCAGTTAGGTGAAGTCGAATTTCAAGTTATGGTCAAAAAAGACGAGCGATTGTTGTACTTTTTTGATCGTACAAAACAAACCGAAATTCAGAACCTGTATCATAACGAACAAACCGTATTGGGTATTATCTTTTTAGACAATTATGAAGAGATTACACAGGCAATGGATGATGCGTCTCGGAGTCAGATCAATTCAAAAGTAACATCAACTTTAAATGATTGGTCAAATCAGTATGGAATTTATTTAAAACGAATCTCACAAGAGCGCTTTCTTGCTGTCATGAACCAACAAATTTTAGATCAGTTAGAAAAAGCTAAGTTTGAGATTTTAGATGAAGTAAGAGAATTAATTTCAGATAATAAAAATGTACCATTAACGTTAAGTATTGGTGTCGGTTTAGGTGGATTGTCACTTCCTGACCTTGGAGGGTTAGCACAATCAAGTGTGGACCTTGCCCTAGGACGAGGTGGTGACCAAGTAGTTATTAAAGATGAAGCAGGTAAAGTGCGTTTTTATGGTGGTAAAACGAATCCGATGGAAAAACGTACAAGAGTAAGAGCACGTGTGATTTCCCACGCATTAAAAGAATTAGTACAAGAAAGCGATCAAGTATTAGTTATGGGACACAAATCACCAGATATGGATTCGGTAGGAGCTGCTATTGGGATACAAAAAATTGCTCAGGCAAATGGTGTAGAAGGTTTCATTGTACTGGATGAAGATGATATTGACACTGGGGTGCAACGTTTAATGGATGAAATTAAAGACGATGAGGTATTGTGGTCAAACTTTATTTCACCAACTGAAGCGCATGATTTAGTAACGAAGAACACCTTGTTAGTCGTAGTCGATACGCATAAACCATCACTTGTTGCAGATGAAAAATTATTAAGCAAAACCGAATATGTAGTTGTAATTGATCATCACCGCCGTGGGGAGGAATTTATTGATCATCCAACGTTAGTTTACATGGAGCCATACGCTTCATCTACCGCAGAACTAGTAACCGAATTATTAGAATATCAACCCAACAACTTGCGCTTAAGCATGTTAGAATCTACAGCATTGTTAGCAGGTATAATTGTTGATACAAAAAGCTTCACCCTCAGAACGGGTTCAAGAACATTTGATGCAGCTTCTTATTTACGCTCGAAAGGGGCAGACACGATTCTTGTCCAGCGCTTTATGAAAGAAGATTTGGATGTCTATATAAAACGAAGTCATCTCATTGAGAATACAACAGTGTATCGTGATCGTATCGCCATTGCGATTGGTGATGAGGGGCAAACATTTGGACCAGTAATTATTGCCCAAGCAGCAGACACGCTGTTAACGATGAGCGGTATTGTTGCATCCTTTGTCATTTCGGAACGGAATGATGGGCGTATCGGAATTAGTGCTCGCTCCTTAGGTGATGTAAATGTCCAGTTAATTATGGAAAGTATGAATGGCGGCGGTCATTTAACGAACGCTGCAACGCAATTGGATGATGCCTCGCTCGAGGATGCGGCTGAGCAGCTGAAAGCAATCATAGATGAGCAAATTGAAGGAGGAGAATAGGGCATGAAAGTAATTTTTCAAAAAGATGTTAAAGGTAAAGGCAAAAAAGGCGAAGTTAAAAATGTATCTGATGGTTATGCAAGAAACTATTTATTAAAAAATAATTTGGCGGTTGAAGCAACTGCTGGAAATATGAAAGCACTAGAAGCAAAGAAAAATAAAGAACAAGAACTAGAGCAAGAAGAGATTGATGAAGCAAAACAATTAAAAGAACAACTAGCTAATATGGAAGTACAATTGAAAACGAAGTCAGGTAAAGGTGGCAAGTTATTTGGCTCTATCACCAGCAAGCAAATTGCTGACGAGTTGAAAAAAAGTCACAATATTAAAATGGATAAACGTAAGATTGAATTAGATAATCCAATCCGTTCGCTAGGATATACCAATGTTCCTGTGAAACTTCATCCTGAGGTAACAGGTACAATTAAAGTACATGTAACAGAAGAATAAAAAGAAACTATAGGGTGGTAAGAGCTACCTTTAACGAGAACTACATGTTATAGGAAATAATTAGGCAGGAAGATAAACCTGCCTCCTTTTTCGTTAACAAAGAAAAATGCATAAGGGGAGATACGTATGAGTGAAGCCTGGGAAGAACAACGAACACCGCCACATAACATTGAAGCCGAGCAAGCTGTACTAGGTGCGATCTTTTTAGAACCAGATGCAATGTCTACTGCTTCTGAATTCTTGCTACCAGCTGATTTTTATCGTGCAAGTCATCAACGTATTTTCCAAGTTATGATGCAATTAAATGATAAAGGCGAGCCGATCGACTTAGTAACAGTAACAACGACATTATCGAATGTAAAACAATTAGATGATGTCGGTGGAGTTTCGTACTTAAGTGACTTAGCTAATGCCGTACCAACAGCTGCTAATATTAGTTATTATACAAAAATTGTAGAAGAAAAAGCGTTATTGCGTCGCTTAATTCGAACAGCAACGGATATTGTTTCCGAGAGTTTTTCCAAAGAAGATGACGTAGAAGAAGTATTAAGCGAAGCTGAAAAAAATATTCTTGAAGTGTCCAACCGTCAAAATAGCGGTGCGTTTAAAAATATTAAAGACGTTCTAATTGAAGTATACGATAATATTGAACAGCTCCATCAAAATGATGCTGAAGTAACGGGCATTCCAACTGGCTTTCGTGATTTAGATCAAATTACTTCAGGGTTTCAACGCAATGATTTAATTATTGTTGCAGCTCGTCCTTCCGTTGGTAAGACAGCTTTTGCCTTAAATATTGCGCAAAATGTTGCAATAAAAACGGATGAGAATGTGGCGATATTTAGTTTAGAGATGGGGGCTGAACAGCTCGTTAATCGTATGCTTTGTGCGGAAGGAAATATTGATGCACAGCGCTTGCGAACGGGTCATTTAGAAGCAGAAGACTGGGGTAAGTTAACCATGGCAATGGGTAGCTTGTCTAATGCTGGTATTTATATTGATGATACACCGGGAATCCGGGTTAATGAAATTCGCTCAAAATGTCGACGTTTGAAACAAGAGCATGGCTTAGGCATGATTTTAATTGACTATTTGCAATTAATCCAAGGTAGTGCCAATTCACGTGAAAACCGCCAGCAAGAGGTATCTGAAATCTCACGTTCTTTAAAAGGACTCGCACGAGAATTAAACGTACCGCTAATTGCGTTATCACAGCTATCTCGTGGGGTAGAATCAAGACAAGATAAACGTCCAATGATGTCCGATTTGCGTGAATCAGGAAGTATTGAGCAGGATGCCGATATTGTTGGATTTTTGTATCGAGATGACTATTATGACCAAGAATCTGAGAAACAAAATATTATAGAAATTATCTTAGCTAAGCAGCGTAATGGTCCTGTAGGTACAGTTGAACTGGCTTTTGTGAAAGAGTACAATAAATTTGTTGATTTGGATCACCGTTACCAAGAATCTGATATTCCACCAGTTGGAGTTGGTGGATGACGTAATTTTCAATCCAACGCAGATAAATTATTTGTCTTAAACCAAGTGTATGTCACTTAAAGGAGTGATGCATTTGGTTTATTTTTTGTTTTAGTCATGGAATAATACCAATACAATGCTTTTATACGAAAGAAAGTGGTTCCTTTGTTCAAGCAACCTCGTGTATAGACTATGGGAGTCAATTACACGGCAAAAATACACGCACGGGGCATAGAATGATAGAAAAAAATAGTAGAAAATCAAATTTGCGCTTTAAAATAAACAAAATTTTATGCAAGAGAACGCTCGTATCAGAGAAAGTAAAGCTAAGGTGTCAGCTACTAGTGTAGTAGTTGAATCGAACAGCAGTAACGACTTCCAGAAAAAAATATTGGTGTCATATTAATCTTAAGTGTTGTTATCATTGCAGTCGCAACTTACTTCATATTTTTAAGAAGAAAAAGAATATAGTATAAAATGAAAATTGGTAATAGTCTACCTTATATACTACTACCGATTTTTTATTTTTAAATAAAGATAGAAACGTATATGTCTTTTATAAAACAGCGATTAAAAGCGAACAAAAATAATAAAAAAACGAAAAACGTTCGTGTTGTTAATTGACACTGTTCTGACTAATTGGTACACTTATCTTTGGTATTTCATGTGAAAAAACGTATAAAATAAGCTGAATAAATCAGAATTGATTAAGTTAAGCGGAGGTAACTAATATGTCATCAGTAGTAGTGGTAGGAACGCAATGGGGCGATGAAGGAAAAGGCAAGATTACCGATTTCTTATCGCAAAATGCAGAAGTAGTGGCGCGATATCAAGGTGGAAATAACGCTGGTCATACGATTAAATTTGATGGTGTAACGTATAAGCTACATTTAATTCCATCAGGGATCTTTTTTCAAGAAAAAACGAGTGTATTAGGAAATGGAATGGTGATTGATCCAAAAGCAATGGTTGAGGAATTACAATACTTACATGACAAAGGTGTAACGACGGAAAATCTTCGTATTAGTAATCGCGCGCATGTCATTTTACCATACCATATTAAATTAGATTTGTTGCAAGAAGAAGATAAAGGGATTCACAAGATTGGTACGACGAAAAAAGGAATTGGACCTGCATACATGGATAAAGCCGCTAGAACCGGTATCCGTATTGCCGATCTATTGGATAAAGAAGTATTTCGTGAAAAATTAGTACAAAACTTGGCTGAAAAGAATCGTTTGTTTACCAAAGTGTACGAAACCGAAGAAATTCAAGTCGAAGATATTTTAAAAGACTATTATGAATATGGTCGACAAATTGCTAAGTATGTAACAGATACTTCCGTTGTGTTAAATGATGCGTTGGATCAAGGCCGTCGCGTGCTATTCGAAGGGGCGCAAGGAGTCATGCTTGATATTGACCAAGGAACTTATCCGTTTGTGACATCTTCAAACCCAATTGCTGGTGGTGTAACCATTGGGTCTGGTGTTGGGCCATCCAAGATTGATCATGTTGTCGGTGTATCTAAGGCATATACGACCCGGGTTGGGGATGGGCCGTTCCCTACCGAATTACAGGATGAAATTGGTGATAAAATTCGAGACGTCGGCAATGAATACGGCACCACAACTGGTCGTCCGCGACGTGTTGGTTGGTTTGACAGTGTTGTCGTACGCCATGCTCGCCGTGTCAGCGGAATTACGGATTTGTCACTCAACTCAATTGATGTTTTAACTGGAATTGAAACATTAAAAATTTGCGTAGCTTATAAGTACAAAGGTGAAATCATGGAAGAATTTCCAGCTAGCCTTAAAGTACTTGCTGAATGTGAGCCTGTTTATGAGGAATTACCTGGATGGACAGAAGATATTACTGCTGTTAAAACCTTACATGAACTTCCGGAAAATGCGAGGCATTATATCGAACGAATTTCCCAGTTAACACAGATTCCGTTATCGGTTTTCTCGGTAGGACCAGATCGTACGCAAACGAATCAAGTACGTAGTGTTTATAGCTAATTTATTTGTTGGTACTATTAAGGAAAAAAGTTAATTAAATAAAAACTATTTCTGTAAAGGAAGCAAGATGATCGTACAGAAATAGTTTTTTTATATGCAATGATGGGATAAAAATAACTAAATTTTTGCGATTAGAGGAGTTATATGGCAAAAATAATACAGTTTTATTACATTCTTTTTAAAAAGGTTTAAATCATATGTCGTTCTATGGTAGCCTATAGAAGGCTTAAAATTACTAGACTTACTAGAAATAGATAGTTGTAGGAGGAACTGGAACGATGACAGGGAAAGAGTCAAGGAATAACTACGAGAAAGCTAGAAAGATAGATTTATTGAAAAAGACGGCGATTACATCACTAATTGGTATTGGTTTAACTTTTAATGTTGCCTATGCTAATGAAGATGCTTCATTAGAAACCGTTTATCATGTATATGTAGATGGAGAGCATATTGGCACGATTGATAACAAAGAACCTATAACATCTTACATTGATGAGCAAATCGCAGCAAAAGAAAAGGAAAACGACGCATACTCCTATGCAGCTAAACAAGATATTTCATATGTTCCAGAACGTGTCTTTCATCCAAATACGAAAAACAAAGAAGTATTACAAACATTAGAAGATGAACTAACGCTTGAGGTAGAAGCCTACCAAATGAAAATTGGTGATAATGCAGTTGGTTCATTTAAAGATAAAGCAACAGCTGAACAAGCGCTTCGTCAGTATAAAGCAAAATATGTAGATGAAGAAGTGCTTGAGCAATTAGAACAGCTATCATCTGAAGAACAAGACAATGAAAATGATTCCAATAAAAAAGATTTACAAGTTGGTGATTCTGCAACGTTAGATGTAACTCTATCTAAAGAGGTTACTTACCATGAGAACAAGGTACCAGAAGATAAAGTATTAACTGCAGATGAAGGCGAAGAAGTATTAGAAAAAGGCGCATTAGAAGATAAAGTACATGAGGTACAAGAAGGCGAAGTATTGGGTTCTATTGCATCAAAGTACAATTTAGACATGGCCCAATTACTAGAACTAAATCCTTCAATTGAAGAGGATACCGTGTTACAAATTGGCCAAGAACTTCATGTAACTGCTTATGCACCATTCGTTAATGTAATTGTTAAAAAGGAAGAGGTTGTGGAAGAAGAAATCGCTTATGAAAAAGAAGTACAAGAGTCAGAGGACATGTATAAGGGCGATTCAAAAGTAACGCAAGAAGGAGCAGATGGTACAAAAGAAGTACACTATTCCTTAGAGCTTGTGAATGGACAAGTGAAAGAAAAAGAAGTCTTATCAGAAAAAGTAACGAAAGAACCAGTTAAAGAAATCGTTGTTAAAGGTACGAAAGTTGTTCCTTCCAGAGGTTCTGGTGATATGGCTTGGCCTGCTGTAGGTGGTTATATCTCTAGTGACATGGGATCTCGGTGGGGTTCTTATCATAAAGGAATTGATATTGCTGGTCCAAGTAATCGTGCAATTCTTGCAGCAGATAATGGAACAGTCGTATCTGCAGGATATACGAACGGCGGATATGGTAATAAAATTGTCATTAACCACAATAATGGCTACCAAACCACTTATGCCCACTTAGCATCAATTAGTGTCAGTGTTGGTCAAACGGTTACCAAGGGTTCAGAAATCGGCGTGATGGGAGACACAGGTCGTTCTACAGGCATACATTTACACTTTGAAGTGCACAAAAATGGTGAACTAGTTAACCCAGAAGATTTACTATAACTTAACGAAACAGTTATATAGAAAGACCCTTGCTGCTAACGATGCAACAAGGGTCTTACGCATATATTGGATAATAGGATAAGACAATTTTAGTAAAGTACGATAAAATGTAGATAATGTATGCTAAAGGAGGCTACAACCAATGAGTCAAAAAATATTAGTTGTCGATGATGAAAAGCCAATTGCAGATATATTGAAATTTAATTTAGAAAAAGAAGGATACGAAGTGGTATGTGCCTATGATGGGGATGAAGCCATTCGGTTAACAGATCAAGAAAATCCAGACTTACTTTTATTAGATATTATGTTGCCGAACCGTGATGGAAATGAAGTGTGTCGGGAAGTGCGAAAAAATCACAATATGCCGATTATTATGTTAACAGCAAAAGATTCCGAAATCGATAAAGTATTAGGTTTAGAATTGGGTGCTGATGATTATGTTACTAAACCATTTAGTAATCGAGAAGTGATTGCTCGGGTGAAAGCTAACTTGCGAAGGCAAGTACATATGCCTGCGGATACCAAAGCGAATAAAGATATACAGATTGGATCACTGGTCATTCATCCAGATGCCTATACCGTAACGCGGGAAGGTAATTATGTTGAATTAACACACCGAGAATTTGAATTGTTACATTATCTAGCTCGCCATATTGGGCAAGTAATGACTCGAGAGCATTTATTAGAGACGGTTTGGGGTTACGATTATTATGGCGATGTCCGTACCGTAGACGTAACCGTAAGACGTTTACGAGAGAAAATTGAAGATAATCCTAGTAGCCCACTTTGGATCGTGACAAGAAGAGGTGTAGGGTATTATTTACGTAATCCTGAACAGGAGTAGTAAGCATGAAAAAGTTTAAGTTCACACAGTCGATTCAATTTAAATTGATTTTAATTATGATTCTATTATTGATGCTAGCCATTCAAATGATTGGTGGTTATTTTGCAGGTCGATTACAAGACGATTTGGAATCTAATTTTAGTTCCAGTGTCAATGAGCGATTGAAAGTTTTACGCTATAACTTAAAGGAAGCACTGATGGAAGAACGACCAGAAGATGAAGATGGTAACGAGCTTCGGCAGGAAGTACAAGACATTGTAAATATTTATGGAAGAAGTGACTCGTATTCAAAATTACAAGTAATTGATCGCCAGTATCGGATTATTGGTGCAGATACAGAAAGAGATAGAGGAAAAATCATTACCGAAGCAAGTAAATTTATTCGTAATGCTATTTTGTATGAGGAAGATACGGAAACGATACAAAGAGATAGTCGTACAGGTGAAAGACGCTTAATACGAGTGGTGCCGATTTCGAATAATGATGAGCGGTTAGGCGTGATTCGATTAGAAGCATCGATGGAAGAAGTGTATGATCAACTGAACCGAATTAGTAATATTTTCATTAATAGTACTTTAATCACGATTCTTGCTTCTGCTGTTATAGGTATTCTGGTGGCACGTTCGATCACTAAGCCAATTACCGAAATGCGAAGACAAGCCATGATTATGGCTCAAGGGGATTTTTCTCAAAAGGTAAATGTCTATGGCAATGACGAAATTGGTCAGCTAGCTACTACTTTTAACGACATGAGTGATAAAATCAGGCAAGCGAATCATACAACCGAAGAAGAACGACGAAAATTAAGTTCGGTTTTATCCAATATGTCAGATGGGGTGATCGCGACGAATGATCGAAGTGAAGTAACATTGATGAACGAACCAGCATCTTATTTGATTGGAAAATCATTTGAAGAAGTAAAAGGTCAATTGATCGTAGATGTTTTACAATTAGAGGAGAGAACGGTTGATTTATTAGAGTTTCAAGACGGTGGTTCGATTACCATTGATTTTAGTGATGAGGAACAATTTTTCTTAATTAAAGCTAATTTTTCTTTAGTACAAGATGAAAATGAACAGTTCTCTGGGTTAATCACCGTAATTAGTGACGTAACCGAACAAGAAAAAGTTGAAAAAGAACGTCGTGAATTTGTATCCAATGTGTCTCATGAGCTTCGAACACCACTCACCACCATGCGCAGTTATTTAGAAGCATTAACGGAAGGTGCTTGGGAAGATAAGGATATTGCGCCGCAATTTTTAGATGTGACCCAAAAAGAGACTGAACGAATGATTCGTCTAGTCAATGATTTGTTACAATTATCGAAAATGGATCATAAAGAACAATCCATGCAAAAAGAACGTGTCAATGCTATTCCGTTTTTCCATAATATTTTAGACCGATATGAAATAAATAAGGAAAATTCGATCATGATTGAGCGTTACATTCCAAAAGATAGCATTTTTGTTTGGATGGATAAGGATAAAATCATTCAAGTCATTGATAATATCATATCAAATGCGATTAAGTATTCACCAAATAATGGTGCTATCACATTTCGGATCTTAAAAGAAAAACAACGAATTAAAATAACGGTTACCGATCAAGGTCCTGGTATTGCTCGTGAAAAACTAGAAAAAGTATTTGATCGATTCTACCGAGCAGATAAAGCACGCTCCAGAGAACTTGGTGGTACCGGCTTAGGCTTAGCGATTGCTAAAGAAATCATTACAGCGCATCATGGCCAGATATGGGCAGATAGTGAAGAAGGAAAAGGGACAACCATTCTCTTTACCTTGCCATTGGTTAACCGAAAGCGGGGTGGTAATCGATGAGTTTTGAAAAATGGAAGACGCTGATACTATCCATTCTTGTTAGTTTAAGCTTATTATTGACGCTAGCGATTTGGAACTACCAACCAAACTTCGCACCTGCAAATAGTGATCAGGCAATCGAGGCACAGTTGAATGGACAAACCCAGACCAAAAAACAAACCATCTTTCCCACGCAGATCATCTATCACTTAAATAATGGTGATCCATTAGGTCTAGTCGATAAACAAGAGGAAAAATCGTTGTATGAACAGATGCAAAACTGGTCGATTTTTGATTTTACTACAACTGATATCGATTATGAGGAACATTTGGAAAATAATCAAAATAAATTAGAAGTTATTTTTCCAACCGAGTTACCCAACAATCTGCTTACAGACTTGTTTACGGTAGAAGATGAATTTATCCCTGAGGGGAACTTTAATCGGATGCTAATTAGTTTAGAAGAAAACAATAGTCAAGAAGAGAATATTCAGATATTATTTGCTAAGGGTCAAACAGGAACGGCAATTCAAGCTAATATCCAAAATTATGGTGAAGTCGTAACCTTTTTACAAAATTACGAGGAGCAACATGAGATGGTTAGCTATGAGATGATGAAGAATAGTGAAGATATGAACATGTATCTTCCGAGAGAAGTCAATCTATCTTCGTATTTGTACTCCTATCAGGAATTAGAAGTACAGCGTTTTATTGACTTTCTATTTAAAAATCCTTCTGCAGTTAAGCGATTTTACATTGATGATGGTTCATTGACCTATAGCGATGGTATTAGGGAATTGAAAACCACAGGAAACCGTGTCAATTTTGCCAATCCGGTTAATGCCTCCAGTGATGAAGGCAAAACATTGAATGATTACGATTTGTTAGATCAAGTGCACAATGATTTCATGAATTCGCACTTAGGTTTTACTGCAACCGACCCATTTCATTATGTTTTAACTGATTTATCGAATACACCAACGATGAACATGGTGCGGTACACGTTGAAATTTCAAGGTTATCCTGTTTATGAAAATCAAACACTTACAACAATATCAGTAGAGTGGCATAATCAAGCAGTGTATAAATACACACATCCACAAATTAAACTATCTGATAGTCGTGGTCCAAAACAATCTGCTACTGATTTGTTCAAAACTTCTACAGTAGTGTCTGCTTTAAAGAATGGTAGCAACTATGAAAATAATTTAATCTACGACGTAGCAATTGGATATAAAGTAGAAGAACAGAGCGGAGACCAGGTGTTTAAACTCACGCCGACATGGTATGTAAAAGGAAGCAATGGCTGGTCAGAGTTTCGTTTACCAGAAGAGATGGCAGGAGGAGATAATAATGCAATGGGGACAAATTAAATTATTATTTATTGTCTGCTTTCTTATCCTTGATATTTTTTTGGTGCAACAACTTTTTGCTAAACAAAATGAAAATCTTACGGAACAAGTAAATACATCAAAAGAAGAAGAATTGACTTCTAATGTACAGGGATTAGAAGAGAATGTAACAAACGAAACGGTAGAAGCTCCACTGATTAATGCAAAGAACAAGCTCTTTGTTGAAAATGAGATTGATAGTCTTGAAAAATTACCGAATCAACAAGGGATGATTGTCGATGATTATTTAGTCCTTGGCCGATTTGATAACCCGATAGCGATTAATATGGAAGATGCAGAATCTTACCAAGAAACATTAGGTAGTCTGGTTTTAAACAGTCAATCATACGTTTATTGGGGGGAAGATGCAGAGACGAATACATTGATCTTTTTTCAAACCATGGAAAATCCAATCTTCTATAATAAAAACGCCTTATTGCTTATCCAATTAAACAATAAAGGTGAAATGATCCAATATGCGCAGACAATGCTGCAACGAGAAGAAGATGAGCAAGAAGAACCTAAAACATTGAATACACAAATGAATGCCGTATCTTCTCTATATCACAAAGAAGATCTCATTCTACCTGGAGATGAAGTGACCAATGTGCAGTTAGGTTATTACAACCTAATTTCATTATCAAACGGCGAACAAATATTAAATCCAACGTGGAACGTAGAAGTAAATGATTCTACTGATTATTTTGTCAATGCAATAGAAGGCCATAACTATCCACAAAATGACGACTTTATAGCGACCACTTATCAAGCATTTTTGCAAGATCTACAAACGACTGAGAACAAGGTTGAATTTTTTCAAGCGGAAGAAAATGATGAGCAAACAACGTTATTTGAAACAATTAAACAGCGGTTGATAAACACCGTGGAGGCAACAATTGGAGTGGAGGAAAAATGACAGTGCGTTTTTCAGTATTAGCATCAGGTAGTACAGGCAATGCCTTTTATATAGGAACAGAAAAAGAGAATATTTTAGTAGACGCTGGTTTAAGCGGCAAACAAATTGATCGATTATTAACAGAAGCGCAAATTGATCCAAATAGTCTTTCAAGAATATTGGTTACACACGAACATAGTGATCACATTAAAGGATTAGGGATCGTTGCCAGGAAGTATAATTTACCAATATATGCGAATGAAAAGACATGGAAGGCAATGCAACACGCGCTTGGCAAACTAAGCCTTGATCAAAAATTTGTATTTAACATGGAAGAAACGAAAACATTTCACGATATAGATGTGACATCTTTTGGGGTATCCCATGACGCTGCCGAGCCAATGTTCTATACTTTTCAACATAATAATAAAAAGGTTGCTTTAGTCACCGATTTAGGTTATGTTTCGGAACGAATTAAGAAAACAGTAGAGAATGCAGATGCGCTAATTTTTGAGGCTAATCATGATGTGTCCATGTTGCAGATGGGGCGTTACCCATGGAATGTCAAACGTCGTATTCTTGGCGATACGGGCCACGTGTCCAATGATGATTGTGCCTTAGCCTTAACGGATATTATTGGAGACAAGACGAAACGGATTTATCTAGCCCATTTAAGCAAAGACAATAACATGAAAGCATTAGCGAGAATGTCGGTGGCCAATCATCTAAGTGAGCAAGGTTTTCCACTTGGTCAAGGCCTTGATTTATATGATACTGACCCAAATAACCCAACTTCAATGTATGAATTGGTTTAAAAAATAACTTATTGAGACACACTAACGTTAACGAAGTACATGTAGAGAGGAAGCGTTAGTGTGTCTTTTGATGTTCAGGACGAAAATAATCGCACCAAAACTACCGAACGTCATAAACGAGCTTGGCTTGTCCCAACGATGCTCGGTATTATGCTCGGTGCAGTTGTGGTTGCGGCTATTTTACCTAGTTTAATTCGTAATGGAATATTACCTTATCAGATTGTCTTACCAGAAGCTGCTTATCAAGGGAACAAGGCAGGCGATACGAATATGTCGTCTTTATTGCAGCCGATTAGTGTAGATATCTCTACCCAACTTACTGATATTATTGATGATGTCGCACCTGCAGTGGTAGGTGTAGAAAATGTACCAGCTACGTCGATCTTTTCAGATGAAACGCCGAATCAATCAGCAACAGGCTCAGGCGTTATCTATAAAGTGAATAATGAGAAAGCATATATTGTAACCAATCATCATGTCGTAGATGGGGCTGCAGATATTGAAGTTATCTTAGCTGATGATCGCAGACTTACAGCAACGTTATTGGGAAGTGATCTGTTTATGGACTTAGCTGTGTTAGAGGTGGAGGCATCCAACATTGACCATGTTATGACCTTAGGTGATTCTGAACAGGTTAAAGTTGGTGAACCGGCGATAGCCATTGGTAATCCCCTAGGCTTAGACTTGTCCGGTTCTGTTACACAAGGGATTATTAGTGGGAAACAACGCGCGATTCCGCAAGACTTTAATCAAGACGGCAGAGCTGATTGGCAAGCAGAAGTCATTCAGACAGATGCAGCCATTAATCCTGGCAACAGTGGTGGGGCATTAGTTAATATGCAAGGTCAATTAATTGGTATTAATTCAATGAAAATAGCTCAATCTGCGGTAGAGGGGATTGGCTTTGCCATACCAATTGATGTAGCGATGCCAGTTGTGGATCAATTAGAGAAGCATGGCAGTGTGTCACGTGCCTTTTTAGGGGTGGAAGCTTATTCGCTTGAAGATGTAGCACAAGCAGAGTGGGAACGCAGTCTACACTTGCCCCAAGAAGTAACTGGTGGTATTTATCTACAAAGCGTTGAACCAATGTCACCAGCTTCGAGTGCTGGTTTGGAAGTATATGATGTTATTACAGCGTTAGATGGTAAGCCAATTATGAATATTATTGATTTGCGCAAGCACTTGTATCAGCAAAAACAACCAGGAGATAAAATGGTATTAACACTTTATCGTGACGGGAAAAAGCAAGAAGTAACAGTAGAATTAAGTGAACAGCAACCATAAAAAACGAGTGGATTATCCCGCTCGTTTTTCACTATATTTTTTGTGATGAGAAAACATAAACTTATCAACATGTGCATAGATTTGAAATAACGGATAAAAACAGTTGTATATAGTGAATCAGTGGATAAGTAGGTTTAGTTATACACAGCCTGTGTATAAACTTGAGGATAACTCTCTATATTTAGTAGGGAACAACTGGTCGGATACAAAATAGCAAAAACAAGAATGTAAGTTCGTATGTTATTCGTGGAAAACTTGTGTATAACCTGTTAAAACATGTGAATAAGGTAGGTTTTTATTAAAATGTGCATAACTATGTGGATATCTGATTGTTGTTGAATAGTATCAAATCTTCGTATATTTTCTATTCAATGCTATGATAAGATAGAGGAAAAAGGATAGAGGAGTTTATTAACATGTACCAACAACCAATTTTTTTGCAACCAGTTTTCCAAGAACGAATTTGGGGTGGACAAAAACTTCAAACAGAATTTCATTATGACATACCATATCAACATACTGGTGAGGCATGGGTGATTTCCGCTCACCCAAATGGTCCTAGTGTCATCAAAAATGGTCCGTTAGCTGGTAAAACATTAAAAGATGCTTGGGAAGCATATGGAGAATTGTTTCATAAAGCTGTTGATAATGACGAAGCTTATCCATTATTGGTAAAAATATTAGACGCGGCGAATGACCTTTCTGTTCAAGTGCATCCAGATGATACCTATGCACGTGAGGCGGAAAATCAGCCGTATGGGAAGACCGAATGCTGGTATGTGCTATCAGCGGATGAAGGTGCAGAAATTATCTTTGGTCATCATGCAAAAACGAAAGAAGAGTTACAAACTATGGTTGCGGATGGAAAATGGGATACATTGTTACGCCGGGTCCCTGTAAAAGCTGGTGACTTTGTTTATGTGCCTAGTGGTACCATCCATGCAATTGGTAAAGGAATTGTTATTTTAGAAACACAACAGAGTTCCGATATTACGTATCGAGTGTATGATTATGACCGTACCGATGCAGCAGGCAATAAGCGCGAACTACATTTGGCTGCTGCGGTGGAAGTAACAACTGTGCCGCATCAAACACCAAACTATAATCAAGTCGAAACAAAAGAAGACGGACTTACTGCCAGACAATTAGTATCAGAAAAATATTTTACCGTGTATCACTGGCAACTAGATGGAGAGACAGAACAAGTACGCCAAGCAGATTTTCTTCAAATCAGTGTAATTACAGGAGAAGCGACAGTAACCATTGACGGACAAACATTTGCTGTAGTAAAAGGCGATCACTTTATTATTCCTGCCACCGTTGATCGTTTTGGTTTCACTGGTACAGCTGAGTGCATCGTTTCTTATCCATCCTAACTTTTTATATCAAGAAGTAAATTATGCCTATCCAAGCAAAAAATAAGTGGATAGGCATAATTAGTGTTAATTATAAACTTGTATTAACGTATTATATTCCTGCTCCAACATACTCATTTCATACAAACTCCAATATTCATTGTCCACAAGACAGGTATCACGTAAGACACCTTCTACTTTTAAGCCGACATTTTTGTAACAGGAAATGGCGGCTTGATTAAAGTCAAATACACCTAAGCTAATTCGGTGTAAGTGTAATGTCTCGAACCCAATCTGTAATAAAGCCTGAATTATCTGACGGCCAAATCCTTTTCCGCGCATCGAGGATTCCCCGATTAATATTTTACTAATTCGAGCGCTTTTGTGCTGATAATCAATTTTGTTTAAAGCGCAAAACCCGATTACTTGATTTGAAGCTTCATCAATCACTTTATAAATTAACTTGGTAGCATTTGCTTTATTACTCTCTTGCATATACCTCTCAATTTGTGCTTTTGTCAATGGATATGTAAATTCTTTACCAGACCACTGCATCAAAAAAGCAGCAGATGTATCAGCATTCCAAGCTACCAATTGTTCGATATCTGCTTCGGTAAAATAAGTTAAGCGAATCATGTAGTAGTTATCTCCCTTTATATAAAAAAATGAATCGAGGCTGGGGCAAAACAAAATTAGAAGAAGCCGAACAATGTGAAAGAAGCATAGCCAACATACATAGACTCCTGCGGGAAAAGCAAACGTGTTCGATGGGGCGAGTAATCGCACTCCCATGAGTCGAAGATCTACTGTGTGAAGTGGGTAGAAGTTATACTAAAACCGTCACGTCCTGTGTGCCCGAGGAAAGCGAAGTATTTGCCAAAGCGTTATATTTTCACACGTTAATGTTCGGATTTTTCCTGTTCATTTACTCTTTTGTCCTAGCCTCGATTCGCGAAATAGGTTAAATTAATAACCGACTTCAACAGCTGCATTGACAATATACATGAGATCACTCGTATCAGCTTGTTCTTCTAAAAGAATGCCACTGGATGTTGCCATGCCACCATCAACCACTTCAACGGTAACGGTTCCATAAGGAATCTCTTTTTTTATTGCTGCGTGATCAAGGAGATCTTTATCCGCAGGTACTGCCAATTTCACATTTACTTTCATGTTGTCTAATGACTTTTCAGGTAGATATTCTTTTAAGCCAGGCATTGAGTTATAATGAATTGCATTTTCAACTGCGCGAACAGCTGCTTTTGTTACATTTTGTCCATGCGTGTCAATGCCAACTCCTGTTTCTACAAAAATGATGCGATTCATCATCATTCCTCCTATAAATGTTTATTTTTTGTGATTACTACTCCTATTATACATGTGTTCCTTAAATGGAACGATTAAACGTATAACTAAAAAAATTAGAGAATAATTGTCTTATTTCCCGGGAAATGAAGTTTGATTGTGGTCCCATTCCCGTCGTAAAATCCCCATTTTTATCGCATCATAATAAGTTTTATTCACTTCACGTGCATCTCTAATTCGAGCTTCTTCGATCATGCCAACTTTCTCAGCTACGCGTATCATTCGATTATTTCCCGACCAAGTGGAAATACCCAAACGGTGAATATTGCTTGATTCAAATAGAAAATCGATCCATAATTGAAACGCTTCTGAACCATATCCGCCATGCCAATATGTTGAATCATAAATGACAATGCCAGTTTCTAACCAATTTGTATGTTTATCTACCCAATAAAAAGCTACCGTTCCAATCACAACGCCATCAACATCAATGACTAATGCATCGGGTAGATGGAGAAAAGGATCAATAGAACTCGCCCACATTTCATGATACGCTTCTTTTGTTAAAAAGGTTTCTGGAATGTATGGACCATTCCATTGTTTGGAAAGCTGTTCCTTCTCTTCGAATTTCCAATAATATAATGTATCAATATCTGCTAGTGTTGCTTCTCTAAGAATTACTTTTTTTCCCTTACAGGTAATCATTGCTTTCCTCCTCGTATAATATGTTTAAGAGCTCTTCTTAGAGAAATTTCCAGTTGGATTCGCATCCTCCTTGAATGCTCTCT
Organism: Paraliobacillus ryukyuensis; assembly: GCF_003315295.1. Classification (GTDB taxonomy): domain Bacteria; phylum Bacillota; class Bacilli; order Bacillales; family Amphibacillaceae; genus Paraliobacillus; species Paraliobacillus ryukyuensis. The sequence continues at coordinate 208,846 of NZ_QNRI01000003.1, read as the reverse complement.
TCACATTTCGTGAAATGCATAGATAAATTTATGATAATGAGAAAGTCATTGCTTCCTTATTCACACCCATTTTTGTTTTTGCTTCACCCGTGGGTGGGGAAGCGTGACACTATATTGCTAAGAATGAATACCTTTTGTAGAGTTTTGATTACTAGATCCCACCTTAGGAGGTGATGGCTATGTCTCAATTGCTTGTCGGTTTAGACGTGACTATGAAGTCTCATCATGTCCATCATGAGAGAAGATGGTACTTCGCTTGTTTCACTCATGTTTAGTCTCTATTGAATACATTGCTTTCTTTGTATTATAGCATTCAGGTTACTGGTGTAAAAGCAACCTAACGCAAGCAAGAGTCTACTCATTTTGTTCAATTACATTTTCTGAAAGTCCTTTCTATTTCTGCATAGAATAATTAATCATCGAAACAAGGGTGTTTTTGAGAAAAGCTACTTTATAACACTTGATTTTGCAATTATTTTACATTTCCACCATTTACAAATTTAGTTCTCTGTTGTAAAATATAACCAAGAGCTCTTGAAGTACGAAACTTATATATATATAAGAATTTGTTCAATATCAATTGATATTTACAACTACAGACTAGACTTCTTAGTTAAAATATTTAACCTAGGAGGAAAGTGAAAATGTTTAAAAAATCAATTGTAACGCTCATTTCCACAGCTATAGTGGCAGTTTTCTTAGTCTCAAATGTCTCTGCGTCTGAGGTGGGAGTAGATTCTTCGAAAATTTCACCTAAACAAGAAGTGAACGCAACAAGTAACCTTGCAGTAGAGGGAAGATCATTTACGCCAACATCTGGACCAATAACTATTCTAGATCGTCGACTCTTCACCTTGTCGCACACTGGTTATGATGCTTTCTCAAGATCTTTTACACTTCAACCTGAAGACGGTGAAGATTTAAATATTTGGGTTAAAAATAATCATAGGTCCAAGACTGTGTATTTCCGCGTAGAACGAACTGATAATGGACAAGACTTTGGAGATAGAAAATTGGGTCCTGGAGATCAACTCACTCGTACATTTGATATGAAGAATGGTAATGGATTGCAAGGAACATGGCGTGTATACGTATATACAAAAGATGGACACAATATGGATATTGATGTATCTGCTCGGCAGTACTAGTCTGACGGATTGTTGATTTAATCACACCACTGTTATTTATTCAACCACAAAAGCCATCACTTTCATAGGAAGTGATGGCTTTTGCTTTAAAATGTCCTATAGGATCTGCTATCTCAAATAGAAATTATCCATTTTTGACAAAGGAAGAAATAGTGTTGTTTTTCTGTGAAATTATTTTGTTTTTTCTAGTTTTATAAAATGGACTGTATTTCGCTTATTTCCTTACCAGTCCAATAACCTAATTTTTCTATGAATTTATCTTTAGTTGTTATTTTTTAATTTCCGTACTTTTCGCAATTAACGATAATAAGAAGTATTTTTCGTTCGATATCAGCAAGCACATTACTATCCTCCGATGTTATACAGTACTTCTTCACTATACTAATTATTCCAATATGAGACTATTCAGTAAACTACACTTTATAATCTAAAATTCTAGTTTATTGCAATTGATTAATTTTATATTCTACCTTAAACTATTGGTATCAATAGTTTACTAACTTAATGGCGGAAGCACACACCCCATAATGGAAGGGGGTGGTGCTAATGACAGTCTTCGAAACATTAACCTTAATGATTTCTTTCGCAACTTTGATTGTTGTAGTACTGTCTTTTCATCAAAAAAAATAATCCGCCATTGAGTTGACTGCTCGGCGGATTACGTCTGCGCTTCCCCTTTAAGGGAGTATTTTATTGATAGCTTACTGTCAGTGTTACCAGCACTGGCAGTATTTTTAGTATCACCTTTCGGTAACTTAGTTATACTTGTAGTACCGTATTTATATTTAGTTTAGCTTATTAATTAGCTAAATGCAACGATTTTGTTATTCATGTCAACATCTTTGATCTAAAGATCCAACTTATTAACACTTCTCTCTCGTTGTAACAATTGATTATATCTGGTTAGTTCTTGTTCTTCGTAATTAGCTAAAAAATTAGCAAACGGATCATAATTTCCTGAAACTTCAGCTATATCTAATACCCGATAGTATTCGGATCTGTGTTCTTTCTCGATAATGATTGGTAAGTAACCCGACTTGAATAGTTCCAAATTCATTAACAACCGAGCAGTACGTCCGTTTCCGTCAATAAAAGGGTGAATGTTTACAAATTTGCTATGAAGAACAGCTGCCTTCTCCACTGGATGCATCGTATTTTCTTGTTGATATCACTCCATTAGTCGACTCATTTCCTGTGGAACACTCAAGAAAGGAGGTGGCGTATGGCTGGCGCCACTAATTATAGCGTTATCATTACGATAAACACCCGCATTACTATTATCAATTCCGTACAATATAATTCCATGAAGGTATTTTATTGAGCGTTCCGTTATAGGCTCTTTCTTTTTAACGATTTCTTCGCTTAACAATATAGCTTGTTTATGATTGATAGCTTCTAAATGCTCTTGCATTGATTTACCTGAAATCGTTACACCCTCTTCAAGAATCGCTTTTGTTTCATATACTGTTAATGTATTTCCCTCAATTGCATTGGAGTGATAAGTATTTTTTATTAAATAATCTTCTTGCAAGCTTTTGACTAGTTGTTTAGATAACGGTCTTCTTTTATTATTATTTTTCTTTAGCTCTGTTAATTTTCCGAAATCAATCTGAGCGCTCATTAGAAATCATCTACCTCTAAAATATTTCTATATAACGGCCATTTTTAAGTTCCCCTAGCTATCGTATACGTGTCGGCGTATTGAACAAGCGTTATTGGTCGCTCTCCTTCTTCAATCGATGCTTCATTCACATCTAATATGACAAAAGCATTAAAGGGAATTTTGCGTTCAATTACTACATCTTCTATTTTTCTTATCAACTTCGCGCTTTCCGACTGTATATCTTCTTGGTAAGAAAGAAGTAATTTTTCTTCTTGTTCTTCTGTCCAACCTTTGATATAACCAAAGCAATAAGCACTTGTGTCCACGCTAAAGTTTTTAAGTGTAATATAAGCCATGATCTCTGCTTGTACTTCTTTAGTATTTTGATCTATTGATTTATATTTTCCTGTGTCACTATGAAAAATAGAATGAGCGTATTCGTGAATTAAAGTCTTGAATTGATTCGTAAGATCAGGGTGTGAATTAGCATTTTGTGTTCCAACGACGAATAGTAACCATTACTTGGGTCTTTGTAATCCTGGTTTACCACTACAGGAAGTTCGTTAGTTATTTTATTAACCATGGGCATATAGAGTTTTTCAGCAAATTCACTTTCTTTTACGTTTTTAGTAACAATCGGATTTAAAGGTAAAGGAACACCGTTTGGGTCATTTACATTAAATACGTTAGTCATTCGGTAACCTTTGACTACATTTCGCTCTACTTCTTTTTTTGTTTTCTCACCAATCTCTTTTTCCTTTTTCTTGATTGGAGCAAATATCTTAATCTCCTCTGCTCCCTTGTTTACTGGTCTACCAAATTTGTTCCACGTTTTCATACCAGAAACAAGTCCTGCTGTTAGCACTAGCGAAAGAGAAGTCGGGTTGAACTTGTAAACCATTTCTAGCTTGGATTAGTTGCCCCTGTTGAGATACAGTATGCACACGAAAGTTTTTTTTGCTTTGTCACCGGATATTCTGTCAAAGAAAGCACTTCAAACGAGCCAGCAAAATCAAGCACTTCTACTTCATCGAACAATAAAATACCAACTTCCTATGTACGCATTACTTAACCAATTCATTTTCACTTGATAATTTTAAAATTCTTGGAAACAGTAATATTGCACTTATAAAGAAGATAATTAATAAAACCAAGTTTAGGAATGAAGGAACATCAACTAGTAAATTAATTACGAACAAAATAGGGAAAAACAAGTACAATAGATAAGTATTACGTCGAGACTTTTTGGTTTGGTACTGTTTTTCTCCGCAATACGGACAAGTAACACCGTCATATGTATTCATTGTAAATGATGTTTTCAATGTTTGCATCCATTTCCAGCGAGTGCCACAGTGTTGACAGTGAGGCATAAGAAACCCTCCTTTTTATCATTTTTATAGTGAAGCGATTGATTGTATCGCTTCTTTCGGGGCAAAAGAGTCAATTGTTATTTAGTACTTTTTTGAATACATAACTTACACGGTCATATGCCATTTTTTGCTCATAAAACCGATGTGCATCTGTCCGCTGTAGACCAGATGACAATGCAACTGCTTCATACCCATGCGCTAGCGCCCAGTTTTCTACATAGCGAAGCAATGTTTCACCTAGACCGTGTGAACGCATGGAGGCTGTCGTAACCAGATCATTGACCCAAACAAACCGACCATAGTATAAGGTGATCATCGGTTTGAAACCAACGGCAGCAACAATTTTGTTTTGATAATATAGTGCAGCTAAGTGGTACTGATCTTTTCCTTGTGCCTCTTTTACTAATGCTACGTAAGTTTCTTCATCTAGATGGCCACGAAGCTCACTCATAACAGTAAATGCGTCACGAATCGCTCGTTCCGATGTTAGTAATGAGATGCTTATTTTTGTTTGATCCATAGATTCACTCCTCGTAGATTGCGTTACGTTATTACTTCTAATGGTATCATATATTGGTTGGTTGTTATGTGGTAAATTAGTAGTTTTTTCATGGGAATTTACGTTATTAGCAGGTGTGTAAGTTATTATCGGCGCTCAAGGCTCGATCATCGGCGTTCGAGGTCGGATCATCAGCGTTCACGGCCATACGCTATATACCAGTTGCCCACCACAAAACAAAAAAATCACACAAAACGATTTTTGTTTTGTGTGATATTCGCTACTATTTCGTATACAATTATTTTCCTGCTATCATCAAACCAAATTGCGCTAATAAGGCACTTGCCGCATACGTACCGATAAATACAAACACAGCGACAATCGCGATCTTCCATGATGTTTTACGTAAATCGACAAGGCGATCAGCAACCGAGATGCCCGCAAATGTTAGAATCGGTGTGGTGATGGATAGAAAGTCAACAGCGCTAATAGCCGTAATAAAGAAATCAAATACCAAACACATAATTAATGATGTAATGGATACCCATCCAAGAATTGGGAAGTTTTTTAATACACGAATGTTTGTTTTCTCTAGTAATTTAGAAATACCGATTCCAATCATAGAGAATAACCAAAGACTAGCCAATCCAGCAATTGTCATGGCATTGACCGGCGTACTATCTGGGTTCTTTAGTAATTTAAATTCTTGCGTGAATAGAATTAAGGCAACACTAAGCAATAGAACTAATGCGTATTTGACATACTGGTTTAATCCTTTCTCCATTATCGATCACCTCTCACTATCACTTTGTACATGAACTGTTGCAGTGGTGCTGCTAGGAAGATCATTGTAAAGGTTCCTAAGAAGCTAGTTAATAACTGACTTGCTGCTGCATAAGAAAGAATTGTATTCTCCATTTCTGGCAATCTCGCAACTAAAGTAGAAGATGCACCGGTCATCATACTACTTGATCCTACACCAGCTGCCATCGCTAATGCTTCTGGGCGGAAACCAAGGTCAAGCAAGATTGGAGCGAAAATACTAAAGAATAGCGCGCCGAATAACGTACCTATAATATATAAAGACAAGACACCGCGCCCCTCTTTTGATTCAAGGGTATATTTCTCCGAGATATACGCTAACTCCCCTTCGCGACCAATACCGAGTGTCGCCCCAATTGCTTCACGACGAAGGCCAAGCCAAAGTGCAATCGGCAGCCCAATTAAAACGGTACCTAAGTTACCAAGTTCTTGAATAACAAATACCCAGCCAACATGTAGAATTTCCTTAAGTTCTGGTGCCACATCCGCACCGTAACGCGCCATTAATGGAAGCATAATGAAGATAAGATACTTACTTGCAAATCCCACATTCTCTTTACTATAGATTTTTTTCATAAAACCAAAACGTAAGAACTTCATCCCTAAAACCATAGTAATCAGAATGGCAAAAACTAGCGGTAGTAAACTAATTGTAATCGATCCAATGGAAATCGTTTGAAAACCAATCCATTCCGCCGCAGAAATGACAAGCAAAGCGAACACTAATAAATAGACAAAATTTCGTTTCATTGTCGCATCCCCCTAGACATATTTTTATTTTGTTTCTGTGATGGAAGCAATCAACTGTAAGTAGTCTTGATAGCTTCGTCGGTAGATTTTTTCTTGATCAAGATTTCCACTCATTTCGTTCAAAACATCTACTAAAAATGCTGGAAACACACAATAAATATATTCTGGATCAACATCGATAAAATCATCACCGTGAATCGTGCCGGTGAACCCACTATAACCAATTTGAATACATGGCATCATATAAGACAAGTCACCAATGTCACCTGCAGCACTGATTGGATTGTTGTTCATCATCGCGTCGATCGAGTCATTTTTGTCAAAAGCACGAGCAACAAAGGTCGAAAGATAACGGTCTTGCTTAAATGGGAGATACCCCATTTGTGTATCAATCGCAACCTCTCCCATTAATGCATGCGCAGAACCTTTAGCTGCTGCATCCAGACGATCTCCTACTTCTTTCATATAATCCACTGATTGGGTACGAAGGTCAGAGCCAACGGTAATATGGTTCGGAATCACATTGGTCGACATATCAGCATTCATCACAATTGGATTAATTCGCACTTGGTGTTTTTCATCTAATTGCTGACGCGATAAACCGATCGCAGTATTAAATAAGGTAGAAATGTTATAGGCGTTAACAGACGAAAATGGATCCAAGCCGGCATGTGTTGCTTTGCCTTTGAAATGATATTTTTTATATAAAAATCCTGCGAGATCACTGTTAATTTCGATGGTTCGTTGATCGAATTCTCCACCAATTGCATGGACACAAATACCAAGGTCAATATCATCAAAAACGCCTAACCGCATCGCTTCTGGTTTTCCACCATAATGGGTAATCGATCCTTGCTTGCGTAATTTCTCTCGGTAAGGAAGATCTAAATATTCTTCAGCTGGAACAAAAATAAATGTTAGTTGAAAATCGAATGCTTCGTATGCTTTCGTTTCAAATAATTGTTGATATAAGGCAAGCGCAATCGCTACCTGTGTATAGTGACCGCAATTATGTGCTGCTCCATTTTCGGAATCGGCACGAAAATGTGAGGGTGCATAAACCGCATCTAGCTCTGCAATAAATGCGATATGTAAGTCTTTTTTCTCCGATCCTAATGTTGTGCGAAAGCCTGTGGTACTAAAATCAGTCCATTCAATATTCGGATTTACTTGTTGTAAATAATCAAGCACACGTGCTTTTGTTTTTTTTTCTTTATAGCCTAGCTCTGGGTTAGCATAAATCTGGTCTGCTAGCTGTTTAATGGCATCATACTGTTTTGAAAAATCCATAAGCCCCTCCTTATAGTTTGTTTCGAATCATGTAATCAATAGTAATAGTTATATCACTTTACGACAAAAAACGTCAATAATTTTTCGAACTTTTTTTAAAAAAATAGTTTTAATGTTCGTGTTTTATAGAAAAAACGCTTGCTTTTATGATTATAGTTGGAATTAAAGGTGCTGATTAGTAATGTTGAAGAAAAAAATAAGGTTATAACATATCGCAAGAAGCTCATGCATTTTGCTATAATATGAAAAGATAATAATTAACAGATAAGAAAGGGCGATAGATATGAAACGGGTAGCTGTGTATTGTGGTTCCAGTAAGGGAAAAGATCCAGTTTATATGACAGAAGCACGGCGATTAGGTAACTTGTTAGCTGAAGCGGGAATAGAACTTGTATACGGCGGATCTTCAGTTGGTTGTATGGGTGCAGTGGCAGACGGTATGTTAGAAGCAGGTGGTAAGGTGATCGGTGTCATTCCAGAAAAATTAAATGATGTAGAAATTGCCCATGAAAAACTGACGGAGCTTCATGTCGTCAAAACAATGCACGAACGAAAAGCGATGATGGCAGAATTAGCAGATGGATTTATTGCTTTTCCTGGTGGCACAGGCACATTAGAAGAATGGTTTGAAGTGTTTACATGGGCACAGATTGGTTACCATCAAAAGCCATGTGCATTGCTCAATATCAATAACTACTATGCGCCAATCATGACATTGTTTGATCATATGATTGAACAAGGCTTTGTGAAACAAGGTTATAAGGACTTAATTGTAATGGAAAATGAAGCAGAAGTATTGATTGAAAAACTGATGAATTATGAAGGCGTGTATATTTCGAAGTGGTAAAACGGTAGCGACGTGCCAGCAATATTACTGAGAAATAGATCTTCTTGGGAACTTATTTAATTCTCAAGTATAAACCATGCTAGTTCATACAAAGGTAAAAATAAGGCTATTAAGACCGTTATTTTTACCTTTTGTTTTGTATTTTTTGTGTTTTGAAAAGAAAAAATAAGAAGCTACTACTGCGACTAAAAGTAATGAGAAAATGGCAGATTTGAGGAAGCATTCCATAGAGATGTCTGTTTCGTTAGGTATGTATTTCAAGAAGTTAGTTTATTCCTCATGTATAGCTAGGCACGGATGTTCACCAAAATTATTCATGTTGCGCCTTCACTTGTTTGATCCATGCGACAAAACTTGTTACAAATAAAAGAGACATAAATATACCAAACACGTATTGCTGGACATAAAAGTTAAGAATCGCTACAACGAAACATAAAAGTAGAGAAAGCAATAGATGAAATTTACACATTACGATCACTCCGCATTCTTTCTATGATCAATGCCCCGAAAAGCAATCCTAAAATAAATTACTAGAATAAGAAGGACAGCTAATGCAATAATATTGATTATTGTTGCAGTCGATTCACTATGTATGAATAAATCACCAATAAATGGCACGGCAATTAATAGTAATAAGAAAAGATACAATTTTTTATTCATAAAGTACCCTCCATATGCTAATTTTACAATTAATAACATATTAACACACATTTTCCACAAAATGAACCTCCATTTATTCTAGAAGATAGCGTTAGTGTATCTTCCAATTGGAAAGTATATAAATAAGAATTAAAAAATGTTGTTTAGTCGTCTATACCAGTAAGTGAATAGTTAACCGTTATTTAAATAATGAATAGCTTAAATAAAGGATTTTACATTTCATCTGGTATAGACAACTATATTTTAAAATGTTATATTAATACTAGGCAAAACAAAAAGAGAGTGTGGTGGAAAAATGCAACAACTCATCTTAAAAAATGCAATCATTTATTCTGATACAGAAGTGATTAAAAATGGTTATATAAAAGTAAAAGAGACGCAAATTAGTAAAGTTGGTACCGTGGATGAACTTGATGAAGTAGTGGAACCTAACATTAAAGTAATCGACTTATCCGATGCGCATAAAGTTATTCCAGGTATGATCGATATCCATATACATGGCGTGAATGGTGCTGATACCATGGATGCAACGAACGATGCACTAGAAACGATGGCTACGGCTTTACCAAAAGAAGGTACTACGAGCTTTCTTGCTACGACGATGACGCAAAGTACGACAGCAATTGAAGCTGCACTAGCAAATGTGGCGGAATATCATACACACGGACCACGTGATAGACAAGCAGAAATTATCGGGATTCATTTGGAAGGCCCGTTTGTTAATCCAAAAAGAGCTGGTGCACAGCCAGTTCAACATATGTTAGAGCCAAATGTAGAGCTCATGCAGCATTGGCAACGTATCGCCAAGAATATGATTCGGTTAGTAACATTAGCGCCGGAACAAAAAGGAGCAGAAGTGTTAATCCAATACCTGAAGCAACAAGGCATTATTGCGTCAATGGGGCATACGGATGCGACTTTTGAGCAAGCGGAAGCTGCGATTGCTACTGGTGTATCCCATGTTACGCACTTGTATAACCAGATGCGTGGGTTTCATCACCGTGAACCAGGTGTAGTTGGAGCAGCTTTAGTAAAGGACGAATTAATGGTGGAGTTGATTGCTGATGGGATTCATTCGACTAAAGAAGCAGTCCAACTAGCCCTTCGTCAAAAAACGGCAGAACGCTTAGTGTTAATTACCGATGCAATTCGAGCAAAATGTTTAAAAAATGGCGCCTATGACTTAGGTGGTCAGCAAGTGACAGTAAATGATCGGAAAGCAACTTTAGCAGACGGTACGCTTGCAGGTAGTACGTTAAAAATGAATAATGCTTTTCAAAATATACTAGCATTTACCAATTGTTCAATAGAAGAAGCGGTTAAAATGACAGCCAGCAATCCCGCACAAGAATTAGGTTTATTTAATCGAAAAGGAAGTCTAACAACCGGTAAAGATGCTGATATGGTGGTATTGAATGATGCAAATGAAGTTGTAATGACGATATGTAGAGGCGAGATTGCTTATGAGAAAGGACGGAATGGCTAAATGAAACTAATCCAAGTAGAAGATTATCAAGATATGGGGAAAAAAGCAGCAGAAATCATCCTAGATCGGGTACGTAACACAGAAAATATCGTGCTTGGTTTAGCGACAGGCGGAACTCCTATTTCCACTTACGAAAATATCGTACAAGACCATCAAACAAACGGTACATCTTATCAGCATGTAACCTCCTTTAATTTGGATGAGTATATTGGGGTAAGGCCAGATCACCCAAATAGTTATCATACTTTTATGTACAAGCATTTGTTTCATCATATAAACATTCCGCAAGAAAAAATATTTTTACCAAATGGAATGGCAGAGCAACAGCAAGAGTGTCGCGATTACGAACAAAGGATTCGCGAACATGGTGGTATTGATTTGCAAGTGCTTGGGATTGGTGAAAATGGTCACATTGGTTTTAATGAGCCTGGAACAGCTTTTGACTCCACGACACATGTGGTAGATTTAGCAGAATCAACTCGACAAGCAAATGCCAGATTTTTTGAATCAATGGAGGATGTGCCAAAACAAGCCATTACGATGGGGATTGGTTCTATTCTACGCAGTAAAGAAATTTTACTATTAATAGCTGGTGAAGCAAAAAGTAAAGCATTAGCACAGCTTTTAGACAAACAAGTGGATGAGCAATTTCCAGCTTCTGCTCTTCACCATCATGCAAATGTGACGGTTATTGCAGATAAAGCGGCATTGCAACACACAAATGTCAACACACCATTAACGTTTTAATGTCGCAAAGAGGGGGAGTTAGTAGGTATGATTGATAAACAGTCACCCATTCCGATTTATCACCAATTAGAAGAGAAGATCAAACAATTGATCGAAACAGGCGAATTGAATCCAGGCGACATACTGCCATCTGAAAGGGAGTATGCCGAACAATTTCAAATTAGTCGCATGACCGTACGCCAAGCGATAAATAATTTGGTGAATGAGCGCTTCCTATATCGCATCAAGGGGAAAGGCACATTTGTCATGGAACATAAAATGGAACAACCGCTACGTGAATTAACTAGTTTCACAGAAGATATGAAAGCAAGAGGATTACAGCCGAGTAATAGATTAATTCATTTTGAAATTTTGCCTGCTTCTGCCGAACTCGCCGAGAAACTTGGGATTAAGGAGCATGGGCCAGTCTACGAAATCAAGCGAATTCGTTTAGCAGAAGACATTCCGATGGCTTTAGAGCGAACATATATCTCAGCCAATCTTGTCCCGGGGTTAACCGAGGATATTGTAAAAGATTCTTTATATGCCTATGTTGAACGTGTACTTCAACTAAAAATTAAAGGTGGCACGCAAATGATCGAGGCGTCTATTTCCAATGAAGAAGAGAGAGGCTATTTAGAAATAGAAGAAGCCGATCCGATTTTGTTAATGCAACGGATCTCGCTATTGGAAGATGGCAGACCATTTGAAGTGGTAAAGTCGTCCTATCGTGCCGATCGATATAAATTTATCATCGATCTCCAACGGTAATGCTAGAGACTCAATGGGGTGTTTACATGCAAAAAAACGTAACAGAAGCAACGAATCAAAATAGTTTAACACTTGATGAAATGTCATCACTAGAAATTGTACAAACCATGAATCAAGAAGATCATGCAATTGATCCTGGTGTGAAACAAGCGTTACCAGCCATAGCGGCTGCAATTGATTTGATCGTTAAAAAGTGGCATCATGGTGCGCGTGTGTTTGTAATAGGTGCAGGTACAAGTGGGCGGCTAGGGGTGTTAGATGCAGCGGAATTGGGACCGACTTTTTCTGTGAAGGAAGATCGCTGGATTGGGTTAATTGCTGGTGGTAAAGAAGCGATGTGGAAACCACTAGAGCAACATGAAGATAGCGGAATAGATGTGGTGACGGAGTTGAAGTCTTATGAATTAAACCAAGCCGATGTGCTTATTGGCTTGAGTGCTAGCGGATCTACTCCCTATGTCTTATCAGCGCTCCAATTCGGGAGAAAAATAGGCGCAGTAACCATTTCCATTAGCTGCAACCCTGAAACCGATGCCTCAGCCGTTAGTGATATCCCAATCGAAGTAGTGGTTGGTGCTGAAGTTATCCGTGGTTCGACAAGACTAAAAGCAGGTACGGCGCAAAAAATGGTGCTCAATATGCTTTCTACTGGCACCATGGTGCGGTTAGGTAAAGTATTTCAGAATCAAATGGTCGATGTTCAACCGATCAATCAAAAACTAGTGCAACGAGCGGTAGACACATTAATGGATCTGACAGCAATGACAGAACCAGAAGCCCGAAAGCTATATCAGCAGTGTGGGCAAGAGTTGAAAGTCGCCATTTTAGTAGCAATGACAGATACGGATATCGAAAAAGCACAGGCATATCTGAAGCAATCGGATGGACACTTGAAGCAAGCAATGAACCGATTGATGTGATGGGGGTCATCGTGACTAACATAAATAATATAACGTTTAAATGAATCTCAAAGGTTGATTATCTTTGAGATTTTTTAATGTGAGGTGACACTATTTATCTACCATCGTTGCATGCACATAGATTGCTAACAATACATAGCCTAATGCAACGATTGACAGTGCAAGTCCGATACCGGCTTCTTCGGAACTATCTGAAAATAGAAAAGATAAAATAACCAATACAATACCTACAAGAAGATTATATACACCAACAATCCTAGCTAGCTTCTCGTTATCACGCACGCGTCGTTGATTAAATCCACTTAACAACCACGTTAGTTTCTCAATACCTACTAAATAGGCTAAAAGAATAAGAACGAAACCAATAAACATTAGACCGATATGAACCAAGAGTGTCCCTCCTTTTATATCCATCATAACCTAATAGGTAGCAAAGCATCAAAGTTAACTAGTGATTACTCACTAACATTATTTTTTTGCAACCTCTACTCAAAAAATTTATTCGCTTATTGTTTCAGGGCATTACCAGGATAATTTTATCAATTTTTTGTTTTTTATAGATATTAATGGAATTATAAGGTAAAATAGTAACTATTGTTAGAATAATAGAAATGAGCGATAATACATGATTTATACCAACAACATTATTCGAATGTTTACACATATGGAAGAACAATTAGATCAACTGAAGCAAGCAGAAACCGTCAAAGGAATGTGGAAACGAAATGTTATTTTAATCCTTGCGACCATGATTATTTACGCTGGTATGGCTTATCTTGGATTAGGAACAAATTTAATTTCAGAGCATCTAACAGAAACATCAACATCCGAATTAGAAGTGCAAAAATTGTGGTTTTTGCTAGGTCGCAGCCTTTATGGATGCCTTTTTGCAATACTTGTGTTGTTTACTCCAAGTTTATTCTACTTTCTATTAACCGATACGATATACAGAAAATTAGTAGTTATGCAACAGGTAGTTCTTATCGTTATTTTACTAGAACGTGTAATATGGATAATTCAATCACTATTATGTGGTCTCGATTGGTATGTGTCCCTTATGTCGTTCGGTATTATTGCGTCGTATATATTCGAGAAAAACTGGCTTATCTATTTTTTTGGTGCAATCTCAATCTTTCAACTATGGACTATTTGGTTTCAGACAAAATACTTAATTCGCACAACAAACATAAAAAAATATGTTGTTTGGATGCTGGTGTTGACGTTACATCTAGTAGGATGGGCATTAGCAGCTGCTGTAGCATCGATTGATACAATCTTAATAGGCGGGTGGTTTAACTAATGCGAAAAAGAATGCTTATTGTCGCTATTGTATTGTTTGTTGGTATTAATATTGTGCTAGTTTTCATGGATGACAAAAATACAATTAATCGAATTGCTTTTGTTACAAATTGGACAACAGCAACCGAGGCTGACATGTCAGAAAAATTACATAAACCAGGTGTAATAACTTCCAAAGAGGAAAATTATGTATATTTTGATCAACAATTAGGATCGTTTCAAACATACCTTGTCGAAGAAGGACAAGAAGTAACCGCAGGAGACCCTATTTTTACTTATCACTTAAATGGTCAAGCAAATGCACAGACTACACTGGAGAATGAGATTGATCGATTGATGGCAGAAGTTAACGGGATTGAAGAAGCTATTGCTAATATGAAACGTTATCGAGTAGAAAATCCAGAAACAACTATTTCCACATTCAAGGTGGCAGACGAGACGCATGAGATTGAAATTCCGGGTAATCCTGGCGAAGCAGCGTTATTTAAGGAACAGTACGTCATAGAAAAAGAAAAAGAACTTACACAAACAAACGCACAAATAACGAGTCTAGAAAACCAATTAGCAGATTTAGAAAATAGACAAACGTCCATTACCGTTACAAGTCCTTATGATGGTAGAGTAAAAGCACGTGCCGCATCGTTAGATAATCCAGTCATGACGATAGAGAGTACCGATTTGCAAGTAACAGGTGAGCTAACAGAAGAAGAAACTACATATGTTAAGCGAGGAATGAAAGTAGAGGTAGCTTTAGACAAAACAGATGCCGTTTTAACCGGTGACGTTAATCAAATTAGTAAAACTCCAAATGAAGTGGAATTAGAGAAAGAAAGTTTCTACCCTTTTACGGCATCTATTGCAGAAGGGGAAGACTTACTACCAGGTTATCACTCTGAAATTGCCATTACATTAAAAGAAGCACTTGGTGCAACAGTTTTGCCAAAAGCGGATATTTTCGAAGAATCTGTCTGGAAGTTGCAAGGTGATGGAACAATGAATTATTTGCCTATTAAGCAGGGCCTCGAGATGGATGGAAAAATAGAGCTCACAAGTGGATTAGCGTCCGGAGAATTTGTAGCTGAAAAACCACTTGTTAGCTACCGGGATGATGCTTCATTTTTGACTAGTTTTCAACCAGAGGAATTAACATGGAATAAACTTGCTAGTAATCAATCGGAATGGAAGAAATATTTAACGATGGGGATTTTGTCTAGGTAAATAGCGTCTTAAAATATCAATCTAGGCACAAGGTATTGTTTTAAAAATCAGAATAATAGTAAAATAGTGAGTTTTCTATCAATTAAATTGAC
Source organism: Paraliobacillus ryukyuensis (assembly GCF_003315295.1). GTDB lineage: Bacteria > Bacillota > Bacilli > Bacillales > Amphibacillaceae > Paraliobacillus > Paraliobacillus ryukyuensis. The sequence continues at coordinate 193,345 of NZ_QNRI01000003.1, read as the reverse complement.
AATCCATTACAATTATAATATTATTTTAACAAGTTTTGGATTTAATGTAAAAAGTTAATGGAAGGAGGCAAGAGAATTTTTAACGACTGATAGTAAAAAATTCAAAGTAATAGGGGGAGGTCCTATCGTGGCGATGTTTAAGAAGAGTTTTGTAGCTGTTCTCGTTATTATACTAGTATTCTCTAATTTGAATCTAGTATCTGCTAATGAAAACCAAACCAAAAAATCGGTTATCTCGAAGCTCGAACAAATTAACAAATTGAGAAAATCAAAAACAACTAGTCTGGAAAAACCAACAGATAAAGCTACGTTCGAAGCAAGCGAGGAAGTAAGAATTATTGTTGAAGTAGAGGGTAAAACTCCTTTAGAACATGCAAATGAACAGGGCGTTCTGTACAAAGAATTATCAGAATCTACAAAAAATTCCTTCCGCAACCAAATTACCTCTCAACAGAATGCTGTAAAAGATGCAATCTCATCAAAAAGGATAGCTGTTAACTACCAAAATAATTTCAAGACATCATTTAATGGATTTAGTGGGCTCGTCAAGTTTGGCGATATTAAAAAAATTGAATCTACAAAAGGTGTTAAACAAGTTTATTTAGCCAATGAGTATAATAGACCAAAGATTACACCTGATATGGATAAGAGTCACCAATTTATTGGATCAGAACAAACGTGGAAAGTAGATGGTTATAAAGGAGAAGGGATGGTTGTTGCTGTCCTAGATACTGGTGTGGATCCAGACCATCAAGATTTTGTGTTAAGTGAAGATACCGAAGAAGCACTAACAACAGATGGAGTGAAAGCACTTATCGCAGAAAATAGTTTGAAGGGTAAGTTTTTTACGGAGAAAGTACCATTTGGCTATAACTATTACGATCACAATGATACCATTCTTGATCTTGGCCCGGGAGCGTCAGAGCACGGAATGCACGTTGCTGGTACAGCAGTAGCGAACGGTAAAATAAAAGGAGTTGCTCCAGAAGCACAAGTACTTGGTATGAAAGTGTTTAGTAATGATCCTAATTATCCGTCAACGTGGTCGGACGTGTACTTAGCAGCAATTGATGAGTCTATCATGTTAGGTGCGGATGTGCTGAATATGAGTCTGGGTTCAACCGCGTCTTTCTATGAAGCTAATAGCCCAGAAGACATAGCAATTACTAGAGCAGTTGAAAATGGCATTGTAGCAGCGATTTCTGCTGGTAACTCTGGCCATGTTGGGTATGGATGGGATAACCCTTTCTATCAAAATCCGGATATCGGTGTCGTTGGTGCACCTGGTTTAAATACTGATTCAATTCAAGTTGCAGCTTCTGGCAATGAAGCCTATCTATACGAACATAAATTTTCCGTACCAGGTGAAGATTTTGAAGCTAGTGGTTATGGTGCAGATGATTGGACAAGCCTTGCAGAATTAAAAGGTTTAGAAGTGGTTAGTTTAAGCAAATTAAATGATGGCGCTACGGTGTACGGCGATACTTCTGATTACGAAGGTGTAGATGTAGAAGGTAAAGTCGTTCTCGTTAGTCGTGGAGAACTATCTTTTAATGCTAAAACAGAAAATGCTGCGGCAGCGGGCGCTGTTGGTATTATTGTTTATAATAATAATCCAAGTGCTACATTCTATAAAGATCAAGGTGGATGGAGCATCCCCTTTGCTATGATTCATCAAAAAGAAGGGTTAGCATTAGAGAAATTGTTCGCTGAGGGGCCTCTTTCATTAAAAGTTGAAAAGTTAAGTGAAAAAGAAAGTCCGGAAATGGGTAGGTTGACAGACTTTTCTTCTTGGGGAACAACGCCAAGCTTAGAACTTAAACCGGAAATTACCGCTCCTGGTGGCAATATTTATTCCACCTTACAAGATAATAGCTATGGTAGTATGAGTGGTACGTCGATGGCTTCCCCACACGTAGCTGGTGGTTCGGCTTTAGTACAACAATACTTAGAATCTGATGAGCGGTTTGCAAACTTATCAGCAGAAGCGCGTTCCCGTTTGGCAAAAGCACTATTAATGAATACTGCCGAAGTAATTGTCGATTTACAAGAACAACCATTTTCACCACGACGCCAAGGTGCTGGTATGATGCAATTACATGATGCTGTAACTACGCCACTTGTGGTTGTTGATCAACAAACGGATGAAGCTAAAGTAGAATTAAAAGACTTTACTTCTAAAACATTTACATTAAATCTTACTGCGGAAAATATAACAGATAAGGCCGTCTCTTATGAAGTGGATACGAGTGTATTAACCGACACATTACAAAAGAGTTCAACGGTCGATTACAATGCACTGATAGCAGGGGATATGGAAGATGCAGTAGTAAATGCACCTAAAACAATTGAAGTACCAGCTGGTAAGTCAATAGATTTTACGGTCACTGTAGATATTTCAAATGCTAAAATCCCTGGTATCGATAAGAGTGGAAATGCAACAACTTTTGAATTACAAAAAGATATCTTTGTTGAAGGGTTTGTAACGTTAACAGATACTTCTGGTGAAGCTGCTCCATTATCCGTACCATATACAGGTTTTTATGGTGAATGGGATAACCCACAAGTAGTCGATGGATTTGCAGATTTAGACGAACCTGCATATTATGATTTGTCTTCTAGCGGCTTTACAAATATGCTTTATGGTGAATCAGGTAATTTCACAGCCTCAGTATCAAAAGATGACAATACATTCTATCCTATTTCTCCAAATGGAGATGGTTATTTCGATGACATCTATCCATTACCAGCATTTTTGCGTAATGCAACGGAAATGCAATTTAATATTTTAGATGCCAATGACAAGCAGTTGCGTACGGTGTTAAAACAATATGATGTACGTAAGACCTATTACGATGCAGGAAATGGTTCTAACTACAGCTTTAATGCCGATCGAAGCTGGGATGGGACAAATGATAAGCGGGTAGTAAAAGACGGTCTGTATTATTATGAAATTAAATCAAAAATCGATTACAAAGATGCTGATTGGCAATCAAAGAAAATTCCTGTCTACTTAGATACAACTGCCCCATCTGTAGAAGCAACTTATGACGCAGAGGCACAAAAGCTTAGTATGGAAGGCAAGGATAGCGGAACAGGCCTTGCAACTTACTATGTCTTTGTCGACGGTACGCTAGTTAATTCCTACGATGCATCTGAATCATCGGTTGATTTAACAGGAAAAGTAAATGATGATTCCATCATTGAAGTAGCTGCCGAAGACAATGCCGCAAACCTTGGTTACAGTACGGTTGCGGTTAATGATACCGAACGTCCAGTCGTTTTTATCGATGAGGAGGCGCCAGAACCTTATGGTGTATACGCTTCTAACGAGGTTCGTGTTTCAGGTTACGTAGAAGAAAATGGGATGTTAGACAGTATTACGGTTAATGGCGAATCAATCGATTTCACAACTACGGAAGATGGGACGTATGCATTTGAGACGACCGTTACTTTTGAAAAAGACGACAAGTACGAGATACAGGTAACAGCGACTGATGTAAGTGGCAATGAATACGGGGTCTCACGTAAAGTGTTTATTGACACAACCAGTCCTAAGATAAGTGTCGATATACCTGAGTTTGTTGACCATGATGTTAAAGAGCTTACTGTTCCATTTACATTGGAAGATAATTATCACGCTATATCGTTGACAGTAGGTGATGATCACGTTTTTGAAGAACCTTTCTCAAGTCCGGTAAGCATCATGGAACCATACAAAGAAACTGTAGAACATACAATCTCACTTGAATCAGGAAATAACACCTTTGTGGCAAAAGTCGAGGACTTTGCTGGTAATACAGTAGAAAAGGAATTCAGTGTTTATCGCAACGAAACAGAAGGACGGGTTGATCGCCTTGCTGGAGCAGATCGTTATGAAACCTCGGCAGCAATTAGTCAATCTGGTTGGAAGTCGTCTGACGTAGTAGTACTCGCACGTGGAGACGACTATGTCGATGCCTTACTTGCGACACCCCTTGCGAAGAAATATGATGCGCCATTATTATTAACGGAAAAAGATGTGCTAACCGAAGCTACCAAAGCAGAAATCGAGCGACTTGGTGCTAAGCAGGTGTATGTAATTGGTGGGGAGCCTTCCATTAAAGCCGGTGTTGTTAACACGCTCACGGACCTTGACTTAGAAGTAACAAGACTAGCTGGTAATGACAGATATGAAACAGCTGCCGTTATCGCGAATGAAGTGGCTCCAGATGGCGCTAACGAAGCGGTAATTATTAATAGTGATGACTTTCCTGACGCTTTATCCGTGGCATCCTATGCAGCTGCGCAAGAGATGCCCATCCTATTAACTAGAAAATATGTTGTGCCAAGGGCTACAAAGAATGCTTTATATGACTTAGATGTCAATAAAACATTAGTTATAGGTGGAAAATCTGTCATTTCGAATTTCGCAACATCTGCTCTGCCAAAATCAAAACGCTTATCTGGCGGAAATCGCTATGAAACATCAGTTGAAATTGCAAAACACTTTGATGTATCAACAGATAAGTATTTTGTTGCAACAGGCAAATCCTTTGCAGATGCCCTATCTGGCGCAGCACTAGCAGCAAAAAAAGGAACCGGTATCCTGTTAGTGGAAGACGAGGTGACTTCTGAAACAGCTGATTTCTTAACAAGCAAAGGGATTGAATTAATCACTGTGCTTGGCGGAAAAGACATCGTTAGTGAAGATGTGGTTACGCAACTAAATGATATTTTAAGTAATGACTAACACGATATTATAAAAAAGAAGAGAGACTAAGACATAATTAATTGTCAAACCCAACAAATGAATAATTGAGGATAGGGTAAACCAGTGCAACTGGAAATATAATTGCGTGCTGTGGGTACGGGCTCAGTTAACTTGGTAAATAAATTCGCTTTACCAAGTGGATCTTCTGCTCGTGGGACTGCGATTACTCGTCCCATCAAGAACCTTTGGGACTGCGATTACTCGTCCCATCAAGAACCTTTGCTGTGGCCACTAGAGCTTCGTATATTTCCAGTTGTGCTTTATTATTCTTCTTTACAATAAAACGAGTGATAGATCTCATTAAAGGTCTATCATTCGTTTTATTTACGTACCGGCCTCTTATTTTATTAAAAGAAGATGAATTTTAAGATGTAGTCTTTTTCCTTATCGATAAGGAAAAAATATGAATTTAAAAGAAAGCGTTTTCCATTTAAAGTATAAGTAAGCAATTAAATAATATAAAGAAACTTTTTAAAAACAGGAATGTTTAGAAGAAGAGAGGGATAATCATGAGCGTTGAAGAAATTAGTTTTGAAATCATATTACATGGTGGAAATGCTCGAACTTTATCGACAGAAGCGATACAGGAAGCAAAATCCGGGAATTTTGATTTAGCTGAACAAAAGCTTAAAGAAGCGAATGAAGAAATGACGAAAGCACACCGTCCACAAACCGATCTTATTCAAGGGGAAATGCGGGGAGAGACAACAGAGATTCGATTATTACTGATTCATGCGCAAGACCATTTAATGAACGCTATGACCGTATTTGATTTAGCCCAAGAATTAATTGATATACACAAGAAAATTAGCTTAAAGGAAACCAATCACTAAAACCTATACACAGACTGAATGAAGGAGTGATCATGACATGTTACATGAGAAACATAAACCATTCCCGCAAGACTTTTTATGGGGAGCAGCATCAGCTGCGTACCAAATTGAAGGTGCTTGGAATGTGGATGGTAAAGGAAAGTCTAATTGGGATCAATTCGTTCGAATCCCTGGTAAAACATTTAAAGGAACAACCGGTGATGTGGCTGTTGATCATTACCACCGCTATAAAGAAGATGTTGCCTTAATGGCTGAAATGGGGATGAAGACCTATCGCTTCTCTATTGCATGGACGCGCATTTTCCCCAACGGAAAAGGAGAAGTAAATCAAAAAGGTATTGATTTCTACAATCAACTAATTGACGAATTGATCAAATACAATATTGAACCAATCGTTACTATTTATCATTGGGATTTACCGCAAGCATTACAAGAGGAATATGGCGGTTGGGAATCTAGGCAGATTGTTGAAGATTTTAAAAATTATAGTATTACGCTGTTCCAGGCATTTGGTGATCGTGTGAAATATTGGGTATCACTAAATGAGCAAAATATTTTTACTAGATTAGGCTATCAAACAGCTCTCCATCCACCTGGGGTAAAAGATGATAAATTGTATTACCAAGTGAACCACCATGCGAGCCTTGCAAATGCTGCTGCCATTAAAGCATTTCGTATGTATGTTCCAGATGGAAAAATTGGCCCTAGTTTTGCATACTCACCAGCCTATGCCGCAACAGCTAAGCCAGAAGATGTGTTGGCAGCTGAAAATGCGGAAGAATTGACCAACCATTGGTGGATGGATGTCTATGCGTGGGGAGAATATCCAAAAGCCACTTGGAATTATTTAGAAAGGGAAGGAATTGCTCCACAAATAGAGGAAGGTGATCTTGCGTTACTAAAAGAAGGCAAGCCGGACTTCATGGGGGTGAATTATTATCAAACGACCACGTATGAAAAAAATCCATTAGATGGTGCAACTCTGGAAGCAAATTTTAATACAACTGGAAAGAAAGGAACGATGGAAGACTCAGGTATACCCGGGTTATATAAAACAGTTAGCAATGACAATTTAGAAAGAACCAACTGGGATTGGAACATTGACCCACAAGGGTTACGGATCGGTCTTCGAAGAATTACCAACCGCTACAAGCTACCTGTTTTAATTAGTGAAAATGGGCTTGGAGAGTATGATCAAGTGGAAGCAGATGGTACGATTCAAGATGATTATCGTATTGAATATTTACACACCCATCTAGTAGCAATTCAAGATGCAATTACAGATGGTGTAGCTGTCATTGGTTATTGTGTGTGGTCATTTACTGATCTCCTTAGCTGGTTAAATGGATTCCAGAAGCGTTATGGTTTTGTCTATGTGAACCAACATGAAGAAGGGGAACATGACTTACGTCGCATAAAAAAGAAAAGCTTTTATTGGTATAAGGAAGTTATTGAAAGTAATGGAGAGAAACTTTAACTAAGTAATTCATCATATTAACGGGAGGAATGTAACATGCAAAAAGTATTAATTATTTGTGCAGGAGGCATGTCATCATCTTTGATGGCAAAAAAAACAACAGCATTTTTAAAAGATAAGGGACACGATATTCTAGTAGATGCAACTTCTGCTACAGAAGGAAGTAACATGATTGAATCAAGTGATTTTAATTTATTTTTAATTAGTCCACAAACAAAAATGCATTATAAAAAATTTAAAGAGGCTGGTGATCGAGTCGGTAAACACGTCGCAAATATTCCACCGCAAGCTTACGTTCCAATTCCTATGGGGGTAGAGAAACTTGGTAATGTCATTTTAGAAGAACTTCCAAAGGAATAATAATTAGTTAAAACCGTTTTTATACAGCTGCTTCACCATCCTACACTTCTTGTAGGAGATGAAGCACAAAATGAACAAATGAGGGATTTGCATATGAAGAACAATGAAATGGCGCAAATAGAACAAAATCGAAAAAATTTAAGTATCAAAACGATGTACTTTAATCGATATTTACTTGTCCGATATGTTTCCGCCTTATTCTTTTTCACAAATTTATATTGGTTCATGGCTTTGTTAATGAGTGATTCACGGCTATATTTCATCCCATTATCATTACTTGTTGTATTGGTGATTAGTACATCAGAACAGGTAAAAATGTATAGTAAACACGCAAACATTGCGAAAAAAACAAAGTACTGCTTTAGAATCTTACTGGCTACAAATGCAGTGTTACTAATACCGATGTTCTTTACTTCAGCTTTTACTGCATTATTTCCCTTTTTTCTCTATCAAGGGAAATCTATCTTACTAATTTCAGCGATTTTAATTGCTGGAATGGCATTAAGTTTATGGATGCTTCATCGCCTAAATAAAATTGAACTAAATGAAGATAAGCATTTTAAACGAATGAAACATTATGAAGAGGCGATTAATTAATTATTAAAGAAAAGGGGTATTATGATGGAAACAGAAAACAATAAAGTATTCGCATTATTGGAAAAGTATCTGATGGGCCCTATGGGTAAAATTGCTTCCTTTCGAGTCGTTCGTGCAATCATGGCAGCAGGGATGGCTTCGATACCATTTGTAATTGTTGGTTCGATGTTTCTGGTATTTAATGTGTTGCCGCAAACATTTACGTTTTTAGAAGGTTTTTATAATGCTACATTTTTTCGAATAAGTGATTTATATATGTTAGCAAATAAAGCAACGATGGGCATACTCGCGCTATATTTTGGCTTAGTGATTGGTTATGAATATACGAAGATTTATGCCGAAGAAGAATCGTTAAATTTAAATCCATTAAATGGTGCACTACTTTCCCTGCTTGCATTTTTCATTACGATTCCGCAATTGGTATTAGAAGATGGTACCATGTCATTAGTTGAACAATCGGGTGAAGATGGTAACGCAATTGTATTTGGATGGGAAATAGTTGGTGATGGTGTAAGTCGTCTAGGAGCAACAGGAATATTTACCGCAATTCTTATGGCCATTGTGGCTGTACAATTATATCGACTTTGTGTGAAACGAAATTGGGTTATAAAAATGCCTGAAGCAGTACCTGAAGGTGTATCTAGATCGTTCACAGCATTAATTCCAGCATTCTTTGTTGCTATTGTAGTATTAGTTATTAATGGCGCGCTCATTGCATTAGGTACAGATATTTTTAAAATGATAGCGGTTCCTTTTGGGTTTGTTGTTAACTTAGCGAATAGCTGGCTTGGTATTTTAGTTATCTTCTTCCTCGTCCACGCTCTTTGGATTGTGGGAATACATGGTGCGACTATTGTGTTTGGGTTTTTAACACCTATCGTGTTAGCGAACATGCAATCTAATATTGCTGGAGCAACGATTCCATTTGCAGGTGAATTTAACAATTCCTTTGTTATCGTTGGTGGTTCTGGTAGTACCTTAGGGTTAGTATTCTTTATTGCCTTCTTAGCTAAGTCATCACAATTAAAAGTTTTAGGAAAGGCAGCGCTTGCTCCTAGTCTCTTTAATATTAATGAACCGTTAATCTTTGGTTTGCCAATTGTTTATAACCCATTTTTGGCGATACCGTTCTTTTTAGCACCAATGGTAACAGCCTCTATCGCTTATTGGGCGATTAAGCTTCAACTAGTCGAGCCAATAATTGCCCAAATGCCTTGGCCGACACCAATCGGTGCAGGTGCCTTTATTAGTACGGGGGGCGACCTAATGGCAGTTGTTCTTGCAGTGATTTGTACTGCTGTAGCATTCCTCATTTGGCTACCGTTTATTAAGATGTACGATAGTAAACTAGTAAAACAAGAACAAGGCGGAGAATCGATTATTTAATTGGAGTGTAAAAGTGAGATAGAGTTTGCGATAGGAGGACGCATCGGTGTCCTTCTATTGCTATTGTAGTGAAGGAAAGTGTCGTGCTATTATCATTTTCTTAAGTAATTCCTATTACCTTCTCATATAATTATTAAAGCAAATACGTATGGAAATTAATAAGCTAGTTTATTAAATAAAAAAATTGTCTGAATTTGTTGTTATGTGTTTGGAAATAATTTATAGTTAAGAAAAAAGTAAAATACTAGCTTTCTTTTGGAAAAGAAAGGGAGTGATAACGATACTAACTAGTAGAATGAAAGTAATATTAAAAGAATTAATGGCGACAAGTGCTCCATTAACGAGTAATAAATTAGCAGATCGAATACAAGTAACTTCACGAACAATTCGAAATGATATAAAGGCACTAAACGAAGTGTTATTCAAAAGTGGCGGATTTATTAAATCTACCAGAGGAAAAGGGTATCAGTTAGAAGTAAGCGACAATAGTAGATTTAAAGATTTTTTACAAAACATGTCTGAGAAGTCACTTTCTAATGACACACCTGCTTCTCCTGAAGAGCGTGTGATTTTTATTCTTAGAAAGCTCCTTTTAGCAAATGGTTATATTAAATTGGATGACATTGCAGATGAATTATATATAAGTAAGTCCACATTGAATCATTATGATTTAATTGAGATAAAGCAAATACTCAAACGGTTTAAACTGACGTTGGAAAGTAAGCCACATTATGGCATAAAGGTAATAGGCGATGAAATGCAAGTAAGGTTTTGTATCTCCGAGTACGTATTTAATCGCACAAAAGTTCCTATTGAAACGCATCATAGTGACGACATTCTTCCAAAAGAAGAAATAGATAAAATTTATACGATTATTTTACAAGAAGTAAAAGCAAATAAAATCGAGATGTCCGATGTTGCATTAAATAATTTAAGTATTCATTTTGCTATTGCTTGTAAGCGAATCACTAGTGAAAAATATGTTCTGCTTGCACAAGAAGAGGTGGAAGAAATCTATCACCTTATGGAGTATCAAGTGGCGAAACAAATTGTCGCAAAAATCGAAGCAGCTTTACACGTATCTTTTCCAGAATCAGAAATAGCCTATATCGCGATTCATTTACTAGGAACGAAAAAAATAGCAAAGATAAACATTCCTCCACAAGAGTTTGATGCATTTGTTGACCATGATGTAAGAGAAGCAATAAAAGAGATCATCTTCAAGGTTGATGAACGTTTAAAATTACAGTTAGTAGAAGATCACGAACTATTTATTGCTTTGGGACTACATTTACAACCGGCCGTAAACCGACTCCGATATGGCATGAATCTAAGGAATCCAATGCTTGATGAGATAAAAGCTAAATATCCGTTGGCATTTGAAGCAGCAGTATTAGCAAGTAAAGTATTGCAAGAAAGATTAGCGATTACCATCGATGAAGATGAAATTGGTTATATAGCATTGCATATTGGTTTAGCAATTTTTAGAAAAAAGATGGAACAAGGTGTTAAGCGTTGCATTATTGTTTGCGCAACTGGTTCGGGAAGTGCGATGTTACTCAAATATCGATTGCAATCCAAATATCCTAATCAACTACAAGTAGTGGACACGATTGATTACTATCGATTTAATGAAGTATCGCTAGCACAGATTGATTTTATTATTACGACGATTCCTATCGAAACCAAACTACCTATCCCTGTTCTCTATGTGAATACGATATTAGGATCAGAGGATTTGCAGCATATCGGTCATTATCTCCAGAGCATCAATAAGAATAAAAGAGGATTTTTAAAAGAGGATTTAATCTTTCTTCATAAAGATCTGCAAACAAAAGAAGCCGTTATACAGTACTTATCAGAGAAATTAGTGACAGCTGGCTATGTCACTGCATCATTTTGTCACTCTGTTTTGGAAAGAGAACGATTATCTACTACTAGCTTTGGAAATATGGTTGCTGTTCCGCATCCATTAGAACCTTTCAGTCCTGAAACATTCTGGACCATTTGTACGTTGAAAAAACCAATTGATTGGGAAGGAAATCGTGTGCAATTTGTGTGTTTATTAAGCATTGGAGAAGATAAGAAAACAGACCTAAATCATATGTATGAACATTTAATTGATATTATTGAAGATGAACAAAAAGTAAAACAACTCATTCAATGTGAAGATAACGGTCAATTTATTGAAATGATAAACGGGATGTTATAGAAGAAACAAGGTTCCACTATGAGTACGAAAGTGGGACCTTGTTTCTTTCTATCTTGCTACAGTCACTCGTTGTTAAGATTATCTGTTCCTACTCCGTCTTGTACGGCTTCTTCATCCAGCTCCTCATGTAAAGGTATAAAATCTAGAATTTCTTTTGTTTCAAAACTGTCGATTAATCGGTCGATCCAATCGTAGTAATGAAGCCAATTTCTTAGTTTCGTAAGATCCGTTTGGGCTTTTTGACGATCTTCATTAGATGTATCGGGGTTGTCACATAGTGCTTGCAATTCTGTAATAGCTTGCTTCGTTGCTTTGGCATTCATATTAATAGCTGGTCGCCATTTGAAGAGGAAATAGTCAAAAAATCGTTGATAAGGCTCATCATTAATGACATATAAATCTTTCCTAACCCCTTTGCGCCAAACCTTTTCTACCATATTTAAATCAAGCAATGTTCGCACCGCAATGCTCATACTTGTTTTACTCATGCCAAGCTCGTCTTTCATCTCATCTAAAGTAAGCGGTTTCTCGGTAAAGGCAAGTAGGCTGTATAAACGGCTGGCAGAGGGTGTAATCCCATATAAATTCATATTATGCGAGACTGCTTCAATCACTTTGCTTCTAGCACGATCAATTACATCATTTGTTCTCAATTAGGTCACATCCTGTATGTGAAGGTTATTCTATACGTTATAGATTACATGGTAATAAAAAAAATGTAAAGGTTAGGAAAATCAACTAAAACAAAGCATAAGTGTATATAGTCCCTTATTAATCATCTAATTTATACGAAACAAATTATATGAACAATAAACATTGAATATCTCAATTAATGGAATTATCATAATGAATGATAATAAAGAAAGTTAGTAAGATCTGTAAAATGGCTTTTAAACGAGCAGAACGTTCATTAACAATGGAGAATTTGAAAAATGATAAAAGCCGCTTCTTGTCCGAGGGTGAAAGAAGCGGCTTTTCTATTGTAAATTCGTAAAATAGCAGCGTGAGGTATATTTACTTTTTATTGATTAAGTGATCGATTAAACAGCAGTTGCACTAATTTCGACATCAATGTTTCCGCGTGTTGCATTTGAGTAAGGGCACACTTGATGTGCAGCTTTTACTAATTCTACTGCTTCGTCTTGTGATACACCTGAGATTTCCGCATGAAGTTTTGCTGATAGACCAAATCCACCTTCTACTTGGCCGATACTAATTTCTGCGGTCACTTTAGATGAGATATTTTTCTTTGCTTGACCTGCCACCATTTGTAGGGCACTGTCAAAGCAAGCAGCATAACCAGCAGAGAATAATTGTTCCGGATTGGTTGTACCTGCATCTTCCGTTCCACCAAGTCCTTTAGGCATAGATAAATTTAGATTCAAATTTCCATCTGACGATTGAACCGTTCCTTTACGTCCACCTTCAGCAGTTGATTTTGCAGTATAAAGCGCGTTTACCATATAAAACCCTCCAATAATTTTTGGTTAATTAAATTGTTTACAATTGAATTGTACACAATTTAATTGATGAAGTCAAACAAATTATTTTTTGCTATAATGATCCCAGGAGTGATAAACAATGACAGATCAAATGATAAAATTAGAAGATCAAATATGCTTTGCTTTATATGCAACAACACGCGAAATGACCAAACGTTATCGTCCATTATTAGAAGAACTAAATATCACCTATCCACAATACTTGGTTTTATTAGTGCTGTGGGAACAAGACGGTATCACGGTCAAAGAATTAGGTAGTCGACTATACCTCGACTCTGGAACATTAACGCCAATGTTGAAGCGGATGGCAGACAATGACTTAATTGAACGTAAACGTTCAGCAGAGGACGAACGAAAAGTAGTCGTAACTTTAACAGAAACAGGAAAAAAAGCAAAAGAAGATGCCGCATGCATCCCAGCCCGCCTTCTGGAAAATGTCGACGCCGAACCAGCCGAAGTGGAAAAATTAAAAGATACCTTAATGAAAATGCTAAAATCTTTACATGAATTAAATGAAAAAGGCGAGTAAGTATTAGACGAGTTGTGTTGGAGGTTGACCGGATGAATATTACAATTATTAGTGTGGGAAAACTAAAAGAAAAATATTTAAAACAAGGCTTTGAAGAATACGTCAAACGTTTGGGTAGCTATGCGACAATCAACTTAGTAGAAGTCCCAGACGAAAAAGCACCAGAAAATCTAAGTGATGCACAAATGACAGAAGTAATGAACAAAGAAGGCGAGCGAATCTTAGCCAAAATTAACCCAGATAGCTACGTAATCACCTTAGAAATTCAAGGCAAACAGCTCACCTCTGAAGGACTAGCTCAGAAAATGGATGAACTAGCCATCCACGGGAAAAGCAAGATTGCGTTTGTAATTGGTGGCTCGCTAGGCTTGAGTGAAGCGGTGCGAAAGCGCAGTGATTTTGCCTTATCCTTTTCGAAAATGACCTTGCCGCACCAGCTGATGCGGTTAGTGTTGGTGGAGCAGATTTATCGAGGATTTCGGATTAATCGAGGGGAACCGTATCACAAATAGTGGTAAAACAAAGGCTGGAAATTTTGATTAGTAAGGGGTGGCTAGATAAATTGTAAATTACAATAAAGGGGGATATTGCATAGAGCCCCTTTATTGATTATGATGTCTTTTGGTCGTTAATTGCTATCTTTGATATAAAATGTGCCAATTATTGAATTTTTCGAGTAACACGATGGCACCGAATAAGTATAGAAACAGAAAGGTAATTATTATATCTAATACCCAATTATCTATATTTCTTAGGATCTTATGTTGTTAATTAAACTAGTTATATTTTTAATTGTCGCAAAATGCATTCCTTCATGATATAGACAAAAACTAATTAACTCTCCTACTGATCTTAATTCAAGGCCAGTAGATGTAGTATATGGTTGCTCAATTTTTTCATCCATTCGACCATATAATAAAGAATCAACCTTACTTATTTGTTTATTTAATAAATGAATCAATTCATCCTTTTTTGGAGTATTCATATGCCATTCTTTAGGTGAAGTTCCGGGAGCAAATAGTTTATCAAAATTCTCTGGAAGTCTTGAATTTTCACCAATGAGTTGGAAACAAAATTTATCCATTACAGTGTACATGTGTCCTAAATTCCATTTAATATTATTATTTAGCCCCAAAGGTATAATTTCTAAGTTACTTTCGTTTATATCTTTAATGTAATTAATTGTGCTCTTTCGCGCAAAATGTAATTGATTTATTGGATAACTATTCATTAAATAACTTCCCTCCCTTTATTTTTATTGTGCCTTAATAGTTTTGGTTTGCAAATAGACATTATCATTTTCCATAAAAAATGTAATTACTGCACCGATTGCTAATATTAAGCCACCCATTCCAAATGCATAAGAGTAATCCCCACTTACTGTTCGAAGGTACCCACCAAGGAATACACCTAATGCAGCAAATATTTGATGAAGAAGCCAACTAAACCCTAAAATACTTCCCATTGCATTTTTACCAAATCGATCACCAATAATCCCCGTTACTAGTGGAATGATTGGCATTGATGAAACCCCATAAATAATTGAAAATACATATAACTGCCATATTCCCGGTGATATTGCCAGCCAAATAAATGCTATCAGGCGAATAATATAAAGAATAATCAATAATTTTTTCTTTCCAAAATTACGAGTTAATTGTCCAGTTACAAACATTGAAACTGCACTCGCGAGAGCAGCAATACCCAGTAATTTCCCCCCTGAAGTATCCCCTCCCAAATCAACTGCGAAATTTGGAAGATGCATGGTTACTAAGTATAGTGTAAAACCACAAGAAGCAAATCCTAGGCTTGCGATCCAGAACTGACCACTTCTTAATGCCTCTGACAATTTTGCATTTTGAGGTGGTGAAAATATTGCCTTAGAATCTCCATCAGGCAATTGACCAACATCTTCTGGATTATTTTTAACTGTAAATAAAACTAAAGGCACAACAACAATCACAATAATCATTCCAAGTACCACAAATGCAGAGCGGAAACCAGTGTTGGCAATTAGATAACCAGTTAAAGGTAGTAGTAAAAGTTGACCAATGTTCATTCCCATTGAACTTCTGGAAAGCATTTTAGCCCGTTTCTTCACAAACCATCTCGAAACTAATACTGAGTTGGCCATAGAACCACAGCCTGCAAAACCAATTGCTGTAAAAACGCCATAATAAATAAAGAATTGCCACACTTCAGTGATTGTTGCGGATAGCAAAAATGCAATTCCCATTAACGCTGCACTACTGGCGATTACGCACTTAGGACCAAATTTATCAATCAATTTCCCCATAATTGGTTGGAAAATTCCCCAAGTTATCATATTGAGAGACACTGCTAAACTAAGGGTTGTTAAGTCCCATCCGTAGGTGATATTCAGTGGCGCAAAAAACTGCCCTGCTGTCAAGTTTAGGCCAAATGCTCCCATAAGTGTGATAAATGTAATCAGAATAACTCGATTCCCCATAAAAGAATGTTGCATAAAATCTCCTCCTATAAATTTATTAACCATTAAATTATGGTTTTAATGGTTAATACGATATACAATTATAATTAACCTGTCAAGTGTGTTACAATAGGTTAATATAAAAATGTTTTAGAAATGAGGGATTATAATGATTAGGGAAAGTAACTTCCCACTAATTTCTGGTTATATATCTTTGGATTTGGTAAATACAGAAGTAGTTCGGAATGGAACCCGGTATGATTTGTTGACAAAATCAGAAGATGTAATTAATTGGGTGAATACTTTACTAGAGGAGAATATTCTTCAAACAAAACAAATTTCAGAAAATGTAGAAGAGTGGGCTAGTCAGGTCTTACCAACCTTAAGAGAGATCCGCTCATTTTTACGTAAAGGATATGAAAGTTTAGCCGATGGAGAAGATCTTTCTGAAGGATGGATTAATTATTTAGAAACAGTTATCGAAAAGGCACCTTTCACTTATAAGGTAGAAAATAAAGAGTTAATACCTGTTCCCATTGGACAACCATCTAATGTTTTAATTTCACTAGTAGCATTGGATGCCATTAAACTTTATACAAGGAATAAATTATCTTCTATACATCGTTGTGCGAATCCTAGTTGCGTTTTATTGTTTATCGATACTCGCGGAAGGCGAAAATGGTGTTCAATGAAAATATGCGGAAATCGTGAAAAAGTTACCCGCTTTCAAAGGCGACAAAAGCAAGAATGAATTAACTATTTTAAAAGAAAACGTAAGATTAATATAATTGGGGGACTTACTTAAAGGGATATTAAAGGAAATGCTTATAATGAATTACAAATTTATCTGAACATATCTGTGGCTCAAGTAGCTAGAGAAATGGATGTTAATGAAAATACTTTATATAACTGGATTAAGAAATATGGCCAAGAACCAGCGGTAAAGTCTGTTCAAACATTCTCTACTGCTGAAGCTGAATTGAGAGCACTTCGAAAGGAAATACGTGATCTCAAGGAGGAGAATGACATCTTAAAAAAGGCGATGCACTACTTCGCGAAAGCCCCTCGGTAAAGTATGAATTCATTTATAAAAATCGCTCCCAATTCCGAGTGGAGAAGATGTGCAATGTTTTGGGAGTTTCCAAGCATGGATACTTTAAATGGTTAAATCGGCCTAAAAGTGAAAGACAAAAGAAACATGAAAAACTCTCACAAGAGATAGTAAAGACTCACCTTGAATTCAAACAACGTTATGGCAGTGTTAAAATTGCGAAAACACTAAAAAAGCGCGGTATGAACGTAAGTGATCGTACAGTCTCTCGGATTATGACAAAGAATCAATGGAAGTCTTGTACAGTCAAGAAATACAAAGCTACGACTAATTCTAAGCATCATCATCCAGTAAGTGAAAATGTCTTAAATCGACAGTTTAAAGCGAGTAAACCTAACGAGTTCTGGGTTCCAGATATTACTTACATTCCAACAAATGAGGGCTGGTTGTATTTGGCGACCTTAATGGATTTGTATTCTTGCAAGATAGTAGGATGGGCTATGGGTAAAAATATGACCAAAGAATTAGTTATCTCAGCGTTAAAGATGGCATACAAACGCCAAAAACCTGGAAAAGGATTGGTTCATCATTCAGATCGTGGTGTTCAATACGCCTCTTGTGAATATCAGAATCTATTAAAAAAGTACAATATGATTGGCAGCATGAGTAGGAAAGGAAACTGTTATGACAACGCTTGTATTGCGTCCTTTGACGGAATTTTAAAGCGTGAGCTGGTTTATCAACTAAAGTATAAAACAAGAGAAGAAGCAATTTGAATACATTGAGTTCTTTTACAATTCAAAGCGAATTCATTCGACATTAAGTTATTACACACCGAATGAATTTGAATAAATGTACAGAAAAATCGCTGCTTGATTTCTCCTTCATAAAAAAGTTTAAATCTCTATAAATTTAAATTTTTTTTATGAAGGCCACCAAGCGAAGCGTGGTAGAAATCTGTGTCTATTTTCTTGACGTAGTATCAGAACTTGAAATGAAGAAAATATATTAAATTTCGTGAAGAAGCATTGCAATCTACAAACTAAATCTAACGTTGGCCATATACTTGGTCAGCGTTTTTTATATATTTTTATTTATAATATTTTATACCGAATATATATTAAAGTCGATTCTTATAAAGAGGATTTTTCGTTCGGTAGAAGATGATAACGGGCTAATTGGTTAGTTTTGTTCAATAATTTGACATAATGAAACAACTTATATATAAATTTTTATATATAAGTTGACGCTTTTTTTATGTAGATGTATAATTTAGGCAATGAAACACATGTGAATAAAAGCACAAGGGTAAATTATTCCTTTTTTGTAGTACTTACCCTAACTTTATTTAACTACTCAGAAAGGAGCACAGTAATTGAATATTCAGTGGTTTATTGATGCTCGTAAAGCTCGCGGGTTAACACAAAGTGAACTTGCAGACGGCATTTGTACGCAAGCAACACTTAGCCGGTTTGAAAATAATGGTCAATTACCGAATTTAAAAATATTAATTAAGCTTTGCAATAGAATAAATTTGCCACTTAGCGAGTTATTTCCAATAGTAGGTGTGCGCTATTCTGAAGTAGTTGAAAAAATGAATAAAGCTGAATTCTATTTAATCACAAGTAAATATGAAGAAGCGTATCAGCTAATCAATAGTATCGATATTGAAACAATTGAAGACGAACATGTATCATTTCGTTATTACTATTTAAATGGATTTATTATGATTTTCCGGCAACAGCCGATTATGGATATACTTTTTACCTTTGATCAAGTTCTACTAGAAGAAGAAACGAAGGACTCTTTAATCTTTCGGTTACTGGCTTATACTGGAATTGGTATGGTGTACGCCCGAGAAAATGACTTGTCTAAAGCTGAATTTTACTTTAACAAAGTACTTGAGAAGATTTATAATTATCCAGTTCAAAATATGGAGGGGACATGGCGGGTACTAAATATTGTATTTCAATGCGGGGTGTTTTACTCAACTATTGAGGAGCTTGAAATAAGTGATGCGCTCTTAAACTACGCTGTTACTATTTGTTCTGATAACCATGTTACGTATTATTTAGCGCGTGCTGCAATTCAACTTGCCAAAAACGCTATTTTAAAAAAGGAATCGAAAGATAAGATCTTAGAGTTAATTTATGATGCTCGTGCTTACTCAAAAGTGAACCGAAATGAAATTGCACTTGCTGAACTTATCGATCTTGAGCAATCTGTTCTTCTTGACATGTAGATTTTTGAAAAAGGAGGGTTTATATGCCTCGGTCAGAAACATCCGTTCATATGATGGGAACAATTATCGATCTTATGATTGACAGCGGTGAGAGTAAGCAGCTTATAAACCAGGTAATAGATGATTTAAAAGTTTATGATAAACGGTTTAGTGCAAATCAGTTACAATCTGAATTAATGGCGGTTAATCAGCAGGCAGGTATTACACCCATTTCTGTTCACCCAGAATTGTATCATCTAATTAAAATAGGAAAATTGCACAGTACTGCTGAAAACAGCTTTTTAAATATTGCTCTTGGACCATTAATTAAGATATGGCATATCGGCTTTAACGATGCAAGGAAGCCTACAGACTATCAAATAAACACTGTTCTGAAATTAACAGATCCAAATCAAATACAATTACATGATGAAAATAGGACCGTTTTTTTACCACAAAAGGGCATGGAAATTGATTTAGGAGCTTTAGCAAAAGGCTTTATCGCCGATCAAGTTATCCAAAAGTTAAGACAACATAAAGTAAAGACAGCCTATATTAATTTAGGCGGAAACTTTCTTTCAACTGGTTTATCATCAACGCGTAAATCAGGTGAATATCGTATCGGTATTCAAGATCCAAAAAAAGAACGACATCACTACTTACTTGCAGTCGATACTTTAAATCAATCTGTTGTTACATCTGGTGTTTACGAACGTAAGCTAAAACACGATAGTAAAAGTTTTCATCATATTTTTGATCCCAAAACGGGTTACCCTATCAAAACGGATGTTACTAGTTTAACTATTGTTTCATCTGCTTCGATTGATGGTGAAATCTGGACAACGCGCCTTTTTGGGTATCCCGCTAAAGAGATAGTCTCAATTGTGAATACTTTAACAAATATTGAATCGATAGTTATCACAAACGATTCTAATATATATATATCAAAAGGATTAAAAGGAAAAATAACCCCTTTTACTTCTACATTAAAAATCATGGATTAACAAGGAGAGGAAGAAAAATATTATGAATCATTTTATCGGTCTAGTTGGAACGAATTCTGATAAGTCTACCAATCGTCAGTTATTACAATTTATGAAACAACATTTTAGTGAAAAAGCTACAATCGAAATTGTTGAGATTAAAGATTTACCACTTTTTAATAAACCAGAAGATAAAACATTACCGCCACTTGTAAAAGAAGTGGCAGATAAGATAGAACAAGCTGATGGCGTTATTATAAGTACACCTGAGTATGATCATGCAGTTCCAGCATCACTTATGAGTGCATTAAACTGGTTGTCTTATGGGATTTATCCGTTTGTTGATAAACCTGTTATGATTACGGGCGCTTCTTACGGCACGCTAGGTTCTTCACGTGCACAAGCACACTTACGTCATATGCTTGATTCACCAGAATTAAAAGCACGAATTATGCCAAGCTCAGAGTTTCTCTTAAACCATTCGCTACAATCCTTTGATGAAGAAAATAACTTAAAAGATCTTGAAAAAACCGAAGAGCTTTCAAATCTATTTGATGATTTTCTTGTTTTTGTAAATATTGTCAATCAATTAGTACATGCACATGGTAGTAATAAAAAAGCTGCTGCAAACTTTTCTTGGGAAAATCAATAAAATAGGAGTGTGATTAATATGAAATTTGTAGGAATTGTCGGATCAAATGCAGAAAAATCGTACAATCGAAAACTACTTCACTTTATCAAAACAAAATATCAAGATCTATTCGAATTGGAAATAGTTGAAATTAAAGATATACCCATGTTTAATCAAAGTAATGACCAGACACATAGTGAACCTATTCAAAAAATAAACAAAGCAATTTTAGATGCTGATGGTGTCATTATTGCAACACCAGAGCACAATCATACAATCCCTTCTGGTTTAAAAAGTGTTCTGGAATGGTTATCATTTAATATTCATCCATTTGATGGGAAACCTGTAATGATTGTAGGAGCTTCCTATTTTAATCAAGGTTCATCTCGTGCGCAACTACACTTGCGTCAAATCCTAGATGCCCCTGGAGTAAATGCGATCGTGATGCCGGGTAATGAATTTTTACTAGGTAAAGTAAAAGAAGCTTTTGATTCGAATGATCAATTAAAAGATGCTAATACAGTCAAATTCTTAGGAAGTGTTTTAGAGAAGTTCACAAAATTTGTTAGCTTAGTTAATCGATTAGAAGCACCTAAAGAAGAGCCGTTGCCAAAAGAGGATCTACATGCAACGAATGCGATAGATACTACGATTGCAGATGTTGATATGGCGGCAGAAGACTGGGTTGAACAAGCTGCAAAGAAAGTCAATGCAGTTGAAGGTAATACGTATGTAAAATTAAATCGTGGTATTTTAACAGTAGATCAAATCAATACTTTCCTTGCATCAATGCCAATGGAATTAACCTTTGCGGATGAAAATAATCAATTCTTATATTATAACTATACGAAGGAAGCCGCAGATATGCTGGCAGACCGTGTTCCTGGACAGGTTGGAAATCCGCTTGTGCTTTGCCATCCTGAGCGCTCGCTAGGTAGTGTAGAATGGGTTATTCAACAACTACGTTCTGGTAAGCAAGATGCTGTTCGGGTAAATGTTCCGACACATGGTCCAGATAAATTTGTTGTACACAATTATCAAGCAATGCGTGATGAAGAGGGGAATTATAAAGGTATTAATGAATATATTCTTGACTTTAAACCGATTGTTGATTGGTACTTAAAACAAACAGGACTAAAACTTGAAGGTGAAATAGATGCTGGATCTGGCGCCTCTGCAAAAGATCACGGTGTAGACGCAGGTTCCGGAGCAACAGCTAAAGGGTAAGTGTGGGAAACAGGGGATAGTTCATTTAGAGAGCAATCGGAATTTTGCAATAAAGAAGGCACAACTAGTGGAACTTATCTGCTCGTTGTGCCTTCTTCTATTTATATAATAGGCATAATATTGATTGTTCAAGAATGATGGCTCTATTATCTATTTTAGATCCGGTTTGATGGGGGCCTTCAAGGTGCTGTGCACAATCATGTGGTGGTTCTGTAGCTTGCTACTCTAGTAAAAAGGTGGGAAACGAATTAGATGAGGAATGTTGTAGGGATCATGATTGTTGTTATTCTAAGGATGCTGATGATGGGTGACCTCACTGCTACTGTTATTCAATATTATGTGAATGCGCTAAGAAAACCAGTTTTTGGAACAACAAAATGAAAATAGTTGTACAGACCTTGATGTGTTCTATCATATTATTTTATAATAAAAAACTTAACTAACTTGTCCAACTAAGTGTAACCGATTCAAAAAAAGTCTTAAAAAACTCAATAATAGCATTACATTCAGGTGAGGCAAATAACTTAGATTTTGTGATAAACTCTGAATACTGTAAAATAACTGTAATAGACTCCCCAGGAACTACAAATGTAGATCTTAGCACTTTGTTTTTTTAATATCTCAAGACAACTGATAACTATTAAAAAAACAATACCTAAGGACCTGCGTTGTGTCCAATAATTTCCCGCTTATATAAATCTAATAACACAAAAATGTAATGCCACCTCTGCCCACAATTGTATCATCTGTATCTTGAATTTGTTGGAAAATGTTCTTCTTTTTCTTGGCATTGGTTGTCATTCATTTATCCTGGTTGCATTCGTAGTATATTGTTTCATCACCGCCCTTGACGTGTAGCATCTGCAGGTGTGATGATCTTGCCAAGGAACTAAGTGGCTAATAATTTGGTTCAACGGGCAAAGGGTCTCACACCCATCTCTACACGTAAAGGAGCTTTGTGAGATTTCCTTTTGTTTGATTAGTTATATAAAGTGGTAGTTTACTTTAAATCTACTGAACTTTATTTTATTTGCCTAGTCAAGTATAGCAATCCAGTTTTTGTGTAAAATCCCATTCTTTTTATCTAATATACTGACATTATTGCAAAAATACCAGACACCTTTTTCAAGATAAAGGATATCTGGTATTTTTGTTATGGAGTAACGATTGTCCCATCAGGTATTCTACTCTGTGTCCAGTCGTGTGGTCTATATGTTACTGGATAATCTGCTGCTTTTTCTTCATCAAAATCAACGCCAATCCCAGCTTTTTCAATTGGATATAGAAATCCATTCTTTGGTTTTGGAACATAGCTAAATAGTGATTCCGTGTTTTCTTTCACATGTATATTTTCTTGGATAGCCGCATTGTGAAGGTGAATATTTAAGTGCGTATTGACAGCCATTCCGATAGGTGTGATATCGGATGGAGTATGCCAGGCCATTCTTATCCCCATTACCTCACAAAAATGAGCAAGCTTAAGTGCAGGCGTAATACCTCCAATTTGGGATACATGGCAACGAATATAATCGACACGGCGGTTAGCTATTAGCTCTTTCCATTCCATAGGATTATTGAAAAGCTCGCCAGTTGCAATCGGTGTTGCTGATTGGTAACGTAACTGTTCTAGCCACTCATTTTGATCGGGGGGTAAAAGATCCTCGATATAATATGGTTTATATGGTTCAACCTCTTTCGCAAAATTTATTGCCTGATTCGGGAAAAGTCGTTCATGTACGTCATGGAGAATCTCGAAAGAGAAACCGTATTTTTCACGAATCGATTTAAACATTTTGACTGTTGTCCGTATATAGTTGCTTTGGTCAAAATAGGAGCCAGGAGTAGGGTTTTCAGTGGTATGGAAATTAGCCGCTAAGCCTCCATAAAAGCCTAATTGACACCGGATATGTTGGTATCCCTCTTCTAGAATACTATCAATTTGCTTGCAAAGCTCATCTAAATTATCTGCAACTGCATGAGTATAGGCAGCGATCGCATCGCGTGATTTTCCACCGAAAAGTTGATATAACGGCATGTTTGCTAGCTTTCCTTTAATATCCCAAAGAGCCATATCAATGCCAGAAACTGCATTATTTAGGACAGGTCCATTCCTCCAATAACTATTCACCATCATCATTTGCCAAATATCTTCAATATTCCTTGCATCTCTTCCTATTAGTAAAGGTTTAAGGTATTCGTCAACTATTGTTTTAACTGCAAGTGGTCGTTGCTGGAAGGTAGCACACCCGTATCCATGGATGCCGTTATTTGTTTCAACTTTTACAACAATTAAATTATGTCTATCGGGTCGAGTAATGTAACATTTGACATTTGTAATTAACATAGGACTCATTGAGGCACCTCTATTCTAAGCTTTTACTCTTTTATTGAAACACTAGCTACCACCCCATGTCAATTTGGATTGGAATGATCAGTTATAAGTGATAAAAACCAGTCCAATTTAGAATTGCAGATAGAAAAAAACCTTTAGTGCCAACGGTTTTGAGTGTTTCTTTGTCTTTTTTGTATAGTTTTTCATTTTGTGATTGTGTGTTATATTTTTCTCAGAAAGCGCGCTCAACTATTTTTTTGAAAGCGTACACAAATATTTTTAAAAGGGAGTGTAGTAATGAGCGAGAGTAAACAAGAAAAAGTAGTGAAAAGCATTATTGCGTATTTAGGCGGTAAAGAAAATATAAATAATGCATGGCATTGCATGACTCGTTTACGGTTTGAAATCAAAGATGATTCTCTTATAAAAGAAAAGGACATTAAAAGTATCCCTGAGGTAATGGGAGCACAAAATCAAAATAATCAATACCAAATTATTATTGGAACAGAAGTAGAGTCTTATTTTGAAGTAATAGCTAGTGAGCTGGGAATAAATGATGAATTTTCTTCGAATGGGGACAAAAAAGAGAAGAAGAATCTGATAACGTTGTTTATGGATATCGTCTCGGGTGTTTTTGGCCCAATTGTTCCTGCTATAGCTGGAGCAGGGATGATCAAAGGTTTAATAGCCGGATTTGAAGCTTTAAATTTGGTCTCAAGTGAAAGCCAGACCATTCAAGTATTGGATATGTTAGCAAGTGGTGTGTTTACATTCTTACCGTTTTTCATAGCAGCGTCCGCAGCAAAAATCTTTAAAACCAATCAATACTTAGCTATTGCGATAGCGGCAGCAATGCAATATCCTACAATGACGAATGCTGCGGCAGCTGGGGATATAAGTGCATTTCATATTTTTGGTTTTATTCCAATCCCAGTTTTTAATTATGCTGGTAATGTTATTCCTATTATCTTTTCTGTGTTTATTTTAAGTTATGTGCAGCGGTGGGTTGATAAAGTATTACCTAAAGTTTTTCGGACAGTTTTTACACCGACTTTTTCGTTATTTATTGCCGGATTAATTGCATTCATAGTTATTGGCCCGATTGGAATTCATTTAGGACGAGGATTAGCAGATGTTATTGCCTGGTTATTTGACGTCTCTCCTATCTTGGCAGGAATTGTAGTAGGAGCGATTAGACCAGTTGCTATTTTAACTGGTTTACACCATGCGATGACGCCAATCGCATTACAAAATTTTGCGGAGCAAGGATACGATATGTTAATGCCGATGATGTTCATGGCGAATATGGCTATTGCCGGTGCGACACTTGCCATGTACCGCAAAGCAAAATCATCAAATGAAAAATCAGTCATTGTATCATCATCTTTTTCAGCATTTTTGGGAATTACGGAACCAGCATTATTCGGGGTTCTAACGAAATATAAACGTGGATTACTTGCAGCAACTATTGGTAGTGCTCTTGCATCTGCTTTTATTAGTGCATTTGGTGTACGAATTTACGGTTATATTTTATCAAGCATTTTCAGCTTGCCAGCTTATATTGGTGAATACTTTATTTTTGCTATTTTAGGTATTCTGATAGCGGTTGTCTTAGCTTATTTAGTAGCTGCCTTATTTGCTAAATCAAATGAGGAATTGGATGAAGTGAAAATAAAGTCAGAATCAAGAGACGAAGAATTAACAGCACTAGCCACAGGTGAATATATAGCCATTGATCAAGTAGCAGATGATGCATTTGCCTCAAGGTCACTTGGTGATGGATATGCAATTAAACCGAATGAAGATAAAATTTTCTCACCAGTTTCAGGTGAAATTAAAACTGTTTTTCCAACCAAACACGCGATTGGAATCGAAACAAAGAGTGGTTTAGAAGTTCTAATTCATATGGGAATAGATACAGTTAGTTTAGATGGGAAACCTTTCAATATTTTAGTAAAACCAGGTGATACGGTTACTGTGAATACACAAATCGCTACGATGGATATAGAAGAAATAGAAAATCATCAAAAGGATACATCAATTATGGTTGTCATAACAAATATGGAAAAAGTAAAATCACTCCCTTCAGCAACGAAACAATCATATAGTGCAGGAGAGAAAATTGGCGAAATTTTGACAAACTAAAAAACGTATCAGGAGATGTTTTAATATGAACCGTGTAACAGTATTAAATGACTTAGAAAAAAGTGGTGTTATTGCCGTTGTAAGGGCAAACTCGGTTGATAAGGCACTAAAAATAAGTAGAGCAATTGTGAAAGGTGGTATCGAGGCATTAGAAATCACGTTTACGATTCCTGGTGCGGAGAAAGTAATAATTCAATTGAAAGATGAATATCGAGATCAGAATGTAATCGTTGGTGCGGGAACAGTTTTAGACCCTATAACAGCAAGAGCTGCAATTATGGCAGGAGCTGCATACATTGTCAGTCCAACTTTCAATAAAGAAACAGCGAAAATATGTAATTTGTATCAGATCCCTTACATTCCGGGGTGCCTGTCTGTGGGAGAAATTCAGGAAGCATTAACATATGGGACGGATATTATTAAACTGTTTCCAGGAAATGTTTTTGGTCCAAGTTTCATCAAATCAGTAAAAGGCCCCTTACCACATGTAAATATTATGCCATCTGGTGGTGTTAGTTTAGATAATATCAAGGAATGGATAGACGCTGGGGCAGTAGCAGTAAGTGTGGGGGGGAATTTAACTAGAGGAGCAGAAACGGGTGATTATGACAACATAACTGAGCTTGCTAAACAATATCAACAGGTTTACATTGCTGAAAAAAGAGGTAATGAAGTATGAAAAAAATTGTAACCATCGGAGAAGTCCTGCTTCGTTTATCGACAGAACAAGGAAAACGATTTTCACAATCGACAGCGCTTGATATTCATTTAGGTGGAGCGGAATATAATGTTGCTGTCAATATGGCTAAATTTGGATACGAAGCTACATTGGCAAGTGTGGTTCCACAGAATCCAATCGGAAATATGGTGATTGAAAACCTAAATAAATATAAGGTAAAGACTGATTTTGTTGAAACCAATGGAGAGCGGTTAGGTACGTATTATTTAGAAAGTGGTAGCGCGATGAAAGCACCTTGTGTCGTCTATGATAGGAAATATTCAAGTTTTGCGACTAGTGATAATGATTGGGATCTTCATTCGCTATTTAAAGATGTATCTTTGCTACACATCTCAGGGATAACAATTGCCTTATCAGATAAGTGGTTAGAAAGCATTATTGAAATTATCTTATATGCTAAAGATATGGGTGTCAAAATTAGTTTTGATATGAATTATAGAGCAAAGCTGTGGGATATTGATAAGGCTAAGAACGGATATCAAAAAATTCTACCGCTAATTGACTATTGTTCTGCAAGTCAACTAGATGCCGTTACGTTTTTTGGCGTAGAGAAAAGTGTGAAAGATTATTATTTCGAAATGAATCGTAATTATCCAAACATAGAATTATTCTATGCAACAAGTCGAACGGTATTCTCTGCTTCTCACCATAAGTTGCAAGGGAACTTATGGAAGGATGGGAGTTTATATACGTCAAGGCTCTTTGATATTTACCCGATTGTTGACAGAGTTGGTGCGGGGGATGCATTCACATCTGGTATCCTTCATGGGATTTTATCTAGTAATTCTTTAAGATATACAGTGGAATTTGCAACAAGTAATGCCGTTTTAAAACATAGTATAAAAGGTGATATCAATTTATATGGACTAGAAGAAGTAGAGAACTTTTTAAACGATGGTAGTTTAATAGTTAGATAAAAAATCTAAAATAACTAATTGACCTTGGTTCATCATTATTAGGAGCTGAGGTCGATTTACGTGCAAGGGCTAGTAAGATAAATAAAAGGTATTATGACTTATTAATAGAATATTATTATAGGTAATGTATGATTAATTTCAGTAGTAGTACCTCGGCATAGTTAAATTTAAATTAGAGAGAAGAGTTAGGAAATGAAAAAGAAAGAATTCATTATTAATGATTTATTGAGTAAAATTTATCAAGATTATTACTCTGACGGTAAATTGCCAACACAGCGGCAATTAGCGGAATTTTATGAAGTATCTAGGTATACTATCCAAGCTGTGATCGCTAAACTTCGGGATATTGGTGTTATTAATGTAATTCAAGGTTCAGGTATTTTTGTCCGACAAAATATGAGTCAAAATCCTCTAATTTATAATTCTATTACAGCAACACCGTATTCGCGCATCTTATCTAAGCCGATTTATCTAAAAAAAGAAGTGGCAACGGAAGCAGATCGGCGGATGTTCGAAATTGAAAAAGAAGATGAAATTTGGGAGTTCCAGAGAATTAGAATTGTCAACTATCAAATTGTTCAGATTGAAAATTCCAGACTACCTTATAAATTGTTTCCCAACTTAGAAAAAGAAGATATCTCTAATTCAATTCAGGAGTACGTACAATGTAAAGGTTATAAGATTTCACACTATATTACTTCCTATACGCCGATATTGATTAATAAAGAACAATCCCAATTAATGGCTTGTAAAAAAGGGCTCCCGGCCATGAAAATTCAAAATAGATGTTTACTTAGAGATGGAACTGTCTACGAGTATAGTGAGGTTATTGCTTTAGATTACTCTTGTACATACATTACACCGTTTAATAAACAAAATCATTTACAACGAAAACAAAAGAAATAATTAGGGATGGTTTATAATAAAAATGGTAGCATGTTATAAAAAGTAACTGTCATCAAAAAGGCCAGTTCAGAAAATGATAAACACAAGGTGAATCTAGGACTGGTATTCTAAAAGGTTGAACGAATCTGTTAATTCACGATATTCTTCCTTCAAAAGATGAAAGCGGATTCCCCCGAATTTTGGATCATATAACTGTTAATCTAGCTTTTTCTTAAAATATCACATGATTTAATGGATCTTCTGCTTCTTTTTGTCCTTTTGGCAGGATAGCCATCCCATCAAAGGTAAAGGCTTTGCCCTATGCTATGTCTTAAACGGACAACTGGATAGACAGGCATCTTCCAATAGCCGGTGGAAGGATTCAATATGGACATTCATATTTGGTGTTTTGGGTGGTGTTCTTTTGTGTTCGATGCCCTGGTTTCCCCTAGCACCATTGTAATGGAATAGCCGTGTTAAATCCTGCAATCAGCTATTTCCATTTTTTCAGTAAGTGAGGGTTTTTCTTTTTTATAGAGAAAGCACCTACTTACACAACCCTTCAGGCCCATTTTGTACACGGATACACCTTCTTTTTTCGTTCCGCATTTTGGGCAACACGTCGGTTCATAGGTTAAACGTCCTTTAAATTATATAAAGTTAATTTATGTGTAAAATAACAAGAAGCACGCTAATTAAATTGACAAAAAATAAAGCCAGCTTCCTCATTAATCAGGAGGGCTGGCTTTATTCAACTGACAAAACCTATTGCCATAACTCAGACAACAATGTATAACTTTTTCTTCGTTTTTCCTGATCATGAATATCAGACGTAACAATCAGTTCATCAAACTGTGTTTGATCATGGAAAGCTTCTAATTCCTTTGCTACTTTTTCTTTATCGCCAATAAAGGAATAAGAGAGCGTATTGCTTACTTGCTGTTTTTCCTGTTCGTTCCATATGTGATCCATGTTTTCAACTGGAGCAGTGGAAGCACCGGAGCGGCCACGGATGATACTGAGGAATTTCAGTTTCAGTGTGGAGGACAGGAATTCAGCCTCTTCGGTTGTATCTGCCACAACCGCGTTCACGGTTAACATCGCATATGGTTTATCTAAATAAGCGGAAGGTTGGAACCGTTCACGGTAAAGACGCAATGCGTTGTGCAGTTGGCCCGGCGCAAAGTGACTCGCGAATGCAAATGGTAATCCAAGCGTAGCAGCAAGCTGTGCACTAAATGTGCTTGAACCAAGCAAGTAGACTGGTACATGTGTGCCATGTCCTGGATGAGCTTTGATTTGCAGATTCTCATCGCCAAGATACTGCAGTAATTCTTGCACATCATCGGGAAATCTTTCTGCAGCTGTGTGGGCGTCACGACGTAGGGCGCGACTTGTCATAAAGTCTGTACCAGGCGCACGGCCTAACCCAAGGTCAATGCGGTCATCATACATCGTTGCCAATGTTCCGAACTGCTCTGCCACTATGAGTGGTGCGTGGTTTGGCAACATGACACCGCCCGAACCAACACGAATGGTAGAGCTGTGGCTGGCAAGAAAACTAATTAGAACTGCTGTTGCGGAGCTGGCAATTGTCGGCATATTGTGATGCTCGGCCACCCAATAGCGTTTATATCCCAGTTTTTCTGTATGTTGAATGAGTTGCTTAC
The DNA here is from genome assembly GCF_003315295.1 of Paraliobacillus ryukyuensis. Lineage (GTDB taxonomy): Bacteria > Bacillota > Bacilli > Bacillales > Amphibacillaceae > Paraliobacillus > Paraliobacillus ryukyuensis. The sequence goes on along the minus strand of NZ_QNRI01000003.1, from coordinate 162,446 downwards.
TATTTTCAAAAGCTTCTTTTGCTGTTTGGTTATCTGGTACGGGTGATAAATCTAATACTGATAATGGTGTTCGGGTCATGCATTTTCTTCCTCTCTGTCTAAACCTTTTTATTTATAGTTGTATCCTTGCTGCTTTAGAGCTTCTGTAACATGACGATATTCTTTGTAATGATCGGCATAAAAAGCTGCAATTCGTTCGGACCATGGATATTCTGATACTACGCCAGTAGCTTCCTGTTGTTTTTTATCCATCTCATCAACCGCTTCTTGCTGGTTTTGCTTATATGTTTCTTTATGATAAAAAGCATCCATCGGAATACGCGGGCGTGGCGTTGATGCTGGTTCTGCCGAATAGCCCACAGCTAAGCCTGAAATCGGGAAGGCAAGCGCTGGCAGCTCAAGTAGTTCTGTCACTTCGGCAGGTCGTCTGCGTACCCCACCGATTGGCACAGTACCCAATCCCATTGATTCGGCAGCCGCTACTGCTGTTCCAAGGGCAATGCCAACATCCGTAGAGCCGACAATAACTGCTTCAATATCTTCCATTACTGCGATTTCTTTGTTATGCATCGCTGCCGCCTGTTTGTTACGGCTGTAGTCCATGCAGAAAACAAGTAAAGCGGCAGCATCATCGACATGCTTTTGATTTCCAGATAATGTTGCCAGTTTCCGCTTACGTTCGCTATCGGTTACGACGACAACAGAAACTTGCTGGCCGTTAATCCAGTTCGGTGCCTGGATTGTCGCCTTCATAATGCTGTCTAACTGTTCATCTGTTAGTTTTTTATCTGAGAATGCTCGAACAGAACGGTGTTGCTGTAATTGCTGAATGATATCGTTCATAATGGCCTCCTATTTATGTAATTTTCATGCTATACAGTTTATTATACGTAGATGATAGAAAAGAAAGCAAAAGAATAGCTTATAAATGGAAAATACAGATACTTCTATACTTTTTATGTATTGATCCACTGCTACCTGTATGGATAGAGAATATGGTTGGTAATCGTGGTGATCCAGTGTAACTGAATACATAAGAGCATCTATTCGCGCGGTTTTAGCTTGCTGCCACCTTTGAAACATGTTCGGCATCATCTTCCCGCCGATAAATGAAACCCTTTAGGCACAAAAAACGTATGAAAGGTAACAGCAAACAAGATATGATCAGTAAGTATCCTATTGAAAAGAAGGGGCTTTAATATTGAAAAAATTGTATATAAAGCAAAAGGTACTTAGTTTCAACGAGAAATTCACGGTAAAGGATCAGCAAGGGAATGATGCTTATTATGTGGAAGGAAGTTTGATGAAGATCCCAAAAACATTCTCCATATCGAATACAGCAGGAACAGAGGTCGCGCTTATCACGAAAAAAGTGTTCAGCTTCCTGCCTAAGTTTTATGTGGAGGTACATGGGCAAGAGGTAGTCACCATTAATAAGGAATTCTCTTTCTTTAAAGCACGTTATTCGATTGATGCTGCGTCGATCGAAGTGCAAGGGAATTGGTGGGATATGGATTTTGAGGTTTTTCAGTATGGGGAGGTCGTGGGGAAAGTAAATAAAGAATGGTTCACATGGGGAGATAGCTACAAGATTCAAGTCCTAAACGAAGAGATGGAGACAATCATTATTGCACTAGTAATCGCCATTGATTATGTCAAGGCTTCTCAAGCAGCAGCCTCTTCAGCGGCTACATAATAATAATTAATGCAAAGTAGATGATACCTCTCATTAATTATTTGTTTGTTACATTTTAGAATTTGTTTTGTCCCACCCTGCTATTTAGATTAAATATTATAAATACGCAAAAAAGAAGGAATTTTTGTTAGCTGTATGGAATATTTAGGAGAGCACGATACTAAAGGTATTAACTGACTAAGTATATACGCAACACAAGCCGATATTTTAAAATTATTAAAATACTTTTAAAAGAAGCTATGATTATCAATGGAAACATATAAAATCTGAGCAGGGTACTTTAAATAAATTAGCTTGAAGTGATCACGTTTTATTTAAATTGGGTCCCTAGAATTCTTAATTAGCATGATAATTTAAATTTAATTGGTGAGAATCAATTTCATAATTGCATCCACACTTATAAAACACGAACATTAAATTATGAAATTGATTCGTGAAAATGAATAATAATGATAGAGGGGAACGATAATGGTTGAAATAATAAACAAACTTAAAAATCCTCTAGTGCAAGAGGCAAGAGAACTATCGAGTAGCAATAATAGAGTGCTAAAAAACAAACTACAATTGCGAGGTGTAGAGCAATTATTATGGGCTAAGCAAGCTAAATTAAAAATCAATCATATTTTTATTACTCAAAATGAAAATCCCGAAGACTATAAAGGTTTTTTGGTACCAATTTATCAAGTTTCTGATGGGATTCTAAAAAAAATTACTGAGACAAATTATTTGATTCCGTGCGTTGGGATTGCCGATGGATATTCTAACAAAGATGTTAGTGATGATTTTGTTTTATTATTAGATAATGTTAAAGACCGTGGAAATATAGGAACTATTATTCGTACGGGTAAAGCATATGGAATCAATAATTTTGTAGCAACGAATAAAGAGTTTGATCCCTATGTTCCTAAAACAATTGATGCTTCACGTGGGGCTGCTTTTAAGGTGAATGTTAGAAGATATGAAAAGCCTAATGATGCCGTTTCCTATCTAAAGGAAAAAGGCTATCAAATAATTGCTACAAGTCCACGTGGGAAATCATTACAGTCTACACTCCATTTAGAAAAAAAACCAGTAGCTTTAGTGGTAGGCAACGAAACATCTGGAGTTTCTGAGGAGGTTTTACAAGAAGCAGACCATATCATCCAAATACCAATGTATACTAGCATTGAATCACTTAATGTAGGAGTTGCTACTGGTATAAGTATTTACGAATTACGTTTAAAGGAGGTTTTAACCATGTTAGCGGAAAAAATCATATCCAGTCTTGGAAGAGAAGTAAATGTAACATCCCAACTCATTAGAAGAGCTATTAACGTTAAGCTGAAAGAAGTAAGTGAATTTACTGGAGACCAAATTATATTTTTGATGGTGTTAAAAAGAGAATCACAAATGAACGAAGAGCAGATTGAAAAGCAATTTGGTTATTTTGGAGATGAATTGGAAGCATTTATGAAACGACTATATGAACAAAATCTAGTTAAAAAAGAGAATGAAGAAATTGAAATAACAAAAGATGGAGAAGAACTGCTAGCTAAGTTATGGCCAGTTCAGGAAAAGGTTGAAGACTTGATATTACAGGATTTTACACAAGAAGATAAACAAGCATTAAAAACCTATCTAGAAAAAATTAAACAAAATTGTATAAATGTTACGGAATATAAAGCATAAAAGCCCAAGAGGAGATCTCGGGTTTATCATGATCCAACAAAATACTAGAAACTCCACATAGATTGTAGAGCTGAAAAAAACTATTAACGTAAACAACAAAGGAGTGACGACCCCAAAGGAACCGTCACCTCCTCCATTTATTCAACTATTTTGAAACAATAAAAGTCATATGGTTCCAAGCTAATAATGGTATCTTTTTCGAAGGTAGATTTCTTATTTGTAGTTAATTCTTTAACTGCTTTGTTCTCTAACTGAGGAACAGTTATCTTACTATTTTTTTCATTATTGTTTAGTATAAAAATTATTTGCTCATCTTCCGTGAATTTTTCATAGACAATGATATTTGTTTCATCATCAGTTGATAGAAAACGGAAGTTGCCTTTGTTTCCGAAAGCTGGTATCGTTTTTCGCAAATGGATTAATTGTTTAACAAAAATAAATAGTTGCCGGTCTTGGAACGTTTCATCCCAAACCATGCATGCGCGACATCCTGGGTCTTCCCCACCGATCATGCCAATTTCATCTCCGTAGTAAAGACAGGGTGTTCCGATAAATGATAATTGGAATAGGTATAACAGTCTCATACGACGTTTGTCATTGCCTGCTAAGGTCAAAATTCTTGGTGTGTCATGGCTATCTAGTAAGTTAAAAGATACTTCATTGACATTGGTAGGGTACATATGCAACACGCTTGTAAGGCTGTGGGCGAATGCCTTTGCAGTTATGTCTTGTTTGGCAAAGAATTCAATGACGCTATTGGTGAATGGATAATTCATGACAGCATCAAATTGATCTCCTTGTAACCATGGCAGTGAATCGTGCCATATTTCACCTAAAATATAGGCGTCAGGTTTCACTGACTTCACGACGTTTCTAAAATCACGCCAAAATGCATGATCTACTTCATTCGCTACATCTAACCGCCAACCATCAATGTCAAATTCCTCAATCCAATATTTTGCTACATTTAATAAATAGTTCCGTACCTCTGTATTAGCCGTATTCAACTTTGGCATGGTAGCTACAAATCCAAATGCATCATAATTTGGTGATGGTTCTGTTTCTACTGGGAATTCCCATAGATGGAACCAATCTTTATATGATGATTGTGTTTGCTTTTGCAGTACATCTTGGAATGGCTTAAAATAGTACCCACTATGATTAAATACAGCATCAAGCATAACTTTTATGCCGCGTTGATGACACGCTCTAACCAATTCTCGAAAAGTGTCTTTATCCCCAAATTGAGGATCTATTTCCATATAATCAATGGTGTCATATTTGTGATTGGAATATGCTTTAAAAATTGGTGTGAAGTATATTCCGTTGATCCCAAGCTCTACCAGGTAATCTAAGTGATTGATTACCCCTTGAAAGTCACCACCAAAAAAATTCGAAGAGGTAGGCTCCGTACTTGCCCAAGGTAAAGTTCCTTCTGGATTAATAGTAGGGTCGCCATTTCCAAAGCGTTCGGGGAAAATCTGATACCAAACGGTATCCTTCACCCATGATGGGGCTTGAAAAACATCGTTTTCATGTAAATATGGAAAACAATAAAAATTACCGATTTCTTTAGGTATTTCCTCAAAATATCCCCGCTCTGTAACGATAATTGATTCATTTTGCGCTGTGGTACAGTGAAAGCCATATCGTAATCTTCGATAGGGTGGTTTTATCTCGATTTTCCAATAATCGATAGTCGCCGTAGAACCGGTTTGATACATGTCGCTTAGTTGGTATTGCCAATTATCTCCTTTAAAATTATAAGGATCAGCATAGATTAGCTCCACTTTTTTTATCATATCCTTTTTTGTTTCCAGCATAATCTCCACTGTTTCTTCATCCTTACCATATACATATGGAAGGACTGCCCGATGACAAATAGCTGTTGACATTATCCACACTCCTTTTCCTATAGTAAACAACCCCATTATTTTAATGGGGTTGTTATAAAAAGCATTGCCCTCTTCTTGATATTAATTGTTCCAGTTAAACTGAATGGTGTCTGTTCCATCGGTAGGGGTTGAATAGTTCCTATTTGTGCCACTTTCCCAAGTAACTTTTCCTTGGCTGTCTTTTTTAATAAATTTAAACTCAATATTCTTTCCAGCGGGTACCCCTATGTCATAATACCAAGAAGGATATTGATACATAACTTGATTGAAAAATGGGCCAACAGCATGGTCTACATCCCAATTACCTAATTCCTGTGTATTACCAACTAGATAAACAGAGGAACCATAATCTGTATTAGCGTTATTGACCACAAAACGAATAGGAACCAGTTTGTTGGTTAATACTTCAAATTCTTTGTATTTATTACTTGTTACTTGCGATGAGGTCTCAACAGCAACCGGATATTTTCCGGCATCGACAGCAGGAATTGTCACCACAATTTCTGAGTTGGTCCAGTTTTTAATTTTTGCTGCTTCGTCACCGAAGAATACTTTTCCGTCTTCGTTTCCAAAGCCTTCACCAGTTATCGTTATCTCATTTCCTGGTTGACCGACCATTGGACCAACATGTCCGATGGTTGGCTTTTCGTTCTCTGCTTTAAATTCCCAGACAGCTACCTCATTTGGATTTAATGCAAAGGCATTAACATGTTGATCTTGATTAACGGTAATGGAGTTTCCGTTTAATAATCCATCTAGCACATCGTTATAGCTTCCACTTGGTAAAGCTGTCTCCATAGCTGAGATATTGTGTGCTTTGTCACCACTATTAACAGCAGTTACGACAACATGATTTCCAAATTTTCTTTCGTAAATATACACATCTTGATTAATCCAACGCTCTGTTGTATTCCCATAGCCTAGCGCTGGGTTGGTTTGTCTTAAGTCGGATAACTTATTGATTAGTTGATAGGCTTTTGTATTACGATTAAATTCTGGCATGGGCTTTCTATTTTCTGGATCCCCTTCGCCTGTAAGGTATTGTTCTGTTCCATAATAAATAGTTGGAACGCCTCTAGAGGTTAAGAGTACAGCCAATGCCATTTCCGTATCTGTTTTTGAAGTAGTGTCAGATGTAAATCTTCCCATATCATGATTATCGATAAAGGTAACCTGGTCATTAACTTCTGCATAACTAGCAGCTGTATCCGTAATCATTTTATGGAAGTCAGTCCACGTAGCATCTTCATCCTTTAGTACAGAACGGAGTGTTTGACTATAACGAAAATCTAGCAAACTCATTCCACTTTCATTTGCAAATGAATGATTTTTCGGATCGATTTCTCCTTTACCTAAAAACCATTCCCCAAATGTAAAAACTGGCTGATTTGTGTAAATGTGATTAACTAATGTTTCCTGCCATCCCTGGGACATATGCTTGACTGCATCAACACGAATGCCATCTATCCCCAAGTCTAACCAATGCTTGATTGACTCTTTTAAATATCGATCTATCGTTTCATTTTGTAAGTTATAGTCAGCTAAGTCATAGAGATTCCGATAAATTCCATCTTCAATTGAGGAAAAATCGGTGCCCCCATTATGATGGAATAAGCCTTGTTCGTCATTCGAATAATTACCGATTAACGAACCATTGTCAAAAATAGCCCCGTTTTCAACATAATCAGGGTCCGTTTCGAGAGCAGGTGAAGAATGATTTGGCGTAAAATCAATAATAATTTTCATCCCATTTTCATGAGCTACAGTCACTAACCGTTGAAAATCCTCCAAATCACCGAAAAAAGGATTGGTTTTCTTATAATCTTTTGCCCAATATCCGTGATACGAGGTATAACCCTCAGGGTGCACGGCATAAACATTTTCAACTGGTTGAGAAATCCATAAAGCGGTTACACCTAAATCTGTTAAATAACCATTTTCGATCTTTTCGATAATTCCCTGCCAATCGCCACCTAAATATTTATGGAGATTACCATCCGGACTATAAAGCTCACCTGTTGGATTGTTTGTTTCATCTCCATCATAGAATCTGTCTGTAACAATTTGATAGATAACATCTTGAGAATAGTCTACTTTTGACGACGCCTCGATTTCTAAGCTAAATTGATGAAGAACGAACAAACTAAGCAATGTTAGTGCAAACGTTTTCGTTAATTTCAACAAAAAATTCACTATCTACCCTCATCCTTTCTAATTGAATTTGAAATTTTAATCAGAGCCTCCTTTCTAAAAAACAAACCCCGACTTCATTTTAGGAAGTCGGGGTTGTTGGTAGAAACCAAAGCATTGCCCTCAAATTATAAAGAGAGATAACCGTTTCATTATTTATATTATTACAACCAATTATATAATAAGTCAATACAAAAAATGCTTTAAAATTTTTCAAAAAAAACTATTTAATGAAGAAAATTTTTTAGAAAAAAATAAAAAAGAAAACGCTTGCAAACAAAGGAATGCAGATGTATAATATGGGTAATTAAGTGCAAACGATTGCACAATTGTAAAGGGGAGTTAGAAATGAAAAAGAAAACATTTTTATTCTCATTTGGGCTTTTGCTGGTTTTGCTTTTAGCATTAACAGGATGTGCACCTGATAGAGAACAGCCAAGTAATGGCGGTGGATCAACAGATGAAGGCGCTGCTGGCAAACCTGAAGAGCTTACAATATGGGCAAATGACGAAGAAGAGCAATTACAGGCTATGGAAGAAATTGCCGCCAAATACGAGGAAAAAGAAGGAATTAAGGTAAACGTTGTGGCGAAGTCAATGTTAGAACAAATAGATGAGCTAGCATTAGCTGGACCAGAAGGAAAAGGTCCAGACCTATTCATTCAACCTCATGATCGAATAGGTGATATTGTCGCTCAAGGACTCGCTCAACCATTAGAAATTGAAGAATCTACTCAAGAATCATATAGTCAAGTTTCACTAGATGCAGTTACGTATGAGTATGATGGAAAAACAGATTTATACGGTGTACCTGCTGTCATTGAAACCTATGGGATTTTTTATAATAAAGATATTATAACAGAGAAGCCTAGTACAATTGATGATTTAAAAGCAGCTATTAAGCAACACACAGACTCGTCACAGGATGAATACGGTTTTTTGATGAAGCCTAATGACTTTTATTTTACTTATCCATTCTTTAAGAATTTTGGCGCTTATATCTTCGGTGGTGATGTAGGTGAGTACGATATAAGTGATGTGGGCTTAGCTAACGAGGGAGCTATTAAAGGTGGCGAATTGTATCAATCGTTTTTTGGTAAGGGGATGATTCCGGCATCGACTACTACGGATGTCATTGATGGATTGTTTACAGAAGGGAAAGTTGGAGCCGTTATAAACGGGCCTTGGAGTATACCTAGCTATAGAGAAGCTCTCGGAGATAAAGTTGGATTTGTGCCATTCCCTGAGATTAATGGTAGTCCCGCTACTACCCTTGTTGGAGTGAAATCATGGATGGTCTCCTATTTTTCTGAGAATAAGGAGTGGGCTACTGATTTAGCGCTATTCATTACAGATGAGGCTAATCAACAAACGTATTTTGAAGTAGCTGGTGAGCTACCAACTAACACGAGTGCATTACAATCAATTGAGGATCCTATCTACGCTGCATTTAGTGAACAAATTGAGCATGGTGTGCCGATGCCAAGTACACCGCAAATGTCACAGGTTTGGGAACCGATGAACAATGCGCTGCAATTTTTAGTAGAAGGAGAAGACCCTGAAGCAGTGTTAACAGAAGCAGTAGAGTATATTCATTCAAATATTGAAGCAAGTGGGGGAGCGCAGTAGAGTAGAGTCCCTTGGGGGAGTCGGTTGCATAATGACCGCTCCTCCAATCTTAAAATATATTAATTGAAAAGGGGAGGGATTAGAAGTTGGTGACATCTTGCAAGAATATGATGTAGGTAAAGTAAATGGCTTGTATGAGCTTTGGTTAAATAATAGATAATTCGCTGTATTTTATAGAAAGGAATGGGGGTAATTCTTTTGAAAGAAGAAACGAGTAACCATCCTTTTAAAAATCATAATCCTACGATAGCAACAGTTTTATCGATTATATTTGCAGGGTTTGGACAGCTATATAATCGTCGGTTTTTAAAAGGATTTATCTTTATCCTATTGGAAGTTGCATTTTTATTAACAGTACTCGATTCTATCAATTATGGGCTATGGGGACTAAGGACACTTGGTACCATGCCAGGAACGGATCATTCCATTCGATTGCTTGTTTTTGGGGTGTTGTCATTAATCGCGGTTGTGTTTCTACTCGTATTGTATGTATTTAATGTTATCGATGCAAGAAGACAAGCGAAAAAGCTGAAGGACGGCTGGCAACCAAAGGGTTTTAAAAAAACAATCATTGACTTTTATGATAGTGCATTCCCTTATTTAATGACTTTTCCAGGGCTGTTCTTCATGATATTTGTGGTCATTTTTCCACTATTGTTTTCTGTTTTATTAGCTTTTACTAATTATAATTTGTACAATTCTCCACCACGTAATCTAGTGGACTGGGTAGGGTTTGCGAATTTTAAAGAGTTAGTGACTGTTCCTATTTGGCAAGATACTTTTATTAGTGTAATGGCGTGGACTGTTGTGTGGACAGTTATTGCAACAACCTTGCAAATTGGCGTTGGCTTAATATTAGCACTAATCGTTAATGATACGAGAATCCGATTTAAGAAATTAATTCGAACGATTTTTATCCTACCATGGGCGGTTCCGGCATTTGTAACCATTCTCATATTTTCTGCCATGTTCAATGACGATTTCGGCGCAATCAACCGAGATATTATTATTCCATTGATTGGCGGAGATGGTATACCTTGGCTTAGCGAACCAATTTATGCGCGCACGGCTGTTATTCTCGTTCAAACATGGCTTGGTTTTCCATTTATCTTTGCTTTGTTTACTGGTGTTCTGCAAAGTATTTCGAAAGATTGGTATGAGGCAGCTGACGTAGATGGAGGAACTCGTTTTCAGAAATTTAGACATATTACTTTTCCCCACGTTATGTTTGCAACTGCACCGTTACTAATCATGCAATATGCGCAGAATTTTAATAATTTCAATATTATTTATCTATTTAATGAAGGTGGTCCCCCTGTCCGGAATCAAAATGCTGGAGGAACGGACATTCTCATATCGTGGGTATATAAGTTAACCTTTGATACGAATAATTATGCGATGGCTGCAGTTATTTCCTTGATTATGGGATTAATTATTTCTGGATTTGCCTTCTATCAATTCAGGCAAACGAAATCATTTAAAGAAGAAGGTGAAATATAATGAACAAGAAACAAAAATCAATTGTAGAACAAACCTTTATGTACTTGATTATCATCCTTGTATCTATCATTATTTTTTACCCATTGGTTTGGACAGTTGGTATGTCATTAAATCAAGGGAATAGCTTATATTCTTCTTCTTTAATACCGAAAAATTTTTCCTTTGAGCATTACAAATGGCTATTTAGTGAGCAGAGTGACTATTTAATATGGTATAAAAATTCGATGATTGTCTCGATATCGGTTGCTTTTGGGAGTGTCGTCTTAACTTCCTTGGTCGCTTATGCATTTTCACGATATAAATTTGTTGGTCGGAAAAATGGGCTCTATGTCTTCTTATTATTGCAAATGTTTCCGGTGATGATGGCAATGGTTGCCCTCTATATATTCCTAAATATGATTGGGCTGCTCGATACACTAACTGGATTAATTTTTGTTTATTTGGGTGGGCAAATTCCGTTTAATGCTTGGTTAGTGAAAGGTTATTTTGATACGGTACCGAGAGAACTAGATGAGGCGGCTAGAATTGATGGTGCTGGACATCTACGTGTTTTCTGGAGTGTGATGCTTCCACTTTCGAAACCTATCTTAGCTGTTGTAGCCTTGTTTAATTTCATGATGCCGTTGTTTGATTTCTTATTGCCATCGATTGTTTTATCTAGTCAAGAAAATTATACATTGGCTGTAGGACTCTATAATTTTATTAATGATCAATTTGCTAATAACTTTACACGGTTTGCGGCAGGTTCGATTCTTATTGCTGTACCGGTCGCAGCAATCTATCTATATTTGCAACGCTATCTTATTTCAGGACTTACAGCTGGTGGGACAAAAGGGTAGTCTGTCCGAGATGCACAAAATGGATTATAATAGGGTGAATTGTTATACTTTAAATGTATTTTTGAGTTGTAGAAAAGATATTGAAGAATAGATTGGTGGAAGGTGTCATTTATGAGGGTTACAATTAAAGATGTAGCAAAAAAGGCTGGAGTAGCACCATCCACCGTTTCTAGGGTGATTGCAGATAATCAAAGGATCAGTTTAGAAACAAAAAAACGTGTGCGAAAAGCGATGAAAGATTTAGGATATCATCCAAATGTGAATGCTAGAAACTTAGCTATCCGTTCTACCCAAGCGATTGGTGTAGTTATGCCTTCTTCTACAGATAAGGCGTTACAAAATCCATTTTTCCCTGAAATTTTAGGAGGGATAGGCTCGGTTGCTCATGAGATGGAGTACTCCTTGTATGTGTCAACTGGTAGTACAGAAGAAGAGCAATTTGAAGAAGTGAAACGAATGGTGTTTGGTAATAGAGTAGACGGGATTATCCTATTGTATTCCCGCGCCAATGATGTCGTGATGGATTTTTTGTTTGAAAAAAATTTCCCTTTTGTAGTCGTGGGTAAGCCTTATAGTGAAGAGAATCAAATTACGTATGTAGATAATGATAATGTCAAGGCTAGTAGGGAAATTACGCAGCATCTAATTGATCTCGGACATCAATATATTGCTTTTATTGGTGGATCTACCGAGCGTGTAGTAACCGTCGATCGATTGCAAGGATATGAGTCGGCTTTAGAAGCAGCGGATTTACCTAATCGTGAAGAATACAAAGTTCAAACGGAATTTCTAGAGTCTGGTGGTCATAAGGCCGTTGAAAAATTATTTTCTTTAGACCAACCTCCAACAGGTTTAGTAATTGCTGATGACTTGGTTAGTCTTGGTGTAATTAATATGTTAGAAGAGTTGGGTTTTCGTGTACCTGGCGATATTTCAATCGCAAGCTTTAACAATGTTTATTTGTCTGAAATTACCAGACCGCCGTTAACAACGGTCGATATACAGATTTATTTACTTGGTGTCCATGCATTCAAATGTCTGATTGAAAAAGTGAAAAAGAAAGATGAACCTTCAAAACGAATTATTGTTCCGTATAAGATAAAGTATCGTCAGTCAACGAAAGAAATAGATGGGAAGTAACTATTTTTAATAAATAATAATTTTCTTATTACCTGCTAAAGATCGAAAGGTAATAAGAATTGCTGATTGCGCAATCGGTTGCACTGATGGTTTTGTTTTTACGTATTAATATGCATCCTGATTGTGCAACTTCACTTAATGAATGAGAACTAGTCATAGCAAGGAACAAACAACGAGGAGGAAGCTAGATGAATAAGAAATGGTGGAAAGAAGCTGTTGCTTATCAAATTTATCCACGTAGTTTTATGGATTCAAATGGCGATGGAATTGGTGATATTCAAGGGATTATTTCAAAGTTAGATTATATAAAAGAACTCGGAATTGATGTAATCTGGATTAGTCCAATTTACCAATCTCCGAATGACGATAATGGGTACGATATTAGTGATTATAAAGCTATCATGGCTGACTTTGGCACGATGCGTGATTTTGACGAACTATTAGCTAGTGTTCATCAACGTGGAATGAGGTTAATTATGGATCTTGTAATTAATCATACCTCTGATGAACATCCTTGGTTTATTGAATCCCGTTCTTCTATCGACAATCCGTATCGAGATTATTATATTTGGCATCCTGGTACGAAGTATGGCAAAGAACCAAATAATTGGGAATCGATCTTTGGCGGATCTGCTTGGGAATATGATGAAATCACGAAGGAATATTATATGCATGTCTTCTCCCGTAAACAGCCGGATCTAAATTGGGAAAATGAAAAGGTGCGTAACGATTTGTATGAAATGGTTAATTGGTGGCTAGATAAAGGAATTGACGGCTTCCGTGTTGACGCCATTTCTCATATAAAAAAGGTCCCTGGTTTTCCTGATTCACCAAATCCCGAAAATAAAAAATATGTGCCGTCTTTCGAGGGACATATGAATCGTGATGGGATTCAAGTGTTTCTAGAGGAATTAAAGGAAAGAACATTTGATCAATACGACATTATGACAGTGGGGGAAGCGAATGGCGTTTCCGTTGAACAGGCAGATGAGTGGGTTGGTGAAAAAAATGGAAAATTTAACATGATTTTTCAATTTGACCATTTAGGCTTATGGGGGAAAAGTAGTGATGGTGGTCTTGATCTGAAGGCACTGAAAGAAACGTTATCAAAATGGCAAAAAGGGTTAGAAGGAATGGGGTGGAATGCACTTTTCTTAGAGAACCATGACCAGCCTCGTTCGGTTTCTACTTGGGGAAATGATGAAGAACTTTGGGAGAAGTCTGCGAAGAGTCTGGCAACCTTATATTTTTTAATGCAAGGCACACCTTTTATTTATCAAGGACAAGAGATCGGCATGACAAATGTTCAATTTAATTCCATTCATGATTATAATGATATTGCTATTAAGAATATGTACCGTAATGAAAGAGAAGAAGGGAAGTCTCATGAAGCGATCATGAAACAGATATGGAAAAATGGTCGAGATAATTCTAGAACACCAATGCAGTGGAATAATCAAAAAAATGCAGGATTTTCAGAGGGAACGCCATGGCTAAAAGTAAATCCTAACTATCAAAGCATAAATGTTGCTGATCAGATAGAAGACCCAAATTCTATTTACGCTTATTATAAGCAATTAATTAGATTACGAAAAGAAGAAGAGCTACTTATTTATGGCACGTATGATTTAATCTTAGCAGACCATGATCAGATTTATGCTTACACACGAACATTAAATAACAAAAAAGCTTTAATCATAACTAATTTATATGGGGAAGAAGCAGTAGTTAAGCTATCTAAGTGTTTAGAAGAGCATACACCAAGATTAATAATAGCAAATTATGAAGTTAGTAAGACCGATACTGTTGACAACATGATCTTAAGGCCGTATGAGGCAAGAGTATATATTTTGGATTAGATTATTAGCTTGAGAGAAAAAGGGGTGGAATCTTATGTGTAATAGATTCCACTTTTTTCATAATACTTTGAAGGAGGGAAATTATGATGAATAATTGGTGGAAAGAAAGTGTTGTTTATCAAATCTATCCTAGAAGTTTTCATGATAGTAATGGGGATGGGATTGGAGATCTAAGAGGAATTACGCAAAAATTAGATTACTTAAAAGACTTAGGGATTGATGTGATTTGGCTATCTCCAGTCTATCAATCACCTAATGATGATAATGGCTATGATATTAGTGATTACCAAGCAATCATGGAAGATTTCGGTACGATGGAAGATTTCGATGAAATGCTAGCAGAAGCGCACAAACGTGGACTGAAAATAATGATGGACTTAGTGATTAACCATACATCGGATGAACATCAGTGGTTTGTGGAAGCGCGCGCTTCTAAAGATAATCCATATCGTGACTATTATATTTGGAAAAAAGGGAAAGATGAAAAGCCTCCAACGAATTGGGGAGCTGCCTTTGGAGGGAGTGCGTGGCAATATGATGAAACAACAGAGGAATATTATCTACATATCTTTAGTAAAAAGCAGCCAGATTTAAACTGGGAGAATCCGCGGTTAAGAAAAGAAGTGTATGAGATGATGACATACTGGTTAGATAAAGGTGTGAATGGATTCCGCATGGATGTCATTAACTTTATTTCCAAAGACGAGCGCTATCCAGATGGGGAAATAAACGCCACAGGTTATGGGGATGGAAGTCCATATTATATGAATGGTCCTCGTATTCATGAATTTTTACAGGAGATGAACCGAGAAGTATTAGCGAACTACGACACGATTACTGTTGGGGAGATGCCTGGAGCCACAGTGGAAGATGCTAGATTATATACAGGAAACACGCGTGAGGAATTGAATATGGTTTTTCATTTTGAACATGTGGATATTGGAAACGGTGAATTGGGAAAGTGGACGCCAAAACAGTGGAAGCTAACAACATTAAAAAAAATCTTCTCTAAATGGCAAGAGGGTTTAAAGGAAGAGGGGTGGAACAGTTTATATTGGAGCAATCATGATCAACCAAGAGCAATCTCTCGTTTCGGAAATGATTGCGAAGCGTATAGAGTGCTGTCAGGGAAGATGTTAGCAACGTGCCTGCATATGTTAAAAGGAACACCTTATATTTATCAAGGGGAAGAAATAGGGATGACAAATGTTGCGTTTGATTCCATTACAGATTATCGCGACATTGAAACATTACAGGCATATGAGGATTTGGTGAACGAATCATTGGTAAGTCATGATGAAATGATGAAAGGGATCCATCAACGAAGCCGTGATAATGCTCGGACGCCAATGCAGTGGACAAATGAGGTGCATGGCGGTTTTACTACTGGGGAACCATGGATCAAGGTGAATGAAAACTACAAGGAAATCAATGCAGAAAAAGTATTGCAAGATCCTGATTCGATCTTTTATTACTATAAAAAGCTAATCCAATTGCGAAAGGAAAACCCGATTATAGTATATGGTGAATACGAATTGCTTTTGGAGGATGATGAGCAAATTTATGCTTATACTAGAAGCTGGGAGCAGGAGAAGCTTTTAGTCGTTTGTAATTTCACAGACAAAAGACCCGTATTCCGTCTACCCGCACATATTCGGTGTAATCAAAAGCAACTAATGATAGCTAACTATTTAACAGATGAAGAAGAGGATATTCACACCATCAAGCTAAAACCTTATGAGGCTAGAGTCTATCTGCTGAAATAAAGGCATATAGGGGATGAAAACAGTATCTTCAGATAGATAAAACGTTGATAAGCAAAGGAGCAACAGCGTGACGGTAATGGAAGATTTATGGTTTGGTCATTTTTCACCTGTTGATAAAGAACGCGTCACATCTTTATGTTTTACGATATTGAATAGGTAGAGCTGTTTAATTATTCTTGCTTGATGACAATAGACCCCACCATGTCATGGGGTCTACTTTAAAAATGTATGGAAAAGAATAAGATGGCTTATGAACAATGCTATAAAATAGATCAAAATAATTTAGTACAATGGAAGAATCTATCCAAATTGGAATTTGTCCAGTTCTCGGTTTAATCACATTTTGCTTTACAGGAATCCTTAATGGCACAACCTGCACATTTTCCTTGTGCACTTTTTTTGAAAAAACGATAAAGTGTCCACACAATATACCCTACTAACACGGAACCAATTACAATATTAATTACCATTTGTATCATCCTCTCCTATGGAGTTTTACACGCACTTCCACTTGCAATAAGTACGTGTTAACGTGAAATGAAAATACGCCGATCCTAGCTTATGAACGTGTCTGCTATTACATGGCATTTTCTATTACATTCCGCTGATTATCTGCTTTTTGTATGGTGGCTAGTACGAGTGCGATTGCAAATATCGTAATTGCAATAGCTGGTATAAACCCGGGAGCTGGTTTGCCGTAGATAAGCAATGTGCCAACCTGGGTGATTACCAAAGCTAACATATATCCGATACCTAACTGAAAAGCTAATCCTTTCCACAACCAGCTTCGAGATTCCATTTCGGCATTCATCGCACCAATTGCCGCAAAGCATGGTGGGGTGAAAAGATTAAACGCTAGGAACGCGAAAGCTGTTACGGGTGTGAACAGTTGGTTTAGAGCGCCGCCAGGTAAATGTAAAGCCTGTGTTGAACCAGCGGATACTAAGACAGCGAAAGTCGCCACTACGTTTTCTTTTGCAATAAATCCAGTAATTGCTGCCGCCGCTAATTGCCAACCTACAAATCCCAATGGAATTAAAATAGGGGAGACAACTGTCCCTATCCCAGCTAACATACTTAGCGATTGATCTTCTACGGGCGTTAAGCGCCAGCTATACCCTTGTGTGAACCAAACGAGTGTATTGCAAACTAGAATAATCGTAGTCGCTTTATAGATAAAAGCTTTTGCCTTAACCAACATCTGTGTCGTTGCATGACGCAAGCTGGGCACCTTGTATGCAGGGAGTTCCATGATAAAAGGAGAAGTAGCTTCCCAAACAAAGATTTTCTTTAATAAAAGGCCACCTAGAATAATCATTAAAATGGCTAGCATATAAACGCTTGGGGCAACCCATGTGCTCCCAGGGAAAAAGACAGATGCAAATAGTGCAATGATTGGTAATTTAGCACCACATGGAATGAATGGCGTAAGAATTGTTGTCATTCTTCGTTCATTAATATCTTCAATGGTTCTTGTTGCCATTACCCCAGGAATGGAGCAGCCAGACCCAACAATCATGGGAATAATCGATTTACCGGATAGACCAATTTTCTTGAAAAAACGGTCCATTACTACGGCTACTCTGGCCATATATCCACAGTCTTCCAGGAGAGATAAACAGAAAAACAATAACATGATCAGTGGCAAGAATCCGATAACGGCTCCAACGCCACCAATGGCTCCATCTACGATAACTGCTTGTAAGGTAGGGTGTACCCCTAAGCTTTCTAAGAGACGATTTGCCGTATGGGGAACCATTTCACCAAAAAGCACATCATTAAAGTAGGCTGATACATATCCACCAAGCCCCTCAATCGAAAACCAAAAGATGAGCCACATGATGAGCAAGAAAATGGGTACCCCTAACCATTTATGTGCAATCCATCGATCGATGTTGTCTGATAATGTTACTTGGCTGGATGCTGTCTCTTTAACGAGGGATTGGCGAATGATGTCATCCACAAATATTTGGCGAGTTGTATCTGTGTGTGTTTCCGTTAATTGCGGAGCTGTAAGTGGCTCTTTTGCTGTACCTAATGCAATCGCCTCGGTCATTAAGGCTTGAATTCCCATTTGAGCAGTGGCCGTTAGGAGCACAACCCTACTGTTTAATACCTTACTTAATGTAGTTAGGTCAATAGTATTTTTTCTGCGTTTCACCATGTCACTTTTATTAATCGCTATCACAACAGGAACATGAAGTTCTAATAGCTGTGTGGCAAAGAAAAGGCTCCGTTCCAAATTTGCGCCATCAACGATGTTGATAATCACATCTGGTGATTCATCTAGAATATAATCTCTAGTTATCTTTTCTTCACCTGAATACGGAGATAACGAATATGCGCCAGGTAGATCAACGATGGTTACATCATGATCTGTTCCGTGATATTTTTTTCGTAACGTACCTACCCTTTCCGCTACGGTCACGCCAGACCAGTTTCCTACACTTGCAGTTTGTCCAGTAAGGGTATTGAACACGGTGGTTTTTCCTGCATTTGGATTACCAGTTAAGGGTATTTTCAAGCGACACCCCTCCTTGTGAGTTATTGAGCATAATTTATTGAAAAATGTGCTACATCATTGAGTGGAAATCAAGAGGTAGTTAATGTAGCAAGCGTAATGACAAGAAATTTTTTCTATCCTTCCACAACGATTGCTTTTGCCATATTCTTATCAATGGCGTATCTACTATCCTTAATATTCACAACGTAATTTCCAGCAAGAATGGAGATCAACGTAATTTTTTCTCCTTCGTAGCAACCTAGTGTCAAAAGAAACTTCTTTATCTTGTCTTTACCCTCTATATGTTTTACATATAACGTTTGCCCTATCTTTGCTTTTGTCAATACCATGTATACCACTCCTTTACTTAAATAATGGCGAATCATAATAAAATTGAAAGGAAAAATGAAAATGAAAATCATTATCACTTACAAGTATAATGGAAGCTGCGGTATTTAAAGTGTTATAAATTTTACAATTTTTTGAACATTTATAAACTAAATTTATATTTCTGCTAATGTGATACTAATAAAGGTAGGGTTGACGCATGAATGGAATATTTGTAGGGTGTATGAGTTACACCATCTGCTGATTAGATTTGGTTAAAGGTGAGATTCATTTTATAAAGATGAGATAATCAATGCTATATTAAAAAAGGGTGATGCAATCAAATCACCCTTTCACTCTTAACTATTACTGTCACTATGCTTCTTGCTAGGTAGTTTATTACTCGGACGACTATAGCCTTGGTTCTTTTTATTCTTTTCCCCTTTTCTTTGCTTGTCGTGAATTTTTTCGACAAAATCATGTGTGTTATCCATAACGGTTCCTCCTTGAAAATGTTTATGTTAGCTTTCCCAATATACTGTCCTCCATTCTCAAGCCACGTTTCATTTTAAGAAAGGTGCACCCAAACATACGAGTTTAGTGGGCGCACCTTTTGCCTATTAATTATCTGATTTACTACACATTTTGTTTGCAATTCACTGGTACACCATAATGAAGGTTCCACACCAACGAGGCTATGATAGAACCCGGTTTAAAAATCTCTCTATATGGTCTTCTTGATGACGAAGATGTCGATGTAAGAGTAGAGAATACATCAAATGAAACTCTATATTATGATTCGACACAACTTTGTGTATTTGATGATGCTTACCATTAAATATTGAAAGAGAAATTCATGCTACCAGAAGATCTAGCTTAATTTATGGCTGCGCAATTAAAACTTCATCAATGTAACTTTATCAAACAATCGTTGCAATGGACGACCAACCCGTTTTAATCGTAGCAAGGATAAAATGCTGCAACATAGTACGTATCACCATCGAATAGGAGGGCGGTACATATGTTGTTTTTAATCTCAGTGTCCAATGCCCAATGCATTCGCTTGCTAATCCAACGTATCCTTAGGCTTCACCGTGTGTTTTCTGTTTTTAACCTCTGTGAAGATGGTATCTGTTTCCGTTAGTGGCACTTGTGGTGCTGGATTGGCAGGGATCGATTGCTTGGATGCGATCATTGTTTTTAGCATCTCAATATCTGCTTTGGTCGCATATTGTTTCTCCGTTTTTAACATATAACCTAATTGTCCGTTTGATTCAATCGTTGCCCATGCTAGATCACTAAAATTGGCAATGTTTTGTTGTCGGAGTCGTACTTCAAGCATATCAACAGTTAACCGTAACTTCTTTAAATTGGCTTCATTAATTTGCCCGTCTTCAACAACGATAAGTGATTTGCCATAAATAAAAGTCTCGAGTACATTTGATTTTAAAACGATGTACTCCACCAAAAGCAACGTGACTACCATGACAAAGGTAATCACCATCGTAATCCATATATTCCGATCACCAACAGGTTCAATAATTAAGGAACCAACAGCAATCATCATCACGGTCTGTGCCACTGTAAGTTGGGAGATCGATTTTCTTCCGGCTAGTCGTAAAATAAGCACGCCGCCCACCACTACTACCATCGCTTTCCAAATAAAATGTAAATCCACGTATCTCACCTCTTTTTTCGTTTTTCCGCTTGTTTAATCGTTTCACCAAGTTTGGTCTGGTATAATTTGCTTTTTGGTTCATATATTTTTTGAGCAGGCCATAACCCATGGGTACCTGAGAGTAGATAGCTGATCACACAAGCAATAAAAAAGAATTCCAATCCTTTGCCATTAAACATCTCTAGCGCTAATAGAAAAGCTGCTATCGGGGTATTCGTTCCGCCAGAAAATACAGCGATTAGACCTAAAGCAACGAAAAAAGAAAGTGGTAAGTCGATAAAAGCGTGCAAGGTATTTCCTAAGGTAGCGCCAATAAAAAATAACGGAATCGCTTCTCCACCGACAAACCCAGTACCAAGTGTGATGGCGGTAAATATTAGCTTAGCTAGAAAAGCAAACGGTGGAACATCTTCCGTAAATGCTTGTTCTAATATCTGTAACCCTCGTCCATTATAGTCTTGTGAACCAATCAACCATGTTAGAATGGCAATAATGACGCCTCCGACAAAAGCTCTTTTCATATGGTTTTGCTTAAATAGCTTTGTTGAGATTTTTTCAATGCCGTGTCGTAACTGACAGTACAACACACTGACAAGGCTAAAAATGATCGATAGTAAGATGACAATAAAAAAGATCTTCACCGATGTTTCTGGTACAACTGCAATCGTGAATATTTCATGATGATGGTGCCAAACAGCGGTTGTTACGAAATGAGCCACAAAGCTAGCGGTCATACAAGGAAGAACTGCTTCCCACTTCAACTTTCCTAATGTAGCAGTCTCCATACCAAATACCGTCCCAGTGATCGGTGCACCAAAAGCTGATCCAAATCCAGCACTAATTCCACTCATCAGAACCACTTTTTTATCTATGTTATTCATTTTAAATAGTTGATTAACCGTAGCCGCTACACTTCCCCCCATCTGAATCGCGGCGCCTTCTCTACCTGTGGAGCCACCAAAGAGAACGGTAAGAAACGTGCCCAAATAAACGATCAGTCCCATTCTTTTGGGGACCTGTTTCTGTCCATGAACAGCCTTGATGACTAGATTATTCAGTTCGGAAGTGTCACTCTGCGAATGGTTAAACATTACTTTACCAAACCGCATATAAATGTAGCCGATCAATAAGCCAGCGAATGGAAGCAAGAAGATTAACCAATCATGTTTTAATCGAATATCGTCCCCTAGAAAATCATTTGATTCTAAAAGTATCGTCGTCGTTGAACCGACCACCACGCCAACTATGCTTCCTAATATAATCCATTGCATTAGAAGAGAAAGTAGGGTATTATTTTTTAATTGCATGGGCTGGTACCGCCTTTCTACTCTATTGGTGGGAAATAATTTTTTCTATTTTTCCCCAATAGATGAAAAATATTAGTAGCGCTCATGGTTATCAGGCTTGCTCAACTTTTTTTGCTCAAAACAAGAAACCATGTATAATGGAAGTGAGCAACAGACAGAAATGGGGTGATCCAATTGGTATTATCAATTAATACAAAAGTTGATTTAACAATGAAAGCAACGTCACATATCCGGATTTCCGATTATGGTCATATTATGATTGGTGACAAAGGATTTGAATTTTATAACAAGCGTGATGCGCGTAAGTTTATTCAAATTCCTTGGGAAGAAGTGGACTATGTCATTGCCTCCGTTATGTTTAAAGGGAAATGGATTCCGCGTTATGCGATTCAAACAAAAACGAATGGAACGTTTACGTTTTCTTCTAAAAATCCGAAGAAAGTACTACGAGCTATTCGTGAGTATGTTGACCCAAATCGTATGGTCCAATCATTAGGTTTCTTTGATGTGATCAAGCGAGCATTTAAAAATATATTTAAAAAATCATAATGGTACGGTAAATGGATCTTTTTGTGGACAAACCTTTGGTAGCTGGTCCCTAGCAGGTAGCGCAACATACAATTTTTAGGATTTATTCTTGTTATATCTATTAATGTTGAAAGCGTTAACTATCCCGGTTTGTAGCTATTGGTGGAGATAAAAAATAAAAATTTGCTTGAAAGACCATATCTATGATGCTATAATATTTTTGTAAACTCATTAAAGTAATAATTAAACGCTATAAAATAATAGCGTTTTCAAACAATTTAATATGTATCGCATTTATTTTTTTGCGTGTTACTGATTCGATCAGGCATGAGTAAAAAGTAATGATTAAAATAGGATAAGAGAACCTTGCTATACCTCTATCTTTTTTTAATCTGCTTTTTACTCTTTTTTATTCTTTAACTAACGCATCGAAACTGTCATCCGTTTCGAACGACACACCAATCACTACTTTATGGGTTTACGTACTTACGTTTGGCTAAAAAACAAATAGGAGGGAAAAAAGATGGTAGGTATTATCATTGCCACGCACGGTGAATTCGCCGAAGGTATCTTGCAATCTGGAGCGATGATCTTCGGAGAGCAACAAGATGTAGCAGCGGTTACATTGATGCCTAGCGAAGGACCGGAAGATGTAAGGGCAAAAATGGAAAAAGCAATTGCCTCCTTCGAAGATCAAGATGAAGTTTTATTCTTAGTCGATCTTTGGGGTGGAACGCCTTTCAATCAAGCTAGTGGCTTAATGGAAGGCAAAGACAACTGGGCCATCGTTGCTGGCTTGAACTTAGCAATGTTGATCGAGTCCTATGCATCTCGCTTATCGATGAACAGTGCGCATGAAATCGCGTCACATATTCTCGGGACAGCGACAGAAGCAGTAAAAGTTAAACCAGAATCATTAGAGCCAGAGCAAGAAGCAGCTGCTCCAGCTGCTGATGCAGGCACATCATCTACTGGCAAGCCAGGTACATTTGATTATGTGCTAGCACGGATTGATTCTCGTTTGTTACACGGGCAAGTTGCAACAGGGTGGACAAGAAATACGATGCCAACACGTATCATCGTGGTATCTGATGATGTTGCACAGGATGATCTTCGTAAACGATTGATCCAACAGGCAGCGCCATCAGGAGTAAAAGCGCATGTGGTGCCAATTAATAAAATGATCGAGCTTGCCAAAGATGATCAACATTTTGGTGGACAGCGTGCATTATTACTTTTCGAAAATCCACAAGATGTACTTCGAGCAGTTGAAGGTGGCGTACCATTGGATACGATTAACGTTGGTTCCATGTCACACTCCACTGGTAAAGTACAACCGAATAAAGTGTTAGCTTTTGATCAAAATGATATCGACACATTCAAAAAGCTAAAAGAATTAGGGTTAGAATTTGATGTGCGAAAAGTCCCTGCTGATCAATATGGTAATATGGACGATATTCTTAGAAGAGCACAAGCAGAGATAGACAGACAAAAGCAATCCTAAATTATCAGACAAAAAGGAGGATTACTAATCATGGATTTAACTATGATTCAAATAATATTGGTTATTATTGTAGCGTTTTTGGCTGGTATTGAAGGAATTTTGGATGAATTCCACTTCCACCAACCAATTATTGCTTGTACATTAATCGGTTTAGTAACAGGAAACTTAGTTCCATGCCTTATCCTAGGTGGTACGCTTCAATTAATCGCATTAGGTTGGGCAAATATCGGAGCTGCCGTAGCACCAGATGCTGCATTGGCGTCAGTTGCATCTGCTATTTATTCTTCCAATTGTATGTAAAATCAGATACGATTGGAAGAGATACATACGAGAAGGAGGAATACATATGCGTGCGAAGCGTTGGATTGCACTCAGTATTGCAATAGGGTTATTCATTGTTTCCATAGGGTTTCGGTTTGCTACCAGTGTAGCATCAACGGATTGGGAGTCTATGTTCGACTTATCTGAAGAAGTGGCAGGGACAAATGAAAAAGTAGTGGAGGAAGGATCACCTACGAATAAAATTGCAGTTTTACAGGTGAATGGCGTGATTCAAGAAGGAGCTTCTAGTTCGCTTCTGGCAACGACAAGCTATCATCATCGACGGTTTTTAGAACAATTGGAGAAAGCTGGAGAAGATCGAAGGGTAAATGGGATTATATTAAACGTGAATACACCAGGCGGGGGCGTCGTTGAAAGTGCTGAAATCCATGACAAAATTGTCGAAATTAAAGAAGCCTATGATAAACCTGTTTATATATCAATGGGAAATACTGCGGCTTCGGGTGGTTACTATATTTCCGCTCCTGCAGATAAAATTGTTGCGCATAAGGCTACATTGACTGGTTCCATTGGTGTGATTATGGAAAGTTATAATTTTGCTGAACTAGCAGATAAAATTGGTGTAGATTTTAACACTATCAAAAGTGGTGAATACAAAGACATTATGTCCTCATATCGTGATATGACAGAAGATGAACGAGCTATTTTACAAGGAATGGTCGATGATATGTATGATGATTTTGTGCAAGTGATTGTGGATGGTAGAGATTTATCAGAGAAGCGTGTACGTGAGCTAGGAGATGGTCGCGTGTATACTGGTGAACAAGCGCAAGCTGTTGGTCTTGTTGATGCACTTGGTTCATTAGACGATACTATTACCATGATGAAAGAAGAACAAGACTTGGCTAATGCGCAAGTTGTTGAATACGGACAACGAGATGGTTTAGAACAATTCCTAGCTGGAGCGGTACAGAACCTCACGAGCCCAGAAGCGAAATTAACTGGCATCAAAGAAATGTTAAGACAAAATAATGGCCCTCGTGCTATGTATTTATATTCGAAGTAAGGAGGTGTCGTAATGCAGACGGCGACGGTAGAAAATAGTTCGGTGGAATCTACAACAACTAACAAAAGATATGCTGGCTTTTGGATGCGTTTTTGGGCATATGTAGTTGATCTTCTAATTGTATTTAGCATTAATGGCATCCTACTTAGTCCGTTTAAGTTTATTAATGAAGGGATTGCTTTGGATATTGGGTTCTGGACAGTGACTGGCATAATTGGCTCTATCGTGTTTTATTTGTACTTCTTATTAATGACCAAAAAGTTTCATCAGACTATAGGTAAGATGATTTTGTGTTTAAAAGTAATACGTGAAGATGACGAGCCTTTGCGATGGAGCGACCTGCTTTTTAGAGAATTAGTTGGAAGGTTTATTCATCGTGTATTTAGTATTTTTGCATTTTTATATCTATTTGTGGCATTTACGGCACAAAAACAAGGCATACATGACATGATTGGTAATACACGTGTAATAATAGAGGAGTAAAATAACTAGTGACATAGCTAAAGCTATGTCACTAGTTTTAATCATTCGATCCAAATAATTTGGCCCAAAAGGACTTTTTCTTCGTCTTGTTGCTTGTATTTCTATTAGCCTTTTCTTTTTCGTTTAAAACAATGGATTCATCACTGTAATCAACGGCATAGTCATAAGCCATGACGAGACCATATTCTGATGTAGCATCACGATTATTTACTGTCGTGTAAAGTATATTATGTTTTGTTGCAATTTGGCGATAGGGCTTAAAATAACGAAAAGTAATATTCCCATTTAATAATATTTTAGCATCTGGGTGTTCTTTCACTTTTTGTTCCAAGGTTTTTTTTCCTTTTGCTTGCATTACTTGACCTTTCGTTAATACAAACACTACTCGTTCACGGATCGTTCCAAGAAATTGTTTTCTTTCTCCCGGATTGATTTCTTTTGCCCCATATATTCCCTCTTGTAAATAATCATCAACATCTTTTTTCATACATTCACACTCCCTAGGAAGCTTTTCACCGTTATTATAAAGGAACAGAAAGGGAAATTACAAATATTCATCATAAAAAAACACCTCAACATAGTAGTTAAGATGTTTTAAAACATTATCTTTATCCCTCGTCTACTGGATAAACGCCATTCTCATCGTGAACTTCATTGCCTGTAAGCGGTGGATTAAACACACATACCATGCGCATATCTGTTCTTGCACGTAGTAAGTGTTCATCATTTTTATCTAGTGCATAGAGTTGGTCTTTTGCAATTGGCCAAACTTTATTATCGCTTAATGTCACGACTTCCCCTTCCCCTTCAATACAGTACACGGATTCTAAATGGTTTTGATACCAGATATGGGTTTCTGTACCAGCTTTAATAAGTGTGTCGTTAACGGAATAACCCATTCCATCTTTTTTGGTAATTAGTCGGCGGCTAATCCAATTGCCACCATCTACGTCATGTTCTGTTCCTAAGATATCTTCTAATGCTACGACTTTCATGTGTTTTCCTCCTGTATGGCTATCATTTAGTTAGTTACTGGTTGTTTGATTACATCTTTGATACTCTGTTCGATTATTGCAAGTCCTTTGGTAAGTCCTTCATCATCAATTGTCAAAGGAGGGAATAACTTAAATACTTCGTCATTTGGCCCAGATGTTTCCATAATTAAGCCATTCTCAAACGCCTTAGCAGCAATTTTGTTAGCCAATCCGTCTACATCTGAAGCAATTCCTACCATGAAGCCACGACCACGCACTTCTCCTTGTAATTCAGGGTAGTTCTCTACCATTTTATGAAGAAAAGTCATAATCGTTTGTGACTTCTGCTTGACGCTGTTTTCCAATTTATCATCTGTCCAATAATCAAGTGCTGCTGTTGCGGTAACAAATGCATGGTTATTGCCACGGAAAGTACCATTGTGTTCACCAGGAGCAAATTGATCAATTTCTGGTCGGATAAGTGTTATTGCGAAAGGTAATCCATAGCCACTAATTGATTTCGACATACAAACGATATCCGGTTTGATATCAGCAGGTTCAAAGCTAAAGAATGTTCCAGTTCGACCAACACCTGCTTGGACATCATCGACAATTAGTAAAATACCCCATCGTTTACATACGTTTTCAATTTTCTTTATCCATTCAAAGCTTGCGGCATTAATTCCACCTTCACCTTGTACAGTTTCTAAAATAATAGCAGCAGGAATATCAACACCACTACCGCTATCTTCTAAAAATCGTTCAAGATAATCAACAGAACTTTGGTCATCGACATAGTTGTCATAAGGCATGGTAACGACGTTCTGTAATGGAATACCTGCGCCTTTACGTTTCATTGCGTTACCAGTAACAGATAAGGATCCAATTGTCATACCATGAAACCCATTGGTAAAGCTAATGACATCAGTACGTCCAGTCACTTTACGAGCAAGTTTTAATGCACTTTCTACTGTGTTGGTTCCAGTAGGCCCAGGGAACATGATTTTATAGTCAAGATCCCGTGGTTTTAAAATGATCTCTTGAAACTTTTCTAGAAACTCTGCTTTAGCAGCAGAAGCCATATCTAACGAATGGGTAATTCCATCATTAGTTATATAATCAATTAATTTTTGTTTCATGTGATCATTATTGTGTCCGTAATTTAAAGCTCCAGCACCTGAAAAGAAGTCAATATACTCATTTCCGGCCTTATCCCACATTTTATATCCTTTTGTTTTGGTGAAAATAGTAGGGAAACTACGCACATAACTACGTACCTCAGATTCTGATTTTTCGAAAATTTTCATATCTTGATTCACAGATTGTCCTCCTTCATTTTTGCGTACATATAAAAAGTATTTGGTATTTGTTTACCTTAGTTAAGTAAAACTTATGCTCTTTCAATAGGTCCGATGCGGAAGTTTAACTCTTCCTCGTGTGTATCATTTGGGAATAAATCTTTTGTGAAAAACTCACTTACGTCGCATGTGGTATTATGCGTGCGAGCTAGCTTACGGAATAAAGCTTGGGACGCTTTATTCGTCGGTGTAACCGTTGCTTCAACAAATCGAATATCTTCACAGGCTTCACGGTGGATAAGCTCGTTTAATAGTTTAGAAGCTAACCCTTTACCTTGTTGAGAAGAATCAACACCAATTTGCCATACGAATACAACATCTGGTCGTTCTGGGGGAATAAATGCAGTAATAAAACCTACTAGTTCTTTATCTACTTTTGCAACAACACATGTTTCTGCAAAGTACTCACACATCATAATATATTTATAAGCAGAATTCTGATCTAACGTTGAGTGCTCCACCAACTCCCACATGGCTGATCCATCTTCTACCGTTGGCTTTTCTAAACGAATCATATCTTCAGGAGCAGTTGCAATTTGTGTGTTAATGGCGATAAACCCCTTTCCTAATGAAATCAAAATAACAACAATATTGTTTCCATATATCATCATAACGAGAAACAAAAAGAAGCACAAACTGGGAGAAACGTGATTAATTGGCTTTAAATGGGATGGCATGTGATTATAGAGGTCTGAGCATAGTAGCATTTAAAAATGCTTGCCTATTGTTAATAATTCTTACAATTCGATTAATTTTGCTAAAGTAAAAATACTTTTAAGCAAGTCGTGGTAGTTTTTTTTTCTTATAAGGGGTGACTTTATCATTTTTCATTAATATACAAATCATTAAACGTGCGGTGATGGGGAAAACCAGCTTGAATGGTGACAAATAAAATGATTTCAACACATCCTACATGGTAGGTGAATAAAGAAATAAGGTTTTGATTAGACATCTAATCAAAACCTTATTTCATATATTGAACTATTATGTTCTACGCTTCTGCAACTTTTTTCGTAACATTTTTTTTATCTTTGTGATCAAATGTTTTACGTACGAATGGAAGAACGAATCTGTCTAAACCATATCGACCTGCATTATAACCAGCTACGATCAAGAAAATAGTTAATAAAACCATTTGTGCATTGGTGCTTACAGTACCACTAAATAAAAATGCAAAGTTCATTGTCGCTGCCATTAGTGCTGCGAAGTTGGTAAATAGACCTAGAATTAATGCAGCACCTACTAATACTTCTCCCCACATGACAAGAAGACTAAAGATATTAGCTCCTGGAAGGGCAACTGTTTCTAAAAATGTTCCCCACCAGCCTTGCACTGTGGCACCTTCCCCAGTTGAGTTTGCGATGGCGCCTTGAATAAATCCACTCGCATCAAAACCGCCGCCTGTTAATTTTTCAATTCCGTGTGTAAACCATTGATAACCTAAATAAATACGAATAAGTGCTAATACTCCTGCTACATAACGATTGTTTCTAATAAATTCATTAAACATATCCAACAACTCCTTTTGTTATTTGTTCAATATTTCACATTAATGTGTAAAAAAATGAATTAACTTAAGTACATTTCTATAATAACATGTATAGAAAGTTTGAAAAGTATTTTGTTCAACCTTTCACAATTTGTTAACAAAATTATGTCTGATTTGTGAAAAGCGGGAAGCGAGAAGTTTAAACAAAAAACTGCCTCCTGTATAACTCAGGAAACAGCTTTTATGTCTAGTAGTAGAGTTTTTAGCTCACTAATGATCGTGTTTGTTTTCGACGCGTTGATCTGCTTGCTCCATCCGTCTTATTGCTTCTTTATCCTCATTGTCAGCAAGTGCTTCTGAAAATACCACATCTTCTGCTTTAGCAGTTTGTTTTTTAGCTTTATTACGCAAACTTATCACCCTTCCTAGTAGGTAGTTTTTCTCAAGTAAAGGTAGTTATTCATTACTAAATTGATTTTATTTAGCAAAAAATTCAATGTTAACGCATTTTTGAGACATAAGCATTTCCAGTGATCCAAAATCGCCAAGGATAATTTGTCGCTTCGCCTGCATTCGGTATACCAATTCTGGGACCAGTTGAAATTTCGGGTTGATCATTCAATCCCTTCGCTATCAAAAGTGGAGCAGAAGTAAGCTCATGTCCATAATCACCCATTGTAATGCCGAGTGCTTTTGTTAATTTACCTGGACCATTTGTACGGTCAACAACTTTTTTAATCTTAGATCGTCGTTCTTCTATTAGTGGAGTATTAAACACTGGTTCAACTGCTCGTATTAGGACGGCTTCTGGTTGTTCTACAGGACCACTAACAACATTAAATAAGCAATGGGTGTGCATTTGATATGTATAGGCATAGCCTGGAGGACCAAACATTATTTCTGTTCGATTTGTTCGCTTATGGTTAAAGCTATGAGCAGCTTGGTCAATTGTTCCCATATAAGCTTCTGTTTCTACAATAAGCCCTGCAGCAGTTCCTTCAGCAGTCTCCTTAATTAAGATGCTACCAAGTAAACGTTTAGCTAATTCTAGTGTTGGTAATTGATAAAAGCTTGCCAGATGAGGTTTGAGTTGATTCATTTCTAGCATGTGGCACCTTCCTTTGAGTGTTTTTAATTTTGCAGACGATTCGCTGAAGATAATATGATAAAAGACACTGTCTGATCGACAGCGCCTCAATTATAACATTATTTTAATAGTATATATCTTCTGGAACTTCGGTCTCTAATTCTTTTGCAATTCCTTCAGCCAACTCTGGAGCCACTTTGTAGAATTCTTTTAGTTGTCGCTCAATAATTTGTTCATCACGAACTCCACGCATATGATCAGCAAAGTTAGTGATTAGACGTGCGCGCTCCCCATCATCCATGACGTCCCGGAATAAAGCGCGAGGCTGTGAGTAATGATCCTCGTTATCATAGTTAACAGCATCGGCCATGCCAGATACTTCAAACGGATTGATTCTTCCTTCAGCTGATTCTTTTGGTCCATCATAGCTATTTGGTTCATAGTTAACGGAACCACCGCCATTGCCATCAAAACGCATCTGTCCATCCCGTTGATAATTATGAACGCCAGATTTTGCACGGTTAATTGGTAATGCTTCGTGGTTCGCGCCAATACGATAACGGTGCGCATCAGAATAACTGAACAGACGTCCTTGTAACATTTTATCTGGGGAAGCTTCAATTCCAGGAACAAAATGTGCAGGAGAAAATGCTGCTTGTTCTACCTCTTCAAAGTAGTTTTCTGGATTGCGATCTAATACCATCCGGCCAACTTCAATTAATGGATAGTCCTGATGTGACCAAACTTTTGTCACATCAAATGGATCATAGCGATAATGTTTTGCATCTGCTTCGGGCATAATCTGCACCTTTAATGTCCAAGAAGGGTATTGCGCATCGTTAATTGCATTATATAAATCTTCTAAGTGGTAATCAGGATTCTCGCCTGCTAACTTACCGGCAAGATCTACATCAAGATTTTTAACACCTTGATCGGTTTTGAAGTGGTACTTAATCCAGAATGCTTCGCCATCTTTATTTACCCATTTAAATGTATGACTTCCATACCCGTTCATATGGCGTAAAGTCGCTGGAATACCACGATCAGAATGTAAAATGGTAATTTGGTGAAGTGATTCAGGCGATAATGACCAAAAATCCCAAACCATATTTGGGTCTTTTAAATGTGTTCTTGGATGACGTTTTTGTGTATGGATAAAGTCTGGGAACTTGATCGCATCACGAATGAAAAATACTGGCGTGTTGTTCCCAACCAAATCATAATTACCTTCATCTGTATAAAATTTTACCGCAAACCCACGTGGGTCTCTTACGGTATCAGCAGAACCTAGTTCTCCGGCAACGGTAGAAAAACGGATAAACATTGGTGTGCGTTTTCCTGCTTCAGATAAGAAATCTGCTTTTGTGTATTTAGCAATATCATTATTTGTTACTTCAAAATAACCATGCGCACCTGCACCTTTGGCATGTACCACACGTTCTGGTACACGTTCACGGTTAAAATGTGCTAGTTTTTCTAATAGATGTACATCTTGAATTAGCGTAGGTCCACTATCACCAGCTGTAAGCGAATGTTGATTGTCACCAACTGGTGCACCTGAAGCTGTCGTTAGATTTTTTCTTTCGTTACTCACTAGGAATTCCCCCTCATATGTATCTTGTTAATTATAATAATCTGTTTTTTATTATAATATAAATCTTATAAAAATCAATATTTAATTATAATTATTATAAATAATAAGTCTGGTTTTTAAATCAAGCTTGTGTTCGAGTGCTGGTAAAGGTGTGAATAATTGTTTTTTAATTCTATCAATAGAATTTAGACAACACATATGACAGCTAAGTGTTTTTTATTAAAGAAACGAAGCGTGCTTCTTATTAATTAGCATTGACAAAATGAGAACCATGGTTAAGTATCGAAATATTTTGATAAATATAAGATAATAGAAAGAAAAGGTGGGGTTTAGATGTTAGACTTGAATGATGTTGGTTTGCTTCGAAATGGAGATTGGATTTTAAAAAATATAAATTGGGAAGTTGAAAAAGGCGAAAATTGGGCTTTACTAGGTCTTAATGGTGCAGGAAAGACAGCATTATTACATCTGTTATGTGGTTATTATTTTCCAACAGAAGGAGAAGCCACAGTATTAGGTCGTCGCTTTGGTAAAGACCGATTAGGTGAAGAATTAAGACAACAAATAGGTGTAGTTTCATCAACCATACAATCTCGATTTTATGAATCGGATAGTGCCTATCAAATTGTACTAAGTGGAGCATTTGCATCAATTGGATTGTATGAAGCACCAACGGATGAGATGCGACGAAAGGCACAACAATTGTTAAAAGATTTAGGTTGTTTTCATTTTGCTAACCGTAATTTTTATACATTATCGCAAGGGGAAAAGCAACGTGTGATGATTGCGCGTGCTTTAATGACTGATCCTAGTTTGCTTATTTTAGATGAGCCAACCAATGGTTTGGACTTTTTAGCAAGAGAACAATTATTAGAAATAATTAAACAGGTTGCCCAACAATCAAAACAAGTATCGATTATTTATGTTACCCATCATGTCGAGGAAATTCTGACATGCTTTCAACATACGTTACTGTTAAAAGAAGGAGAAGTATATGCTAAAGGAGAAACAAGAAATGTCATGACAGAAGCAACGCTAACTAATTTTTTTGGTATACCCGTTTCTTTAGGTTGGGTAAACGATCGCCCGACACTAACTAAAAGATAAAGGCCAAAAGTAAAAAAGGTGTTATTTATTAGGTTAGAAGAAGGCGCGAATAAGCAAGATTTTTTGTAAACATTGCAACTGGGAGTTATTTATTGGTGGTTATTAAGAGTGGAGGTGTAGCAAGATCGAAATACGATGGTTGTGTTAACTTTAACTGACGGCATGCGTAATATAAGTGCTGGAGTTGTTATTGCGGTAAGGTGTTTTCCAGCTCCGGTTGCAGTACCCGTCGTTTTGGGAATGTTATTTTAACAAGTGTTAGCGGCATTATATGGCCACTTAATTGGGCATTCGAAACCCCAACCTTCTCAACAATATAACAAAGTGTAAAAGAATAGGATGTTTGCCTGATACCAAGCTTACATCTCATGAATAAGATAAAGTATTCGTTGAGGTAAGAGGTGAAGACCATCGTGTTAAGTATTTTTGAATTTGTTTTGTTAGGTTTAGCGGTATTTCGTTGTATGCGCCTGTTTGTGTTTGATTTGGTATCCATTAAATTAAGGCAGTTTTTCCAAGTAGAAGAAGAACACGTACTAGAAGATGGTTCAGTAGAGATAATTGTTAGCGGAAGAGGAAAAGGATTGCGGTATATTATTGGCGAAATGCTAGCATGCCATTGGTGTGTTGGTATGTGGTCCACGCTTGGTCTCTATTTAGGATATACACTTGTTCCAATTGTTTTTACACCGATTATTTACGTGCTGGCTATTGCAGGTGTTGCAGGTATTATTCAAGTTATGATTAGTAAGTGAAAAAGCGACTGTTCACCTAACAGGTGTGTACAGTCGCTTTTTTATGGTATAATCTCAGTCTAAATCGCTACCGTTGGAAGCAATTACTTTTTTATACCAATCAAAACTTTTTTTGCGTTTACGCTGCAAGGAGCCTTTTCCTTCATTATCTCGATCGACATAAATATAACCATAGCGTTTTTTCATTTCACCAGTACTGGCACTAACTAAATCAATTGGTCCCCAGCTCGTGTAACCGATAATTTCAACGCCGTCTTCAATTGCTTCACCTAGCTGTTCAAAGTGTTGGCGAAGGTAGTCAATCCGATAATCGTCTTGGATAGAACCATCAGATGCGAATTGGTCAACGGCACCTAATCCATTTTCTACAACGAATAAAGGTTTTTGATAACGATCATACAATTGGTTAGCAGTAATGCGAATTCCTTTTGGATCAATGGTCCAACCCCACTCAGATGTTTTTAAATAAGGGTTTTTAACAGAACCGAACACATTTCCAGCAGTTTGATTTTTCAGGATCTCAGGGTCGGTACTAATACAACGACTAGCATAATAACTAAAGCCGATGTAATCGACCGTATTATTTCTCAGAATCTCTTCGTCACCGTCTTCCATTTTAATCGTTAAATCATTATCACGGAAGAAACGTTTCGCATAACCGGGGTATTTGCCGCGAGATTGTACGTCAATAAAGAAGAACGACTCTCTATCTTTCTCCATTGCTTTTAAAACATCATCGGGATTACTTGTGTACGGGTAAACTTTTCCTGCAGCCAACATACAACCAATTTGGGCGTTCGGGATAATTTCATGACAAGCTTTGACAGCTAATGCGCTTGCCACGAGTTGATGGTGAGCGGCTTGGTAAAGTACTTGGTTTTTATCTTCGCCCTCTTCAAAGACAATACCAGCACCAGTGAATGGAAGATGAAGTAACATATTAATTTCATTAAATGTCATCCAATACGTTACTTTATCTTTATATCGTTCAAAAATGGTGCGTGTATATTTTTCATAGAAATCAACTAATTTTCGATTTTTCCAGCTTCCATATTCTTTGATTAAATGGACCGGTACATCAAAGTGTGCAATCGTAACTACTGGTTCGATATTGTATTTTAATAACTCATCAAACACATTATCATAAAATTGCAGACCTGCTTCATTCGGTTCCCTATCATCTCCATTTGGGAAAATACGTGCCCATGAAATTGATAAGCGAAAACTCTTGAATCCCATTTCAGCGAACAGTGCAATGTCTTCTTTGTAGTTATGGTAAAAATCAATCGCTTGGTGGGATGGATAATAAACATCTTTATGTGGTTCTAATGTAGATGGATACCCTTCCATAATTTTAAAGCGTTCTTTTCCAGTAGGTAGTAAGTCTACCGTTGTTAAGCCTTTTCCATCTTCTAAGTATGCGCCTTCAATTTGGTTAGCGGCAGTAGCGCCTCCCCAAAGAAAACCATCTGGGAATTTACTGATTGTTTTCATATAATCACCTCTTAGTTTTGATTCTAATGAAATGATTGCAAGAAAACAAGTGAAGATAACTTAGCTGTCTAGTAATATAAGTTAGTAAAGATAAGAACATAAAAAATGCTCCTATATAGTAGGAGCGAAATGACGTGCTATTTTGTGTTTTTGCGTCTTTTGCTGCAACCACAGCCGCCAGATCGACGTACTGACTTCGCTTTTAAGACTCTACGTTGTGGCATAAAGATATACCTCCTTCTTTTATTACAATTGATATTGGGGTATAAGATAAGTGGTTTACTTGGTAGCATTGGATTGGATATGGTTGTTGTTTTAGTGATAAAATCATCATTTTAACGTCGGAAGTAGGATGGTTTACTAGATCTGAGGTGGAAGGAGTTGCTTGCGAGCTTGGATGCGTATGATAGATCGCTAAAACTTCTTCGTTCTTTTCGCTTATTTGATGAAGTGCTTTAGCTACATGTTGTTCTTTAATATAAAATCGATTGATTGAGCTAGATGTATTAGGTAAATGAAACACACTTTTAACAAAATTGCCATTGCCACTAATTAGACCACATGCCTCATTGGGTAAACAATTTTTTGCGTGATTACAAAGTTGTTGATATAGCTGCTCGGTAAGTGTAATTGTGTTATTTTTCATTTGATAAATCCAATCTCTTTTCTAATAACTCCTTGTTAAAAAGCACACGCTGATCTTCTGGTCGGTAAATTCTTGCTTTTTCATTATGTTCATAGGCTTTCTCGAATTGCTGTAAATTGTAATAGCATACACATAACTGTAAATGTGGGTACCAAGTTGCATAAGCTGGATAGGTAAAACTCCATTTGTTTGGATCTGTTTTAATCGTTGTGGCAAGTTCATACCAATAGACTGCGGGTTTAAAGTCGCGTTTTTGTTGAAAATGGTATCCTAAACGACTGCAAATTTCAGGTCTAGGAAGCTTCGCTAATTGTAAAGCATAAAAAAGTGAATTTAATTCTTGTTTTTCATTTTTCAGTATTCGATAACAATCTGCTTGATAGGTAGCAGCGTAAACTTTGTCCTCGATCCATCCACTATGCATTTCAAGATTTTGTTGGTAGCTTTTAATTGCTTCTTCATAATATTTATTTTCGCGAAGTTCATTTCCGTAATAAAAGTAATCCCGTGCTGAAAAATCTTCATTTCGTTTCTTTCTTTCCTCATATATCGATAGATTTCGTCCAACGGAATGGGATATTTTTTTATGTGTAATCGCAATATCGCTATTGATAATGTGACCAGTTACGTTTAGATAGTTGTGACAATCCCCTTGCCATTGAAATTTTTTTGCTGTTTTTAATAATCGATTTAACCGATATTGAATCGTCACATTTCCAAATTCATCTGTTCCAGCATGATAGTACATGGAAACCGCATCTACATTAGGGTCTAATGTTTCTTTTAATTGTAAAAATTTCTCTTTATCTTTTGGCAAAATTACATCATCTGCATCTAAATAAAGTGTATACTCTTTCGTAGCATATGCATGTGCAACATTTCTTGCCTGTGCGAAATTACCAGTCCATTCGTAGTGATATACATTATCGGTAAAAGAAGATGCTATTTCCACCGTTCGATCAGTGGAACCAGTATCAACAATATTGATTTCATCGACGATATCTTTAACAGACTCTAAGCATCTAGCTAAAACTTCTTCTTCATTTTTAACAATCATACAGAGGCTAATCGAGATCAATTGGAATACTCCTTTCATTTAATACATCATACGTCGTTTAAATAAAATTGCTTGTATACTTACCCTAAAAAAGAATAGGAGAACGCTCTCCTATTCTAATTGAATGTTATTAAGTTCAGATCTATATTATTTGCAGAAGCAGAAGTAATATTAGATGCGGTGGTTACGATAACCCTTATTGAATAATCGAATGAACCTGTTGCTGGTGCAGTATCCACATAGGTGCTGGAAATGTTAAAACGTTGCGTGCCTGCAGCAGCTAGGGAACGATTAGTAGTTCGTGTGTCCACTAAAGTCGCATCTCGGTATAAACGTGTTTCAAAGATAATATTATTGTTTGCTGTGTTTACACTTTCTAAAGATAAAGCATAATCAATTTTAATGTTGTCATTAATTTCTAAATCGACACCAGAAACTGTTGCTAGCGTTACTTCTGTGTTTAACGGTGGAAAAACAGCAGTAGGTCCAGCGACATCTGTGAAAGTTAATTCAGGTTGAATGCCTGTCGGTCCAATAGGCCCAGTTGGCCCAGTTGCTCCAGCTGGTCCGGTTGGTCCTGTTGCTCCAGTCGGTCCAGTAGCGCCAGTAGGTCCGGTAGCGCCCGTCGGTCCAGTAGCGCCAGTTGGTCCAGTAGCGCCAGTTGGTCCGGTAGCGCCCGTCGGTCCGGTAGCGCCGGTCGGCCCAGTGGCGCCAGTAGGTCCGGTAGCCCCAGTCGGTCCAGTGGCTCCAGTAGGTCCGGTAGCCCCAGTCGGTCCAGTAGCACCGGTCGGTCCAGTGGCGCCTGTCGGTCCAGTGGCCCCCGTCGGTCCGGTAGCGCCAGTAGGTCCAGTGGCTCCCGTCGGTCCGGTAGCGCCGGTCGGTCCAGTAGCCCCAGTAGCCCCAGTCGGTCCAGTGGCCCCCGTCGGTCCAGTAGCGCCGGTCGGTCCGGTGGCCCCAGTTGATCCAGTAGCGCCGGTCGGTCCAGTGGCCCCCGTCGGTCCGGTAGCCCCCGTCGGTCCAGTGGCTCCAGTAGGTCCAGTAGCGCCAATAGGTCCAGTGGTTCCAGTCGGTCCAGTAGCGCCAGTCGGTCCAGTGGCCCCCGTCGGTCCAGTAGCGCCGGTCGGCCCTGTAGCGCCTGTCGGTCCTGTAGCGCCTGTCGGTCCAGTGGCTCCAGTTGGTCCGGTAGCGCCTGTCGGTCCGGTGGCCCCAGTAGGTCCAGTAGGCCCCGTCGGTCCAGTGGCCCCAGTAGGTCCAGCAGCACCGGTCGATCCAGTGGCCCCAGTAGGTCCGGTAGCGCCGGTCGGCCCAGTAGCGCCAGTCGGTCCTGTAGCGCCTGTCGGTCCAGTGGCGCCAGTAGGTCCAGTGGCCCCCGTCGGTCCAGTAGCGCCAGTTGGTCCAGTAGCTCCAGTCGGTCCAGTGGCTCCCGTCGGTCCAGTGGCCCCAGTTGGTCCAGTGGTCCCCGTCGGTCCGGTAGCGCCCGTCGGTCCAGTGGTCCCCGTCGGTCCGGTAGCGCCGGTCGGTCCGGTGGTCCCAGTTGATCCAGTAGCGCCGATCGGTCCAGTGGCGCCAGTAGGTCCGGTGGCCCCCGTCGGCCCTGCACTCCCGCCACCAGTTACATCAAGTAAAGCAACATCATCAATATAAATGAAGGCTACATTTAGGGCGCTGGAAGGTTTACTAATGGTAAGTCTTGCTTGCGTTGTTCCTGTAGGTGCACTAGAGGTGGTTTGGTAAATCTCATTCCAATTGTCATCAATAACAACTGGAAGTGTGTTATAAGCTATGGTAACGTCTAATCCAGTTCCGATTACATTATCTGAAGCATCAAGATATTCCACTAAGAGGTTGATAACAGGACTTGGCTGCAGGTTAAACCTAGCTAGAGATACGATTAATTCAAAACTACTACCAGAAGTGGCGGGAACAACTTGTGAAATAAAAGCAGGGACAACACTATTGGCAAAGCGAGCAGAGTAAAAGCCAGAGTGTGCTTGTTCGCTGCTGACAGTTGTATTTAAGAAATCCCATCCGATTAGATCGCCTGATTCAAAACTATCATTGATGATTAAATTCTCAAAAGACATTTCTTTTATTCTCCTTTTAATCAGACTTTTAATTAACCAGTATAATAATAAAATCAGTGGTTGCAGTTATTTGGAAAATTTCATAAAAACCTAGCTGATTATGAATCAACTAGGTAAAAAAGCTTTAGACTAGATTTTCATCAACTTTAATAATTGATAAAGTAGCACCTGCACCTGTTTGTAAGGTGGCAGCACCTAGTAAACCAAATAGTTCAAGTGAAACCGTATCT
Organism: Paraliobacillus ryukyuensis; assembly: GCF_003315295.1. Taxonomy (GTDB): domain Bacteria; phylum Bacillota; class Bacilli; order Bacillales; family Amphibacillaceae; genus Paraliobacillus; species Paraliobacillus ryukyuensis. The sequence goes on along the minus strand of NZ_QNRI01000003.1, from coordinate 122,711 downwards.
CCTGTTGATAGTGGTGTGATAAAATCACTATTAAAACTAGAAATTGATAATACAGGACTCACTCTTGACTCAAGGACCTCAGTACCGTTCACTAATATTCTGGAACCAAGTAGTAAGGCTGTGGTTAAATTCACATTGTAGCTAATATAATAGCGACCATCTTCAGGTGCTGTAAAGATAGTATTTGCACCGTTAACCGTAAAGTCATCTAGTGTTTGCGCACTTGGCAATGGCACCAATGTACCAGCTATAACTACCGCTATATCTGCACCTGTTGTATTAGCAGCAAACATAGACGTTTCTGTTACTGCTGGCCCGGTAGTGCCGATAGGTCCAGTGGCGCCGGTTGGTCCGGTAGCGCCTGTAGGTCCAGCAGCCCCAGTCGGTCCAGTAGCGCCGGTTGGTCCGGTAGCGCCTGTAGGTCCAGTAGCCCCAGTCGGTCCAGTAGCGCCGGTTGGTCCGGTAGCGCCTGTAGGTCCAGTAGCCCCAGTCGGTCCAATAGCGCCGGTTGGTCCAGTAGCCCCAGTCGGTCCAGTAGCGCCGGTTGGTCCGGTAGCGCCTGTAGGTCCAGTAGCCCCAGTCGGTCCAGTAGCGCCTGTAGGTCCAGTGGCGCCAGTTGGTCCAGTAGGCCCGGTCGGTCCGGTAGCGCCCGTAGATCCAGTAGCGCCTGTAGGTCCAGTGGCACCAGTAGGTCCAGTAGCGCCGGTCGGCCCTGCGCCCCCACCACCAGTTACCTCAAGTAAAGCAACATCATCAATATAAATGAAGGCTACATTTAGAGCACTGGATTCCTTGCTAATGGTCAGCCTTGCCTGCGTCGTTCCAGTAGGTGCACTCGATGTGGTTTGATAAATTTCATTCCAATTGTCATCAATAACAACAGGAAGTGTATTATAAGCTATGGTAACGTCTAATCCAGTTCCGATTACATTATCTGAAGCATCAAGATATTCCACTAGGAGATTGATCACAGGGCTTGGTTGTAAGTTGAATCTAGCTAGCGAAACAATTAATTCAAAACTACTATTAGGACTGGCAGGAACAACTTGTGAAATAAAAGCTGGGACTACACTATTGGCAAAGCGAGCAGAGTAGAAACCAGAGTGAGATTGCTCGTTAGTGACATTTGTATTTAGAAAATCCCAGCCTGTTAAATCACCAGTTTCAAAACTACCATTAATGATTAAATCTTCAAATGGCATATATTTTCCTCCTTTCATTGTAGTAGAGTTACTTTCTTCCATTTAGTAGAATAGCAACTCGAGATATTGTATGAATCTTTATAAAAAAAGAACAGGCTATCTTCTTTATAAAGTCGAAAATGTGCGCTAGTGCTCCTCTATTCAACTAAAGTGCTGATCTGATTTTAGTGTGAAACCTATTTTATTAGTCTTTTAAAACGCTATTTATTCATATTATTTTAAAAGGAGGATGGTACAAAGCTAATTTTTAACTACAGTACACGAATGATTGATGAGAGCTTAACCATCACAACTGGAAATACACTCGCGTTCTGCGGGAACGACCTCGGGCACACAGGACGTGACGGTTTTCGTCTAACTTCTAGCCGTTTTACAAAGTGGATCTTCTGCTCGTGGGACTGCGATTACTCGTCCTATCAAAAACATGTGCTGTTCCAGTTAGAGTCTTGTATATTTCCAGTTACTTAGTTATGTTTTCTAACTAAAAAACGAACGATAGATGAAATATATTATCCATTGTTCGTTTATCAGGAATCTTAATTCACTTTTGTTCCAGCCTCCTTTTAAACAGGATTAGTTTTTTGGTAGAATTTTTTCTCCACTACCAATTACTGTGGTATTCTCTGGTACATCGTGTACGACAGTAGTTCCTGCTCCGATGACAGCATTTTCTGCTAAAGTAATACCAGGTAGCAATGTAGCATTATTACCGATTTTTACGTTTGATTTGATAATAGGCCCTTGCAGACTTGCTCCCCCTGAACGCATAATTTTATCGTTGGACGTAGAGCAGTGTGGACCAATGAATACATCATCTTCAATTATCATATAGGCAGTAATATAACTGCCGGTTTGTATAGTTACGTGTTGACCGATAGTTGTTTGCGTTTCAATCATCACATTTCTACCGATCACGCTGTTTGATTGAATTTCTACCTGCTCTCGTATGCTTGTTAAGTCGCCAATAAACACATCTTCAAAGATACTTGTGCCACGGTAGATGACACAATGTTCTCCAATTTTTACATTGTCACTAATAATTAACGGCGTAAGTTCTTCTGCTCCGTATGTTACCATGTTTTTATTTCTAGCAGGACGCTTTCCTAAGGAAGTTAAACTTCCAATTGTTACGTTATTTCCTATGATAGTGTCTTGGTAAATGATCGTATGGTGACCAATACTTACGCCATCTCCAATAATGGCACCTTCCTCAATTATTACGTTTTCTCCTAACTTTACATTCTCTCCTATATGTGCAGAAGGATTAATCATGCCGTTCACTTCCTTTTATAAACATATTCGTCATATCTGTTGTTGCGAATTGTTTCATTGGGATTGCTTGTTCTTTCGATAAAAGACTAGACTGATAAATGCCAAATAAACATTCAAGACTTTTTCTTGCTTCTGTTGGACTAATCATAGATGAAGTAGTATCCTCTTTGACAAGCTGTTTGTAGATAGCTTGATACATATAACTGTGTTCTTCGGTATCAGTCGTTAGTGGAGCTAGTGTTTCAGTAAGATCCGCTCCATCCAAATAAAAACGTTCCAGTTGATTGAAATTAGGTCCGCTAATTGAAACTGTCCCTTTCTCGGCAGTGATACTGATTAGATAACCAATATTGGATGGGTTAGTGACAATATCACTGTAAATGGTTGCAATAGAACCGTTTCGATAATTTAAAATGGCTGTCGCAATATCTTCTGTTTCTTTCCAATCTCTTGTGTTTACTATTTTACCTTGAATGCTAGCTAAATCACCCATAAACCAACAAAGTAAGTCAATAAAATGAAGTCCTTGATTGCACAGCATGCCACCGTCTGTCTGCCAGGTTCCCCGCCAAGTTGCTTCTTCAAAGTAAGGGGAAGATCGATTGATTCGCATCAAACCTACCCCGCTGTATATTTTGCCAAATGCATTGTGCATGATTTTATTTTTAATTTCTTGAAAAATCGGCCGATAACGTAGTTGATGACATACAAAAATTTCCCTTTGTTTCAATGTAGCTAGTTGGATTAAATGATCAACCTCTTTTAAATTTAATGTTAATGGTTTTTCAACAATCACATGTTTTTTAAATTGCAAAGCACTTTGTACCATGCCGTAATGAAGAGAAGAAGGTGTTGTTATTACTACTACATCAAGTTCCTTATTACTTAATAGCGATGAGGTGCTGATGTGTGTGGTAATATTATTTAATTGATAATCTTGCATAACTACATCCATTTGCTCTGGATTCGTATCACATACATCGGTTAGTTGAAATAAATCTTTATTCTTTTGTATCGTAGCAAGATGTTTTTTTGCGATATGCCCACATCCAATTAATCCAATGCGTAGTGGTTTCATTGCGGATGCACTTCTTTAAGCACTTCTATTATTTTTTGTTGATTGTCAGCAGTTAAAAAAGGGTGCATTGGAATAGCGAATATCGTTTCTGTTAGTCCTTCAGCATGTGGGAAATCTCCTTTTTGATAGCCTAGGAATTGATAAGCTTTTTGCTGATGGAGGCAAACGGGATAATAGATTGCAGCAGCAATCTTATTATTTTTAAGGTGTTCTACATAGTGATCGCGATTTGGGCTGTTTAAACAGTAAAGATGATAGATGTGTTTGTTTGTCTCTCGTTCTACAATTGGTGAAAGATCAGGAATTGACTGAAATGCTTGAAGATAGACTTCTGCTAGCTCACGCCTACGGTTATTCCATTGATCAATATGTTTCAGACAAACCAGTAAGATAGCCGCTTGGATTGTATCTAATCGACTGTTATAACCAATTTCTTCGTGGTAATACTTTCGGTCACTGCCATGCACACGTAATCGTCGTAAGTGAGAAGCTTTTCTTTCGTGATTGGTAACGATCATCCCTCCATCACCTAAACTACCTAGATTTTTAGTTGGGAAAAAAGAAAAACATGCAGCATCACCTAAGGCCCCGACCGGTTTTTGGTTGTAAGTCGCTCCAAATGCTTGGCACGCATCTTCAATCACAACTAGACCATGTTGTCTTGCTATTTCCATAATCGCATCCATGTCAGCTGCCTGACCAAACAAATGGACAGGTATAATTGCTTTTGTTTTCGTGGTTAATTTGTTTTCAATTTGTTGTGGGTCGATTAAACCAGTACTTGGATCAACATCAGCAAATACTGGTATGGCTCCAACTCTGCTAATGGCTTCAGCAGTAGCGATAAAGGTGAATGGCGTGGTAATCACTTCATCCCCTACGCCAATGTGAAAAGCTTCTAATGTAAGGGTGAGTGCTTCGGTACCATTAGCTACACTAACGGCTTCTTGAACCTCCAAACGTTCAGCTATTTTTTTCTCAAGCGTACGAACTTGTGGCCCCATGATATAGTTGCCACTTTTTAATACGTACTGGACTTCTTTTTCAATTTCTGGTTGGATAGAACAAAATTGAGCTTGTAAATCTATTAATGAAATCATTATGACTCCTTTCATAAATCTGATGTCTATGTAACTTATGAAAGAAGCATGTCATTGGAACGGCATATTGTCTGGTGGAGATGCGGATAATCTAGTTGTAGTTAATAGCCTTTTTCCAGAGATGTGGAGCACCATTCTTTTCTTCTATTCATATAAAATAATAGATTACATCTAGAAAAGAGAGGATAGGTGCAATGGATAAACAGTTAGATGATATATGTATTGGAATGGTCGGATTAGGTTATGTAGGGCTTCCGGCAGCGATTGCTTTTGCAGCGTTATATGATGTGATAGGTTATGACATAGAAAAACAGAAGGTGGATGCGTTAAGAAAAGGAAGAGAAGGGACTGGCGAGGTAACAGAAGAAGAGCTTGCCAACACAACATGCCGCTTCACTTCTGATCCAAGCGACTTAAATATATGCGATGTGATTATTGTGGCTGTGCCAACACCAATTGATAAAAACAATCGACCAGATTTAAGCTATCTCGAAAAGGCAACGGAAACTGTTGCTAGTCATCTGAAGGATGGTGCTATCGTTGTCTATGAGTCTACGGTTTACCCTGGAGCAACAGAAGAGATTTGTATACCAATTTTAGAAAGGATAACAGGATTTTCTGTAGGAGAAGGTTTCTCCATTGGCTATTCGCCAGAACGAATAAATCCTGGTGATAAAAAAAATACATTTAAAACAATAGGAAAGTTGGTAGCTGGATATGATCAAGTAACCCTTGATACATTAATTGCACTCTATGGCAGTGTATTAGAAGCTCCTGTTTATCCGGTAGCAAGTATCAAAGTTGCAGAAGCAGCAAAAGTTGTCGAAAATACGCAGCGCGATGTAAATATTGCTTACATGAATGAATTAGCGCAACTGTTTGATAAAATGGATATTGATATATTTGAAGTATTAGCAGCAGCGGGAACGAAGTGGAATTTTATCCCGTTTGAACCAGGTTTAGTAGGGGGGCATTGTATTAGTGTCGATCCTTATTATTTAATTGAAAAAGCAAAAAATGTTGGCTTTACACCAGCGTTAATCTCCACTGCTCGTAATCAAAATGCAAAGATGGGCAAGTATATTGTAGATAAAATAACGAATGTTGCAAATGAATTGAACCTAACCAACAGAGAACTGAAAGTAAACGTGTTAGGTGTGACTTTTAAGGAGAATGTTCCTGACTTACGGAATTCGATGGCAATCGATATTGTAAAACTGTTAAAAGAGAAGGGGATTCATGTTCACATGGCAGATCCAGTTGCAAATGAAGAGGAAGTTGAGGAAATGTGTGGAGAGGGAATTAGCGCATATCATGAGCTACCTTCAGCAGATATTGTACTATTACTAGTTCCTCATAACCAGTTTACTAAACAACCAGAAGAATATTATCATGCTATGTTAAAGAGTGAGCAATCCGTTATAATCGATCTCAAAAACAGACTATCGATTGATCAATGGAATAAAAAAGTGAATTATTGGACGTTATAAAAAAACTCTCCCTGTTTCAAGTAGGGAGAGTTTTTCGTTGACGGTAATCAAAAAGTGGAAAGATACAACTATAAAGGATGATAACAATGACTAGTTCGTTTGGTTAATTACTCTTGAAGTAATCTAAAAATCTACGAAAGAAAGATTTTGTTGCTGTTTCATTCTCCTGTTGTTCTGCTTCTTCTTCCGGGTGTTTTGTCATTGTCTGTGTCGTCGGAGTTTCAGGTACTTCTTCCTTATTTATTTCATGTGGCTCAGTCGTTTCAAATTCTTCAGTTGCTTCTTCTTCAGCTTGTTTATTTGATTGCTCAGTTGGATGGGGTTCAACGATAGCATGTAAGCTATTACTTTTTTTAAATTGGTTAGCTTTTATTTTTTTAAATTGCTTTGTTTTAACTGTGAAAAGTGATTGCTCGGTCAAGTTGTTCTCGGATTGTTTATCAGGTAATATATATGCCTGTTGATAATCTTGCAAATCTTTGAAATGAAAGGGTTTTGGTTTCGGGGCTGGAAGACTTTTTGTTTGTGCGTTTGGTTTGTTTAAGAACAGTGGTGTTTTCTTTTCATGTGTTTGTTCTTTTTCTGCATCTATATGGTTTGCTTCGGTCATGTCAAGCACCTCCTTACTCGTATGTTGATATAAGTTAACCCAATGATTATAAAGATAATAAATGGCCATAAAGTGAAAATGGATTTCATCAGTAACTATTTCTTGTAACATATTCAAACCCTGGTCGTTCTCAGTTGGTTGATTTAGCTGTTGTTGCAAGTGCTCTTTTTCCTTTTGTAATACTGCAATTTTTCTTTCTTTCTCTGTTAACTGTTGTGTCAGTAAGGTGTTTTGTTGTTGCAAGTGCATAATGGTGCTGGTAAGTTTCTCTTTCATTTGTTTTAATGCATGGTACTCTTTGGTCAAATCATTCTGCTGATAACTTTTAATTATTTTTTTATAGCGTTTCTGTTGTCGTAATAAGTAGTGTATATCTTTGGAATCATGTGTCATATGTGGTCAGCTCCAACATTCATACTATAATACTTTCATTATATGTGAAGGAGGAAGAGGTGTGCTATTTGCCAGATGACTCAACCTATTGGTTAAAAGCCCTTTTTTCAACGAAATCACTAGAAAATAGACTGTTGTATCAGACAATTACAGGTTATTCACATACTTTGTAATTGAATGAAAAATAATTTATGTAAAGGAGTAGATTAGATGCAGAGTCAATCATTGCAAGGGGCACAAGAGCTTCTCTGCTTCAATGCAGAAAAAGTATATGATTGGGTTATTCTACAAAACACCATTAATCAAAATGTACCTGCTGCAGATATAGGTGTACTACCAATTGACCCAGTTAGTCCAGCGGTAAGTAACTTAACCACTAGATGTTATTTAGTAGATCCACTAACAGGGAACCCACTACCACCAAATGCAGAAATTGAAGTCGTGGAAACTGCAGACAGACAAGATCGTATGTTTGTTATCGATGGTAGCCAAGTTACACTTCAACGTGTGAGCTTTGAAAAAGTCATTAACGTAGTTATTGAGTTCAGTGGATTTGATGGCACCACACCATTTGTAGAGATTTCAGATCCAATTGAAATTACCATTCCTGAGTCTGTTTTTCTTTGTGCACCTGAAGGAACAAGGTTAGTAGTAAGAATCTCTGATGTGGAATGTAGTGCTAGTGTTAATGGTACTGCTGGTGAATTAGTAAGTGTAGATCTTACTTTAGATCTTTGCCAAAGCGTGCAAGCAGTAGCAGATGTTACATTAGAGTTAGTAGCGGACTTCTGTGAACCAAGAGACAACTTAATCACAGAAGATTGCCCAAATCCGATTATTCCACCACAATGTCCAGTTGTTTTTCCAGGAATTACTGGCAACAATGGAACGCCTACAGTAACAAATAACTAAAAAATCAGTGACTATTTCTTTTGAAATAGTCCTTTTTTATTGTATTAAAAATTATCGTCATAGTGCTGCTTTGCGTTTGTGATTTTCCCTCGTACTTTTATTTAATAAATTTTGTTGAAAAGCATAAATTGATATAGAGGAGGGGTTATATGACTAGGTTATCTAAAATTGAAGAGAAGTTAGAGGAGTTGGATTTACAACGTGAGGCATATATTTCAAAAATAAAACGGATTATGGATAATAACAAGCAAAGTGAACAGCCTATACCAGAGCAGTATGAATCGGTAGTTGCCTTTTTTTCTTACAGTTGCAATCTAACGGAACAAGCAGATGAAGATAATGTCATTATTGGAAGTTTAGCAATACATAATTTTACATTTGATCCAATTGAGCAGTTATCGGTCTGTCTTGTTATCGAAACAGATGATAATTATCAGTTTTCTGGAAAATATGTGACGAATAATAAACAACAAAATAACCAAAACATAGCCGCAAATTGGGAAAGAATCACCGATACCGATGAACAAAATATGTATTGGTTTCAATGGGTAGGTAAACAGCCAATTGAACCATTTACTAGTGTGGCTTTTTCCGATTTCACCGTTAGTTGGCCTGTGGAAAGAAGTTTTTTTTGTTCGATTAAAGGTTTCATTTATAGTGAAAATCATACCACGGGGTTAGAGGCAATGAATACGGTAAGCTTGCAAAAAGTGGAAAGGGAGTGGGAGTGATCGTGAAGGAACAACTTTTATGGAATCAAATAAATGAACAAGTTGAACAATTATTAGTAGCGGATGAATCGGATAAAGAGTTAATTGAAGATGCTATTTGTTTACTTTTACTTAAAAAGAAGTGGAGAAAAAGTAGCGAGCAATCCAATCTAACAACTCAGTTTGAATCCCATATTGTCGAAGAAATCAAACAGTTAATGGAAAAAGATAGGAATAGTTTTGAGGGGATTCTATCTGATCTAAATCGGACATTTTATTAAACTAGTAGCTATAGTCAACATGTTAATGGAAACATGTCATGGATTTATTTTTGCATACACTTTTATCAGTAGCGTCATATTGATAGAAGTGTATTTTTTTATTACTTCAGTCAGCTATTTTCGTTTGTTTTTGTCAAAAAAATGCTACAATAAGGACAGGAAACGAAATAGGAGATGGGGTGATATTCAGTGAAAGGAAAACTATGGGGGAAGCGAATGAAGCGTCTGATGAAAGCTAGTATTCTATTAATTGGTGCGATTATAACCATAGGGATGGTACTTTTCTTTGTTGTTATCTTTGCAAATGAAGTAGGCAGAGAAGAAGTAAATCCATATCCATTAACGGAGGATGTTATTTCCTATCAACCTATCGTTGAAAAAGAACTAGCTAAAGAAGCGAAAGAGGAATATACAGCTGTAGTCCTAGCGCTAATGATGCAAGAATCAGCTGGGCGAGGAGATGACCCTATGCAAGCTTCTGAAAGTGCCTGTGGTGAGGTAGGGTGTATCGACAATCCGAATCAATCGATTAAACATGGTGTATCTTATTTCTTAGATACCTTGGAAGCAGCTAATGGTGATCTTGAATTAGCACTCCAATCTTATAACTTTGGTTTAGGGTTTATTGACTATGCAGTAGAAAAAGAAATGGGATATTCACAAGATTTGGCTATTAAATTTTCACAAAAAAAATACGATGAACTAAAAAATACAGGCAACTATAGTTGTTTGCGAGATGAAGCAGAAGAATATGACGCTTGTTATGGGGATATTTATTATGTTGATGCGGTGTATAAGTATCTACCGAGTGCGTTAGAACAGACAGACGAATCGGTTCAGGTAGCTCAAGTATCAGAATCGAATAAATAATTTTTGAAATACTCGAAATCCGTCGAATAAATATAGTACAATATTTTTAATTACATAGAAAAGGGGATGCAACAATGACCAAAAAAGTATATTTTAATCACGACGCAGGAGTAGACGATCTAGTATCGCTATTTTTACTAACACAAATGGAAGATGTAGAATTAACTGGTGTCGGAGTTATCCCAGCAGATGGATATTTAGAACCTGGTGCTGATGCAAGTCGAAAGATCATCGATCGATTCGCCTCTTATCAAGTCGAAGTGGCAAAATCAAACTCACGTGGAGAGAATCCTTTTCCAAGTGCTTGGCGCATGCATACATTCACAGTTGATGCTTTGCCAATTCTAAATGAAAGTGGTGAAATGAACACACTATTAAGTCCGCTCTATGCGCATCGTCATATGATCGAAAAACTACTGGAAACAGAGGGAAAAACAACGTTGCTATTCACTGGACCATTAACGGATTTGGCGAGAGCGTTAGATGAAGCACCAGAAATTGAAGATAAGATAGAAAAGCTCGTTTGGATGGGTGGCACATTTGAAGATGTAGGAAACGTGCAAGAACCAGAACATGACGGTACAGCAGAATGGAATGTGTTCTGGGATCCGTCCGCGGCTCAACGTGTGTGGGCAAGTGACATTACGATTGAAATGGTCGCATTAGAAAGCACACAACAAGTACCACTTACTTTAGATGTGCGTCAAAAATGGGCTTCTTTACGAAAAGATGAAGGTATCGACTTTTTAGGTCAATGTTATGCTGCTGTTCCTCCACTAGTACATGTGGAGACAAACTCAACATATTATCTATGGGATGTATTAACGACTGCTTACATAGGTAAACCGGATCTGGTTAAAACGAAAACAGTTAAAGGAAAAGTTTTAACAGAAGTACCTAGTCAAGGACGTACGATTGAATCGGAAACGGGTCGCGAGGTCAGTGTTGTCTATGATGTTACAGCAGATGCGTTTTTTGATTATATCACAGATTTGGCGCGACAAGTGAAGTAAGGAGGAGGCTACGTGAAACGAGTCATTATTGATACAGATACAGCTGGAGACGATACAATTGCCATCCTAATGGCCCTACATCACTTTCAAGTCGAAGGTGTGATGATTACCGGTGGAAATGTGCAGTTTGCTCAAGAAGTTGAAAACGCATTGTATACGATTGAAGTAGCAGGTAAAGGGGGACAAGTGCCTGTTTTTAAAGGACACGAAACCCCGATCCTTCAGTTAGGAAAGTCCCAACACCGTACCGTGGAAGATGTGCATGGCTCGGATGGTATGGGTGGTGCGAATTTTCCACTAGCCAAGCAACGTCCAGAACAAGAACATGCCGTTGACTTTTTCATTCGAAAAATTCATGAAAATCCAGGTGAAATGTCTGTTCTTGCGATTGCGCCCTTAACTAATATTGCGATGGCGATGAAAAAAGATCCAACCATTGTTCCGAAGATAAAAGAAATCTTCATTATGGGTGGAACAAATAATTACCTCGGTAACATTACACCAGCTGCTGAATATAATTTTTATGTTGATCCAGAAGCGGCAAGAATTGTGTTACATTCCGGTGTACCGATGACAATGGTTGGTTGGGAAATGTGCACGCAGTATTCCGTCATGGATGATGCCGACCATGCGGACATTGAACAGCTTCAGACAAAAGGATCGGATTTTTTCGTTGCGGTTAATACAGTCGTAAAAGCCTTTAATAAAGAAGTCCACCGTTTAAATGGAACCACCCACCCAGATACGTTGTTAATGGCGATTGCCGCCGATGAAGCAATCATGGCCAAATCGAATGATTATTATGTTGATATTGAAACAAAAGGGGAGCTGACACGAGGATATAGTTTAGTCGATATCAATGGTAGGTTAGCACACCCAGCCAATGTTCGTGTTTGTGAACTTGTTGACCGAGAACGATTTAAAGCGGCTTTGATAGACTGTTTAGCAGCAATTAATTAAAAGATGGAGGTAGAGAGAGAATGGACGAGATAGTTAAACGAACAGACGAACCCCGTACGAAACAATCGATTACGAATGACCTAAAAGCTTTAGGCGTAGAAGCGGGTATGCAAGTTATCGTTCATTCCTCTCTTTCTTCGCTTGGCTGGGTGAGTGGTGGACCGATAGCGGTTATTCAAGCATTGATGGAGGTCGTAACCGAGGAAGGTACGATTGTAATGCCTACTCAATCTGCCGACTTATCTGATCCATCAGAATGGGGGAATCCGGCTGTACCAGAAGCATGGTGGGATGCAATCCGCAATACAATGCCTGCTTATGATCCTGCTTACACACCTACTTTTCAAATGGGTAGAATCGTAGAAACTTTTCGCTCCTATCCTGGTGTGAAACGTAGTAGTCACCCGAATTTTTCATTTGCTGCTTGGGGAAAGTATCGTGATACTGTTATTAATGGGCAACCCCTTGCATTGGGCTTAGGTGAGCAATCTCCATTGCAGAAGCTTTATACACTTCCGAATAGTCATATTCTTTTGTTAGGCGTAGGGTTTGATAATTGCACTGCTTTTCACTTAGCAGAATATCGTCTCCCGAATCAAAAATACAAAGAAAGACATGCACCGGTGTTGGAAGACGGAAAGCGGGTTTGGAAAAGCCATCAAGAAATCACGTTTCGAGATGAGCTCTTTCCTTACATTGGGGAGAGTCTAGAAGATACAATGTATATTCCTAAGTCTAAAATTGGGTCAGCAACATTCCGAATAATTCCTTTCAAAAAAGCAGTAGATTTTGCCGAAAATTGGCTAACAAAGCGTGACGCTTATCAAGGTATTTGATAATAAATGCAAAAGGACGGATAACAAACGAGTTATTCGTCCTTATTTTCTTTTTTGTTAGCGCATCACAGCTCCACCAGAAATTTTGACCGATTCACCAACGATGTTCTTTGCTGCATCCGTGAGTAAGAACACAATGGTATTAGCCACTTCTTTTGGTGTAGTGATATGACCTGAAGGTAATCCCTGACGAGAAACTTCATATTGTTCTTCAAAAGATCGATTAGCACGCATACCTTTTTTCCTCATAGCGGTATAGGCCATCTCTGTCTCCACAAAGCCAGGGCAAACCGCATTTACACGTACACCATACTGGATTGCTTCCAACGCAAATGATTGAGTGAAACCAATTAAGGCAAATTTAGATCCGCAATATGCCGTCCCACCAAACGTACCGCGCAAGCCAGATAAAGAAGAAACATTTACAATAGCACCAGTATTCATTTTTTTCATTGCTGGAAACACTTGTTGGGTTAATAAGATTGGAATGGTGTAATTAAGATACATCGTATGCTCTAGTTGTGCTTGTGTTAGATCTTCGACTTTGTCGTCAGCAAATGCACCGGCAGAATTAACTAAATGGGTGATGGGCCCAAACGTTAACTGGGCCTGTTCGATTAGTGCTTGTTGTTCAGTCGGTTCAGCAAGATCTGCTACATAGCTAAATACTTCAGTTTGTGTGTTTTTTTCTTTTAACACTTGTTCTAACTGCTTCAACTTTTCCTCTTGTCTACCGGTTATGGTTACTTTAGCTCCCATTTCCGCAACTGTAATAGCTGTTTGATAACCAATACCACCTGTTGCACCAGTGATTAGCACATGTTTTCCTTGTAATGTTGTTTCGTTAAAAATCGTCATAAGCGACTCCCTCCTTAATTATTCATTCGTTTATTTAATGGAATACTCCTGCTTTTCATATAAGTTCTTCTTCCTTGTGTTAACGAAAAAAGCGTGAAAAGAATAGCTTGTATCTTTTCACGCTTGGTAATTTTTTAATTATGCTTGATGTATGATTGATAATTTTTGTTTCCACCTGAAAGGTTAAAGACTTCTTTAAATCCCATATTGAGTAAAACATTTTGCGCCGCGTTTCCGGTTACACCTTTATTACAATACGTTACTGTCGGTAGATTATGGTCTAACTCAGTTGCTTTTTCACGTAATTGTGCTAATGGAATGTTAATCGCACCAGCTACGTTGGCTACGTCATACTGTTTTGGTGCCCGTGTATCAATAATCTGGAATGCTTCCCCATGATTAATCCGATCGAGTAATTCACCAGGGGTAATTAATTTGTTCTTTTTATCAATGGCATTTTGTAAAGCCATCCCCGTATACATGACGGGGTCTTTTGTTGTACTAAAAGGTGGCGCATAAGCCAGGTCTAAATGGAATAGGTCTTCTGCTTTTGCCTTTAAAGAGATAGCTGTAACAAATACATCCAATCGTTTATCGACTCCCGTTTCCCCAATAATTTGGACGCCCAGAAGATGACTTGTTTTTCGGTCAGCAATGGCTTTAATCACCATTTCTTTCCCGCCCAAATAAGCTGCATTTCCTGGTTTAATATTGTGCAACACTTCAATGTCAAAGCCTTCAGCTATTGCTTCTTGTTCATTTAATCCGGTATAACCTACAGCTAAATCAAACACACGTAAAATACCAGTACCTAAGATGCCACGGTGTTCCAAACTACCACCAGTAATGATATCACCAGCAATCCGTCCCATTTTATTTGCGGTCGAACCTAATGGGCGATAGATTGGTTGATTGGTGATGAATGAAAAGCTTTCCGCAACATCACCAACCGCATAAATGTCGGTTATGTTGGTTTGCATTTTTGTGTTAACTGCGATACCTCCAGTCTTACCTAGTTTGACCCCAGCCGTTTGTGCTAGTTTAGTATTTGGTTTTACCCCGGTTGCTAAGATTACCATATCTGTATCAATGCTTTTTCCACTTTCGAGATCAACGGAGGTTGCTGTGATGTTAGCAGCTGTTTCATGTAAGAGAAGATGAATATTATTTTTCCTAAGATGTTTTTCGACACGAAATGCCATATCTTTATCTAGATGAGACATAATTTGCTTCCCTCGTTGCACAATCGTAACGTCTAAACCTTTATGTGCTAATTGCTCTGCCATCTCTAAACCGATAAAACCTGCACCAATAATCGTTACTTTTTTCGGTTGGTTTGTTGTCATAAACTGATGAATCGCAGCTGTGTTCTGGATGTTACGAACTTGGAAAACATGCTTTTGATCGATTCCTTTAATTGCTGGTGAGATAGGCGTCGCGCCAGTTGCAAATACTAAGGTATCATAGTGATCTTCTTTTGTTTCCTCCGTTTCTAAGTTGTTAACTTGTATTGTTTTCGTATTAGAATCAATCGCTACTACTTCGTGACGGGTATAGATGTCGACGTTATAACGTTTCTTAAACCATGCCGCATCTCTTGGGGTTAGTTGTTCCAGCTCGTCCACTTCGCCCCCTAGAAAGTAGGGGATTCCACAGATGGAATAGGAGATGTCATAATCGGCATTATAAATCGTAATTTCAGCATCTTCATTATTCCTTCTAGCTTTTGCTGCAACTGATGTTCCGGCTGCAACAGAACCAATAATAATGATTTTCATATAAATACCTCCGTACATGGGTGATTAGTAGTAGTATTTTGCTAATTTTTAAAAATAATCGACTTATAAAAAGCGCAATGTGAGATATAAACCGACAAGTGTAAGAAACAAAATTGGTATAGTTAATATAATTCCTGTCTTAAAGTAAGTGCCCCAAGAAAGTTTTATCCCTTTTTGTGATAAAACATGTAACCACAACAGGGTAGCTAGTGATCCGATTGGTGTAATTTTTGGTCCCAGATCTGAGCCAATCACATTTGCATAAATAAGCGCTTCTTTAATAATTCCTGATGTGTTCGTTGCATCAATTGCAATGGCATCAATCATAACGGTAGGCATATTGTTCATGATTGAAGATAAAACTGCTGCGATAAATCCCATTGAAATGGTACCAATAAATAATCCTTGTTCTGCACTTGCTTGAATGACAGTTGCTAATAAATCAGTGAGACCCGCATTTCGTAAACCAAAGACTACGACATACATACCAATAGAGAAAAATACAATTGCCCAAGGTGCGCCTTTTATTACCGATTTTGTATCCACGGCTGTACTTTTTTTCCCCATAATTAAGAAGCAGATAGCGATGATCCCAGCAACAACTGACACGGGAAGCTGAATAAATTCACTAACAAAGTAACCAATTAGCAACAGTGCTAAGACGTACCAAGATAAGCGAAACATTTTATTATCTTTGATGGCTTCTGATGGTTGTTTAAGTTGTGTATAATCATAGCTTCTAGGAATACTTTTTCTAAAATATATGAATAACACAAGGATGGTGGCGCTAAGAGAAAATAGGTTAGGTACAATCATGCGTGAAGCATATTCAACAAAGCTAATAGTAAAATAATCTGCTGATACGATATTCACTAAATTACTGACCACTAATGGTAACGACGTCGTGTCCGCAATAAAACCACTGGCGATAATAAATGGGAAGACCATTTTTTCTTTAAAATTCAAATGACGAACCATAGCGAGAACAATTGGTGTTAAGATTAACGCGGCACCATCGTTTGCAAAAAAAGCAGCAACCACTGCACCTAATACACTTACATAAATGAACATCTTCATGCCATGTCCTTTAGCAGCCCGCGCCATATGTAGCGCTGCCCATTCAAAAAATCCGATCTCATCTAATATTAAAGAAATAAGTATAATAGCGACAAATGCTAATGTAGCATTCCAAACAATTCCTGTAACTTCTATGACATCATGAAAATCAACCACACCCACAAGCAAAGCCAAGATGGCACCGCCGCAAGCGGACCAACCAATGGATAAACCTTTTGGCTGCCAAATAACGAGTACTAGTGTAATCAAAAAAATAAGTAAAGCTAAGATAACTGATGTAGACAATTGCAATACCTCCAATTAGCAACACGTAATGCGTGTTCCGTTTTCTTCCAGATATTTAATTCTGTAATCTTGCTTTGGTACTTGTTTTAATACTTCTTTTAGAAAAGGGAAGAATGCATGCTCTGTATTAATGGAATAGAAAATCCACTGTCCTCGTCGTTGCTCATTTACTAAGCCAACATCTCTGAGCTTGCGTAAGTGTTGACTAATCGAAGGTTGACTTGCTTGAAAAATTTCAACAAATTCACAAACACAACAATTATGTGTTTCTAGTAGTTTCACCATTGTTAGGCGTGTTTTGTCGCCTAACAATTTTAAAACAATAGCTGCACTATCTATTTTTATAGTAGTTGTTTGCATAGAAATGACCTCCTTTTAAATATAGTTATAATTATATAAGCATTCACTTATATAATCAACGTGAATTTTAAAGGTTCTATACTAAATGTGGTGGTATCCCTTGATTTCTCAAAGCTTCCCTCGAAGAAAAAAATACACGCAACCCCTCTTTAATAATGGATATATTGAGGGGGTGAACAACACAATAAAAGTGACCAAATGCATATCTTAGGGCATTAAGCGTTTTGAGCGATTGAAAAAGAAGATACTGGGGCCTCAAGAGATAAGAAGCGTGTACCTTAGCAGAGGAAATATGCGAGACTCCTACGGGAACAGCAAATGTTTTCGATGGGACGAGTAATCGCAGTCCCACGAGCCGAAGTTCCACTTGGCTAAGCGGCTAGAAGTTAGACGAAAACCGTCACGTCCTGTGACAACGTCTAACTGACTCACGTCCTGTGTGCCCGAGGAAAGCGAGTATATTTCCCCTGCGGTTCCGGTACAAGTATGATTAATAATGTAAGTGTAATAAAAGAGATGATGGAGTGAAAATGACACCACCACATTTGACAGAGAACCATTTTAAATAGTGAAACATACTTGAGGGATGGGGGAGGTTTTACATTTTCTCAAGTTAGGAAGAAGGGTAATCGCACACGGTCTATAAAAATTGATAATAAAAAAATCGCGGGATGAAACGCACGAGATTTATAAAAAATAACACTCAATTATTAATATAAACAAAAAAAGATGGCGCTCCCCATCTGATTAGGATGAGGAGCGCCATTCTGCTTAATCAAGTGTTAACTTATCCTTTAAAAGCGTTGCGGTAAACTTCAGCTAACTCTGTTACTAAAGGAAGTTTAGGGTTTGCTGTTGTACATTGATCTTCAAATGCACGATCAGCAAGGTAATCAACTCTAGCTTCAAAGTCTTTTTTGTCTACGCCGTTTTCAGCAATGCTCATAGGGATGTTTAATTCTTTAGCCAAATTGTAGATCGCTTGAACTAAGCTTTCTACACCTTCTTCTGTTGTACTTGCTGGTAATCCCAATACTTTAGCAATTTCTGCATAACGTTTGTCAGCAATAAAGTATTTATATTTAGGGAATGACACAAATTTCGTTGGTTTTTTCGCATTGTAGCGAATAACGTGTGGCATTAGAATAGCATTAGCACGGCCGTGTGCAATATGGAATTCTGCCCCTAATTTGTGTGCAAGACTATGGTTAATACCTAAGAATGCATTCGCAAATGCCATACCTGCAATGGTAGAAGCGTTGTGCATTTTTTCTCTTGCTAATTCATTACTTCCATCATGATAAGCTTGTGGTAAGTATTCAAATACAAGTTGAATTGCTTTGATTGCAAGACCATCTGTATAATCGTTAGCCATGTTAGAAACATAGGCTTCAATTGCGTGTGTTAATACGTCCATACCAGTATCTGCTGTTACCGTTTTTGGTACAGTCATTACGAATTGTGGATCAATAATCGCTACGTCTGGTGTTAATTCATAATCAGCTAATGGGTATTTTACATTGTTTTCTTTATCTGTAATAACAGAGAATGATGTAACCTCAGAACCAGTACCAGATGTTGTAGGAATAGCAACAAATTGTGCACGTTGACCTAATTCAGGATATTTGTATACACGTTTACGAATATCTAAGAATTTTTGTTTTAAGCCATTAAAGTCTGTATCTGGGTGTTCGTGGAATAACCACATTCCTTTGGCTGCATCCATTGCAGATCCACCACCAAGTGCAATAATAACATCTGGTTGAAATGCATCCATCGCAGCTGCACCACGCATAACAGTGTCTTTAGATGGATCAGGTTCTACGTCAGAGAAAATTTCACAGTGAACATAATCAGGACGTCTACGTAAGTTATAAAGTACTTTATCAACATATCCTAATTTCACCATCATAGGATCAGTAACGATAAATGCTTTTGAGATCTTAGGCATTTTTGCAAGATATTGTACTGAATTTTTTTCGAAATAAACTTTTGGTGGAACTTTGAACCATTGCATATTAACATTCCTTTTAGCCATTTTTTTCACGTTGATTAAGTGAACTGCACCTACGTTGGTTGATACAGAGTTGCCACCATAAGAACCGCAACCAAGTGTTAGAGATGGCATGTAGGCATTATAGATATCACCGATTGCACCTTGAGAAGAAGGAGCATTTACGATAACACGACCTGCTTTCATTTTTGCACCAAATGCATCGATTACTTCTTGATTGTTTGAATGAATGACTGCTGAGTGTCCTAATCCACCAAATTCAAGCATTTCTTCCGCACGTTTAATTCCTTCTTCACTACTGTTTACTTTATATGCAGCAAGAACTGGGCTAAGTTTTTCACGAGATAGTGGGTGATTTGGACCGACACCTGTTAATTCAGCTACTAAAATTTTTGTATCTTCTGGTACTTTTACGCCTGCCATTTCAGCTATTTTTACTGGTTTCATACCAACAATTTTAGGGTTAACTGCACAAGTTTCTTCATTAATAACTAGTTTTTCTACTTTTGCTTTTTCAGCAGCACTTAAGAAATATACGTTATTATCAATCATTTCTTGTTTCACTTCATTATAAATTTCTTTATCTACAATAATTGCTTGTTCAGATGCACAAATCATACCATTATCAAATGTTTTTGATAAAATAACATCATTAACAGCGCGTTTTACTTCTACTGTTTTTTCAATATAGCAAGGAACATTACCAGCACCTACACCTAAAGCAGGTTTACCAGAGCTGTATGCGGATTTAACCATTCCAGGACCACCAGTTGCTAAGATAGTTGCTACACCATCATGTTTCATTAAACTTTGTGTTGCTTCAATAGATGGTTTTTCAATAAATTGAATACAATTTTTTGGTGCTCCAGCTTTTACTGCTGCATCATAAACCACTTTCGCAGCTTGTGAGCTACATTTTTGTGCTGATGGGTGGAAAGCAAAGATAATAGGGTTACCAGTTTTTATAGATATAATTGATTTAAACAAAGTAGTTGATGTTGGGTTTGTAACCGGAGTTACCCCAGCAATAACACCAATCGGTTCTGCAATTTCAACCATACCATCTTGTTCGTTTTCACTAATGACGCCAATTGTTTTATCATATTTCACATTATGATAAACATATTCAGTAGCGAAGATGTTTTTAATAATTTTATCTTCATAAACACCTCGACCTGTTTCTTCTACAGCTAGTTTTGCTAGTGGCATGTGTTGATCCAAACCAGCTAAAGCCATTTCTTTTACGATGTTGTCAATTTGCTCTTGATCCAATTTTCTCATTTCACTCAATGCGGTTTGTGCGTTTTTTACCAATGTGTCAATGCGTTCAGCAACGGTACTCTCTTGTTTCTTTTCTACTTTTGTTACCATTTAAAATCCCTCCTAATTTTATGTGAAGTATTGAGCATAATAACTCAAAATAATAACCAACTATTTAACTGGGTTACGGGGTACTTTGACAAAAGCTACATCCTTTATCATCCGGGTATTTGGCTTGATGATGATAACGTATTGTTTTGTCCAGATGTAATTCGGTATATCCTGATTTTCTTCCACATGCATGGCTTCAAAGGTGTCGCCAACTTGTCGTTCAAAATTTTCTTGGGAATATAATTCAGCATCTGTACTAAAATCTTTCCAATGTTTCAAAATCACTTTTTATCACCCCTCCTGTCTTTCTGATTACATCATATCACCTGTTAGCGTTTACAAAATACTAGATTTGTGACGTCTTTGTGAAATTATTCACAAATAAAACGCTTACAAGGGAAACGAAGCAAAAATTGCAATCGCGAATTAGGTCTGTAGCTATTCAATCTATGGGTTTAATTGGTGGATATGTAATATTGCTTTATCAGAAATGCTTCAATCGTATGGAAGTAAATAGACTTAGCGGAAAGGGGGAGGGTAGCATTCGTTTTATAAATTATCATTGTAAAATCAGTTGATAGTATAGCTAATAGATAGGACAGATTATCGTTTATACAGAGAGTTCACTTGGGAAATTGTTTTTCACCAAGTGAACTAAATGTAAAATAGCTTGTCATGAGGAAGTAAAAAATTATTGTTTTTCACCTTGTTGCCTTAATTACTAAAATCTAGACGATGTACGTTTTTATCTTTGGTGTTTCTTATACGAATTTCAACTGGTGTAATTTTCAAAACAATATAGTTAGGATCATCTGGACCAGAGAACCAAGATTTTAGATGATCATTCCATAATTTATGTTTCATTGCTTCTTCATCGTGGATTTCAGCTTTACCTTCAATTTCAAGAAATTCATCCCCAATACCATCAAATGTGTAGCCAATTAAAATGTGGACATTTGGGTTTTCTTCTATATCTTCTACTTTATGGGTTTCCTTGTTTGTTGCAGTGTATAAGGTATATGCTTCATTAAAAAAAGTCATATAGCGGGAATAAGGTTTATTATTTTCAACCGTAGCAAGTGTTCCGATTTGATGATCTTCGAGTATTTTCAGTACCGTTTCTTTCATTTTTTGGTTATCCATTTAGTTATACCTCCTGATTATTTCTACATATAATATAAGAAGAAAATAGAGAATTATACGCAACGAATAAAACCATTTCCTATTTTGTTGACCGAAAAAGGGCGGGACAAAAAAGTAACTGAACAAGAAATATTCGAACATTAAAGTCTGCCGCACACATAACGCTTCGACAAAATACTTCGCTTTCCGTGGGCGCGGCCTCGGACACACAGGACGTGACGGGTTTAGTCTAACTTCTAGCCACTTCGCACAGTGGATCTTCGGCTCGCGCTTTTCCCACAGGCGTCTACGTATGTTGCCTATGCTTTATTTAGAATGTTCGGATGCTAGTTCTTTTGATTTAGTTATGTCCCAGCGTCTTTTTCATGTATTATTTATAAGCTTGCTTGATAAATAGAAACAGCGTCATCTCTTGTTAAAGATTTGAAATTCCCGAATTGAGGTCTTGCAATAACCGTTTTATCGGCCATTTCTTCTACACTGTCTTCATTAATATCATAATCAGCTAGACGAGATGGTGCACCAATGCTGTTCCAGAAATCGCGTAATGCGTGAATACCCTCAAGTGCAACTTCTTTATCTGATTTACCTTCCGCGTCAATATCAAATACACGAACAGCAAGTTGTTTGAAACGTGCAACATCTGTGTCTAATGTATGTTCCATCCAATGAGGGAATAGAATAGCCAATCCGCCGCCATGTGGAATGTCATGGACAGCTGATACCGCATGTTCAAGATTGTGTGTTGCCCAATCTCCAGCATATCCCATGCTAAGCATACCATTAAGAGCCATTGTTCCGCTGTATAGAATAGTAGCACGGTGTTCATAATTTTCTAGATCTTCTAGAAGTTTTGGCGCTGTTTCGATGACAGTGCGTAGTAAGCCTTCGATCATTCGATCTTGTAAGAGTGTATTTTTCTCTGGGTGGAAATAATGCTCAAGCGCATGAGACATCATATCTACCATGCCATAGATGGTCTGATCTCTCGGTACAGAGAATGTATTAACCGGATCTAAAACAGAAAAACGAGGGAAAGTATGTGGACTACCCCAACCATGCTTTTCTTTTGTTTCCCAGTTTGTAATAACAGAACCTGCGTTCATTTCAGAACCAGTTGCCGCAAGTGTCAGGACAGTTCCGAATGGAAGTGCATCCTCAGCTTGCGCCTTCTTCGTTACGATATCCCAAATATCATGCTCTGATTTTGCACCAGCAGCAATTGCTTTCGTACAGTCAATTGTACTACCGCCACCGACCGCTAGAATGAAATCAATGTTTTCAGATTTGCAAATTTCAATTCCTTTGCGTGCTGTCGTTACACGTGGATTAGGTTCAACGCCTGATAATTCAAATACATTAGCGTCAAACGCTTGTAGTTGGTTCATTACTTGGTCGTATAAACCGTTTCGTTTAATACTACCGCCACCATAGACTAACAATATATTTTTACCGTATTGTGGTATTTCCTGTTGTAATTGTTCAATCGTTCCTTTGCCAAAAATTAATTTTGTTGGATTTTGAAATACAAAGTTTTGCATATTTGATCCACCTCCAGTATCTATAATGGCAACTTTTACAGGCAAAGTAAAGTAAAACGGCTATCTACTAAGAACTTACCATGGCACCGCCATTTACATGTATGACCTGACCAGAAACATAAGATGAATCTGAGCTTGCTAAGTAGACATAAGCAGGAGCCAATTCAACCGGTTGACCTGCTCGTTTAAATGGAATGGTTTTACCAAATGTTGCTTCAATATATTCTGCTGAAAAACTACTCGGGATAAGCGGTGTCCAAATCGGACCTGGTGCTACTGCATTTACGCGAATATCGTCAGAAGCTAATTGTTGGGAGAGAGCCCTTGTGAAACCAACTACTGCTCCCTTCGTTGCGGTGTAGTCCAGTAGCTTGTCATTTCCTTCATACGTTACGATCGAAGCTGTATTAATAATCGCATCTCCTTTTGTTAGATAAGGTATGGCTGCTTTAGTTAAAAAGAAATAAGAAAGAATATTTGTCTGAAAAGTAAGTAACAACTGTTCTGTTGAAATATCACTAATATGATCTTGAGGGAATTGAACGCCATGATTATTAACTAAAATATTTAATTTGCCAAAATGATTAATTGTTTCATTAATTACTTGCTTGCAGTTCTGTTCAGATTTTAAATCACCAGTCAATAACATACAGTTGCTTCCGAATGATTCAATTCGTTCTTTTGTTCGGAACGCATCCTCATTTTCATAACTACTGTAATATGGAATCACAACATCTGCACCTTCTTTTGCAAAAGCAATCGACACAGCCGCGCCAATACCGCTGTCCCCACCGGTAACAATCGCTACTTTATCTGTTAATTTCCTAGCGCCTTTATAGGAAGAAGATTCAATTATTGGGCGTGGCACCATTAAAGATTCAATACCGGGTTGTACAGGTTGGTGCTGGGATGGAAAAGAGGTTGGAAATTCTTGCGTTTTAGACATGATAGTAGCCCCCTTAATATAGTATCTAGTTATGTATATGAAGCAATTATTAAGAAGTGAATGTGCTTAAATTGACAATCCTTTTAATTCATGCCTATAATGTACGTTGGAATTAAACTAATGAGTATAAAAATGACCGCATAGTCACACCGGTATAAGTGAAAGGAGGAAAAGCATGGAAGATCGAAAAGCAAAGGTGATGCAAGTGACGATTAAGCTCTTTGCTAATCGGGGTTATCATGAAACCTCCATGCAAGAAATAGCTGACCAAGCCGGTGTATCAAAAGGGTTACTATATAAATATTTTGAGTCAAAAGAAACACTACTTGTCGACGTTTTTATGGAAAATCATGAAAATATGGTGGAACGAGCCAAACACATTGCTATTGACCAGTTACTCACACCAAAGGAAAAATTGAAAAAAACCATTGAAGTTGAATTTGAAGGGATATTAGGCAATAAAAATTACTTTAATCTTATAACTAAATCGCTACTATTAGAAAGAAATAAACATCTACAGCCTATGCTTCAACAAGTACGTGCAGAATTGTTGGACTGGCATCGAGAAATGTTATTAAAAGTGTACGGCGAACCAATTAAACCCATTATTTGGGATATGGTTATGGTATTTCAAGGCATACTAAAAGAATATGTTTCCTTTATTATTGAAGGGAAAAAGACACTTTCCTCTAGTGAAGTAGCTACGTTTATTGTAAGTAGTATGGATGCTGTTATTGAGACAAGAAAGGATCAACAACCAGTTATTCAAGAACAACACATGTCTCATTATGTTTTTGCTCAAGAAAAACAACAGGGGACGACAGAAGAAAAATTAATCCAGCAGCTAAATAAGTTAAAAACAACAATAGCTAAAAAAGTAGATGTAACCGATGGAACCTATCAAGTACTAAAAGAGACCATTCAACTTTTTGAACAAGAATTACTGGAGAAATCCCCTAGAATGTACTTATTACAATCATTATATTTATTTTTGCAAAAACAATTAGGTGAAGGGAATGAACTCAATATAATAGATAAATTATTAAAACAGATTAGGGAGTAGTTAACAACAAAGGGGTGGCAAGATGACAGATGAAAATATTCAAAATTTTAACCGAACGCCAATTGTACTTGTCCTGTTAGCTGGTGGATTTGTTTCTATTTTAAATCAAACCTTATTTGCTACAGCGACACCACACGTGATGGAAGACTTTCAGATCAGTGAAAATATTGCCCAATGGCTAACCACGATCTTTATGCTAGTTAACGGGGTAATGATTCCGATAACAGCATTTTTAATAGAGACATTTACGACAAGAAGACTTGTACTGAGTGCATTATTCATCTTTGCATTAGGAACACTAATATGCGGGATTGCGCCAACATTTCCTTTACTAATGGTAGGAAGAGTTGTTCAAGCTGCGGGTGCAGGAATTATGATGCCGTTAATGATGACTGTATTTTTAACAATATTTCCAATTGACAAACGGGGGACAGCTATGGGAACGGTCGGATTAGTAATCTCTTTCGCACCTGCAATTGGTCCAACACTATCTGGTTGGATTGTAGAGACATATCCGTGGCGAACCATGTTTTTCATTATTTTACCAATTATTATAGTTGATATTATTTTAGTGTATATTTTTATGAAAAATGTGACAGAGCGGACGTTCCCGAAATTAGATATTTTATCTATTATACTTTCTACGTTAGGATTTGGCGGTTTACTGTTTGGTTTTAGTAGTGCAGGAAACGGAGACGGGAACTGGTTAGCGCCACAAGTGTTAATTTCAATAGTGGTTGGTATTGTTGCGCTAATCCTATTTATTCGCCGTCAATTCCAACTAAAGCAACCGATTTTAGAGTTTCGCGTGCTGAAATCTAAAATGTTCACCATTGGAACCGTAATCGGTATGATTGTGTTTATGGGGTTAATTGGTTCAGAAACAATTCTACCTATTTATATGCAACAATATGCTGATTTCTCTGCTTTAGAGTCTGGACTTATGATTATGCCAGGAGCGATTTTAATGGGATTAATGTCGCCTGTAACCGGAAGGATTTTTGATAAAATTGGTGCGAGGTACTTGGCGATTATCGGTTTATCAGTGATGACAGTGACTACCTTCTTGTTTACTAATCTATCAGCAGATACTTCACTGGTTTTCTTAACTGTCGTATTTGGTATCCGTATGTTTGGAATGTCTATGGTTATGATGCCAGTTACAACTGCTGGATTAAACCAATTGCCTGTACATTTAATTGCGCATGGGACGGCAATGAACAATACATTAAGACAAGTTGCTGGTTCAATTGGAACCGCGATTTTAGTAACTGTTATGACTACTTCGCAAATTAGTAATGCAACAAGTGATTTGATTCATGGCGTTAATGTGGCATTTTATGTAGCAACAGGCTTAACTATTATTGGACTAGTATTATCCTTTTTTATTACTGGAACAAACCCACAAGAACAAGCAAATAGACAAAATTCAAAAGCGTAAGGCAACAAAAACAAAAAAAGTTTTGATCAAATCGATCAGAACTTTTTTTGTTTTTTAATAAATAGATGTTGTTTTCTGTATTAGTCGTATTTTTGTGAATTTGTATAACAGTATAGTACAGATTATCTGTGTTGAAATAAATAAGTTATTGTATTACTTATAATCACCATGATTTTTGTTGGTTTATCAACTGTGTATTCGTATTCAGTAAAAGTATCTTATCATAAAACCGAAACGTGTTAAATTTTGAACATTTTAAGAACATTTAATATAACAGTTTAAAAATGTGATGTTTTTCACTTTCTTTTTTATACAGAAAGGTATATAATCAAATTAAGTTAAAAGTTTGTGCAACATTACACAAACATAAACATTGAGGAGGTAAATGAAATGAAAGTAGCAGAAGAGGTTTCACAACGAAATCCTTGGGATGGCTTCCGTGAAGGTAGATGGCAAAAAGAAATTGATGTACGTGATTTTATTTTAAAGAACTTTACGTTATACGAAGGAAATGAATCATTCTTAGCAGGTCCAACAGATGCAACCAAAGCATTATGGGACAAAGTGATGGAATTGACTAAAAAAGAACGTGAAAATGGTGGTGTATATGATTTAGATACAAAAATCGTATCAACTATTACATCACATGGTGCAGGATACTTAAACAAAGAACAAGAAAAAGTGGTTGGTGTTCAAACGGATGAACCTTTCAAACGTTCTTTACAACCATTTGGTGGTATTCGTATGGCAGTATCTGCGGCAGAATCTTATGGATTTAAATTAGATGATGAAGTAGTTAAAACGTTTACAGATTACCGTAAAACACATAACCAAGGGGTGTTTGATGCCTATACGCCAGAAATTAGAGCAGCAAGAAAAGCTGGTGTTGTAACAGGTTTACCTGATGCATATGGTCGCGGGCGTATTATTGGTGATTATCGTCGTGTAGCTTTATATGGTGTTGATCATTTAATCGCTGAAAAGAAAAAAGAACTTAACTTAATTGGCGATGGCACAATGACAGATAATATCATCCGTGATCGTGAAGAAACATCAGAACAAATTCGAGCATTACAAGAATTGAAACAACTTGGTGCAAGTTATGGCTTTGATATTTCAAAACCAGCAAATACTGCGCAAGAAGCTTTCCAATGGTTGTACTTTGGTTATTTAGCTGCTATTAAAGAGCAAAATGGGGCAGCAATGAGTCTTGGTCGTGTATCTACTTTCTTAGATATCTATGTCGAGAGAGATATTCAAAATGGTGTTATGACAGAGGAAGAAGCACAGGAATTAGTCGATCATTTCGTTATGAAACTACGTCTTGTTAAATTTGCAAGAACACCAGAATATAATGAATTATTTAGTGGAGATCCAACTTGGGTAACAGAATCTCTAGGTGGTATTGCTGAAGATGGTCGTCCATTAGTAACGAAGAACTCTTATCGCTTCTTGCATACGTTAGATAACTTAGGTCCAGCTCCAGAACCAAACTTAACTGTACTTTGGTCTACGAAGTTACCTGACAACTACAAAAAATATTGTGCAAATATGTCAATCAAAACAAGCTCGATTCAATATGAAAATGATGACATGATGCGTGAACACTATGGCGATGATTACGGTATTGCATGTTGTGTATCCGCAATGCGTATTGGTAAACAAATGCAGTTCTTCGGTGCACGTGCCAACCTTGCAAAAGCATTGCTTTATGCAATCAATGGTGGTGTAGATGAAAAACTTAAAATCCAAGTTGCACCAAACTATGCACCAATTACTTCTGAATATCTAGATTATGACGAAGTAATGAAAAAATACGATACGCTATTAGACTGGCTATCTGGCTTATATGTAAATGCACTAAACATTATCCATTACATGCATGATAAATATAGCTATGAACGAATTGAAATGGCATTACATGATCGTGAAGTATTGCGTACAATGGCTTGTGGTATTGCGGGTCTTTCTGTTGTTGCTGATTCATTAAGCGCAATTAAATACGCAAAAGTAAGAACAATTCGCGATGAAGATGGTCTTGTTGTTGATTACGAAATTGAAGGAGATTTTCCTAAATACGGTAACAACGATGATCGCGTAGACAATATTGCAGCTGATTTAGTGAAAACATTCATGAACAAAATTAAAAAACATCATACGTACCGTAATTCTGTTCATACACAATCTATTCTTACAATTACTTCAAATGTTGTGTATGGTAAGAAAACTGGTAATACACCAGATGGACGTAAAGCAGGCGAACCATTTGCACCAGGTGCTAACCCATTACATGGTCGCGATAAAAACGGTTCTTTAGCTTCCTTAAGCTCTGTAGCTAAAATGCCATATGAATATTCATTAGATGGTATTTCTAATACATTCTCTATCGTACCAAAAGCATTAGGTAAAGATGAAGAAACAAGAAAAGCAAATCTTGCTGGTATGTTAGATGGTTATGTAGTAAAACATGGACACCATTTAAATGTTAACGTATTTGATCGTGAAACATTATTAGATGCGATGGATCATCCAGAAGAATATCCGCAATTAACTATCCGTGTATCTGGATACGCAGTTAACTTTATTAAATTAACAAGAGAACAACAAATTGATGTTATCAACCGTACATTCCATGAAAGTATGTAAGGTTAAGTAGTAAGGAGGAAACTCCTCCTTACTACTAATTTTAACGAGGAGGGCGAACAACATGAAAGGTCGAATTCATTCAATAGAAACGTGTGGTACAGTAGACGGTCCTGGCTTACGTTATGTCATTTTCACACAAGGGTGTTTATTACGTTGCAAGTTTTGTCATAACCCTGATACATGGAAAATGGGGGAAGGAAAAGAAATGTCTGTGCAGGAGCTAGTGAATGATATTAAAGATTATATCCCTTTCTTCCAAGCAACTGGTGGTGGAGTGACAGTAAGTGGAGGCGAACCGTTGTTACAAGCTGAGTTTTTAGTTGAGCTATTTGCAGAGCTTAAGAAACTTGGTGTCCATACAACAATCGATAGTTCGGCCGGATGTTTTAGTCGTTCTCCTCGTTTTATGAAAAACTTAGATAACTTATTAGAATTAACTGACTTAATTTTACTAGATTTAAAACATATTGATCCGGTAGAACACAAAGAATTAACAGGCATGTCAAATGAACATATTATTGATATGGCCAACTATTTAGATTCTAAGAATATACCTGTTTGGATACGCCATGTACTAGTTCCTGGTGGTAGTGATAATGATGAATATTTACAACGATTATCTGATTTTATTGCTACATTAAACAATGTAGAAAAAATTGAAGTACTACCATACCATAAATTAGGTGTTTATAAGTGGGAGAATCTAGGCCTTGCTTATCCGTTGGAAGGTGTGGAACCTCCAACAGACGATCGTGTAAAGAATGCAGAAGATATTCTAAATCGAGTGAAAGTTATCTCTTAAAAGAAGCCATTTTTTGGCTTCTTTTTTGGTTCTTTGTCAAATAACGTTGGTGGAGAATTAAAATCGTTATAAATCGAAGCACATTCTTTTTTACTCCCACACTTTAGGCAACGCGTTGGTTCATACGTTAAACGACCAGTGATATCCTTCTTCGTTACCCTGTTATAGATTTTCGTAGTCACACAATTATCCTCAAATGTAATATGTTCGTCCTGAATATCTAGTAATTTTCTTATATGATGGTACATAGATATAGACAAGTGAGTACGCTTTCTAAATTGGTTTTCATTGACTTTAATTCTATAGGGATTCTCGCTTTTTTTCTATATAAATAAAGAAAAATAACGTTCGTGAGTTATTTTACCCACCACCGTTATTTATTGGAAGCTCTTTTTTATAGAGTAGAAAAGTGTAAGTTTCTTTACATCAACTATAAGTTACTCCCTCTAAACCTTTAATTGATAGCGCTTTCACAGTCTGTGCGTTAAGCTAATTTTAAGCGCTTTCTTATTGATTCAAGAAAGGGCTGACAGTGTTATAAAAAAACTATTAAAGTTTGTAAAGGAGGTAAAGAAAAACAGCAATATTAACAAGTAGCTGTTGCAACTTTTATCGATACAACTAGTGTCAAACAAACCTTAATGATTTATGAACTTCCTTCATAGAAGAACGCTTACCTTAGCCTGAAATCAATTCTATAACTCAAGAATTCTCTTCCTTATTTTCACTTTTTGTAAAACAGTTAAATGATTTAACCATAAAGTAAAGGGAGTTGAAAAAATGGATTTTAACTTGAATAAGGTCATTTACCCCCTCATATTAGTGAGCGCTGCTTTCGTTTTCTCTAGTTTAAATCTTGAAGTAAAGGCTGACAAAGACCTCTCCTATAGCACTGTCATTGAAATAGAGGATTGGGGACCAGCGATTACAGAAGTATTGGTTGATTTGGGTACTGAGGTTCCATTTGATGCTGTTACAGTAGACACGTTTAATGTGGATGTTTTGCTAACAGACGATAGATTAGACACGCCAACAGTTGCTGAAGGTACTAGAACAGTAATTGATGCTTATGTTTCTGATGCTGGTGGAAATAAATTGGAGTCAGGAACAGGTACTTACGCTGTATTAAAAATGGAAATTGGTCCTACGGTTACGTTAGGTAATGCAATGAACTATGATTTTGCGGGCACAGGACATAATGATTGGATAGATTATAGCTATACCATTACACAAAAAGAAGATATCACTACAGAAGATCAACCTGTTTCTGGACTAGTGATTGATACTCTGGCAAAGGAGACTCGTAAAATAGTAGATCAATTTGATACAGGTGAAGCTACGTATGGTGATAAGACGTTAACGTATGTTGACTATTCACCTGAAGAAGATGGTAAGAAAAACCCCCTAGTTATCTGGTTACATGGTGCTGGTGAAGGGGGTACAGATCCTACTGTTGCTATTTCAGGAAATAAAGCAGTAAACTTTATAAGCGATGAAAATCAATCACATTTTGAGGACGCTTATGTTTTAGCGCCACAAACACCAACAATGTGGATGGATGGTTTTGATGGATTTGGCGATGGTACTTCTATTTATCAGGACACTTTAATGTCATTGATTGAAGATTATGTTGCAAATAACCCAGATATTGACCCTAACAGAATTTATCTTGGTGGGGATTCCAATGGTGGTTACATGACAATGCTCATGCTTCGTGACTACCCAGATTACTTCGCAGCTGGATTTCCAACGTGTGAGCCATTAGCAGATGATTTACTCACTGATGATGATATTGTTGCTTTAGCAAAAACGCCAATGTGGTTTACGCATGCTAAAAGCGATACAGTCGTTGATCCTGAAAATAATACTATTCCAACCTACGAACGTTTAAAAAAAGCTGGAGCAGAAGTATACTTAAGCCTATATGACAATGTGGTCGATCAAACAGGGTTGTATACAGAAGAAGACGGTAATCCATATGAATACATGGGCCACTTCTCATGGATTTATGTGTATAATAATGACCCAACTCAAGTTATTGATGGTGAAGAAATTACACTTTTAGAGTGGCTTGCTAGTAAAACAAATGAATTAAATAGTTATGAAACTGTAGTGTCTATTGAAGACTGGGGGCCTGCAGTTACCAAGGTTATTGTAGATTTAGGTGAAGACGTTCCAACTAATACAGTAGATGAATCCACATTTAAAGTTCATGTTTCAAGAAATGATGCTAGGCTTGATCCTTCTTTCTTAGAGGATGGCTATCGTACAATTAGAGATAGCTATGTTTCTGATGTAGATGGAAATCCGGTATCAGAAGGTACAGGTAGTTATGCTGTTATAGAAATGACATATGGACCGAATATTTCATTATCCTCTCCAATGAATTATGACTTCACGGGCACAGGGCATAATGATTGGATTGATTATAATGTAACTGTTTATCAAGTAGAAGACATCATTACCGAATCAAAAACGATTAAAGGCCTAGTCATGAATGATTTTGCTGGTGAAAGACGATTACTAGTTGATGATTTTAACACAGGAACAAAAACATATGAGGATACTACGTTAGCATATGCTGATTATTCACCACCAGAAGACGACGGAAAAAATCCATTATTTATCTGGTTGCATGGTGCAGGTGAAGGGGGTACAGATCCGACGGTCGCAATTGGCGGCAATAAAGTAGTTAACTTTATCACAGATGACATTCAAGAACATCTTGATAATGCGTATATTTTAGCGCCACAAACACCAACAATGTGGATGGATGGTTTTGATAGATTTGGCGATGGTACTTCTATTTATCAGGACGCTTTAAAGTTATTGATTGAAGATTATGTTGAAAATAACCCAGATATTGATCCTAACAGAATTTATCTTGGTGGGGATTCCAATGGTGGTTACATGACAATGCTCATGCTTCGTGACTACCCAGATTATTTTGCCGCAGGAATCCCAACATGTGAAGCATTGCAAGATGACTTAATTACTGATGAAGGCATCGCTTCGTTAGCCAAAACACCAATATGGTTTGTTCATGCTAAAAACGATACAACTGTTGATCCTAAAACAACGGTTATTCCAACATATGAGCGTTTGTTAGATAAAGGGGCAGATGTTCATATTAGTCTATATGACAATGTAGTAGATAAAACAGGCCTATATACAGATGAAAATGGTGATCCTTATGAATACATGGGTCACTTCTCGTGGATTTATGTGTATAACAACGACCCAACGACAATAATTGATGGAGAATCAATATCAATTATGGAATGGCTTGGTGACCAAACATTAGCGGAAAATAATACCGGTGATGAATCAAATGAAAATGGTTCAGTAAATAATGATGAAGAAATAGTAGGGGAGCAGGATTCAAACCATCAAGATGCTGATAGTCCGATAACTAATGAAGATGTCGAGAAGGATAAAAAAGAAAAAGATGAAAACGAAGGCAAATTTAGTGAAAAAAAATTACCAAATACAGCGACAAGTACATTTAATTATCTCGCGATAGGCTTTATAGTATTAACTATAGCTGGCGTATTGTTATATCTACAAAACCGAAGAAAAAATTAAATAACAATTAAGGATGAGTAAAGAGCTGTTTCATTTTAATGAAGCAGCTTGTAACATGCACTTCTTAATCATGCTAAAATTAAAAATCTAGAATCGCATTAGGCTTGACTTTATCTAGTCATTTGAAGGCTCTGTTTCAGTACAAATTGTCTAAAAATAGGTAAAATATTAAATGAGAAAAGGTATAATAACAAAAGGCTTACTCTGAGTGCCAGACTGTGTATTCTATTTGTTTCACTGTAGTAATAACAATTATAAAAAAATTTAAAAATAAAGTTTAAATTCAATTCGTATAAGGAATACTCCCCATAGGACGTAAAATATTAATTGGAAAATTATAATAAAAGGAGTGTTTCCATTGAGTAAAGTAATGTTTACATCTCATGCAACTGCAAAAGGTGGCCGTGAAGGTCATGTTAAATCAGATGATGGTTTAATTGATTTAAACCTAGTGCAACCCGGATCTGGATCAAGTGAAAAAGGTTCAAATCCTGAACAATTATTCGCTGCTGGATATTCAGCTTGTTATGATGGAGCGCTTAATTTAATAGCTTCCAGAGAAGATAAAGACATCGATTCTACCGTTACTGCGGATGTTAGTTTAATGGAAGATCCAGAAGATAACGGTTTTCAAATCGGTGTACGATTAAACGTAGAAATTAAAGGTGTATCACAAGCGGAAGCAGAAGACTTAGCGAAAAAAGCACATGACTTCTGCCCATATTCAAAAGCAACGCGTGGTAACATTAATGTTGAAGTAATAGCAACAGCAGTATAATAGAGAAAAATCCTCGTT
This sequence comes from Paraliobacillus ryukyuensis, assembly GCF_003315295.1. Lineage (GTDB taxonomy): Bacteria > Bacillota > Bacilli > Bacillales > Amphibacillaceae > Paraliobacillus > Paraliobacillus ryukyuensis. Next base: position 88,278 of record NZ_QNRI01000003.1, on the reverse strand, counting down.
TGCGTATAGATCAAACGAGGATTTTTTTATGGTTATTGACCAGCACTTGCTGGTGCTACACTTGGTTTTGGCATATATAATTTTTTGGAGATTAGCTGCTGAATGATTAAGAATAAACCACCTACAGCCCAATATAAAGGCAAAGCAGCTGGGGCATTAAATGAAACAAAACCGATCATGATCGGCGAGATCAACCCCATAATTGCCATTTGTTTTTTCTGACTAGGCTCCATTCCAAGTTGCGAGACTTTAAATTGCATGAAATAAATAGCTGCAGCAACAAACGGCATAACTAAGTCTGGCTGCCCTAAATTAAACCAAAGAAAACTGTGTTGCGCAATTTCTTGCGTTGTCCGAATCGCGTAATAGAATCCGATTAGAATAGGGAATTGGATAATCATCGGCAGACATCCCATCGAAGCGATTGGGTTGAAATGATGTTTCTGATACAATTCCATTGTTTCTTGTTGCATTTTTCTCTGCGAATCGGTGTCTTTTTTTCCTTTATATTTTGCTTGAATAGCATCCATTTCAGGTTTTAAAACCGCCATCTTATCGCGCATCTCATAGCTTTTTTTCGATTGTTTTAACATAAGTGGCATTAAAGCTAGACGAACAATTAACGTAACTACAACAATAGATACCCCGTAGCTACCGCCTAGAAAAGAAGCTACCCCTTTGATGATTTTAGAAAAAGTTAATACAAAATACTTATCAAAAAAACCAGCAGTTTCAGGGTCGATAGGTTGACCTGAAGCAGCCGCTTGGCAACCAGATAATAGAATTATTGCTACTAGAGCAATCCCAATAACCCGATATTTTTTAAAGAAAGTGAATACAGATTCCATTTTTGTCCTCCTCGTATTAATTGATTATGTTTAACAAAAGAGGAGGCGTGATTATCTTCATCGTCATCCGGGCTTTCTTTCCGTTTCATTTTCATCGTGATCCAGCTATGAATATCTTGACACTGGCCGATGATAAAAGTACGCTGTTGACGATCTAAGTGAATAACATAATAATGATTGTTCACGACTTTTTTATGTCGCGTTAACTGGTATTGCGTAACACCTAATAAACCATAGTAACAAATTAACGCAATGTAACAAGTTAAATAAAAATACATTGGATGCAAATCACTATTCAATTCACCTATCAATTCAATTGTCATCTGTATTCACCTCCTTAATTGCATATTTAGTCTTTCTATATCATGATACAATCCAATCAAAAAGTCAAAGAACGAATTGTGACAACTTGTTGCGAATAGCGTGTAATAATAGGATAACTAAAATTGAAACCAGCACTGTCACTTTTTCGTAAAAAAAAGAGAAGGAGGCTGTCATATGATATGGGGGTTAGTTGCCTTTTTAGCTGGTGGATTATTGTTATTCTATTTATTTAATCAGTTAATGGGTTATCAAAAAAAGAATATCATTATCGATCTAGATGAACGTTATTTTAATTGGAGCAAGCATATCGAAGCAACAAAAGAAGAATTACAAAAGCGAGAGAAAGAAGTTAGTTATCTAGGAAATGGAGAATTCTTGATCAATGATGAGTTTTATACACTCATTAAACGAAATGTCAATATAAAAGGGATACCATTACAACGAACTATTTTGGTGTATGATAAGAATAAAAATAAGAAAGATACGTAAACAAAAAATAAATCCTTTCCTTTCAACTATCGTTAGGCAACTCTTGATAAAATCATAAGGGGCTGTAAAAGTAGATTGAAAAATCACCTATTCCCCCGAGTAATTCATCAAGTAAGGCATCCATTATTCCTGCTTTTTTCGTGCTATAATATGTTTACGGGTAAATATTGAAAAAAGTTCCTTCATTTTGTAAATACTAATAAGGAAATAACTATCGACATACTATATATTGCTAAACGAAAATGAAAAGTCTTATAATTATTATTAAATATTATAGGTATGTAAAAATTTCAAGGAAAGAAGTTGACTATATGGGAAAAGGAATTGCAAGAGAATTATTTTCATGGTTAAAAGCAATCATTATCGCGGTGATCATTGTATTCGTTGTACGAGAATTTCTAATGACACCTTCTATTGTAAAAGGGGAATCAATGATGCCAACCCTTCAAGACGGAGATCGCATCATGATTAGTAAAGTCACTTCCATTAACCGATTTGATGAAATAGCTTTTCACTCGCCAGATACGGATGAAAATTATGTTAAGCGCGTGATAGGGTTACCTGGGGATACGGTTGAAATGAAAGATGATGTATTGTATATCAACGGAAAAGCGTATGAAGAAAGGTATCTTGATAAATATAAAGAGGCATACGGCGACGAAGAATTAACCGAGAATTTTAATTTACAGCAAATAACTGGAGAAACAACCGTGCCGGATGATTACTTATTTGTCTTAGGTGATAACCGTCCAATCAGTAAGGATAGTCGCGCATTTGGCTTTATCAAACAAGATTCTGTAATAGGGGATGTTGTTTTTCGAATTTGGCCTTTGAATGCCATCGGTGTCCCTGAATAAATATTTTTTGTGAATAACGAGATACTAAACCTAACAATTTAGGAAAGTTAGGTGATAGTAATGGAAATAGTGAATGGATCATATTATCCTGGGGAGGTTGTTTATGTTATTATTCGAAACCCCCATGTTCAAGATGCAGCTAATGTTCAAGAAGCTGCTGTCGTTAATAATCCAGAAAAACCGAATGAATTAGCGTTATTTGTATATGAAACTTATTATCCACTGACGGATGAGATAGCAGTTTATAAATCAGCGGCAGAAGCGGAGACAGCTTTTCAACAAGCGTTTGGTGATACGGAAGTAGAGGGTTACTATGGTTAGACCCTTTGTTCCGCAAATAGTTTATTTTGAGCCGAAAGCATTGGAGTATCCGTTGGGAAAAACATTGTATGAAAAGTTTGCTAATATGGATGTAGAAATTAGAGAAACCACATCTCATAATCAAGTGCGTAACTTACCAGGGGATAATGATTTTCAAAAATATCGTAACGCAAAATCAACTCTAGTTGTCGGACTACGAAAAACATTGAAATTTGATACATCCAAGCCTTCAGCCGAGTATGCCATTCCTTTTGCGACGGGATGCATGGGGCATTGTCATTATTGTTATTTACAAACAACGATGGGGAGTAAGCCCTATATCCGTACCTATGTGAATACAGAAGAGATTTTTGCTGCTGCTGAAGAATATATGAAAGAACGCGCACCAGAAGTTACGCGTTTTGAAGCTTCTTGTACGTCCGATATCGTGGGGATTGATCATTTAACACATACACTAAAAAATGCGATTGAATATTTTGGTCAATCGGAACATGGCAGACTGCGTTTTGTAACAAAATTTGCCCATGTGGATCACTTGTTAGATGCAGAACATCGCGGTAAGACCCGCTTTCGTTTCAGCATTAATGATGATTATGTCATTAAATTTTTTGAACCAGGAACATCGCGATTAAACGAGCGACTAGAGGCTGCAGTGAAAGTTGCTCAAGCAGGTTATCCACTCGGCTTCATCATTGCGCCTATCTATTTACATGAAGGCTGGCGTGAGGGGTATCGAACCATGCTAGAAAAGTTAGCAGAAATGTTGCCCCCTGAAGCAACGAAAGATTTAACATTTGAATTAATCCAGCACCGCTTCACGAAACCAGCTAAACGAGTCATTCAAAAAAATTATCCGATGACAAAGTTGGAATTGGATGAAACAAAAAGAAAAACAAAATGGGGACGTTATGGGATTTGGAAGTACGTTTATACCGATGAAGAGCAGGACGAAATGAAACAACTCTTTCTGCAAACTATTCCCAAGCTGTTTCCTAAAGCGACTATTGAGTATTTCACATAATATGGAAGTTTGTTTAGGCAGGAGCAATCCTGCTTTTTTTGTTGCAGAAAAAGGCGATCATCGACTGATTTTGGAGATGATCGCGCGCTCAAGCATAAATCATCGACGCTCAAGCATAAATCATCGACGCTCAAGCATAAATCATCGACGCTCAAGCATAAATCATCGACGCTCAAGCATAAATCATCGACGCTCAAGCATAAATCATCGACGCTCAAGCATAAATCATCGACGCTCAAGCATAAATCATCGACGCTCAAGCATAAATCATCGGCGCTCAAACAACATCCCTAATGTTTGACAATTAGTATGAATCATGTTTTAGTAAAAATATATCTAACAATAAAAAAACTAACCACTAGGGGCGCCACTTTGGCTGAGATAAAGCGTTTGTGCTTTGGTCCCTTTGAACCTGAACTGGGTTGTACCAGCGTAGGAAAGTGGAGTCGGTTATGAAACTACACCATGATTCTGTATATCTCTCTATAATACAACCACTCCATTTTCTATGGGGTGGTTTTTGTTGTTTACATAAAGACATAGGAGGGTTATATAATGGGAAAAATAGCAAGTGCGTTAACGATTGCCGGAACAGATCCTACAGGTGGTGCCGGTATTCAAGCGGATTTAAAGACGTTTCAAGAGTTGGAAGTGTTCGGTATGAGTGTCCAGACATCTGCTGTTGCACAGAATACGCAAGGTGTTAAAGCAGTGCATGATTTGCCGATTGATTTCATTGAACAACAGTTAAAGGCAGTTATAGAAGATATTAAGCCTAATGCGATTAAAACAGGGATGATCTCCACTATAGAAATGATGGAACTGATTGCGACGTATGTTGCTAAATTTGATACGCCTTATGTAATTGACCCTGTCATGGTAGCGACGAGTGGAGATGCATTAATGGACGAAAGCTCACGTAAAGTGATTCGTGATGTTTTAGTACCAAAAGCGACGGTGGTCACACCGAATATTCCTGAGGCAGAAATATTGGTTGATTTTTCGATTAAAGGCTTAGATGCGATGAAAAAAGCTGCCAAAGTAATTGTGGATGAATTGGGTGCTACCGCTGCAGTTGTAAAAGGTGGTCATTTAGAAGGTAAAGCAATCGATATATTTTACGATGGATCCTTCCATTTACTAGAAGCAGATCGGTTCGAAACAAAGCACACGCACGGAACGGGTTGTACCTTTTCAGCTGCGATTACAGCTGAACTAGCAAAAGGGAAAACAATTTTAGAGGCAGTCCAATTAGGGAAAACATTTATTACAGATGCTATTCGTTACCCATTGAATATTGGAAAAGGTAATGGTCCGACCAATCACTGGGGATATCGTTTGCAACGACTACCAAATGAAGGAGGAAAATAATATGAAAATACCAATGATGATTGATGCAGTGAGAAACAAAAATCCACTGATTCACAATATCACCAATCAAGTAGTCGTTAATTTTACGGCTAATGGTTTATATGCCTTAGGAGCATCTCCGGTGATGGCCAATGCAGTCGAGGAAACAGCAGATATGGCAAGAAATGCAGATGCGTTACTGTTGAATATTGGCACCCTAACAAGTGATCAAGTGGAGGCCATGATTGAAGCAGGAAAAGTAGCGAATGAGAAAGGGATTCCTGTTGTATTTGATCCAGTTGGTGTCGGTGCAACGCCGTATCGAAATCAAGTAGCTGCCAAAATTTTAGAAGAAGTGAACGTTTCAATTGTTCGTGGTAATGCTGGAGAAGTTAGTCAGTTAGCAGGATTAGAAGCGGAAGTTCGTGGGGTAGATGCTAGTGGTATAACGGAAGGCAAAGCGATTGCGCGTCATGCGGTTGAAGCACTTGGTGTTCCAGTACTGGTCACTGGAAAAACAGATGTTATAACCGATGGCAAGCAATTGTTTGAAGCTTCTAATGGATCTTCCTTGCTAACTAAAGTAACAGGAACAGGTTGTTTGCTTGGTTCTGTTGTTGCAGCTTTTCTTGCCTCGCATCCAGATGAAGCGGTTGTAAAAGCAGCGACGGCTGCAGTTACGTTTTATAATGTAGCAGCAGAACAAGCTACTGAGCATGCGAATGGTCCTGGAAGTTTTCAAATGGCTTTCTTAGATGCACTCGCAGAAACAACAAATCGAACTGTTTCAGCGAATGTAAATATAAAACACCACATCTTAAGTGAGGAGTAAAGTATGTTGCAAAGCAAAGAATTAGCGGTTTATTTTATCATGGGAAGCAACAATGTTGGGGAAAAAGAGCCACTGGCGGTGTTAAAGGAAGCATTAGAAGGTGGTATAACGATGTTTCAATTTCGAGAAAAAGGTGCAGGTGCCACATTTGGAGAACAGAAACGCGTGCTAGCTGGTAAAATGAAAGAACTTTGCGATTCGTATAATGTTCCTTTTATCGTGAATGATGATGTAGATCTGGCAATTGCGGTAAATGCCGCTGGTGTGCATGTGGGACAAGATGATGAATCGATTCAAACGGTTAGAGCGCGTTGTCCCGCTTCTTATATTGTTGGTGTTTCTGCCACAAATATTTCTGAAGCGATTCAAGCAGCAAACGAGGGGGCTGACTACATCGGTGCAGGTCCTGTTTTTGCTACGAGTACGAAAGAAGATGCGAAAACACCAATTGGTCTAGATGGATTAACATTGATGCGTGAACAGATTGGTACTACACCAATGGTTGCGATCGGTGGCATTACTGAAAAGAACGCAGCATCTGTGCGAAAAGCTGGAGCAGACGGTGTATCGGTGATTTCTGCTATTAGTTTAGCAACGGATCCGAAGCAAGCAGTAAGTCATTTGCGTAAATAAAAAATGAGACCATAGAATAATTCAATAAAAATGACCAGTGCATTAGGGTATTGGTTATTTTTAACTGTAGGGTTAATTGTATAGGTCCACTAATTATGGAAGTTAACGGTTGGATTACGTGTTTATGGTAATATACGACGAGAATATTGTTTAACTTTTAACTAATGAAGCAGGAATGTTTAATAAAAAATATACAGAAGGAGTAGGTAATGAAGGTTAATGAAAAACGGTTTGATATTCGTAATTTACGTTATATCATAAGGTCAGCTAACGAGAATGATGCAAAAACTTTGTCTGAAATAAGAGGGCAAATAGATGGCGAAACAGAAATATGGATAGAGAAAAAGGCGAGGCATACATAGATGAATTAGATTTCAAACTACTAATCAACACCCCTATTCCTCTTCAGAAATTAGTAACTGAGATTTCAGCATATCAAATCTCTAAGTGAAGAAAAGTTATATTTAAACCCAATTTTTGATCTTTATAACGGAGAGATATATTTATCAAAATTTCTAATGGGTTCTTCATTATTTGAATAAGAAAGAACATAACATATTAGTATATAAAATATGTTATGTTCTTTCATTTATTTTCACTGCTTAAAATTAGGTCTTGTTAATTAAAAAAATGGGTTCTTCTTACTGAGAATTATTTCCGCAAAACCTTCTCTAACGATTTGCTGCTTCTTACTAACTTATCGATAAGCTTGTAAAAAAATATCGTAATTCTTGCAGAGTAGTTCCTTTGATCCTTCCGCTCACAACCCAGATAACCCCTTAATCAAAGATTTTGGTATAGGCATTAGTAAACAAAGTTCTTGACTTGGTACTTGGTTAAGTTTAATTTAAGATTAAACACTATTCAAAAATTAAACAGTGTTTAATGAAGATGTAAGAGGTGAAACCTATGGTAAATAAAGAACGGCAATTACGTAAACAAGAAAAAACGAAAAATGAAATTTTGGATGTAGCAAGACAAATCATTTCAAAGGAAGGCTTTAAAGGACTTTCGATACGTAAAATAACTAATACGCTTGATTACTCTCCTGGCGTTATCTATCACTACTTTAAAGATAAAAACGAAATAACTGAAATTTTAATTGGAGAGGGCTATAGTCGAATACTTGAAGCTGTGGATTCAGTAAAACCAAATGAAGCGGAACCGGAAAAAGAAATGAAAGAAATATTTATTAACTATATTAACGCAGCTTTAAACTTTCCAGAATATTATAAAGTTGTGATGTTAAGTGATGATTCTTCCATATTAAAAAAGACCGCTTTGTTAGAGGAAGGGGTAGCCAGTAAGAATCCTGCGTTTAAAAAATTATGCGAGAACATTGAAAGAGGGATAAGTAACGATCGATATGCAGCCTTCGATTCAGAACTTACGGCTCAAGTAATTTGGGCTTCTACTTTTGGTTTAGTTATACGACTGTTGACTGAAAAGAATATTTCTCAAAAACAGAGAAATCGTCTAATTGATCATCATTTTAATATATTGTTTAAAGGGCTTTTAGTATGACAATAAAAAGAAAACTAAAATAGCATTTAAGGTGCTAAGTTAAGGAGAAGAAACAAATGAAAGCAATCTTTCTTTTTTTAATATTAATTCATGGTCTTATTCATCTAATGGGTTTTTTAAAGGCATTTACAATGGTAGAGTTAAATCAGTTAACTATAGAAATATCAAAACCTATTGGTTTGTTATGGTTGATTGCAGCAATTTTATTCTTATTTGTCTTTCTTTCGTTTCTACTAAATCAGGATTGGTGGTGGATTCCTGGTCTAATAGCTATTGTTATTTCTCAATTACTAATTATGCTTACGTGGCAAGATGCTAAGTTTGGTACTATCGCCAATGTTATTGTTTTAGCTGGTGCTCTTATTGGCTATGTTGGATGGTCCTTCAACTTACAGACTAAGAATGACTTTCAAATACTTCAATCTAAACTTAATAGAGTTGATAAAAGCGAAGTAGTTACGGAAGAGATGATAGAAGACCTTCCACTTCTAGTTCAAAGATGGCTCAAAAATGTCGGTGTAGTTGGAAAAGAAAAAATAAATGAGGTAAGCTTAAAGCAAAAAGGACTTATGAAGTTGAAGCCTTCTCAGGTTAAGTGGACTACAGCTGAAGCTGTGCAATATACAACTGTGGAGAAACCAGGGTTCCTATGGAATGTGAATATGCGTTTCCTCCCATTTCTGCATGTGATTGGAAGAGACTCTTATATAGAGGGTAAGAGTGCAATGATAATGAAACTGTTATCTCTAATAACAGTGGCAAATGTTTCAGATAATTGGAAAGCAAATGAATCTACCTTACAAAGATATTTACTTGAAATACCATGGTACCCTTCTGCTGTATTAAGTTCGTTTATTACTTGGGAAAGTGTTGACCAGTTTTCAGCAATGGCAACAATGACCTATCAAGGGGTAAAAGGATCTGCAATCTTTTACTTTATGGAGAATGGAGACTTAGAAAAGATTAGTGCTCTTAGATTTAAAGATATTGATAAAAATGCTGAGCGAGTGGAATGTATAGGAGAAATTAAAGAGCAAGCGGTAGTTGATGGAATTACAATTCCAACAAAGTTACATGTATCTTGGATGTTAAAAGAAGGAAAGTACACCTGGTATAAAATAGATGTATTTGATGTGAAGTTTAATTAGATAAATGTTTTTTAAAAATAAAGTTCTCCCCATCTCGTCTGGATATGACAATTTACGTAAAAAGTAGTTAGGACGATACCAACTGGCTTCTTCTTAAACTAAAGGAGCCAGGAGGTGGAAATCGCTTTTTCCTCAACAACTCTTTTCACTTATGAAGTGAAAGCAAGAATACTAAATAAATCAATTGTATTATTATGGAGAAATTGTAAAGAGAAGTGGGGATGACTATAAAAGTAAATGAGATATTGTATTGCCGTCCTTGAGACTGAAAAGTTATCTTATTTACTAGGTGGAGTAATTTAGGATTCGTGATCTTAACAAGCTTTTATAAAGAAAATAAGTTAGAAAATTAATGAACTAACGATAAAACCATAGTAAAATGTGCTAATGGTTGCGTTCGCGCAAGAAGAATGCGCATAATCAATAAAAAATTTTGTTTTTGTATTTATTCAACAACATGGTAATTATTTAAATGGTGTAGTTTTATCATGTGATTAATCTCTCACTATACAAAGAAGCATAAATTTGCAATATAATCTAACATTGATTTACCAAGATTCAGGAAACTATTTGCATTTTTTACTATGTATTCCTAATATAATATGCTATCGTATCTAGCAAGAGGTGAGGAAGATGTTTACTTATATGATAGACGACGAGATCCAGTTGAAATTACTAGACCCATCAGATGCTTCAGCAATTTTTGCCTTAACAGATCAAGCTAGGCCATACTTAAGGCAGTGGTTGCCGTGGGTGGATGGAACAAAAACGATTCATGATACGGAGCAGTATATTGAAAGTACGATGAAAGGGTTTGCTAATCGACAATCACTAACGACCGCTATTTTTTATCAAGGAAAGCTGGTAGGTGTAGCAGGATTTAATGTTCTCGATTGGACAAATAATATTGCTTACATCGGCTATTGGCTTGGTGAATCTTATCAAGGAAAAGGTATTATGACACGTGTTGTTCGAGCGCTAACAACGTACGCAATCAATGATTTAGAAATCAATCGTGTTGAAGTGCGAGCGGCAACGCAAAACCATAAAAGTCGTGCTATCCCAGAAAAATTAGGATTTCACCATGAAGGAAATATTCGGCAAGCGGAAAAGTTATATGATCACTACGTGGATCATGCAGTATATAGTGTGCTTGCTGAAGAGTGGCCACTAACGTAAGTATTGCTGGAAAAAAGAAAACCTTTATTGATAGATGCATACAATAACCCAGATCATGTTTTAAGAAGCATAAAAAGGGTGAAGAATATGGAGAGAAAGCCAGCTTTAGAGGCGGCGAAACAATTTGTTCATACCAATTTTTCGACTTGTGAAGTGGCATTACTGGCAGGAAGTGTTGCAAGAAACGAAGCAACAGCTACTTCTGATTTAGATATTGTCATTATTGACGATACCCTACCAAATAGTTACCGTGAATCCGTTGTGTCAGATGGCTGGCCGATAGAAGTGTTCGCGCACAACAGCATTTCCTATCAAAATTTTTATGCGTTAGATGCGATGGAAGGAAAAACAACACTTGCTCGAATGGTTGCAGATGGAATTATAATTCGAGATAATGGTACAGTGAAGGTGATGAAGCAACAAGCTTATGACCATATGATTCAAGGACCAGCCCCTTGGTCAGCAGAAACAATTAAGATTCAACGCTATGAGCTGACAGATCTTATTGATGATCTACAAGGCGCACAACAACGCGAAGAGGAGATATGTATTGTCTTAAGCATAGCTTCTACGTTACAAGAATTTTATTTGCGTATCAATCGTCAATGGGTTGGGGGATCAAAATGGATCTATCGAGAATTAAAAAAGTATGATGCTAGCTTTGCTGCTACCTACATCGAGGCATTAGAAGCCTTTTATCAACAAGGGGACAAACAACCAATTATTGCGTTAGTTGATCAAGTGTTAGCGCCATATGGTGGTCGGTTGTTTGATGGTTTTTCTTTGGGGAAAGAATAACTAGTAGGAGCATTTTTAGTAAGAAACAGAGGAGGTATACAATGCGGCTCGCAGATAAACATGTTATTGCGTTAGTAGAAGAAGAATTTGAAGATTTAGAGCTCTGGTATCCAGTGCTTCGCTTACGTGAAGAAGGGGCTACAGTAGATTTGGTTGGAAAAGAAGCAAATAAAGTTTATCATGGGAAATACGGTGTGCCCGTTACCACTGATAGAAATTTTACTGAGGTGAATGTAGACGCATATGATGCGATTCTTGTTCCTGGTGGATGGGCGCCGGACAAATTAAGAAGGTATCCTGAAGTAATCGAATTTGTAAAACATATGGATCAGCAGAAAAAGCCAATTGGTCAAATCTGTCATGCTGGTTGGGTATTAATTTCTGCTGATATCTTGAAAGGGAGACAAGTGACAAGTACCCCGGGGATTAAAGATGATATGACCAATGCAGGTTCCACTTGGCATGATGAAGCGGTTGTAATAGATGGACACATTATTTCTAGTCGTCGTCCACCAGATTTACCACCATATATGAAAGCATTTGCTGATAAACTTGCCGAAAAATAGGATCGTGTGTGGAGCTGTCTTGAGAGGCAGCTCCATTTTGTCATGAAAAATACATAGTTGGAGGTGCAATCTGATGGTGGATATCATTATTTGGTTACTGATTATCGCTAGTTTTATTCTTAGTTTCGTAGGTATCGTATATCCAATTATTCCTTCGCCGCTGGTGCTATGGATCGGTTTTTTACTATATTATTTCATGCTTGATCCGGATTTCACGTGGATTTTCTGGACATCAATGATTGTGCTAACGATTATATTAATTGTATCTGATGTCATAGCCAATAGTTGCTTTGTGAAAAGGTATGGCGGAAGTAAATGGGGGGAGCGAGCAGCTGGGATTGCTGTTATTATCGGATCATTTATCATTCCACCATTTGGGATTATTATTGTTCCTTTTGTTGTTGTCATCATCATTGAATTAATCCAAAAGCGAACAGGGAAAGAAGCGATACGAGCGGCCATTGGTTCTTTATTTGGCTTTTTAGGCGGTGCGGTCGCAAAAGTGTTACTCCAATTGGTAATGATTATCTGGTTCTTTATTGCTATAGTTATTTGGTAGAAGGGAGGGAGAAAGTTTTCTATGAAAGCAAGAGTATTAAGTATTGCGGGATCAGCAGCGCAAGGAAGTGCAGGTATTCAAGCTGATTTAAAAACTTTTCAAGAGCGAGATGTTTATGGGATGGCTGCGATCACTGCAATCGTAGCTAACAATAGCAAGACAAACAAAGGGATATTTATACATGATAAACAGATGGTGAAAGCGCAGTATGATGCAGCCTTAGAACATGTTGGAGTTGATGCTGTTAAAACTGGTATGTTATTTTCAGCGGAATTAATTAAGGAGATTGCTAGTTGGTTGAAAGACTGTCCTGCGCATGCTATTGTAGTAGATCCTGTCATGATTGGAAAAATGGGATCACAGTTACTAGCGGATAATGCGATCGAAATGCTAAAAGAGAAGTTGATACCGCTTGCCACCATTATTACGCCAAACTTACATGAGGCTGCAAGGCTATTAAATAAAGAAGATGCGATTAGCTCAATTGAAGCAATGGAACAAGCTGCGAAAGAGCTTCATGAGATGGGGGCTGATTATGTATTAATAAAAGGTGGGGCGCTAAAAGATCAAGCGGTCGATGTATTGTATGATGGAAATTCATTAACTTATTTCAGAAAACCAAGAATTGATACGATTCATACGAGTGGAGCGGGATGTACTTATTCATCTGCTATTGCTGCCGAGTTAGCAAAAGGAAAATCGGTAGAAGAAGCGGTAGGTATTGCAAAAGATTTCGTACATGCGGCGATCAAGCATGCTTTATCATTTGGACGAGGCATTGGTTCTACTGATCATGCAGCATTACGAAATTATGGATTAGATTAAGCGGGAGTGACCGTGAAGCGCTTCTTAGTGACCATAACAGGTGAGCAAGCGACCGCAACGGACGTTTAACCGCCCGCAAGCATACTGTTAGTGACCGTAAGCAAAAAATAAAAGCGAAAAAAGTGGCGATTGCAGGATATGCAATCGCCTATTTATCTAATATAGGTGGGAAACGTGTATAAGACTGACTGCTATAGGAATAGCAGGTATTACCAATATATAAGTTAAGAGGATACTTTTGTTTCAGACAGATTATTCAGTCGATCGGCTAAGCCGAATTCTCCGTTAGAACCGCCAGTAGCTTCTTTTGTAACAAGTGAATCTTTAAATTCATATGCGCTTGACCCATGTTCAGCAAAGTCTAAGCCAGAAACCTCTTCTTCTTCCGATACTCGAATGGAAGAAAATCTTGAAATAACGAAGGTGAACGCGCCAACTGTTATCATGGTCCATGCAATAACTGCTACAACACCAATTGCTTGAATACCTAATTGTTCTACACCATTACCATAGAATAAACCAGTATTCGTAGAGAATAAGCCAACTGCTAATGTACCCCAGATACCACAAACACCGTGTACCGAGATAGCCCCAACTGGGTCGTCAATTTTAAGTTTAGAATCGAAGAAAGTAACGCTTTCTACTAATAGGACACCAGAAACTAAACCAACGATGATAGAGCCGCCAAGTGAAATTTCTGCACATCCTGCAGTGATCCCAACTAAACCAGCTAATACTCCGTTTAAGGACATAGAAGCATCAATTCGTTTAAAACGTAATTTAGAATATAATGCTGCAGAAAGTAATGCGCCAGAAGTTGAAAGTACTGTCGTACCAATAACCATTGGAACAAGTGTAGGATCAGCTGCTAACGTACTACCGCCGTTAAAACCGAACCAACCTAACCAAAGAATGAAAACACCTAAGGCTCCAATTGGAATATTGTGTCCAGGAATAACATTGACTTTCTTGCCAGCATATTTGCCTAAACGTGGCCCTAAGAATAAAACGACGGTTAAAGCAGCAACGGCACCAGTTAAGTGCACTACAGTGGAACCAGCGAAATCACTAAAGCCTAATCTTGTTAACCATCCATCACCTTGCCAAATCCAATGTCCAACAACTGGATAAATGAAAGCTGTCATGGCGATAACAATTAATACATAACTACCAAGTTTCATTCGTTCGGCAACCGCCCCAGAAATGATGGTAGCACATGTTGCGACAAACATAGCTTGGAAAACAAAGAAGCCGATATCTTCTACGCCGCTTAACATCCATCCATCCATACCTAAAAAAGATCCAGCAGATGTACCAAACATAAACGCATATCCTACTAAAAAGAAAAGAATAGGTGCAATACTAATCGTTAAAAAGTTTTTCATAATAATGTTCAACGAGTTTTTTGCCCTTGTAAATCCTGATTCTACCATGGCAAAGCCAGCGTGCATGAAAAATACTAGAAATGATGCAACCATTACCCAAACTAAGTCAACGGATAATTGTAAAGATTCAGTTGTAGGCGCTGCATACGCTGGGGTTGTAAATAATAATGCAAGAAAAAATAATAGTGCGCTCTTTTTAAGCATAAACCAATTCCTCCTCATAAAATTTGTTTAATGAACAGCTTGTTTGCCGTGTTCGCCCGTTCGAATACGAATCGAGTCCTCGACTGGATAAACGAAAATCTTTCCATCGCCAATGTTGCCAGTACTACACGTCTCGGTGATTAAGCTTACTGTCTCATCTAATTTTGTAGCGTCAATAACCATTTCCACTTTAATCTTAGGTAGCAATTTTATTTCGTAAGTGGTACCTCGAAACACGCCTGTTTGCCCTTTTTGCTTACCAGTTCCAGCTACTTCTGTTACCGTTAGTCCAGCAATGCCAATATCCGATAACTTATCTCGAAGTGCTTGAAACTTTTCAGGACGAATAATTGCTTCAATTTTCTTCATACCTTGCTCTCCTTTCAATGTTGTGTAAGGTTTCTTAACATATTAAGTTATGTTTATTATCATAAAGCCTAAAAGGCTAAATTTCAAGCCTTTTTATTAAATTTTTTGAAAATTTAGAAGAAAACGTTTGCAATCATTGGAATGCGTTTAAATTATTATTTTTCTACAAAATATGAAACGATTGGAACTCTCAATCGTATGGATAAGTGAGTCGTACAAAGAAGGGATGAGGAATAATGGTAGAACCTGCGATGCAGCTGGTAAATGTAGAAAAGCATATTGGGAAGAAACATATTATTAAAGGATTGAATTTTTCGATTTATCCTGGTGAAGTATTTGGTTTCTTAGGACCGAATGGTGCGGGAAAGACAACGACGATCCGAATGATGGTTGGGTTAATGAACATTACCAAAGGAGACGTACTAATCCAAGGGAAAAGTATTCAATCAGATTTTAAACAGGCCATTCGAGAAGTGGGAGCGATTGTTGAGAATCCGGAGATGTACCCATTTATGAGTGGTTGGAAAAACTTAATTCATTATTCACGTATGATTCCAGGGATAACCCAAGACAGAATGAAAGAAGTTATCCAATTAGTTGGGTTAGAAAAAGCAGTGCACGAAAAAGTCGGGCGTTATTCATTAGGTATGCGACAACGCTTAGGGATTGCTCAAGCGTTACTACACAAACCATCCATTTTAATATTGGATGAACCAACTAACGGGTTAGATCCAGCCGGGATAAAGGAAATCCGTCATTATATTCGTCGCTTAGCGGAAGAAGATAATGTTGCAGTCATTGTTTCTAGTCACTTACTAGCTGAGATGGAATTAATGTGTGATCGGATCGGTATTATTAAAAATGGCGAATTAATTGCTGTAAATGAGGTTCATGAGGATGACGCTATGGATAAAACGCAAGAAGTACATATTCTTGCTGAACCGTTAGACAAAGCGAAAGAAGTCATCACTGCTTCCTTTGGTACTGATGTGCAATTGAAAGATAACCAATTAATCGTTTCCTTAGATCGAGCTACCATTCCAAAAGTCATTAAAGAACTTGCTTTACAAGAGATTGCTATATTCGGTGTTCAAGCCCACAAGACAAACTTAGAGGATAAATTTATGGCAGTGATTGGAGAGAATGCAATTGAGTAATTTTTTACAATTAGTTAGAAATGAAAATATGAAGTTATATGCTAAAAAAGGAACATGGGCAATGGTGATTATTTTGACTCTCCTTGTTTTGGCTGGTGGCTTTATCGCTAAATTCATGGATGACACTACCACGAAAGAATATGGCGATAATTGGCGTGAGGAAATGCAACAAGAAATGGCAGAAGCAGAACAAAATCCAGATAGCTACATAAATGTAGATAAAAACACCTATTATCTAGAGAATGACATCGAGCCTCAAAGCTATGGTGCCATGCAATTTGCCTATGAAAATACAGGGATGGCCTCAATCATTACCTTGCTTACAATCATTGTTGCAGGTGGTATCTTGGCAACTGAATTTAATCAAGGAACAATTAAACTCTTATTAATACGGCCGGTATCAAGGTTAAAAATACTAGCGTCAAAATACGTGACTGTCCTGCTATTTGCACTTACTTTATTAGTGATCCTTTTTGTTTGGTCATGGATTGTTGGTGCAATACTATTTGGAGTGAATGGAATGAACCCTTCAGCAGTAATCTATCAAATGGCGGGCTATGCACAAGTGAATCTATTAAGTGAGATTGGAATTGAACTTGGTCTCAGTCTAGTAAACTTAATTATGATGGCAACATTTGCTTTTATGATTTCTACTATCTTTAGAAATAGTAGTATGGCGATTGGATTTGCGATATTCTTAATGTTTGCTGGTAACTTGGTTATAAACTTTGTAGGACAGTATGATTGGGCAAAATATATTTTATTTGTTAACACGGATTTAAGTCAATATCGTGAAGGTTTTGGGGGCCCATTGCTAGAAGGTATGAGTTTATCCTTCTCTATTACTGTACTACTTGTTTATTATATAATCTTTATCGTAGCGTCTTGGCTATCATTTATTAAAAGAGACGTAGCTGGACAATAAATAATGAAAGGGGAAATTTTTAATGAAACGAACAGCAGAAATAGTGCTTGGAATTATAGGAACGGTGGTTTACGCGTTGTCAGCGGCAATGGGCGGGTTTGTAATATGGCTTCAGAATAATCCTGATTTTCTAGAAGAAATAACTGCGCAAGCAAGAGCAGATAGTCCACAAATGGAAATTCCGGATGCACAAACACTTATTGATTCATTAGGTTCTGGTGGAGTTGTGTTACTAGTTGCTTCTATAATTGCTGTAGTGGCAGGTATTGTAGCGATGATATTACTTAAAGGAAATAACCGACCGAAAACAGCTGGAATTATTTTTATTGCAACTGCTGTTATTTTACCATTTATACCGGGTGCACCAGGCATCTTTGTTGGGATATTCTATGTTATTGCAGGGATTCTTGCACTTGCTCGAAAACCAAAACAAGATATTGCAACAATTTAATAGAAGCATGCTATGCTTAAGTGCATAGCATGCTTTTTCTTATCATTTACTTCATTCAGTATATGTAATTAACGTATCTTTACATGTACTGGATTATTTTTGTTTAATATTGACAATTTGTTGGTTTTTGTTTATATTGTATATAATCAATATATATATTATAAACAATATGAGGCGATGTGCATGAATATTTTGCTTTCCAATACGAGCAAAGAACCATTGTTCCAGCAAATAAAGGAACAAATTAAACGACAAATTTTTCAAGGAATATTAAAAGAAGGTGAAGCTCTACCTTCGATGCGTACCCTGGCAACGCAATTGCAAGTAAGTGTGATTACAACGAAGCGTGCATATGAAGATTTAGAGCAAGAAGGTTTTTTAGTCTCTTCCGTTGGAAAAGGGACATTTGTTGCTGGTCAACAGCCTCATATTTTGAAAGAACGGCAAATAAGAGAATTAGAGAATGATTTAGAGCAAGTCATTGAGCAAGCAAAAAGAATTGGGTTGAGCAAACAAGAATTAATTGATCGAATTGATTTATTTTATGAGTAATGAAATGGAGGATAACGAATGAACGCTATTGAAGTTCGAGATGTTACTAAGCAGTTAAGTCATTTTACAATTCAAGGTCTTAATTTTTCTATTCCTAAAGGCTATGTTACTGGTTTCATTGGTCAAAATGGTAGTGGCAAAACAACAACCATCCAATTGATCATGGATGTCCTTCGTCCGAATAAAGGAGAGATTAAATTATTCGATGCACCAAATAGGGATGTAGAAACGAAACAGCGTATAGGGTTTGTGTATGATGAATTATATATGTATCAGCATGTAACGATTAACCAAATGCGTAGTTTTATTAAACCACTCTATGATACATGGGATGATAATCTATTTAACTATTATCGGAGAGAATTTAATTTACCGACTAGACAGAAGATTAAAGAGTTCTCTAAAGGGATGAAAATGAAAACATCGTTGTTGTTTGCTTTAGCTCACGATCCAGAATTGTTAATTATGGATGAACCGACTGCCGGATTAGACCCTGTCTTTCGTCGAGAACTAATTGATTTGTTTCATGAGTTGATGGAAGATGAAAAACGCACAATCTTTTTTTCTACCCACATTACAAGTGATTTAGATCGATTAGCAGATTATATCGTATTAATTGATTACGGAAAAATTCAATTACAACAAAGTATGACTGAGCTAGAAGAGAACTATCATTTAGTGAAGGGTACTAAAGAACAGTTATCTGCAATTGATAAAGAGGCTTTCTTAGGTGTGAGGGTAACAAATCAAGGGTTTAGCGGTTTATATCAAGGAGACACGCAGTCGCTATTGCTATTACAAACCGATCAGCCCATGGTGATTGAAAAACCTTCTTTAGAAGATATGATGTACTTGATGAAAGGGAAAAAGAGGTAAAGCAGATGATTAAAGCTATGCAATTCGTTATCGGCATGCACGGGAAGTCCTTTAGTCTACTATTGATGGGGACTTTGTTAACTTTTGTGCTATCTCTTTATGTTGATATGTCATGGGGATTTGTAGTGCTTATTTTGCATTATTTTTTATTTATGGATATTTTGGATAAGCAAAACAATAACAACATCCAAACATTTGTATTTAGTTTACCAATAACACGGACAATGTATGTGGTTGCTAACTATCTATTTTTCGTACTATATACGGCTTGTTTTGTGTTTGTATTATTGGGAGTGTATGCATTGGTGAAAGCAATAATTCCAAGTATCAATAGCGTGGCGAATATGGGAGCTACTACTATTGTGCTCGGGCTATCGGTTTTACTAATATTTTGTTTTTTATTTCCGATATACCACCTTTATACCGGAAGTGGCAAGAAATCACGAGCATTCGTTGCGATAGGCATTATCCCTATCTATATGTTCTCGTTTTATGGGGACCCAGTAGCGGGTTATGTCTATCAAACGTTCACAACCGGACAAATAAGATTATTCGTTTTCATTATTGTTAGTTTCATTGGCTGCGCTATTTCATTTGGTATTGCTAGAGAGTTTGTAGAGAAGAAAAACGGTGTGTAGCATCAATTGGAGGTCGAATCATGAAAGGTTTTCAGCTAGTGGTTGCATTACACTGGAAAGCGTATACACCAATTTGGTTGGCATGTATCCTGGCTTTTACACTAATGGTTTATTTTAATTTGTCACCCTATTTTTTGGTAATATTAGCGTATGTTCATATTTTCAGAGAAATGTTTGAACGACAACGTAAACGATCTATTTTTCAACTAATCGCTTCCTTGCCAATTACGCGCAGTCACTATATTGTGTCTTTTTACTTATTTCATTTGCTTCATACCATGGTTATCGGTTTGGGATTGTGGCTAGGTTATCAGGGATTACAGTTACTTGTTCCGGCAGAGCACCTTTACCCAATGCATCATGGTGATCTTGTGATATTTGTTTGTCTGTTTATTCTCCTTTTATTAAGTAACTTTATTCCAAGTTACATTTATTTTAATTCACATACGCCAAGCGGTTATATATTTGGAATTGTTTTAAGTCTGTTTGTTGTTATATTTGCTGTGGCTGACATGTATGCAGCTTTACAGTCCAATTCACTTACTGTTTTCTTTGAAAATGATGCTTATTTCAGTATCTTGCTGTTAAGTACATGTGTTGTATACGTGATTTCAATGATTGTTTCTAGCTATATATTCAACAGAAAGACGGAAGTGTAAAGGAGGGAGCTGCGATGCAAGCGATGATTGCTTTGTGGAAAAAAGATTGGTTCGTGAATTGGAAAACAATCTTTATGTGTGCTTTGTTGATATGTTTATATAGTCCGATGATTGCCAATGTCTTTATTTTTGGTCTTTTAATTATGTTAAATTGCTTTAGTGTTTTTCGGGAAGACAAGCAAAGTCTAGTTTACATATTTTTAAAAAGCTTACCTACTCGACCAAAAACAATTGTATATAGCCGTTATACACTTTTGTTGATGCTTGTATGCTTATCTACACTATTAATGTGGCTCTTAAATTGGTGGGTAAGTTATGCAAAGCGTGATGATCCATTAAATTTCATCTATCCTTATCAAGTGCAGGACGTTATATTTATATTTTCGATTATATTAATTATCTTAAGTATTAGTTTACCAATGGTTTATTTCTTTAAAAGCCAACTGGTTGTCTATAGTTTAATGATATGTTGGGGTGGACTGTGGTTACTAGCTTTTTATTGGTCTGATGCATACGCAGAGAAGCAAAACCAATATGACTTTTTTGAACAATCGACAAGAGGAGCGTCTGATTGGTTAGCGCTTGTAATGCCTCTTTCCTCTGGAGTTACGGTGATTTTGGGAGTGATCGCTTATCTTGCATCGATGTTTTTAACAGAGCAACTATTAAAACGAAAACCATAACGATATATTGTGAAAATTTTTTTCTCAAAACAACCCTAGGTATGGTATCTTAAATATAAGAAAATTTTGAGTAATGTTAGTTCGGAAAGAAGGAGTAAAGCATGACAAAAACAAAAGTAGGAATTGTTTTCGGTGGAAAATCAGCGGAGCATGAAGTATCACTGCAATCAGCCAAAAATATTGTTGATGCAATCGATAAAGAGAAATATGAAGTTGTTTTATTGGGAATTGATAAACAAGGGAAGTGGCACATTAATAACACTTCATCCTATTTAATTAACGAAGAAAACCCTAAATTAATTCAATTAAATAAGAGCAATGAACAAGTAGCGGTAGTTCCAGGTGCAGAGAATGGGCAATTAGTGAATATGTCACGTACAGATGGTTTGGACCAAGTTGATGTTGTTTTTCCAATTGTGCATGGAACGCTTGGCGAAGACGGTAGTATTCAAGGTATGCTGCGCTTGGCTAACTTGCCATTTGTTGGAACAGATGTACTTGGCTCAGCGGTTAGTATGGATAAAGATTATGCAAAGCGATTATTACATGGAGCGGGTATTGCTGTTGCAAATGGAATGACGTTTCGAAAAAGTAAACAAAATGAAATTGATTTTGTAAAAGTGAAGGAAGCGTTAGGCCTGCCAATGTTTATTAAACCAGCTAATCAGGGTTCATCGGTTGGGGTAAGCAAAGTACGTAATGAGGAAGAGTTTTACCAAGGTATGAAAGATGCTTTCCAATATGATCAAAAAGTATTAGTAGAAGAAGCGATCGTTGGGCGTGAAATTGAATGTGCTGTACTGGGAAATGAAGACCCAATAGCCTCTTTGCCTGGTGAGGTTTTGCCACAAACAGATTTTTATTCGTATGAATCGAAGTATATTGATGAAACTGGCGCAGAACTTGCCGCACCTGCAGACTTATCAGATGAGCTGACCAAGAAAGTGCAACAGGCAGCAGTCGAAGTGTTCCAAACATTGGATTGTGAAGGAATGGCTCGTGTGGATTTTTTCTTGCAAGAGAATGGCGAATTAGTTGTTAACGAAGTCAATACCTTACCTGGATTCACGAAAATCAGTATGTACCCAAGGTTATGGGGCATCAGCGGCATCCCTTATGCAGAACTGATCGATCGGTTGATCACACTTGCGGTAGAGCGACACGAACGAAACAATCAATTGAAAAATACGATGTGGGATGAGTAATTGTAACAATGACGATCAAATCAAAATAAGATTTGATCGTTTTCTATATCTTTAAGGGCCATTTTGTAAAAAAGCAATCATCGACGGTTTTGGGAGGTGTTTGAGCAGTCAACATCGGCGCTCAAGGGGTGAACATCGGCGCTCAAGGGGCGAACATCGGCGCTCAAGGCGCGAACATCGGCGTTCGAGGGGTGAACATCGGCGCTCGAGGGGCGAACATCGGCGCTCAAGGGGCAAATATCGGCGTTCGAGGGGCGAACATCGGCGCTCGAGCAGCAAACATCAGCGTTCAACAAACAACGCCGCTCCGACCTACTCTTAATATTGTAGTGATACAAATCATATATAACTAAACCTAGGGAAAGGAATGATGAAATGAAAATTAGAGAAGCGGTACTAGGAGATCATCAAGCGATTGCGAAGGTGCATGTCGATAGTTGGAGAGAAACATACCGAGGTATTGTTCCGCAGACTTACTTGAACCAACTTTCCTATGCAGATAGAGCAACCTTATGGGAGAAAATAATTGCTAGTGATAATACGGTGTTTGTAGCTGAAAATGAAGCTGGAGATATTATTGGATTTGGCAATGGCGGAAAAGAGCGTTCTGGAGACTATCCGAATTATCAAGGTGAGGTCTACGCCCTTTACTTACTAACAGATTATCAACAACATGGTATAGGTAAGAAAATAGTTAAGGAAATTGCTAGTCATCTCAAGGGACTGCAATTGAATGGAGTATTAATCTGGGTTTTAGCTGATAATCCTTCTGTTGGTTTTTATCAAGCAATTGGTGGAAAAAAGGTAGATGAAGAAAGTGTGGATATTGGTGGGAAACAATTAATCGAGGCAGCTTACGGTTTTGATCAGACTATTTTCAAAAGCTAATTAGTAAACTTGCATGAACAAAAACAGAGGGGATACCACATGTATTAACTCTGCGTGGTTAACCCCTCAATCAGGCTAGACTGCAAAACTTGTTCTTTCTCTTTGCCATTATTAAGATAGATGACGCGTAATGCTCGGTCTTCGTTGGGGTGAACATTCTGTAATGAAATCTCCAAAATAAGCGTGCTAGCTTCTTCTATTACAAATCCATTAATCGGTTCTTTCTCACCGATGTCTGATCGTCCATAAACCCCTGTTTTCTTCGCTGGATTTCCCCCATAAAAGGTATAGCTGATGCTGGCGTTACTTGTGATCGGTTTGCCATCTTTTACAATGTCAATTGATTGAATCTCGGCAACTCCTTCTCCAGACCATTCAAATGGCATGACCATAAAATATTTCTGACCAGCTTGCTTTTCGCCTGTAGAGATATCTGTTATTGAGAACTCTCCGGCATTTTCTTGATTAGAGAAACCAATAACTAATACAGAACTGATCACGAAAACGAATAGCAGTGAAAGTTTCTTCATTCTTTCATCCTTTCTTGCTCAAGTAATCTTATGTAAAATTAACCCACTCCATACAGTAAGTGTAACAGAATGGGTTAAAAAAGCTAAACACTAATTACTCATTGTTTTTCCGGCGAATTCGTTTCCTTCTCCAACCAATATAGCCAATAATTCCAACAAGTCCGAGTAAAATAATTACAGGTAAGTTACCAACAAAGAAAACGATTAACCCTGATCCGGAGGCTAATAAGAAATTCACACTTTTCTTGAGCTGCTCAACTGTTTTATCCCATGTATTTAAATCCCCATCTTGCACAAGATCAACGTGATTTTCTCGAATATGCAATGTGACAGTTGCTAGTTCTGATTTATTTTCTAAATAGTTCATTTGACCGGTAATTTGCTCGATCTCTTCTTGTACAGTAGCTAAGTCTTCAGAAATTTTTAATAAATCTTCTGTCTTTTGTGCTTCTTCCATAAAAGATAGGAGTCGCTTTTCTACCACTCGTTTAGACTTCAAACGTGCTTCTAGGTCGACATATTGTTCTGTGACGTCTTCACCAGATACACTTTTTTGAACGACTTTCATATCCCCAGTCTCGATCACGCGGATAAAACCTTCAAATTTCTCTTGTGGGATTCTTGCGGTAATCGTTCCTTCTTGTAGTTCTTCTTCAACTTGATAAGCATTTGATGTGACAATGTATCCGCCAGTACCGTTAATTTCTTGTTCGAGTTGATTTACAGCTGTTTGAAAATCTGGAACTTCTAGCTCTAGGTTAGCGTTATAAATTATTTTTCTCTCTGTCTTTGTATCTTCTGGGATCTCTTGATTTGTTTCTTCGTTCGGTTGGCTGTTATCCTCAGTTTGATCTGCTGCAACCTGATCGTCATTGGTTGAACTTTGCTCTACCATCGTATCAGCAGTACTTCCGCTATTATCCTCTCCACTGTTTTCCATTCCTTCATTGCTACATCCAAATAGTGTGAACATAACAATGATACTTACCATTAACCAATTGTTCTTTGCCATCTAATTGACCTCCTTTTTTAAAATAGATTAGTCTCTTTATAAGTAGTCGTTGCTTACAAAACAAAAGTTACAAGATTGCATAAATATTAAACATAATTGTATAATCAAGTCTTTCCTTATTAAATGAGCTTGTATAACTAAATTATATAAAAACAAATAAAAAACATTCATAAAAATCGTCTTTACCACTTGAATTAATATACTTTATATTGCATAATAATTCGTAAGCAAATATTGAACGTATAAAATTAATTGAAGGAGCGATTATATATGGCGAAACAAAAAGTAGTATTAGCCTACTCTGGGGGATTAGACACGTCGGTTGCGATCAAGTGGTTACAAGACCAATACAATTATGACGTGATTGCCGTTGGCTTAGATGTAGGAGAAGGAAAAGATTTAGAATTTGTTAAGAAAAAAGCATTGGATGTAGGAGCAATCAAATCTTATTCCGTTGATGCAAAGGCGTTGTTTTCAGAAGAATATGTACTGCCTGCGCTACAAGCGAACTTATTATATGAACAAAAATATCCACTAATCTCTGCTCTATCCCGTCCATTGATCGCTAAAGTATTAGTGGATATTGCAGAAAAAGAAGGGGCGGTGGCAGTGGCTCACGGTTGTACGGGGAAAGGCAATGACCAAGTTCGTTTTGATGTTGCCTTTACTGCACTTAATCCGTCACTTGATATTGTTGCACCTGTACGTGAATGGAAGATGACCAGGGATGAAGAAATCGCCTATGCGCAAGAAAATGGTATTCCTGTACCAGTTGGTTTAGAGAGTCCGTATAGTGTAGATCAAAATTTATGGGGGCGTAGTAATGAATGTGGTATTTTAGAAGATCCATGGGCGGAAGCGCCAAAAGATGCGTTTGATTTAACAGTGGATCCGATGGATGCCCCTAACACACCTGAAACGATCGAATTAACATTTGTACAAGGGAAACCAGTGGCGATCAATGGGGAAGAGTTAGCGTTAGATACTCTTATTTTAAAATTAAATCAAATTGCCGGAAAACATGGAGTCGGTCGAATTGATCACGTAGAAAATAGATTGGTTGGCATCAAATCGCGTGAAATTTATGAAGCGCCAGCTGCTTTGACATTAATTGCAGCGCATCAAGAACTAGAAGCATTAACATTACCAAGAGAAGTAGCGCAATTCAAACCGACCATCGAACAAAAATTAGCACAAACCATTTACGACGGTTTATGGTATTCGCCGTTAACCAGTGCGTTGCAAGCTTTTATTAAAGAAACACAAACGTATGTGTCTGGTACCGTAAAAGTTAAATTGTATAAAGGGCTTGCACAGGTTGTTGGACGTAAATCAGCCCATTCCTTATACGATATGGATCTTGCGACTTATTCAAAAGGAGATGCGTTTGATCATGAAGCGGCATTAGGCTTTATTAAACTATGGGGATTACCTACTCAAGTACATGAGACGGTAACCGGTACTCAACAAGAAAAGGCATCAATCATGGCCAAAACAACGATTGACGTAAAGGAAGCGGTCAAACAATGAAACTATGGGGTGGAAGATTTACCAAACCAACAAATAAATTAGTTGATGAATACACCGCATCGATCTCCTTTGATCAAAAGCTAGCAGCGTTTGATGTTCAAGGTAGTCTTGCCCATGTTGATATGCTTGCTAAGTGTGACATTATTTCCCATGAAGATTCGACTACCATTGCCAAAGGACTAAAAGTTGTAGCCAAAAAAATCAGCAATGGGGAAGCGGAATTAACGCAAGAAAATGAAGATATTCATATGAATATAGAAAAGCTTCTCATCGATGAAGTCGGCGCTGTTGGTGGAAAGCTCCACACAGGCCGGAGCAGGAATGATCAAGTTGCCCTTGATATGCGCTTATATCTCAGAGATGCACTAGTAACAATTACGCAATTATTGGATGAACTGCAACATGCGTTGTATCAGCAAGCGACAGCAAACCTTGATACCGTCTTACCAGGGTATACACATTTACAACGAGCGCAGCCAGTGTTATTTGCGCATCATATGTTAGCTTATGTATTTATGTTTCAACGGGATATGGAGCGGATTATCGATAGTTGGAAGCGTGTCAATCGTTCTCCACTAGGAGCGGGTGCCTTAGCCGGTACGTCGTTTCCGATTGATCGGCACTATGTAGCAGACCAGCTCGGATTTGATAGCGTCATAGAAAACAGCTTAGATGCAGTGAGTGACCGTGATTTTGTTGTGGAATTTTTAGCAGATGCAGCATTGATTACGACCCATTTGTCTCGGTTATCAGAAGAATTGGTGCAGTGGTCTAGTGCAGAATTTAATTTCATTGAATTAGATGATGCATTCTGTACAGGGAGTAGCATGATGCCTCAAAAGAAAAATCCTGATGTGCCTGAGTTAGTTCGTGGAAAAACCGGGCGTGTAGTTGGTCACTTGATGGGCATGCTTACAACTTTAAAAGGATTGCCCCTAGCCTATAATAAAGATATGCAAGAGGATAAAGAAGGTATGTTTGATACGGTTGAAACGCTAAAAGGTGCATTAGCATTATTTGCACCGATGATCGAATCGATGGAAGTGAAGAAAGACAACATGTATGAAGCCGTGGTAAAAGATTATTCCAATGCAACAGATCTGGCTGATTATTTAGTTGGGAAAAACATGCCATTCCGTGAAGCGCATGCTGTAGTTGGAGAAACGGTTCTCTATAGTATTGAGCAACAAAAATATTTACTAGATTTATCGCTAGCAGAATTTCAGCAGTTTTCTAATGCGATTGAAGCGGATATTTACGATGTTCTAGCGCCAAAAGCAGTGGTAAATGCACGTAATGTAGCTGGAGGAACAGCCAAAAATCGTGTTGAGGAACAATTGAAACAAGCGGATGCATTATTTGCATCAAACCAAGCTTGGATTAGTAAAAAAGCAGCGCTATTAGAAGAATTAGCAATTGAAAACTAGCCTAAAGCTAGTTTTCTTTTCACATATTAATGTATATTTATTAATTAATTAGTATATTTATAGATTATAGGGAGGGAGAAAGGATGACGGAACAAACTGGCTATCTCGTTTTAAGTACAGGAGATATTTTAGAAGGGACATATCTTGGTCAAACAATACAACAAGAAGGGGAAATGGTTTTTAATACTGCAATGACAGGTTATCAAGAAGTGATGACCGATCCTTCTTATGCTGGACAAATCGTTACGCTAACGTACCCGCTGATTGGAAATTATGGTTGCAACGATGCAACAAAAGAAAGTTTTCGACCTGCATTAGCTGGATTAATTATCTCCACTCCTTTTGGCACACCCGATCATTATCAATCAAGCTATTCGATCACGGAGATGGTGGAAAACTATCAAATTCCAACGTTGTACAATATCGATACACGAGCACTAACAAGAATTATTCGAGAACACGGAGAGGTGTATGGAAAAATTACTACTGACAAAACCGATCAACCACAAAACGGTAAAATCGCTCCTAACTTTGTGCAACAGGTCTCTGTCTCATCGATTCAACAATACGCGGCTATGCCTATGTCAGCTAAGCATGCCAAACAGCAGGTAGTAGTTATTGATTTTGGCTACAAACATTCGATTACCAAATCATTATTGCACTTAGGGTGTGATGTGACTATTGTTCCTTTTGACACTTCTTTTGATACAATCACTACCTTTCATCCAGATGCGGTTATTTTATCGAACGGACCAGGCGACCCACAAGATCTACAAAACCATTTATCAGTCATAAAACAGGTAGCTACCACCTATCCAACATTAGGGATTTGTTTAGGACATCAACTGATTGCATTAGCCTTTGGAGCGACAACGAAGCGGCTGCCATATGGACACAGAGGAAGTAATCATCCGGTTAAGGATCTGTTTACTGGAAAAGTAGTGATTACATCACAAAATCATGGTTATGTCGTTGATGAGGCCTCGATTAGTAATGAGGAATGGGATGTCTCGCATATTAATGTAAATGACCGTTCTGTTGAGGGGTTAAAGCATAAACAAAAACAGGTCATGACAGTCCAATTCCATCCAGAAGCACACCCTGGACCAAAGGACACCCATGATATTTTTGTTCAGTTCGTTGATCAGCTAAGTGAAAAAGGAGCGAAGCAACATGCCTAAGCTTGAACAGATAAAAAAAGTACTTGTAATCGGGTCTGGGCCAATTGTGATTGGGCAAGCTGCAGAATTCGATTATGCAGGAACCCAAGCCTGCCTTGCCTTGAAAGAAGAGGGAGTGGAAGTTGTTCTTGTCAACAATAACCCAGCCACCATTATGACCGACGAACATATCGCAGATCACGTATACCTAGAGCCATTAACGCTAACATCACTCACCAATATAATAGCAAAGGAACAACCAGACGGATTATTGCCTACGCTAGGCGGGCAGACGGGGTTAAACTTGGCAACAGAATTAACTGCTGCAGGTGTATTAGAACAGTATCATGTTACCTTACTAGGTACGCCGTTAGAAACAATTCAAAAAGGAGAAGATCGCGAAGTATTTAAATCTATGATGAAGAAAATGGGTGAACCAATCGCGGAAAGTGTGTCGACTAGTTCTGCTGATCAGGCGATACACTTTGCTGAAAAGGTAGGTTATCCGTTAATTATTCGTCCAGCTTATACATTAGGTGGTGCGGGTGGCGGTATTGCCAATGATGAAGCGGAATTAAAGCAAATGGTTAAACATGGGATTCATGCTAGTCCAATCAGTCAGGTTTTAATAGAGCAAAGCGTTAAAGGATGGAAAGAAATTGAATATGAGGTGATGCGCGACGGCAATGACACCTGCATTATTGTTTGTAATATGGAAAATCTTGATCCAGTCGGGGTACATACCGGAGATAGCATTGTAGTAGCACCATCACAGACCTTAACGGATCAACAATATCAAATGCTACGAACTTCCTCCACTAGTGTCATTCGAGAGCTTGGTGTCATCGGTGGCTGTAACATCCAGTTTGCGCTAAATCCTGTGAGTAATGAATACATTATTATAGAAGTCAATCCTCGTGTTAGTCGTTCCAGCGCTCTTGCATCAAAAGCTACCGGTTATCCGATTGCAAGTATTGCAGCCAAACTGGCACTTGGCTATCACTTGGATGAAGTAATTAATCCGATTACACGTGATACGTATGCAAGTTTTGAACCAGCGATTGACTATATCGCTGTCAAAATTCCACGTTGGCCATTTGATAAGTTTTATCAGGCAGATCGTTCGTTAGGAACACAAATGAAAGCAACGGGGGAAGTGATGGCTTTAGCACGAAATTTCCCAACTGCCCTAAATAAAGCCATTCGTTCTTTAGAGGTTGGATTAGATAGTTTAACTTTACCTACTCTGGCAAACTGGAGCGATCAAGCAATCTATGACGCACTAGTTAACCCGACAGATGAGCGACTTTTTGTCCTTGCTGAGGCATACCGTCGCGGCTATACCATCAATCAATTACATGATATTACTGCAATCACCACGTATTTCTTGCATGAAATCGCCTTAATGTTAGAAATCGAAGAAGCTTTGAAACAAAAAGATTGGCAGGCGATCTGTAAGAGTGATTTAAAGAAAGCCAAGCAGTTCGGTATGTCAAATAAAACATTATCAGAAATGTGGGAGACGTCAGATGCAACGATACAAGCACGATTAGAACAGGAATCTATCTTACCGTCATACAAAATGGTAGATACTTGTGCCGCTGAATTTCGCGCAGATACCCCGTATTTTTATAGTACATGGAACGAGTTTGATGAAGTAGAACCATTAACTGGTAAAAAAAGAGTGGTTGTATTAGGGTCAGGGCCTATTCGGATTGGCCAAGGAGTAGAATTTGACTATTGCTCTGTTCATGCTGCCATGTCACTAAAAGCACAAGGAATTGATGCAGTGGTTGTAAATAACAATCCGGAAACAGTTAGTACAGACTTCCATACAGCGGATCATTTATATTTTGAGCCGTTAACAGTAGAGGATGTCCTCCAAGTGGTCAAAAAAGAACAAGCAGATGGTGTGCTTATCCAATTTGGTGGACAAACGGCGATTAATCTTGCTAGTGGCCTATCGAAACATGGCGTAGAAACAATTGGGGTGTCAATGGATGCTATTGAAGCAACAGAAGATCGAGAGCATTTCTATCAGTTATTAAAAAAATTATGTATCCCGCATATTCCAGGAGATACGGTTATGTCATCGGAAGCTGCGATAGATGTAGCTAATCAAGTTGGTTACCCAATTTTAATTCGTCCATCTTATGTTATCGGTGGTCAAGGAATGGTGATTTTACAAAATGAAGCTGCACTTATTTCTTATCTAGACCAATTGCAAACTACCGCCAGTTACCATCGCATGTTTCCATTACTAATCGATCGTTATATTGAAGGAAAAGAAGTGGAAGTTGATGCAGTTTGTGATGGCGAAGATGTTATTATTCCTGGGATTTTTGAACATGTCGAAAAAGCAGGGGTTCATTCCGGAGATAGCATTGCCATTTTTCCTGCGCCAAGTTTATCTGAACAACAAAAACAATTAATTGCACAGTATACCAAGCAAATTGCTAATGCCTTGCAAGTAAAAGGGATGCTTAATATTCAATTTGTTTTGGATACCGCTCAAGATAAGATTTATTGTTTAGAGGTTAATCCTCGTGCGTCTCGGACTGTTCCGATTGCAAGCAAAGTGACCGGTGTTCCACTAATTGATTTAGCAACCCGCGTGCAAATGGGAGAGAAGTTGTGCCAGCAAGTCTGGAAGGTTGGCTTACATGAAAATATCCCATTTTATGCGGCAAAGATGCCAGTTTTTTCAACCAATAAATTACCTGGTGTAGATCCAATCCTTGTGCCAGAGATGAAATCAACAGGCGAGGCCATTGGGATTGGTTCTACGGTAGAAGCAGCGTTAACAAAAGCATTTGGCTGGCAAAAAGGATACTTAAAATCACTAACCTCTGATATAACCATTTATCTCTCATTGCAGCAGGTAGATAATCAATTGGTTCAAGCACTTCAGTTTTTAAAAGCTGAGCTTGTCGCTGATCCTACAACCACCAGTCTCTTAGACGAGAAAGGTGTTAGTGTAACTAGAACAGAAACGTTAGCATCTGCAATAAGTGCAACAACCGATGAGGTATTTACAGTGATATGTAGTACAAAACGTGACACGTGGAGTACGCGCTTACGCACGGATGCTCTTCGGATAGGAACGATTTGCTTTTCATCGAATCAAACGCTGCTAGCATTCTTACAGGCGACTAACCAAACTTTAGAAGCACCTTTAACTATTATGGAATATCAACAGAAGCAAAGCAGAAGAAATAAAAAGGAGGGGATGATACAGTGATGAGCGATAGTGCAATCAACCAGCTCGCTGGCAAAGACTTTTTAACTCTATTCGATTATGATTCGGACGAAATTGCTGATCTATTAACGTTAGCAAAGGATATGAAACAAAGGCATAAACTAGGGGAAATTTATCAACCGTTAAAAGGAAAAGTAATGGGTCTCATTTTTGAGAAGGCATCAACTCGCACACGTGTTTCGTTTGAAGTAGGTATGTATCAACTTGGTGGCACAGGTCTTTTCCTTAGTTCAAAAGACATTCAGCTTGGTCGAGGGGAACCTATTGCGGATACCGCTAAAGTATTATCGGGATACTTGGATGGAATTATGATTCGGACGTTTGCGCAAGAGGATGTGGAAACTTTAGCCAAAAATGCTTCTATACCAGTAATTAATGGGTTAACAGATACGTTTCACCCTTGCCAAGTACTCGCTGATTTACAAACTATTGAAGAGGTAAAAGGAACGCTAAAAGGATTAAAAATTGCTTACATTGGGGACGGCAATAATATGGCCCATTCCTTAATGATCGGTGCAGCAAAAATGGGGATGCATTTTAGTACGGCAGCACCGGAAGGTTATTTACCAGATGAAACAATTGTTAATCAAGCGAAGGAAATAGCAACCGAATCGACTATAACGGTTACGACTGATCCAGTTGAAGCGGTAAAGGATGCAGATGTCATTTATACCGATGTTTGGGCTAGCATGGGGCAAGAAAGTGAACAACAAAAACGGGAGCAATTGTTTGCTGCTTACCAAGTGAATCAAGCGTTAGTAAACCATGCTAAACCGGATTATCTATTTCTGCATTGTTTACCAGCCCATCGTGGCGAAGAAGTAACAGCTTCAATCATTGATGGCAAACATTCGGCAGTGTTCCAAGAAGCAGAAAATCGATTGCATGCCCAAAAAGCATTAATGACGGCTTTATTAGCAGATGCTTAAGAAATGAAAGTACGGTACACTTTGGGGTGCCGTACTTTTGCTATTTATAAAATAGTTTCAAGTCCATTCATTGAAAACTTTTCTAGTAATTTATATAATATAAACAAATATAGGAAATTAATATTCAATTATCTTTTTAATTGTTTTATATAGGAGGCTTAATTGATGTTAAAACGAGCATTAATCAATGTAGATTATACGAATGATTTTGTTGCAGAAGATGGCAGTCTTACTTGTGGCGAACCAGGGCAAGCTATTGAAGAACGTATTGTCGCTTTAACGAAAGAATTTGAATCGCTAGACGAATATGTTGTTTTTGCAGTGGATGGACATGATGAAGGAGACACCTATCATCCAGAAACAGAATTGTTTCCACCGCATAATATCAAGGGCACAAAAGGTCGTGAGCTTTACGGCGAATTACAAAACCTCTATGAAGAGATAAAAGATCTTGATCACGTATATTATATGGATAAAACGCGCTACAGTGCTTTTGCAGGAACAGACTTAGAAATTAAGTTGCGTGAACGAAGTATTGAAGAAGTGCATATTGTCGGAGTGTGTACTGATATTTGTGTATTACATACCGCTATTGATGCATATAATAAAGGTTTTCGTATCGTCATTTATCAAGATGCAGTAGCAAGCTTTGACCAACAAGGGCATGATTGGGCACTTGGGCATTTCACCAACACACTGGGTGCTAAAGTTATTTGACATTAATCTGCAAAACCTTTCAAAAATCTATATTGGCTAATCACAGCTTCTCCTGCTATAATTTAATTTGTGTATGTCATAATGACAATTTAAAGGATGATAATGATGGTGAATGAGCCTTCTGTTTTGGAAGCATTAAGCCAAATTACTGCTGAAGAAAATATATTTATAGATGAACCACTTAGTAAGCATTTGTATACTAAGTTAGGTGGGAACGCTGATTTTTTTGTTACGCCTGCAAACAGAGCGGAAGTACAGAAAATCGTACGATATGCCAATCAAGCAAACATTTCTTTTACGTTATTAGGGAATGGATCTAATTTAATCGTACGTGATGGCGGTATTCGTGGTATTGTCGTGAGTCCGAAAAAATTTACAAACATCTATCGTGAAGGAAATACGCTAATCGCTGAAAGTGGTGCCCGTATTATCGATGTTTCCTATCGTGCGTTAGAAGAAAAACTAACAGGTCTTGAGTTTGCCTGTGGTATCCCTGGTACGGTTGGCGGTGCATTATATATGAACGCTGGAGCATACGGTGGGGAAATTAAAGACTGCTTAGAGAAATGTGTTGTTGTTGATCCAGACGGTCAATTACTCACCTTGCAAGCTTCTGAGTTAGCTTTAGATTATCGTACTAGTAATATCCCAGAAAAAGGTTATATTGTATTGGAAGCCCATTTTTCTTTGCTTCCTGGTGACGTGAATACGATAAAAGAAACAATGGCGAATTTAACAGAAAAACGCGAATCCAAACAACCGTTAGAATACCCTTCTTGTGGCAGTGTCTTTAAACGACCAGCTGGATATTTTGCAGGTAAATTAATTCAAGATAGTGAGCTCCAAGGTAAAGGCATTGGAGGTGCAGAAGTCTCGACTAAACACGCAGGTTTTATTGTAAACAAAAACAATGCGACAGCAACTGATTATATTGCTGTGATCGAGATGGTGCAGCGAACAGTTAAAGAAAAGTTTGGTGTTGATTTAGAACGAGAAGTTCGTATTCTTGGAGAAGATTAACGAGGTGCTCCTTTAGCATACCTGTTACACCAAAACAGGGTGCTATTTTTATATCTATTTATCATGATAGGCTTCATAATATACAACAAGCAAAATAAACTTAATACAACAATACATAAAAAACTTGAACTAGTTGATTGAGGTCATGAATGGTGAGGAAGGTAACTGTATGATTCATCTTAATCCAATTATAATTTATTCCATGCTTACGCTACTTTGGGTTTGGTATAGAGGCCATCGCTATTTGCAACGTAAGCGTTATTTTCATTTTTTACGAGAATTTATCCTTAATGCATTTTTTGTCTATTTATTAGCAGTTTCTTATGTGACAATGGAACCTTTCTATTTTACCAATGAAATAGCGATAGATGGTGCTATTCGTTTCGATACCCATCTTTTTTATAATCTACTTCATATGGCAGAAGGTTATATCGTTTTAAAATTACTTTATACAGTAGGAAATATTTTATTATTTGTGCCACTCGGTATGTTTATCCCTTATTTATTTAAACACACCAACCACTTTCTTGTGATTTTATTGCTTGGCTTTTTTTCGTCTTTAACCATTGAATTAATTCAGATGTTTTTTACGCCAACTCGATTGGCTACGGTGGACGATTTATTTTTTAACACGACTGGAGCTATAATCGGATATTTATTATTTGTTATATTAAGGACAAGTTACTATAAAACAATCCAATTAGTACGCAAAAGTACGAGGGTATAATGTATTCTATCTTTTGAGTAAGGGATGTGTTAAAATATGGAAATAAGACAGATGATGAAAACAAGACAGGCGATTAAGCAGCTTGCTGACATCTATCGGACAGTATGGAACAATGGTGACAATCAGCTTGTTGATCGTTTTTGGAGACATGCTCATTACGAAGGTTATGCGGCTTTTGCTATTATGAATGAAAGTAATGCCCCGGTAGGTTTTGTTTACGGCTACCGGTCATTACCAGGTCAGTATTATCACGATTTATTAAACCGAGCGTTAGCTGAAGTTGGCAAACAAGAGTGGCTGCATCATTGTTTTGAAATAGTGGAATTAGCGATCCTGCCTGAGTATCGGGGACAGGGCTTAGCAAAACAACTATTAGACACTTCATTAAATAATGTTGATTATCACACAGCTATTTTGACAACCAAAGTAAAGAACAAACCTGCCCGTGCACTATATGACAGTCATGGATGGAGTGTATTAAAAAACCCTTTTTATCCACAAGAGAATGAAAGCCCTTTTATAATCATGGGAAAAACGTTAGCGCATTAAAACTTATGATTAACAGGATAAGAAGCTAGTTTCTTGGTATGAAACATCATCCACCCACCAGCCAGACAGATAACTAGAATGGCTGCAACTGTATAGACCGTTGTTAATGTGAAGTACTCGAGTAAAACAAAGGAAATTAATGGTCCTAATGCCGCGCCAACATCAATCATGACGGTATGGGCTGTCATTACTTTAATGCGATTAGTTTTGCTTGCAACTTTTGCAGCAAGTGTATCCGATGTTGTGACAAAGGTAGACGAGATCAACTGAAAGGCCAACAATAAAGTGCACAATGTTAGAAAATGAGTGACTTGACCAATTATAAAAAATACAATTCCTGTACCAAATAAAGCAGCATATAATATCAAATTCTGAGATTTATTTTTGTCTAGTTGTTTCCCGATTAACGGTGCAAACCATGGCTCCCATGCCCAGCGAATTGCTTGAATACTGCCAGCGATCATTGCAGCACTAATGGTAACAGAAAAAGTACTCCATGTTTGTACATAGTTCTGTTCAATAATGGAACTTAATGTAGAAGAGAATAACCCAAAAATAACAAAACCCATGGTGAAGCTTGTTAATAGAACCATCAATACTCGAGTTGTTTTCCAAGATGATGTTATTAGGCCTGATGATGTCTCTTTTTGCTTTGTCTCTTTTTCTTTCATTACTGGTATGAGTGCTGGAATGGCTGGCAATGCCATGCAAGCGATGAAAGAAAATACAGTGGAAAGCATAGACACAGAGGTAAACGTGATTAATATTCCACCACCTAACATACCTAGTAGGCTACCTATTCCCCATATCCCGTTGTATAACCCAACATATTGACCACGGCTATCTTCTTTCGTAATTGTGATGACAGTTAAAAAACCTCCAAGTCGTATTAATGACCAAGCAATGCCCCAGAATATGCGCATTAACAGTAAAATCCAAAAGTTATGCACAAAACCATAAGAAAAATGTAGATAAGATGGTTAAAATAAAAGCAATCCATATTCCAGTTCGTAAGGAAAATCGTTGATAAAAATAACCTACTAATGGATTGATTGGTAAACGGATAAAGCGATTAATCGACAATAAGGCACCAATCTGCCAGATTGCGGTCAAGCCAAAATCCACCCAGTATATGGGTAATACAATAAATAACATTGCATCTCCCATTACAGCAATTCCGGTTAATATGGCAATACCGATTACTTCAGTTCTTGCTGAATGAATCATCATAAAACCAGCTTTCTATTATAGTTTGGAAGAAACGTATTTAAAAATGCACAAGTAAAAAAGTCTACTGTTTCTCCTTAACTAAGATTTTAGCTTTTTAAAAGAGGAAAAAAAGTGTACAATATCATCAATTATATTTCCCCTTTTATTTCTCATCCCTTTCTTTGTTTTTAAATGAAAGCTTAGAAATCAATTATTGATTGTTAGAAACCAAAACTATGGTGGAGGTGTGGATAATTGCAGATAATGGAACATTATCAACAACTTATAAAGGTTTTTCCTAATCAAGCTTTACATACTCCTTTTGATATAACCATTTCAGATCTTTCAGCAGTTTTTTATTGCACAGATCGAAATACAAAACATATTTTAGCTAAACTACAAGAGAAAGGCTGGGTTCGCTGGCGAGCAGGGAGAGGAAGGGGAAACTATTCTCAAATGACATTGCTGAAAGAATTAGATGATGCAA
The DNA here is from genome assembly GCF_003315295.1 of Paraliobacillus ryukyuensis. GTDB lineage: Bacteria > Bacillota > Bacilli > Bacillales > Amphibacillaceae > Paraliobacillus > Paraliobacillus ryukyuensis. The sequence continues at coordinate 50,456 of NZ_QNRI01000003.1, read as the reverse complement.
TTATCGAGGAAGTAAAGTTAAAGGTGGAACATGACTCCATCGAAGAGGCAATCTCGTTTTTACAACGATATCAAACAAATCAAAATGTCCATCAACAATTTATTAATTGGTTATTCACAGCCTATCAAGATAACCGAGAGACAAAAGATCAACTTCGTTTTCCATCTTATCGACCTGTTCCGATTTTAGACCCGCTTTTTGTTAATCGACGTACAGAAAATCATATCATGTACTACGTGTATAGTCGTTTAGTTTACTATGATCGTGTGAACCAAATGTATCGGGGAGATGTTGCACATACTTGGGAAGCGAATCATTCCTCAACAGAATGGATATTTTACCTGAGGAAAGGGATAATCTTTCACAATGGTAAGGAGATGACTGTTGGTGATGTAGTATATAGTTTAAGTAGACACGGAAAAACAACATCACCCTATCATTGGATGACAAATTTCATTCATAATGTTCAAGTTATTAATACGCGCACCATAAAGGTTGTTTGCAATCATTCAGTGCCATTTTTACCTCAGATACTTAGTACATTAGGGGCCAGTATTGTACCATCAACAATTTCGTTAAATCCAAGATTGCCTATAGGAACTGGGCCATTTCAAATAACAGAAAATACAAAAGATAAGCTTAGTTTACAAGCATACACAGCCTATTTTGATAAACGTCCTTTCCTGGATAAAGTTACAGTTTATTTCTTTTCTAATCTTTATGATAATCGCTCAAGTGATGCAATAAAAGACCAAACGCAATTAAATTTTTTTGCTTATCCATATGTTAAGAAAGATGAGGCGCATTATCATCAAAAAACAAAAATAGATGAAGGAAGTAAATTACTTACCTTTAATCGAAAAAAAGGACCATTAGCGACAGATGATCTATTACGAAAAGCGATTGTTACTGCTCTTGATCAAGAAAAGATGATTCAAGAACTAGGAGGAAATAGGTTTGTTCCCGGATCGCGTTTGATTAGAAATTTAGAGCAAAAGCGACTTTCTCACAATCTAGAAGCAGCTAAAAAATTAGTATTAGAAAGTAATTATGCTGGCGAAGTGTTATCCCTTATCGGTTATACAGGGGCGGGAAACGAATTAGATGGTACTTGGATTCAAGAAAGATTACATGAAATAGGAGTGAACGTTAAAACTACGTTTTTCCCCTATCAAAACTTATACGATCAATTATTAGAAAGCACGGATTTACTTTTAGGGGAGCAACTGGCAGCGGAAGATGAGTTATTAACTTATTTACAAGCATTTTTAGGTAACCATAGCTTCATGCAATTGCATTTAAGTATAAAAGATAAACATGATATAGAAAAAGCAATAGAAAAGGCGACTTCCATTTCAATTCTGCTTGATTTTTTACAGACAAAAGAAGAATATCTCTGTCGCGAAAATAATCATGTTCATCTTTATCGACTTAAACAATTTTCAATCTATCCACCTTATGCTGAGAATGTCTCTATGAATGCTTTAGGATGGCTGGATTTTAGTGAGATATGGTACAAAAACTAGTTTAATGAGTGCTGCTGTTGATCGATCTCTAATCTAAATGTGGCCGCATCGATTGAATCTGTCTTTGGTAACGTTCGTAAAACAGGATGGACAAGCCATACGAGGGCAACGATCAACAGCCCACTCCCAGTGATTGAGAAAATAATCATTGGTGAGATTGTACTAGCCAACGCTCCCCCGACGAGTGATCCGACTGGCATGGCGATTACACTCATGCTTCCTGAAACGGCATTGACTCGGCCTAATAGATGGTGCGGAATGACGGTTTGGGATACAGAAGCAAACATAACATTCGTTGCACCGACAGGAACCCATGCACTTCCAAATAATACTATTCCTAATATCTGATTTGGAATAAAAGGTGCAAGTACCCAAAGTCCACCACCAATGAAAAAACATATGATCGCTAATTTACCTACTGCAAATCTACCAAACCAACTACTACTTAGTGCTCCTATTAACGCTCCACCTGACATGGCGGTTAAGTAAAGTCCATATAGATAAGCTCCTCCTTGCATATCAGCAAAAGCTGGTAGTACTGCTTGAGCAGCCCCAATTGCAAAGTTGGCGAAAATAGCTGCCAATAAAAAAGTTGCAAATAACGAACGAAACACAATCGTTATCCCCTCTTTAAGCGAGTGAAAGTAGCTAGCAGTAGCTTGCTTGACTGTTTGTTTAGATTGGGGTTTTTCTCTGTTTACAGCAGGCAATTTTATTAATGCAAATAATAATGTTGCAACTGCAAAAGTGACCGAATCAACTAGAAATAGACTAACGGCTCCAACAATTGCTACTAATATACCTGATACACTATTAAAGATTAGGTCTACGCCTTGGTAGGCCACAGAAAATAAACTGTTACCTTTCAGTAATTCTTTTTTGGTCAAAATAGTTGGTAATGCTTTGGTTTGCGCTGGATATGCAAACTGTTCAATAAAGGAAACAACCGGCATGATAAGTAAGATCAATTCAACACTAAGGATATTGAAGTAATATGCAAAAGGAATAATTAAAATCAAACCGCATTGCAACAATTGTGTTGTAATTAAGGTTGTTCGAATATTCCAACGATCAACAAAAGGACCGGTGAGAAACCGCAATGCCACTGGTAATAGCGTTAGAAAACCAGCGAGACCAGAGTAAAAAGCTGAACCACCGAGGTCATAGACGAGCCACATAGCTGCAACGTAATAGATACTGTCACCGACATTGGTGACGAGCCTTCCTAAAAATAAGAAAAGAAAGTTCCGATTTTTCCAAAGTAAATACATATAATCACTCCAGTTTATAATAATTATTCGGTTAAAATAAATTAACCGTTGGATTTGAAATTAATCTGTTAGTTGATCTAACAGATTAAATATTTTTCACTACCACATACTAATTTTCATCATCTTCATCTTGCTCTCTAACAAAGTTACTTTCTTCAATTTGAAATGCAAAGAGATCGATACGGTACAGTTTAGCTGATGGATTTTGTTCAGCTTGTTTGGCATTCTGTCTAAGCTCGTTGACTAACTGATGAAATCCTCTGTTGAACTTTTGATAATCTTCTTTTGTTGCCGTAACTTCAATCATAGGTATCATAAATGGCCATTCCGTAGGATCTTCGCTAACATGTTCTTGAAATGCTTCTTCAGGTGCGCTAATAATATTTTTTCTTGTTCGTTCAACGGATTCAAGCGCAAAACTTCGGGTAACCTCACCCATTTCTTCTTTGTGTGGCAACAAAGTTGGATCGGGAACAAAACCACTCGCAACGGATTGATAAAACTTTTGGACAATGCCGTTTTTTTCTTCTGTTCGTACAATGGTAATTAAATTGTTTTTAGCTAATTCCTTTAAGTGATAATGTACTTTGGCGCGAGATAAATTTAATTCTGCCGCAAGTTGCTGGCCAGTAAACGGACGCTCGATTAATAACATCATCATTTTCGATCGAAGTGGATCACTCATTGCTTTTAATTGTTCATGTGTCTGTAACGTTAGCATTGGTTTCATACTTATCATATCATCCTATAGTTATTGATTTTACACGGTTAAATTTATTTAACAATAAGATACCACAAATTAGAAATGAACACAAGAAGCAATTTACAGTGCATTCGTAAATAAAGTATGCTACAATATGAGCAATCGAATAGGAATTCCTTTGGGGCAGGGTGCAATTCCCGACCGACGGTGATAAATAGTGTAACTATTTTCAGTCCGTGACCCGGAGCACGAGTCGTGTGAAGGTGGATTTGGTGAAATTCCAAAGCCGACAGTTAAAGTCTGGATGGGAAAAGGAAAAGAAACGAGTAAGGCATAGCCATTTGGTTATGTGTATTTGCTAACGCTAATCAAGCCCCAGATTTATTGTAATCTGGGGTTTTTTGATGCTTCCACAAGAAGGAGTGGATGCAAATGACAAAAGAAGAATATATGAATATCGCTTTGACATTAGCAAAAAGCACAATTGGTCAAACCAGTCCGAACCCATCTGTTGGTGCAGTGGTAGTCAAGGATGGACGCATAGTTGGAATGGGAAGTCACTTGCGGGCTGGTCTGGCACACGCAGAAGTGATTGCCATCGAACAAGCGGGTGATGATGCCATCGGTGCAGACGTATATGTCACATTAGAACCATGTTCACATCATGGTAAAACACCACCATGTGCAGATTTACTAATTGAGCATCAAGTGAAAAGAGTCTACATTGCTTGTGTCGATCCCAATCCGAGTGTCGCAGGAGAAGGGATAAAAAAGCTAAAACAAGCAGGAATTGAAGTCGAAGTTGGAATCAGGGAAGCAGAAGCGTTAGCAATCAATAAATCTTTCTTTTTTTACATGCAACACAAACGACCATATGTCACCTTAAAAGCTGCAATGACCTTAGATGGTAAGACCGCTACCAAAACTGGTGACAGCAAATGGATTACCGGTGAAGCAGCACGAAAAGATGTGCACAAGCAACGTGCCATTCATGATGCCATTATGGTTGGCGTGAATACCGTTCAACAGGATAACCCACAGTTAACCACCAGACTGCCCCAAGGTGGAAAAAATCCCATTCGCATTATTTTAGATACCCAGTTATCGATTAATCAAGCAAGTAACGTATTACAAGACAAAGAGGCACCAACATGGATTGTGTGTGGAAGTAAGGTAAACGTTGAAGCTTTTGCAAATGCATTTCCTCACATCACTGTGTTGCAGCAATCAACACCTACTATTCGTCTTCCAGAACTACTCGATAAGTTGGGGGAATTAGACATTCAATCGCTTTATGTTGAAGGTGGAAGTACCGTGCACGGTTCGTTTGTCAAAGAAAACCTGTTTCAAGCATGTCATTGGTATATTGCGCCAACACTATTAGGTGGAATCGATGCTAAAACGGTTGTCGGTGGTCGTTCACCAGAAAATATGATTGATGCAACGCAATTGACGATAGCCTCGATGGAACAGATTGGATCTGATATCAAAGTGATTGCCTATCCAAAACAGGAGGTAGAGTAGATGTTTACGGGAATCGTTGAAGAAAAGGGACATATTATTGCCGTATCAAAACAGGCGAATAGCTTGAAGCTAACCATACAAGCGACGAGGATACTTTCAGATGTGAAAGTTGGTGACAGTATCTCAGTAAATGGTGTTTGTTTAACCGTTACGTCGTTTAACCAACAGCAATTTAGTGTAGATGTGATGCCAGAAACGTATCGCCATTCTTCTTTATCACGAGCGAAAGCAGGAACGGAAGTGAATTTAGAGCGAGCGATGCAAGCCAACGGTCGATTTGGTGGTCATTTTGTTTCAGGCCATGTGGATACTTTTGGAGAAATTAAGCGTATCTGGACCGAAGCGAACGCACGCTATCTTGAGGTTCAAGTCGATCCAAATAGCATCAAGTATCTGATGCCAAAAGGTTCCGTTACGGTAGATGGCACATCGCTAACCGTATTTGAGGTGAAAGCGAGCGCTTTTGTTATTTCATTAATTCCAGAAACACAACAGGCAACCATTTTAGGAGAAAAACAGCAAGGGGATATTGTCAATTTGGAATACGACATGCTGGCGAAATACATGGAGCATTTACTGCGTAACCACAAGCACAGTGAACAAGACAATCCGTTGACAGCACAGACATTAAAAGAAAATGGATTTATGGATTAGGAGGGAACAGAAATGCTCAATACGATAACAGAAGCATTAACCGCATTAAAAAAAGGGCAAGTAATTATCGTCGTCGATGATGAGAATAGAGAAAATGAAGGTGATTTTGTTGCGTTAGCAGAACACGCGACACCAGAAGTAATTAATTATATGGCGAAAGAAGGTCGTGGATTAATATGTACACCAATGGCAACTGAATTAGCTAGCAAATTAGGTTTAGACCATATGGTAGCAAACAATACGGATGCACATGGAACGGCATTTACGGTTAGTGTCGATCATAAAGATGCGCATACAGGGATTAGTGCTTATGAGCGATCATTAACGATTCAGAAACTCATTGAGCCCACTGCGTTGGCCACTGATTTTAAGCGACCTGGGCATGTATTTCCATTGGTAGCACAGGATGCTGGAGTATTGGCACGAGCAGGTCATACTGAAGCTTGCGTGGATCTTGCTCGCTTAGCAGGCTCGACGCAAGCAGGCGTGATTTGTGAAATTATGCAAGAAGATGGCACCATGGCGCGACTACCTGCACTGCAGGATTTGGCTGAAAAAGAAAACATGCCAATCATTTCGATTCAAGATTTGATTGCATATCGTAAAAAATATGACAAATTAATAGAAAAGGAAGTCGGGATTAATCTCCCAACCAAGTACGGTGATTTTCACTTAATCGCTTACACGGAAAAATGGACAAAAAAAGAACACTTAGCCATTGTGAAAGGTGAGATATATCCAGAAGATAAACCGTTAGTGCGGATTCACTCGGAATGTTTGACTGGAGATGTGTTCGGTTCTCATCGCTGTGATTGCGGACCACAACTAGAGCAGGCACTTGCGGAAATCGAAGGAGCTGGAAAAGGTATCTTAATTTATATGCGTCAAGAAGGGAGAGGGATTGGTTTATTAAACAAGTTGAAAGCCTATAAACTGCAAGAAGAAGGCTACGATACAGTCGAAGCCAATCATCAACTAGGCTTTCCCGATGATTTACGTGATTATGCCGTTAGTGCGCAAATGTTACGTGACATTGGAGTTAAACAAATGGTGTTGTTAACCAACAATCCTAGAAAAATTGCGAGTATGACGGAATATGGTATTGAAGTCGTTGAGCGCAAGGAAATTGAGATTCAAGCAAATAAAGATAATGAAAACTATTTAAACACGAAAAAATCAAAACTAGGTCATTTACTACACGGATAGGGAGGCGTTTTTGACATGACAAAAACATTAGAAGGACATTTAATTGGAACAGATTTAAAAGTAGGGATTGTCGTAGCGAGGTTTAATGAATTCATCACAAGCAAACTATTAGGTGGAGCAGAAGATACATTACAACGTCATGGTGTTCAAGAAGATAATATCACGGTTGCTTGGGTGCCAGGTGCATATGAAATCCCTTTAGTAGCGAAACAAATGGCTCATTCAGGAAAATACGATGCTGTCATTACATTAGGTACGGTTATTCGAGGGGCAACGCCACATTTTGATTATGTATGTGCAGAAGTGTCAAAAGGGATATCTAGCGTAGCGATGGCAGCTAATTTGCCGGTGATTTTTGGTGTGCTTACAACAGAAAATATTGAACAAGCAATTGAACGAGCAGGTACGAAAGCAGGAAACAAAGGAGCAGAAGCAGCTGTATCTGCAATTGAAATGGCAAATTTAATGCAAGCATTAAACTAGTAGAAATTAGGGGGAGCGAGCCTGAGATGGCTCGCTTTCTGTTTTTATAGAAAAGTCAAAGATTTTTTGTGAAACAAAATGATCATCGACGAACTTTGGAGATGATTGGCGGAAAAGCCCCAATCATCGGCGGAAAAGCATGAATTAATGCAACTGTGTCCCAATCCCCGTAACTTTTACTTTATAGGTCACATGAATAGGGATTTTTTTGTAAATTCGTTCCCAATCTGCTTCTTTTTTTACATGTTCATTCCAATATTTTGGTAAGTGAGCGCGGACAATTTCACCAAATCCAAAAATATCGGATTGGTTTTTTTGGGTGTCTTCAATTAAATTTAATGATTCTTCTTCCGCCATCTTTTTTGCACTTTGTTCAATGGATTGAATCGTTTTTGCTAAATGTAAATTAATTGCTTTGCTTGATTTTTCTTCGATTACTCCTTCTATGCCAATGGTAACGTTAATAGTTGGCATTCCATTTTTTAGTTTCACCTCATACTTAACTCTCCGATAGTTGGATTCCATTAAGACATTGCCATTAGTAAGCTTAATAATAGCAGAAGCCCCTCCAGGTTTTTCTCCTGTAATACCGTTATAAAAAATCACATGAAATGGATCGACAAAATGGATGTCGTCATTTTGATAAGCTAATCCAGCGATTCGAATATTATCTCCGTTTTGTTCAAGATAGGGAAGAATTTCGTGTTTCCCCTTTGCTACATTAGCGAACCAGTATTGATCAATTGGTAAATCAGGAAATTTGCCCATTTCTGTTGCTTGATCTAATGAAGTGGCTAAGTACATAGCGGGAACTAGTTCGAGTTTTGGGGATATATGTAACAGATCGGCTGCCTTATCTGTAGCAAGTGCCATCCAAATAGATCGACGTATATCTGTGCGCCTTTTAAAATAATCATTAATATCATTCATCCCTTCTTTGAACACATCAGGAGAGATAATGATTACTTGTAGGTGTCCAAGAAAAACATCATGTGCTAACTTTTGTTGCATACTTTGGATTGCATCACCTATATTCTGTCCATACCCTTCTACTGTCCAAACCGCCTCGTCTGGGGAAGATTCACCTGACTTTGGTCCGAGTTGAATTTTTCCAGGTACAGCTAATTGTCCCGTTAATTTTACGAAGACTTTATCATTGGTTGTATTAGTATTGGAAGCTGTGACTTGCTCTTTTTCTACTTCTTCTGGGGTTGCGATATCTACTGCTAATCCAATGATTGTTGCTCTTTTCTCAATTTCATGCTGATCCCAGCAACCACTCAGTGTAATTAAAAGGAATAGATATAAGATACAACAGGTAATGAATTGTTTCACTGTTCGTGTCTCCTTGCGTACCAACCATATTTAAATAAGCTAATAATAAGCAATAGAATTGGGTAACTAGCTGTAAAAATAAAACTATACTTACCGATGAGAAACATCCATTCATATAGTATGAGGTGATTTTTTGGTATAAGCGCAATTGTAAAGACAACTGGGACAAAAAGTATTGCCACGTGTCGCTTCTTTTCGTCTATATTAACTAGCATACAACATAGTTCATTGGCTATAAAATAACCGGTAAAAATGGTGGTGTACCCAGTTATAATCCAAAAAACAACAAAGATAACATCTAGTCGTTGAAGTGGGGGCAAGGGTATGGTTGCTGATTTAGATAACGTTAACACAGGCCAAACTTCGTCCTTAATAATATCACTACCTAAATAACCAAATGTTATTACAATGATGGACATAATAATGAAACTAGCGGTTACCCAGGCCAAGATGCTACTTTTAAGTGCTTTTTTAGGTTTTTTCATTCTAGGAATAACAATTAAAATGGTAAATAGCCCAATTTGAAAAAAAGGGAGGGTAAGCATGTTTGTTCCAACATCCGTCATATTTGTGATAGAAAAATGATTACCTAACACAGGCAATAAATTATAGTAATGGATTTTAGGAAATAGTAACATAATCAAGAGTATTCCAGGTACAAGAATATAGGGAAAGTAGTACATATGTGTATAACCAAATACAATGAATTCTTTTTTTATAGATAGCATGACTGTAATAAGCATGATTAGCATAATGACGTATAAAGGCGTTTCCCTCAACAGAGCAACAGCCATAAGTTCAGCAAATTCCCGCAAAATAAGCGCAGTTAATACCAAAAATTGCAATACTAATAGAATACCAAAGATAAAATTGATTGGTTTGCCTAATAGGGTATTTCCGTATTCTATTAGTGTTTGGTTCGCGTGTCTTCGCCCCAATATCGCAAACAGAATGACAAATAAGAAGAGAATGATAAGTACGATCAATGTAAGTAGCATAGTGCCAGTTCCAATTTCTTTAGCACCTAGTCGAGGTAAAGAGAGTACACTGATCCCAATCGTACTATTAATTAGTACAGTTGCCTGCTGCAGTGTGGTAATTTTGATGTCCTGTTTTTGCATCGTTTATATGCTCCTCTGGATCGATCACGTTAGAACAAAGTTTACTCCATGTTTCGTTTATTCATTTTTGACGATTGATTAACCATTTAATCGGTGCTTTTATAATCGAATCTCGTAATCCTTTCCAATGGACTGGGGAGATAGGCGACATATAGGGGACACCGAAAGAACGTAGGGAAAGTAGATGATTCATAATGATCATCCAACTAATCATAAATCCATAAAAACCTAGTAGACCTGTCAAAAGGAGTGAAAAGAAACGAAGCAAACGAAAAGAAAATCCCATACTATAATTCGGTGTTGCAAACGATCCGATTGTTGTAATCGCGACAAATACAACAGTTAATGGGCTGACAAAACCGGCTTCTACTGCTGCCTGACCAATGACTAAAACACCGACAATACTAATGGCATTGCCGATTTGTTTTGGCATTCTTATCGTAGCTTCTCTAAGAATTTCCATAATTATTTCCATGATAAAGACTTCCATAATTAAAGCGAAGGGTACGCCGGTTCTACCACTAGTGATGGCAATGGCAAAGCGCGTTGGGATTAATTCCGGATGGTAAGACACAACAGCAACATAAAAGGATGGTGTTACTAAAGAAAGAATTAATGCTAGGACGCGAATCATTCGAATAAATGAACTGATCATAAAGTTTTGATTATAATCAGATGATGTTTGAATGAATTGTGTGATAGTTGCTGGTGCGATTAAGCCTCCTGGTGATCCGTCGGTCATAATGGCAACGCGACCTTCTAGCAGGTTTCCTACAATGACATCAGGGCGTTCGGTATATAGCAACTGTGGGAAAGGCGATCTAGGGTGGTCTTGAATCAACTGCTCTAGATAACTGGTATCTAAAATTCGATTAATGGTAATGGCGTTCAGCCTGTGCTCGACTTCCTCACGGACATTATTATCAACTAGATTTTCTACGTATAGGACAGCGACTTTTGTTTTCGTTTGTTTGCCAAGTTCTTTTGGTGTAATCCGTAATGATTGATTGGATAGTCGGTAGCGTATTAATGAAATATTGGTTGCTAAATTTTCTACAAACCCATCATGAGGTCCGCGGATAACTTGTTCGGACTCAGGTTGTGTGACACTGCGCTCTGGGATCTTATATGTATTGACGTAATAGGCACTAGTGTGACCAGCAATTAAAATAACAGTGTCCCCTTGGAGAATAGAATTAACCACGGTAGTTAGGTTATTGGCTTCTTGTATTTCCGTAGGATAGATAATTTCTTCCATCACCGTTTTATTTATGTTATTAGCCAATTGATTACCACCGTTTTGTTGTTGTTTCAATGCTTTTAACACATTTTGTGCAATCATGTCTTGGTCAACAAGGGTATTAAGATAAACAAGTGCAGCAGGGACGGTACCACTAAAATGAAAATGCCGAATGGAAAAGTCACGATCGTCTTTAAAGATGGCTGTGATTTCCGATAAGTTTTGATTGAGATTTGCAGTGATTAGCTTTGTATTTGTTGCTTTTGTTGAGATACTGTTTGATTTTTTACTAAACATAGATCATTCTCCAGAGCAAATTGTTAATACTGGTATTATCTCAGAGGAGTAAATGATTTATGCATAAAATTCTAATTTTAATAATAAATGGTCAGGAGATAGCTATCTCCTGACCATTGAGGTTTCTTATTTATTTAATACTTCTTGGATATCTGTTTCAATGTCTTTAGGCTCTGTTTTTGGTGCATAGCGCTTTACTACTTTTCCTTCCTTATCGATAAGGAATTTAGTGAAATTCCACTTTACGTTATCACCTAGTAAACCTGGTGCTTCTTTCGTAAGATAACGAAACAGTGGGTGTGCTGACTTGCCATTCACATCAACTTTACTGAACATTGGGAATGTGACACCATAATTTAATTTACAAGTGGAATTGATGTCTTCATCTGAACCAGGTTCTTGATTCATAAATTGGTTGCTAGGAAAACCTAATACTTCAAACCCCTCTTGATTGTATTTATCATAAAGCTTCTGTAATCCATCAAATTGCGGTGCAAACCCACATTTTGTAGCGGTATTAACAATTAATAATGCTTTTCCTTGGTAATCTGCTAGCGATTTGTCTTCACCAGAAATCGTTTTTGCTTTATAGCTATAAACTGTCATCAATCATCATTCCCCTCCCTTTTTATGTAATTATATTTAAAGTTATCAAGGAACATGTATAAAGTCAAAATAAATGCCCTGCATGATAGGGAAGTGCCCGTAAATGGCTGACAAGTGACCACAAAGCACCACAGAGCGACCGCTAATCACGTGGAATCGTCCATAATGCAGCAAAAATCCGCTCCCTAATCATGCTGGGAAGCGGATTTTTAATAAGATAGTTACATTGCTGTAGTAACGTTATCTTCTTCTTCAATACGTTGTAAACGAGCTTGGATTTCAGCTTCTGTTAAGCCGTGCTCTTTTACATACATATTTCTAGGGGACACACGGCACTCATGTGTACAACCTCGCATATATTTATGCTCATTTTCTTCTGAGCAGAGAATTTGTTTGTTACAGTCTGGGTTTGCACAGTTGACATAGCGTTCACATGGAGTCCCGTCAAAATAATCTTTTCCAACAATTACATGTTCTTTGCGGTTAATTGGCACGCTAATCCGCTCATCAAATACATACATTTGACCATCCCATAATTCGCCTTGTACTTCTGGATCTTTCCCATACGTTGCAATACCACCATGTAATTGGTTGACATCTTCAAATCCTTTTTCTACGAGCCAACCAGAGAATTTTTCGCAACGAATACCACCAGTACAATACGTGAGGATTCGTTTATCTTCAAATTGTTCTTTATTTTCTTCAATCCATTCAGGTAGCTCGCGGAATGTGTGGATATCTGGACGAATTGCTCCACGGAAATGACCTAGATCATATTCATAGTCATTTCGTGCATCAATGACAACAGTATCTTCGTCTTGCATGGCTTCATAAAATTCTTTTGGTGTTAAATAGTTACCAGTTGTTTCTTTTGGATTAATGTCATTTTCTAAACGCAGAGTTACAAGTTCTGGACGTGGACGCACGTGCATTTTCTTAAAGGTATGTCCTTCTGCTTCATCGACTTTAAACATCATATCAGCAAAGCGTGGATCTTTGTGCATGGCTTCCATGTACTTGTTTGTCGCTTCTTCTGTACCAGAAACGGTACCATTCATTCCTTCTTCAGCAACTAAGATACGCCCTTTTAATCCTAATTCATTACAAAAGTCTAAATGCTCTTTTGCAAATCCCTCTGGGTCTTCTAAGTGTACATAATTGTAATACAATAATACTTGATATTTTTCCATTTTGGTTTAACCACCTATTCATTCGTATTTGCAAGATACGCGTGTAGGGGTGAACTTTTCTATCTGCATGTCTCTTGCAAGCACATATTATACAAAAAATTGACGATTTTTTCAACTTAATTATATAGAAAGTTGGCAATGTCGCCAATCACTTAGCAAGATAAAATCTTAATAAGTAACAATTTATGGTGATAATTAACATAGGTTCTAAAACTAACAAATTCTAGAGGAATTAAAAAAATTAATAAATTTCTATAATATGGAGCAAATAGGCATGATGATAACAATTGGCAGTATCAACATAAAGAAAATAGCTAGCTTTTTCCATTGTAATGAGTTGATTTTTACATGAAAACGTAGTACATTTGTATTGTAAAAGCAATTGGAAGTGGTATATTTCTTTACGGTCTCTTCACAATAAGTGTTGTAAAGGTAATATCATTTGTTCCATTACTTTTCACTTTTATTGTAAGGAGGTCGATGAGCATGACAGGAACAGTAAAATGGTTTAATGCAGATAAAGGTTTCGGATTCATCGAACGTGAAGACGGAGACGATGTATTCGTACACTTCTCAGCAATTCAAGCTGAAGGCTTTAAAACGTTAAACGAAGGTCAAACAGTAGAATTCGAAATTGTTGAAGGAAACCGTGGACCACAAGCAGCTAACGTTGTAGCTAAATAATATTAATGAAAGATGTATCTCTGCTTAAGAGATACATCTTTTTTTCTAAAAGGTGGTATTTGTGTTGAATCAAAATGAACGAGAGCAACAAATCATTGAAAATTATCAAAATCAAGAAAAAGACATGATATTATTGTTTGCCCAATGGTGTATAAATAATAAGCTTGATCCAATAACCATTTATCAGGAAGCATATCCGATGCAACCAGTGAATGCGCTATTAGAAGAAGTCATGGAATACACCGTTTCTGCCAATGACTCGGATGAAATCGATCATGAGTTACTGTTACAAGTACTACAAGCTTTTGGGAATGATGATCTAGCATTTGTTGTTGCAGCTTATGCAGACAAAATAAAACGGTAATTAAATCATGGAGCTGATCGTCTAAATGATATAATCACTCGTGCTAACAACATCAAACCTCAAATAAAGTTTAATCTCCTTCGTTATTGGAACAATTTAATTAACGCTTGCGTTCCACTATCCGCTTCACCTTGCTCAGCTAGTTGCTTATAAAGTGACAATGATAGTTCTAATCCTGGCGAAAGCATGTCCATTTCTTTTGCACTTTCTAACGCAATCGTCATATCTTTAATAAAATGTTTGACATAAAACCCTGGTGCATCATCTCCAGCCATCATGCGTGGTGCTAAATTGGATAACGACCAGCTTCCAGCGGCCCCGGCACTGATGCTTTTTAACACTGTTGTTGGATCCAATCCAGCTTTTTTAGCATATGTAATTGCTTCACATACGCCAATCATAGTTGACGCAATGGTAATTTGATTTGCCATTTTAGTATGTTGCCCAGCACCAGCTGGTCCTTGTCTGACGATGTTTGTTCCCATCACATTAAAAATAGGTAGCATTGCTTCATAAGCTTTTTCATCACCGCCGACCATGATGGTAAGGGAGCCGTTTTTCGCTCCAATATCTCCGCCAGATACAGGTGCATCTAACGCAAATAATCCATTCTGTTTCGCTGTTTCTGCGATTTGCATGGCAAGTTTTGGTTTGGAAGTAGTCATATCAATTAGGCAACTACCTTGTTTGGCGTTTTCGATAATACCATCATTTCCATAGTATATTTCTTCCACATCTTTTGGATAGCCAACTATTGAAATAATAACATCAGCTGTTTTCGCTAACTCTTTTATACTAGCCTTCCAAATTGCTCCTTGTTCGAGCAGTGATGCTGCTTTTGCTTTTGTTCTGGTAAAAACAGATACATGATAGCCAGCTTTCATTAACAGTGCTGCCATGCTTTTTCCCATCACGCCTATTCCTACAAATCCGATGTTTTTCACTGTGGTCACATCCTAACTGAAAAATTTGTTATACTCATTTTAGCATAATAATTGCTGGAAAATGGAGGGATAACCCAATGAATTGGACGTTTAAGACGTTTGATCAATTAACCAACAATGAATTATATTACATATTAAAAGCGCGAGTAGATATATTTATTGTAGAACAAAATAGTCCTTATAAAGATATGGACGGTGTCGATCAAGATGCCATGCATCTTTTTCTAGAAAATCAAGGAAAAATTATTGCTTATGCGCGCATCATACCAAAAGGTGTGTTGTATAAACAGCCCTCTATTGGTCGTATTGTTGTAGATAATCAACATCGCAAATCGGGTTACGGCCGTTTGTTACTTCAGAAAAGTATTAACTGGATTGAAAAGAATTGGGGGAAGCAGGAGATTTATTTACATGCACAAGTGTATTTACGTGATTTTTACCGTTCGTTTGGATTTGAAGAAATATCAGATAGCTATGAAGAGGATGGCATCCCACATGTGGATATGATTCGAACAGTGCCTGAATAATTCATAGTCACGTTTGTTTTGGTTATACTAAGTGTGCCTCAAAAATTAACTTTAGGGAGGCGAATTGCATGTTGACCAAACAACAAATCAATTTACTAAAAGATCGCTTATTACGAAGGAAAGCAGAAATTCAGGAACATGTGCATGGCCATTATGGAATCACAGAAGCGCAAAATAATGAATCCGTTGGTGAGTTATCCAATTATGATAACCATCCAGGTGATACCGCTACTGAACTGTTTGAACGGGAAAAGGATATTGCTTTGAACGAGCATTCCGAAGCCGAGTTGAAAGCAATCGACCGGGCCTTGGAAGCCATCAACCAAGGTACCTATGGTCGTTGTCTCGTATCACATCAAGAGATTCCCTTTGAACGTTTAGAAGCCGTTCCGACCACACTATATGCTGTAGAATATGCTGAAGATCAAGTAGTGGAGCGTAAGCGTATCGCAGAGCAAGGTATTCTAGATAGTGACATTAGTCGAGATGACAATGATGATTCTACGATGTTTGATGCGGAGGATGCTTGGCAACGTGTAAGCAAGTATGGTTCATCGGAGACCCCTTCAGATTTTTATAATACAGAAAAAACATACCAAGATATGTTTTTCAATTCTGAGGAATTAGTAGGAAGTGTCGAAGAATTAGAAGGGTTCTTACTAAGTGATCAGAATGGTAAATTTATTGGCGTAAATGAACGTCATGAACGCTATGAAGATTATTTGGATGAGAATGATATAAACTCGATTATGTATGATTAAAAATTAAGCAAGAAGTACCTACTATTAAGGTGCTTCTTGCTATTTTAGTGCTTTCGATGAAACTTTACAAAAAACAAATTCGTACATATTTAGTAGATGTATTTATAAGGAGGAAGACAATGAATCAGAGTCAAGGTTGTATAAAATGCGGCAGTACGGACGCAGGTCAAAAAGAGGTTTCTATGTCAGGTACAGGGTTATCAAAGATGTTTGATGTCCAGCATAACCAATTTGTTGTAGTGTTTTGTCATAACTGTGGCTATTCTGAATTTTATAACAAACAAAGTTCAACAGGTAGCAATATGCTTGATTTATTTTTTGGTTAATCGTGTGGTGGTCATTAAGTCGTGTTAACAGACCTAACCGGAAATTACTTTGACTAGGAGCATACTAAATTGTATACAAAAAGGCACTGCAATTTCGCAGTGCCTTTTTGTATCTATATCAAATTCTAGTTAAGAAAATGGGGATAGTCTTAAGTAGAATGAATTATTGATTAGATGGTTGTTGCTGTTGTTCTTGGTCTTGTTGTTCTGTTAATGTTAGGCTTGTTGTTTGTTGCTCACCTTTTCGATAATAAGTTAACTGAATTTTATCGCCAATTTTTGTTTCAGAATATAGATACTCTTTTAAATCCATCATGGAAGTAATTTCGGTATCATTAATTTTTGTGATAACATCATATCTTTCTAGACCAGCATTTTCTGCGGCTGAACCAGGTTGAACTTCGGCAATAACAACGCCATCTCTCACATCATTACCAAGTTGCAATGTTTCTTGAATTTGACGTTCTGGAACGGTAGACAAGGCGATTGCGCTAATACCGATGAATGGACGAGATACTTCACCATTTGTTTCTAATTGTTCAATAACTGGTTTTGCTTCGTCAATTGGAATGGCAAAGCCGATCCCTTCTACTGATTGTAATGCGATTTTCATGGAGTTAATCCCAATAACTTCACCGCTATCATTAACTAAAGCTCCACCACTATTACCTGGGTTAATCGCTGCATCTGTTTGAATAACTTCAGTTGTCCAATCTGGTACAGAATCACCATTTAAATCTACTTCAACGGAGCGATTTAATCCACTGACAATTCCTTTTGTTACGGAACCAGCAAATTTTTGTCCTAATGGATTTCCGATAGCAATGGCTGTTTGACCAACAGTAAGGTTAGATGATGTTCCTAACTCGGCAACAGTATCGACATTACTTCCGTCAATCGTCAACACAGCAAGGTCTGTTAACTCATCTGAGCCTAATAATTGTGCATCAACTGTTTCTCCGTTTGGCAAAGTAATTTCTAAACTATCTGCGCCTTCTACCACATGGTGATTGGTTACAATATATGCTTTACCATCTGCTTTTTTGTAGATTACACCGGAACCTGTACCCCCACTTTGGGAAGGCGATTGCGACCATAAATCAGCAGTTTTAACATTAGAGATACCCACTACTGCATCCCCCACTTTACTTAAGGTCTCTGAAGAGATACTATCACCGGCAGTTGATGTTTGGATGACATTACTTGTTTCGTTACTATCATTTGTTTGTTCCATTATCTGATTCTGATCAACTGGGATAATATCTGTGAGTAATAGGATAAACCCGATGATCGCTACCGTAATACCGCCAGCTAAACTACTTAAAAACATCGCCCAACGATTTTGTTTTGGCTTTTTCGGTGGATTTTGCGTCGATTGATTAAAAGTCGACTCTGTTTGTTCCTCTGTTGTAGCGGCTTGTTCACTGGACCATTCATTGGTCTCATTTGTTGAAGCAGCCGGCACTTCGCTTACTTCTTTTGGTTCTACTTCTTCGTGTTGCTCTTGACTGTTGTAATCAGTTTGTTCATTATTATTATCATTTTGATTATTGCGTTCATCTTGATAACTCATTTATTTAACCACCTTTCAGTTAATGTCTATGTTATTTTTTCTACATTTTCTATTATAGGAAGCAGGATTGGCAAGATTTCGGTATAATTGTGAAAAAAGTATGTAATTACAACTATTAGGCATATTACCGATAATATGCGAAAATAAACCTTATAATAGGAGGGGATTTTATATGAAACACAGCATTTTTATTGTAGAAGATGATCCGAATATTCGAGACATCGTTTCAACCTATTTAAAAAAAGAAGGCTACCACGTGTCTATGGCAGATAATGCTGAAGATGCTTGGGAACTTACGAAAGAACATGCGCCAAATATGTGGATTTTAGATATTATGTTGCCTGGGATGGACGGCTATGAATTATGTAAAAAAATAAGACAGCAAAGTGAAGTTCCTATTATTATTATTTCGGCAAAAGATGAAGAGGTAGATAAAATCTTAGGATTAGAATTAGGAAGTGATGATTATCTAACCAAACCATTCAGTCCAAGAGAATTGGTTGCAAGGGTAAAGCGATTATTTAAGCGTGTGGACACCTCCAATACGTCGAATGAGCAACAAGATAGTGATTACTATGAATTAGGAGAGTTAAAGCTTTATGTTGATGGAAGAAGGGTGTTTTGGAAAGGAGATGAAGTTGAAGTAACTACCAAAGAATTCGATATGCTACATATTCTTATCCGGAATCAAAATCGAGCATTTGCTAGGGAAGAATTACTTGCTTTAATTTGGGGGGAAGATTACTTCGGAAGTGACCGTGCTGTAGATGATTTGATTAAACGGTTACGAAAGAAAATAGATGGCTTACCAGTCGAGACCGTATGGGGGTATGGTTACCGATTAAGTAGTATTAATGAGGAATCAGAATGAAATTACAGACACAAATAACAATTGCTTTTACTACGTTGCTTGTCATTATTATGTCTGTCGTATCTGTCATGATCTATTCATTAATTTTGGATGTTCTAATTCAAAATGAACGGGAGCAATTACAAGAGAAGGGAGATTTAATTAAACAGTTTTTGTGGAGTGAAGTATCGGTCAATAATCTAGCTCAGTTAATTGGCGATGATTCTTTGCAATTATTTCTCTATGATCAAAATACGGATAATGTAATGTTAAGTACGCTCCCTAAGGAATTAATCGATTATTGGCTAGAAAATTATGATGTCAGTGATGAAGACCAACGATTATGGAAAGCGGGTAATGAACGTTACGTCGTATCTATCATTCCGATTTATCCGAATTTGCTTGATCAACAACTGATCTTGGTGACACCACTAGATGATTTACAAGAAGTGCAACGCAACTTTTTTAATCGTCTTATTTTCATTTTCTTAATAGGTATAGGGATCATAAGTGTGTTGAGCCATTTTCTCACAAAACGACTTGTCACCCCATTAACAAAATTAAAGTATCAATTGAAAAAAATTGAGAAACGTAAATTTGATGACTTAGAACGAGTGCACGCTTCTGGTGAAATGAAAGAAGTAGAACAAAGTGTCTATGATATGGCAAATGAGTTAAGTCGTTATATTCAGTCACAACATCACTTTTTCCAGAATGCGAGTCATGAGTTGAAGACACCGTTAATGACGATCCAAGGATACGCAGAAGGTATTCGCGATGGTGTTTTTGAAGACGAAGCTTCTGATCGAGGGTTGGATGTCATTGTGGCAGAGATTAGCCGTTTAAAGAAAATTATTAATGAAATGATTTTATTAGCCAAACTAGACAGTGAAGAAAACATCTATGATGAAGAGAATGTTCCGGTGGCTAATCTAATTCATTCGACCATTGATCGAGCACTTCCGTTGGCAAACGAGAAACAAGTCCGACTAACATACTATATAGATACAGACGCAAACATTGCGGTTGATAAGGAAAAATTATTGCAAGCGATGATGAACGTAGTATCCAATGGTATTCGCCACGCGAATGGAAAAGTGATCATTCGAGCTTTTCAAGAAAATAAAAGTCTGAAAATCACAGTGGCAGATGACGGAAAAGGGATTGATGAAGCGCTCATGCCGAAACTTTTCCAACGTTTTATGAAAGGAAAAAGTGGAGAGACTGGTTTAGGATTGGCCATCTCACGTGCCATTGTCGAAAGATCGAACGGAACAATTACCGCTGGACGTTCAGAACTTGGCGGAGCGTTATTTACCATTACGTTTAAAAGTGAATAAGTAGTGATATAGGTGAGAGGGACACTAATATAACTAGCAGTTGCGCAAACAACTGCTAAATTTGCAATAACTAAGTTTAAATCCAACACAATTCGCTACGATGAATCGATTTTGCAAAAGAAATAGCCAATATCTTAGAACTATGATACAATTGGTTGGTTATCGACTAATTTGAACGTTTGATAAAGAGGAGATGTTAAAAGGGATGCAAGTTAGAGAAGATGTTCGTAACATTGCAATTATTGCGCACGTTGACCATGGAAAAACGACACTAGTTGACCAATTGTTACGCTATTCTGGAACATTTCGTGATAACGAACATGTAGATGAGCGTGCAATGGATTCCAATGACATAGAAAAAGAACGCGGAATTACGATTTTAGCAAAAAATACAGCAATTAATTACCAAGATACACGTATCAATATTCTAGATACACCAGGGCACGCGGATTTTGGTGGTGAAGTAGAACGTATTATGCGTATGGTAGATGGTGTTTTATTAGTTGTTGATGCCTATGAAGGTTGTATGCCACAAACACGCTTTGTGTTGAAAAAAGCGTTAGAGCAAAAGCTTACACCAGTTGTAGTCTTAAACAAAATTGACCGTCCGAACGCAAGGCCGAATGAAGTAATTGATGAAGTACTCGATTTATTTATCGAGCTAGGGGCTGACGATGAGCAATTAGAATTTCCAGTTGTTTATGCGTCTGCATTGAATGGTACCTCAGGTGAAGAGCCGGAAGAGCAAGAAGAAACAATGGAGCCTGTTTTCCATACAATTTTAGATCACATTCCAGCTCCGGTTGACAACACCGAGGAACCACTTCAGTTCCAAGTAACTTTACTTGATTACAATGACTATCTTGGTCGAGTTGGGATTGGTCGTATTTTCAGAGGAACCATCAAAGTTGGCCAGAGTGTGTCATTGATGAAAAAAGATGGTACAGTGAAAAACTTCCGAGTATCAAAATTATTTGGTTTCATCGGCTTAAAACGAATTGAGATTCAAGAAGCAAAAGCTGGTGATATCATTGCATTATCTGGTATGGAGGATATTAACGTCGGTGAAACAGTTTGTCCGACTGATCATCAAGAAGCATTACCAATCTTGCGGATTGATGAGCCTACATTGCAGATGACATTTGTCGTGAACAACAGTCCGTTTGCTGGAAAAGAAGGTAAATACATTACGTCAAGACGAATTGAAGAACGTCTTTTAACACAATTAGAAACAGACGTGAGTTTACGTGTTGATCCAACAGAATCCCCGGATGCTTGGATTGTTTCTGGACGTGGAGAGTTGCACCTTTCTATCTTAGTTGAAAATATGCGTCGTGAAGGTTATGAATTACAACTTTCTAAACCGCAAGTAATTATCAAAGAAGTTGATGGTGTGAAATGTGAACCTGTGGAGCGTGTACAAGTCGACGTCCCAGAAGATTATACTGGTGCAGTAATGGAATCATTAGGTTCTCGTAAAGGTGAAATGTTAGATATGACTAACCAAGGAAACGGACAAGTTCGTATGGAATTTAAAGTTCCTTCTCGTGGTTTAATTGGTTATTCTACTGAGTTCATGACTCAAACGAGAGGTTACGGAATTATTAACCATACGTTTGATACGTATGAGCCATTAGTTGATGGACAAGTTGGTGGTAGACGTCAAGGGGTACTAGTAGCACTTGAAAATGGTAAAGCTTCTACCTATGGTATCATGGGACTTGAAGATCGAGGAACCATTTTCGTTGAACCTGGTACTGAAATTTATGCAGGAATGATTGTTGGAGAGCATAATAGAGATAATGACTTAACGGTTAATATCACAAAAGAAAAACACTTAACCAACGTTCGTTCAGCTACGAAAGACCAGACAGCAACGATTCGTAAAACACGTACTTTATCATTAGAAGAAGCGATTGAATACTTGAATGATGATGAATACTGTGAAGTAACACCTGAATCAATTCGTTTGCGTAAGAAAATATTAAACAAAAACGAACGTGAAAAAGCAGCGAAAAAGAAAAAATAAATCATTTAGCCAGCGAAGAAATTCGCTGGTTTTTTGTTGCGAAAACTAGAAAATCACTGTTTCATTGCTTGCTATGTTAAGATAGAGGAGTGTATCTATATTTCGAATGACACGAAGCGAAGGAGTTGGTGACAATGCGATTTTGGCAAAGAATCAAATTTTTAGTGAAGTTTCATAAATCCATTCCTTTTCTAAAGGCTTTCTTTTCTTCAAAAGAAGTGAAACGAAGTACAAAAATTATCTCAATTGTACTGGTTGTTGGTTATTTATTCTTTCCATTCGACTTAATTCCAGACTTTTTACTGGGAGCAGGAATCCTTGATGATGTCGCTATTGCTGGTTTGATCTTTCAACAATTGATTCGAATGGCTCCTGATCAATTGCGAGAGAAATATGGTTTCAATGCATGATTACATGAACATTTTTTCATGTTAATTGACACAAATAATTATTGCGAATAGAATAACGATAACGTAATCGATAAGATAATACATGTTAATACAACCAGATTGTAAGCAAAGGAGTTTTCAACCATGATGCAATGGTTAACGGAATTAAATCCGATTATTTTAGCATTACTTGCAACCCTATTTACATGGGGGTGTACGGCATTTGGTGCTGCGTTTGTTTTTTCTACGAAAAAAGCAAATCAGTTAGTTTTTGATAATATGCTTGCTTTTGCGGGTGGCGTCATGATAGCGGCTAGTTTTTGGTCCTTATTATCTCCGGCAATTGAACGAGCGGAAGCACAAAGTGTACCTGCATATATTCCTGCAGCTGTTGGTTTTTTATTAGGTGGTTTATTTCTATTATTAGTAGATCGTATTTTACCTATGATTAATGAAGATTTGTATTTTAAAGAAATTACCAATCGAAAAGCAAAGCATCGAACCGCTATGTTGGTATTCTCCATTACCATGCACAATATTCCTGAAGGACTAGCAGTTGGTGTAGCTTTTGGAGCGCTAGCTACTGATCTCACTTCGAGTGCTTTATCTGGCGCCATTGCATTAGCGTTGGGAATCGGTATCCAAAATATACCTGAAGGAACAGCAGTCTCCATTCCGTTAAGAAGAGAAGGAATGAGTACGAGAAAAAGTTTCTTTTACGGTCAATTTTCTGGAATGGTTGAACCGATCGCAGCTGTTATAGGTGCAGCTACTGTAATTATTATTGAGCCACTATTACCGTATGCTTTAAGTTTTGCTGCAGGAGCAATGATATTTGTGGTAGCAAAAGAAGTAATACCAGGCTCACAAGAAAGAGGTAGTGTGCAACTAACGACAATGAGTTTAATGATAGGATTTGTCGTGATGATGATTTTAGATGTAGCGTTAGGGTAGGGTTAAAGAACTTTTATAATCATTTAATAGAAGACAGAAAAAACCTAGGTAGTGGGGGGTACTACCTAGGTTTTATTTAAGTAAACATTAATCTTCTTGACGAATTTCACGTAATTTTTGCTGACGGAAACCACCAGCGATATCAGCCTGTTTGAATTCGTGATTGTAATTCACTTCTTGAGCAGAAGATAATTGCATTCTTGCTTTCTTCGTAGGTTGATATTGTTGCTTGCGTGCCATATTATTAATACATCCTTTCTATAAATCGATTGGTTGTAATGGCTTACTAGCAGTATACCCTCGTTAAAATTAACTTAAACATCAAATTAACCAACAATATTATAACCAGCATCAACATGAACAATTTCGCCCGTAATACCGCTCGATAAAGGACTTAATAGCATTAATGCCGCATTTCCAACTTCTTCTTGTGTAACATTTCGTTTTAATGGCGCTTTTTCTTTTGTATCCCGCAACATCTGCTTAAATGTTGGAACCCCTTGCGCAGCTAAAGTTCTAATTGGTCCAGCAGAAATCGCATTAATACGGATGTTTGCTTCACCTAGATCAAGTGCTAAGTATTTGCAAGTCGATTCCAAAGCGGCTTTAGCAACCCCCATTACTTTATAACCATCAAGTGCACGCTCGGCGCCTAATGCACTCATAGTTATAATCGAAGAACCAGCTTCTAGATAAGGTTTGGCTTCTCTAGCTACAGCAATTAACGAATATGCACTCGTGTCTTGAGCAAAAGCATAGCCGCTTCTGGTTGTGTTAACAAAATCACCATGCAAATCTTCGCCATGTGCAAAAGCAATCGCGTGCACAATGCCGTGAATCGTGTTCACTTCTTCTCCAATTTTCGTGAAAGCTTGTTGGAGACTGTCATCTTCATTCACATCACAAGCAACCGTTAAGGTGTGCTCTATATTTTCTTTTTCTAATAGCTGGATAAGTTTTTGATATGAGCGTTCTTTACGATAAGTAAAAATAAGGTTCGCGCCAGCTTTATGAAGTGTTTTGGCAATCCCCCAGGCGAGACTACGCTCATTGGATACGCCCATAATGACGATGTTTTTGTCTTTTAATTGGATTAAGTCGTTCATTGTTTCCTCCTTAAATAAAGCGATCTACCAATTTCTTAAGTTCTTGAAGTAATGGAACATTTCCATGGTCAAGGTTCATTTGCAAGCTGTGATAGATCTCTCGGTAATACCATTGTTGTACTTCTTTTCCACGCGAGAAAAATTTCCATACTGCTGCCCCTTTGACGTATTCATTTTCTAATATGGAACGAAGGTTATCAATTTTATCTGCGCACACGACAAGTTTGGCCTCTATGGGGGCATCTTTTAATGTTTCAATTGTATGCTGTTTACGTTCTTCCCATGGTCTGCTTTTTTCAGGTTCGGTAGCATAAGAGACCAGGGAAGCTACGTGCTCACCAAATAAATTAGAAATCTCAATAATATTGCCATCCGTGTCTTCAACGACATCGTGTAAAAGCCCTGCTATTACTACATCATCCTGATACCCTGCTGATTTTAACAACATGGCAACTCGATAAGGGTGGACGATATAAGGCATACCATCGACTTTCCTTGTTTGACCTTCATGTCTTTTGGTTGCATATGTAATTGCTCGCATTAATTTATCCGTACGCATGGAATCACCTCAGTTTTATTATACGTTTCTTTAGCATAAATGAAAAATGATTTTTGTTTTTTTATGATCTGAGTGAAGCCAATAGTGGAGTTTTTTTCTAAATGTTATTAATTAAGAATGGAACGTTTCGACAAACTACGATACGATAGAATGAGCCTATTAAATATAGATGATAAAGTCATGGGATTAAAGGATGAGAATAATGCAAAGAAAGACTCTATTCGCGTGTTTAACGTTATTACTATCGATTTCTTTGTGGGGGTGTCAGGGGCAATCTCCTGACTATTCAGCAAAAAAGCATTCAGATAAAACAGTTCATGAGTCTGCCAAAGAAAAGGGAGATGTTGTGTCCGAAACTTCTTCGATTACATTAGCAGCTGTTGGTGATATTTTAATTCATGATCGTGTCTATCGAGATGCTAAAGAAGCGAATGGGTACAATTTTATGCCAATGCTACAACAAGTTCAACCGTATTTAGCGAAACCAACTGTTACTACAGCTAATCAAGAAACGATGATTGGCGGACAAGAGATAGGTCTGTCTTCTTACCCTTCGTTTAATAGTCCTGTTGCTGTTGGTGATGCTTTAAAAGAAAGTGGTGTGGATGTTGTCTCACTAGCTAATAATCATACATTAGATCGAGGTGAGACCGCAGTGCAAAACGCAATTGCGCATTGGGATAATATTGATATGATGTACACAGGAGCGTATCAAAGTCAAAAAGATAGTGAACGAATTAGAGTGCTAGAAACAGAAGCGAACATTTCCCTCGCTTTTCTTAGCTATACCTATGGAACGAATGGGATTCCAACCCCTAGTGGGAAAGGTTATTTAGTTAATCGGATTGATCGCGAAAAGATTGCTGACGATGTCGAAAAAGCAAAGCAAAAAGCCGATGTCATCGTAATGCAACTGCATTTTGGTACGCAATATGAACGAATGCCAAATAATAAACAGAAAGAACTTGTACAATACGTTTCTGATTTAGGTGTGGATGTAGTATTTGGTCATCATCCGCATGTCCTTCAACCAGTAGACTGGGTAACAGGAAAAGACGGGAATCGAACATTTGTGATTTATTCCCTGGGAAATTTTTTGTCTGGTCAAGACGAATTTTACCGTCGAATTGGTGGTATCGCAGAAGTAACAATTGAGAAACGAGCAGATAACGAAATTATACTTAAATCACCAAAGTTTTTAGTAACCTTTTTGGACTTTACGGAAGAAACAGAAACCAACTATCAAGTAGTCCCGATGTTTCAATTAACGGAAGAACAATTACCGCAACATCAGCAACATTATCAAGAGATGAAACAACATGTATCTCAGTGGATGCCTAAACTAGAATTTATCGAGAAATAATTTTCTATGGTAGATACTATTCGCTATAGGTGTTTGCTATAATATAGTACATGTATTGACTTTTAAAAAAGGGAGAAATTATACATGGAATGGAAAAATATATATCGAGGGATGTTAATGGGGGCGAGTGATGTAGTTCCAGGTGTTAGTGGTGGAACCATTGCAGTGGTGCTTGGTATTTATGACCGTCTTATTGCAGCAATTAACGGATTTTTAAGTAAAGAGTGGAAAAAACAGCTAACATTTCTTATTCCTTTAGGTATTGGTGTTTTGACTTCTATTTTTCTTTTAGCTAATGCTATTGAATTTTTGTTTGAACATTATCCAATACCGACACAGTTCGCGTTTTTGGGTCTGATTATTGGAGTTCTACCTTATCTCTTTCATAAATCAGAGGCAAAGCATAAATTTAAGATTAATCATTATTTCTTGTTATTAATTGGTGCGGCACTCGTGGCTTCTATGTTATTTTTCCAAACAAGTGAGTCGGGAGTAATCAATGATCGAAGTATTACTGCCTATAGTTTCTTATTTTTAGCAGGATTTATTGCTAGTTCAGCGATGATTTTACCTGGTATTAGTGGTTCTTTTATGCTACTAGTTATTGGTGCATATAGTACGATTATTAATGCTGTTAGTGAATTAAAATTTGATATTATTGCAGTTGTCGGTATAGGTGTTGTTATTGGAATTGTGGTGATGAGTAAAGTAATTAATTATTTTCTCACCCATTTCACAACGGCTACCTTCGCGGTCATTATCGGGCTTGTTATTGGTTCTATCTTTGTAATCTTCCCTGGTTGGCCAACAAGTGGTTTTGAGGTTACAGTAAGCATTCTCACCTTTGCTTTTGGTTTATTGGTTGCCTTTCTACTTGGTCGAATCGAATATAAAAAGTAATAAGTTGAAACCCTTATAAACTATCTGGTAATGTGATGGTATTGAGGAGGCGCATAAGTAATGAAAAATATTCAAACAAAAGAAGCATTTAATCAAATCATTCAATCGGACAAACCTGTCATTATTAAATTTTATGCGGATTGGTGTCCAGATTGTAAACGTATGGATATGTTTATTGGTGACATTTTAGATGCATATAGTCAATACGAATGGTACCAAGTCAATAGTGATGAGATCGAGGGTATTGCACAAGAAAATGATGTGATGGGAATTCCAAGTTTATTAATCTTTAAAAACGGAGAAAAAATTGCTCATCAACATAGTGCATATACGAAAACGCCAGAAGAAGTAACCGCATTTTTACAAAAAGCACTAGCATAAATACCGGGGCATCGATTCGTGTAATCGATGCTCTTTTTTCTTAAAAAAATAAATAGTTGTGATTCTACTGATATTAATCGCTCAAAAAAATAATACTATCCTACTACGTTAAAATTTATAGTACAATAGCAAATAAAAAAGGATGGGGATGGCCATGATTCGCAAGGCAACCACAACGGATATACCTGAGATCATGAAGGTAGTTAAACGAGTAGTGAAAGCAATGAATGAGCAAGGGAGTTATCAATGGGATCATACGTATCCGTTAGCGGCAGATTACCAAAAAGATGTGAACCGCAATGAATTATATCTTTATGAAGTAGCAGAAGGAATTCGGGCTGTTTGCACCATTAGTTCTAGAGGGCATAAAGAATACAATGAAATTGCCTGGACTGCTCATGACCAATCATTCACTTTAAAACGTTTAGCTGTAGATCCAACTGCAAGAGGCAAAGGGATCGCTAATCAATTTTTCGCATATGCAGAACAATTAGCGAAACAAACAGGTGTCCCTTTGTTAAATACCGATACTTTTTTAGAAAATCAGTATGCGCAACAATTGTTTAAACGTAATGCCTTCCAATTTGTCCAAACGAGAAAAGAAACGGTTGAAGCACCTGAATTAGTATACTTTGAAAAAGTAATTGAACCAAAAGAATAGTAAAGTTACCAATTACCAATTTTTTAAGGAATATGCTATTATTTGTTTGTATTGTAAAAAGTATTACTGAAACTAAAATTAGTTTACAGTCTATTTTATTCTTGTGGCTTCATATCCACAGAAAATGACATAAAAAAGTTTATGATGTGAGAAGGGGAATTAGTATGGACGAAATAAAGAAATTATACCACGAAAAAAAACAAGATCCTTCTTTGAAGTTATTTGTTGTATTGTCAAAAGCATATCGTTCAGTAGCGGATCAAGTTTCACAAGATATTAGAGGAAAGGGACTGAATACAACAGACTTTGGTGTATTAGAGCTTTTGTATCACCAAGGTGATCAACCATTACAAAAAATCGGAGATAAAATCCTGCTGGCAAGTGGAAGTATCACTTATGTCGTTGATAAATTAGAGAAAAAAGGTTATCTCCTGCGAGTGCCAAGTGAATCCGATCGCCGTATTACTTATGCTTCGATTACACAAAAAGGGGAAGCATTGCTAAATGATATTTTCCCAGAGCATTGGAAGCAAATAGAGGCTATTACCAATGGTCTAACGGAAGTAGAGAAAACAGAAGCCGTTCAGCTTTTAAAAAAATTGGGTATGTATGCGGATCAATTAAAATAATTGATCGATAGCTTTCCTTCATTTTCTACATAAGATTCTAAAAACAGTTTAGCGCCTAGTGATACAATAGGCGCTAAAAGCATTCTCTTCAAGAACGCGTTTGTCTCTCTTGATTCCGCTTTATTATCCTACATCTACGATTAAATCCTCTTTGTTTCATTCTTGCTTGTAATTGATTGATTATTCTTACCGTTCTTTTAATAAAGAATAATAAAAAAGTTAAATGAAGTGATTTAATTTGATCTGTAACGGGTATGAAAATATAGATAAATATAGTTAAATAGTCCCGCTTTATTTAACAATAATATTACGCTGTTAGGAAACATGAACTGTTAAAACAACACGAGAATCAGAATATGCAAGGAGGAACAACCATGCAAGGTAAGGAAGTTATTGTTTATGTTAGCGATAATTGTAAAGAATGTGACCGTGTGAAAGAGTATTTGGAGTTATTAGGAGCCGATTATAAGCTGAAAAATGTAACCGAAGAGAGGAACTTTTTGAAAGAATTACAAACGCGACACATTTATGCAACACCAGCAACTATTATTAATGGTGAAGTTATTTTAGGATTTCAAAAACAAAAAATTGAGAACGAGTTGTATGATCTTTCAATTAAATAAGCACGCATAGATGAAGAATGGCATAAGCTATAGAAAACATAAAGGAGTGTGCCTATGCCAGAACAGCGTAGAAGTCCATTTCCTTTTCAATCTTATCCAGGATTCCCGTTTGTTCCTAACCAGCAGAATCCTTACCAAGCACCAACACCATTTCAACAACAAATGCCTGAACAACAGCAATTTTCAACACCTTATCAGTATTTGTCCAAACCACAGCATCCAATGGAATGGTTTCCTGAACAACAAAATGCTACTTCAAGTGGTTATGGAAATCAAATGAAAGGCTTTATGAGTTATTTTCAAGATAAAGATGGACAGATGGATTTGGATAAGATGTTAAATACAGTTGGGCAAGTTGCTAACACATATCAACAAATTACACCAGTTATAAAAGGAATTGGATCATTTATGAAAGGTTTTAAATAATAGTCCTTGTCAGTTCATTGACAAGGATTTATTTCAATTTTTTACATAGTTACCAGTAAATTTGGGTATAGCTAAAAGAAAAAGTGGGGTTATATACATGATTGGGTGTTTATGTCTTCATGGTTTTACGGGAGGTTCATATGAAATTGAACCATTAGCAACTTATTTAAAAGAACACACCGATTGGTTAATTGAAATACCAACATTACCTGGCCATGGGATGTCATTAGCGCTACATAATGTTGGATATAAAGACTGGATAGAAACAGCCGAACAACGTCTACAAGTATTGAAACAAAAAGTGGATCGTGTATATGTCATTGGTTTTTCAATGGGAGGTATGATTGCATCTTACTTAGCAGCTAATTATCAAGTGGATAAATTAGTGCTGTTATCTCCTTCAAGAAGATATTTAAATATAAAACAAATGGTTGCGGACATTGGTGATATGATAAAAGATAAAATGACGGGTCACTTACAAGAAAATATGCTGTATCAAAATTACCAACATAAAAAAGGTGCTGTGCCGCTTCGAGCGTATGTTGAGTTTTTAAAATGTATGAAATGCACCAAACCATCTTTAAAACAGATTACTTGTCCAGTATTCGTAGCACAAGGAATACAAGATGGTATGGTACCTTATCGGGTAACGCATTACCTTGATAAAGAAATACCGATAGATATTGATGTCATCTATTACCTCGATTCAAGCCATCTGATTTGTTTAGGAAAAGACAAAGACGTGCTTAATAAAAGTGTGCATAACTTTTTAATAACAAAAAAAGAAAAAGCAATTTCTACTGCACTTTGAGTAGCTATTGCTTTTTTGTTAATTATTTATCTTTGAAAAACGAAATAACTAAACCACCTTCTCCAGTATGTGTTGCAATTACTGGTCCTACATCAGATAAAATGATTTGCTTAAAACTATACTTTTGTTTTATTTGCTGAAGGACATCTTCTGCACGTTCTTTTGCATTACAATGCGTCATTGCTAATACTTTATTTTCTGCATTGGAGATATAATCGCCAATTTGATCGACAAAGTGACGAAGCGCTTTTTTGTCTCCGCGCACTTTTTCTAACACTTCAACTTTTCCTTCATCACTAGCATGTAATAATAATTTGATGTTTAATGTTTTTGCAATAGCACCCTTTACTTTATCTAAACGTCCACCACGAATTAAGTTGTCTAACGTTCTTAGCACGAACAAAGTAATTGTGTGATCGACGCGATCTTCTAAATGGGTTACTAATTGCTCATAACCATATCCTTCTGCAATCTTATCGGCAGCTTCGTTTAACAGTAAAATAAGTCCTGGTGAAGCTGTTTTGGTATTAATTACAGCAATTTTCCGATTTGGTTCTTCTTCTAAAAGCATGTTTCGCCCCATTTTCGCATGATTATAAGCACTACTTATCCCTTCTGATACACCCAATAAGATAATTGGTTTATCAATTGGGCATGCTTTAAATGCTTGATAGTATTCATGCGGTCCTGGAGCGGAAGAACGAGGAAGTGTATTAGAAGCCTCAATTTTCTCCAGTAAAGTTACTGTGTCTAATGCTTCACCTGTGTATTGTTCATTACCGAAATGCACAAATAAAGGGATCGTTATGATTTGTAATTTTTGTTTTAAGTCTTTCGGTAAATCAGCACTGCTGTCTGTCATTAATTGAATCTGCATGTCATCACCTTTGAGTAAAATTATATTTTCATTATAACATCTTTTATATTCTAATTGGTGAACAAGGGAAATAAACCGTTCTTTCTCTATAAATTAATCGGAAATCACGTATATTTTAACCCGAATAAAAGAAAATAAAAATAAAACAAGCAAGGGAGAAACGTTTAAAACGGTAATAATAAGGATAAATAAGTATAGGCTTTACTTTGCTGTTTCCATTATTACTATGCAAATGTTTGAAATACATACAGATTCTATGTAGAATTAATAGAGAGAGTATGGTAAGATGTAATAATCCATTGAATGCTCGATAGTTAGCCTCTTCCGTGCGTGGAGGAAGGCTTTTTTCACGTTAATGATTCAGGGAATGAAAACCCCCGTATTCAACTATACAATAGCAATAGGTAAACCTTCTATTACTTCTGTTTTCACTTCGATGTTGACAAAAGATACATGAAAACCACCTATAAGCATTTAAATTTATAGAGAAGCTTACAATCATAGAACTGTTAAGCCCACATGTGGCTAAAAAATAAATTCATACATCTTAACATACAAAAGGTCGTTAACGTGTGAAACGTGCGAATGATGAGATTTTAAAAAAAGAAGGAGTAGGAAAATAAATTGACAACATTTCAATCACTAGGTATTTCAAAACCAATCATGAAAGCTCTTGAAAAAATGGGCTTTGAAGAAGCAACACCAATTCAAGCACAAACAATTCCATTCGGATTACAAGGAAAAGATGTGATCGGACAAGCACAAACAGGTACTGGTAAGACAGCAGCTTTTGGTATTCCGATGCTTGATAAAATTGACAAAGATCAAAAGAAAATTCAAGGTTTAGTTGTAGCACCAACAAGAGAACTTGCTATTCAAGTATCTGAAGAAATTCATCGTTTAGGTAAATTCAAAGGGGTTCGCACCCTTCCAGTGTATGGAGGACAACATATGCAACGTCAAATTCGTGCATTAAAAGATGGTCCACATATTGTCGTTGCAACACCAGGTCGTTTACTAGATCATATTCGTCGTAAAACAATTGATACAAGCAATGTTCATACAGCAGTGCTTGATGAAGCAGATGAAATGCTTAACATGGGCTTCATCGACGATATTCGTGACATCTTAAAAGCAATCCCTGAGCAACGTCAAACATTGCTATTCTCTGCAACAATGCCAAAAGAGATCAGAGAAATTGCCACAACGTTGATGAAAAAGCCGGAAGAAGTAAAAGTAAAAGCAAAAGAAATGACAGTATCTAACATTAACCAATTTTTTGTTGAAGTCCAAGAAAAACAAAAATTTGATACGTTAACGAACTTGTTAGATATTCATGCGCCAGAACTTGCGATTATTTTTGGTCGTACGAAGAAAAGGGTAGACGAAGTAACAGAAGGTTTACATGCAAGAGGATTTCGTGCAGAAGGTATTCACGGTGACTTAACGCAAGGTAAACGTATGTCCGTATTAAACAAATTCAAAAATGGCCGTATTGAAATTCTAGTAGCTACTGATGTAGCAGCTCGTGGATTGGATATTTCTGGCGTGACACACGTGTATAACTTTGATGTACCACAAGATCCAGAAAGCTATGTGCACCGAATCGGTCGTACTGGTCGTGCTGGTAAAGGTGGAGAAGCAATTTCATTTATTACACCAAGAGAGATGCCACATCTTCACTTAATTGAAAAAACAACTAAAAGTAAGATGCAACGTCTGCAAGCACCTTCAGTTGATGAAGCGCGCCTTGGACAACAACAAATTACAGTTGATAAATTGAATCGCACGATTGAAAAAGCGAATTTACAAGATTATCGTGAAACAGCAGCAGAATTATTGAATCAACATGATTCAATGACTATCGTGGCAGCTGCATTGAAGATGATGACGAAAGAACGTCGTCAAACACCAGTAACACTTACATCGGTGCAACCAGTAAGTGTGAAAAAAGCGAATAATGATAAAAACAAACGTAAAAATTATCGTGGAGATAACAAGCGCAATTCTTATCGCAAAGGAAAACAAAGTGGAAGAAACCGCAAATTTCAAAATAAACGTGGATCAAACAATAAAAATAATTATTAATAACAAAAAACCAGCGCTTACCTAGCGCTGGTTTTTCTATCTAGAACAAAGATAATCCGATAATACTTATCACAGGAATGGAGTTAATTATAAAAATACCAACATATCCAAGGGATTGAATAAGCGTTGTATCCATCTTCGCTTGTTTCATTTGTTGATTTAATTGTTTTACACTCCCTATCACTTGCAGAATTGCAAAGCCAATTAAGGCTAAGAGCAAAACCAATGCAACAATTTGTGTAGTAGTTGATAGGACATAGCTTTCCAACTGGGTAAAGCCTAGAATAATAAGCAAAATGGGAATTACTTCTACTAAAGAAAATTGAATGAAATAACTCGTTTGCTCCTTTTGTAATACTTCAGCAGTTAGATCTCCCTGTCCTATACGATTTTCTAATCGTTTCATCAAGCGTTTGTAACAAAAAACACCACCAAAAACAGCTAGGAAGGAAGCGAGAAAAAATAAACTAACTGGATTCAAGTAAATTCCCCCTCTTAAAATAATGATAAATTTCGCAGTAAACCCAAAACAATAAGTACAATGATAATGCCCCAAATAATGTTGCGTGTGTTTTTTCCACGTAGAAATCGTCGCTTTTTCCAACGATTCGGATCAAAACCAATCTCATCGGGGTCTCGCTGGCGTCGTCTATTGCGCCAAGGAGAGAAAGGTTGTGTTTTTGTTAATATAACAGGTCCTAAAGCAATACCTGCAATGAAACCAAATAAATGGGCATAAATATTAATTCCAGGCCGAAGGAAGGTCATGAGTAAACCAATCACAGCAATGATAACAATGACCTGTGAACTAGATGGATCCATGAGATCTTTTCGAAAAAGGGTCATGAAAATATATACGCCAATAATGCCATACACTGCCCCAGATGCACCGTAAGAGAAATACCCTGGATCTGCCAATAAGACTGTAAATACGTTTCCGATAATGCCTGTAAATAAATACACGAAGATGAATTTGGCTTTTCCAAGCATTTGTTCTAATGCAGGGCCGAATAGGACTAATGAAAATGAGTTGAATAGTACATGTGTAAAGCTATTTGGAGCATGAATAAAGATAGAGGTAACTACACGCCAAAATTGCCCTGCTTCGATCGCGGCGTTAAAATTCCCTCCCCATAGAATTATCCATTGCTGCAGTGTAGGTGAAATAAATGTTAGCAGCCAGATAACCAGTTGTAGTGCAATTATCCCTGTAACAATTGGGTAAAATCTTAAAAAATCTTTAAATGATTCCGTTCGAAAAAACATAGCGATACTCCTTTATAAGTCATTTCTACTTGTAGCGGGTGAATGACAAAACGTAATAAAAAAAGTATAACATTATGTTGATATAGATAGCACTAATCTTGTATGATTTTTGGAAATTCACTACAGATTTCCGATGGCTGATCTATTTTTAGTAGAAAATCACTTTTTACTTTCGTTATACTAGGGTATATCAAATGAAAAGGACGTATGGATCAATGATTAACGGAATAGGCATAGACATAGCAGAGTTAAATCGTTTTCACCACGATCGGCAGCAGCGGCTAGCAGAAAAAATTTTAACGGAAACAGAATTACAACAATTCCAAAATTGTAAAACAGAAAAACGGAAACTAGAATTTCTAGCAGGGCGTTTTGCTGCCAAAGAAGCTTTTGCGAAAGCTTACGGTACTGGGATTGGAAAACTGGCTTTTAAAGATATCGAAGTTACAACAAATCAACTTGGAGCACCTTCAATTCAATCTTTTCATACAGCGAGGCAAAATGTTTTTCTTTCTATTTCTCATAGTGAACATTACGCTGTAGCTCAAGTAATCATAGAAAGCTAGACGAGCAATCAGCATATTTTACAAAGTAATCTCATATAGTTTAGTGCGGGTAGGAGGGAATGAAATGTATATTGTTACCGCAACAGAAATGTACGAAATGGATCGCTTGGCCATGGAGGAAAAAGGGCTGGATGGAAAAATTTTAATGGAGAATGCAGGACAAGCTGTAGCGAAAAAAATTAAATCACATATCAAAACGGAGGATATCATTCTTATTCTTATTGGTAGTGGGAATAATGGTGGTGATGGTTATGTGATCGCGAGGTACTTGTATAATCAAGGGTATTCACTACGAATCATTCAACTTGTTCCCAATGAAAAAATAACAGGAGATGCCGCCTATCATAAACACGTGTTAGAACAATTTGGGGCTGAGGTAGAATTATTTGAACAGATGGAAAGAAAACAACTAGAGGGTGCTATTCATCAAGCGGATATTCTGGTAGATGCAATGTTAGGCATAGGTATAAAAGGAAGTATTCGATCGCCATTTAAAGAAATGATTAAGCTAATAAATGATACAAAGAATCTAACTATTGCTGTTGATGTCCCTAGTGGTATGCCGATGGACGGTACGAGAGCACATGACCAAATCGTAAGAGCAGATTATACGTATGTGATTGGTGCCGCAAAAACGAGTATGTTTCATGCTAATCTTGCTCCTAATTTCGGACATTGGGAAGTGGTGGAGATTGGTTTACCTACGGAAGCTTTCCAACAGCTCACAAACAAGCAAATTTGGGGTCTTAATTTTGTACAAGCTACGCTACCCAAGCGATCGCCGTTTTCACATAAGGGTACACATGGGAAAGGGGTTATCATTGGCGGAAGCTTAGAAATGCCGGGATCCATTACAATGGCTGCGAAGGCCGCTTTACGTTCAGGTATAGGACTACTTACGGTCGCGACAGTGCAAGAAGCAATTTCATCTATTGCCGCACAATGTACCGAAGCGACATTTCATCGCCTAGCAGGTGAACATGGTACCATTGCCAAGCAACCAATGGATTTGTCGGGGTACGATGTTTGTTTAATTGGCATGGGGATGGGGAGGTCAGCACAATCAAGTACATTTACCAAACAATTGCTAGAAGAAACGGAACTACCAGTTGTGGTTGATGCTGATGGACTTAACCATATAAAAGACCATTTAGAACTATTGTCTAAGCGGAAAGCACCGACCATTTTAACGCCTCATCCTGGCGAAATGGCTACACTTTTAAAGGTTTCTGTTGCTGAAGTAGTAAACCATCCTTTTCAGGTTGCCAAAGATTTTGCGAAAGCCTATGGGGTCTATCTGGTATTAAAAGGAACCTATACGATTATTACAACCCCAGAAGGAAAACAATGGGTGAATACTACTGGTAACGCAGGACTTGCCAAAGGTGGCAGTGGTGATACATTAGCAGGTATAATAA
The DNA here is from genome assembly GCF_003315295.1 of Paraliobacillus ryukyuensis. Taxonomy (GTDB): domain Bacteria; phylum Bacillota; class Bacilli; order Bacillales; family Amphibacillaceae; genus Paraliobacillus; species Paraliobacillus ryukyuensis. The sequence goes on along the minus strand of NZ_QNRI01000003.1, from coordinate 12,885 downwards.
TGGCAATGATAGCTCAGAATCAATCGCTACCAGCGGCTATTGCCAATAGTTGTTTCATCCATGGGAAAGCAGCAGAATTACTTGTCGAACAAAGCCATTCTTCTTACGATCTTTTAGCAACAGATGTGATTGAAGCAATTCCTTCTGTTATTCGTACATTTCTATCAGAGCGATGATATTTTTTCATTCCCTTTTTGTCCTTGGATCTTGAATCGAAGGAGTTGTGACCATGAAAAAATACATCACTATATTGGTGATTCTCTCATTATTGGTTCTTGCTGGTTGTGGTGAAAAAACAAAAGAAGATGTCATTACCAAACTAGAGGACACATTAGAGTCGATGAGCGGTTATCAAACAAAAGCGACTATGCAGCTAAAGACAAGCGAAAAAGAACAAAGTTATGCGTTGGATATTGCCCACAAAAAGAAAGCCTATTATCGTGTGCTACTAAAAAATGATCAAGATGAAGCTGGCAGTCAAATTATTTTAAAAAATGAAGATGGGGTATTTGTCTTAACACCAGCACTAAACAAAAGTTTTAAATTTCAAAGTGACTGGCCAAGCAATACAAGCCAACCGTATTTATTCCAATCATTGGTCTCCGATATTAAAGCAGACAATGATGCGACGTTTAATATAACGGAAAATTACTATGTGTTTGAAACGAAAACGAATTATCAAAATAATACAACATTGCCGAGTCAACAGATTTATTTTGATAAAAAACAATTTACTCCTGTCATGGTAAAAGTATTAAATAAAGATCAAGAGGCCGTTGTTGAAGTGAGTTTTTCCGAATTCAAACTTGATCCAACCTTTGAAGATAAGATGTTTGAGATGGAAAACAACATGACCAGTAGCTTATTTGGAATTCCGGCTTCAGCAGATGTGGAAAATGAGAGTGATGGTGAATTAAGTGTACTTTACCCACAAAACTTATTAGGCAGTGAATTAGCAGAAACGACAGAAATAGATTTAGAAGATGGTCAACGCGTGCTATTGTCTTATGAGGGAGAGAAGAACTTTACCCTTGTGCAAGAAAAGCACACTAGTTACCCAACAACTGCAATGAAACCACAAACAGTAACCGGTAATCCAGTTAGTTTAGGATTTACGGTAGGGGCGCAAACCGATGCAGCATTGGAATGGAGCCACCAAGGCGTAGATTATTATTTAGCCAGTGAAGAATTAACAAAAGAAGAAATGATCGAAGTTGCTACCTCAATAACGACACAAGTTAGCAAATAACCCATGCAGAATAAAGTGAATACGTATACGAAGCAGAAACCTGTATCAAAGGGCTCTGCTTTTATTTTTTATTTTGAGTGCAATTCGCTATATTGACACAACCATTTACAAAGTAAATAATGATAATTATAAGGAGAGCGATTATCATGACAGAAATGTCCTATCGACCGACATGGATCGAAGTAGATCTAAATGCTATTGACTATAATATCAACCAATTAAAACGAAGATTATCAGAACATACAGAAATATTCGCGGTTGTAAAAGCGAATGGATATGGGCATGGAGATGTCGAGGTGGCGAAGGCTGCATTAAAAGCTGGTGCTTCGATGCTTGCGGTAGCCTTATTAGAAGAAGCGATAAAATTAAGACATGCAGGGATAGAAGTTCCAATTCTTGTGCTTGGGTGGGTTGCGCCAGAATATGCTCCAATTGCTGTAAAACATGATATTACATTAACTTTTTTCCAAAAAGAATGGGTACAATCAGTTAAACAATTGTCTTTTCGTGGTGCGCTGACCCTTCATTTGAAAATAGATACGGGAATGGGAAGAATTGGCGTGAAAACAGAAGATGAACTAACAGCCTTATTAGAAGAACTAGACGATGAAAGATTGCAGTTAACTGGTTTATTCACACACTTTGCAACAGCAGATGAAGCTGATTTGAATTATTTTCAACAACAACAACAAACCTGGTTATCTTTTCAACAACTTATTTCATCCTATCGACAGGATGTAATGTATCATACTGGAAACAGTGCTGCGAGCATGCGTTTTCCTGATAAAATGTTTGATGCCGTTCGTTTTGGTATAAGTATGTACGGGCTTTATCCTTCCGGTGTGGTGAAACAGGAGAAACCGATAGAACTTCAGCCAGCTATGTCTCTGCATAGTAAATTAGTTCATGTAAAACAACTTCCTCCAGGTAGTTTCGTTAGTTATGGTGCAACGTATACTACAAAAAGTGATGAATGGATCGGAACCGTTCCGATCGGGTATGCTGATGGACTTGCGAGGAGCTTAACTGGAATGGATGTGTTAATTGACGGGAAAAGGATGCCGATTGTCGGAAAAATTTGCATGGATCAATGTATGATTAAACTTGATCAATCATATCCTATTGGTACACAAGTAACATTCATTGGCAAACAAAGGAACGAAGAGATATCGATGGATGAGATTGCTGATCGCTTAAATACCATAAATTATGAAGTGGCGTGCATGTTAACGCAGCGTATTCGGCGAACATACGTAAATCAATAATAATTTCCTGTTAAATTCTCATGAAGATTTTTAAAAATGCCTTTGCAAAGCGCTTTTCATAATGATATGATAGGAATTGGATTAATCATTCGGACTTGTAGATTTGGTGGAGGTGTAGAGTTTTGACAGAAAGTGTGCAAGAAGTAGTTGTGCGATTACCTAAAAACCTACTTAATGAGGTGGATGGTCTTATGAAAAACGATAACAGTGATTTAAGTGAAATTATTTATCAGGCAACCAAATCGTATTTGCAAGATAGAAAGAAAAAACATATTCGTGAGTCTATGCAAAGAGGCTATATGGAGATGGCAAAAATTAATCTAAGTATTGCTTCAGAAGCTTTTCAAGCCGAAGAGGAGGCGGAAAACACCTTAGAGCGCATAGTGAGCGGGGTGTAGTATTTTGATGGTAAAAAGAGGCGAAGTATATTTCGCTGATCTTTCCCCTGTGGTCGGATCAGAACAGGGGGGCGTACGCCCAGTGTTGGTCCTACAAAACAATATAGGTAACCGCTTTAGTCCAACAGTTATTGTCGCGGCGATTACCGCTCAAATTCAAAAAGCAAAACTACCGACGCACGTAGAAATTGATGCGGAACGGTATGGTTTCGAACGCGATTCTGTTATTTTGTTAGAGCAAATTCGGACAATAGACAAGCAACGGTTGACGGACAAAATCACTTACTTAGATGACAACATGATGGGAAAAATCAATAAAGCGTTAGAAATCAGCTTAGGGTTAGCTGATTTTTAAATACATAAATGTTGAGAAAGATACTTATGTCTAAGATAGATATAAGGTCTTTTTTTATTTACAAAAAGTGTAGGAAAAACCCTGGAATTGTATGAAAAAAGAAAAAATAATCAGATATTCTGGTACTCTTTAACAAACAATGATAAATTATAATAAGACATTTATAAAATTAATTTGTTGTAATAAATAATTTCATTTCGATTCGGGGGAATATTTTAATGCATAAGAAGTTGCAAAGAATTGTTGTCGAAAACAGCGATACAATTATTAAGAACTGGCTTGAACAAGTTTCTGAAAAACGAAAAAATGAATATACAAATGCTATTTCAGAAGATTTATTTCAAAGTACCAGTCGTGAGTTTGTTAATGTTATTTTTACTAGTCTGGATAATCAAGGTCTAACAACAGAGCTAGATCAATTTTCAGAGCGCTTGATTAATTTGGGCTGGCCGTTAAGTTACATAACAGACGGTTTGCAATCATTCAGACGTGTAACGATCGATTTTATTTTAAGTCGGTCCGAACAGATTGATTCTGAACATTTTTCTACTGTATTAGATATGGTAGATGGTTGGGTAGACCCCATTATTAATCGCTTAGTAAATGAATACTCAGGAAGTTGGGAAAACACCGTTTCCTTGCAACGTGTAGCATTACAGGAATTGTCTGCACCACTTATTCCTGTAATGAAGAATATTACCATTATGCCGCTTATTGGTACGATTGATACAGAACGTGCCAAGCAGATTATGGAGAACTTATTAGAAGGTGTAATTAAACATAACTCTGAAGTTGTGTTGATTGATATTACAGGTGTCCCTGTAGTGGATACCATGGTAGCTCACCACATTATTCAAGCTGCTGAAGCAGTTCGTTTAATTGGGTCTACGTGTATTTTAGTAGGAATTCGTCCGGAGATAGCACAGACCATCGTTAACTTAGGAATTGATTTAGGTAAGTTTCCGACGAAAAGTTCCCTTCGAAAAGGTTTTGAAACTGCGTTAGAGTTAACTGATAGAAAAATTGTACGTTCGAAAGAGAAAGATCAAACAATCGAACATATGCTGAGTTCGTTAAATAAGGAGTGATTAACATGCGAATCCCAATTCTAAAACTACACCATTATTTGTTAATCTCCATTCAAATCGATTTAGACGACAAAACCGCTATTCAATTTCAAGAAGACTTATTGAATAAAATTCATAAAGAAGGCGCTACCGGTGTTGTCATCGATCTAACATCTGTTGATATTATTGATTCGTTTATTGCGAAAGTGTTAGGAGATGTAGTGACTATGTCCGATTTAATGGGGGCGAGAGTAGTTTTAACTGGCATTCAGCCTGCTGTGGCGATGACATTAATTGACTTGGGCATCCACTTGCAAGACGTGCCCACGGCATTAGATTTAGAACAAGGATTAATTAAACTTCGCCAGGAATTGGAGGACTAATCTATGGAATCCAAATCCTGTGTACATATAAGGCAAGAATGGGATATTGTAGGCGCTAGACAACTAGGACGTGAACGTGCAAAAGAAATTGGGTTTGGTACCGTTGATCAAGCTCGAATAGCAACAGCTATATCTGAACTTGCGCGGAACATATATCTTTATGCAGGAACCGGCAAAATCTGTTTTACGATCATCGATGACTTAGAGCACAAAGGGTTACAAATTATCGCGAAAGATGATGGGCCTGGCATTCGAGATATTAGTCAAGTGATGGAAGATGGCTATTCCACTTCTGGAGGACTCGGAGCTGGTTTACCGGGTGTCAAAAGGCTAATGGATTATTTCGATGTGATCTCTGAAGTTAATAAAGGGACAGAAATTCGCACGGCGAAATGGGTAAGGTAGTGGTGGGAGGTTTGTTGATTGGAAACGATTAGACTCGATCTAGAAAATTACCGAAATTTATTAAAAGAATATTTAGTTACAAAAGATGAAACAGCATTATATCGAGCAGAACAATTTAGCAAGCTCTCGATGCAACATAATGTTTCACCAGAAGAAATTGTTCATGTGCATATTGAGGCTTTAAAAGAATTGTATCCTGACTTACCTGAAGCAGTGGATGATTCATTGAATTTTTTATTAGAAGCGATGATCTCCTATGGTCTTGCTTATCAAGAATTTACCACACTGCGCCAGAAACAATCCGAGCTGAAATCAGAAATTTCGGTGGCGGCGAGAATGCAAGAAACGCTACTTTCCACCGTTAAGCCAGATATTAGAGGTTTAGAGATAGGTGCGATTAGTGTTGCTGCCAATCAAATGAGTGGCGACTATTACCACTTTGTTGCAGATAAAGATGATGATACATTAGGAATTGCTATTGCGGATGTCATTGGTAAAGGGATACCGGCAGCGCTAGCAATGTCGATGATAAAATACTCGATGGATAGTTTCCCAGAAAGTCAACGTAATCCAAGTGCTATTTTAGAAAATTTAAATCGAGTAGTAGAGCGAAATGTGGATCCGAGCATGTTCATCACTATGTTTTATGGTTTATATAACCCAAATAATGAGACTTTTTCTTATGCGTCCGCAGGTCATGAACCGGGTTTTTACTACCATTCTCGTAAAAATGAATTTGAAGAAATTGAAGCGAGAGGGCTAGTACTTGGTGCTACCGAGCAAGCTAAATATAAACAATATGAACGGAAAATTAAAAAAGACGATTGCATCATTTTGTTAACAGATGGTGTGACTGAATGTAGACTAGGCGATCGTTTCATTGAGCGAGATGAAATTCTAGAAGTAATACAAACCTATATTGATTTGCCAGCACAAGAAGCGGTTGAGCAGGTATATAAACACTTTGAACGCTTACAGGATTTCCATTTTCGGGACGACTTTACTTTAATTATTATCCGGAAAAACGTTTAAAACCCATTTTTCTAGGGTAAATGCAAAGGACGATTGAACGAAGACAATTGGGGGTAACTTTATGAATATTAATTTAAATGTCGAATTGGTTGAACAAGGAACCACTTTGCATTTAGTATTGAGTGGAGAGATTGATGCGTATACAGCTCCAAAGCTAAAGGAAGAGCTATTACCTTTAACAAAAAGAGCAGGTGCGAGCATTATCGTTGATTTGGAAAATGTTAACTACATGGATAGTACAGGATTAGGCGTATTTATCAGTGCATTAAAATCCACAAAAGAACATGGAAGTGAGTTAAAATTAGTGCAACTTCAAGATCGCGTGCGCCGATTATTTGAAATTACTAGTTTAGATAGTATTATTTCAATTGATTCAACAGTACGAGGTGGAAATTAATGGAACGATTTGATTTTGTCGAAATGAAAGTACCAGCAAAGCCAGAATTTGTGGGGGTTGCACGTCTTAGTACTTCAGGGGTAGCTAGTCGAATGGGTTTTTCTTATGAAGATATCGAAGACTTAAAAGTAGCTATTTCAGAAGCGATAACGAACGCTACCACGCATGCTTACAAGAATGAAGAAGAAGGAGAAGTAACCATCGGATTTGGTGTATACCACAATCGCTTAGAGATTATGGTTGCAGATCATGGTGGAAGTTTTAATTTAGCAAAAGTGAAAGAAGGCATTGGCCCCTATCGCCAATCAGAATCTATTGAACAACTTCGTGAAGGAGGGTTTGGTTTATTCTTAATTGATGCGTTGATGGATAAAGTGGAGATAAAAAATGAGTATGGAGTAATAGTTTTAATGACGAAATATCTCCATACAAATGAGGTGGGATTAGATGACGACCAAATCTCAGCCACACAATAAACGTGGGGATGAGATTTACCAATGGATACAGCATCTACAAAACAACCCTGAAGACGAAGAAATACAAGAGAAAGTTGTATTAACTTATCAAGATCTTGTACACTCAATCGCTCGTAAGTATGCGAAGAATAGTACGATACATGAAGATCTCGTCCAAGTGGGGATGCTGGGGTTACTAGCGGCAATAAGAAGATATGATCCAACATTAGGTAAATCATTTGAATCTTTCGCAATACCAACAATTATCGGAGAAATCAAACGCTTTATACGTGATAAAACGTGGAGTGTCCATGTTCCGAGGCGAATTAAAGAACTTGGTCCAAAGATAAAAAAAGCAACCGAAACATTATTAAATGATAACCAACGTTCGCCATCAGTTCCGGAAATCGCAGCTTATCTGAATGTTTCAGAAGAAGAAGTGCTAGAAACAATGGAAATGAGCCAAAGTTATAAAGCCCTCTCTGTGGATAAGAAGATAGAAGCGGATTCGGATGGTAGTACGGTATCAATCTTGGATTTAATCGGGGATCAAGATAAGGGATTTGAAGCAACGGAGCAACGACTTTTACTAGAAAAAGTTCTCCCCATTTTAACGGAAAGAGAACAAAAAATTCTGCAATACACCTATTTTGAAAACAAAAGTCAAAAAGATACAGGTGATTTATTAGGAATATCCCAAATGCATGTCTCTAGAATTCAGAGACGAGCGTTAACTAAACTTCGTGAAGCACTTCAAACAGATGGAACAGGAGCGTAATAAGTGGCACAATCTATGGATATCTCAGTTTTCCAACAACCGAAAAAAGGTAACTACTACTGTGGTGATAGTTACTATTATGCAGAAACTGAAGATGGGTTTATTTGTGCACTAGCTGATGGATTAGGTAGTGGAGAATTTGCGAAGGAATCTTCCCAAGCTGTCATGGATGTCATAAAGACGAATACGAAGTCGTCGATAGAACATATAATTAAACAATGCACACAACAATTAGCTGGTAAGCGTGGTGCGGTACTAGGCATCCTTAAAGTAGACTTTCAAGAAATGAATTATAGTTTTTCTTCTATTGGAAATATTGGTATGATGACGATATCAGATGAATCGGTGAAAAACCGTAACATTCCAAACGCGGGATATTTAGGTGGTTATCCAAAACCATTCAAAATACTACGTGATAAAATATCAGATAAAATGGTGTTTGTTATGTTTTCGGATGGTGTTAATTCGCTTGATTTGTCATCTCGTTTCTTTTTAGGGAAAGACGTTGATAAAATTACAGAATCATTCTCACATTACTTTTCACCTATACCTAGTGATGATACCACCCTGATTGTTATGAAATATAATGCCTAACAAGTTCTTATCATAATTGATAAGAACTTGTTTTATTTGGTTCAATTGAAGTTGGGAAAAAGATTACTTTTTGATACACTATAGTAGTAGAATAGGAGGAAATGATGTGACCGCATATAATAAAGAAAATATTATAAAATGGGTAGCAACAGAAACATCACTAGCTGCCCCATCGATCAAACAAGTAATCGCGCTATTAGAGGAAGGAAATACAGTTCCTTTTATTGCAAGGTATCGAAAAGAACAAACTGGTGCCTTAGACGAGGTCCAGATCAAAGATATTGAAGAAAAATGGTCTTATGCCCTGCATTTAGCGGAACGAAAAGAAGAAGTTATTCGCTTGATTGATGAGCAAGGTAAGTTGACAGAAGAACTACAGCAAGCAATTACCCAAGCAACGCAATTGCAACGTGTCGAAGATTTATATCGGCCATATAAACAAAAGAGAAGAACAAAAGCAACGATTGCGAAAGAGAAAGGCTTAGAGCCACTAGCAGATTTGATCTGGAATCAAAGTCTAATTAATTTAGAAGAAGAAGCAACGCATTACTTATCCGAAGAAGCAGAATTGCTGACGACGGAAGATGTATTACAAGGTGCTAACGATATCATTGCAGAATGGATTTCTGATGAACCGACATACCGTGAATACATTCGTGAAGCTACATATAAAAAAGGTTTACTACAGACTGTTGATAAGAACAAAGCCGATGATGAAAAAGGTGTATATGAAATGTACTACGCCTATGAGGAGCCAATTCGTTCAATAGTTGCTCACCGTGTTTTAGCAATAAATCGAGGAGAAAAAGAAGCTATCCTCAAAGTTTCTGTACTTCCTCCGACCGAACAAATAGAGAGCTATCTTAAAAAACAAGTCATCGCTATGCAGACAGCAGAATCTAGTCGTGTTTTCCTAGAGCAAAGTATATCTGACAGTTATAAACGTTTAATTCAGCCATCTGTTGAAAGAGAAATTAGAAATACATTAACAGAAATGGCTGAAAATCAGGCGATTGATATTTTCTCTAAAAATCTAAAAAACCTGCTACTGCAACCGCCGTTGAAAGGAAAAACAATACTTGGGGTTGACCCAGCTTTTCGAACAGGGTGCAAGCTAGCGGTAATTGATGAGACAGGGAAGATGCATAGCGTTAGTGTAATGTATCCTACCGCACCAAAGCATGATGTTGAAGGTGCAGAAAAAATTGTACTAGATTACATGAGAGATTTTCCAATTGAATTAATTGCAATTGGAAATGGAACTGCTTCTAGAGAAACAGAACAGTTTATTGCAAATCTAATTGAGAAACACGCATTAGCTGTTTCCTACATGATCGTCAATGAAGCTGGCGCTAGTGTGTACTCCGCTTCGAAACTAGCAAGAGAAGAATTTCCTGATTTACAAGTAGAAGAGCGAAGTGCTGTATCCATTGCAAGGCGTGTACAAGATCCGCTTGCTGAATTAGTGAAGATTGATCCAAAATCGATTGGTGTTGGACAATATCAACATGATGTTAGTCAAAAAAGTCTAAATGAATCCTTGACATTTGTTGTAGAGACAGCCGTAAACCAAGTTGGGGTGAATGTTAATACTGCCTCTTCTTCTTTATTACAATATGTATCAGGTTTAAGCAAGGCGGTTGCAAATAACATCATTAAACAGCGAGAAGAATTAGGGAAATTCACAAATCGCAACCAATTAAAAAAGGTTCCTCGTTTAGGTGACAAAACTTATGAACAGAGTATTGGGTTTTTGCGTGTTATTGATGGTGCAGAACCACTCGATCGAACACCAATACATCCAGAAAGTTACCAAGCTACGAATAAGTTGCTAGCGATGATTGGTTGCACTTCTGAGGATCTAGGTACAATGCAGCTTAAGCAGAAGTTGGATACATTAGAACCAGAAACAGTAGCAGAGGAATTAGCGATCGGAAAACTTACTTTATTAGATATCATGAAAGCATTACGAAGCCCAGAACGTGATCCTCGTGATGATTTGCCAAAACCACTGTTAAAGAAAAATGTACTTTCTATGGAAGATTTACAGCCAGGTCTTGAATTACAAGGAACGGTACGTAATGTTGTTGATTTTGGCGTATTTGTAGATATTGGTGTAAAGCAAGATGGACTTGTGCACATTTCAAAAATGTCTAAAAACTTTGTGAAGCACCCGATGGATATTGCTGCCGTGGGTGACGTTATAACTGTTTGGGTCGATCAAGTAAATGTAGAAAAGCAGCGTATCGCCTTAACAATGATAAAAAATGATTAAATCAAAAATAGAGAAGGTATCAATTCATTTTGATATCCTTCTTTCTTTATAAAAAAACCAACACTGATTCAGCATTTTTATCTGACTCTTATTCTTTGCATAAAAAGCAGCAACCATTTGTTTTTTAAACCAATTTGGCATAACCTATCTCCCCCAAGCCTTCTGAAACGAAAAGAAATGCGATCAGGATAATTACTATAAAATATGTATATGAATAAAAAAGGTGCATTGTTGAGTGGAGTAACTGCTAAAGAATTATATTGAGAGAGGAGGGAAAGCTAATGCAACAATCTGAATTAGAACAACTGGTGGATGATTTGTCGGTTACCTATTTTAAAAAGCCGTTTATTGATCATGTCAACTTTAATCAGCGATTGCGTACGACGGGTGGGAGGTACTTACCATCTGTGCGTAGAATTGAATTAAATCCAAAGTACTTAGAAGAATTAGGAATGAATGAGTTTATTGGAATTATTAAACATGAATTATGTCATTATCATTTACATATTGCGGGGAAAGGATATAAACATGGAGATAAGGAATTTAAACAACTATTAAAAGAAACAAATTCTCCACGACATTGTCAGGCACTTCCAACTACTTTACAGAAATCATTAATTGAGTATGTATGTCATGAGTGTGGTCAACATTATCAAAGACGAAGGAAGATTGATTTAAGCAAGTATCGTTGTGGAAAATGTCAGGGAAGATTGCAAAAAGTAGAAGTGAGCAAAACTTTCTATAATTTTAAATAAATCATTGACGAATGAAGTTACTTCATGTTAAGTTATATAAGCATTTGAATTTGTTTATTCTACGTCATTTGTATAATGAGCAAATGGCGGTACAATGATTTATTTAAAGTAATTACTTTGTTACTTTTTATTTTTTCAAAAACGACGTTGACAAACATTTATAGCTACGATATAATTTTTTACGTCGCTGATAAACAATTACATTATTCCACAGTAGCTCAGTGGTAGAGCTATCGGCTGTTAACCGATCGGTCGCAGGTTCGAATCCTGCCTGTGGAGCCAGTGGAGAAGTACTCAAGTGGCTGAAGAGGCGCCCCTGCTAAGGGTGTAGGTCGTGTAAGCGGCGCGAGGGTTCAAATCCCTCCTTCTCCGCCATTTTATTATGTTTTATGGCCCGTTGGTCAAGCGGTTAAGACACCGCCCTTTCACGGCGGTAACACGGGTTCGAATCCCGTACGGGTCACTTGATTTTGTCATAAAACGAATAGGTCCGGTAGTTCAGTTGGTTAGAATGCCTGCCTGTCACGCAGGAGGTCGCGGGTTCGAGTCCCGTCCGGACCGCCATTGTTGGGCTATAGCCAAGCGGTAAGGCAACGGTTTTTGGTACCGTCATGCGCTGGTTCGAATCCAGCTAGCCCAGCCATTACAACTTTAATATTGTGTATGTTTCTGATAAAAAACCTTTGAAACAGTTTTTGTTTTCGAAGGGTTTTCTATTGAAACCACGATTTATATCAAATATGGTTTTGCGGTTTGAGCCATTAGCTCAGCTGGCAGAGCATCGGACTTTTAATCAGAGGGTCGGAGGTTCGAATCCTCCATGGCTCATTATCAATGTGTGTTGCATACAAAGTAACAAGCATATATGCGGTCGTGGCGGAATGGCAGACGCGCTAGGTTGAGGGCCTAGTGGGAGGTAATCCCGTGGAGGTTCAAGTCCTCTCGACCGCACCAAAAAGAGTTGTTGACAACACATTTGAATGTATGTTATATTTAAATATGTCGCTTTACTAAGCGCCCGTAGCTCAATTGGATAGAGCGTTTGACTACGGATCAAGAGGTTAGGGGTTCGACTCCTCTCGGGCGCGCCATTTACGGGAAGTAGCTCAGCTTGGTAGAGCACTTGGTTTGGGACCAAGGGGTCGCAGGTTCAAATCCTGTCTTCCCGACCATCGCAAGGATTTATTGAAATAAATAACATTGTATGTCCATTTATGAAATGATGCGGGTGTAGTTTAGTGGTAAAACCTCAGCCTTCCAAGCTGATGTCGAGGGTTCGATTCCCTTCACCCGCTCCAATAAATGGGCCTGTAGCTCAGCTGGTTAGAGCGCACGCCTGATAAGCGTGAGGTCGGTGGTTCGAGTCCACTCAGGCCCACCATTTGATCTTTGAAAACTGAACAAAACAACCAATATGGTAAGAAGTAACATGCTAGTCAAGTTATGAGTAAAGACATCTCATAAAAGCACATTAGGT
>NZ_QNRI01000002.1 GCF_003315295.1 Paraliobacillus ryukyuensis | reverse complement strand
TTTGTCCGCTAGTTGCTTCAACGCGTCATGTCGGTCTTCTATCATTTCTTTTTCGTCTTCTATGTAACCAGTCTCAATTACCGCGTGAGGATCTGTATCAATTTCTTCTTGAAAATCACGGACATGTTTGGTTATGTTAGCTTCTAATTGACTGAACACTCCTTGGAATGCTGGCAATAAGTTTCGGTGCATTACCTCGAAATACGCTTTGGCATCGTCTGCTGCTTGGCCTTGGAAGGAATCCATCTGTTTGATTTGATCAATCGATGCTTTTACATCACCAATCTGTTCATCCAGCACCGCCACCAGCTGTTTTGTCTCTTGCTCGAAAGCAAGTATCTCCGCCATATCTACTTTGTAATTCGGCATGTGTCACCTCCAAAAATCTGATATGTCAAACACCTGTCTATAAATGGTAGTAATTACTAAATAGTTTACCCCAGTTTAACACCAACTTCAATTACTTAAATAGACAATAATTCCCATTAACTATAATAGTCCTGAATATATTTAACTAATCATACCAACAGTTTCCTCCTTATTTCCTAACATACAAACACGCAGCCTTATCTTGAATTTATATTCTAGAAATTGTATTTAATTTTATATGTAATGCTTATTTTCCTTAATAGCTCTTATTAGGAATTAAAAATGCTGATGATAATCTCATTATCATCAGCATTTTTAATTCCTAATTCCAACTAGATCAATTCATTCTAGATCGCAAATAAGCATCAATAAATGAATCAATTTCACCGTCCATGACAGCTTGGGTATTTCCTGTTTCCTTATTCGTTCGATGATCTTTTACCATGGAATACGGGTGGAACACGTAAGAACGAATTTGGCTACCCCATCCAATTTCTTTTTGTTCTCCTCGGATCTCGTCCAATTGCTCTTGTTGCTTTTGTATTTCTAATTGGTACAATTTAGATTTCAACATTTTCATTGCTTGTTCACGATTTTTTATTTGGGAACGTTCAGATTGACACGTTACTACTGTATTGGTTGGCAAGTGAGTGATACGAACAGCAGAATCCGTCGTATTCACGTGCTGGCCTCCCGCCCCACTTGAACGATACGTATCAATCTTTAAATCCTCCGTGTTTATATCTACATCAATGTCATCATCTAATTCTGGCATAACTTCACAAGAAACAAATGATGTGTGTCGACGACCAGATGAATCAAACGGTGAGATTCGGACTAAGCGGTGCACGCCTTTTTCGGCTTTTAAGTAACCGTAAGCGTTATGCCCTTTAATCATTAAAGTGACACTCTTCACCCCTGCTTCATCTCCAGGTAAGTAATCTAGTGTTTCTACTTTAAAATTCTTTGCTTCGGCCCAACGCGTATACATTCGTAACAACATGCTCGCCCAATCTTGTGACTCTGTTCCACCAGCACCAGGATGCAACTCTAGTATCACATTATTTTTATCATATGGTTCATTAAGTAAAATAAATAACTCGAATTGATTGAGTGCTTCCGTTAAAGATTGCACTTCAGGCTCCAGTTCTGCGCGGAGTTCTGAATCATTTTCTTCTTTGACCAATTCATAAGAAACTTCAAGGTTTTCTAATGTATCTTCGTGTTTATCAAAGGTATGAACTAGATCTTTCAAACCATTGACTTCACTAATCACCTTTTGTGCTGTGTCTTGATCATCCCAAAAAGTAGGGATGGCCATTTCTTCTTCTAATTCGGCGATTCTTCTACGCTTCTCTTCTAAGTCAAAGAGACCCCCTAAAGTCCGCTAATCGATTAGCCATTTTTTCTAATTCTTGTTTAATCTCTACTAATTCCATTTCACATTCACCTCTAGCTCATTTTCTACTGCTTAGAATAGACAAGACACTTCCGAAATTGGAAGTGTCTTTATCATTTTATCTTCCGTGACAATGTTTATATTTCTTTCCACTGCCACAAGGGCAAGGATCATTTCGTCCAACGTTGTCCGCACGTACAATTGGTTGTTTTTTCTTTTGTTTTTTACCATCATCACCTGATACTGCAGTTGCGTTTTTAGCTACTTCTTGACGCTGTAGGTTCTCACGCACTTGTGCTTTCATGATATATCTGGCTACTTCTTCGTTAATTGAATCGACCATAGCTTCAAACATGGAGAACCCTTCCATCTGATATTCACGTAATGGATCATTTTGGCCATACGCACGTAAATGAATTCCTTGACGAAGCTGATCCATCTGATCAATATGATCCATCCATTTCGTATCCACTGTACGAAGTAAGATAACCTTTTCGAATTCACGCATTTGTTCTAGCGTTAATTCTTGTTCTTTTTGATCATATTTTTCACGTACTTTTGCCATAATGAACTCAATCATTTCCTCAGGCTCTTTTTCTTTTAAATCAGATTCTACTAAATAGTTTTCTTCTACTAAATTAGCATGGACATACTCAATAATTGCTCCTGTATCCCATTTTTCAAGATCATCATCTTGTGTATGTGCTTGAACCGTTTGTTCTACCACCGTTTGAATCATTTGCTCGATGATTTCACGAAGATTATCTGATTCAATAACATCAAACCGTTGTTTATAGATAATTTCACGTTGTTGACGTAACACATCATCATAAGAAAGTACAGTTTTACGTGCATCAAAGTTATTCCCTTCCACACGTTTTTGGGCAGATTCTACTGCACGAGATACGATTTTACTTTCAATTGGCTGCGAATCATCCATTTTAAAACGGTCCATCATCGCACGCATATTGTCTGAACCAAAGCGACGCATTAATTCGTCTTCCATCGATAGATAAAATTGGGTGACACCGGGGTCCCCTTGACGACCAGAACGTCCACGAAGTTGGTTATCAATACGACGTGATTCGTGACGCTCTGTACCAATAACAGCTAGACCGCCTAACGCTTTGACACCTTCGCCAAGCTTAATATCTGTACCACGCCCAGCCATGTTCGTTGCAATCGTAACGGCGCCTGGCAGACCAGCGTTTTCAATAATTTCGGCTTCACGATAGTGGTTTTTCGCGTTTAAGACATTATGCTTCACGCCAGCTTTTTTCAACATTTTTGAGATTAACTCTGACGTTTCAACGGCCACCGTACCAACAAGTACTGGTTGACCTGCTTCATGTCGCTGCTTAATATCTTCAACTACTGCTTGAAATTTACCATTCATCGATTTAAAAATTAAATCTGCTTTATCCTCACGAACAATCGGACGATTGGTTGGAATAGCGATAACATCCATGTTATAAATATTACGAAATTCTTCTTCCTCTGTTTTAGCTGTACCAGTCATACCGGCTAACTTATCATACATACGGAAAAAGTTTTGGAACGTGATTGAAGCTAGCGTCATGCTCTCATTCTGGATTTGCAAGCCTTCTTTTGCTTCAATCGCTTGATGGAGCCCATCACTATATCTTCTACCCTTCATCAAACGTCCAGTAAATTGGTCAACAATAACGACTTGTCCTTCTTCAACGACATAATCGGTATCACGGTGCATGGATACATGTGCCTTTAATGCTTGATTGATATGGTGCGTTAATGTCACATGATTTAAATCAAATAGGTTCTCAATATTGAAAAAGCGTTCAGCTTTATTGATCCCTTCTTCAGTCAATTGAACCCCTTTTGTTTTTTCATCATACGTATAATCAGCTTCATTTTTCAGAGTTCGAACAAATGAATTTGCTTGCTGGTAAAGTGTAGCAGATTTTCTTGCTGAACCAGAGATAATTAAAGGTGTACGTGCTTCATCAATTAAAATCGAGTCTACCTCGTCAATAATCGCAAATGGAAGTGGTCGTTGTACCATTTGTTCTTTATACAACACCATATTATCACGCAAGTAATCAAATCCAAATTCATTATTCGTACCATACGTAATGTCTGCATAATAAGCAGCCCGCTTATCTTCTTTGGTTAGATCATTTTTATTTAAGCCCACTGTTAAACCTAAAAATTCATATAATTGTCCCATTTCTTCTGCATCACGACTTGCCAAGTATTCATTGACCGTAATAATGTGGACACCTTTTCCTGATAGTGCATTTAAATATGCAGGCATCGTGGAAGCTAAAGTTTTACCTTCCCCTGTCTTCATTTCGGCAATATTACCATCATGTAAGGCAACCGCACCTAATAATTGCACAGGATATGCACGCAAATTTAGTACACGTTTAGCTGCTTCACGCACGACAGCATAAGCTTCGACTAACAGGTCATCTAAGCTTTCGCCATCTTGAAAACGTTGTTTGAATTCTTCGGTTTTGGCTTTTAATGCCTCGTCAGATAACGTTTCTATATCACTTTCTAATGCTTCTATTTTATCAACGTTTTTTTGAAGATTGTTAATTTGGCGTTGATTCCCATCAAAAACTTTCTTTAATAATCCACGCATCCTATACGCTCCTTATTGATAAACTGCAACTTTCATCAAAGGGGGGTTATTCCAATCTCATGAATGAAAGTTAACTAAATTTAATGCTTTGTATTAGCTTAAAATTTAACATCTTACTACTAATTAATGTATAAACGTACTATAAATTTAATCATAACACTAGCATTTGGTAAAGACAAGAAGAGAAGCTTTCAATTGAACACAAGAAAAACGAAGACTCTATCCATTTTTTATGGGTAAAGTCTTCGTTTTTGAATCTTTAGACCTTTACTTCTTCAATTCTGTCAAAAAGGACGTAATAGCTTCTTGATTCCTTGAGGTAGCTGGAACAACAGCATAGGTATCCTGTAATTCGGGATAATCAGATAAGAAAGATAGTTGTTTTACATCGATACCATACAATTTTTCTGATTGTTCTTTGTATGCATCAATTTGATACAGTTGTAATTGATCACTTGCTACAATCTCGTCCCAAGGTAATAATAATTCTTCATCTATTAACTGTTTTATTAACGGCGCTTCGGTAATTAGTATGTCTACTTGACCGACCGATATACTTGACGCTAATTTTTTCAGCTGCTGATAACCATTCTCTATAACTTTTCCTCCACTGTGCTGAATGTTCTCTACATATACTGTGAGGTCTAGCGTATTAGTATTTTCTAAATCTTTGGTGACTTGTTCAACTGTTGCTAAATCAGCTTCACTAACCATCATAATTTCAAATGTCTTAGCATCTTTCGCTAGTAAACCATCAAACATAAACCAACCGAAAGCTACAAAACTGAGCAAACCTATAATCGGAAGTTTATAATACTCCCATACATAATCTACTCTTTCTTTCCATGTCATCGTATTGAGCAAATGCATTAATTTTTTCATCTTTTTATCTCCTTAACGAACATTAGAGAGATGTTTTTCCAAACGATAATCACAATATATTTTATAGATCAATTGTGAGTTGACGAATACCTTTATCTAGGGAGATGATTATACCATGACCACTTTGTGTGACACGACCAGCTGTAACAGCGTTAATCGTTTGATAACCCATCAACTCGATTTGGTATGGACCATTGGTCACGTCAGTTTTTATGTCCAATTGCTGATTTTGTCGGGAAATAACCATTGAACCTTTGTATACACCTTCAGCATCTACTATTCGCTGTTCAATCGTATTTCCGTCTGCTATGGAATAAACTCGGTAAGTAAGATGGTCAACATATTGATAAACTGGTTGTTGGTCGTTTACCCCTATTGGTAGAATCGTATTTTCTCGAACAAATAATGGCAAACTAAAATAATCATACTTTTGTTTGATCCAAGTACCGCCCTGTATTACGTCACCTGTTAACAGATGGGTCCATGTTCCATTTGGTAAATAAAATGATCCTAGACCTTCTTGGTTAAAAATCGGGGCAACCAAGATAGACGCACCTAGCATATATTGGTGATCTAATGCGTCACATAGTGGATCGTTCGGAAACTCCAGATGCATCGCTCGCATCAAAGGGATACCAGTTTCATTATTTTCCACTGCATGTGCATATAGGTACGGCATTAAGCGATTTTTTAATTTGGTAAACTGTTGGGCAACTTGTACAGCTTCTTCATCAAACATCCATGGCACACGATAGGAAGTACTACCATGAAAACGACTATGACTAGACAGTAGACCAAAAGCAGTCCATCGTTTAAATACATCCGGTGTGGCTGTATTCTCAAATCCACCAATATCATGACTCCAATAACCAAATCCAGACGTAGTTAAGGACAACCCACCACGTAAGCTTTCAGCCATTGCCTCATAAGTGGAATCACAATCGCCTCCCCAATGTACTGGGAACTGTTGACTACCTACGGTTGCTGACCGCGAAAATACAACGGCTTCCTTTTCACCTTTTACTTGATTAATTAAATCAAACACAACTTTATTGTATAAATAAGCATAATAGTTATGCATTTTTTGCGGATTTGAACCATCATAATAAACGACGTCAGTTGGAATACGTTCACCAAAGTCTGTTTTAAAAGAATCAACACCCATGTCCAATAATACTTTTAGCTTCGCTTGAAACCACGTAACTGCATCTGGATTGGTAAAGTCTACAATTCCCATGCCTGCTTGCCAACGATCCCATTGCCACACATTACCATTTGGTTTTTTTACTAAATAATCTTTGGCAGCTGCTTCATCAAACAGAATTGATTTTTGAGCAATGTACGGATTAATCCATACACAAATATGAAGTCCTTTTTCCTTTAACCGTGCTAGCATCCCTTCCGGATCAGGGAAATTCCGACGATCCCAAATAAAGTTACTCCATTCAAACTCCTTCATCCAAAAACAATCAAAATGGAAAACACTTAATGGAATTCCATGCTCCGCCATACCATCAACAAAATGATTAACTGTTTCTTCATTATAATCTGTGGTAAATGAAGTAGATAACCACAAACCAAACGACCAAGCAGGTGGCAAGGCGGGTCTTCCTGTCAATGCTGTGTAACGACGAATCACTTCTTTAGGGGCAGGTCCATGAATAAAATAGTAATCTAAATATTCTCCCTCCACACTATATTGCATGCGAGAAACCAGCTCCGATCCTAGTTCAAAACTTACTTTTTCTGGATGATTTACAAATACCCCATACCCCTTGTTACTTAAATAAAAAGGAATATTTTTATAGGATTGTTCTGAGCTTGTACCGCCATCTTCATTCCAACTATCAACCGATTGACCATTCTTCACAAATGGTGTGAATCGCTCGCCTAGCCCATACAATTGTTCTCCCACACTTAATTTAAGTTGCCCTCGCATAAATGTTTGTTCTCCTGGACCCTCTATCCAAGCTAGACCTTTATTATCTAATTCAGTTAGCAGTTTTCCATCACCATCTGTGAACATAACACCAAAATCGTTTTTATTAACAGTTACGTTTAAGTCCCCACTAGTAAATGAAAGCGTGCTATCCTTGGTGGAACAAGTTATGGGTTGGGCTTGATTGTTGATAGTGAAATGCGGAAACTTCTCTTTTCCCCCTTTAAAATGCCATGTTTGCACACGTATTATGCCTTCCATCGGTGCTGTTACTTTAATGGTCAAAAGTGGACCATCTAACGTATCGCCACGATGAGTAATGTATTTACAAGGCGCATACAACGTTATATTTTCATCTTCTGCTACTACTTCATGTACTATTTTAGGAAAATGAATGTCATACCCTTCCCTAACTAGCCAGTTTCCGTCTGTGAATTTCATCGTTTTCTCTCCCTCTTTACTTAGCTTAGAATGAGTACATCATGACCTTGGATTTCTGATTCCCCAGTATATTGTATCCCTGATAGCTGATCTATTAGTTCTCGTTCACCTAAATCAAATGTTGCGTTTCCAGCATTATGGTTGAGGATGAAAAATATTTTCTTCCCATCTTTTTCTCTAGCAATAATCTCCACACCTGTTTCCGCATTTGCTGCTACCTCAAGTGCAAGCTTTTTACGTAATGTATCCACAAAATCTAGCATGAAGGATTGATCAGGACTAGAAGCAATATAATATGCTTGACCTTTACCAAATTTATTTTTCGTTACCACAGGTATACCTTGATAAAAGTCATCGCCATACGTGGCTAACACTTCAGCAGTTTCCGAATGAATTAGATCAAATAGTAGATTGCAATTATAGTGCCCTTTCAATGAACCAAAAGTTTTATGAAACATGATTTCATTGTAATGAGTAGGCTCAAGGGCATCGATTTCTTCCGACCATATCCCCATCAAATCTCGAAATTCTCCTGGATATCCGCCGAGCGCCACTAAATCATTTTCATTAACAATCCCACTAAAAAATGTCGTGACGAACGTACCGCCATCTTTCACAAATTGCTTGAGTCGTTCAGCATGCCCTTGTTTCACCATGTACAGCACCGGGGCAATAACTAAATCATATTGACTTAAATCCTCATCTACACCGATCATATCAACAGGGATATTTTTTTGATAAAAAGCGTCATAATATTTATGGACTTCTTCTACATAATCAAGTGCCACTGAAGGACCACTGGAGAGTTGAATAGCCCATCGATTTTCCCAATCAAACACAATGGCTACCTTTGCTTGAATACGCGCATCAACGATTTGATCAGATAATGTATTTAACTCTTTACCAAGGTGAGCTGTTTCTTTAAATACACGAGTATGTTCATGCCCGACATGTTCAATAACCGCACCATGGTATTTTTCTGTTGCTCCTCTTGACCTGCGTAATTGAAAAAACATAACGGTATCCGCACCACGAGCCACCGCTTGATAACTCCATAAACGCATAACACCTGGACGTTTCAACGCATTAAATGGTTGCCAGTTTTGTTGGCTAGGTGTTTGTTCCATTAACATAAATGGCTCACCGCTTTTTAAACCACGCATTAAATCATGTGTCATTGCTGTTAAACTTACCGGTGTATTAATCGAAGGATAATTATCCCATGAAATGACATCCATTTCTTTTGCCCATTTAAAATAATCTAATTCTGGGTGAAGTCCCATTAAATTTGTTGTCACAGGTGTAGTTGAAGTGTATTTTTTAATTTGATCTCGTTCTAACTTATATGTTTCTAGTAAACTGTCTGATTGAAAACGCCTATAATCCAGTGACATCCCTTGAAAGTTGGTATTATTTCCATTTTCCCACTCTTCACTCAATCCACTAGGAACGACAATTTCATCCCAATCATAAAACGTATGGCCCCAAAAATTTGTATTCCATGCCTGATTAACTGCTTCGATTGTATGGTAACGATCTTTTAGCCAAACACGAAATTGCTTTTGACAGTTTTCACAATAACAATACCCACCATATTCATTAGAAACATGCCAAACCAAAATCGCTGGATGATTGTGATATCTTTCGGCAAGTTTATCTGCCATACGTGCAGCATATTTTTGATAGGTAAGACTATTAGGACAAGAATTGTGCCTACCGCCAAATGCTCGTTTTCTACCATTAAAGTCGACACGTCGAATATCTGGATATCGTTTTGCCATCCATGCCGGATGTGCTGCTGTACTCGTTGCTAAACAAATATAAATACCGTTTTGATACAAACGATCAATTGTCTGGTCGAGCCACGAAAAATCATACGTATTTTCGCTTGGTTGATTCAATGCCCAAGCAAACACATTGATTGTTGCTATATCAATTCCAGCTAATTTAAACATACGAATATCTTCCGACCAGGTTGCTTCATCCCACTGTTCTGGATTATAGTCACCGCCATACCATATTTTTGGTAGTGCTTTGTTCATCATAAATTCAATTCCTCCTTATTTGTATTTACGGGTTTTCCATAGCGACATACAAAGCCCCTAGTAACCCAGCATTATTATGATGTTTGCAAGGCTCAATTGGCACTTTTATCGCTTGCCACAAATCAATTTGATTTAAGTGTTGATGGATCGCTTCAAATAAGTCATCACGAATACTAATTGCTCCACCAATTAATAGTTTTTCTGGATTTAACGTAGAAATTAAATTAAATATGCCTGCACTGAGATGCTGATACCATTGATCAATTTCCTTTTGTAATTCGGTGTTGTCTTTGGTAGCTTGAAACACTTCTTCTCCTTCTACTATTGTTAATTGATCGATCCTCATTACTTCTTTGTAGCGTTGAATCAGTGCACTAGTTGATGCTATCTGATGCATATTTTGATAACCGTGTTCCAATCCATTGACAATCATCATACCGAATTCACCAGCGCGAAAACTGTGGCCACGGACCAGCTGATTATTAATAAAAATTCCACCTCCGATCCCTGTACCAACTGTCATACAAATAAAGTCATCACATGTGACTGCATTTCCATTTAGCTTTTCAGCTAATGCCGCACAATTCGCATCATTCTCTATCACTACCGGGAAATCAATGTTTTGTTCAATTAATGCTTTAATATTTTGTCCATCTAGTACTTCAATCGCTCCAGCATGATGAGCGAAACCCGTATACGGATCAATAAAACCTGGAAAACTAACCGCTACCATTTCAAAGGTATATGTTGCAGAAAGATCATTAATACATTGCACCATGTCACTAATAAATAGATCAGCATCATGTTTGTTCGTTGGGAAACTTGCTTGCATGGTAATCGTTCCGTTTGACTGCAACACACCATATTTCACATTGGTACCACCAACATCAAAGCATAAATAACTTTTTGACATCCGTTATCACAACTTTCTTCTATGTATCAAGCCTGCATCCACTGGTATTGAAGACAGGCTTAATACAACCATTTAGTTTGTTCCCCAAAGTTCTTTCTTATCCTTAACCATCTTTGTCATTGCTTGATTCGCCGTTTCAATATCCATATCTTTTAACTCGCTGAGCATCTTATCCCAAACCGAGTCAAATGAAGCAGGTTTTGCAAGAATAGCTTCGGTGATACGTTGTTGGATTAGGTCATCCGCTTTTTGTTGAATCACTTGCAAATCACTATCAGATGGAATAGTAAAGTTAGCAACTGAACCATGCTTGGATACACCTAACTCCTCAGTTGGAGGGAACCAATCAATCCAATTCTCCATGTCGTATTCAGCAAGTACTTCTTTTTCCGCACTGTTGAAGTTATCGATAATATCTTGTTCTGAATCTGGTGTAATGGATTGACCATTCGAATCAACCGCAGCGGTTCCCCATTGAGGGAATGGGTAAACGTAAAAGCCTACACCAGTTTCTTTTCCATAATCTGCATCGTTATTCATGCGTTGACGGTCCTCTTCTTTCATGACACGTTTACCGTCAACGATGTCATAATTAACACCTTCAATTCCCCAATTAGTTAAAATCTGTGCTTCTTCTGATGCCATCCAATCTAAAAATTCAAATGCTTTCTCTTGATGTTCACTTGTAGAAGAAATGGCTATTCCCCAACCACCAGCAAATCCATAATCTTTTAATCCCTTAGACTGGTAATCTTCAGTTAAGGTAACCGGAAGCGGTGCATAGGTTCTTTCTTCTTTTCCGTCTTGGACAAGTGCTTTATCTGCATCCGCTATATCCCAATCTTGATCGGCTACACTGAGTACACGACCAGAAGAGACTTTTGAAATATAGGTATCATAGGTATGGGTAAACGATTCAGGGTCTAAAAGTCCTTTATCATTCAATCCATTCAACCATTTAAAGTACTCTTTCAATTCTGGTAATAGAAACTTATACGTCGCTTCTCCAGTTTCATCATTAACAGCCCATTGACCATCATCTTCTAACCCAGCTGCAAAACCTGCTGGGTTACCAACTGTTATTAACCAGCGCCAATCACTGCCTAGTAAAGAAAGCGGAATTGTTTTTTGGCCATCAATTTCAGGATATTTTTCATAGTATTCCGTAATCGCTGCCTCAAAATCTTCTAATGTATTTATTTCTGGATAGCCTAACTCACGTAATACATCTAATTGAATTTGGAATGTTCCACTTGTTTCCCAATAAGCATTATTCACACCGTAGGTACCAACTGTATAAATACTCGGATCGTCTATTGAATTACGAAGTCGATCGAGTTGATCGCCATACATCGCCTTTAAGTTGTCCCCTTTTTCTTCAATCAAGTCGTCTAATTTAATTACACCACCAGCATCAATCAATTTTCCGATATCACCTTTTGCAAAAATTAAATCAGGATAGTCACCACTGGCGATCATTAATGGAATTGCTTCATCGTTACCTCCCACTGGATAATCCAATTCCAATTCAACGCCCGTTTCTTCTGTGATTTTCTGGGCGACAGGATCATTGAATTCTTTTTCTACACCATCGGAACTAAAAAATGTTAATGTTACTGGTTCATCTGATGATCCACTACTAGAATCGTCAGTTGTAGCGGTATCATCTTGACAAGCTGATAGAAGCAACACCCCAACCAGCAATAGTATTCCAAACCAAAAATGCTTTTTCACCATATTTCCCCTCCATTTAATAAGTGTTTTATATTAATTTGCATTAATACCAATACATTAACTTTTCACTGCACCTAATGTTAAACCGGTTACAAAATATTTTTGTAAAAATGGATAAACCAATAAAATTGGTACGGTTGCAATAATAGTAATAGCCATTTTAATTGATTGTGGACTTGTTTGACCCGCTACAATTTCGGCATTTCCTTGCGTAATATCACCAGAGGAAATATTTGCGTTATCTAAGATTTTCATTAATTCAAATTGTAAGGTTGTTAAGTTCTCATTTGCTCTCGCATATAAATACGTATCAAACCACATATTCCACTGACTAACAGCTAAGAACAGTGCAATTGTTGCAATAACTGGTAAACTAAGTGGAATTACAATTTTCCAAAAAATCGTGAAGTCATTCGCTCCATCCATTTTTGCGGATTCCATAAGTGCAATTGGAATGTTATCCATAAACGACCGAATGATGATGACATTAAATGCTGTAATCAACAACGGTAAGATGTACACCATAAAATTATTAATTAACCCAAGTTCTCGAATTAACATGTAATCTGGAATTAGACCGCCACTAATGAACATCGTTAATACAAGAATGAAACCTACTTGTCTGTTAAACACAAAATCGCGTCTTGTTAACGTATAAGCCAACATTGTACTTGCAATAATTCCTGTTATTGTGCCAACAACAGTGCGTAATATGGACATTAAAAATGCTTGTAAAAGTCGATCGTTGCTACCAAAGATTTCAATATAGTTAGCAAAGGTAAAATCTCTTGGCCAAATATGAATTCCACCGCGTGCTGTATCGATCGCATTGTTTAATGAAATTGCTAGAATGTTTAAAAACGGATAAAGTGTTAGTATCACTACGCCAATCATCACCAACAATAAGACAATATCAAATATCGTATATTTTTTTCTGTTCATGATGGTTCTCCCTTCCTTTTACTAAAATACACGGCCTTCACCAACTCGCTTAGCAAATCCATTGGCGATTAAAATTAAAACAATGCTAACGACAGATTTGAATATGCCAATCGCGGTACCAAAAGAATATCGAAACATCCCGATCCCATAATTTAGTGCGTATAAATCAATAACCAAGGCTTTGTCCGCAACAATATTGTTTCCTAAGAGCATCTGTTTTTCGAAGCCAATGTTAATTAGATTACCAATATTTAAGATAAGTAGTACAATAATGACTGGTCGAATACTAGGAAGTGTAATATGCCACATTTGACGCCATCGACTTGCTCCATCTACCTTAGCAGCTTCGTATAATTGTGGATCTACCCCAGCCATTGCAGCAAAATAGATGATGGCATTCCAACCAGTTTCTTTCCATACATCCGATACGGTAACGATACCCCAAAACATGTCAGGATTAGACATAAATCCAATGGGATTATCAATAATGCCCATTCCCATCAATAAGGTGTTGATGGGCCCTTCTTGCGATAGCATGGTAGTTACAATGTTTGCTACAATTACCCAAGAAACAAAATGGGGTAAATACGAGATAGTTTGGGTCATTTTTTTAAACCAGACAAATCGCATTTCATTTAATAAAAGTGCAAAGGTAATCGCAGACAAAGTCCCAAATACAATCCCCAAAATCCCCATACCAAGCGTATTCTCTAAAGCTCGGTAAAACATCGGTTCATGAAATAATTCTTTAAAATGATCCAAGAATACCCATTCTTGATTAAAAAAACCATTCTGTGGTTTATAATTTTGAAAAGCCATTACCCAACCCGCAATTGGAATATATTTAAAAACCAATAACCAGATCACGAATGGTAAAGCCATTAAGATGAGCGCTTTTTGACTTTTCACTCGTTTCCAAAAGCTTTTTTTCTTTAGTTTTCGGTTTGGTTTTTTATCCAAACCGATTGGTGCCCCACCTGCTGGTACAACGGGCTCTCCTTCACCTAAATGGATTTGTTTGCTCATTTTATCGCTCTCCTTATGGTTACGAAATAGCTTCTGTTCTTACTTTAATTATAATAGTAAACGCTTTCATAAAAAATAGCGGAATAGCGACATATAATCCTGTCAAAAGGAGAGATTTAAGACTAACTTGGTGTTGGTTTAGTGAAAAGTTGAAGAAACTATCCAAAAAACCTATTATTTGAGAGCTCGTAAAGCTGTAATCATTTGGTCTAGCTCG
Organism: Paraliobacillus ryukyuensis; assembly: GCF_003315295.1. Classification (GTDB taxonomy): domain Bacteria; phylum Bacillota; class Bacilli; order Bacillales; family Amphibacillaceae; genus Paraliobacillus; species Paraliobacillus ryukyuensis. The sequence continues at coordinate 589,445 of NZ_QNRI01000002.1, read as the reverse complement.
TCTTTTCTTACCACAAAATCACCAACACCATCAACATAAATAGCGTAATGCGCATCATTATAAGCGAATAGTTCAATCTTTACTTGTTTTTCCTGATGACCTGCAACTTGCACATCATATTGTATTGTTATTTTAGGTTCCCCTTTTACAGGTTCTTTAATTAATCCAGCAGCTTTTAAACCAGCAACGCGTTGATATGCCTCACGAAATGTTTTATCATTGATCGCATTATCGTTCATAACGAATTTAGAGGTCATCTCTCCCTCATTATTACGCCGGTGGGAAATATCTACTGTAAATGTTTCATCTGTTGTCTTCACCACCAATTGATTTAGCGTGTCGAGAGCAAGCATTTTAATATAGCCATCATGCATTTGTTTGGCAGGATAACTAAACAAATTTAGTAATTCTGTATTTATCGTAAAAACACTCGGTTTATCAGCTAATTTAGCATAGTAATTCCCCTCTGCGGCTGGATTACCAATTTTAATAGTTTCTGTTTTATTCCCTGCTTTAAAAGCGATAGTGAAATCAGTATCAGCTAAACCATATTTTTCTAGATCTGTTGGATTCTTTTCAATTAACGCCGTCATCTGTAACTGGTCGATCCCATATAATATAGCAGACATTTTGGTATACGCCGTTTGATAGTACCCTTGATATGGAGCATGAATAAACCAGCCTGTCACACTCGCCTTAGTTTCTTCTTCAGTAAAAGGAGGTTTCGCAGTCAATTCAATTGTTTCCGTACCATTGTTAATATTAATTTGTTCTATACGATCAGCAGCTAACGATAAAATGGCGTTTTCTAGATAACTTTGTGGATTATACGGAAACGTTTCCATTAATGAACGCTCAACGAGATAAATCGCTTGATTCGTTCGATCCTCTACATAATACTTTGTTTTATCTTTAGTCAGATCACCAATTGTTAATTCAAGTGCCTCTTTGCCAAGAGACTTAAGTTTCAACATGATTTTCGGGAAATCTAAACCTACATCTTTCTTTTCAACGTCTATAGGTTTTCCTTCTAATGCCGTAATTGCTTGTAAAGCTGTTGTAATTACTTCTTGGTCAACAGCGAATTCACTATCTGACGTCATCCATTTTTGTTGCTCTTTCTTCAAGGTAAATGATTGGCTCGTTTGGATCGTCATTTCGTCAATTTCATGATCATTGGTGATTAATTTAACAGTAGCAGCTTTCAATTCATGGGAAGGCGTTGTGTGATTCGTTAAAAAAAAATAGAAAACCAACCATTGTCATACCAATGAGAACTACTAAACTCGCTTTAATTAATTTGTTCATGGTTATCCCTCGCTAACTGGTTATCGTTATAAGATAGTTGTTGTTCCATTTGCCCAAAAGTAGTTTGTAAATTAAACATAATAAAAAAACAAGTCACACTTGTAATAAATAGCGTCGCAACACCTGGAAGCACGTAGAATATTACACCAAAAGCAGCCACTGTCGTTAAATTCAACAATGTCTTTTTAAAATAATGAAAATTGGCATAAAACGAAACAAAGAACAGATTTTTTAGTTTAACTTCAAACTTAGTCAAAATAGGAAATGCGTATAACATAATGAAGCCACTTACAATTAAAAAGATGAAAAACAAGGGTGCAAGAAAAGAGATAAATAGCTGTGCATAATAAATGTCTATAATTAAAATTAGAAAAATAGTAGCTTGGATCAGCCAGTATTTCATGGCTATTTTGAAGTTTTTTCGGTAATAGTACCAATAATCTTTGGTAGGTTGTGTGACTTTATCACGAACTAGTTTACCCATAACACCGAATAAAGCCGCGATCGCTGGCCCAAATGGTAGTAAAGCAACATAATACAGTAAGATATTTTGAATCGTAAAATCCGCTAAGAAGAAAACAATAATAAATAAACTGTTAGCTAGTAAAAAATAAAAATTCGTTGTTAGAAAGGCATAAATATAATTCACGATAGTATAAATTGGACGATCGATGATTGATTTACTCATTTTTCTATCCCCTCACAGCATTTTTGTGTGTTGAATGCATCATTTTCTTGAAGTTTATACTTTTTTTGGTATGTTTTCGGACTCATCCCAACATATTTCTTGAATTTTTTATAAAAGTAATCCATATTACTATAGCCAATGCGTTCAGATATCTCATATACTTTATATTCTTTCGTCTGTAACAGTTGTTTTGCCTGTTCAATTCGTACTTGATCTAAATAGGTATGAAAGTAATACCCTGTATGTTTCTTGAATTTTTTTCCTAAATACGAGCTATTATAATTAAATAAATTGGCTAATACTTTTAAATTAATTTCTTGATTATAATAGTGATGAATATAATGAATGATTTTATCCATATTGTTATCTGCATTAAGTAAGAACCCATCCATATGTTTCGCTATATGCCAAAGCTTTAATTCTATTCTCTCGATGATCGCTTGTAAATTACTTGATCGATAGATAGATTCAATCACTTCATTTTTATCCATAACAGTTACATCTGGATAGGCATGTTTGATCGCACGATTTAACTGAATGAAAAAATCTACTAATTCTGCTTGAATAACAGTTTGATCCATTGCTTGTGCTTGAAAATAACGAATAAGCGTCTTCCACTGTGATTGTAGTAATGCAATATCTTGAAATTCTAATGCTTTCAATATCGGTTCAATTAATGTGTCAATATCTAGCTCGATCCAACCTTTGTTTTCTAATTGTTTCTGTAAAATAAAAGTCTTGTTGCCATAAACAAAAGCAAGTTGTTGTAATTGCTCCATTTGATGAATTGCTTCAGGTAGTAAATCAAGCGCTTGAAAGTCATGTGATAAATAAACATTTGGTTGGTTTTTCAATTTAATAAAAAGCTTTTGTAAATAACGAATTATTTCATCTTCTTGAAAATCCATAAACAGAAAAAACCACCGATTAGAATCCGATAATAATTTAACATTTGGATTCGTTATTTCGTTAAAAAAAGATGGTGAAATAGCGTTGTTGGATAAATCGCGCTTTAACATCATGACCAATTGATAATTTGTATGGTTCCTAATATGTGCTGGTAAATCAGATGTTGCCTTTCCTATCATTTTACCTTCCAATAACATGTGCCACGTTTGTTCTTCTGATAACTGTTTATATTGCTTCAATTGGTGATTAATATTTCTCTCTTTTTCAAACGTTTGTTTAATACCGATTAATAAGTTGATTAACTCTTCTTCATCAATTGGTTTTAATAAATAAGATGTAATGCCTAACTTAATCAATTGTTGTGCATAGGAAAAACTTGAATAACCAGATAAAATAATAAATTTGGTTTGATACCCTTCTTGGATTGCTTGTTGAATCATTTCAATTCCAGATAATCCTGGCATACGAATATCGACTAAGGCTAGATCTGGCTGATGTGTGCGGATTTTTTGTAACCCATCGCGTCCATCTATCGCATCACAGCATATGGAAAAACCATATTCATTCCAATCAATAATATGCTTTAACCCTTCACGAATCATCGGTTCATTATCAATTAACAATACCTCATACATTTTGCACACTCCTTCTTAGGAATTAATCAAAGCTTTTGAGTAAGTTGTTCTGCTGGTAATTTGATAATAACTATTGTTCCTTGTGATACGTCGCTATATATCTGCATTCCATAACTTGCACCGTAATACAGTTGGATACGTTGATGCACATTTTTCACACCGATGCGTTTCCCTTCGTTCTTCTCATCTTCTTGTGATAGCCAATTGAGGACAGTTCTAAGTCTTTCTTTTGACATACCAACGCCATTGTCTGATACTTCAATTTGTAGTAACTGATCGCTAGTCGTGATGGAAACCTTAATTTCAGCTGTGCCTTCTTTCGGTTCGATCCCATGAATAATGGCATTTTCTACTATTGGTTGAAGGAGTAATGGAAAAATAAACAACCGATCCAACTCTACATCCGTATTGATTTGATAACGTAAATGATCACCAAAACGCAGGGATTGGATCTCCAAATACGTTCTAATTAATTCTACTTCTTCTTTAAGGGGGATCTGATGATTAGTACTTTTCAATGCAGTACGCATCATCTTGCTTAGTTTTTGAATAATGGCAGCTACTTCTCGATCTTTATTCATTATTGCTTTCATCCGAATCATTTCTAACGTGTTGTATAGAAAATGGGGATTAATTTGACTAGCAAGCATTTTAAAGTCTGATTCCTTTTGTTTTCTTCGCCAGCGCTCTTCTTTAATTTTGTGCACATAAACCTCTTCAATCAATTGTTGAATGCTTTGCGTAGTTTGATACAATTCATCATAAACTTCACCAATCTCATCTTTACCCACCATTTGTTTTCCGATATTAAACCTTCCTTTGGCGACTTTAAACATCGCTTGTTTTAACGTAACAATTCTTTTATTGAAGGAACGAATAAAGAATCGATAAGCAACAATAGAAACAATTAATGCCCCTAATGTGACAGCAAACCCTCGGATAAAGATCTGATTTGGTTTTTTCATTAATGTTTCAACTGGGACAATACTGGCAATTTGAATATGGTTATACAAGGCTTTCGTTGGTTTAAATTGATGAACAGTAACCTTTACTTCTTGCCCTTGATAGGTCTTATCGAGTACATAGTTTGATTGAACTACTTTAGGCATCCCATTCTCCCTTGTTAACTTGGAAGCTAGTTGACCAATAATTGCATCATTTTGATGATAGATTACTGTTTTATTGTCAATTGTGATAATCACATCGTGCAACTCTCCACTTGAGATTTCTTTTAATTTATCGGAAGAAACATAGATACAAAGTACACCTAAAAAGTTATTTTGATTATCATAAACCGCTCGAGTTAATGTCAAGGTTCGGTTATTTGTCCATTCTTCTTCTTTATAGATCCAAGCTATTTTTCCACGATTGTCCTGTGCTTGTAAATACCATGAACTTTCTGCTATTTCTTCATTAGCATGGATGAAATGAGAGTCTGTAATCATATCCTTAGTCATATAAAACTGAATATTATCGATTTCATCATAATAAGTTAAGTAATTATCAAAAACAGGATAACGGTTATAAGCATGGTAGACTTGTAGACTTGATTTGTATTCACTTTTTAGTAATGTGTACATATCACGATCTAAATAAATGGAATCAGAAATACTTGTCACGCGCGATAACATGGTATGGAGCCTTGTTTCAATTTTATCGATATTCGATTCCGCTTCATCTAATGCATTTTCTATAACTACTGTCCGAATCGCATAGTTTAAATATAAACCAGCCAATAGCACAGGAATAACTGTAGCAAGGAGATAGATAATTAACAGCTTATTCTTTATCTTTAAATTCAATAGAGTCAAACTTATTTTTTGGTAGAATGCACCCATGTCTCATATCTCCTCGTTTATAAAAAATAAAACGCTTACACAACATTCGTCTTTGCTTTACAATATTTTTCCATTCGATTCAATTACTTTTTTATACCAATAGAAACTCTTTTTCGGAATACGTGCTAATTGTTTTTCTGATTGATCGTCTCGATCAATGTAGACAAAGCCATAACGTTTTTTATAACCGTTTAACCAGCTTAATAAATCGGTAAATGACCAAGCACAATAACCAATGACATCTACACCATCTGTAATCGCTTGTTGAATTTCATGTATATGTGATTGTAAATAGTTTATACGATAATCATCTTCAATCGTGCCTTGATTGGTCTTTTCGTCCAATGCGCCTAGTCCGTTTTCGGTAATCAACATTGGTAAGTCATAGCGATTCTGAAGTCGGCGTAGTGCAATTCGTAGCCCAACAGGATCAATCTCCCATCCCCATTTTGTCTTTTCTAAATAAGGATTAGCTACGCTAGTGAACATTGTTTTTTCTGGATTTTGTGCCTGTTCATCTTTTGGTTGCATTAAATAGGGATCGGTTGCTTCAAATGATTTGTCTATAGTTGAAACATTAGTTGTCGAAGAAGTGTTAAAGTCATTCACTCGAACGGTACCACCATGGTAATAGTTCACCCCAAGAAAATCTGGTTTCACGGATTGTAACAATTCCATGTCACTTGGCTCGATGGTCGGCGCAATACCTAAGCGCTCTAAATGTCTAAATGTCACTTTTGGATATTTGCCATGCACATAGACATCTAACCACCAATGGTTCTGAAACTCTTCTCCATTTAAGGCAGCTAACACATTGTTTGGTTGACAATCATAGCTGTAAATTGGTCCGTAGCCAAAACTTGGTCCAATCTTTCCATTTGGAACAATGCTACGGAATTCCTTGATGGCAGTGGCATTCGCCAAATTAATCACATGATTTGCTTGAAACATCCGTTTCACATCTGCCACATTCGGTGGATGGGACTGCCAACGGTATCCCATTGCGGTAAAGACATTTTGTTCATTAAAGGTTACCCAATAAGTTACTTTATCTTTAAAGCGGTGAAATAGTACTTGGCAATATTGGGAGAAGTCCTCGATTGCTTGCCTAGATTCCCATCCTTGGTAGCTATCTTGTAATGACTTGGGAATATCCCAATGATATAGTGTTAACACTGGTTCAATCTGATTCGCCAACAAGGCATCGATCAAATCTTCATAAAATTGGAGTCCCTTTTCGTTTACTTTTCCACTTCCATCTGGAAATATCCTACTCCAAGCAACAGAAAAACGATAGGTCTTTAACCCCATCTCGGCCATTAAACGCACGTCTTCTTGATAGCGGTGATAATGGTCAACTGCTACATCTCCGTTTGTTCCTTGATATGTTTTCCCTGGGATTTTAGTGAATTCATCCCAAATGGAAGCTCCTTTACCATCTGTATTCCAACCTCCTTCAATCTGATAAGCAGCAGATGCTGCCCCCCATAAAAAACCAGGTGGAAATGAATCTAATTTATCATGATACATCGACGTTTCCACTCTCTCCTAGATTTACTTTTATCGTTACTACTTGATCTTTCTCCAATAACATGTTCGTATCGCTTAACAAACATATTGGCTTTGGTTCAAGTATGCTTGCTTGTGGATAAAGCGGAAATTGTAAGGCAAGTTTCTGTGTTACACCACTCTTAAGCGTTACTTCTACTGCACCTTGAACAAAGTCCCACGTTAAATCTTTTACTTGAATTTGATTTACTAAGCGCGTGCCTTTCAACGTTCCTTTAGCATATTGTTCAGGAAGAGAACCTAGTAGAAATAACGTCTTATGATGACAATCAACTAAAGATTCATGAATGACTTGCGGAAAAGCACCATTGCCATCTACATTAAAAACTTCATGACGATCATAATGACTCATCATTAATGATGGGTAGAAACAATCTTTTTCAACTAATAAAGTCAATATCTCGCTAATTAACTTCGGCATATGAAACTGTGTTGCACACAAAGCCGCATGCATTCGCCCATGTGTTGAAGTCGTGTCGCCTTCTTCATTCTTTAACCAAGCTTCTAACCTTTTATCAAACGCAGTGCGACTAGCTTGCCATAAGGTGGGATTTGTTTGCGACGTAAACTCTCTACTTTGAAAAATTGGATACAAATGAGAAAAATGACGGTGGTTATAATTTTCTGCCTTCTCAAGAGTTAGCCATTCTTTCAGTGCACCATCTTGATTAATTTGATAGTCTGGTAATTTTTTTAGCATCGTTTCCCATTTCACTATTTGATTGTTTGGATCTGGTAATCCCAATAACTGATAACTTTTTATTAAGTTACCTAACAATTCTTTTGCTACAGCTACATCTTGTGTTGCATTATCCGCACATCCATTTTCTGCTGAATAGGATGGACTAAATCGATAGGTTCCCTCATCGTCTTCTGTCAAAAAGTCTTCATAGAAAAGCGCTACTTGTTCGAGATACGGTACGGCTGTTTCACGTAAAAATGTTTTATCTCCCGTAAATGCATAATAATTATAAAACCAATGACCAAGCCACCCCGCGCCACACGTCCAAAAATGCAGTGGCCAGTCCTGATTCCAATGCACATGTTTGCCAGTGGTACTTGCGTGAGCTGGTAACATAATTCCTCTTGCCCCATAATATTTTTGTGCATTCTCTTTAAAATCAGGCAATAGTTCATGAATTAAGCGAAAAAATCCATGTAAACCTTCCATTAGATTGCTAGTTAAAGCAGAAGCAATGGATAATTGCACATTTGTATCAAAAGTAAAATCCCCACTCCAAGCAGGTTGAAATGTTCCCGTCCAGATTCCTTGTAAATTTGGTGTTAATTCTCCTGCACTGCAAAGATACATATAACGACCAGCATCATATATTTTTTCTAGTAAAACAGGTGACATTTGTTGTTGTTGCTTTGCTTCAGCTATTAAACTTTCCACACTACGGTAACGTTCTTGATCCGAAGTCATATCAAGTTGGACTCGATCAAACATCGCTTGATGGATTGTTTGATGTCTAGAAAATAATTGGACATAATTCATGGTCAACAATTTCGTTGGTAACGTATGATGTTCGGTTACATTTGGCTCAATTTGCAAGAGCATTAATACTTGATCGGTCTGTGTCACTTGCATACTATCTGAATCGGAATGTACAGTTGCCCCATTTGCTTTCACATGACAGGTTACTTGATAACCATTTGAACCATGCAAATAGGTATAACAAGCATACAAGGTATCATTTTCTATCGAAAGATTACGCCGCAACCCTTTCTCTTGAAAGGGTTCGATACTGATATTGCAATTTAAGACCGGCTGATCTGCTTGGAGCTGATAAACGATAATATTATCACTCTTGGAAACAAACGATTTACTCTGAAATTGGATGCCATCTTGTTGAAAATGAACCGTAATCTCACCTGTTTGGTAATTAATTGTTTTGTAGTAATGATGATAGTTTGTTATACCAGTAGCGATAGTAAGAAAAAATGCAGGATGATACGGATCACTCATCGTTAACCCTTGATATCCTTTTTGTTTGGCAAGTAGTTCGTACACTTCTAACGCGGCTGCATAGCCATCTTGTTTAATCAGCTCGCGTATACGTGGTAAATCCTCCGCCATATCTGGTAACGTAAAATCATTACCTTGAGGTAGATATAAGCGACAGTGATTGCCGATCAGCTTTTCTTTTGTTGGGTTACCAAATTGCATTAAGCCTTGGATACCATTCCCGGCAACATAGGCTTCTTCCCAACGAGTAGCGGGAGACTCATTCCAAACGCCTTTTCTTGGAACACGTTTCGTTTTCAACATCCTAATCTCCTCCTTCTACTAGTTGGACGGTTGTAACATGCACTGGGCCCTTAAAGACCAAATATAAATCGTGTACTGCTTTATCAGTTGGAATAGTCATGACTTGTGTTTTCCATTGCTGTGGGTAATCTACCTCAATGGTTTGACGGGTAACTGGTTTACCTCTACGTTGATCAAGAAAACACTGCACTTCTCCTCGTGCACCATCAGTTGTGACGCGATAATGCAGTTGCTGTGCTTCTTTAAACATGACATTTTTAAAGCAAATCCAACCTTCTTTTTGACTCATCACTGCATTTTCTTCGTGTTCTCCCTTTCCGATCTTCACATATGCATAATCATTATAATTTTCTGCTTTTGTTGGTTGTTCTAATGAACGCGGTGGTTGCTTATCGGTTGTTAAAATGATTGGTTCCGTAATTATATTGGTCGCTTGACTAGACGATCCAATATGAAAACAACAGCTTCCTGTATCTAAACGATAGGATTCTTGTGCCACATCATAATATTGAAGATTTGCTTTCTTAACTACTAGCCTAATGGTTTTCTGCTCATTAGGAGCTAAAGGTACTTTCTGGAACGCAACAAGTAGACGGTTTGGACGTTTCAATGTTGCTTGCAAAAATTGTGCATAGATTTGAATGACTTCTTGAAATGCCTGCTTGCTTTGGTTGGTTACGGTCACAGCAATAGTTAACTGATTATTGGTAACCTCCACTATATTCGCTTGTTGATAAGTAACCTTTCCGTAATGTAATCCATATCCAAAGGGATAGAGAATATTGTTTTCGGCAAACATGTATGTCCGATTTCCTTTAATAATGTCATAATCAAAGATTGATGGTAGCTCTTTTGCATGCTTATACCATGTCATGCTTAGTTTTCCAGATGGGGACACATCGCCAAACATCACACTACTTAATGCATTGCCCAATTCTTGTGAACCATGTGCGCTATAGAGAATTGCTGGAATATGCTCCTGTTCCCAATTAAGTGAAAATGGGTAACTTCCAATAACAACAACAATGGTACGTGGATTGGCTTGATGCACCGCTTGAATTAATTTTTGTTGATGAAGTGGTAACCCTAATCCTGGTCGATCTTCTGTTTCTCTACCATTAATCATCGGGTGGTTCCCAACACAGACGATCGCAACATCACTTGCTTTTGCTTGTTCTACTGCTTGCTCAATACCAGAATAAATGATAGTTTTTTCAAATGAATCTGCCTGCTTACCAGTTTGGATGGTTGCATCGTTTGCTACCTCGAGAGGTTCTTCCTGCCATGATGATAGGTGATATTGAGTTGGATCATTCAGATTAGAATGGAAGCCAATTTTTTCTCGAACAAACCAATCAAACACTTCTGCTTTTGTTGCTTGTAACTTCAGATCATCTTCAGGTAGTGTCAAATACTTATTATCAAGTGCGCTTTTTACTAAATGCCAATTCCAACCCCAATCCTCATCGATCCATTGAGCATCTTTATTGATTTTTTTTGCATTGACGTATACTTTTGAATTAGTTGCTCTTGTAACATATAGATTTGATTGTTGATGCTTCAACGCAATTGTGTCATGTCCTGAGACGTACTGTACATCTGCTGATGGCCCGCGATTTTTAATTCCTTGATAAGGGGTACATACATAAGGTGGGTGACCAGTATACCAATCACGAAATACACAATTTGCTGTAGGTCCTATAACTGCTATTTTTTTCAGTTTTTTTTCATTTAAAGGGAGTAGCTCTTCATGATTTTTCAGTAAAACGATTGATTCTTCCGTTACTTTCCTTGCCAAAGCAGCATGTTTTTCATTTGCTAATACATCTTTAGTGATCTTGGCATAAGGATGATGATTCGAATCTGCATCAAAATGTCCTAAGCGAAAACGAACTTTTAAGATATTGCGAATAGCTATGGTTAAATCAGCTTCCGAGATTAAGTTTTGATCTAATGCTTGCTGTGCAGTCTTTTCTACTTTATCCTTTTCATCAACAAAACAATCAACCCCTTTTTTCAATGCATCTGCTAACGACTCCGCATAGGTTGAATAGTAACCGTATTCTTCAACATTTAACGAAAGTGCACCTCCGTCACTGACAATAAAGCCATCCATTTTCCATTGATCGCGAACGACTTGTTGCAGTTCTTTTAGCTGCATTGCCGGAATACCATTCACACCATTGTAAGCTGTCATCATCGACAACGCATTTGCTTCTGTAAAAGCAGGTTCAAAAGCTTTTAAGTAATACTCATATCGATTTCGTGGATCAATGCTATTGGACATATGTCCACGACCGTGCTCATTGTTGTTACTAAAAAAGTGTTTTGGAGCAGGAACCATTTTGACGTAAAACGGATCATTCCCCTGCATACCTTTTATCAAAGCAGTCGATAATCTACCTGTTAAATAGGGATCTTCCCCGTAAGCCTCTTCTGTTCTACCCCAACGTGGATCCCGTTCCATATCAATCGTTGGCGCCCATAAAGTTAACCCTGTACGTTGCTGATATTTATCATAAAATCCCCTTGCTTCATCACCAATGACTGAACCAACTTCTTGTATAAGTGAAGGGTTCCAAGTACTCGACAATCCAATTGGTTGTGGAAAAACAGTCGTTTTTCCACCTTTCCGATCCACTACACCATGTGCAGCTTCTCCTCCTATCTCGTATGCTTTAATTCCAAGTCGTTGAATGGCACTTTGCGAAGTAGATAATAAAGAAATCTTTTCTTGTAATGTGAGCCGTTTGATTAGATCATCAACCCGCTCTGTTAAAGGTAGCGCTTGGTTTTGAAACGTATAATCCATTACTTCTCCCCCTTTTTGATACTGGAGATATCGCTTTTCTTCTATTAAATAGTAAACGCTTTCACTTTTAAAGATAATAAACAAGATACAAAATCATGTCAAAACTAGAGGTGGTTAGTTGCGAAAGCGGTGGTTCGCTATGGTTGCTTATCTAACAATTGTTACGGAGATTGTCGGCGTCGGTGTGGAAGTTTTTGCGTAGTACATTTATTAAATGGGAATTTCTTGTGATTAAAGATAACATATCTTTGTCACATTTCGATTAAATGGAGATTATAAAGCAGTGTATCCGTTTTTTATATAAAATCAACCACTAATTTATTGGACACACTGCCTTATAACCTACGATCGAAATGTCATTAATGATTGATTAAGTGGCGCAGTTTGGTGATAGACTTGCTTATATAACGAAAATAATTCGTGATAAGCTACTACATTTTCTGGGATAGGGTGGTAGGTTTCAGCCTCTTGTAAAAAGTGATTGGCACATGCGTTAAGTGAATCGAACCATCCTGATCCGTACGCCGCTAACATGGCAGCCCCCATTCCTGGTCCTTGTTCACTCGTTAATTTTACAATTGTGGCATTAAAAATATCCGCTTGCATCTGGAGCCAAACTTTATTGTTAGCACCACCACCAATCGCATAGATGCGGTCAATCTCTTTTCCGCTTGCTCTAAATATTTCAATTGATTCATTTAATGAAAAAGTAATACCTTCTAAAACCGACCGCGTAAAATCAGCTAATCGATGGGAGCTATCCATTCCGATAAAACTTCCTCGTATTGTTGCGTCTGCATGTGGCGTTCGCTCACCAACAATGTATGGTGTAAACAGTAAACCGTGTGATCCAACTGGAACAGATCCAACATCTTTCAATAAATCATCAAAATCTAATTCAGCTGCAAAAGTCTGTTTGAACCATTGCAGACTATACCCTGCTGCCAAAGTTACTCCCATTGTGTAATACGCATCTTGTTTACCATGATTAAAATAGTGTACTTTCCCTTGATAATTTTTTTCACCAGTTGGCTCATAAGACAAGACAACACCCGATGTACCAATACTGACGAACGTTTTTCCTTCCGAAAGAATTCCTGAACCAATCGCGCCACAGGCATTGTCTGCTCCGCCAGCAAATACATTTGTTGTACGATCAAGTCCAGTCGATTGAGCCACTTCTTCTGTAAGCATTCCTACATTATCCGCCGAATCGAGCAGTGGCGGACAAAGAGATAATGGAACCTCTACTGCATTTGCAATTTCTTCACTCCATGTCTGTTCAACAACGTTAAGTAAGCTGGTTCCGGCAGCATCAGAATAATCTATTCCAAGCTCGCCTGTTAACCGATACCGTAAATAGTCTTTCGGTAAAACAAAGGTAGTCGCTCGAGCAAAAATCGCTGGTTCATGCTCTTTAACCCAAAGGATTTTAGGTAAAGTAAATCCTTCTAGCGCTAAGTTTTTAGTAATAGCGATAAAACGCTCTTTTCCAACTTTTTCGTAAATTTCCTGACATTGTTTTGTTGTGCGGGTGTCGTTCCACAGTATCGCTGGACGTAACACGTGCTTCTCTTCATTTAACAGGACTAATCCGTGCATCTGTCCAGAAAAACTAATACCTTTAATTGTTGTCACATCTGCAGTAAAACGATTAGTTAGTACGGTTAAGGCATCCACAGTCTGCGTAACCCAGTCTTCTGGATTCTGTTCACTATACCCCGCTTGTGGACGCAGCAAGTCAAATGATCGAGATACCTCATCACAAACCTTGCCATCTTGATCTATCAATAAAACTTTAACTGCACTTGTTCCCAAATCGATACCAATCACATATTTCATCTGTTCTCCCCTCTCGAAAGAAGAAGCAGGGATAGCCCCCTGCTTGTATTATTTTGCTGCTGTCACTTGTAGTAAATATTGATTAATCGTTGCTTTAATGACTTCTAACCGTCCTGATTTGAGTTTGATGTCCTTTAAATCTAAAACATGCTCCTCTAATTGTTTAAAATTAGTTTTATCATTTACAATTGCTAAACCAATCCCTTTACTGAAAGTGCTATAACGATCTGTTAAAATCCGCTCAAATACTTGATCCTCCGCTATCTTCGCTGCAGCTTTGTATCCAATAGTAAAACTATCCATCCCTGCAATATGGGCATGGAACAAATCCACCGGTTCGAATGAGCCACGACGAACTTTGGCATCAAAGTTTAGACCACCTTTACCTAATCCACCGTTTTTAATAATTTCGTACATTGCTAGGGTAGTAGAATATAGGTCAGTTGGAAACTCATCGGTATCCCAGCCCAATAAAGGATCCCCTTGGTTCGCATCCACAGATCCCAATATGCCATTAATTCGTGCGTAGCGTAATTCATGCTCAAATGTATGTCCTGCTAAAGTTGCATGATTTGCTTCAATGTTTAATTTAAACTGGTCTTGTAAACCATAGTTTAATAGAAATGCATGCGCTGATTGGCTGTCAAAATCATATTGATGGGTAGTCGGTTCTTTTGGCTTTGGTTCAATTAAAAATTGTGCATCAAAATTAATTTCTTTAGCATAGTTTACAGCCATTTGGAAAAAGCGCGCTAAATTATCTTGTTCTAATTTTAGGTCTGTGTTTAACAGTGTTTCATAGCCTTCCCGACCACCCCAAAACACATAATTTTCTCCCCCCAACTCTTTTCCAATTTCTAAACCTTTTTTTACTTTTGCAGCTGCATATGCAAATACATCTGCATGACTGGAAGAAGCTGCGCCATGGACAAAACGGGGATGTGTGAAATTATTCGCAGTGTTCCAAAGCAATTGCACATCAGAATCTTTCATGTAATCTTTTATCATTGCTACAATATCATCTAAATTTTTATTCGTTTCTCTTAATGTAGCTCCTTCGGGTGCAATATCAACATCATGAAAACAAAAATACTTTACCCCTAATTTTTCAAAAAACTCAAAAGCCGCTTCTACTCGTGCTTTTGCTTGATCCATTCCTGTGAATTTGTCCCACGGTCTAATCGCTGTCCCCGCCCCAAACGGATCTGATAAATCTTGGGTAAATGTATGCCAATAGGCAACACCAAACCGAAGAAATTCCTCCATTGTTTTTCCATTGATTTTCTCTTTCGGATTGTAAAATTTAAATGCAAGTGGATTAGTCGATGTTGCTCCTTCATAACCAATTTTGTTAACGTTTTCAAAATACACCATTACACACACCCACCTTTATATTTTTGGCTAACTTTAGGTAAAGTATAGCAATACTAACTTAGTTTGTCTAGTCAATAAACAAAGTTTTTGGTAAACTATTATGTAGCATGCTACGATATAATCAAACGTGAAGAAAGTAGGAGAACACATGCATCAAACGTGGAATCAACATATTATAAAAAAAGAAAATAAAACCATTGTATTAGAAACGATTATTAATCGTACCCCCATTTCGCGCGCTGCAATAGCGCAACAAACTGGGTTAAATAAAAGTACCGTATCATCTTTAGTCCAGGAATTATTGGGTGAAAAAATCATTGAAGAATCAGGACCCGGTGAATCAAGTGGTGGACGTCGACCGGTTATGCTGTTATTTAACCAAAGTGCTGGTTTTTCAATCGCGATAGATTTAAGGGTACACGACATCCTAGGCGTGCTTACGGATTTAGAAGGAAACATCGTGCATGAGCAACGCGTTCTGATCGAGACAACCAATTTTAATCAAGTCATGAAGAGATTAATGGAAGTCATTGATACCTTAATTAAAGCTGCGCCAACTAGTCCCTATGGTATTGTCGGCATTGGAATCGGGGTGCCAGGTGTGATAAGTAACGAAGGAGAAATCTTACTTGCGCCCAATCTGGGGTGGAAGCGCATTGACCTCAAAGCACACATGGAACAGCACTACCATCTCCCAGTAGTCATTGAAAATGAAGCAAATGCTGGTGCGTATGGGGAAAAAGTATTTGGCTTTGAAGAAGCGGTGGACCACATGATTTATGCTAGTATTGGTGCTGGAATTGGAGTTGGATTAATTTTGGATAACAAGCTATACAAAGGTATGCAAGGTTTTTCTGGTGAATTAGGCCACATGACAATTGAAAAGGACGGGATCCCCTGCCGTTGTGGGAATAAAGGATGTTGGGAGCGCTACGCTTCTGAACAAGCATTAATAAAGCAAGCTTACGAAGCTAAACTTATTGACCAAAATACGAATGATCCGCTCCATGTTTTAATTGATTTAGCAAACAGCGGAGACGAAACAGCTATCGCTTTATTTAATACCATTGGTACCTATATCGGAATTGGCTTGACTAATTGTATCAATATTTTCAATCCACGTATGATTGTCATTGGAAATCAAATGGCCAAAGCCGAAAAATGGATTCGTCCAGCCATGGAACATATGATAGAAGAACATGCGATTGGTTTTCATCAAGAACAACTAAACGTGCAATTTTCAAGCTTAAATATGTATTCAACTGTGTATGGAATGTCAGCTTTTACAATGGAACAATTCTTGCAAGAAAGACCATTACTAGAATAAATTATAAAAAATAAACGAACTATAATTTGCATAGCACTTTTTAAATGCATTATAGTTCGTCATATTTGATATGGTTGTTGCGATCTTATAGTTAAACATGTTAGATGCTAGGCATTCTTTTTTGAACGCTTTGGTTCCGCTTGTTTTGGCTTCGTTGTCTTACGTTTTTTCGGCTTCGGTTTTGTTCCTTTCGCTCGATCAAGTGATGCTTCAAGTGCATCCATCAAATTAGTTACATTATCCGGCATTTGTTTGGAGGGTTGTTGTTGTACAGAGGTGATTTCCCCTTGATTTTTTTTCTCTTCAATTAAATCCAATAATACGGTGCGATAGTTATCTTTATAATTCTCTGGTTCAAACGCAACGGTTAATTGATCGATTAACATTTTTGCAGTATCCAATTCTTTTTTAGGAATTTCAATCGCTTCAGGTATATTTGGCACATCCGCTACATTTCTAACCTCATCAGGATAATGAATTGTCTCGACTACAAGCGTGTTTTCATATACCCGTATCACCGCTAGTTGCTCTTTGGAGCGAATCATCATTTTTGCTACCCCAATTTTATTAGAATCAGCTAATGCTTGCCTCAATAATGTATATGCTTTTCCCCCGCCATCATTTGGTGAAAGATAATAACTTTTTTCAAAATAGATTGGATCAATCTCTTCTAATTGAACAAAATCAACGATCTGTACCGATTTATCTGCATTTGCCTCTTGAATCTCTGCTAACTCTTCATCCGTGAGTACGACAAATTTATTGGTCGTGTATTCATATCCTTTCACAATGTCTTCATTTTTCACTTCCTTATTACATACAGGACATATCTTTTCATATTTGATCGGCGTTTGACACTCTTTGTGCAATTGCCTGAGTTTCACATCTTTATTTTCTGTTGCTGCATGTAATTTTACTGGAATATTGACCAGACCAAAACTGATTGTTCCTTTCCACATTGTGTGCATGTGCTGAACGCCTCCTTTCTCCATAGTTTGTGAGTTGTTGTATTTTTTATGAATGAATTATTGTGGAATAAACACTTCCTGATCGCTCATGCTAACCAAGAGGTGAATGGCATGAAATTAATGCAACCAATTTATGCGGAAACACTACCCGATGATAGTGATTGGTGTTATGAAATAAAATATGACGGGTTTCGAGCTATACTATTTTGGAGTGAAAAACAAATTACATTGACTAGCCGGAACGGAACAGACTTAACGAAGCAATTTCCGGAAATTATTGCTTGGTGTGAACAAAAACGAGACTTAATTGCTGTCGATTTACCTTTGCAGTTAGATGGAGAACTTGTGATTTTGAGTACAGATATTCAAGCTAATTTTTCATTATTACAACAACGCGGGCGGTTGCATGTAACAGATAGTATTAACCAGCGAACTATGCTTAGACCTGCACATTATCTGTGTTTCGATTTTCTCCGTGTTGCTGGCAAATCATTACATGAACTTCCCTATTTAGAACGAAAAAATAAGTTGGCTACTTTAATGAAAAAGTTGGATTTTGATGCAACACGCTGGATTAAGTGGCAAGAACGACTCGGATATGTCGACAGTTATCATGATGCCCACAAGTTATATGATTTGGTCCGCGCTGGTTTCGGGGAAGGAATTATTGCAAAACGACGTGACAGTCTTTACCAAGTCGGGAAACAACATCACGATTGGTTTAAAGTAAAAAATTGGCGAACCATTACCGGCATTATTACCTCCTATGACGGAAGTAATGGCTATTTTTCATTAGCTGTATATAAAAAGAATCAGCTAATGGCGATTGGAAAATGGAAACATGGATTAACAGGGGAACGATTAGCTACGATAGTACAATTCATCAAAGACAATGGACAAAAAAATGGGGACAGACTTGACATTTCACCTACCGTCTGTGTAGCAATCAACTGTTTAAGTGTGGACAATAATGACATACGTGAACCACGTTTTCAGGCGTTTCGATTCGATTTAGATCCTACTGCTTGTACTTATGAAAAAATGCAACACGATCTAGCTATGTTCCCAGACACCGTATCGATCACAAATGAAGAAAAAGTTTTTTGGCCAGCACAGAAGGTAACAAAAGGGGAACTACTTCGATACCTTCGTATTATTTCACCCTATATGCTTCCTTTTTTATCCGGTCGAGCACTGACCATTATTCGATGTCCAGATGGCATTGAGGGAGAAAGTTTTTTTCAAAAAAATGTACCAGATTATGCACCAACTTCCGTGGCAGGTCAAGATGGGAAAATGTTATGTGAGACAGTGGAAGGACTAATCTGGCTTGCTAATCACGGTGCAATCGAATATCACATCCCTTTTCAATATGTTTCCACTGCTGTGCCAAATGAAATCGTATTTGATCTCGATCCAGCAAGCCACGCAGATTTTTCAAAAGCCGTATTTGCTGCACAGTTATTGAAAACTATGTTTGATCAATTAAAGTTAGTATCTTTTGTCAAAACCTCCGGTAGTAAAGGCCTACAAGTACATATTCCAATTACGACCGGTGCGCTTACTTATGAAGAGACGGGTAAATTCACACAGATGATTGCCTTTTTGTTAGAAAAAAAACATCCTGATTTGTTTACCACAGAACGCTTGAAGAAAAATCGGAAAGGAAGATTATATATCGACTACGTGCAACATGGCCAAAACAAAACACTAATTGCGCCATATTCCCTACGCAAAACAGCCAATGCCAACGTCGCTTGTCCCCTATTTTGGGATGAATTAACTGCGAACATATCACCCGATTTATTTACCATCGACAATGTAGTCGAACGAGTGTTGAAGAAAGGTTGTCCTTTTCGCTCATATGATGAAGTAAGGGATGGCCAGCCAATTACTCAGATCAAGCAATTAATTGCAGATTATTTGTAATAATTATCCATAAATCGAACTATAGTTCGATTTATGGATAAACTTGTTAATGGTGTTGTTTACTTAAAGAGATTCAAGTAAACTAGACCTAACATATTATTTAAGAGATGAGGTTGATCAATGCACGTATTCCGTCCCGCTAGCAAATCTTCAAAATTACTTCAGTTGCAAGCGCTTCTTCCACGACTTCATGAAAAATCTCCAAATTTTGACCACTTACATGATCTATTAGGCAAAGAATTAGCAGGTTATTACGGTGAAACCAGTTTACAGTATTATTTTCAACTTCTCCATTTACCTACATCAATACTCTTGTATGGCTTACGATTGCCAGGAGAGCATAACGCATTTCAGATTGATGCCCTGCTTTTAACCCCAACTGTAATTTTCATTATAGAAGCCAAAAATATAAAAGGAATTGTAACTTTTAATGAGGCAGGTCAACTGATTCGAAGCTTGGATGGCATCAAAGAAACATACGCTCATCCTCTGTTGCAAGCGAATGAACAACGTTTGCATCTTAAGAAATTTCTCGTTAGTCATAATTTTAACGACATAGCTGTACATCCTATCGTTTGTTTTACCCACTCGAATGTAATCCTCGATTTTGAGCATCAACAGACAGACGTTCTCACCAGTGAACAATTACCTAATCGCATAAGAGAGTTAACCAATCAGTATAAAATGAAAAAACTTGATAGGAGGCAACTTCAAACTGTCGCCCGAGTTTTACAAACACATCACACTGATTTTCGTGGAAACGTTATTGAGAAATATAACATTCCAAAAAGGCACATCCGCAAAGGAGTTTGGTGTCCTTCCTGTAAAAGGGATATGATGCAGCGTTATAAACGAACTTGGATTTGTCCTTCTTGTGGCAGTAGGGATAGTTATGCGCATAGGCAGGCCCTCACAGAATATGGTTTGTTGTTTAAAACTTCAATTAAAAATAGTGAAGCCAGGGAATTTCTTGCGGTGGAGTCATCTAGTGTTGTTAAACGAATGCTGACTGGGATGGAACTTAATTATAGTGGAGAAAAATACAAACGAACTTACTATTTAAATGAATTACTAAAATAAAAATAATACTTGAGCGCCGATGATGACTGCTTGAGCGCCGATGATGACTGCTTGAGCGCCGATGATGACTGCTTGAGCGCCGATGATGACTGCTTGAGCGCCGATGATGACTGCTTGAGCGCCGATGATGACTGCTTGAGCGCCGATGATGACTGCTTGAGCGCCGATGATGACTGCTTGAGCGCCGATGATGACTGCTTGAGCGCGCGATCATCTCCAAAACCAGTCGATAATCGCATTTTTGGACAAAAAGGGGGAGCTCTCCACACCTTCTGATTACATAATTTTCCACTAATTCAATTAAAAAAGGATCCGCCAAAAGCGGAACCCCTCTACTCATTTTATTTTTTATTAACTTGGTTCGATTAAGCCGTATTTTCCGTCGCGGCGACGATATACTACATTGGTATCGCCCGATTCTGCGTTAGTGAATACGTAAAATGCATGTCCTAGCATATCCATTTGTAGGACTGCTTCTTCTGAATCCATTGGTTTTAAATTAAATCGTTTGGTACGAACAATCTCGATATCGTCACTCTCATCTTGTTGATTTTCAACGGTTGCTTCTTTTTCCATTTCCGCAAAAATGTGTTTTGGTGCCCCTTGTTGGCGCGTTTTGCGGTTCACTTTTGTTTTATATTTCCGAATTTGTCGTTCCAATTTATTTACTACTAAATCAATTGATGCATATAAATCTGTGTGTTGTTCTTCTGCACGAAGTAGTAAATTTGTCATTGGAATGGTAACTTCAATTTGTTGCTCATCATTATAGACACTTAAATTGACATTTACATCTGATGTTGGGGTAGTATCAAAATAACGTTCAAGCTTGCCAATCTTTTTCTCAATGTATTCCTTTATTGCCCCTGTGACCTCAACATTTTCACCTCTAATGTTATACTTCATATAAGTGTCCTCCTTTTTATATCTATACTTCTATATTACCACCTTTCCCTCCTGTGTAAACACAGAAAAATTTAAAAAAGCACGGTAGATTTTTTTACACGCTAAGAAAAACCTTGCTACACCAACCTTGATAAAGCGTTTTCAAATATTAAAAAATATTAATGCAATGTTAAGTAATTTACAATCGCAACGTGGTTTTATTCCACTCCCTTTTATTTAAACAAAAAAACCAAGCATCGGCTTGGTTTCCTTATTTCATTATACGGTTTGTTGTTCAGCTGCTAGGGAACGCTTCATGTATTTTTTCACTAAAGTAGCTGCTTTGACTTTGAGATATAAATCATCCGCAAGCTTCACTTGATAATCCCCTTCTCGAATAGCCGCTTTTAATTCCGTCACTGTACGAAAATCACGACCCACTTCATTCATAATCGCACCATACTGCAAGAATTGGTGCGTGTCACTGCCACCGACGATTGGAAGTCCGATTTCTTCTGCAAACTGGTTTAACCGCGCTTGATAATCTTCAATCCCATATGCATATAAATCTTTCCCATTCATATCAAAGGCATCTAAACGTTGCAATTGTTCTTTTGGCAAATGCGTGAGTGGTGTGCTTTCTCGAAATGGATGCGCACCGATTTTCAATAATTCGTAGTGCTCGGCTATGTCCATTAATTGCGCAAATGGAATAAAGTGCCTTTTTTCTGTATACGGTTCTAACGCTGCCCGAACTTCTAAAATAGCATTACGATCCCCGATTAATAGAATGTGACCAACTTCTTGCACATCGACTTCTATCCCAGGAAATACGCGTACACCATGTACAAAATAATAGCCATCTACATAGGTAAAATTCGCATCAATATAATCATAGATATCTAGAAAACGTCTCGTATTAAAATGTTCTGTCATCGCAATCGAAGCTAAACCGTTTTGTTTTGCCTCACGAATCATCTCTTCAAAATAGTCCGGCATAAAGTCCGATTTTTTTGAGATTTTCACGTGGCTGTGTAAATCAATTGTGATCATGTTGAATTTCCCCTTTTTATAATAAAATTTCCACTAAGCATACTGCCACCATGTAAACAACAGAAAAAGTTAAAAAATAAACATCTCTCTTTCTCAATTTCAAATGTGCCAGCTTTAATTTTTTTACTTGTGGGTGATTAAACCCGTAAAATGATCCCTTTGTTTCTAGTGCCTCTACTGTGGTTCTAGCGCGCTTGGTCATACTTAATAACAATGGATAAAAAGATAAAATCGCTATTTTACAAAAGTACACAATCGCCCGCCAGTACAAAAATCCACGTTTACTAGGTGCTTTACCGCGTAAACGAAAGGATAAAAATACATGGTGATACTCTTCCAATAAAGTCGGCAGCATGCGATACCCGTAGGCGATACTAAATGACACTTGACCAGGCACACCAATTTTTAATAAGCCATCACTTAACTTTTCTGGTGTCATCGAACAAAAGACCACGATACTTGCTAATGAAATGACCGATAATTTCAAGGTTAACGTTAAGAGCGGTAAAATGACAGCGGCATCGCCACCAAAGAATAAGGAGACAATTAATAAATATCCTCCCTGGCCTAACAGTCCCATACAAAGAATAAATACAATCAAAGGACTGACCTTTGCAAAATAGGTAAGCACGACCATAAAAGCAAACATACCAATCAAAATCGGCTCTTGGTGGATAAACCAAGGGGTAATCCCGAAAAACAAATACCAAATAAACAAGGTGCGAGGATCTAATTTTGCTAAAAGCGTATCCCCATTGCCATAAGCGGTATTCAATAGTTCTATTTTCATCTGTTCTACGGATAGCTTATCGGTAAATTTACGCGTATACTCCATGTTTGCTCCCCTCCTTATTCCAAGCTTCCACAAAAGCATCTACCGTAAATATGGGTGGATTTAGCCCTAAAGCGCGACTTAACTCTAAAATTTGTGGGGCTTTTAACCCTGCTCGTGCTAATAATGCTGCATTACCAAACACAGAATAACGATCGCCATCATGAATGACTTTTCCATTATGTACAACAACAATTCGATTCGCCCATTCAGCAACAAGTTGCATGTCATGTGTAGCAATAACAACTGCTTCCACCTGTTCTTTCAATTTTGTCATTAATGCGGAAATATGCTTTCTTGTCGCAATGTCTAAGTTGGCTGTTGGTTCATCCAACAACATCAGCTTTGGATTCATCGCCATTCCGATCGCAAGTGACGCACGTCGTTGTTGTCCCCCACTCATTAGCCGGCTGTCTCGCTCTTGCAAATCTACTAGATCAAATTGTTCTAACACTTGATCAACAATCGTTTCATAGTTTGGTACTTTTCGAGACTTTAAGAAAAACGAGATATCTTTGCGTACACTATCATCAATAAACATTTGTTCCGGATTTTGATACACATAAGTGACAAAATCCGCTAGTGTTTCTGGTGGGACTTCTTTTGTATTTGTGCCATTTACCAAGACGTTTCCTTGCCCAGGTTTAACTAATCCAGTTATTAGACGCATTAAGGAAGATTTCCCTGCTCCATTGTTACCGACAAGTGCGATGTGATCCCCTTCATAGACAGTAAGATCAATCCCCTTAAGCACTTGATTTCGCGACCGCGTAATCGTTTTATAAGAAAAATGGACATCTTCTAATTGCGCGATTGCTTTTTTTTCATGCTCTACTGGAATCATTTCCGTTTCAAGATTCAACCGAAAGCTTGCTTCTTGTTGATTAAAATAAGGAATTGCTTGTGCTAACGTGACGGGCAACTTGGCTTGTTCTGCTTGATTTAAACGGAAACCCGCTTGCGTTACTTGTGGTGGATAGATTTGGTGTTGCATCAGTTCATCCACTTTTTGTAAAGCTTCGACCACAGGTAATTGCCAGATCAATTTTCCTTGATCTAACATAATCACTTCACGACAAAACGACGCAATAAATTCGGTATGGTGTTCAATCACAATAATTGTTTTGCCATATTCCTCATGTAATTTTTTTAAAATATGATAAATTTCTTCCGCATGCTGGGGATCGAGCTGCGCCACTGGTTCATCAATAATTAAAATATCTGGATCAAGCGCTAACGCACCAGCCAAGGCAAGTAAGTGCTTCTGTCCACCACTAAGTTGCCAAATAAATTCATCAGCATAATCGGTTAAACCAACCAAAGATAAGGCACGTTCGCCACGTTCTCGGTAGTCTTCATAACCAAAATGAAGCGGTGCAAAGCAAGCATCTTCCAATACATGTGGACTAACCAGTTGGTTTTCAAAGTCTTGATAAACATAGCCAACATGTTCGGAAAGTTTCGCTACTTTTTCATCGGTAGTTACTAACCCATTCACAGTTACTTCCCCGCTAAAATCACCGACATAATAATGTGGAATCAATCCATTTAATAACTTACATAAAGTGGATTTCCCACTACCATTGCCACCAATAATAGCAGTAAAGGTGCCTTTTTCAATTGTAAGTGAAACATCACGAAGTACAGGATCTTCCGCACCAGGGTATTGGAAAGTTACCTGATCGAGCTTGATTTGTTCAATCATTTACGAAACCCTTTCTTGTTGCCCTTGATCATTTTTTCTTTTTCTCATCCAAATTACTGTGAATAAAGCAGTGATTGCTGCCACAGCAATGCTAACCCAAATAAAATTATCACCAAACATGGCAAGGAAATCTGCTTCCCATTCCCAGTTAAAACCACTTTCAGATAAATATTCAAAGAAGAATGCCGCAATTGCGAGCACGATTCCACCAGCAACAAGACGTGGTCCAACGATCGCTCCAATCGAATAAGACATCTTATTATCGCGCGGCTTCATGCCAAGTAATGGTTCGATTTTTCCATATAAACGTGGTACTAAATATAGTGTTGGAAGTAAGGCAAATAAAATACCAGAAAACAAAACATCATTTAAGAAAGAAAAACCTTCCACAGCCAACACACTTTCTGCAAGACCAGGTACAGCTTCAAATTCTTCAACCCCAACCCAGACTTTCATCATATCAACCATCGCACTAATCGCTTGATGAATAATAACCCCTGTCATTGCTGCAACACCAACTTGTCCCTTGCTTTTCGGATTACGAACAAGAATACCAGCGATATACATCGCTAAGGAAAATGCGATGAACTTTTCTAATTCACCAAATCCACCGAATTGACCCAGCATTAATTCACCAAAAATAATTTCACCAAGCGATGCGCCGATCGCAGCATACAATGGATGGAACAAGATACAAAGCGTTAAAGGAATAAAAGCAAAATATTCAATGGAAAGTTCAATGGGACCAAACTGAAATTCTGGCACCAATTCGGTTATCATATTCGACAACCCATACAAAGACATTGATAAGATAAAGACCATCATTTTTTGAGACTGTGTTAGTGTGTATCTTTCTTTGCGTATGGACATTCTTATTCCTCCTCTTAATTAAGTTACTTACAGTGTAACGATTGGATATTAACCTGTTATATTGCTACCGTTAAGAAGATGTAAATTTATTAACTTTTTTATCATTGTGTAAATTTTCTTTCATAATCGGTTTTGAGCTACTACGATATGCTATCCTTCTAACCAAGGAGGAGTTTCACGATGATTGAATTAAACTGGGAAACAACCCATCTGTCCCCTACACAAGTAAAAATCGCAAACTATTTACAAAAACATACCCAAAAAGCACTTGTTTCGACTGAAGCTGAAATCGCCAAATCCGTTAACGTTAGTATTGCTTCTGTTTCTCGATTTTGGCGGACAGTCGGTTACACCAATATCAAAGATTTCAAACACCAAGTCCATCAAGCAGTTGAGGTTTCGCCTGCAGGTAAAATGAAAGATTTAATTCAACAGGTTGAAAAGCAATCTTCCCTGCAATACCATACACTTGAAACAGCGGTACATCAGCTACACGAAACGATGGAGTATGTTTCCAATCAAGCATTTCAAAAAGCTGCCCAGTTCATCACGCAAGCACAAAAAATTTATATTTATTGCCCAGGTCCATCTGTTGGCCTAGCAGATCTACTAACCTATCGTTTACGTCGTTTTGGCTATGAGATTAGTGTGATCGAACAAGGTGGTAGTGAAAGCTTAGAAACGATCATGCATTTTAACAAACAAGATGTAATTATCCTATTTAGTTTTTCTCGCTTACTTCCTGAAGCTAGAGTGATTCTCGATTATGCCAAAGAAGTTCGCTATCGCACCATTATTATTACCGATCAGTTAATCACTGACTTTGCTAATAGAGCCGATGCTGTGCTATTTGCTAGCCGTGGGGAAGAATATGCCTTTCATTCGATGATTGCGCCAACCTTTTTAATAGAAAACTTAATTTTGTCGGTAGGATTGCGCCATAAAGAAGCAAATCTGAAGCGATTGGAGAAATTGAGTAAGTTAAGGGAATCTTATCATGGAGAATTACCGAGATAAGATCCTTTAGGGTTACACTTGGATCGGAAAAAATAGTAAATGACTATTCAATAGCTATGCTGTAGAATGTAATCAACAGATAACATTCGACCCCACACGCCAAATAATTTGCAATGAAAGGAGTAGAAAAATGGAAAATAAGGAAGTGAACATGATCCTTCAAGCAATTCGAGAGTTGTCTGATAAAGTTGACCAGAACCAGGCTTCGATTCAGCAACTAACTCAAAAAGTCGACCAGAACCACGCCGAATTAACTAAACGGATGGATCGAATGGAAGATAAGATGGACTTTATCCAACATAGAGTAGGAGAACATGATGAAGAGATTTATAAACTTAAACGAAAATTTTGGAACAGTTACTAATTTAACCAACACAAATACCCTTTCCACGAAGAATACCCTTACTACTTACTAATACAACAAGTATATAAACCATTTTTGGTTATATTTACCTATTATCATAAAAAAATACCTAATGACTACCCGTCATTAGGTACTTCTACGATTGTTTACCGGAAGACAATACCACCATCAGTAACAATCGTCTGTCCGGTGATATAATCTGCATCATCCGATGCTAAGAAGGAAACGAGATTAGCAACATCTTCTGGTTCTTGTGATCTGCCTAGTGAAATGCCATCAACGAATTCTTTGTATTTATCTCCTGGTTGTAAATCATCATAGTATTTCACCATTTCTTCATCAATACGATCCCACATTGCCGTTCCAGCTACACCAGGACAATAAGCATTAACACGAATATTGTTGCTAGCTAACTCTTTCGCTGCTACGTGGGTAAATGATTTAACCGCATGTTTGGTCGCAGAATAGGTGCCTAACATTTCAAAGGATTCATGTCCTGCAATACTGCACGCATTAATCACTTTTCCTTTCGTTCCTTGTTCGATAAATTGATTCGCTGCTGCTTGTGTACCAAAAACGACTCCGTGTACATTGACAGAGAATGCTTTATTTAATTGATCTGCATCAATTTCCATGAAAGGACTAACGACATCAATCCCAGCATTATTAACAAACACATCAAGCTGACCAAACTCTTTTACAGCTTGCTTGACAAGATTGAATTGATCCTCTCGTTTCGAAACATCGCCCTTAACCGCGATCGCTTTCAGTCCTTCGTTTTTGAATTCTTCTAAGGTAGCATTCACTGCTTCTTGATTAATATCATTTAACACAACATTAAAACCATCTTTCCCTAAGCGATGGGCAATCCCTTTTCCTAGTCCATTACCTGAACCTGTAACAACTGCTACTTTTGCCATGTTTATCTCTCCCTTTCCTTTATAATGGATTAATTTTTCTCATCATTGTTTTCCCGTTTTCAGTAAAAAAAAACGATTTTTTTCTAGATATCAGCAAAATTCATCAATTTCTCTAATAAAAATTATGGACTTTTGAAGGATAAACAGGTAAATAGAAAAATGGTATACTAGCAATGATTATTTTAAAAAGGAAGGATAGAAGTTATGGAAGAACAAAGTTATCATATTGAACAACAGCAAACAAGTAAAAAGGCAACAACCTCATTGGTTTTAGGGATTTTGGCATGTGTTATTCCGCTTGTCGGATTTATATTAGGAATTATTGCTGTTGTCTTTTCCAAAAAAGCAAACAATGAAATTACTAATCAAAAATTAGATGGACATGGGTTAGCAGTTGCTGGAATGGTCACTGGTATTGTAGGAATTGTGTTAAATGCACTTTATTTTATCTTTTTGATTATCGCAATAGTTACTGCTATTCTAGCACCAGCCCCTACTTACCCTGCATACTACTAAGTTATACCGATCCACCAGCTTTAAACTGGTGGATTACTTTTTTTCTATGATATTAGTATGCAGAACAATAATTTAATAAAGAAATACTTCAATTACTTGCTAAATTATTGTAAAATCAAATCAGCTGCCATTAGATATGTTATACTGTGTACTTTTTAAATAAAGGAGGTTAAACAAGAATGGAAGAACAAAATTATTATGCAACACCCCCACAAACGAGCGGGAAAGCAATAGCCTCTATGGTTTTAGGGATTTTATCTATCATCATCCCTTATCTTGGCTTTATTTTAGGAATTATCGCAATTGTATTCGCTAAAAAAGGAATGAATGAGACCGCAGAACAAAAGCAAGGTGGCCGTGGAATGGCAATTGCTGGTTTGACTACTGGGATTATTGGTACTGTGCTTTATGGTATTTTAGATGTATTTCTTATAATAGTAATATTTTTTACCGTTAGTACTCCCCCTACCATTTAATCATCTGCTACGCTCAAGCAAGAACAAAATTAAGAAAGGTTGTTGTGTATTAGATGGAAGAACAAAATTATTATGCAACACCCCCACAAGCGAGTGGGAAAGCAATCGCTGCGATGGTTTTGGGAATCTTATCAATCATTTTTATCTTTTTCCCGTTCCTAGGTTTCACTTTGGGGACCATTGGCATTATATTAGCAACTAAAGCATTTAAACAGATTAAGGACCAGAAATTAGGCGGACGTGGGTTGGCTATCGCTGGACTAATCACAGGTATCATTGGTACTTTCTTTACTGGCATTTTAACTGTAGTTATGATCCTTCCTATTTTCATTTTCAATAGTTAACAAACAAAAAGCTCCAACTACAAGTTTATTGTAGTAGAGCTTTTTGTTCTAACGTTGCAACTATACGCTATACCAAAGAAGGTTTAGCGCCGTTAGTCACACGCTCCAACGTTTGGAAGAATAACTCTTTTGTAAAATCGGGAAATAATTCATCCACAAAACATAACTCAGTGGTAGAAGCTTGCCACATCAAAAAGTTACTGATACGTTTCTCCCCACCAGTTCGTATCAATATATCAGGATCTGGTAGATTCTTGGTATACAAATAGTTGGCGAATAATTGTTCATCTAATTGTTCGATTGAAATTTTCTTTTCTTTGACATCTGCTATAATATGCGCCATCGCATGCACAATTTCACTTCGACTACTATAGTTCAGGGCAAAATTAACGATCAGACCCGTATTATTGGCTGTTTGCTTACTTGCTTTTATCACAACTTTTCTCGTTTCTTCGGGTAGATTATCGATATCACCAGAAATCACAATCTTGATATTTCGTTTCATAAACGCTGGCAGCTTTTGTTTAAAAAATTTAATCGGTAACTTCATTAAATAGTTTACTTCCTCTTTCGGACGCTTCCAATTCTCTGTTGAGAACGCATAAAGGGTTAAAATTTTAACTCCAATTTCTGCACTTGCGTCAATCAGCTCTTCCATCGTTTGCGAACCTGCGTAGTGCCCCTCACTACGGCTCCGACCGTGAAGTTTTCCCCATCTTCCATTCCCATCCATAATAATCGCAACATGTGTTGGAATTGTATTCATACGGCTCACTCACTTTCTTAGTCTAATTCTAATTCCTTCAGTCTATTGATCACCTGTTGTTTCTTAAAGTTAAATGATTGCCACGTCTCCAAATCAAGCTGCTCAATCGATTCTTTTCGATCCTTTAATACACTTTGTAATTCTGGATAATCTGGAGCAGTTTCATACAAGGTAATTAATCCATCAATTCCTGAATAAGATAATGCATTTAAATAATGAATGTCGATTTTCTCTGTTTGTTGATAACGTTCCAAATTATTTTCCACAATTATTTGCTCTGGATTGATGGCATTTAGAGCTGCATAGAAAATTAAACCAGCGATAAAATAGAAATGCACAACAGAAATACCATCTAACCACACACGTATTAACGTATAAGCAAAAATAACAATCAAGAACAGCATGAATGCATGGGCAAGAATACGATCCATGGTAAATCCATACGCATTTTCATACATACTTAACCTGATATATGCTGATATTAGCATCACACCACTTGCCATAATTAATAATGAATACATACTTTTCATAAAGTAACCACTGAACTGTTTTTTGATAGGAACAAATTTCAAACAGATTAACAACATCGACCAGTTAATGACCGTTACGACAACCAATTCAAAAAATCCCCTTCGCGCATACTCCGCATAAGTAAAATCTGCTTGAATTGCCTGCCCAAAGAAATACTTAAATTGAATAACGACAAATAAGACATAGATGCTGTTAAGCAACACGATAATAGTTCCAGCAATAACGCCATCCCAGCTAGCCTGTTGCTTCGTTTGCATGGTTTTACCCAGTGGAAGCACATAGCGCTTGCGCAACGTTTTGAAAGCGGAGAAGAATAAAATAGTGAGCAGAATAACAGCAACTGTTCGGAATAATCCTTCTAATACATTCAACCCGATGATAAATGAGGGAACTTCCATAACAATCGATTCAAAGTTAGCATCAGCGGACACCAAGAGAGAAAGAATCACTCCCAGTAATGGCACGCCTAATAATAGCCCTATCACAACTCGTTTTACAAGCTGGGTTGTTGCTTGATTCATTTGCCGAAATATCGTTCGCTTCAAAACAAATTTGATCCATCTTTTTCCATAGTTGAATGTCTGGGTAAACTTTTGCAGGACCTGATTCGCAAAAATAGCCGATAACCAATCAATATGATTCGGTGTCGTAATTAACACAATATGAAGAAACACCAATACTGGTATCACCAGACTATTTAATTGATAAAAAAGCGCATTATCATAAAACAAATACGAGGCAGCCAACACCCAGATCAACACCATAACTAGCAAGCCAATACGACGATGCGAAAAATGTACCCCCTGTTGTAAAAACAGCACCGCATAAAATGCTGCGATAAATAACACATAGGACACACCGATCACACCATGAAAGAAACTAAGTTCAGCTAGGAGACCAAGCCCTAAACATAAGATTAGAAACAAGTAACTTTTTTTCCGTTGGTTCATTTATTTCACCACCATTTCGTTATTCTATATACATAGTTTTTCTAGGTATATAAGTAAAAAAATACATTCTCAAGAGGACAAGATGTTAAATCGAGGTTTTTCTTCCCCAGCGATACCCCATCCAGCTAATCGGATACAAAAAGATAGTTAAGAAGATACAGACAACTATAAAAGAACCATTCAAAAGCGGCTGAAACCATTCATGCGGAATCCATTTAAATATGATTAAATACATTAAGATTAGGTTTGGGATAATCGCATATGTAAACGTTCTTCGAAGTATTTTCAATCCACCGCTACCAAATTGCTTGCCAATTTCATAACCAAGCAAACCCCAGAAGCCGATATACACAATGATAATAATCGAAGGCAGAGCAGTGAGCCACTTCCACACAACTTCCATCCACTCAAACTGATAGACATTATAAACAATCGTAAGCGTGATGCCAACAAGAAAAAGAAGAATATTTAAAACAACAAACAACAACTGCATCTTTTTGGGTGTCACTGTCGCCGCTTCTTTCCATATCGCAGCAATAGCTTCGGGCGTACCTAATTTCTGGACAATTTCTTGATAGT
Organism: Paraliobacillus ryukyuensis; assembly: GCF_003315295.1. GTDB lineage: Bacteria > Bacillota > Bacilli > Bacillales > Amphibacillaceae > Paraliobacillus > Paraliobacillus ryukyuensis. The sequence continues at coordinate 557,086 of NZ_QNRI01000002.1, read as the reverse complement.
CCAACTCTCTCCCCTCTTCTTGTTGCATCTCATAAATATGGGAACGATATTCAGCGATAATTTGCTGCTTTTCCGCATGTTTTCCAAGTGCTTGATCAAGCGCCTGGAAAAAGCGTTGATCGCCTGTGGTCACGATTCACTTCTCCCAATTAAGTTGTTCATCACCTGAACATAACGATGCCATTCTTTCGTTTTGGTCTCCAATATATTCTTGCCTTCTGCCGTAATACAGTAATATTTTCGTGCTGGACCCTTTTCTTGATTTTTCCAATAAAAAGTAATGTACTCTTGTTTCTCTAACTTATGAAGTGCAGGATATAAAGTTCCTTCCTTTAGCTGCAGATGCGAATCACTACGGCGATCCATTTCCTTCACAAGTTCATAGCCATACATATCTCGCTCAAGTAATAACTGAAGCACAAGAAGCGATGTACTTCCTTTAACTAATTCACGATCAAACATATTATCACCTACCTAGATTTATTAGGTACTTATACTATATAGAATTTCGAGGTATATGTAAAGGGGATTCGGAAGAATTTATTTTAAAGAGTATATTAAGAAATTTAACAGCAATAGATGACTTATGATGGGCACCACAAAAATCTCTAATTATATAATTCATCTACGTAAATATACTCTTTAAATCTAGTTAATGGTCATACCTACCCTAAATTTATTTACAAGTAACAGACTTGAAATACATTTATCACTTGTAAAATGAAATATATAGAAATAATAAAAGCTTAAATTAAATCTATATGTTAAAGTGAGTAACTTTATTTTATAAAATATAAATTTATATACAAAAGTGGAAAAAATTTAAACATTTGGTAGAGTAATTTGCTATAATGATAGTGAGTTAAATTTTTACAAGGGAGAGATTATAATGAAAAAGTATTTTGTTTCACTGATTGTAGTTCTTGCACTTTCGCTATTAAGTTCTTTAAGTTCTGTTCATGCAAATGAGACAGCAGAATACTCCAAAGTAAAAGTTGAAGATTCTTTAGAAAAAAATACTATGCAAGATTTTGAAGTGCCAACGGATCGTATTAAGATGTCTCAAGGTACTAATCAGCCAATTTTAAAGAATAAACTTGGCATTAAACAACATAGAATGATAACTTCTAGCGTTACCTCACAAGCGACAAATGATTCTCCTAACACCCCAGCTATTATTGAAATAGGACAGGTATATACTGATAAGATAACGGAAGAGGGACAACAAAAATGGTATCGCTTTGAACATAATAACTCTGGTAAATTAACAGTGATTATGCAAACCGTTCAATCCGCTTCTGTTGATTATGATTTACATCTCTTTAAGTTAAATGAAGAAACCATGACTTTAGAAGAAGAGGTTATCTCAAGTTATGATTCTGAAAAAAATGAGCAATTGAGCAAAATCAGCGAAGGCGGTATCTATTATATTGCTGTTAATTCTGTGACTGGTTCAGAACCAAATCTTCCCTTTACCTTTTTAGTGCAACAATCTACTTCGTATGATCAAAAGGAGCCAGATGATAATATTTATCAAGCCCCAGCATATTTGAATCATATCTATCAAAGTCAAACAATAGATAACAGTTATGATCTAGACTGGTTCATCCTTCAAGTCGATCAAGAAAAGACACTTACTGTGAATTTGGACAACCCTTCATCTGCAGACTATCAGCTTGATATATTTGATCTTGAATTAAATGGTCTTGCTGGTCTTGAAGATAATGAAAAATATTCAATTAGTTTTCCTCCAGGAACATATTTATTAAGAGTTCAATCGACATCTCTGGATTACGATGCTAATCAATCCTATACGTTAGACATTAAGGAGCAGGCTGGAGAAGCTACCTCTGCTGAGATTTTAAACATTAATACAGATGGCAATGTAGAGGGATATATGAACTATGGATATGGGTATAAATGGCGAATTGATGGTTTTATGGAAGTCGAAGGTAAAGCTGTTGACGAAAATGGCACACCCGTACCAAACACAAATATTGAGGTTCGTATTATTACTGTACTTAATAATCGTGCCTACATTGAACCTGGTCTGACGGACAGGAATGGTAACTTTAAAATTAAAATTCCTAAAATTCAAGAGGCTGTAGGGAATTACAGTTACACAACATATTCAAGTTATCACTATTTCGATATTATACCGTTCGACATCATGTCTAATGGTAAGGTTTTAGATTCCAAAGAAAATTCACTTTACCATTTTGCCTATTCTACGTATAGGCCTCATTAATAGTAATAAATAGAAAAGTTCTTTACAATAGCGAAAGTAAAGAATGAATGTCATAAAGAAAATAAATTTATTAAGCCATGATCCGATCAGTTAATCTCTGGTGGAACATGGTTTTTTCTATTTCTAACATCGCTGTAATCACAGTTTATAAAATGGTATTAAAAAAACGTTAACTACAGAAAAAATGTAATTAACGCTTTCTAATTATTTCTTTTTATCAAGATAAGAACCATCAAAATGAGCAAGGGATTGATATGGATTAATATATTTTTGGTTTGAACTTTTTTGTTTTTTAACATTCTTCATATCGGATTTCAAATTGTTAAATAACAAGGTAAGGCGTTGCTGAATTTTTTGTTCTAATGGTATTAATTCAGCTCCAACTCTTTTCTCTTCATCAGTGTATGGTGGCTTTATTTGAGATAATAGTATTTCTCTTTTTTCCAGCGACTCCGTTACTTTTTGAATTGTTTGCTCGCGTTCCGTTAAGTTTTTACTAACACTTTTATCTAATAGAAAAAACAAATTTTTAGTCAGATCATACAATTGATTCATTCTTTCAGTCATTAGACACGAGCTCCATCACCATATTTTTGCTGACGAGTTTGTTTTAACACTTCTTTCCAAGTATCACGAAATTCTTGGACTAAACTATAAGCTTCCTTTAATTTTTCTGCATCATTTTTAATATTTGCTTCTATTAATGCTTGATTAATATAATCATATAAAGGTAACATTTGTTTACCAATTTCTGTTTGCTGATCTAAAGTTATCATTAACTCGTTAATAATATTTTGAGCCTTTTGGATATTTACATTTTTCCATTCAAAATTAGATTCATCTAATCCCTTTTTTGCTTGTTTTAAAAATTTTAAACATCCATTGTATAGCATAAGTGTCAATTCACCTGGAGAGGCTGTATTTACTGAATTATTTTTGTAAGCCTCATATGGTTGATAGGTCATCACTTAAGTAACACTCCTTTTTTCTTACATACCACCAAACTGTTGAGACAGGTACGCAGATTGTTGATTCATACGTTGTATCGCTTTCTCCATAGCCGTAAATTGTTTCCAATAACGATTTTCTGTATTACTAAGTTTGTCTTCAAAAGCATCTATTCTCTCTTGCATGTCGGCTAATTGTTTACCTAATGTGTACTGCTCTGCTGTCCAAGTCTTTTTCCCTGCTCGATTGTTAATCGTTTCCATGGTATTATCAACTGTTGTTTTTAAACGGTTGACAAGACCTTGATTGTTTTCATCTTTATTATAGAATAATTTATAAACTGCATCTGAATCTTCTTGTAGTGCCGAACGTAGTTTTTCTTCATCAATTACTAGCTTTCCATTATCGGCATACGAAGTAGAAGTTGTGATGCCAATTGCACTTAAATGATTGATGTCAGCATTTCCTGTATCAACAGTTTGATACCAGTCTTGACGCATGTCTGTTAATGCAGAGCTAAGCATTGAATCACTTCTAAGCATCCCGCTTTTTGCTTTTTCTTCCCAAAGCTCGATTTCACTTTCAGACATATCTTCTTTCTGCTGTGAAGTTAACGGTTTATAATCTCTATTTCGTTTTTCAGATACCTTGCCATTCACACTTTCAATTAATTCATTATATTTATTGACAAATTTAGTGATAGAATCTACCGCACTATCGATATCATTCGTTACTGAAATTCTTGCTTCACCACTTGTTACATCATTAAACGTTAAATTCAATCCGTTAACACTCGTCGTATTTGTTTTTGAAGTTAATTCAATACCACCATTGTACATGAATTTAGCGTCTTGTCCACCTGCTTCTTTTGTTGGATCCATATTTAATACATTAGTAAAGAAACCACTGCTATCTGCACTAAAATCAATTTCATTCCCACCAGTATTATACTCACCTGAATATTTTGTTTCCATCACAACTTTGTCAGTGGCAACGTCGTAAAAGGCATTAACGCCAGTTCCGTCAGACATCTTAGTTAAGACATCATTAAGGGAGTCCGTTGAAGAAATTTCAATTGTATGTTCTTCACCTGCTGGATCGTTTTTATATGTTTTAAACGTGAATGAATCTGGAACACTGCCACCTAATTGACCTTTAAGAGGTGCCAACGGATCAATTTTTGTTCCACCTGAGATACCAGTTTGACTAACATTTATAGCATTTTTCGCCAGCTGTGTTACTTCAATACTATATGAACCTGGTGAAACATTAGAAGAAGATGTTGCAGTGATTGCATCTGCTTGTGTTGATGTAGCAGTTTTCACCTTGTACGTACTCGCTCTATTCATTTTAGTGAACATATTTTCAAACTCAGAAAACTTCGTATTCACTTCACGATATGCATCACGCGTCCACTCCGTCCAAATTTGGTCTTGCTCCATCTTTTGAAGTGGCATACGCTCTGCTTTCATTAAATCTGCAACAATACTATCAATATCCATTCCTGATGCAAGTCCACCAATTCGCATAGAGTTACTATTAATTCCGTCTACCATTTAAATACACCATCCTTTAGATTTTTTCATCAACAATGAATCCCATGAACTCAGCCATAGCCGCATAAACATCCAATAGTTTTTTGGGAGGAATTTCTTTTATTAGTTCATCCGTATCAGAGTCAACAACTGTTACATAGTACTTATCAAGTTTATCATGTACTTTAAACTTAATAGAGGTATGCGTTGGCTCCAAAAATTCATTTAACGCTTCGACCATTCCTTCGACTTGTTTTTTATCTCTAAATTTAATATCATTACTTTGAATGATCGATGTGGTTGTTTCTTCCTCACTATTTTTAAAATTAACGTTTGATCTTTCGCTTGCAGATGTCGATAACTCGTTGTATTGTGTCTGTTGCAAAAGCTGGGATCCTGAAAGTATTTTCCCCACACCCATGACTTAAGACAACTCCCTTTGATTTTGTTACTATTTATATCGACTATAACTGGCTTTTGTTAAATTTTTATCTATTGATTTTTATAAAATGCTACTATAGACTCATTGTTGTGTTTATAACTTTATGTAAATAACAAGTATGAAGGAAAAAAGCATTACCACCAACATGTGATAATGCTTTACTTTCACTTAATAGAAGTTATGCTTTAACGTCGATAGAACCACCTAAATGTGGTTGCACAGATTGTTCCATCATTTTAATTAGTCCTTCACTAGCTACTTCTGATTGTTCCATTGCTTTATTGGTTACACTTAAGGAAACTTGTTGCTGTAAGCTAGCTTGACTCATTGCAGTGGATAAAGCTGCGATATCCATATTATCCCTCCTTTTAAGTTTAAATGTTTTTGCACATCCCATTATGTGTAATTATATTAGCTAAGTTATTTAAATTATAAATTAAATGAACAATGATCTGAATTACCAAGCACTCAATCCACCATCAACGATTAAATTTTGTCCGGTAACATACGATGAAGCATTGGAGGCTAAGTAAACAATAGCACCTACCATATCCTCAGCCTTTGCCATTCTACCTAGCGGTACACGGTTACTGTAATTTTTAATGAACTGTTCATTTTGTCCACTTTCAACCCCACCGGGAGTAATTGAATTTACACGAATTCCCTTATCAGCCCAATAAGTTGCTAAATATTTAGTTAACCCAATCACTCCTGCTTTTGCAGTAGAATAAATTGCTGGCGTATTAATTTGTCTTCCTAAATAATTCGAACCTTCGTAAATTCGATTATCAGGAGCCATAATTCCATAAATAGATGAAGTTTGTATTATTGATCCTCCCGTTGATTGTTGGGACATAACGTTGCCAACCTCTCGCGCTACTAAGAACATACTAGTAATATCGGTATTCATTATTTCATTCCACTGATCTAATGAATATTTTTCAAACTTTTCAAAAAAAGCATTTAAATCATTCGATTTTCCAGCAGCATTGTTATGTAGTATGTCAATTTTTTTAAATTTTTTTACTATTATATTTACCATGCTTTTTATTGAGTCTTCATCTGTAATATCTACTTTAATTGGATGTAAAGTAGTTTCATTCAACTGCTCATTTATTTTATTTGCTAAATCGGTTGCTCTTTTCAAATCTATATCTGCAACTATTACTGTTGCACCATTATAAGCTAATCCTTCTACCACAGCACTGCCTATAATACCTGCTCCTCCAGTTACAAGAGCAACTTCGCCTTTTAAACTGAATAAGTTTTTTAAATCCAAGTTTATCACTCCAAATTAATACAGTAACTTACAAAATTTCACTATATTCATTGATATATACTTCTCGATTTTCTACGCGGGATTTCTCACCTGCCATTAATATAATATTAGACAATACTATTTCTGACGAAGAAAAGTACATTTTATTATCTTGAACTAGTTCATTAAACCTCCACAGCATTCTTCTGAACATAGTAAAATTATCCTCAATTTCCACAGATTTATTCCATTTTTCAGTTAATACTTGAATACTAAAAGTCTTTGATGCATTTTTTCCCAAGACATTAATAGTCCATATTAAGTCATTCTGAAAACGTACTATATACATGTCGTGTTTGCCTTTTTTGAACTCTACGGAATATGGTGGGATTTTACAAAAACTAAGTATGGCATCAATCATATGTATTCCATATTTGTTCCAATCATTGAGTACAGATGTTTGAATTGTAATAATTTCGTTTAAATTATTAGTATCCGCTCTTAGACCATCTAGTTCTCTTGCATATCTCATACTAGAAGTTGAGAATAACAAATTATTTGTAAGATAAGGTCTAAAGAACTTAAGTTCGTCTAAACGCAATGTCAGTGGTTTATCAATAAAGACTTTTATCCCCTTTTCTAAGAATGGGGTAGCAATTGAAAGGTGGCTTTCGTAATCATCTCGTGCAATTATTACTGCATCCACTTTATCTAACATTTCCTCAAAATGATCCACAACATGATTAATATTACAAGATTTTGCAATTTGCTCACTTATTAGTTTATCTTGAGTCCACACGTGAGAGACCTTGCAATTTCTCAAACCAAATTCCGATATATCTCTAATTTTTAAATAATCATAAATAACAGACCATCCTGAATTTATTAATTCATCTTTGTTGTACCCATTAATAATAGAACTAAACGAATAGGGATGGCCATTTTCGTTTGAATAGCCTATTATACCAAAGTTTTTCACCAAATTCCCCATCCCCCATCAACACATATATTTTGTCCTGTCATATATGATGATGCATTAGTGCATAACAAAGCGACGACTCCTTTTAATTCATCAGGATAACCAATTCTATTCAATGGATTTTTGGAACCCAACCTTTCCATGAATTCATGATCTTGTTGTGTTTCTTTATGTGGAAATGCTCCAGGACTTATACAGTTAACACGAATTCCTTCCGGTGCTAAAAAACTAGCCAAATACTTTGTAAATTGAATCACACCAGCTTTTGCTGCACCATAACTAGGTGGATTAACGTAGTTATCATTATTATATAGTCTATAGTCAGGTGCTATATGCCCATACATAGAGGAGACATTTAATATTACTCCCTTATTCTTTTTTAAAAGCGGCTTTGCATGTTTAATCATTTTAAAAACTGAATTAAGACTCAAATTAATATCGTATTCCCAATCGTCATTACTTATTGATTCAAAGGAGTTTTTTTTACCTGACCAAGCATTATTTATTAAAATATCTAAACTATTGATATTATGAAATAAATTTTTAATCGAAGTATCATCTAATAAATCTAATTGAAGTGAATGTACTTCTATATCAGGAAATTTAATCTTAAGCTTTTCCCTTGCAGTCTCTACTTTATCTAGATTTCGACTTGCAATAATAATATTAGAGCCAAGTTCAGCTAAAACTTCACACATAGCCATACCTAAGTATCCAGCTCCTCCTGTTACTAAGGCAGTTTTACCATTTAGGTTTTGTAATTCATTTAATGAGTGACTCATGTTTATTCTCCTTTTATTTGAAATTTTTCCTCTACACCATTCTCTTCTAAGATAATTCTTGCCAATTTTAAATCATATTTATCGTCGACATCTATACTTCTATCTTTGGGCATTATAATAGCCCCACCTTCACCACCAAAAATTTCCATTTCGCTTTTTCTTATAAAGTCTATAGTAGTAGTATAAACTGCACCGTTTAACATGTATGCTTTAGGTAACTTTTGTCTGGGTAGCCAAGGATTTGCTTTGTCTATAAATGAGTTAGCAGTGGTTTGTTTTATTTCCCAAGCTCTCCAAGGGTTAAGACTTGCTTCAGTAAAAGTTGCTACTGAATCGTATTTGTATTCGTCTATTAATTCAATACAATTCTTTATATCATCTACATTACGCAATGGTGAAGTAGGTTCTAATAAGACAAAATAGTCAAACTCCTCTCCATTTTTTTGTAAAGTGTCTATAACATAATCAATAGTATCTTTTATCAATGAATCATCTCTGGAGAGTTCAGGCGGTCGATTTTGAATAAATACCCCTTTTTGACTAGCGACTTTACCAATTTCAGCATTATCGGTTGATACAACAATTTTGTCTATATAGCTTGTTTGTAACGCAGAATCTATGGTCCATTGTATAAGTGGTTTTCCACCAAAATCAATAATATTTTTTAGAGGTAATGATTTACTCCCCCCTCTGGCAGGGATAAGTGCTAGAACCTTTTTATTATTTATCAATTAGATCTCTCTCCTCAATTTAGCTGCAGTAAACTAACTTGGAATTTTTATAATTGCGTTGAGTTTTTAATAATAAAGTGTTAAAAATATAGTTAAGTTAAATAGATTTTGCCTTTTAAATGATCAAACACATATGTTAAATAAAATTATCGAAATAATCACTATTTGCTCTTTTTAAATCATCGTGTCTCCCAATATCTAACCAGTACTCTCTAAGTGGAAAAGCTGAAGTTTTCATATTATGCTTTATCAAATCTTGAAAGAGTGTAGGCATGTCATAAAACTCATTATATGGAATAAGATCTACTACTTTTGGATTTAACACGTATATTCCTGCATTGACAAATTCTTTATGTGTTGGCTTTTCTTGAATTTCGATTAGACGATCATCACTTGTCTTTATCACCCCAAACGGAATTTGAAATTCATATTCTCTTACACACATTGTAGCTGTAGCATCGTGTTCTTGATGAAATTTTAATAACTGTGCAAAGTTGACCGTTGTTAATAAATCGCCATTCATAACAAAAAAAGGTTCATTTATCTGTTCTTTAAGTAAAGATATTGCCCCTGCAGTACCTAAACGCCTTGTTTCGTCTAAATACTTAATATTAACACCTAGTTGCTTCCCATCTTGAAAGTACTCTTGAATAGCTTCGCTCTTATAATTGACAGATAGATAAATATCCGTAAACCCATATTTCTTAAAACCATCAATTATTGTATGCAAAATTGGTTTGTCTCCTACTTTAAGTAATGGTTTGGGAATCTCGTTGGTTAGAGGTCTTAACCTTGTTCCAAGGCCTCCTGCCATTAGTAATACTTTATTTGGTTTTTCAATGGCTCGATCTATTTCATCCCAAAAAAGTATATCAATCAATTCTCTTTTTGCATTAACCACTGGTAATTGTCTTACTTTATTTCTAATCAAAATATCTCTTTTGTTACTAATTTCCTCATCATCACTTACGTAAATAGGATTTTTGTTCATTATTTTTTGAACTTCATCCTCAATTCCAATCCCTTTTAATAAACCTCTCCTAACATCACCGTCTGTAACAGTTCCACATAAGACGCCCTTTTCTATAACTGCTGCAAATTGTGTTGCTTCTTTATCAATGACCTTCATGGTTTCCATTATTGAGCTTGACTTGTCAACTACTATATCTAACCAATTATTCATTGTCTCACTTCCTTTACTGGTATACCGTAGTAGTTTTTTCCATCTAAAGTGTTTTTATTTACAAAGGAATTTGCTCCAATGGTGTTTAGATTTCCTATCGTAATATTCTGTTTTACTGTGGAATTCGCACCAATAAAAGTCTGACAACCGACATTTACACCACCACATAAAACTGCTCCTGGAGCGACGTGACAATGGTTACTAATATGACATTCATGTTCTACAATTGTGCCCGTATTAATGATAGAGTTTTCACCAACAAAACTGAAAGGTTGTACAATTGCTCCAGCCATTATTTGAACTCCAACAGACAAATCAGCAAAGTCTGATACTTTAGCTGAAGGGTGAATGAGCGATAGAAAGTTATAGTCTTTCTCACTAAATTCGATATATTTTTTTGTTCTTAATACTAAATCCGAAGCTGAACCTATAGCGTTGACCAAGTAAATTTCTTGTGGTGAATAATTAATAATAACATCATCATTACCTAAATATTTGAATTGATAAACATTATCTTCATTGCGAGGGTTTGTAAAACCAAGTACATGATAATCATTTAAAATCAACAATTCTCCAATCGCCGTAGCATGACCACCATTCCCTAAAATAATTACTGGTTTTTGTTTCAAATCAAGTCATCCTTTTGGTAATCTTTTTGAGCCTGTGTTCCAATGTAATCCCAATAAAATTCAGGTGATATCCCGTCCCCTGGTCGCTTAACAACTAGATTTCCCTCTGTAAACAACTCACCTTTACTTATATTTCTATTTGCAATTAAACTTTTTCTAACCAAATTAATATTGTCTTTTTCACTAACAGTTAGTTTTTTCCCGAAGTTACCCTGTGCTTTTTCAACTTTACGTATTGCTTCAATCATTTCTTTTAATTGGATTGGTTCCAAAGAAGCCTTATGATCTGGACCTGGCATCGTTTTGTCTAATGTGAAGTGTTTTTCGATGACACAAGCCCCCATTGCTACGGCTGTAGCTGGTATTAACGTACTATCTGTGTGATCCGAGAAACCTACTGGTAAAGCTAATTCCTGTTGTAAAAATTTAATAGACTGTAAATTAACTTCTTCCAAGGGGGTTGGATAAGAAGTAGTACACTGCAATACTGTTACGTGTTGTTTTAATTTTTCTTTTGCGACACTTAATTGATAGAATTCCAACACATCACTTTTATTATTTATCTCTTTTCCAGCAAGGCCATAAGCTATGAACGCTAATGCCTTATGTATTTCATCAATTGTTGACATCCCAGTTGAAATAATTATTTGATCACTTTTTTTTGCTACTTCATATAAGTATGGATAATTATTTAAGTCACCAGAAGAGATCTTAATGGTGCTTAACTCTAGTTTATCTACTAAGAAATCCAAACTATCTCTATCAAATGGAGTTGATAAAAAATCTATTCCTTTCGTCTCACTAAAAGCATTCAATTCCATAAATTCATTGTCCGTTAATTCTAGTTGCTGCAGCATTTCTAATTGGGATTTTTTTTGACCAGTATTTTTCTGTTGGTATTTTGTTTGTTTAGCATTTACCGTTACCAGTGTTGATGCATGGAAAGTTTGAAATTTGATTGCGTCAGCTCCGCAATTAGATGCTGTTTCAATAAGTTTTTTTGCAATTTGTATATCTCCATTATGATTCACTCCAGCCTCTGCTATGATATACGTTTTTTCCATTTTAAACATCCTCACGTTTCAATAGTTACATCATAAAACTTTTTATTACTTTCTACTTTATCGATTTTTTTTAATTCATGGTATATCTTGGTTGACGCATTTCCACTTCCAAACAAAGAGTTTGTTTTTATTAATTTCTTTTGAAACTCTATTGTTATAGCTTTGCTTATTGCGTGAATGATATCATTTTTTTCACATTTACAATCTATAATAGATTTTGCTTTTTGTCTCCCTGTTTGTCTATCGCCAATATTGACAGTAGGCTTTTTAAAATAAGGAACTTCTATGATACCACTAGAAGAATTTCCAATTACTACATCTATTTTGGATAAAGTACTTAAATATTTTAATTGCCCTAGATTATCAAATATTTTCACTCTATCAACATTTTGTCTAGCGAACTCTAAGAATTTTTGATTAATAATTCTTCCACCGGCATCAGCATTAGCTTTAGTTATTATAGTCGTAGCGTATGGAAAGGCTTTTAGTGCTTCAATTAATTCATCAATCTGTTTTTCCGGGTTAATCGCATTATTAGTTTCTGGATGATAAGTAACCAGAAAAGATAGTGAATTAATTTTTAATTCCAGTTCCTTTTCTAGTTGTTGCTTTGATAATAAATTTACTTTTTTTATTTGATCAATACCAAGTGCTCCAACTAAAGTTACATTTTCTGGCATCTCTCCTAGTTGAATAACTCTTCTGCGATATTCTTCCGTCGCCACAAAATGATAATGTGCCATTTTTGTTATAGCATGTCTAATAGGATCATCAATCGCACCTTCTGTTATTTCTCCCCCATGTATATGAGCAATTGGAATACGTGCTACCATCGCAGCTTGTGCAGCAGCAAATATTTCATACCGATCACCTAAAACAACCAAAATATCTGGGTCTAAACGGTTTAAAGCATCCGCAAAACCTATCACACCTAATCCTATTGACTTACTAACCCCGACTGGTGTATCACTGGATAGAACCATTTCAACTTTTTCGTTTATCAAAAAGCCATCTTCTTCAATTTGTCTAAATGTAAGACCAAATTCAGGAGAAAGGTGCATCCCAGTTGCAATTAACTGCAATTCAATGTCATCATCCTCCTGTAACTCTTTTAACAACCAATAAAGTAGTCCATATTCCGCTCTTGTTCCAGTTACTACACATATTTTTTGTTTCATGTCTATTTACTCCCAAACATTACTAGGTAGATTTATTATTCTTTCATTAAGATCCTTAGATACACTTAAGTCCATTCTCGGACAGTTTTGATACATTACCAATTCATTAAGTGGCTTCCAAATTGGTCTTACTAGTATCTTTTCTTTATGCAATCTTTGAATAATTTCATTTCTTAAATTAATATCCGGATCATCCAATAAAATGGCATTTAACCAATAATTTGAATGGTTATGCTCTTTCTCAGTAAAAAATTCTATTCCTTCTATCGACTTAATAACTTTATTATATTGATACGCTAAGTTTCTTTTTTTTTCTAAAAACAGTGGTATTTGCTCTAATTGTGCACACCCCAATGCAGCATTTATATTCGGCATTCGATAATTAAATCCAATTTCATCATGAATATATTCCCACTGATGTGGTACCTTTGCCACAGTAGATAAATGTTTTGCTCTATCTGCTAATGTTTCATCATTCGTTAATACTGCGCCACCACCACCAGTAGTTATCACTTTGTTACCGTTAAAACTTAGGGCGGCGGTGTCCCCAAAAGAACCTACATGTTTTCCTTTGTAAAATGAACCTAGTCCTTCAGCAGCATCTTCTACTACTTTCAAGTCAAACTGTTTCGCTAATTCTAATAGTTCATCCATGTCAACCGGATGACCAAAGGTATGCATTGGTACAATAGTACTAATTCGATTGTTTGTATGTTTATTATAAAGCTGACCTTGTTTAACAAAAGTATTCGTTTCTAAATAAGCAAACAGCTTCTTAACATTTATCCCTAAAGTTTTTTGATCGCAATCTACAAAATGCGGTGTTGCTTGGCAATAAGTTACAGCATTCGCGGTGGCGACAAATGATAAAGAAGGAATTAAGACCTCATCCCCCGGCTGTACTCCAGTAACGATCAACGATAAATGAAGGGCAGCAGTACCATTTGTTACTGCTATAGCTCTTTTCACACCAGTATAAGCTGCTAATTCCTTCTCAAATTGATCAACATATTTTCCCACGGACGAAACCCACGTCGAATCAATGCAATCTTTCATATACTTCCATTCATTTCCTTGAAATTTAGGTGTGTGTAATGGATAAACTTCTTGATCTGTTGGCATAACACTTTTTATAGCATTGGTAATCTGATCTATCAATTGTTTGTTCATATATTATACCGACTTACTTTATATCTCTTTAAGTTATTTTTATTGGTAAACCATTCAGCCGTCTCAGCTAATCCTTTTTTAAATCCATCTATCCCACTAAATTCAGGATGCCAATTGAGTAATTTTTTCGCCTTTTCATTGTCTGCCCACAGTCTTTCTACTTCACTTTTCTCTGGTCGAATACGCTGATCATCTGTTTCAATAGTTACATTACTTCCCATAACTTTAGCAATTAGCTCAACCGTCTCTCCAATTGAAACCTCGTAGTTACTGCCGATGTTAATTACCTCACCAATTGCTTTATCACTTTCAAGTATAGATATAAAACCAGCTACCGTATCTTTGACATAATTGAAATCTCTGGTAGGATGGATGGCGCCTAATTTAATGGTTTCCTTACCACTAGCTATTTGTGTAATTATTGTTGGAATAACCGCTCTTGCAGATTGCCTTGGTCCATAAGTATTAAACGGGCGAATAATTGCAACTGGTGTATTAAATGATGAATAAAATGACATTGCCAGTTGATCTGCTCCAATTTTTGAAGCCGAATAAGGTGATTGACCTTGCAATGGATGACTCTCATCAATCGGGACATACCTGGCAGTACCATATACTTCACTTGTTGATGTATGAACAACTTTTTTAACGTTAAGTTCCTTGGCAGCTTGCAAGACATTTAAAGTACCTTTAACATTCGTGTCAATATACGTATCTGGTGAATGATAAGAATAAGGAATAGCTATTAGCGATGCTAAATGAAGGACGCCTTCGCAATCGTTCATCGCTGTTTTCACTCCATATGGATCTCGAATGTCTCCACTAAAAATTTCTACATGATCTAATAGTTCTTTAGGAGATTGATCCAACCACCCCCAAGTATTAAACGAATTATATTGTACAAAGGCTTTTACCTGATATCCCTGCTTTACTAACGCCTCTGTTAAATGCGAACCGATAAAACCATCAGCACCTGTTATCAATACCTTTTTCAAATTAATCACCATCCTTATTTAATGCTTCGATTAGTTCTTCTACGTATGGTTCTGTAAATGTTAGGTGATTTTCTATTTCAGTTAGATATTCTCCAAAATAGGTATCTATCTTTTCGACTTTATTCTTAATGTCTGTTTCAGCTTTTATTTTTTTAGATTGTTTCGCCAACTGTTCCGTTTGAAATCTAATCATAGGTCTAATTATAGTTGTATAATAGTTATTAACCCTTATTTTTTTAAATATTTTATCAAATTGAACTAATTTTTTTTCTATTGTTTGGAGTTGAATGGTTTCTTTACACGTGTTAATTAAACCCTGAACATCTCTTAATAATAATTTTAATTGATCTTTTGCCTTATATAAATTTAATGTCTTTTTATAAACTTCTTCTTTACTATAGTTATTATTCTGAGAGAGCCATTCTACTTCTATCGAATCTTTTTTTAAACAATCATGTATTACCTGTTCTAACGGTATAAACGGTGCACCATCTATTCTAGCACCACCTTTTGAGGTGTTATAAACTGTTACATTATTTGCAATAGCAATATAATGCTCAAAATGTTCTTTCATACGATTAAATCCATCATCAGTGAAAACTTCTTCTCCTTCCACATTCTCAATTTTAAGTAATTTTTTATTAATTGTTTCAGGTGCGTAACTTATTCCACTAGCGTACATTTTTTCTTTCTCATAGGCCAAATTCTGACCAACTAGGACAATTCTTTTAAACCCTAATTTAACTAGTAATTGAAAAGTAACAACTGCAATTGATGGTGCATCTACAACCAAATCTAAATCTTTACTCTCGCTTAATAGAATTGGGGCTACCGAGTCTTGGCTAGTGATCATATGAAGCATATTGCCAGGGTAGTTTTCCAACGTTTCATAACCCACTGTACTACCAAAAATTAAAGGAATGTCACTTATTCCTTTTTCTTTTATTTTCTCAAAAACAATTTTATTTTTTTCTGTGGGATCATAGGTACATGCTGCATCTGGATAAATACTATGTTCAATTAATGAATTAATTGCGGAACCAACTGAAAAGATGTACGCTTGTTTATTTTCTTTAATAAATCTTAGGTGTTCATACTCAGAATCTAAACTAGGTCCTGCAGATACTAGGATTGCGGTCTTCCCCTTAAAAAAATCTTTATCTATATCATTTAAAATGTTTGGTGTTTGCATTATTTTGGGTATATTTTTAATGGCATTAATCGTCCATCTTTTTTGGAAGGATAAATTAGTTGCCAAACGATGCTTTTCATTTTTTAATGATTTGGCGAGCGTTTCATATAAATGAAATAATTCATTACTATAATGCGTTTGGTAAAATGGATGTGCGTAAATTTGAATTTTAAGAGAGTAAACTGTTTTTAATTTATTTATTTCTTGTTCAAGATTATCTCTATGCATAAAGGATAATATATTTACACCAATCTGTTCCTCTAATGAAACAGTATCTAACATAGCAGCTAAAATATTCATATCTGGTTCATAAACAGTAAAAGAAACGTTAGGGTATTTATTTGTTAATGCTTTAAGATGATAGCCTAACCCAAAACCAAAGACAAGAATATGATCCTTCTCCTCGTCTAATTTGAAATCCTCTGTTATTCGAGTAGCTTCTGAATTGGGATCATATTTACTATGAATATAATTGTATTGAGAACCTACTTTTATTTTCATTGTAGGTATTCCTTTTTTTGAATTCTCCACAATAATTTTTTCTTTATTTACAGAGATGCTATTGCATTTCTCTAACAATTGCCTGTCGTTTCTTCGAAGATAATCTCTGTTTTCAATTCGCATTCTTTCGTTCTCCTTCCAAATCAATTGATTTGGTCAGTGCTTGTTTTAATGCTTCCAATCCAGGTACTATTTCATAATTTAGTATATCTGCAATCAATGTACTATCTTTTGCTTTGATACCGTCTTCTAACTGCGGAAGCTCATTTCGTATGGTAGTAATTGCAACTACGTATTCTTCCCAATTACTTGGTTTATGGTCTAGCTTATCAATCGAGTCAACTAATTGATTCACCCAATTCAAGGCTATTAGAATCTGCTCCATATTCGTCCATGCCATTTCCGTGCTACCTTGATAGAATAAATCAAAAGTCTTTCTAATTTCTGGTAAAGCTCTCTTCAAATAGGATTCTCCAGTATGATAGAGATCATTCAACAATTCATTTAAGGTTACAAATACTACCTCAAGGACTTCTAAGTTACTCAATCGTTCAATGATAACCTCTTCAAAATCTTCATAAATTTCTTCACCATCGAATTCCATGTGACTGAATTTTTTTTCTGTTTCATCTAAATGATTCTTTATGTGCATGAATATTTCACTAACAGATGTTAGTTGATTTTGCAGGTTTATTACCTTTTCATCGAGAATTAGCTTCATAATTAATTACCCCATTTTTATTTTCATCTTTCTTCTATTATATCGACAAATTTGTTGATAATTCAATGCTATTCAATTAGCAAAAACTTATGTAATTAATTTTTGAGTACTATATACTAGTTAGAATGATCCATGTTTAATTGATATAGGTATATTAACTAGTAATCGAAAAACAAAAAAGGCCATCTATAAATAGATGACCTTTTACTGTTATCAATTATTGTAATAATTGAAGTACACCTTGTGGTTGTTGGTTAGCTTGTGCCAACATAGATTGAGAAGCTTGTGTAAGAATATTATTCTTAGTGAAAGCCATCATTTCTTTCGCCATGTCTACGTCACGGATACGAGATTCCGCAGCTGTTAGGTTTTCTTGTGAAGCACCTAAGTTGTTAATAGTGTGCTCTAGACGATTTTGAGTTGCACCTAATTTAGAACGTTCAGCTGAAACTGAAGCAATTGCATCATCTACAAGTCCAAGAGCAGTATCAAATGCTGCACCTGAGTCACCAGCAAAGCTAGTTACATCAATAGCAGAGCCACCACTTGCATTTCCAACTGTTAATGCTTCAGCACTCATATCTTCGATGTTAATTGTTAATTGTTCACCTTGATTAGCACCGATTTGGAATGTTAATGAACCACTACCACCACTTGTAGCATATGTTCCATCCAATAATGTTTTACCGTTAAATGCTGTACGATCAGAAATACCATCGATTTCTTTTGTTAATTCATTAATTTCATCTTGAATTGCTTGTAAATCTTCACTCTCTTGAGTACCTTCGTTTCCAGCTTGTACAGTCAATTCACGCATACGTTGTAGGATTGCATGAGTTTCAGTTAAAGCACCTTCAGCTGTTTGAATTAAAGAAATACCATCTTGAGAGTTTTTAGAAGCCATTTCAAGACCACGGATTTGACCACGCATTTTTTCAGAGATTGCAAGACCTGCTGCGTCATCTCCTGCTTTGTTAATACGAAGACCTGAAGATAATTTTTCTAATGAACCTTGTACTGCACTGTTGTTACCTGTTAGTTGGCGGTGTGTGTTTAACGCCGCAATATTGTGATTAATTCTCACTTGTAATTCCTCCTTGAGTGTTTAATTATATTCCACATCCTTGTGGGTTAACCGAGTGAACTAAAGCGGCCGCTTTTTAGTTCAACCAGCTGTACATTAATAATATCGGTATAGTATTTAAAATGTTTAAGTATTTTTTAATCTTTTTTTAAAATTTTTAATAGATCATTTGAAACAGATGCTGCACGACTATTTTCTTCTTGAATAGCAAGGTAGATCTCTTTTCGATGAATTTCTATATGTTTAGGTGCCGAAATACCTAATTTGATTTGATCGCCATCGATATCAACAACTTTTATCTCAATATCTTCACCGATTTGAATCGTTTCATTTAACTTCCTTGTTAACACAAGCATTACTCTTCACTCCTTTGCTTCAAAGGCTGAAGTGGTGCTTTGATAAAATGATTCTTATCGTTTGTTACATATTGTTTTGCACAAAGATTTACTTGATTTATTACAAGAGGTGCTTGTAAATTAAGCGTGCTTTTTTCAAAAGGATCTTCTACTGAAACAATCGCCAATACTTTAACCTGCTCTGGTGATGTTATTTCCAAATTTTCTACTGTTTGATCATCTAAATCAAAAGCATAATCACTATAGACATGGTACGGATCAATTACTATAAAACCAAGATCTTTTGTTTTGATTGATTGCAACACTTGAAATAAGCTGTTTTCTTGTAAATCAAGTAAGATAAATTTATCCTCATCAGAAAATCCTGGAATCCCCTTAAAAAAATTGATAACTTCATCATTGGTTATCTCTATCTCTCCATGATATTTCGTTTGTATCTTCATAAACATTACCTCCCTTTAGATAAACATTTCATAGTTTATACCGTGAAATTTAAGGTTTTCAAAATCAATCTGTAAATCTGCCTCTTGCCGGATTCCAGTCTCTACTGCACCACGTTGATATTGGAAAACAGGTTTATTAGGTGTATGATTTATGATTGGTTGGTTAACTTGTACACTTATATCTATCTCTGCAGGACGATAGTCTGTTGAGACGGAAAATACAGATGGGATCCATCCTATATTAAAACTTTTTTGTTTTCGATGCCCGTTTTCAATAGCTTGGTTTGGGATCGGTTTACTATTGTTCTCAATTTTCATCAATTGCTCCCCTTGACGTGTTCTACGAGCAATCCCTTGCATGACCTTTTGATAGCCTTCTCTTGCAGCCTCTTCTTGTGCAACAATGGCACTTTTTAGCCCCATGTCATTCCATGCCTGCGTCTGATCTATCGTTAATTTAGATGGTGTCTTTTCGATTTGAACATCCGCTTTGGGTTGACTAATTTGTTGTGTTGCTTTTGGTTGTTGAATGCTTTGTTGGGCATTATTTGTCTGAATTGAGATAAGTGCTGGTTGTGAATTTATTCTTATTTGCGGTAAATCCATCAATCTAATCCTCCTTATCCTTCCGTAATAAAAAGGCTTGTCACATAATTGCGACAAGTCTTTTATGTTTATCTCAAGAAATCTAATAGAGTTGGTTGAATCACTCGAGAACCAGAACTAAGAGCTGCTCTATGAATACTCTCCTGGGTTGTCAGATTAATAATCACTTCTTCGATATCTGCATCCTCATTATCTGACATCATACTTTTGGCTGAAACCCTTTGATTGCTTAATCGGTCTTCAATTAATTCCACACGATTCATTTTAGCCCCTATATTTGCTCGTTCATTAATAACCTGTTCAGCATGTGACTCGATTACCCCGATATGAGCACTCAGTTGATCATCTGGAACACCAGAACGTAAAGCATTAGAAAATGACTCGATATCTTCAAATAGTTCTCGAGTGAAGACATCGTTCGGATTCGAGTTAACCTGTATCTTTGTTCCTTTTGATACCTCAATATATACATCATTCATGTCTGCAAGATTGTTTGTTACTTCAGCTAAATCTACATTTCCAGCACCATCAACTATGACAGGCGGAGTCATTTCTCCAGCTCGCTCGGTGCCTGTTGTTTTCGTTCCATTAAAAAGATATTTATTATTCACTTGCGTATTCGCTACTTCCACTAGTTGTGCTTTTAGTTGATCAATTTCTTCAGCAATATTAGTTCGTTGTCCTTCTTCATAAGTTCCATTACTTGCTTGGACAGCTAATTCTCTCATTCGTTGCAATACTTTATTTGCTTCACTTAGTGCAGCATCGGTATTATCCGTCCAATTATTCACTTCACTCATATTACGCTCAAATTGTTCAATGTCAGCTACTTGTGTACGGTAATTGACGCCTTTCATCGCCACGACAGGATCTTGTGATGGACGAGTGATTTTTTTGCCAGTCGAAAGTTGCTCCATGTATTTATCAAGATTACTATAACTATTACTCAAATTTCGAAGCATATTATTAGAAAGCATATTTTGCGTAACTCGCATTATTAATTACCTCCCTACTAATCCCATATTGTTAATAATTCGATCGAGCGTTTCATCTATTGTTGTCATACTCCGAGCTGCTGCGTTATATGCATGCTGAAATTTGATCATATTCGTCATTTCTTCATCAAGAGAAACAGCACTTACGGATTGTCGATTTTCTTCTACTTGTTGTCTAAGTGTCATTGCGTTTGTAACCATTCGATTTGCTTCTTGTGTCACTACACCCAGATCACCAATCATAGATTCATAAAAACCTCTAGTTGATTTGTCACCTAGTCCGCCAAGTTCTTCATCAAAAACATGAGATAAATCGACCGCGTTTCCGTTATCACCAGCATCGCCATTTTGACTGGCTGCGATTAGATTAGGATCGTCTATAATTGTTTGATTCACCGTAAGTGTTCCTGCAGGGGAAGTCGGGTCAAATTGAAAAAAATCAATTCCAGCATCACCATTCAAATCTGTACCGCCTTGATGAACTGTATTAAATGCAGTGGCAAATTCTTGTGCCATTGTATCGATATCACTAATGATCTGGTTGAAATAGCCTACTGTATCTCCTCCACCATCAACATATCCATTCATTTCGATTAAACCTTTCATCTCTCCTTGAGATTCAAAGTCATTGGCAGCTATATTTGTGATAGTTCCATCTTCTGAGTTCGTGAATTGAAGGTTATTCACGTTATTATCCCCATCATATTGTACTTCTAACAGGTTTACAGAACCGTCTTGTCCATTAACCAGTGTTACCGGTGTACCAGCATCTTTTAATGTTACTGTTGCAATCCCCTCTGCTATCGAACTAGGATTACCGTCACTGTCTTGATAACTAACATCTATATCTGCCATGGAAGATAACTCATCTAATAATCGGTCACGCTCATCATATAAATCATTTGGTACATGTCCATGTGGTTCTAGCCCTTTAATTTCTTTATTCACATCATTAATTTGCTTAATAACAGAATTCATATCTTTTTGCATGACATCTGTTTGATACTTTAGATCATCGCGAACTTTATTTAAAGACGTGTTTAAATAATTCAATGCATCTGCCACACCTAAACCTCGTTGGGCTACCACAGATCGTGCACCATCATCTTCTGGATTCGTCGCTAAGTCCTGCAATGAACCGTAGAATTGGTCCATAACCTTTGCTAGTCCTTCATCAGATGGTTCATTTAAGAGATCTTCCACTTGTTTAAGTGCATCCGCTCGCTGTTCGTAATAACCAAGCTTTCCGTTCTCTGCTCGGAACTGCTTGTCAATAAAGCGATCACGAATTCGTTGGATTGACCCTTCTTCTACTCCACTACCAATCTCAGATTTAACACCTTCCGTATAACGTGAAGTTGTTAATGTTGAAATCTGTTCAAAGTTAACACGCTGTCTGGTATACCCTTCTGTATTAGCATTTGAAATATTATGAGATGTCGTATATAGAGCAGTCTGTTGTGCACTTAATGCTCGTCTGGCAACTTCTAATCCATGAAATGTTGAAGTCATGCGTTTTCCTCCCTATGCCTTTGAATCAAAAACTGATCGCTTATTGGTTTGTTGTTGTTTCCCATAATTGAAATTTTCAATCGTTGGCGAAATCATATCTAATGACAATTGAACAAATTGTAACGATTGTTGTGTTAGTTGTTGGTTTAATGCTTCTTGTTGCTTTAATTCTAGCAAATGATTAGCTAATGCAGTTGTTAGCTCTTCTAACGTATTTTTCGTTTCTGTATCTTGCATATGTTTTAACATATCTGTTGCTGTCGCTTCTTCTGGATCTAAGCCTTGTGCTTTTGCCCAGTCTTTTGTGGCATCAATTCGAGCTTGTTCAACTTGATTAATAGCTTTTACATACTTTCTTTCTTGTTTCAGCAATGCTTGTAATCCGTCGATATCGCCTTTTTTCAGGACATCTGTTTTATCCTTTGAAATAGCTAACAAATTCTGATGAAGTTGTTGTAATTGTTTCAATGAATCAATTACATGCTCAATTGCCATGAACAATATTCCTCCTCTAAACCAATAGGGAGACCATGATATAGCCTCCCTTGACTGTTAGACTTACTTCCAAAATTGAAGTAGTTTCTCTGCTGTTTGTTTTGGTGCTATCTCGTATGTTCCATTTTCAACCGCTTGCTTAATTTCATTTACACGAGCTTCACGTTGAGGTTGTACTTTGTCACTCTCTTGCATTTTCATTGCTTGCTCGGAGATCTGAAGTTTATCTGACTGAACTCGTTTCGATGTATCTATCTCTGATTGCTTGTTCATTTGTTTTTGATAGGGGTTGAAATTAGTATGATTCGGTCCATAAATTTTCATTAACCATCACCCTCTTTCACTTAAATCTGCCAATTCACTGTTTTTTTATCTCTTTAACTATATCGTCACCCAAACAAAAAAGTTTAATTCTTTTTGTTTTGTCCTTTTACTGAGTAATATGTTTGTGTTCTGTCACGCTCCATTTGTTTATTACGTTCTTCCACTTGATCAATTTGGTCTTGATAGGCTAGTGCATCAGACAGCTCTTTCGAACACTCCTCACAAAGCTTACCTTCTTGTATATCTTTCCCGCATTTTTCACATGGATAACTTAAGTTTGGAAATTGTGACGCTCGCAATCGCTTTTCCCGAACAAATTTAATAATCAAATCTTCTTCGACACCAGTTGCTTCAGTAATTTCTGGTATGGTTGCTTCACGATTGACACGTTTTCGCATAAATTCATATACAATTTGAAATTTCTTTTCTTCTTCTTTTCGACATTCTGGACATACTTCATTTGCGGTAGTTCGTACAAATAATTTTCCACAGCTTTTGCAATTATCTAGTTGGCCCATAAGGACGCCCACCCTTTATCTAAATTATTATATCATATATATCGGTGGGATTTTCGAATTATAAATAGGCAGTTTGTAGGAAATTATTATCTAGCTAAGGTGAAAGTGAAAATATCGTGATGTCTCGCTTGATTTAATAGGCTAGCCGCATGATGTAATGTTGCGCCAGTCGTATAAACATCATCAACTAACAGGATAGTCGCTTGTGATTGTTCTGCTGCGACTAGCTGGAATGGATTGGGACTAGCGATACGTGCTTTTCTGGATTTTTTCGATTGCTTTTCGCCATGCCTGCGCGCTAGCAAATGTCTACTTGGAAAAGGTAGTAACTTTGCAATGGCTTCCGCTTGATTAAATGCTCGTTCGTGTAACCGTTCTCGGCTAAGCGGAATAGGAACAAGGATATAATTCTTCCTCAATTTTGCATAATGAACTGAGAACTGTTGCCGAATTTGTTCTTGGAATGCTTCGATTAGGCAATAGTCTCCCCGATATTTCCACTGTGCAATCATCGCTTGCATCGTTTCATTGTACGGATAAACCGAACGATTTTGCAAAAGACTTGCACGTTGTTGCTGCCATCGTTCACAATCGCGACATAACGAATTGGCATTTGTTACTGATTCACCCGGTCTGCCACAACTGGTACAAGCTATTTTCGAAATAGGTTGTAAGTTTGCTCGACATGTTGTGCAGAGTGGATCAGGTTTATCTGGAATGAAAAAGTTTTTCCATGTCACATTTGGTTCATTTGCTTTGTTACACCATAGACAATTAGTCAATTGTTCTCCCCCTTTGATTCATTTGTTGGATCATTCGTTTTGCTTCGAGCATTGCTTCTGTTTTACCATCATGTAAAAAAATCACTTCTCCGGTTGGATCATCTGGACTTCGACCTGCTCTTCCCGCCATTTGAATCAGTGCTGCTTGATCAAACACAGCATGTCCTGCATCAATAATTGCTACATCAACAGAAGGGAAAGTAACGCCTCTTTCTAAGATTGTCGTTGTTAGTAAAAGCGTAATTTGTTTGGCACGAAAGTGTTGAATTTTTTCTTCGCGATCGTTGTCATTGGCGTGAACCGCTTCAATCGTGTGGTTTGGAAGTTGTTTTTTTAATGAAGGTAGTAATTGGGTGGTTTGTGCAATCGTTGGAATGAACAGTAAAAGTTGTCTGGCTGGATGGGTTCGTTTCTGATACCAAGACCAAAAACCTTGTGGAAGTTGGTTCCTGGCTAATGCTTTGTGTAGTGTGAATGATAAAACGAGTTGTGGCTCTGGTAGTGGATGACCATGGAAACGCAGTGGGACAAAAACAGTTGGCAACGATTTGCTTTTGATTCGTCGTTGTAAGTCTTTTCGAGGTGTGGCTGTTAAATAGATGAAAGTTGCTTGTAGTTTGGCTGCTCTAGTGGTTACAAACGAAAGCTTTGGATCGGCATGATACGGAAACGCATCTATTTCATCGATGATAATCACATCAAACGCACGGGCATATCGCAGTAATTGATGCGTGGTTGCAATCACAAAAGGAGCTGGTGTTTGTTTGTCTTCAGATCCACCATACAATCCTGTAATCGTTGTCTGCGGAAAGGCTTTTTGGAGGCGAGGTAATAGTTCGCGGACAACATCGGCTCGAGGCGTTGCTAAACAAATGTGTTTTCCTTGAGCCAAGGCTTTCGTGATGCCTTGAAATAACATCTCCGTTTTTCCAGCGCCACATACTGCCCAACATAGTAATTCCGTGTTGCTTTGCTCCATTGCTTCTGTTATTCGCTGGGCTGCTTGTGCTTGTGCCGGTGTCAGTTTTCCATCCCAAGCACAAATCTGCTTTGGAATTGGAAACTCTGGTGGCGGACCTGTCCAACAATAGAGCGGTGTGCATTCCATTACGCGCCCCATTTGAATACAGTTTCTACAATAGAAGTGTGTCTTATTGCATCGCGCGCAAGGAATTTTTCCAAATAAAGAAGCATCTTGGTTACCGCACCTTCTACATTGTAGTGGTTTGGTTGTGATTGACGGAATCGTTTCGATGAGATTTTTTTCTAAAAGGGCGTTTAGTTGGTTAGCTTCAAGAGGAAGTTCTTCCCGAAGTAGTAATTTGCCGGCTAATTGCTTGGCTAGCGATTCGATGTTGGGATAATCTGTGTTGACTGACTCACCTTGTGGTAAATAGGAAAAATCAGTAGAAGGTCGCTTTTGACGAAGGTCTTTAAAATGGTTGAACAATAGACATATCACTCCTTTTAATCTCTATTTTACTCGTTCTCTAGTAATATTAATAGCACTTGTTTAATTGTTGGAACTAATTAAATGAAATTACCGTTTTATCGATTAAATCTCTTCGCTTTTTCCTTGCGTTTTTTGCTATATCCGCTTTTATCGTATAAATCCCGTCACTCTTTCCTTGCGTTTTGTTCCATATCCGCTTTTATCGATTAAATCTCTTCGTTGTCTCCTTGCCTTTTGTACCATATCTATTTTTATCGAATAAATCTCGTTCCTGTTTCCTTGCGTTTTGTACCATATCTGCTTTTATCGTATAAATCTCGTCACTCTTTCCTTGCCTTTTGTTCCATATCTGCTTTTATCGCATAAATCCCGTCACTGTCTCCTTGCGTTTTGTACCATATCTGCTTTTATCGCATAAATCCCGTCACTCTTTACTTGCGTTTTGTACCATATCTGCTTTTATCGTATAAATCTCGTCACTCTTTACTTGCCTTTTGTTCCATATCTGCTTTTATCGCATAAATCCCTTCGCTGTTTCCTTGCGTTTTTTGCTATATCCGCTTTTATCGTATAAATCTCGTCACTCTTTCCTTGCGTTTTGTACCATATCTGCTTTTATCGTATAAATCTCATACGTCACCGAATGCCATTTCTATAAAAAAACATCCACATGTGAGCGTTAGGTCTTACAACCTGTAGTTACACACGCGGATGTTAGATGGAAAGTGCTATTTAACAATTTCGTCTAACGTTTGGATGGATTTTTCAAACGTTGCTTAGTCTTGCACGATTTCATTCACTTTCAATTTGCTTTTCTATGTTTACTGATGTTTGTTCTTTAATTGAATATTTTTGAACTAGGCTTTTCGCACACAGAAATGGTCATGTTTTTTCCTTATGATGCACACTCGTGATGCTGTCTAAAAGATAAAACTCTATATAATTAAGATTTATTCTGAAAATTAAACCCAACTAACGCAATAATTGTATTGCGTTAGTTGGGTTTTTCGTTTCACTGTTATTTATAGGCTTCTTTTTTTATAAATGCGATATAATTAATTAATATAAACTATTATTTCAAATACCAAGCTAATCCAAGCGATCCTTCGCCAAGGTGAGTGCCAATAACTGCTCCAAAATAACTTATCGAAATCTCGACATTAGCATATTGTTTCTCAATATCGTTTTTCAACATTTTAGCATCTTCTGGTCGATTGGCATGAATAACGACTGCTTTCACTGGTTTTCCAGTGGCTGCGTCTTCATCAAATAAAGAGAGAATTCGTTTAATCGCTTTTTTCTGAGTGCGGATTTTTTCAAACGGTACAATTTTAGTATCAACAAAATGCAATAAAGGTTTAACTTGTAACATACTACCTAGAAGTGCTTGCGCGCCATTTAACCGCCCGCCACGGTGTAAGTGAGATAAATCGTCGACCATAAAATAAGCACGCATCGACTGTTTCATCTCATTTAATCGATTCATAATTGTCTCTGCATCTTTTCCGTCGTGTGCCATTTGAGCTGCTTCCAAGGCGTAAAAGCCTTGTGCCATACAACTGATTTCTGAATCAAATGCATATACATCAATGCCCTCAACCATATTTCCAGCAGTGATAACGGATTGATGGGTACCACTTATACCACTAGAAAGATGAATCGACACTACTGCATCATAATCGACTGCTAATTTTTCTAACGTTTCGGTGATATAGCCAATGGAAGGTTGTGAGGTCTTTGGTAATTCTTTTGCTTGTCTCACGAGAGGGTAGAACTGATCGGCTTGCAAGTCAACTTCTTCTTGATATGAAACATCATCAATGAAAACATTTAGTGGAAGCATTTCAATGTTCCATTGCTGTCGCAAGTGGGCAGGTATATATGCCGTACTATCTGTCATTACAGCTACTCTCATAATTATTATCTTACCTTTCTTTAACATCTTCTATCAATAAACATATAAAACTATCATAGCATATTCCAGATTATTTTACCTAAAAAGTTAAAAAGACTAGTGCAAAAAATAGAAGATAATAGTTATGACAACAGCTAATGAAAGAGGTCCCTAGTGTGCACAAGCTTTCCTAAAAAACTTATGCACACTGAACTTCTATGCTTATTGCACTTCCACCCATCCATTTCGAATAGCAGCTACAACTGCTTGGGTACGGTCATTGACATTCATTTTTTGTAAAATATTACTAACGTGGTTTTTGACCGTTTTTTCACTGATAAACAGAGATTCCGACACACCGCGATTACTTTTTCCATCAGCAAGTAATTGCAGTACTTCACACTCTCTGCGAGTTAACAGGTGTAGTGGTTTACGATATTCTATTGGACTAAGTTGCCCTGCTTGAGCCTCACTTAATCGACGGAATTCTTTTACTAGATTATGTGTGACTTTTGGATGAAGGTAGGATCCTCCTTCACTTACAATTTTAATTGCTTCAATTAAAGCATCTGAGTCCATCTCTTTTAATAAATAGCCTTGCGCTCCTGATTTTAATGCGTGCGTTACATAATTTTCATCATCGTGAATCGATAAAATAATTACCTTCACCTCTGGAAATTTATCAATCAGCTGTTTGGTAGCTTGTACACCATCGATATGTGGCATATTAATATCCATTAAGATGACATCCGGTTGATAATCTTCAACAATTTTCATTGCTTCATCGCCATCGTTACCTTCTGCGACTACTTTAAAATCTTCCTCAAATTCTAGTATTCTTCTAACGCCTTCCCGAAATAACATATGGTCATCGATCAATACGATATTTTTAGTCATATATGTTTCCTCCTGTGTTTTAGTAACTCCTATTATATCTGTCCTGCTTCTATCTATGATGTAGTTAAGTAGTTGTGTTTATAAATGAATAATAACAAATAATATTCAGCCAGACTTATATATCTAAACAAACTATAGGTCTATTATACATTATTTTTTGTTATTAGTAGTACAACAGATTATTCTAATAATGGTACTTGTATTTCAATTCTAGTCCCTTGTCCTACTTTCGAGTGAATATCGATACTTCCATTTAACATTTCCAGTCTTTCTTTCATACCAATTAATCCAAATGAATTCTCTTTTCGTTGCTTCACATCGAACCCTTTTCCATCATCTTTTATGATTACTAATATGGTGTTGCTTGATTTCTCTAGTTTCACATCAATTTTTGAGGCTTCTGCATGTTTAATCGCATTTTGTACCGCTTCTTGAATTAAGCGAAATAAGGCTACTTCATATTTTGCATCTAGTCGATCCCATAAAGATAACGGAGTGAATGTAATATTCATTTGATTGTATTCAGCCATGTTTTCTACATATTTTTTTATCGTAGGAACTAAACCAAGGTCATCTAATGCCATTGGTCGTAGATCATAAATAATTCGTCTGACTTCATAAAGGGAAGAGCGCACCATGGAGCGGACACTTTTCATTTCGATCAATGCTTCTTCACGACCACGTTGTTTAAAAGTTTTATCAATCAATTCGGATCGAAGCAAGATATTGGCTAGCATTTGCGCTGGTCCATCATGAATTTCTCTTGAAAGACGACGCCGCTCTTCTTCTTGCGCTTCAATTATTTTTAACCCAAATGCTTGTTTTTCATTTGCATCTTGAATTAGTTCCCCAATTTGACGGAAATCTTCATTAAGATAGTTCAATACAACAGAGACTTTACTGACTAAACTGCTCGCTTTCTCGATGGTCTTTTCCAATGATTTTAAGCGCCGTTCAATATCGTCTCGTTTTTGTCGTAATATTTTTTCTCTTTGATGTAACATTTTCAGTTCACTTTGTAACTTATGGGTTTGTTCATAAACTTCTTTAATTTGTTCTTCAGTAAATTTATTAAAATTATTACTAACTTCGGCAAGACGCTGTCTCGATAGTTTCTCTTTTACTTCTAACTGTTCGGAGCTCTCAATATTATCTGTTACTTCTTGTTTTAGATATTTTAATTGTTCGGAGAGGTTTTGATATTCTTCTCTTGCGCTTTCACTGATGGAATATATTTCGTCTTTACTATTTTCGACAGTATCGACCATTTCATTAATAATTTTATCTAAATTTTTATCTTCAAGCATAGATACCCCACCCATTAATACCATTCGATTTATTTATGTTATTTTTTGTCGGTTAATACAAAAAATATATTTTAAGAACTATCTAATCATAGCATATTTTCCTGACAATTGCCGTTTCTAACTGCAATCGATTATAATGAATCAATGACAGGAGGGTTACATATGTTAGATTCCTATTATACTGTACAACCGAGCGGAGAAGGGGAACAAATTATCCAGAAATCACGTTTTATCGGATACGCGCGCCGGGTAGAAACGGAGGATGAAGCACAAGCCTTTATTCAGGAAATAAAGAAAAAGCATCATGCTGCAACACATAATTGTTCTGCTTACCTCATCGGGGAACAGAATCATATACAAAAAGCAAACGATGATGGTGAACCAAGTGGAACGGCTGGTGTACCTATTTTAGAAGTATTAAAAAAAAGAAATATAAAAGATACCGCCGTTGTCGTGACAAGGTATTTTGGCGGAATCAAGCTTGGAGCTGGCGGATTAATTCGAGCTTATTCCAGTACAACGTCCATTGCTTTAGAAGCGACAGGAGTTGTTGAGCGAAGAAGAATGCAACAAATTAGTATTTCCGTTGATTACGGTCTACTTGGTAAAATTGAAAATGAATTACGCAATGCCAACTATATTATTAGTCATATTGATTATTTAGAAAACGTCACGTTTCATGTGCTTGTGGCCATGGAAAAAGTCGCTGAATTTCAAACTTGGATAGTCGATTTAACCAGTGATCAAGCACGAATCGTTTTACAAGCAACTGAATATATTGAAATACCAGTACAATCAAAGGAAAATAAGGACTAAGGACTGTATATCTTTGCTATTAGGATTCCATTATTTATGTTATTCTAGCTATATATTTTCGTTTGATACGGATATCGCTTTAATAAAGAAACTATACATTTCTACTATATTAACCCTTTGGAGGATTGGTATGAAAAAAATTGCTGTATTACTTATGCTCGTTGGTGTTGCCTTTCTAGCTGTTGGTGGGTATAAATTCTATAAAACGCAAGCTGCAGAAAAAGAGAGTTTAAAAGAAGCACATGCATTACTAGAAAAAAACGACGATAAACAAAAGATAGACCCAACAGCATTCAAACCAAAGACAAATGAAACGGTTGGTCTTTTAGAAATACCTAGTATTGATGCATCACTTGCGATTGTAGAAGGTACTGATCCAGATGATTTAGAAAAAGGGGTAGGGCACTATGCTGGATCTGCTTACCCTGCACAAAATGATCAAGTAGTTTTATCCGGTCATCGTGATACCGTATTTCGACGACTAGGTGATGTCAGCATTGGTGATACATTTACCATTAAACTTCCTCACGGTGATTTTGATTACGAAATGATAGATTCAAAAATTGTGGATGCAGATGATACCTCAATTATCAAATCAACTGCGCCAAATGAAGAATTAGTGATTACGACTTGTTATCCTTTTTCTTATGTAGGAAATGCACCGGAACGATATATTATCTATGCCCAACCAGTTAAATGATTTTAGTAGGAGGACGATAGTTTGAAACGCTTGATGATGATTGCTAGTATTTCTTTAGCATTTATTGGACTTGTTGCTTGTTCCAATGATGAAGAAACAGCAGAAGAAAGACTACAAACATATGTGAATAATTGGGAGAAAGAAAATTTTTCTGACATGTACCAAATGATTGCGAATCAAGAAGCATACGAGACGGAAGCGTTTGTCGATCGTTATGAAAAAATTTATAACGATGTCGAAGTAACAGATTTATCCGTTGATTTTCAAGTACCAGAAACAGAAGAAGATGAGCCACCAAGTACTTTTCCGCTTGAAGTGAGTATGAACACCATTGCCGGTCAAGTGCAGTTTGAACAAGACATTTCCTTAACTCAAACAGAGAACGAAGAAGGCGAAACAAACTGGTATGTCCAATGGGATCCTGGATTCATATTCCCTGCATTAGCAAATGGTGGAGATGTTGGGATTGAAACAACGTCCCCAACACGAGGCGAAATTTATGATCGAAATGAAAATGGGCTTGCCGTAAATGCCAAAATTTATTCCGTTGGGGTTCAGCCTTCCCTGTTTGAAAATGAAGAGGAAGAAAAACAGAAAATTGCTGACATGCTTGATATTGCAGTCGAATCGATTGATGAGGCGTTAGCTGCTGATTGGGTGGGCGAAAATACTTTTGTTCCGTTAAAAGATATTCCAACTACTGATGAGGCATTTATCGAAGAATTATTTGCGATACCTTCTGTAGTCAAGCAAGATAAAACCGGGCGTTCCTATCCGTATGGAAAAGCGACCGCTCATTTGGTCGGTTATATCGGTCAAATTACTGCCGAAGAACTTGAGGAAAAAGAAGATGCCAGCTATACACAAAACGATATGATTGGTAAGCGCGGCTTAGAGCAATTATTTGAAGCGCAACTAAAAGGTGAGCGTGGAGTTAAGATCGTTGCTGAAGATGAATCGGAGTCGGAAGCACAAGTTATTGCGGAAAAACCGGCTCAAGACGGTGAAAATATTACTGTTACGATTGACGCGAAATTACAACAAACCGTTTATAACAGTTTTGGAGAAGATGCTGGCACTGCATCTGTCCTTAATCCAAAAACAGGTGAAACTTTAGCATTGGTTTCTAGTCCTGCTTTTGATCCGAATGAACTGACATATGGTATCAGTCAATCCAAATGGAAAGAGCTACAAAATGATGAACAAAGTCCCTTAACCAATCGGTTTGCAGCTACCTTCTCCCCAGGTTCATCTATTAAACCGATTACAAGCGCAATTGGTTTATCAAATGGCACAATTAAGCCTGATGAAAGTATTGAAATTAATGGGTTAACATGGTCGAAAGATGGTTGGGGAAATTACGCGGTGCGGCGTGTCTCACCATCTTCTGGACCAGTCGATCTGACGGATGCACTCGTTCGGTCAGATAATATATACTTTGCTCAAAAAGCAGTCGAAATGGGTAGTAAAGCTTTGGTTAGCGGACTGCAAAACTTCGGATTTGGAGAAGACTTCCCTTACACCTATCCAATTGAAACAAGTACTATTTCGTCTTCAGGAACAATTGATGAAGAAATACTGCTAGCTGATTCTGGCTACGGACAAGGTCAAATGCAAGTTAGTTCGCTTCATTTAGCAACTGCTTATACCACCTTTTTGAATCAAGGTAACATCATGCAGCCAACGCTCAAGCTTGATGAAAAAGATAGTGTAGTGTGGAAAGAATCTCTCTTGTCAAGTGAGCATGCTGATTTGATGAAAGGCATACTTCGTCAAATTGTTACAGATGCTAATGGTACTGCAAATCAAGCGGATATTGATGCAGTTAACTTATCTGGTAAAACTGGTACCGCTGAATTAAAAGCCTCACAAGACGAAACCGGTGGCCAAGAAAATGGTTGGTTTGTCGCTTATCCGGATGACGAATCGATGTTGATATCCATGATGGTTGAACATGTGGAAGACAGAGGTGGCAGTCACTATACGGTGGAAAAAGTGGCCGATATTTTTAATCAGTTATATTAAAGGAAAGTGTCAGGTTTGATATCCTGACACTTTTTGTATTTATAGCGCAGTACGGGAAACGTTAAGTATGGTTTGCGGTCACTTACAAGTATACTCCGGGCACTCCGACGCCTCCCACGGTCACTTCGCCACAAAAACCACACACTTTCGCAGTAGAATGGCATTGTCAACCCTTATCAATATTAGCTATACTAGTACTTAGGGCAAAAAAATGTTACAACGAAGGTGACGAAATTGGAAAAAACACATAAGAAACTAATCGGTAGTCGAGTGATCAAAACAGGTCTCGCTGTTTTTCTTACCTCTTTTATCTGTCAATGGTTGGATTGGCCGGCGGTTTTTGCCGTCATTACAGCGATTGTAACAATTGAACCAACAGTCAATGACTCGATTAAAAAAGGAGTCATCCGTTTACCCGCTTCTGCAATCGGATCGGCATACGCAGTTCTTTTTATTTCGCTATTTGGTAATTCCCCACTGACTTATACAGCAGCAGCTTTTTTTACCATTATTACTTGTTTTCGACTAAATCTACATGTGGGGCTACTTGTAGCAACATTGACTTCTGTTGCGATGATTGAAGTTATTCATTCGCATTACATTATCGCTTTCTTTATCCGTTTAGGAACTACTTCGATTGGTTTGCTCGTATCAACAGCAGTCAATATGTTTGTATTGCCTCCAAATTATTCGAAGCGCATTTTAGCAAATATCGATTCTGTGATGCAAACCACTGGTGAAGAATTAAATGTAATTGCGAAAGATTTGCTTTTTGAAACAAAAGATTGTAAACAAAAAGCCCGATCAAAAGAAACGTTTGCAAACTTACGAAAAAAAATTGATATCACTGACAAATTATTAAAATTTCAACAAGCTGAGGCAAAGTATCATCGACTTTCCAAAACGAAAAAACAAGAATTGCAAGATGAATTAGATAAGCTCACGACATTACGCTTAATTCATTATCATATTGGTAATTTAATGAATACTCCTTTAGAAAGTATTACTTGGACAAAAAAACAATCGGATCATATTGTCTTAACCATGCAGGCATTAGCTGAAACGATGGAAAATCCAGATCAATTCCGTATGCAACAACATCGGACGCACATTAAAGAACTAATGAATCAATTTTGGCAGTCAAAAAAAGAGAATCAATTAATTGAACAACCAAATGGAGCGACGTTTTTTAATTCTGAAATCATCATTTTATATGAATTATTGTCTATTTATCATTTAGTAGAACAGTTGTTGCAAGACAAAACTTTTCGTTAACTAGTTAACGAAAAGTTCACCAACTTCTAGCTACATAAAAACGCCCCCAAAAGTTTGGGGGCGTAATCATTTACCGTAAGTACTCTATCCTTAAATCATTTTCTCAATTTCGGCTTCGTCGCGTAATGCTTGAATTCTTTCATTTAACTTTGTCTGTATCTGACTATTTTTTAATTGCGTTTTAATCGTCTCTTTTACATCTTCTAAAGCAGGTAATTTATCACTATTTCCCTGCTCCGTTAACGTATCATAATACGCTTGAACGTCTTCTTCTGTCACTTCAACATTACTAAATTCTTGTTGTACGTATGCGTCTTGTTCTAGTTGCATTGACACTTGTTCTCGAAAAGACTCCAATGTGTAATTTAGGTTGTCCAATTGCGTTTGGAATGCTTTTTCAGAATCAAATTGTGCTTTTGCCTCTTCAATATAAGCATCTACATCGGATGCAGTGACTTCAATTCCTTTAGCCGCTGCATCTTGAGAAAGTACCTTTTGACTAACTAATGCATTAAGTGCTTGTTCTTTTACCATTTCTTGATCTTTTACATCTTGGCCTTGTTCTTGTAATAAGGTTTTCGTTTGAGTATAAACCGTATTATAGTCATTACCAAGTAATTCTTCCCCATTAACGACTGCTACGACGGCATCTGATTCCATCTTCTCTTCATCGGAAATATCAACTTGCGTTTGATTGGCAGAATCACTTGTTGCTTTATCTGTTGATCCTTCTGATTCCCCTTCTTGATTATTACCGCAGGCTACTAAACCGACAGTTAATAATAATAGGAAAACGAAGCTAGTAATTTTTTTAAACATGTTGAAAAACACTCCAATTCAGTATTTGTCTCCTATTGAAACATTTTTTTCCTAACAGCGCAACCATATGGGCTACCTTAACCAAAATGCGCCATACAATAAAGCTGCTAAGATGACGAAGGCAGGATGGATTTTCCACCGTTCCATGAGCAAAAAACTAGCCAAGCCAATTCCAATCATTTGTATGCCACCAATATCACCATAAGAGGTTTGAAAAAATCCAAAAGCCATCACACCCAATAAAACAGCGATCGTTGGTCGAATGAGTATGGTCATGCGTTTTACTTTAGGCGAATCTTTATATCTCATTAATACACCGAGTAATACGATCATTAATAGTAAGGACGGCGCCACTGTAGCGAATATACTAACTGCTGCGCCAAGTACGCCAGCTTGTTGAAAACCAATAAAACCGGCCATTTTCGTTGCAATCGGACCTGGCAAGGCATTCGCCATTGCTAACATATCACTAAAATCGTTGACAGACATCCAGTGAAACCGGCCGACTACTTCATTTTCAACTAATGGAATCGAAGCAGGTCCGCCGCCATAACCAACAATACCGGGAATAAAAAAAGCGATGAATAATTGCCAATAGATACTCATGAGGACCGCTCCTGTTTATCGGGTTTTACAATAGCAAAGAGTAACAAGGCCGCAATAATGATTGCTGGATGCACACCAAAAAATTGCGTGAGTACAAGCGAAAAAGCTGTTAATAAAATCATCCATCGCCATCCTAATCCACTATATGCACGTTTTAGAAAGTTATAGGTTAATACCGCTAACATTACACCAACCACCGGAACGACTGCTTTTGTCATACCAGATACCCAAGCCTGATCACTAGCAGTTGCTAAGAACGTTAACAATACGATCATGAGACATATGGTAGGAACAATACTGGCAAGGACGGCATTGAGCATCCCCATGATACCTGCAACGCGATAGCCAATATACCCTGCCATTTTCGTTGCAATTGGTCCTGGTAACGCATTTGCTAAAGCCAGTATATTCCCAAATTCCTCCTGATCCATCCACCTATATTTCTCAACAACTTCTTTTTGCACAAGCGGGATGGAAGACGGACCGCCACCATAACCAAGCATACCTACACGAAGAAAAGCTAAAAATAAATGCCAATGTGTCATTCTATCTCCCCTATTACAAGAACATAATATATTTAATTTATAACATGCTTATTTTTTAATCTTTACAGTTGATACTATACATATAAACTTATAAACTGATTATACATTTTTCAGCAATACAATCCAAAAAAATAGAGTTTCCATGCTGGCGCCAGCAAGGAAACTCTATTTTAATTTATATCATGTTGTCAACTTAATTTAGGTAATACTCTAGTTTCTTTAATCATTGAAGATTTACAAAGTGGACAAGTCGGTTCCGTTTCAAAGGAATAATCTTCTCTCATCCAACCTGAACAATCATCATTCGTACAAGACCAAACCGAAGTTTCGATCTCTTCCACCGGTTCTTTCTTATTATTGTAGTAGGCCACAGGGTCATCCCCTTTCGTTATATTACTACTTATTATACCCTTCTTTTAACAAAAAAACAAAGTGCCAGTCCTTGCATCTCCCTAACTGAGGTATTTATTAAAGTAAAACAATGAACACCCTTCGATGTATAAGACGTCCAACCTTTCTTTTTGGTCACGTTATTGGTAAAATAATTTTATATTACTTTTTTTGGAGGAACATCAATGGAAAATCATCTCAATTACATGAAACAGGCTATTTCTTTAGCTGTCGATAACGTCCATCAACAGGGCGGCCCATTTGGAGCAATCATTGTCAATGCGAAGGGAGAAATTGTCGGTAAAGGACAAAATCGCGTAACAGACAAACACGACCCTACCGCACACGCCGAAGTGGAAGCAATTCGCCAAGCTTGTCAAGCATTAGGAACATTCCAATTAGATGATTGCATTTTATACACGAGTTGTGAACCTTGCCCCATGTGCTTAGGTGCGATTTATTGGGCTCGATTAAAAAAAGTCTATTATGCTGCTGATCAAGCTCTAGCTGCAACAGGTGGATTTGATGATGCTTTTATTTATCAAGAAATTAATAAACCCTATGAAGAAAGAAAAATCCCCTTCTATGAATTAGATGTAGCAGAAAAGAATGCACCATTTGAAACATGGAAATCAATAGATGCAAAGATCGAGTATTGATGGACTTCATGTAAAATCGACAAAAATAGGACTTTAGTCTGATTAAAGATTTGACTTAATGTTATACAATGTAATCGGTTACAATTTTGAGTTATAATTTCTTATCATCTCATATTTGATAAGGAAGTATTTACTGATTGTCCCCCTTTGCATCCATTTTAAAATGGGTGCATTTTTTTATTCTCTAAAAAATGGGTAAGATAGAAGATGAAGTGAGATTTATAACTCCATTAATCTTTAGTTTAACTTGAATTATAGGTTTTTGATGTGATAAACATGATGTAGAGGTGATTGTAGATGAAGTACAGAAAAATAGGTAATACAGCTTTGGATGTCTCTGCCATCGGGCTAGGAACATGGCAATTCGGTGGTGAATGGGGAAAAGATTTTAGTCAAAAAGACGTAGACGCCATTCTAGATGAGGCTGCTGCACAAGGTATTAACTTTCTGGATACCGCTGAATGTTATGGAGACCATTTATCTGAACAATTAATTGGAGACTATTTAAAACGGCATAACAGAGATAATTGGATTGTCGCAACTAAATTTGGTCATCATTTTCACGGGCCGTTTGAACGCACAAGACACTGGGATCCTGATGCTGTTTTAAAACAGCTAGATCAATCGTTAAAAGCGTTAAATACCGACTATATCGATCTATATCAAGCGCATTCTTGCACGGATGAAGAATTCAATAATGATGCTCTTTGGACCATGCTTGATAAACAAAAACAAGCTGGTAAAATACGCCACCTTGGCATCTCATTAAAAGCAAACAATGATGCCTATCAAGCTAAAAAAGCGTGTGAAGTTGGTGCCACTGCCCTTCAAGTCGTCTATAATCGCTTAGATCAAGCACCGGAAGAAGAAATCTTCCCTATAGCAGAAAAAGATCAGCTCGGGGTGCTAGCTAGAGTTCCTTTAGCAAGTGGTTACTTATCCGGAAAGTACAAGCCAGGTGCTACATTTGAAAGATCAGATGTACGTTCACGCCATGACAAAGAAGCCACAATGAAGAAATTAGCTTTAGTGGAACAAATAAAGCAATCAGAAGTGCCAGAAAATACTACAATGGCAACATGGGCGCTTGCATGGTGTTTACAACATCCCGCCGTTACCACGGTTATTCCTGGTTGTAAAAATCCAGAACAAGTTATCAGCAATGCCTCAGCAAGTGAATTGGCAATGGTATCCGACTCCCACCCACAACAGGTGAAAAAATAGCACCATAGTAGAAAGCGCAGCATGGAGAAGATCAACGCTGCGCTTTCTTAAATACTTATTTGTTTAACTTGGACCAATCAAACGGAATTGTACTATTTTTATTGGCATAACGTAATAATTCCGTTGCACTTGCAGTTTGTTTTTTTGCCCTATGCTGAGCACCATCTTCTATCCTTCTTCTAGCCACTTTACACCCTCCTTTTCGCTTTTAGCTTATGCAACATAAGAAAAAAGCATACAGCAACAAGATGTGGTGCATATGTAGAACACTAGAATAAATAAAAAATACCTGTATGCGCTTTATATTTAGCGTTTAAAAGCTAAATGATAAAAAACATACAGGCGATGTACTTGCGAAGGGATGCAGCTCGCTTGCTACACTTCTAAGTGTACAACAAAATGTAAACGTTATCAATACTGTTTTTATATTTTTTTCGTATCGTGAATGAATGTCATCATTCAATGTTTGATTATGATTTCAAACTAAATGTAATGTTCGTGGTTTAAGTGTAGCTGTAATTATAAAATTGATTCACTGTAAAAAAATTCACAACTATCCATCTTACTAATAACACTTTTGGCTGAAACTCTACCGTTCGTAACGTATATCCGGCATCAGAATAGCATATCTCTTTTATAATCACAAGAATTTTGGTAAACTATCTTACAATAAGATTATTTTATTCAGAAAAGGCTATTTTCAATCTGTTTCTAATATGATAGCGTTTATATTTAGGTGAAAATACAAACTTTTCTGTTATTTTGATCAAAAAAACATGTTATGATAGACACATGTCTTTCAAGTAAAAACACACATTAACACCTCACAGTTGGCGCTAACTGTTCCCGCAGGTAAAAGTTACTATTGTTTAAAAAAGGAAGAAACGAAAGGAAGTGAATGTATGGAAGTAAAAACAGATGAGAAAAGTACAATATCATTGCGACGTGATGTCGAATATTTGAACAAGATATTAGACAAAGTCTTGTATCATGAAGGTGGCGAAGAATTACTAGAGAAGGTAAACAAAATTCGGTCTTTGACAACTTCACTTCGAGATGCACAGGATCCAAGTATCTATATGCAAATCAAAGAAGAAATCGATCAGCTGCAACCCCCATTACGTGAGAATGTCATTCGCGCTTTTTCAGTCAATCTGCATTTGTTTAATATTGCAGAACAAAATTACCGTGTGCGACGTCGTCGTGAATATCAAGCACAAGATGATACCATCATTCAGCCTGGCTCCTTAGAAGATGGTGCGAAACGTTTATTTGAA
This sequence comes from Paraliobacillus ryukyuensis, assembly GCF_003315295.1. Classification (GTDB taxonomy): domain Bacteria; phylum Bacillota; class Bacilli; order Bacillales; family Amphibacillaceae; genus Paraliobacillus; species Paraliobacillus ryukyuensis. The sequence goes on along the minus strand of NZ_QNRI01000002.1, from coordinate 516,528 downwards.
AATAACGTTTCCCCAGAGCAAATTGGTGAATTGTTGGAGCAATTATCGTTAGAACTTGTTATCACAGCACACCCAACCGAAGCAACAAGAAGAACCATGCTTCGTATCCATCAACGCGTGGCTAGCTTATTAAAAGCTTGGGATCACTCCTATACACGTTATGCGAAAAAAGTGATTCAAGAGACAATTGAAAATGAAATTACAATATTATGGCAATCATCAGAAATACGTGAAAAGAAACCATCTGTTATGAAAGAAGTATCCAATGGTTTATATTTCTTTGATAAAGTTTTATTTGATGTACTCCCTCGCCTCCATCAAGACCTTGAAGATTTATTATATGAAAAATATAATCAACAATGGCATGTACCATCGTTTCTACGTTTTGGTTCATGGATTGGTGGCGACCGTGACGGTAACCCGAACGTTACAGCAAATACAACGCTTCAAACATTGAAAGAGCATCGCGCTCTTGTGCTCTCCAAATATAAAGACTCGTTAGATCGATTGAAAGAATTACTTAGTCAATCGACTAAGAAAGTAGCAGTTAGTGAAGAAATTGAAGATTCTATTCAACAAGAACGTAAAACCTTAAACTATAATGGTTGGCACAAAGAAGATGAAGTGTACCGAATTAAACTTGGTTTAATGTTAAGAAAATTAGAGTACACGGAACAGGAGCATGAGCTCGGCTATCAAAATGCAGAAGCATTGCTTAATGATTTATATATGATCCAAAACAGTTTAGAACAACATCATCCAAATAAAACACCAATTAAACTATTGCGTAAAGTCATTCGTCAAGTCAATGTGTTTGGTTTCCATCTAGCTACATTAGATATTCGAAACCACAGTGGCGAGCATGAAACTGCTTTAGCAGAAATATTACGAGACGTTAACATAGCACCTGATTATAAAGCACTTGATGAAGAAGGAAAATTAGATGTCTTGATTAAAGTGCTGGAAGATCCTCGGCCACTCATATCCATCTATGATGAGTTTTCTGCGGAGACTCAAGAAATGATCAATACCTTCCGTATGATCAAGGAAGTAAAAGATACCTTTGGTGAGCGAGCAATCGAAGTATACTTAATTAGTATGACAGCATCCGTTAGTGACTTGTTAGAAGTACTTGTTTTCGCAAAAGAAGTTGGACTTTATCGTGTGTATCCAGACGGGCATGTAAAAAGTAGATTGCATGTGGCACCATTACTAGAAACCATTGACGACTTGAAACATGGTCCTGATATGATTAAACATTTATTTAGTATTCCTTTATATCGGAGACACCTACAAGCTCGTGGCGATTTACAAGAAATTATGCTAGGCTACTCAGATAGTAGTAAAGATGGTGGAACCTTAACTGCTAATTGGGAATTATACCAAGCACAGGAAGAGATTCACTCGATCGCATCCTCTTTCAATGTGAAATTAAAATATTTCCATGGACGAGGAGGTTCATTAGGGCGTGGGGGTGGTCCACTCAATACCAGTCTACTATCTCAACCACCAATCACACTAGGCGATGGTGTGAAAATAACGGAGCAAGGCGAGGTGCTTTCTTCTCGCTATCTATTGACCGATATTGCTTATCGTAGTTTAGAACAAGCAACAACTACGATGATGACTGCCATAGCTGGATTAAATGATGCAACGAAACAAGTCGATATTCCATCGCAAACGGAAAGACAAGCAATGGGTAAAATCTCTGACTATGCTTTAGAGAAGTATCAATCATTAGTATTCCAAGATGATGGATTTTTAAAATACTTTAACCAAGCAACGCCATTAAATGAGCTAGGTGCTTTAAATATCGGTTCCCGTCCAATGAAACGTAAAGGTAGTGACCGTTTTGAAGATTTACGCGCAATTCCTTGGGTATTTGCTTGGACACAAAGTAGACAACTGTTACCAGCATGGTTTGCAGCAGGTACTGGCTTTTATAAATTTATTGAAGAAACTGGCGATTTAGCCTTACTTCAAGAACTCTATCAAAAATGGCCATTTTTCCAATCTACCATTAATAATTTACAAATGGCACTAACAAAAGCTGACTTAACAACTGCCAAAGAGTACACTAAAATGGTAGAAGATACTGCAATTCAAACGCGTATATATGATCAAATTGTAGAAGAATACAATTTAACAAAAGCAATGGTACTAAAAATTGCACAACAAGAGGAATTAATGGAACATAAACCGAATATTAAAGAATCTGTTCGACTACGTAATCCATTAGTAGACCCACTAAACCTGATTCAAGTCAATTTGATCTCGCAACTTCGCAAAGAAAATGAAAACGGTAGTGACCATGAAGTATTAAATAGTCTATTAACCGAAGTATTATTAACCATAAATGGTGTAGCCGCAGGGTTGCGTAATACCGGTTGATTAGTGAAAAGATCTCCATTATTATGGGGATCTTTTTTTCAATAAACCTCCCCTTTTTTATTCTACGTCTCAAAAACATACATAATCACTTAAAAATCTAATAACACTATCAATTTTACATTATTCGACAAAAAAACATTTTTTCCTATATTTACAATCTTTTTGATTCAAGATACACTAGTACTACACGTGTGAACTTGAATGTATAGGTGGTGAAAATTATCCAATTAATCCAAGAGCATCAAACATTGTATCAAACGAATAAGGAACATATAGATAGAAAACTAGAAGAGATAGAAAAGTTACGCTCACAAATGTATCAGTATTATCACAAAGAAGATAACCAACAAGAATTGATTCGGATTTCACAAGAGCTTGATAAACTACTTTATGAGTATATTGCTTCCACCCATAAACAAAAAAACTACTCAAATTAAGCCATCTCTTCTAAAGCATTCTCTTCAAACAATCCACCGATCAACTTTCATTAAAATTCAAATAAGCAAGTATAGTAGAAACGATGAGACGAGCATCTATCGCGCTTGCTAAAAATCAATTACATTTAACTTTTAAATAAAAATAGTTATAATCAAACGATCGGATTATGATAAATACCATCAATTGGATGTACTTTGTGGAGTGAAATAATTGGAAAGGCGTTATTATGTGCATTTGACATAATAACGCCTTTTTTTATTGCTACCAGTATGCAGCTTCTCACCTAATACTCCCTCGAAAAATATGATTATCCACCCCCTTCTATTTTTCAGCTTAATTAATAGTCCTATTCATAAAGTTAGAAACCATATTCATGCACCAGAATGATTAATTTTTAATCTTTTTGAATTTTAATGATTATTTTTGAAAGAAAATGATTGATTTTTGCAAACGTTTTTTATATAATGATGACAAGAGGTTGATACAATTAGATGCTTGCATTAAATGTAAGCGGTTGATTTACAATTAGCACTTCTCAAGATTTTATATTTTAGTATGAATCGCATCTTTTAACCTCATCCTATACAAAGGAAGAAACGGAGGGTTTCAACAATGAAAATTACAGATTTATTACGAGCTGACACGATTGAAGTAAATCTTCAATCAAATTCCAAAACAGCTGTTATCGACGAACTCGTTAACACGTTAGATCAAGCTGGAAGATTAGCGGATAAAGAAGCCTATAAACAAGCGATCTTAGAAAGAGAAGAACATACAACGACTGGTATTGGCGATGGTGTCGCAATTCCACATGCAAAGTCTAGTGCAGTAAAAACACCAGCCATTGCATTTGGTCGTTCCACAGAGGGCATTGACTATGAATCATTAGATGGTCAGCCAAGTCATTTATTCTTTATGATTGCAGCTTCTGAAGGTGCTAACAATGAACACTTGGAAACTTTATCACGATTATCTAGTATGTTAATTGATGAAAATTTCCGTCAAACACTATTAAATGCACCGTCAAAAGAAGATATTCTTGATGCAATTAACCAAAAAGAACAAGAGAAGCTTGCAGATGAAGAACCTACGCAGGATGATTCTACCGGTTCGAAAAAGAAAATACTAGCAGTTACAGCTTGTCCAACAGGGATTGCACACACTTTTATGGCGGCTGATGCCATTCGTGATAAAGCAAAAGAACTGGGCTATGATGTGAAAGTAGAAACACGTGGCTCTGGAGGAGCAAAAAACGTTCTAACAAGTGAAGACATTGCGCAAGCAGATGGCATTATTGTTGCAGCAGACACCAAAGTAGAAATGGATCGTTTCCAAGGAAAACCGGTGGTAGAAGTTCCTGTAACTGATGGTATTCGTCGTCCTCAAGAATTAATTGAACAAGTAGTAAGTGGAAATGTAGGTCCTTACAAAGGAACAGGCTCATCAAAATCCGATGACGCTGAAGAAAAAGGAAAGTCGACGCAAAACGCATTCTATAAACACTTAATGAACGGTGTATCGCACATGCTACCTTTCGTCGTAGGTGGCGGTATCTTAGTAGCTTTAGGATTCTTATTTGGAATTGAATCTCACATACCTGGTGAACCAGGTTACAACAAGTTTGCTGAAGCATTAAACACCATTGGTGGCGGCAGTGCATTAGGACTAATGATACCTGTTTTAGCAGGATTCATTGCGATGAGTATTGCCGATCGGCCAGGACTTGCGCCAGGTATGATTGGTGGGTTTATGGCAGCACAGGGTAACTCAGGGTTCCTCGGTGGACTAATTGCCGGATTTTTAGCCGGTTATATTGTAGTTCTACTTAAAAAAGCATTGGTTGTTGTTCCACAGTCCTTAGAAGGTATTAAGACGATACTACTTTATCCTGTTTTAAGTATTTTCTTCACAGGTATGATCATGTTCTTTGTAGTTGAAACACCTGTTGGTTGGTTTAACACCGCACTTGGTGATTGGTTACAAAGCATGGGTACGGCAAATGCGATTGTGCTTGGTTTAATTCTAGGCGGTATGATGGCAGTTGATATGGGTGGCCCAATCAATAAAGCCGCTTACACATTTGGACTCGCTATGATTGCTGACGGTGTTTATATGCCACATGCGGCAATTATGGCTGGTGGTATGGTTCCACCGCTAGGAATTGCCGTTGCAACCTTCTTGTTCAAGCGGAAATTCACTAAACAAGAACGTAGTGCAGGACCAACAAACCTTATAATGGGAGCTTCCTTCATTACAGAAGGTGCTATTCCATTTGCAGCTGCAGACCCTGGTCGTGTTATTCCAGCTGCGGTAGCCGGTTCTGCTGTAGCAGGTGCTCTATCCATGACTTTCCAAATTGGAACACAAGCACCACACGGAGGTCTCTTTGTACTCTTCCTAATGGAAGGTAATCCATTACTATACTTGATAGCAATTGCTGCAGGAACGATTGTTACGGCATTGTTACTGGGTATGTTGAAAAAAAATAAAGAATAATGAATAGAAAACAAACGACCTGTTTTGCTGATTGTGCAAAACAGGTCGTTTGTTTTATTTTTGGCTCTATACTAAATGTGGTGTTATCCCTTGATTTATCAAAGGTTCCACCGAAGCAAAAAAAACACAGTCAATCCCCTCTCTTTTGTTCCCCTAAAGCAGAGGTAATATGCGAGACTCCTGCGGGAACAGCATATGTTTTCGATCGGACGAGTAATCGCAGTCCCACGAGCCGAAGATCCACTTGGTTAAGCGGCTAGAAGTTAGACGAAAACCGTCACGTCCTGTGACAACGTCTAACTGACCCACGTCCTGTGTGCCCGACGCCGTGCCCGAGGGAAGCGAGTATATTTCCCCTGCGGTTCAGGTACAAGTATGATTAATAATGTAAGTGTAATAAAAGAGATGGTGGAGTGAAAATGACACCACCACATTTGACAGAGAACCTTATTTTTCAATCATATCATGGAATTTTTGAATTTCTTCGTCTGGAATAATCACATAACTAGCTCCATTAATCATTTGCGTGTGGCCATCTAACATATAAGTAGAAATGTTTTTTCGTGTGTTTCGATAATTTAAAAATAGGTTTTTCATATCATTAAATTTCATATTTGTTTCTACATTGGAGCCTAGTACATCTAATACATCACTTATTTTGGTAACCGATCCTACAGATGCACCTTTTTGAATAATTGCTTCAATAACTTTTCGCTGTCTTTTGGTACGACCAAAGTCTCCTTCTGGATCTTGCTTACGCATACGAACATAACCTAGTGCTTGAGCACCATTTAAGTCAATCTCACCTAATTCATAATCATAACCCTTTTTGTAATAACCAGAATCCGTCCACGCTATTTCATTGTCTACAGTGATGCCACCGACAGCATTAACGAGCTCTTCTAACCCTTGCATATTCACTTTGACATAATAGTCTAACTCAATGTCGAGAAAATTTTCTACTGTATTAACCGACATATCTGCGCCACCATAAGCATAGGCGTGATTAATCTTTTCTGTCGTCCCGTGACCGACTATCTCCGCTCTTGTATCTCTTGGAATACTCACTAACTGAACACTTTCATTAGAGGGGTTAATCGACGCAACGACTAATGCATCAGATCTTCCTGAATCATTTTTACGTTCATCTACACCTAAAAGTAATATATTTAACGGTTGTTGGTTTCTTACCTTTTCTTTTGTTACCTCAGTATCAATGCTATCAATTCCTTGATGAATCTCATTATTCACCGTTTGTCTAGCATCCATTAAAACGGAAACAGCAAATGCAACAATACCAAGAATTATGATACCAATTATGAGCAGCGTTATTTTTAATCCTTTTCTTTTTTTCTTCTTTCGCTTGGCCGTTCTTCTCTCTTCTACCATAAAAGCACCTCTTCCCTTCGACCTATTTTATCACTAACTTAGTATAATACAAACATTATTTACTTCTAATACAAAGTAGTGCGAGAAAATAATCCTGCTAAAATTTGACGATGAAACAAAGAAAAAGGTTTCACCATTATTCTACTTAACAAACTTTCTCAATTCAAATGATTAATGAATTTAGTAGTTGGGTATAGGTTAATCGGAGGTGAAACCATGGAAATTAATAAACAAGAAACGCACGCTTATGAATTAGATTTTCCTATTGGTAATCATGAAATTGTAATCTATCGTCGATATGAATTCTTTTATATTCTAAACGATGTGTTTATTGGGATTTTGTTTGTCGTTGGAAGTATCTTATTCTTGTGGGAAGCAACCACACTCACTGGAATATGGCTCTTCATTATTGGTAGTGCTTTGTTTCTCGTGCGTCCAACACTTCAATTCAGTAAAAAGATCCATCTAAAGCAAATAAATCAAAAAAAATCAGATTAATTCTCTAAAAATAATCAAATGTTTTGACATTCTTTTTCTATCCTGTTATTTTAACCGAGAATGTTGACAAAAATAATCGGAAAAGGTGGAAAAACATTGACAAAACAAAAGAAAAAATTTTCTTTCCGGATTTTAGATGGCATTGAATGGTTAGGCAATAAACTTCCTTCTCCATTTTTGTTATTTGCAATCTTGTCACTACTCGTTATTATTTTATCAGGTATTTTTGCAGGGGTAACGGTCGAAAATCCATCGACAGGAGAAACAACCAGTGTCACTAACTTGTTTAGCATCAGTGGACTCCAATACATATTTCAACATGCAGTAGACAACTTTGTTGGCTTTGCTCCATTGGGCGCTGTGCTTGTTACGATGCTAGGGATAGGTTTGGCTGAAAAAACAGGCTTAGTGAATGCCGCATTAAAAGCAACTGTTTTTTCTTTCCCGAAACGCCTGCTAACAGCTGCACTAGTCTTTGCAGGTATTATGTCCAGTATTGCTGTTAACGCTGGGTATGTGGTATTACCACCATTGGGTGCTGTCTTGTTCCTTGGATTAGGACGACACCCCCTTGCAGGATTAGCTGCTGCATTTGCTGGTGTATCTGGAGGTTTTGGAGCGAATTTATTTCTAACTTCCACCGATGCTATTTTACAGGAGTTAACAGCTGAAGCAGCTTCAACAATAGATCCTGCTTATGCGGAAACTATTGCCGTTTCAATGAACTGGTATTTCGCAGCATTTTCTGTTCTACTCATCACAGCGCTTGGCACTTGGGTAACAGATAAGATTGTTGAACCGCGTTTAGGTAAGTATCAAGGGGAAGCAGATGAATCAATTGACTATTTAACGGCTACCGAGAAAAAAGCCCTAAAATATGCCGGAATTAGTTTTCTCATTACACTTATTGTGATGGCCTACCTTTCAATTGGACCTTTGCGTGGGGATGGATCCTATTTAGATTCACCATTTTTTGCTTCGCTTGTATTTGTTATTTTTATTCTTTTCTTCATTCCAGGTCTTGTCTATGGGATTACAGTGAAGAAAATTACCAATGATAAAGATTTAACTTCGTTATTGGGCGATACAATGGCAAGTATGAGTGGATATATTGCGTTAGCCTTTACGGCAGGACAATTCATCGCTTACTTCCGTGAAACAAATCTAGGTACTATTATCGCTTATAAAGGTGCTGACTTTTTACAAAGTACCGGATTTGATGGTTTTGGTTTAATTCTTGTCTTTATTTTATTAACCATGCTCATTAATTTCTTTATTGGGAGTTCTTCTGCAAAGTGGACAATTTTAGCACCAGTGTTTGTACCCATTATGATGAACTTAGATTATTCACCTGAGTTTACTACGTTGGTTTACCGAATTGCTGATTCCGTGACCAATATGGTAACACCATTGTTACTCTATTTCCCTGTTATTGTTGCGTTTGCCCAACGCTACGAGAAGAAACTAGGAATTGGAACATTAATATCTATGATGATCCCTTATTCTATCGCCTTTTTAATCGGCTGGATTATTATCCTATTTATTTGGATGGCAATCGGAATTCCGGTTGGACCAGGTGCACCAATCATGTATCACCAATAAATTTAATGTAAAAAAGGAGCTGCCTTCGCGCAGCTTCTTTTCTTTTGCATTAAATAAGAGTAGTTTAAATTTTTCTGATTTGGACTTATCTCTAGTAACTGAGGTATTATTATGATAAAACTAAAGTATTCTACTATAAAATAGAAATGAGGTAGTTCTATTGTCCTGCAATCATTGTGCAATCACAGAACTAACAGTTGAACTGACTTTGAAGCAGCAGAATGCAGCTGAACTCGTTCAAATAATACACGACTTTTTAAGCAGACACGATATCCCTGTTCGTATCGAAAACAGCAATATATTTACCAATGAAAATGGTGCAACAAGTATTTATGATTTTAGTGTCGATCATATTCAAATAGACGACATTTTCTTTCGTATTCACGATGATGAATGGCGCCCATTATTAGAATTTAAAGAGGTAGTTGAAGCACAATGGATTGATAAAGTAATTCAAAAACGGCAAATTCATTGTCACTATCAACCTATTCTCAACGCAGATAAGAGCGTTTATGCTTATGAATTACTTGCTCGCTTTACAGATGAAGAAGGTTCGATTATTTACCCTAATGTTATTTTTGATGCCGCTAGAAAACGCGGACGATTATATGCTTTAGATCGTTTGTGTCGACTAACCGCTGTTCGCCATGCCATACACATCCCAAAAGGTATTAAAGCGTTTATAAATTTTATTCCTACTTCCATTTATTCTCCTGAATTTTGTTTACGCTCGACGACAGCACTCGCTGAGCACCTTGCGTTAGCAACAGAAAAACTGGTATTTGAAGTAGTAGAGACAGATAAAGTCGACGATGTAAATCATTTAAAAACCATCTTACATTATTATCAAGACCGTGGATTTAACTATGCTTTAGATGACGTTGGAACTGGACATAGCACTATTAATTTATTAGCAGACCTACAGCCTCATGTCATGAAATTAGATATGAAGTTCGTGCAAGGAGTCGCCCATAACAAGCAGCTACAAGTCGTAGCAGAACAATTTTTACAAAAAGCAAATGAAATTGGTTCGATTCCGCTGGCAGAAGGAATCGAAACGGAAGAAGATTTTGATTGGTTAAAACAAAGAGGGTATTAACTTTTTCAAGGCTATCTGTTTGGTAAACCTTCTCCTAACTTACTGTCCATATAGATGGATAGCCAGATCGACTTCTCTTTGATAATATCTTAAATGGTAATCAATATGACTAAGTAAGTTTTATCCTAATTCATCAGGGCTAATATAGGAGAATTTTTGTTGTTAATAGGTTTAGACCAAATCACTGGCCACTTTTGCAGAGAGTTCGTATTATATTGTGCTATTACACCCTACTACATCCAAGCCAACATAAACAGGTGCCTCTTGCTTTTCGCAAGAGGCACCTTTTTTGTTCTATTATTTTGTTAACTGATGGACGCGATCCATTATTTCTGTTTCTAAATTCAGTAATTTCTCTTTTGTTCCTGCAAATGTATCGCCGTTTACTGCAAAATAGAATTTGATCTTCGGTTCTGTACCTGAAGGACGTAAACAGAACCAAGAACCATCCGCTAATTTATATTTCAATACATTTGATTTAGGTAAAGTGATCGTTTCATGTTGATCGTTATCTACTAGAGTACGTTCACTTGATTGATAATCTTCTATCACAGCTACGTCTGATCCAATCACTACTTTTGGTGGATCGTTTCGAAAGGCTTTAAGTAGTGCTTGAATCTGTTCTGCACCATCTTTTCCTTTTAGCGTTAATGATTGTAGGGATTCAAAATAGTAGCCGTATTCTTCAAAAATCTCAAGGAGACCTTGGTATAACGTCTTGCCTTTTGTTTTATAGTAAGCTGCGACTTCTGCAATCATCATACAAGACTGTACTGCATCTTTATCTCTTACGAAGTCACCGATTAGATATCCATAGCTTTCTTCATAACCAAACAAGAAGCTATTTGCATCTGTTTCTTCATATTCTTTAATTTTTTCACCGATAAATTTAAAGCCAGTTAATGTATCTACTGTTTCTAATCCATGTTTACTAGCAATATCTCTTCCTATTTCAGAGGTAACAATCGTTTTTAATACGGTTGCATTATCTGCTAGTGTTCCTTGATTTTTCTTCTCGTTAATTAGGTAATTTAGTAAGAGCGCACCAACTTGGTTTCCAGTTAACACTTGATACTTACCGTCTTCATTTTTAACGGCAACACCCACGCGATCAGTGTCAGGATCTGTTCCTAATAAAATATCTGCATTTGTTTTTTCTCCTTGTTGCATCGCTAGCTCAAATGCAGCATGTTCTTCTGGATTTGGTGATTTAACGGTTGAGAAATTTGGATCTGGTAATTCTTGCTCTGGAACTACTTCCACGTGTTTAAAGCCCATATCTTTTAGGCCTTCGCGCACTGGCAAGTTACCAGTTCCGTGTAATGGTGTATAGACAATTTTAAAGTCATCTGCTATTTCTTTAATCATAGTTGGGTTAACAATAATTGTTTGCAATTGTTGATAATAGGCTTGATCCACTTTTTCACCAATGATTTGCAAGTTACCATTAGCCTTTAATTCTGCTTCGTCTGCTACTGGAATGGTTAATTCATTTTCAACTTCATTTACCTTTGCTACGATCTTCTCGGCTGGTCCAGGAGGAAGTTGACCTCCATCATGACCATATACTTTAAAACCGTTATATTCAGGTGGATTATGACTAGCTGTTATAACAACTCCACTATAAGCATGTAGATATCTTACAGCAAAAGAAAGCTCTGGTGTTGGTCGTAATGCATCAAATACGTATGTTTGTATTCCATGGTAACCAAGTGTCTTAGCTGCTTCCATCGCAAACAAAGGTGATTTATAGCGTGAATCATATGCGATGACGACCCCTCTAGATTTAGCAACTGTTCCTTGTTCTTCTATGTAGCGCGCCATTCCTTCAGCCGCTTTACGTACGGTATATATATTCATACGGTTTGAGCCAGGTCCTAACTCTCCACGCATACCACCTGTACCGAATTCTAACTCTTTATAAAAACTATCTTCTAATATTTTTTCATCCTCTGCTAAAGCTTCCAATTGATTACGAAGTTCTGTATCTAATTGATCAAATGTATTCCATTTCTGATAGACTTCTTTCCAACTCATATCTATTTCCTCCTATTTGATCTTTATTTGTCCTCAAATCCATTTGGATGTGTTTGATGCCAATTCCATGCATGTTGTACGATTGTTTCAAGGTCAACATATCGTGGTTCCCATCCCAATTCTGTTCGAGCTTTATCTGAGGAAGCTACCAATGTCGCCGGATCGCCAGCTCGACGGGGAGAAATTTTTGCAGGAATTGCATGTCCTGTTACTTTTCTGCAAGTATCAATAACTTGTTTTACCGAAAAGCCTTGTCCATTTCCAAGATTGTAAACAGCACTCTGTTGCGTTTGCTTTAATTTCTGCACAGCTAAATAATGTGCTTGAGCTAAGTCTACAACATGAATATAGTCTCTAACACAACTTCCATCCTCTGTTGGGTAATCATCGCCAAAGATAGAAACACTGCTACGCTGGTCAAGTGCAACCTGCAACACGATTGGAATTAGATGCGTCTCAGGCTCGTGATCTTCGCCAATCTTACTCTTTGGATCTGCTCCCGCTGCATTAAAGTAGCGTAAGCAAACTGATTTCAAACCATAAGCTTGATCACACCATTTTAACATTTTCTCAATCGCCAATTTTGTTTCACCATATGGATTTGTTGGTATCGTGGGATCATTCTCTACTATTGGAATTGAATTCGGCTCCCCATAAATTGCTGCTGTTGAAGAGAATACAATATGTTTCACATCATGTGCTACCATTTTTTTCACTAATGTATGGGTACCAATGACATTGTTTTCATAATACGTCAATGGATCTTTCACACTCTCACCGACTAATGAATCCGCAGCAAAATGGATAATAGCTGTTATAGCGTGCGTATCAAAAATTGTATCTAATAATATTTCATCTTTAAGTTCTCCTTGATAAAAGGGAACAGCAGCCATTGCTTTTCGATGACCTTTTTGCAAATTATCTAGAACAACGACATCTTGTCCTTGTTCTTTTAAAAAATGTACGGTATGGCTACCAATATAGCCAGCTCCACCTGTTACAAGGATGGTCATTCTGACACGTCCTTTCCCATCAAAACTTGTAATATATGTATATCGTCACTAAATAAACATTATATCAGAAATCGCTTTATCCGTCGCTTACGTTTTATAAAATATGTGTAAAATTATATTTCCTAATTAATCGATCAACCATAACTGGCATTCTTTCCTCTTTTGTTTTACAATTGAAAGAGATATGTTTAGAAAAAAGGAGCGAAGCTTGTGTCAATTAATAAGTTAGAAGAACTTAAAATATTTTCTCTTAGTTCAAACCCTGCTCTAGCAGAAAAAATAGCAAAACATACTGGTGTTTCGTTAGGAGATTGTTCCGTTAAAACCTTTAGTGATGGCGAAGTACAGATCAATATTGAAGAAAGTGTTCGTGGTTGTGATACATATGTGATTCAATCTACTTGTGATCCAGCAGATCAACATATTATGGAATTATTAATCATGTTAGATGCTTTAAAACGGGCTTCCGCCAAAACGATCAATGTTGTTATTCCTTATTATGGTTATGCGCGTCAAGATCGTAAAACAAATGCTCGTGAACCGATTACAGCAAAATTAATTGCTGATTTAATTGAAAAAGCAGGTGCTTCTCGTCTTCTAGCACTTGATATCCATGCTACACAAACACAAGGATTTTTTGATGTACCTGTGGACCCATTAGCTGGGATTCCAATATTAGCTTCTTATTTTCTAGAAAAACAATTAGAAAACGTTGTCGTCGTTGCCCCAGATCATGGTAGTGTGAAGCGTGCTCGACAGTTCGCTGATAGATTAGATACTCCAATTGCAATTCTGGATCGACGTGGCCCTAAAGATGTCGATACCTCTGAATTAAAAATTGTTGGAGATATCGATGGAAAAACAGCGATTCTGATTGATGATATTGTCGATACTGGTAGACGTGTAACAACTGGAGCTAAAGCACTCATCGATAATGGGGCAAAAGAGGTATACGCAACTGCTACCCATCCAGTTCTTTCTGGAATTGCGACACAGAAGATCAATGAATCTTCCATTAAAGAATTAGTGGTAACAGATACCATTCCAATTCCAGAAGAAAAATGGAGTGATAAGATCACACAACTTAGCGCAGCGGCCCTATTTAGTGATGCGATTCTGCGTGTATATCGCCAAGAATCAGTTAGTCCTTTATTTGAAGCGTAATTATTGAAGGGAAAACATAAAAAAACGAACGATGCATGATTCGGATAAATAGTCTATCGAATGGACATTTATTTTAAATCATCTATCGTTCGTTTTTTCATTATAATAATCCGATTAGCGACGGGATTAACAATTTCCCCCATACAATTGTAATCGTTGCAGCAAGAATCATTGCTAAAGTCGAGAAAGTTGTTGCTTCTTCTCCGTATTCCATCGCTTTATTCGTTCCAACACCGTGTGCACTCATGCCAAGCGCAAGTCCTTTGGCAATAGGAGTTTTTATCGCAAATCGCTTAATTACAGACGGCCCGATCATTCCCCCAACAATGCCGGTAATAATAACGAAAACAGTTGTTAGTGTAGGCAATCCCCCAATATCTTTGGATACCTCCATTGCGATTGGTGTCGTAATAGAACGAGGTAATACGCTAACAGAAAAGCTTCGATCTAAATGAAGTAGCATCGATAAACCAAAAGAGGAAAAAACAGCAATTAACGAACCTGACGTAATGCTAATTAAAATTAAACCAAGATATTTTTTTAGAACAGGTAGATGCTTGTAAATAGGAACCGCGAATGCAATCGTTGCTGGGCCCAACATATGGGTAAGCAATTTTGCGCCATCTAAATACGTATTGGCTGATAAATGTGTCGCGAATATGATGATGATAATGAGTACTGGTGTGAACAACAGTGGATGAAATAATGGAATTTTACTGTTTTTATTTAGTTGTTTAGCAAAGCGGTATAAAACATATGTCATGATTGTTACCAATACTATGATCATCCAACCTTCTCTCCTTTCTTTGTTACAATCCAATCAGCAATAAATGCCGTTAAGCTCATGACAATAAATGTGCTTATGCCAATAATAAAAACCATCTCAACACCTTGCCAACTTGCAATTTCATTATAATTTACAATACCGACTGCTGAAGGAACAAAAAATAACAGTAACTCAGCCATTAACCAGTTCGCACCTTGTTCTACCCATTCTAATTTAATTATTTTTAGTACGAGTGCTAAAAATAACAGAACTAAACCGATCATTGATGCAGGTAATGGAATGGAAAGTAACTGTTTTAACCCAATAGCTAATAATAAAAAAATATGAATCAGCAAAATTTGAATAATAATGGTACCTATTTTCATATAAAACACTCCTAACTCCAGCATGCCTTGTATTTAGCATATCGAAGTCAGGAGTATTCGTAAAATACATATATTTTATGTTATACATAACTAAAAGTTATAACTTCATTAGCGAATAAATTGAATAAAGGTGCGTCCTGCAAAAGACAAGTACTTATCTTTCTTTTTAATAACTGCTAGATTCCACGGGATATCAGGCGTTAAATCTATTGCTTTCACTGCACTGTTTTGCACACGTTCACAAATAGATTTGGGCAAAATAGTTATCCCTAAATTTGCTGCCACCATTGCCGACATGAGATCCCATTGGGAGCTTTTAAATAAAATTTTCGGCTCATATCCGACTTCTAAAAACTTGTTCCACATCATATCATGTAAAGCGAAGTCTTCATGGTAGAAAATAAATTCCTCTTGTTCTAACTCACTTAAATCTACTGTGCTTCGAGAGGCTAGTGGATGTTGATGATGTACCATTAATTGCATATTTTCTTCTACAATAGGATACGCATCGAATAAAGTATGATCAATTGGTAGTACTGTTACCGCTAAATCTAGTTCTCCCTCAGCTACACTTTTCACTACTTTGGCACCACCATACTCGGTAATTACTATGTTGATATTCGGGTATGTCTTATGAAATTCTGCTAGGATATGAGGAAAAAATAGACCACCAATAAGTGGCGGAAGACCGAAATGAATTTCTCCACGTTTTAATTCTGTTAGGTCATGTAAAATGGTCATCATATCCTCCATATCACGACTAATTTTTTTGGCGTATTCGAACACTACCATCCCTGCATCTGTTAATTCACTTGCTTTATTGGTACGCAATAATAAGGTCATACCAAGTTCTGTTTCAAGATTTTTAATCGTTTTACTTAGAGCAGGTTGCGACACATGTAATGCTTGTGCTGCCTTAGAAATACTTTGTTGTTTGGCCACTTCATAAAAATAATTTAATTGCCTTAATTCCATGGTTAACTCCTTTTTTCACCTCTACAAACAGGTAAAGTTATATTTGTAGCATAAAAC
The DNA here is from genome assembly GCF_003315295.1 of Paraliobacillus ryukyuensis. Lineage (GTDB taxonomy): Bacteria > Bacillota > Bacilli > Bacillales > Amphibacillaceae > Paraliobacillus > Paraliobacillus ryukyuensis. The sequence goes on along the minus strand of NZ_QNRI01000002.1, from coordinate 500,217 downwards.
TAGCAAACTTTTCGATATAATAATTATATAGTATTTTTAAGGAGCGATCAGTAATGACATTACGACAATTTTTACAAAGCCAATTAAAAGCAACCTATAATCAAAACACATGGTTCGTTTCACTAAAAAGTGCCCTTCATGGTTTATCAGAGAAAGAAGCGATGTGTAAGAAACAAAATCAACCGCATTCGATAACTGAAATTGTTCAGCATTTGATTTTTTATAATCAATTGGAATTAGACCAATTCAATCACAAAAAAACATATAGAGATTTACCCCGTACGGAGCAGACGTTTACCTATCATCACCAGGAAAGTTGGTTACAAAAAACGGTCATGCTTGATGCAATTTTTAACGCTTGGGATAAAGCAATAGCCGAGGCAAGTGAGGAAAAACTTAACAAATGGCAAGAAAATTTATCGTACCTCACCCTACATAATGCTTATCATATTGGACAAATAGTGCTAATTCGAAAAGAGATCGACGCATGGAATGACAAATATGGGGTGAATTATAATTTCTAAATGCAAAAAAGCAAGTGTACCTTTAAATGATATACTTGCTTTTTTCAATCAATCTATTATGATTGTAATTCTTTTTTTAATAGTTCAATACCTTCAGGGCTTAGAATAATTTTCCCATTAAAGAATGATTGATTATCGTCTCTTACCTCTCCAGTAATCATGCATGCATTTTGAGAGTTGTATTTTCGTAATACAATTCGATCGTTATCTGTAAAAATTTCTAATGGATCTTTATTTGCAATTTCTAAAGATCTACGTAACTCTTTTGGTAAAACGATCCTCCCTAAATGATCGGTTTTTCTAACAATGCCTGTGCTTTTCATAGTATGAATCCCCCTAGTTGAAATTTTTTCTATACAATACCATATTTAGGTTATTTTTAAAATGTGAAAACATGAGAATATTACTAGCTACCAAACAAATAATAAGGACTTTATAACTATGTAACATGATAATAAAATGGCGGAGGAGGTGGGATTCGAACCCACGCGACAGTTGCCCGTCCTAATGCATTTCGAGTGCATCCCCTTCAGCCGAACTTGGGTACTCCTCCAATAGAGAGAATAAATACGACAATAAATATTTTATAAGAAAACAAAAGAGCATGCAAGAATAATATGCTCAAAATTATTAAAAGAAAGAATCCTCCCTTAGAACATCTTACTAATGGGAGGATCAATAGCTTCTTTCAACCTTTATTTAAAATTATATTTCGTCACAATTGGTTCTCTAGCTTGCTTTTTATCATTTACGTATTCAAATAACGAAATCCCTAAAAAAGAGCCAGATATATTATAAACATGTTCATATCCCACATTGCCTAACGAAGCAACTGCATTATAACTACGTTGTCCAGAACGACAGTGCACGTATACCGGTTGATCGGTTGGTATTTCATCTAACCGTTCTCTAAATTCGCTTAATGGAATATTTTTTGCGTTCTTTACATGACCTGCTTCATACTCCTTTTTTTCTCTTACATCAATAATAAATGCATTACTTTCAACAAGTTCTCGGACCTCAGACACTTTTACTTGTTTTATTGCGCCATTTAATATATTCAACGCTACCAATGCCGCTTGATTAACAACATCTTTGGCTGTTCCGAAAATTGGAGAATAAACAAGCTCTAATTCTTTTAAATCTTCTACTGTACCATTCATCATAATCATGGTTGCAATAACATCGATTCGTTTATCGACATTACCTTTACCGATCGCTTGAGCACCTAAAATTCGTCCAGTTGGAATTTCAAATAGTAATTTAAAATGCACTACATTACTTTCTGGCATAATACCTACTTTATCAGTAGGAATAATATAAACAAAATCGTAATCAATATTTGCAGCTTTTGCCTGCTTCTCATTTATCCCAGTCGACGCAGCGTTTAAATCAAAGATTTTTATTCCAGAAGACCCGATCACCCCGGTATTACGATGTGGAATGTGATACATATGATCAGCTGCTGCTCTTGCTTGTCGTTGCGCTGGGCCTGCTAAAGCAAGACGAGTTTTTGCACCAGTTATTTTATGATGTACTTCAATCGCATCTCCGACAGCGTAGATAGCAGGGTCTGTGGTTCGATAATTATGGTCTACTTTGATACCACCTGTTTTCCCTATTGCTAAATCAGCTTCTTTTGCTAGGTTTGTTTCTGGACGCACACCAATTGCCATCACCACAGCATCCGCTGCTACTTTAGTTCCTGAAGCTAAGACAATTTGACTTTCTTCTACTTGGGTAATGCCATCATTTAAGACAAGGTTAATTCCTTTGTCAATCAGCTCTTTATGCAAAATCTGAACCATGTCAGAATCAAATGGAGCCATTACTTGATTTTGTGCCTCTACCAAAGAAATGTTTTTCCCAGCGTATGCCAAGTTCTCAGCCACTTCTAACCCGATAAAACCACCACCAATCACCGCAATGTTCTTAATATGTTGTTGCTGTACAAATTGATTTAGTTTGTCTATATCAACGACATTTCTTACGGTAAAAACATGTTGACTGTCCACACCTTTAAGTGGAGGAACAATTGGGCTCGCACCTGGAGAGAGTACTAAATAGTCATACCCTTCTTCATAAGTTTCTTCTGTTTGTACGTTTTTTACTGTGATTGTTTTTTTCGTACGATTAATGGTCATAACTTCACTATTTGTTCTTGCTTCTATATGATACCTTTTATCAAATTTCGCAGGATTCATTAATATTAATTTATTACTATCTTCAATTTCACCACTTAAGTGATATGGCAGAGCACAATTTGAAAAAGAGACATGGGGACCTTTTTCAAACATTATAATCTCTGCTTCTTCATCTAAGCGACGTACCCTTGCAGCAACCGAAGCACCACCAGCTACACCACCAACAATCAATATACGTTTACCCATTCCAAAACCTCCAGTATTACCTTTATTTATAAACCTATAATACCATTAGGGGTATATAATAACAACAAAACAACGTACATTATCATAAAATGTTCACAATTTCACTTGTTACATGAACATTTTATATGCTCCAATGATGGATGAGATTGTCAACATCATAATCTGTTAAAGTAGAAATATCTATAAGAATATTATCAATCTTTTTAGAACTGCTAGATAAAGGAGTTCTAATTAGTTTTCCGCCTTCCTTTACTGTGTTCACTTTGATTAGTATTTTCAATGAAACTACTCCTTTCTTAAAACCTTGCTGTTATAGCAAAAAGACGCTGTCATCCTAACACCAGCGCCTTGCGATCAATTATCATTCTTTACCATTTGTATCAATGACAGTTTGATACCTACCTCATGTATTAAGGTAGTCGTTACTTTCTCGCTTGATGAACTTTTAATTGCTTGCCTTTGATTGTTTTATTTTTCATTTCTTTTAGCACAAGCGGACCTTTTCCATTTAAAATATCAACATAGGAGTGACTATGTTCAATGGAAATAATACCAATATCATTAGCTGAAACTCCATTAATACTAGTAAGTGTCCCAACAAAATCGATCGCTCGAATTTTTTTCTTTTTTCCACCATTAAAATAAAGCTTCATTATTTGCTGATCCAGTTGATCATTTTTCACTTTTCTAGGTTTCGGTTTGGAGTTGATTGTTTGGGTAAAAGTTGTTTTATGCGCTTTAATTTCCAATTGAGCGGGAGCTTGGCCAATCGGTATTTCTTCGTTAATATACGTTTCTATCTGTTTCACGTACACGTCTTCCTGCTCCGTTACAAAAGTAATGGCTTTCCCAGTCTTTCCTGCTCGTCCCGTTCTACCAACTCGATGAACATACGTTTCTTTTTCCAGTGGCATATCATAATTAATAATCAACGGTATATCAGCTACATCTATTCCTCGCGCAGCAATATCGGTAGCAACCAAATAGCGAAACTCAGCTTGTTTAAATTGGCCCATTACGCTAAAACGATCTTCTTGCGTCATTCCTCCATGAAGTTTCTCGCATGGATAGTTCAATCGTTTTAGTTGTTTTGAAACGCGATCTACTTCTGCTTGAGTACGGCAAAAAACAATACTACTATCAGGATTCTCCGTTATTAACACTCCTTGTAATAAGTCAAATTTCTCATCAGGATCGATCGGAATGATAAACTGCTTAATATTAGTGGTTTGTTTATCCGCCTTTACTTTAATGGTTAACGGTTGCTTCATATATTTGTGACAAAGTTCTTCTAACTCCGATGAAATGGTTGCAGAAAACAAAGCTGTCACACGGTTTTTAGGGAATTTTTCGATGATCGCTTGCACCTGATCAATAAATCCCATATTGAGCATTTCATCCGCTTCATCAATAATTAAATAGTTGATTGCTTCTAAGGAGAGTGTACCTTTTTCTAAATGGTCCAACACCCTTCCTGGTGCGCCAACCACCAGATGATTCTTTTGTTTCAACGCTAATTTTTGCTTTTCAAACGATTGCTTGCCGATAAGAGTAATCGCTTTCACCCGTTTATATCTACCAATATGTTCCACATCTTGTTGTACTTGAGCCGCTAGCTCTCTTGTAGGTGTTAAAATTACTGCTTGGGGTTTATTCTCGTTCCAATCAATTTTTTCGCAAAGCGGGATACCATAGGCAGCAGTTTTTCCACTCCCTGTTTTTGATTGCACAACAAGGTCCTCGCCTCTTAATAAGTGGGGAATTACTTTCTGTTGTACATTTGTGGGCTTGGTGAAATGTAAGTTGTGTAAGGCATCTACAATCGTAGTGCTTAATCCGAACTGTTCAAATGATTGCTCCATGATCATTGCTCCAATCTGTCTTGTTGATTTTTTCTTTTTATATATGCTATCATGCACGGCTCTGTATGCTTGTATCTGTCCACAATGACTTACTTCTTATTATCAACCAGAAGATTTCTTTATACAAGAAAAAGGTTGATTCTATAGGAGAATCAACCGATAATAAACCAAACAACCTGTATATATAATTGCACAATAAAATAAAAAATTACCGCGAAGCCCCAATTAAAGCCAATCCCATTTTTCATAATACTTAAGCGGTTCGTTGTGCTTAAGATAATAACTGGCAGTACAACTGGAGAAAGCATTACCGAAATAACACTGCCAGATGTCATTGCGAGTACGACTAATTCAGGTGGAAATGGTAAGGCAACACTTTCTAGAATACCTGCTACCAGGACAATAACTGTAAGTGGTCCTAGTCCTAGAAACCCTAAGACAATAGCCATAAATGGAATGACTGCTAGAAAATTCATAAACGGTATCACATCGACAAGATAAAACAAACCATCTATCATGTATTCACCAACACCCGATTGCGTAACTGAATAAATTAAGATACCTGCTGCTAGTAATACGCTAAATTGTTGTGCTTTCTGTTGAATATGGACCGTGATGTATGTGTTTGTGTGCAATACCAACTGTTTTGACCGTTTTTTTGATAAGAAATAACCGATGGTCCACATCATAATAATCGGTGGAATAACAGCGAGTAAACGCAAACCTACCACAAAATGAATAAGCAGAATGGTACTGAACATGGAAACAAACAATGCAACAAACTCAGTCACTAACCTTTTTGCTTCATGTGGCTTCATACTATTGTGAAGTCTGGTATGCATTTCTTCTTGTATTCCAGCAGTAAAGTTCATTTGATATGTTTTTTCTTTTTGTACAAGGAAGAATAAAGCGAGTGCGATACCAAGCATAGAGATAAAGAAACCTTGTAAAATCGACCAGCCAAGTGATGCACCTAAATGATCGACTGCAAAAGCGAAACTTGGAATACTAACGACCCATAGCGTTGTTAAAGCAAATGACCGTAACAATGCGGTACCTTTAAAATATTCCCACGCCTCCCCAGTTTTGGATGGCAGAAAGTCATTCACAAATTGATACATCATCGGAATACAACCAAATAACAAGAAATAAGCAATGATCTGATTGATGAGCATCATTCCTGCGTAAAATTTCTTACTCGTATCAAACAATTGCTTGCCTACTTGTACAATCGCTTCAATGTAGGGCTCTTCTTGAAAAATCCAACTGATTGCCGGGACAATTAAGAGCAAAGTTATTAAATTAGACATTTCAATGGAACCTTCAATAATCATACTGACAAGGGAATGGCCTGTCATGACTTGAATAACAAATGCAATCAGAAATAAAAATAGCGGAACTGTTATCGTGCGCATGGATAACAGGAGGACGCCTGAAACAAATACGATTATTCCAGTTAAGCCAAGTAATGTTGATGCGGTAGTTAACTGGAATAATACATCAATATAGTGTAAAATTGCATAAATAATGATCGCTATGGTAAATAGTTTCGCTATACCTTTTCTGATCGAAACCATTAACGCTTGCTCGCTTGAAATACTTTATAGATAGCTGATAAATCTTCTCTGCCAAGCCCGTGTTGTTTTGCTAGACTATACAATTCTTTCGTAGAACTAGCAATTGGCAAAGAAGCACCACTATCATAAGCAGCCTCACTAACTAAATGTAAATCTTTGTACATATGTTCTAACGGAAAATGTTCACTGAAGTCCTCGTTTAACATTTTGTCTCGTTTCGCTTGCATAATAGGTGCAGTGGTTGGACTATTTAATAATGTATCCATTAAGGTTTGTTTATCTAATCCAATGGATTGACCAAATGCTAGTGCTTCGGAAAAAGCCGCCGTTGCCTGAGCTAACATTAAATTAATGACTAATTTCATTGCAGACCCTTTGCCATGGTTACCATGATGTTGAATATCTTTTCCCATAACTTCAAGCATCGGACGTACTTGTTCTAAATCCTCTTCCTTACCTCCGACAAGAAAAATTAGCTCTCCTTTTTGCGCTGGGATTTTTGATCCAGACACTGGTGCATCTAGAAATCGAACCGCTTGTGTAGAAGCCTGTTCAGCAAATCGTTCACTTGCTTTTGGACCAACCGTACTGCAATCGACCCACAATTTACCTTCAAATTCATTTATAAAGCCATCCTCTCCGAAAGCAAACGTTTCTACTACTTCTTCATTTGTTAGCATGGTAAAAATCACATCAACTTGTTTAGCAAGTTCCTTCGGTGTATCTGCCCATTGTGCACCTTTTTCTAATAAGTTGGTTGCTTTTGATTTGGTACGATTATGCACCACAACATCATACCCTTGCTCAATCAAATTTTCAGCCATATGATTTCCCATAATTCCTAAACCGATAAACCCGATCATGCGATTACCTCCCTATTTTTCACTACTATTATTATTCCATTAATTGCTCTATTTTTTCAATTGGTTTGATTGCTAACTCTAGGATGGTATGCTTACTCTTTCCTAAAAAAAGAGATAAGAGCCATCTTGTAATAAACTATTTTCATTTTATAACCATTCGCTATTCGCATTACTAAAGAAATGCGATTGACGATAATTGTAGATAATCTTTGAAAAATCAAACAGTTTTCCATTTCTAAGAAGGCTGTTTCTAACAGATGGTTATTTTTAATTAAAATTCCTGACTTCTATCATTTTCTGTTAAAATAAGGCCACACCAAGAATTATAATGAGAAGAGAACGGGTTGGAATATGTTGAAATTATTATTAACCTGAGTCAATTTCATAATTTATTTCTATTTAATAAAACGCGAACATTGCATCTTATTTTCTTTAATTTATATGTTTTTTTAATAAGTGAAGGAAGCAAATGGGGGAGACTCCTGAAGGAAAAGCATCAGCCGAAGATCCACTTTCGGAGATGAAGGAATGTTAGACTGAAACCGTCACGTCGTGTGACAACGTCTAACTGACCCACGTCTTGTGGGCCCGAGGCGATGCCTTCGGAAAGCGACCTCATTTGCTGACTGCACGGAGCTAATATGCTACATATAATTATATTATTCGTGTTTGTCAAACAAATAATGAAGGTTGTCATCCATTAGACGGTGAACCATTCACCATCTAACGGAGGATTTACTTGTTGCATCAAATCAAGATGCAATAAAACAAGCTGGATATAGTTTTCCAACTCTAATTGGCGTCACAAATCCAGATGATTATCAAGAAGGAATCACCCAGGGGAAAACCGACAACAACTTAGAAGGCAATATATGAACTGTGGTTCAATAGGAGGAAGAAAAATGACCAAAATGCCAAATAATTTTTTATGGGGCGGTGCTTTAGCCGCTCACCAATTTGAAGGAGGATGGAACCAAGCTGGTAAAGGGCCGAGTGTTGTTGATGTGATGACAGCAGGTGCTAACGGAGTGCCCAGAGAAATTACCGAAACGGTTGAACCGGATAAATTTCATCCAAATCATAAGGCAATCGATTTTTATCATCATTACAAAGATGATATTGCCATGTTTGCTGAGATGGGCTTAAAATGTCTACGAACGTCGATCGCTTGGAGCAGAATTTTTCCAACAGGCGTTGAAGAGGAGCCTAACGAAGCAGGACTGCAATTTTATGATAATGTATTTGATGAGTTGCTTAAACATGGCATTCAACCTGTAATCACATTATCACACTTTGAAATGCCCCTACATCTAGCTCGTGAATATGGTGGTTTTCGCAATCGAAAAGTAATTGATTTCTTTGTTAAATTTGCTGAGGTTTGTTTCAATCGCTACAAAGATAAAGTGAACTATTGGCTTACCTTTAATGAGATTAATAACAAAATGGATGTATATAACCCGATATTTTTATGGACTAATTCCGGAGTAGTCGTGCATGAAGGAGAAAATCCTCGTGAAGTGATGTTTCAAGCTGGTCACCATGAATTAGTTGCAAGTGCTTTAGCGGTAGCCAAAGGAAAAGCAATTAATGCCGATTTTCAAATCGGAGCGATGGTTTCCCACGTCCCAATCTATCCGTATTCCTCTAATCCTGAGGACGTCATGTTTGCAGAAGCAGAAATGCGTGAACGCTACTTCTTTCCTGATGTGCATGTACGTGGATACTATCCAAACTACGTTTTAAAAGAATTTGAACGAGAAGGATACCATATTGTTTTTGAAGACGGTGATAAGGAAATCTTACGCAATGGGAAAGTTGATTATCTCGGATTTAGTTACTACATGTCTACCACTGTAAAAAGTGATGCTCAAGAGAAAAACGACGGTACCGTTGTAAACGGGGGAATGGCTAAAAGTGTAGAGAATCCATACATTCAATCAACCGACTGGGGTTGGGCAATTGATCCAACTGGATTACGCTACACATTAAATCGACTATATGATCGTTATCAAATTCCTTTATTTATCGTCGAAAATGGTTTTGGCGCGATTGATACCGTTGAAGCAGATGGGTCTATCAATGATAATCATCGTATCGAGTATTTAGAGGCACACATGCAAGCTGTCAAAAAAGCTGTAAACTATGATGGCGTGGATGTGATTGGTTATACCCTTTGGGGGATAATTGACATCGTTTCCTTTACTACAGGAGAAATGAAAAAACGTTATGGTATGATCTACGTAGATCGCGATAATAAAGGAAACGGCACCATGAAACGATCAAAAAAGGATTCTTTCTTTTGGTACAAAAATATCATTGAAACAAATGGAAAAGAGTTATAACATTATTTAGGCAGAGGGGGTATTCTCCTCTGCTTTTTTGATTGATTAATAAAGAAATGGTAAGTTTTTTTTGCTATTTTTTTATCGAATACTAAGGAAAAATCAGCTATACTAGTACCATGTGCAAAAGGAGTTGAACATAGATGGAAGCAGAAGTAGAAGCAAGATTTAACCGCCTAGAAGATATACTTGGACAACTAATGAATATGTTTTCGGAGATGCGATTAGAACTTACGGATATGAAAGAGCAACAACGTATCTTAAGAGATGATCAAGTTGCTATGCGCGAAGATTTAACTAGTTTACGGCAGGAACAGACGCTCATGCGCGAGGATTTAACTAGTTTACGGCAGGAACAGACGCTCATGCGTGAAGATTTAACTAGCTTACGGCAAGAACAGACGCTCATGCGCGAGGATTTAACTAATTTACGGCAAGAACAAGCTGTTATACAGAATAATCAATCTACCATGCAAAAAGATCTCAACCAACTGAACAAAACCCAACAACACATACCACAAGAAAATGCAACAAGTCATCAAGAAATTATGAAAAAATTCGCCACTATTGATGCAGATCGTGATTTAATTTGGGAAAAATCGATCCGAAATGAGCGAGAAATCGCACAACTGAAACCTCACATATACCCACAAAACGGCTGATAAATTCTCAACATTCATGTGCCAAATTAGGTCATGAAGCACTAATCTGGCAACTACTTTATCATAATTCCTTACTTTTTTACCAGACAGATCTATTTTTGAACACAAAAAAGGCAGTGATTGCTCACTACCTATCTATTAAACAATTTGAAAGCTTACCCATGTTTCTAATGAATCTTTTGGTTCTACCATAATTAATTCTTCTTTTCGATTCAGTTCCCCTGTTGTGGCTGTCCACGGTTCAATACAAACAAACTCTTTATCTTGTTCAGTCCAAAGCACAGTATAACGAAAGTCAGTTGCGGTTTCAATACGTAAATCGATATCCTCATCGTATTGTGCTTCTAATTTTTGATGCTCTGTTTCAAGTACAACCGCTTCTTTTAAGCCTTCCAAATTAATCTCTTTATTGAATGATTTCTCTTGGTTATCATTATAGTCAAAATAAGTGTCCACTTCAGTATTTAAACTCAACACTTTCGATTTTGATTTAAAGTATGGATGTAAGCCAGGATAAATCGGCATTTTTTTACTATCTAAATTGCGATAGGATTGATGAATAAACAATTGATTTTGTTTTAGTGTGTACGTAAATACAACTTCAAAATCAAATGGAAAAGTTCCTTTTGTTCCGATACTGCTTTCAAACAGAATAGAGATCGAAGCTTTTTCATCATCACAATTCGTATCTATCACTTCCCAAGGATGGATACGAGCAAGTCCATGATTCGGCATTTCATACGATTTACCGTCCCAATTATATGTTTTATTCTCTAATTGTCCAGAGATAGGGAATAAAATTGGAATACCGCCCCGAATATTTTTCTTACGATCATAGAGTGTTTCTTTGTTTAGGTATAGATATTCTCTTCCATCTACCCCGTAACCAATAATAATACCACCACGTTCCGGACAGACAGTAATCCATGACGTGTCATCTTCATTGCTTAATTGATACATAGCAAACGACTGCTCTTCATATGTTTCAATTTTGTACATTATCGATAGCCCCTTAACCATAATAATGATTGATTATATATCTATAACTTCACACCTCTATCATTATACTAAAAAAGGACTAAGAAACATATGATAAATGTAACATTTGTGAAAATAGTTTTTTTATGTCGAATGTTGATATCTTATAAATCTTGATTCCAGCGTGTTTAGTATGATTTTTCTTATTTAAATCCTATCTGGAGATGATATTCTATTGTAATAGACGCTATTTTTTCGTACTTATTTGATATCTTCCTTCACCTATTTTAAACGTGTGATCTAATAGCTGTAATCCATGTAACTTAAACGCTAACTTCCTTAATTGATTAGTAGGGCCTTTTTTAAATAAAAATATTTTATCTCCTATTAGTAACTTTGCTTCATCAGTTGTTATGTTAAGAATGTCTATTCCAAAAATATCATGCCAATGTTCGACAACATCTCTTGGATTTTCTACTTCAAAGATTGCTTGATTTATAGCTATATTTCCAATGGGGTGCTTACCAATTGCACCTATATCTTGTAGTTGTTTTCTCCTTACGTCTTCTGCACATTTCCATTGGATTATAAATGGATAGGGTAATGCGTGAAAATCTCCAGGAATAGTCATCATATACCATTCGATTAAATTCCCTTGCGCATCTGTTCGTTTTCCATCCATTATCGGTGAGTGGCTTATGTTTTTGGCATCTAGTCGATTCGCAATCGCCTCGATATCATCTGTTCGTAATGCGACGCGGCTGAAGATTTCTCGTTCAGGTAGCAGCTTAACTGCATCTTTCACAACATCATTCGGATCTAAGATCGATCTCGCCAAATTTCGATCTTCAATACTTAAAAACTCGATATAACATAAATCAAAATAACTTAGGGCGTTGCAAGTTCCCCATTTTTTATGTGAACCTCCATGAAAGGCAATTAAGCCATTAGCAAGGAAAGTTTTCATCGCAGTGTTTAACTGTTTAACATAATGCACGGTATGATCCCATTCAAGTTTTGCCAATATATGATGCTCCTTTCTATTCTTTTCCCAATGCGGTTGTTCTGTCTATAGCTGCTAACACACTTCTTTGCAACCCTGCTGCAAAGTCAGAGTTGTTTAGCTCATATAAAGCATGTATACCAACACCACCTGCCGAATTATTAATATCTAGTAATTGTCGTGGATGTTTACCCGATGTTTTTAACATTTCTACTGCACCTGTCACATTTTCCAATGCGATATTCCATGCCTGATGTCGCGACAAACCCGCTAACACGCCTGCATCTGCTAATGATTCAATAAAGTAATAAACATAATTAGGCCCTGCCACACCAAATCCTGTAAAACTATCAATCAAAGATTCCACTACATACATGACTTTTCCAAAACCATGCAGCAAAAAATCAACCTGTTCTTTTTTTGCTTGAGCGTTTAATGCAACACCACTATAGCCTAGCCCAGTATCTGTTAAAGTATTTGGAATAACACGTACAATGGATCGATCTTTTCCTAATAAAGATTCAAACTTTTCTAGTGACACACCAGCAACAATCGATACTACCGTCGTTTCAGCTTTACTATAAGAACGTATTGCATTACTAATGGTAGCTAAATCGTCTTGTGGCCTAACCGCGATGACGATGATATCAGCATGAGATAACAGAGGAGCTTGTGAATCACTTGTTGTAACACCATACTTTTCAGTCAAATACGCATTTCGCTCTGCGATAACATCAGTCACAGTAATATCTCCTATGCTTACGGTACGATTGGCCAATATAGCACGAATAATTGCTTCACTCATTTGTCCGCCACCAATAAAATGAATTCGTTTTTTCATGGACAAACACCTCTTCGTTTTAAAATTTCTTTTCCATCAGATGGTGTTAATTGCTTTCCCATGCCTCTGGTAAAATAAAGCCATCAAACTTCCCTTCGGATAAAATATAATCTTCAAATGCTACTGATTCATAGGCTGCTTTTAGATCTTTTGCCCATTCTGTATCTTGATCCTCTGCTAAAACCGACACAATAATACGATGCTCCATTGGTGTATCCTCTACGGCCAAGCCATCACTTATTTTTTGACCTGAATTTGCAATATAATTCCCGTTTACCACGCCATAATCAACATCTTCTAATGAAGCGAGAATCTGTGCTGGATCTAAAATTTCAAATGAAATATCATAATCTCCTGCTGATACGCTATTGATATTAAAATCTGTTGTGCCTGCATCTTTCGCTACTTTAACCCAACCCAAATCCTCAAGAATTCGAACGGCTCGCTCCTGATTAACAGGGTCATTTGGCAAAGCGACGGTTGACCCGTCTTTTACTTCATCTAATGCTTCGTGGTTGACGGAACGAAGGCTTTGAGGAGCACCTGGTACATAATTCAGTCGTACCATGTCGATACCTAATTCGTCGTTAATACCTTCCATGTAAGCGGTACTTTGAAAAACACTCGCTTCAATGGCACCTTCAGCCATTGCCGGATTCACTTGCATATTTTGTGAAAATACTTTAATTTCAACATTGTATCCTTGTTCTTCTAATAACGGTAAGATACCATTCCGAAACTGTTCTTCATATGTTCCTACTCCAAAACCAATAATAATATCTTTTTTTTCATCACTTGCTTCTTTATCGCCACAAGCTGCTAAACTAAACATCGTTAAGACTAATAAAATCAATAACTTTTTCATTCGTTATCCCCCATTTTCACTCATAATACATTTTGTTTCATTATGAATAAACACTTTGTCGCAATGTATGCAGCGCATCTTCTGTAGCATCCACCGAAACAGCACAGTTAGGTGCTAGCAGCAAAGGTTGCTTTTTTATTTGTTGTAATGCTTCTTTTGCTTGCTGAGCAATTAACTCTTCCTGATTGCCAGCAAAGATATGATAATCGACACCGGCTACCTTTGTTTTGGTTAATGATACAGTAAGATCAGGGTTTCCCGCTGCTTTGGTATCCCAGCTAATTCCTTCGATAGGATAATCATCGAATCGTTCTGGATGGGCATTAGGCCCACAAGTATGCAAAATACGTTGTCCTTTTTCCATTGCATGTAAAACAATCAAATCATATGGTCGCGATAATTCATTAAACGTCGCTTCATCAAACAAGTCTGGATTTGCCGTCCCTGTGACAGCATAAAATACCCCGTCTACACCAATAGTTTCTAATTCCTGTACATACGCCGCCATGGTAAGCGCAATTTCATGAAGTGCCTGATGCACACTGGATCTATTTGAATAGATAAGCTTATCTATTGCTAAAGGTGTATCACTTCCATGCATCTTCTGATCAACGTAAGATGAATTTCCTGATAAAAACAGCAATATCGTGAGTGGTGAAAATAACGTTTGAACGATTGGTGTGCCTGGAAGACCGGTTCGAATCAATTTAACCGCTTTTAGTTGTTCTTGCAGCGGAGCAGATTCGGTTATAGCTACTTTGTTTATCAAACGCAGATCTTCTGACTTTTGCACAACCGCATGTGTCTGTCTCGGGAAGACCGAGGCGTAATCGGTAAAATCATAGCGATTACCAAAAGCCTCAGCCAAGTAGGTTGCTCTTGGGTTGACTTTTATCCAGTCCCAATTATATTTTTTCGCAAACATAATGGTTGCTTTTGCTAAGTCTTCTGCAGTTTGTTCGTATTCAAGAAAATGATGCCAGCAACTAACAATTGGTCGATCGGTAAATTCTCCTTGTAATAATGCTTGAAAACGATCATGTTTCGTCCATCCTGTCACTAGGTACTCCTCCCTATTTAATTCCTTCTAATCAAACGTGCTAACGCATTACCAATAGATTGAATGACTTGCACAAAAGTAATTAAGATGATAACAGTAGAAACCATTGCAAACGTATCAAAACGTTGATAACCATAAACAATTGCCAAATCACCGACACCACCCCCGCCTACGGTTCCAGCCATGGCTGTTGCCCCGATTAAGGAGATCGTTGCGGTCGTTAATGAGAGAATGAGTGAACCAAATGCTTCGGGTAAGACAAAATACCAAATAACTTGGAATGGGGTTGCTCCCATTGCTTCTGCAGCCTCAATAATTCCCGGATTTACTTCAAGTAATGAGTTTTCTACTAATCGGGCAATAAACGGAGAAATAAAAATAATTAATGGAACAATTGCAGCAGTAGTTCCGATAGATGTCCCAACAATTCCTCGTGTGAATGGGATAATAGCTACTAATAAAATAATGAATGGTACCGAGCGAACAATATTTATAATTGGGTTTAAAATGCCGTAAATCCATTTCATTTCAACTACACCACTTGGTCGAGTAACGACAATGAGTATCCCTAGTATCAAACCAATAATAGTCCCTACTAATAATGACATCCCAACCATATACAAAGTATCTATAATCGCTTGAATGAATTGACCGAAAGTAATACTTGTATCGAACATTAGATAGTAATCTCCTCTACATTAACTTGGTTTTCTACTAAAAATGACCAAGCTTGTTGTTTGTTACGTTCTTCTCCCTCGACTTGGATATACCATACTGCAAGAACGCTATCTTGAATCTCTGTCATATTGGTGAATACAACAGTCACTTGCAACTGGAAGGTATGAAAGAGATAATAAAAAATAGATTCCATCGTATGATCACCAATCATATCTAATCGATAAAGTTTCTGCTGTTGGTTCTTTTTTAACTTTGTCTTAATGCTAAACGGTAACTCGTTTTTAACTACTGTTTGCACAAAACCTTTGGTGGTAGGGTGTTTCGGCTTGCCAAAAACAGATACTACTGATCCTTTTTCAATAATATTTCCTTCCTCCATCACAGCTACTTTGTTACAAATCTGTTGTATTACGGCCATTTCATGTGTAATTAACAAGATTGTAATGCCATATTCTTCATTTACTTTTTTCAATAAATCCAAAATTGATTGTGTCGTTTGTGGGTCTAAAGCAGATGTCGCCTCATCACAGAGTAGAATTTTTGGTTTAGAAGCAAGTGCTCGAGCTATCCCCACTCGCTGCTTTTGTCCACCAGATAATTCACTTGGATAACTAGCTGCTTTATCAGCCAAACCAACAAACGCTAATAACTCTGTAACCCTTTCCTGTATAACTTGCTTATTTGTTTTTGCAAGGATTAGTGGCATGGCAACATTCTGAAAAATTGTTTTTGACTCTAGCAGATTAAATTGCTGAAAAATCATGCCAATTTCTTTTTTGATTTCTCTTAAGTTATGTGGATTTAATTCTGCTAAATGCTTGCCATCCACAGTGATTTCTCCACTTGTCGGACGTTCCAAATAATTCACCAATCGTACGAGTGTGCTTTTGCCTGCACCACTGTAGCCTATCACGCCAAAAATATCCCCTTTTTCTATCTGCAAATTGATTTTTTTTAGAGCTTCTGTGCTAATCTTTTTACGGTGATACGTTTTTGACACATCCCGCAACGTAATCATTAATTTCCCCCCCTTACTTATATTTTTCTTTTCTAATTCTTATGCTTTTAGTCGGAATAATATATATATATAATTTAAAATAATAATTTATTTCAGAAGACAAGGAATTTTCCTTATCCACATAAAAAAACCACGACTTAGATAGCCGTGGTTTTATGGAGAAGTACTAGTTATTCATTATTGATTTTTACATGCACTTTTTCAATGCGCTTCTCAGATACTTCTTCTACCGTGAACGTAACTTTTTTATAGGTGATCGACGGATTTTCCCCTGGATCAGGAATATAGCCAATTTTCCCAACAAGAAAGCCATTTAGTGTTTCATAATCTTCTACAGGAAGATCTAAGCTTAGTTGATATTCAATATCATACAGGTGGGTATAACCAGCAATGTAGTATTCATATGTTGATATTTTCGTTATCTCATGGTTTTCTTGATCAGACACACCATGCTCACTAGAAATTTCCCCGACAATCTCTTCGATAATATCTTCTATGGTAATTAATCCATCCGTGCCACCATACTCATCAACAATAATCGCGATATGGACATTATTTTTTTGCATATCTTTAAAGATAGCATCAATCCGTTGCGTCTCCATCACAAAGTAAGGCTTCCTTAAAATATCCCGTAGCTGGAAGGAATCATTCACTTTATTAATAAAGGAAATAAGATCTTTTGTGTGTAGGATCCCAATGATATGGTCGACATCACCTTCATAAACCGGAAAGCGCGTATATCTTTTTTCATTGACCACGTCGACTACTTCCGCTAAAGGTGTGTCAATGTCGATAGTCATCATATCTGTTCGATGCGTCATAATATCCGAAACTTCTTTATCATTAAATTCAAAGATGTTATTAATCATTAATTTTTCATCCGAACGAATCGTTCCTTTTTCTCCGCCAATATCGACCATCATACGTATTTCTTCTTCAGTTGCTTCTTCATTCTCTGCATTGGGATCAACACCGAACAAACGTACAAGTGTGTTGGTGGAAAAGTTTAAGAAAGAAACGACTGGTAAACTGATTTTGAATAATAATGTTAGTGGTTTTACCGCAATATTAGCAATTGCTTCAGCTTTTTGTAAGGCTAACTGTTTTGGAACTAGTTCACCTATCACTAAGGTAAAATAGGATAGTAATATCGTGATCACAATGACAGAAATTGTATTTAAAATGGCTTCGGAGATAGGAACACCCATATCATATAGCGCTGCCGCTAAAGGAGTAGCAAAGGTATCAGCAGCAAACGCACTAGCGAGAAAACCTGCTAATGTAATCCCAATTTGAATCGTAGCTAAAAAACGACCAGGCTCTTTGAGTAATTTATCAAGCATTATCGCTTTTTTATCCCCTCGCTCCGCCTCTCGTTTTACTTTATTATCATTTAAGGAAACTAATGCGATTTCTGATGCTGCAAAGAACGCATTTAATAAAATCAATACAATTAGAATAAGAACCGATACAACCAAATAAAACAACTCCCGTTAGATAAATTATATATATATATATTCTATTCCCTATTATCATACCTATTCTACATTCCATACTCAAATAATTTAAGCACAGCAGTAAATCTTTTTCACATGCATGTTACGTACGATGCACTAGGATTAAAGGATTTTTAGATGTTGTTGTGACTTCTTGCCGTGTTGTTGCAACTTTTCCGATGTTGTTGCAACTTCTTGCCGTGTTGTTGCAACTTTTCCCGATGTTGTTGCAACTTCTCGCATGTTGTTGCGACTTCTTGCCGTGTTGTTGCAACTTCTCGCATGTTGTTGCAACTTTCCCAATATTGTTGCTATCCCCCTCTTTAAACAGCAAAAAGCGAAACGACCAAATGTCGTTTCGCTTCATTCTAAGGATATTATTCGCCCCAAATTTCTTTCGCTGTCTCCACAATAAACTTTAACTTGTTCCACTGATCTTCTTCGGTTAATTTATTTCCGTGATGAGTGGAGGCAAAGCCGCATTGTGGGCTTAGGCATAATTGATTTAGCGGTACATATTTTGTTGCTTCTTCTACTTGTGCTTTAATTACTTCTTTCTCCTCTAGTTCGCCTATTTTTGAGGTAACAAGACCTAAGACAACACGCGCACCCCCTTCAGGAATTTGTCCGAGTGGTTTGAATCCCCCAGAGCGCTCATCATCATATTCTAAGAAAAAGCCATTCACTTTTTCTTTTGCGAATAAGGTTGGTGCAATTAGGTCATAGCTTCCTTCAAACGCCCAGTTTGATCGATAATTTCCCCGGCAAAGATGCGTCGTAACTACTAAATCTTCTGGCTTATCTGCTAATACGCCATTGACCACACGTAGTGCTAAATCAATTAAAAACTCACGACTGAATTCTCCATCTTCAAAAGAAATATCTGGCGAGGAAAGACTAGCAATATAAACGTCATCAAACTGTAAGTAGCGAACACCAGCGTCATAAAATGCTTGAACAGCATCTTGATACGCTTGAATGATATCATTGGCAAAGTCTTCAATGTCTGGATAGATTGATGTATCGCGAATTCCTGGATTAAACAATTGATTAGGACTCGGAATTGTTTGTTTGGCAACAGCGCGCCCATTGACAATGGCATTGAATTCTTTAAAATCTTTAATAAAGAGGTGATCAGGATCGAAAGAAATTTTGCCTATATTACGGACATTATAACGCTCGGTTTCTTCTCCATTAAATTGATACCCTACTTCTGGTACATACCCTTCTACCCCATTTAACAATTCCAAAAAGTCTGTGTGCCAAAAGCGACGACGAAACTCACCATCGGTAACGACATCTAGTCCCGCTTCAATCTGCTTATCAACAATTCGTGCGATTTCTTTCGTCTCAACTTCACGAAGTTCGACGTACGAAATGTTTCCTTCTTGAAAATCTTTTCTTGCTTGCAATAAGTTATCTGGACGTAATAAGCTCCCTACATGATCTGCTCGAAATGGCGCTACACTTGTTTTTGTTGTCAATATAATCTCATTCTTTCTTTTATTATTATTCTTCTAAATGATCTAAACATTGGTGAATATCTGCTATTAAGTCATTCGCGTCTTCAATTCCAACAGAGAAGCGTAACAATCGGTCATCAATTCCTCTGGCAACACGTTCTGTTTCTGGAATATCCGCATGTGTTTGCGTAGCTGGATAGGTAATAAAACTTTCCACCCCTCCTAAGCTCTCCGCAAATGTAATTAAGTTAAGCTGCTCTAAAAACGGCGCTACCCATTCTCCTTTTTGTAATCGAAAG
Source organism: Paraliobacillus ryukyuensis (assembly GCF_003315295.1). GTDB lineage: Bacteria > Bacillota > Bacilli > Bacillales > Amphibacillaceae > Paraliobacillus > Paraliobacillus ryukyuensis. Next base: position 480,296 of record NZ_QNRI01000002.1, on the reverse strand, counting down.
GACAGCATTCCCCCTTTACCAGAATATAGTACATCTGCAATGCGTGGATCATTTCTTAGAAATGCCACCAGTTGCTGCGCATTACTTTGTTGTTGCTTCACGCGTAGAGCTAGTGTTTTTAAACCACGAATTGTTAGCCAAGCATCCATCGCAGAAAGGACTGCTCCTGAAGCATTATGATACTCTGCCAATAGTTTAGAGAGCTTTGAACCTTTCGTCACCACAAGTCCAGCTAGAACATCATTGTGACCACCAATATATTTGGTTGCGCTATGAATCACGATGTCTGCCCCTAGTTTTATGGGCTGTTGTAAAATGGGTGTTAAAAAGGTGTTGTCAACAATAAATAACAACTGATGTTTGTTAGCTAATGCCGCATACGAGGCAATATCAATTTCTTGCATCAATGGATTGGTTGGTGTTTCGATAAAAATTGCTTTCGTATGCGGCGTGATACAGTTTTCTACTTCCGCTATATCGGTAAAGCTTACATACGTGGTGCGAATGTCATAAGCATCTTGGTAATGTTTTAGTAACCGATATGTACCACCATATATATCATCAGGAACAACGATCTCGTCCCGTGATGAAAATAGGGAAAGAACTAATTGAATTGCCGCCATACCAGAACTACAAGCAAATCCTTGCTCGCCTGCTTCTAACGCAGCAATTCCCGCTTCTAAAATGGCTCTCGTCGGATTTTTGGTACGAGTATAATCATATCCAGTCGATTGACCGAGTCCTTTATGCTGGTATGCAGTGGAAAAATAAATTGGTGGATTCACTGCGCCCGTTACTGGATCACTATGATTGCCTAACTGGGCCAACTTTGTTTGTAATGTAAAATCTGTCATATCGATTTCACCTCTTCCCGTATTTTTATCTGTTCATGACTTCCCTTCACGATTTCTGGAAAAACAAAAAAGACCTTATTCGATAAGAAGAAGGTCTTTAACTTGAAAAGTCATTCTTCTTATCTACTAGAACACGTTATGTGTCTAATGGAATTAGCACCGGGCCTTTGATTAGGCTGGTTGCTGAGACATCGTAGGGCCATTCCCTCCGCCTCTCTTGATAAGAACATCGCATATGAATTTTTTGAATATTTTAACTTGTTGTTAGTCTAATACATCACGCATCATAATGCAACCCATTTTTTAAAAAAATTCATTTCAATGACTGAATCGAAATCCCAGCTTGTGTTAACTGGGTGTAAATCGTTTGAGCAAAATCAATTGCTTTCGCACCGTCTCCGTGAATACAAATCGTCTCTGGCTTCATCGTTATTTTTGATTGATCCGTACACGTTACGGTATGATTCTCGACCATTTCCAGCACTTGTTTCATCGCTTGATTAGTATCTGTAATTAAAGCGTTTTGCTCATTTCTTGGTGTTAATGATCCGTCCGTTTGGTAGGTACGATCGGCAAACACTTCGGTTGCAGTAGTCAATTGCCGTTGATGTGCAGCTTCTTGTAGCTCACTATTTGGTAGAACATAGATAACTAACGATGGAGCAACTCGAACAACCGCTTCTACAATTGCCTCTGCTAACTCGCGGTTTTTTCCCGCCATATTGTATAAAGCTCCGTGTGGTTTAACGTGATGGAGCCTTCCTCCTGCAGCATGAACGAAAGCGGATAGTGCCCCAATTTGATAGACAACTAACTGATACGCTTCTTTTGGCGTAATGGCAATTTCCCTACGACCAAAGCCAGCAAGATCAGGTAATCCTGGATGTGCACCGATATTCACTTGATGTTGCAACGCTAACTGAACGGTGCGCTCCATTACAGCTGGGTCCCCTGCATGAAAACCGCAAGCGATATTGGCTGAGGTGATATATGGCATGATGGCTTCATCATTTCCTTTGGTAAAGGTGCCAAAACTTTCTCCCATGTCACAGTTAATATCAATTCGTTTCACATTATCTCTCCTCCCGTTTCCAACGAATAGCAAGTTGCAGTTGCTCTTCTCGCTGGTTTTGGTTTAGTAATGCTTGTTCTGCTTCATTTAAGGAAACGAAGTGAAATCTCAAGAACATTCCGGGCTTTGCTTGCGCAATACGTGGGATATCTGCTGTAATAACCTCTGCAATTTTTGGATACCCTCCTGTTGTTTGTCTATCTTTCATTAAACAAATCGGTTTTCCGTTCGAAGGTACTTGAATTGTTCCTACGGACGTTGCTTCAGATAATAGTTGCTGGTCGCTTTTTAGTTGTAACGCTGCGCCTTGCAAACGATAACCCATTCGATCCGATTCATTAGTTATCTGATAGCGAAGAGAAGTGAACTGTTGCCTACTCGTTTCCGTGAACCAGTCAAATTGCTTGCCTTTTGTTACGCGAACAGTTATATTTTTTCTGTTTATACCATAGTCCCAGACTGGAACAGACCAATTGGCTTGTGAAAAATCCGCATTTGATTGTAACCGATGGATTAATTTCTGTTTTACTAGTAGCTGCTGGTTTGTTTCCTTACCAATGGGAAGCTGATCTGCTTTTCTTAGCGCTCGGCCTTTCCAACCGCCAAGTTTTGCCCGCAAATACGTCGACTTGCTTCCCATTACTCTATCCACCTCAAAACCTCCGGCAATTGCTAAATAAGCACGGCAACCATAATCGGCGTAACCACAGCGTAAAATTGATCCAGCTCGAACATAGACTGGTTTATGTTGATCGATCTTTTTACCAAAGATAGTTGGTTGTATAGAAGCACCGGTTATTGCAATGACAGCGTCTGATTCAAATTCGATGACAGGACCTGATAAAGTCATTTCAAGCGTCGCTTCGTTTGCTTGATTACCAACAATCCAATTCGCAGTTTTATGGGCGATAGCATCCATCGCGCCACAGGCAACAACACCGTCTTTTTGATAACCAAATCTACCTAAATCTTGCACAGTCGTTAAGAGACCTGCTTTTAATACATGAATCACTTTTCCGCCTCCCAACACTGATATTCTAACTCCGTAATCGGATAAAACTGCATTGAATCACCCGGTTGTACGAGAAAAGGACGATCGGATGCTGGATCAAATAAAGCTACAGGTGTACGTCCGAGCAATTGCCAACCACCAGGTGTTGCTAATGGGTAGACCCCCGTTTGATTACCGGCTATCCCTACCGAACCTGCTGAAATTTGTTTCCTTGGGACATCTTTTCTTGGCGTAGCTAATTGCTCTGATAAGCCGCCGAGGTATGGAAATCCTGGAGCAAAACCAATCATATGAACACGATAACTTGCACTTGTATGAATAGAGATGACTTCTTGCTCTGTTAAACCATGATAGTTTGCTACATAGCTAAGATCAGGACCATACATTCCTCCATAGCATACCGGCACAGCGATCGTTTGACCATCTGTTTCAGAAAAAACTTCAATTTGGTTGGTGATTTGTTGCAGCCTATCTACCACGTATGTATACACATTTCTATCATCTTGTTCCACCATTTTGATATAGAATATTTTCATTGGATCATAGAGAACAGTCACATTTATATACCCTGGGATGCATTCAACAATCCAAGATTCATGCGCCTGCTCTAAGACCTGAAGAAGTCCGACTACTTTATGAAATGTCTCGTCTGTTAACGCATCTCCGCAGGTAATGATTACCCCATGATCACCCATCGGTTCAAATCGTAGATCCATCGTGTTCCCTTCTTCCGTATAGTAATTAATTTTCCTATTATTCTAACATTATTACGTTAAGCTTGTCTTTTTAATAGTATTACGCTTTATCCTATTTCACCTATTTTACAAGGTGAAGCAAGATTTTTGGTAGATGAGTTGATTTTTAATATACTAATCTTAGAAAAAGGAATGGAGGGTTTTTAATGAAAGCAATTACCATTAACCGATATGGAGATAAAAATGTATTAGAAGAACAAGACGTCGCTTTTCCAGTGCCAACTCGTGACCAAGTAATCATTGAAGTATATGCAGCATCAGTCAACCCGATTGATTGGAATATCCGCAATGGCCTTTTTAAAGAAATGTTACGATTCTCTTTTCCAATTATACTAGGATGGGATGTGGCAGGGAAAATCGTCGAAGTCGGATCAGATGTAACCAATTTTCAAGTTGGAGATGCCGTGTTTGCCAAGCCAGCTCTCTCCCCTAATGGCAGTTACGCTACTTATACTGCAGTAAATAGCAACTATTTAGCAAAAATCCCTGAAAATTTATCATTTGAAGAAGCTGCCTCGATTCCATTGGCAGGACTTACTGCTTGGGAGAGCTTAGTAAAACTAACAAACTTACAAAAGGGCGAAAAAGTGCTTATCCATGCTGGAGCAGGTGGTGTAGGGAGTCTCGCTATTCAAATCGCCAAATCGATTGGTGCCTATGTCGTTACTACCGCTAGTCAAGCAAATGAGGAATACGTCAAAAACCTTGGCGCAGATCAAGTGATCGATTATCGAACAGAAGATTTTGAACAAGTTCTTCATGATATTGATGTCGTACTAGACACCATCGCTGGGGAAACATTAGAAAAAAGTTGTCGCGTAGTGAAGCCTGGTGGTCGTATTGTGTCCATTCTCGGAAATCCAGATCAAACACTCGCAGATGAATATAATATTAAGGTATCTGGCTATTGGGTATTTTCTAGCGGCTTCGGTGATGATTTAAAGCAAGTAGCCAAATTGCTTGCTAATGGTAAAGTTAAACCTCAAGTTGGACATGTCTTTGATTTCACAGAAGAAAATATTAGAAAAGCACATGAGTTGAGCGAAAGTCATCATGCGAAGGGCAAAATTGTATTGAAAATGAAATAATAAAAACGTTGCCTCACGATGATGACAGAGGCAACCTCTGTTAGGTAAGCCTGTTCGTTATTAGAAACGAGCAGGCTTTTTATGATAGGTCATTTGTAATTAATAATTACCTAGGTCGCTGACTGGTGTTTGAACGATGACAGGATACTTTGAAGGGTTAATCCATTTTAAGATAGATACCATATTTCCTTGTAATCCCCCTGGACACCCTAACGTATGATCGTTAGCGACATGGAAGAAAATTGTACTTCCCTCTTCCCTTATCAGGCATACGACTAATATTGTAAGTAACCACAGATCCATACGTATAAGCGGCTTTGACAAAAAATTAGTACACCATCTATTGCAACGATAAAAACTAAAGAAGAAGCTATTATAATAAATGATTGCTTTGACAAAAAATCACCTTTGCCCTATTCTATTGTCGTTAATTGTACCATCTAACGACAATAAAATGGTTTATAAATTTCCGAAAATATGGAATTAGTCTTATTAGAATTATAGAATAACCAATGTGTTTTGAGTTATGAACCGATGTGCTATCATTAAAGCAAAGCAATTATATGTTTTGTTTGTTAGAAGGAGGATGAACATGAAATTACAACGCCTTGTCTATAGTGTTCTCACCATTACTTTTTTTGTTTCAGTGGGGTTTTCTATCTACTTTTTTTCACAAGCAAGAGCAAGTAATGCCCGTATATTGGAAGCGGATACAAACAACTTACCAATTCCTCGCTATCATTTTGCCTTAATTGGAGAGGAATTAGAGCATGATTATTGGGAGTTAGTAGGCCAAGGTGCAAAAGATACCGAAGAAGAATATGAAATAGCGATTGAATATGAAGGTCCTAGACGATCCAATCCAGAAGAACAGAGGAAATTGCTTGATATGGCAATCAAATCAAAAGTTGATGGGATTATCGTTCAAGCTGTAAACAATTCCTTCCTTCCATTAATTAACAAAGCAGTAGATCAAGGGATTCCCGTTATCACTATTGATACTGATGCAGCAAAAAGTAAGCGTTTTACTTATATTGGAACAGATAATTATGAAGCGGGTCGGTTAGCAGGTGAAGAATTAATTGAACAAACAAACGGTTCAGCAACAGTCGGCATTGTAACTGGAAGTTTTGATAACGCGCATCACCAATTACGTGTACAGGGATTTCAAGATGTTATTGAACAAAAAAGTGATATCAGTATTGTTGCAATTGAAGAATCTTCTATTACTCAAGTGATTGCCGAAGAAAAAGCACAAAATATGTTAACCAAATACCCTGACATAAACGCTCTCTTTGGAACAAGTACACACGATGCAACTGGAATGACGGAAGCAGCAGAATCCTTAGGAAGAAGCAATGATTTATATATTATCGGATTTGATACATTAGAGGAAAATTTGCAACTACTTAAGCAGAATAAAGTTGATGCACTAATTGAACAGGAGCCTTATGCAATGGGGAATCGAAGCATCGATTTAATGATGGATATAATGGAGAATAAAGAAGTAAAAGATGTCTATCATACGGACACTTCAGTTGTAACAAAAGCAGATTTGAGTGTGATCAATGAATAAAATTCGCACAAAACTACTCGTTTATTTTGTTGCCATCTTAGTTTTAATGATTGCCTTATTTTTTATCCAGCATCAAAATTCACAGCGCATCATTGATTTACATAACCAAAGGTTAGATAAGTACTTTCTATTAAATGAAATCACACAACAAACCGATCAAACCTATCAGTCATTGCAAATTTATGTCAATGAAACAACTGAAGAAAACCATCAGTATTTTCAAGAAAATTACCAGGAATTCAAACGTTTACAACACAAGTTTGATTCAACTGCTACCCATTCCGTTGATAATCAGAACTATATGAATCTACTTTCTAGTTTTATAGATTTGATGAATAACACAACAGACGCGGTTGATGCAGAGAATATTGATCAATCTTCTCATTACTACAATGAAGCCGGAACAACCGCCTCCTATATCCATGAAAAAACACTGGAATTAATTAATAATGAGTTAACCGCCTATGAAAAAATTGTGTCACTAGAAAATCAACGTATGCAAAACATTCGAAATATGAGTACAGCTGTATTTTTATCTGTTATTTTACTGAGTATTTTATTTGCTTTGTGGTTCTCAAATGGCATCACTCGGACAATTAATAAACTTACCAATGCCGCAAAGGAAATAGCCACCGGAAACTACCAAATTAATGACATTTTTGTTTCAAGAAAAGATGAGCTTAGGTTGTTAACAGATACGTTTAATCAGATGAAATTTAATGTAGTTGAAGCTATTCGAGAAATGAAAGAAAAAGCACGGCTGAATCAACTTTTGAAAGAGATGGAATTGCAATCCTTACAGAATCAAATGAATCCGCACTTTCTGTTCAACACATTAAATACAATATCGAAAACAGCTTACATCGAAGGCGCGGAACAAACCAATGAATTGATTTCATCCACTTCTAAATTGCTTCGCTATAACATTGGTAATTTAGATAAAGAAACATACTTAAAAGATGAAGTAAATGTAGTTAATGAATATTTTTTTATTCAACAAACCCGATTTGGCGATCGTGTCTCATTTCGTCAATACATTGATCAACAATGTCTCTCTATCCCTATGCCACGATTAACGTTACAGCCCCTTGTGGAAAATGCCTTTATTCATGGGATTGAAAACATGGCGACATCAGGGGAAATTCGATTAAATATTTATCAAAAACAACAAACCATTATGATCGAGATTATTGATAATGGGAAGGGCATGTCACAAGAGAAGGTGAATCGATTGTTAGGCGATGGTCAATCAGCAGATGGAACCCAACAAAAAAGCGGGCACTCCACAGGAATTGGATTACGCAATGTGATCGATTATATTTGTTCGATAGTCGAAGCACCGTTGCGATTGAATCAAGAGTCGGAGTAGGTACAAAAATAACGATTCAATTACCGAGGTGAAAAAAATGATTAAAATTATGCTTGTCGATGATGAAGCAATCGAACGGAAAGGGCTGCAAATGCTTCTGAACAAGCACCGTCCAGATAGTGAGGTTGTAGCAGAAGCAGGAAATGGAAAAGAAGCAATAGATTTAGCAATGATGACAGAACCAGATCTGATTTTTATGGATATAAAGATGCCAGAATACGATGGAATATATGCAGCAGAACAAATTCTAACGTCACGTCCTAAAACAAAAATTATCATGGTTTCTGCTTATGACACGTTTGATTATGCCAAAAAAGCAATGAAATTTGGAGTAAAAGAATATTTACTAAAACCAAACAGTGTAGCTGAAGTTCTTACAGCTTATGACGCCATGGTCCAAGAGGTTGATCAAGAAAATATGTTACAAAGTTGCTTAAAACAAGCGAATGGATTAATCGAAATGGAATTCATCCTCACATTACTGTTAAATCATGTGCACGATTTTGACACTGAATCATGGTCAGAGTGGCTTCATGTTGATGATATGAAGGGTTTTGTCATCGTGCTTTTATTTCAGTCTGAACACCCAAGCGTTACCCATCAAGACAAACAGGGATGGTATGCGAGCTTAAAAAACGTTGTCGCTAAAACACCTTATCAAATCTTATTGGGACCGCTAACAGGTTTTCAAGTGCCTGCGTTTGTAAACTACGACGCCACTAATTTTAACATTTTTGCAAGATCAATCATACACCAGCTACAACGAGAATTGACTAATTTAAAAGTAAAAATCGGAGTCGGGAATGCCATTGATAACTTAGAACAATTCGCCACATCATATGAACACGCCATGCACGCACTGGAACAAGTGCAAGATAGTCAGGCGAACTATGCAGTTTATAATAATCAAGCAGCTACTACGAAAAAGACGCTTGTTCCTTTTGCCGAAGAAAAAAGAATACTTGAAGCGATCAAAAAAGGAGATGAAACTTCGATTGATCAATTATTTGATCGTTATTTTATGTCATTACAGCAAAATGCGAATTACCAGCTTTCTATAATCAAAAAAGCAATGACGAACTTTTTTGTTATTTTACATCGTGTCATCAATGAACTTGGACTTACGCTTGATACAGAGATGGAATTTTCTCAATTTAATACACCTTATCAAATAAAAGAGGCCGCTAAAGCTCATCTTTATTATGTAATGCAACAAATAAAAGATTGGCGTGATTCTGGCGTTCGAGGTTTGTTATTACAAGCAAAGGCTTATATGGAATCCAATTTCGAAAAAAATATCAGCCTTGAACAAGTTGCCACGGATATTGGACTTAGCTCCTATTACTTCAGCAAATTATTTAAAGAATATTTTGAGGTAACGTTTATTGACTATCTTACCCAAATGCGATTAGAGCGTGCCAAGGAATTACTCGTAAATACCAACTATTCGTTGAAAGAAATTGCTCTTTCTACTGGATATAAAGATCCAAATTATTTTAGTCGTGTTTTTAAAAAAGAAATCAATCAAACGCCTAGTGCCTATCGTAAGAATCATAAGTGAACACATGGAATACGTGCTGGATAACAAATAAATCTAGTATTTAGCAAAAAAATGAAGATGATAGCGCTACCAAAAAATTATGTAGATGATAAATTATAAGTAAGTCAAAAGAATTTTCTATGCGGCTCAACTTGATTCAATAATACTATCTACACATAATGGAGGGGTACTATGGAAAAGAAACATTCGTTTTGGTATGTCATCTTGATTGCTGCTGCTGCAGGAATGGGTGGTTTGCTTTATGGTTTTGATACCGCAGTTATATCCGGAGCTATTGGTTACCTACAAGAACTATATAATTTAAGTCCTGCCATGGAAGGTTGGGTCATTTCTTGTGTGATGATCGGTGGTGTTATCGGTGTCGCAGCATCAGGGTTTTTGAGTGATCGCTTCGGTAGAAAAAACATCTTAGTGATTGCAGCAATTTTCTTTATTATTTCTGCATTAGGATCCGCTTTTGCAGTTAGTGTAACGATGCTTGTTTTTGCACGAATTTTAGGTGGATTTGGTATTGGTTTTGCTTCGGCTTTATCCGTTACCTACATTAGTGAGTGTGCACCACCAGCTATTCGTGGACGCTTAGGTTCGATGTATCAATTGTTTACCATTATCGGTATTTGTGCGACGTTTTACATTAACTACGGTGTCGCAAATAGTGGTACCCATGCCTGGGGATTAGAGTTAGGTTGGCGCTGGATGCTTGGATATGGAACTATCCCAGGAATTATCTTCTTGTTCTTGTTATTTTTCATTCCTGAAAGTCCAAGATATTTATATCAAAAAGGACACGATCAAGAAGCATACAAAACTCTAAAACGAATCAATGGCGAAGAGATTGCTAAAAAAGAAGAAAAAGAAATTAAAACTTCAATTGAAATGGAGAAAAGTACTTCTGTTAAAGAATTAGTAAAACCAGGATTGAGAATGGCATTAGGAGTTGGAATATTTTTAGCGTTATTTAATCAAGTAATCGGAATGAATGCGGTAACATATTATGGACCTGATATTTTTCGAAGTATTGGTTTTGAAAATAACACAGAATTCTTAGCAACAAGTATCATTGGTAGTGTCCAAGTAGTCTTTACCATCGTAGGGATCTTTCTAATTGATAGTCTCGGCAGAAAGAAATTGATGGCGATTGGTTCAGCATTAATGGCAATATTTATGGGCTTGATTGGAAGCGTTTTTTTCTTCGACCCAGCTAATGCAGGGATATTATTAATTATCTTTATTGCTGGATTTACAGCTGCATTTTGCGTTTCAATGGGACCAATACCTTGGATTATGATTCCAGAAATTTTTCCAAATCACATTCGCGCAAAAGCGGTTGGAATTGCTACCATCTTTTTATGGGGCGCAAACTGGGCAATTGGACAGTTCACTCCGATACTAATCAATAACATGGGAAGTACCTTTACATTCTGGATGTTCGCGGTAATCAATGTGATCTGCTTTACCTTTGTTATGACGATTGTGCCAGAAACAAAAAACAAAACATTGGAGGAAATTGGACTACTTTGGAAAGAAAAAGGAAAAGATAAAATTACAACAAACCAACAACCAGTAAATGACTCGTTATAAACATTTTGAGTAGGCGATCGTAACCGCCTACTCTTTTTTTACTTTAAACTCAACACTATATTCGATGGTTTTTTCGATGCTACTTAAACAATTTCTTCAATAACTTAAACAGATCGAAGGTGGATTTTTGGTATACCTTATTGGAAGCATATTTTTTGGGATTCCTAATCCAGCCTTTTCCTTTAGGCATTTTTATACCCGTTCGATGTACCACTTGGCGTTTTAAACTTGTTTTAGCAGCAATTCGTTTCTTTAAGCTTGGTTTTCGCATACCAAGCTTCATGTATTGAACCTCCTATCTTTAGTTAGTGTTAGATTGCTTTTTCAGCTGCTAAAAGGATGCTTCCAGTAATTCCAGCATGATCAACTAAACCTGGTGTCACAATATATGAATCCAAATCTGGTATGGCAACGTAATCATTTAATAATGCTTGGAATGATTGACGGATAAGTGGCAGCAAATGCTGTTGTTTCATCACGCCGCCCCCTAAAATTAATTTTTCTGGACGTAGGATTAATGTGTACGTCATTAATGCTTGCGCAATATAATAAGCTTCTTGCTCCCAATATGGATCGTCTTTCGCTACCATGTTACCTTTTTTACCAAGTCGCTGCTCAATAGCCGGTCCTGCAGCGAGTCCTTCCAAGCAGTCGCCGTGATAAGGACAAGTACCTTCAAAAGTATCCGCTGAATGTCTACGTACAAGGATATGTCCCATTTCTGGATGACCAAATCCTTCAACAATTTTCTCATTTAAAATGGCGCCACCACCGATTCCAGTTCCAATCGTAAGGTAAAGACAAGATTTAGCTTGTTGCGCACTGCCACGGCGATATTCCCCGTAAGCAGCAGCATTTACATCCGTTGTCCAAGCAACAGGGATATTGTATTTATCCTTTATTGCACCTACGAAATTATAATTATTCCATCCTTTTTTAGGTGTAGACGTTATGTAGCCATACGTATCCGAATCAAGATTCACATCAATTGGCCCAAAAGAACCAACCCCGATCGCTTGCAGTTGATATTGATCAAAAAAAGCAAAAACCTTTGTCATTGTCACTTCTGGCACAGTAGTGGGAATACTAATTGCTTCAATAATTTCAAAATTTTCATCGCTTACAGCACAGACAAACTTTGTACCGCCAGCCTCAATACCACCATAATACATCACATCAAACCTCCGCTATATTGTTTTTGAAAACGTTATACATATAATGTATCACTCTATTAAAAAAAGATAAAATATTTTTTTATCTCGTTTTAATCATTTAATGATGTTTTGCTAGATTGCGTATCGAAGAAGAACAACCTGGCGCTGCGGTGGATGATCTTCGACTACTGAGCGCCGATGTTCAGCTTCTGAACGCCGATATTTGACGTGCTCATCGAGAAAACGGTCCGATGAGTACTTTTTTGTTTGCAAAAAGGTTGAGATTGCAAATCTAATCTAAGCAGTTCATAATATATAATAGAAAATGAGAGAAGAGGTGAGCACTGAAATGGCAGAAACGCACCGATTTACGAATGACGAGGAACTGGCTAATTCAATTACGCATGGTATCGGCATTCTTATTAGTATTGCCGCATTGGTTTTGTTAATTGTGTTTGCTTCATTACAAGGAAGTGCTTGGCACGTTGTTAGTTTCACATTATTCGGAGCGACGATGGTGCTGCTCTATACGTCATCAACTATTTTGCATAGTCTTCGTGATGGCAAAGCCAAAGATGTATTCGAAATTCTAGATCACTCGTCCATTTACTTTTTCATTGCCGGCACCTATACACCGTTTTTATTTGTTGTTGTGCAAGGTACTGCTGGTTGGACTTTATTTGGTATTGTCTGGGGACTTGCTATTGGTGGAACAATCTTCAAAATATTCTTCGTAAAAAAATTTCTATTTATCTCCACCATTCTTTACATTGTAATGGGTTGGTTAATTGTTTTTACATGGGGACCATTAACAGAAAAAATTGCGCCAAATGGAATCATACTACTTGTGATCGGAGGAATTTTGTATACCGTTGGTGCCATTTTTTATATGTGGCGATGGTTTAAATTCCATCACGCCTTATGGCACTTGTTTGTATTAGCAGGAACGATTCTCCACTTTTTCACGGTCATATTGTATGTGCTCCCAATAAATTAATGGACAAATCAAAGTGTAAACACTTGATTTGTCCATTTTTTCACTTATCAACTAACTTCCCTTTTTGTAAAACTCTCTCTTGGACATCAATAGCTAACGTTTCAGTTAATTGATCTAATTTTTTCAATTCTGCATCTGTTACTAAGGATAGAACCATGCCACCAGTTGATCCGACTCGACCGGTCCTTCCCGCTCGATGTAGATAACTGTCAGCTTCCCTTGGCACATCCATTTGGATTACGCTCGACAAACCTTTTACATCTAATCCACGAGCAGCTACATCTGTAGCTAACAACAGTTGTACCTCTCCTTTAGAGAATAAGCGAATGGCTCTTTCGCGTTGTTGTTTACCTACTTCTCCGTGCAAAGGTTCGACACTTATCCCCATATACGTTAACTTCTCTGCAGTGACATTTAAATCACCTATATTATCAAAAAACACAAGCATCTGTTCTTCTGAATGACGAGCCAAACTACGCAAAACATCAATTTTCTTCCGCTCTTCGCAACGGAGATATTCATAGGACACGTGAGGTGTGCCTGCTTCCTCTTGGTCGATTCGAATGACTTCGGGCTTATCCATAAAACGTTGCGATTCTTCTGCTAATGCTTCATCAATTGTAGCAGAAAACAGGAGTAACTGGCGTTCGTTTGGTGTGGCCTTGATAATACCGAATAAATCATTGCGGTGTTCTGGCACTAACAATTGATCCGCTTCATCTAAAACAATTCCATTCAATTCATGGACTTTAAACTTTTTTTGTTTAATTAGTTCTAGTACTCTTCCCGGTGTACCAACAACAATTTGTGGCTTTTTCTTTAGTTTTTCGATTTGGCGTTTGATATTCGCACCACCAATTAACATGATACTGTTAATGGCTGATCCAACCGTCCATTGTCTAACGACTTGATGAATCTGAGCTGCTAATTCCTGTGAAGATGCCAAAATTAGCACTTGCGCTTGTTTGATGGTAGGATCTATTTTCTCTAATAAAGGAATAAGATAGGCGACAGTTTTCCCACTACCAGTAGGTGATACCGCTACGATATCCCTGCCGTCATAGATAGCGTTAAATGTTTGTTCTTGAATCGGTAATGGTGCAGTAAACTGGGCAGATTTCCATGCTTCTTGTAAAAATGGCTGTAAATTATCAGTAAACATATTGCTCTCCTTTTTCATCATACATCTGACCTTACTTTCCAACTATATCATAAACCATAGCATTCGCGTATGTTATCTTGTTTATCCTACCGTTCCTGGTAGAAGTTTGATATTATTGATAAACTAATTACAATAAAAAATCTAGAAAGGAATTGATAATTGCATGGCGATTACTATTAGTGAAAAAAATATCCCTGAATTGCAACAGGCACTACAAGCAAGAGAAACTACTTCTGTTGAACTTGTAACGTCTTATTTAGAAAGGATTTATACATACGACCAAAGTGGACCTGTGCTGAATTCTATTAGACAAGTGAATCCTGATGCTTTACGAATAGCAGAATACTGTGATGAAAACCGTGGGAAAACCGAACAAAGCCCCCTTTACGGAATACCAATTGTGATCAAAAACAATATCAACACGGAAGAAAAAATGGCTACGACAGCTGGTTCGGTAGCTCTAAAAAATAACTATGCGCCCGAAGATGCCTTTCTTGTTAAGCAACTTCGCGCGGCTGGTGCTATCATTCTCGCCACCACAAATTTAACTGAGTTTGCCAACTTTATGGCTTATGATATGCCGAATGGATATAGTTCGCTTGGCGGTCAAGTATTGAATCCTTATGGACCTGGTCATTTCGATGTGGGTGGTTCAAGTGCTGGCACTGGGTCTGCTATTGCCGCAAATTTCGCCGCAGCTGGTATTGGTACGGAAACATCTGGCTCTATCCTCAGTCCAGCTAGCAGCAATTCGTTAGTAGGTATTAAGCCCACAGTTGGTCTTATTAGTCGAACTGGAATTATCCCTATCTCCCATAGCCAAGATACCGCTGGCCCAATGACCCGTTGTGTGGAAGATGCAGCTATATTACTAACTGCAATTGCTGTAAAAGACCCTGAAGATCCAGCAATGGAAAATTTCCCGGGGAATACGTCAAAAGATTACACAGTTCATTTACATAATCAAGCATTACATGGAGCTAGAATTGGTATCGATCGCGAAGCTTTTTCATCCCTTTCTGAAGCAGAACAACAGGTCATGGAGCAAGCAATTGTCGATATGACAGAGCAAGGTGCAATCATAATTGATTCAATCAACCTTGCGCAACCTGACTTAGATATGGTCGTGATGAAGCATGAATTCAAGCATGATTTAAACGCTTATTTAGCTAATGTATCGGCTGGCGTATCTGCCCATTCCTTAGCAGATATTATCCAGTATAATCAAGCACATAAACATATTGCTTTATTATATAACCAAGCATTACTTAGTGATTCAGAAGCAATGAGTGATGATCCGAATGATCCCGCTTATCTCAAGAGTAGGGAAGCAGACATTTACTACAGTCGTGAAGCAGGGATAGATAAAGTAATGAATGAACTTGCGTTAGATGCCATTTTATCTCCCAATAATTTTGGAGCAGGTCTACCTGCTAAAGCAGGCTATCCTTCTATCACGGTGTCTGCAGGTTATACGCCAGAAGGAAAACCAGTTGGGGTAACTTTCACCTCTTATGCTTATCAAGAACCAACTTTGATCGCGCTTGGTTACAGTTACGAACAAGCCACCTTACACCGCAAACAACCAAATCTTTCATAATGAAAAATAGTTGTTTGCGTCATGTATAAATTAAAGCATAGTCGAAATACTGTCTTTTCCTAACGTGGTATTTTAACTATGCTTCATTCTTATCAACTTAGTTAACTATTGATCATATTGTTGTCGCTTCATCACTCGTTTTATCTTTGGTTTAGCAAATCTTCCCCAATTCTTGACAGCACTTTCCGTAACACCTGCTGCTCTCGCAATCTGTTTGTTTGTCTGTTGGTGAAAAAATTTCCCTTCAAACCAAGTCATCTGATCCTTACTTAATGTTTGCTTAATTGCTTCTAATAAATAGGGATCAAATGGAAGTTCATTATTATAGCTTAACGACTCCGCTTGTACATAGTGCATGTATTGTTGTTGCTTTTCCTTCCGCTTATTTTCTTTTCGTATGATCGTAAAAAAAGCCTTTTGAATGAGGAAATACGCATAAGTTGAAAACTCCCCTTTGGTCGGATCATAGGATTGCTTCGCTCGCCATAATGCGATTACTCCTTCTTGATAAAAATCTTTCTCCCTATCTCGGATATGGTATTTATGCAACAGATGATAAATCATTGGTTCGAATTGTGCTACTAATTGTTCAAAATGCAAATCATCGTTATTCACCAGTTTGTCCTTTTGAGCAAGGTACCTTCTCGCTTTATTCCGTCGGTACTACAAGCATAAAAGACTTTGATTTGAATGGCAGATAGCGTATTTTTTATAAGTGCTGTCAAAATTGAAAAATATAGCGGTATTTGCCTTAATTTATACGTCAAAATTGAAGTTTATGAACAGTTTTGCTAAATTCGATAGAAATAAGCCAAGCCTATTACACCGTTATAAAATAAATAATGGTTCCTAAAATCAAAATCACTGCACTAACGAATAGTAATGCAATCACACGTGAGGTGTTTGCTGCCTTAATTTCTTTCCAATTCACTGGTTTAATGCCCGTCAGCCAAAACACCGCAATCGCAGATAGTAATATCGCATGGATATTTACAAGTAACAAAATTAGCGGTGTCACTGATTCACTCCATTCAGCAGCGCCTAACATCATGCCAAAACAAATAGCAGGCGGTAATAGGGCTACAGAAACCATTACGCCAACCAGTGCCTCTGATACACGTTTGACAAAAGACAACGCTCCTGCCACTCCCGCTGCTAATGCTAAAATGATATCCATTAACTCGATGTGTGTACGTGCTAGAAATTCATCACTATATATCGGTAAATCAAACAGCATGCCAAATGATATTGCAATAAAAATAGGAACAATGAGACCAAATACTGCTGTTGTTGCCGAACGTCGCATTAAGTTATAATCCCCTAACACAGCAGAAAAAGCTAATGCGGTAAACGGACCAATTAACGGCGCGATAACCATTGCCCCAATCACCACAGCTGCACTATTTTTAACAATTCCTGCTGTAGCAACAATGGCAGCTAATACCAACATCCAAGTGAAATTCGTAGTAATCTCACTAGACGAGTCAACTACTTGGTACAATTCGTGTCTACTAGCACGCAATGTTTCTGCCTGCTTTTCTTCTTCAGACACAGACTCCTCTTCTTCCCTTTCAATTCGAGGAACGTAAGTAGAAACATTATACAATAGAGCACGCATCCGTTGATGATAATTCGCTTCTTTCTCTAAGTAATCTAAAATTCGTTCCGCATCTTGTTTTTCAATCAAAAGCTTAAATACTCGCTCTTGATCTGACACCCGTGTTCGCCAATGCGATAAAATGGAAAACTCCTCGATTTTCTTTTCAAAATAATCTGTTTGCTCATTTGGTATGTATACTTCAATAAGTTGTAATTCCATACCCTTACTCCTTCCAACTATCTTCTATGACTAGAAAAGAGATAGGCCATTGACCTATCTCCTTTACCTGCTCCCTTGGAAATGAGGAGTACATTTTTTATTTTATCTCAATTTTATAAGTGGAAGAATCATGCGCATCATCTGACTTAGGCACTTGTAATGTCAACAAGCCATTGTCAAATTGACCTGTAATCTTTTGCTCGTCTACATCGCCAACATAAAAACTACGTTGAAATGAACCATAACTTCTTTCTCTTCGAACGTAATGATCTTGTTCATCTTTTTCTTCCACCGTATCTTCTTTTTTACCTTGAATTGTTAAATAACCATCTTTGTATTCTACTACGATGTCATCTTTTGAAAAACCTGGAGCCTCTGCTACCATTTCATAATGATCACGTTTATCTTTCACATCCACTTTTGGTGTTTCAAAACTAAAAGATGTGTCAAATAACGATGTTCCTTGATCATTTTTTAGAAAAGATGGTAGCCAGTCAAACATGTCATTTCTACGAGGAAATAAATTTGCCATAACTAACACCTCCACTAAAGATTATTTATTTCAGTATATTTTTTACCACGTTTTACGAAGTTTAAACACTAGGATTTAAAATTTTTTAATATTGACATAGAAAAAATATTACGATAAAACAAAGAAAAAGGATTACCAAATTATTGATTAGTGTCACCTTATCAAGGGAAAAGTTATTATAGATAATATGCAAGGAGGAGAAAAATGAGGATAGCTTTTATATCAGACATACACGGGAACGCAACTGCTTTAGAAGCTGTGTTAGCAGACATTAAGGAAAAACAAATTGATCAAATTGTTGTACTTGGTGATATCGCATATCGAGGTCCTGAACCCAAACATTCGATTAAACTGGTTCAAGATTTAGATGCAACAGTTATTAAAGGAAATGCTGACGAATGGATTGTACGTGGTGTCCAACAAGGCGAAGTTCCAGATCAGGCCCTTGAGCTAATGAATCAAGAAAGAGAGTGGGCTGTGTCACAACTCGATCAAGCAGAGATCGATTACTTATCGAACTTACCATCTGACTTATCATTCATAAAAGAAGGTGTCACGATTCACGGTTTTCATGCCACACCATCAAGTTTGTTTGATGTGGTTCTTCCAAGCGCATCCGATGCAGAAATAACTGATAAATTAACGAAAGATACAGAAGCTGATATTTATTTATATGGACACATCCATCAAGCCTATATCCGTCCTGTAGATGGAAAAACCATTGTTAATCTTGGTAGTGTCGGTCTTCCATTTGATGGTGTTACAAAAGCATCTTATGCAGCTATTGAGATCAACAAAAATACTGTTTCAGCATCCATTGAGCGTGTTGACTATGATATTGAGAAAACAATTCAAGCTTATAAAGATAATAATTATCCAAACATTGACATGATGGAACAAATCCTGCGAACAGGTAAAAATGGATAAATAGCAAAAAGCTTCGCAACTGAATATAAACGTTGCGAAGTTTTTTTGCGTTTGCCAATAAGGACTTAACTTATTTTTTTACATCTAATATCTCTATCGAGTCTTCTTTCCCCACAATGACTTTGGCTGCCATATCAATAAATAAACCTGATTCAACAACACCAGGTATATTATGAAGGGTATGACTTAATTCGGATGGATTTTCAATAACTCCCCCATCACAATCCAGAATATAATTTCCATTATCCGTCAGATAAACTTCTTCTTCCTTTCGAAGAGCAGGATGAAGTCCTAAATCGGCAATTTGTTTTTGGGTTCGTTCATAACCAAATGGAATGATCTCAATCGGCAATGGAAACGCACCTAATTTTTGCACTATTTTGGTATAATCCACAATAACAATAAATTCTTTAGCAGCAGATGCTACAATTTTCTCTCGAAGTAACGCGCCACCGCCACCTTTAATTAATTGAAAATTTTCATCAACTTCATCAGCACCATCAATGGCTACATCTAATGTCGTCACATGAGCAAAATCTGTTAAATGGATACCAACCTCTTTCGCCCATTCTGCCGTTTGATTAGAAGTCGGGACACCATAAAATATCTCGCCATTTTTTACACGTTCCCCAAGTGCTTGAATTAACCAATATGCAGTGGAGCCAAAGCCTAAACCAATGGTCATACCACTTTCAACAAACTGAGATGCTTCTTTTCCTACTTTACGCTTAATCATTTCTAAATCAGCCATTATAACGCCGCCCTCTTCCCATTATTATAACGTTTTCTTTATCAGTTAAAAATCCTCTTCTAGCAACAGACAGAGAGTTTACGGTTTATTTCTAAGGGTATCAAACTGTTTTGATACATTTACGCCTTCTTCCATTCCAGATTTATAAGCTGCACCATATAACTTCTTTAAAGCCATCATCATTTGACCTCGATTGGTATCCGTCAATTTCACCTGGTGTTCTTCCCAAACAACCTTTTCAATATCTACTAATACGTCTTTTATGTCCATGTCATATCTCCTCTAGCAATGTGTATAGTTATCCGTTTACATTTACTTTAATTATAAGATAAAACCACTATAAATCATAGAGTATGTTAAGATATTCATACTATTCTAATCCATTTTTATTTAAATTTGCAAAATAATAAGTAAAACATACTACTATTTGTTATAGATCTATAGGAAAAATCACATGATATAAATAGTTTAGCCTCATTATTCATAAAAATATTCGTCATTATTTACGGTAACAGAACAATATTAAACAAATTGTTGTAAAAACATGACTTGTTTTTACCATATAGTCGCAAATTCCGTTATGCTAAACCCTATATGAAAGCGGTAACAAATCAGGGGGGAGGTAGGTACTAGTAGTGTAGGCATGGAATACCTATTAAAACAAAGAGGAGTTAAAATGAAACAAATTTATGGTAACATAATAGTTACTAGTTTGTTACTTCTTGGGGTGATAATAATGATTTCTTTGTTTCCTACTACTAGTTTTGCAAAAGAAAAGGTTAATTATGATATTAATGCATACGTGAAAGAAATGCAGCCCGGATGGAATTTAGGAAACTCGTTTGATGCAGTAGATACCGATGAAACAGCTTGGGGAAACCCACCTGTCACACAATCCTTAATTAATAAAGTTGCTACCGAAGGATATAAGAGCATACGTATCCCTATTACTTTTGATCAGCGCATGGGAAGTGCACCTAATTATCAAATCAAACCGAATTTTCTGCAACGAGTAACAAACACTATTGATTGGGCTCTGGACGCTGATTTAAAAGTCATGATCAATGTTCATCACGACTCTTGGATTTGGTTAGAAAATGGTATGCTACAAGATCACGATGCTTCATTAGCGCGTTATGAAGCGATTTGGAGACAGCTAGCGAATCACTTTAAAAACTACTCCAGTAATTTAATGTTTGAAAGCATTAATGAACCCCGATTTTCCCATTCATCCGTTCAACAAAGCCAAGAATATCTCGATCAATTAAACAGCTCTTTTTACCACATTGTACGTGACAGTGGTGGAAACAACATGACACGTGCGCTCGTATTACCAACACTAGATACTGGGACAGAACAAGAAAAATTAAATGGGCTTTATCAGATGATACAAGAACTAAACGACCCCTATCTAATTTCTACCGTACACTATTACGGCTTTTGGCCATTTAGTGTAAATATTGCCGGCTATACAACATTTGAACAAGATACAAAAAATGATATTATTCAAACTTTTGATCGTGTACACCAGACATTTACTGCAAATGGCATCCCAGCGATCATTGGTGAATTTGGTTTACTAGGATTTGATACAAGTGTAGATGTTATTGAGCAAGGAGAAAAGCTCAAGTATTTTGAATACATGATGCACTATGCACAAGCGAAAAACCTTACCCATATGTTGTGGGATAATGGTCAGCACTTAGGAAGGGAATCGCTGCAATGGGGAGATCCACAATTAAGTAATATGATGAAAGCAAGTTGGGAAACAAGGTCTGCTACTGCCGAAGCTGATTTTATTTATCTTAAAAAAGATGAAAGCATACAGGATGAAAGCCTTGATCTATCTTTGAACGGAAATACATTTCAATCCCTAAGATACAATGATCAAGCGCTTCATGAAGGTACAGATTATACGATTACGAATGATAAACTTGTATTAAAGAAGCACTTACTAGAACAAATTGTTGCTTATGAAATAGGTTTACAAGGTGAAGTGACAGCTACATTTAATCAAGGCGCTAATTGGTATATTCAAATTATCCTGTATGACACACCAATACTTCAGCAAACACAAGGCACGATTAATAACTTTACTATACCAGTTATTTTTAACGGAAATAAATTAGCTACCATGGAAGCTGTCTATGCTTATGGAAGTCCTGCTGGCCCACAAAATTGGACAAGCTACAAGGAATTTGGCTATACCTTTACTCCATCTTATAACGAGAATAAAATTACGATTACCTCCAACTTTTTTAATGAGGTACATGATGGGGAAGTGCACCTAACCTTCCATTTTTGGAGTGGTGACCAAATAAAATACAAAATCTTAAAATCTGGCCAAACAGTTAGTGGATTTACAATGCTGTAAATTTTGCCCGACTTGTTTCCAATCTATTATTTTTAGCTTCTGATGAAAGTAGTTTCATCTCTGGCGCGCAATATCGTATTGATGGCGGTATGGCTGCTCAATAATAAATAAAAAATGCACCTCAATATATATTGAGGTGCATTTTTTATAGTTAAGCATATTGGCGTTTTAATAACCTTGGTGCCGTACCCAATAGTAAGACAAGTAAAATGGAACAAAAAACAAATGCTCCTACCATCGTGATCCCATTTGTGATAAAGGAATATAACACTACATTCATATCTTCAGGTGCATATTCTCCCCAAAAGATAAACCCTGCCACAAAATGCCAGAAATATCTTACCAAACTTCCTACCAAAGTTGCTACAACAACCCAGACTAAACCGCTTGTTTTACGATTTTCTTGAAAACTTTTCTTAATTAGCGGACGAAATAGTCCAGCAACTCCAACACTTGCAAAGGCTATAAAGTATTCAATAAATGCTTGAACTGGTGTTAGTATGTAGGCATCTCCAAGAAATATTTGCAACAGTCCCCATAGAAATCCAGCTGTGATACCAGCTCTCGCTCCCCTACGAAAAGCCAATATAAAAATTGGTACCATCGCGAATGAGATGGATATGGATGGCGAAATACGAATGGATGGGATAAGATCAAAGACAAACGCTAACGCTCCAAGAATTGAAACTTCCATTAATGCTACCAAACTTAGTTTCTTCACAAAAAATTCCCCCTTAAAAGTTTAGAAAACCTCAAGGGAGAACTGATATACACATTTGTATACCTACCTATCCACATCCCTACGCTAGCATTAACTAACAGGTTCAAAGGGTTAGAACAAAAGTTCAATCTCAGCTTTAACAGCTCCCCTTGCGGTTTCCAGTATTTGAATTTAATTCTAATTATAACACATTTTATTGTTATCTTGGGAAAATTAAAACAGTTTTTAATCTCTATCCTTTTTGAGGGGGTAAAAAAGCGCCTTCAATCATTGACAAATAATTGAAGATACTTTATATTATGCGTTCGCATCCGCATATCTTTTTTCTGTCTGCGATACTATAACCGCACAGGCCGCATCTCCTGTAATGTTAACTGCTGTTCGTGTCATGTCAAGAATACGATCAACCCCAATAATAAGGGCAATTCCTTCTACTGGTAAGGACACTTGATTAAGTACCATTGCTAACATAATCAATCCAACACCTGGAACACCAGCTGTACCAATACTAGCCAGCACAGCGGTCAGGACCACCATGACTAATTGAGAAAAGGATAGATCGGTCTGATATACTTGTGCAATAAAAATCGTTGCTACCCCTTGCATAATCGCGGTTCCATCCATATTAATCGTTGCTCCAAGTGGTTGAATAAAACTACTAATCGGCTTAGGTACGTGAAGCTTTTCTTGTGCCACTTTCATCGAGACAGGAAGTGTTGAACTACTACTGGATGTACTAAAGGCTACTGCCATAGCTGGCAAGAAAGCTTTAAAAAATTGGAATGGATTCTGCTTTCCAATTACGGCAACCGCCGTTCCATAGGTAAAAATCGCATGAATACTTAACACGAGTAAAATAACTAACATGTAAGAAAGCATCGCTTTTGCTCCATTCAATCCTAACGATCCCATTGCTGAAGCAAGTAGACCAAAGGCACCATATGGGGCAAATTTCATAATCACATTAACAAGGAAAAGCATCAGGTTATTTCCTTGCTCCAACACTCGGTAGACCGCTTCAACTTTTTCCCCTAAAATTGATAAAGCAAAGCCGATAAAGATCGAAAACGTAATAATTTGCAGCATATTACCTTCTACCATCGCCTGAATTGGATTGGTAGGAATAATACTAGTAAAGGTGTCAACCACAGATGGTGCCTCTTGTGCTTCATAGGAAGCACCAGATGTATCAATGCCTGCATTTCCAGGCTCAAATAAATAGGTGAACCCCATCGCAAGGGTAATCGCAATCGTTGTTGTTACAAGGAAAAACAATAGCGCTTTACCACCAATTCGACCTAATTTCTTTGGATCACCTAACGAAGCAGTACCTAATGTAATTGAGAAAAATACAATTGGAACAACAAGCATTTTGATTAGATTTAGAAAAATGGTTCCCAGCGGACTAAAAAAATACGTATCGACTGGCTCAAATAAAGCTGGTGTATAAAAATGCATTCCTAAGCCAATCACTGCACCTAGAATTAATGCAATAAATATCTTGATTGTTAAATTCATATTATTTTAACCTCCAAAAATCGAAATCAGTCTTCACTTTGTAAATAAACTCATTTTATTAAGTACCAAAATGATTTCTGAATATTTATTTATTTCTTGCTATTTTTTATTAAATGATAAATACTAGGATGTTGTCAATCAGTATAAATTGGTAGTGAATCTCTAGGGTGGCTATTCATCTAATTTTGAAGGGCGTTATTCTTTTATGCTTGAGCGCCGATCCTTCCCGCTTGAGCGCCGATCCTTCCCGCTTGAGCGGATCATCTCCAAAACCAGTCGATGATCCATTTTTACAAAATAAAGGCTTTCAGCACCTAGCATTTACAACATTTTTTCCATATTAACAAATTATAAAACAAGCTCTCTCTACAAAAAAGACACCCAATGGGTGCCTTTTGCCAAAGATGAAATATTATTTTTGTACATGCTCTTTTTCGTTTACTTCCGGTACGCCTGGTTTTTGGTCTCTCGTCCACGTACTCGTTGCTGGAATCTTGTCGTAATCCGCACGTTCACGGAATCGTTTGGCTACTTCACTTACTTCTTGCAGTAATCCTTCGTTTAATGTAGTCGGCTCTAACCCTTTTGATAGAAAGAGATCATTTTTTACATGTAATTCGTTTTCCGCTGCTTCTTTACGTGGGTTTGAGACATAAGCAATTTCGCCACCAGTAATTTCACTTACTAGCTTGGCCAAATCAACAACACGGTGTGTCTCCGTCATCTGATTAAAGATCATGACACGATCGTCTTTCGTTGGTGCATTTTCAATAGCTAATTGAATACAACGTACGGTATCTTGGATATGTATGAATGCCCGCGTCTGTCCACCTGTACCATGAACTGTTATTGGATAACCGACAGATGCTTGCATTAAAAAGCGATTTAATACAGTACCATAATCCCCATCGTAATCAAAGCGATTAAGTAAACGATCGTCTAAATTCGTTTCTTTCGTATTTGTACCCCAAACAATTCCTTGATGTAGATCAGTAATGCGAACACGATCATTTTTATTATAATATTGGAATAATAATTGATCTTGGGATTTAGTCATATGATAAACAGAGCCTGGATTGGTTGGATAAAGCATTTGCTGTTGAACGCGATCACCTTTTTCCGTTGTTACTTCTACATCCAAGTATCCTTCTGGAATCTTCATTCCTGCTGTACCATAACCATACACACCCATTGTACCTAAGTGAACCAAATGAATATCTAATTCAGATTCTACAATAGCGCATAACACATTATGTGTAGCGTTCATGTTATTGTTAACGGTATAGCGTTTATGTTTTGGTGATTTCATAGAATAAGGTGCAGAACGTTGCTCCGCAAAATGAACAATTACATCTGGTTGTTCTTGTTTAATCACTTGCAAAAGTTGGTCATATTCACTTGCAATATTAACATTATGGAAAGTAATTTCTTTTCCACTAATTTCTTTCCATGCGTGCAATCTAGTATGCATCGGTTGAATTGGTGTTAATGATTCAGCCTCTAATTCATTATCAATATTACGTCGGGAAAGATTATCGATAATAACGACATCATGACCGATTTGAGAAAGATGAAGACTTGTTGGCCAGCCACAAAAACCATCTCCCCCAAGCACAATAATTTTTTTCTTTGCTTTATCATTGGTTTGATTTACGCTCAATGTATGTACCACCTTTGATTTTATTTCTCTTATGTCAAGTTTGTCCCTATAACTAAAAGTATAAAGGTTATAACAGAATAAGAACAGGAATCTATCCAAAAAACAAATTTTTTTACGTGTAATATAGCCTAGATATTAAATTTTCAAACCATTCAAACCATTATTCGCCAAAACAATGATAATCTTCGCCAATTCTTTGGGAGGCTTATCCATTCCATTTTTTAACCATTCTTCAATTAAATGAATACTACCACTTACATAAAACAGACTAACGTACTTTGATAAACCCTCTTCTACTTGATTAGCCTTCACCAGATTCGTGACAGTATGATTTAGCGCAATATCCATTACTTTTTGTTGAAAATGGACGTCCCCTCGTTCACTTAGTAACACTTCACAAACTTCTTTGTTTCTAGCGACGTATTCCAGTAATTTTTCAGTCATCAATCGTTCTTCACCGACTTTATTATCTCCATAACCGGCTAACGTGTCGTTCATGTCTGTAATTATTTCTTCTTCAATTTGATGAAGTAAGTCATATTGACTGGAATAATGCGTATAAAATGTTGAGCGATTGATATCTGCTCGTTCACAGATTTCTTTAATGGTAATCGAACCAATTGCTTTTTCTTTTAATAATTCCATCAAGCTATCCTTCAATACCATACGGGTATATTTTTTTCGACGATCTAGTTTTTCATTCATTTTTTACATCCTTATTCAACATTTTGGGGTTATTGTGTTGGAAAACGCACGTTTCTAAATAAACTGTTTGTTGATTATCCAACACGATGTCATTATAATGGTATCCAGATATAGATGCAAGAGGGGGATGATGAAAATAAACCTTGTTACACAGCTAATCAAACATAAAAAGCCAATTGTACTCCTATTTTTTGCTTTAGCCATTATCGGAGCAATGGTACAGTCTCTCGTATCCGTAAACTATGATATGGTTGACTACTTACCTGACGATGCACCATCAGTTGAAGCATTGGACGTTATGGATGAAGCATTTGACGAATCCATTACCAATACCCGTGTCATGATTAATGACGTATCGATTCAAGAGGCACTTCAATATAAAGAAGACCTTTCAGCTATCGATGGGGTCTCTAATGTGATGTGGCTAGATGATTCGGTTGATTTAAAAACACCAATCGAATTGGTCGATGAAGATACAATAGAAACGTATTACAAAGACAACAGTGCACTGTTCTCCTTAACCATTCGCGAAGGTGATGAAGTGGCTGTTACTGACGAAATTTATGCACTTATTGGTGAGGACAACGCCATGGCTGGTGAAGCAGTAGATACTGCTGTTTCACAAAAAATGACAGGTTCTGAATCAATGAACGCTGCGCTTTTACTTGTACCAATTGTGATTATTATTTTGGTTCTCTCAACTACTTCATGGTTAGAGCCAGTCTTTTTCTTAACAGCTATTGGGGTTTCGATCTTAATTAATTTAGGTACGAATATTTTTCTTGGAGAAGTCTCCTTTGTAACACAATCGGTGAGTCCAATTCTTCAGCTAGCTGTATCGCTAGATTATGCGATTTTCCTATTACACAGCTTTCAAGATCACCGAAAAACTGCACCTAATATTGAAGAAGCGATGCGTCGTGCCATTAAACAATCGTTCCCAGCAATTGCTGCTAGTGCAGCAACGACCTTCTTTGGATTTATGGCCCTAACCTTAATGAACTTTCAAATTGGCGCGGATTTAGGCGTGAATTTAGTAAAAGGTATCCTACTAAGCTTTATTAGTGTCATTGTATTTTTACCAGCTTTAACGTTAATGTTCTATAAATGGATTGACCGTACACAACACCGTCCATTCATCCCACCATTTAGAAAAGTTGGTCAATTCGTAATGAAGTTTCGAATTCCTGCTATGTTACTTGTTTTAGTAATCATAGTACCTAGCTTTCTAGCACAAAGCAACACGAACTTCATCTATGGTTCAGGTGAACATCCGCCTGGTTCACGGGCAGGGCAAGACGCAACGGCAATCGAAGATACATTTGGTAAATCAACACCAGTCGTTGTACTTGTACCTAGAGGAGATATGGCGAAGGAAACCGAACTTAGCAATCAATTAAAAAATATGGATCACGTAACAAGTATCGTTTCCTATCCAAATACTGTCGGTTCTGTTATTCCATCTGATTATCTAGATGAATCAATGACAAATCAGTTTTATTCGAAAAACTACAGTCGGATGGTACTTTACACCGATACAGAAAACGAAGGTGACACTGCTTTTTCTTTAGTAGAATCCATTCGAGATACAGTGAATACTTATTATGAGGATGATAGTTATCTTCTAGGTCAAAGTGTAACACTATACGACATTAAAGATATTGTTACCCAAGATAATAAAATTGTTAATATGGTAACTTTGCTAGCAATTGCAGTAGTACTTTTGGTAACATTCCGATCGATTACGGTGCCGATTATTTTGCTCGTAACCATTCAAACTGCTGTGTGGGTCAATCTATCAGTTCCTTATTTTACGGAGGTGCCGTTAGTTTACGTTGGTTACCTAATTGTAAGTACAGTTCAGCTTGCGGCAACAGTAGACTATGCAATTTTGCTATCGGAAAATTATACAGAAAATCGTAAGGAAATGCCCGCATGGTCTGCAATTAAAAAGACACTGGACGAGAAGATTTTCTCTATATCCATTTCTGCCTCGATTTTATCGAGTGTAGGCTTTATCTTAGCTTGGACCTCTTCTAACCCAATTGTATCGTCTATTGGTTTACTACTTGGACGAGGTGCATTGCTAGCATTTATCCTAGTCGTGTTCTTCTTACCAGCGATGCTAGTAACTTTTGATAAAGTGATTCGAAAAACAACTTGGAAAGCAAACTTTTATAAGGAGAAGTGATGATGAGAATAAAAAAACTCTTTAGCGCAAGCTTAATTGTCATGCTAGTTTTTCCTTCTACGCTAGCATATGCAGCATCTAATGGAAAAGTCGCTTCCAAAGAAGAAGTGGTCTATTCCACGCTCAGTCCAGAGGGAACGTTAAAAGATATTTATGTCGTTAATGTACTTGATGTCACCAATGCTGGTGAAGTAACCGATCACGGTTCTTATTCCAGCGTGAAGAATTTGACGGATGTAGCACCAATCAAGCAGTCAAATAATACGATTTCTGTCGAAGCACCTGAAGGAGAATTTTATTATCAAGGAAATATGGACGATCAACAACTTCCATGGACAATTGATATCTCCTACCGATTAGATGGAAAACAAATCACTGCGGAAGAGTTAGCAGGAGCTTCTGGCCATCTGGAAATGAATATTAAAACAAATAATAACGATCATGTCGATAAAAGTTTTTACGAGAACTATCTACTACAAATATCATTAACAGCAGGATCGGATGTCTTTAAGCATATTCAAGCAGGAGATGCCACCGTTGCTAATGCTGGTGGTGATTATAATATTAGCTGGACTGTGATGCCCGAGAAGAAAGGTGACTACACATTAGAAGCAGATGTGACAGATTTTGAAATGTCAGGTTTAGAAATTTCTGCTCTACCGTCTTCCTTACCAATTGAATCACCAGATACAGAGGAGATCACGCAGGATTTTGAAAGTTTAACAGATGCTATTGCAGAAATTAATAATGGCGTTGGTGAATTAAGTAATGGAATAGCAGAATTGAACAACGGTGCAAGAGATTTAGATAATGGCTCGTCACAGTTTAATAATGGATTACAAGAAGCTAGTAATTCTTCTGCTGAATTGATAAATGGCTCAAAATCAATTGATCAAGCATTAGCACAGATTAGTAAAGAGGTTGCGAATAATTCCGATTCGGTTGATCTTAGTCAATTAAAAGAATTACAAAAAGGATTAGATGAACTGGCGAAAGGGTTAAAAGAAATTCCTAAGCAGTTAACTGAATTTAATAAACAATACACACAAGCTTACCAAGCACTTGATAGTGTAATGAAAAAATTACCAAAAGCAAATAAAGATCAGCAAAAAATGCAACAAGAGCTTCAACGTATGCAATCACTAGTGGCGTCTTATGCTGATGATGATCCAAATAAACAATTAGTAAGCAAACTGGTACAAACGTATCAAGCTGCACTTGAGGCAAGAGGAACTTATGATGAGGTGAAAGCTGCATTTGACGGGGTTAGTCCCACCTTAACTGGCGTTAGTGATTCCGTTACAAAAATAGCAAATAATGTATCGACCATGTCTAGTGAACTTGCAAAATCATTGGAATCAATGAATATTTCTGATTCGTTTAATGAATTAGCAAAAGGGTTGAGCCAGTTATCTTCTAGATATGGTGAATTTCATAGTGGATTAGTTCAGTATACAGATGGAGTTGCTCAACTTGCTTCATCGTATAGCGAGCTTAATAGTGGTATTGGTGAACTAGCCAATGGAACAGGCGAACTAGCATCAGGAGCAAATGAATTGCATGAAGGGACCGCCGAGTTAAAAGATTCTACTAGTGATCTACCAGAAGAGCTCCAAAATCAAATAGATCAGATGATTAATCAGTATGATAAGTCAGACTACGAACCTGTTTCATTTGTCTCTTCTGAAAATGAAAATGTGGAACGCGTGCAGTTTGTCATTCGTACGGATAGTATCGAAATAGCAGAACCTGAAGAAGAACAAATTTCTACTGTTGAAGAAGAGACGGAAAACAAAGGGTTTTGGCAAAAATTAATGGATTTGTTTTAATAAAAGACGAAAATTGCAGGTATGGGCACACATACCTGCAATTTTTTATTTACAGGGAAACGAATCTAGTCAATAATCTTGCGCCAAATCTGATAATTAAAAATCTCTTACAATGTTAAATTTTCACCATTAGACTGATATTCTGCTTGTTCTTCTTCATTTGGTTTAGAAACAACTAAGCTCGAAATCGCTATTATAACAAGTAGAATTAATGCAATATATGCTTTTTTATTGTAGCTAAATACCTCACATTATTGTGATATAATTCACAATAAATATTATGGTGACAGAAAAATCTAGCAATAAGCGTAGCCGAATTAAATCTAATATAAACGTAGTAATTAACTTAACAGCTTTAGATATTTATTTTTTGTCTCTGGGTGATAGGTAATAATCTTTCCATTATAAATAACACAAAACGTGCCATAAGGTATAGGTGATTGTTGCTGTGCTGACTCATAGTCATCGAGATGAATAATCTGAACATCAATCCCAAGCTCATCACCAGCTGCTTGGACGTTGTCGACTGCATCTTGGTTAAAAGGACATTGATCAGAAGTGAAAACGGTGACCCCTTCCTGATATTTTTCGGCAGTGTGTTTCCAATTAGATAATCGCGCCTCTACTTTCACACGTTGATCAAAATCCAATACCATTAGTTGAAACGCATCTATCTGGTCTACCATGTGAAATCCTTTTTTCTCAAAATACTGTTTGTTCGGCAACCAGCCTTTTTCGCTTGTTACAATAGCGACACCTCGAAGTCCTTGTGCCAACGCATCTTCAATACATAAATTGAGCAATGTACTTCCGTAGCCTTTTCCTTTATTTTTTCCAACTACCCAAAAACAATGGATGGCCATGTAATCTTTTGCATCAATAGCACGCCACGTGAATGCACCCGGTATGTATTCAATAAATCCTTTTTGCTTGCCATCTACTTGGACAATTTTCAACTTTAATCCATCGTTAAATCTAGCTTGTAACCACAAACGCTTGTTTTGGTGACCTGCATTCTTCGGCTTACTCCTCATGCAAAAAAAGCCGTACCTATCCAAATTCGTCGCATTCACATCAATGAATTCAGTCATCTTACTCCTCCCTCGTTATCAACGATCATTCACTTAGATTGCTTACTGAAAGCTGTAGGTCAATGTAAAGTTACCAATGGTGATAATCAACTGTGCGTACGAACGAAACGCAATACTGGCTAACGATCAATTGATAGCTAATCATTAAAACGTTCCTTAACGCTTATTTATGTTTTTTGTTAACACTGCGCTTATCAATATTTCCTATATTCATGATGGTTATTTTTGGTGAGCACAATACACCGATAAAAAAACCAATTAGTGCACTTAAGCCTATCTGTTTGGTTTTATCCGTCAAAACGACACCCCCCCATTCCAAGTTTTGTTTTTATCACTATTATACGTTACTACTAAATGTTTTTCCCTTATTTGTTGAGAATTTTAAGAAAAATGCTGGATTACTTTCTTAGTAAAAAATTTAAAGGATGCTTGATCACTCAAACATCCTTTAGAATTAAACCTTTTATTTTATTTACGAAATAATAACGTTTCAGCTGTGTCATCATCCGTAACTAAAACATCAATTAGATCGCCTTTAAGCGCTGCTCGAATTGCCTGTTCTTTTTCTTTGCCACTTGCCACTCCAATCACCAAATCAATTTGTTTTAAACTTTCTAAATCAATGTTGATGACGCGTTCATTCCATGGGTGGTTAACTGCTTGGCCGTTTTCATCAATGAAATTATAGCAAATATCTCCAACAATGCCTTGATAATCCACAAATTCGTTTTTATTATTCAAATATGATTTGACCATCGTAGAATGCTGGGGTGTACCACCAATTCCTACAAGTGCAATATTCGCATGATGTGCTGTATCAAAAACTGATTTGATCGTTGATTGATTACGAATAATATCTTTCGCCTCTTTTGAATCGACTAATACTGGTGCGTGGAGTAATTTGAAATGGGCACCTAGATTTTCTGCCAACCTGGCCACAATACTGTTGGAATGAATGTCTACTCGCTCATCTCCCATTCCAGCAACCAATGGTACAAATGATACGTCTGGATAATGTTTATTTACCTGCATTGCAACAGCCACTTGATTTAAGGTAGTACCAGATGATACCCCAATTGACTCGTTTCCATTCAGCATACGCAACAAGTAATTGCTAGCCGCTTCACCAAGTCGACTCTTAATCGAATCATTATCGGTACTCGAGACACAAACCACTTCTTTTAAGTTAAATTGTCTTTCGAGTTTTGCTTCTAATGCCATAAAGGGATGGATATCCTCATCATGAATAATAATTTGCACAATGCCTTGTTCTTTTGCTTTACTCAAGTATTTCGAAATCATCGGTCTACTAACACCAAACGAACGTGCAATGTCAGACTGTTTCACACCTTCTTCATAATACATATGGGCAATTTTTATCATTAATCGTTTATCCTCTAAGATAGACATCGCTCTCATCCATTTCACATCATCCTATTAATTAAATGTAATGACACTTCCTTCTTTAAAAGATGGTACACTACCAGATTCAATTAAAACAGCTCCAGGGAGTAGCCCTTCATCTGGCTCTGAAAAATAAATGGAAATGTGTCCTAAATCTTTCAAATTAGCATTTGCTTGCGAACCGACCGATCGCACAGTATAAGTCTGATCATCGACTTGGAATTGACCACCTTCTTGAATAGGTACATCTGATGTTTCTGATTGTTCGTGAATAACAGAAACTTCTCGAAGTTCATTCGGTGCAGCCGGTCCAAATAATATAACTAGATTCTCCTCTTTGAAACTCTCTACCAATGGTCCAATTTCTTTTACAGTTGATTTATACATGCCTTATTCTCCTTTCCCAAATTAATACATTCCAAAACTAGCAAAGTAAGCGATTACAACAGCAAGAACACCTGTTATTAAACGGCTGTATAAGACTGCAGGAACACCATATTGGACGGTTTCTGGTTCCGCTTCCCCAAGTGATAGTCCAACTGGAACAAAGTCTGCCCCAACCTGCCCATTAATAGCAAATAATGCCGGTAAAGCAAACTCAGGTGGTATGTTACCTGCTCCGATCTGGGTACCAATAAGGACACCAATTACTTGTGCAATAACTGCTCCTGGTCCAAGTATAGGTGATAGAAATGGCAAGGTACAAATGATAACTATGATCATTAATCCCCAGATCGAACTAGCTAAAGGTGATAGCGTATTTGCAATTAAATCACCAAGACCGGTATAATTGATAATCCCAATTAACATACTCACAAATGCCATAAAAGGAATGATGTTTTTGATTAACATATCAATTGAATCACGGCCGGCTTGATAGAATGTACCAGTTACCTGACCAATCCCTTTGGAAAAGCGAATTAAGAAGTTATCATTACTGCTTTTGTGTTCCTTTTTCACTTCTTCATATTCTTCTTTGAATTTTTCTTTGTCACTTGTATCAAATCTGGTCCCTGCATAATCTTCTGTTGTTGCTTCATCCTCTTCAGCATTCTGTTGCTGCTCGGACTGTTCTGATAGACTAACTTGTTTTGGTGTAACCCCTGAAACAAAATTCTCCTCGGTAATGTGTTTCGCTAATGGCCCTGAAGGTGAAGAAGATAGAACATCTACTGTAGGAATCCCCTTCATCGGATATAAACCAATTCTAGCTGTACCACCACAATCAATGACCACACACATCATTTCATCTTCTGGAACAGCGTTGTTAAACCCATCAACTACTTCTGTATTTGCTTCATCTGCAATTTTTTGTGCTACTGGGTGGATTCCTCCCCCTGTAATCGAGACTACTTTTACTTTTTTCCCTTTTGGTTCTAACAAGAGACCGCTTCCCCAACCTCCAGAACCTTTAGCTACAAATACGGAATTATATGCCATTTTCATTACCTCCCTTTTGTATACCTTTACATTCTTTTAGCTAAAATTTTTGTGAGCTGTTCTGTGATAACTCCGCGTAGGAACATAACAACGATACCTACTAAGAAAAACCGAATAGCTAACTCGGAAGTTGCATAACCTGCTTGCGTTAATCCATTTGCCACTCCTAGATATACAAATAACTCACCAGCGTTCGCATAAGGAAATAGTGATGTGACCGGATGTAAAAAGCTTACTAACGAATCAAAAAATGCTGGCTTTTGTTTTTCTTTGACAAATCGTCCAAACGTATACGCCATTGGATTCGTTAATAACAAGATGGACAAAATTGGCATAATCGTGTATCGAAAGATCATAAATTTCGATGTAGCTTGAATCGCTTTGGTAACTCTTTCTTCACCAATAAACTTAATCATTGCGTACGTAAACGTTAGTAAAACAACTAATGTCGGAACAATCCCTGTAAATAAATCCATGAATTGCTTACCACCAGCGTCAAATAAACCGATAAAGTGTTCACCTAACCATTCAATCCATTGCATGTCAACACACCCCTTTGTTTTAATTAATGTCCTGTTGCCATTCCATATTGGCTATAATAAAATGAATTGGACAGCTTCCTTTTTCCTTGGTATATGGTTTGCTCAAAAAAGGAAGCTGTTCAATTACAACATTCATGCAGCTACATACGTTAAGAAGTCTTTTGTTTGCTAGCAATTGATAGCATGGCATTTTCAGCTGCTTGATTTAGTGCTCTTGTTAACGTTGACTTTTTCTGCTTTTTATCCGATTGATACAATTCTTCTAGTAAATGGCCAACGTGTTTTTCCTTGTATCTTGCTTCATCTTTAAAAGGAGATAAACTGGTCATTCCTTTCATCACTTTGCATTCTTTAATGGTATAATCCTGATCTACCACAAGCATGACAATCGCTCCAGCGCCTAATTTTTTTCGTACTTGCGCAGCATAGAGGTAATAGCCATCTTTCCCCTTATACTGTTCCATCAAAGCATTAACTGACTTTCGATAATATCTAACTTGGATAAAAGTCAAAACAGACTGAATGACAAATAACAAACAAGCAATTAAAACCAACTCCATGCCATACACTCCCTGTACTAGCTTATTTTAATTTTCAGGCCTAGTTAAATGTTTGATCTTGTAATGCCCGAAGTTTCCACACAGTTGTGGTTGGATCAAGTTCTGTATTTTCATGCGTAAGGAAATCTCCTTCTTTTATATCTTGCTTTGCAACTACGTTTCCACTGATCAAACCAATCGGAATATGCTTTTGTTCTTTCATATCTTCATGCGTTTCAAGTATGCCTCGGACAGAATAACCACCAATGCCGTCAATTGCTTCCCCAGCTTTAATATCTTTCTTCGCTACTGCAACTGTCTCCGATACAGGTGCACCTAACGGGCGAATCGATGTATCATGCTCAAGAACCGCTTTGGCAATAGTGATTGGTGTTTCCAAACTTGCTAAGTGATACGGGCGGTACAAGGTATAGTGTGGCCCATGATTTTCGTCTACTTTTAATAGATAACGTAATTCTTCATCTACTGGCTCCATTTCACTTTTCACAATGACAAATACACCTGGTGCTAAACCATCTACATATTCCACTACACCCAAATTGTCTAATACGCCACCATTTTCCTTTGTATTAAGGATTTCATTCACATTATCTAAATTGGCTTTCCTGCCATGCATACCAACTTTATCTGGTTTTAAGCCAATAGCGTTACTTAACAAGTTCATCTCAGCCATTGTCTTTGTGCCATCTTGAAATGCCGCAAGCATATGCGCACTCATATTTTTTCGATTCGCTTCTTCCGCGCATGTATCTGGATTAGCAAGTGGTTTCAATGGATTGTTTTTACCTTTACCTGCAACTACCACTTCAAGTCCCATTGATTTAGCAAATTCATACAGTTCTACAATGGCAGCTGGTTCATCTCCTGCCGATCCCGTGTAAACCAGATTTGAACTTTGAAAAAATTGATTCATGATCGAGCCGATAGTTATATCCACTTCAACGTTTAGTAAGACAAGATGTTTCTTGGCTAGTAATGCTTCTAAAGAAATATTAGCGCCTACTTCTGGAACACCAGTTGCATCAACCACAACTTCAACATTTGGCGAGTTAATCACTTCTTTAAAATCATTCGAGATAACGGTTTCATTTTTTCGTTTTTCTTGTGATTGATAGTAGTTTTTGGCTCTGTCAGCATTTTCCTTATTTACATCACATATCCCTCCGACAACCATACCTGGAATTTGTGAGATTTGTGCTATTAGCCCAAAGCCCATCTGACCTGCTCCGATAACCCCAACTTTAATTGGAGTATGTTCTTTTTCTCGATCTAGTAGCTGTTGATAAATGGTCATTTCAATTACTCCCTTCGTCCCTTCAAAATTTCAATAAAGAAAGCGTTTACTTTTTTGTAGAAAAAAACGACGCCATTTTTTCCTACATAGCTTGTGATCAACTAGCTATTTCAGTTTCATAACATATGTTCTAATCTTAAAACAAAGTCATTTTATTTACATATGTTCTAAAATAAAACAAATGTCATGATTTGAGTTCATTATATATTCTGTTATTTCCACTGTCAACGGAACTAAATAAAATAATATTGTTATCTATTTCACAACCTTTAATGAGCGCAACTCACACAATAGATACAGAAGATTAACTTTTTTACTTTTGTTTTAATGTATTAACTTTGTAATGACATTAGATAGAATTTTTTAACCATTACTTGTTTAATCATACATAAAAATAGCTCCCCCTAGGGAGTGAGATTTTTTAAAATCTCACTCCCTAGGTAGGAGCATAGCACATGTACACGTCTTCCCGTTTTATTCTATTTCACTGATTAATTTACTTGCCGTTTGGTCATCAATAACTAAAACATTTACGTAGCCTTCCTTTAAAGCAGCCAAAACACTTTCTACTTTATGTGATCCTGCAACAATTCCAATTACTTCGTCGATCTTTTTAATATCTTCTAATGCCACACCGATATACTCTTTTTCCAATGAATGATGAATCGGTGTCCCATTTCGATCATAAAAACGAAATCCGATTTCTCCTACTACACCAGCTTCTTTTAATTGTTCAACATCTTGTTCTTGCAGATAGCCGACTGATTGTAAAGTAGAGTGTTGATACGGGGTTCCGAGACTAATTAATGCTGTATCAACTTGCTTTCCTTCTTCAATTACGTCATTAATATCCGACATTTGCATTAATCGATCTTTTAATTCTTTCGTCTCCACAATGGCTGGTGCATAAAGATAAGAACAAGTACCATTCATTTTTTTCGCTAATTCATACGCTAACTGATTAGCATGAATATCGGCTCTTTTTCGCCCCATTCCACCTTCCAGTGGTACTACTTGTATATCATCTTTTATTACATAGGGGAATTCTTTTACCAACTCCGCTAACGTATTTCCCCAGGAGATGCCAAGACTATTAATTGATTTTATTTTTTTAGATAGGTAGTGAGCACCCGCACGACCAACAGCATTCGTGACCCTTTCCAGATTAGGCGCAGGTGATGGTACCACTACTGCCTCCCTCAAATGAAAATGTTCTTCTAACTTTCTTTCTAAATTCACTGTATGTACATTTTCATTCTTAATATAGACTTCAACCATGCCTTGATCCTTCGCGCGATGAAGTAATTTCGATACAATTGGACGTGATATGCCAAACTTTTTCGCAATTTGTTCTTGAGTCCAATCTTCATAGTGATACAGCGTTGCAATCTTGACCAACTGTCTTTGTTCTTCCCAATTAACCAATTTGTCATTCCCTTTCCTATTCGCCGTTTGCCTTTAGTTTACAGGAGATAACATATTTTGAAAACAGTAAACCATTTACAAAGATAGCGAAATTAAGGTTAAGTCTAGATGAATAATATAGTTACCTTTGTATAAGAGCCCAGTATTTTTAATTGTAACTATCAGAAATAATTGTTATAATTAGGAATATTAAATTTTCAGAAATTAGCGAAGAATTAGTCAATGAGAGGACGTGTTCAGATGAGTAAAACCGGAATCAATTCAAATGATCTGTTAACATTCAATTTTCTATCTGATCCACAACTATCGCCTGATGGAAAGTCCGTTATTTTTGTGCGACGACATATTACGGATGAGAAAAAATATCGGTCAAAATTATACATACAAACACTAACTGATAAGCAAATGCATCCTTTCACACAAGGTGAAAGTAACGACACCAATCCTAGATGGTCTCCCAACGGAAAAACAATTGCCTTTGTATCCGATCGTTCAGGTAAAAATCAAATCTGGACAATCCCAGCCAAAGGTGGAGAAGCCAAGCAGATTACCTTTTTAAAAAATGGCGCAAGTAACCCTTTATGGTCACCAGATAGTCAGCAGGTACTTGTAACCACTTCGCTTGGAGAAGACGAAACACTAGATTCCGAGGATAAAAAGGAAGAAAAACAATTAGTAGATAAAGTCTATGAAACGGAAAAAGTAAATTATAAAGCAGACGGTGCTGGACTTTTACCAAAAAAACATGCTCACTTAGCGCTAATCAAAAAAGACGGTACCATTGTAAAACAAGTCACTGCAGGACCTTATGATCATAGTGCAGGTAACTTTTCACCAGATGGTAAACAAGTGCTTTGCTATGCTAATCAGTTTGATAATCCAGAAGATGCCTTTTTATCTGATGTATATATCATTGATTTGGACGCAGAGGAACAAACCAAAATAACAAATAGTGATGGACGATACAGTTCGCCCTTATTTTCTCCTGATGGCTCAAAAATTTCATTTCTTGGCCATGATCAAAGCTATAAAAATGCAACGTTAATTGAGGCATATGTCTATGATTTAGCAACAGGGGAAACGATGTGTGTAACGGAAAATTGGGACGTCGTTGCAGCCGACACTGCTATCAATGACATGGGTACAGGTGTACAACCTGCTGGTGCTGTATGGAATAGTGCTAGTTCTAGTTTATATCTGTTAGGAAGTACGCATGGAAAAACCCAACTTTATACTGCGAGCTTAGATAAAGAAATTACCTGCCTCTGTGGTGGTGACCGTCAGATTTATGCGTTTAGCCCCAGTGAAAATGCAGATGCTATTATTCTAGCAATCAGTGATCCAACGACACCAGGTGATTTATTTAGCTTTGACAAGAATACAAAAGAAGAACAAAGATTAACAGCTGCAAATGAAGATTGGCTTGCAGAAAAAACCATTAGCATACCGGAAACCTTTCATTTTCAAGCACATGACCAATCGACCATTCAAGGCTGGATTATGAAGCCAGTTGGTTTTAAAGATGGAGAAAAATATCCACTGGTCGTTGAAATTCACGGTGGCCCACATGCGATGTATAGCTATGGGTTTATGCATGAATTCCAAGTGTTAGCAGAAAAAGGATATGGTGTGCTTTATATTAATCCTCGAGGAAGCTTTGGTTACGGACAGAATTTTGTTAATGCAGTACGCGGTGCATATGGACAAGGAGATTATCAAGATATTCTTGATGCGGTAGATTATGCTCTGGAAACATATGTGTGGATTGATCATGAACGCATAGGTGTAACTGGTGGAAGCTATGGTGGTTTTATGACCAACTGGATTGTGACGCATACCAATCGTTTTAAAGCAGCTGTCACCCAACGATCCATTAGTAACTGGATCAGCTTTTACGGTGTAAGTGACATTGGTTATTTTTTCAATGACTGGCAATTAAAAGCGTCCTTACTAGACAATCCAGATAAACTATGGGAATTCTCGCCACTTCGCTATGTGAAACAAGTGGAAACACCGATCTTAATTTTGCATAGCGAAAATGATCTTCGCTGCCCAATTGAACAAGGTGAACAATTCTATGTGGCGATCAAACAACAAAAGAAAACAGCTAAGCTTGTGCGCTTCCCTGCCTCCGATCACAACTTATCAAGAAATGGCGATCCAAGCTTGCGAATTAAGCGATTGGATGAGATGACGGGTTGGTTTGCAGAATATCTATAATTTATAGGAGTTGTCTCGACGACTAAGTAGTTTCGTTTCGGTAGAGCAAAATAGCACACGCATTCACAGACCAAATCGTATATGAATTGAATTGGTCTGTTATTTTTTTCTTATATTAATGTTATTAGAAATAACGAATTAAATCGATTAAAACAATATGTAAATGAAAGTGTCATTGATGTTAAAGATGCAACAAACGATATATATTGGGACAAGCCAATGTTTTTAAGTGAACAAATTAGTAATTGGTTAATAAATCATTAACATGAACAGCGCTTACTGCACTAACGGTGCTTTAGTGGAACAAAAGTTGTCGATTAGGCAGTCCGTTGCTTATTTAAGTAACGGGCAGGTTAGCGTAAGCAGGAATTTCTTGAAAGACATAGAATTATTTCACTGGTATTGAGATAACCCGACATATTTGTGCATGAAATGTCGGATAAATGAACATCTTTTCTAGTAAATTTAATATGTGGAAGGA
The DNA here is from genome assembly GCF_003315295.1 of Paraliobacillus ryukyuensis. Taxonomy (GTDB): domain Bacteria; phylum Bacillota; class Bacilli; order Bacillales; family Amphibacillaceae; genus Paraliobacillus; species Paraliobacillus ryukyuensis. Next base: position 439,031 of record NZ_QNRI01000002.1, on the reverse strand, counting down.
GAGGGATAATGGATTGGATAACTAGAATGAATAGCGCTTTGGATTACATTGAAAATAATCTTGAGGAAGATATAAATTATAAAAAAATTGCTCAAATAGCTCACAGTTCCGAGTATCATTTTTCAAGAATGTTTTCATCGATTTCAGGACTACCTCTATCTGAATATATCAGACGGAGACGCTTAACGCTTGCAGCATTTGATATTCAAAAAAGTGACATCCGAATTATAGACGTAGCCTTTAAGTATGGCTATGAGTCGGCTGATTCTTTTTCTCGCGCTTTTCAAAAGTTACATGGAATGAAACCTTCTGAAGCACGTAATCAAGGGGTACAGTTAAAAGCATTTCCAAGAATCTCCTTCCAAATTTCAATAAAAGGGGATACTGAAATGGAGTATCGGATTGAAAGTCTTGATTTTGATTTAAAAGTTATAGGAAAAGGGAAGGTCGTCAAAACAAGTAGAGCCTTTAAAACTATTCCCACGCTTTGGAGCAGTGCTAAAAAAGATGGCTTTATGCAACAATTGATTGATATGTCCTGGGAGAAACCAAAATGCTCTCTTGAAAGTCTTTTAGGCGTTTGCGGAAAAGAAGCAGCTATTATGGACGAAGAATTTACATACTTTATGGGGATAAGGTATGATGGAGAGGTACCAAGTGATATGGAAACGCTACTTATTACCCACCGTACCTGGGCTGTTTTTCCAGGCATAACGAATGCGTGGAAGCGATTATACAGAGAATGGGTTCCAACTTCTGGATATGAACTTGCTGATATTCCTTGTATTGAATGTTATTATCCACCAAAACACAAACCGAGAAACGAACTTTGGGTTCCAGTAATTACAAAATAATTGGATATCATAAAAAAGAATCATAGTATAGTAGTTTATAATGGTAAATTTAACTTATAATAAGGGGGAATTCATGTGAGTTTTTGGACTTGGGTAGCCATAGCTATTGCTTTAGTTAGTGGTATATTTGCAGCTAATTTAGGAAAGAAGAAGACCAAAAATTAACGGGATTAAAATAAAACTAAGATTTGTTTTGAAACGACATCCAATCAATGCTTCTTGTATTAACGGGTGGCTTTAGTGGAACAAAAAGTTTTTGATTAGGCAGCCAGTTGCTTATTTAAGTAACTGGCAAGTTAGTTGAATATCTATAACAGAGAGGTGAGAAAAATATCAAATAATACTAGTGAATATTTTGTTAAAAAAGTTGGATGTGGGGAATCAATAATTTTCCTTCCTGCTGGCGGTTTTTCAGGGAATGAAGGTTTAAATATAGCAGAACATTTGAAAGAAAAGTTTGAAACCCACCTCATTGATTTGCCAGGTTTGGGGAAAAGCAAGAGTATAGATGGTAAGGTAACATCTTTGACATTGGCAAATTGGGTAAAAAAATACTTAGACCAAGCGATATCATTCAACACAGTTTTAAGTGCAGCATAATTCCCGTGAATATCTGTGATAATTGCGATGTTGCTTGTTGTCTCCATAACATTCACCTACTCTGTTCGTATTCAATTAATTGCTAGCCTTACCGCTTTTGTGGTAAGATTTTTCATTATCAATTTAATAATATTCCCAAGCTAACATGAATTTCTAATCTTTTTTTAGAATGATAGAATCAAAGAATTTTTTATGTTTATTATCGTATCTTTAGCAAATTAATGAAATGTGCGCTAGCCCAGCATCCACAGCATTTAGTTGGCTTATATATACCAGAAACCTCACGTAATCCTCCCCACAATTTATATTATTATACCGGTTTATTTGATAAATCGCATACCCTTATTTCTACGAATTCTACTTTATATCGAGTTAACTATGAAATCTCACTTCACGATCACTTCGTTTTCTACTTTATATTGGTTTAACCATCAAATTGTGCTTCACGCCCACTACGTTTTCTACTTTATATTGGTTTAACCATCAAATCGTGCTTCACGCCCACTACGTTTTCTACTTTATATTGGTTTAACCATCAAATCGTACTTCACGTCCACTTCGTTTTCTGCTTTATATTGGTTTAACCATCAAATCGCGCTTCACGCTCACTACGTTTTCTGCTTTATATTGGTTTAACCTTCAAATCGCGCTTCACGTCCACTACGATTTCTGCTTTATATCAATCGATCGAACAAACCCTCCTCGATCGCTCTTATGATTTTTACATTATCTACTTTAACGCGTCACATCACATACTCAAAAGACTCATTCTTTCATCTTCGGATCTAACGCATCTCGCAATCCATCCCCGATTAAATTAAACCCTAGCACAGTTAACATAATGGCGATGCCAGGAAAAAATACGGTCCATGGTGCTTGTTGTAAATAGGTTCGCGAATCAGATAACATTCTGCCCCACTCTGGATCTGGTGCTTGAGCGCCCAGGCCAAGAAATCCTAGGGCAGCCGCTTCCAATATAGCTGTTGCGACACATAAGGTTGCTTGAACGATAATCGGTGCCATGCTATTGGGCAAGATATGATAGATAATGATTCGGCTGTTTTTCATGCCGATCGATCGAGCTGCTTCTACATAATCTTCTTCTTTCAGCCCTAATACCTTGGAGCGAACTATCCGACCAAATGTAGGGACGTTAATAATCGCGATTGCTAACAACGCATTTTGCAAAGAAGGGCCGAGCACTGCCACAATAGCAATGGCTAATAAGATACTAGGAAATGCTAGTAATATATCAAATCCTCTCGAGATAAGGGCATCGATCCATTTACCATAATAACCGGCTATCACACCTACTAGAGTTCCGACAATGACGGAACCGATGACAGCAACAAATCCTACAGTTAATGACAATCGCGCGCCATGTAAAATACGACTAAGAATATCGCGGCCAAAATCATCCGTTCCTAGCCAATATTGACTTGATGGAGGCAACAGTCTTTCACCAGTTTTTTGTTCATTGATTCCTTCTGGTGCAATCAGACCAGCAAATACTGCTAAAATAATAAAAGCTAAGATAATCCCTAAACCGATAACTGCTAACTTATTCTTTTTATAATTATGCCATAGTAATCGTAAGAAAGAAGTTTTTTTCTCTATTTCTATTGGATTAGCAGGCTGTAATGGACTGTGTTCTAATTTTGGCACAAAAATCCCTCCTTAGTGACCAGTTAATATTTAATTCTTGGATCAAATGCGGCATAAAGCAAGTCAACGATCAGATTGATTAAAACAAAGATGGTAGCAATCACTAATATGCCTGCTTGAATGACTGGATAATCCCGATATTGAATTGCTTCATAAATATAACGACCAATCCCTGGCCAACTAAAAATCGTTTCCGTTAAAATCGCTCCACCTAATAGTAAGCCTGTCTGCAAACCAATAACCGTTAAAATCGGAATAAAAGCATTTTTTAAGGCGTGTTTATAGACAATCACAAACATCTTCTGTCCTTTTGCTCGAGCAGTACGAATATAATCTGAACGTAGTACCTCTAACATACTTGAACGCGTCATTCGGGCAAAAATTGCCATAGGAATGGTTCCGAGTGCAATTCCTGGCAAGAATAAATGCTTGATCACTACGACAAATTGGTCAAAATCACCTTGGATTAGCGTATCAATCATATAAATATGGGTGATTGGTGTGATCGGATCTCTAACTGATTCTCTACCGATCGATGGTAGCCAGCCTAACTCTAACGAGAACGCCCATTGTTCCATTAGACCAAGCCAAAAAACCGGCATCGAGATTCCGATTAAAGCAATAATCATTGCCGTATAATCGAAAATGGAATTTTGGAACCAAGCACTTAAAATCCCAGCATTCACTCCAATCACTACTGCAATAATTAAGGCAACGAAAGCAAGCTCAATTGTTGCAGCTAAATACGGCCAAATATCTGCACTAATTGGAGAGCTCGTACGAATCGATGTCCCAAGATCTCCAGTAATTAAGCCTTTCATATAAGAAAAATATTGTATGTAAATTGGATTATTTAAGCCAAGCTGTTCTCGCAAATTTTCTACTGCTTGCTCAGAAGCTTTATCACCAAGGATCGTTTGCGCGGGGTCCCCTGGAATTGCTCGGATGATTAAAAAAACTAGAATCGACATACCAATTAGGACAGGAATAAGCGCGCCTAAACGTCGGAATGTATACTTCAGCACCAGTATTCACCTCTCAAACATTTCTTTGTAAAAAATAAACAGTAAAACGGGAAAGCGAACAAACACTTCCCCACATAAATGGACGATCAATTACTCTGAAAAAGTAACATCTGTAAAATCTTCAGAACCAGTAGGAGCAGGTGTATAGTTTTCCAGTGTGCTAGAACCAGCCATTAACGATTCATAATGCACTAATGGAACGACTGGTGCATCTTTATGAATCAGTACTTGTGCTTGTTTATATAAGTCAGCACGGGCGGCATCATCTGTTGCAGCTTGTGCTTCTAACAAAATCTTATCAACCGCTTCATTGGAATAGAAAGAATAGTTATTTCCGCTACCTGTACCTAGTAACGTGTATAGAAAGTTATCCGCATCTCCATTATCACCGATCCAGCCAATTAAAAATGTTGGCATTTCTCCATTTTTGGCTTTTTCTAAATAGGTCGACCAATCCAAGGTCTGAATATTGGCTATAATACCGACATCCGCTAAATTTTTCTGAATTGATTCAGCAATCTTAGCTGGGGCTGGCATATATGGTCTAGGGTTATCCATGGTCCATAAATCAACTTCTAGTTCACCTGCTTCATAACCAGCTTCCGCTAGCAATTCTTTCGCTTTTTCCACATCATAAGCATATGGCTCAATTTCATCGTTATAGCCATCAATAGTTGGTGGCAACATGTTTTTTGCTGGTTCTGCATTTCCTTCAAAGAAACCTTCAATCAGTGCCTCTTTATCGATCGCATGATTGACTGCTTGACGGACAAGGGGATCATCAAATGGTGCGGTTTCATTGTTCATCGGCATGTAGGCCACATTTAGTGGGGCACGAGAGAATACTTTTAGGTTCTCGTCCGATTCAATAATTGTTTGATCAGATGGATTCACCCCATCCATTAAATCAATTTCACCATTTTGTAATGCGGTTAGACGAGCGGAGTTATCTGGGATAACTTGAAAAATCACGCGATTTAAATATGGTTTACCGTCTTCCCAGTAATCTTCATTTTTAACGAGCGTAATTGTCTCATTTCTAGCCCAATCATCTAACTTAAATGGACCTGTTCCTACTGGATTTTCCGCTAAAGAATCAAATGCTTCTGGACTGGCAATCGCAAAAGGAGACATGGCTAAGTTCTTTAAGAATGGTGCAGATGGACGTTTTAACTGGAAAGTTACTTCTAAATCACTGGTCGCTTCCACACGCTCAATAATATTCGCCTCATCTTCGCCATAGCCACCAAACATTGAACCATAGTAAATAAAGTCTTCCGCACTCATCCATCGTTCAAAATTAGCTACGACCGCTTCTGCATTAAACGGGGTGCCATCTTGGAAGGTAACACCATCACGTAAAGTCAATACAAAGGTTTTTCCATCTTCAGACGCTTCCCATTCCGTAGCAAGTGCAGGCTGTAACTTCGTAGTCCCGTCTTCATAGTCAATTAGTGTATCATAAATTTGTTGGGTAACATAAAATGTTTCACCATCGGTTTCTGTTGCAGGATCTAATGAAGTAGAGTCAGCCCCTCTCCCAAAAACTAGCGTATCCTGTAATTCTGTCGCTTTTTCTGTTTCTCCTGGGTCTTGTGTTTCCCCTTCTCCCTCCGTTGACGAATCCTCTGAACACCCGACAATTAGTAGCATGAAAACCAACAATAATCCAAAACGAATAAATTGCTTTTTCATCTTTTTCCCCCTCCATTAATTAAATTGCCATATCTTCTTTATCGTTGTAGAGATGACATACAACGTAATGGCCGTTCGAGTTTTGCCTAGCTTGTGGTACTTTTGTTTTGCATTTTTCCATGACTAGTGGACATCTGGTATGAAAAGGACAACCAGTAGGTGGATTAGACGGACTAGGAATATCTCCTTTTAATTCCGTTTCTTCTTTCTCAAAGTCAGGAGCAGGTATTGGAACCGAAGATAATAATGCTTTGGTATATGGATGCTTCGGATGATCATATAAATCATCACGATTGGCTAATTCCACAATTCGCCCGAGATACATAACCGCCACACGATTACTAATATGACGAACCACGCTTAAGTCATGGGCAATAAATAGATAGGTTAACTCAAACTTTTTTTGTAAATCATCTAGTAAATTCAGTACTTGTGCTTGAACAGACACATCAAGTGCGGATACGGGTTCGTCGGCAATAATTAACTTTGGCCTTACTGCTAATGCTCGCGCAATCCCAATTCGTTGCCGCTGTCCCCCACTGAATTGATGGGGGTACCTTTTGGCGTAGTCACTACTCAAGCCAACGATTTCTAATAACTCTCGAACCCGTTCTTTTCTCTCAATTTTATTGCCCATTTTATGTACAATCATTGGTTCTTCAATGATCCGCTCAATCGTGTGTCTTGGATTTAATGAAGCATACGGGTCTTGAAAAATCATTTGTACATCTTTTCGCATCGCACGCATCTGCTTAATCGAAAGATCAACCAGATTTTTCCCTTGAAAAACAATCGATCCTTCCGTTGCGTCAATTAAGCGCATCAACATGCGACCGGTTGTTGACTTTCCGCACCCTGATTCCCCGACAATGCCAAGGGTCTCTCCTTTTTTCAACGTAAAAGATACGCCATCAACTGCTTTCACAACATGCTTATGGTTAAAATATTTTTTTAAATTTGTTACTTCTAATATAGTTTCTGTCATCTATTGCTTCCCCTCCTTACTTTTCGTGGTAGAGCCAGCACCTCACCTGTTGGGAGCCTTCAGTGGAGCAAAGCTTGGGCATTTCTTGTCCACAGGTTTCAAATGCATAGGCACATCTCGGTGCAAATACACAACCTGATTTAATTTGGCCTGGTTTTGGTACATTGCCTGGAATGGAATATAACTTGTCTTTTCGTTGTCTTAAATCTGGTACCGATTGAATTAACCCTTTGGTATAAGGATGCTTTGGATCATTGAATATTTCTTTCACGGTTGCTTCTTCGACTATTTTTCCTGCATACATCACAACCACACGATCACACATCTCTGCAACCACACCTAAATCATGCGTGATCAATATAATAGCCGTGTGCATTTCGCTATTTAATTGTTTCATCAAATTCAAGATTTGTTTTTGAATGGTGACATCCAATGCGGTAGTCGGTTCATCTGCAATGAGCACTTTCGGTTCGCAGATAAATGCCATCGCAATCATCACACGTTGCCGCATTCCACCAGATAATTGATGAGGATACTGGCTCATGAGTTCGTCAACCCGAGATAAACCTACTTTTTGAAGCATGTCCATCGCTTGCTCTTTTGCTTGTTTTCTTGATTTGTCAGTATGTATTCGAACCCCTTCGATTAATTGATCGCCAATTTTTATGACCGGATTTAAGGATGTCATTGGTTCTTGAAAAATCATCGCAATTTCATTTCCCCGAATCTTCTGCATTTGCTTTTCTGACGCCTCCGTTAAATCTTTCCCATCAAACAATATTTCGCCACCTGTGATTTTGCCTGGTGGAGAAGGAACTAATCCCATTACAGAAAGAGAAGTAACGCTTTTTCCACAACCAGATTCACCAACAATGCCCAGTACTTCCCCAGGATTCACATAAAAACTTACATCATCAACCGCTGGAACGGTTCCTTCATCCGTAATAAATTGCGTTTGTAATTCCTTTACATGTAAAAGATGACTGTTCACGATATCGCCCCCTCCCATCCATCTTCTGTTTTTTATAATAATAGAGAAATTTAATAGTTCTCCACTTTTTTCTGATTTATCTGATAATTATGCAGCTATTGAAAAAAATAGAAGGACATATAACAACTTAACCATAATTTTTCTTCTTTAAATATTTATGCAGTAAGAATAGTTGATTATTCAATTCATTTTAAAAGAATTAGAATAAACGCCTATCTTAGAACATAAAAAAACTACCTGTTTTTCAAGAACAGATAGCTTTGCTTTATAATTACACTTTCTAACGAATATCCAGATATCATTCATCTTTAACTGATGGTTGATCAGTTTTACAATTTACAAATAGAAGGTAGAATTAGTTACCATAAGACCTACTTCTTTGGATTTCCTCTATATCTTATTCAATCAAGAGATCACTTCTTGATACTTCACAGCTTTGTTTAACAATTTTGTCATCATGCTCGTCTTCTAATTAAACGATATCAATATGAACTAAGATTGCAGCACCGTTTTCAGAAATAATCCCTTCCCCATGCCCAGTTACGAGAATGGCAGCCATTCCACCATTAAGCGAGGGGCAACTTTTTCAACTAATGGTTAAATAGCAACATTACTACTTCTCATTGCAATAGAAGCATATACTTTGCAACTGATTTTGAACAAAGGTTTGATCTCTACTTATAATGAACTCTATTACTCACGTTTTTCATTTTCAGCCACTGTTTTCCTAGTAACTGCAGCATCTTATTGCTTACGTACTGCTTTTGATGATTCTGCGTGAAAACCAAAAATATACGTAAGTACAAAGCCAATAATTAACGAAGCTAAGACTCCAATTAGATAGAATTGCCATGGTGTATTAATTGGAATGGTAAGTATACTACTATTGATGTTGAAGGATAGTGACGTAATCTCAAATAATCCGTTAATAGCTCCACCTATTGCACCAGCAATAACTACGTAGGGGATCGTTCGTTTATAACGAAGTAAAATACCATATAAGATTGGCTCCATAACACCCAACAATCCTGGTACTGCTGTGGAAGCAGCTAACGATTTTAGTTCATTATTTTTTGTTTTCACAAATACACCAAATACAACACCAATTTGCGCAAAAGTTGCTGCTGCCCATAGTGGACCAATGGCATCCCCACCATTTGCTAAGTTTTCCAACATAATAGGAACGATCCACCAATGCAATCCTAGTAAAACAAGGAATGTCATCAACCCACCAACGACAGCACCAGCTAAAACATCATTTGCTTCCATTAAATAGTTAATTCCCGATGCAACTCCATTACCAAAGTAATCATCAAATGCTCCAAATACAATCACGGTAAAAGGTACAATGATCGCTAAAGATAACATAGGAATTAAGAATAATTGCAGGTTTTTATGAATTATTTTTTTCAAAAATCGCTCTAGTAATGCAAATACAGCAATGGCGATGAAAATCGGAAATACAGTCGATGAATAATCCATGGTTACAACCGGAATACCGATAAAAGAACTTCCATCTTCTAAATTTGTAAAATTCGGTTCTAATAACGCAGCCCCAATGGCACCACCAACATAACCATTTGCACCTAATTTTCGTGCACTCGTCACACCCAACATGACTGGTAAGAAATAAAATACTGCATTACCTGCTGCAGAAAGAATTGCGAATGTATCATTCATACCAGCTTCTTCCGTATTTAAAATATGTAAGGAAGCAAAAACAATAACAAGTGCTTTTAACATACCGGCTCCTACTAGTACTGGAACGAGTGGAGTGAAGCTTCCTGCAATAAATTCAAAGATGCGTTCAAAGATGTATAATCCAATATTTCTTTTGGATTTGCCATCTCCTTGTTCTGGAGAATTAGATCCATCAATATTAGCAATCTTTTTTATCTCTGCATATATTTCCGATACATGATTACCGACAGCTATGTAAAACTGCCCATCATCAACAACTACGCTACATATGCCGTCTTTTTTTTCTAACGTCTCTTTGTCAGCTTTCTCATGATCATGCAACGAAAATCGCAGTTTGGTTGCACAACAATACAAGTTATAAATATTCTCTTCCCCACCAACTAAGTCTATAATATCTTTCGCTAAGTCACGATTACTCACTTTATTCACTCCTTATTTATTTCAGCAGTTCTTAAACAAACGAAAAAACCTGAACGGAGACCTTCAAACGAAAAATATACTTTTCTCGCTTCGAACGCATCCATTCAGGTTTTGCCATGTGAAATTACAATTCCATTTCTCTACTTATTACAAGATAAATGTAAATCGCAAAGTAAAAAGAGCTTCATTTGTTAATCCCTTACTACAATGCAAACTGATAGGCTTCTGAGTATTTCTTTCCAGATTTAATTATCAAGTGAATCTTCCTCAAGAACAGATCACCTTGTAAAATCCGATAAGCACAATAATGTAAATGCGTTATAAATCAATTGTCTTTGATAAAACCCTCGGCAGTCTCAATACCATAATGCAATTCTATCATTTGGATAACATCAGGTACCTGCCCTATCCTTCATTTCATCATTTCCCTAGAGTTTTGCCCTAGTGAGCATTGGCAAACTACAAAGCGATGAAACAATCTCATTATCTGTCAGGCAAATGCAACTTTGCGCTTCAATGACCATTAACACACTTGTTTCATTCTCGATATTCTTCCTTATAAAACTATAAAGTTATCTATAACTTCCATAGTATATAAAAAACACCATATAAAAACCATCAATCAAATATACTAATTGTAAATAGTATTTTTTCCTCATATATTTCTATTTAGATAGCTTCTTCCTACTGTCACAACCTACAATAATTAACTCCTATCGTGCATCCATTAACGTTTTCAAGATGTAATCAAAATTCATACAACTACTAAGTATCTACAGAATGATAGACTTCTTCTCGAATCCATGTCACTTCAGCTTGATCTACTCCATAACGTAAGGAATTCGTTACGACTTGCTGATGTAACACTCCTAGTACAAATCTATCCTCTTTCCGAGCAAGATTTATTCCATATACCCTTTTATCACACAAATCTGCCCTCTTTTCGCACGAGATTTATTCTATATAGCCCTTTATCGCACAAATCTCCCCTCTTTTCGCACGAGATTTATTCTATATACTCCTTTATTGCATAAATCTCCACTCTTTCCATCCACGATTTCTTTAAAGAAATGCAATTTTAAAAATCCCCACTACCTAAATAGTGAGGAATCTATCATTTATTTATCAATTTTTACTTTACTATCAATCTGTTGCTCCACTGCAAGTTTACGTGAAACCTGTACTGTCCCCCAAAGCGTCGGGAGCATCAAGATCGACACTGGTACGGCGGTCACGACAATTGCATTTTGAATTGCACTGACACTGTTTTCACCAATCGCCAATAGTACAATCGACAACAAACCAAACATTAAAACCCAGAACACGCGAATCAGTCTGTTAGGTTCATCACTACCAGTTAGTGATACTGCCACGGTATACGATATAGAATCCACTGTTGTCGCAACAAAGATCAACGAGATGAATAAGAAGCCAATGGCTAAATAAAAGCCTAATGGAAGTTGATCCATAATTGCCATTACCGCTGCTGGTTTTCCACCACTATTTAATGGTTCAGAAATAGATCCAGGTGAATCTAGTTCAGCCTTAATTCCTGTCCCGCCAATAACGGAGAACCAAAAATTAGTAACCAATGGCGCGATAATGGACACAGCTACTACTAATTGTCTGATCGTCCGGCCTCGTGATATTCTCGCAATAAAAATTGCCATCATTGGTCCATACCCTAAGAACCAACCCCAGAAGAATACCGTCCAAGCACCTAACCATGCTTGATTACCTTGATATAAAGCCATTGTTAACATGTTTTGCAAATGAAATCCTTCTGCTGAAATAAAATGATTGATAATAAACATCGTCGGACCTAATATCAAGACACATCCTGCTAAAACAACCGTCAATCCTACGTTCACTTTACTTAAGAATTGAATTCCGCGGTCAATACCAGTAGCAACTGAGATCGCAGCAATCACGACTAGTACACTAACCACAATAATATTGGTAACTAGTGTGTTTGGGATATCAAATAGTACATGCATACCGTAACCTACTTGTAAACCTAGAAAACCAATTGGCCCCATCGTACCAGCAGCTACTGCCACAATGGAGATCACATCAGCAAGAATGCCGATAATACTTTTTTTATGAAATATTTTTTCTCCAAAAAGAGGATAGAGCATGCCTCTTGGTTTCATTGGATAGTCTTTATGATAGTGCACATACATTAACACGATGGTAGCTAATGTACCTAAAATCGACCAAGCTAAGAATCCCCAATGTAAGAAGCTCTGTGCTAACGCTGGATCCACGCCCGCTAAGGCCGAGGAGTTATCGTCAAAAAGAGGTGGGTTGGAGATAAAATGCATTAAGGGGCCTGAAGCTGCCCAGAATACACCACCGCTGGCAAGCAATGTACAAAGAATCATTGCAATCCAACGATAAGATCCGTGCTCCGGTTTGCGTAATTTTCCTAAACGGACCTTTCCATATTTTGAAATTGCTAAAACCATACCTATTACAAAATTAGCTAATAATAATAATTCCCAATACGAACCAAAAAATGTTGCTGAAAACTGGAAGGATTGATTAATCCAACCTTCTACCATACTTAAATCAATCATTGCCAATACAACAAATAGGACTAATAAACCTCCACTTATAAAAAGTACCGTCCGATCTGTTGTGTGATTTGGCGTCTTACTGTCATCTTTATCCAATGTTGTCCTCCTGATGTAGATAAGTAAGTTCCTGAGATAATAAAATTTTTATGAAATTGTAACGTTTATTAAGCATTCAAAAAAATGTCCACTATTCTAAAGCAAAATGAAACGATTGAAATATATAAATGTGTACTATCATAGTTAAACTATACTTATAAATTTTTTATACTTCTTCTTCTCCAAAAAGTATAGGAGATTATTATAAGATAGTGTATATGTATAGGTCAAGTGAGAAAGAAAACACCTTTTCATTCGATCAATTCTATCTTACACCATGAAAAAACCAATCAAGATACTATTTCCCGATTGGTTTTTCGTAATACAAATAGGTGATTCAGCATCATTTACATCCCTGTTTTAAAATCAATTCCGGATAAATCTGTTTCTTCTTCCTCTGTTTCTTCATCATTTATCGCTTCGTTTTCATCTTCCTTAGCTGCTGGTTTCCATACCGATAGAATAGTAGCTGTTATAACCGTACCGATTCCTAGACACATTAGGAAATAAAACGGATTAATCATCAAAGGAACAACTAGTAAACCACCATGAGGCACAGTACTACCAACACCCAGAGTCATCGAAAGTCCACCACCGACAGCTGATCCAAGGGAACAAGCTGTTACCACTCGTATGATATCTCTAGCAGCTATCGGGATAACACCTTCCGTAATCATACATATTCCCATTGGAACCGCCGCTTTCAAAGCTTCTCGCTCTATCTTCGTATATTTATATCTCGTAATCAAGAAAGAAAGTCCTATACCAAACGGAGGTACCATTGAACCAATAAACTTAACTGCTTGCGGACCATAAACACCATCAACTAGTAAGCCATCAGCAAAAAGTGACATAGTCTTATTGACGGGACCACCAAAATCAAAACTAGCCATTGCTCCTAGGATAGATCCCATCGCAAAACTAGAACCACCTTCCATTGACTCTAGCATATTTAATAAAAGATTTTGCAATGCAGAGATAGGTTGACCAATAATAGTTATCATCAACAAACCACTGATAACCGTGGCAAGAACAGGGATAATCATGACGGGCATGAGCCCAGCCATACTGTTTGGTACTTTTACATATTTTTTGATTAAAATTACTGTATAACCAACAAGAAAGCCACCAATAATCCCACCTATAAAACCGCTTTCAATTTCATTTGCTATATACCCTATCACAAGTCCAGGTGCTAAACCCGGTCGATCTGCGATTGATAACGCAATAGAGCCCGCAATTAAAGGAACAACTAATTGCATTCCCCATCCACCGATCTGATTTAGATAGTACGGAATCGTCCCTTCAGCTTCTGCAACATCTACGCCACCAAATATTTGTCCAAGTGCTATACAAATACCTGCCGCTACGATCAGAGGAATCATGTACGATATTCCTGTTAGTAAGTGTTTTTTTACAATGATGCCTATCTGTTTCATGATTAATGCTCCTTCCTCAATTAAGTTGTAGCATTCAATTCATCTTCAATTTTTTTCATAAGTGCTTTAGGTGACTTCATTGCAATATGCGTCGGGATTTGAATAACTTTCTTTTCTTTAAAACGATCGCGACCTGAAATGCTGATATCTGCTGCGATAATCACTGCATCCGCTTCTATTATTTCCTGATTTGTTAATTCATCTTCCGTTCCAATCGTTCCTTGTGTTTCTATTTTCACTTGATGTCCAGCTTCTTTTGCAGCATTCAACAGCTTTTCTTTAGCTAGATACGTATGAGCTACTCCAGCAGTACAAGCTGCGACTCCAATAATTTTCATTTTTCTTCCTCCTTTTCTGTCAAACGATTATCATGCTAGTTATCAGCTACCAAGACCCTAGTTACTGACTACCTTCCTGTAACGTTTCGATTACCTTTTTTGGACTATTTGCATGTTTTACCGTATCGCAAACATAATCATTTGCAAGTGAGCCAGCAATCTTAGCTAGTAATTTCAAATGCAGATTATTCTTGTCTTTATCACTTACTGCAAAAAGGATAAATGTACTAATTGGCTCATCATCTAATGTTTCCCACGCTACTGCCGTTTTGGTTCTGCCAATAGCTATGGCAGTTTGACGCACACTATCAGACTTCCCATGTGGTATCGCTATGCCATTACCGATTCCTGTAGCCCCTCCTTGTTCACGTTCATAAACATCTTGGATAAATTGCGCTTTAGATTCAACCATACCTTTTTGTACTAGTAAATCAACTAGCTGTGAAATGACTTCTTCTTTTGTTGTCGCATCCATTTCTAAATCGATTGTTTCTTCCGTCATTAATTCGGATAAATCAATCACTTCTGTTTCCATCTTTTAGCCTCCTCTCTTTCAATCCACTTATTTTGTTAGAGCTGAACCGAGTTCTCCTAATTTATAAAGTGAAGCTTTGTTAGTTGATCCGAAGAGATCCATCTTATATCGTAAAACTTCTTTTGCTGCTTCATTGGCTTTTGGAAATAATACATCGGGTTCAAAATCATCTGGATTTTTAGCTAATGTTTCACGTAATTGATTAAAGAATCCCCTTTTCATATCACTCGATAGATTGATCTTGGAAATCCCGTATTTGGTTGAATTTCGAATATCTTCATCAGGATTATCCGATCCACCATGTAGCACCAGCGGAATACTCACTTGACGATTGATCGCTTCTAAACGATCTAACTGAATTTCAGGTTTTAACGTTTTTGGATAAAAACCATGCGAAGTCCCAATTGCAACAGCTAACGTATCACAATTCGTTCTTTCAACGAACTCTTTCGCTTGTTCAGGATCGGTGTATAATATCTCTGCTGCTCCTCCTTCAGAGCTACCGATATTCTCCCCTATAGTTCCTAACTCTGCTTCAACTGAAACGCCAACTGAATGAGCAATTTTAACCGCTTCTTTAGTCAACTCGATATTCTCTTCAAAAGACAAATGAGAGCCGTCAATCATAACGGAAGTATATCCGTTTCGAATTGCTCGTAATGTACCTTCTATCGTTCCGCAATGATCTTGGTGAATTACTACTGGTACACTTGCCTTTTTCGCAGCTTCTCGAGCATAAGCGACAAAGGCATCTCCTACCAAATCTAGCTCATTTGGGTGGATTTGAATGATGGCAGGTGATTTTTTTTCTTCAGCCGTCTCAATAATCGCTCGTAATAACTCATTATTAGATACATTGTAAGAACCCACCGCAAATTTATTTTTATGTGCCACCGACAACATTTGATTCATTGTTAATAACATGTTCATTCCTCCATTTGTTTAATTTAAAATATCTATAAACTGGTCATAACTATCTGTGCGCATTAACTGTTGAATTTTAAATTCATTTCGCATTAGTTGATATATTTCGCGATAGATATATTCATATCTAAGTTCATCTTTCTCACTAAGAATAAGTAGAAAGACCAATCGGACCGTTCGTTCTCCCCAATTCAGCTTAGCATGATTAATTCCTATATAAATAGAGGACTGTTCTTCCTCTGATGAAAACAAAGGATGCGGTAACGCAATATCGTTTCCAATATCTGTTGAGGAAAGCGATTCACGATCCAGAATACTTTTGTGATACTGCTGTAGATTGAAATGCTCTACCATTTGTTCAAGAAAAGATTCTTTTGACGATTCATTTAAATAGATAAATTGATGTTCATCGACCCTATTTTGAATAATACCAAATGTGATATTTTGTTTAATACGCATCAAGTCGTCTGCATTTAAGAACGTATTCACCGTCATTGTATGTCGAAACTTCATTTCTAATGGAAATGTAGAAACCACTAGAGATACATTTTCGGGAATTTCATGAATTTCAGTTTTGGCATAGGTACCCATTATTTGAATATTAGGAAAGTTTTTCTCAATCTTTTGTTTGCGTAAAGTTACTGTAATATCCTGATATTCACTTACTAAGGCAACCTTGGTCGATAAATCATTCAATCTTTCCAAAGAAGCTTCAATATGCAATGCGATATAGCCGACTTCATTTTCTACCATTGGAACGGCAAATTTTTGACTAATTAATTTTGAAAAAACAATTGCCATCTGATAAGCCTGGATGTATTCCGACTTAATATAAGTCAAATACTTATTTGTTGTATAGATGTGATGCTTTAGTGGACAAATCACTCTTTTTAAATGATTCTCCAATCCATCTACCAGCTTCTGATCATTCAAGAAGTCATAGCCATATCTTTTTCCTAATGTGAATAAAGACTCTTTAACTTCAAAACCCATATCTTGAGCCATTGGTAAATTACTAGCATAAAGCGTTTGAAAAACATTCAACCCAATTAATTGTAAGGCCAAAAATTCAATTTCAGGTAATATTTCAGCTTCATTTGGACTCGATATTTTTTGGATTAATTTAGAAGCAAATACAAATTCTTTACTCGTTTTATTAATCGAACGAACTTGTATTTCATTTGATGGAATGGAAAAGTTAGGTATTCTTTGCTTTTGAATAAGTAGACTCACTAATAAAGAGGACCACTTCTCAGTTTCCATCCTCACTTCAAACTCTGCTATCACGGTGTCGAAATTATAGATAACGCTTTCAATTTCTTCCCGAGTAAAATAGCTACTAAATAAATAACTCAATTCATGCACTAATTCTTCTCTTGTACTGAATTCTTTTTTAACAAAACTAGCCAATAGCTGTCGTTTGTCAATTTCATTGCCGTTAAAACGAATGCCACAAAAAGCTTCTGTTTTCAATGATAAGGAAAGCTGTTGTCTGCCAATAGACTCTGAAATCTTAATTAAATCAGAACTAATTGTCTGTGCAGAAACAAATAATTGATCAGCAATATCTTGGTTGACTTTCCATTCTTGGCTTTTAATCAGTAACTGAATAATAAAAAATGCTCGTTGATTAAATTCAAAATAGACAGTTGAATTAAAATCTTGCATTTTTCCTTCAATACGATAACCCAATCGATTGTTTGAATAAATGTGCGCATCAACCAAATAGTGATTATTTAAATAACTAATATCGTTTCGAACTGTACGCGTACTTACACCTAATTGTTCGCTGAGTATCTTTCCGCTTATATGCTCTCCCCTTTCATTAGTGAATCGTATTAATTGGAGTAACTTGGCATGTCTGTCTTTCATTAACCTCGCCTCCTAAGTTCATTATAGGTTTACTTCCTACTCCTATGCTATAATAAGTGTTTTCCTTTCCAATAAGGAAAGCGCTCACATAAATATTTCGTTATTAATATATAAAGCCATCGTATCATATTGCAAGCACAATTTTCGTTAGATATCTATTAAATAACTTACATCCACAAATGAGTATAACTCGTAAGTTATCAGACCTTCACTTTTTATCTTTTTACCATTCCCTACGCTTATGTATAGGTTAAGTGAGCAATGCCACGACTTAAACTATTTCATCTACACTGGCAATATACAAATATATGGTCATAAATTATTGTAAATGTTTCCTTATATTAACAATATATAAACCCAAAACCTTTTGCATAAAAAACAAAAATGAATTTTTATGCAAAATGACATTGACGAAAACGATTCGTTTCCATTATTATTAATACCATTATAATTATTAGAAAATTAGCAATTTAGAGAAAGAAGGCGAAGGGATGCAAAACTTATTTGAAATATTAGATCAACTATACGAGGAAGCAGTAGAAATTCGGAGATATCTTCATCAATATCCGGAATTATCGTTTGAAGAAGTGGAAACACCAAAATATATTGCCAATTATCATAAACAATTGGGACATGACGTACGCACAGGTGTAGGAGGTAGAGGTGTGGTTGCCAAACTAACAGGCGCGAAACCTGGTCCAACAATTGCGTTACGTGCCGACTTTGATGCCCTACCAATCCAAGAACAAACCGATGTACCTTTTAAATCTAAAAATGATGGGGTCATGCATGCTTGTGGTCATGATGCCCATACCGCGACATTATTAATTTTAGCAAAAGCGCTCAACCAACTACAAGATGAGCTCAGTGGTACGGTTGTTTTTATCCACCAACATGCTGAAGAGTATCAACCTGGTGGCGCGATTGCCATGATTGAAGATGGATGTCTCAATGGGGTAGACGTCATCTTTGGTACCCATGTTTGGGCAACAGGCCCAGTAGGGAGTGTTGGTTATCGCAGTGGTCCAGTCATGGCAGCCGCTGACCGCTTCCACCTGACTGTAAAAGGAAAAGGAGGCCATGGTGCACAACCTCATCTTACCAAAGATGCCGTTGTTATTGGATCGCAAGTGGTTACTAATTTACAGCAAATTGTAAGTAGACGAGTGGACCCACTTGCATCAGCTGTCGTATCCGTCGGTAACTTTGTCGCTCAAAATGCATTTAACGTGATCGCAGACACGGTCCAAATTGATGGAACCGTCCGCACGTTTAAAGAATCCGTTCGTACCAAGGTAGAGCAAGAAATGAAACGCATTGTAGAGGGAACTTGTTTAGCGAGTGATGCGGACTATGATTTTAACTTTGTTCGAGGTTATCCAGCTGTTCACAATACCGAAAAAGAAACCAATTATGTAGCAGAACTGGCGAAAACTATTCCAGGCGTGGATGACGTTTATGAAATTGAACCACAAATGGGCGGAGAAGATTTTGCCTACTATTTAGAGCATGTGAAAGGAACATTTTTCTTCACAGGTGCACAACATCCCGATTGGGAAGAAACCTATCCACATCATCATCCGAAATTTGATATTGATGAACGCTGCATGTTGCATGCCAGTAAAGTATTGGGCAAAGCTGTTTTAAACTATAAATAAAAAATTATTAAGGGGGATACGTATGTCAGTTCATACAAATGTAGAAGGGGCCCCTAGCCCATCACCGAAAAAAAGAGGACTATTTAATCGATTTTTAGATTTCATTGAAAAGTATGGAAATAAATTACCGGATCCAATCATGTTATTTGTTGGTATCACGATTATCATTTTATTAGCTTCTGCTCTCTTTTCCACTTTAGGAACATCTGCAGTAAATCCGGCAACAAATGAAGAAATAGCAGTAGTTAACCTATTAAATGGTGCTGGTTTAATTAAAATCCTACAAAACCTAGTAACCAACTTTACAAGCTTTCCTCCGTTGGGATTAGTACTAGTGGTTATGCTTGGGGTTGGTTTAGCAGAATCCACTGGGTTAATCGCTGCTTTTATGAAGACAACCATTCTTAATGCACCGAAAAAATTAATCCTACCCGTCATTGTACTGGTTGCAATGGTGGGAAATGCAGCCGCAGACGCTGCGATGGTTGTTCTACCACCAATTGTAGCAATGATTTTTGTTGCACTTGGCAGACACCCTATTGCTGGGTTGGCAGCAGCTTATGCTTCTGTAGCTGGTGGATTTAGTGCCAATTTAATTTTAAGTATGCTCGATCCATTGGTGGCTGGTTTTACTCAAACAGGAGCACAAATCATCGATCCAGAGTATGTAGCAAACCCTGCGATGAACTATTATTTCCTTGTGATTTCATGCCTGATATTAGTACCTGTGGCTGTGTTTGTGACAACCAAGATTGTTGAACCACGCTTAGGACACTATGAAGGTGAAGAAATCGAAATGGAAAAAGTAACACCCTCTGAGAAAAAAGGATTACTATGGGCCGGAATTTCGTTAGCTGTATTAGCAATTGCTGTGGCGTTTCTTACCATTCCTAGCGGCGCTTTATTGCGACATCCAGAAACAGGATCATTAACAACTTCCCCATTCATGGATGGAATTGTTCCCTTAATGATGGTATTCTTCTTAGTACCGTCATTGTTTTATGGATTTGCTACAAAGACATTACAATCATCAAAAGACGTTGCCGATCATTTAGGACAAGCTATGGCTAGCATGGGGACTTACATTGTGATTGCCTTTGTTGCAGCACAGATGATTGCATTCTTTAATTGGAGTAACTTAGGTCCAGTAGTTGCAATCAAAGGGGCAGAATTCTTACAAAATATTGGGTTGACTGGTTTACCATTATTGCTTGGATTTGTCATTATTGCCGCACTGATCAACTTAGTTATCGCTTCTTCTTCAGCCAAGTGGGCAATCTTAGCCCCAGTATTTGTGCCAATGTTTATGTTGCTTGGTTATAGCCCAGCATTTACGCAAGCCGCTTATCGTGTTGGGGATTCCATTACGAATCCAATCACACCAATGCTTGCTTATTTCGCTATTGCATTAACCTTTGCCCAGAAATACGATAAAAAAATTGGGATTGGAACGTTTATGTCTTCCTTACTCCCGTACTCTATCGCATTCGCGATTGTCTGGATCATTTTATTCATTGTTTGGTACTTCTTCGGATTACCACTTGGCCCAGGCGAATATATTCATTTAAAACAATAAGATAAAGAAGCATCCCGTTCATGTAATGGGATGCTTTTTTGATGCATGGTCAATAAAATTAAAAATGATGTGAACAAGCAGATAACTTTACTTTTTATTTCATAGCGTAAATAATAATCTGGAGTGGGGTGAAATGATGAAATGTAAAATCAATAGAAATGCAGCAAAAGTACTGAAGCAATGGTTAAACAGTGACGGTGTGGAAGGTAAAATGGTTCGCGTCTACGTTACCGAACACCATGGGAATCATGCACACTACGATGTGATGCTCGATGAACCAACCGAACATGATGAAATTGTCCACACAGATAAAGACATTGATGTACTACTAGATAGTAGAGATGACTTTTTAGATGGTGTTTGGGTGCAGTATTTTTATATTCCAGAGGAAGGCTTTGTTATTTCAAATTCTTCTAAGGGCCATCCGCCACACCACTTACATCACTAAAAAAACTATTGGGAGACGTATCCCGATAGTTTTTTTGTTTTGTGAAAGGAATAGATTGCTATCTATGTTAACCAGCACATAAACTTTTCAGCTGTATTACTTTAACTTGCCTTCTTTAGTTACAAATAGTTGTACCGTGTGCTCCTTCATCCAACTCATTAGTGATCGCCAAATAGCGTTCGCCTTCTGTTCAATTGTTTACATCGGATAGTCAGATAATACTTCCTATCAATGTAAACCTCTGGAACGCCACCAGTATTATTGTTTTGTAATCCAAGTAATTCACCGATAAATTTGTAAAGGATCGAGTCACCTTCTGCGCTTGGTGAACAGTAACATTTCCTAATTCAAACCCAATCATTTCTTCAGGATCAGTCACTACACGATGTTCGTCATATTTGTATATATCATCTACTACGACTATATCTTTTTTTTTTAAAAAAACAGCACTTAAATTACAAAATTATCCATAAAACGAACTATAGTTCGTTCATCTTTTCAATTTCTTTTTGGAAAATCGGGAAGAGGGACTAAAAATGAACGATAAAAGCTTTCAACTTTTTTATGGTAACTATATACGCACACAACGTAACATAAATAATATTTTACAGGAAGAATTGGCTCACAAAATGGGAATTTCAAAAGATGCTTTAAGTAAAATCGAACGAGGTATCAATTTCCCAAGTTTCACTTCCAGTTTACTATTAGAAAAATTACTTCAACTTGATCACAACTACATCCTGAAGGAATATGAAAACTACTACATTGACCCAGATGAACCATTAGAGGAGTAGTAAATGGGACATATAAAACAGAACTATTCTAATACTATATGTAAACACTATATCGTCTCCAATAACACATTAGCAATCGTACCCGTACGTGCGATTAACTTTGATGCGATTGCTTATGAAAAAGAACGAACTATTCAAGTCCGCCAAACACCATTACAGATTATCAAAGCTAGTTGTATCCATCATGGCGCTACCTATGAAGGAAGGCGGCGAGCAAGTTGCCACCTTCTTGGTTTAGTACAAAAAGTACCGATAGTTATGAATGAAAGACCTTTGATTTATTCCTTCCCTAGTCAGTCAGCCCATAATTTTTCTGCTAGTTGGGTATTCGCAAAACATATCTTACATATTACAGCACATCCGAATAAAGCAATCCAACAAACGATCATAACTTTTCACAACAAGCAACAACTCTTCCTAAATGAATCAACGTATGCTCCGACAAATAAAGCTATGTACTTGTAAATTAAATTTTGCAAAGGAGCGTTTATTATGATCAATGAAGAATTAAGTTTATTTCTTGGTGAAGAGATTGCAGATCAAACTTATTATGAAGGTATGCTTATCCACCCCACTCAACAACAACATGGTATCGTGGTATTACGAAGAAATGATGATAATCAAACACTTGAACTCTACCAAATAAAACTCTATCCTCCATTGGAATATCGGATTGAACAACGTTTACTAACAAGAACTTTCCCTAGTGAAAAAAAAGTACAAATATTTCTTGAGACCTTCTCCCAACTTACTGGGAATGAATTTTGGCGCTTTATTGAGGCTTGTGAATCTAAAAAGTAAAAAATGGTTGGTTAAAAAAATTATAATATATAGAACAAAAACGTTTAGCAACTTGATTCAATTCAAGCTATTAAACGTTTTTTATTATTAAAATTCATATAAACCGAGAAGTACATCTAAATCTTGTAAAGTTGCTCCTACTGTAACATCGACACGTTTTCGATTCTTTATGGAGAAGCTACCACCACGATTGGGACAACAAAACCGCTGTACTAGTAAGACAACTTGTTCTTGTATAACGTTATCTTTTTCTTCAATCGTATCCAAATAAGACAATAACCCTTTACCTTTTATAATGAAAACACAAGCATTAAATAAATAGGACTTTACGACTGCTTTTGCTAGTGGATATCGTGTATATGGCAGTAGCGATTTTAATATACTTAATCACGACTAAATAAATCTCTCGAATAGACTTTTTCTGCTATATCTTTCATATCATCGGTCAAACGATTAGCAACAATGACATCCGATATTTGTTTAAATTCATCAAAATCTTTGATTACCCTAGAATTATAAAACTGATCCTCTTCTAAAACTGGCTCAAAGACAACGACTTCAATTCCCTTCGCTTTAATCCGTTTCATCACACCTTGGATTGCTGATTGTCTAAAGTTATCAGAGTTCGTTTTCATTGTTAAGCGATAAATTCCAACAATAGTAGGATGTCGTTCGATAATACTGTTCGCAACATGATCTTTTCGTGTCCGATTGGCATCAACAATAGCTTTCATGATATTATTTGGAACATCTTCATAGTTTGCTAGTAATTGTTTGGTATCTTTCGGCAGGCAATATCCACCATATCCAAAAGAAGGATTGTTATAGTGCGAACCGATGCGCGGATCTAATCCAACTCCTTCAATAATTTGCTTTGTATTTAATCCTCTTATTTCAGCATAGGAATCTAATTCATTGAAAAAGGCTACACGCATGGCTAGATACGTATTGGCAAATAATTTTATCGCTTCAGCTTCCGTTGAATTGGTATAAAGTACAGCAATATCTTCTTTAATTGCACCTTCTATTAATAGATTTCCAAAAGTCTTCGCTCGCTCGGATTGTTCTCCAACAATGATACGTGACGGATAAAGATTATCGTACAAAGCTTTTCCTTCTCGTAAAAACTCTGGAGAAAAAATAATATTATCCGTATCAAATTTTGCCCTTACTTCTTTTGTGTACCCCACAGGGACAGTCGACTTAATAATCATCACTGCTTCTGGGTTAATAGCTAATACATCGTTAATAACATCTTCTACAGTACTAGTATCGAAATAATTTTTATCCGGATCATAATTCGTAGGTGTAGAAATAATGACATACTCAGCATTACGATATGCTACTTGTTTATCAACCGTTGCATACAAGTCTAAATCCCTTGCTTCTAAATAAGATTGTATTTCTTCATCTAAAATTGGGGACTTCTTTTGATTAACCATCTCAACCTTTTTTGGTGAAATATCAAATGCAGTTACCTCATTATTTTGAGCTAACAAAACCGCATTGGACAAACCAACGTAACCTGTACCTGCCACTGTTATTTTCAACGTTTTCACCTCAAAATTAATATCCTTTTTTACAATTTATATTATAAAGATATATTGTTATTCTTGTATTAAGGAAATGTTAATTTTAAGTTTAGTTACATTAGAGATTGAGTTGTTAATCTTTAACTTTTCTATTGGTGCCGAAACTATCTCGAATACAGATAGAATAACAGCATTTTTAGTGTCTATTAAAAAAACAGGTTATGACGTAGCACCAGTATATTTATTATCAAAAATCATATAAAAACCGACCTATTGTTTTTCAAGAAACAGGTCGGTTAATACTACTATTTTATAAAATTAGTCTCACCATTTTTCACGAAAAGTAAAGTGGTGACAAGTGCACCATTACTCGTCTTTCATATAAGATCGGAAAAGTACGATAAATACACCTAATATTAAGCCTAAGACTATACTAATGGCTAGGTTTAGTATTTTGTTAGGGGAGATTGGTTGTGTTGGTACAAAAGGTTCTGCTATTACATCTGTACTCATTTCAGCAATATTCATTGTTTGCACACTACTAACTTCATCATATTGCTTTCGATAAAAATTGTATAAATCCGTCAAATCTTCAATTTCAGTATTAATTTTCTCATATTCCACTTGATCCGTCTTATTTAATTCTCTTAATTCATCTAAAATCTCTTCGTTAACATCCAAAATATATTTTCCCTCGGTTGTGCTTTGTTCCAATAAGACAAGGGCAGGTAATCCTTCTCCAGCTTGCATAGTATTAAACTCATCTACAACTGTAGTAATCTTTTCATTTTCTTCATTCATTTTTTGTTGATATTCTTCTGCTAAAACACCTAATCGCGACTCAATGTCTACGTTCATTTTTTCTCGAGCTTGATTGATAGTTTGATCTATAATTGCGGTAATTTCCTCTCGATCAGTTCCTTCCATTGAAACGGAGATATATGGTGATGTCTCCTCTGTAGGGAGTTCAATATTCAATTTTGATTGTAGACTTCCTACTGTTATATCTAAATCCTGTTCTTCAATAACTTGAGCTAAAACCTCTGAAGACGTCATCTTTGCTGCCAACATATTTGGTTTTGTTACTTCAGTCACTACGGGTTGTATATTTTCTGGCACAGACGAAACACTAGTCACACTAATTTGCGCAGTTCCTTTATAAACTGGATCTGCGATTAAAAAACTATAAATCGAAGTAAATAAAAGAATAATAATAGTTATAATTGCTATTAGCCATTTCCCATCCCACAATTTCTGTAAAATTTCTTTTATATTAATTTCTTCCTCCATACTTGTAAACACCCCTGATTAGCTATTAGTTAGAAAAATGGACATTATTGTCGAACGTTATGATTATATCAGTAATAGATTATTGTGTAAATACAGCAACAAGACATTATTAGGTAAAATGAACGTTTTAATTTGTAATTTCATACAATTTATAAGTGAGTATTAAGTAGAGAAAACTTATTTATTCAAGTTTAGACTACTTAATACAGACTTAATAAGTGAAAATTTAACTTTTCGAATGCAAAAATTGACTTTGCTTAACCCTAAGACAAAAGGAGAAAGAGCCTATTATATTATCAAATCATTAACTTGTTACATGTTCCGAACCTACATCTATTGATTATAATCTTTTTAATTGCTATCCACGCAAAAGACCTACTTCATTCTTCAACACTTCTAGCTAAACACTGAAGAAAACCCTATTGAAAAATTAAATTCCAGTGTACATCTTATTATAGTAGTTTTTATAATCACCTGAAACGATATTCTCCATCCACTCAATGTTTTCAAGGTACCACTTAATTGTTTCTTTTATTCCTTGTTCAAACGTAAATACTGGTTCCCATCCAAGTTCAGTTGTGATCTTTGTATTATCGATCGCATATCTTTTATCATGGCCTGGACGATCTTTCACAAATTTTATCAATTTCTCTGTTTTACCAAGCGTACTGATAATCAACTTAACAATTTCAATATTTGCTTTTTCGTTATTACCTCCAATGTTATAAACTTCTCCACTTCTACCTTTATGAAGAACTACATCCAATGCTGAGCAATGGTCAGAAACATGAAGCCAATCTCTTACTTGCATCCCATCACCGTATAACGGAAGGTCTTGATCTTTTAGACAGTTGTTAATCATTAGTGGGATTAACTTTTCAGGGAACTGATATGGTCCATAGTTATTGCTACATCTAGTAATATTCACAGGCATTGCAAATGTTTCATTATATGCTCTAACAATCATATCCGCACTTGCCTTAGACGCTGAATAAGGGCTATTTGGCATTAATGGCATTTTTTCTACAAACATGCCTGTCTCATCAAGCTCTCCATAAACTTCATCAGTAGAAACCTGAAGGAATTTAACCCCAGACTTATATTCTTTACAATATTTATCTTCAGGGTTTACTTTCCAATATTTTTTGGCTGTATCTAATAACACTTGAGTACCAATAATATTTGTGGTTAAGAACACCTCTGGTTCATCAATGCTTCTATCCACATGAGATTCTGCAGCAAAGTTTATGACAGAAGTGATATCATTGTTCTTAAAAATTTCATCAATCTTCTTTCTATTACGGATGTCAACTTTGATAAACTCATAATTTGGATTATCATCGATATCTTTGAGATTCTCTAGGTTTCCCGCGTATATAAGCGCATCAATATTGATAATTTTATAGTCTGGGTGCTTTTCAAGCATAAATTTCACAAAATTACTACCAATAAAACCTGCACCACCGGTTATTAAAATAGTTTTCAAGTCATTCACCTCTCATTTTTTATTACTTCAAAATACTTAAAATATATTTTCCGTATTCTGTTTTTTCATAAGCTTGTCCTAAGTTCATTAATTGATCATTTGTTATCCATTCATTACGATATGCTATTTCTTCTAAACAAGAAATATAGAGCCCTGTTCGTTTTTGAATAGTCTTTACAAAATCTGAGGCATCAGCAAGTCCATCATACGTGCCTGTATCTAACCATGCGAATCCGCGTCCAAGTAATTCAACTTTTAAGTTCGATTCTTCTAAATATACTCTATTCAAATCTGTTATTTCTATTTCACCTCTACTAGAAGGTTTTAGATTTTTAGCTTTTTCCACTACGGAATTATCGTAATAATATAACCCGGGAATTGCATAATGTGATTTTGGATTATCGGGTTTCTCCTCTAGAGAAATCACATTATTACCTTCATCAAATTCTACCACTCCAAATTCTTTTGGATTATTTACATAATAACCAAAGATTACAGCGCCCTGATTAATTGTTGCGGATTTAACTAATTTAGGTCCAAAACCTTGTCCATAGAATACATTATCACCCAAAATTAAACAAACACTATCATCACCAATAAATTCTTCCCCTACTATAAACGCATCCGCCAAACCTCTTGGATGCTCTTGAATCTTATAGTCAAACCGCATTCCAAACTCAGATCCGTCTCCTAATAATTTTTTATAAAAATCGATATACTCTGGGTTTGAAATTATAAGAACTTCCCTAATTTTTGATAGCATTAAAACGCTCAATGGGTAATAAATCATTGGTTTATCATATACAGGTAATAATTGTTTACTGATACCTTTAGTTATAGGATAAAGTCTTGTTCCACTTCCACCAGCTAGAATAATTCCCTTCATTATTTTCCACCTTTCCTGACTATATTCTTAACTTATCATCAACTCTTTTAATTTCATTGTCCAAAATTCTTAAAACCATTATAAGTAAAATTATATAAGTGACTGCATTTGATATTGAATACAATCCAATCGTTATATATGAATTGAACTCCATCATTTTTGAACTTAAGAAAACACCTACAACTAAACAAAGTCTTACAATATTTAGAACTAATCCAGCACGTTGTCGTTCGAATATCTCTAAAACTCTTCCAATAGGGGTTATAATAAAATGAAAGTATACCATAATTGATAACAATCGAGCATAGACCCCTGCTCCATACCAATCATCCCCAAACACAAAAGAAAAAACTAAGGGACCAAAAAATAATAATAATAATAAGGGTATCATTGCAACTATTGCAATTTTTCTCATTAACTTGATAGATAACTTTTTAATTTCTTTAGGATTTTCATTTCCTAAATAAGCTGATTCAGAATAAAAAACTTGAGAAATTGAATTTCCAATTAAACTTATAGGTAAATAAGTTATACTTTTTGCCAAACCGAAAAAACCAGTTACAGTGCTGTCAAATAATGAAGCCAGTAAAATTATAGGCAAATTATTACTTGCAGTATAAACATAATTACTAGGTGCAGAAAATAAAGGGAACTTCTTATACCTCTTTAATACATATTTTAGTGATTTGAAATTCACAGTATTAATAGCAGATCGATTCTTAAATAGTGGAAATGATAATGATGTAATTCCAGCACTTTGACCTGTTATCGTTCCAATAATTAATCCAATCGGTCCAATGTTCAGTATACCTAATCCAATTTTTATTAAATTGGAGGTGAAACTTTGGCTTATTTTCGTTCTAGTTATTACTCGGTAATTACGTTTTCTAAATCCCCATTGCAAAACAATATTATATAAACCCGCAAATATGACTCCTAATGGTATCAAATATTTGTAAGATGACAGAACCTCACTGTCTAATACCACCAAGAAAAAATCCCCAAAAAAATATAATAGAATTGTTATAAAGGCAACTACTGAAAATAATGAAATTAATGATAAAACAAGGAGATTTACTGCTTTATTATCATCTTCAGCTATTGGTATTGCCTTTTGATAATCTAAAGAAGCGGAGATCACAATTAATCCCAACACAGCGGTATATGCAGTTAGCACTCCATATTGTTCAGGAGGGTATATCCTGGTAATGATTGGAGAAAAAATAATTCCAAGTACTTGTGCAAATGCCGTACCCCCAGCAATTAGAAGAATATTTTTTCGGAATTTACTTTTTTTTATTTTCTTACTCAGTATTGATATTAGATTCAATATATTTTTCTCCTTAGCTTCATTTGACATAGAATCTAAAAATAGTATCAATAATATACTTAGTTTTCTCAGGTTCTAAACCATAATACATAGGTAATCTCACTAACCGTTCACTTTCTTTTGTAGTAAACTCATCTCTTCCATGGAAACGACCATATTTTAATCCAGCTTCTGAACTATGGAGAGGAACATAATGAAATGCTGCATTTATTCCTTCTTCCTTCAAGTAATTGATTAACGATGATCTATCTTCCAAATTTTCGCATTTAATATAAAACATATGCGCATTGTGCGTACAATAGTTTGGTATTACTGGTAATTCAATGAATTTATTGTCTTTTAGTTCTTTTAATCCTTCATAATACAAATTCCAAGTCTTTAGCCTATTATCGTTAATTAGTTTGGCTTCTTCAAGTTGAGCATACAAGTATGCTGCATTTAATTCACTTGGCAAATATGAACTACCTACGTCTACCCATGAGTATTTATCAACCTGTCCTCGTAGGAATTTGCTGCGATTTGTTCCCTTTTCACGAATTATCTCTGCTCGTTCAACATATTCTTTGTTACGAATTAATAATGCTCCACCTTCACCCATTGTATAGTTCTTCGTTTCATGAAAACTATAAGTACCAAAGTCTCCTATTGTCCCCAGAGCTCTTCCTTTATAAGTAGCCATCACTCCTTGTGCAGCATCTTCAATTACAAACAAATTATGTTTTTTAGCTATGTCCATTATTTTATCCATTTCACAAGCCACACCGGCATAATGAACTGGAATGATAGCTTTTGTTTTCTCAGTTATTGCATCTTCAATTAATTTCTCATCAATATTTAGGGTATCTGGTCTTATATCAACAAATACAATTGTTGCTCCTTTAGATACAAATGCATTTACTGTTGAAACAAATGTAAACGAAGGTGCTATTACTTCATCTCCTGGCTTTATCTTAGCTAAAATTGCTGCCAGTTCCAATGCATGGGTGCAAGAAGTAGTTAATAGAACTTTTAATACATCAAAATGTTCTTCCATCCAATTATTGCATTTCTTAGTGAACGGTCCATCTCCACAAAGCTTTTGGTTCGTTCTAATTACCTCTTGGATGTAGTCTTGCTCTCTTCCGATGTAAGGTGGTACATTAAAGTTTATCATTTTGCTCCTCTCCCCCTATTAAATAATACCAATTTTTTATTTCCTCTATATAGAAACCATTTTTAATATATGCGTTTATGGCTCTAATATTTTTTCCCTGAGTCGCAATACATATTTCTATACAATTGTTCTGTAAAGCATGGCTATTAATATAATTAAGAAGATATTGACTAATTTTTCTTCCTTGAAATTTAGAAAAAACTCCAATTAATCCAACTATCAACTTTTGATCAACAATTCTATATGTTATAAAACCAGCTAGTTCCTCCCCAATATAATAACCAAAACATCCGTCATCCAATTCTCCCTTAACACTTTTAAAAACCCATTTATAGTAAAATTGATTCACTTTATTTTTTCCAAAGATTAAAAACCTTGATACTTCACCATATAATTCAAAAAATTCATTCTTATATTTAGCAACCTCGTTAATATTTAGTGACCTTATCACATGATCTGCTAAAACACTCGAAGAATCCTGTACTTTTTTCACTAAGTTAATTTTATTTTCAATAAATCTAAAGCCTAGCGCTTCTAGCTGATTTATATAATCAACCTGCTCAACTGCTACTAACTCTTGAATGATAAAACATGAATTGTCTTGTGGAAATTTCATATTAATCTTATTATTCGATATACTAAAATCTCTTTTTATACCGTAGATATCGACTTCCCAGAATTTTGATTCCCATTCTAATTTTTTAATTTCAAGATTTCGCATTATCGAATATCTCCTTCAAAAATCGTATTCCAGTCTTGCATCAATTTTTTTTCGGAAAACTGAGTTGTAATTTTATTTATATTATTTCGCTTATCAGACATAGACATATGTATAAATATGTCGCCAAGCTCATCATTTGCACTATAAATCTTTAGATCATGATCTATACAAAACTGCCAAGTTGTGATTTCTTTTCTAAGATAAACTTTCTTTCCAAGACCTAGTAAGGTTATTATATTCCCTAACGCCTGCTGTCTGTTATGATTAAAAATTGCTACATCAATTTTCGCAAGTAAATTTCGATATTCATCAAAAGGTTGAAATTCGGTTACTGGTATAAATTTATCACCAAAAAATTTTTTTCCGTATTCTATAACTTGACTAGCATACTCTCTATTTCCATATGATAATGGACATATTAGCTCAATATCTAAATCATTGTATTTTTGCAATTTATCTAAAACTTCAAAGTGGTTATTACTAGGGTCTGCCGAGTTCCCTATTTGAATATACGTCTTGTTGGAATTAATCATTTCATTATTATAAGGAAATTTTTGATATAAATTACTTGGGTATAAACTTGAATAATAATATTCACCTTTTGTTCCATACCATTTTTTCGCTAGTTCATAATCACTCTTAACATGAGTTATTACTCCTCTTACGTTTTTGATTATCTTTTTTCTCATATTTTCATTTATATTCGACTTTATATTTCGATGTCGATAATTATGATAATACAGGTCAGCTCCCCATATCACCCAATAACATTTTTTTAATAACCAAGGTTGAAAAAAAAGAAGAAACATTAACCTTGGAGACATGAGTGAATGCAATATTATTTTATCTGAAGTATATAATCGCTTAACTATTCTAAAATAATTTCTTTTGTTAACGAGTTCAACATTATCAGCAAATTTCGTGTCTTTGTTCTTGTCTGTATATTTTTCTATCATAAAGTAGTGATCGTTATAATTAAAGTTCGCATTTATGAATGAAATAAACGGGTTATAAAACTTCTCATTTGTATTTTTAAAAATATGAAGTATATTCATAGTGAATTTCCTTTATTATTAAGCTTTATTTCTTTGCTTTTATTTGACAAACCTTTTAACTTATATCTTTCATATAAACCAATACCTACTCCCATTAACACCCAAGGAAATAATCCAATTCTAATTTCTCTAAAGAAAAAATATGCCACTGAAAATATCTGATAACCAAACAAGCCAACAAATGATGCAATTATCAATGTTAGAGTTGCTTTATCCTCTACTTTTTTACTTATCTTTTTATAGAAGTACATTAGAAGAAATGCTACTAATGTATAGTGAAATATAAATCCAACAAGACCATAGGTTACAAAAATATTTAAAGGTTCAATTTCAATACCATAGCTTATTAAACTTCTATTTATTATCGGTTTAGAAAGTCCGAAGAAATAATCTGCACTTTCCATCATAGAAAAGAAATACTGGGGCTGTGTGGTTGCTCTTGCACCTCCACCAGTTTCAAAAAGATTTAACCACCTATCATAGGCTAAAACAACATAAGGATTACCGGAATTATACAAGTAATACACTACTAGCGCTAATATAGAAATTAAGGTTAGCATATAAATTGTAGATTTTAATCCTTTTTTTTCATACTTTATATTCACCACATATAGAAGGAATATTGAAAAGATAGCTGCAAGCATACCAGCTCTTGCTTGACTTATAAAAATATTTATAACTGACATCATAATTAGTATTAAACTTAAGATATTGTATTTTTTATAATACTTCTTTACACAATAGCCAAATACAAGTGCGAAACTTGCAATACCCCCATTTCCTGTTGCATGTTGAGCAAATCCATGAATCCTTATTAAATGTAAGGGCCTATCAAGATTTTTTAATTGATCTATTCCATCTTTAAACGGATAGACATTAGTCAAAAATTCTCTACCAATCCAAGGTAACCATTGTAGTATCCCAATACTCATCCCCATAATCAAAACGATTAGAAAATAATTTATAAACTTATCTTTATCAATATATCCCTTATATGCAATAACAATAAATGAAACTAAAAAAACAAATCTAACTACATATTGTGTTATATCCGTTGGGAATACGAAGTATCCTAATTTATTAACGGTTGAATATAAAGTCGTTACTACAATTTGAAATAGAATCATAAACCAAATTACTAATAGTACCTTTACAATCCTAGGTATTTTCACCCGCCCGAACATTATCAACATTAATATACCAATTCCCAAGGGAGTCAATAAGTATATTACAGGGATCCCAAATCCAAAAAAATTCATAATTGGCAAAATCATCGTAGATAGAATGACGAACAATACTAAGTTATTCTTATTTATTTTCAACTGCATTATTAAATTTATCCTCTTCTATAATATTTTTATAAATATTATAATACTCATTAGAAATATTGTTCCAGCTGAACTTATTAACACTATTAGTGGAATTAAACGAAATAGAATCAAAATCTTTTACTTCAGCAATGATCTTATTTGAAATTTCGACTTCGTCAATGCAATTTACACTAAAACCCACTAGGCCTTCTTCAAATTGTCCATCAAACCCCTGACCTTTGGAATAAATAACAGGTAATCCTTGGCTCATAGCTTCAGCATAAACTAATCCAAAACTTTCGTGAATTGATGGCATTACAAAAATATCATTCTGACGATATATTTCCAGTAGTTCTTTTTTGGGTTTAGGTTCTATATAGTCAACATAATCCAGTTTTCTAATCTGATCATATATTGAAGGATCTTCTATTCGTCCAACAATAGTCAGTCTTACCTTAATTTCATTTTTCTGCAACTTCTCAACTGCCTTAGTAGTTGTTATGATATTTTTATTCTTATTTATCACACCTACATATAGTAGTTTTAAATCATTTTTATCTGGATTAGTCCGTTTTTCCATTTTATTAGCTATCCAAAAATCGTCTATACCATTTGGTATAATTGATGTCTTATTAATAATTAATTCTTTCATTTTCTCAGGGATATATTTTCCAATTACTTCATCTCTATAAGATTTAGATAAGAAAATTATACTATTTGCATTTTTCAAGATCTCAATCCCCATTCTTCTAAGATGTATCATTTTCTTAAAAAAGGTATTAACATCTGTATTCCGTACTGCTACAACATATGGGATGCCATACTTTTTTTTTAGTTTCATAGCAATATATCCATTAGAAAACAAAGAGTGGGCATGGATTAATGTGTAATTTTCAATATCATATTTTTTAATAATATCCTTTAAGATTTTAATGTGTTTTAGATGAAAAATGAACCTATCGTATTTTGAATGATTTGTGCTTATAGTTGTATATTCACCGAAACCTTCAATATTTTCTACCGAAGATGCTGTAGGTACAAAAACACTTATATCAAGCCCTTTTTTTTCTTGTTGATCGTATAAATTTTTATAAAATTTGCTTCCACTATAATATGAGTTAATATGAAGAACCTTCATGCCTTACACCTCATTTTATACATTATAATCTCCAATAACTATATCCTTTTTCTATAATCTCATTACGATTTAAAATGCTTTTAACATCAATAAGGACTTTTTCATTATCATCAAAATTTCCATACAAATTATCTATTTCATCCCAACTCATCTGCTTAAAGGCATCATGTGCAACTGCAAGCACAAGACAGTCAGTATCATGCACTTCTTTAATATCAATTAGATCAATATCATATACTTGTTTAGCTTCATCAGCGTCAGCCTCTGGATCGACTACTACTGGATCGATACCATATTCTTTAAGACTTGCTACGATATCTATTATTTTTGAATTCCTTGTGTCTGGAGTGTTTTCCTTAAAAGTTATTCCTAATATCACAACTTTTGCTTGTCTAACTACTTTATTTGCTAAGATAAGCTTCTTAATTATTGCATCCGCAACAAATTTACCCATACCATCATTAATTTTTCTGCCTGATAAAATAATTTGGCTGTGGTATCCCAACTTCTCTGCTTCATAAACAAAATAGTAAGGATCTACTCCAATACAGTGTCCACCAACTAGTCCTGGTGTGAATCCAAGAGCATTCCACTTTGTATTCATAGCCTCAACAACTTCATTTGTGTCAATACCCATGCGATCGAATACCATTGCTAGCTCATTCATAAAGGCAATATTTATATCACGTTGGCTATTTTCTACTACTTTAGCAGCTTCGGCAACCTTAATAGATCCTGCTCTATGAACACCAACTTCTATAACTAAT
Source organism: Paraliobacillus ryukyuensis (assembly GCF_003315295.1). Lineage (GTDB taxonomy): Bacteria > Bacillota > Bacilli > Bacillales > Amphibacillaceae > Paraliobacillus > Paraliobacillus ryukyuensis. The sequence goes on along the minus strand of NZ_QNRI01000002.1, from coordinate 403,367 downwards.
TCATAAACCTTAGCTATTTCATCAAGACTTTCTTCATCCATACCTGATACAATCTTTATTATATTTTCAAGTCTATGCACTTTATCTCCTGGGTTAATTCTTTCTGGTGAGTATCCAATTTTAAAATCGACTCCACATTTTAGTCCTGATTCTTTTTCTAAAATTGGAACACAAATGTCTTCCGTTACTCCTGGATACACTGTTGATTCATAAACCACAATAGAACCTTTAGTCAAATTACGTCCTACAATTTCACTTGCACCTTCTACAGGAGAAAGATCGGGGGTTTTATCTGAATTAATTGGGGTAGGTACAGCTACAATATGAAATTTAGCTTCTTTTAATTTTGTCTCATCAGATGTGAAATCTACAGTAGTTCTCTTAATTTCAGCATCTCCAACTTCATTTGTTTGGTCTATTCCTGACTTATATAATTCAACTTTATTTTCATTAAGATCAAAACCAATGACGTCAATTTTTTTAGCAAAAGCCACAGCTATTGGCATACCAACATACCCTAATCCCACTACAGAAATTTTTTCTTCTTTGTTTATCAACTTGTCGTATAATTTCATGAAAAAATCCACTCCTTATTTATACATTTTCTATAATTTCAATGAGTTCATTAGTTAAATTTCCGAAGTCAAAATCTTGCGCTGCTATTCTTGCATTTTGTCCCATTAGCATAGCTTTTTTATCATCTTTACATGCTTTTAAAATTGTTTTCGCTATTTCTTCAGGACTTTGTTTAACAGCACTAACGCCACAATTATATTTTTCTAAAATGCTATAACCGGTTGTATAAGTTTGTATTATGCATCTACCTGCAGCCATGTATTCGAAAAATTTGTTTTGACTTTGTCCGTATTTATCAAGTGAGGTACTCGAGTTGTGCAAAATATTTGCATAAGATCTTGTTAAAATTGATGGAACTAACTTCTTCTCAACCCTACCTTTAAAAATCACATTATTTATGTTCTCTTTTTTACATCTATTCTCGAGATTTTCTTTTTCATCACCAGATCCATAAATTAAAAACCTTATCTGTTGATCTTTTTCTTGAACTAGTTTTGCTGCATCTAATAAAAGGCCTAAGTTATTTACTTTTCTAATAGAACCTGCATAAACTAAATTTTTGTGATTTTTATTTTCTAAGTCTAAGTCGTTAATCTTATTTTCTTCTGCATTCTTATCAAAAGAATCAATTATAACACCATTACTTATGTGTTTTACTTTATTTAAATCAACCTGTTTATCCCAACCTTGATCAGCGATATATTGACTACCACCTGCCCAAGTCATAACAATTGAATTTGTTTTCTTATAAATCCATTTCTCACCTTGATATAGCAACTTAGCAATCATACTATTTCTCTTTAATGAACCATAAGCTACTATACTTTCAGGCCATAAATCTCTCACTTCACAAATGCAAGGTACTCCTAACTTTTTCGCAACCTTAAGCCCCGCGACAAGCGTTAATGGGTGAACGCTTGAAGCAATAATGATATCAGGCTTACCATTTAACTTTGCATACGCTCTCGCAGTTTTAATAAGACCTTTATAAAAAGAAATCATATTCAAAATTCTTTTTTTTCCATTTCCTTTATACGTAGGTGTGTTAACAAAAACAAAAGGAATATTATTCAAAGAATCCATAGAATACATATCCCCTTGGGTATCAACATGATTATCTGAAAAGTGATTTGTCGATGCACAAAAAATCACAGGCTTGTATCCTTCTTTTATAAGATTTTCAGCAAACCAATAATGTCTTCCAGCTTGATCGAAAAACATATTTGTAGCATAGTGATTCCAAATCCAAACATTCTGTTTCATCTGTAAATTCTCCTAACTGGAACCCCAATATATGTCCCAGGCTCAGTAATATCATTAACCACCACTGCACCTGCACCTATTTTGCAACCACTGCATATCTTTACGTTATTGCTTACAACACTTCCTATTCCTAGCCAAGTTCCATTTCCTACTCTTACGTTTCCTGCAGTCCTTGATCCTGGGGAAATATGCGCGTAATCTTCAATTACATTATCATGATCTATACTAGAACTAGTATTAACAATGCAACCTTTTCCAATTTTTGTAGAGCTATTAATCACAACCCCTGCCATTACTGCAGTTCCAACTCCGATGTCTACATCAGTACCAATTACTACATTTGGATGAATTAAACTGATTACATTTAATCCTTCCTCCATTAGCTTCTCTTGAATTTTTTTTCGAACAGCTTTATTACCTATTCCAACAAAGAAATCAGCTTTATCTTTATGGGCAAAAGCATCACCAGTTTTACCGATAACTTGTAAACCCATACATGCCTTAACAGACTCATCATCATCGAGAAATACAATTCTTTTCCACTTATTCATTTTTATTGCTATGTCAGCAACAACCTTTCCGTGGCCGCTGGCACCAATAACAATCAGTTTGTCTTTCATGAACAGTACGTTCCTCTCTGAAGTAATGAAATTAAAGTTGCAGTAGTTTCAATATCTTAATTGTTAATTTCACTTCCTTTAAACTCCTCTATCGTAACTGATGTATCTGAATTGATACCTTCTTTAACAAATACTTTCTTTACAGTAACCAAGATAATCTTCCAATCACCAAGGAAACTCACATTATCTACGTACTCAACATCAAGATCAAATTTATCTTCCCAACTGATAGCATTACGTCCATTTATTTGAGCATGCCCAGAAAGACCAGGTCTTACTTCGTGTCTTCTCTTTTGATGTGCATTGTAAAGTTTTAAGTACTGAACTAGCAAAGGCCTCGGTCCAACAATACTCATATCACCTTTTAGAATATTGAACAGTTCCGGGAGTTCATCTAATGAAGTAGATCTAAGGATTCTTCCAAACTTAGTGAGTCTAATTGAATCCGAAAGCAGCTCTCCATTCTCATCTTTCTCATCTGTCATTGTTCTGAACTTATACATAGTAAATATCTTCTCATTAAGTCCAGGCCTTTTCTGCTTAAATAGTACCGGACTACCAAGCTTAAATCTAACAAGAATTGCAACAATTATAAGTACAGGGCTTAAAACGAAAATTGCCATAAAAGACAACATCAAATCCATTGACCTTTTGAGAAACCTACTATATATTCCTTTGTTCTGTGTAACTTCTTCTTTAGCATTACTCTGCATAAAATAGCACCCACTTCTCACCATAGTCCCTTTATAATTCCACAAATTCTCTCAAGATCGTCATCAGTCATCTTTGTATCAGATGGCAAGCACACACCGTTTTCAAACAATTCCTCACTCACACCTGAACCTATATAATCATATTCAGCAAAAAACGGTTGCATATGCATGGGCTTCCACACAGGCCTTGATTCAATGTTCTCTTTATCCAAAGTTTCCATCACATCAAGAGGTCTTACCTTACCTTTTAGTGTCATTACACTCAGCCAATAGTTAGGCTCATTCCATTCATTAATCGGCATGAAATCAACGCCCTCTAAATGTCCAAGCTCTTTCTTATAAAACTCAAAGATGTACTTCTTCTTAGCCACTCGCTGGCCTAGCACCTTGAGTTGTCCTCTACCAATTCCAGCAACGACATTACTCATTCGGTAATTATACCCTAATTCGCTATGTTGGTAGTGCCTTGCCACATCTCTAGATTGAGTAGACCAAAATCTAACTTTCTTGATCTTCTCTTCATTATCAGAAACTAGCATTCCTCCACCTGATGTAGTAATGATTTTGTTCCCATTAAACGAGAAAACCCCGAACTCACCGAAAGTTCCGGTATGTTTTCCTTTATAATAAGCACCTAAAGACTCAGCTGCATCTTCAATAACTGTTACGTTATACCTATTACAAATCTCCATAATCTTGCCCATATCAGCAGAAAGCCCATATAAATGTACAACTATCACAGCCTTCACCTTGTCACCATATTTCTTCAAGACCGTTTCTAATACTATAGGATCCATATTCCAGGTTTCGTAATCACTGTCGATAAAAACAGGAGTTGCGTTCTGATAAATGATAGGATTGGCTGTAGCAGAGAACGTTAATGTTGGACAGAGTACGATATCGCCTTGACCAACGCCAACATCTTTAAGAGCTAGATGGATTGCCCCAGTTCCAGAAGTCATAGCTGCAGCATGTTTTGAACCAACTTTAGCCGCTAGTTCTTTTTCAAACTCATTTACATTTGGCCCAAGTGGGGCTATCCAGTTAGTATCAAATGCTTCTTGTACATATTTCATTTCATAACCTTCATCACTCATGTGTGGTGAAGCTAACCATATCTTTTTGTTGTCTACCATTTTCCCATTATCCTTTCTTGTTTAAAGTCTATCTACTGGATAGAATGGCATTTGTGTTGTAGTAGCTTCTTAATCGCGTATATTTTTGTTTTCTATGAAACTATTTTTTAACATTTGACTTATATACACTTTAACCTATCATCATACTTACGTTGGTTCAGTTTCAAATACATAAAAGTTTGTAATTTCAATACCAGATCTCTCTCAAAATATTGATATTAAAGACTTTTCGCGGCGATCAACGGACTGATATTGTATGCGCAAATTAGTTCATCTTTATATTTAGTATCTTAAGAACATACTTAACCACAACATATATTCAATCAATCTTAATTCTTATTGAAAACGTCGTAAAACCTTATCCCTCAGAGTCTCTGGTTCTCAATATTAACAAAAGTATTAGAGGCTGAATAAATCGCCTCCGTATTCGGTCTTATATTATATTTTAATCAATACGTTGTTTTCTTACCTCACGTTCTAATAACAAAGATGTGACTCAAAATAAACCTAATATCAATTTATAATAATAAGGAGCATCACAAAAAAATTTATCTAAATAGAAAAATCCATTTTACAGAAGATAGCTTATATTCAAACTGATTCTTTAAAGACCTTTTGTGGCAACTAACAAATCTCTATCTGCATAAACAATAGCCATTAGCGCGTTTTTCAACTGTACATTATCATATTGTGAGAACTGCTCAATTAATTGATACACTCGATCGAAATCAACTTCAACCGTTCTTCCAACATAGATTTTCTCATAAACAGCATCTGGATGGATCTCATCTTCTCCAAGTAACTCTTCATACATTTTCTCACCCGGACGTATACCTGAAAATTCAATTGGAATATCTTCTTCTGTATAACCTGATAACTTAATTAAATTTTTTGCTAGGTCAACAATTTTCACTGGCTCTCCCATATCGAGCACAAAAATCTCTCCACCTTGTGCTAATGTTCCCGCTTGAATAACTAAACGAGATGCTTCTGGAATTGTCATAAAGTAACGAGTCATTTCTGGATGGGTGACAGTAACCGGTCCGCCTTTTTCAATTTGCTTTTTAAATAAAGGGATTACGCTACCACGACTTCCTAACACATTACCAAAACGAACAGCGACAAATTTCGTTTTACTATGTTTCGCCAAATTTTGCACAACCATCTCTGCTAACCGCTTAGTAGCACCCATTACATTAGTTGGATTAACTGCCTTATCCGTTGATACTAATACGAACCGATGAATGCCATAGTGATCAGCAGCTTCAGCGACATTTTTCGTCCCAATTACGTTGTTCTTAATTGCTTCGTGGGGATTGTGTTCCATCAATGGTACATGCTTGTGTGCAGCTGCATGGTAAATAATCATCGGTTTATATTGTGCTACAATGGAAAAAATACGGGCACGATCCTGAACATCTCCAATAATTGGAATAATTTCCGTAGATCCGTCCTTGAAATGTTGGCGTAATTCCATATCAATTGAGTAAATGCTAAATTCGCCATGTCCTACAAGTAAAATTTTATCTGGCGTAAATCGCATTAATTGTCGGCATATCTCTGCCCCAATGGAACCTCCAGCACCAGTAACCATAACGGTATTCCCTGTGATATATTCTGAAATCATAGTAATATCAAGTTGCACAGGCATTCGACCTAAAACATCCTCAACATCTACATTTCGGAGAGCACTGACGGACACACGGCCACTAGCGATATCCTCAATTTTTGGTAAGATCTGCACTTTAGCAACTGATTGATTACAAAGGTTAACCAATTCCGTTAATTCGCCATTACGGAGAGAAGGGATCGCAATAACAATATGTTCAATTTTTTGCTTTTCAACAATTTTAGGGATGTCCATTGTTTTCCCTAATACAGGGATATTATAAATCTGCATCTTATATTTAGTAAAATCATCGTCTACAAATGCTACTGGGTATAGATCATTGTGCTGCGCCTCATTTTTTAACTGTCGAGCAATCATCGCTCCAGCAGCTCCAGCACCTACGATTAATGTTCGCTTTTTATCATCTGCTTTTATGATAAATCGATCTCGGAAGACACGCCAAACAAACCTAGATCCTCCAATTAAAATGATCTGCATCATCCAAGTAACTGCCAAGGCACGACGATATACTGTAAAGTCATTAATGAGATACTGTATCAATGTCGTTGTAATCGTGCTAAACGTAATAGCTTTAACAATAGCAACGAGTTCGCCCACGCTAGCATACGCCCATACTTTATTATATAACTTATAAATAATGGCAAAAATATGATGGCAGAATAATAAAATCACGGAAGTCATAAGGATAATATCCATCGACCAAACAACGGAAGATGGATATACTACCCATGCAGCCACAATAATTGCTGCCATCACAATAATAGAATCTAATAAAATTAGTAATGTCATTCTTAGACGATAAGACATAGGATTACATCCTTCTTTCTTTAATTCGCAAATCAATTATTTTGATGTGGTTTTCATTTCTTCAACTAAGGACTGCAATAATTGCTTTACTTCTGAGCCAATTTCTTTATTCTGAAGTGCAAATTCTATCGTTGTTTGCACGAAACCTAATTTCTCGCCTACATCGTGGCGTCTACCTTCAAAGTCATAGGCATATACTTTTTGAATTTCATTTAACATTTGAATTGCATCTGTTAATTGAATTTCTCCACCCGCTCCCACTTGTTGACGATCTAAAAATCTGAAAATTTCTGGTGTGAACACATAACGTCCCATAATCGCCAAATTAGATGGAGCCGCTCCTTTTTTAGGCTTTTCCACGAAATTACTGACTTGATACCGACGACCTGCTTGTCCATTAGGATCGACTATACCATAGCGATGTGTTTCCTCTTGTGGAACTTGTTGTACACCAATCACAGAAGATTCTGTTTCCTCATATTGATTAATTAATTGCTTCAGGCATGGCACATCACTTTGTACAATATCATCGCCTAACAGTACAGCAAAGGGTTCATCTCCAATAAACTTACGCGCACACCAAACTGCATGCCCTAACCCTTTTGGTTCTTTTTGACGAATGTAGTGGATATCAGCTAGCTTTGTAGATTCTTCTACTTTACGAAGTAATTCGTTTTTTCCTTTTTCGCGTAAATTTTGTTCTAGCTCTGGGGCAAAATCAAAATGATCTTCAATTGCTCGTTTACCTTTACCTGTTACAATAATAATATCTTCAATGCCAGAAGCAACCGCTTCTTCAACAATATATTGAATTGTGGGTTTATCAACAATCGGCAACATTTCTTTTGGCATAGCCTTTGTTGCTGGTAAAAATCGCGTGCCAAGACCAGCCGCTGGTATAATCGCTTTACGTACCTTTTTCAATTTTTCTTCCTCCCTTTTCCTTCAATAACCACACTGAATATTCTATTTTCATCCTATCTCATTATTGAACTAAAATAAACCTAAAAATTTTTTCCTTTTTACTCTCACCGGTAGGTTCACAATAAGATTTTCATTACTCATCATATATTGTGCATTCTATATAACCATATACAATTCTCAAATATAACTTTTATCAATTACAAAACTTAACGCTATGTTTAAGAAGTACAATTTAACCATTAATGCTATCATTTCACTTAAGTAGACTGTATAAAATTAATTCTTATGATAATGACTATTGAGTTTATTAATCCATAGTAAATAGGCTGTTTATGAAAACCTTATGTTGAAGCGAATTGTTTTATTTAGTAATTTAACAAAGATATTATCAGGAGGTGGAACGTTTTTCTGGTGATACGTCTAAAGTACATTCTCTATATTTGCGGTAAACGGTCTGCTAAAATCTAAAAAGGATGGCTTTTTTCTAACTAGATTATATTTTCGAGTTGTGCATCATAATAACTGGTCATGAAGGTAGAATTTTTTCTTAACATTAACAAAAACATAATAATAAGGATGACTAGCATTCTTTCAAAACTAATTCATCCAAAAACATTATTCATATTATAGCAAGAATTGTCGAGATTTTAAACAGATTATAGGAGAATTGTTTGTAAAAAAATGAAGAATTATTATAACTATTGTCCTAGTTGTTATAAAGTTATTTTATTAATCACAGGAAAAATTAATTTAGTTAACTTACAAACTTAGTATTACTGAAGGAACATTTATTATTTTTCTATCCCATTTAATAAAGAATTTCTTTCAATTAGCAGATACTCAGATACACATTTTATATAACAAATGTCTTGAACCGGTCTAGTATAATTAGAAGAAAGATAATCAACGTTTTCTGAATCGAAAATGTATAATCTTTGATCATCTAAGTAAAATCGCCGTATACTAGAAAAAAGAAGATATTAATGGAGGTATTTTTTATGTCAGTACAAAATAACCGCAAACCAGATTTTTCAATTCATGATCAATTTATTAATCGTTGGTCACCTCGAGCATTTCTTGATAAAGAAATCTCGGAAGAACTATTATATAGTACATTGGAAGCTGCACGTTGGGCACCATCTAGTATGAATAGCCAGCCTTGGCGTTTTATTATTGCTCGAACGAAAGAAGATCGTGAGCGATTCCATTCGTTTATTTTGGACGGCAATCGTACATGGTGTGAGCAAGCACCTGTGTTAATTCTACTAATTTCAGAAAAAGCTGCTGGTGCGCATACATTTGATACCGGCACAGCTTTTGGCTTTTTGACATTACAAGCACTTGAGAATGGTCTAGCAACACATCCAATGGGAGGATTTGATAAGGAAAAAGCCCGCGAAGTTCTAGGTATTCCAAATGAATACGAATTGCACGCTGTTGTTGCACTTGGATATCAAGGGGATAAAACAACGTTAACCCCTACCTTACAGGACCGTGAAGCGCCATCTCCTCGTCGACCTTTAAAAGAGTCTATTTTTGAAGGAACATTTTCTATCGAGTAACCTAATAACTATCCTAACGACAATGACTTTCAGCTCTAAAATTACCAGATCAATTGAATATAAAGTAATATTTTTGTAATTTTTATTGATGTTTTGTCGTTTTTTGGTATACTTTAACATATTGGAAAAAATATATCTGGTTTACCGATAATGGCAAACTTATCGAAAGATGAGGACGCAAAGCTATGGATCTAAGGCAATCAATGAAAAGCGATGCTAAGATAGCCAAGCTACCGAAGTAACAACACTAAAAGGGTGAACCTATCGCTATAGCTATAGGTTCACCCTTTTTTTGTAACAGCATCTGGTAAACGAGGAGTTGTATGTATGTTAATTGATACCTTCATTGAAGATTCACTATCCCACCACCATTTTCAACCAATCATTGCAGTAGAGCACAATAAAAAAATCGGGTACGAGGTATTATTACGTTCTTCCGTTTTTCCAAATCCTGAATGTACATTTATTGAAGCGAAAAAAGCCAACAAGCTCCATGAATTGGACCGTAAGTCAATCACTAAAGCATTGGATACCTATCGTCACCTTTCTGCTAGTGAAGAAAACTTCAATTTATTTTTGAATGTATTTCCATCAACAATTGTTCGACCAGACTTTCAAGATTTTCTTCAGCAACGACTGGAAGAACACCAAATTCATCCAGAACAAATTGTTCTAGAGATTTCTGAATCTGAACTTGTAGAAGATACTGACGATCTAATTGATGTGAGTAACCAATTGAAACAAAAAGGATTTTCCATTGCTCTAGATGATGTTGGCAAAGGTTACGCGAACTTTGATATGATGATCAAATTGGATCTCGACTATATTAAATTAGATCGTCTTTTTTCTACTAAATTAGATCAGTCTACTAAGAAACAACAATTAATCCAATTTTTTCTCCAATATTGTAAAACAAATAATGTACAACTTATTTTAGAAGGGTTGGAAACAGAAGCAGAATTTGAAACCGCACGTGCATTAGGGATATCTTACGCTCAAGGTTTTTTCCTTGGAAGGCCTAAGCCAGTAACCCATTGGTTCGTATAAATTCGCTTTATGAAATTTTATTTTCAAAAAACTATTAAAAACCATGTATTTTTTGGTAGAATAAAAGAAAATGATAACAGAAAGAAGGTATACGAAGTGAAAAAGAAACTAGTAGCATTCACTACTGGTGCTGTCATTGCTTCTTGTTTAGCAGCCAATCCATCAAACGTAGATGCAGCGTCTTACACCGTAAAGTCTGGGGACTCTTTATGGTCTATTGCCCATAAACATCAAACTTCTATTGCTAGTTTAAAATCGCTTAATGATTTAAAAAATGATCTTATCTTTCCAAAACAAGTACTTCAATTAGATGGTTCATCTAGCAAAAAGACAAATGACAAGAAAGTGAACCAAAAAAAAGAAACCACTTCCTCTTCGTCAGCCAACCAAAAAACGTATACCGTGAAAGCTGGCGATTCTCTGAGTAAAATTGCTGTTGCGCATAATATCTCACTAACAGATCTTATGGAATGGAACAAACTAGACACAACATTGATCTACCCAAATGATGTGTTCATAGTGGCAAAGCCTGATTCTAATACAAACGCAACAAAAGAAAAAACTGCTAAAGAAACGAAAGATAAATCGAACCAGTCAGAGAAACGCGCTACGGCTACATATACCGTGAAGTCAGGAGATTCTCTGTGGAAAATTAGTAAGAAATATAGCATGTCCATTACCAAACTAAAGGATATCAACAATCTATCATCAGACCTTATCCGTGTTGGACAAGTCTTGTCAGTTAATAGTTCTGCTGTATCTGAACAAGAAAAAGCTCCTGCGCCTAAAACGAATGTGAATGAAAAACCGACAGAGAAAGACCAAGTTGATTATAATGTAGATAAACTGATTCAAACAGCTAAATCATTCATAGGGACTTCTTATGTATATGGTGGGGAAAATCCTGGTGAAGGTTTTGATTGCAGTGGCTTTATCTATCACGTCTATAATCAAGCAGGTAAAGATATCAACCGCTTATCTAGTAGTGGCTACTATAACCGTTCTTATTATGTGAACACACCCAAAGTTGGCGATCTCGTATTCTTTGAAAACACCTATAAGAAAGGTATTTCACATCTTGGGATTTATGCAGGCAATAATACCTTTATTCATGCCTCTTCCAGCGGAGTCAAACAAACTAGTTTAGATAATCGTTATTGGGCTAAACACTTTGATGGTTATAAACGTCTTTATTGATTTCGTTCATTATAAAAACTGGTATGATCGATGCTAATCGAAGCAACGATTGTACCAGTTTTTATTTAGGTTCATATTCCAATTAATACGATAAGTCTTTTCTTCTTGCTATCCCTCTTCTACTATATGCCTCCTTTCTTTCCTCCTTCTTCCATTCGCTAGAAAACCATACAAACTTCTATAAACTCCTTTATTTTTGTCCTTTAGTTGCCGATAATAACCAAGTCGCATTTGCGGTAAATACAACTAAAGGAAGGATGATGTGTTAATGAATCATTTTTGTAAGGAATGTGGACATGAATTAAAGTCAAAAGCAAATTTTTGTCCAGAATGTGGAACGTCTGTCCAACAAACAACGCAAGTACATAGGGATAATACTATCTCGAAAGAATCAGCGAAACAATCACTGGTCAGTCGAATTAAACGTTTGTCCAGAAAACAGAAAGTTATTGGTAGCAGCGTTATTGCTGCAATCATCTTACTTATCGTTACCTATCAAATCGGTGCAACACTAACTGATAAAGATCGTTTAATTAATCGTTTTGAGCAAGCATTAGCTGATCAAGATGCAAAAGCGATGGCAGATCTGCTTACTGCTGGAGATAAACGGTTAGAAATTACGGAAGAAAACCTTTCGGAATTTATGAAATACACGGAAGAAACGCCTTCTTCTCAACAGTATTTCACCGAAGATTTACGCGCACAAGCTTCGGTTTACGAATCAGGGAATACGCCAGAATCAAGTAGAGTGTTTTCACTTAAACAAGATGGGAAAACAGCACTTATTTATGATCATTATACAATTGAAGTGATGCCGTTTTATTTTGAAGTTCGTACAAATATGAAAGATGTACATCTCATGCTCAATAACGAAGCGTTAGCAGTGAGTGATGCGGAAGCATATACGAAAGAATTCGGTCCGTTCTTGCCAGGAAATTATCAAGTATCCGCTAGCTATGAAAATGATTATGCAGTTTTAGAAAACAATGTTCAACTGCAATTATTAGCACCTTATGATCAACATCAACAACTAGATTTATCCTTATATGGCGAATACGTATCTTTATCATCTGAATATGAAGACATTGCAACATCCACATCTTTTTTTGTTAATGATAAGGCGATTGACCTTTCAGAAGATAACCAATTTGGACCTGTTTCTGTCGATGGCTCGATAGCAGCACATAGTGTACTTACCTTCCCTTGGGGAGAAGCACAATCTCAAAAAACACCAATTGAGTCTAGTTATATGGATTTAGCTGTTCCTTCTCCGTTTTCTGAAGAGATACAAACAGAAATTGTTAATACGATTCATGGCTTTGCTGGCGAATATGTCGACGCAACAAAAGCAAGAGATGTATCCCTTTTTACAACTACAACTGATGCATACAACGAAGATGCTACATCTGAATATGACAATATGAATGATTGGGATAAACGATGGACCGGTTCATATGATAAAACCGTTGTCGATGTAGACAGTTTCTCGCTTTTCGAAGACGATGACACATTTGGTCTAGAAGTTGATGCACAACTACACTTTAGTGATGTGGCCTCTTATTATGCAGACGATGAAGATGTAGAAAAATCAGATGAAGTCGATGACCTATCAATTGAAATGTTGTATAACGAAGAAGATGGCGCTTGGTATGTCAATGATTATTACAGCTTATGGTCATTCGAGCCTGAAAATACAGTTGAACGTAAAGTTAAAACACAGTAATTTTTGACGAAGTGACCGCAAACTATTAAATTATCAAAGGAGCGATTTTATATGTATTGTTCACAATGTAATGCACCCTTGGAGACAGACGCAAAATTTTGTACGAATTGTGGTGCCAAAGTAACCGATGTTCAAACGAAGGCAACTGCTAGCAAGACGGAAGCAACAAATGATTATGTAGTGCAAGGAAAGACAATCGCTAAACAATATTGGAGCTTTATTCCAAATGCTTTAGCACATCCATTTACAACAAGTAAACAAGTTACGGAAAGAGATAAAATCAATGCTATCATTACAATCGTGCTTTTTTCACTATTTTTACCGTTGTACATATACAGTAGTGCACGTGTTGTGATGCATGGGTTTATGAGTCCTTCCTTTGCTGATATAGTAATTAAACCGTTCTTTATCTTAATTATTTTCTTCGCAGTGTTAATTGCAGTGAAATTTGGTGTAGCTAAATTAATGAAGGCAGATGTGAGTTTCATGTACGTCGTGACATCTTTCGGGTCACTAATGGTGTTACCAACGGCCATCGCACTCGCTACATGGGTATTTGCATTAATCGGTAGTATTACATTTAGTAGCATTTTAATGTTATTAGCAATTAGTTTAACTTCTATTGCAAGTATGGCAACGGTCTTCTCATTAAAAACAAAAGCACCTGCAACTAGTAAACTTGATGCCGTCTATGGCGTGGTAATTACCTATGTTGCTATGGGTATTATTCTTTTCATTATTGGTGACAGTCTACTAGGTAATTTACTAAGTGAATTTCAAAATAGTTTTTACGCTCCATTTTAATCTATTGTTAACGAAAGCTATCAAATAGGGAAATCCTATTTGATGGCTTTTTTTGTGTAATTAATTGCAGCATTAAAATTCTATTAAATATAAAAAAATAATAGATTATAGGCACTTGCTATATCAGTTTTTTAAACTTTTATGTCAAAGAACATGTGACATATACCACAGTATTTATCCGTTTCAACATGATAAACTTACATTCAAACACAATATATAGATTTTACATTTAATCAAAACCGCTATATATTGAATCAGGAGTGATTACATGGTACAAGCGCCTATTCATACAGAAAAACCAAAAAATGCTCTACTTGAAGCATTAGATCAAATAGTTGATTCTAGTAATCAAGATTTAATTCAAGAAAATGCTAATGTCGACGGTCAATCGCCGATGGGCCAGATGTCCAAGTTTGCTTCCGAAGCCGCGAAACATTATGCGAAACAATTTATGTTAAGTCCTGCAGTAACCGAGGCAATGGAAAACAATTTCATTCATCCACATGACCTTGATTTTATGCCAACGGGGACAACAACTTGTTGCCAAATCCCATTAGGTGAGATTTTAAAAAATGGCTTCAACACCGGGCATGGCTATATGCGTGAGCCAAATGACATTTTAAGTGCAATGGCATTAGCTTCGATCATTTTTCAATCAAATCAAAACATGCAACATGGCGGTCAAAGTTACCCAATGTTTGATGTTGATTTAGCACCTTACGTACATAAAACATTTGAAAAACATAACAAACGTATTGCGCGTTATACAACGAACTTAACGGATGAGGAAAGAGCAAAAGCTGCATGGCAAGAAACCGATCGTGATGTGTACCAAGCATGTGAAGCTTTTGTGCATAACTGCAATTCGATGCATTCACGTGGCGGTGGGCAGGTTCCTTTTGTTTCGGTTAATTATGGAACAGATACATCTAAAGAAGGTAGATTATTGATTAAGAATCTACTATTGGCAACCAAAGCTGGGTTAGGGAATGGGGAAACACCAATTTTTCCTATTCAAATTTTTAAAATGAAAAAAGGAATTAATTTTGAACCTGGTGAACCAAATCATGATCTCTATCAATTAGCATTAGAGACAACTGCTAAACGCCTCTTCCCGAATTTTAGCTTTATTGATGCGAGCTTTAATGCGCAGTATTACGATGGAACCCCTGCCTCAGAGGTTGCTTATATGGGTTGTCGTACACGAGTGATGCAAAATCGACATGGTGCGGAGAACAGTATCAAACGAGGAAATCTATCGTTTACTTCCATTAACCTTGTTAAAATCGCCTTAACTACCGGTGATGTAGGCACTTTTTTTGAACAACTTGATCATTACATTGATCTTGTGATTCAACAATTAATCGAAAGATATCAATTCCAAATCAAAAAGAAAGCAAAACATTTTTCTTTTTTATACAGTCAAGGCGTATGGAAAGATAGTGAGCAACTGACCGCTGAAGATACACTGGAAGACGCATTAAAGCAAGGCACATTAAGTATTGGCTTTATCGGTTTGGCTGAAGCATTAAAAGCTTTAATCGGGGTGCATCATGGAGAATCTAAGAATGCTTATCTCCTGGGCCAACGAATTGTTTGCCATATGCGTGATCGCGCAGATCAAGCCGCAGCTGAATACGATTTAAATTTTTCCCTTATTGCAACACCAGCGGAAGGATTATCAGGGAAATTTACGAAAATTGATCAACAAACCTTTGGAAAAATACCAGGTGTAACAGAACGAGATTATTATACCAACTCATTCCATATTCCTGTCTATTATCCAATCCGTGCGATCGATAAGATTGAAAGAGAAGGCGCATTTCATCACTTATGTAACGGTGGTCATATTTCGTATATCGAATGTGATGGGGATGTATCAAAAAATACGAAAGCACTCGATACATTGGTGAAAACAATGGCTGCAAATGATTTCGGCTATGGCTCAATTAATCATCCTGTCGACCGCTGCACGGATTGTGGCTACACTGGCATTATTGATCGAGCGTGTCCAAAATGTCACAATGCAGATGAAGCGAAGATAGAGCGTATTCGGCGGATTACCGGTTACCTCGTAGGCGACATGAAAAAATGGAATTCTGCCAAACGTGCAGAAGAAAGTCAACGGGTTAAACACCAAACCAGCTCTTCAAATGCAGATGCACAATTATCTCTATTTTCAGGAGACCGATCATGCGAGTAATGAATATTCTCCATGACTCTGTCGTTGATGGTGAAGGGTTACGTACAGTGATCTTTTTTGCCGGTTGTCCGCATTTCTGCAAAGGATGCCACAATCCTGCGAGTTGGAACATTCGAAACGGTACAGAAATGACGGTGGAAGAAGTCGTTAACGAAGCGGGAAGTAACCCCTTAACCGATATTACGCTATCTGGTGGAGAACCATTTTTCCAAGCAAAGGAAGTTGCACAAGTAGCGAAACGGTTAAAAGAAATAGGGAAACATATCTGGGCTTACACGGGGTTTACGTTGGAACAATTACAGCAATCTGATGACCCTTATCAACGCGAACTGCTTGGTTACTGTGATGTTTTGGTCGATGGTCCTTTCATTTTAGCTGAACGTGATTTGTCGCTAACATTTCGAGGCAGTAGAAATCAACGAGTGATTGATTTAACCCACATGGAAATAATGGTATAAGGCACATGATAGACAAACTACCTTGGTGAACATATATTTACCAAGGTAGTTTTCTATCTAGAAACATAATATGCTTAACACAAATCACATATTTTCCATTTCCTGCAAGATAATCATATTTTATTTTGAATTCGTTTGCAACTGTGCCAACATCTTAGCTATGCTTTGCTTCGACAGCTGTGGTGTTTTCCACGCTTGAATAGTTGTTTCGATTTGCTCATCTAGAACCACGTGTTTGTCTTTAAACTGTGCCTTGTCTAAGTTTAATGTCCCTGCTTTGGTAAACGTGACAATCTGATGGACATGCTTTTCATTTAACGAAATAACTTCTGCTAATGCTTTGGCTTTTTTCTTTGCCTGTATCAACGGGTTAGGAAACTTATTTTGCTGTTTGTTCCGTTTAACCAACCATTGTTCAGCAGCTACATCTCCTTCAATCACGCCCATTCGATGCTCCGGTTGGATAACAAAGATACCGTAAACTGAAAATACTAAACTATGAATTGTAATCTCCTGATTGGTTAGTTTTACATTTTTGAGCACATGATATGCATTGTTATTTTTATGCAACATTTCGAGCTTACGATTTAGATTAGCTAACTTCATTCGTTTTCTAAGTAAGTTATATCCGGCACTCACGCCAACAATAATGCCTAATACCAAAAAAACAAGTAATCCTTCCATTGCTATTTCCTCCTATCTCTATCTTCATACTATCATAATTAGCATTTAAAAAAGTGCTATTTTATTATACGTTTGCAAAGTAGTTGCATTTATGGTTAAATGTGTTATATTTTATAAAAATGTATTATATTTCTATTTTTTACAAATATGATATGTAGTGTGAAAAGGATGGTGAACATGTCTAGAAACTATGCACGTCTGCAATTTTCAGATTTTACACTGACAAAAGCTTCGCTACAAACATTAGATCCGTCTAATACGTTGCAACTAGATAAAGAAATAGCCTTACACAATATAAGTATGAAAGGGCTATGTTTTTCTACTAATCAACCTTTTGAAATCAATGATCAATTTCTCTTGCAACTTCGCCTATTTTCACCTAAAAATTATATTGTGGGCCAAGTAATATGGAAAAAGAAAACAGCAGTAGCTTATACGTACGGGATCTCCATTCTTGCTACCGACTTCGATTACTATCAATATATGAAATTCTACGATAATTATAGAAAAACACAACAGTAAGTCGCTGTGATGCGGCTTACTTTTTTTATCGCCATACAATTGTTTTTTGATGTTAGTATAGGGGTATACTATTTGAAAAAGTGAGGGTTAGCAACGTATGATACATATTATGGCAATTGATAGCCAACATCAATTCATTACTTTCGATTCGATCGAACAGCTTACTCAAAACGACTATCAATGGTGCTGGATCGATTTTGATCAACCAACTGATCAAGAAGTCACCCACTTAGAAAAAACATTACACTACCATCCATTAGCTATTGAAGATTGTTTGCAAACTCTACAACGAGCTAAACTCGATTATTATGATGATTTTAGTTTTTTTATCATGCACGCGATTCATCCTGAGACATTGGATCAGCTCGAGCACGATTTTTTTCTTAGCGAGCGTATGATTGTGACATTTCATTATAATAGATCACCCCAAATTAGCCACGTTTGGCAGCGTGTGATTCAGTTGTTATCAGCTGCGCAATTGGAAAAATGGGATCCTTACCGTGTCTTTTATGAAATTCTAGATAAGATTGTTGATCAATATTTTCCGATTGTCTATACAATTGAAGATGAACTGAACGAAGTCGAAGACAATCCAAATGAAGAAGCGATGCCTGTCTTACTGGATAATTTGTTTGATATTCGCCATCAGCTACTTCAATTACGCCATACAATCAACCCAGTACGTGATTTGTTTTATCGAATGTTGAATTCAAGTCATTTGAGTGGTATTCAAAGCCGACGCGCCTATTTCACAGATATTTATGATCACCTATTGAAACTTGCAGAAATGGTTGCTTCTAATCGTGAAATCGCCAATGATATTCGTGATAATTATCTCTCGTTAAACTCACACCAAACGAATGAAGTGATGAAAGTATTAACAATCATTACTTCTATCTTTGCGCCGCCTACGTTAATTGCAGGAATATATGGTATGAACTTTGCCTATATGCCTGCGTTACAAACAAAACTAGGTTATTTTGTTACACTAGGTGTGATGGTCGTTATTGCTGGGATGATGTTTGCTTGGTTTAAGCGTAAAGGTTGGTTTTAACTGAGGTATTATATCATTTGAGAACAATTTGCAATGATTATATAAATAAGCTCACCTTACGAAACGACGTGGTTAGGAAATGGAATTAACGTTCAATTATTTATTTAAGTAAGTCAATTTCATAATTCAATATTTGATTGACAAACACGAATGATATAATTATATGTAGTGTATTAGCTCCGTTCAGTCAGCAAATGGGGTCGCTTTCCGAAGCTTGGCCTCGGGCCCACAAGAGGTGAGTCAGTTAGACGTTGTCACACGACGTAATAGTTTTAGTCTAACATTCCTTTCTCAACAAAAGTAGCTCTTCGGTTTAGGGGACTGCGATTACTCGTCCCACCAAGACCATCTGCTATTCCTTAAGGATAAGGAAAGCTTCGGCAGCGAATCATCGCACGAAGAAAATAGCTTTTTATTTTCAAGGAGTCTAACCCCATTTGCTTCCTTCACTTTTTAAATAACGAATGAAGTGAATAGAATAATATGTAATGTCCGGATTTTATTAATTGGAAATGAATTATGAAATTGATTTAAGTTACATAGAAAAACACACGAAGCTTCTTATTCGTTAGTTTTTAAATTTATATTACGTTAGAACTTGTTTTTCAATGAGTCGTATTAATATGGGTTAGATAGAAACAAAATTTAAGTGTATATAATTTATTTTATAGTGTTTTTTTAAAAATATGTAAATTGTTATTCACATTAGTTTTTATCTATATTATAATTAAAAGGTTACTTAGAACTTTTTATCAAGTAAAACCATAGAGTCTGTCATAATATATTGGTTAATAGAAAATGTAGAATTTTTACGGAGGCGCTACTTAGAATGAAAAAGGAAAATAATATATCACGAATAAAGAAACGAAAGAAAAAACACAAAAAGAGATATCTTTTTATTTTAATACCGATATTGCTACTCGTAGGTGCAGGTGGAACATACGCTGCTGTAGTTTGGAATCATGCAAAGGAGATCGTTGCTGATTCCTATGAAGAAGATGGAAGAGCAAGTGGGTCTGAATTACGCGACAAAAAAGTTAATCCAACTGTGGATGATGTTTCCATATTATTTGTCGGAGTTGATCAAAGTAAAAAACGTAAAGCAAATAATGAAAGTAATGAACTTTCTGATGCTTTAATTCTTGCCACCTTAAACAAAGAAGAAAATAGTGTGAAAATGGTCTCGATTCCTCGTGACACCTATGTTTATATTCCAGAAGTTGGTTATAAAACTAAAATAAATCATGCGCATGCCTATGGTGGAATGAAAGCTACAATCGAAACAGTGGAAGGACTATTTGACATTCCAGTAGATTACTATGTAAAAATCAATTTTAATGCGTTTATTGATGTAGTTAATGAATTAGATGGAATAACTGTAGACGTTCCCTATGAAATGTATGAACAAGATTCCGAAGATAATGCTCGCGCGATTCATTTATTACCTGGTGAACAGAAATTGAATGGCGAAGAAGCCTTGGCTCTAGCACGTACAAGAAAACAAGATAATGACATTGAACGTGGAAAACGTCAACAAGAAATTATTAAAGCAATGGTTAATAAAGCAGTTTCATTTAATACGTTATTGAACATTTCAGATCTTATGACAGCTGTTGGTGATAATATGTCCACGAGTATGTCATTTAATGAGATTAAAAGCTTTGTTTCGTATGGAAGCAAAGGCAATTTGGAAATAGAAACATTAAGTTTAAAGGGATCTGACGTATGGGCAGACGCGTACTACTATCAATTAGATGAAACTGATTTATCAGAAAAACAAGAAATCTTAAAAGAACATCTTGGGTTAACGACTTATTCAAGTCAATTAGATACCGATGGTACCGATTTAAGCAGTACCACAGCAGGAAACAATAATACAAATAACATAAATTAAAAAAGCTGATGAACATAATTGACTGAACTAGTAATATGAGACAAGAAAAAGCACCTATGCTGCCTTTGCCCTGAATTGAACAGGGGAAAGGCAGTTTAATTTTGAAAACGGTCATATATAGTTGTAATAATACATGTACGATTCTATTTTTTCTAGTACAATAGAATTTGTAAGACGCATCTTTTGATGTGTGTAGAATTCTTCTGACTTTATGGTGGAGTGGAAGGATTCAATGACGGCATTATCAAAGCAATTGCCTTTGCGGGACATGCTTGTGATAATGCCTTTTTCTTCTGCTAAATCTTGAAAAGCATACGATGTATATTGCGCTCCTTGGTCACTGTGAAGCATCAGCCCTTTCGTTTCTCGCCCATTACAAGCTGCTTTCAATGCTTCTAATACGAGTTCTAACGCTTGGCTATGCCCCACTCGATACGCAACAACCCATAATGGTTGATAAATACATCATAGATTCTCCAAAAGGTAAATAAGTAATATCGGTTACCCACTTTTGGTTTGGTTGGTCTGTATTAAAATTCTGTTCAAGTAAATTAAGAACAATACACTTACTCTCTCTAGCCACTTTTGATTTTCTTTTTAGTTTTACTCAACATTGAATATTATATTTTTGCATGATACTTTGAACAGTATTTCTGTTCACGGTGATTTTATGGTCCTCTTTTAGAACCTTTTTAACCATTCGGTCTCCAATTCTGTAATTTAGAGATTTACAGATATCAATTATCTGTTGCTCTAAATCTGTTGTCCCCCACGACTTTAGAGTCCAACGATAATAAGTAGACCTAGGAACCCTAATACAATCACATAGCATTGATACCGCATAAACCCTTCAGTGACTTTACGAATTCTAAAACTACTTTTGGTACCAACTCCCTTCGATTTCCTGGTACTTTTTTAGGTTTTTGATCTCTAAATGTTTGATCTGTCTTTTTAATTGCTCTATTTCGCTTAGTTCTTCAGGACCTTTACCAAAAGAATATTGTTTACCTATTGGCTGTGACAATCGATGCTCGTCTCCTCCACGGTACCACTGCATCCATACCTTGATTTGAGTTACGTTACGGATCCCTAATTCATTCATAATCTATTTATTGGTGTACTTTTTAGACAACTTCATTTCAATGACTTTTCGTTTAAATTCTTCAGAATATACATTTTTCTTTCCCCCCATGAGAAAAGCACCTCCTAAAAGTCGTTAAATCTATATACGACTCAGGGGGTGCTTTTTCCTCTGTCTTATTTAGTTAGGTCTTTCCATAATTTGTTCATCAGCTTTTTAATAACGTTTAATGGCAACTCGAAACATAAAATGAAAGACTTTTAATATACGTTTCCAGCGAAATGGCTGTTGTAATAAACGATATAACCACTCTAAATTTAGTTTAATCCAACCTTTGGGTGCCCGTTTCACTTTACCAGCAATAACATCAAAACTTCCGCCAACACCCATAAACAGCCCTTTATTAAAAGATTCATAATGTTTCACGATCCATTGTTCTTGCCTTGGAGATCCTAAAGCAACGAATACCATATCAGCTTTCGATTGTTTAACATCATCAACGACTTGTTGATCATCTAAATCAAAGAAACCATGATGATAACCACTAATCACTAGATTCGGATGTAATTGCTTAATACGCTTAATAAACTCTTCTAGAACGAGTTCATCAGCACCTAAAAAGTAACATCCTAATTCTTCCTCTTCTGCATAACCGATTAAATGTGTCATTACCTCAAAACCTGGTATACGCTCTTCAATTGGTTGTCTCATAATCTTTGAAGCTAGTACTATACCAGATCCATCAGGAAGAATATAATCAGCTTGATTTACAATCGCTTTATAATTAGGTTGTTCATTAGCCAACATCACGATCTCAGGGTTTGCAGTAACAAAGAATTG
Organism: Paraliobacillus ryukyuensis; assembly: GCF_003315295.1. Classification (GTDB taxonomy): domain Bacteria; phylum Bacillota; class Bacilli; order Bacillales; family Amphibacillaceae; genus Paraliobacillus; species Paraliobacillus ryukyuensis. The sequence continues at coordinate 380,629 of NZ_QNRI01000002.1, read as the reverse complement.
TTTTTGTTGTTGTCTTAGTTTTGGATAAATAATTCCATTATATAATACTTCTCTGTCTATGTTTAAAAAAGAAATACCCATGATTTCTGCATGATTATATAACATGACTTTTCAACCTTTCTAATAATCTAGAAAATTTACGTTCAGTTTACATAAAAGATTTAAATTTATTATGACATGTAATGCAGCCGATCGCAATAGTTTCAAATAAAAACCTCGAGTGCTATAAAATGCAACCTATAGAGTAGACATTAATAAAAATCTATCTATAGGGTACTTTTATGTATAATTAAAAAAAATTAGTCAATGTGGAAGATATATGAGAAACAGATTATTTAATGGGAAAGTAAGAAAAGAAATGTCTAAAAACCGTTAGAAGGAACCTTCATAAATTCTGATCAAGGATTCCACTATACAAATCCAGTCTTTTAAAAAATGGTTAAGAAATATGGTTTAGGACAATCCATGTCAAGACGAGGAAACTGTTGGGATAACGCCCCACAAGAATCATTTTTTGGGCATTTCAAAGATGAAGCATATATTAAACCTTGTGAAACACTAGATGAGTTAAAGCGTGAAATTAAGAGTTATATGACTTATTACAACAATTACAGATATCAATGGAATCTAAAAAAGATGACCCCTGTACAATACAGGAATCACCTTTCCAGTGTAGCATAGTCTTTTTTTAAAAAGTCCTTTACAAAGGTTATAGATTACTATTTCGAGGTTTTCATTTAATAACTTATTTGTAAAATTTGAAATCTAACAAAAAGAACATCAAATAAATACGTCATGGTTTTCCAATGCTTCTTTCCGATAAGCTTCTTTTTCAACCTTAGACATTTTTTTAAAATTATCAATAAAAGCTTCATATTTAGGTAAGACTTCTTCCACATTACCAAATTCTTTAACCATCCCATATTCTAGCCACAAAATTTTTTCACAAAATTGTTTCATCTGTCCAATTGAGTGACTAACAAAAATCATCGTTTTTCCTTGCTCTTTAAATTCTTTCATTTTTGCTAAGCTCTTTTCTGCAAAGGCTTTATCGCCAACAGATAGTGCCTCATCAATAATTAAAATGTCAGGATCTACACTTACAGAAATAGCAAACCCCAACCGGGATTTCATTCCACTTGAATATGATTTAACAGGTTGATCAATAAATTGCTCTAATTCAGCAAATTCAATAATATCATCTTCCATTTCTTCAATTTGTTTTTTTGAAAAACCTAACATTAAACATTTCAATTCAATGTTTTGCCTACCAGTTAAATCATTTTTCAAACCAGAAGAGACAGCTATTAGAGCCGCTTGTCCATTAAGCTCTACTGTACCATTAGTCTCTGGAACAATTCCAGCTACAATATTTGATAAAGTAGATTTACCAGAACCGTTAATTCCAATAAAGCCAATAACATCTCCTTTTTCTGCTTGAAAACTCACATCGCGCAGTGCCCAAAATTCCTCACCATAGCTTTTAGGTGTAATTAAATCTAAAATTCGTTCTGATGACTTTTTGTATAGTTTATATTTTTTCGAAATATTTCTTGCGATAATGGATTTATTCATATTACCCCTTCTTTTTAAGTGAAATCTATAAAGTGTCTCCGGAATTTAATATGAAGAACCGAAGCTAATATAAATATCAATAATGTTATACCCCAAAAGTACAGTGTGTATTTCCAGTTGATAATCATGTACCAATCCAGTCCAAAAAAGCTGGACCTATACCCTTCTATCAAATAATATAATGGATTAGCTTTCATTATAAATTGAATATTATCTGGTAAAGCATTTAAATTCCACAATATCGGCGAAAGATACAACACCATTCGCAACGTTGCTTGTAAAAACATCTGAATATCTCGAACAATCGTAGATAATGTAGACATTAATAATGATAGTGAAAAGGTAAATGCTAATAAGGCTATTGTAAAATAAATAAATTGAATATAATAAACATTAATTAGAAACCCGGTAAATTGCATAATTATTATGGTAATCAATAGCATAATTAAATGAACATAATACCTAGAAAATACAATGAAGTTTGGTATAATACTCATTGGAAAATTCATTTTTGATAACATTTTTATTCTCGTATAGATTGATTTTGAGCCCTGTATAATTGACTGATAGAAAAACAACCAAATGATCATTCCACATAGCATCCAATTAATAAATGGAACATCTAGTCCATTTGCTATTGGCATATTCGACCTTTCTCTTATTCCAAAACCAAATACAAACCAATAAATACCGATTTGGAATAATGGATTGATTACTTCCCACGCCATACCCAAATAATTATTGCTGTTATTGTTCTTTAATTCATACATGGAGAGTCTTCTTACTAAGTAAAAATATTTAAACTGTTCCTTTAACACTTTCCAAGCTGATTTCATACAAATATCCTTCCTAGTTTACACTTTCTATAAATACTTTTAAAATTATACTAGGTATTTTTTAAAATGACAACAATACTTATTGTTTAGTTATAGATATAATGTTACTTATTTGTAACCTTAACAAATGAAAAATATGCTACTATTTGATAGTATTCAATATATATATATATATTAAAAAGGAGTAATTGATTATTATGAAAACACCTGTTTTTGTATTTGATTCTTTAAATTTAGTTAGAGGTGGTCTGACTAAAGCTGTTATTACCAGAGCAAATATGCTAACCAATGAGTTTGATGAAGTGATTTTTCTAACATTAAGGTTTCAATCCAATTTTCACGAGATTGTTAATAAACTATATGACAGTGGACAATTAAATAAAAAAATTAAGGTTTTTAATTTATTTGACGATGTCATGACAAATAAATTATTACCAGACAGAAGAATAAAAAAAAGAAAACCGGTCTACCAAGTTCAAGAAAAAGGGTTTGATATCTTTAAAGATAAGAGAGATGTTCCTCCCTCCTATCGTTATTATAAAAATGGATTATACATTAAATATAAACGTTTTAATAACAAAAACAAACTTGTATTTATAGACTATATGACCGAAGGACGAAATAGATACAGACGAGAAGAATTTGACTTATATGGAAACCTTGTAGTAGCAAGACACATGGACACCAGAACAAATAAACCCAGCCTTGAACGATACTTGGATGCTAAAGGAAAATGTTATTTAAGTGTCTGGATAGATTCTGAAGGAAACCCATACCGAACATTATTACTTAATAATAAACAGAACAAAGAATTTAAAAGTTTTTTTAATTTTAAAGCTGATTGGATAAATAAAAAGATGGAAGATATAACTAACCCTGTTTTGATCTCCGATTCAAGAAAAACGGATGAATTAGTAACCAGCATTGAAGGTAAAAAAATAGCTGTTTTACATAATAATCATTACAAGAAACCTTATGATGGCAGTAATGGTTTCAAAGAAACATGGGATTACTTTTTAAACAATATTAATCTATTTAACCAAGTAGTGTTTCTAACTGATGAACAAAGAGAAGACATAAAAAAAGAAATTGGTGAAAAAAGTAATTATATTGTAATACCACATGCAGCTGCACCTGTGTCAAATTATAATACCAATTATGATCCTTTATTAGCCGTTTCTGTCGCTAGATACACTGGACAAAAAAGATTAAATGAAGCAATCAAAGCTTTTAGTTATGTTGTGAAAGAACTTCCTAATGCAGAATATCACATCTATGGATTTGGAGAACAAAAAAATTCTCTGCAAAAACTTATAGGAGAGTTAGGTCTAGAGGATAATGTTAAATTGAAAGGGTTCACTACTAATCCTACTGAGGTATACCAAAAGGCTTGTTGTTCTATCTTGACCTCTGCATATGAAGGATTTGGAATGGTAATAACTGAAAGTCTAGCTGCTGGAACACCTGTCGTTAGTTTCGATGTCAAATACGGACCGAAGGATATTATTAGAGATGGCGTAGATGGTTTTGTCATATCACAAAGAAATAAAGAAATAATGGCAGATAAAATTATTGAATTAATGACAAATCAATCATTAAGGCAGCAGTTAGCTAAAAATTCAAAAGATGTTTTAGAACGCTTTAGCTCTAGCGACTACTCAAAGCACTGGGTTAATATAATTAAAACAGTATAAAATTGGTTATCACTTACAACAAAACTCTTTATTTTCATCCAATCTTCATATTTTGGGGATTGGATACATCTAATTGCGTTGACAAAGGGGTCAAATAAATTGAATGAACTAAAACATAGCATAAAATTAAATTTTTTTCCTTTATTCTATTTAGTACTCTGTTCTCTTCTTCTTTTGAACGTGTTTGAAATAACAGAACCGAAATGGATAAACCATATAGGCGAGCATACTGTTCGCTTATCATTAGTGTTTTTTGCAATTTTTTTTGTTTTTTACTATATATTACAAAGAAGATATACAAAAAATTTAACAAAGCTTTATAGTGGAATTGCAACCTTTTTTATTATTCAACTACTAAGCTCCTATATACATAATACCTATTTTAGCATAGATAATTTGTTTGGACTGTTTGCTATGCTTAGTTTTATTGTTTTAATGGCGCATAGTACATGGAAAACAAAGTATTATAAGTTATTCGGTTATGTGTTTTCTATTTTCATTCTATATATAGCTGCCTATTGGTTGATTTTCAATCCTGTTACAGATGGATTTAGTGCAATTTTCATTAATCCAAATGGTCTGGCAATTATTCTTTTTTGTATGTTCTTTTTTCAGTTACTATCGTTCTTTTATGCCAGTTTAGGTGAGCGCTTTTATTTTGGTGGAATATCAATCTTAAATATATTTTTAATATACTCTACTAGTTCTAGAAATGTATATCTAGCCCTAGCTATTGTATTGTTTAGTTTTATATTATTATCAATATCAAAAAAAATGTTTTCACTCTTATTTTATTTAGCAATTGGTTTTAATGTTGTATTCACTATTTGTTATACTCTACTTGTGAATACACGTGTAGGCGATTATCTAAACACTATTTCAATAAAACTTTTCAACAAAAACTTCTTTAGTGGGCGAAGTGAAATTTGGTTTGATCTTTGGTCTCCAATAATGGACAAACCCTTTTTTGGTCATGGTATCGGTGTTGATGCTCGAGACTTCACTATGAAAACAGCCCATAACCAATATATGCAAACATTATTGGAATCCGGGATAATTGGATTAATTGCTTTCTTTTTTATATTGTTTATTTTATGGAAATTATTACTAAAAAATTTACATAGTTTTGAGGCCAAGCTCTCTGCATGTTTTTTTATCGCCACATTAATTTATGCTAACTTTGAACTTACTTTATTTCAAAATAATTATGCTATCGGGATACTACAGTGGTTACTGATGACTCTTGGTATTTCAATCACAGACAAAGAGTATACAAATAGTAACTTGACGCGATTAAAATGAAGATAGTCTTTAATAATCAAGTATGGGACATATATAAATGAAATGATTAAAAGGGTGGTTTATAATGAAATTAGATAATACCTTGGATAAACCTTTAATAAGAAGCATAATAATACACAACAATGAACTAAAGTGTTTTGGGAGCTACCATAAAGTTGTTGACGTTGCTGTATTAAAACACAGAAAAACAGAAAAATATTTCTCTTTAAAATTAAATTGGAAAGATAATAATAATTGGGAACTATCCATTGACTTTAACCTAATAGATTTAAACAATGGAACGTGGGATTTGTATATGAAAGAACCAAATCACAATGAAAGAATTCATTTACAGACTGACGCACTTGACAATAGCGAATATACACTTTTTTCCACTCGAAATGAGATAACAAGAAAAATAGAAATGTACAAAACAATTTATGGAAATGCTTCTTTAAAAGTAGTAAGTCCCAAAATCCATATTAACGATTATTCATTGGATTTCACATCTGAATCAACAATCTTATTTAACAGCATAGTAGAATTCCCTTCTGAAATTAATATGGATGGTTTTATGAATCATCTATTACTAATAAGAAATAAAGATAATAAAGCAATTGATTGTCCAGTTAACTTGATTGAAACTAATCCCGATAGAAATGAGTATTCTCTATCTTTCTCATTTGATTATAAAAATTTAGTGGAATTTTATAAGAAAACAGGAAGTAAAAAATTCAGTGTCTATCTATTATTTGAAATTAATAATCAAAAATACATAGTCCGATTGTCTACTTCTGATAAATCATTGAAGCAGCTCAGTAGTTACGAACATACATCAAATGGTTTAAAGATAATGTTTCTATACTCTACCATTAAAGACAATTTAGCTATTAATTTGGAAGGTGTGTCTGTCAGTAAAAACATTTCTTTTTATTCATTAAATCATAAAGGTTTAACACTGCATGGGGTATGTAACCTTGATAATATTCCGTTGCAAAACAAACATTTTCTACAACGTTTTCTAATAATAAAAGAACGAGATACTCTGAATGAACTTGAATATGATTTAGGATCTGAAGAGAGTTTTGAGATTACTGTTCCTCTTAAAGAGCTATATAATCTAACTAATAACAGGGAATGCGTTTTAGATATATATGTGCAATTCTCTTATAATGATCATCTTATAAGAAAGAGAATTGGTTGTGAGGAATTTAATTATTCTAAAGATGGAATAATTGATAAAGTTAATTATAAAAAAATGTCAGGGGTAACTTCTTACTATTTAACGTTTACACCTAGAGGGTATCTTAAAATTTTAAAAGCTTCTCACTCTTGGTTAGCTTACCTTTACATGATGTATGGGCAGTATTTAGATTATTATTTTTCCCAAAAAAATATTTGGCTAATTGGAGAAAGAGGAAACACTGCTCAAGACACAGGTTTTCATTTCTTTAACTATTGTAGAGAGCACTATCCAAATAGCCCTATTTATTATGTGATTGATAAAAATTCCAGAGACTTTAAAAATTTAATGTATATGGATAACGTAATTATTAAAGGTAGTTATCAGCATTATAGACTTGCGGCAAAAGCAAATGTTTTTATAGGCTCTCATGATATCGATTATATACTACCGGACAAAGGTATTAATTTCTATTCTTATAAAAAAAGAAACAAAGTATTTTTGCAACACGGGGTTTTAGGTAGAAAAAATGTAGAGTATCATAAAAAATACTATGAGTATCCTTTCAATCTATTCCTAGTAAGCTCTAAATACGAAAAAGATATGGTTCAACAGACATTAGGCTATTCTAAGAAAGAAGTTGCAGTGACTGGTTTATCTCGATTTGATCATCTAAAAATGCAGCATTCTAAAAAACAAACATCTATTATTGTGATACCTACTTGGCGAGATTGGCTAGGTAATGATGATGATTTTAAAAAATCCAATTATTTTAACAAGTATTACGAACTATTAACGAACAACGAATTAAATACTATCATACAAAGAAACAACATAAAACTATATTTCTATCCTCATTATCGGATGCAAGCAATGATTCACCATTTTAAGGACATAGATAATGAAAATATCTCTATTGTAGAACTTGGGCAACGAAATGTACAAGATCTATTAATAGAATCGGACCTAATGATTACAGATTATTCGTCTGTTTCTTTTGACTTTAATTATATGTCGAAGCCAGTTATATTCTATCATTTCGATAGAAATAAGTTTTTCTCTAAAGGTATACTTCGTCCAATCGAGGAAACTTTTTTAGGAGATATTTGTGTAACTCCAGAACAAATTGTAGATAATGTTAAATACTATATTCAATATAATTTTAAAGAGAAGCAAAACTATGTAGATAAGAAACACTTAATCTTTGATCATGTTGATACAAATAACGCCAAACGGATATTTGATGAAATAAATCGGCTATAACAAGTAAATTTGTTATAGCCGATTCTTAACTTTTAGTAATTTGTTCAAAAACTCGTTTTGATGCTTTTCCATCCTCCAAATAACAAAACTCGTTTAAAAAGTTTTCCATCTTATCTTGATAACTAAACTGATCGTTTTCTATATCTTTTATTTGCTCAATTAGTTCTTCAGTAGTTTTAACTAACGGACCTGGAGCCGCTTTCTCAAAATCTAAGTAAAATCCCCTTAAATTATCTCGATAGCTTTCTATATCATATACAAAAAAGAGCATTGGTCGTTGTAAATTTGCAAAATCAAAAAAGACAGATGAGTAATCAGTAATTAGTATATCAGAAATGATGTATAAATCACGTATATCATCATATTTCGAATAATCATAAACAAACGACTCGAAGCCATTCGTATCTATACTTTCGGCTACTAAATAATGCATGCGTAATAATATCACATATTGATCTCCAAACTCCTGATATAATTGTTTTAAATTTAATTCTAGATTAAATTTATACTTACCCTTTGCATAATAGTTATTATCTCTCCATGTAGGCGCATAAAGAATGACTTTCTTATCTAATGGTATCCTAAGTGTTTTTTTTAATATCCTAATTGACTTTTCATTATTATGTTGGTATAAATAATCATTTCTTGGATAACCGGATTCTATAATTTTTTTCTTAAATTGAAAAGCACGTTTAAAAATCGTAGTAGAATATTGGTTGGGGGAGATCAAGTAATCCCATTTATTAGCTTCATATAAAAAATTTAATTTATATTTCTCTGTATTCGTACCTGGCATATGGACTTCCTTCATATCTGCAGCAAGTTTTTTTAACGGAGTTCCATGCCACGTCTGAACATATTTCGTATGTTTTGGCTTAGGTATCCACAGAGGTAACCGACTATTAACAATCCAGTACTGTGCTCTTGGCATTATTAACAACCACTTAATTGAAAAACGAGCCAAGACATTTAATTGATAGCCTTCTATTTTTTTTAGATTTCTAGCATCAATGCTCCAGTACAATTTGTAATTTTCATGATAATTATTTTTTATCATAAACTCGTAAATTGCTCTTGGATTATCACTGTACTGTTTTCCAAGGAAGCTTTCAAAAATAATTACATTTTTTTTAACTGGAAGCGTACCTATTAAAGAGAATAATAAATAATAAAGCTTCGTTACCCATTTCCGTTTCAGTATTTTCATTATTATTTTCTTTAATAGTTGCATGCTTTCCCCTCCATTTAGCTATGAAACACTTGTTTCACTACATTCTCTGACGCACTTCCATTATCCCACTGACAGAATTTATTATAAAACGCTTCATACTTTTCCTGATATTCTTTGTTTAGTTCCTCTATATTATTAATAGCACTTATCACCGATTTAGTCGTCTTTAACAAAGGACCAGGTACTTCTTTTTCAATGTCAAAATAAAGACCACGAATTGTATCGCGATATTTTTCTAAATCATAGGTGTAAAATAGGATTGGTCTACGCAAATGCGCATAATCAAAGAATACAGAAGAATAGTCTGTAATCAAAATATCTGAAACTAAATATAATTCAGCTATATCATCGTGTCTAGACCTATCATATGCAAAATTCTCATATCCTGAAATATCAATTTGATTAGCGATATGATAATGTGTACGGAGAATTACAATGTAATCATCTTTTAATGACTCTTTCATTTTATCCAATTCTAATTTCAGTGTGAATTTATATTTACCACGCTCAAAAAATTCATCATCCCGCCAAGTTGGAGCATATAGAATTATTTTTTTATTTGTAGGTAAATCTAACTTTGCTTTTAAATCATTAATTTTTTCTTTATCATTATGAGTATATAAAATATCGTTTCTAGGATATCCAAACTCTAACATTGTTTTATCATATTTAAATGCTCTTCTGAATATTTCAGATGAATATTTGTTCGGTGATATTAAGTAATCCCATCTTCTAGTTTGAATATAAAAATCTTTTTTAACGTTTGGATTGGCTGAGTAAATATCTTTCAAATCAAATACTAATGTTTTTAAAGGGGTACCGTGCCAAGTTTGCAAATAAACATTTCCTTCCCTTTTCCCAAGAGATTTAGGCATACGGGTATTAGAAACCCAATATTTTGCTTTAGCTAGATAGTAATAATAAGCCAAACTAAATCTTTTTACTTGCTTAGCGTTCCCTGGTATGTTTTTACCAGTTTCGTTAAATACCCAAACATATTTATAATCCATATGGTTATTTAGCATATATTCATATATATATTTTGGATTATCGGAATAATTCTTGCCTAAAAAACTTTCAAACACAACTAATTTATCATTCATTTTAGATTTCACAAAAAAGGATCGATATAATTGTAAGAATAGTGACTTCTTGCTTTTGGTTGCTTTTCTAATATTACGAAGTCGATGATGTTGTCTATTAATACGTTTAAATTTATTTATATTATTCTCTATAATTGGTTTAATCTCTCTTTTAAGCACAGCACTTTTTTTAGAAAGAAAGTTTGAATCTATTTCTTTCATTGCATTAGAAAGAATATAAAATGATATGTCTATATTGTCCTCATTCTTGAAATGAACTGTGATTGTTTTTCGATAGTAATTTAACAACTGTTGATCCAAATAAGTTGAAACATATGGAATATCAGAATACTTATCCTTTGCTTCCATATAGACTTTTGTTAAATTTTTAATTTTATCTGTCCTACTCCTTTGAATTAATGAAGGATTTGTAATAGGATCATTTCTTTTCCTTTTAAAGTAAACGCTTTGCTTGACATATGGAATTTCTTCAATAAGTGCTAAAATATCTGCAATAAACTTTATATCAGAAAATATTTCTACTTGTTCAGGGAAAGCTAGATTATTACTTCTTATAAAGTTCATACTAATCAAACGATTTAATATTGATTTATTTTTAAAGAGATTCTTTCTTTTCTTTTTATAGAGCTTCATGTCAATTTCTTGTGTTTCATTGTGAATTATCTCTTCGCTAAGACCAGTATTTACTAATTTTCCAGAAATAATATCATGATCTCCGATATTGTCCATCAGAAGTTGAAGTGTATCTTTACCAATATAGTCGTCACTGTCAACAAAGTATACATAGTCACCTTCTGCTTGTGATACTCCATAATTCCTTGCCGCACCTACACCCAGTGAACTATTAAAATCAAAAGAGTGAATACGCTTATCTTTTTCAACAAAAACATCTATTATCTCTTTACTTCTATCCGTCGACCCGTTATTAATTACCAATATATCTAAATTATTGTAAGTTTGATTTATTAATGAATTTAAACAATCTTCCAGAAATTCTTCTGTGTTATAAACTGGTACAATTACCGATACCTTTTTCAATATTTTTCCCACCTTATTCATTGTTAATTCGATAATAAATTATATCATGTGCTTTAATTGTTTACAAAATACTTTTTAACTCCCCACTTAAAACATAAATATATTACATTTGTAAAGATACTGCAAAGAACATAAGAGGTTCGAACGTAAATAATGAAAAAACTCAAACAACTTAGTTTGTTCGTATTTGCAAAATTGTTGCTCTTCCAACAAGTGCCTTATAAGGTTTCAGCTGTAATAGATAAAATAAGTACAGAGACTCCTGAATCTATGATCCTATTTGCCATAAGTGGAGAACAAACAACTCCTCTCTATGACGATAAGCAAGAAAATGTACTTGTTAATGTACCAGATGATTCTGCGGTAACATTAGTTGACTCGTTTGACAAAAACTCGACAATGACACATGTTACATACACTGATGAACAGGCTATCAAGGATATGTAGCCACTGCTCAATTATATTCGCTAGAAGCAGCAGATGCTTATCGTCAAGAACGAGAAACAAACACTAGTGAAGAGCCGTCTACCCCTTTACAGTCATTAGATACGCCAACGAAAGAAGCAACTTCGTCAGATGAAGAAACTACTGATGACAGTCAGAAAAAATCCCCTTCTCCTGAAGAACTAGAAATTACCAGTAGTGTAGTAGAACAAAAAATGGTAACTGGTGTCGCTTTAAAAGATACTACTTCAATTTATGCCAGTCAGTCCACAACATCTGAGGTAATCAAGTCTTACAGCAAAGGAGCTATTCTTTTATATAAGACGTTAAATGCTGATTGGTATGAAGCGTTGGTTTATATTAATGGAAAAGCAACTACTGGTTACATTCACAAAACCGATGTCGAAAATACCCAAGATGACCAAGTATTACTAAAAGGGATCGGAAAGAAAGAGCCAACTCACGTGTACGCAAAAGCCTCCAAACATTCTAAAACATTAAAATCTTATAATGAAGGGGATGTTTTATATTATAAAAGTTTTACAAGTAACTGGTACGAAGCATTTGTTTATCTTAATAAAAAAGCAACAACTGGATATATTCACAAAGATAGTGTGTTAAATGACGACGCTAAACAAAAATCTTTAACAGGATCCGCTTTAAACGCAACAACTTATGTTTATCAAGACCTTTCTAAAAATGCAAAAAGCTTAAAGGTTATTCGTAAGTTTATTCTTTTGGTTCCACATTAATTTTTAAAACGTACACAGACAATTGGTTTGAAGCAACAGTATACGTTATATGGTACAGCAAAGACAGGATATATTCATAAAAGTGACGTTAGTGACAAAAAACTAAAAGCGCAGGCAATCGTAAACCCTAAACAAACTTATACGTATACCGAAATGATCCAGAATATTAATAAATTAAAAGAAACTTATCCAGGTTTAATCTCGACAGTTGGATATTCAGTTGAAAGAAGAAGGATACCCTTTGTTTAAATAGGATTCGGTGATACGAAAATTACGATTAATGCTTCCTATCATGCCAGAGAGTGGTTGACTAGCAATCTAGTAATGTATCAAATTGATCAATATAGCCAAGCATTTATTAATCAATCAAGTATCGATGGGTATAATATACAAGATTTACTATCAAAAGTATCTATTTATTATGTACCTATGGTAAATCCAGATGGTGTTACCCTAAACCAACTAGGAGCAGGTGGCTTTAGCAACAAAAATGAACTGATAAAAATGAACAATGGTAGTTCAGACTTTAGTGCATGGAAAGCAAATGCTCGAGGTCTCAACTTAAACCGTCAATATCCTTCTGGTTGGAGAACAATCAATAACAATGTAAGAAGTCCAAGTTACGCCTTTTACAAAGGTGTTCGCCCATTCTCTAAATCAGAGACTAAAGCATTATATGATTTTACGTTAAGTCATGATTTCAAAACATATGTAGCTTATCATTCTTCAGGGGAAATTTATATTGGGCGTATAACTCTGGTACAAAACGCAACACCAATCGTAAAATCGCTAATTTAATTCATAATAAAACTGGTTACAGTCTTGTTTTCCCTTCCAGTAACCCTCTTAGTGGGGTGGACATACTTACTGGGTCATTGATGCTCTAAATAAACCTGGTTTCACTCCAGAAATTCACCTCATGTTGGTGAAAGACCTATACCAATCAGTAACTTTAACCGCATCTAGAGTCAAAACAATTTTATTGGATTACTATTAGCGGAAAAAGCCTATAAAAATAGAAATAATAGATAGCTGATTAATTGACCCTATTTCAAAAGTAGGGTCTTTTTTTCATAAATTTGAAAAATAGTTTTATATAAGCTTAACTTTTTTGTTGTTTTTTGAGATAATACATTCTAGGAAACTATCAAATTTTGTTGAAAAGGAGGGAACACTTAGCTTTCATGCGATCATATACATGATAGTTTTTAATCTCTTTCAAATTAAAATGGCAAAGAGAATAGTATGAAACCCAATTTTAGTGTGGAGGCTTGGACGTAAATAATGAAAACACTTAAACAACTTAGTTTGCTCGTAATTGCGATATTGTTACTCTTTCAACAAGTACCTTATACAGTTTCGGCTGCAACAGATGAAACAAGTACAGAGACGCCTGAATCTATGACCCTATTTGCCGTAAGTGGAGAACAAACAACTCCTCTCTATGATGACAAGCAAGAAAATGTACTTGTTAATGTGCCAGATGATTCTGTAGTAACATTAGTTGACTCGTTTGACAAAAACACGGCAATGACACATGTTACGTACACTGATGAAGAAGCTGTAAAAAGCTATCAAGGATATGTAGCTACCGATCAATTATATTCGCTAGAAGCAGCAGATGATTATCGTCAAGAGCGTGGAGCAACTTCCTCAGATGCAGAAACTACTGATGATAGTCAGGAAACAACTTCTTCTACTGAAGAACCACAAGCTGCAACCTTTTCTATGACTACAAGTAGCGTAGTAGAACAAAAAACGGTAACTGGTGTTGCTTTAAAAGACCCCACACCAATTTATGCCAGTCAATCCACTGGCTCTAAGGTAATCAAGTCTTATAGCAAAGGATCTATTCTTTTATATAAAACGTTAAATGCTGATTGGTATGAAGCAATTGTATACGTTAATGGTTCATCTACAACAGGATTTATTCACAGAAATGATGTAGACACAGCTACAGATAATCCCAAAACATTGACAGGGTATGGGGCGAAGGAACCAACACGCATATATGCCGAGCCTTCTACAAGCTCGAATACACTAAAATCCTATGATAAAGGGACATTCCTTTACTATAAAACCTTTACTTCCGATTGGTATGAAGCATTGGTTTATGTTAATGGCCAAGCAATAACTGGCTATATTCACAAAAGCGATGTCGAACAACCAGTAGAAAATCCAGAAACGTTAACAGGCTATGGGTTGAAGTCACCAACACACATATATGCCGAACCTTCTACTAGTTCGCATACGTTAAAATCCTATGAAAAAGGAAAACTCCTTTACTACAAAACTTTTATTTCTGATTGGTATGAAGCACTGGTTTATATTAATGGCCAAGCAACAACTGGTTATATTCACAAAAGTGATGTCGAACAGCCAGTTGAAAATCAAGAAACATTACAAGGAATTGGGACAAGGAGCTCCACTAAGATTTTTTCGAAAACATCAAGAAATTCCGATATTTTAAAATCGTATAGTGAGGGATCAATTCTTTACTATAAAACCTTTATTTCCGATTGGTATGAAGCGTTGGTTTATGTTAATGGAAAAGCAACTAATGGCTATATTCATAAACGTGACGTCGAAAATTTACTAGATAAGCAAGAATCCTTACAAGGGATTGGCTCTAAAAGTCCAACCAAGATTTATTCGAAAGCTTCTACTAGCTCAAGCTCGCTAAAGTCCTATGACCAAGGCTCTGTGCTTTATTATAAGACTTTTTCATCGAATTGGTACGAAGCCCTAGTATACATTAATGGCAAAGCAACAACAGGCTATATCTACAAAGATGACGTGGAAAATTTACTAGATAAACAACAATCTTTAAAAGGGATTGGCACTAAGCGTCCAACCAAAGTTTATTCGAAAGCTTCTACTAACTCAAGCTCGCTAAAGTCCTATGACCAAGGCTCTGTGCTTTATTACAAAACCTTTTCTGCGGATTGGTATGAAGCGATTGTCTATATCAACGGCAAAGCAACCAATGGCTATATTCATAAAAATGACGTAGAGAATATTACCGACACACCGGAAAGCCTACAAGGTGTTGCGTTAAAAAGCCCAACAAATATATACACCAAAGCTTCAACAAGCTCTAAGATACTAAAGAATTATAACGAAGGAAAAGTGCTACAGTACAAGACCTTTACTTCCGGTTGGTATGAAGCTTTAGTCTACATCAATGGTAAAGCAACAACTGGTTATATAAAGAATGGTGATGTTTCTGAAAGTGTCTATGACATCACAAGGTACAATATTTCTCTTGATAAAGCTTTAGACATACAAATGAGTGCTATGCCTAAAACAACATACAGTACCATGTATGTGCATAAAAATGCTTTGAAAAAAGTTGATGGTCGTTGGAGAGTTGATGGAACTAATTGGAATGTGCGTAGTGGTCCAGGTACAAGCTATGACGTGATTGGAAAAATCGATGAACGCTACGTTAATGACAGGATTACTGTATATGGTACTGAAGGTAATTGGTACAAATTCAACACTTGGATTATCGCTACAGAATCTGCAACTGAGCGATATTTAGATCCAAACAACTTTGAAGATATTAGTTCAACAGAATACTTCCAATTCTTAAAACTATCACAAACTGCTGGACTTAATGCAAAGGAAGTGAATGAAAATATTCTTAAAGGAAATGGAATATTAGCTGGCAAGGCTTCTTCTTTCATTAAAGCCGGACAAGACTATGATATCAATGAAATTTACTTGATTTCACATGCTATGCTTGAAACTGGTAATGGAACCTCTGGTTTAGCAAATGGCGATAAATACAATGGTACGATCGTCTATAATATGTATGGCATTGGAGCTGCCGATGGAGCTTCCTCACCTTATCAAGCAGGTCTTAAATTTGCTTATGAGCAAGGATGGACTTCGCCAGAAAAAGCAATTGTTGGTGGAGCCAAATTTATTGCTGACAGATATATTAACGCTGGGCAAGATACGCTATATAAAATGCGTTGGAACCCAGATGCCATGGATAATTATGGTTATGCTTCTCATCAATATGCCACGGATATTGGCTGGGCAGTAAAACAAACTAGTAGAATTGAAAAATTCTATAATATGTTAGAAAAATATTCGTTAGTATACGATATTCCTTTTTATAAATAAAGCTTTTTTGACTGCTGATTTAACTCAGCAGTCTTTTTTACTATTCTTTCCTCCCTCTCCTTAATTTATACTTGTAACTTTTTAAAAAAACAGCTAAAATGTATAAATAGGTGATGTTAACGTCTTGTAAATTATTTGTTAATCCTACGTAAATATTATTTGTTAAACTATTTGCTAGATATAAAAGTCTAATATACAAAAATATAATAGACATTCATTTGGGGAGGAAAACATAATGAAAAAAGTAATCACTTACGGTACATTCGATTTACTTCATAATGGACATATAAATTTATTACGTCGTGCTAAAGAATTGGGTGATCATTTAACAGTAGCCATTTCTTCAGATGAATTTAATGCAATTAAAGGAAAACAATCATACCATAGCTATGAAAATCGTAAAATGATTTTAGAAGCTATTCGCTACGTGGATGAAGTAATTCCTGAGCATGAATGGGAACAAAAAATAAATGATGTAGTGAACCATAATATTGATGTATTTGTTATGGGAGATGACTGGGAAGGTAAATTCGATTTCTTAAATGATTATTGTGAAGTTATCTATCTGCCAAGAACAGTGGGTATTTCGACTACAAAAATTAAAAATGATATGAAAAAGATAAACAATGCTTAGAGAAATTGCTATAAGCGTTTTCCTTTTCTTTTTCAGGATGATCTTTTCAATCTTTAAGTTCTTGCCACAGCAAAAAAAAACGGTTTTTGTTAGCTCTTTTGGTGACAATATTTATCATGTAGCTCAGGCAACTAATAAACTTTCTGATCATCAACTAATCGTACTGAAAGATAAACGGTGTCGAATGGATTTTTCTACTATAGATAATGTAAAGACACTCTCATTTCAATTAACTCATTTGGTAGATTATGTACGATCGATCTACCACCTTGCCACTTCCAAAGTGATTTTCATTGATAATTACTTTGGATTTTTATCTGTTACAAAGTTTAACGAAAATGTGCAATGTATTCAGCTTTGGCATGCAGCAGGGGCAATTAAACAATTTGGCTTAATGGATCCTTCGAATGCAACAAGAACACCAAGAGCAAATAAACGATTTCAGCAAGTCTATGATCGATTTTCTTACGTGGTGGTTGGTTCGGAAAAAATGAGTAGGATTTTTCGTCAAAGTTTTAATCTATCTGAAAGTCAAATATTACGGACAGGTATTCCACGAACTGACTTTTTCTTTGATAAACAAGCATTACAACAGGCACAATATCATATCAGGAAACTCTTTCCAATGATAGATGGAAAGAAGGTAATTTTATACGCACCTACTTTTCGAAATAACGAATTATCTAATATAAATTTACAATTAGATATAACAAAGTTGCGGGCTGAACTAGGTGAGGAATATATATTGCTATTACGTCTTCATCCAGCAATCGTAGGAACCTATGAAAATATTTATTCTGATTTTGTGATTGACGTTTCTAACTATGAAAATATCAATCATTTATTAGTTTTAGCAGATCTACTAATTACAGATTATTCTTCGGTTCCTTTTGAATTTTCATTACTTGAAAAACCAATGATCTTTTTCACTTATGATTTAGAGGAATATACGAAGAAACAGGGTTTTTGGGAAGAGTATACAACCAATTTGCCGGGCCCAATCGCCTTGTCAACAGAGGATATCATTTCGATCATTAAATCAAATCAATTCGATTTAAATTTAATTAAAGAATATACGAAACAATGGAATCAATATTCACGAGGCAATTCAAGTGAAAATATTGTTCATTATATATATGATGCACAACCCGTAAAACAAGCAAAAGCTTATAACTAAAAGAAACCTTTTCCAAAGCAACAACGCTTGGAAAAGGTTTCTTTATTTTTTCCGATCTAATAACTTTAACAATGGTCGATAATTTTCGCTAATCAATCCAGTTATTTCAACTACAACCTCAATCAAAATTAACATAGCAAATAAGGTTATGGTTGAACCCCACATCGTTGACTTAGTAAAAATAATCGCAGCTAAACTGAATAACGCACTCATACTGTAAATTAATATAACCGTTTGTCGATGACCAAATCCAAGTTTCAATAAACAATGGTGTAGGTGTAATTTATCTGGCGCATAGAATGGTTTTTTATTCACTACACGTCTGACAATGGCGAAAAAGGTATCTAATAAAGGTACACCCAAAATGGTTATCGGTACAATTAATGAGAATAATGTCGCATTTTTAAATCCAAGAATGGATAGTACCCCGATCATATATCCCAAAAATAAAGAACCTGTATCACCCATAAAGATTTTTGCTGGATGAAAATTATAGAATAAAAACCCTACAGTACTACCTAGTAACATAAATCCTATAAAAGCAACAAATGTATCTCCTAAAGAAACTGCTAAGCCTGAAATGGTAAGCAGTGCAATTGAAGAGACACCCGCTGCTAGTCCATCTAAACCATCAACAAAGTTAATGGCATTTGATACTCCCACAATCCATATAATCGTAATCGGAATGCTAAAGTAACCAAAATGCAACGTATCACCAAAAGGTAAGTTAATAAAGGTTACTTGAGCTCCTCCTAAAACAACAATTGTTGCAGCTATGAATTGAACGAAAAATTTCACTTTTGCTGATAGGTTATACAAATCATCTAGGAAACCAGTAGCCGTTATTAAAAATGCACCAATAAAGATTGGCCAAAAATATGGGCTATCCGGATTAAAAATAAGGAAACCTACCATAAAACTTATAAATATCGCTAAACCACCTAAGCGTGGCATTAGTTTTGAATGTATTTTTCGTTGATTGGGTTGATCAACCGCACCTATGCGTATGGCTAATTTCTTTACAAAGGGTGTTAAAACAATTGCTAAAATAAAGCAGATGAGTAGTGCTAAGTACTTCATTAATTTCTTCCTCCCAATCCCTTCAAATCAAAAATAATCAAAATAATTTTATTAAGGGTAAGAAACCTCCAATAACTAGGTTTCATTTTAATTTTGTATATACTAATGACTCTTGCTACTATAGCATATTTTATCAAAAAAATCATTTGTTTTTTCCTGTGACTATAATTAAAAGTTATTTCGATTTATTTTTAGCTTTGACGTTTATCCATGTTTCATACATTCCAATTACTTATGTTGTATAAAGCTATCCAAGATGGAAAATAATTTATTTTTTCCTGATTGAAATGGCTTCGGTTGAAACGTTCTACTTTCTTGTATAACACGGTCCAAACGTTCTGTCTCGTGCCAAACCAGAATATGATTTTTTTGTTCAAATACTTCAGCTAATTGTAGTTGATGATCATCATTATGTTCTCCATATTTTTTTAATCGTGGAGCAGCTATTACTATTTTCCCCTTTTTTAGTCCAGTAAGTACAGATCCTGTTCCAGCATGAGTAATAATAAGATCCGCTTGGTTATAATATTGATCCATTTGATCATATGTCAGAAACTTATGCATTTGCATGTGATTACTGTGATGTTTCGTGTGCCCAATTTGGGCCACCACCTGCTCAGTAATTGTACCTGCCTCAACTAACTGATCAACTGCTTTCAGTAAACGGGTGAACGGTAATTCATGTGTCCCCAAAACAACAAAAATCAATAGATAGACCCCCCGTAAATTGCTTTAGGATAGATTTCTTTCATGGACTCCCATTGCACGATGAATAAATCTGATATGGGATAAACGAGCCTCCCCGAGAGCGTAGGACTAGTTGATTTTGCAAAGCTTTCAATGAATATTACTTTTTTTCTGAATAATTTAGCAATATAACACATAGGCACTGCTGTGTGAGCTCCAGTAGTGATTACCACATCTGGACGGTATCGCAAGAATATACATAGTGACTTCATCGTGTTATAAGAAAATTTAAAAATATATCGAAACGGGTAATTTCGTGCACCATACAATAGTAATGAAACTGGATATTTATTCTTTAACTCTTTGGTGATTGCAGACTTTTCAGTAACGATATGATATTTATAATTCTTAAACATCGTTTCTAACTGTAATAATTGTGTTAAATGGCCACCTATAGAAGAAATAAGAAGTAGTTTTTTCTGTTTCATCCATTCTCGCTCCTATCTGCGATAAATTGTAATAAGTGAATCAATTAACCTCTCTTGATCATTCTCCTGTGCTCGCTTGTCTCCGTAATGGATTAGCATCTGGCTAACGTCTGGGTCTGTCAAAACGTTGGTCATTGCATCTCGAAGTGGCTCAATTTGTTTCGGTGCAACTGTCATTCCTGCATTATCTGCTAATAAGGTTTGTAGGCCTCCGACCGCTGTTCCAACTACTGGTGTATGACATGCCATTGCTTCTAATGCTACTAACCCAAAACCTTCGATATAAGAAGGTAAAACAAAAAGATCTGCAGCTGTCATCCATGTCGCAATTTCATTTTGTTGTTTTGGTTCATGAAACGTAACCCCTTTAATCTTATCTTGTTCAATTGACTGTACTAAGACTTCGTAGAATGCTGGATCTTTTTTTGGGCCGATAAGGCGCAATTCCAAATTTTTTTGTGTAGCTTGCATTTGATGAAAAGCAGCAATTAATTCGCTTAAGCCCTTTGCTTCGATTATATTTCCAACAAATAATATGATCTTATTGGTTGCATGGAGCTGCAGTTCTTTTCTTGCTTGTTCTTTCGGTTTCGGATGAAACACCGTTCGATCTACTCCCATATTCAGCAAGTGTACTTTTTCTTGTTTGATTTGAAACTCCTCTAACACAGCCTGTTTTAATCCTGCTCCAACAACAATCACTTCATCTGCTTGTTCTAAAACACGTTTTGTTTGTTTGTAAATCCATGGATGGAGACGTGCCATCTTGTCAATGTCCCCTCCATGTGCTGTAACGATTAGCTTCGCTTTAAACCAGCGTTTAAACCAAAGACCAATCCAGCCACTTGGAAATAAATAATGGGCATGCACAATTTGATAGCTTCTTCCTTGTTTCAAGAATTTACCGACTGCTTGCAATAATAGCTTGCTATATTTCCTAATAACGTTAACCTTCCCCATTCTAGGGTCTTTTATGGCTAATACATCTACTGGAAACCCTCGATTTCTAACCTGTTCCACTTGATTTTTAATGAAAACTCCAAAGACAGTATGCCGCTTGGTTGGATACATTGTACTAATGACCAACATTTTCTCTTCGATAGATCTCATGATCACCCACCTTTCTTTGATTGATATTTGGATGAGACAAAGTGTACAAATACCCCATTGCTAGTGCTAAATAAATGCTAACTGCAGGAGAAGATAGTACATGTCCTGCAACTAAGGCAGCACCAAATCCGATCCCGATACAAACCGTGATCATAACAACTGGTATCGTTAGTACCCTTTTTTTCTCTTGAAGTACATATGTTATTAGCTTCACTACAAAATATAAAATAGGGATATGTAAAATTAGAAAACCAATAATACCAAATCCAAAAAACCAGTCAATAAAATCCATTTCAATCAACTTTGGTTGTGCAGTATAATTACCTCCATAACCCATTCCTAACCATTTTTGTGCTAATGGAGCATCTTCATACTGTTCTATTGTTTCTGCTAGGAATTCACTTCTACCGCTTAATACACGATTAAATCCAGCTTCCGTTTCTTCTGTTACCTGGTTATCTGCTTCAGTCGATTGCGAACTAGATGACCCTAAGGTAAGATGAAGGTTTTGGCCGATTGGTGAAAATGGTAACCAAATAAGGCAGGCTATTAATAAAATTCCCGATATACTACTAGAAAGGACCTTCTGTTTTTGAAAAAAAGAACTTACGAGACCTACAACTAGGAAGATTAATGCTGCGCCAAAGCTCACCTTTGTTCCAATCGTCATCATTGCCCACGTAAGTATAGCTAGTAATAGACCTAAAAGAAGTTTCCGTTGGATGTTTTTTTGTCTAAAAACGTACAATAATGTCAACCCAAACCCGATTGCCATAATGGCACTTAGTTCATTTGCAGAAAAAAACCAACCTGAATGTCCCGCTTTCGCTAACATGTCATACGATCTTTTCCCGGTATTTGTTAGTTCGGCAAGTACCATGACAAGACTAATGATTGTCATGCTAATTGTTACATTTCTTAAAAGTAAGTTTTGCCAATTCCTTTGCCGACTCAATGAATAAATAACACTAAGATAAACCATAAATAACTCGATGAAAAAAATACTTTTTACAATATGGGTTAGCTCAATTGTTAAAGAAACTGGTTGTTTAAACAGATAGCTCACAAAAAAATGACATCCTATATAGATAAATAAAACAATATGGTATATTATCGTTGCAGATTGAATCCGTTCGTTTGGGTGAAAGGATAAATAAACAACACCAAGAGCAATTGCTAGAATACGTACTAATTCAGAAATCGGCCAATTTAAGAAAGCGAATAAATCGAGTACTGGTTGTATAACAATGAATAAGATGAAAATAGATTCCAACTGTTGTATCGTTTTTGAATGAAATGACCTCATGATTCTTCCTCCAACATACTACGATTATGATCTTGTTTTTTTCGATACTTTAATAAAAAATAAAATAATTGTATTTTCAGTATGTACGAACATAGCGCATATATAACAATCCCGACAAAAATGGCGAAAATAAGATACAAACTGTTTGTAAAGAAGGCGCGAATTTCCCCAACTAGCACTATAGCTCCCGCCATTATCAATACTGCTAAAATCATCTTTCCTATTTCTATTATTGAAGGTTTTGTGAAAATACCCCCTACTTGTTTAGATAAGATTCCATAGCAGCAAATCGCATAGCATAAACCAACTACCGAAGAGGCAAGTGGGATACCGATATATCCTATCCAGCTTGTAAAGAGCCAGTTACATAACAAATTCAGCAAAATGGATCCTAGTCCAATCATCATGAGCATATGTCCTTTTTTTAAGGTATATAAGCCATTGTTCACTATCACCGCTAGACTAAAAAATAGTACAGATCCTGCATAATAATAAGCAACCACAGCTGTTCCATTCGTTGCTTCAGCTGTAAATGCACCTCTTTCAAATAACAAACGAATAATCGATGGCATGAGAACCATCATACCAACGATAGCCGGAAAAATAACATAACTAATAACCATTAACCCTTGTTCCAAATGATTATTGAACTGGACCATTTTCTTTTTTGCATAGCTTTTTGCTAATAAAGGGAAAGTAATTGTTCCGATTGTGACAGCAAAAATAGCTTGCGGAAAGTGGACAAGATTTTTTGCATAATTAACGTAGGTAACTACACCTTCTTTAAAATAACTAGCGAATATATTGTCTACAGCTAAATTAACTTGACCTACCATTACCGTAATGGCAACAGGGATAAAGATAACAAAAAACGCTCTTACCTCTTTCCAATTTACTTTGGTTGCTAGCTGAAACATTTGATGCCGATACACGAGGATTATTTTAAATAATAGCGATACGATCGTGCCAATAAGATAACCAATTGCTAAAGCGTATGGCCCAATTTCAGATGCTAATAAAATTGCTGCACTAATCATGGTCCCTAACACAATTATCTGTGAAATCACAGAAAATATATACTTAGATTCAGCATCTAAGTACGCTTCAAAGACCGCATTTAATCCGACAAACATAATACACCCCATAAAAATCATTGTCGTATGAATTGCAAGTGTCATTGCAGCCCCTTGAAAGTTAGGATAAATAATCGGAATGACTACAGGTGAAAATAATATACCAATGAATGCTAAAACTAAGCTAATCATCCCGGTCGCTTTCCACAATTGATTAAACAGTATAGTTTCCCCCCCTTTTTCTTTTGCTTCTACATAACTTGGTACAAATGCATTTTTCATTCCTGTAGTTAAAAAAAGAAAGATCATATTTGGGATAATAAATGCAGCTAAATAGGCATCTGCTTGATACGTATCGCCAAAATAGTATGCAACTACCATGTCTCGAAGCAATCCAGAAATTTTCAACAATAAGGTAAATAAAATAAACAAAACACTAGTCCAAGCAATCTTTTTGTTCTTAAAAATAGCCCGTCATCTCCTATCTCTATCTAAGGTAACTATAACAAGAAATCAAACCTAAAAGTTGGCTATTCTTTAATCTTTACACACTCTTTAGCTTAGATTTACAATTCAGTTAATTAAGTTTAAAGCCGAAGCTGGTCTATAACGTATAAAAAAACGCATCGTCTATTAGGGATTAGACGATGCTTGACATGAATTAATTCGCAACTAACGTTTGTAACTGTTGGCGTGTTTGATTGGTAATTGCCTCCGGTCCACCAAAATACACATAATTCGGGGTCACCTTCCGTGTTTCTAACCAAGTGGTTACTGAATTGGGCACAGCATCCCGTTTCGTTAATATAATTGGAGCTTGATATTGACTTGCCAAAGCTGCTCCCGATAAGGCATCTACAGTCATATCTCCTCTTGCAAACATAATCGTTTGCAATGACTTGGGATAAAATTGTTTTGCAACAGCTACACTTGTCTCAAATCTATCTTCTCCAGAAATACGATCAACTATACTTACTTGTTGCTCTAATGTTTGTTCTATTTGTGGCGAAATTACATCTGGTCCACCAACAATGGTTACTTTATTTATACCGTTTTCTTTAATAAATGTTTTTACTTGATCTTGCAATCTATCTTTTTTTGTCAAGAGAATCGGGATTGATTGCTTGCTAGCATATGGTGCAATAGATAATGCGTCTGGTGAAGACGCATCACCAGTTGTCAGAAATATTTCTTGGGTTGGGACTTGCTTGATCATATAACTAGCAATTTCATAAGCCGTATCATATCTTGTTTCTCCTGATAACCGTACGATTGAAGCATCTACTAACTGTGTAATTTCTCGCTCTACTTGAGCAGAAACGGCTTCTGCTCCACCCATAATATATATCGTATAGGAAGAGTTCGTATAATGACGGGGTTGTAATCGAACTAACTCTGTTTTAATTTCTGCTGGAAGCTCGGTTTGCTTCGTCAGTAATAGTGGTGCACGATTGTATCCTGCAATCACACTACCCGTTAACGCATCAATAGGTTGATCACCTCGTCCAATGATCACACTTTTTTGATTATTCCAATGCCAACCATAATTCGAAATACTTGCACTTGTTTCATATCTTCGTTCCCCTTCTAAAGCAGTAACTATTTGTTTGGCTTCATTTAGATAACTGGCTGCTACATAACCGGATATACCGTTTGCTGTGACAGGATACCAGGCAAAGTGAGAAATATTTTTATTCAAATAGGATGGGCTTCCTGTAATACGCAATTGATCTCCTTTTTGAAAGGAACCAATCGCTGGACCTGATGGACTTAAACGAACAACTAATTGACTTGCTGTGACATAAACTGACTGGTTTACTTCAAATGCATGTGTTGTGCTAGTCAAGCTAGTAGGTATCTGGATATGGTCTTCCTCAAATGAAAGAATTCCTGACTGATTTGGCGTTAATTGATGCGTTGGAAAAGGAATAATCGATTCTACTAATCCATAGTTTTTGATATGCTGATAAATTCTTTCTTGATAAGCGGTCACTGGATTGTTTAATGGATTGTTTATACTTGATAATCCATTATAAGCCATAATAGCGAAATACCAGTTTTCTAGTTTTGTCCTATCTTGTTCGTTAATCGTTGGAATTAAACCTGCATTAGCATAATTCCATTTTTGCTTAAGAATCTTAATCCCTTCTTGAATGTTATATCGAATATCGGTTGATAATTTTTCAATCTCTGTGGCTTTTTCTGTCTCATTTTCCATAAACCGATAATCAGAGACTTGCATAATCCCAATGCCAATACAGTCATAGCCTAATTTCACATTTGTTCCATCCCAATTTGTACACTTATTTGTGTAGTGGTTAACAGGGGTTTGACCAGGTAGCCAATACTGTTGCCAGCCACTTTCTTGAAAAGCAATAGCCTTCAGAATCTCCGGGGGAACACCTTGTTTTAACGCTTCTTCTGTTAATATTGCACTAATCGTTTGATAACTAGGGTTGGTATATTTTTCATCTACTGAAGTCGAAGCCATTAATCTTATTGTCGATAGAGGGCTATTGTCACTATACTGTTTAATCGATTCAATGCCTTCATTTACTTGGCCATTTTCAATCGTAAAATGTATATCTACTATGTTTGTTGGTTCGGTATTTATATCATTTTCATCAAAGGTTGGATAAGAGATAGCGATATCGGTACCGTCAATTTGAATCGTTCCATGTTGATAAGCTTCGGAAACAAATATTTCTTCCATATGTCCTTCTTTTATATGCAATACACCGAAGTATAACTCTTGGGCAGATCCAAGTACGCGGTACTCTATTACGAGATACTGTTCGTCATTTTCGGTAATGGTTTGCATCCCATTCACCTTTGTTAACACCAATTCCTTATTAAAAAGTACTCGATCGTTTTGTGTAATACTTAGCATTGATTTCAATTGACCATTATTCACTTCTACTTCCAATTCTGGTTCAACAGGTAAAACTTGTTGATCATCATGAAATTCATATTTAATTTCCTCAGCTTCTGTTTGTATTGTACCTATTCCCAAAAAGAAAGTAATGAACAATAGACAGATGTGTAGATATAATTTCTTTATCATCTTCTTCCCCCATGATTTAAATTTGGGCGATATGCCTATACTAAAACTAGATTTCAACAAAATCGCTCATATTTTTAGCTTACAAGGTATAAATAGAAAGTCAATATACAGATATTACCTTTTACAAAAGGGGGAAGTACTTGTTAATTCAAAGCCTTGCAACCTAAAACATTATCCAGACAACTAGTACTTTTTTTACATAAAAATAACAATAAAAACACAATTCACTTTTTTGTAAAATAATTCTTAAAAAACTGTAAATATCCATATTCTTTTATTAATCTTCGTTACAATAAACTGGAACTTTATTTTTGGAGGATACCGTATGCAAATTGCTATTTTAATTCCTTGTTATAATGAAGCACAGACGATTGGACAAGTGATCGATGCCTTTAAACAAGAGTTACCGAAGGCCAGGATCTACGTGTATGATAACAACTCAAAGGATAATACTGCTACTATCGCTAGACAACATGGTGCTATTGTTCATCAAGAAAGACGTCAAGGTAAAGGTTATGTTATCCGTTCGATGTTTCGCGATATTGATGCGGATTGCTACGTCATGGTAGATGGAGATCATACGTATCCTGCTACTTATGTTCATCAATTGATCGCACCTATTCAAAAGAAAGAAGCATGTATGGTGATTGGGGATCGATTATCAAATGGTTCTTACCATCAAGAGAATAAACGGCGATTTCACCGGTTTGGAAATGCAATCGTAAAAAACTGTATTAATTTATTATACAAAAGTGATGTAAAAGACATTATGACTGGTTATAGAGCATTTAATAAATTGTTTGTCAAATCGATTCCAGTAATGAGTCCGGGTTTTGAAATTGAAACGGAAATGACCCTCCATGCGTTAGATAAACGCTTTCCTATTACAGAGGTTCCTATTGATTATCAAGATCGCCCGAATGGTAGTGAATCGAAATTACATACGATTCAAGATGGTTTTAAAGTGTTATCTAAAATTTTTATGTTGTTTAAAGAATATCGTCCCTTTTTATTCTTTGGAATTTTTTCGATCCTTTTTTTCATGACTGGATTAGCTATCGGTCTACCCGTAATTAGTGAATTCTTTCAAACTGGTTTTATCACAAAAATACCTTCTGCGATATTAGCAACAGGGCTAATGATCTTATCTATGCTTGCGTTTGCTAGCGGTTTAATCTTAGATACAGTAATAGCTTCGCATAAGAAAAATTATGAATTAGAACTTAATCGGATTATTCAAGATTGCGAGCGTGATCTATCGTGAAAGGTATTCCTTTTTTACTACTTATTATCGCAAGTGCCTTTAGTACCGTAAGCCTAATCTCTATTCGTCAGTCTTTTACACATACACATGTCTTTGTCATTGTGTTAACAATGCTTGCGTTTATGCTAATCTATCACTATTTGTTTCGTAGTATTCGGAGGAATTCTACATTATTTGTTCCGTTACTACGGCGACCTACCTTTGTTTCTTTTGTCATTGTTCTTTCTTTACTGCTATTGCTTAGTTTAAAAAGTTCTTTAACACACTTATTGGACAATCATTGGTTAATCGGTTTATTTATCATAATCGGTAGTTACGTAACCATTGGTATTTTATTGGCATCCGTGTTACTCGTTCTTTATTCCCAATCCATTACTGTCCGTTATCAACCTATACCAAAATATTATCTATTTTATTATGCTATTCCCTGCGTACTCGTTTGGTCTGTCTTTTTGGTCGCATTTTTCCCAGGTGCTATGACACCAGATTCACTTTCTCATTGGCGTCAAATCCATACATTAGAATTTAGCAATTGGCATCCTGTACTATATACGTGGTTTATGCTTGCCTTAACGAGCATATGGCATTCACCGGCAATTGTTGTCATAGGTCAGAGTACACTGCTGGCGTTGATTTTTGGGTATGGAATGTACAGCTTGAATTGCTATGGAATTTATAAAAAATGGACATGGGCTTTGACCTTGCTGTTTGCACTTTCTCCGATTAATACTGGCTTTGTATTAATGATTTGGAAAGACGTGCTTTATAGTGCTTCACTGTTTTTATTAACCATTATCTTGATCCATATCGTGTTATCTAAAGGGAAATGGTTACAGCATAAACGTCATCTTAGTTTGCTCTTAATTACGCTGTTAAGCGTGATTTTCATTCGAAATAATGGTTTGCCAATCATATTATTATTGCTTATCTTGTTATTACTACAATATCGTTCATTTACAAAACATATCTTGATTACTTCTGGTATTCTCTTCATTATTTATTTTAGTCTAACAGGTCCTATTTTTCGTTATTTGAATGTGACCCCTGCTAACCCGAATGAGGCATTAGCAATACCAACACAACAAATTGCGCGTGTCATTTATGAAGAGGCAGCCATGACCGAAGAACAACTTACGTATTTTGATCAAATTTTGCCTATTGAACAGTGGAAAGCCTATTACAATCCTTATCGAACCGATCCAATTAAATTTGCTCATGATTATAACGGAGAAATGATTTTTAGCGATAATAGAGCATATCTCAACTATTGGTTCGAGGTTGTACTTGAGCATCCCTCCATTGCGATGGAGGCGTTTTTAGCTCAAACATCATTAGTTTGGCAAATTAATCAGCCTGAGAATGGCTATACCGACATTTTCACAACAACAATCTATCAGCCAAATGATTATGATCTAGTATCACATTCAATAAGTCCTTGGTTACAGACACAATTTTCAAGGTGGTATAACTTTAGTCAGACGTATATGAAAGAATGGATATGGCGACCAGCCATTTACACCTTTGCAATTATTTTATTCACTTTCATTAGTGTCTTGAAGCTCGGAAAGCAGATGATCATTGTTGCATTACCTAGCCTACTCAACACAGCCACAATTTTTGCAGGCTTACCTGCGCAAGACTTTCGATATTTATATGCTAATACGTTAGTTATCTTTGTTCTGATTGGTTTGGCCTTGCTAAAGAAGGTGCAGCATGAATAAACTCCTTCACTCCTTAGTAAAAAACAAAGTCGGAATTATATTGATGGCTGCTGCATCATTGTGTACCGCTTTAGGCCAACTAAGTTGGAAATTGTCAGATGGCATGCTAGATCTAGTGTTGTGGATTGGTTTTTTTCTTTATTTTTCTGGGGCATTGTTTATGCTGATTGCTTTTCGATTCGGTGACCTATCTATTCTTCATCCACTACTCAGCCTTGGCTATGTTTTTGCCATTTTTTTTGGATGGTTTTTGTTACAGGAGCAGGTGGATTCGTCTCGGCTAATCGGAACGCTGATTATTATTACAGGCGCTATTTTGATTGGTGGTGGCGACGATTAGCTGGTTACCGTTCATTTTATTATTTACCTTGTTAGGAGCAATTGGAGCATTCTTTTTTAAGCGAGCTTCTAGCCATGGATTACACTGGAGTCGTCATTTGGTATTGTCACTTTTATTTGGTGGGATTTGTTATGGATCGGGTGCATTGTTAAATATTTATGTGTTAAAAAAGGTGGATTATACAGTCGTATTTCCACTAACCTCTATTACATATATTTGGACATTCTTGATTGCAGCCCTTTTTTTGAAGGAACCGATGACGTTACGCAAACTAGTAGGTGTTGTCTGTATCATATTAGGAACTATCTTGATTATTTAGCATTAGGTTATAAAGTGGTTATCAACGACCGGACAACGACGCTCTGTTCGCATAAAAAAACTGCACCGCCAAGGGTGCAGTTTTTTTATTGAACTGCTTTTATCTTACTTATTCCGCTTTCTTAAATAATCCTTTAATTTTTTCCGACAAGTCATCAAAATACGTATAGATTACTGGAATAAGCAATAACGTAAAAATACTAGAAACAGTTAAACCAAAGATAACGGTTATCGCCATTGGTTGCTGCATTTCAGCACCTTCTCCAATACCTAATCCTAATGGAACCATAGCTAAAATCGTTGTTAATGTGGTCATTAAGATTGGTCGCATTCTACTTGTTCCCGCTTCTAAAATCGCTTCATATCGGCTCATGCCACGTTCACGTAAGATATTGATGTAATCAACTAATACAATCGCGTTGTTTACTACAATACCGGCAAGCATGATAATCCCGATAAATGCCGTAATACTTAGTGGTGTATTCGTGATAAATAGACCACCGAAAATTCCCACTACCGTCGCTGGCATGGAGAACATAATAATGAACGGGAATAAGAAATTTTCAAATTGTACTGCCATCACAGCATAAACAAGGAAGATTGATAAAACTAAAGCTAGACCTAAATCAGAGAATGCTTCGACCATATCTTCTGCTTGCCCACCAATACTAGTCGTATAGCCTTCTGGCAAGGTCATACTATCTAATTTTTCTTCAATAGCTGTCTGTACACTACCAAGATCGTTCCCGACAACATCAGAGGTAATGTTGACTTGTTGTTGTTGGTTCTGGCGTGTCAACGTTGCAGGTGCTTGTTCTTGTTTAAAAGTTGCAATCGTTTCTAACGGCACGCTTGTTCCTTGTTGGTTTTGAATCATTAATGTCTTCAAGTCACTAATCGTATCTTTCTTATTATCTGGATACGTTAGACGTACATCAATATCGTCTCCATTTTCACGATATTGCATAACAGTCTGACCCGTAAAATGCGTCTGGACTTGTGACGTTACTTCTGATTCGGTTAAACCATATTGTGCAGCAACATCTTTATCTACTTGAATATTTAGCTGTGGTGTAGTCTCTTCCACCGATGTTGTTGGGTTATAGACACCATCCACATCACTAATTTCGGTAACCACTTGATCTGCCAGTTCACGAAGTACGTCGCTTTCGGGTCCATTTAATTGAATCTGGATTGGATCACCCGTACTTATTGCTGCACCTACTGCACTTACGGTAATTTCCGCACCTGGGATGGATTGTACATCTTGATCAATGGCCTGCATTACTTCTTCGGTTGTTTGTTCACGTTCAGAAGGATCGACTAATTGAATGGTGTAGCTTGCTTGATTTGAGCTTCCACCACCAGTGATACCTGCGGCTGCATCACCACTATTAATAGTCACATAATTGACTTCAATCACGCCATCATAAGCTTGTAACTTTTCGTTTACTTGTTGCGAAATTTCCGTTGTTTTTTCTGCTGTTGTTCCTACTGGCGTTTCGACTGATACTTCTAACTGTCCTTGATCTCCCTGTGGAATAAATTCTGTTCCAATGAACGGGATAAGCGCTAAACTTCCAATAATAATCACAAGACTAGTAAAAATCGTTGTTTTTCTAAATCGTAGTACTTTTTTCAAGACACCTTTATAGCTGTTGTTAAAACGATGTAAGAAGCGATCAAACCAATATCGACGTCCATTATCGCTCATTGCATTGGACAATAATTTAGAAGACAACATTGGAATTAAGGTAATCGCCACTATTAATGAAGCGATTAGCGCAAACGCAACAGTTAAGGCTAATGGTGTAAACAATTCTGATGCGATTCCCTCAACAAAGACGATTGGTAAAAATACAACTAGGGTTGTCGTTGTTGACGCAATAACTGCTGGAGCTAATTCTGAAGCCCCTTGCTTGGCTGCTTCTTTCATGGAGTACCCTTGTTGTCGATAGGCGACGATATTTTCCAAAATAACAATGGAGCTATCCACCATCATACCGAGTCCAAGTGCTAAACCACCCATCGTTAGAACGTTTAACGTCTCTCTGGTAAAGTAAATTAGTGTGAATGTAGCGATAATGGCAATTGGAATCGAAAGACCAACAACCAAAGTTGCACGAATACTTTTTAAAAATAGTAGGAGGATAAGTAATGCAAACAATCCACCGAATAACATATTTTGAATAACAGAAGAAATCGACTGTTTAATAAAGTCTGATGTATCGACCACCACTTGTAAGTTCACATTATCTGGTAGAGATTGATTTAAATCTTCCATACTGTCCATAATATTGTTGGATACATCTACTGTATTTCCATCTGATTGTTTCATGATCGATAAAACAACAGCCTGTTCGCCGTTTACTAGCGTTGTACCAGCATCACTAAACGTATCATTTACAGTTGCAATGTCTTCTACTTTTACAGTTGCCCCTTGAGATGTTTGTAAAAGTGTCTCACGAATATCTTCCACAGAGGTGTATGTGCCATCAATCCGGATATTAAGGTTTTTATCTCCTTTAGCTACACTACCTGCTGATGCCGATTGATTTACTTGGCTTAGTGTCTGCATAATCTGTTGTGTACTTAAACCGTATTCTGTTAATTTGGCTTGATCCAGTTCAAGCTCAATCACACGATCTTGACCACCTTGTACAGAAACAGAGGCTACACCGCCTTCACGTTCAAACTGAGGGACGACTTGATCTTCTGCAATACTTTGTAGTTCTGTTAAATTATCACCAGAAAGACCGACCCACATAATTGGCATTTGATTTGGGTTAAACCTTAGAACACTCGGGTCACCAGCACTTTCTGGAAGCATCCCTTTTACTTGGTCAACACTTTCCCTTACTTCAAGAAGTGCATTATCAAGATTAGTTCCCATGTTAAATTGCATTAAGACTAAAGCGGATCCAGATTGTGATTGGGTCTGGATCGTCTCTACCCCTTCAATTGAACTTAAGGCAGATTCAATTGGTTTGCTAACTTGTTTCTCTACTTCTTCAGGAGCTGCATCAGGATAATTAACTGCAACGACAGCAACCGGTAAATCAATTTCTGGAAGTAGATCGATTGCTAAATTTCGTACAGAGATAACACCGAGTGCAATGATTGCTAACACAATCATAATCACTCCAACTGGACGTTTGACGGATTGATCTACTAGCTTCACGATGCATTATCCTCCCCATCACTTATACTTATTTTAGCTCCATCTGACAATGTGAGTTGACCACTTGTTACAACTTGATCACCTTCAGATAGTTCTCCTTCAATAGCTGTTTTGTTTGTTTGTGACTCAGTAACTGTTATCTCTAATTTTGTAACGTTATCTTCATTAACAACATAGACATACGATGCATCATCTTCGTCTACGATAGCAGTGGTTGGGACAATCAACGTATCCTCTACCGTATTTTCCGGAACCACCACTTCTGCAACGGTTCCAGGTTGCCACTGATTATCTTCATTATCTAGGGTTAATTCAATTGGATAAAGACCAGTATCATTCGGTAATGTACCTATATAATCAACAGTTGCAGTCGTTTCATCTTCTGCGTCAGAGAAATGGACGTCCACTTCTGCATCTTCTTCAAACAAACGTAAATTGTTTGCCGTAACGGTTAGTTCTACTGTTAATTCTGATAGGTCTGCAATGACTGCAATTGCATTTTCTGTTGAAACCATGTCACCTTCTTTTGCTGATAAGCTAGTGATTTCCCCATCATTTGAAGCGGTGATTGTCATTGATCTGCCTGTTTCTGCACCAATGATCGTTAATAAATCATCATCTTCTTTTACATGTTCCCCATTTTCAACGTCCAGACTATCCAATTCACCTGCCATCGGAGCCATCACTGGTGTTGTTTGAACTGGGCTGGTACGTCCATAAAATGATTTATCAATGGTAATATCTCCTTGTGTAACCTCATCTACTTCGACTGTTGTTACACTTTTTTGTGTTTCTTCTTCTGTAGCAGAGTCATCCTCCGTACATGCTGCTAATAACAGTAGCAAAGCAACGAGCAATAAACTTAATTTCTTCATATTTGATCCCCTCTCATTTATTTAAACTCCTAGTTCAGTTGCGATATCAGAACTTAGCTTTTGTAATTCTGGAATACGTTTTAATTGTAATAATATCCCTTGCAACACCACATTATTTGCTTCTGGTTTGTTGCTTTCTTCATTTATCATCTCAGCCGCTTCTTTCAGCTGTTTTTTTTCTTGCTCTGGTAGTTGGAGCAAATCTATCGTAGCAATGGTACGTTCGATAAGTTTTTTAATAACTCGAACATTTTGCGATTGATTTATCGTTGCAAATGTTAATTGATCATAACTAATTTGAGGCTCTACATTGTTGTGCATCATACTACGAAAGGTATCATCTAATCGATCGACAATAAATCGGGCTAGAGAAGTATTATCTACTTGCAGATCGTGCATCACAATTGCTTTACAATATCCATGCAACGCACCGTCTAATTGAATGGATGCATCAACAATATAAGGTGCAATTTGTTCTCCGTATATTTCCGTTAACGCAGTCTTGGACCACTCAAAGGAACGTTGGAGTAGTTTCATAGCGAGATCATTCATATGCTGTCCAATATGTATATTATCTTGTAAGTGCATAACCATGTATTCTTTGTGATTGGTAATTAAGTCTAACATCATTTGCATTTGCTCAACGAGTTTTTGTTTTGCATCAATATTTTTTTGTTGAATCGTTTTGAATTTATCCATCACAAGTGATGTATAGTAATCAAATAATTCTACAATTAACTCTTCTTTGGAAGCAAAATATAAATAAAATGTACCCTTGGAAACATCACTTTTGTTAGCAATTTCTTGAATTGATGTCGCATGAAATCCTTTCTCTGCAAATAACTTCATACTCTCTTCAATCATTCGTTGCTTTTTTTGATTCAACATTCTCACCTACCTTTCGATTATCGTACGCATGAAAAAGACGAAGCGTTTCATTAATTTTTAATAAATGACCGGTCAGTCATTTCGAATTATACTATATCACATATTACTTTTGATCACCAATAAATAGCTTTTCCACTTTTCTCATGGATTAACACTACTATTTTGAAAAATAAAAAAAGAATCCTGATGTTGGACTCTTTACAAAAGGATAACTTAAGGTGACAGATGTATATCATACGTCACCTTAAACTATCCTATTTAAGTAAGGCTTACTTGTGATGAAAAAGTAGACTTTATTCTTCTTTGTTTTCTTGATCGCCTTCCATGGTATCTTCGTTTCCTGTATCGTCACCTTGGTCGGTATCTTGATTCATATCTTTTTCTGCCTCATCTTGATTTTGCTGTTCTTCATTCATGTTTTGTTCCTGTTTGTCTTCTTCTTGCATATCTGTCTGGTCTTGTTGATCTTCTTCCATCATGTCTTCAGTTTCTTCTTGGACATTATCCATTTCTTCTTCCATTTCTTCTGCTGGCGTTTCGTCTTCAGCAGGTTCTTCCTCGTCTTGCGCACATCCAAAGAGTAGACTCATTGCAAATATAGGAACAAACCATTTGCCCATTTTTTCTTTCATAAAAAATCCTCCTTCATTCTATTCCATTTCAAACGTAGTTTTCCCAAAGTTTGCGAAATAATTCCACCAAATAGAATAGAAAAAGGAGATTTTTATAAATTTTTATTTAATGGCAAACATAATTTCTGCTTCACATGCAAGTTCTCCATCAACCGTAGCTGTGGCTTTTCCTTTTCCAACTGGGCCTTTTAAGCGCGTGATTTCCACTTCTAAACGTAATTGGTCACCTGGTTTTACTTGACGTTTAAATCGACATTTATCAATCCCAGCTAAGAAACCAATTTTGCCCTTATTTTCTTCTTTATTAAGGATTGCGACAGCTCCTGTTTGAGCTAACGCTTCTACTATAAGTACACCTGGCATTACTGGATAATCGGGAAAATGTCCTTGAAAAAAAGGTTCATTAATGGTGACATTTTTCTTCCCTACCACACGTTTTTCACCATCTAACTCTGTAATTTCATCAACTAGTAAAAAGGGATAACGATGTGGGATGGTATCTTTAATTTGTTGAATATCTAACATATTCTACACTCCTGTCTTTTGCATTGATTATTTTTATTAAAGTTACACAAATTTCATAATTGAATAGTTGATTAAAAACACGAACGATATTTCAGAATAAATGTAGCGCGCCTACTCCGTTCAGTCAGCAAATGGGGTCGCTTTCCGAAGGCTTGAAAGACATGGGTCAGTTAAACGTTGTCACACGACGTGACGGTTTTTGTCTAAGCTTCCTTCTTCAACAAAAGTGGCTCTTCGGTTGATGTGTTTCCTTCAGGATAAGGAACGCTTCGGCAGCGAATCATCGCACGAAGAAAATAGCTTTTTATTTTCAAGGAGTCTCCCCATTTGCTTTCTTCACTTATTTGTAAAAAACATTTTAAAGTTTGTGTTTTATAAGTGTGAATGCAATGATGAAATTGATACAAGTTAAGTGTTTAATGCGAAAAAAAGTCAACCATTATAAAAATGATTAACTTTCTCCATTAACAATGTCTATAATATGTTGCCACGTCTTTAACTCTAATACGTCCATTGGTTGACCATCACCAAGAATGCTATAACCAACAACCAAACCAATGATTAACGCCAATAAAGCAAGCAAGAGTACAACAATTATGCGAAGCCAAATCGGAAATACCCTTCGAATTGGTTTCTTGTGTTGTTTTTTTTCTTCTTTCAGCTTTTTCCTGCTAGCTTTTTTTTGTTCTTTTGTCATTTTTTCTTGCTGTTGTTTCGTTATATTATTTTGCTTTGTTTCATTTGATTGTGTGGATTGCATGTCTTGGTAACTCCTTATTTGCCTATTTCATTCAAGTGACTTAACGCAATTGGTTAACTAGCCCTCTCATTTGATCATGCATTGAAATCGTTCTAGCATTCAATTGATAAGCACGCTGCGTTTCTAACATACTCGTCATTTGACCGGCTAAATTCACATTTGAGCTTTCTAAAGAACCTGATTTCAAAGCAATATCCCCAGCAGCAACATCTTGAATAATGTCACCTTCATTATAAGCAGCATCCGTAATATCAGGTAAACGAAATTGGTTCTTTCCTGCTGACTCAAGGAATTGTGGTCGCACAGCTTCGACTATATCCAATTGGCCTTCGATAGCAGTTTGTCCATTTCTTGTTACTTGAATTGCTCCGCTATCAGTAATTGAAATGTCTTCCATGCCTTCTGCTAGCCTTATTGGCCCATCTTCACCAATAATTGGAAAACCATCACTGTTTGTTAGCATTAATTGACCATTTTCCATCGGGTTGAGGTACAATGCACCATCACGTGTGAAGCGGCGCTCGGTTACGCCGTTTTCGGTAACATCGACTTGGAATAAATGATTATCTTCTAATAGCGCAACATCTAATCCGCGACCGGTTTGTTTTAATGATCCCATTGATAAATCAACTTTTGTCTGACTAACTTTTGCACCGGAACCTAACCGAATACCATCTGGTGTTACACGACCAACTGCATTTGCTTCCTCATCACTTAGATTATTAATTTGTTGAAATAATAACGAAGAAAAAGATGCAGACCGTGACTTGT
Source organism: Paraliobacillus ryukyuensis (assembly GCF_003315295.1). Lineage (GTDB taxonomy): Bacteria > Bacillota > Bacilli > Bacillales > Amphibacillaceae > Paraliobacillus > Paraliobacillus ryukyuensis. Next base: position 342,201 of record NZ_QNRI01000002.1, on the reverse strand, counting down.
AACCTGTTGTATCTAAGTTAGCCATGTTATGACCAACCACATCTAATTTATTTTGCAATTCTCGCATGGTTACTGCAGCTTGCACAGCCATTCGATTCATTACTTACACATCCTTTTTAGTTCGTAGTATTATGTTAAACGAGCAATTTGGTTTACCGCTTTATCCATGCTTTGATCGTATGCTTGTAACACTTTTTGATTCGTTTCAAATAGTCGATACGCTTGCATCATATCTGTCATCGTTTGGACTGTATCTACATTTGAAGTCTCAACATACTTTTGCTGTATGTTAAACGTAACAGCAGCATTTTCACGAGCGTTTTCCAACGCTTGCCCATCTTCACCTAAAGCAAACAATCCTTGTCCCTCTTTTACTAAATCATTCGTGTTGGCACTATATGCCACACCGACAGGAATTGCTTGTGCACCTACTTGTAAAATACCATCATTGTTAACGGTAAAAGTTTGCCCATCTGTTTCGATTGGATTACCAGCTTGATCTAGTACATAAAATCCTTCGCCTGTAGTAAGAAATCCATCACCATTAACTGTGAAATTCCCATTTCTCGTATAACGCACGTCACCAGCATCGTTTTGAACAGTGAAAAATAGTCCACCTGTCTCATCTGGCAGTGTTCCATTAACTAACGCCATATCAGTCGTTAATCCCGTTTCTCTTAAGGAACCTTGCTTAAAGTCAGGTATCGTTTCTTGGACATAGACACCTGTATTAATGGAACCAATTTGCCGTTGTTGCGGTACATTAAAACTACCAGTTGCTGTGTTAATTTCTTGTTTCCCCATGCGTTGGATCAAAAGTTCTGGAAATGCTCTTACAGTTGCTTGATCTTGTTTGTATCCTGGTGTTTGTGCATTAGCAATATTATTAGACAAAGTATCTTGCCTGCGTTGTTGCGCCATCATTCCACTTGCCGCTGTATAAAATCCTCTAAGCACGATGGTTGCTCCCTTCTATTACAACAATGTTGATGTGATATGTTCTTTACGTTGTCTATTAAACAAAAAATGCGAGGAATATGTATAACAATCGTAATTCCTACAATTTTTGCAATAAAGACGTGGTTTTTTGTATAACCGTTTTAAACGATACTTCTTTTTTCTATTTTATCAATATTCTCTAGCATAATGCCAGTACCTTTTGCTACACAATGCATAGGTTCTTCTGCCAAAAATACCGGAACTTTCAATTCTTCTGACAATAATTGGTCAATACCGTGTATTAATGCGCCTCCACCAGTTAGAATGACGCCACGATCAATGATATCAGCAGATAACTCTGGTGGTGTTTGTTCTAATACTGTTTTGGCAGCTTGAACAATTAATCCTACTGATTCACGCAAGGCTTCTTCAATTTCAGCAGAATGAATGGTTATCGTGCGAGGCAGACCCGTTACCATATCACGGCCGCGAATATCAATTGACTCTTCACGAGCGCCTTTAAATACAGTTGCAACGTGCACTTTGATATCCTCTGCTGTGCGTTCTCCAATTAATAATTTGTATTTACGTTTTACAAAGTTTAGAATTTCAACATCGAATTTGTCACCAGCCATTTTAATGGATTGCGCTGTAACAATGTCACCCATAGACAATACTGCAACATCTGTTGTTCCCCCACCAATATCAACTACCATATTTCCGCTTGGTTGAAAAATGTCCATACCTGCGCCAATAGCTGCTACTTTAGGCTCTTCTTCTAAGTAAACTTTTTTGCCACCTGACTTTTCTGCTGCTTCTTTAATTGCCTTTTGCTCTACTTTGGTAATATTTGTTGGACAACAAATTAACATGCGTGGCTTGGAAAAGAAACCTCGCACATTGATTTTGTTAATGAAATATTTCAGCATAGCTTCGGTTACATCAAAATCAGCAATAACTCCGTCTTTTAATGGTCGAATTGCTTCAATATTTCCAGGAGTTCTCCCTACCATTTTTCTGGCTGCGTCCCCTACTTCTAGTACACGTCCATTTGTTCGATCCATCGCAACAACAGATGGTTCATCTAGTACAATACCTTTTCCTTTAACATGTATTAATACATTTGCTGTTCCAAGGTCAATCCCTATATCCCTAGAAAACATACTTTAGATCCTCCCTAATTCATCATCAAATCCTGAATTTTTCCGTAAATATGCATATTACTTCTAATTATATATATTATCACAAATTTGGAAGTTGCGTTAACTATTTTTTAATGTTAGTGACCATTTTATTTATGAATATTGAATTAAAGTGTTTTTACTAACCATTTTAATAGTTGTTCACAAAGGAAGGACCTACTATGTATGTCATGTTTTTAACAGCTGTTCTACTTCTTGCTTGGTTACTTTATATTTCATTTTTGTCGCTTCACCACCTCGTAGATGTCGAATGGCTTTATGATGATCTAGGATTTCTTTTACTTCCACAGCCAATTCAGGATTAATCGTTGGCAACCGTTCAGTAAGATCTTTATGCACGGTGCTTTTTGAGACACCAAATTCTTTCGCAATCACTCGAACGGTTTTCTTCGTTTCCAACGTATATTTTGCAATTCGAAGCGCTCGTTCTCTAATATAATCATGCACGTCACTAGCCTCCTGTTGTCTGTCCAAGGTGTTACGAGACATGAGCATGAATGTTATAAAGTAAAATGGAAAAATCGAACGATGAAAGCTAGTCTAATCAATAAAGAACGTATGGTGTCAAACCTTAGACTTCTTGATTGGGTTTGTATCAGTTTATTAGGGGGACAAGTTGAATATGAACAAAATTACAGAAAACGAAGAATGTTACTTTAAGATAAAAAAAAAGAAGCCCTTATAATAAGGGCTAAACAAAGCTTAGGGTCCACTACCGTGGCCAGGATCATTCATCATAATACTTACTTTTGGTGTGCTCTGATCTTTATTCTCTAAAGAAGTTTGATCTACTGCAGATACAATTGATGTTGAAGTTAATATAACTAGAGTTAGAAATATACCAATGATTTTTTTCCTCAACATTTACCCTCCTCATTAATTTATATTAACTGAGAATTATTTAATACCGTTAACGGAAGGCGAGCAAAAAAGTAATCACTCCGTTTTTCTATAAAATCATTATAGGAGCTAAGTAAGTATTTTCGATCTTGATAAGCTCGTCCTAAATAATATTTCGTAAATGGTGTCACCTCAGTTAATTGTGATAATAACTGTTGAGCCTGTTTAAAATTGTTTCGAGCTAAGTGCAGATGGGCTTGCTCACTAATATCATCTGTCTCTACCTGATCTAGTCGATTAAAGTGTGCACAAATAAATGGATAATTTTGATTTTCAATCATATGAAGTAATTGGTGTTGTTGATAATGTCTAGCTATTTCTCTTGCTTCTATCAAATGATGCAAACTTGATTCAAAATCATCAAAAATATAAGTTAAACTTAAATTAATGTGAATGTTAGCTTTTCTATTCTGTATGTTGACTTTGTTTAGTATTCGAAAACCATACTTTCTAGCGAGCACAACCTCATTTCGCTTCCAGTAAAATAAAAATAATAATTCATCTAAAAATAAATTATAGATAGACACAAGTAGAGGATTATTGACTTGATTAATTATAGACACCAAATCTTCTAGTAAATTCCCAATTTTACCATACATAAATGTATTAAAGTAGAGACTTATTACTTTTATGCCTATTATAGCTTTTAATTCAGGCTCATCATCTTGTAAACGAAGAAGTTTAGCCAGTATCATATGGTGGGGACTTCGAGCAAAAGTTTCATCTAGGATTAATTCAAAAACAGTTACCCATTTTTGATTTGTTTGATCTTGAGTTGCTTTATTTTTTTCAACGAGTACTCCCAAATCTAAATAAAACCCACACTGATACAGAAAGACCATACCAATTCGCATGTCTTCTAGATTCGAAGTCATTAAACAAAAATCTTTTGCTAGTTCAAGTGCTACTTTTTCATCATAATTCACTCTAAGCAAATCTACAAATTCATGTAACCGTAAATGTTGATAGTCCTCCACATTTAGTTTGGGGAAAGAGTTATCACGAATCAAGATATTCCCCTCCTTCCAAAACTATCTATTAAATATATTATTACATATTTTTCTTTTTTTTCAAGAGTTTTTTACTACTTAATCTGCTTTTTTACTATAAATAGTACAAAAGTAATTGTTGAATTAGTAGATTATACTAGAAAAAGAGCACCCACTTGCTTGGGCACTCTTTCTCGGTTTACGTATTAGTTGTCGCTCTAGAAGATTCACGATCTTTAGTTGAAGCATCTTGGTCGCTAGTTTCTTCTGAATTTGAAGTCTGATCATCCGCTTTTTCTGACGGTACTGTAGATGAGTTATCCGTTTGTGTTGACGAGGTGTCTTCTGTTGTTGCTTCGTCATCTGTACTCACTTTTTCATCCTGCTCGTCAGTCACTTTAATATCAGCAACCGACTGGTTAATAAACTTCTCTGGATCAACCGCCTGATCATCTTTGCGAATTTCAAAATGAACATGGATACCACTTGCTTGACTGAATGTGTTCTCACCAGCTAAACCTAATTCTTCTCCTTGGGTAACTTCATCGCCTGCTTTTACTTGTACATCATCCAAGCTTGCATAATGAGTTGTTATTCCATTCTCATGTTTCATTTCAACTACATTACCTAGCATTGGATCTTCTCTAACGTCTGTTACCTCTCCGCTTAATGAAGCCACAACTGGGAATGTTTTATCTGTTGTTGAAGCAATATCTATACCTTTGCTTTGATAATATTTATTGTCGTATAGAACGAGTGCTTGTTCTTGCTCTTCTGCTGAATTATTGTAATCATAGAATTTAGTTGCGATCTCCGTTTGTGCTTCTTCTGTTACAGGTAGTTTAAGAACTTCGGCTTGATTTACGACTGGATCTGAGTCTTGGTCAAAATCTGCTAAGTTGTCACGAGCATTATCTACTTGTGGTCCAGTATCATCTGTTGCTTCAGGAATTTGGTTATTTAGATTTTGATACCATAAAACCCCAGCTAGCATTAGTGCTGCAACGGATAGATAAACAGCAGGGAAAAACCATTTCTTTTCGAAGATACGTTTCCATTTTGGTTTTGAAACGTTACGATTATCTTCTTTCATTTTCACATCACCTCAGCAACCATTCTGATCAAAAGAGGTGAGTTATATACATTCAAAGTGAAAAAATTTATTATTATATGTTATTTTTCATTAATTATTTACGAACGACTAATTTTGGTGTGGTATCTTCAATAGAAGCTACCTTTGTCCCTTGGTAATAATAACTGATGATCTCTTGATAACTTTTTCCTTCTTTCGCCATTCCGTTTGCTCCATATTGACTCATACCAACGCCATGACCGTAACCTTTGGTTGTAAAAATAAGATAATCATTTTTAGCAGTTACTTCGAAATCTGTAGATCGTAGTTCTAGTTTCTCTCGAAGATCTCTACCTGTAAAAGTTTTGCCACCTATTTCAATTGTTTTGACACGATTGCTTTCGGTTTTTGTTACCGGCAGGGTAGCATTTGTGTTTGAAATAGTCACACCTAGTGCCTTTTCCACTTCTTTTAAGGTAATTGTTTTCTGATCTAAAAATTTTGGAGAATCTTCATCCCATGGGCTTGCGACACTTTTTAAATAAGGTAAGGAGTTTTCCCAATAATCTTCAGCATTTTCCGTGTACCCATTACTGGTAGAGAAAAAAGCAGGTGTAATTGGTTGCCCATCATAAGTGATGATTTCTCCGACCGTTTTTGCAACAGCCTGTTTAATTTTTTTTATTTTCCATTGATAATCATTCCCCCACGCCTGCTTTAGCTCTTGTTCATCTTTATATACTTGGTGTTGTACAGTATCTGTTACCTGTTGTTCCTCACCAGCATGAGCTAAATAGTTAACGATATACGTTCTTGCTGCTAGTGCTTGCGCTTTTAATGCTTCTAATTCAAAATCAGCAGGCATTTCCGAAGCTACTACTCTTGTCACATAGTCTTCTAAAGGGACGGTTTCGTTCTGATTGGATGATGTTCGTAAAACTTCTACCGAAAACGCAGAGTCCTTCTCACTTAACGTTGGTGTCGACACTGCTCGTTGCTCTGGTTGGTCAACAGATACTTTTTTTTCTGATGTTTGTAGCGTTTTCGGAGCTACAATAAGTGTAGGTATGACCAAAATCAGTATTAGTAATAGAGAAAACCCCATAAGACTCCCTTTTTTCCAGTTTGCTGTTTGTTTTCTTTTACGGTAAGGATGCATACCGTTCCTCCTTTGCATAAATACAAATAATCTCTACTAAATACTTTATACAAGAGCTCAGAATAGTAGAACGAAAAATATTTTTCTTATGCTTGGAGAAAAGCCATGCTATAGTTTTTATGCATTTGTTTGTGAGATAAACACCAATTGTATAGTGCTGGACGTAAAAAAGAATGCCTTTGTGAACAAAGGCATTCTTTTTTCATAGTGCGGATAATCTTTGATTTTCTATTGTGTCTAGCATTGCTTCGTCTGCATCATCTACACGTTCAATGTCCGCGCCTAATCGTGCAAGTTTTCCAGCGATATCTACATAACCACGATCAATATGATTTAACGCTGTGACTCTAGTATAACCTTCAGCATTTAGACCTGCTAGAATAAGAGCAGCACCTGCGCGTAAATCAGTCGCTGCCACCTCTGCGCCTTGCAAGGTTATTGGGCCTTCAACAATAACACTGCGACCCTCAATTTTAACTTTTGCATTCATTCTACGAAATTCTTCGACATGCATAAATCGATTTTCAAAGACTGTTTCCGTAATCACGCTAGTTCCAACAGCATTTAGCATTAATGCCATCATTTGTGACTGCATATCTGTTGGAAAACCTGGATGCGGTAACGTTTTTAAATCCGTTGGTTTTAATTGTTCTGGGCCAATAACACGAAGCCCATCTTCTTCTTCAAAAAATTGCACACCCATTTCTTCCATTTTTGAGATCAGTGAACGCATATGTTCACTCTCTGCTCCCTTAATTAACACATTTCCACCAGTTATTGCTGCAGCTACCATAAAAGTCCCTGCTTCAATTCGGTCTGGAATAATAGTATGCTCCACACCGTGTAATTGCGGAGCTCCATCAATTTTGATCATTTCTGTGCCTGCACCAATTACTTTCGCACCCATCTTGTTTAAGAAATTTGCTAAGTCAACTATTTCTGGTTCTTTTGCTGCATTCTCAATGACTGTTCTTCCTTCTGCTAATGCGGCTGCCATCATAATATTTTCAGTAGCCCCTACACTAGGAACATCTAAATAAATTTTTGCCCCTTTCAGACGTCCTTCCGAAAATACTTCGACATAACCATTTCCTACATGAACTTTTGCACCCATTGCTTCGAAACCTTTTAAGTGAAGATCAATTGGTCTCGAACCAATTGCACAACCACCAGGCATTGCTACTTTTGCATGACCAAAACGAGACAGCATTGGCCCCAAAACTAACACCGATGCACGCATTTTTCGAACATATTCAAATGGAGCTTCCGTAATTAATGGTTTTACTGCATTAACAGTTATCGTATTGTCTTGAAATTGAACAGATGCATTCATGTTGTGTAGTACTTCTTTCATGGTAACTACATCAGCTAAAGCTGGAACATCATGAAGTACGCTTCTTCCCTTACTTGCCATTATGCTTGCTGCGATAACAGGTAGCACTGCATTTTTTGCACCTTCTACTTTGACTGTGCCTTGCAACTTCCTGCCACCGCTGACGATGATTTTTTCCAAGGTCCATTCTCCTCTAAAGTCCAGTTTCTATATTATTAATATTCAGTCGTTAGGATAGGTGTTCCTATTGTGATCATTGTTTTTTCTTTATCCACTTGACGAGCGGCTAATTGAATATTCATTTGCTCATTTTCCATTGGAATAGATGTATCCCACTTTTTTGTGTAACCAGAAAGCACAGTAAAATCCGATTCTCGTAATTTATGTACTTGTTGAACATTCAAAAAACCTTGTAATCTGTTTAAAAAATAAACACTATTTATTTTATCATCAAGTACTGTCGAAGCACAAGTAAATTTTGTCACTTTATCCGTAAAAATATCTTTTAATAATGCATGCACATTGCTCTCTTCAACCCACTTATCTAATGACGTATCGCCTGTTAATGTGTAGATCACATCTGCTTTAGAACTATTTTTACCCACCACAATAATAATAGATTCGCTTTGGCTTGAAGAATGCTGAGGGTTCCATTTTAATTTTTTTGCTTGATTCGTATATTCTACTTCCATTTCTCTATCAGGAAATAATTGTTTAATAGATTTTATGGTGGAAGTTAATTTCTCAACCTCTACTTGCTCCCGCAATTGTAATTGCCACTGCTGTATAGTATGGTTATTGGCTTGAAACGCTTTTTCTAAATCTTTTAATTCTGCCAAAACTTGATGATGTGCGCTTAATGTTTCTAGATGAAATGTTACAGACGATAATAAAATAAAAGTTATAATGATTACTTTTTGTTTCATAAAAAAATCCCCCTTTGTTTTTATCACCAGTATGCTCGTTTTCTACATGTGATATACAAAGAGAGATTCGTCAAATTCCTACATAATCATCCAATTAAAAAAGATTAGTGATTTGCTGTGACCACCTAAAGAAGTCTAAAACAAAGTTACTCACTGTCGTTCCTATTGCAATAGTAACAAAAATGATCAGCACTTTTGCTTCGAAAGTTCGCATCTTCTTAAATATAGGATCAAGGCGTAGCGATTGAATGACTTGCCAAGTTATAATAATAAAAATAAGATGTGAAATCATGCTTATTAAGGCTTGTTGTCCTATTTCGAGCATGGGATGATCCTCCTTGCGTTTCTATTTGCTATTTCCCGGGAAATAACGACATCAAACGTAATAACCAAAAAACCTTGATTTCAACATTTTACGTTTGATTTCTCCAATTATTCTCTAAGAAAAAAGACTTTAATACCATTACAGCACTAAAGTCTTTTAAGCATTACCATTTTATCATACATGTCTAGTAATTTCTTTAACGTTTTTCAACTATATCAAGTCGATTTAATGCACGTTTGAGTGCATATTCTGCCCTTCTGAAATCAATATCATCTTGTTTAGCTTTTAGACGTCTTTCGGCACGCTCTTTTGCTTTGCGTGCACGCTGAACATCAATATCGCTTGGTGATTCAGCTGATTGCGCCAAAATAGTTACTTGATTATTACTTACTTCGATAAACCCGCCACTAATCGCTACTCGAATTGTTTCGTTATTACGCTTCAAACGCACAGCACTAATAACTAACGGCGCAACCACAGGGATGTGGTTTGGCAAGATACCTAGTTCACCACTTTGCGCTTTACAGCTTACCATTTCATATGAATCTTCCAGAATAGGGCCATCAGGAGTGACAACACTCACCGTTAATGTTTTCAACGTAACCCCTCCTTGGGCCAAAATCAAACATTTCTAATGGCCATTGCCATTGTAAATAGATATTCTTGTTAAATTAAGCCAACTGTTTTGCTTTTTCAACAACTTCTTCAATCGTCCCTACTAATCGGAACGCGTCTTCTGGAAGATCATCGTATTTACCATCTAAAATTTCACGGAAACCGCGCACTGTTTCTTTTACAGGTACATAAGAACCTGGTTGGTCTGTAAATTGCTCAGCCACGTGGAAATTTTGTGATAGGAAGAACTGAATACGACGGGCACGTGCTACAGTTAATTTATCCTCATCAGAAAGTTCATCCATACCTAAAATAGCGATAATATCTTGTAATTCTTTATAACGTTGTAATGTTTGTTGAACATCACGTGCTACATTATAATGTTCTTCCCCAACTACTTCAGGGTCAAGTGCACGTGAAGTAGATGCTAATGGATCCACCGCTGGGTAAATCCCTTGCTCTGATAACTTACGGTCTAAGTTTGTTGTCGCATCCAAGTGCGCAAATGTTGTTGCTGGTGCTGGATCCGTATAGTCATCGGCTGGTACATAAATCGCTTGAATAGATGTAACGGAACCTTTGTCTGTTGATGTAATACGTTCTTGCAATTGACCCATTTCGGTTGCTAATGTTGGTTGATACCCAACGGCTGAAGGCATACGCCCTAGTAAGGCAGATACCTCTGAACCTGCTTGGGTAAAACGGAAAATGTTATCAATAAACAATAACACGTCTTGCCCTTCTTCATCACGGAAATATTCCGCCATGGTTAGTCCAGTCAATGCGACACGCATACGCGCACCTGGTGGCTCATTCATTTGTCCGAACACCATAGCTGTTTTGGTGATAACGCCAGAGTCTTTCATTTCATAATAGAGGTCATTTCCTTCACGCGTACGTTCACCTACACCCGCAAATACAGAAATACCACCATGTTCTTGAGCGATGTTATTAATCAATTCTTGGATAAGTACGGTTTTACCAACACCCGCACCACCAAACAAACCGATTTTACCACCTTTAATATAAGGTGCTAATAAGTCAACTACTTTGATCCCTGTTTCTAGAATTTCTGTTTCTGTTGCTAGATGCTCAAAGTTTGGTGATTCACGATGAATTGGATCACGACGAATATCCTGTGGTAATTTTTCATCTAAATCGATTTCTTCACCTAACACATTAAACACGCGTCCTAATGTTTCATCACCAACCGGAACAGAGATTGCTGCACCTGTATCTTCTACTGTTGCTCCACGTCTAATACCTTCTGTAGATGACATGGCAATGGTTCTAACTGTGTTATCACCTAAGTGTAATGCTACTTCAAGGGTAAATACGGTATCACTTGTATCATCTGGATAAACTAACAACGCATTGTATACTTCTGGAAGGCGATCGTCATCGAATTTAACATCGACAACAGGTCCCATAATTTGTGTTACTCGCCCTTTACTCATCTCATTTCCCTCCTAACATGCTTTTTCTGCTACTCTTGTGCTGCTGCTCCACTAACAATTTCAGTGATTTCTTGTGTGATTTCAGCTTGTCGCGCACGATTATATTGCAACGATAGATCATCAATAAGTTCGTTTGCATTATCAGTTGCATTTTGCATGGCAGTCATACGTGACGCATGCTCACTTGCTTTACTATCCAATAATGCACCATAGATTAAACTTTCGGCGTACTGTGGTAGTAACGTGTGTAATATTTCGGTTTCATTCGGTTCAAATTCATACATACTCTCCAGTTTTTGTTCACCTGGTTGATTAATCTCTGTTAAAGGAAGTAATTTTGTTGAAACAACTTCTTGTGAAATCGCACTAACAAAGTGATTATACACGATATTTAACTCGTCAATTTCTTCATCAATGAACAGTTGAACAGCTTCAGAAGTTAAATCTTGAATATCTGAAAAAGATGGTTGATCCGATAAACCAATAATTTCATTCATAATCGGAATATTACGTTGTCTAAAAAAGTCACGGCCAATTCTACCAATCACGATCACCGTGTATTCATCTGATGATTGGTGATTTTCTTGAATGGTACGGTAAACTTTTCGTAGTATCCCACTGTTAAATGGACCTGCTAGACCACGATCTGATGTAATCACGAAATAAGCTGTTTTCTTTACTTCGCGATGTGTCAGCATAGGATGCGCATTTTCATCCGCTCTACCCGCAATATGGTGCACCATTTCTTGTATTTTTTTACTATATGGTACAAACGAAGTAGCATTATCCTGTGCTTTATTTAATTTGGAAGCAGATACCATTTGCATTGCATTCGTAATTTGTTTTGTTTTCTTCGTAGACGTAATTCTAGTTTGAATGTCTCTTAATGACGCCACAACAAGTCAGCCCCCTTTCCAATAAGGTTCTGGGTCTATTTCAGCAAAAATTTACTTTAAGCTATTGTGAAACTACAAATTGTTGTTTGAAATTCTCAATCGCTTGATTCATTTGTTCTGATTCAGCAAGCTTACCAGTTTCACGGATTTTAGCTAGTATATCTGTATGATTTGCATCTAAGTAATCAAATAGTTCAGCTTCAAAACGAGTAATATCTTCCACTGCAACATCGTCTAAATAACCATTAACAAGCGAATAAATAATCATTACTTGTTTTTCAACGACAATCGGCTTATGCAAACCTTGCTTTAATACTTCAACCGTACGAGCACCTCGGTTCAATTTCGCTTGGGTTGCTTTATCTAAATCAGAACCAAATTGCGCAAATGACTCTAATTCACGATAAGAAGCTAAATCTAAACGCAACGTACCAGCGACTTTTCTCATTGCTTTGATTTGTGCAGATCCACCTACACGGGAAACCGACAGCCCAGGATTGATCGCTGGTCGAACCCCTGAGAAGAAGAGGTCTGATTGTAAGAAAATTTGTCCGTCTGTGATCGAAATTACGTTTGTTGGAATGTATGCAGAAATGTCACCTGCTTGTGTTTCAACAAATGGTAGCGCAGTTAAAGAACCGCCACCTTTCGCATCACTTAATTTCGCTGCACGTTCTAGTAAACGGGAGTGTAAATAGAATACATCCCCTGGGAATGCTTCACGGCCTGGTGGTCGTTTAAGTAACAAGGAAAGTTCACGATAAGCTGTTGCTTGTTTACTCAAGTCATCATAAACCACAAGCACGTGTTTGCCGTTATACATAAACTCTTCACCCATCGATACACCAGCATAAGGAGCTAAGTATTGAAGTGGTGCAGGTTCTGATGCACCAGCACTAACGACAATCGTATAATCTAGCGCGCCATAACGACGGAAAACTTCTGTTGTTGCACGAACAGTTGAATCTTTTTGTCCAATAGCAACATAAATACAGATCATATCTTGATCTTTTTGATTTAAGATGGTATCAACCGCAACGGTTGTTTTACCTGTTTGACGGTCACCAATAATTAACTCACGTTGACCACGACCAATTGGAACTAGTGCGTCAATCGCCTTAATCCCTGTTTGAAGTGGTTCATCAACTGATTTACGATCCATTACACCAGGTGCTGCCGCTTCAATCGGACGTGTTTTCGTTGTTTCCGCTGGACCTTTCCCATCAATCGGTTGACCAAGTGGGTTAACCACGCGGCCTAATAACTCTTCCCCTACAGGTACTTCCATGATTCGTCCGGTACGTTTTACTTGATCTCCTTCACGGATATCCGTATATGGACCTAAAATAACAATACCAACGTTTGTTTCTTCTAAGTTCTGAGCTAAGCCCATCACACCATTAGAAAATTCAACAAGCTCTCCAGACATTACATTATCAAGCCCGTGCGCACGTGCGATACCATCACCAATCTCAATAACTGTACCAACATCACTGACTTCGATGTCTGCTTGATAATTTTCAATTTGCTGTTTGATCAGCGCACTGATTTCTTCAGCTTTAATGCTCATGTCAACTCACCCCTATCTTCCTTCTATTAATTAATAGCTACGATATTCTTTTCGATCCGCTCTAATTTACCTAAGACAGAGCCATCATAGACGGTGTTACCAATTTGTAACTTCACACCACCAATAAGATCTGGATCAATCTTATTTGTTATCTGTAATTTAGCAATATGTAATTTCTCTTGAAATACATTCGCTAGTTGCTGTTGTTCTTCTTCTGATAAAGCACGAACGGAATAGACAATTGCTTGTTTAATTCCCTTTGCTTCATTGGCTAGGTGAACAAACGCATCTACCAATTCAACAACAATCGATTCATGATGATGATCAATTAACAACTTTAATGTATTTGTTACTTCAACAGAAAAATCACGAAATGCATGATCAATTAGTTGTTTCTTATCCACTTTATCAAAAGCTGGATTCGACAAAAAAAGGATTAATTCTTGATTTTGTTGAAAAACTTCTTTCACAATTAATAGTTCAGATTCCATCGATTCTATTAATTGTTTTTCTCCCGCTAATTCAAAAAGAGCTTCTGCGTATCGTTTGGATATCATTGCATTACTCATTACTCTTCACCTAACTGTTTCATATAGTCAGAAATTAATCGTTCTTGATCTTCCGTATTAATTTCTTTTTCAATTACTTTCGTTGCAATTTGAACGGACAGACTTGCAACCTGATCTTGCAACGCTTGAATTGCTTGTTCTTTTTCTTGCTTAATATCTGCTTGTGCTTGTTGTTTAATATCATTTGCTGCTTTTCGCGCAGCTTCAATTATTGTTTCTTCTTGTTTGGCACCTGCTTTTCTTGCTTCTTCAATAATTGATTGTGCTTCTTGACGCGTTTGCATCAATTTTTCGTTTGCTTCTTTAGAAGCTTTTTCTGCCTCTAATCTATTTTTTTCAGCAACATCCAATTCATTTGCAATATAGTTCTCACGTTCTTCCATTTTGTTCATTAATGGACCCCATGCGAACCTTTTTAATAGAAGCAATAGTAGGGCAAAACTTAAAAGCGAGAAAATAATCGTTCCTATTTCTAAGTCACCGACACCACCAGCTCCAACAACCATAAAGCTATTTACTCCTTGCACGACATTCACTCCTTTCAACCACTTTTCCTAACAATGAACAACATGGTATACCAACAATCATTGATATACTGTAAAGGACTTGGCTCATCGCCAAGTCCCATGGTGAAAGCCTTTATTTGAAACTTTATAACATTTTCATGTTACATATATAATGGCGAAGATGATACGAATCAGCACACTTCGCCATTTTGTTTACTTTTTTGCTATATTACATAACCATAAACGCGATAACTACAGCGAAAATCGGAATCGCCTCTACTAATGCAATACCAATTAACATAACTGTTTGTAATGGACCTCTTAATTCTGGTTGACGTGAAATCCCCTCAACTGTACCTCGAACAATAAGACCATTCCCAATACTTGCACCTAATGCTGCTAGACCTACTGCTAGCGCTGCTGCTAATGCTTCCATGAAAAATATCCTCCTTTAAAATATGTAAAAATTTTTATTTTCTACATTGTATTTTAATGGTCAACTGTCACTTTATGAGACATATAAACCATTGTTAACATCGTAAAGATAAATGCTTGAATTCCACCTACAAAAAGACTAAAACCTTGCCAAGCCATCATTGGAACGATTGCCACAACAGTTACAACGCCTAATGAGGACAACGCCATTTTTGTAATTAATGAAAGTAAAATCTCCCCTGCGAAGATATTCCCAAACAAACGAAAACCCAATGTCATCGTATTGGTAAACTCTTCAATGATTTTAAAAGGGATCATAAATGCTTGTGGTTGGGCAAACTGTTTCCCGTAATGTTTCACACCCCTTAATTTGATACCATAAAAGTTAGACAATAGAATAATAAGGGCTGCTAGAGATAACGTAACACCTGCATCTGATGTTGGTGATTTCCACCATAATTCATGACCAAAAACCCCCAGTGTAATGACACCTAGAATGTTAGCTACAAACAAATATGTGATCAGCGTTAAACCAAGTGGTAAAAACATCTTACCTGTGCGCCAATCCATCGCATCATTGATAATACCTTTTACAAAGTCAATTAGCCATTCCATAAAGTTCTGGAATCCAGTCGGTTTCATTTGTAAATTCCGACTTGCTACAACTCCGAGAATAAACACAATGACACAAGTAATAAAAATCATTAGTACGGTAGATTGATTATAATCCAACCAGGAAATACCTAAAAAATCATGGGTTATCGGTGCTTCATGATCCATGTTTCTCACCTCTTTTCCTTCATATTCAGTCTTCTGGTATCAACTATAAAATCTATGATCATGACAACATACATTGTCAATAATCCAAAAATTACACCAAACACATCAAAGTATGCTGGTAATTCAAGGGCTATTAGCACGCCTAATACAGCTGATGCGAACCGAGAAAAGGTTCCTAAACCAAACATTTTCTCACCATGCTGAATTGCATCACCAAACTTTTGCACTTTGCGATGCATAAGCCACAAGTTATAAAAACTAAAAACGGTACCAAGGGTCAACCCTGTAAAAAAAGTATGGTAACGTGTGAGGATAGCTGCTACTACTAACAGTGAAAGGTAGTATAGCATCCACTTTTTTTGTCTAGCTGACAAAGCATCATAATCAGAAAGTGACAAATGCACGTTCCTCCCTAAGTAAATGATTGAATGAGTGTTACTTTCAATGAAATAAACCTTTGATAGTCATTGAAACAGATTCAAAAATCTTTAATAACACAACACAATAATAATTTCAGTGATAAAAATCACATGAAAACCTTATCATTCATCAAATTTTAGCTTACATTAGGGGAGGTTCCCTGTCAAATCATTTTCTGCTTTCAGCTGATAAGCCAGCTAATATCGTAGTACAGACGCTACTATCAATAAAACGTCTATTTTTTATTATAAGGGATAAATCATAAAAAGGTAAGCAACAAATTTGTGAAGTTTTCTTCAAACTTGCAAAATTTTTGTATACATGTCCATCATATCAGCTCCATTCGATTCACTCAATCACAACTGCGCTTTGTTCATGAAATGCTTCTTTTTGCTCAGTTTCAATTAAAATATCTGCTATATATTTTCCTTTCGGAGGTAATTTGTCTGATGCAATCGTTTGTTCCATTATCCCTTTTAATTGATTGGTTTGGTCAACAATGGTTTTCACAAAAACCATCGTATCAGGATCGTATAAATCAATCTTTACTCTGTTCGCATCATCTGGGACATATAGTTGACAGATATAATTTTTCTTATCGAAAGGTTTCATCACTACGTCTAATCCCATTGCTTTTGGATAATCAGCTTGTTGATTAACAAACAAATACGGTATATGAAAACGATCCGTCTGACTAGAAAGTGTTAACCAACCTTCATGAATCCCTTGGTTTAACTGATTAGAGTCAATAGCTATTTCAATTGGAACGGTAACTTTTTCTCCGGGATCTACAGTGAATGTTTTAGGCAAATACCAACGCAATCCTTGTTGTTGTTTCGGTAAATCAAAACGAAAGGTGTTTGGTTTTGCTGAAATATTTTCAACTTCTACATTTGCAGTTACCGTGTGCTTCCCTTTAGCTATTTTTCCAAATGACAATAGGGGATGGTATAACAAAGTGTCTGTATTAATCGCTTCAGATAGCTGGATGCGTCCCATTCCCTGCTCAATAGGGGCATACAACAGCTCGTTATGCTGAAGCGGTTTCGCTTGTGTTAACAGCGCTGCTTTTAGTTTTGCGGGTGTCCAATCAGGATGCGCTTGTTTTATTAATGCTAGGGCACCTGCAATATGAGGGGCTGCCATACTTGTTCCTTGTAAAGCTTGATAGCTATTGCTTGGTACGGTACTTAGTATATTAGCTCCAGGTGCCACAATTTCAGGTTTAATCGCCCAATTAGCAGTTACTGGGCCTCTGGAGCTAAAAGCAGTTATTTGATCTTGCGTTTGTTTATACGTCGTATCTATCCAGTAAGTTTGGTTCTTTTCAATTTGTTTCTTTAGCCAATCTCCTGCGGATTTGGATACGGATACAGCCGGAATGTTACTTGATGCCTCCAATCCTGCTTGAAATGCACCTTTTTCATTATTATAAATAATCACACCAACAGCTCCAGCCTTTTCTGCTTGCTTCACTTTCTCTGTAAAAGTAAGCTTACCACGTTCCATTAATACTAATTTTCCCTTTGCATCGGAAAGATCTTTCGCTCCAATGCCTCCATCAATTAGTTGATAATCACGTTGAAAATCCCAAGCAGGACTTCCGATCATGGAATTTATCGGTATCTCTTTCCGAGCAAAACGATCTGACAAGTAAGCATCTGTGACTATTGGGGTAGAGGCTCCAACTGCTATTGCTTTGGTTGCCGTAGCAGGGGACCCTACAGTCCAATTAGCAGGTCCTGCATTTCCATTTGCAATAACAACGCTAACGCCTTTTTCCACTGCTCGGTTCACCGCTACACTCGTTGGCCAATCTGGACCATTGACTGTATTTCCTAATGACATATTCACAATGTCCATTCCATCGTTAACAGCTTTTTCTAATGCAGCAATTACTTGAACTGAAGTTCCTCCACCCCCAGGCCCCAATGCTCGATAACTATACAACGATGCCTCAGGCGCCATTCCTTTCATCTTTCCATTTGCAGCAATAATTCCTGCTACATGTGTACCATGAATCGTTGGTTCACCTTGTTCTGCCGTTGTTTCCATCGGATCATCATCATAATCGACCAAGTCAAATCCTCCACGGTAATTCTTGTTAAGATCAGGGTGATGATAGTCTATTCCTGTGTCAATCACCCCCACCTTCACACCTTTACCAGTATAATTGGAACGAATTTGAGGTGATACTAAAAACGGCACACTTTCATTTATTGGTTCCTCTGCTTGTGTTTGATACGTTTGGACGGCATATGTATTTTTGATGAAATTCTCATTTTCTAATCGATTAAATTGTCGGTTTTTTGCTTGGAGAGCGAGTCCTTTAAATAAGGTGTGATAAACCTCAATTACTTTAATGGTAGGATAGTATGTTTCAATGTAGTTTTTTTGTTGATATGGATCACCATTCACTTCAATAATTAATTGTTGTTCATCATCATTAATGGTTGCGTGGATAACTTCAGGAAGAGCGATAGCGATAGATACAATAAGAAGTGATAGAAAGCAAAAACGTTGCATATGTATTTCTCCTCAATTTTTCTTCTAGTATGGAGAAAAGAAAATATTTCTATGCAGTTACATTTAAAAATAGGCTTTTAATAAAAGGAAAAACCTTGACCATCGTCAAGATTCCTCCTTTTATTTGTTAAAATAATCTATTATTGCATCTCCAATACGTCGGCTTGCTTGTCCATCCCCATACGGATTTGTTGCACGCGCCATTTGTTGGTGCGCTTCATTATCACTTAATAAGTGATCAGCTAATTGAAAGATATCTTCTTCCTGGGTACCAGCTAATTTTAATGTTCCTGCTTCAATGCCTTCTGGACGTTCTGTTGTATTTCGTAAAACAAGTACGGGTACTCCTAAAGACGGGGCTTCTTCTTGAACACCTCCAGAGTCTGTTAGAATTAAGTGGGAACGAGCTGCAAAATTATGAAAATCAACTACACTTAACGGAGCAATCAAATCAATGCGTTCATGATCGCCTAGAATTTGTTGTGCCGCTTTTTGTACAACTGGATTCAAATGAACTGGATACACAACGTGGATATCCTCGTGTTTATCTACTAATCGTTTGATTGCTTGAAACATTTGTTGCATATTGTTCCCTAGATTTTCCCGACGATGTGCAGTCATTAATACTAATCGTTTACCAGAAAATTTATCTAACACATCACTGCTATACGTATTATTCACTGTTGTTTTCAAGGCGTCTATTGCAGTATTACCAGTAACAAAAATAGTCTCCGATGGTTTATTTTCGGCCAGTAAATTTTGCTTTGCTTTATTCGTTGGCGCAAAGTGAAGGTTAGCCAGTGTACTTGTAAGTTGTCGATTCATTTCTTCCGGATATGGAGAATATTTATCCCAAGTACGCAATCCAGCTTCCACATGACCAACTGCAATTTGATTATAATAAGCTGCAAGTGAGGCTGCTAAAGTGGTCGTTGTGTCTCCATGAACAAGGACCATATCAGGTGCATTGTTTTTCATAACAATGTCCAGTCCTTCTAGTGCTCTAGTTGTAATTTGGGCTAGCGTTTGTCGTTGTTTCATAATATTCAGGTCAATATCTGGTGTAATACCAAAAACATCTAATACTTGATCCAACATTTCACGATGTTGCGCTGTTACAGTAACCATTGATTCGAATGTTTCCGATCTTTTCTTTAATTCATGCACAAGTGGTGCCATTTTTATGGCTTCTGGTCTTGTTCCAAAAATGGACATAACTTTTATTCTTTTTGACACTTCACTCACTCCGTTTTCTCCCAATGGCATCTTTTTAATTAGTTATTTTATACATTGATAATATTTTGAAAAAGCGCTACATAGCGTAGCGCTTCAAGAGAATAATTATTTTGTTCCAAACAAACGGTCACCTGCATCACCTAGACCAGGGACGATATAACCTTTTTCGTTTAGTTTTTCATCTAGGGCGCCAAGATAGATATCGACATCTGGATGTTCTTTTTTAATTAAATCTACCCCTTCTGGCGCAGCAATTAGGCACATTAATTTAATATTTGTTGCGCCTCGTTTTTTCAATGATGCAATTGCATCATTTGCTGAACCACCAGTAGCAAGCATCGGATCAATTACAATTAATTCACGTTCTTCGATATCAGAAGGGAGCTTAATATAATATTCGACTGGTTGTAATGTTTCCGGATCACGATATAAACCGACATGTCCAACTTTTGCGGCTGGTATTAAGCGTAAAACACCGTCTACCATGCCTAAGCCTGCACGTAAAATAGGTACTAAACCGATTTTTTTTCCGCTCAACGTCTTCGTTACTGCTGTAGTAACTGGTGTTTCAATTGTTTTCTCTTCTACAGGTAAATCACGCGTAATTTCAAACGCCATTAATCCTGCTACTTCATCTACTAATTCACGGAATTCTTTCGTCCCCGTATCTTTTTTTCTTATATACGTTAGCTTGTGCTGAATGAGTGGATGGTCTAATACAAATACATTACCCAATTCCGATCACTCCTTATCGTTTTTTTTACATCTTTTAAGAGTGTACTGAAAAATAAAGCTTGTTTCAAGCAAAGATTTAGTGATTCAAGATTTTTTTATAAAGGTCACACTTTTAGAATGGTCATCTTTATACATTGCCCTAATTAAATGAAGTAATTTTGTCGTTTCAAACAAAATCCCCTGCAATGTAACTAAACAAGCATATGTCGTTGCTATATTACCATTGATAGAGTGGAAATCTATCAGCCAAAGCTTTCACACGCGTTTTTGCTTCGGCTAATTTATTTTCATCTTGGTGATGCTTTAATGTTTCCCCAATAATAGCAGCTACTTCATCTACTTCGTCAAATGAGAATCCACGTGTCGTAATTGCAGCTGTACCAATACGTACCCCACTTGTAACAAACGGACTTTCTGGATCAAATGGGATCGTATTTTTGTTCGTTGTAATACCTATCTCATCAAGTGCTTGTTCTGCTTCTTTCCCCGTTAATGCCAAATCACGTACATCTAATAACAATAAGTGATTGTCTGTTCCGCCAGAGACCAAACGGATACCTGCTTGATTCAATCCTTCAGCAAATCGTTTCGCATTGGCTACAATTTGTTTCGCATAATCGGTAAAATCAGGTGCTAAAGCTTCTTTAAAAGCCACTGCTTTAGCAGCAATCACATGCATTAAAGGGCCACCTTGGATACCAGGGAATATCGATTTATCAATTTGCTTGGCAAATTCTTCTTTACACAAAATCATGCCACCACGAGGGCCACGTAATGTTTTGTGGGTTGTGGTAGTTACGAAATGCGCATGCGGCACTGGATCTGGATGTAAACCTGCAGCTACCAATCCAGCAATATGCGCCATATCCACCATGAGATAAGCACCAACTTCATCGGCAATTTGACGGAAACGTTCAAAATCGATCGTGCGTGGATAGGCACTTGCACCAGCAACAATAAGCTTTGGTTGTACGTCTTTTGCTTTTGCTAAAACAGCATCATAGTCAATTTGTTCAGTCTTTTGATCAACACCATATGCCTCAAAGTTATATAATGTACCGCTAAAATTGACTGGACTTCCATGGGTAAGGTGTCCACCGTGGTTTAAATCCATCCCTAAAACCGTGTCCCCGGGATTCAAAATCGAGAAATAAACAGCCATATTTGCTTGCGCACCAGAATGCGGCTGCACATTCGCATGTTCTGCTCCAAACAATTGCTTTGCTCGATCTCTTGCTAAATTTTCAACAATATCAACATATTCGCAACCACCATAATACCTGCGCGCCGGATACCCTTCTGCATATTTATTCGTTAGTACAGATCCTTGTGCCTCCATAACCGCTTCTGAAACAAAGTTTTCAGAAGCAATTAACTCAATCTTATCGTGTTGACGAGCCCTTTCTTGTTCCATTGCTTCAAAAAGTTCTAAATCATTTGCTTTCACATGCTTCATTTCATAATCCCCCTTAAATAATAGAATTGTGGCATTGCATCTATGTATAACAAATCGCTTAAAAAAAACGATTTGTTGTTCCTATTTTATTATCTGAATCAATTTCATCATTTACTGTTTGATTAAAAAACAAGTCTTAATCTAATACGCACGAACAAATCACTCATATATAGCGCGAGCGCCACCAATTAATTTTGGCCTTGTATAAGCAGCATTCACACGTGCTTGCCCTAAAAATCGTTGGTTAAATCGCAAAGGTACTGCGACGGGTTTTACATGCATACCAATCATGGTTTCGCCAATATCAATGCCGGCATGCGCTTGAATATGCTCTACCAATACGGGATCGTCCATGTGATGAAACGCATACGTTGCCATTGATCCACCTGCGTGTTTGACTGGTACCACGTGAACAGGGTCATATCCCTTGCGCTCTGCAACCGTCCGATCGATTACTAAAGCACGATTTAAGTGTTCACAACATTGAAAAGCTAACTCGATCCCCGTTTTTTCTTGTAGTTTCTGCATATACTTAAAAATAGAATGTGCCACTTCTTCACTTCCAGAGGTACCAATCGTTGCACCGGATACCTCACTCGTAGAACACCCAACAACAAAAAGCTCTCCTTTACGCAAATAATCTGTGGCCATCCATTCTGCTAATAATGCCTCAAGTTGTTTTTCTAATGACATAATTCCATCCACTTCCTTATTGAAAATATATATGTCGTTTTCACCAACTAGCTTTGACAACAATATCATTATTTCTACTATCAGATTACTCGTTCGTACGCTTGTTCACTTTATCAATTAACTTATCCACATACACTTCCATTTCTTTAAGTGTTGCGAGATAAGTTGCATGATCTGCTCCAAATGGGTCTTCAATATCATAGTTTGGTAGTTCTCTTTCTAATCGATCAATTTCATCTTGTTCTTCTCGTAAAAATGCACGCATTTGCTGCTCAGTTAATGGGTGGTTTTTTTCGTGCTGAACGGTTAACCGCTTCTCTTCTAATCGCCGATAGGCTTTGGTGAGCTGTTCCCACGTCGATTTACCATCTAATAGTACATACTCTTTTAACGTGTAGGCCTTATCAAACAATTGCGGATAAGTAGAAATTAAAGTTTCTTTATGACGCATCGTCATGGTTAATATTAAATCCGCCCAGTCTACCAATGCTTCGGTGACTTGTTTCGATTGATGGGGATGAGAGATATCAACAGATTCTAATGCTTGCTTTGTTCCTTGAGATGCTGGTAACCCATCTACCGTAAACAATCCGGCTGACTTCACCTTTATATTTGTTTTTTGCTGTAGCAGCGCTTCTGCCATTGGACTTCGACAGGTATTACCGGTACAAACAAATAATACATTCATGCTTGGTTAGCTCCTTCATAAATTCTTTAATCAAACTATATCATATATACCAAGCAGAATCATACTGTTTCTCTTCTAATTAGGAATTTGTTCCAATAAAAAAACGCCAAAAGGATGTTTGACGATGAAAGGAATGCGCTTATAATTAACTAACTTGGAGGAAAAATAATTTTAGAAAATCACTTATGTCCGATAATGAAGAAGGAGAACTTAACCAAAAATAAAATGAAGTCCGAACCCACATAGAATAGAGCCTCCACACACCTCGCTGTAAATGCCTAATAAACCTCTGGCACGTTTTCCTAATAGTAGGCCTGTCCAAGTGAAAACAGTACTTGTCAATCCAAATAAAAAGGTAGTTACGACTATTCTAACCCCAGACATACCTAAGCTAAGTCCAACAGAAAAACTGTCCACACTTACACTAAAAGCAAATAGAAAAAGTCCTAGTCCAATCGGTTTCATGGGCTGTTTCCGTTCCGCTTGAAATAACTGCAAAATCATATGCATTCCCAATCCAAATAATAACAGACCTGCTCCCAGGGTAGCTGCCCCTTCTAATTTAGAAGAGATAAATCTTCCCATTAGCATTCCAACAAAAGGCATAGCAATATGAAAAAACCCTACTGTTAGACCAATAAAAAAAATTCGCTTTAATCGTAGTAACTGTAACCCCATTCCTAAACCAACAGAGAAAGCATCCATACTAAGCGCCACAGCCATAATAAACAATGATAATGTTTCATTATAATCCATCATCTTCCCTCCACCTATCGGACATGCTAATCTACTATATGTGCCAACAGGTAGAGATATGATGCAGAATTACCAAAGTAAATCTCGATTTTTATGATTCCTTTTAGGTTTGTTTATGTTAGTGTTTTCTAAAACTACTGCGCTTTGCATTAGCAACTTGATTTAGTTGTTGCTGAAGCTGCTTTCTCTAATCGATTCATAACGGCTTGGCCAATACCTTCTTTTGGAAAAGTCTCACTAAGAATAATATCGATCTCTTCTGCTTTAAAAGAACGAAGTGTGTCGTATAAGTGAACAGCAATAGTAGTTAAATCTTCTAAAGAGCCGCAGCTTTTTGGATTAGCTACATGTAGCTTGGCTAGTAATTCTTCACTTGCCATTACACCAACCTTTAGTCCTTCTTTACTTAAGCGATTAATTTCCGTTTGAAAGAATGCTTCGTCGCCTTCTACTAACCAAAGGGGGACGTCTGGTTCATAATGATTATATTTCATTCCTGGTGCTTTTGGTTTCTCCACTTGCTTTTCCATCGTTGAACCAATTGTTAGCACACCAGTAATTTTTTCAATTTCTTCTTGGGTAATGCCACCTGGTCGTAAAATAACCGGAATATTTCCTGTACAGTCAACCACCGTTGATTCAACGCCAACACCTGTTAGACCACCGTCAACAATCCCAGCAATTTTCCCATACAAATCATGATACACATGGATAGCGCTTGTCGGGCTTGGCTTTCCAGATGTATTCGCACTTGGGGCTGCAATTGGAAGGTTCGCTGCTCGCAACAATTCACGGGCAATAGGATGATCCGGTACGCGAATACCTATTGTATCTAAACCAGCAGTCACATTACGGGCAAGCTTATCATTACTTCGTAAAATAAGCGTGATTGGCCCAGGCATGAAAGCATCCATTAATTTTTGAGCTATAGGGGGGACTTGCTTCACATAATCAGCAATTTGATTCACATCAGCTACATGAACGATAAGTGGATTATCAGCAGGTCTTCCTTTTGCTTCAAATATTTTTGCTACTGCCCCTTCTTTGGTCGCATCTGCTCCCAATCCATAAACTGTTTCGGTAGGAAAAGCAATCAATTCTTGTTCTTTCCATAAAGCAGCGGCTTGCTGAATTGCTTGTTCACTTTCTTGATCTAATGTTCTAATTGTCCAATAGCTTGTCTGTCTCTCCATCCGTAATCCTTCCTTTTATCATGTAAACTTCTTCGTTTGTGTAATGTTACTGTTCTTAAAAATAATAGAAACACGTTATCAACAATTTTACCACAAGTTATCAACAACTTATCTACATATGCACAAACGCTTACGTTCCTTGCATCCTCTTACTTTACATGTTTTACCCAGTAATAATATTATTTACACTAGATTTACATTATACACAAGTTACCAACAGGGGTTATCCACAGTTGTTAATAAACTTTATTGTTATTCACAGCTAAACTCCACCATCTTCCGTTAGATTGTTGATAAGTAAATGGTTCTTCACTAATTTCAAATTGCAATTGTTGCACTAGTTGATTCAAGGTATCTTGTTCACTATACACGTATAGATGGTCAAAGTTTTTCTTTTTTACTAATTGAATACAGATTTCTATTATTGCTAAAACATATACCGGAGCTAATTTATCCTTTATGTATAAATGCTTGAGTTGCACACTTCGCTCACCTATCGGCAGTAATACAAAAAACGCTTGAAGCTTATCACTTTTAATAAAATAGCCATACACTTGTATCAAATCTTCCGTTACGTTCGCTGGATATTGGTGATTGAAAAAATCAAGCCAATTCTCTACTGGTAGATCACTTGCTTTTAAACAGTCCATTTCATCATCTCCTCATAGAAATCTATCTTTCTAGTATTTCTATGATAGATGTGTAGTTTTATACCTCATCTAAACCATTCTAGGAAAAAAAACTTTACTTCAACCTCTTCTTCTTCTTCTTCTGGTTGTGGATTTTTCTCTTCTGCAGCGACAGTAGTCCCATTAGAAAAGTCTAAAAAGCATAACGGCGGAAACAAGACGCACCACCAGTTTGCTCCTTCTCCTTTTCCTAACGTAATTAAAATAGCTTCGTATTCACCAGCTGGATAAACATTGTTCCCATAAACTTTTGCAGGAAATTGAACATCATCATCATAGTCGACTTGATAGTTGGTTGTCACGTTTTCATCGAGAAGCGTTTGTTCCACGATATCTCGGATAATCGGTAACCGCTTTTGGATGATTTGTCTTGCTGCCTCAATCGATTCTAATTCTTCTACCCATTTATTAATTTCTTGGTTCACACGATCTCTAACGATCCGCTTAACCACCTGATCCGCTTCATCGTCACTATTAGCCAAAATGCGCAAACGGATGGCTTCATCTGGGATCACTTGATATTCACTCGCTTCTGCTCTCTGATTGGTCCACCATTGATTTCCTATCATAAATAAAACGATAAATAACGTAATAAATAAAACACTATTTTTTTTCAATTTACTCGCTCCTCACTGTAAGCTATACAAACAGTATGGGCAAGCTGTTTTTCTTTTAAACTACGAATCTAATATTTTTTATACTTTAAACATTCATTACGTTTGAATGAAACTGTTAGTTAATCGAGGCAAAAACCATTCGATCCTTGGCGTTGATATCTTGGCAAATCTCCACATGACTTTTAGGAAACTGAAGTTGAATAATACGCTTAACCGCTTCTCCTTGTTGAGCACCAATTTCAAAGGCCAGTAATCCCCTTGCGGCTAACACTTTTGTTGCTTGTTTAACAATTTGTTGATAAGCATACAACCCATTTGATTCCGCAAATAATGCTAGTGAAGGATCGAAGTTTTTTACCGTATCAGCTAACGTAAATTCCTCCTCCCAGGGGATATAGGGTGGATTAGAAATAATCACATCCGCTGTTCTACCCGCATCAACCCAACTCGTTAGAAAATCACTCTGTTCAAAAGAGAGGTTCGCTTGCAGTGTGTCAGCATTTCGTTTTGCAATGGTTAGGGCTGGCTGAGAAATATCCACAGCATGCATGTCTAACGATGGTAGTTCAAGTTTCATTGTTATACCGATAATGCCACTACCTGTACCAACATCTACTACTGTCAACGGGGCTTGGTTGCCTGTTAGTCTCTCTAATGTTCCTAATACCAACTCTTCTGTTTCAGGACGTGGAATCAGTACATTTTTATCCACATAAAAATCTCGTCCATAAAATGTCTCATAGCCCGTTAGATGTTGCACAGGCACACCTGTATCTGCATGTGCCTTAAGATCCTGTTGATAAGCGATTAGTGATGCTGCTGGCATAATGTCTCGCAAACGCATCAATAACTGTGATTTATTAATCTGCAGATGGTGGAGTAGTAAGATCTCTGCAACTTTTGGTTCCCGATTATGCTTTTCTAAAAAAAGAGAAGCCCATTGAAGGACTTCATGTACGTTCTGCTGTCTCATATTATTCACCAATTTGTTCCATTTTATTGGTCTGCTCTTCCATCAATAAAGCATCAATGATCTCATCAAGCTTACCTTCTAAAATTTGATCTAACTTTTGAATGGTTAAACCAATCCGGTGATCGGTCACACGGTTTTGTGGAAAGTTATAGGTTCGAATTCGTTCCGAACGGTCACCAGATCCAACCGCTGATTTTCTTTCTTGATCATATTCTGCTTGTGCTTCTTGTTGAAACTTATCATAGATTCTAGCTCGCAAGATTTTCATTGCTTTTTCTTTATTCTTAATTTGTGATTTCTCATCTTGCATAGAAACGACAATACCAGTTGGTTCATGCGTTAAACGCACCGCAGACATAGTTGTATTTACACTTTGACCTCCTGGACCACTAGAGGCAAATGTATCTACACGAATATCTTTTTCATGAATATCCACTTCGACATCCTCTGTTTCAGGAAGTGCAACAACCGTAGCAGTAGAGGTATGAATTCTTCCGCCTGATTCTGTTTCAGGAACACGTTGGACACGGTGAGCTCCATTCTCATATTTCAATTTTGAATAAGCACCGCTACCATTAATCATAAAAATAATCTCTTTGTAGCCACCAACACCAGTTGAGTTGGATTCCATTACATCCATCTTCCAACCTTGTGCTTCTGCATAACGGGAATACATACGGTAAAGGTCACCAGCAAATAGTGCTGCCTCATCGCCACCAGCTGCGCCTCTAATTTCCATAATAACGTTTTTCTCATCATTTGGATCTTTTGGTAATAGCAATATTTTGAGTTTTTCTTCTAACTCAGGAATTTGAGGCTCTAACTCATCAATTTCAGCTTTAACCATTTCGCGCATCTCATCATCTAATTTATCTTCTAGCATTGCCTTGGCATCTTCTAATTGACTAGAGATGTCTTTATATTCTCGATACACTTGAATTATATCTGTTAAGTCTGCTTGTTCTTTAGAATACTCTCGTAGTTTTTTTGTATCACTGATAACGTCAGGATCACTTAATAATTCATTTAATTTGTCATAACGAGCTTCTAATGATTGTAATTTATCAAGCACGTTGTTCACCTCTTTTTCTTTTACACACACAGTCCATCCTATATCATACAATACTCTTTATTATAATATAGTACGGATTGTCAGTCAAAATCACTTTTGTTTTAGTTATCAATAAAGGGGCTGGGACCAAACTAATTTTTAACTACAGTATACGAATGATTGAGGAGAGCTTAACCATCAAACCTGAAAATACACTCGCGTTCTACGGGCACACAGGACGGGACGGTTTTCGTCTAACTTCTAACCGCTTTACAAAGTGGATCTTCGACTCGTGGGACTGCGATTACTCGTCCCATCGAAAATATACGCTGTTCCCGCTAGAGTCTCATATATTTCCAGTTACTTAGTTATGTTTTCTAACTAAAAACGAACGATGATAAAATAGGTTATCATCGTTCATTTATCAGGGATCTTCATTCACTTTTGTCCCAACTTCTTGGTTATTTTCTCGTATTTGATTTAGCCGTGTTATGAATCGCTGGTCTTGGTTTGTTAGGAACTTCATGGTGATGGCGACAACGTGGTTCATAAGATTCAGAAGCACCGACTAAAATAACTGGATCATCGTACGATGCTGGTTGCCCATCAATTAATCGCTGGGTTCTACTAGCCGGTGATCCGCAGATAGGGCAAATGGCATTTAATTTAGAAACAGATTCACTTAAAGACATAAGTTTCGGCATTGGACCAAAAGGTTCACCACGAAAATCTGTATCAAGACCCGCTACGATTACCCGATGTCCATGATTAGCAAGTTCATCAACAATTTCTACAATTTTATCGTCAAAAAATTGTACTTCATCTATTCCAACAACATCTATATCTTTATCCATTTGTTCAATGATATCGTCAGCACATGCAACTGGTCTAGCTAAAATGGTATTGCCGTTATGAGAAACAACCGATTCTTCCGCATAACGATTATCAATCGCCGGTTTAAAAACACGTACCGTTAGTTTTCCATAAGTTGCCCTTCTCACACGTCGAATTAATTCTTCAGATTTACCCGAAAACATACTCCCGCAAATGACCTCTACCCAACCACTTTGTTTCATTACATACACGTTGTAGCCTCCCCTTTCCTATGTAAAACAAGCTGCTGATTTTAATGCTCTTTTTACATCATTCGCTAATTTATTCAGCATCTCCTTGCATCTATAGCCTTATCTTTTTGACAAACATTGCTTATCCCAAGACGAATGCGATCAGTTACCAATCCTTAGTTATATATTCCCGCAAACTAAAGATTACTCAACATGACCGTTTTTATCATTTTAAATAAATCCATAAGTAGCGTGTTAAGCTCTTGCTCTCATCACATTATAACTAATTAAGCTACGTTAAGAAATTTTTATGAAAACAACAAAAAATAAAACAGGCTTGTACCCATTGGCCTGTTTTATTTTTTCTATTATACCGTTAAGATGAGCCATTCCTCAAAGAGAAATGGCCCTCTACATTAACTAATCCTACGATTAGCTAAGGTTATATTTTTTCTTAAAGCGATCTACACGGCCACCAACTTTGTCGGCTTTTTGCTTACCAGTATAGAACGGGTGAGAATCTGAACTAATTTCTACACGGATTAATGGGTATGTGTTACCATCTTCCCATTCAATTGTCTCCTCAGAAGACTTTGTAGATCCGGTAAGAAATTTGTAATCAGAACTTGTGTCAAGAAATACAACTTTTTTGTATTCCGGGTGAATTCCTTGTTTCATATCTTTCCACTCCTTTTGCCCTGAATCCTTTGGAAACAGAGTTATTCACACTTGTTGTGTGCTATGCATTTTATGTCATATAGAAAGATTATAACAGTGCGCAAGTCTGTTTGCAAGAGCAAGATTTGCTTTCTATTATTTAACTTTATACAACTATCAGGGATTAAAATAACCATATATAAAATAAGCGCATGGAAGCGAATTATGTTCTTTTCATGGTTCCTTTACGTTTTGCTTCTTCTTCCAATTGTTGAAAAAACTCTTCATTATTCTTCGTTGATTTCAATTTGCGCAAGAATCGATCTAAGAAATCTGGAGAATCTTGCATTGATTTGCGAACAGCCCACACAATATCCAATTGTGATTTCGGTAGAAGCAATTCTTCTTTTCTTGTACTTGAACGCAAAATATCGATTGCAGGAAAAATACGTCGTTGTGCTAATGAACGATCAAGATGCAACTCCATATTACCTGTACCTTTAAATTCTTCATAGATGACATCGTCCATACGAGAACCAGTTTCTACTAAAGCTGTTGCTAAAATAGTGAAGCTTCCACCTTCTTCAATGTTTCTAGCTGCACCAAAGAAACGTTTAGGACGATGAAATGCCGCTGGATCTATACCGCCAGATAATGTGCGGCCGCTTGGAGGGATCACTAAGTTATATGCACGTGCTAAACGGGTAATACTATCCATTAACACGACCACATCCTTTTTATGCTCCACTAAACGCATTGCACGCTCTAATACAAGCTCAGAAACTTTAATATGGTTTTCTGGTACTTCATCAAATGTCGAGCTAACAACATCCACATCCGGGTGTACCGAACGCTCAATATCGGTTACCTCTTCTGGTCGCTCATCTACCAATAAAATAATAAGCTTAACTTCCGGATGGTTAGTCGTAATACTATTAGCAATTTGCGTTAGTAGCATTGTTTTTCCTGCTTTTGGTGGCGCTACAATCAATCCACGTTGCCCATAACCTACTGGTGTAATAAGATCCATGATACGAGTCGAAATGTTTTTCGCACCCGTTTCTAGATTCATTAAGCGGTCTGGGTATAGAGGCGTTAGCGCAGGAAAATGAACACGTTCTTTTGCCATTTCAGGGTTTTCCCCATTTACTGCATCAACATGTAGTAATCCATAATATCGTTCGTTCTCTTTTGGTGGACGAACTTTTCCAGAAACTTTGTCCCCATTACGTAAATCAAATCTACGAATTTGAGAAGCGGAAATATAAATATCTTCGGCACTTGGAGAATAATTAATTGGGCGTAGAAAACCAAACCCTTCAGAAGGAATAATTTCTAAGATACCATCCATAAATAGGTAACCACTTTTTTCAGCTTGTGCTTTTAAAATGGCAAATATTAATTCTTTTTTTGTTAGTTTTGCATAATACGATACCTTATACTCTCTAGCTTTCGCATAAAGATCTTTTAATGTCATTGTCTCTAATTGAGAAATGGTTACTTCGGACACAAAATCACCACACCTATATTTTTTTGTAAATAACTTGTTGTTCATTTATTTAGCTTTGTTCATATCTATAAAGTTACAATATCTTTCGTCATCAATGGTTATTTTTTGGATACTTCTTGCATTGGAAGTTATTGAAATATGTGCATGTGGTTGGTTTTCTTTGAAGTTGAAATGTTCACATGACATGATTCTACCAAGAAGCGATGTGAAGGAATAGATTTAAAATAGATAGACTAGAAGTTTTACTTTTCTTACATTATCTTTCCCAATAACGGTAATCATTAAACCTCTTTTATCGTAACGCGTTCTTACGCATTATTCAACTATATTTTTCAAAAACTGCCGATAAGCTTGTGAAAAGAGGAGTTACCATATGGCAACCCCAAATTTTCTTATAGACTAACTTAAAGTGTATTTTTATGAATTTTGAAATTGTTCCAATTCATTTTCTGTCATTTCTTCTCGCCAAATAACAGCTCCTAAGTTAGATAACTTCTCCGTAAGTTGTTCATAGCCGCGATCGATATGATCCACACCTGTAATTTCAGTTACACCATCAGCCATTAAGCCCGCAACAATCAATGCAGCCCCAGCACGAAGGTCGCTTGCTTTCACTTTTGCTCCCTCCAATTGCGCAGCACCAGACACAATGGCAGAACTTCCTTCTACTTTAATTTTTGCATTCATTCTTCGTAATTCATCGATATGTTTAAACCTTGCTTGGTAAATCGTGTCTGTTACAACGCCAGTACCATTTGCTTTTGTTAATAACGAGGTAAAGGGTTGTTGTAAATCGGTAGGGAAACCAGGGTGCACAAGTGTTTTTATATCTACTGATTCTAATTGTTTACTAGGGGTAATTAGTAATTGCTCTTCCCCTTCTTCAATTCCCACACCCATTTCTCTAAGTTTAGCTAATAAAGGTTCCAAATGTTGCGGAATGACATTATCAATGAGCACCTTCTCTCCTTGGGCCGCAGCCATAATAACATAAGTACCTGCTTCAATACGGTCTGGAATAATTGTATGCATACAGCCAGTTAATTCTTCAACGCCTTCAATTCGAATAACATCGGTACCTGCACCTTTAATTTTTGCTCCCATACTAGTTAGTAATGTCGCTACATCAATAATTTCCGGCTCACGTGCAGCATTTTCGATAATTGTCTTTCCTTTTGCTTTCACTGCAGCTAACATAATATTTATTGTTGCCCCAACACTAACCACATCAAGATAAATGCGTGCTCCTCTTAATTCATCAGCCCGTAAATAAATAGCACCTTGTTCATTTGTTACTTTCGCTCCTAGTGCTTCAAATCCTTTGATATGTTGATCAATCGGTCTTGGCCCAATATGACACCCTCCTGGCAATCCAATAACCGCTTGTTTAAATCTGCCGAGCATTGCTCCCATGAAATAATAGGATGCACGTAACTTTTTGACTTTCCCATTCGGAAGAGGCATCGGCGTCATATGCGTCGGATCGATATGTACAGTTTGTCCATTCCATTTGACTTCTCCGCCAATTTCTTCTAACAAATCACCTAAGACACCTACATCTGAAATTTTAGGGAGACCTTCAATAATTACTTTCGAGTCTGCTAAAATCGCTGCAGGTAATAATGCAACTGCACTGTTTTTCGCCCCACCGATTCTAACTTTTCCGTTTAATGGCGTTCCACCCTGTACCATTAGCTTTTGCATATCATATTCCTCACTTTATTGATTGTTTACCTCAAATGTTGTATTTAATTCTTACATTAAGAATAGAACTGCTTACTAATTACATCATTTTATAGTTTACACAAATTTACCAAAAACATGCATACATGTTATATGATTAATTATACAAATTTTTTTCCGATGTTTCTACCTTGACATGTTTTATTTATGAAAGAGAGGGAAATAAAGTTTTGAGAGGTTATACTAAATATGGTAGAGCCACTCCGTTTAGGAATGGCTCTCTTTATGATACTTATTTTGCTTGGTTAGATGAACCGAATTCGCGCATTTTTCCAATAACTGTTTCTTTAATTGCGTCACGTCCAGGTCCTAAGTATTTACGTGGATCGTATTGATCAGGTTGTTCAGCTAATACTTCACGAACGCGTTTCGCTTGTGAAATTTGGTTCTCTGTATTCACATTAATTTTTGAAGTTGCGTAGGAGATCGCACGTTTAATATCAGCAGTTGGGATACCAGTTCCACCATGTAGTACTAGTGGAAGTCCAGTAGCTTTACCTATTTCTTCCATCTCTTTGAAACCTAAGTTTGGCTCGCCTTTGTAAGGTCCGTGTACGGAACCTAGCGCTGGAGCAAGACAATCAATTCCTGTACGCTCTACAAGTTCTTGACATTCTTTTGCGTCTGCATAGATAATGCTTCCAGAAACGTCATCTTCTTGACCACCTACAGTCCCTAATTCAGCTTCAACAGATACACCGTGGAAATGTGCAAGCTCTACTACTTTTGAAGTAGTTGCAACATTTTCTTCAAATGGATCGTGAGAAGCATCAATCATAACAGAAGTAAATCCTGCATGAATTGCTTTTGCACATTGTTCAAAGCTTGAACCGTGATCTAAGTGAATAGCAACTGGTACAGTCGTACCGTATGCTTCCATTAAAGATTTAACCATTGCTACTACGACGTTATAACCACCCATATAGCGTGCTGCGCCTTCAGAAACCCCAAGGATTACTGGAGATTTTTCTTCTTCAGCAGCTTGAAGGATTGCTTGTGTATATTCCAAGTTATTTAGGTTAAACTGCCCAACCGCATAGCCGCCTTTTTTCGCATCTTCTAGCATCTGTTTCATTGATTCTAATGCCATGAATGTTCCTCCTTAAATTAGATAAAATACTATTCCTATAGCCAGTCAAATGTATTTGTTGATTGGATACAGTATAAGAATACCAACTTCAACAAAAAGGTGCAACAAATCTTATAATTTGAAAGCGATTTCCGAATTTTTTTTTGAATAAATTATGAAGGCAATTCTTTTAACTGCCAAATAAAAGTGCAATTCAACTAATCACTTGTTAATAACTCATTGATATCTTGCTTCACTTGTGCTATATTAAACGGTTTTGCTAGAATTTTTTTGACGGATTCAAATTGGTGTGTATGTTCTTCCACTTCTTCGGCTGCTCCACTCATGATAATAGTAGGGATGAACATCTCTTCAGCTTCTATTTGTTCAATTAATTCAGCTCCATTCATGATATCCATCCAGAAATCAATGACGAGTAAATCAGGTGGGGTTTGCTTCTTCATAAAATGTAAGGCCTGCAAACCATTTTCAAAGCTATGTACTACATGACCTTCACTTTTGATAATTTCTTCAAGTAATAAACGAATCCCTAATTGATCATCTACAACCAAAACTGATTTCACCATAAACTATCACCTCTTTTCCTTTTTAAAATTGGTTACTCTATACAAAAAAGAGCTTTAATATTCCATTTTGTAACTCTATATTAGGACCGATATATTATAAAGTTCTATGAATTTTATACATTTTCCTGCAAGTTCGATAAATAACTATATATTCTGAGTCAATTTCATAATTCAATATTTGTTTGACAAACACGTATAATATAATTATATGTACCATATCAGCTCCATTCACTCAGCAAATAAGGTCGCTTTCCGAAGGCCTCACCTCGGGCCCACAAGACGTGACGGTTTTAGTCAGCGAATCATCGCACGAAGAAAATAGTTTTTTTATTTTCGTGGAGTCTCTCCATTTGCTTCCTCCACTTTTTAAATAACGTATAAATTAAAGAAAATAAGATGCAATATTTGTGTTTTATTAAATAGAAATAAGTTATGAAATTGACTCATTCTGATAAAGAATAAACGCGCTAATTCATACGCTCATAAACACAGAAAACCCCTAATAGTCTACTATTTGTAATACTCTCACATGAAAAATATTCTCAAGTATTTCATTTTCCAAACAAAAAAGACGGAAAAAATTCCGCCTTTTCATTAAACTTATCGTTCTTTAACAGCTGCACCAATAAAACCATGGAAAAGTCGTTGTGGATTTGTTGGGCGTGACTTGAATTCCGGATGAAACTGCGATGCAATAAACCATGGATGATCTTCTAATTCAATTGTTTCAATCAATTTTCCATCCGGGCTAGTTCCAGAGAAAATAAATCCTGCTGCTTCCATTTGATCTCTAAATTGATTATTAAATTCAAAACGATGACGGTGACGCTCATATACGATATCTTCATCTTGGTAAGCAGCACGTGTTTTCGTTCCTTCTTTTAAGCGACATGGATAAACACCTAATCGAAGTGTACCACCCATATCAGAGATGTCTTTTTGTTCTGGAAGTAAATCAATAATTGGATATGGTGTCTCTGGATCAATCTCAGCAGAGTGTGCACCAGCTAGTCCAACCACATTTCTAGCAAATTCAACAGTCGCTAATTGCATCCCTAAACAAATGCCTAAGAAAGGTATTTTTAATTCTCTTGCATGACGAATTGCTTCAATCTTACCTTCTATCCCACGATCACCAAAACCACCAGGTACTAGAATGCCATCTACACCACTTAATAATTCCCTTACATTATCTTTTGTTACTTCTTCAGCATTCACCCATTGCACACAAATTTCTGCATCAAAATCATATCCAGCATGTTTTAGTGCTTCTACAACAGAAATATAAGCATCTGGAAGTTCCACGTATTTTCCGACCAATCCAATAGTGACCGTTTTAGTCAAATGTTTTACTTTTTCCGCTAAATCGATCCACTCCATCATATCTGCTGGTGGACATGCTAAACCAAAATGCTCACACGTGATTTGGTCTAATTGTTGCGCTTGTAGGGCAAGGGGTACATGATACAGCGTCTCTGCATCGGTTGACTCGATAACATTTCGTTCATTAATATCACAAAATAAAGCAATTTTTTCTTTCATTTCTTGACTGATACCCATTTCTGTACGCAACACAATTACATCTGGTTGTATTCCTAACGAACGTAATTCCTTTACACTATGCTGGGTTGGTTTTGTTTTTAATTCACCAGCTGCTTTGATATAAGGAACTAACGTCGTATGAATATACATCACGTTTTCTTTACCGATATCACTTTTGATTTGTCGAATTGCTTCTAAAAATGGTAATGATTCAATGTCACCAACTGTACCACCAATTTCCGTGATCACCACATCGGCATTAGTTTGTTTACCCGATTGAAATACTTTATCTTTGATTTCGTTCGTAATATGCGGGATAACTTGAACCGTACCGCCAAGGTAATCGCCACGGCGTTCTTTTTTAATAACAGTAGAATAAATTTTTCCTGTCGTCACGTTACTGTATTTATTTAAATTAATATCAATAAAACGCTCATAGTGCCCCAAATCCAGATCCGTTTCCGCACCATCTTCCGTTACAAACACTTCACCATGTTGATAGGGACTCATGGTTCCTGGGTCTACGTTAATATAGGGATCAAATTTTTGAATCGTCACATTTAATCCTCTATTCTTTAGCAAGCGGCCTAATGAAGCTGCGATAATTCCTTTTCCAATCGATGACACAACGCCACCCGTTACAAAAATATATTTTGTCACTTTTCATCCCTCTTCCTTTTTATAATGTGGTATGGATTAGTCCTTTTCATACTTATCCTTTTTAACCTCTTTTTGTAAAAACGTAATAAATGGGTAAAGCCATGTGTTAGCAAGCAAGGTATAACCCATTTACTTATCACTAATTAAAGATCGCCTAAACAAAAAAATAAAAAACGTCCCCCTACGCATAGGGGGACGTTTATTCTAATATAAATTAAATAATAGAGCCCAAATAAGATTTTACCCATTACACATTTGAAAGTCAAGTGTTAATTTGAGCTTAAACAGGACTGGCATAGTTCCTTATTTGTTTTCCTCTTCTGAATCATCATCTTCCTCATCGTAATCTTGATCGTCTTCATCGTCTTCATAATCATCATCAAGACTTTCATCGTCAAAGTCATCGAAGTCTTGATCAAAATCTTCATCTTCAGCAGATTCACTGCTTGAACTATCAAACGTGTCGTCTTCATCATCAAAATTAGATTGATCGAAGTCCAATTCTTCTTCGGTAATATCATTATCTGTATCTGTATATTTCTCTTCTTTTTTCGCTTTTTTAGTAGTCGTTTTTTTCTTTTTCTTCTTTTTCTTTTGAACGCCTGTTACTTCTTCTTCGATTTGTTCCACTGGGTACCAGTCACGCAAACCCCAAAGTCCTGACCCAACACTTAGAAAACGTCCATCAGTATTTAAATCTGTGTAGAATTGCGCAAGATTTTCTGCTTGCTCTACATCATTAAACTGTTTCAATTC
The DNA here is from genome assembly GCF_003315295.1 of Paraliobacillus ryukyuensis. Lineage (GTDB taxonomy): Bacteria > Bacillota > Bacilli > Bacillales > Amphibacillaceae > Paraliobacillus > Paraliobacillus ryukyuensis. The sequence continues at coordinate 303,907 of NZ_QNRI01000002.1, read as the reverse complement.
AACTACCTTTTGATATATATCTTGATAGGTGATTGCTTTTTTCTCTTCGTGTAGTATCATACTAGCGATATCAATCATTGAAAGTTCCTGTAATTCTTCGCGGCTTAAATTATCCAAGCTCACCGTCAAAGCACTCCCTCTATTGTTTATTTATCTAGGATTATGTATGAAGTTATTCACCTTATACATGAACAAATTTCGTTACTCCAATACATTATATGGGTACAAAAACTAAATTGCAATATCTGCACCTTGCAAAGTGGGATTATGCTTGAATAAAATGAACTAGCTCTGACACCTTTTGTTCAGATAGATCACCTGAATTATCGAAAATACGGATACTCGATTCAGGTATATCCCAATTAATCGTTGGAACAAAATTCACGCGTGTTTCATAACTATCCCAGTTTTCTAATTTCCACGTGTCGCGAATTGTCCCACGCTCTTCTATTCGCTCCCTTTGCGTTTTAATATCTTCAAGTGTAACAGCGATGACTTTAACATCTACTTCTTGCTTTGTTTTTCCACTTTGATTTAATACATTTTCTATCCATTGTGGATTTTTTAATTCAGCAGTAAAAGGGGAAATCATAAATACATTTTGACCTGCTGCTAAGTTTTCCATACAAATATCTGTCGTTGTATCATATTCTAGATCACGTAAATTATCTTTATAGAACGCAGAATCTCGATCATTTTTATCCAGACCTTCTTTTTCTAAAAACCGTTCAACAAACCTTCCACCAACTGTATCACGGTCTAAAAATGCACATGGTATTTGTTTAGCAATTTCTTTCGCAACTGTGGTCTTTCCTGTTCCGGCTACGCCTACAAAAAACACTAACCTTTGCATGTTTGCCACCTCTCCCATTTTTCATCTTATTTATAATGGTAACGCATTCGCACGTAAAAATCATGCCTTTTATAATTTTTAGCTTCTCGGGAAAACTAGAGAAGATACATTGTAAAGGAGCATTACTATGCGGATAGGCATTCTACTTACTTTAATTATTTTAGCATTAGGGATATGGCTTGATTTTAAAATCGGAGATAAAATGATGCGTAAACAGGCGCCTGTTTTCTCTGCAAATACCAGTTCATTACGTGAATGGCAATTAATCACCGAAGGCAACGTGTTTTATGATGTGCTATTTGAGGATATTCTGCACGCAAAGCGTTCGATCAAGATCTCTTTTTTTATTATTGAGAATGATTCCGTTAGCCAGAAATTTTTTAACCTTTTACAAGAAAAAGCAATGGCTGGGATTCAGGTATATTTATTAATGGATTGGATTGGCTGTTTTAAAGTAAAAAGAAAATATATCAAGCAGTTAAAACAAACTGGTGTGCTTGTGAAAAAAGCTAATCCCCCGAAACTTCCTTTTTTCTTTTACCGTTTAAATCAGCGCAATCATCGTAAAGTTACGGTAATCGACGATGAGATCACGTACTTTGGTGGCTTTAATATTGGGAAAGAATATCTTGGGAATGATCACAAATTAGGACACTGGCGTGACTATCATCTGCGAATGCAGGATGATACATGCACAGATGCAATTAACCAAACCTTTAATTACGATTGGGATCACACCCAACAACCAAAGCCCAAGTCACAAAGTGAACATCGAATCGCTTGTACATTAACAATAACAGAAGCAGGCCAATTGGAAGAAAACGTGATCGAGTGGATCAATCAAGCGAGTAATTCCATCACGATCGCTTCTCCTTATTTTATCCCAACAAAACGAATTTTTTCTTCGTTAATGACCGCTTTACGCCGTGGCGTAGGCTTGACTATTTTGGTACCAAAAAAAGCCGATCACCCTTTCGTAAAAGGAGCGGCTTTGCCATTTTTCAAGAAACTAATCCAACAAGGTGCATCCATTTATTATTATAGAAATGGATTTTATCATACTAAAGTATTGCTGATTGACGAAACATGGTGTGATATTGGAACAGCCAACTTTGATCAACGTAGCTTTCTATATAATCAAGAAATTAATCTTGTCACTGAACAAGATGACCTGCTCGCTTCGATTAAACATTCCCTTGCCATGGATAAAGCCGATAGTTCTTTACTAACAGAGCAAAGTCTAAAAAAAATACCTTTACCAACCAAAATCTCAAGTGTATTTAGTCGAATGATCAGGCCTTTTTTGTAACAGTTACATTAGCGATACATCATCCAAAAGCCAATTTCTTCAAAACCAAGTCGTCGATACAGTTTACCCGCATTCGGATTATCATAGAAGATACACAATTGTTTTCCTTCCGTAATTAAATCGGAGCAAAGCCTTGTTAAACAAACAGTAGCTAATCCCTTTTGTTGATGTTCCACGGCGGTAGCAACTGCAACAACCATAGCTGAGGTGCTATTTTCTGCTGTTGTCGATGCAGAAGAGATGATAGCACCTTTTTCTTCGATATAATAACCTCTTGTCACACCTTTTTTCAGGTTCCTGCGCTTATTTTCAGCATTGTATTGTAGCGCATCAAACTCAGGAATTGATGTTATAAAATCACCTAACCGCTCCACATCATCCAACGTGATTTGTTTTACTATACTCGTATCTACTGATGGTAAAGCAGCGGTTGAGGTACATTTTGCGTAATACATTTCTCGTTTCTTTTCATATGTAATCGTTAAGTATGGTTCAAGAGCAACAGTAACCTCCTTTAGACCAGAAAGCATCGGCTCATTTTGGTCTTCGTTAATAATTTGCGCAAAACCTTTCGCATCAAAATTCGTAAGTGAAAATGGGAGATAATTTTTTTCGTATTTTAATAACACTGCTCGCAGATTCTGATTGTCATCGAAGTCTCCCCACACAGTTTGAAATTCTTCTTCGTACCCAAATGCTTCTAGATCGCCGATAATAAACAAATTTTCAGCTGGTTTTTGTTGAATTAACGCTTGTACCTGCTGATCATCTTGGCTTGTTAATTTTCGAATCATCCTTACTCCCCCATTTCAAAAATTCCATTGTCAGAAATTTAATATTAAGAAGTAGTGTAACACCTCCAGTCCAAAGTGGAAAGAGCCTTTTTTTAAAAAAAGTGGAATTCTGCTTTTTTATATCAAGTCCATTTTCCCTCTGGTTTTGAATCGGCTTGATAAGCTTTTCTACATCTAAGATAATCTATCATAAGCTTTAAACTGGAAAGAATAGTGGAGAGGCCTCGAAAATAAAGTGCAATTTTTATGTAGGGGAATAATCGTATGCCTATCAGCTACAGACCTATTAAGTGGAGAGCTTTATCATTTTGGAAAGCTTATTTGCTGAATAAATGGAGAGGAAAGCTATCATATTTAGCGGCTAAAAAATGAAAAATCCCACATTTCAAAAGGGAGAGTTTATTATTATATAGAATATTTATTAGACATATAACTTTTCAGTTCATATAAAGTATGACAATGGTAAAAAGAACGGATCTGCTACTGTCACAGGGAGAGCTCATATGAATGAAGAAAATAATAAAATTGCGCGAACATAGAATACTTTGAAAATGATCTGTTAGAAACCATCTATTAACTATTCTATGTAGGATGTATATTGCTAATAGAAGGGAGTGTAAAACGATAAACGTCGCACACTCCCTTGTTTATTATTAGTTTTACATACTTTCCGGTGCAGAAACACCGATTAAACGTAATCCATTTACCAATGTGTAGCGAACGGCTTGCATTAAAGCGAGACGTGCTTTTGTTCGTTCAGGATGATCAGCATCTAATACTTTTTCCGCATTATAAAAACTATGCAGATTAGCCGCTAAATCAAATACATATTGCGTAACACGGTGCGGGGTACGGTTCGTTGCTGCATCTGCTACGACTTGTGGAAATGCACCAAGTTGTTTTAATAGGTCTTCTTCTTTTTCAGAAGTTAATAAGCTTCCATTTATATTTTCATCAAAACTAAATCCTTTTTCTTCTGCTTGTTTCAGCATGGTGCAAATACGCGCATGGGCATACTGCACATAATAGACAGGGTTATCATTGGATTCTGATTTCGCTAGATCCATATCAAAATCTAAGTGAGAGTCACTGGAGCGCATGACGAAGAAGTAACGCATCGCATCCACACCTACTTCTTCCATTAGCTCTCTTAAAGTAACTGCTTTCCCTGTACGTTTACTCATCTTCACTTTTTCGCCATTCTCGAATAAATTGACCATTTGAATGATTTCCACTTCTAATGTATCCGCATCATAACCTAAAGCTTGAATAGCGGCACGCATTCTTGGAATATAGCCATGGTGATCAGCGCCCCAAATATTAATTAAGGTCTCAAAACCACGATCCAATTTGTTTTTGTGATAGGCTACATCTGGTGTTAAATAAGTATACGATCCGTCATTTTTAATTAGCACACGATCTTTATCATCGCCGAAATCAGTTGTACGGAACCATGTCGCCCCATCCTGATTATAGGTGAAGCCTTTTTCATTTAATACGTTTAGAGCTGGTTGAATTTTACCATCTTCATATAGAGAAGTTTCAGAGAACCAATTATTAAAAGTGACGCCAAATTGTTCTAAGTCCGCAGCTAATTTTTTCAATTCATATTTTAAGCCATATGAACGGAAGAAATCTAGACGCTCTTGCTCTGATTTATTTGCCCATTCATCTCTGTATTTATCCGCTAAATCTTTTCCAATGGTAATGATATCTTTACCATGATAACCGTCTTCTGGCATTGACCAATCCTTGCCTAATGCTTGCATGTAACGAGCTTCTACAGAGACAGCAAGGTTATTGATCTGGTTACCAGCATCATTAATGTAATACTCACGCTCCACGTCATAGCCAGCTGCATCTAAAATATTACATAGCGAGTCACCAACGGATGCGCCACGGGCATGTCCTAAATGCAAATCACCTGTTGGATTGGCAGAAACAAATTCCACTTGAATTTTATGATTGTTTCCAGTATTGGATTTACCGTAGTCAGCTTGTTTATGTAAGATCTCTGGAATTAAGTCAGTTAAATAACTATTATCCATAAAAAAGTTAATAAAGCCAGGACCTGCGATTTCTACATTTAAAACGGATGCTTTTTGTTGATCCAATTTGGCTATGATATCGTCAGCGATTTGACGCGGTGCTTTTTTCGCAATGCGAGCAAGCTGCATCGCGATATTCGTTGCATAATCACCGTGTGATTTCTCTTTTGGTTTTTCTAATTCAATCGCAGGTAATTCTGCTTCTGTTGCTAATTCCGCTTGTAGAATCGCTTGCTTTATCTCACTTTTTAATGTTGCTTGAATTTCTTGCACACTGTTCATTGTGGGGCCTCCTTGAATTGTAATGTTAATCGATGTCTGCGATTACCTTCTCCATTTAATTTCGTGGTATAGCTTATAAACAGTTTCCCATCTTGACGGGAAGTTAGTTCTTGATACGTAATCTGATCGGTATGTGTTTCCATATGTATCGTACCGTGAGCATGTCGATAAACATTTTCCGTACGTTGCTTCTTTTTAAATTGTTGGTGCATGTCTACTGCACCTGTGCGTTTAATACTTACTTTATCTTCTGAAATCGTAATCAGCGAATCGATCGTCTCTTCGTCTTCTCGATGTTCGATGAATTTTAGTACTGCAATATTTCCTTTTTGGAGAAAAGTTCCTGGCTCTTCTATAACTGTCACAGCTTTTTCGCCTAGTTCTCTAATTTCTGTTACTAATCGTATCGAAACAGGAAGTTGGTTTCCGTTCATCGTCTATCCCCTTTTTCATTACATAACTTTTAGTATAGAAATGAATGTGCGTAAACACAAGCGATTATGTCGATTTTTTATCATTTTGTTGTAAAAGTTTATCACAAAAACGTGATAAAGAAAAATGCGCTTCTACTTTATTAAGCAAAAGCGCAAAAATCATTCTTTATTTTACCCAACCTAATAACATTTCACGGACAAATTTACTAGCAGCAATGGTAGTTTGTTCAGTTGGATCGTAGTTTGGTGCAACTTCTACCAAGTCTGCCCCAACTACATTTATATCCGAATTGGCAATTAATTGAATGGCTTCTAATAATTCTTTTGAACTAATACCTCCAGCTTCAGCAGTACCTGTTCCTGGAGCAAAGGCAGGATCTAAGACATCAATATCGGTGGTTACATAAACCGACTGTCCGGCTAACGAAGGTAAAACTTCTGCCAAGGGTTTGGCTACTTCATATCGTGCCATGTACATTCCACTATCTTTCGCATACTGGAACTCTTCACGCATACCAGATCGAATCCCAAACGAGTAGACATTTTCTGGGCCAATTAATTCGCATGCTTTTCGAATTGGGGTAGAATGAGATAGTTTTTCTCCCTCATATTCTTCTCTTAAGTCAGCATGCGCATCGATATGAATAATTTTAAGATCAGGATATTTTTCATACATGGCTTGAAAAATTGGCCATGAAACGAGATGTTCGCCACCTAGCCCTAAAGGAAATTTTTCTTGTTCTAATAAACGTTTAACGTATGAATAGATTTCTTCAATGCTTCGTTGCGGATTCCCGAATGGTAACGGCATATCACCAGCATCAAAGTAAGCCACTTCTTCCATATGCTTGTCCATATATGGGCTATATTCTTCTAAACCAATAGAAGCTTCTCGAATTCGATTTGGTCCAAAGCGTGAACCAGGGCGGAAGCTAACGGTCCAATCCATTGGCATGCCATAAATCACTGCTTTTGATTCTTCAAATGTCGGTCGTGACATAATAAATACTTTTCCAGAGTAAGCTTCATCAAAGCGCATCTCTATTCCCCCTTATTTCGTTAAATCTTTAACAAACTTTGGTAACGCAAAACAAGCTTGGTGAATCTCTTCTGTGTAATACTTGGTATCTATCTCGTGAAAACGATCTTGTTTCACCTCTAGAGGATGATGTGTTTTACTTCCCATTGTAAATGTCCATAGTCCACTTGGATAGGTAGGAATATTTGCCGTGTACAATTTAGTAATCGGGAAAATTTCTTTTACATCTTGGTACACTTGTTGAATAAGATCTGCTTTAAACCATGGATTATCTGTTTGGGCAACAAATACCCCATCCGTTTTTAACGCTTTTGAAATTCCTGCATAGAAACCTTTAGAAAACAACTGTACAGCTGGCCCTACCGGTTCGGTTGAATCTACTAAAATAATGTCATACGCATCTTCACTTTCAGCAATATGCATGAAACCATCTGTCACTTTTACTTCCACACGAGGATCTTCTAATTTTCCAGCAATTTCAGGCAAGTACTGCTTAGAATATTCAATTACTTTTCCATCTATTTCTACTAATACTGCTTTTTGGACCGATGGGTGTTTTAAAATTTCTCGAATTACACCGCCATCTCCTCCACCAACAACAAGGACATTTTGGGGATTGGGATGGGTAAATAGTGGTACATGGCTAATCATTTCATGGTAGACAAACTCATCTTTTTGCGTCGTCATTACCATACCGTCTAAGACTAGCATGTTTCCCCATTCGTTTGTTTCTATCATATCTAAATCTTGAAAATCTGTTTTCTCTGTATGCAAGGTACGTTTTATTTTAGCTGTAATACCAAAATCTTTTGTTTGTTTTTCCGTAAACCATAAATCCATCTTGATTGTCTCCTTTATCTATCAGATCTATTTAATCGCTAACAAGCGACTTTTTTTGTGTGAAACAAATTAATTTTAGAGAATATAGCAAAAAAAGCAATACTTTTTCATGTTTTTTCTAAAAAACTTTCTATTCCCGTTAGGTTTAATTATCGACAATTCTTGCCATAATGATACTACGATTACAGCTAGATCTAAAGGGGTACACGTGAATGAAACGAATGAGACGTTGGATTCGCCTGATTAAACATAAGCCGTTACGCTTTTTTTTATATGGTTTTTTATTACTATTCTCCGGAATTGTTGGTAGCATCATTACCATTTACTGCTACGCTTTAATACTAGGGCCGCCAGATTTGGATGTGGCAGCAAACACCACCTACTACAGTGCTGATGGAACAAAAATCGGTCAAGAGCAAGGGGTGGAAACAAGAGAGTGGGTCGAGTTAGATGCCATTAACCCTGATGTTATTGACACGACAGTCCAAGTAGAAGATAAACGATTTTACCATCATCATGGTTTTGATAGTAAACGAATTCTTGCAGCTGGCCTAAAGAACATTCAATCCGTTTCTTTAGAAGAAGGCGCTAGTACCATTACCCAACAATATGCTCGAAATCTTTTTCTAACCCATGAAAAAACATGGCGTAGAAAACTAAAAGAAGCTTTCTATGCCCTTCGTTTAGAGTTATTTTACGATAAAGACACGATTTTAGAGGGATATTTGAATACCATTTATTATGGGCATGGCATATACGGGGTTGAAGCAGCAAGTCAGTTTTATTTTCAAAAAGCAAATACGGACTTAAGTCTTGCAGAAGCTTCCTTATTAGTCGGCATTCCTAATCGACCGAATGATTACTCCCCTATCCTTCATTTGGATCAGGCCAAGCAACGACAAGAGAACATTCTTGATTTACTTTATAAACAAGGAGAAATTTCAGAAACTGCACATTTCTTAGCGACTCATGAACATCTTGAAATAAGGGAATCTAGTAATAAAGATGAACATAACTTGGCACCTTATTATCAAGATGTGGTCATGGAAGAATTAAAAGAGATCCTCCAAATGAAGGAGCAAAATATTCGTACTGCAGGTTTTCATGTAACTACTACCCTTGATATAGCTGCCCAAAATCAGTTGGAAAAAGCGAAAAATGAGCATTTACCCGACGATACTGACATGCAAGTTGGGGCTATTGCAATGAATCCGGTCAATGGAGCGATTGAAGCTTTAATAGGTGGTGCTGATTATCAGAAAAGTCAATTTAACCGCGCGACACAAGCAAAACGGATGGCTGGGTCTACTTTCAAGCCATTTTTATATTATGCTGCTTTAAGCAACGGATATACAGCCACTACTACTTTGCGTAGTCAGCCAACTACTTTTATACTGGATGATGGTTCTAGCTATCAGCCTAGTAATTTCAATGGATATTACGCGGATAAGGAGATAACCCTAGCACAAGCATTAGCAGTAAGTGATAATATTTATGCTGTGAAGACCAATTTATTTCTTACACCTGCACGACTTGTGAAGTCTGCCAAAAAATTCGGCATAACAAGTGAGATGAAAGCCGTACCTTCGTTAGCATTAGGAACAGCATCTGTTAGTGTAAGAGAAATGGTTTCTGCCTATAGCATGCTCGCTAATGGCGGGAAAGAGGTAGCGTCATATACTGTAGAAAAAATTGAAACAGCAGATGGCGAAGTAATCTATCAACACAAAAAACCAACCCTAAAACAGGAGCTTGATCCACAGGCTACATTTATTTTAACGCAGTTAATGACCGGGATGTTTGACAGTAATTTAAATGGCTACATGCATGTAACAGGGGAGTCAATTGCTCCTACGTTGCATCACACATATGCTGGAAAATCTGGTACAACTGCATCCGACAGTTGGATGATTGGATTTAGTACAGATTTAGTAACAGGCGTTTGGACTGGCTATGATGATAATCAAGCATTAACCAAAACAAAAGATAAACATGCCGCTAAAGAAATCTGGGCAAGTATGATGGAAGCCATTCATTCGAATAAAGAACCGAGTAATTTTATTGCTCCTTCTGGGATTATTGCTGCTTATGTTGATCCCATTAGCGGTGGGTTGGCCACACCTTACTGTGATACCAGTCGCTTGATGTATTTTGTAAAAGGAACAGAGCCTAGAACATATTGCTCACGTCATCGAACGCAGGAGTAAACTATGTTTGGTTGGTTTTCTTGGATAGGAAAACATATATTGTAAGGTTAGTAGTTGAAAAGACGGTGAAATCATATGACTCTAGCTGCAGATTTAGTCGTATGAGTTCACTTAGGACGAAATCGAGTAATCATGTAGTCTAGATTTGCTCTTACCGATCAATTTAAGAGCACATTCCTTCTACTGGCACAGGAGATTTCGTCTTATAATCACGTTTTAGCACAAATCGCTTCTACTGGCACAGGAGATTTTATCTTATAATCACGTTTTAGTATAAATCACTTCTACTGGCGCAAGAGATTTCATCTTGTAATCACGTTTTAGCATAAATCACTTCTACTGGCACAGGAGATTTCGTCTTATAATCACGTTTTAGTATAAATCACTTCTACTGGCACAGGAGATTTCGTCTTATAATCACGTCTTAGCACAAATCGCTTATACTGGCACAGGAGATTTCGTCTTATAATCACGTCTTAGCACAAATCGCTTATACTGGTGCAGGAGATTTCGTCTTATAACACCATTTAGAACATAGCTTAACCTAAAACAAACAGGTTGACTTTACTATAAGCCAACCTGTTTCATTCACTTGCTATTCACTTGCTGGTAATGCTTGATGTAATTCTTCTGGTGCATTTCGCCACATTTCTGGATTGAATTCGCGTAAGAAATCACCCAACAATTGCTTGGAGAAGTCATCCATGTGATCGACAATAACATGACCTTTCATGGATTTCTCCATATGGGTTACATGCTCTGGCATTGATTTGTATGCCCGTTTAATCGATCGATCTACTCGAATTTCACTACCTGCAACCCCGTGGTAATAAGGGCCTTGCTCTCCGCGTTCTACTGTTACCCAGACAATCCAGTACAATTTACCATTAGGTACTTCTTCTTTATGAGGTAAGAATTTCACTCGACGCTCAACTTCACTACGTGCATGCATCGCGCCCATATCGACAAACGCTCGTTCTTCATTTGGGTCAACAATAATAGGTGATATATTTTCTAAACTGATTGATCCAACGCCATAGCCCCCATGGCCATCTGTTGCATCATCTTTCATTATCGTAAAAGCGTTATTTTTCTTTTTTTCTGACATGATTTATACCTCCCAAACCTCAAACCTTCTATTAAATGTATTGTAGCATAATCATATAATGGTTTCATCTTATGAAAATTTGGTAGAACATGCTTGTTATGTATCGTATAATGAAGAAAAAAGGAGTGGTCTTACAGTGCCATATGTAACGGTTAAGATGCTAGAAGGTAGAACAGAAGAACAAAAACAAGCTTTAGTTGAAAAAGTAACAGATGCGGTTGTGGAAACAACTGGTGCAACAAAAGAAAAAGTCGTTGTCTTCATTGAAGATATGCCTAAAAACCATTATGCAGTTGGTGGCAAGCGCTTGAGTGATCAATAGAAAGGCTATTCCAATTTGTAATCGATTGAAGTAATCTTTCCTATTACAACAAATATATATTTAATAACATAATAGCTTTTTATTTGTTTCAAAACATACTAAAAAAGGAAGCTAGGACAAAAGTGAATGAAGATCCCTGATAGAACGATGGATAACCTATTTTATCCATCGTTCGTTTATAGTTGGAAAACATAACTAAGTAACTGGAAATATACAAGACTCTAGCGAGAACAGTGCATGTTTTCGATGGGGCGAGTAATCGCAGTCCCACGAGCCGAAGATCCCCTTTGTAAAGCGGCTAGAAGTTAGACGAAAACCGTCACGTCCTGTGACAACATCTAACTGACCCACGTCCTGTGTGCCAGAGGCCTTGCCCGCAGAATGTGAGTGTATTTCCAGTTGCGATGGTTAAGTTCTCATCAGTCATTCGTGTACTGTAATTAAAAACTAGCTTTGTACCAGGCTCTTCCTTTAGTGAAGTTGCTTCATTTCCTCTATGAATTGCCACGCTTGCTGCAAATCCTCAGCTGTATAATTTGAGCTTTTCTTTACAACCTGTACTTTCTCTTCAATTTCTGAGTTTGATAAATGATCAAAAAATAACATGGTGGATACTAATTCAAGAAATCGTGAACTCTTCTCTTTCATCTGTTGTATCTTCTCTTCAAAAGGCGGCAGCTCCACCATCGATTGATTAAGAAAGTCTTGGCCATTATCTGTCACAGTATATCGATACTGATAATAATTGCTTTTTTTCTCTTTTTGTTCTGCGATAAAACCTAGATTACATAATTCTTCAATGCGTACGGTAAGTTCTGCCGAATACGGTCCATAAAAATGAAATTCATATTTTTCTTCAAATGGTACATCACATTTTTTTAATATATATATCATTTTTTGTAATTTTTTTCGTCCAACAATCTCGCCAGAACTCATAAAAAATTTCATTAGCTTCGCATGATTCGCTAACATATTAAAACAGCCCCTATTCCAAACATACTAGTCGTGTGTTTTAGTCTCTCTCTTCTACAAAAATGACAATATGACATTACTATATAGCTTTTTATGATAAACCTAATATAGCTTTAATTTCGCTTTTTTCAGGTTGGTCATCTGGTAAAGCTTCTATGAAATCCATTGGAAAATATAGCTTATGATCCGTCCGTTTTTTACCTGAGATGGATTCAACAATATCTGATTGTCTAGATAATTCTTTTAGTTCTTGATTTGGCATTAATAGATGAATTGGTAAACGTTCCCCTTCTTCACCAGGACGATAGAAATCATAAGGTAGATCAGATGATGAATCATCAACCAAGTAATATTGTGGATTTATACCTACCTTTTGAAATAGTTGGTATAGATCCATCCACTCTTTCATCTGTGCATTTGGGTTAAACTCTACATATTTGAACAATCTCCGATTAATAAACCGAACACATAAATCACTTAAAATAGGATCTGTTTCATCGATCCACATTTGAAAATAGTAAAGTACAATTGATTCATCTAACTTGAGGTAATCCTCTACTGCATTTTTTTCTGAGAAGAAGGATATAAAATGTGTCGGTTTTAAGGAAAATTGATAGCCAGTTTCATAGAGTTCTTTTGCACGATGGAGAATCTTGGTCAAAATTACTTCCGCGCTGCGGCTAACTGGATGAAAGTAAACTTGCCAATACATTTGATATCTACTCATAATATAATCTTCTACTGCATGCATTCCTGATTGTTTGATGACAACTTGATCTTCCAAAGGTCGCATCACACGTAGAATACGTTCCATATCAAAATGCCCATAGCTAACGCCAGTGAAGTATGCATCACGTTGTAAGTAGTCCATTCGATCAGCATCAATCTGACTCGAAATTAAACTTACAACGAGCTTATCCTCATACGTTTTATTAATTACGTCAGCTACTTTTTGTGGGAAATCTTCTTCTACACGGCGTAAAATATAATTAATCTCCGTGTCTCCTAGCACAATTTGACGAGTAAATGCCTCATGGTCTAGTTTAAATACTTTTTCAAACGTATGTGAAAATGGTCCATGACCTAAATCATGAAGTAAAGCAGCACAAAGACAGAGCAATCTTTGATCCTTATTCCAATGGGGACGCCCATCGAAATTAAATAAAATTCGTCGGACAATCTCGTACACGCCTAACGAATGATTAAATCTACTATGTTCAGCGCCGTGGAACGTTAAAAATGACGTACCAAGTTGCTTAATTCGTCGTAACCGTTGAAATTCAGCAGTCCCAATCAAATCCCAGATTACACGATCTTTCACGTGAATGTAGCGGTGTACAGGGTCTTTAAATACTTTTTCTTCATCTAACTGTTCGTCTTTGTACATGCTTAAATCCTTTCTACCGACATTTTCCTCTGCATAATTTATCTATTCATTATATAATAGTTTTGGATAATCTAAAAGAGAAGAAAGTCATTTCTCTAGATTTAAATCTATTGCTATTTCAGAACAACAAAGGAGTTAACATACATGTCTGAATGGAAAAGTTTTTTTAATCATCAGCAGATCCGTTTGATTGATCATAGTAATCCAACCATGCACGCCTCAGCAATGGATGATTTTGCAATAGATGATGCACTTGCTTTATCTGTTAGCAATCAGTCTTCCCCACCTGTTATTCGGTTTTGGGTACATGATAAAACTGTTGTACTTGGTATACCTGATGCAAGAATCCCTTATAAAAACGAAGCAATCACTTATCTCAAACAACAAGAATATCAGCCCGTTGTTCGTAACTCTGGTGGCTTGGCAGTTGTACTAGATAAAGGGGTCTTGAATTTTTCAATCTTACTGCCTGGCGGTAACAAACTAGGAATTCATGAAGGATATGAAGTAATGGTTTCCCTCATACGTGGAATTTTAAAACAAGAAACGGATGAGATAGAGGCGTATGAAGTCATAGGCTCTTATTGCCCTGGAGAGTATGATTTAAGTATTAATGGAAAAAAATTTGCTGGTATCTCCCAACGGCGTGTCCGTGATGGTGTTGCTGTCCAAATTTATATCTCCATTGAGGGAAGCGGTCAAGAACGAGCTGAATTAATTCAACAGTTTTATCAAACAGGGGTGAGAGGAGAAGAAACTAAGTTCCACTATCCAACGATACAACCAGATACCATGCGTTCGTTGAGCCAACTATTGAATACAGAGCTGACTGTCAGTGAATTTAAACAAATGGTAACAGATTTTCTAACGACAGAAAAAATTGATTGGATCATTTCAGAGCTATCGAATGAAGAAAAACAAACCTTTGATAAACGCAAGCAACAAATGGTCGATCGCAATCAAAAAGCGCTTGGAGACTTATTTTAAACTTTTAAGCCCGTCAGAGAGAGATGCTCGGTAATCCCGCTACAGAAGCAGAGGGCGTAACATCAAAAGACTTGTGAAGACAATAGAGAATTTTCTAAGTTTTCAAGTCTTAAGTGACGCTATAAAAACAGATGGGAAAAAGTTGTGTATACCACATAATTATCTTTTTATCACTTGTAAAGAGTTCTACACTCTTTACAACGTGATGCATAGTCAAGTAGGAAGGCGAAGGTCTGCTTATCCTCGGTTCGAATCCGATCGCCACCTCCAACTTACATCAATAACAATGTTACTTAATGCTACTTAATTTTCATAAATTGGCCCCAATTAATAAACCCATTCCTATAATTAGAAATAACAGCTATACAACTTCCGTCAAATTACATACCAAATGGTATTATCTTTCGTTAGTTCTGTAAAGAATCCCTAATAAACACATGATTTCAAAAAACATACAGGAACAAGGCGATGGTTGCAAAAACAGTGTTGTTAGAAGATTTAGAGGAAGAAATTTCGGAGTCAGAGTAGGAAGATCATTTACATCTTTATAAAAACACTTACTCATTTTTATAAAGATGTTTATCCACACGATAAAAGGCTAATGCCTCATGATCTACTGCATACCCCAACCCAGGTTCTTGCGGTAATTGAATCATTCCACGCTCTAATGTTACTTCGGGTTGGATAATATCACGATGCCAATAATGTGAGGAACTTGCTGTATCTGCAGGTAAGCTGAATTGTGGCAAGGTAGCAATCGCTAAGCTGTGCGCACGACCGACTCCCGCTTCTAGCATGCCGCCACACCACAATGGGATGTCATGAGCAACTGCTAAATCGTGTATTTGTTTTACGGCAGAGAACCCTCCTACTCGACTTAATTTCACGTTGACAATTTGACAGCTTCCTAAAGCAATTGCGGTTTTCATATCACTAACCGTATGGATACTTTCGTCCAAGCAAAGTGGAGTTTCAAGCATTGACTGAAGTATGGCATGATCGACAAAATCATTTTGTGGAAACGGCTGCTCAATCATAAGTAATTTGAACTGATCCAGCGCAAGTAATCGATCTTTGTCTTTCCATGAGTAACTGCCATTTGCATCAATCATTAGTGGCAAAGTAGGATAAACTTTTCTTACTTTTTCTAGCGTATCGATTTCCTCGCCTTTTCTTACTTTTAGTTTCACCCGCTTGTAACCAGCTGCTATTTTTTCTTCAATGGTATCCAGTAACGCTTGATCCGTTTCTTTCAATCCGATACTAACACCAACAGGAACGGTCTCTTGCGTGCCACCAATTAATTGATAAAGCGGCTGTTGCTGTTTTTTGGCATATAAATCCCATACCGCTTGTTCCAAAGCTGCTTTTGCCATATGATTGCGGCGAATCGTTTGAAATTGTTCATTTAATTCCTCTGGATGTTGGATGTTAGCTTGAAATAATGTTGGAATTAAGTAATTTTCTAAAGCTATTTTGGTAGTAGCTGTTGTTTCTTCTGTATACCAAGGCGTGGGAAAAGCCTCGGTTTCGCCGTACCCACGAACACCATCTTGATCAATCACTTCTACAATATAAAAATCTTTCTTTGCGACTTTCCCATGTACGGTAACAAAGGGATATTTATAATCCATCCATAGATGGTGGAGGATAACTTGAACAATCTTACGCATATCTATCCTACTTTCTTTATAGCTTCGTATGCTTATATTCGCATACTTTAAAAAACAGAGTTATCTTTCATAAGATAACTCTGCTTACATGCGTTTATTAATTACAATGACTGCGCAGCTGTAATGATCGCTAATTTGTACACATCATCACTGTTACAACCACGTGATAAATCATTCACAGGTTTATTAAGCCCTTGTAGAATCGGACCCACTGCATCAAAGTTACCTAAACGCTGTGCAATCTTATAACCAATATTACCTGCTTCTAATCCAGGGAATACAAACACATTTGCGTCCCCTTTGATTTCAGCATTTGGTGCTTTTTTCTCTGCTACACTTGGAACAAATGCAGCATCAAATTGGAATTCACCGTCTAACGCTAAATCCGGGCGTTGTTCTTTTGCAATTTTAACGGCTGCTGCTACTTTTTCTGTCTCGTCAGATTTCGCTGAACCTTTTGTTGAGAAGCTAAGCATCGCTACGCGTGGATCAATATCAAATAATTGCGCAGTGTCTGCACTTGCAAGCGCAATCTCAGCAAGATCTTGACTATCCGGAGCGATGTTAATAGCACAATCTGCGAAAACGTATTTTTCATTTTCACGAACCATGATAAATACACCAGAAGTTTTCTTAATACCTGGTTGAGTTTTAATAATTTGTAATGCAGGTCGTACCGTGTCTGCTGTAGAATGTGCTGCACCACTCACTAAACCATCTGCTTTATCCATATAGACAAGCATCGTACCGAAGTAATTTTCATCTAGTAGGATTTTTCGTGCATCTTCTTCTGTAGCTTTACCTTTACGACGTTCAACAAAACTGATAACCATTTCCTCAAATTCTGCATAGTTTGTAGGGTCAATAACCTCAACTTGATCAAGTGAAAGCTTTAATTCTTTTGCTTTCTGTTCTAGTTTTTCTCTTGTTCCAACTAATACAGGTTCGATTAAACCATCAGCTGCTAGTTGGCTAGCTGCTGTTAGAATTCGTTCATCATATCCTTCTGGGAACACGATTCTTCTACTATTCCCCGATAATCTACCTTTTAACGTATCAAATAAATTACTCATTTTTTCAACCTCCAAAATCATTTCTGTTATATATAATACGCCTTTTTGTGTATGAATAAAAGTAGTAGCTTTCACTTTTTTTAAACTGTTCAATAAAATTTTAATAAAGTGTTTTTTTTAGCTGCTTCTAACCACGCTTTGCTTAGACCTATACACTTACAGCTGCTCCTTTATTTTTTGTCTAAATCATGACAATTTCCAATAGGAGTTCCTGATAACTTTATGACAATCCCTTTCCCAGCAGTATCTTTAGTACTATTTAACTTTTTCGTACTTAATCGTTCCACATGTTTACTATACCCGTTTTATGTTATATTAAAAACGAGACGAAATAGTAGATAAAATTGTTATATAAATAAGGAGCGATTGTTGTGGCACAAGCAGTAGAAACAATGGACGGTTGGTATTGTCTACACGACTTAAGAAAAATAGACTGGGTGGCATGGAAACAAGCTTCTCCAGCAAAAAAAGAAGAAGCGATTGCTGAGTTTCAGGCTATGCTTACCGATTGGGAAGCGATCGATGAAGCCAAAACTGGCAGTCATGCTGTATATACGACTTTAGGACATAAAGCTGACCTACTTCTTATGATTCTTCGCCCGACGATGAAAGAACTACAGGAAGTAGAATTAGCATTTAATAAATCTGCATTAGCAGGCTTCACAAAGCAAACATACTCCTATGTTTCCATCGTTGAATTGTCAAAATACATGGCAAAAGAAGGAGAAAAACCAGAAGAAAACCCTGGTACACAAGCACGCCTACGTCCGCGTTTACCAAAATGGGATCACATTTGTTTTTACCCAATGGATAAGCGACGTCAAGGCAATGACAATTGGTATACCTTACCGATGGAAGATCGCCGACGTTTAATGTACGAACACGGCATGACTGGTAGAAAATATGCAGGCAAGATCCGTCAGATTATTACCGGTTCCATGGGCTTTGATGATTGGGAATGGAGCGTTACCTTATTTGCTAAAGATGCACTAGATATCAAAAAATTAGTCTATGAAATGCGCTTTGATGAAGTAAGTGCACGTTACGGGGAATTTGGTTCCTTTTACGTCGGTAATATCCTTCCTCAAGAAGAAGTTCCAACATTTTTGCAAATATAATATTTTTGTGAAAGGTCCCGCTATAAGCGGGGCTTTTTTGTGTTTATTAACACGAAACATTAGTTATTGAGCTTAACCATTTGTTTCATTCAACTGAAAATTAGGGGAAATTATTTGAAACAAGTAGGAATTATGTTCATTTTTCTTTCACTCCTGCATAGGTATATGTAGTGGAAAGTGTGCTAAAAAGAAAGGTCTCTATGGTTTTTAGACTTGATGGAACTTGCCAGCACAATGGTTTAACCAGTGGAATTCTGGAAGGCATAAATCACACTGTTTTTTTTGCACCGTTAGTATCGGAATGTCCGCACATATAAGAGAGGAGTGTTACATGTTCATGAGTGAAGAAAAGAAACAACGTCAACAAACGCCGGGAATGTATCAGCCACAAATGCAAAGTGGAGGTTATTCTCCAATGATGTATCAACCAGGTTATACGCAACAACAACCAGTTTATTACCCATCTTATGGCTATCCGCCATTCCAAAGCCCGACACAAAATCAACCAAGCAGCAGTCAAGTACCTGGTATGTTGCCAATAGAAGAATCTTATATTGAAAACATTCTTCGTTTAAACAAAGGAAAAGTTGCCACAATTTATATGACTTTTGAAAATAACGATCGTTGGAATGCTAAAATTTTTAAAGGTATTATTGAAGCAGCTGGGAGAGATCATATCATTATTAGCGACCCTGAAACAAATAAACGTTACTTATTATTGACGATTTATCTAGACTACATCACATTTGATGGGGAAATCGAATACGATTATCCAAGAACTCGTACTTATGCACGGTAAGTAAGGTCAGAACAAACGACTGGGACAAAAGAGTAACTGAACAGGAAAAATCCGAACATTAACGTGGGCAAATATAACGCTTCGGTAAGATACTTCGCTTTCTGCGGGCACAGCATCAGCTAACTGTGTGAAGAAAAGCACTTCACCCAGTGGATCTTCGGCTCGTACTTTTCCCGCAGGAGTCTACGTATTTTGCCTACGCTTCGTTCACATTGTTCGGATTTTGGTTCTGCTAATTTTGTTTTATCCTAGTCTCTTTTTTGCTACATTATGTTACTACGTGGCCACTTTAAGAGCCACATAACCAAGCAATACCCAGCCTACTAAAAAGGCTACCCCACCAATCGGAGTGATCATTGCAAAGGTTTTGATGGATGTTGTTGCATAAATATATAAACTTCCTGAAAAAATAATGATTCCCGCTAAGAAAAACCATCCTGCTATTGAAATGCTAGTCAATTGATATTTTGCTAATAAAATAGCCACAACCAATAGACCAACGGTATGAAACATTTGATACTGGACTGCCTTTTCCCATGTGCTCATTGCTTTTTCTGTCAGTTTTGCTTCTAAACCGTGGGCACCAAAAGCACCAAAAGCAACCGCTAGAAAGCCATTGATGGCACCTAACAATAAGAATAGTTTCATCTGTTATTCACCCTTTCTATTCATTAAAACTAAAAATCAAAAATGGAGTCACCATTTGCATCGTCATCGTCTAGTTTTTTGGCCGGCAACGTGGTATTATTTGAGGTATTGGGTAAATCACCCATCATTTTGCGTAACTCTAGTTCATTGGGTGAACCTTGTTTTGGTACAGAAAAATTAGTATTAGTGGCTTTTATATTTTCATCTTTTGTATCTAATAGTAAATCACATAATAACCGAATAGCATTTGCGTGTGATTTAACTTCGGACGTTTCATGACTTTTTCCTATAGCAGCCTGTGCTTCTTGTAGAATTTTTTGTAGTACTTGCTCATTGCTAATCAAAGCTAATCCCCCTTTGTTACTGATTTTTATATTTCACGTTGTTTTTTTCCATGCATACCCTCCACCATTTTACATGATATCAGTCATAAAAAACAAATGACTAATAAGCTAACTCACTTTCAATCGGTTGCCTATCACTGGTTTTAGCCGTTATCATAGTTAGAAAAGGAAGTGAGTTAAATGAAACAACAAATCAAACAAGTGCTTGAGCACATTGGTGACACTACTTCAATTATTGCCGTTCGTCCTGTAAGTGGCGGTGATATTAACCAAGCCTATCACGTCCAAACAGAAAAGAAACAATATTTTCTTAAACAGAACGAGCACGCTTCTAGTCATTTTTTCCGTTTTGAAGCAAAGGGTCTACAATTAATTGAAGAAACAAATACCATCGCTGTACCGCACGTACATTTCTATAATCAACCCGACCAAGGAGATACTGGCATACTTGTGATGGATTGGGTAGAAGGCAAAAAGAATGACCAGACAATCACTGACTTAGGACAAAATATTGCAGCAATGCACCAACACACCCATCAACAATTTGGCTTTGATCAAGATGGCTTTATTGGAACACTCGACCAACCAAATCAGTTCACATCAGATTGGGTAACGTATTATCGAGAATTCCGATTAAAACCATTATTTAAAAAAACACTTATTCACCATCGACTGCCGAAAGATCGTGAACAACGATTAGAAAAATTAATCGATCAATTGGACAACTTGTTACCGGCTTATCCAAAAGCTTCCCTTCTACACGGCGATCTTTGGGGTGGCAATTGGGTTACTGGCGCGAACGGAAAGCCTTATGTCATTGATCCGGCTGTTTTTTATGGGGATCATTTATTTGAGTTAGCATTCACCGAAGTATTTGGTGGTTTTTCACAAGCTTTTTATGATGCTTATCAAGAAGTATTTGAAATAGAATCTTATTATGAAGATATTAAACCAATCTATCAGCTCTATTATTTACTTGTCCATCTACTATTATTTGGTGAAGGATATGGCGCTTCGGTTGATCATATCCTAACTAGATATACTTGAAACCATTTCGTTCATCCAACCGTAGAGAGTAGTAATCTAAACAATGGAGGCGAACAAAGTAGTGATTACTTTTTTTCTTGTCTTAGGTATTATTGGGGTGGCTCTTTCTGCGGTATTTTTAGGCGTTACTTCCAGTTCAAGTCGGGGTGATTATTATTCTGAAACAAATGCGCACCATAATTTCCGTACCAAAGTTGCCTTATATGCTGGAGCAATTGGTATCATCGGATTTGGAGCTGCTGGATTACTATATTATGTTTTTTGAGAATGACTTGGAATCTAAAACGCTAGACGCTACTACAATAGTTCTATCTATTAAGAAATATTCTTCCCGTGCCAAACTACATTAAAATGCTGAAGGAAAGCGCATCAAAACTGTTCCTCAGCATTTTTTTAGTGTAAATAAATACGTTTCTTTCGTCTTCTTTCATAGTGCCATTGTTTAATCTGCGTAACCTTACCTTCGATCAGAGGCTGAAAAGGAACGCAAATCATTTTACTAGAAAGCAACAACACAATTAACAACGCTAACAGCACTAATCCCATTACATCGACTAAATTATCAATTTTAAACCACCCAGCTTCTCGGAAAAATTGAATGAAAACGCCATGTAATAAATAGACATACAGCGTTTGTTTACCACGTGCTGTCCAGTTATATGTTTTCCGGGGAATCCAAGCTAGTATACAGCAAGTTAACAACAGGGCAAGCAAATAAACACCGAATCGAATCACACCACCCCAAATTGGCTGACCCATTTCTTGATAGGAAAAAGAACCTAGTAACCAGTCAATCGATTGGGTTGGAGATATGCTTAGTAAAACAATGACAGTGCTCACTATGATTAGACTACTCCATTTAAAAACAGGTTGCGTTAATTGGAGTAAATGCTGTTTCGATAACCAATAACCAAGTACAAAAAATGGAAAAAAGACAAAGGTTCTAGATAAACTAAAAGCATGGCCAACATCATTTATATAACCAATCCCCAGCCCAATTACTAAAGCAGTCGTTATACTGATAATTGGTGGCACTTGTTTAAACAAGATTAATAATACATGCCAACAAAATAGACTAAGCAAAAACCATAGCGCCCAGTGGGGCTCATACCAGGTTGTTTCCCACCCTGGATCTCCAATTAAGTAATAATAGCCCGAATATAATAATTGAAACAACAGGTAAGGAATAATTAATTTTCGAAACATTTGCCAAATATATCCCACTTTCCCAATTCCTTTTGCGAAAAATCCACTCAGCAAAATGAAAGCTGGCATATGAAAAAGGTAGATAAAATGATAAAGTACATCAATACCTTTCGCATCTGTAAATGGCTGGATCAAATGACCAAATACAACCAAAAAAATAAGTACAAACTTGGCATTATCAAAAAAGGCTTCTCGCCTCATGTTGCTCACTCCTAAAATATTAACCATAATGTCTAAAAATTTCATTACTTCTATCTATACCCATTCTAATAGAAAAACTGCCGTTTATGCTGACAATTAATGTTATTGTAAATCGATTGTTACGTCAATGTAAATAAGCATCATTATATGCAATATAATAAGACAATTGATGTCAAATCGCGCTTTTTTCGCATAAAAAAATACCACCTTCCTAAGTCTATTGCTTAAATAAGGTAGTATTCCTAACTAATGCTTTTATCAAATTGTATTATAAATCAAATGAAATTGCCCAGTTACCATTTCGGAATATAGCCTCTTTCTCGCCATCTTTTGTAATCCCATCTATGTTCATATCTGCAGAACCAATCATGAAGTCTTCATGAATTAAGCTATTATTTACTCCATGCTTATCCATGTCCTCTAGTGTCATGCTTGCTCCCTTTTTGATCGTAGTTGGGTATGCTTTTCCAAGTGCTAAATGACAAGAAGCATTTTCATCAAACAGAGTATTGAAAAAGATCAAACCAGATTGTGAAATGGGAGATTGGTGCGGTACTAATGCTACTTCTCCTAAACGTTTCGCTCCGTCACTGTCGGTTTCTAATAAGTGTTTTAATGCTTCTTCTCCAGTTTCTGCCGAGAACTCAACTACTTTCCCATCTTTAAATGTTAAAGAAAATTGATCAATAATATTACCACCGTAGCTAAGTGGTTTAGTACTTTTTACCGTTCCGTTCACCCCATATTTATGAGGCATCGTAAAGACTTCTTCTGTCGGAATATTAGCATTAAATTCCACTCCACTTTCTGAAGGTCCGGAACCGCCATCCCAAATATGACCTTCTGGTAATTCAATCGTTAAATCCGTTCCTTCTGCTTGATAGATCAGTTGTTTATATTGTTTACGATTTAAATAATCCTTTGCTTGTCTTAAGACTGCATTATGTTCTTGCCAGGCTTTAATTGGATCTGCTTGATCCGCTCGCGTAATAAACAAGATTTGCTCCCACAACTTTTCTTGTGCTTCTGTAACAGGAAGTTCAGGGAAAATTTTTCTTGCCCACGCTTCTGTCGGATAGCCAACAATAGACCAAGTGACACGATCATTCATGACATAGTCTCGGTATTCTGTTAAAGCTTGTGCATTTGCTTTATTAGCAGCACTAATTCGATCTGCTTCAATGCCCTGCAATAAATTTGGATCTGGACCATAAACTGTCAATAGGGAGTAACCATCTTGAACCATTTCTAGCAATCCATCTGCTCTCCATTTTGGAAACTGTTTTAGTACTTCCATTGGCGCATACTTCATTTTTAAGTATGTTAAATCCCCATCATTCCATTCAATATGTACATTTTTCGCACCTTTTTCATAGGCTTTTGCTACGAGCAAGCGAACAAAATCAATTGCTTCTATTGGTGCATTAATGATCAGACCTTGCCCAGACTGAAGGTTAACTCCAGTTACTAAGGCTAACTCAGCATACTTATCCATTGCTAATTGGTTAGGCATCTTTATTCCCCCTTAAATTCTTAATTTCTTTTATTATTTCATATTTTTTTACTAATTAATAGCAGTTTTAAATCATATTTATTAGGGTATTACTTGATGTATTATTTAATTTTTTAAAAGGAGGGGTCACGTGAAGTATCTTTTACGATACCGCAAGATTGTTTGGGTATTTCTTGTTTTATTAATTTTCACTGGTATTTTTACATATATTCAATTACCTAAACGAGATATTCCCGAAATCAGTCAAAACATTGCTTCCATCTCTACTGTCTATCCTGGTGCAACACCCAGTACAATCGAGCAAACCGTTACCAACCCATTAGAATCTGCATTAGATGATATCAATGGCATTAGTGAGATATCATCTGCTTCCACAACAGGGTTTGCTACCCTCACGTTGTCATTGGAAAGCGATATTGATGCCGCTAGTGTTTATAGCAACATTCGACAAACCGTCGCTGAAGAAGCAAAAGGTTTTCCTGATGAAGTCCAAACGCCTAGTGTTTCCACTGATCTCGTTAAATCAAATGTAGCAACGTATCATTTATTAGCTGATGATCAAGCAACATTGTACAATCTACGTGATCAATTAAATCAATGGGAACAAGAACTCACTTCAATTGCAGGAGTGGAGAGCCTGCTAATTAAAGGGTTGCCAGACCAAGAACTCAAGGTTTCAATCAACCCAGAAGAACTGAAAATTAATCGCATCCAACCTAATCAAGTTCTTACTGCATTAAATAACGCAATATCACCGAAAGCGCTTGGATCCCAAAAAGAAGATGGTACGCAATATCAATTGAGCATAAGAGATTACGAGAACATCGATGATCTACAAAATATCTATATCACGACAAATCCATCGACAGGAGAAGCGGTTTATCTAAGCGATGTTGCATCTATCAATCGTGTCAATCAAGCTCCTTCAGATATTATTCAATATGAAGGACAACATGCAATCTCAATCACCCTCCAGGCTAGCGAAGGTGTGAATATTGAACAAGTGCAACAAAACATCACGGACAAAATTGATACATTGTCTGCTGCGTTACCAACAAATGTCTCGGTGGATCAATTCTACACACAAAGCACAGTAATTAACGAGGTATACTCAAGCCTAATTACATCGTTTGTGATTTCATTAATTGCCGTTTTAATCATTATGTTACTTGGATTACCTTTTTCATCTGCTCTTTTGGTGGCCATTGCCATTCCACTATCGATTATTATCGGACTGATTCCTTTGCCATATGCTGGCGTGGATTTAAATCAGATTTCAATTATTGGGATTATTGTCGCCATTGGTATCCTTGTCGATGATGCCATTGTGGTAAACGATAATATTCAACGTCGATTCCAATTAGGCGAATCAGCGTTAAAAGGAACCATTAATGGTGTTCGTGAAGTTGGCGTTTCTATCGTCACTTCTACATTAATGATTGTATTCAGTTTTTTTCCACTGACATTTTTGTCGGGAAGTAATGGTGATTTTATTCGCGCATTACCTTTAGCACTAATCTGTACGGTAGTAGCTTCAACGATTCTTGCGCTAACATTAATTCCGACTATTCAATATACGAAACAGAAAAACACAGATAGAAATAAACAAAGTTCCAGCAAAAAAACAGGTATTCTTGGCAACTTATTTAATAAGCTAGAAAAATTTTATGCCGATTCCATTATCCCAGCTACGTTGAAAAAACCATGGTTGACTGTTATTTCAGGTATTGTCCTTTGTCTTTTATTACTACTGTTAGTGTTCAAAGTTCCTTTTGAATTTTTCCCTGCGGCTGATCGTGCTGAAGTAACGATATCCGCTCGGTTAGCATCTGGAACAACCATCGAAGATACACAGCAGAAGCTTCAAGAAATGGAAAAATATTTACTAGAGAAAACCGATACCATTACAGAAACCGTAACCTATACTGGAGATGGGCTCCCTGGTATTTTTAGTTCTTCGATGACACGAACAGGAGATAACACGGGGCAATTAGTTGTTCGAGTAAATCGAGACGCAACTAGCGCTTCGGATTTCATTGATGAATGGGAATCGCCTTTACGAGAAGCATTTCCTGATGCTGAAATCTTTTTGGAAACGATTGTATCAGGCCCACCACCTTCACCAAGTGTGGAAGTGAAAGTCCAAGGTCCTGACATTGACCGGCTTGTTACGATTGCTGATGATTTAAAAACGCAATTAGCGGATCTGGATAGCGCAAAAATCGTAACATCCAATACGAGTAAAGAACAAAATTATATTACTTACCATTTGGATCGAGAATTATTGGCTGAGGAAGGTGTTGACCCAAATCAAATCATCCAAAGCCTACAATTAGCAAATATCGGCGCTCCATTGGGGACATTTGATAATGGTACAGAACGCCTTCCGCTTCAATTAATATTAGATGAAGGAGACAATCAGGGAATTGATTTATCCGCATTAACGTTAGCCATTCCAAACGAAAATGGTCCGCCTGAAACGATTAGCTACGACTCCTTTATTACGAAAGAAACGAGTAAACAAATTGGCGCTATCCCTCACTATAATGGAGAGCGAACAATTACCATTGAAGGATACGAACAAGACGGCGAAGGAGAAGCATTTTCAGAAGAGGCAAATACGATTATTTCATCAATAGAAAGTGATTTACCTGATGGTTATCAAATCATTGAAGAAGGGGCAAGTTCTGCTGAAAGTGAATTCTTCATTGAGGTAGCTAAATTATTTTTAATCGTATTATTTCTTATTTATTTAACGATTGCGATTCAATTTAATTCATTACTAACACCATTATTAATCACAAGCACCGTATTATTAGCAATTACAGGTGCTATTGTGGGATTATTCGTTTCGGGTGAACCATTAAGCTTCTTAGCTGTACTTGGTATTGTTTCACTATCTGGAATTGTTGTACGAAATTCAATTTTATTAATTGAATTTATCGAACAGAACCGAAACCGCTATGACACATTGTTGCAAGCTATTAAAGAAGCAGGGCGAGCTCGCGTTCGTCCAATAATATTAACAACTCTAACATCCATTGCAGCGTTGGTTCCAATTATTTTTACAGGAGATGTATTATTCCGACCATTAGCCATTTCTATTGTATATGGATTGTTGTTTTCTACTATTTTAACCTTGGTTCTTTTACCAGCAATTTATGCGACGATGAAACGTATGAGTAAATAATTTTAGCCTGTTAAATTTGATTGTTAATAATTTGATTTACAGAAACTTGAGTTCTTTTCTGGATTTAACTGCTTAAAAATTGGTAGATGACAGACCGTGCAAGCAATTGATATTTTTAGGCATTCAAAATTAATTCCAACAGCAATGACCGACTACGTGACAAGAACTAGATGACCGATCGTAGATATATTACTTTACTGAGAGAAAACAACTGCATGACATCAACCTACCCGTTTTCATCACATAAGATGTAATCAAAGGATAGTTTTCTCTCTTGATTCACAAAATGAAATTAGCGACATAAAAGTAAACGTATTAACATATGTCAAATAATTTGTTGCGTATTTGGATAAAATTCACCTTATAATCAAGTATTCTACGAATAATCTTTAAGTAATAAAATAGTAATAGATATGGACGAGAAAATTAAATTTTTCTCGTCTGTTTTTTTTCTTGAATAACCACTTTTCGTATGGAGATGGGAGATGGGAATACCCTATGACAATGTCATGGCCGAAGTTGCATCCAAAACATTCAAAACAGAGTTTGTCAAAGAGGCTGATTTTATTTATCAAAAAGCACTTGACCTTGTACTTTTTGATTATGTTTACTGGTTCAATAACATTCGAATTCATGGATCATTCGATTATGTAACACCGACTGAATACAAGTTAATAAACCTTTAATATCTGTTTGATTTAGTGTTGACATACCAATGTTCAACATAAAAAAGAATGAGAGGTATAACTAAATTTCAGTTAATAAAAAATTTCTAAAATATGTTACTATTAGTTGTGGTTTTAATTACTACTAATAGATTTTTCAACTAGATTAATACCATACATCTGAAGTAAACCATGGTGATACTTCTATTTACTACCTTGATGGACACATCCACACGAAAGTACTTCCTCACCTTCTCTTTGCATCTCATCTACTGAATGTTCTGTCATAGTTTGTCTTCCTCCCTCAGGACAAGCTCCAAACACCTTTCATTCCAAGTATATAATACCATTTATAAAATTTTATTTATAAATAAATTGTGTTATGGTAATATAATCCATATAGATATGAGTGAATTTTGTGAAATATTTCAAGTAAAGTATCGACTAATTAATGTCCTTAAAAATTTTTGGGGGAAAAGCGAATGCATATAAATAAAATAACAGATTGGTTTTATCTATATAATAAAGAAAAAGGAAGATAGGTGATGTTATGAAAAAGTTTACTTTTGGTATTTTGGGTCTTGGAGTACTATTATTACTCCTTATTTTAGTTAACCCACTAATGAATGGGGATAGAAACAACTCTGACAAAGTAATTGATGAGAATAATATGAAAACAATCCAGACTTATCTAGAATACGAATTCACAGGACCTAATGAAAAACTAAGCACCATTTTTGATAAAGGTTTAAATTCACCAGAACTACAAGTATATATAGAAAAAAACTATAAGCCACTAATTAGTAATATAGAACAAATGGTTAGTAACAATTATGTAACAACCTTTATGAATTTTGCACACGAATATGGGTATCAATTAAATCCGGTAAATATTGATATACAAAAACAAGAAAATACTCAAAATAACGCCTACAATTACGAGGTCAAAGTAGAATATAGTAAAGAGG
Organism: Paraliobacillus ryukyuensis; assembly: GCF_003315295.1. Taxonomy (GTDB): domain Bacteria; phylum Bacillota; class Bacilli; order Bacillales; family Amphibacillaceae; genus Paraliobacillus; species Paraliobacillus ryukyuensis. Next base: position 274,880 of record NZ_QNRI01000002.1, on the reverse strand, counting down.
GTCAAACAAACACAGCTACCATTACAGGAATCATTAACCTTCATGAAAGTGGCAAGATTTCACTAATTCGAAAAATGAATGACGGTGGTTTATTAGAGGATATGAGAAATTAGTAAAGAGAAAAAGCAGGTCTAAGTCAAATGTTCGGAGAGCGTTGCTCACTCTCCGTTTATGCAAGTCGTATATTGACTTGTTTTAATTAATGACGCAGTAACACTTTCAAGCAAAAGTGCTCAAACCGCTGTAATCCAAAAACATTTCGTATAATTAAATTACTTTGATTTGGTTATGAATGCCTTCCATAAAACCATTAAGTAGTTAATAAGCAAAACTATTTAGGGTCTCTTGTTGCCAATTTTTGAAAGGGATTGATGGTCCTTTCAAATTTCTTAATGCATAAAACTGGTATAGCTATTCTTTCGTTTCTTGTAAAATGAGAAGATGTCCTTTTATAAAAAATGTCTCTGTCAAATGTGGTGGTGTCATTTTCACTCCATCATCTCTTTTATCACAATTACATTATTCATCATACTTGTACCTGAACCGCAGGGGAAATATACTCGCTTTCCTCGGGCACACAGGACGTGGGTCAGTTAGACGTTGTCACAGGACGTGACGGTTTTCGTCTAACTTCTAGCCGCTTAACCAAGTGGATCTTCGGCTCGTGGGACTGCGATTACTCGTCCCATCGAAAACATTTGCTGTTCCCGTAGGAGTCTCGCATATTTCCTCTGCTAAGGTACTTTTATAATAAGACGTTTCTTATCTCTTGACGCCCCAGTATCTTCTTTTTCAATCGCTCAAAACGCTTAATGCCATAAGATATGCATTTCATCACTTTTATTGTTTTGTTCACCCCCTCAATATATCCACTATTAAAGAGAGGGGTTGCGTGTATTTTTTTTCTTCGAGGGAAGCTTTGAGAAATCACGGGATACCACCACATTTAGTATAGAGCCTAAAAAATTATGAGAACCGCAACAAATACTTTAAAGCCATGAAAAAGTCCATTCGTAAGCGAACGAATGGACTTTTTTTACGCATTGCATTATAAACTTGCTTCTTTCTCCACAGCTGTTGGATCGTTGTAACGTTTAATGTTTAGTTTTTTCATCACTTTAGATGTTAACGTTCCGGTAACCATTGCATCGTTTACATTAAGTGCTGTACGTCCCATATCAATTAAAGGCTCTACTGAAATCAGCAACCCTGCTAATGCTACCGGTAAGTTCATGGATGATAATACGATCAAGGCAGCAAAAGTTGCGCCCCCACCTACACCAGCCACGCCAAATGAGCTGATACCAATAATTAAGACAAGTTGAATAATAAAGCCAGGTGTTAAAGGATCAATTCCTTGCGAAGGAGCAATCATCACAGCTAACATCGCTGGATAAATACCTGCACAACCATTTTGACCAATCGTTGCACCAAATGATGCCGACATATTCGCAATTCCTTCATGCACACCCAAACTATTACGTTGCGTTTGAATATTTAATGGAATCGTTCCCGCACTAGAACGTGATGTGAAAGCAAACCCTAAAACAGGCAGTACTTTTTTCACAAACGTCATTGGATTTAAACCAAACAACGAAATTAATAATAAATGAATAACAAACATAGCAAGTAATGCTACGTAAGACGCACCAACAAATTTACCTAATTCTAAGATTCCAGCAACATCCGTCGTTGCAACTGTGTTAGCCATTAAGCCTAGTATACCGTATGGTGTTAGACGTAGAATTAACGTAACCATGCGCATGACAACAGCGTAAATTGCATTAACACCATTAATAAAACGGGTTGCTTCTTCTGGTTTCTTACGACGAACACCCAATACCGCCACACCGATAAACACGGAGAAGATAACGACCGCAATTGTAGAAGTAGCACGTTGACCAGTCATATCTAGGAATGGATTTGATGGGATGAAACTTAAGATTTTTTCCGGGGTGGATAAATCTTTCACTTCACCTAGACGTTCTTCTAGCGCTAAACCTCGATCTTGTTCAGCCTGCCCCATTTCAATTTGATCTGCATTTAAATCGAAAATTGATGCACTTGTAATCCCAACTAAAGCAGCGATCATTGCTGTTCCAACTAGGAATGCTAAGATCCAAGCCGACATTTTACCTAAATCCGCTGATTTTTCAAGATTAATAATCGATTGAATAATTGATACCATGACAAGCGGAATAACAATCATCATTAGAAGTGATACATAACCTCTACCAGCAATGTTATACCAATCTGTTGTTACATTAACAACCTCTGAATCTGCTGCATATGCGATTTGTAAAAACGCTCCCAGCACAATCCCTAATCCTAAACCAGTGAATACACGCTTCGTAAACGAAACATGTTTTTTCTGCATATAAAATAATAGTCCGATAATTGCTAACATAATGACAATGTTTAACAATATAAAAAATGTGTCCATTTTCCTACCTCCCTGTATCAGTATCATTGTTATCGAATATTAGAAACTTCACAAAAAGCATCTAATTCCGATGAGTTTACTAAACTATAGTAAAAGAACCGAATAGTCATGTCAAGTAATAAACAATAGAAGTTATTAATGATCAACTACAGCATGTTACATGATATGCCTATAACTATTTCTTGCGCCAAGCTATTGCTTAGAAATTTTTGGTTCAAGACCTAATGTCACGTTACCTTGAATCGCTTTGGAAATCATACATGTTTTCTCTGCTTTTTCCACTAACTCATGGACTAGTTTTAATTGTGCTTCCGTTGCCTCACGTTTTAACTTCACAGTTGGAAAATGTGTAATCTGTTTATAAGTAAAAACTCCATTCGTGACGTCAACATCTCCTGTTGATTCTAGCTCCATATGTGCTAAAGGTAATTCTGCACGTTCAATCATTGCCGCTAATGTGATTACATAACACGTAGCTGCAGCACCTAATAACATTTCGTCTGGATTTGTTCCAATACCTGGGCCATCCATTTCTGGGGGGATGGATATTTTCGTTTGTAAGTTTTCTAATTGAATGTTGCCTACATTATTACGTCCACCAGGCCAATCTGCTTTTAAATGAAATTGATGTAATGCCATTTGAATCTTCCTTTCGCTTCGTTTTCACTCACTATTGTACTTTGTGTTTCTCATTAAACAAAGCGCAATGCTTATTATCGAAAAAGTTTGCCTTCCTATCTAAAGTTACTTCCATTCATCATTTTATGCGTGCGTATTAAAAACCTCAAAAGTTATCTGGAGTGATAACTTTTGAGGTTTAATAACCAAAACCAATTATTCATTTTCTACTTCTTTTTTATTAGAAGAGAACCATCCAATAACAGCAATTGCTACAAGGACGATATAAAATGTTAATTTCCAACCAAGTGAATGCGCAAAGTCATGTGAAAGAACATGAATGGCGTCATGGGCTAATACCGAAATGACTAGTTTTACGCCAACCCAACCTACGATTACAAAAGCTGCTACTTCTAGACCAGGTCGTTGATGTAGTAAACGAACAAATACATTCGCTGCAAAGCGCATGATAATTATTCCTATCATACCTCCTGTAAACACAACAATGAATTGCGCGGCATCTAAACTACCAATCGCAGGAAGATTCGTTTCTGGTAACGCAACTGCTAAGGCAACAGCAGCTAATATAGAATCCACCGCAAAAGCTAAATCGGCGAACTCTACTTTAACAACGGTAGCCCAAAAGCCACTTCCATTTTTCTTCTTCGACTCTTCCGTTACTGCTTCATCTGGTTTCTTCTTAAATTTATCATACAAATTCTTCCCAGCAATAAATAATAAATAGACAGCACCAAGTGCTTGCACCTGCCATACATCTACTAAAAATGAAATAACAAATAACGAGGCAAAACGTAAAACAAATGCACCTGCTAATCCATAAAATAATGCCTTTTTCCGTTTTTCATCTGGTAAGTGTTTTACCATGATGGCGAGTACTAACGCATTATCTGCAGCTAGAATTCCCTCTAAACCTACGAGAACGATTAGTACCCAACCATATTCTATTAATAATTGCATATCCATATCCTTCTACTCCCACCTATATTTTCGTTACTAGTATAGACAAAAAGATAGACCTTTACCACTACGTAGTGGTAAAGGTCTTGCCTCCAACGTTTGTTGCTTATTATGCCGGAGATTAATGCTTGTAATCTCGGAATGACGACATAATAATAGTAGCTACTCCCCTTTATACTATAAGTAATAATAGGAGGAAAACGGAAACTTGTCAACGGAATAAAATTTATTAAAATAGCAATACTAGAATAATAAATCAATGCTATTACCTAGTGTTATATGCTATTCTGTATCTATACATATAATATATTTGGAGAGGTGGAACATAACTTGTTTGAAAAGAAGAGCTTTCGAATACTAATTACGACTATATTAGTATTCTTATTAATCTATCTAATCTATATAACAAACTTTATATTTGCGCCAGTAGGGGCTTATCTAACAGCGATTGCTGTACCTATTATAGGAGCCGGGTTTATTTTCTACATTACGAATCCAATTGTAAATCTATTAGAAAAGTATAAAGTTCCGCGAGTTATCGGAGTTATTATTGTATTTCTATTAATTATAGCACTTATTGTGTTCGGAGTTTATGTAGTTGCCCCTGTTGTACAGCAACAATTTAATAAACTTGCTAATAATTTGCCTAATATGGTTGATAGTGCAGAAGACCTTATTAATTTATGGCAAAATAGACAAAGCTATATACCAGATCAATTAAATGAAACTATCAAAAGACTTACCGATAACTTAAATACATATGTAGAAAATATTACAAGTGTCCTATTTGATGCGATTGGTCAGATTTTTAGTTTTGTTTTTTCCTTTTTCTTAATTCCATTTTTCTTATTCTTTATGTTGAAAGATGGGGAGAAGTTTGTTCCTTTTATTACGCAGTTTTTAAATGAGAGCAAATCAAAAAGTGTAAAAAAACTAGCAGAAAGTATTAATCATACCTTAGCTTCTTTTATTCAAGGACAGTTTATTGTTAGTGTATGTGTAGGAGTTATGCTGTACATTGGTTACATTATTATTGATTTGAATTATTCACTAACATTAGCTCTTTTCGCAGTTGTGATGAATTTTATTCCATTTGTCGGTCCATTTCTTTCAGCTGTTCCCGCTGTATTAGTAGGTCTATTTGAAGATCCAATCCTAGGTGTATGGGCCGCTGTGGTAATGATTATTGCCCAACAAATAGAAAGTAATTTTATCTCACCAAATGTAATGGGGAAAGTGTTGCAAATTCACCCTTTAACTGTCATCACACTTATTCTAGCAGCAGGAGGAATTGCTGGTTTCCTAGGTTTATTATTTATCATACCAGCCTATGCTGTTGTAAAAACCATCATTTCTCATTTCTACGAGGAGTGGCGAAATAGTCAAAAGGAAAGTTAATCACTCCATATTAGCTCCCAGTATCGATTGGACAGGTACTATTTGTCCAATCGATACTGTTTTTTTTACTATTTTTAAGTATATTGCAGTATATACAACTATGAAGGAACATTTTTCTGCTTCCCAGTTATAATTTATTCTCACCCAATTCCATGCCTTTATATCAGAATTCAAACACAAATATGCAAGTTGTTATATTTCCTTTCTTTCTGTACCATTAATGGATATAATTGTTTGTTTTTTGTGGATTTCCTGCATGATTGCAGATGAAGCATATAAACATAAATAAGGAGGCTTTTTAGTTGAAAAAAATAGTAATAACGTTGCTTTTAGCAATAACATTTGTTGTACTTACCGCTTGTGGGTCTTCGGATGAAGCAAGTGGATCACTAGAAAAACTAAAAGAAGAAGGAACCGTAACCGTGGGGTTCTCTAATGAGGCACCCTATGCATATGAAGAAGATGGTGAGCTAAAAGGGGCTGCTGTTGATATAGCAGAGGCTGTTTTTGCAGAATTAGGTATTGATAATGTCGAAGGACGCTTAACCGATTGGAGTGAGTTGATCCCAAGTGTTCAAGCTGGACAACTTGATGCCATTACTGCTGGTATGGCTATTAAGCCTGATCGTGCAGAAAAAGTACTCTTTGCTGAACCAGATATGCAATATGGTGAAGGTCTAATTGTAGAGTCTGGTAATCCACTAGATTTACACAGCTATAAAGATATTGCGGCAAATCCAGATGTAACTGTCGTAGTTATGGAAGGTGCTACCGAAGTTGATTTCTTAAAACAAATGGGTGTTAGTGAAGATCAAATAGAAACCGCACCTGATATTCCTGCCACACTATCTGCAGTGGAATCTGGTCGAGCAGATGCTACTACAGGAACTGAGATGACAGTTAAAATGGCAGTAGAATCAGCTAACAGTGATGCGCTTGAATTCGTAGACGATTTTGAACAACCAGATGTTGAAGGTGTACCAAGTTATGGAGCTACCGCATTTAGTCTTGAAAATAAAGAATTACGCGATGCTTTTAATGAAGCATTAGCTAAGCTTAAGAAAGATGGAACAGTTGATAAGTTATTAGAGGAAAATGGATTTAGCGCTGAAAACAACTCGGTTCCAGTAGATTCTATTACAACCGAGGAAATCATCAATGGTGAAGGATAAGTGTAAAATCTAATATTTCTTTATCACGTTTCTAGCCCTCCATTTTTTTGGAGGGCTGTATTTACTTCTTAGAAATTTTAAGAATAAGCAAATTTAGTAAAGGAGTATTCATAAATGGATTATGTCATAGAATTTATTCCACAAATCGCAAGAGGGCTTAATATAACGATTTCTGTATTAATCGCCTCTGCCCTATTTGCTTATATTATGGCTTTTTTTTCAGGCTTATGTAGACTATCTAATAACGTAATTGTGCGTAAATTCACTGGTTTCTACGTTGAAATTTTCCGAGGTACATCCCTAATCGTTCAATTGTTTTGGTTATATTATGCCATTCCTATGTTGTTCGGAATTCAGTTAGGATCTAATTGGTGGGTTGGTGTTTTTGCTATTGGACTGAACTATGGGGCTTATTTATCAGAAGTTGTGCGAACATCGATTTTGTCTGTTGCTCAAGGACAGTATGAAGCAGCTACGGCTTTAAACATGTCACGATTTCAACGTATGCGTATCGTAATTTTCCCACAAGCAGTACGCATGATGTTACCTGAATTCGGTAATTATACCATTCAAATTTTAAAAGGGACATCTCTTGTATCCCTAATCGCAATGAGCGATATTTTATATTATGGCGATATTTTAAGAGGTTCCTATCAACAACAAACACCAATCATTTATGGCATTGTGTTAGTACTATACTTTATCTTGGCATTGCCACTTATTTGGCTAACGAAAAAAGGTGAAAAAATTGCTAAGAAAGGAGTGGCTAGTTAATGGATTTTACGTATTGGAGTTGGGATACGTTCCTTGAAGCATTACCATTTGTACTCCAGGGTTTAGGTATTACGATTGGTTTAACCTTCTCATGCTTTGTATTTGCTCTTGTTTTTGGATTCGTCTGGACATTTTTACAACGTATACAAAATAAGTATATCAAAGCGGTTGTTACGTTCATCATGGAATTCATTCGGTCTACACCACCGCTTGTTCAATTATTCTTTATCTATTATGCTCTTCCAGTCTTACCTGTGATTGGTGTCACCTTGCATCCGTTCGTTTGTGCGGTTATCGGACTTGGTGTACATTTCAGTACTTACATCGGGGAAATCTATCGGTCTGGTATCGAAAGTGTAGACAAAGGACAATGGGAAGCTGCGACAGCACTAAACTATTCAACCAAAGATAAATGGTTACGCATTATATTACCGCAAGCCTTTCCGCCTACTATACCAATGCTAGGAAACTATTTTATTATTATGTTTAAAGAAGTTCCACTTGCATCTACAATCAGCGTAGGTGGAATTCTGTTTATGGCAAGAACTTTTGGATCAGAGCATTGGGCTTATTTAGAACCAATTACGATTGTTGGTATATTGTTCTTATTATTAAGCTATCCATCCGCTTTACTGATTAAAAAGTTAGAAAAGAAAATTAATCATCGGTTTAATACCAGTGTAATGACAAAAAATACAAATGCATAATAATTAGATAAAGAAGGAGGACGCTAATCATGTCTGAACCAATTGTACAGTTTAAAAATGTGCATAAATCATTTGGTGATGTCGAAGTATTAAAAGGAATCGATCTAGATATATCTCCCTCTGAGAAAGTCGCTATTATTGGTCCTAGTGGATCGGGTAAAACAACAATAATCCGTATGCTAATGACCTTAGAAAAAATTACTTCTGGTGACATTATCGTAGATGGGCAAAACTTATGGAAAATGGAGAAGAATGGTTCAATGGTGGAAGCAAACCAAAAACATCTAAGATCTATTCGCGGTGATATCGGTATGGTTTTTCAACATTTTAACTTATTTCCTCATATGACGATTCTAGAAAACTGTATGACTGCACCGATCCATGTTAAAAAAGAGGAGAAAACAGAAGTACGCAAACGTTCTATTCAAATGTTAGAACGCGTTGGCTTGGGCGATAAACTGGATAATTATCCGAATCAATTATCTGGTGGCCAAAAACAGCGGGTAGCGATGGCACGCGCGCTTGTTATGCGCCCTAAAGTCATGCTTTTTGATGAGGTTACCTCAGCACTTGATCCTGAATTAGTTGGTGAAGTACTAGAAGTAATTCGAGACATAGCTAAAAATGATGATATGGCGATGATTCTAGTCACCCATGAAATGGATTTTGCTTTGGATATAGCCGACAAAGTAGTATTTTTGGATGAAGGTGTGATTGCCGAAAGTGGCAGTGCTTCTCAAGTTATTGAACATTCTCAAAATGAACGTTTACAGAGTTTCCTTAGTCGGTTCAGAAATTAACTACTATAGAAATATGATTCAAAAGCTATTACCTAACTTAGGCACTATTGGTAATGGCTTTTTACTATTTCTCATACACAACAAATTAGCTTCTACTTTTTATAAACTGACTACGATTTGATATTAGTAAGTAACTTGAAATTTGACTAACCATGTATTAGGGCGATAGATTAATTTAAATTCGTATCTATATTTCTGTTTTTCCCAATCTGCATGACAAAAAAAGAGGATCTATGCTTTACACATAGAATCCCCTTTACTTAATAATATCTACTACCTATTTCGATGTAGATGAAGCATAACTATTTATTGTTCACGTTGTTCTATAATTCTTTCTTTAATTTTATTAAACTCTTTACTAGGCGGTGTTAAACTAATAATGGTATCACCATTTACCGGTTTTATCGAAGCATCATCTGTAAAGAATTTTAATGCCCCCGTTTCTGCTTTCATCGTTAATATTCGTACTGTCTCTGGTTCACAGTTAGCTAAGAAATCATCAAATGTGTATTTTGTTGTCAGCGTTGTTTTTCTAAATGTATAGCCAAGATCTATTTTTCTAGTTAGGTCATCAAATCCAATATCATCGCTGAAAAGCACTCTACCGCCAATTGTATGGTCAACATCTTCTAGTTGATCTCCACTATTTCGTTGAATTGGAAGACGATAAACATCTTTCCTTCCAAATTCAGGAACGAATGTGGAGGATACAAGCGCGTTATAGGCATCATATTCTGTAGCAGCAATAAGGTAGTCATATGGTGTCATATCAATGGAGTATTCTGTTTGCTCAGATAAAATCTCGCCATAATGAAAAGGTATCCCCGCTTGGCGAACCTTATACAAGCGTTGCCAAGAGGCATCTGTAATTAAAACAGGAATATCTAATTGTTGCAGGGTCTTTGCCAATGACACCGAAAAACCGTTACTACCCGCTATTAACACACCCGGTTTTCCTTCTGAAGATAAGCCTAATTTCTTCGCTAACCAACCGATTGAAAATCCATGCGCACATACCGTGAAAAAGACTAGTGCAAAGGTGACTGATGTGACAAGTTCAGCACCTGCGTAATCATTTTGAGCTAATACAGAAGCAAAATAGGAAGCTACTGTTAGAGCGACAATGCCTCGAGGTGCTATCCAACCAATTAATATCTTCTCTTGTATTTTTAATCCTGTTCCTATGGTAGATAAAAAGATTACTAATGGACGAACAAGAAATAGCATAAGCAATACATAGCCAATAATCTCTATGCTAAATACTTGCATCAATGTTTCTTTAGTAAGTGATGCGGTCAGCATAATAAATATAGCTGAGACAAGTAAGATCGATATATCTTCTTTAAAATGTCGCATCTGTCTTATTGAGCCAATTCCCATATTTGCTAACACCATCCCCATGGAAGTTACAGCAAGTAAACCTGTTTCATGGGCAATTTCATCTGCAATGGTAAAACAAGCAATGACTGCAATTAAGACAGCTGATGATTTCAAATATTCAGGTACACGTCCAACCTCGAAGGAGAAACCGATTAATTTTCCAAATATCCAACCTAGTAATACAGCAACTATTGAGGCAAAAATAAAATATAGTAGAGAATGAATAGTTGAGGTCTCACCTGTCAGAAAGACAATAATTTCAAATGCAAAAACTGCTAGCAATGCTCCGAATGGATCAACAATAATGCCTTCCCATTTAAGTATTTTTGCAGGACGAGGTTTTAACTTTGATTGCCGTAATAGTGGTAGAATGACGGTCGGACCAGTAACGATAAAAATGGCACTAATCACTAACGACACGGCCCAAGAAAGGTTAGCAACATAATGCGCTGCAAACGAACCTAACAACCAGCTTAAAAATGCTCCCCACGTTACAATTCGAAACACGGGCTTACCTATCCCTTTGATTTCTTTTACATTTAGATTTAAACTACCTTCGAATAGGATGATTGCTACGGCAATTGAAATGAACGGTCGATATAGTTCGCCAAAATCTTGCTCCGGATTAATTAATCCTAAAATAGGACCAGATAATAAACCAACAATAGACATGACTACAATCGCGGGCAAACGATAACGCCAAGCTATCCATTGAGATCCAATTCCAAATAAACCAATTATCATAAATTCTACTAAGAAAGAATCGATCATCTATAGCTCCCCCTTCTCTCTATCTATATAAAATAACATACATAGAAAGGACAAAGTATATACCGCTAGTTTACTGTTAGTTAGAAGCCTTGTAAAACAGAAAGACTTATTTTTATCAAATTCACTTGATACTTTTGCTAATGCGTTAATTTACGTTATGATAGTTAAAGATTTGTTATTTTCTCAAAGGAATGATTATTATGCTAGATCAAGCAAGGAATATATTAAAAAATTATTATGGTTTTGATACGTTTCGACCTGGCCAGGAGTCCATTATTTCACATGTATTACAACAAGAAAACACGCTTGGCATTATGCCCACTGGTGGCGGTAAATCGATTTGTTATCAAATTCCTGGTCTACTATTAGAGGGTACTGCCATTATTGTTTCCCCATTAATCTCACTCATGAAGGACCAAGTGGATTCATTAGAGACTTTAGGTATACATGCTACATATATCAATAGTTCCCTGTCTACACAAGAACAGCAAGAACGGTTAGCGTTGTTACGGGCAGAAAAGTATCAGTTTGTCTATGTTGCTCCTGAACGTTTTGAACATCATACATTTCTATCTACAATAAAACAGATCAACATTTCTTTTCTAGCTTTTGATGAAGCACATTGTATTTCGCAATGGGGGCATGATTTTCGACCAAGTTATCGATCGATTGTGTCGACTATAGCAAATGTAACAACTATCCCTTTTGTTATGGGACTAACTGCAACTGCAACAAGTGAAGTAATCCAAGATATCCAAACATTACTTGGCGTTTCAGATGAAGCAGTCGTAAATACTGGATTTGCACGAGAAAATCTTGCTTTCCATGTCGTGAAAGGACAAGATAAACAAACGTTTATTACTAATTATCTAACTGAACACAAAAATGAGTCTGGTATTATTTATGCGCAAACCAGAAAACAAGTAGACGCGATAAGCTCAAAGTTAAAGCAAAAGGGGTATTCTGTTGCAAGTTACCACGCCGGACTAAGTGAACAACAACGACAGTTGGAACAAAATCGCTTTATTCAAGAAGAAGCAACTGTAATGGTGGCTACCAATGCTTTTGGGATGGGTATTGATAAATCCAATGTTCGTTACGTCCTTCACTATGCGCTACCAATGAATATTGAATCCTATTACCAAGAAGCAGGTCGTGCAGGTCGTGATGGGGAACCAAGCAATTGCATCTTGCTTTTTTCCGGACAAGATATTCAGCTGCAAAAGTTTTTAATTGAACAATCATTGATGAACGAAACCAAAAAAACAAACGAATACAAAAAGCTCCAGTCGATGATTAATTACTGCCATACGGATACTTGCTTACAGCAATATATGCTTCATTATTTTCACGATTATTCCTTGCAAGAAGGATGTGGAAAATGCAGTAATTGCCAGCGTCAAGGTGAGCGAATTGATCGAACAAGAGAAGCACAAATGGTATTATCCTGTGTAAAACGAATGGGTGAGCGATTCGGAGCAGGACTTACCGCAAAAGTGTTAAAAGGATCAAAGGATAAGAAAATTAAACAGTTTCAATTTGAAGAACTGTCTACCTATGGCCTATTTTCAAATGCTACCGAAAAAGCAATCACAAACTTTATCCATTATTTAGTGGCAGAAGGTTATTTAGCAACAGGGGATCAGCGTTATCCAACCTTACAATTAACAAAAGAAGCGGAAGCTGTTTTAAAAGGACAAAAACAGATATGGATGCAACAAACTACTGTACAACAACAGGACACTAGTAATTATGATACTGGATTGTTTGAGACATTACGCATACTTCGCAAGAAAATGGCAGATGAGGAACAAGTGCCACCTTATATATTATTTTCTGATGTTGCCTTAAAAGAAATGAGTACGTATTTTCCAAAAACAAAAGAAGAAATGCTACAGATTAAGGGCGTAGGAGACAAAAAATATCAGCAATATGGCGATGCATTTATAAATAAGATTATGGAATGGCTATCGATTCATTCCAATGAAAAAGAGAAAAAAACTAGTCATTTTATTAGCTATGAAATGGATCAAGCCGGGTACTCTTTTGATGAAATTGCCACAATCAGAGAAATAAAGGAACAAACCGTGGTCAATCATCTATTCCAATGTTATCAAGAGGGGTATCCGCTTGAATGGTCGCGTTTCTTTTCAGAATCAGAAGAAACCGAAGTATTAGAAGCTCATGCTAATTTGGATGCTCCCAAATTAAAATTATTAAAAGAACAACTAGGTGAGAAATATAGTTATGAAAAAATACGAGGTGTACTGATAAAAAATAAACTGCTAACTTGATTTTATCAGCGTTTATCGCTAGCAAAGCTAGCGATAAACGCTTGTTTACATTAAAATGCCCAAGCACCTTTACGGAACACGGCTTCTGTTGTTCCATCGGCAAGTACGCCATCGATATCTAACGCAGCTGATCCGATCATAAAGTCAACGTGGGTAAGGCTGTCATTTACACCATGTTTGTCTAATTCTTCATCACTCATATCAGATCCGCCTTCTATATTGGTTGGATATGCTTTTCCAAGCGCAATATGACAAGAAGCATTTTCATCATAAAGCGTATTATAAAAGATTAATCCTGATTGTGAGATAGGTGAAGCATGTGGCACTAAAGCAAGTTCTCCTAAGCGACTTGAACCTTCATCTGTTTCTAATAAATGTTTCAGTGTCTCATAGCCTTGCTCTGCTTGATAATCAACCACTTTACCATCTTTAAAAGTTAGACTAAAATTATTGATCATGTTACCACCATAAATTAATGGCTTCGTGCTAGCCACTGTACCATTTACCGCATATTTATGTGGCATGGTAAAAACCTCTTCTGTCGGCATATTTGGATTAAATGGATAATCTCCAGGTGTCTTAGCTGAACCACCTTTCCAAACATGTCCTTCTGGTAAATCAAAACGAATATCTGTACCAGGTGCTTTAAAAATAAGTGCTTGATATTGTTTTTTATTCAAACGTTCACGAGCATCTTTAAGATTCTGATTATGTTCTTCCCAAGCTGCTACTGGATCTTCTTGATCCACACGAACAATTTTGAAAATCTGTTCCCATAGTGCTTCTTTTGCTTCTTCTTTTGATTTGTCTGGAAAGATTTTTTGTGACCAATCACCTGTTGGAATTGAGATAATCGACCATGCAATACGATCGTTCATTGTATATTGACGGAAAGCTTTCATCGCTTCTCCTGCGGCTTTTTGTGCTTTCGCAACTTTAGCCGGATCAACATCTTTTAATAAATCGGGATTTGTAGAGCGAATCGATAACAAGGCAGCTCCATCTTTTGCATAATATAAGTTTTTCTCTACTTGCCATTCTGGAATTGTTGTTAATACTTCTTCAGGTGCATTTTGATACTTTAATAAAGTAAGTTCATCATCTTGCCAGTTAACAAGGACATCTTTTGCTCCTAATTCATACGCTTTACGTACGACAATACGTGTAAAATCTGCTCCTTCAATGGATGAATTAATCATTAATGCTTGGCCTTTTTGCAAGTTTACACCTGTACGAAGCGCCAATTCTGCATATTTTTCTTTCATTTGTTGATCTGCCATTATTCTTCCCTCCAAATATTTTATGTTACCTATTATTCCATATTTATTTCGATTAGTGAAATACTTCTGATTTAATACTAAGATTATTGTTCCATTTCTTCAACTAATATAGATAAGTGTTCCCAACGGTCCAGCTTTGCTTCTAGTGTTTCTTCTAATTCGGTTTGCTTTTCATATAATGATTGCGCTTTTTCTACATCACTTCCAGCTACTACGATTTCGTCCTGCACTTCACTAATCTGTTCTTCAATTGCTGCAATTTCACTCTCTATATTTTCCCAATCTTGTTGATCTTTATAGGATAGTTTCTTTCTTTTCGATTTAGAGCGTTGACTAGTGGTTTTTGTAGTCTGTACTGTTTCCTTCTTCTGATTTTGTTCAACCATCTCCATGTATTCGCTATAATTCCCATAGAAACGATTGACTTTACCTGGCGCATCAAAGGCAAGTAGTTGGGATACGACACGATCCAAAAAATAACGATCGTGTGACACCGTGATAACCACGCCTGGGAAGTTATCCAGATAATCTTCTAATACCCCTAAAGTCTGTACGTCTAAATCATTGGTTGGTTCGTCCAATAAGAGAACATTCGGTTCTTGCATAAGTACATTTAGTAAAAATAATCTTCTTCGCTCCCCACCGGATAATCGACGAATATACGTCCATTGTTGTGGTCGTGGGAATAAAAAGCGCTCTAACATTTGCTCTGCTGTGATCGTTTCTCCCCCATTGGTATGAATTACTTCAGCAGTTTCTCTAATATAATCGATAATACGTAAGTTTTCATCCATTTCTCGGTGATCTTGTGTGTAATAACCTAGCTTCACTGTACTCCCAATTTCAATATTACCACTATCAGGCTTCACCCGGTTTGCAATCATTTGCAGTAACGTCGTTTTACCACTGCCATTCGCACCTATAATACCTAATCGATCTTTCGGCTTCACTAATAAATCAAAGTTATCGACGTAGGCCACACCATTATATGCTTTAGTAATGTGACTTAATTCTAATACTTTCTTTCCAAGCCGCTGACTACCAGCTTGAAAATCCAATGATTCTTCTTTCGTATCAAACGTTTTCTCTTTCATTTCTTCAACACGGTCAATTCGTGCTTTTTGTTTCGTTGAACGTGCTTTGGCGCCTCGTTTAAGCCATGCTAATTCTCTTTTTAATGTATTTGCATGCTTTTGCTCATTTTGCCTCTCAAGCTCTTCTCGCTCCGCTTTTTTTTCTAAAAACGTTTCATAATTCCCTGTGTAGCGATACAGATTTCCTTTATCAAGTTCCATAATCCGATTGGTGACACGATTTAAAAAGTACCGATCATGCGTAATAAGCATAATGGAGCCATGATATTGACTTAAGTATGCTTCTAACCATTCAATAGATGCATTATCTAAGTGGTTGGTCGGTTCATCTAATAACAATAAATCCGCTGGTTGAATTAGCGCTTTTGCTAGCGCCACGCGTTTTTTTTGACCACCAGATAATTGATAAACAGATTGATTAAATTCAGTTATCCCTAGTTTTGTTAGAATCATTTTGGCAGTTGTATTTGCATCCCATGCACCCAATTGATCCATTTGGGCTTGCAGATCTATTAACCGATTTTGTAATGTGCTATTTTCTGGTTGGTCTTCTAACTCCATTAATAATTGTTCATATTTTCGCATTAAGACCATTGTTTCAGCTTCACCAGCAAACACTTCTTCCAATACCGTACGTGTCTCATCTAGATCTGGTTCTTGCTGTAAATACGTTATTCGAAAGTTTTTTGCATGGTGGAGCTGTCCTTGATCGGCTCCTTCTATTCCTGCAATCACCTTCATTAAGGTTGACTTGCCTGTACCATTCACACCAATCAATCCGATGCGCTCTTTTGTTTCAATAGAAAAAGAGATATGATCGAATAATTGTTTATCTCCATAGGTTTTAACTAATTGATCGACTGCTAGTATTTCCATTTCATTCACCTTTCATTTTCACGAACATTGTCCTATTTCAGTATAGTATACCATTATCTACAATTAAAGAAGCTGAATCATTTTAAATAGGTGCTGTGACGAAGAATAATATGTATTCCTTGTCTTTCACATTCGTTCTTTTTATGGTATATTTTCTTTAATTACTTTTTGTAACTAAGTTTATGTAAGTAACCTCCAAGTAGGAAAGGCTTTGCCTTTTTTAGCGATATTTGCACATAATAGAACTAGGAGTGTGAGAGATATGGAACAATTATGTCCTCGATTTGAAAAAGCAATGCAACTATTTGGCAAGCGCTGGGTTGGCTTGATTTTATATGAACTATTGAACGATGCGAAACGTTTTTCAGAAATAGAAGCTGCTTTACCTATTAGCGGTAGATTACTTTCTGAACGTTTAAAGATGCTTGAACAAGAAGGTATGGTTGAAAGAAAGGTATATTCTGAATTCCCTGTCCGAATTGAGTATGTTCTTACAGAAAAAGGGGCAGCTTTACAACCTGCTATCCAAAATATTAGACAGTGGTCAGAGCATTGGATTACCCAAGAAGAAGTAGATGAAACGATTGCTAACAAAGAATAATAAAGAGAGCGGGACAAAGCTAATTTTTAACTACAGTACACGAATGATTGAGGAGAGCTTAACCATCGCAACTGGAAATACACTCGCGTTCTGCGGGCACGGGCACACAGGACGTGGGTCAGTTAGACGTTGTCACAGGACGTGACGGTTTTCGTCTAACTTCTAACCGCTTTACAAAGTGGATCTTCGGCTCGTGGGGACTGCGATTACTCGCCCCATCGAAAACATATGCTGTTCCCGCTAGAGTCTCGTATATTTCCAGTTACTTAGTTATGTTTTCTAACTAAAACGAACGATGGATAAAATAGGTTATCCACCGTTCGTTTATCAGGGATCTTCATTCACTTTTGTCCCAGCCTCTTTCCAAAACGACTTGTTTCATTCCAAGGAAAAGAAGTGCCAAATGTATTAGCCATTTCTTTGGAATCTTTTCTTCTTTCTTTACGCCTCATCGCTCGCTTTTCTGCCTCACGATGTAACCATTTTTCTTCTTCTGACTCAGGATAGACACCTGGTACTAGTGTCGGCTTATTATCCTTATCAATTGCAACCATCGTAACAAATGCAGTTGCACACACCTTTCGTTCTGCTGTCAGCAAATTTTCTGTAACAGCTTTAACAAAAACTTCCATTGATGTTTTGTGGGCATACGTCACAAATGACTCCAAACAAATAGTGTCTCCTTCTTTGACTGGATATAAGAAATCAACCGAATCAATGGAAGCAGTTACGACAAGCTCTCTTGCATGGCGTGTGGCACTAATTGCAGCAACATCATCAATATGCGCCATTAATTGGCCACCAAACAGTGTCCCATGTCCATTTGTATCAGAAGGTAGCACATGCGAATTTTTCACAGTTAAAGAAGCTACAGATGGTTTGGATTTCATTTTTTATTCCTCATTTCATTAGTCTTAAAGAATAGGTGATATCAAACGAGATATAGACTCCTTAAATCGAATCCATAATGAACGCTTAATATACGCTTCAAGTGTCAATGGTGATGCATTACGAATATCTTGGTGATATGCATAGACCAATCTATTTGCAACTTTTTCGCTATATAAGAATGCATTCACTTCAAAGTTCAATCTGAAACTCCGAACATCTATATTTGCAGTGCCTACGGATGCAATCTCCCCGTCTACAACAATGGTTTTAGCATGTAGAAAACCATTGTTATATATGTATACTTTCGCCCCTGCTTTTAACAGTTCTCCGATATAGGAATAGGTTGCCCAATAGACAAATGGATGATCTGGTTTGTTTGGAATCATAATTCGAACATCCACACCAGATAAAACCGCAATGCGCAAGGCATCCGCTAAACTATCATCTGGAATAAAATATGGTGTTTGAATATAAATAAACTCTTTAGCTTCCATAATCATCTTAATGTAGCCATTTTTTATTTGTTCCCATTCCGAGTCCGGGCCACTAGATACAATCTGAATGCCAACATTTCCTTTAGGATCGGCTTGATAATATCTATCTTCATAGACAATATCATTCCGAGATGCCTGATTCCAATCAAGAATGTATCTTGTTTGCATATTACGAACTGATTCACCGACAATTCGCAAATGCGTATCACGCCAATAACCGAATTTTTTACTTTGACCTAAGTATTCATCACCAATATTAAACCCACCAATATACCCTATTTTACCATCAATAATTGCTAATTTCCTATGATTACGGTAATTAATTTTTAGATTAACCTTAGGGATTAACGGTGGAAAAAATGATTCCACCTCTACGCCAGCGTCTTTTAACCTGTTAATATATTTTCGTTTCAGTCTTCTAGACCCCATATCATCATATAAAAAACGAACTTTAACTCCTTCACGCGCTTTCCTAATCAATGTATCTGCAATTCGTTGTCCTAATGCGTCATTTCGAACAATATAATAAATGAGGTGAATGTGATCTTTTGCCTGTTCCAAATCCGCAATGAGTGCATCAAACTTTTTTTTGCCATCAGTGAAAATCTCTACTTCATTGCCCTGGGTGAGAATGGCATCATCGTTTCTTAGATGTAAATAAAAGAGATCTTGATATTTTTGTAATGATTTAGGAATCGGAAAATTCCCTTGTTCTAATAGTTCTAATTGAATTTGAACTGCTTTTTGCACGCCTAACCTACTTTTATTATCCCAAATAAATAGCTTTTTTCCACTTAATTTGCGACCAAAAATTAAATATATGATAAAACCCGCTACAGGAATAAACAACAAGACCATTAACCAGGCCCATGTTGAAGTGGCACTTTTCCGTTCTAAAAAGACAATAGCAAATGCTAGAAATATATTGAAAATTAAACTAAACCAAAGGATAATTGTTGTTATACCCAAAGTGTTCTCCCTCCCATCCCCTCATATGATTATACCATTTACACAAGATTATGTTGACTATTTCACTGTGAAAACTTAATTACTGAAATAACAACACATGGGTAATGTGATCATATATAAATCATTGTTGCACGATTATTTATTGAATTATTCCTTTGACAAGGGTAAACTTATGATGCGTTAGGAGGGATAATATGCCGTACAAAGAAAAACAAATTGGAATCCTCTCGGCAGCTGGGGCTTATCTACTTTGGGGTGTCTTACCGATTTATTGGAAGAGCATTAACATGGTGCCGCCTGTCACTGTTTTAGCTCATCGAGTTGTTTGGTCATTTGTTTTTATGCTTATCTTACTACTGATCTTAAACAAATGGCAGTCATTTATCCAAGAGTGTAAAGCCATTTTGTCAAATAAAAAGAAATGGATCGGACTTATTTTTGCTTCCCTTGTGATTAGTGTAAACTGGCTACTCTTCATTTGGGCTGTCAATAGTGACCATGTCATTCAAGCAAGTTTAGGATACTACATTAACCCACTAATAAGTATTTTACTAGGCATTGTTGTACTAAAAGAGCGGTTGAATAAATGGGAGATTTTCTCCGTAGGCTTAGCAGCTTGTGGCGTGTTGTATTTGACCTTTTATTACGGTGTGTTCCCATGGGTCTCTATTATTCTTGCTATTAGCTTTGGCATTTATGGTTTATTAAAGAAAATCGTAGCTATTTCTTCACTATACGGATTAACTTTAGAAACTTTAATCGTTTTTCCTATTGCACTTATTTACTTATGTGTAACTCCAACAGATTCTAGTTCATTCGTCACAATGTGGGACTCGGAGACAACAGCGATTATATTAGTAGGATCTGGTCTAGTTACCGCCGTTCCATTATTGCTGTTTGCTGAGGGAGCAAAAAAGATTTCTTTATCAATGATTGGATTTCTCCAGTATATTGCGCCAACCTTGATGCTACTCCTTGGTGTGTTTGTATATGATGAAGTATTTACATCTGCACATACCGTTGCTTTTCTTTTTATTTGGATAGCACTAGCAATCTATACGAGTTCACGTATGATAGCTTTTTCGTAACATTAGAGTCTTTCAATAAAAGGATGTGTGGGGTGGGAGTAACCCCTTGAGGCTTGCTCCCTGTTACATTTGCTTCAATAACTCTACTACTTTGCTAATTATTTAGTCTATCGAAAGATAATCATTTGGTTTTGATTTTTTAGGTCCACGCAATTCTAAAACACCGTTACGATAAGATGCTTTGGTTGATTTTTTTTCAACTGCATAAGGAAGCTGCACGATTCGCTCTGCATGTTGGTATTTACGTTCTCGATGATAATAAGCCTTATTATCGTTTACTTTTGTCGTTTCCTCGTCATGATCTACGTTAATTTTTAAGCGATCACCTATTACATCTACATGAATATTTTCTTTTTTTACTCCTGGTAAATCAACTTGTGCTACCCATTCTTTATCTGTTTCAAAAATATCTACATGTAAACGTGTTGGAAAGACACTCTGTTGAAAAAAAGAGTCAATTGAATCTAGAATATTGTTTTTGGGACGATTATAAAAGATATCATCCATTTTCCGAATGAAATCTTGACCAACTTCTATTAATTCTGATTTTTTATCTTTTTCTACCATACACTTTTTCTCCTTCCATAAATTTCTTCACAATTACTATATGCTGAAAAGCCTAATTTGATTATGTTGTTATACACCTTGATCACTTGATTAACAATTTTTAAGTAATTTTTACAAATAAAATAGACAGACTTTTCAAATAAATGCTTGACGTCATGTTTTCTTTCACTTATAATCCTAACTAATCATACATATCTCTTATCAAGAGCGGCAGAGGGAATAGGCCCTGTGAAGCCCGGCAACCAGCAAGTTTCTTGAAAAGGTGCCAAATCCTACAGGTAACATACCTGATAGATAAGGGGAGGAACGTGCATACGCACCCTCTTCTGTCGGAAGAGGGTTTTTTATTTCTCCTTTTTCACCCTTATAAGAGTGTGGTTATTAAATTCTGGGAGGCTATTAAAATGACAAACCATTTCCAAACCCAAGGTACAGCAACTACTCTATTACACGGTGGACAACAAGCAGATCCGACTACAGGTGCACGTGCAGTGCCAATTTATCAAACAACATCTTATGTGTTTCGAGATACAGAACACGCACAAAACTTGTTCGGTCTAGCTGAGCCTGGCAACATTTATTCTCGTATTATGAACCCGACTGTAGATGCGTTTGAAAAGCGCATGGCATTGTTGGAAGATGGACTCGCAGCTGTTGCGACTGCTTCAGGCGCATCAGCCATTACACTTACTATCTTAAACTTGGCCCAAGCTGGTGATGAGATAATCGCTGATAGTAACCTGTATGGCGGAACCTATAATCTCTTTTCTACTACTCTTCCAAAGTATGGTATCACTGTTAAATTTGTAGATGGAACAGATCCTAAGCAGGTTGAAGCAGCAATTACTGATAAGACAAAAGCTATTTATGGGGAAATCATTACCAACCCATCTTTAAATGTCTTTGATATTGAAACAATCGCTTCTATTGCCCATACACATACCATTCCATTAATTATTGACAATACCTTTGCTAGCCCATATGGTTGCAAACCAATTACATGGGGCGCTGACATTGTTGTACATTCTGCGACGAAATGGATCGGTGGTCATGGCACAGCAATTGGTGGAGTGGTTGTTGATGGTGGCAGATTCAATTGGAATCAAGCTAAGTTTCCTGGCTTTACAAAACCAGATACTAGTTACAATGGTATTCGTTTCGGTAGTGATGTCGGACCTGCTGCGTTTGCAACGAAATTACGTGTACAATTACTTAGAGATATTGGCCCTGCGTTAAGTCCGCAACATGCTTTTTACTTTTTACAAGGTTTAGAAACATTGAATCTACGTTTGGATAAACACGCTGAAAATGCAAACAAAGTAGCTGCTTATTTAGAAAATCATCCGCAAGTAGAATGGGTTAGTTATCCTGGTTTAGCATCGCATCCCTCCCATCAATTGGCAGAAAAATATCTTGTTAATACCTATGGATCCATTATTACCTTTGGTATAAAGGGCGGACGCGAGGCTGGTAGAAACGTGATTGACAACATTAAACTTTGGTCTCATGTAGCCAACGTTGGGGATGCAAAATCATTGATTATTCACCCTGCTTCTACGACCCATCAACAGTTAAGTGCTGAAGAGTTACAAACAAGTGGTGTAACAGAGGAATTGATACGGCTTTCGATTGGGTTAGAAGCTACCGAAGATATCTTACAAGACTTGGATCAAGCAATAGCTACCGCAACGAATACCGCACCTACTCTTACGCTAACAGAAGAAGAAGTTATTCGTTGGGCTTTTCATTCCCCAATTGCAAGAGAAGCTGACGAAGCCCGCTTTAAAAACATTGTGGTTGCCGGTACCATTGAAGATGATGAAGCATTAGTTAAATTACAACAGCTGGGCTATACGCTTACAACACTTGCAACAAACACTGAACCAATTGACGTCTTATATGTTCCTAAAGCTGGTACATTGGATCATATTCCAGCTAACACAAAAATCATATGGTTTCGAGAAGCAGCAACCGTAACCAACGATCAAGCTTTTGTTATTGAGAATCGTTCCCCCTTCGAGGAAGCAGATCGTATTCGCAGAACTCCTAATAGCTAACAGTGCTTACACAAACTATTAATCCTTATCCGGACAATTGATTATAATTGTTCGGATTTTTTATGTGAAAAGCTTTATCCGCTACTCTCTTGCTAAAAGTAAACAGGAAAACCAATTAAATTTATTGCTAAAAGCTATTTATCTGCCATATAATGAAGTAACCAAATGATTAAAGCAACAACACATAATTTGGTGAATACTAAATATTAAGATTGCTTTAACATTGATTTTATAATAGGTGTGATACAGCATGAAAAGGAAAAAACGTTGGATATTATTCGTAATTGTTGCAGTTACAATAGCTATAATAATTGGTTTATTGATATTATTTCAATCTGATAAATCGAATGAAACGGCTGATATTGAACCAGAACAAAATATTGAAGAAGTCATTCAACAAGTGCAAGAAAAAGATGAAGAAGTGGAAGCAAAAGAAGAAAATAATATTTCATCCGGTCTTAAAAATGCGGTTGAAAATACCCTTGGTCTTTTTGTCCATAACAATTACAATATTGTTGCTATCGGTGATTCACTTACCCAGGGGGTTGGTGATACAACAAACAGTGGTGGCTATGTCGGTGTACTTGAAAAAGAGCTATCCGATGCAGAACACGACGTGGTTATTGATAATTACGGTAAACGAGGGAATCGGTCCGATCAGTTACTAAAACGACTAGAAGATGAGAACATCAGATCTTCTCTTGAAGAAGCTGACATGATCTTACTTACAATCGGAGCTAATGATATTATGAAAGTAGTGAAAGATAACTTCATGGATCTACAAGCAGAACCTTTTAAACAAGAACGCGTATCTTATCAAACTCGCCTACAAGAAATTTTTGATACGATGTTGGAACTGAGCCCTGATGCGAACATCTATTTAATTGGATTCTATAATCCATTCGAAGGTTATTTCGAAAATATTGACGAATTAGATCAAATCGTTATAAATTGGAATCAAACAGCTCAATCACTAACAGAAACTAATGAACAATTACATTATATTCCTACAAGGGATTTATTTCAGCTAGAAGATATAGATTTGTTAGCTGATGATAATTTTCATCCAAATCCAACAGGTTACACGTTAATGGGAGAACGCATCCTTACCCATATTCGCCCTCAAATTGAAGCAGCCTTGGCCGAGAGTGAAAGTGAAGGAGAAAATCAAGAAGAAGATACATCTCAGCAATGATGGTAATTTGTAATCAGAAAGGTGTTTTAGCAAACTGATGTCCCAGCAAAAGCAAGCTATATGGAAGCGTCTATTTATTGTTTTATTAAGTATAAATGCATTTGTACTTATTGCACTTTTTATTCTAATTTTCTCTCCTCCTCCTGAGCATTCAATTAATCCAAAGCAGAATGCTACAGAAGAGCTTTCAGGTGCAAAATTTACGGTGCGATCAAGTAAAGATAATTTAAGTCAACTGGTAAATGGTTATTTAGATAAAGTTTTACATGACTCAAAGGGAAAGTATACTGTTACATTTGAGCAAGATGTCCAATTTGAAGGTTCTGTGGAAGCATTTAATAAAGATATTCCATTTACTATTCGAATGAAACCAATTGTTCAAGAAAATGGTGACATTGTTTTACAACAAGAAGAAATGTCACTAGGGTTGTTACTATTGCCGAAAAACAAAATTCTTGAATATGTGGATAAGCAAGCCGATCTACCTGAGTGGATTCAGATTGATCCAAAAAATGAACAAATTTACGTGAGAGTTACACAGATGGAATTAGAAAGTAATTTTCATGTACAAATTCAGCAATTTGATTTAGCTAATGATCGCTTGTCGTTTCAAATTCAAGTACCCACTGAAACATTAGGATTATAATATAACCAATGTTGATGGCTATGTGATGAATGATTTTTTCTTCGCATAGCCACCTTTTTTATCTTCTATTCTACCGATACACCAACATCCCCTACATCACTTTTTAATTGCAATAAAGGGCCGTCTGCTCCAATCTCTAGATAAACATTATCATCATCACTCGCCTCTCTACTTTGTGGAATGCCCGTCGTCTCCACTTCACCCACATCACTGGCCAAGTCCATCTTAAATTGATTAGGCAATACTGGCAGTTCCACATCAATTTCACCCACATTCGTATAAATAAGGACATCGTTATTCCAAGTATCTAGTGAAATGTCGGTGTCTCCTACATCACTGGTGATCTCCCAACTACCTAAACCATTTTCAATATCTATATCACCATCATCTGCTTCTATTGTTACTTGAGACGTTTTTGTGTTTTCTATCTGAATATCCCCTACATCACTTGTTATATTAACTGACTGAAAATCACCATAAAGGATATTCAGTTCAGCAACATCTGAAGATAGCATTAATTTTTTGAACATTTTATCCGGTAGTTGAATCACTAAATCAAGCTTGTTAAATGATAAAGAAGGCAAGATAGAAAAATTAAACCACTGCGCACCAGTTTGGTTTAATTGGATAATGACCGTTCCTGCTTCTTCATACACTTCGTACTTCATTTGTTTTTGAGTCCGTTCGCTAACTTTGCCTACTAAATGTACATGTATCGAGGAATCAGCACTTTGTTCAATTGTCGTATCTGCGACATTGACTGCTACATCCAGCGCCTCAATATTCGAAGCATCAAACGTTTTATTTTCCGTTATCTTCTCATAATCCCCAATTGCAAATAGATCCTCTCTAAAAAAGACTATTCCAATGATTCCGATAATACATGCGATAAAAGCAATTCCTGCAATTTTTTTCAAATCGTTTACCCCCTAATGAGATTTACATTCCATTTTAAATAAGCTTTCAAAGCAACAAACAACGCTTTGGTCACATAAATCATACCAATCCCAAGTAAGACACCTAAACTAGTAATTGTAAGAATGACAAAAAACTCTGGAATTATATTGATCGTTCTATAGAAAAAGGAAATAATCCAAGCAATTGGTGCTAGTGAGAAACCTAATGCTACTCCCCATCCCGAAAGCCATATACCGAAGACAGCTGCAGCTGGAGCCAAGACTATGACAACATTAAAAATAATTAGTATAAATGCTAATAACAGGGAATGAATAGGGTGATTAGATTTTTTTGGAAGTTGCTTCGGAGTTGATTGTTTACTATCTTTTTGTGTGAATTGATATGCTGTTAATCTTTCTTCGGCAATCCTTCGAGGCGTTCCTAATTCCAAGATAAGTGACTGTTCATCTTTTCCTTCTATTTCAGCAATCTTAAAATGATCTTCATAATCTTGTAAAATGGCTGTTCGCTCCTCATTTGGTAATTCTCTTAAATGATAGGTCAATTCACGCATAAATGTACGCTTATCCAACTATATTTCCTCCTCTACTAATTTATGTTGATAAGCATAAATGGCAGCTTGTGTTCGATCTTGTACTTCCAGTTTACTTAAAATATTACTCACATGAACTTTGGCTGTTTTTAGTGCAATGAATAGTTGATCGGCAATTTCTTGATTCGTTTTACCCTGAGCTATTAATAGCAAAATTTCTCTTTCTCTGTCAGTCAATGTTTCATGAAGCACTGTTTGGTGCTTCGTACGCATCCGTGTTAATACTTTAGTAGTCACTTCCGCTTCAAATACGGATTCTCCTTGATATGTGCTACGAATGGCTTTGGCAATCTCACTTGCTTTTGACGTTTTTAATATATAGCTAGTAGCGCCAGCTTCTAATGCTGGGTAAACTTTATCATCGTCAATAAAACTCGTAACCATTAAGATTTTTGCTTGTGGCCACACGGACATGATTTCTTTAGTTGCTTGAATACCATCCATTCCTTTCATGACAATATCCATTAAAATCACATCTGGCCGCAAGTCTAATGCGAGTTCAACTGCTTTCTTTCCGTTATCCGCTTCCGCAATCACATCAATATCCGTCTGCGTAGCTAAATATGCACTAACACCAATACGCACCATTTCATGGTCATCAACAAATAATACTTTAATCACCTTCATCACCTTCTGCTTCCATAATAGGCACTCTTACTTCCAGTCTAGTTCCTTTGTTCGGAACGCTAACTACTTTTAGTTTGGCCCCAATTTCTGCTGCACGCTCTGACATATTATGCAGCCCATATGAGCTTGATTGCTTCTCTGTCACGTCAAAACCAACCCCATCATCCATCACTCGTAAAATTACTGCATATTCTCGTTTTACAAGTAGAATATCAATGGAAGTAGCTTTGGCATGGCGCAATGTATTCGACACAGATTCTTGCAAAATTCGAAATAAATGATCTTCTACCCCTGAACCTAAGGTGACATCATCTACTTTCCAGTCCATATTAATTGGAACCTTTTGTTTTAATTCTTGCAATAATTGCTCCATTCCTTGTTTTAACGAATTATCGTTTAAGGCAATTGGTCGAAGATGTAATAACAATGCTCGCATTTCTAATTGTGCTTGTTGAATCATCGTTTCCACTTGTTTTAATGGTTTTTTTGTCTGATTTTGATCAGATATCATCATTTCATTAATTGCTGAGACAAGCATCGAAGCAGCAAATAATTCTTGACTAACTGAATCGTGTAATTCTCGCGCTAAACGGTTTCGCTCTTGGGCAATCACTTCTTCCATCTTTTCTTGTTGGTTCTCGATGCGTTCACTGATAAGTCTTTGTGTGCGCTTGGTTTGCTCCTGAATGAAACCTTGAACCTGACCGATACGTTGGATAACATGATCGACATCATCAAGTGGACCATCATACCTTATCGTTTTGTCTGTCTTTGGCACATCTAAATTAAATAATCCTTTTTCAATCGCTTCTAATTGATTTTGTCCGAAAACTCCAATCATAAAGCCAACCGTCGCTCCAAATATTAAACTAATTAATAAAACAATTAGAACAAATGGGATATTCCAAAATGTGCTTTCCCATAATTGCAACCAATCTTGAAGCGGAAACGTTAAGAAAAATAAAGTAGCTAACAACACTGTTAACACTAATGAAAAAAACATGCCCATAATAATAGATCGACTAATTAACGTCCTCATTCTCTAGTCACCTCAATTTTTCCTGCAATCATTGAGGTAACAATTTTTACTTTTTGATTAGCCGATTGGTAGCCGTCTGTTTGCAAATGAATGACTCGATTCGTTACTTGATCATCTCGATGGCCTAATACATCGATTGAACCCAAAAATACCGAATGATGCACACTTACTTCCACGTCAAATGGAATAACGATTCGAACGGTTCCAAATAGATGACGGACAACAATTAATGGTTCTCCTTTTGGTAAGACTGTGTAGGTTAAATCTATCGTGCTCTCGCCAACTAATGTTTGGATATTAATATCATCCCATTCGTAAGGTTCGGCTTGTGTTTTTTGTTTTCCAAACCATTTGTTTGTAAACAATATTTTTTTCTCCGTAACTGTGTCATTTGATGGAAACTGTGGATGATGGACGAATGATGCTTGCTTGCTTTGATGCCAGTGTAAAAGTAGCAGAACAATAGATAGGAATAGAAGCAATTTAAACGTCATTGTGCCTAACAGCGTAATACCAAAACCTATTATGCCAACCCAAAAAAATATCCGACCAACTGGACGATAATAATGCTGACGGGCTAGATAAACAATAATTAACCAAACGATCAACCATATAAATGCTCCAGTATGAATAAAGACGGCTTCAAAACAAAAGAAAATAATAATGCCTAATAGGACATAATCAATAATATTCATATTTTTAAAATTAAACATGGGCTTCCCTCAATTTCTATCGATACACATTCTTTGTTGAGCGGATACCAGCATCATGTACTGGTATCCTTCTCGTTTAGTTATAGCGTACCATGAACTCATTTAGAAGTAGAAACCTTTTTTTCAAGTTCTGCAAATCTTGCATCTAATGTATGCAGACGATACTTTGTTGTCACTTGTTGCTCGAGACGTTCAATATAATTTTCTACATCTTGAAATTTCGATTCACTCTTATCAAGTAGTTCTGTATGAAGGACATTATTCATCCCTTTATGCACACGAGCAATGTTTTCTCTTCCTCTTAGCTCTAGTCTTTTTACATATAAATCTTTTAACTTTTGTTTCATTTGCACATACTTTGTTTCTATTTGACTAAGCTGGTTTTTATTTTCATCTGCCATTTCACTTAATTGATTAACTCTGGTTTGGTAGTGCTGCAACTCTTCTATTGCTTCTTGCACCAACTCTTCTTCATTCATTTCTTCAGCTAACGTTGCTTGGCGTTTACGCTTCTCTACCATAGCATTTGCCAATTGCAACTCCTTCTGATACTCCTGTTGAATAGTATATTGTTTTTCAATTAACTGTTTCAGGCGTTTCACCTCTTCTTCACAATTACGTATATACTGATTCAAATGCGTCATTGGATGTTTTTGTTCTTTTTGATCTAACAATTCGTGAAAGTCAGCTACAACCGTAGCTTTTAATCGTGTAAATAAATTTGCCATGTATATCGTCTCCTTTATAATTTTCTTTATCTACTACTTATTACTCCATTACCCATTCATCTTCTTGTGTCTTGGTTTTATCTTGTTTCCAACTTTTATAGATGTAGTACAGCATCACAAATGCAAGTGCCCCAACAAAGGCTGCCGTATTTGATAGTGCAATTACTAGGGCAGTGATTCCTACCAAGGCCCAACCAACTTTACCGCCTGTCGAGTCAGATAAAATAAATTTTTTCAAGGCATAGTAAGCAATGGCAATACTAATTCCTAATAAAATCAATGGTCCTAATGTTGCTAGCAACACAATAGAAGCTATTACCCCCACGAACAGAAATAGGAATGTTTTCATGTCCGATCCCCTCCTTCCTTGCATTTATACTAACCTTTCTTTTTGGTCTTCATAACGTGCTTAAGCTATATTTTAAGATAAGACTTGAGGCTTAGTAGTAAGTAAAAGGGTACAAAAAAAGCCTCCTTTCCATCCATAAGAAGGCTTTACTAGTATTGGACGTTCTTTCGTGCTTTTAAATAGCTGTCTATTTCCCTTTACCGCTACTTTATTTTACCTAATCTTCATCGATACAGGATATAAGTAAGGTTGTTGAGGTTCTGTTATGGTATGACCATCTGTTATTTTAATTGCTGGAAGGATATTTCCTTGATAGTTTTCCAAATAGATTGCACCTGTTACTTCCATCCAGGTATCTTCTACAAATTTCTCCGCACCTTCTAAGTTGGCCAAAAAGCCAACAATACTGGCATCAGCCACACAATGGGTAATGACAAAACGTCCCAAAACAAATTGATTAGTGGAAAAACCTTCTTCACGATAAACAAATCCAGTCAACTTGATTTCTTTACCTGCATAAAGCTCAGGATTATTATGAATAGCTTGATAGTACGCAGTGTACATTTGTTCATTCAATTCAACGGATGGTAAGTTAGGTAACTGGTCCATCAATGAATCATACTGCTGTTTATTCATCTTATTTGAATAAAGATCGGGATCTGGCGGATTTGGATCGCTAACAATAGTTGAATTTTTTTGGCTTTGTTGTTGCAGCGCTTGTGCTTGTCCTGCCCCACTACTTTCTAATGAAACCATCATACCTTTTTTCTGAGCAATGGAAGCATCGAGTGTAGAAAAAGGCATGATAATACCAATAAACAAAGGTAAAATAATTAGAAAATAAGATATAAAGCCCTTAAATCCTGAAGCTTCATGATGGTGTTGGTGGTTGTAGTGATGACTATTCGGCACAAAAATCTGGTATAATTGCGCAACAAACAAAATAAGAAATAAAATCCCCGCTATTTTGCTAAGTGTTACATATGCTGGATTTATCAGTTTAAACACATCGCCAGAGCGGTGTAATTGGATAAGAAAAACGGCAAAAACGAATAAAATCACAGCCCTAAAAACTTGCTGTAGTCTCATTTACATGCTCCCCCCTTTACGCTAACGTTTGGATAATAATCATACCGCCATAAACCACAACTGTAATAACGATTAACAGCACGAATACAAATCTAGCCTTAAATACACTGAGCATCATCATGGTATTCTTTAAATCAAGCATCGGTCCATAAATCAAGAAAGATAGAATTGCTGCTGGTGGAAAAAGATGCTGAAACGATACACCAATAAATGCATCTGCTTCCGAGCAAAGTGATAACAAATAAGCTAGCGCCATCATAACCGCCGTAGAGGAAGCTGTCCCTTCCCCTAACTCTATGAGTACTTCTGCAGACAAAAATGTTTGGACAAAAGCAGCTATTAATGCCCCAACAATTAAAAATTTTCCTATATCAAAAAATTCATCAATAGCGTGCATTACTGTATCTTTTAGTTTATGCATCAATGAATGATGCCCATGGCCATCATGATGTTCTTGACCGAAATGGTCTGGAATTTTTAAATGATTGGATCGAAAAAAGCAACTAACGATGAATGCAATCATTAATGCTAGAACAAATCCAATAATCATTCGACTAATAGCCATATTTAAATTGTTACCAAAGGCCATATACGTGGAAAGGATAACCATCGGATTGATTAATGGACCAGTTAGCATAAAGCCAATTCCTGCATAGATCGGAACGCCTTTCCCTAATAGTCTTCTGACAATTGGAACAATCCCACATTCACAAGCGGGAAAACATGCTCCGATGAAACAACTTGAGACAATTGCTAAATATCTATTCTTTGGTAGCCATCTTTTAACATGGCTCTCAGTAACAAAAATCTGGATAATTCCTGCAATGAACACACCAATAAGTACAAAGGGTAATGCTTCAATTAAGATACTAATAAAGATGGTATTCATTTGTAGGATGGCAGCTGGTACCTCAATGATAGATAAGATTGTTCCACCTGAATACAGCATATATAGGGTGAATCCTAGAAAAAGGACAAGAAAGCTATTATAAAGTAATGTATTGGTTCGAATAATTTTTGTTACCCCCTGACGAATTTAATAGATGTACTAGATAGATAACGCTTATCTAACACTATCTATTTATACGTGCATAGATAACAAATAGAACGCTAAAAAAAAGATGCAATTCCAAGAGGACTCTCGAAATTGCATCTTTTTGAAATTATTTTTTTAATTTTTTTAATGCTTCAGCCAATGCTGGATTCGTGAAAGATTCATCTTGTTGTTTCATATATTTATTAACATCTCGTTTGGTTGCTTTATTCTTGCCTTGTTTCTCTTTACGTTTTTGAAACGTAGATAATTTTTCACGATACCCGCAGACACAGGTGAATGTTTGTGCTTCTCCTTCGCCACGCATTTCCATTTTTTTATGGCAATTTGGACACCGAGCATTAGTCTTACGAGCAATGTGTTTTTTCTCGCCACAAGAACGATCTTGGCAAACGAGCATACGTCCTTTTTTCCCGTTGACTTCTAACATTAATTTTCCACAGGTTGGACATTTGGTTCCTGTAATATTGTCATGCTTGTAGTTTTCTTTACTTTGCTTTATCTCCTGCACGACTGTGTTAGCATAATCTTTCATTTCTTTAATAAATTGATTTTTGTTTAATTTACCATTGGCAATTGCGGTTAGCTTTTGTTCCCATTCAGCCGTTAGTAATGGAGACTGTAACTCTTCGGGTACGAGATTTAATAGTTGACGCCCTTTTGATGTGGTATATAAATATTTCCCTTTGGACTCGATATAGTGTGTAGCGAATAGTTTTTCAATAATATCCGCGCGAGTCGCTACTGTACCTAATCCACCGGTCTGATGCATAGTTTTTACTAATTGCTTGTTTTCTTGGTTCATATATTTCACAGGGTTTTCCATTGCTTGCAATAAAGTACCTTCTGTAAAACGTTCTGGTGGTTTTGTTTGTCCACTTGTAATCTTACACTTCAAGTCGGTTAAACGATCCCCCTCTTGAAGGGTTGGAAGTTTTTGTTCGTCTTGATCTTCTCGGTCATCTTGATACTTATTTTGGTAGACTTCTTTCCAACCAAGTTGTTTTACTTTTTTTCCTTTAGCAGTCAAACGCTCTTCCCCAACAGAGACTTCGATCGCTGTTTGATCATAAATGTAAGGTGGTGATAGTACAGCTAAAAAGCGTTTGACTACTAGATCATAGATTTTTCGTTCTTTGTCGTCTAATTCAGATAAAGCAACGGATTGTTCTGTAGGAATAATCGCGTGGTGATCAGATACTTTTTTATCATCCACAAAAGATTTATTTGCTTTTATTCCATTTTTTAATACACTATTTGCCGCTTTCGCATATTGATGTACCCCACAAGCGTTGACCCTGTCTTTTAACGTGGATACAATATCCGATGATAGAAATCTCGAATCTGTTCGCGGATAAGTTAATACCTTATGTTGTTCATATAACTTTTGCATGATTGATAAAGTTTGTTTACCAGAAAAACCGAACGCTTTATTCGCTTCTTGCTGTAAACTAGTTAAATCATACAGCGATGGTGCAGAAGATCGTTTTTCTTTGCGATTGACTTGAGTAATTATTGCTTGTTTATTCGCTAATTGTTTCATCAGTTTTTCTGCTTTATCTTTTGTAAACAAGCGTGTCTCATTGTTGGCGTTTCGCCATGTTAATTTAAAACCTTTATTCGTCTGTGCTTCAATCCCATAAAAGTCCGTTGGTTTGAAACGTTTAATTTCTTGTTCACGTCTTGCAATCATCGCGAGCGTTGGAGTTTGCACACGTCCACTAGATAACTGTGCATTAAATTTCGTTGTTAATGCCCTAGTAGCGTTAAGGCCGACATACCAATCTGCTTCCGCACGAGCAACTGCTGAAGCATAAAGATTTTCGTAGTCCTTGCCTGGTTTTAGTTGGGAAAATCCATCACGAATCGCTTTATCTGTAACAGAAGATATCCACAATCGTTTGACTGTCTTATTGACACGTGCTTTTGCTAATATCCATCTAGCAACTAGTTCTCCTTCACGTCCAGCATCAGTGGCAATAACGACTTCATTTACATCTTTACGTTGAATCTGGGCTTTAACGGTTTGAAATTGCTTATTTGTTTTTTTCATCACAACCAATTTCAATTGCGATGGAAGCATTGGTAACTCTTCTAGCTTCCATGTTTTATATTTTGCATCATATGCTTCTGGATCAGCTAATGTAACTAAATGTCCGAGCGCCCATGTGACAATATATTTAGCCCCTTCAAAATAGCCATTCGCTTTCTTATTACATTGTAAAACCCTTGCGATATCTCGACCGACAGAAGGCTTTTCTGCTAATACAACTGTTTTACTCATTTATTCTTATCCTTTCCATCCCTCTTGCTTCTCTTTACTTTATCATATTAATTGATTTTCTAGAAATGATAACGTCGTTTCTAAGTATTTATAGCATTCAGCTAAATAATTTCATGAAACTGCCCTATTTTCACACACTATGAATATTTATACTAAATGTACAGACGCTTGAGGAGGATTTGTAATGCGAATACTATACATAAGCTTGTTTTTGTTTGTTTTTATTGGGTGCAGCAGCGAGCATATTACTGAATCAGAACCTTCCTATTCTTTTAAACAACCGAACGACCCTTCGCTTGTATCTGAAAGCGACGCAACTTTTTATATCACAACAGATTGGCATTACTTAGCCAAAGATTTAAATGACAATGGTGAAGCGTTTCAAACCTATCTCACCACTGGTGATGGTAAACAATTAAAAGAGATGGGGACCTTATTAGATACCTTTGCATTTGAAGTCCAAGAAAAACGACCAAGTGTTGTTATCATTAGTGGTGATCTAACGAATAATGGAGCAAAGCAAAGTCATCAAGCGATAGCTGAGCGATTGCAACAAATGGAGGCAGACGGTACAAAAGTCTATGTCATCCCTGGAAACCATGATATCGCTAACCCGTGGGCACGAAAATTCAGGAACACCGAACAAGTAAAAGTCCACTCAATTACCGCTAATGAATTTTCTACTATATATCAGAACTTTGGCTACAAGGAAGCAATAGCTAAAGATCCCAAATCACTCAGCTATTTAGTGACACCAACAAAAGACGTCTGGTTGTTGATGCTTGATACAACTCATTATCAAAACAATGAAGAACAAGGCAATCCAGAAGTTAGTGGCTCTTTATCCTCAGAAACATTAAAGTGGATCGAAGCTTGTTTTACATTTGCTGAAAAGCATCATGCCAAACTCATTCCTGTGATGCATCATAACCTAGCTGAGCATAATCCGCTACTACACGAAGGGTACACACTCAATAATAGCGCAGAAGTTGCTGAACTATTACAGAAATATCACACACCGTTTGTTTTTAGTGGACACATTCATGCACAGGACATTCATCAAACAAAGGGCATATATGATATTGCTTCCAATGCATTATCGATCTATCCACATCAATATGGTGTGCTTTCCTATAATGGTATGGACAGTGATTTTTCTTATCAAACAAAACAATTAGATGTTGCCACATGGGCTAAAAATGCAGGAGTAACAGATAAAAATCTTTTGGAGTTTGATCAGTTTTCCGAAAAGTACTTTGCTGATCATTCTGCTAAAATGGTACAAAACTTATCCATACCTGATTCAGATAAAGCAATGTTAGCCAAACAAATAGCACGATTGAATCAGCGTTTCTTCTCAGGAACAGAGTATTTAAACCAAGAGGATATATTATTGGATCCTTCATTTGAAAAATTACTCGATAAAACAGAGGGGACATTTTTACATCGTTACATGGAAAGTATTTTATACGACAATAATTCGAATGATAATGAGTTACATATCAAGCAAAATAAGTGAAGCTTTTCAATCCCACTTATCGTACAATATAGATAACGATGAAAGGAGACGATGTCGATGAATAATCATGAGATTGATTTCGAAATTCATGGCGACGATATGCAATTTGTTGAAGTTGAGCTCGATCCTAATGAAACGGTTATAGCAGAGGCTGGAAGTTTAATGATGATGGATGATGAGATTAAAATGGAAACCATATTCGGTGACGGTTCTTCTTCCAAAAGCTCCGGTATTATGGGAAAGTTGATGGGTGCAGGCAAGCGAGTGTTAACGGGGGAAAGTTTGTTTATGACGGCTTTTACCAACGAAGGAATTGGGAAAAAACATGTTTCATTTGCTTCTCCGTATCCAGGGAAAATCATCCCATTGGACTTAAGTGAAATTGATGGCAAATTAATATGTCAAAAAGATGCCTTTTTAGCAGCTGCAAAAGGCGTCTCGGTCGGTATTGAATTTCAGAAAAAGATTGGTACTGGTTTCTTTGGCGGTGAAGGATTTATCATGCAAAAATTAGAAGGAGATGGCATGTCCTTCATTCATGCTGGTGGAACGATTTATCAACGAGACTTAACACCAGGTGAAACCATTCGTGTGGATACTGGTTGTTTAGTAGCAATGACCGGTAATGTAGATTATCAAATTGAATACATCGGCGGGATAAAAACAGCATTATTTGGTGGAGAAGGATTATTTTTTGCTACGTTACAAGGCCCTGGAACCGTTTGGGTACAATCGTTACCATTCAGTCGCCTAGCGAGTCGCGTTTTCTCAGCAATGCCAGAAAGAGGCGGTTCTAAAGGTGAAGGTAGTATAGCTGGCGGTTTATTTGATATCTTAGGTGGCGATCGTAAATAAACAGAAATAGCATATTTTTTAAAAAACCAAATAGAAGAATTAGTTAATTATAAAAAGCTAAAAAATGAGGAGAAGGTTTTGTGCCTTCTCCTGAATTTTATTATGCTATTAAATGATTAGTTTGCACGTAGTTCCTATTTAAATACTTTCACTCTTTCTTCTAATGATTGATACTCCTTCTCACCAGCTGGAGATTCAGGATTACCAAAAGGCATTTGCGCACGTAATTTCCAGCTTGAAGGTATTCCCCACTTCTGTTTTACTTGATCATCAATTAACGGATTATAATGCTGTAAGGAAGCCCCTAATCCTTCTAATTCTAAAGACGTCCAAACCACATATTGTAACATACCAGATGCTTGTTCGGACCAAATTGGGAAGTTATCTTTATAGAGTTCCATCTTTTCTTGTAAACCAGCAACAACTTCTTGGTCTTCGAAAAAAAGTACAGTTCCATATCCGCTTGCAAAACTATTAATCCGCTCCTCTGTGGCCGCAAAATTATCTAAAGGAACAATTTCACGTAATGTTTCCTTTGTCATACTCCACAGTTCTTCATGATTTTCATCAAACAATAAAACGATACGTCCACTTGTTGCGTTAAAAGCGTATGGTGTATATTTTACTGCTTGCTTAACCACATCTTCTACACGGGAAACGGGCACTACCTTCTCTTTGCCAATAGCATAAATTGAACGTCGATTTTTAATAGCCTCATAAAAATCTTTTGTCATATTACATTCCTCCGATATGATCGTTTATTTCATCATCACTAACTATCTTTCCCAATAAAGACTATATTAAAAATCCATGTCGGGTAAAATGAATAAAACAGTTGCGTTCACTGGAACATCAAGTTTT
The DNA here is from genome assembly GCF_003315295.1 of Paraliobacillus ryukyuensis. Lineage (GTDB taxonomy): Bacteria > Bacillota > Bacilli > Bacillales > Amphibacillaceae > Paraliobacillus > Paraliobacillus ryukyuensis. The sequence continues at coordinate 237,159 of NZ_QNRI01000002.1, read as the reverse complement.
ATAAATTATCTTTTATTTGTATACTGGTTATTGCTCGGAAAGCATTCTGATAGAGTTGCGATGCTATTTTATATTTTCTGTTTTCATAATAATAATCACCTAGCATATTCATATATTGCGCATATTCTTTATATAACTCTTTTTGTTCTAAGAAAGGTAATATTTCTTTTTCTAATAATTCTTCAAAAGTTCTATCATAGCCATAAATTAAGTAGTAATACGTTTTTATTTCAAAAACAACCAGCATTGGTGGTCGCTTCATTTTTTGGATTAGATTTTCTGCTTTTTCATACCAGCTTTTAGCTTGCTCTAAATCTCTTTTTTCGATATACACTTTAATAAAACCTAGAATTGTTCTAAGTTGTTCTTCTTTCCCATTTTCTTGTGCTACTTGATAACTATAGTGAAAATAATCTAGTGCCTTCGTAGGTTGTCCACTTTTTTGATAAAGCTCTCCTAGGTGACGATTACCCATCGCAATCACTGCGGCATCGTTATTTTCATCAATAATAGACATAGCTAATTCCAGACTATGTTCCGCTTGTTTCACTTCATTCATTCGTTTATAAGCGATACCCTTGATCACTTGGCTACAAGCACACCTTTTGAGTTGATACGTATTACGGAAATACGTTAAGGCTTTTTCAATATAAATCATGGTGTGATAAGTAAAATACAAGGAAGTAGACACTTTAGCAATGTAATAATACAGATCATGCAACTCTTGTTGGTAGTGGGCAATCTCTTGATCAATTAGTTGTTCTGCCCGCTTAAATTGACCGTATGCTTTCATATAAGATGAATCAACCATATAATAGAAACAGCCCGAAAACTTATACCAGTAGTACTTCTCTACATGGCGAAAACGATCTACATATTGCTTTAAAAAATCAAATATCTTTGTTGCCTCTTCGTAGTCTTCCAGTAATATATTGTATTGCAAACGATGTAATTCAGAAATCCAATGTAAGTCAGCATCGATAATCTTTTCGATATCATGGTGTAATATATCAAATGTGGCCAATGCTTTATCCGTTTCTTCAAATAAGATTTCCTTGTACCATCGCTTACAAAGATCAATAACAATATTGTCTTTCATGCGGAAGGGGGTAATGTTTAATTTGTCACACAATTTATTAATTACCTGTCTATTCGCTTCTGCAGTGCCGTGTTCTATTTTAGATAAATAAGAAACCGATACAATATCTGTTGCTAATTCTTCCTGTGTCATGTTAGCTTGTATACGGTAGTATTTGATTTTTTCCCCTATTCCAGTCGTCACGTTATTCCACTCCCCTCAGCATATCTTACGATGTTTTTTATAAGATCACTATACTATATAGTATAACGGATAAGTAAACCTTTCCGTTCCTATTTTTAATAAAATTTAATAAATTTTTTAAATTATAATGTGTTTTAAGTGATTCATTTTCTGACGTTAGGAAAAAGCTTTAATTGACTTACAGTTCGTTATCGCTTAAGCTAACCTTGATTATCAATTTATTGGAGGAATCATAAATCTATGTTACAAGCTACAAATGTTAGTTTACGTTTTGGTGATAAAAAGTTATTTGAAGATGTTAATATTAAATTCAATCCAGGTAATTGTTATGGATTAATTGGTGCCAATGGTGCTGGTAAATCAACTTTTTTAAAAGTATTATCCGGAGAAATAGAACCTCAAACAGGGCACATAGCTTTAGGTAAAGGGGAACGATTAGCTGTGTTAAAGCAGGATCACTTTGCTTATGAAGAATATCCTGTTCTTCAAACTGTGGTCATGGGACACACACGATTATATGAAATTATGCAAGAAAAAGATGCTATCTATATGAAAAGTGATTTTTCTGAAGAAGATGGAATGCGCGCAGCCGAATTAGAAGGTGAATTCGCTGAAATGAATGGTTGGGAAGCAGAATCCGATGCTGCTGTCTTACTTAAAGGATTAGGAATTGACGAATCACTTCACAACAAAAAAATGGGGGATCTTGGTGGTTCTGAAAAAGTGAAAGTCCTCCTAGCACAAGCTCTATTTGGCGCACCTGATATCCTACTTCTAGATGAGCCTACCAACCACTTAGACATTCAAGCTATTCAATGGTTAGAAGAATTCTTAATAAACTTTGAAAACACGGTTATTGTTGTTTCTCACGATCGACACTTTCTAAATAAAGTCTGTACACACATTGCTGATGTTGATTATGGAAAAATTGAATTATATGTCGGTAACTATGATTTCTGGTATGAGTCAAGTCAATTAGCACTAAAAATGGCGCAAGATGCGAACAAGAAAAAAGAAGAAAAAATGAAAGACTTGCAAAACTTTATCGCTCGCTTCAGTGCGAACGCATCAAAATCTAAGCAAGCAACTTCTCGTAAGAAGATGCTAGATAGTATTACGCTAGATGATATCAAACCTTCATCCAGACGTTATCCTTACGTTGCCTTTACACCGGGTCGTGAAATAGGAAATGATTTACTACGTGTAGAGGGCATTTCTAAAACAATTGATGGCGTAAAAGTGTTAGACAATGTAAGTTTCACGTTAAATCCTGATGATAAAGTAGCGTTTGTTGGTCGTAATGAACTAGCTAAAACAACGTTATTACAAATATTAATGGGAGAAATAGAAGCTGATGAAGGAACTTACGCTTGGGGAGTAACAACATCACAATCTTATTTCCCTAAAGATAATAGTGCGTTCTTTGATGGCAACGATATGTCCTTAGTGGAATGGCTACGTCAGTATTCTCCAGAAGATCAAACAGAGACATTCTTGCGCGGTTTCTTAGGACGTATGCTGTTCTCTGGTGAAGAAGCACTGAAAAAAGCAAATGTATTGTCTGGTGGGGAAAAAGTTCGTTGTATGTTATCTAAAATGATGTTAAGTCAAGCAAATGTACTGGTTTTAGATGAGCCAACGAACCACCTTGACCTAGAGTCCATTACATCATTGAATAATGGTTTAATTAATTTTAAAGGTTCGATTCTCTTTACATCTCACGATCAGCAGTTTATTAATAGTATCGCTAATCGTCTGATTGAAATCACTCCTAAAGGAATTATTGATAAAGAAATTAGCTATGATGAATATGTAGCCGATCAAAAACTACAAAAAGAAATCGCTGAAATGTATGCATAAAACGAATCAAGGTAGCTGTTAAATGGCGCTACCTTGATTTTTTGTCTATTTTGTGAAATGTTTAACAATCTTATTGTGATTTATTACACATAAAGGTATACTATGTATATAAATTGATATGCATAGTTTTTATAATTTGAGAAACAATGAAAATAAATGGAGGATGATAATGATGAAAGTAGCTGTTATAGGTTGTACACACGCAGGGACTGCAGCAATTACAAATGTATTAAATTTATACCCAGAGGCTGAAATAGATGTTTTTGAAAAAAATGATAATGTATCATTCCTATCTTGTGGGATTGCTTTATATGTTGGCGGTGTCGTAGAAGATGCAAGCGGCTTGTTCTATGCATCTGTTGACCAGTTTGAAAAACAAGGCGTACGCATGCATATGAAACATGAAGTAACCGAGTGTAATGTAACAGATAAAACATTAGAAGCAAAAGACTTACAAACTGGTGATGTGCAAACATATGCTTACGATAAATTAATTGTAACTTCTGGTTCTTGGCCAGTTACACCACCTATTCCAGGATCAAACTTAAATAATGTTGTACTTTGTAAGAACTATGATCACGCGAAAGAAATTATTCGACGTTCCGAATCAGCGAAGAAAGTTGTTGTCGTCGGTGCAGGATATATCGGTGTGGAACTAGTTGAGGCATTTGAAGAGAACGGTAAAGACGTCACATTAATTGATGCGGAAGATCGTATCTTAAGTCGTTACTTAGATGAGAAATTTACGAATCCTGTTGAAAAATCATTTGAAGACAAAGGTGTAACTTTAGCACTTGGTCAAACTGTGTCTTCTTTCACAGGTGGAAATACAGTAGAAAAAGTTATTACAGATCAAGGCGAGTTCGACGCAGATTTAGTTGTAATGTGTATTGGTTTTAGACCTAACACTGGTCTTATTCGTGACCAACTTCACACACTGGATAACGGGGCTATTGTAGTTAATCCTTATATGCAAACAAGCGTAGAAGATGTTTATGCTGCTGGTGATTGTTGTGCGGTTAGCTACAATCCAACAAAAGAACCAAGCTATATCCCATTAGCAACGAACGCTGTACGCATGGGAACATTAGTGGCACATAACCTAGTGACACCAAAACTTGCTTACCCTGGTACACAAGGAACATCAGGTTTAAAAATCTATAATCACCATATTGCATCAACCGGCTTAACAGAGACTGCTGCAGCTGAAGCTGAACTAAACGTTCGTAGTTCTTATATTGAAGATACGTATCGCCCAGACTTCATGCCTGAAAATGATGTAGTAAAAATGAAATTAGTTTATGAAGTAGAAAGTCATCGCATTGTTGGTGCACAATTAATTGCAGATGCAGACTTCACCCAAACAATTAATACAGTTAGTGTTGCCATTGCAAACGATATGACAATTGAACAACTTGCATTAACCGATTTCTTCTTCCAACCACATTTTAATAAGCCTGTAAACTTCTTAAATCAAGTGGCGATGGAAGCAATGGGACAAGAAACAAAAAAATCAGTAAAAGCTTAATTTAGAAACTCAAATAATCCCCACCTGATTATAAAAGGTGGGGATTTCCTGTGATTTTAGCCATCATAAGATGAACTATACTGTTCTTTCCTCTGATTTTTCGGATAAGAATAAGACGGTTTTTTGTTTTCTCGATTTAAAAAGGCTTCATACTTATGATTCCATGCTTTTAATGCAATGAAATATAAAATGGATGTAACTACTGCGAGAATTAAGGTCACTGGCCAAAAGAAGTTCGATACGATTCCATTTTCAAAAGCTAACCCAACAGGAGAAAAGACTACATATAACTCTACAATACAAGCTATTAATAAAATCGATACTGGGATGGTGTGTTTCCATGGTATTAGTCGCTGACTAGAAGTTGTATTCATTGATATATTTGATGATTGTGTTGGTTTTACTTTACGCATGACTAACATAAAGGCAACTTCAATTGCCAACAAAATACCATAAACATGGATGTAATTGATCCCTAAATCAACATTAAAAATCTGTTCACTACCCCAAACCATATAATAGTACGCAAAAACGTGAAAAATAATGACTATTTTCGCTCCAATAGCTGGCATTTTCTTTGACATAAGCCCAAGTATAACAATTACCAGAATTGGTATATTAAAGAATCCGGTAAATTGACGAATGAGATTCCACAAGCCGTTAGGGGCGTACATTAAGAATGGCGCAACAACTAGTGACACTAATGCAATAAAAACACCAAATAATTTACTAATTTTGATTAACGCTTGATCACTAGCATTTGGTGCAAACATCGGTCGATAAATGTCTAATACAAATAGCGTAGCAACGCTATTTAACAATGAATTAAATGAACTTAATACCGCTCCTAGTAAAACTGCTAGGAAGAAGCCCATTAAACTCACAGGAAGTAAATTACTAATTAAGGTTGGATAACTCAAATCTCCATTGCTTATACTGTCACCATACAAATGATACGCAATAATTCCTGGAATCATCATGAATATTGGGACTAATAGTTTTAGAAATCCAGTAAAAAGTGCCCCTTTTTGTCCTTCTTTTAAGTTTTTGGCACCAAGTGTACGTTGGATGACGTATTGATTTAATGCCCAATAAAATAAATTGGCAAATATAATCCCTGTAAAGATAGAGAAAAATGGCACATTGTCCTTTGAGTCACCAATTGCATTTAGCTTCTCTGGGTCTGTTAATGCAATTTGTTTCATACCATCAATCATGTTTCCATTTCCCAATGAAATAAAACCTAAGATTGGTACTAAAAACCCAATGATTAATAGGCCAATACCGTTTATCGTGTCAGAAACAGCGACGGCACGTAAACCACCAAAGATTGCATAAATAGCTCCAATAATTCCTACTAACCAGATGACTAGCCAAAGAGATTGTGTATAGGTGATATCTAATAGATTTGGTACATCAAATAATTGTAAAACAGCGACTCCTCCTGAATACAACATCGAAGGAATCGTTACGCACATATACCCTAATAAAAACAGTACTACGGTTAATCGACGGACATTTTCGTCGTAACGATCGCTCAAGAATTCAGGAATCGTTGAAATACCTATGCCTAAAAATTTTGGTAATAAAAAAATCGCCATGATGATAGCAGCAATTCCAGCTGTTACTTCCCAAGCCATTCCTGACATATTATTCGTGAATGCTTGACCATTAAGGCCAATCAATTGCTCTGCCGATAAATTAGTTAATATTAGCGATCCCGCTATAAAAACACCGGTTAATCCTCTACCAGCCAAAAAATACTCTCTAGTACTATTCAATTTGCCTTTCGTTAATCGATAAGAGATATATGCTACTAATAGCATAAAAAAGGCACATGTTAACAAAATATACAAAATACTACTCATTTGTAGATCATCCCCTTTATTCTTTTTTAAGAAATATGTTCCCAAGAGATGCTAAAGCAAAACATAGTTCAAAGGGAATGACTAAGTTGAAAAGTTAATAGTAGCATATGGTTTACAGTGTCTAATTGAAGTTATACAGCACGTAAAACTTATGCGTCTTGTTCCTTCACTTCTTTTAATAACTGTTTACGTGATCCTTTCTTCATTAATGTATATTCTTTATTAATGTAAGCTTTGTATTTGTGATGCCACACTTTTAAAGAGATTAAATAAAGAATAGCAGTTGTAGCAACTAGAATTACGGTAATTGGCCAAAACAAATTAGATACCATACCATCTTCAAATGCCAGACCAATTGATGAGAAAATCAGGTATGTTTCAATGATGCAAGCTACTAATAAAATAGATACTGGAATCGTATGTTTCCAAGGCACTAACTTTTCTGTTGAATAGACATTATGTTGAAAAACTTTTGACTCAGTTAAGGGTTTTATTTTGCGCATAAGTAGCATAAACCCAACTTCAATAGCTAATAAAATCCCGTAGACATGAATATAACTGATACCTATTTCAACATCAAATAACTGCCTGCTTCCCCAAATCATAAAATAGTAAGCTATAACATGAAAAACAATTACTACTTTTGCCGCAATTGCTGGTACTTTTTTCGACAGAAGTCCCATCATTACAATTACCAGAATTGGTATATTGAAAAAACCAGTAAATTTCCGAATCAGGTTCCAAAGTCCATCCGGTGCGTACATTAAGAAAGGAGCTACCACAAACGAAACTAGCGCAATAAAAATACCAAATAGTTTACTAATTTTTATTAGCTTCTGATCATTGGCATCCGGGGCAAACATCGGCTTATAAATATCTAATACAAATAGTGTTGCAACACTATTTAACAGAGAATTAAACGAACTCAATACCGCGCCTAGTAAAACAGCCAAAAAGAATCCTAATAAACTAACTGGAAGCAAATTGCTTATTAACGTTGGATAACTTAAATCGCCATCACTAATCTGACCCCCATATAAATGAAACGCAATTACACCTGGAAGTAACATAAATATCGGTACTAACAATTTTAGAAAACCGGTGAACAGTACCCCTTTTTGCCCTTCTTTCAAATTTTGCGCACCGAGGGTTCGTTGAATGACATATTGATTAAGTGCCCAATAAAATAAGTTAGCAAATAGAATACCTGTAAAGATGGAAAAGAAAGGAATATTGTCTTCAGAAGACCCAATTGCATTTAATTTTTCTGGATTAGTCAAGGCAATTTCTTTCATTCCATCAAGCATATTTCCATTACCCAATGTAATAAACCCAATGATTGGGACTAAAAAACCAATAATAACCAGACCAATCCCATTGATTGTATCTGATATGGCAACAGCTCGTAAACCACCGAAGATTGCATAAATCGCACCAATAATGCCTACGAGCCAAATAATTAGCCAAAGAGAGTGGATATAGGAGAGATTTAAGAGGTTGGGTACATCAAACAATTGTAATACAGCGACCCCGCCTGAGTAGAGCATGGATGGAATGGTGACACACATGTAACCTAATAAGAATAATAATACAGTCATACGCCTAACATTCTCGTCATAGCGATTGCTGAGGAATTCAGGAATTGTAGAAATACCAATCCCTAAAAATCGAGGTAACAAAAAGATTGCCATCACAATAGCTGCTAAACCAGCCGTCACTTCCCAAGCCATCCCTGACATATTATTCGTGAACGCTTGACCATTTAGTCCGATTAATTGTTCAGCAGATAAATTTGTTAGCAACAACGAACCTGCAATAAAAACACCAGATAATCCTCTTCCAGCTAAAAAATACTCATTAGCATCTGCCAATTTACCCTTTGTCAGTCGATAAGATATCAACGCAACCAACAACATGAAAAAGGCACATGATAACAAAATATACAAAATACTGTCCATGTGTAGATCATCTCCATTTTTTAGAATATAGTTTACAGCAAGTATATACCCTAAAAATTAGAAATAAAACAGAATTGTCAGAAAATTAAATTTTTGAGAATGTTAATTAGCCGTGTATCAAAAGTTGTCCGTAAAATGGTTTTCTATTTTAAAGCAAAAGATCGCTCAGATAGCGATCCTTTTGCCATTAAGCCGTTATAACTGTCCTACAAACGAGATAAACCCAGCTAAATTTACAACGGAGCTAGTTTCTAATTCGTGTTTAAAGCCATATGGACTGATTCTTTTGCGTGGATAGAGGTAGTATCAAATAATGGTACGATAGAGTCGTCAGGTTTAACCAATAATTCAATTTCTGTACAACCTAAAATAATTCCTTCAGCACCACTATCAACTAATTTTTGAATGACTTGTTTGAAATATTCCCTTGATTCTTGTTGAATATAACCTAAACATAGTTCGTCAAATATAACGTTATTCACTTTTTCTCGCTTATCTTCATCTGGTACTATCACTTGAATTCCTGCAGATTCTATCCTTGATTTATAAAAATCTTGCTCCATCGTATATTTTGTCCCCAGTAACCCAACTGTTTTCACATTGGTACGTTGGATTTGTTTTACTGTTGCATCAGCTATATGTAAAACAGGAATAGAAATCTTAGCTTCAATATCTTCATTGACCTTATGCATCGTATTTGTACAAATGATGATGAAGTCTGCACCTGCTTTTTCTACAGAAGCAGCTGCTTCCCCTAATACGTGACCAGCGTTTTCCCAATCACCTTCTTTTTGATAGCGCTCAATTTCATCAAAATCAACGCTATACAACAAACATTTTGCTGAATGTAATCCTCCTAAACGTTTTTTTACCTCTTCATTAATGATCCGGTAATACGTTACTGTCGATTCCCAACTCATTCCACCAATAAGACCAATCGTTTTCATTCGTTTCTCCCCTTACCAAAGCTTTTAACTACCTATGATATTTGTTTTATTTACTATTATTTTTGTTTTGCTGATTAAATTCATTGTTTAGCCATTCTAAGAATATTTGATAATCTTGTTCTACTTGACGTTTATAAAATCTAGACCATAAGACCAACTCGTGAATAAAAGCCTCTTTATTATCCGAAATGGTGTAATGAATCTCATCTTCACTATGATAGTCCATTAAATCGTTATCAATATCTTGATCTGCTCTAGCGTGAATCTTAGCAGCAATTTTACCCATGATTTTAACAGATTGTTTGATTGGCTTAACGTCATCTAAGTGTTTTGGAGAAATATCCTTATCATAGGCACAGCGCTCACGAACATAATACGCTCGATTATCAATCGTTAAATAGCCTAAATAGCCATCTGCTTTATGATGCATCGCTTTTTGTGTTGCAACTACTCGTTTGCCTTGATGATCATACTGCTCCCAAAAACGCTCTCGGTAAGGGACAAAATATGCTGGAATTGGGGCACGCGCTTCTTTCATTTCCAAGATTATATCATCTTCTTGCTCATCATCTGCTGTCCCTTCAATTAAGATAAAATAACGCTTCAATCCAGTAGAAGCAACACCTGCTCCTGTTTTTTTCACGATATCTTTAATCTGATAATGAGCTTCTCCTTTAAAATGCTTCTCATCAATGGACGCGATATATTGTGACCAATTTTCCATAATGTGGTTATAATCAGTTTGTGAAACACTTCTAAGATTTTCTTTGTTACGATCAAACACACGCTGCCCCTTCTCATTGAGAACCGTTTGTTTATGCAATTCATGCGTTGCCTTGCGTTCTTCTAATTTGGTTAACAATTTCTTAACAGGTCCTTTCGCTTCATCGACGGTAATGATCAAGTCTTTCGGATCCGCTTCGCGTTTGGCAAACTTTTTGATCTTTTTTCGATACGATTTTAAAAAAGCAACAACGAGTTCATCTCGATCATCTTCATCATTAATTCCTTGCTGCTCAGCCAAGAGCCGGATACTCACTACCATCCGTAATAGATCATATAAATACGAACCAATGTATCCTTCATCAAAATCATCCACATCAAAAACTAGGTTACCTGCTTCATCTTGAAAACTACTGAAATTATCAAAATGCATATCTCCCATAATCCAAGTCCGTCGGTTCTCATCGGTATGAAAACTAAACGGGATTTTTGTAACATCATAATAGTATAAATAAGCTGTACCACGATAAAAGCTATAAGGATTTTGCTTCATCTTCCGATATTTTTTCTTACGGTCTGTCTTCGATAGCTGCATCACTTCCCCATCAAGCTGATCTAAAATGGTTTGAAGTGACTGTTTACGTAACAACAGATTCGTTTCTTGTACTTTTGATTTGATGTCATGTAACAATGTATCACTCCTACTTTTCTTTAAAACTCACCCTTATTTTAGCGTACTCATGCTTCACCCGTATATTCAAGCGTTACTGGCTCCACTTTATTCATCGTTGCTTGATATAACACGATACTACCTACTGGAGGATCTGGTGTGTTTTGGTCATAATAAAAATCTTCTGCTAATCCAATTGTCCATTTTGCTTCATTATTTTCCGTAAGCACAAGCGTCAATGTACCAAACTGTTTGGCTTGCTCCCATTCAAATGAAGTAGTTTGATCACCATGCGTAATCAATACCCCGTCCATAGATGCTGTTACGGTAGTATCATCATTTTTCCAAGTACCGCGTATCTGCGTTGACACATACGTGTAGGCAACACTATCACCGCGTGCCCCATATGTCCCAACAAATTGCTGGACACCGTTTGTTTCACTTTGAGAGGTAAATACTGCAATGTCATTTGTAATCCATTTAATATTCCCTTTTCCCTTTATTTGATAAGATAAATCTTCTTTTGGTTTACCTAATAACCGGTAATAACTACGATAATAGGTTGCATCGGAAGCGCCATTTTGTTTAATTGAAAAAACATGATTAAAATCAGGCGAGATACTTGTTACGTCTTTAATTCCTTGAAGTTGAATAAATTGAAAAATAATAAAAAACGCTGCAATACTTCCTATTAAGATATTTAGTCGCTTTTTAAAAGTTAGTAAAAGTGCCACCGTTAATGCTACCGTAACGATTATATTAAATAAATAAAATAGCCGATCATCAATGTACTCGGCTTGGTAACGAGCTTGTACAACTAGACATGCTAGTTGCAAACCCCAAAAAACGAATGCAATTGCAAAAGAAAATATTCGTAAAACATTAGTCCATGTTTTGCTCATTATCTGGTTCCACCTCCTCAACAAACTCCCATGTTAGTCCATTATCTTTAGAAATGAATTTTGCTTGTATATTACCATAATCACCATTTGGTCCTTGTTCCATGATTAGGGCAAGATGGTCTTCTTCTTGATAAGGAACATTGGGAGTGACAAAGACCCCATCATACTTTGAAGGCATTTCAAAAGTCGCTTTTTGCCAAGTAGCTCCTCCGTCATTCGTCACATGCATCTCAGGTTCTGCTGGATTGATGGTTCCGTAAGCCATAACACCTATTTGTTCAGTAACGAAACCTCCATTAGCCACCAAACGTGTCGTGTTAGGCATATTGGTTTCACGCCATGATTGCCCTTGATCATTCGTTATATAAATACTTGCTCCTTCAGACGACATCGTTCTCCCGTAACTTATAACTGCATACCAAAAATCATCGGATAAAAATGCTATTTTACGATAACGAATCGGTGGAACTTGATCTGTAATTAAGCTTTCTTGCCAGTTTGAATCTTTATCTGTTGAATAAATTAATTGCACGCCATTATTCCAATATAAAAAAGCCGCATATTGTTCATTTAGGATAAAGCTATTCGCAATTAATTCTTGTTGATTCCCGTTGTATTCACCACTGAATAAGTTTGATTTATCAACTGGTACAACCACCCAATCCTGACCATTATTATATGTGATTTGTAATTTATCTTGTTGCAAACTGTAAGCTATCTCATCAGTAACAGGTGTACCTTGTAATGTTTCTTCTGGAACCTTCTCGGGCGCAGTTCGTGTATTAGAAGATAAAGATAACGCTTGCTCAGGTGTGAGAGCAGGTTCTTTCTTTTGATAATAAATCGTCATAAATATCATACTTAGTAAAAGGAGTGTACTTAAAACTAGCAGTCCTTTTTTCATTTGCTCACCCCACTTTTCCATTAGCACTTTCCTTTATGTTTTTTGACATTTTTATATTTGTCACTCCATATCCTACTTTGCTATATAGCTTTTGTGCGATTTGATTGTGGCCAAACACGTGCAACCCTATAGTCTCTAACCCAATTTCTCTACCAACATTCTCTATTTCTCTCATTGCGTGTTCCCCATAATACTTTCCTCGATGCCCTTTCCAAATATTTATGTCATAGATAAAGCCTTTAAGATCAGATTGTTTACCGAGCCATATCATTCCCACATCATTTCTGTCTTTATTACGGATAGTAAAAAGGTAGTGATTGATTGTATTTTCACCTTCAGGTAGCAGTGTATTAAACGCTTCGGTTGCTTTACTAAGTGCTTCATGCGCTTCCCACTTTCCCGCTTTAATATGTTCTTCTGCATAGTTCGGTATGGTGTAATCAAGGTACTGCTTAAATTCACTAGCATTCATTTTTTCTAATATAATCACTTGATTTCCTCCTTTTGAACTTCAGTTAAACCAAATTGAATAGTGTTTAGTAATATTTTAACACAAAGTTCCAATTTTCTTTTTAACCAAAATAAAAAGATCACTAACGATCTTTTCTGGATATGTAACTCGTTTATTAAGTTGACATTGTCTGACGATTGTTAGTCCCAAGACACAAGCATAGTAACTTATTTACACATTGATAAGCAGATCAAATGATTGCGTCATTTGATCTGCTAACGATTTATTATTCGAATTCAACTTAATTTTGCAGCTGCAACTAATGCACGGATCTGTTCGTATTCTTCTTGATGTAGTAAATCGACAATTCGACTACCTACCACGACACCATCACAATGCGTGGTCAATTGTTTCACATGTTCGGCTGTGGATACACCAAACCCCGCTAAGACAGGTACTGCACATTGTTCTTTTAGTGCTTTCAGATGCTGATCAAGGTCCGTTTTAAATGTTGCTCTCGCTCCAGTTGTCCCCGTTACTGTTACTGCATAAAGAAATCCTTCTGTTCGTTTCGTAATCTCACTAATTCTCTCTGGCGTACTTGTTAACGCCGCTAAACGGATCAGGGCAATAGCATGGTTGGAGAGCTGATTCGTAAGTAATCCCTCTTCTTCCAATGGCAAATCTGGAATAATTAAGCCGTCTATTCCAGCATGACTGCATTGTTCAACAAATATATCTATTCCCATTGCATAGATTGGATTAATATACGTCATGACAACAATGGGAATATCTCGACTATTTTTTGTTTGCTGTAAGGTAGACAACACACCTGCTAGCGTCACTCCGTTTTTCATTGCGCGTATTCCTGCCGCTTGAATCGTCGGGCCGTCTGCTACTGGATCGGAAAATGGAATACCAACTTCAATTGCTGTAGCACCACAAGATGCCAAGAACTCAATTTGCTTATTTAACTGTTCTAGTCCACCATCTCCTGCCATAATATACGGAACAAACGCTTTATCCCCATTGGTTAACACACGCTCAAATGCTTGATCTAACTTCGCTTTAGGCATCTTCATTTCCCTCCAATGCTTCTTTTACTGCTTCCACATCCTTATCCCCTCTACCTGATAAACAGATAACTAATGTTTGATTACTGGTCATCTCTTTGGCTAATTTGCTTGTATAAGCAACGGCGTGTGCACTTTCTAATGCAGGAATGATCCCTTCTGTTTTCGATAACAACTGTAATCCCTCTAACGCTTCCTTATCAGTAATGGACTCGTATTGTACGCGACCAATTTCTTTGAAATGACTATGTTCTGGCCCGACACCAGGATAATCTAACCCTGCAGAAATCGAATGCGCTTCTTGAATTTGTCCTGCTTCGTCTTGCAGTAAATAGGTCATGGTCCCATGCAAGATACCATGATGCCCATCTGTTAAAGTCGCTGCATGTTTTCCAGTTTCAAGTCCTGAGCCCCCGGCTTCTACCCCATATAACTTCACTTCTTGATCATTTACAAATGGATAAAACATTCCCATTGCATTACTACCACCGCCAATACAAGCCACGACAGCATCCGGCAGTTTATTTTCTACCTCCATAATTTGGCGCTTGGTTTCTTCTCCAATGACACTTTGAAAATCGCGCACCATTTGCGGGAATGGATGGGGGCCAACTACAGAGCCGATAATGTAATGGGTGTCTTCCACATGACTAACCCAATAACGTAACGCTTCATTGACCGCATCTTTCAGTGTTCCGCTACCTTGATCCACACTTTCTACTTTTGCACCGAGTAATTCCATCCGAAATACATTTAACTTCTGCCGACGTATATCTTCTTTCCCCATAAAAATAACACACTCTAATCCAAGTAAGGCACAGACAGTTGCTGTTGCTACGCCGTGTTGGCCTGCACCTGTTTCTGCTACGACTTTTTTCTTCCCCATTCGAAGGGTTAAAAGTGCTTGCCCGATTGCGTTATTAATCTTGTGCGCGCCAGTATGGTTTAGATCTTCCCGTTTCAAATAAATTTTTGGTCCTTCTAGTTCTTTGGAGAGTCGTTCTGCGTAATACAAGGGTGTTTCTCTACCGACATATTGTTTTAAGTAATAATCTAATTCGTCAACAAATGAAGGATCTTGCATCGCTTCATGGTATGCTTCTTCTAATTCCAATACTGCAGGCATTAATGTTTCTGGAACGAAACGGCCACCAAATGATCCAAAATGACCGGTTGCATTCGGCTGATTATATTTTTCCATTGTACCTCACCTTTCCTTTTTTGCTTCGGTTATAAAAGCTTTTATTTTATTCGGATCTTTTACTCCATCCGTTTCCACACCACTTGATACATCTACACCAGTTGGTTGAACTTCCTTAATCGCTAATTGGATATTGTCTGGTCGCAAACCACCCGCTAATAAAAATTGACTCGATAGGTTTGGCGCATCTTTCACTAGCGACCAATCAAAAGGCTCTCCATTTCCACCGCGATATTTTCCTGCAGGGCTATCTAACAGAAAGTAGGCAACATCGTAGGCATCTAATTTACGTAAATCTTCTTTTTGTTGAATTTGAAATGCTTTAATTACTTGAACTGAAACTGCTGCACAATATGCTGGCGATTCATCGCCGTGCAATTGCACATAATCTAAGCCTACTGTTTTGGAAATAGATTGAACAACATCCAATGATTCGTTGACAAATACCCCTACCTTTTTGACATGTTTCGGTATTTCCCGGGAAATTTTTTCGGCTTGCGCAACACCTATTTCCCGTTTACTATTGGCAAATACAAATCCGATCAAATCCGCTCCTGCTTCAATGGCTTGATTAGCAACTTCAATAGATGTGATACCACATATTTTTACTAACATACATTTGCCTCCTACAGTTTTACTCGAAGCTGTTCAAATGTTTTGTCAAGGGTTGGCGAACGCATCATGGTTTCTCCTACCAGAATACCTTTTACCCCCGCTCGCTTTACTCTCTCGACATCCTCGCGGGTTCTCATACCGCTCTCACTTATTACTAACGTATGACTTGTGTCGATTTGCGCTGCCAATTGTTCTGTTATGGCTAAATCTACTTGAAAGGTTTTTAAATCTCGATTATTAATGCCAATGATCGAAGCACCGATTGTTTGTGCAATTGCTAATTCAGCTTGATTATGCACTTCGAACAATACTTCTAGTCCTTTATTTGTTGCATAATCAAACAAGATTTGCAATCGCTCTGGCGATAAGGCTGCTGCAATTAGCAAAACCACATCCGCTCCAGCATCACGAGCGCGATCAATTTGAATCTCATCAATAATAAAATCTTTATTAAGGATTGGAATAGCGACTTGCTTTTTTACTGCTATTAAGTCTTCCATTGATCCTTTAAAAAAAGGTTCATCGGTCAGGACAGAAATTGCTCCAGCACCGTACTTTTGATAATCAAGCGCTTGGCTACTAGGAATTACATCCGGATTAATCATTCCTTTGGATGGCGATGCCCGCTTGATTTCTGCAATAATATTCATATAATCACTAGTCATGAATGTCTGATAAAGTGAGCGATTATAAGGAAGTTTATTTGTTTTGATAGAATCATAGCTTTTTTTAAGCTTTGCTACTTCTTTCGCTTTTTCTTCTAATATTTCTTCTAATATTGTCATCTTCACTTCTCCCTTGCCAATTGATTACTATAAGCAATTAAGTGCTCCAATTTTTGCTTCGCTTTACCAGAATCAATGCTCACTTTAGCCAGTTCAATTCCTTCATTGATGCTATTCGCTTTTCCATGTGCATAAATACCAATCCCTGCATTTAATAGGACTGTATCTCGGTGAACACCGGTTTTTCCATCTAACACGTCATGAAGAATTTCTGCATTTTTTCTTGCATCTCCACCAACAATCAAATCATTTGAATATTCCGACATTCCAACGTCTGCTGGTCGAAGGATTACGTGTCTGCGCTCGCCATTTTCCAGAATAACAAGATGATTTTCTCCAGCTAATGATGCCTCATCCATATATCCTGCACCATTTAACACCACGGCACGCTTACGTCCTAATTGGTTTAAGACTTGCGCCATATGGTCAAGCATATCTCGACGATAAATTCCTAGCAACTGTGTTGTTAGCGGGACAGGATTGGTTAGTGGTCCAATTAAATTAAAGAGGGTTGGAATTTTTAATGCTTTACGAACTTGCATAACCCGCTTTAAAGCTGGATGCACATATGGTGCAAATAAGAAAGCAATCCCATTTTCTTTTAAGATATATTGCATTTGCTCAACAGTCATCTCTAACGAAACACCTAGTTCTTCTAATACGTCTGCGCTACCAGTTTTACTTGAAATACTTCGATTCCCATGCTTAGCAACGGCAATCCCAGCACCAGCTAAAACAAAAGCAGCTGTCGTACTTATATTAAAGCTTTTCGAACCATCTCCCCCTGTTCCACAATTATCAATGATATCCGGAATCATCTCTGGCAGTGTAAACGATTTTTCACGAATCACATGAACCATTCCCGTAATCTCATCTACTGTCTCTCCTTTAACTCTTAACCCCGTTAAAAACGCGCCAATCTCAATATCAGAAGTCATCTCTAAAAACATTTTTCTTGCTGCTTCTTCCATTTCTAACATTGTTAGATCTTGCTTTTTGGTTATTTTCTCAAGATAAGCTTTCATATGATCGCTCCTTTTTAATTGCTTGAAAAAAATTGTTTAATAATTGTTTGCCAGTTGTTGTACCCACTGATTCAGGGTGGAACTGCATGCCATAGATTGGGAGATAATTATGTTTTACTGCCATGATTGCGTTATCGTCCATCGAGGTAGCTGTTACCTGTAATTCATTTGGTAACGTGTCTGGTTTAATCACAAGTGAATGATAGCGCATGACTTCTAATGGTTGTTCTAAATATTGAAAAATTTCATCTTGTTTATGTTGTAATTTTGAAGTTTTTCCATGCTTAATTTGTTTTGCACGACCAATGGTAGCGCCATAAGCTTCACCAATTGCTTGATGTCCCAAACAAATGCCTAGTATCGGGAATGTTGTTTCTAGTTGTTTAACAACCTCGATACAAATCCCTGCTTCTTTTGGTGTACCTGGTCCTGGTGATAGAATGATTGCTTCTGGGTGAAGTGTGACTATCTCATCTATGGTAATTTGATCATTCCGAACTACCTTTACTTCTTTTCCTAATTCTGAAATGTACTGATATAAGTTATACGTAAAAGAATCATAGTTGTCGATTAATAAGATCATGTTACTTTACCTCCAATAATGATTTAGCTTTATTTACTGTTTCTTGATATTCACTTACAGGATCAGAATCGTGGACAATTCCTGCTCCCGCTTGTACATATGCTTGATTGTCTTTAATAATCATCGTTCGAATGGCTAAAGCAAAATCAATATTACCGTCCATGTTAATGTAACCAATCGCTCCTGCATAAACTCCACGTTTTTTTTGCTCTAGTTCGTTAATGATCTGCATGGCTCGTATCTTTGGTGCGCCAGAAACAGTTCCAGCCGGCAGGGTAGCAATCAATGCTTCTAACCCTGTACATGTATCCGTTAATTTCCCCTGTACTTCTGAGACAATATGCATAACGTGCTGAAATCGCTCTACGATCATGTATTTCGGTATGGTAATACTGCCTACCTGGCATACTCTCCCTAAATCATTGCGACTTAGATCTACCAACATCTTATGTTCCGCTCGTTCTTTTTCATCCGCTAACAATTGTTTTTCTAACGCTTGATCTTCTACATCCGTTTCCCCCCGTGGTCGGGTACCTGCAATTGGGTTAGTTATCACTTGTCTTCCGTTTGTTTTAATTAAGCTTTCCGGAGAAGCTCCAAGTACAATGTAACTGTCAAAATCAATAAAGAACATGTAAGGTGATGGATTAGCTATCCGTAATCGGCGATAAAAGGTAAATGGGTCAGCATCAAATGTAGCTTTCATACGTTGGGATAATACAACTTGAAAAATATCACCTTTAACAATGGATTGCTTTGCTTTTTCTACCATCTCAATAAATGTTGTCTGATCAATTAAAGCATTAAACGATACATTACTATCTACTATTGGTTCGCCTCCAGCAGGTGTGGTAATAGATTGTTCGATCTTTGCTATGGAAGCCAAAAGATCTTCTTCTGTTTGGTTTCCAGCTAAATTCAGCGCAATGATTGTGACGGTTTGTTGCTTATGATCAAAAACAATCACCTCTTGATAAAACATTAAGTGAACATCTGGCATAGACAGATCATCATCTAATTGAGGTCCAATATCTTCATATTGACGGATCATATCATAGCCAATATAACCAATCGCTCCGCCATAGAAAGCAAACGGTAAATCCAATGATTGATTTGGTATATGTGCTTTTACTACTTCGAGTGGATTTTTTTGATGTGTTTCGATCAACTGTCCATCTAGATCATAAACATTCGTGTTCGTTTGATCGCCGACAATCTCTTTAAATGGATTGGATCCAATGAAAGAATATCTCCCCTTTTTCCCATGACCACTTGAACTTTCTAATAAAAATTTCTTCTTTCCTTCAATCTGGTTAAAAACAGTTACAGGGGTCAAGGTATCCCCATTAAGCTGTTTTTGTTTGACATTTATTCGATTCATGGTTAATTACACTCCTTTTGTTGGATTAAAAAATATAAAAAAGACCCTATATGAACGTTCAACAATGTTCATATAGGGGACGGTTTTTGACCGCGGTGCCACCTCTATTGAAAAGTAATTCCTGTTTACTTTTCCTCTCAAAATCTGCTAACGCTGATTAGACGACTTTTCCTACTTACGCATTCAGAAAAGCACTCCGAAGTCCATTCAACTTATGCTACATATCGGTTTCCAGCTCCCCGACTCTCTGTTATGATTACATAAGTTTACTACTCTTCATCTTAGATTTTAATTATTTTCAAAAAATAAAAAAGGTTCCCCCATCCGAATAAGGACGAGGAAACCCGTGGTACCACCTTAGTTAGCTTTACAAGCTCACTTACATACTATCGGAGCACTCACTGCTCGAATAGCTGTCTCAGATAACGATGAGACTTAATCGTCAAAGCCTACTACCTTAAGAGGGTTCAGTTTGAAAGCTCAGAAGTCCATTCACTTAATACTTTATACTAGTTCCCACCAAGCACTAGCTCTCTTTGATAAAGTAAAATAAGCTACTCCTCTTCATCGACGCTTATTACCGTTTGATTGTTGTTAATAATCATAGTATGCTTTCACTTAAATGTCAACCTGTATGAAACAAAATTTGTAATACTTTCCACGCATTTAGATAACGATTAATCGATTACAACAAATAACTAAAATTCATGAATTTCTTCTTCAATTTTTTCACCGAGATGTCTGCCCGGTTGATCCGGATAGCAGGTAATACGATCTCCTGGGGTTAGATTCACAAGTGGCTTTGCTTCCCCTTCAGCTGTCAATAGGTGCACACTATCAGCTTCTTGTAACGTAGCAGATATCTCTTGATTTGTGCCTTCTACTCGGCAAACAATTCGTAAAAAGGGACGCTTCTCCACTTTCACTCTTCCCACTGAAACTTTACGCCAATCAGTTCCATTCCAAACAGGCAATTCTAACCCTGGTTTCATTTCGGATAGATACGTTGTCTTTCCATCACCTAAATAAACGTATTGATGTAGTGCTCCTCCATTAATTCGAAATGCTCTTGGTGGATATGTCTCTGTTGTACGATTTTCTGATAAAACGAGGACATAACCGTTTCCTGTATTTCCCACTAATATACCTTCTTCAGCTTTTAATTCATCAATCAGATCTAGGCATACTCTTGTCCCCATACCTACTGCCGTTACCGACACGACTTCCGCAATTTCCATTTTTTCCATTTCCATACTCCCTTGTATGTAAAAATATTTCCTTTTTTATTATTTTTTTATAGCCAATCATTATCTACATGATATAAAATATAAGCTAGATTGACAAACAGGAGGATTAAAAATGAGAAAGGGTCTAGTTGCATTATTTCTTATTTTAATTATAGGAATTGGTAGTTTTGGATGGCTTCAGCATAAAAGTATGGATGGTATTGAGGTAAAAGAACATTCAACATTAACCGTAGATTCTTAATTTAAATAGTATCTCGGTAAAAATAACCTGTCATAAATATACTGTAAAAAATCAACCTACCGTTATAGTAAAAACCGGAAACGCCTGACGCGTTTCCGGTTTTTTATTCACTTAATATGGTGACGTTAACTGTTCTTACTCCCCATTCATAAGCTTCTTTTTTCGTTGGTACATGAAGATCAATTTTATTTCCATTGATTGCACCGCCAGTATCTCCAGCAACGGCTTCTCCATACCCTTCTACATAAACTCTTGTACCAAGCGGAATAACATCAGGGTCGACAGCAATAACTTTTTTATTGCGATCGTTATTTAAATTAATTCCTGTAGCTGTTATTCCCGAACAACCACTACAATCAGCTGTATAAGCTGTGGCTGTCATCGTTAGCGTTTCCTGCTCATTACTTGATGTTGATGTAGCGGTCTCCTTTGTCTGGTGGCTTGTTTCTTCTGTTTTTGCTTGATCAGTGGTCTTAGTAACGTTGACTGATTTTTTCTCAGTTTCTTCAGACACCGAGTTACCTTGTTTGATAACTAACTCTTGATCTACTAGGATCAAATCTGATGTTAACTCATTCCATCCTATTAGATCATCTAGTCTTACTTGATAGTCATGAGCAATTTCACTCAATGTATCGCCCGCTTTTACGGTATATACAATCTCTTTATCTATTTGTAATGACTGTCCTGGAAAAATGATATCTTCTGTTAAGCTATTGGATTTTTTCAAATCGTCAACATTGATTTCATTTTCGCGGGCAATTTCCCAAAGTGAATCTCCCTTTTCGACTTGGTACTCTTTTGCAGATGCCTGGGTTGTAGCAATACAAGCAATTAGTATACCTGCAATGATAGCTACAATCTTTTTAATCATCTGTTTTCCCTCCTTCAAAATGTGACAAGGATTATCCTAACATATAGGCAGAACTGTTTGGTTACAACGTAATTAATAGTTGTTTTCAATGTTTACAGTTTAGCCTTTTGCTTGTCATATTCGTCATTTTGGGGCAATCTAGCAATATTTTATACATGAAATTGAAATCTTTCTGAATTTTTTTCTTTTTCTTTCGTTTTTATTTTTGGATTTCCCTACTTTTAGGCTGCCATTTTCCTACTCTGATAACGAAAAAAAGTTAGTTAGGATTCTATTATCCTAGCTAACTTTTTCTAGTTTTTTGATCTATTTATGCAATAGGTAACCGTACTAAATGTAAAACAACATCTAATGCGTACTATTTTTTCACACGCCAATTATTGTCACACGTCGCCTCAATTGTCTTATGTTTTAGTATATAATCTGCAATTAATTCCGTCATATCTGTAGGAATGTCTTTGACAATCTCTTTCTCTTGGAACATAGCAAAATTTCCACCACCAGATGCTCGATAATTATTCATTACGACATGAAAGGTTGCTGCTAGATCCATAGGTTTTCCTTCAAACAATAATTCTGATACACGTTCTCCCACAGGATTGGAGATGGTTAACTCATATGTGATGCCTTCCCACATATCATAATTATAGTGTTGTGGTTTAGGTTCCATGTAGGCCGGATTAACTGTAATTTCACCACTATCATCTATGATAAAATAGCTAGCAGATTGCTCTAAGGCTGCTTTGATATCTGCACCAGTTAGTTCTAATACTTTTAATGTATTCGGAAATACATAATTCGAAACAATGTCGCGCATGGTTACTTGTTTCGGAAAACCTGGTGATGTATTGTTAAATAAAGCTGTATTTGAAATAGGGGCACCAGACACTTCCATTTGAACCCGATTAATAAATTCAATAAACGGATGATCTTCTAGACGTACTTGAAGCGGGTCTATTATTGTCATATCGCCTTTGATTTCTCCAATAGGGGTATCTAACCAGCTTTGCGTATCTCTTTCTAATTCCTCTACTAATTCAAGTATCTCGGCGTCTGCTTTCATCGTTTCTGGTATCTCGATTGTTTTAGGGATAGCTGATTTCACTTCCCATTTCCCCGTTTCATTTTTTTCTAAATTTAGTGTGATTTCCCCTAAACGTTGGCCCATATTACTCGGTTGGACAACCGCAGCCCCATTTAAGTGCGTCGCTATATCTCGATGTTGATGCCCTGTGATAAAGACATCCATTCCTTCTACCTCTTGGCTTATTTCATAGCCTTGATTTTCTCCTGTCAATGGTTCTGTTGGTTCTCCACTGTGTAAATCACGTTCAAACCCGCCATGATACGCAACAACACAGACATCTGGTTGTTCTTCTTTACGTACTTTTTTCACCCAATACTTTGTTGTTTCTAATGTATCAGCAAAGTTTAATCCCTTAATATGGGATGGTTCTTCCCAATTTGGTATGTAATGCGTCGTGACGCCAATGACAGCAATTCGAACACCATCTATCTCTGAAATGATATACGGTTGACCAAATGCTGGTTGATTCGTTTCCGAAGATAAAATGGAAGCAGAAAGCCAAGGAAAGTTTGATTCAGCTATAACTTGTTTTAAATAATCCAAGCCATAATTGAATTCATGATTACCAAATACTGCGGCTTGATATCCTAACTTATTAGCTACTTTTATCATTGGATTTTTTTGTTCTCTGGCAAACTTGGCATGATAAAAAGTAAATGGACTTCCTTGAATCATATCCCCATTGTCCAGTAAAACAACAGGTGTTTTTTTACGCTTTTCCTTAATCAAGGTGGCAAGCTTAGCTAATCCCAACTTACGATCTTGGTGGTCACTATAATTTGTCGGATAAATATAGCCATGTACATCACTTGTCGCTAAAATTGTTAGTTGTTTTGATTCCATCGCTGTTCCTCCTTAAGCTGGATTTCATTATCTATTGTACCGAAGATGAAAGGATTGGAGAAATAATTCTATTAATATTATAATAAATTTAACAAATATAAAGGAGTAAACCAATGTTTACTAGTGAGCAAATTGCAACGTTTTCTGAGCTAGAATTCAGTTTATACAACTATATTATCAATCATTTAGACAAAGTTATCTACATGCGCATTAGGGACTTAGCCAATGAGACACATGTATCCACGACAACGATATTACGTTTTTGTAAAAAGCTTGAATGTGACGGTTTCTCTGAATTCAAAATAAAATTAAAAATGTATTTAGAACAACAAGCTGGAAAGCCAGAATTAAGTGATGGGGAAAGTGCGGTGCACGAGTTTTTTGAACGAACATTAACCCAACATTACCAACAAAAAGTAGTTGAAATCGCTAAAGTAATTGCAAAAGCAAAGCATGTCGTATTTATTGGCGTGGGAAGCTCTGGTATTTTAGCAGAATACGGTTCTCGCTACTTTTCGGGATTAAAGAAATTTGCCCTCTATATTAAAGACCCTTTTTTACCAATTCATGCGCAATACTTAGAGAATAGTATTACAATTGTGCTATCTGTTTCTGGTGAATCAGGAGGAACACTGTCGCAAGTAAATCAATTTAAACAAGAAGGCAGTGTCATTGTGAGTATTACTAATCGAGCAGATAGTTCGATCGCTAAGATTTCTGATTATAACTTGTCTTATTACGTTAGTCAGGAATTTTTGGGCAAGACCAATGTAACAACACAAATTCCTGTCATCTATTTACTCGAGCGATTAGCAAAAACGACTTACCAAGAGATGCATACATAATGACCTATTAGCACAAAGTGTTTGCACCTCCACAATGGTTTCATAAACAACAACTAACCACCTGTAGTTAGCTATTTTAGCCTAGTTTCATTATTTTATTGAAAAAACTATTAATTTACATTATTTTTACTGAGAATTCACACTCCATTAGTAATCCATTGATACAATGGACTTGTTCCAGGAAAGCATTTACTATCTATTAGCTTTCTCACAAAGTAATAGCCCCTTTTAAGATGCTCACCGAGTAGGGAGCATCTTTTTTTTACTAATTATTGATCTCTGTAATTCGACTTTGAACATCCGCTCTAGGACGAGCTTTCGGTACTTTTGCTGGATAACCTAGTTGCATCATGCCGACAATCTTTTCCCCCAATTTAGCTCCAACTATTTCACGAAATTCCGGCGTTATTGTCAGTGCACCCGTTTTCCAAATCATCCCGAGTCCTTTTTCCCAAGCTAACAAGCTAACATTTTGTACGAGACAACTTGTTGCAGCGTAATCTTCTTCTCTCAGTTTCTGATTCGGATTTTCTTCCATAATCACCATTAAAAACATCGGAACAGCCATCATTTTCTGATAAGCTATTTCTCCGTTTTTTTGCTTTTCTTCTGCCGTAGCACCTTTTGCAGCATTACGTTTATTCAACTGAGCAATTTTCTCCTTGCCTTTGTCATATACAAGTACAAATCGCCATGGTTGTGTCATTTTATGATTGGGTACCCATTTTGCTTTTTCTAACAGGCCTTTTACTAAATTCACATCCACTTCTTTAT
The DNA here is from genome assembly GCF_003315295.1 of Paraliobacillus ryukyuensis. Classification (GTDB taxonomy): domain Bacteria; phylum Bacillota; class Bacilli; order Bacillales; family Amphibacillaceae; genus Paraliobacillus; species Paraliobacillus ryukyuensis. The sequence continues at coordinate 211,492 of NZ_QNRI01000002.1, read as the reverse complement.
CTTGGTATAATTGGATGGATCGTCGCCCTTTGATAATTTCTTCTAAAGTCATCTCCCATATCCCCCTTAAATAATTGAGAATCATTTTCATTTAAGTATACCATAGTCAAAACGATTTTCAAAAAGCAACCTTTTCTTTTCACGACGAATAGATTAGTGCGGTAGAGCCATGTAAAAGCCGCTTTCGTAACAAGTTACGAAAGCGGCTTATTAGTTATTCAGTCTTTTTTTGCTTTTCTACAAAATATAAACGAATACTAATTAATAATAGTAATGTACCCAATAGTAACCAATTAAAAGTTGTAGTTGCTGTATTAGGTAACTCCTTATCAGCTGATGTACTTTGATCCTTACTTGTGGAATCTGGATCTGCCGTATTATTATCACTATGATTGTCATTACCATTTGTTTGATCATTTCCGACTGTTGCATTCTTATCAGATGGTTGATCTGAATTAGGTGTATCTGCACTAGCAGTTTCAAATGCAGCAAACGTACTAAAGTGATCTGTCGTCGCAACTAGTATACCATTTTCATAGTTACCACCGATTAATTCCCATTCTTTTGTATTTGAATTATAGTAATAAAGTTTCACATTATCTGGGTTATCAATTTTATTTTTATCGATTTTGAATGCTAATGTAATCGATTGATCAAACTCATGCAGCTCTTCGCCGCTTGATATGATGGTAAAGTCAAAAATTTCGCTAATGGCATTTGAACCATTCACTTCTGCATCATTTACTTTAGTAATTTTAACAGAGGTTGCTCCGTCTCCAAAATCCCCAGCAGGAATAGATAGCGTAGTAGTTTTTGTTGCTATTTTTACTGTGGCATGCTTCGCTTTTAATTGGGCAATCTGATCTTGCGTAAATACGGTAGCTAATTCCGTATTTTCTTCTGCTTGGATAGTAATTACACCGTTATCCGCTAATTTTTCAATATCTTGGTCTGTAACTGTTGCCGTACCTTTTTTTACTGTAGGGTTAACTGTTACCATTTTTTCTTGCTTCACTTGCTCTTGATCATCATCATTGTTTTCGTTATTACCCTCATTACCACCATTATCGTTATCAGCATCTTCATCGTCTAGGACTGTAGATATTCTACCTTCTGATGTGTAATCTAACGGATTTGCTTCACTTGTATCTAAGGAAACAATATAGTTCTCAAGGGCCTCAACATCTACTGGTCCTTGTTCTTTCTCACTGTCAATAGAAGCAAAACCATCTTGACTCGCCAGGTAGTTATTTGTCGTAATCGAATATGTTTCCTCTAAATCAATTGCTTCACCATTTCCCATTTCCATGGAAACTACTTTTTGCTCTACTTCATCATATTGATAATGGAAACCAGCGATGCTATAGTCTGAACCATATTCATCAATTTGGGCATTTAAAATAGCTTGTAATTGTTGTCCGGTAATATCCATCTTAACTAACTTATTACCATGTGTTAGAATCTGTCCTAACTCAGAGGTTGTAATCTCACCTTCTAATAGAGAAGATCCGATACCACCACCATTGGTTACGGCAAAATCACTCTTCATTTCATACTTCATACTGTCTGTAATTAAGTTTCCTAAGCCATGGTCTTTCCCGTTGGTATACCTTCCTGTTAGATTTCTAGCATTATACCCAATTACTTCACCATTTGTGTCAACATCAGGAATTTCATCTGTTTTCGCAATGCGTCCCTCTGATCCAATTTCTAATGGATTGGCTTCTGTAGTGTTTAAATGCTTCATGTAATCCACTGCTGCGTCTACATCAATCGGGCCCATTTTTTCATTTGTCCCTCGTTCACTAATTGGGCCATCTTGTGTTCCAATATAGTTATTTACTGCTAAGACATATGTTTCGTCCGGATCAATTGGTGAACCATCTTCAAATGTCACATCTACTACATGTTTATAGTCGTAATTATATGTGTAATGTAATCCTGATACACTATAATCGGATCCATAGCTTGATAGATTATCATTTAAGATCGGTACTAAATCTTCCCCTTTAATTTCTACAGACATTACATTATTAGCAAATGGAAGAATATTAAATACTTCGCCCCATGTGATTGGTCCAACATCTAAGGTATCTCGTATACCACCGCCATTGTGCATGGCAAAGTCAGCATCCATCGCCCATTTCATACCATCAGTAATAAGGTTTCCTAAGCCATGATCGCCATCATTGGTATACGTGCCTTCTAACTTCTGCGCACTATAGCCAATTTCTTCGTTTATGATTGGTTCTACTTCTTTTAAATAGCGATCAAGAATACCTTTTACTGCCGGAGCAGGTTGATAATCAGCTTGGTTTACAAACACAATTTCTGCTTCTGTATCGACAATATCTTTTGTTTCTGGATCTATTGTTAGATCGACATCAGCAAACGCTTTGCCGTATTCTGAAGCTTGAATGATCGCTTTACCATCCACCATCGCATTTACTTCTTGATGATTATGAGCTGCAAAAATCACATCAATCGCGTCATTTGCATTTTTTGCTAGGTTCGCAGCAGGTCCGGTGGCAGTTTCGCCGGATTGAGTCGCTGACATGTGTGATAACACAACAATTGATTCGACCCCTTGTTCTTGCAATTCCACTGCTGCATCGTTTACAGCTTTCGTTTCATCTGTAAATGCAACATTTTCAAGTGAAGCAGGCATCACCATATCCATGGTTTCTTGTGTATTGACACCAATAAAACCAATTTCAACGCCATTTACTTCTTCTATTACATATGGTGGTAGAAAAGTTTCACCCGTATTTTCTTGCACACAGTTGGCACATATCATATCAAAATTCATACCCGTATAGCCATTTGTACCTTTTCCTTCTGGATAATCGCCACCATTAATCATTCGTTTCAATTCATCAAGACCTTCGTCGTATTCATGGTTACCTAAAGTACCTACATCAAAGCCCATTTCATTCATAATTTCAACAGTTGGTTCATCTTGTAACAGTGCGGAAACTGGAGAACTACCGCCAATCATATCACCGGCATGAATAAGCAATGTGTTTTTATTTGTTTGTTCGCGTTGTTTAATTGCTGCTGCAGTATAATCCATACGACCATATGTTGCTGTTTCTCCATCACGCTCTAATTCATAGGATTGATCAATTTTTCCATGTAAATCATTCATGCTTAATAATTGTACATCTAATAAGTCATCAGAGGTGTTATTTTCTTCTTCAACCGCTTGATAACCTTGTGCTTCTGCTTCTTCTTGTGAAGCAAAGAAAATACGTTTATCCACCGGAACGTCTTCCCAATCGGTAGGTTTTACATATTCTTTTGTATCAGAATTACCAACATAGCGATGGAAATCCCCACCTTCTGTTATTGCACGGTATTCAAAAGGTAACTCTACTAATGGGTTTTCTTCACTCCAAATCCCTTTGCCGTTATCTTTTGCGTCACGAACAGCTGCTTGATAAGTATTATATGTTTTCTGGTCGCCAATTGGCCAGATGAAATAGGAAGTTGCATAACCTTCTCGGACCATCTCTAAGTTTGTATTTACGTCATCTTTATTAATTACTTCTGCAAGTAGGCGTCCATAGGTATCTGTTGGTTCTTCCCCAATTTTTAATGTTACTTTATCGCCTTTTTGTAAAAGTGACTGCAAGTGTTCTTTCGCCGCTTCGCCATGCTCTTTTTGATTTGCTTCGTCAACACCATTTGCACCTGCTACACTTGTTTCAGGTGTATCGATATTTAAGAATCGGACGCGATCCGCTCCCATGACAGGTGTTTCTAGACGAATCGTATCTCCATCCGATACATATTTAACAGTAGATGTGTACTCTCCTTCTGCAGTTGGTGCGTCAGGTTGTTCACCAGCTAATTGAATATCACTTGCACCTCTTGGGAAAAGTTGATAGCTATCATATTGCCCTACTATCGCAGTGATATCATACCATTTACCTTCTTCTAATGAAGCAATTGCTTCTGTACCTTCCATCACTCGTAAGGTTGTACTATTATAATCTGCATCAATAAATGATACATTATAGCCATTACCTGAGGGACTCTCTGGAATATTAGAAATATAGCCTCTAACCGTTGCTAGTTGACCTTCATATTGTTCTCCAGTAAATGCTTGTAAATCTTCAATACTTAGGGTTACTGGTTCTGGTAATGCAGCATCTTCTTCTATAATCTCAATAGAAGTTGGCACAATTTCTTTTAATCCATGGTACTCGGTTAGTTCACCAAGAACGGTCACTTTATTACCTTTTGATAAGTTGGGAAAATCACCTTGCTTTCCAGCATAAAGATTAATACCAGCTGTTTCATCTTGAATGTATGTTGTGTATTTCCCTAACACATCAGCGTTTGCTAGTACTACCCCTTCTAGCCTAACGGTTTCACCATTGGTTGAATCTCTAGCATCTTTAATTGTAATTGAGTCTGATGGTTCTGTCGGTTCTTCAGGATCTTCTGAAACCTCTTCACCATGTGAACCTAAGTAAGCAAATGTATCTTTTGCATGGCTATTCCACTCATTGAGTGTAAATATTGTATTACCAGTTGTAATCGCATCTTTTCTAACGAATGTCTTGTCTTTACCAAAGTCACTATCATCACCGATGGTTCCCATAATATCAATAATCGCATCGCCATGTTTTAAGACGACCACATCATCACCATTAAAATTAGCAACACCAGAGGTTATATCTGTTTGCTCTAATATGGTTGCATTTGCTTGACTATTTGCAAGTACATATACAGCACCATTTTCAAGAGTACCTGTCAATGATTCAATCGAATGAACTTCTTTATTCCCATTAGTATATAATTCAATGGTATATTCGGATAAATCAATAGGCTCTCCAGTACCATTGTAAAGTTCTATTGCTTTGTTGTAAGAAGATCCTTCAATATATTCTGAAAAAAACAAGTCCGTTGCTACGCTTTCTTTAGTTTCAGCTGCGTGAACAGCCTGTCCATTGTATGTAAAAAACGGACCACAAATAAGTATGATAGATATGCTTATTGCTAAAAACTTCTCAAATAGTTGCATTATTTTCCTCCTTTAGAATGTTTAATTTACTTCCATTTTAATTGTTTAATATATAGATTAAATAATTTATTTGTTAATTTTTGTTAAGATAATGTTATTTTTACTTTACTAATTTTTAAACAAACTGTTTTCTATCTTTGCATTGCTCTAATTCAGTAACTGTGCTAACATCAACTTAATAAATTAAATTAATTAAGTTGATTAGGAGGATGGCAAATGGAATATGCATATTTAAAAAACGCGTTTCAAACCATTTTTAGTAGGTATGAATCACCAAGGATTTTTTTTGCACCTGGCAGAATTAATTTAATTGGTGAGCACACAGATTACAATGGTGGCTATGTGTTCCCAGCTTCCATCTCTTTCGGTACTTATGCTGTTGCATTAAAACGTAATGACCGTAAAATTCGTTTGTATTCTTTGAATTTTAAAGAAAGCGGTATCATTGAAGTTGATTTAGATGCGTTAACTTATAACAAAGCACACCAATGGGCGAATTACCCTAAAGGAATGGTTAAAGAAATCTTAGCAATTACACCAAATATAATAACAGGTTTTGATGTTTTGTATTATGGCAACATCCCTAACGGTGCTGGTTTATCCTCTTCGGCATCGATTGAAATGGTTACTGGTGTTTTGTTGGATAAATTATATGAACTTAGTCTTGATCGCATCCAGTTGATCAAAATAAGCCAATACGTGGAAAATACGTATATTGGTGTTAATAGTGGTATCATGGATCAATTTGCAATTGGTATGGGGAAAAGAAATCACGCTATCCTCCTTGATTGTAATACCTTGGAATATACCTATGCTCCTTTGTCGCTTAATCACTATGACATTGTCATTATGAATACCAATAAACGCCGAGAATTAGCTGATTCAAAATACAACGAAAGACGATCTGAGTGTGAACGCGCACGAAGTGATTTGCAAATAGCCTTAAATATAAAACATTTAGGAGATTTGTCTATTGACCGCTTTGAAGCAAATAAACATCTGATCAAAAACGAAAAAGATCAAAAACGTGCCAAGCATGCTGTCTACGAAAATGCTCGAACCAAGCAGGCACTAGAAGCCTTACAGGCGAATGACTTACACTTATTTGGTCAATTGATAAATCAATCACATCTTTCCCTACAACATGATTATGAAGTCACTGGTATTGAACTGGATACGATCGTATCCGCAGCATGGGAAGAACCAGGGGTTTTAGGTGCACGAATGACTGGTGCAGGATTTGGTGGTTGTGCCATCGCTCTTGTTCCTAGCGATCAGGTGGAAGCATTCAAAACAAATGTAAATACAACATACACTGAAAAAATTGGATATGATGCATCGTTTTATGTTGCTGCGATTGGTGACGGAGCAAAAGAACTAAAGACTGAAGGAGTGTTGTAAATGCGTGTACTAGTACTTGGAGGAGCAGGTTATATTGGTTCACACGCCGTGTATCAATTAATCGATGATGGGCATGAAGCGATAGTCGTAGACAATCTAGTTACAGGACACAGCAATGCTGTACCTCCAGAAGCAACCTTTTATGTAGGTGATATTCGTGACCGTGCATTCTTAAATACCGTCTTTACTAACGAAACAATTGATGCCGTATTACATTTTGCAGCTAGCTCATTAGTCGGTGAATCAATGGAACAACCATTAACCTATTTCGATAATAATGTTTTTGGTACGCAGATGCTACTACAAGTCATGCAACAACATGGCGTTAACAAGATTGTTTTTTCTTCTACAGCAGCAACGTACGGAGAACCAAGTTCTATTCCAATTACAGAAGACATGGCAACAAATCCTGAAAGCACGTATGGAGAAACTAAGCGCATGATGGAGAATATGATGAAGTGGTGTGATCGTGCTTTTGGTCTACGATACGTGTCATTGCGTTATTTTAATGTTGCCGGTGCTAGAAAAACTGGAGAAATTGGAGAAGATCACCAACCTGAAACACACTTAATCCCTTTGATCTTACAAGTTCCACTGAACCAACGGGATGAGATTACTATTTTCGGTAACGACTACCCTACTCTAGATGGAACCTGCATTCGTGACTATCTTCATGTTGAAGATCTTATTGATGCACATATGCTTGCACTAACTTACCTAACTGAAGATGGCGAAAGTGATATATTTAATTTAGGCAGTGGTCATGGCTTTTCCGTTAAAGAAATTATTGATACTGCAAGACAGGTTACCCAACATCCTATACCTGCTGTAGTTGGAGACAGACGCAATGGTGATCCTAGTAAACTAGTAGCTTCATCAGAAAAAGCAAGGACAAAGCTGGGATGGAATCCAAAACGAAACAATATCCACCAAATTATTCAAGATGCTTGGAATTGGCATCACCATCATCCAACTGGTTACCGAAAGGACGTGTAAATGTTGTCTGAAGATGTTTTTCAAACCATCGATCAGTTAATTGAGAAAAGTATTGCTAATAAATTAATGACAAGACTAGATCAGCGGTATGTTCGCAATCAGATTTTGGGCTTATTAAAGCTAGATAGTTTTGACGAAACAAATTATCAATCAAGTAATGAAACTGTTCCAGCATTATTAGATACACTAGTCACTTACGCTGTAGATAAAAACATCATTGACAATATATTAAGTGACAAAGAGATTTTACGTGCACAAATAATGAATTGTTTTTTATCTAACCCCACAGAAATCAACCAAACATTTTACCAAAAATATCAAGTCCATCCTCAAGCTGCGACTGATTACTTTTATAAGCTTAGTAAAAGCAGCAATTATATTCAAACCGATCGTATTGCCAAAAATATACACTATAAAGTGGCTAGTCCTTATGGAGACTTAGATATTACTATTAACCTTTCAAAACCTGAAAAAGATCTTGAACAATTAAAAAAAGAACGTGAAATGAAACAAACTATACAATATCCGCAATGTGTGCTTTGTGCAGAAAATGAAGGATATATTGGACATATTGGTCATCCCGCTCGGTCCAATCATCGGATTATTGAAGTACCACTTGATGAAGAGATTTGGTTTTTACAATACTCTCCTTATGTTTATTACAACGAGCATTGTATCCTTTTATCTAGTGAACATCGCCCAATGAAAATTAATCGAGCTACTTTTGAACGTCTTACTGGATTTGTAGAAAAGTTTCCTCACTATTTTATGGGTTCAAATGCTGATATACCTATCGTAGGAGGTAGTATTCTAGCTCATGATCACTATCAAGGCGGGCACTATGCATTTGCAATGACAAAAGCAAAGGAAAAATATCCATTCCCATTAGCAACGTTCCCTACTGTGAGCGCATCGATAGTAAATTGGCCGCTATCTGTGCTTCGTCTTCGCAGTCAAAGCAAAAAAGATATAATCGACGCTGCCACATTCATACTCGGTAAATGGCGAAATTATAATGATCCGAGTGTCGAAATCATCGCTTATTCGGCTGAAACCAATCATAATACGATCACACCGATTGCTAGAATCCGGGGGCAGCAATTTGAACTTGATTTAATATTGCGCAATAACCGTACTACTTCTACTTATCCTTATGGTATCTTTCATCCACATGAAGATGTACATCATATAAAAAAAGAAAATATTGGTTTGATTGAAGCGATGGGATTAGCTGTATTACCTCCGAGGTTGAAAAAAGAATTAGGCGAAATTCGAGCACATTTATCAAATCCTAAGTCACCGGTTGCTAGTTATCACCAATCCTGGGTTAGTCAAATAAAAGCCCAGCATAGCGATATTAACGAACAAAACGTGGAACAGATCATCTCGCAAGAATTAGGTAAAAAATTCGTTCGAGTCTTGGAGGATTCGGGCGTGTTTAAGTCGAATCTTGAAGGTAACGAAGCTTTTAAACGCTTTATTCGAACATTAAACGAATAGTTTGAGGAGGATATTTCTCATGGAAATACAAGAAAAAGAGATTTCAGTAGCTACACAGAAATGGACAGAATACACGCTGATTAATGATCAAGGTATGTCTGTTAGTTGTTTAAACTATGGAGGAATTATTACATCTATTTATACACCCGATAAGAATGATAATTTTGAAAACGTTATCTTAAGCTATGCCAATTATGAAGATTATTTAGAGAATCCTAATTTCTTCGGGGCTCTTATCGGTCGAGTAGCTGGGCGTATCGATCAGGCAACGTTTACGTTAGATGGAAAAACATATTCCCTACCTAAAAATGAAGGCAATAACCATTTACATGGTGGGACCGCTGGTTTTCATCAAGTGATTTGGCAAACGACACCTTTTCAAACAAATAAAGCCGTCGGAGTTAGATTAGTTCATGTTTCTCCTGATGGTGATGGCGGATATCCAGGAAACATTAAAATGACAGTAACCTATACACTAACAAATGATAATGATTTCACCATTACGTATAAAGCTACGACAGATCAAAATACGATTTTGACCACAACTAATCATGCTTATTTTAATTTAAGTGGGAGTTTAAAAAGAGATATTCTGAACCATGAAGTGATGTTGCATGCTAATGAATTTGTAGAACTTGACCATGAATTAATTCCAACTGGTAAAATCTTACCTGTCGATGACACTGTGTTTGATTTCCGTAAGGCCCACCCAATCATTGATGGTGTGCACTCTGTTGATCAACAAAACTTGGTAGCATCAAACGGATATGATCATTACTTTATCTTTAACCAATCGGAACAACCAAATGCAGTCGTAACTGATCCAGAAAGCGGCCGACAAGTTATTGTTACTACTGATCAACCAGGGATGGTAATGTATACATCGAATGGTTTAGATGACAGTTTACAACTAAGAGAGCGCTCTTCCGCAAAATATCTAGGCGTTTGCTTGGAGACACAAGCATCACCAGCGTCGTTGGAATATGAAGGATTTCCAAGTATTCGATTGAATAAAGATAAAACATACCATAAAACAACTACTTTCTCATTTAGAAGAAGCTAATTCTTTTTTCATTTACGTACAATACATTAAACAAAACGATCCGAACAGTTCTATTGATTGTTCGGATCATTTTGTTTCCACTGTTACACCATTATTTTAAAAACCGGACATGAGTTTAATTTTAATTGGCTACTTCTCCCTTTTGTTCAAATACCTGTGCTAGAATTAGTGCAATTGCTCCTAGCGCTGTAGCTTGTTCACCAAGATTAGATACTACTATTTCTGTTTGTTTCGCTTGGTTAGTTAATGCTCGCTTTGAAATGGTATCCTTGATCGGCTCCAAGATAAATTCACTTGCGCGCGAAACACCACCACCAAGGATAATCTTAGAAGGATTAATGAGATGGATTAGGTTTGTTAGACCAATACCAATATATTCTCCGGTTTCGTGTAATAGTTTTATTGCAAAATTATCACCTTCTAAAGCAGCTTGATACACGTCTTGTCCGGAAATGCTATTTGCTTTGGCTTGAAGTACGGAATGTTCTATATTAGGCAACTGCTCTTGCGCTCTTGCACCAATTGCAGGACCAGATACAATGGTTTGGAGACACCCCTGATTTCCACACGTGCAAGCTTTGCCATGGACATCAATAGTCATATGACCTAACTCACCAGCAATGCTTGTAGCGCCATGATACCGTTGACCATTAATTGTCCAACCAGCACCTACACCATTACCAAGATTGACAGCAACCATACTAGGTGTATTTTTTCCTTGTCCAAACCAGACTTCCCCTAACGCCATCGATCGCACGTCATTTTCTACCTTGACATCTACTTGAAAGAAGTCTTCTAACGTCGCTTGTATAGGGATGTCATAGAGATTTAAATTCGGTGCATAGACAGAGCTCCCAGTTATAACATCTACCACCCCATGCATTGCTACACCGATACCAATGATTTTATCTTGTTGTTGATGATGCGGTTGAATAACTCCCTGTATACTACTTACTAACTTATTGATAAAACCTTCATTTGTATTGGTTTGTTCTAATTCTATTCGATTTTGTTCGATTATTTGACCTGATAAATCGGTTAGTATGGCTTCGATTTCTTTGGAGCCAGCATCCACCCCAATGATATAAAAATTCTGATAATGAATTTCTAACATGGTTGGACGTCGTCCGCCTTGTGATGCACCTTGGGTACTTTCGATAATAATTCCTTGTTCCATTAATTCCTTTACAATACTGCCGACTGTAGGTGGGGTTAAATTTGTTTCTTTCGCAATCTGAGCACGAGAAATTGGACCATCGTTTAAGATTTTATTCATAATAATTGTTTTATTCAATGATTTCATCCATTGAAAACTGCCTGTTTGCATGTCAACCCCCACCTACTCTATTGGACTAGTATTAGTATAACATTAATCATTTTATAATTTATATTTAATTAGAATAAGCCGTCAATGGATTTATGTATGTTTTAAACATAAAATTCTATAAATTACCATTTGTTTTTTATAAAACGTTCGTTTAAATAATGATAAACCCCGTCTTCATCACATGTATAAGTAGTAACTTCATTCGTCATATCCTGAATTTCCCTATCTGCATTTTTCATTGCAACTGTCTGACCAGCTAATTGAAACATTGGGACATCATTGTAACTATCACCCATGACTAATATATCAGCTGGATCAATCGCTAGTTGGTTTAAAATAGCTTTGATTCCTGTTGCTTTATTTACATTAGCAACCATAATCTCTACATTATGGGCAGATGATGCTGATGTTGTAAAATTGATTGAGCGTTTTAATTCATCCAATGTTTCCTTCCAATTATCAATGTGCGCCGTTTGCTTGCTAAAACAATAAAATTTGGAGTAATGCTGTGCTGGCAGTATCTCACACCATTCAATATTCCCGTTCATCGCTTCTTTGCGTTCTACCCACTCATTTATGCCAACACTAGCGGGTTTTGGGCCTTCTGTTTCAGCAGCTAATATGGAATAATCTTGTTGTAAAGCAATTCGAGATCCTTCCGTTGGAAATAGTTCATAATAAACTTGTTTTTCCTGTGCTTTTTCGATAACAAGTTCAACTAATTGTTTTGGTAAATAGTGTTGTTCTAATTTTTTCTCCCCAAAGTAGGTAGTCATTCCATTTGAACTAACGATACCATCCACTTCAAACCCTTGTGGTGCTAGTTGAAAAATCTCTCCGCTTGAACGCCCAGTGGCAATGAACACTGGTATTCCTTTATTTCGTATAGTTGCAATGATTTCTTTGGTTTTAATTGTAATTTGATTGGCATGGTTTAATATGGTCCCATCCATGTCCAAAAAAATGGCTTTTGGATTGTTTAGTTGTTCCATTCCCCTACCCCCTCTGTTGTTTTAAAAGACAACGCTAGTATAGCATTGACACACCCTGCAACACTAACATAATTAAATTTTAGTCGCGTTTTGTATTTAATGGTTCTAGTCTTGCTTCGATGGATGCACGTTGGTCTTCAAGGAATGGAGGTAAGGCCAACGCCTCTCCCAATTTTTCAACTGATTCATCTGTGGCAAAACCAGGTCCATCAGTTGCTAATTCATAAAGAATACCATTTGGTTCTCTAAAATAAAGGGATTTAAAATAATAACGGTCAACGATGCCTGAATTCGGCATTCTAGCACTACGGACAATATCTCTCCAAGCTAAAAGTTCCACCTCATCAGCAACTCGAAACGCAACATGGTGAACACTACCTCGACCTGGCTTTTCTCTTGATAGATCCGTCCTCTCCTCAATATGTACTTCAGTACCCGTTCCACCTTGACCAGTTTCATACACATCTACATTTGGTTGGCCTGCTATATACGGTTCATAACTACCTTTATAACGAAAATTCATGACCTCTGTTAACACACGTTCGGTTTGCGTTTTATCTGGAACAGTTAATTTTACTGGACCTAATCCGGTAATTCCATATTGCGTCGGAACAGGACTTCTATCCCATGGAATACCTGCTTGGACCCCTTGATTGTTTTGATCGGAAATTAGCATGAGACGTTGGTCTTCTGGGTCTTGAAAGAACAGTACTTTCCGACCAAGTTGTTCTGTAATCGGTTGATAGAGTACATTATTTTCTGAAAAGCGGTTTTCCCAATAACGAAGTGCTTCATCACTTGGTACACGTAACGCTGTTAAGGAAATACTGTTATTACCTTGATAGGTGTGTCCAGCTCGATCGATTTCAAAAAAAGTTAGATCTGTACCAGGTCGTCCAATTTCATCAGCGTAAAATAAGTGATACATACTAGGGTCATCTTGATTAACTGATTTTTTCACTAATCGCAACCCTAATATATCTGTATAAAAGTGATAATTTTGTTTTGCGATCGCAGTTATTGCTGATACATGATGAATTCCTTTAAGCTCCATGATTATACCTCCGTTGATGTAAGTTATTTTCTTATTATACATGTTTTTTATCTCGAATTAAAAATAAATAGTTGATTTAACGTACAATAGGGCGTTGCCAATCTGATTTTAAATCATTTACTACTTTTTGTTGACTTGCGAAGATCTTTTCCGGTAACGCTTCTAATGAGAAGAAATTTGCATCTAAAGATTCTTCATTTTGCTTTACTAACTCCCCACTATATTCATGACAGGTAAACCAATGTTGCACAAGTTCGACTTGGTCTCCATTAGCTAAGGTCTTTTTATTCCCCATTCCAGAGTAAACGCTAAGTAACGATAATTCTCCCAGTTGAAGTCCCGTTTCTTCATACACTTCTCGTCGAGCTGTATCTTCGATTGATTCTCCTAATTCCATGTATCCGCCAGGAAATCCCCATGTTTGATTATCTGCACGTAAATGCATTAATACATGACCATTTTTATTAAAAACCACGACGCCACTAACAACCATAATCAAGGGCTGATGCCCAACCATAGAACGCACATAACTAATGTAATCCATTACTTATTCCTCCCTACGTATGCTTAAACAACTTCTACACGCTTTCACATTTTTATTTTACCATTTTAAGCCACAAGAATAAGCAAACAACTTATTTGTACTTATTTATTTACCATTTGCGAATACAATGTATAAAGATAAATCAGTAATTACATTGGAGCGTGCCGTCCTATGATACAATCAGTTCTATTTGCATTTGGTTTAACACTTATTGCAGGACTAGCTACTGGAATAGGAAGCCTACTTGCTTTTTTCAGTTCAACAACAAACACAAAATTCTTATCGTTTGTCTTGGGGCTTTCAGCTGGTGTTATGATTTATATATCCTTAATTGAAATTATTGTACAAGCTAGAGTACCTTTAATTCAATTTGCTGGTCCATTAGCAGGTAATTATTTGACACTTGCAGGCTTTTTCGGGGGAATGGTTTTCATTGCACTAATCGATAATTTTATCCCTAAACAAGGTAACCCTCATGAATTAAAAAAAGTAGAAGACATGCAGCAGGCCACACCAAAAGACCCAATACTACTTAAAGTTGGATCATTCACTGCTTTTGCCATTGCGATTCACAATTTCCCTGAAGGTATTGCTACTTTTACGTCCGCATTAGAAGATCCAAAATTAGGTATAGCCATCACTGTAGCCATCGCTATTCACAACATCCCTGAAGGTATTGCCGTTGCCGTACCTATTTATTTTGCGACAGGTAGTAGGAAAAAGGCCTTTAACTTATCTTTTTTATCTGGATTATCAGAACCTGCCGGAGCTCTCGTCGCTTTTTTATTTTTAACACCTTTTTTAAATGACGTTTTATTCGGTATTATGTTTGCAGCTGTTGCGGGGATTATGGTATTTATTTCTTTAGATGAATTATTGCCTGCAGCTAAACAATATGACGAAACACATATACCCATCTATGGATTAATAATTGGAATGATTATCATGGCAATTAGTTTAATTATGTTTGAGCACTGATTTTTTAAGTAAAAATGAATAGTAAGGTTGCAAAAAAAGCGTTTCATAAAGAAACACTTTTTTATTGTTACTGTGTTGCATGTATTTTGTAATGTTTAAAGTATTGTTTAGGTACTTGTTGAATATACGGACTCAATTCACCTAGTGATAAGACAAATAGATCATGCATTGCTCTTGTACAAGCCGTATATAACAGATTTCGTTCTAATTCTGTCTGATATCTTGTCTTAGAAGCATTATAAAGAAGCACCGCATCAAACTCAATTCCTTTTGCTAGATATGTTGGTATCACTAATACCCCTTTATGAAACGTATGTGTCGTTGGATCAAGCAGTGTTACATCCATGTACTGTTTTAAATAGTGATAAACCTCTTCACTTTCTCGCAATGTCTTACAAATAATCGCAATTGTTTCGTGTCCTTTTGCTTTGTAATGTTCAATCGTGTGTAATAATCGATCTTCAGCAGCACCCAAGTCATCGACTTCCATTACTTCTGGAAGTGAACCATCTCGATTAAATGCTTCAATTTGATCACCTTCTGGCATCCATGACCTTGTAAATTCTACGATCGGTTTAGTTGAACGATAGCTTCTAGTTAATGTAATTTTTTCGAAATTTTTGTGATTTTGATCAGCTAATACATTTTCCTCTTCTAACGCATGAACATAAATTGCTTGATTAATGTCACCTAATAATGTCATCCGACTAGCTGGAAATACTTTTCGCAAATAAGCAAATTGGAATGGTGTATAATCTTGTGCTTCATCAATAATTACATGCTTCATTGTTCGATTCACTCGGAAGCCTTTCATACTTTTTTCAAAGTATAAATATGGTACTGCATCTTCCCATGTTAGCGCATTTGCTTGGATTTTTTCTCTTGTTTCCGAACAAATTTGTTGCCATAATTGCTGATCAATAGCCTCTGCTTTATACCATTGGTAGTTAAATAATTGTAAATAGGTTTGTTTTACGTCGATAAAATAAAGACGTTGAATTTTTTTTCTTAACGGTTTTAACGTATTTTTGATAACCTTTTTACGTAGTAATGCTTCTTCTCTAGCATAATCCATAAAGGTATCTTCAGAAAAAGGTGTTTCTTCCTGTAATTGTTGGTGTACTTCCAAATAATCCGCTTTATCTAGTAGCTCGGACTCTTCTAATACCCAATCTTCATTTACTTCCGTTTTCTCTAATTCATCTAATTGTTCCATTAACCAATGCTTCATTTTTTCCATGCGAACAGGTATGGATAAACTAGATGGTAGCGCGTAAAAGAAATTCCACATTTGTTTCTTGGAAACAACTAGTTTGCTACGAAAGCGAATATTACGAAATTGAATACCGCCTACTTGTAAATCTTGTAAAAACTGATCAATTAAATTTTTGAATGCTATGCTCGCTTTATAGCGCATGGCTGTAATACGGGCTGGTGGTTGTTCTTTATTTGCACTTAAATAGTATTCCATTTGTTCAAATGGTGATTCCACCGCAAATTGATAACCTAAATAGGTGTCGACATATCGATAAAACGTTGTTTGCTTCATATTATCTTCGCCCAATTCTGGTAATACAGTGGAAACATAACTGTTGAAGAGTGGATTGGGTGAAAATAAAATCATATTATCCGAAGATAGTTCTTCGCGATAGCGATAAAGTAAATAAGCCACACGTTGCAAAGCAGCAGATGTTTTTCCACTACCTGCCACCCCTTGGACCACTAAAAATTTGCTACGTTCATTACGAATAATTTGATTTTGCTCACGCTGAATGGTAGCAACAATACTCTTCATTGTGGTTGAAGCATTGCCACCTAACATCGATTGTAATAAGTGGTCCCCTATTGTTAGACCAGTATCAAACATTCCTTTAAACTGACCTTGCCTTATAATATATTGTCGCTTCAGCGTAATTTCACCGCTTATCTCTTGATCCACTGCTTCGTATTTAGCTAATCCAGGCGGATAATCATAATACATACTTGAGATAGGCGCTCGCCAATCATAAATAAGGAAATCCTCGTCTCGTTCATCCATCAAAGAAGCAATCCCGATATATATTGGTTGTGTTGTCGCTTCTCCATCTTCTTTAAAATCAATTCTTCCGAAATACGGGGAATGATTTAAGCGTTCTAATGTATCTACTTCTTTTGATAATTGACCGTGGCTACGTTCACGCTCAGATAAAAATTCTGCTTGTTGCTTTAAGCTTGCTTGTGTCTCAATGACATCATCCATCTCATCTAAGTTTACCGTCACATCATCCCAGAAATTTTTTCGTATATCGATTACACGATCTTTTAACGTTTTGACATGTATTCTAATTTTATCTAATTTATGGTTGATTAGGTTTTTCACTCTATCTAAGCGCTTTTCTTCTCTTTCCCAATCTTTGTCGCCGTGTTCCACGTTCTCACCCCTATTTTATTCCTAACACATCTTAATCTATTTTAACACTTTCGAGAGCAATTCACATCGTATCCTAATTTCTATCTTGCCACATATCCACGGTTATTAGCAATTTTTTGTTATACATAAATTGGAGATTGTAAATTCACCTTAAACAATTCCTTTTGATTTGAGTTATTATACAATATTCGTATTTTCAACGTTTTTCCACTTTTTACGGCCGCTTTATATATGATTTTTCTACATATGAATCGCAAATTCCGAACATTATCACTTTTCAAAACTGAAATATTTAAAAAAACGTTAATTTTTTATTAAAAAAATGTAAAATATCTAGTATAATTTATATAATTCCTGCATAATGGGACTGTAATCAAAATTGATTAGGGGGATATAAGAAATGAAAAAAATATTTGCTAGCATTTTTGTCGCAGTAATGGCTGTTTCAGTTTTAGCGGCATGTGGCTCTAGTAACGGTAGCGAGGGAAATCCAGATAAATTAGTGATCGGATTTGTTCCATCTCAAGACTCTGAAACAATTGCAGATACTGTTCAACCACTTGCTGATAAACTTGGTGAAGAAATAGGCAAAGAAGTTGAAGGTCGAGTAATGACTAACTACACTGCTTTAGTTGAAGCAATGGGTACGAACGAAGTACAAATTGGTTTCATTCCTGCTTTTGGTTATGTTTTAGCAAACCAAGAACATGGTGTCGAAGTAATTCTTAAGTCTGAACGTTACGGTAGCGGTACATACAAAGCACAATATCTTGTTCAAGCTGATTCTGGTATCAAAAGCCTTGCTGACTTAGAAGGTAAAACTTGGGCGTACGGCGATCCTACGTCTACTAGCGGATACTTATTCCCTGCAGCACAAATCGCTAATAAATTCGATGTGAGTGATCCGGAAACTGAATTCTTTGGTGATTCTGTTCAAACAGGTGGTCATGACAACTCTGCAATAGCTGTTTACAATGGTGAAGCAGACGTAGCGACTACATTTGATGATGTTCGTTCTGATTTAAAGGAAGAATATCCAGATATCATGGACAAACTTAAAGTTTTACAATACACAGATGAAATCCCTAATGATACAATCTCTGTTACAAAAGAATTAGACGATGAATTACAACAAAAAATTAAAGATACATTCCTAAGCTTTAATAATGATGAGGAAATGATCAAAATCATGAATGAAGTATACAATTGGGATGCGATCATCGAAGCTGAGGATAGCGAATATGATGTGGTTCGTGAAACATATGAAATGTTCAGTGATGACATTTCCATCGATGATATGTAATTTAACGTACAATTAAATATGCTGTTGTTCTACAGGAGAGAACTAAGATTCTCTCCTGTTTTCCAATGTTACATACAAATTCTAAATAGAAAATGGCGAGGTTTTAATTATGATAGAATTTAAAAATCTTTCTCTTACCTATCCTAACGGTACGCAGGGGCTTAAAAATATTAACATTAAAATTAACAAAGGGGAATTTGTCGTTATTGTTGGCTTGTCTGGAGCAGGTAAATCTACTTTTATTCGAAGTATTAACCGATTAGTAACACCTACAGCCGGCGAGTTACATGTAGAAGGCGAAGACATACTCCAATATAAAGGAAGAGATTTGCGGGAATTACGTAAAAAAATAGGCATGATCTTCCAAAGTTATAATTTAGTCCATCGTTCAACCGTACTTAAAAATGTCATCGCAGGTCGTCTCGGTTATACAAGTACATTAAGAAGTATTTTTAATATGTATCCGACAGAAGATATAGAACTAGCTTACGAAAATTTAAAACGTGTAAATATTGAAAATAAATTGTATAGTCGAGCGGATGAATTAAGTGGTGGGCAACAACAGCGTGTTAGTATTGCACGCGTGCTAACCCAACAACCAAATGTTATTCTTGCCGATGAACCAGTAGCAAGTCTTGATCCACCTACTTCCCATCAAGTAATGACTTATTTGAAGCAAATTAATCGTGAAGATAACATTACAACCATTGTTAACCTTCACTTTATCGATATGGCGATGGAATATGCTGATCGTATCATTGGTATGCGAGATGGTGAAGTTGTTTATGATGGCCCAGCCTCAAAGGTGAACGAAGGCACATTTGAAGAAATCTATGGTCGCTCCATTCGTGAAGAGGATATGCGAGGAGGCAAGGAAGATGTCGAATCCTAATGAAAAATATGTTCCTAAAAGCTTATATCCTACGAAAACAAAGCTAACCATTACACTCGCCCTGGTTGGGATTATTGGTTTTTATCTGATTAGTTCCATCCAAACTGAATCATTTATCGTAAACTTTTTCTTAAAGATTGGTAATGTTACAGAATTAGTTGGAAGGTTTTTTCCACCAGACTGGAGTTATGCGCAACAAGTTTGGAGTAAATTGTTTGAAACTATCCATATGGCGATTATATCCAGTACTATAGCGACGTTAATTAGCATCCCTTTCTGCCTATTAACAGCTAGAAATATTACGACGAATAAATATTTATATAATACCATGCGATTTATCTTAAACATTATTCGTACAGTTCCAGATATTGTACTTGCTGTGGTATTTGTCGGGCTATTTGGAATTGGTGTATTTTCTGGTATTATCGCTCTTATTATCTTTGCTATCGGTATATTAGTGAAATTAATGAGTGAAACAATTGAATCGATAGATATGAATCCATCTGAGGCGATAAAAGCTTCTGGTGGTAATACATTGCAAATTATCTGGTATGCTGTGGTTCCACAAGTATTACCGCAATTCATTTCATTTGGTTTGTACGTATTTGAAGTAAACATTCGCGCTTCCGTAGTGTTAGGATTAGTTGGGGCTGGTGGTGTCGGCCAGCTCATTAACACGCAAATTAACTTCTTGAATTATCCTGCTGTTATGACCATTGTAATTATTATTTTTGTTGTTGTGGTAATCATCGATTACATTAGTAGTAAATTAAGGGAGGGGCTTGTATAATGAAAGCGAATATCCCCGCCAAACCAAAAAATAATCTTAAATTAGTAAAGCGTCTGATAAGCGTAATCGCCATCATCGCTATCTATGTGTGGACATTTGCTAGTGTGAATATTGAATGGTCCAAAATCTTTAGTATGCGCACCATTGAAAACTTTGACCGAATTATTCCACGCTTTTTTGATCCTGCTTTCCAAGAAACTGGTTCTATTATGCTGAAAATGATTGAAACTGTTTTTATCGCATATACTGGCTCACTAGCAGCTGCTATTATTGCTATTCCTTTAGCATTTTTATGTGCATCCAATATTGTTAAAAGTCGCATTGTAAATCAAATTGGTATGTGGATTCTTGGAGCAGTGCGAGCGTTTCCTGAAGTACT
Organism: Paraliobacillus ryukyuensis; assembly: GCF_003315295.1. GTDB lineage: Bacteria > Bacillota > Bacilli > Bacillales > Amphibacillaceae > Paraliobacillus > Paraliobacillus ryukyuensis. The sequence continues at coordinate 190,831 of NZ_QNRI01000002.1, read as the reverse complement.
ATTAGCAATTATATTCGTAGCTGCTGTTGGTCCAAATCCATTTGCTGGTGTACTAGCTATCTCAGTTGGATCTACTGGAATGCTTGGGAAACTATATTCCGAAGTAATTGAATCAATTGATATGAAAATAATCGAATCATTGGAGTCTAGCGGAGCGAATAAACTACAAATTCTATTTTATGGTATTTTCCCACAAGTTCTACCTGAATTCCTATCTTATGCGATTTATCGATTTGAAATCGATGTTCGCGCTTCTTCTGTTTTAGGTGTTGTTGGTGCGGGTGGTATTGGTACACTAATCACTTTCGCTTACTTAAACCGTAATTGGGAAGAAGTTGGTATGATTTTACTTGTTATCATTGTCGTAGTTACGATCATTGATCAAATTTCTAGCTTTATCCGAAAAAGACTTGTTTAAGTTACTATTGAAAACCAATGGCGCTGATGGGTAGCCATTGGTTTTTTTCTTGGTTCATTTTTTTGCAAAACACTTTAAAAATAAGAATTATTGAGCTATGATATATATTTAGTGAACCGAAATATACGCACACCGAAAGAAGTGTTTTGAATGAATCAAGATAATAGTTCCATTAATCAAAATCTGTTTATTATGTGGATAACTAACTTTTTTATTGCTGGTAGTATCACAATGGTATTACCTTTTCTATCGCTTTACATCGAAACGTTAGGAGATTTCTCCGATTCCTTTGTACAAAATTGGTCTGGATTAACATTTGGAGTAACTTATGTTGCTGCTTTTATTTTTTCTCCTATTTGGGGGAAAATTGGTGATCGCTATGGACGAAAAAACATTCTAGTTATCTTAGCTTTTGGTTTAGGAATCAGCATACTTCTAATGGGGTTTGTTACGTCTGTCTGGCAATTATTTTTCTTACGACTATTTATGGGGATTTTTACCGGATTTATTTCCATGTCGCAAGCATTAATCTCTACGCAGACACCGAAAAAGATTGCTGGCAAAGTGTTAGGAACACTCCAAACAGGTAGTGTTACTGGAACATTAATGGGGCCATTATTCGGAGGAATAATCGCTGATACCATCGGATATGCTACTAGTTTTCGCTGGTTATCCATTATACTAGTTATTTCAAGTGTTTTAGTGCTGATAGGGGTCAAAGAGAAAGCGACCCTTGTTGAAGCTGGGCAACCTTCAAGCTTTACAAGTAAAGAAGTGCTTGCACATATTATCCGACATCCTATGTTAGTAATGGTAATGCTCGTATCGATATTTATTCAAATTGCTAACTTCAGTATCCAACCTATTCTCTCTCTATATGTTAGTGATTTACACGGTCAAGAAAATATTGCCTTATTCTCCGGCATTACTTTTTCCGCTGCTGGTTTAGGAAATTTATTAATGGCGAGGAATTGGGGAAAAATTGCTGATCGTGTTGGCTATATAAAAATATTAACTATCCTATTATTTTGTGCAGCTATTTTTTATTTCCCAGGTGGATTTGTCTCAAATATATGGCAGCTTGTGGTACTACGATTTTTGTTAGGCTTAACCATTGGCGGTATTATCCCTGTCCGGGTAGCGTATATTAGACAAGAAGCACCAATCGCTATGCAAGGTGAAGTATTGGGATATAACACAAGTTTACGCTTCTTCGGTAATGTAATCGGACCAATCTTAGGTGGATATTTAGCAGGTGGATTTGGATACAGCTCGGTGTTCATTGTCACAAGCCTACTGCTGTTTTTCTGCGGGTTAGCATTATACTTAGCAAGACAACAGCGGTTCCAACTTACCAAAAAATATTCTAGCTAACATTAAAAACACGTGCAGGTCTAGGGATTAGCACGTGTTTTTGTTTATTCTTTTCTATTAATAAATGCTTTTTCTTCTGCTTCGACTTGTTGGTGCGACATTTGATGAATGTAATTCTGATAATCTTTATCGGTTAATTGTTGTTGAGGGGTTGAATCTCCAAAAGGATTGAGATTTTCAGCTTCACTATTTTCAAACTTCTCTTCAGATAATTCGGTCACTTGTTGCGTTTCTTCACTATCACCTTGCTCGGTCTGCTCTTCATCTTTTACCTGAGATTGGTTACTATCAACCGCCGTAAAATCTTGATATAAAATAACCCCAAAGTAACTCATTATGCCAATTAAGACGACGGATAGAATAATTACTATATATCGAAAAATTTTCATTTTTCATCACCCCCAACTAGCCGGCGAAAGAGACTATTCTGAAGCAAAGATATTTTTCAAACCATCGATGAGACGAACAAAAAAGTTCTTAACTCCTTCCCAAAAACCCGGGTCACTTGTTACATCTGATATTTTATTTTTTATATCACTTGCAATATCCTCTAATTGGCTTGTCACATTATCAAAGTCAATATTAATATTACGCATTTTATCAAACAGATTAATTAATGCATCTATGTCTTCTTGACTAAGATTAATGTTCAACCGATCAATTTGCTCTTGCACAATTTGTTCCACTTCTTCTTTTGAAACTGGATCTTGTTCTGCAATTTTTTGCTTTATTTCCGTTAATAATTCACTAACTTTCTGTTGGTCTACCCCTTCTTCTGTAGCAAGATCAGTAGCTATTTCTAATTCTTCATTGGCAACTTCCATTCGATCTTGATTCAAAGATTCACCATCGACGTTAAATGCTTTATAAATGCCTGTTAATGCAGAGTGACCACTAACTTTCACAGGAGAAGCAACATCTACCTCAGCATTTTCAACCCCTGCTGTCAACAACGCATTCGCATACATTTCCTTCGTTACTTCGGTTATATTTTCATCATTGACAATGTTAATAACTAAACCGAATCCATCATTTTTTTTCGTAATTTTGGCGGAAGAATACATGTTTGAACTCGGATCGCCACCAATATAGTTAGCTAAGTCCTCACCGGTAACCGTATATTCCGTAATAGAATTGACATCAGTAACATCTAATAATTCTCTTACTTGCTCTTTTTGAGCTTCTGATAACGCATCACCATAAACTACTCGCGGAAGACCGTTTTTTTCATTAATACTTCCCTCATTATCCCCGGTGCTAGCGAAGACTTGAGAAGAAAAGCCTAAAACAGCAATAATAATCGCGACAACAAGTAATTGGATTCTTTTCATTATATGTTCTTTCTCCTTTTTTACTAATTCTATCAAAATTCACTATGTGAGATTAAATTATACCACATAACTCTATTGTTACTATATTATGTTAGGGAAATTGCTATTATGAATTACTCTTTTTATAAATTTTGTCATCTTTATCTTCACTCTATACCCAAGGCTAATTAATCATAATCACCTATTATTACATAATAATAAAGCAACCAAAACACCCCTTGTGCAAGTTGGTTTTAGTTGCATCATCTTCATAGCTATCTTTTAGCAATAACATCCATTTCAACAGCTACCCCTTTAGGCAAGCTACTTACTTCCACTGTTGCTCGCGCAGGGAAAGGTTCTGTTAAGAATTTTGCATATGCTTCATTTATTTTAGCGAAGTCATCCATATTCGTAATGTAAATCGTAAATTTTGCTACATGCTCAAAAGTTAATCCCGCTTCACGTAAAATTGCGTCAAGATTGTGCATCACTTGATTGGTTTGTGTTTCGATATCTCCTTCAACAACTTCCATTGTTTTGGGATTTAACGGTATTTGGCCTGATACCAAGACGAGATCTCCAAGATCAATTGCTTGTGAATATGGACCAATTGCTTGTGGTGCTTCCTTTGTTTGAATCGCTTTTCTTGTCATTCCCTTTCCTCCTCAAGTTACATTAAGTACTAAAATTTTAACATATAAGCTATTTTTAGTAGAATAAAAATATAGAAAAAATTACTATTGAAAGGATGGAAGGAAAGTGGAAAAGACATTTAGCGTACGAACAAATAGCCATGATCAAATGATTGACATTACGTCAGGATTAAGCAGTTGGTTGCGTGAAAACCAATTAACAAATGGAATCGTCATCGTATCATCGATGCATACTACAGCCGGCATAACTGTTAATGAAAATGCGGATCCAGATGTAAAAACAGACTTTTTGCGTCGTTTAGATGAAGTTTATCCATGGAATCATCCGAAAGATTTGCATATGGAAGGAAATACTGCGGCTCACTTAAAGACAAGTACAGTAGGACACGCTCAGACGTTAATTTTGTCAGACGGTAAGCTAATATTAGGCACATGGCAAGGGGTTTATTTCTGTGAGTTTGATGGTCCACGCAATCGAAAATATCATGTGAAGGTAATTGCTGATTAGGTAAAATAAGAAGGATAGCCTACTAAGCTATCCTTCTATTTAAATATTTTTACGAAAACCCGGAATGTAAACCACATCCATGCCAATCCTAGTAAACCAAAGGTGAAAAATAGTAATAAAACTGGATAATCTAAAGAAAAATATGTGATAGAAAACAATAATAGTATTAGGATTATCGTAATATGTATTTTTGTGATACCAAGAATTAATGCGTTTTTGAGTTGCTGAAAAACGGAAGCATAATTATGAGCAGTTAAAGGAAAGGACCAAATAACAATGCATAAGTATAAAAATAACACAAAATAAAATAAAAATGGTATTACGAAAGGAAACTCACCTTGCGCTTGTTGAATGATAATAAAATTAAAATATAGCAATATACCAGCAATCACTAATATCAACCCAAGGGTATTGGCATATTTAAACTCTTGTTTATAAATTTGTTTAAAAGTTGACCAAATCTTCACATCTGTATTCCCTTTTAACCAACTTCTCACTACCCCCAACGTCGCTATCGTAGCAGGAAAGATACCTAGAATCCCTAATCCAACAAAAGAAAAAAATATCCATAATAAATTAACAAATGCCAATTTAGTTATCCATCGAAAAACTAAGTCTAATGTTGTTGTTATGCTTTTCCCATTCATTGCTTAACCAATCCTTTTTCCGTTTATGTTATTTTACCATAAAAAAACCATAGTCTTGTGAAAACTATGGTTTTTCCATACATGTTCTTACTTATCCTTTGACTCCCCCTGAAGTTAAACCAGCCACAAAGTAACGTTGGAAAAAAATGAATAACAAGACGATCGGGATAATAGTTAACACTGATCCCGCTATTAACACATCATAGTTATTACCATAAGGAGTTAATAGTGTAGCTAAACCGATTGGTAGAGTAAACATGTCATTCGAACGCAATACTAATAATGGCCATAAGAAGTTATTCCAACTTGTTAGCCCTTGTAAAATGGCCATTGCAGCCAAAGAAGGTCCCATCAAAGGAAACATTATTTTGAAGAAAATACCGTATTCTGTACTTCCATCAATTCTAGCTGCGTCCATTAATTCTTTGGGTAAACCTAACGCATATTGTCTAAAAAAGAAAACAGCAATTGGAGCTACAATTAAAGGAAGTACAACTGCAAAGTATGTATCAACTAACTGCGTCGCCACCATTACTTTATAAAGCGGTAGCATTAAAATTTCAAAAGGGATCATCAAAATTAATAATACTAACACAAAGAAAAGGTTTCGACCTTTGAAATCATACAATGCTAATGCATAGCCGACCATGGATGAAAAGAATAAGGAAAGTGCAATGGTAAGTCCTGAAACAATTAAACTATTACCATACCAGCTCCAGTAAGAAGGTGCTTGTTGAAAAATATACATGTAATTATCTAAATTCAATGTACTAAAATCGATAGCAAAGGTGATACCATCTCGCATTAGATCTGCTGATGGACGAAAAGATGAAATCAGTAATCCGATAATAGGAAACAAAAAGACTAATGCTATTAATGAAAAGCCAATATTCCCTACTAGTTTTAGTCCAATATTGTTTTTTTCTTTTTTCATTATTCTTCACCTCTTTTAAAGGTACCTGTTGCTATTAGATAAATAATACTAATAACAAAGATAATTAACATTAAAACAACTCCGATTGCAGAGCCGAATCCCATATCGTTTTGACCAATACCTTGTTGGTAGATATAACCTACAACTGTTAAACCAATGTTTCCTGGTGAACTTGTTTCCCAAAAAACAAAACTTTCTTCAAACATTCTAAATCCATTTATAATCGTAATCGTACTTACAAAAACGATGATTGGTTTTAGTTGGGGAATCGTAATATAACGCATTTTTTGAAAAGCACTAGCTCCATCAATATCTGCTGCCTCATATAATTCATCTGATATGCTTTGCAGTTGCGCTAAGAAATAAAGTACGTTAACTCCAATCCAACGCCATGAAGCTAGAATAACCATCAATAGCATTGCAGACCAACCGTGATAACGCCAATCGACTGATTCAAATCCTAATAGATTGACAATTTGGTTTGCCACAGATGAATCAGTCTCACTAAACATTAAACGAAAAATCATACCACCGACAATAGTTGATGTTAAAGCAGGGATAAAAATCGACGCTCTAAACAACGTTTTAAATTTAACAAATTTTGAGTCTAGTAGAATCGCCAATAACATTGGTACAATCGTTAATATTAAAACCGTTAGTATGACATAAGTACTTGTATTTAATAGTGCTTTATAAAAAGTAGGATTAAATACACGTTCATAGTTTTGAAATGCTATAAAATTAACTTGACCAGGAAGAATACTTTGAAAACTCATAATGATCCCATGAATAGCTGGATATAACGTTAACACTAAAAAAGAGATCAAAAATGGAAATACAAAAATATAAGGTACTACATTTTTTGAATTTAGAAATTTAAAGAACTTATTCGGTTTTTTCTGTAAGTTTACATTCGAGTTTGTTTCTTGCACTGGAGACGGCACTGAATTACCCCCTTTGATCTAATTTTTAATTAGGAGACAGTTACAATGAACCGCCTCCTAACTCATTCTATAATAACGCCTACAATCACTCTTTCATTTGACTTTTAACAGCTTCTGCTCCCTGTTCTAGTGCCTCTTGCGGTGTTTGTGCATTACTTCGAATGGTTTGCTGTGCTATATTCGTATTATACTCATTTATTACATCTGGCGTATATTGAGTAAAATTTAATTCATTAATATCTTCTCTTACATCAAGAAGCGTATCGAAAATACCATTTCCAAAGAACTGATAATATTTGTTATCTTCTTGCACAGCTTCACTTTCCCAAGTATCCCAACGCGGTGGATCAAAACCTAGTACTGTCCAAAGTTTAATATTTCCTTCTTCACTAAGTTTCGCATATGCTAAAAACTCTTTAGCTAAGTCAACATTTTCAGATTGTTTTGTCACTACTGTACCTGTTCCACCCATACCGGCAGATCGCTTACCGCCTTCTTCCCAAGCTGGCATTGGACGAATCGCGATTTTGCCTTCTAAATCAGGCATATTATCTGTGAATCTTCCCATATACCAAAGTGGCGCTAAAATAGATGCAGCACCCCCTTCAGAGAAATAACCATAGAACTCTTCCGATTGGTTCATCCCACCAGGGGTTACTTCAGCAATCTTGTCTTTATAAACAACGTCTTGCAAGAATTGTAATGTATCAATGTTTGTTTGATTATCTAGAATTAGTTCCCCATCTTCATTAAATACATCTGAATCTTGTTGAGAAATCATTGGCCAGAAATCCATTAACCAATCTTCTGTCCCTACATTCCACATCATGGAATCAGTATTTTCCACTACTTGTTTACCAGCTGCTACAAAATCATCCCAAGTTTGAATCGAATCAATGTCTACACCAGCTTCATCCATAATTTCTGTATTGTAATACATTACTGTAGCTCCTACGTGAGTAGGTAGACCGTAATAATTACCATCTTTGGCATAGTTTTCAAACCTAGAAGTCACGGCATTGTCTAATATCGGTTCTACGTATTCATTCATCGGTTCTAACGGAATATCACCTTGTAAAAAATTAGGGAATTGACCGATTTCAATGTCTGCTATATCAGGCCCGCCTTGACCAGATTGAACAGCTAATAACAGGTTATTATGCATTTGTTCTAATGGATAAGTTTCTGCTGTTAATGTAATAGGGCGATCCGTATTTTCTTCATTCCATCGTTCTGCAGCATCGCGATAAAAATCAATGTGCTGTCCTGCAAATGTCCAAAGCGTTAATTCTGTCGCCCCTTCGATATCTTCACCGATTACTTCTATTTCCTCCGCCTCACCAGAAGCACCATCTTCTCCGCCTCCACAGGCAACCAATGCGATCGCTACCAGTGCAAATAGAAAAACAAGCAAACTTTTTTTCATGTTCTTTACCCCCACTCCATTTTATAAAGCGCTTTCAATTAAATCAAAAAAACAAGGGATAGTTCCCAACCATCATGCATGATAGCTATATGCTAACTCGTAGGTTATTAACTAAATTTAATAACCTCTTTAAATAAAAGATTATCACTACAGAGCCTAGTTGTCAATAACTATATTTATATATTTATAAAATTTATACGTATATGTATTTCGGTTCACATAGTAGAGCATATTAGATAGCTTGTTTATATACTGGTTACCAGTGTTTTTCTTAACAACGTGGTATTTTGAATATACATTTTACAAAACACAAAATCACAAATCTATCTTGTACGTATATTTAAAATAACTCCTTGACTTTTGACATTCTAAGACTATTTTAATTCATTCTTCAGATTTTCAACTATTTTAAGCAAATCATCATGTATAATACAATCAAATATATCATCATAGGGAGTCGCCTCTCTATTCAATAAGGCCATTGGTATATTGGACTGGAAGGCGATAGAAGGTAATAAATTAAATGGGGAAACCAATAGTGAAGTACCCATTACCATAACATAATCACTAGTTCTTATTGCTTGTTCCGCCCTCTCATGCTGTGTTATCGGGTCCCCAAAGAGCACAATATCTGGCTTTAAGATATCTCCACAACCGACCTGATTACAAGTGGGAATTGACTGCTTAAGAATATGCGTTAGGGAATAAGTTGCACCACAAGATGGACATGTAGCTGTATTTAAGTTGCCGTGATATTCTATAATCGCTTGATTACCAGCCCTTTCGTGTAACCCATCCACATTTTGCGTGATAATCGTAATGTTTTTACCCTCCCTTTCTAACGCTTGTAGAAAACGATGGACAAGGTTAGGTTCATAGTCTTTCAACAATTTCACCCGAAAAATTTGTTTATATTTGTGCCAGAAGTCTTCTGGATTAGCAAAAAAGTATGATCGTGAAATATAGTATTCTCTTGATTCATCTTCTGCCCACAATCCATTTGTTGATCGAAAATCAGGGATGCCGCTAGCAGTTGAAACTCCCGCTCCAGTAAGAATGGTTATGTTTTGGGATGTTGCAATTTTTTCAGTTATCTTCTCTATTACAGTCATTTACACAAACCTCCTCTTCGGACAATTTTACCACATCCTTAAACCTTATCTCCAAGTAATTCTTATCGAGAGCTTTGTTTAACATGATCTTTAGTCTTTTAATTAAAAATAGCTCCGATCATCTTAAAATGGATGAACGAAGCTTTCTACTACCTAATCAAAATTATGTTAAGAAGCTTTGTTTTTGTTAATAATGTCGAACGCTACTGCACTTAATAATACTAAACCTTTCACTGCTTGTTGCCAATCTATTCCTACTCCCATTAAAGACATTCCATTGTTTAATATCCCCATGATTAAAGCACCAATAACTGCACCAGCTACCGTTCCTACCCCACCAGACAGGGAGGCGCCACCAATGACAGCAGCCGCGATTGCATCCAATTCAAATAATTCACCCGCTTGTGGAGTGGCCGCATTTAATCTTCCAGCAAAGACTAACCCGGCTAACGCCGCGAGCACACCCATGTTCACAAAAACCCAGAAGGTCACTTTTCTTGTTTTTATACCCGAGAGCTGGGCCGCGCTTTTGTTACCACCTACCGCATAAATATGACGTCCATTAACTGTTTTATTCATGAAGAAAGAATAGCCTATAATTAAAGCAAGCAAGATTAATAGGACATACGGAATTCCAGCATAAATAGCAAGAATGTATGTGAAAATAAATATAATCGCAGAGATAACAATATTTTTCACCATAAACGTAGTAAAAGTAGTTTGGTTTAGATTATATTTACTCTCATTTTTTCTCAGTCTACACTCATTAAGTATATATAGCACAATAGCTGCAATACCAATAATCATTGTTAGCAAGTGGACATTTCCATTTGAAAAGTAATCAGGTAAAAAATCTGAACTTATCGTTCGAAATCCATCTGGAAAAGGTGCTAATGTTTTACCACCTAAAACAATTAGCGTCAAGCCGCGAAACAACAACATGCCAGCTAATGTCACAATAAAGGCTGGTACATTTACATAAGCTACCCAGAAGCCATGCCAAGCACCAATAATTGCTCCTACTAAGAGGGAAAGCGCAATGGCTACTAGCACTGGTATATTATAATTAATCATTAGCATGGCTGATATTGCTCCGATAAAGGCAGCCACAGAGCCAACCGATAAATCGATTTCTCCAGTAATAATGACAAGCGCCATACCAATCCCTAAGATAATAATATAACTATTTTGCATAATGATATTAGTAACGTTTAATGGCGTAAGCAAGATACCGCTTGTTATTATTTGAAATAATAAAGCGATTCCTACTAAAGCAATGATCATTCCAAACTTTCTAATATTTTGATTAATTATAAGTTTTATTTGATTCATACATGCGCCCTCCTATTATCAGTCATTGAAGCCATTAGTGTTTCTTGATTGGCATCTTCTTTTAAAAATTCGCCTGTAATCAAACCATCCGATAGAGTATAGATCCGGTCACATATCCCGAGTAGTTCGGGGAGTTCAGATGAAACCATCAAAATACTTTTACCATGATTGGCAAGATCATTAATAATTTTGTAAATTTCATTTTTAGCCCCAACATCAATACCGCGTGTTGGTTCATCTAATATTAATATTTCAGGTTCGGTAAACATCCATTTGCCAAGTACTACTTTTTGTTGATTTCCACCACTTAAATTAACAACTTGTTGATCAATACTTGGCATTTTAATGTTTAATTGTTCTTTATACCTTTGCGCTACTTCTACTTCTTCATAAGGATTTACTACTAACTTATTAGAAATTCCTTTCAAATTTGCCAGCGTTATATTCTTTTTCACACTATCTTGCAGAATAAGACCGTATTCTTTTCTATCTTCCGAAACGTATGCAAATCCATGATGAATGGCGTCTCCTACATTATTCACTGTGATTTCTTTACCGTTTTTTGAAATTTTTCCTGTGATTCGCTTACCATAAGATTTACCAAAGATACTCATAACTAACTCCGTTCTTCCTGCTCCCATTAAACCAGCAATACCAACAATTTCACCTGCCCGCAAATGCAAGTTAGCACCATTAATGATCTTTTTGTCAGGCAGTTGCGGATGATAAACTGTCCAATCTTTTATCTCTATTACTTTTTCACCTATGATAGGTTTTCTAATTGGATAGAGGTTTTTCAAGTCCCTCCCTACCATACTTTTAATGATTCGCTCCTCATTTATGAGTGTTTGTTGCAATGATAAGGTCTCTATCGTCTGACCATCTCGCAAAATGGTCACATTATCCGCAATCTTTAATACTTCTTTTAGTTTATGAGAAATTAAAATTGAAGTAATTCCTTGCTCTCTAAATGTATTTAGTAGTTTTAATAAATTCTCACTCTCTGTTTCATTTAACGCTGCTGTCGGTTCATCTAAAATAAGTAGTTTTACATCTTTCGATAGTGCCTTAGCAATCTCTACTAATTGTTGTTGTCCCACACCTACGTCTTTAACCAGATCATTAACAGATGCTTTCATACCAACAGCTTCTATTAATTTTTCTGTAGCTTTTTTGGTTTTTGCCCAATCAATAATTCCTTTTGTTGCTTGTTCATTGCCTAGATAAACATTCTCTGCTATCGATAATTCAGGTACCAAAGCTAATTCTTGATGAATGATAACGATACCTAACGCTTCACTATCATTAATATCTTTGAACGAACATTTATTGCTATCAAAGTAAATATCCCCAGTATAAGTGCCTATCGGATGCACGCCACTCAGCACTTTCATTAATGTAGATTTTCCAGCACCGTTTTCTCCAACTAATGCATGAATTTCTCCTTTGCCAACTTGTAAATTCACATTATCTAGTGCTTTAACTCCGGGAAATTCTTTTGTAATATTCTTCATTTCTAACACAAATTGATTCATTACGATCACACCTTTTTTGTGAAAAATTATAGATAGATGATTTAGCTAAAGCTAAATCATCTATACTAGTTATTTTCCTGTTATTGAAGATCTTCCTCGGTATAATACCCTGATTCAATCAGCACTTTCTCATAATTATTGATATCGACGGAAACTGGATCCACTAGGTAAGCAGGTACAATTTTATTACCATTATCATAAGTCTCTGTATCATTTACTTCTGGTTCTTTATCGTTTAGAATTGCTTCGGCCATAGAAGCTGCTTTCTCCGCTAGTTTTCTTGTATCTTTAAAAATGGTTTGGGTTTGCTCTCCTGCTATGATTGATTTAATGGATGATGTCTGGGCATCTTGACCAGTAATAATTGGTAATGGTTTTTCTTCCGTTCCATACCCAACCGCTTTTAATGAAGAGATAACACCTATGCTAATTCCATCAAATGGAGAAAGAACAGCGTCTATGTTTTTATCTGAATAGTGAGCACTTAATAAATTGTCCATTCTTTCCTGGGCTTCTGCTCCATCCCACCTTAATGTGGCACCTTGTTGGAAACCAGTTTGACCACTTTGAACTACTAATTCTCCATTGTCTATATATGGTTGCAGAACGGACATTGCTCCATCCCAAAAAAAGTATGCATTATTATCATCAGGCGATCCCGCAAAAAGTTCAATATTGAACGGTCCTTCCCCATCTTTTAAATTCAATTTTTCTTCTAAATACTGTGCTTGCAAGACGCCAACTTGGAAGTTATCAAATGTTGCATAATAACTGACATGATCACTATTCATAATTAATCTGTCATATGCGATAACAGGAATTTCTTGACGTTCTGCTTGTTCCAGCACCTCGGTAAGAGCAGATCCATCGATAGAACCGATAATTAAAATATCTACTCCTTTTGTAATCATGTTTTCAATTTGTGAAACTTGATTTTCAACGACATCTTCAGCAAACTGCAAATCGGTTGCATAGCCTAACGCTTCCAATTGCTCCGCCATATTTTCCCCATCTTTAACCCATCTCTCCCAAGACTTCGTCGGCATTGAGATACCAACAGTTTGCTGATCGCCACCTCCAGATGAACTACATGCAACCATTAAAAAAACCATGCATCCTACTGTAAATAAGAAAAAAAATTTTTTACTATTCACGATCCTTTTCCCCTCCCCTAAACTAATTTAAGATATCAACAAGACTTTAAATTGATAACGCTTTCTATTAAATTATATTTATAAAAATTAATACTATTACGCAATTTTTAATTTTTAATTAACCACTTTTAATTATTTGTCCGTATAATTAATTACAAAAATGTTCATAGCAATCTTGGAATGAAAATGCAGAAAAACCGATGACGTTTTGTCATCGGTTTTCACTTATCCGTATATTTTTAACATTTTTATAATATTTCTCGCAATTTATTAAATGAATTTTAAAAGCAGATAATGGATTTAATCTCGCCTTTTAAACCTTTCTAGTATGATAGTATTTTGAGATTTTTTCTATCAATATAGAAGGATTATTACCGAAAAAATCTGAACTTGATCATATATTTTTCATCACTTTATCTTCAAAGTAGAAACAGCCATTTTTGGTAAGGTCACAGTGATCAATCCTTGGTCAAGGGTTACATTATTCAATTTTTTCGGTGTAATTTTATCTGGATTTTCGAATGTGTTATGATCACGCATGTTTTCTGAAGTAATGACTTCGGCACTGGCGGCAGATGCATTCATACCTCGAACATCTATTGTAAGTGTTACATCCTCATTTTTATCTAAATTACAAAGACTAATATTGACTTCGCCTGTTGCTGTTTTTGAAGCAGAAGCACTCACTTGTGGATATTCTTTACCATCTACTTCTAACATCTTTGTATCTATATCTAAATAAATTCGTTCCGCATCTTGATGTACCTTATACATGTGGAATACATGATACGTTGGGGTACGAAGCATTTTATCTGCCTCTGTTAACACCATTGCCTGAATTACATTCACCATTTGCGCAATATTGGCCATTTGAACACGATCGTTATGATTATGGAAAATATTCAAGGTAAGACCTGCGATTAAAGCATCACGAATAGTGTTTTGTTGATATAAGAAACCTGGGTTTGTACCTGGTTCTACATCATACCAGCCACCCCACTCATCAACAATTAATGCAACACGTTTTTCAGGATCATACTTATCCATGATAGTGGAATGGCGTTCGATTAATTCTTCCATATAATAAGCTTTTTGCATGGAAATTTCCCATTCTTTTTCACTAAAGTTCACAGCAGATCCTTTATTTTCAAAACCCCCTGGATGTACGTAATAATGTAAGCTTAGCCCATCCATAAATGGTGTTGCTTCACGCATTAATACTTCAGTCCAATTATAATCATCTACATTTGGCCCACCTGCAATTTTATAGATCTTATTATCTCCATAATCACGTACATAGGTTTGGAAGCGGCGATAAAGATCAGCGTAATATTGTGGACGCATGTTACCGCCACATCCCCAGTTTTCATTGCCTACTCCAAAATAAGTTAATTTCCATGGTTCTTTGCGACCATTTTCTTGACGCCAATTAGCCATTGGAGATTCCCCATCAAAAGTCATATATTCAACCCACTCCGACATCTCTTGAACCGTTCCACTTCCAACATTTCCATTAATATACGGCTCTGTCTCTAACAGATCACAAAGCATCATAAATTCGTGCGTACCAAAGTGATTGTTTTCTACAACACCACCCCAATGTGTGTTCACCATGCGTTTGCGATTTTCACGAGGACCAATCCCATCTTTCCAATGATATTCATCAGCAAAACAACCACCTGGCCAACGTAATACAGGAATATCTAATTCTTTTAGTGCCCCCAATACATCATTACGAATACCATTTGTATTTGGTATAGCGGAGTCTTCACCAACCCACAGCCCCTCATAAATACAGCGACCAAGGTGTTCCGAGAATTGCCCATAAATGTTTTTATTAATTATTCCTTTTGATACATCCGTGTTTACAACTATTTTCATTATCTGCACACACCTCTCTATAAATTTATTTCTGCTATTTCTTGACATATTGGGGATGGTCTATCCTATGGTTTACGTCTTACTTATTTAGTCAATTTATTACCTTTTATTCAAGCGAATCATATTCCAAGAAAGTTTAGGAAGTATAGTTGTAACATTTCCATTTTGTACATAAGATTCTCCGTTGTAATGTGGTTTTATTTGTTCTTTCTTTAGACTATTTGTTGCTTTTACATTATCCTTTTCAAGGACAACATGTTCAACCACGTTATATCCTTCAAACGAGCGGATATCAATATCTACTTGTAAAGGCATTTCCAAGTGACGGTTCGTAGCAAAAATGACTACTTCATTCTTTACTTCGTTATACACAACAGACGTATCCAAGTAAGGAACGTCGGTGAAATCTTTACTATCGTATTTTGGTGAATGCACAACTGGACTTAATGCTATACCTCTACCATAAACAGATGTATAATAATATGGATAGAAGATGGTTTGTTTGAAAATACCGCCGCCAGTTTCGGTCATGATTGGCGCAATGACATTTACCAACTGTGCCATACAAGCCATTTTTACGCGATCTGCGTGTTTTAACATCGTATTTAACATGCTTCCAACTAAAATGGCATCTTCAAATGTGTAAACATCTTCTAGCTGTGGTGGTGCGATCGTCCACGGCTCTATTTCCTTATCCTGTTCACGTGAATGAAACCAAACATTCCACTCATCAAAGCTTAAGTTAATCGTTTTTTTACTACGTTTTTTGGCTTTCATATAATCACAAGTAGCAATAACCGTTTGAATAAAGTTATCCATATCTAGCGATTTAGCAATAAAGTTAGCCGTATCATGGCTACGATTGCCGTAGTATTGATGTAAGGAAATATAATCCGCAAATTCATAAGTGTGTTCTAACGTCTTTGCTTCCCACTCCGGGAATGTTGGCATATTAGAATTAGAGCTACCGCAACTTACCAATTCGATGGTGGGGTCTACTAGCCGCATCGCTTTTGCCGTTTCTGCAGCTAATCGTCCATATTCATCCGCTGTTTTGTGACCGACCTGCCATGGACCATCCATTTCGTTTCCTAAACACCATGTTTTAATATTGTAAGGTAATTCAGAGCCATGTGATCTTCTTAAATCACTCCAGTATGTACCTCCCGGATGATTCATATATTCGATTAAGTTCCTTGCAGCATCAATACCTCTCGTTCCTAAATTAACAGCCATCATAACATCGGTGTTGACTTTTTTAGCCCAATCCATAAATTCATTTGTGCCAATTTCATTAGTTTCTGTTACACGCCAGGCTAGCTCCAGGCGACGGGGACGATCTTGTTTTGGGCCAACTCCGTCTTCCCAATTGTAAGCAGAAACCATATTACCACCAGGGTATCTTACAATTGGTACCTGTAGTTCTTTTACAAGTTTTATTACATCTTCCCTAAACCCTTGTTCATCAGCTGTTTCATGGTCGGGCTCATAGATCCCTCCATATACAGCTCGACCCAAATGTTCAATAAATGAACCATAAATTCGCTTATCAACTTCTGCAATTTTGAAGTCCTTATCGACAGTCATTTTCGCCTTCACTACTTCATTCGCCACGTTTTACATTCCTCCTCTAATTTAAGCGCTTACAAATAGCGCAAAAAAATAAAAATCCTATTGTTGAAATTAAATTTGTACGTACATCTAGATTATAAAATAAATGTACTGTTGTCAATAATTATGTTGTATTTATAAAAACTGTGATGCTTTTTTAATGCGGAGTTTTCCTTTCAACACCGTTAAAGTACGACAGCATGATTATTGAACCGCAGAGGAAATAGACTCACTTTTCGCGAGGCTGGGACAAAAGTGAATGAAGAACCCTGATAAACGAACGATGGATAACTTATTTTATTCATCGTTCGTTTTAGTTAGAAAACATAACTAAGTAACTGGAAATATACGAGACTCTAGCTGGAACAGCGTATGTTTTCGATGGGACGAGTAATCGCAGTCCCACGAGCCGAAGATCCACTTTGTAAAGCGGCTAGAAGTTAGACGAAAACCGTCACGTCCTGTGTGCCCGAGGCCGTGCCCGTAGAACGCAAGTGTATTTCCAGTTGCGATGGTTAAGTTCTTATCAATCATTCGTATACTGTAGTTAAAAATTAGTTTTGTCCCAGCTCCATTTTCTAATGACAAGATTAACATTGATCGTTTTCCTCTCGTTCAACTCGTTTCAAGACCGATGAGTAAACACTTTCTAAAAGCTTAAGCTATTTTAGGAGGTGAACATACATTAATTTCATTGACTACTAAGATACACCAACATCATTTGACATAGAACAAAAAAAATAATCCAAAAAGAGGTGTTCTCATTTTGGATTATTTTAAGTTCTTTGTTGAATTTCTTATTATAAGTTCTGGTTCAAATACAATCGAATGATTCGATTCCGGCCTTTTCTTCGAGTGACCATTAGAGGATTTAACTAATTCTAAGATAACTTCTGCTGCCTTTTCACCCATTTTGCTTTTCGGGTGTTCAACGCTGGTCAATTTTACTTCCGAAACTTCTGTTAAAAAGGAATTATCAAATCCCACAATAGATAATTCTTCAGGTATTTTAATTTGTTTTTGACGACAAATATCTATCAGGCTTATTGCCAATTCATCATTGTAACAAACGATACCAGTTGGACGATCTCCATTGCCTTTATCCAGTATTTTCTCTAATTCATTAACCGTTTTTTCCTCTTTTTCTTCTGTCTTGTACGTAACAATGTTATTCGGATTAATCGGTAAATCGTGCATACGATGCGCCTTTAGATATCCTTTCATTCGTTTAGTTCCTTGTGCATCATCATTTTTAAAGAAGCCAACAATATTTGTATGACCAAGCTGAATGAGATGTTCTGTTTGTAATTGTGCTCCTTTTTCGTCGTCTAATGTAATACTCATTGGTTCCAGTTCATCATAATAAGCATTAATCATAATGTATGGAATATTTTGACGCTCTAAATTTAAATAATAATTGATGTTCGGATTGGAAATCGCACTCTTTGTAGGTTCAATAATTACACCATCAAAATGTTGTGTTAAGATCTTTTCAAGAAATCGTCGCTCATTAGCATGATTGCTATTCGTACTAAATAGGCTGACATGATAGCCATGTTTGCTTAAATAAGATTCTGCTCCACGAATAATAGATGGAAATATATAATCAGATATATAAGTGGTAATAATAGCGATATTTTTTTGATTATTAATATTGGTTGTTTTCTCTTCTTTGGAGCGATCAGCACAAAACGTACCTGACCCTTGTTCACGATACAACCACCCCTGATTCACTAACTCGCCAATTGCTAAACGAACAGTATGCCTACTAACATTAAACTGTTTCATCAACTCACTTTCGGAACTGATTTTTTCATGGGGCTGGAACGTACCATCTAATATTTTTGATTTAATTGCTTGCTTCACGATATTATATTTTGTTTGCATTACTACACCTCATTGCACTATATTAGCTCATTCGTATATGTGTATCTAAATAATTTTAACATTTATGTGCGGAGTAGTGCTACCTATACATACTAATTTTGTTAGAAAAAATCGAATTAAATCAAATGAAATTGTATTATATGATTGCATCCTGTTCATTTCCTACTCAAAATACGGTCATTATAGCTCGGTCTTTCCACAACAATTCACAAAAAAACTAGCAGTGATCTAATAACGATAAATCACTGCTAGGTAAAACCTATTTTCGATAGTAAACTTCATTCCATTTTAGTTCATTTTTAAATTGTCTCAATTTCGTGTTTTCATCAATCACCAAGCACTCAATGTTTGCCATCTCAGCAAAATCACTTAATTGTTCTGTTGTGACATCAAATGAGAAGACTGTATGATGTGCCCCACCTGCGTATATCCAAGCTTCTGTTGCTTCACTTAAGGAAGGCGCTGGCTTCCAAAGCACTTTAGCAACCGGAAGATTAGGAGTAGCCTTTGTTGGTTGTTCTGCCATCACTTCATTAATAATCATGCGGTAACGCCCACCCATTTCTACTAACGTTACATTAATCGCGTCTCCAGCTTTTCCATCAAAGACAAGACGAGCTGGATCTTCTTTACCTCCAATACCTAATGGATGTACAACGATTTTTGGTTTAGTAGCCGCTACTGTTGGACAAACTTCCAGCATATGCGAGCCTAAGATCATTTCATTTCCTGGCTCTAAATGGTAGGTATAGTCTTCCATAAAGGATGTATTTTTATTATTAGAAATTATTTTCATCATGCGTAACAAGGCAGCTGTACGCCAGTCTCCTTCTCCAGCAAACCCGTACCCTTCAGCCATCAATCGTTGAGCAGCTAAACCAGGTAATTGTTTCATTCCATGTAAATCTTCAAAGTTTGTCGTAAAGGCAGTATAATTTCCTTTTGCTAAGAACGATTTTAGACCAAGCTCGATTTTACCTTGATACAAAATTGAATCGCGAACTGGACCAGGTTTATTTGCTTCTTCTGGTAGTTCATAGAGTGATAGATACTCTTCGTATAATTCCGCTAATGCTTCATCAGTAACTTTGCCCATTTCTTCTACTAAGTCACCAATTCCATAGTAATCTACTGTCCAACCGAAAGTCATTTGCGCTTCTATTTTATCGCCATCTGTAACAGCAACATTCCGCATGTTGTCACCAAATCGAGCAACACGAATATGCGATCCTTCTGCTACGGCTATTGCTGTACGCATCCAATTAGAAATTTTACTTCTTACCTCTGCATTTTGCCAGTGACCTACTACCACTTTACGCGCAATACCTAAACGAGATACCATGAACCCGTATTCTCTTCCACCGTGTGCCGATTGGTTCGTATTCATGAAATCCATGTCAATCGCATCCCACGGAATATCACGATTATATTGGGTATGCAAATGTAACAATGGTGTTTGAAGAGATTGTAAACCAGCAATCCATGATTTCGCTGGAGAAAATGTGTGCATCCATGTGATTACACCAGCACAATTTGGGTCTGCATTCGCTTCTCGTACTAAAGCTTGTATTCGATCGGATGTCGTCACTACCTCTTTAAATTCAATAGGAAATGGCAAATTACCTTGTTCATTAAAACCTTCCACAACTTTTTTAGAATTATCTGCTACTTCTTTGAGTGTTTCTTCTCCATACAGCGGTTGACTACCTGTTAAAAACCAAAATGTATACGGTTTAACTGTTAACATAATTCATTCCTCCATTTTTTTGTAGTATTTACTATTGTCCATAGTAAGCATTTTTGCCATGTTTTCTGAGATAATGTTTATCGAGTAATGTTTGTTGCATCTCTGGCGTGTTTGGGTTAATTTGATACGTGTGTAACGCCATTTTCGCTACTTCTTCTACGACAACTGCATTATGAACTGCTTCATTGGGATCTTTTCCCCAATTAAAAGGAGCATGGCTATGCACCAATACACTTGGCACAGCCGCTGGGTCTAGCTGTTTAAATGTTTCTACAATTACATTTCCCGTCTCTAATTCATAAGCACCATTAATCTCTTCCTCTGTCATACGCCTTGTACAAGGTATATTTCCATAAAAATAATCTCCTTGTGTAGTTCCTAATGCAGGAATTGCTTTTCCTGCTTGGGCCCAACTAGTCGCCCACGGTGAATGTGTATGTACCACACCGCCAATACCCGAAAAATTTTGATAAAGTACTAAGTGAGTGGGCGTATCTGACGACGATTTCTTGTTTCCTTCTACCACATTTCCTTCTAAATCTACTACTACCAAATCATCTGTCGTAAGCTTTTCATAAGGTACACCACTTGGTTTAATAACTACTAAATTGGCATCTTTGTCGTAACCGCTTACATTCCCCCAAGTAAAAGTTACTAAATTATGCTTTGGTAACGCTAGGTTAGCTTCTAAAACTTGTTGTTTTAACTCTTCTAACATGTCCTTCACATCCTTTCATCAATCATTTATCATGTACGTATATTTTTCATCTTTTATTTTATATTAATACAATTTGTACGTACAATCAATAGTTGAATTTATATTTTTATAAATTCAATTAAAATCTAATATATTAATATGTATGTAGATATGTAATAAGTTATTGATAATATTTACTTTGATTTGGATGTGAAAATGGAGGATGTCTTTCTTAAGAGTGGGATTATCCAATGGTATTCAAATTGGTGTTTTAAAGTAAATGATTATTAAGGCTGTGCACCTAAATGTGTACAGCCTTGGGTAAAATTATTACTTGAAAATACTATTCTAGAACAGTTCTTTGATTTGTTTTACAATCGTATCCACAGAGAATCCGAATTTCTCCATCAGAACTTCTCCAGGGGCTGATGCTCCAAATGTATCTATTCCAATTATTTTTCCATCCAGACCAACATATCGCTCCCAACCAAACAAAGATGCCGCTTCAATTGCGACACGTTTACGAACATCTTTAGGTAATATCGTATTTTTGTATGTCTCTGTTTGCATTTCAAAAAGGTCAAATGATGGCATGCTTACAACAGATGCTTCAATGTCTACTTTTTTTAACTGTTTCTGAACTTCAATCGAAATACTAACTTCAGATCCAGAAGCCAATAAAATCACATCAGCTTGACTGTTGGAACAAGGTGAAATAATGTATGCCCCTTTCGAAACATTTTCGTAGCAATGTGCTTCTGTACCTTCTAGTACTGGAAGGTTTTGGCGGGATAAAATTAAACCCGTTGGACGATTTTTTGATTCTAGTGCTAACTTCCATGCAGCATTTGTCTCGTTTCCGTCCGCTGGCCTAATAATCGATAAATTAGGCATAGTTCGTAAAGATGCTAATTGTTCAATTGGTTCATGTGTCGGGCCATCTTCTCCGACTGCAATACTATCGTGCGTAAATATATAGGTAACAGGTAGTTTCATAATTGCTGCAAGTCTTATTGCAGGACGTAGATAATCAGAAAACACAAAGAATGTACCACCAAAAGCTCTTAATCCACCATGAAGTGTGATGCCGTTAAGTGCTGTCCCCATTCCGAATTCTCTTACACCAAACCATATATTTTTTCCTTCATAATTTCTTTTAGAAAAATCTTCTTCTTTATTTATCCGTGTTTTATTAGAACCAGCTAAATCTGCTGAGCCACCAAATAAATTAGGGATGTGTTCAGCTATAAAATTAATCATTTTACCAGATGCCGCTCTTGTGGAAATAGAGGTACCAGGTTGATAGACAGGGATAGATTGCGACCAATTATCTGGCAAAACGCAATCAATATTATCTTCTAATTCCCGTGCCAATTCTGGATAGTTGCTTTTATACTTTCTAAATTTTTCTTCCCATTTTGCTTCATTTCTTTCACCTTTTGATTTTACTACCTCTTCAAAGTGATCATAGACCTCTTCTGGAACATAAAAATCTTCATCAAATGTCCATTGGTAATATGTTTTGGTTAGTTTTGCTTCATCTACTCCAAGCGGAGAACCATGAGAACTAGACGATCCACTTTTATTAGGAGAACCAAAGCCTATCGTCGTTTTCACTTCAATTAATGTAGGCTGGTCTTCATTTGCTTGAGCAAGTTCAATTGCTTGTGATAATTCCTCAATACTGTTCCCGTCTTCTACACGTAATACTTGCCAATCATAGGCTTGATAACGTTCTTTGACGTTCTCAGAGAATGACTGACTTAGATCACCATCTAGTGAGATATCATTTGAATCATATAATACAATTAATTTTCCTAAACCTAAATGGCCCGCTAACGAAGAAGCTTCTGAAGAAACACCTTCCATTAAGTCTCCATCTCCACAAATAGCAAAGGTATAATGGTTAACCACATCATACTGATCTCGATTGTATTTTGCTGCTAAATGTTTTTCAGCCATTGCCATACCTACAGAAACACCAATCCCTTGGCCAAGTGGCCCAGTTGTTGCATCTATACCTAAGGTGTGACCATACTCTGGATGACCAGGTGTTTTACTTTGCCACTGTCGAAAAGATTTTATATCATTCATGCTAAGATCATAGCCTGAAAGGTGTAATAAACTATACACCAGCATAGATCCATGACCTGCTGATAAAACAAAACGATCACGATTGAACCAATTTGGATTATACGGATTATGTTGCATAAATTTTGTCCACAGTGTATATGCCATTGGTGCGGCTCCCATCGGCATACCCGGATGTCCTGAATTAGCCTTTTCAATAGCATCAATAGATAATGTTCGAATTGTAGTTACTGCTAACTGTTCAATTGCTTGTTTCATTTTGCACATCTCCCTATCATAAATTCAACTTTAAAAGAATAAATCGATTGATACCTACGTGCGAAATCTATCTTATGTGATATTTCCATCCTTTTCTGGATAAAGAATAACTTTTCCTATAAAACCTTCTTTTTTTGCAATTTGTTCAAAAATTTCTGCCCCCGCTTGCAAAGGTAATCGATGGGTAATAAGTGGCTTCACATCAATCTGTTTTGAAGCCATAAATTGAATCGTTGTTTGCCACTCTTTTCCTGGAAACGGGGCTGATATGGCATTCCATGAACCATAAACCTTTAACTCATTTCGAACAATTTTTTCAAAATAAAATCGATTGATTTTTACATCACCATAAGGAATACCTAAAAATACGACTGAACCACCTTTTTTACAAAGAGAAAACACTTCAGCAGAAGTAGCTGGTGAACCAGCAGATTCAATTGCTACATCTACTCCTTGATTCGCTGTGAGTTGAAGTAATTGTTCATGTGTTGACCCTTTTTTAGGATTAATCACTTCATCAGCTCCTATTGATTTTGCAATTTCTAATTTTTTATCATCAATATCAATTGCAAAAACTTTCCTGGCTCCAAATATTTTCGCCCATTGGATAGCTAATAAACCGATATTTCCAGATCCCATCACAGCTACATCTGCTCCTGGTTGTAGTGATGTTTTATACAGAGCATGAACAACTACGGCAGATGGCTCTATGAGCGCAGCAGTATCATCATCTACTTCATTTGGTAATTTAATAAAGTTCTCGGCTGGTAGTTTCACATATTCTGCATACGCTCCAGGGTACGTTGACCCAATCACGCTAAGGTTCTCACATCTAGCAAATTCACTTTTTTTACAACTATTACAAGTACCGCAATACAAAGCCGGACACCCAGCCACACGATCCCCTATTTTAAATGCATTAACATCGCTACCTAGTTCTACTATCTCACCTGTAAATTCATGGCCATATACCATTCCTTTTACATAAGGTCCTAATTTCAGATATCTTGAAATATCTGAGCCGCATATGCCTGCGGCTTTTACTTTTACAATCACATCGTCTTTCTCTTGAATCGTCGGTTTTGGGGAGCTTTCATAACGTATATCTCTTTTTCCATAAAATTTTAACGAATTCAATTTAATTGTCCCCCTAAGTCATCTATATTGTTTCTT
The DNA here is from genome assembly GCF_003315295.1 of Paraliobacillus ryukyuensis. Lineage (GTDB taxonomy): Bacteria > Bacillota > Bacilli > Bacillales > Amphibacillaceae > Paraliobacillus > Paraliobacillus ryukyuensis. The sequence goes on along the minus strand of NZ_QNRI01000002.1, from coordinate 166,136 downwards.
TCATAAAAGCTCGAAAAGTACGAACACTTTCTGCTATATTATCTGTTTGATAGATTGCCGATCCAGCGACAATTACGTTAGCCCCAGCAGCTACAATATCTGCAACATTATTTTTATTAACACCACCATCTACTTCTATATCTACTGATTCACCTAATTGTTGAACCATATTTCGTAATCGTTTTAATTTTTCTATTGTACTAGGAATAAATATTTGACCTCCAAAACCAGGATTAACACTCATTAGTAGTACCATGTCTAATTCTGGTAGAATCGAGGTCAATGCCTCTACTGGTGTGGCTGGATTCAACACTACGCCCGCTTTTACATCAGCCGATTTTATGTGTTGAATGGTACGGTGAAGATGGGTACACGCTTCGATATGTACCGTAATGATATCCGCACCAGCCTCGATAAAATTATCTATATATCTTTCAGGACTATCTACCATTAAATGTACGTCGAAAGGAATAGAAGCAAAAGGTCTAATCGCTTTAATGATATCTGGGCCCCATGTGATATTCGGTACAAACTGACCATCCATCACATCAATATGAATCATATCTGCATGTCCTTCAGCAGTTTGTTTCACGACACTTCCTAATTGCGAGAAATCAGATGCTAATATAGAAGGTGCTAATTGAATCATTCGTTCTCCCTCCAATCACATATAATCAAGATTTCTGTGTGATTACTTTGTTTTTCTTATTTTTATAAAAAATTGTCCCGATACCACATCCAACAACAATGATATTTAGAATCATTTGATTTTCCATATAAAAAGCACTTATTGCTCTACCATGTGGCCCGAGTGCATAATCTAAAAATGCTTCAATCAATATTTTCGCCCCCTTTTTAAATACGTTAGAAGTCGATATAAGCTATTTTGTATCCTTTTACTCTTCTCTTTCAAAATTACAGATGTAATCAATCCTACGTTTATGTCTACCGCCTTCAAATTGCGTAGCAAGCCACACTTTCACAATATCTGTAGCTAGACCTGGGCCAATGACTCTTTCTCCCATACATAAAATGTTGGCATCATTATGTGCACGAGTTGCTTTTGCAGAAAATGTGTCATGAACAACAGCGGCTCTTGCACCCTTCACTTTATTAGCCATGATTGACATTCCAATTCCTGTACCGCAGATTAGTATTCCAAATGCCTCTTCATTGGTAACAACAAGTTCTGCTACGTGCTTTGCGATAGGACCATAATCTGTTGAAATTGCTTCATGTACCCCTAGATCTTCAATATCCACCTGTACATCAGATAGAGCCGAAATAATTTGTTCTTTCAAATGCAAGCCACCATGGTCACAACCAATATATATTTTCACATTTCTTCAACTCCTTCATTAATAAGTAATATCGGCACGTTTTCCCGTCACAATTGCAATGGCTTCCCTTGTTCCAATTCGATTCGCTCCTGCTGCTATGATTTTCTCTGCGTCAGCTAATGTTTGAATTTCACCACCTCAGCTATATCATACTTAACGACACCCAAATCCTTGGATGTCAATGCACCTAGATTCATTAACATGTCAATTTCCATTGCTCCATCTTGAATTGCAGCTTTAATCTCTTCTACTTTAATCTTGGTAAGTGCACCTCCTAACGAAAAACCAATTGGCACATCAACTTTTATATGGTATTCTTTTAATCGTTCCTATACATAGGAGATATAGTACGGGTTAACAAATACTGTTTTAAAACCATACGTAATGGTTTCTTTGCAAAATTTCTCACTATCTTCTTTTGTTGTAATTGGATTTAGGAGCGTATAATCAATCATATCTGTAATCTTTTGCAGATCCATAAATACTAATCTCCCTTTCCTATTCTTTTGTGGTTAAGGTTACTTTAATTTCTTCTCCGTCTTTAATCGCTTTGTATAAACGCGCCCATTCAGTAATGTCATAATTTTTTGTAATTAACGCTTTTACATCTACAAGTTCTTGACCCATAAGAGCTAGAGAAGGTTCCCAGTCACTACGTTTTTGACTTCTACTCCCTATCACATGAATTTCTTTTTGAATTACCTTTGCCATATCAAATGGAATTTCTTGTGTTGGAAAAATACCGACCTGAACATATTGGCCTTTTTTCCGCAGAAAATCTAAGCCCATTCGTACTGCCGGAACTGCACCAGAACATTCGAACACTACATGTGCCCCATAACCATTCGTCAACTCATCTACTAATGCCCGCACATCTTGTTGTTGGATATTAATTGCATAATCAATGCCAATTTCTTCAGCTTTATCCAAGCGTATTTTGTCATGATCCAAACCAGTAATAATTACTTTCGCACCAAACGTTTTGGCTACCTGCGCCTGCAGTAAACCTATTGGTCCGGGACCGAGTACAACTACCACGTCTCCCTTTTGTATTTGTGCTTTAGCAGCCGCATGATACGTACATGCAAGTGGCTCTGTTAAAGCAGCAGATTGATAATCGACATTTACCGGTAGAAGATGCACGCTCTCTTTATTAGCTATTAAATATTTAGTAAACCCCCCGTTTTGCTGTGTACCAATGCCTGCTCTATGATCACAAAGGTTATAATCTTCTGTTTTACAATATTCACATTCACCACAGATATAAAAAGTTGTTTCTGAAGTTACACGATCTCCTACTTTAATAGAAGTAACATTATCACCAACCTGCACAACTTCCCCTGCAAACTCATGCCCCAATGTGACTGGTGTTTTCACTTTATAATTACCTTCATACGTATGAATATCAGACCCGCAGACCCCAGCATATTTAACTTCTATCTTTACCTGATCGGCTCCAACACTCGGCTCTTCTACTTCTTGTATTTCTAAATTACCAAATCCTGGTTTAGTTTTTACTAACGCTTTCATAATATTTTGTCCCCCTGACATGATTGATCTTTTATACATGCACTCCACTGAGATGGAACAAGAAATTCTATGATCGTCTCTCATTTTATTGAGTGAATAAATTGGTATTTTAAACGTTTTAGCTACTTAGCCTTATCTATATCAATTAAACAGATCGAAAATTTTGAATATTAGATAGTTTACAATGTTTCCACCTTGATCAATACTTGAGATTTGTGCAGAACCTTCAGGCATTTCAAAGTTTGCATTTTGTGCCATGTCAGTAAATAAAGGGGCTACATCGGTTGCAATATACAAAGAAACAGCAATCAATATGGTTCCTACAATGACAGAATGCACGATATTACCACGAGCAGCCCCGACGATGAATGCAACAACAAATGGGATGGTTGCTAAATCTCCAAACGGCAAAAGCGCGTTTCCAGGAAGAATAACTGCTAACACAACAGTAATTGGAACTAGAATTAAGGCTGTTGAAATAACAGAAGGATGACCTAATAACACTGCTGCATCAAGTCCTATTGTAATTTCGCTTTGACCAAAACGCTTATTCAACCATTCCCTAGCTGATTCTGAAACAGGCATTAATCCTTCCATTAATATCTTAACCATGCGTGGCATCAGTACCATAACTGCAGCCATCGCCATTCCTATTTCAATGACTTCACCCACTCCAAAGCCAGCTAATATACCAATAATGGAACCGAGTGCTAAACCAATGAAGATAGATTCACCAAAAATACCAAATCGCTTCTGTATAGAATCTGGATCCGCATTTAATTTTCTGATTCCAGGAATTTTTTGAAGCAATTGAACTAACCAAATACCTGGAGCATAAGAGATCGTGCTTCCTGTCGCCACAGAAACACCCGGCATATCATAGAAATCCTGTACCATTGGCGCTGTCCAGTCTGCTACTTTCAAACAAATGATTTGGAAAATCACAGCCCCGACTAATCCTTGAATAATACTGCCAGATACTGCATAAATCATTGCAGCCATAAATGTATAATGCCAATAATTCCAAATATCCACATTCATACATTTTGTTGTTTTTGTAAGTAACATAACAACATTTACAACTAATCCGAGCGGGATAATAAATGCAGCAACAATCGATGCCCAAGCAATTGTCGAAGTCGCTGGCCAACCTACATCAATCACATTTAAGCTGACACCAAGTCTATCAACCATTCCTTGAGCAGCTGGTCCAAGATTATTTACAAGTAAGTCAACAACTAGAAAGATACCTACAAATGCGACACCGATCGTTAAGCCAGACCTAAATGCCTTACTCGGTTTTTGCCCGAATATTAATCCGATAATAAAGATTGCTACAGGTAGAATAACCGTTGCACCCAAGTCTAAAAAACTTTGTACCATATCTACAAAACTCTGCATTCTCATCTCTCCCCTTTTAAGTCAGTCTGTATCCTATACATGCATTCAAATGAATTAGAATTACGGTTTATTATTTTACTAGCTCATTTAAAATTTGTTTCTTTGTATCATCGACACCAATCCCCGTTAGAAATGCTCTGGCATTAATTACTGTAAATGGATATTCTTTTTGCGTCATTGCTGTAGTTACTAAAAGATCTGCAGTATCTACATAACTCCCGACTTCTGCAATTTTGATCTGCTTAATATCTAGTGAAATATTGTTCTCTTTTGCCATCTCTTCGATTGCATTATTAACAACCGTAGAAGTTGCAATTCCAGCGCCACAAGCTACCAATACCTGTTTCTTTTTGTTCATGCTACTCACCCCCTTTCAAAGAGAATTCTAATTGGGTTAATACTTTCTCTTTTATTTTTGATTTATCAGTTTCTTTGCAGAAATAATGCAACATTTCCGCATTTTGAAAAATCTGCATTAACCTTTGTAAAAGGGTTAGTTGAGAATGTTCTTCATCCATTGCTAACATAAATATTAACTTGACTGGTGTTGTCGTACATTCTCCCATAACACCGAATATAACTGGATGTTTTAAAATCGCTAAGCTGATCGCTTTTTGATTTACATGTTTGCTATCTGTATGTGGAATAGCTACGGAGCAACCGTGAGTTGGTAAACCCGTAGAAAATTCCTCTTCTCGTTCAAGTACGGCTTGCTTATAGCTTGATTTAACAAAGCCTTTTTCCGCTAGCCTATCTGCCATTAAGCTAATAGCCTCTTCTTTTGAACTTACTTCCATATCTTTTAGAATTAAAGATTCATCAAATTGTAAAGAGCTCATGTCAATTCCTCCATTATTTACTTCTCTTCCTTTTCTGCATTTGAATATTTTTCAATTATTTTTTGAATCGCTGAGGTATCCTCTGCTTGTATAATCTTTTGCATATCACTCGCATTATTAGAGAGATCCATTAACTGCATTAACGCTTTTAAATGTTGTTGCTTATCTACGGCTGCAATAACGACAATTATTTTCACCAGATGTTCATTATCGAATGGAACGCCTCTTTTGATCCGTAGTAAACTCATTGATACTTCATTGACCCCATCCTCTGAACTTGCATGCGGGATGGCCAAGCCTTTACCAATAATGATATATGGATCGTTTTTACAATGGATTAGCATTGCTTCAATGTACTGAGGAGTAATTTTCTCTTCTGCTAAAAGTGGATTCGCCGCTATCTTGATCGCTTCTTCCCAGTTAGATACTTCATTTTTCAATGTGATTTTCGTTTCTTCTAATAATTCGAGTAAAGAATAACTTGGCATCGTTTCTGGCAGCTCAATTACTACATCATTAACATTGTGAATATACTTATATAAATCTCTTGTAAGCATTTTCTCATTATGAATAGTTGTATGTTTTTCGATAATTTCTTTCATATCTTTCATACAAAAAGTGCGTGTGCTAAAACCAGCGTATTCATTCATCACTTGTTTTCGTAGCCGGTATTTCTCATCTTTATCAAGGAATGAGTTTGCAATATATAATTTTTTATCCGTATTTAAGAACACCGGACTAAACACCACATCATACTCCAATGTATAATTTTTAAATTCTCGCACAGATAAAGAATCTAAAAAGATAAACTCTGGAAACAACTCTTTCAGTTCGCTATACATCAATCTAGATACTGAAACACCTTTTGGACATACAACAATAGCTTTAATTTTGGTTTGGAGTTTTTCTCCCTGTTTGGTAAGCCAACCCCCGATTAACATCGTTAAATAAATAGTTTCATTATCTGGAATCTCCATACCAAGCAAATTAGTAAGCGGTTGCAGAGATTTTTTTACTAGGTGATGTAATTCTCTAAATTCTTCACTTATTAGATCATTCATTTCACCTATAGCGGTCAAGTTGTACTTCACTCTGTAGTAAGCTGGTTTAGCATGTAATAGTAGTTTGTTCAATAGTTGCGGTTTGTCTTGGATAACAATACAAGCATTCCGTTCAAACAAGGAAATGGTCTCTTCTAATGCAGACATTAAATCCGGGATTCTATCTTCCATTGATGGCTCAGACCAATACACGCTAGAAGTAAGTAAGTGTAGCGTAATAAATAATTTTTCTTCTGTTGGTATATTTGCAATATCAAATAAGATTTCTTCCGTTGCTTTTGCTTCTTTTGTATCTGAAAGTTCCTGATAATTAATAGAGGAATAATTTACTTTTTTACCAAGATAGATACGTCTAATTATTAACAGAAGAATGTAAGGCATCGCTTCGATTTTTTCATCCGTGAATTTCAACCCTATATGGTTTTCTGCTCGTTCAATCCGTTTAGAAAATTCTTCTGCTTTTTCACGTTTAATCTGTGCTATATCTTCTATCAAGTCTTTACCATTGTTCATTTCAATGACTTCAGAAGTTATATTGACCAATAATCTACGAATATCGAACTCTTCTCCCTCAATAAGGTAACCTTCTTTTCTTGAATAACGAATAAGTAAGCTATAACGTTCAATAAACGATTGCACCTTCTTCAAATCATTCAGAATGGTATTTTTACTTACATACAATGCACTAGTAAAATGAATAATTGACAGTTCTTCTGATTGGCTAAGGATCATTAGAATAATTAAATAGGAGCGCTCTTCCTCTGTTAATACTTTTGAGACAACTATTTCATCCGCCATTTTGTCAGATAGTGTATTAAAGATGATCGGATCTACAATAAATAATCCTTGCCTTGTTCTTTCAATAGCTGGTAAATTTTTCGTGCTCAACCAATCATTGATTTTTTCAAAGCTGTAATTGATTTGCCTACGAGTAATGGCATATTTCTTTTCTAAATCTTTTGTTCGGATATTAGGATCACTCATTAATTCATTAATAAATTTATTGCTACGATCATCAAGCTGCATCGTTGATCACCTCTCTATATTTTGATTTTAACACCGTCATATCAGCTTTTGTATTCGTTTTCATCCCAGTTTTTGTAGTCGTATATGTACAACGATGTGCTTTACAAAATTTGTTATACAAATTACGCCTTTACCTTGATTAGAACGAACTGATGTGAGAATTTTACTACAATAAGCAAAAAATCAGCGTAGTAAGCAAACCTAACCTTGACAAGGCACTTGTTGACATAAACTAACGTTTGGTAAAAAAGGTAGAACATAAGTCAGCAGTATACGCTAACCTTTAATACCATAAAATTCCATGTTGCTGTTTCCTTTTAACACTTTCATATCCTAGCTATAGAAATAAAAAAAGAGCGAACCCCAAATGATACTTAAACATTTGGGATTCGCTCACATATTCACTATGATTTTTGCACTAAAGTCGATCGATACACAGTTATATTGCCTTGGATATATTATAAACGAACAATAATACGCCCTAAGGATTTTCCTTCCAATAATGTTGGAAGAACTTCAGATAAATCATCTAAGCCAACTTCTTTATTTAAAATCGTTTCCATCACTTGCTCGTTAGGTTTTAAATCCGAAGCAGCTCGTTCCCATGCTTCTTTTCTAGCTTGCATTGGGGTATAAACAGAATCTACCCCAAGTAGGCTAACTCCTCGTAAAATAAATGGATATACCGAAGTTGGCACCTGCACGCCTCCTGTCAAACCGCTAACAGCTACGGCTCCATTATATTCTAATTTACTTAGAATCGAAGCTAATGTTTTACCTCCTACTGGATCTACCGCTGCAGCCCATTGTTGTTTGCTTACTGGACGGATTTTTTCATCTTGTACATCTTCTCTACCAATGACTTCTTTCGCACCAATTGCTTTTAAAAAGTCGACAGCTTCTGCTTTTCCAGAACTTGCAACAACATGATAGCCTTTTTTCGCAAGCATCGCTATGGCAAAACTACCAACACCGCCTGTTGCACCTGTAACCAACACTTTCCCTTCGTCTGGCGTTAATCCGTTTTTTTCTAATCGATTAACAGATAAAGCTGCGGTTAATCCTGCTGTACCATATAACATCGCTTCTTTTAAGGATAAATTGGTTGGGAGTGGAATCACTAAATCAGATGATACCCGGGCATACTCACTGTAACCTCCATCATGTGAGACCCCAATTTCATAGCTAGTTGCAATTACCTTATCCCCTTTTTGGAACTGATCATCCGAAGATTCGACGACTTCACCTGCTAAATCAATACCAGGAACAAAAGGATATTCTTTAACGATCGGACTATCCTGCATATTGGCCATTGCATCTTTGTAATTAATACTAGAATAATGTACTCTTATCAGCAGTTCTCCTTCAGGTAAATCATCCTCTGTTAATTCTCTTACTTCACCTTTTACCTGATCGTTTTCTTTTATTAATTGATAAGCTCGAAATGTTTCTACCATGTTTACTTCCTCCTTCAAACCGCGTAGCTATATGTTTTGTTTTTAAAAATGTTAAATACTTGCTCCTTATTCTCACTTTATCAAACATTACATTAGTTTTGTAACAAAATGCATTTTCTTTGTTTCATAGGTCACTTAATTATGTACATTATGTGAATTAAACTGTTTGTTTCAAGAATAGACCTTCAACTATAGTCTGTATTTCATTGTTTAACACAAAAAAGCTTGAGGAAAAATAACCTCAAACCTCTTTGTGCTATATAATAAGCTGACTTAGCCTGCTTGAACTGTAGCAGTATTTGTCTTCGCTTTTGCTTGTTCTTTTTTTGCCAAGCGAACAAGCAAATAGGTTACCGGCGTGTCGACGATTGCGACTACTGCTTTAAATAAATATTGGGTAATGATCATGCTGATTAATATGGCAGTTGGTACTGTTCCAACAAAGGCCACTACAATAAAAATAACAGTATCCAATAACTGACTGGATATGGTAGATAAATTATTACGCAACCATAATTTTTTCTCCCCATGTTGTTTTTTCAACTTATGAAAAATCGCAACGTCAATGTGCTGACTAACTAGATAAGCAAGTAAGCTCGCAAGCATAACACGGAAGCTTCCTCCCATAATCATTTCAAATTCAGCCTGCATACCAAATGATGCTGCTGCCGGTAAATGGATCGCTGCAAACACAAATACCAATGCTACGATTTGTGTAAAGAAACCTGCTCGAACAATTTTCATTGCTGCGTCTTTACCATAAACTTCACCAACAACATCTGTAATTAAATACGTAATTACATATACAATTGCTGCCGCTGGTAAGATAATAAATTCACCAATACTAAACAATTTTACCGAAATAATATTTGATAAGATCAATAACCCTACAAATAGTGCATTTAAATAAACAAACATCTGCATTTCTCCTTTTGGTTAAAATAAAAAGGAGATTCTTTCGCGCTAACCCTCTATTAGCGATTGTCGATTTTTTCTGGGTACATATCGTGATTCATTAAGCGGTGATCTGCCATTTGTTCATATTTGGTTCCTGGTTTCCCATAGTTGCAATACGGATCAATGGAAATTCCACCTCTTGGTGTGAATTTTCCCCATACTTCAATGTAACACGGGTCCATTAATTCAATTAGGTCATTCATAATAATATTCATGCTATCTTCATGAAAGTCGCCATGGTTACGAAAGCTAAATAAATAGAGCTTCAATGATTTACTTTCCACCATTTTGACGTCAGGGATATAACTAATATACACGGTACCAAAGTCTGGTTGACGCGTCTTAGGACATAGCGTCGTAAACTCAGGACAATTAAATTTTACAAAGTAATCTCTGCTTGGATGCTTATTATCAAATGTCTCAAGCACTTCAGGTGTATAATCAAAACGATATTCCGTTCCTTGACTACCTAATAAGGAAACATCTTGTAATTCATCATCTCTTCTACCTGCCATGTGAATTACCTCCTCTTCTCTCTATTTCAATTTGTGCATAAAAAAAAGCCATTCCTAAGGATATGGCTTGATCACGTCATATGTCCTTAGTTTTTTATAGAGGGTTACTGCTAAGAACCTCTCCCGTTTCGTAACGGAATCGTATCCATTTACTTGCATTATTATATAGATACTAGCTATAGATGTCAACTTGATTGCGATAAAAATAAGCTATCCAATTTTGTTAGTGCTGTATCTATTTCTGCTTGCGTTGTGGTTAGTGGTGGTAATATTCGTAAGACATGTGGCCCAGCTACTAACAGTAACAAGTGATAGTCTTCTCTTGCTTTCGTAACATAATCTATGGCTTTTTCTTCAACCTCTATCCCAATCAAGAATCCTTTTCCTTTTACTAACTTTATCGAACGATACTTATCTTCTAATTGCTTTAAACCTGACCAGAAGTAACTCATTTTTTCTGTGGATGCTTGTAAAAAGTTTGAATCAGTAATCATTTGAAGGGTAGCTAATCCTGCAGTTGTCGCTAAAGGGTTACCACCAAACGTGCTCCCATGTGACCCAGCTTGAAAAGCTTGCGCGACATCATCTTTCGCTAAAATCGCTCCAATTGGAAAGCCAGATCCTAGACCTTTGGCTACACTGACGACATCCGGTTCAAATCCATAATCTTGATAAGCAAACAGCGGACCAGTACGCCCTATACCAGTTTGAATTTCATCAATGAGGACTAATACCTCATTCTCTTTGCATTGTTGTACCAGTTGTTGCACCCATGATGGATCAGCTGAAATAACGCCCCCTTCACCTTGTACAAGCTCAAGCATCACCGCACACGTTTCTGGACGAATGAGATCCGTTAACGCATCTTTATCATTATAAGGTAGATAGCGAAAACCCGGCATCAATGGGTTAAAACCTGTCTGAATTTTTTCTTGTGCTGTCGCGGCTAATGTAGCTAGTGTCCGACCATGAAAAGATTGCTTAAAGGTAACTATTTCATACTGATTGGATTGTTTAACTGTTTGTGCGTATCTTCTTGCTAGTTTTATTGCCGCTTCATTTGCTTCTGCTCCACTATTACAAAAGAAAACTTGATCAAACACTGTGTGCTGAACTAGTTCATTTGCTAGAGCTTCCTGGGAAGGGATTGTATACAGGTTGGAACAATGCCATAATCGGTCTAATTGCTGTTGCATCGCTTTTTTTACCATGTTAGGAACATGACCTAGGTTACAGGTAGCGATTCCTGACGTGTAATCTAAATAAGATTGATCTACTTCATCCCAAACATAGCTTCCTTTTCCTTTTGTCAAGGTGATCGGAAAACGGTTATAGGTTGCCATCACATTACTAGCTTGCTGCTTGAGTTTAATAGACATGAGAAACCTCCTCTAATTGAATGCTCGTTCCGACTTGTTTGCCAGCAATAAAATCGGTTAAACTGTTTGTTTTCATCCCATCAAGTATCGCTACGCATGGTGCACCTTGTTCTAAAGCAGTTAATGCTGCTTGGACCTTAGGAATCATACCCCCATAAATTATATTGGACGCAATTAACGATTCGATTTGTTTCTTCGTAGTCTCGTGCAAGGGGTGCTTTTGTCCATTTTTATCGACAAGGATACCTGGAATGTCACTGATAAAACACAAATTTGCATGCAATGCTTGTGCAATTGCCGCAGCAGCTAGGTCAGCATTAATATTGTACCGTTGATTTTGTTCACCGATGGCTATCGGTGAAATGATCGGAATGTAATCATGCGCAATAATATTTTTTAAGAAAGTGACATTAACATGCTCAACTTCTCCAACAAACCCATATTTATTGATGTCTGTTATAGGTTTAGCGTGAAGTAAATAGCCATCAATACCACTTAAGCCCATCGCTTGCCCTCCTTGTTGAAGTAAAGCTCGCACCATCTGTTTGTTTACCGATCCACTCAGTACCATTTCAACCACATCAAGCACTTCCTTTGTTGTTACACGCAACCCATCGACAAATGTCGTAGCAACATTCATTTGTTTTAAACGGGTTGAAATCATTGGTCCTCCCCCATGAACAATAATCGGTTGAACCTGCTTCTGTTTTTGTAATTCAATGACATTTTTATAAAAATCAGGAGACAGCTGATCGATAATACTGCCACCACATTTAATGACGATATAGTCCATTTCCCTCCTCCTCATGTTCGATACGAAGCATTTATTCTGACATATTCGTAGGAAAGGTCACAGCCCCAAGCTGTTGCTTTTCCTTCTCCATCCCCTACCGTAGCAATAATTTTCACTGTATCTTGCACTAACTGTTCTTTTGCTGCTTGTTCATCAAAAGCAATTGGCATGCCATCTTTAACCACATCGACAGCACCTAACGAGAGGTATACTTGATTTGGATCTAACGTCTGCCTACTATAACCAATTGCCGTAATAACCCGTCCCCAATTAGCATCCGCTCCATGGATCGCTGTCTTGACTAAATTGGAAGAAATAATCGCTTTACTTATGGCTTGAGCCGCTTCGTCCGTTTGTGCTCCTGTTACATTTACTTCAACCAATTTACTAGCTCCTTCCCCATCTCTTGCAATTTCTTTTGCTAGCATTTCGCAAACGATATATAGCCCTTGTAAGAAAACATTCCACTGGGTATGTTCTTCCGTAAGTACTCGATTCTCCGCCATACCATTTGCTAACACTAACACCATATCATTGGTACTTGTATCCCCATCTACCGTGATCATATTAAATGATCGATTTGTGTTTTGCTTCAGTGCTTGTTGAAGCGCATGTTGATCGATAGTTGCATCCGTTGTAATAAATCCAAGCATAGTGGCCATATTAGGATGGATCATTCCAGAACCTTTCGATGCTCCACCAATCGTTACGTTTTGTCCATCAATCTCAAAGGTAACCGCAACACTTTTTTCTTTTGTATCTGTAGTGAGAATAGCACGTTCAAACTTGTTAGCTTGTGCCTCATGTTCTTTGTCTATCTGCGCGATGCCAGAGCGAACCTTATCCATAGGAAGTAGCTCTCCAATCAAACCAGTAGAAGCGACCGCTGCATATTCGGGCGGAATTTGCATTTTTGCTGCAAATAATTGGCGCATTTCATATGCATCTGCTAAACCTTGCTGGCCAGTACATGCATTTGCAATTCCACTGTTTACAATCACTCCTTGCAGACATTTGTCAGTTGCTATACTTTCTTGTGTTACTTGAAGTGGTGCTGCCTGAAATAAGTTTGTCGTATACACTCCTGCTGCTGTAGCTGGTTTTTCCGAATAGATCCAACCCAAGTCCTGCTTTTTCTTTCGAATTCCGCAATGAAGACCACCAGACGTGAATCCCTTTGGTGAAGTAATATTTCCCCTTGGCACTAACTTTATCTTTTCTTCTACTACGTGTTGCATGTTGCCGTCCTCCTTTATGGATAAATCGGTGCGTGCTGTAAACCTGTTGTCTGATCCCATCCGTTACTAATGTTCATATTCTGGATCGCTTGACCAGCTGCACCTTTTACTAAATTATCGATGACTGAAATAATCGTTAGTCGATTGGTTCGCTCATCAACATGAATAGCAATATCACAATAGTTACTACCGTACACTTCCTTTGTGGTGGGAACTTCACCATCAGCACGTACACGAACGAATGGATGTTGTTGATAAAATGTGTGATAAATTGTTTCTATCTGTGCTGTTGTAATGTTTTCTGTTAACTTCGCATAACAAGTAACCATAATCCCTCTAGTCATTGGTACAATATGTGGCGTGAATGTAAGTTGTATATCCGCGGCTATATATTCTTGCAAAGCCTGCTCAATCTCTGGGATATGCTTATGAGAGCCGAGCTTATAGGCTTTGACATTTTCATTCATTTCCGCAAAATGAACATGCTGTGAAAGACTTCTTCCTGCCCCCGAAACCCCTGTTTTGCCATCAATAATAATGCTGTTCGGCTCAATCAATTCCTTTTCTGTTACAGGAATCAACCCCAACAAAGCAGCTGTTGGATAACAACCAGGATTTGCTATTAATTTAGCTGAACGAACACTCGCTGCATTTATTTCACTAAGACCATAAACTGCTTGATGAAGATATTCTTCTGCTGCTGCCTCTGCTTGGTACCATTGTTGATAAACTGCTGGTGAGTGTAAACGAAAATCTCCAGATAAATCGATACAAGTAATGCCGCTTGCTAAAAAGTCCGGAATGATTGTTTTACTTACGTTTGAAGGCGTTGCAAAAAATACTAGATCAATCGTTTCACTTAACTTCTTCACATCTAATTGCTCCATCGTCTGATCAGCAATTTGGTTCATATGTGGATAAACTGTTGAAAAATCTGTCCCCTGTTTGGAATGGGAGATAATTGCTGTTAGTTTTGCATACGGATGTATATGTAGAAGTCTCACTAATTCCGCAGCTCCATAACCCGATCCTCCAATAATAGCTACATTCGTCATTTATTCACCCCTAACCCGTTCTTATTTTAGTTAATTATTATACTTTATTATGTATTTTTATACAATAGGATTGAAATAAAAAGATCATTTTTTATGCAAATGATCTTCTAGGTCAATGTTTGACTCGATATATGCTAAAAATTGCAGTTAGATCTCTCCTAAAGAAATGTTCTCGTACATTGTTGCTAATTTTTACTTTTGTTGCAACTTCTAATAAATCAAAAAGGTGAGCTTGTAACTAACCTCTTTTTCTATTCTTTCTCCATTACCTCGTTCTCCAACTTCCCTATTCCTTCTATTTCTAGTGAGACTATATCACCTTTTTGAAGAAATTGGGGGGGTTCTTGGGCAAATCCTACCCCGTCAGGCGTTCCTGTTAAAATAACATCTCCTGGTGAAAGTGTAATTAAGTTTGAAATAAAGCTAATTAAATATGGGATATCAAAGATAAGATGCTTGGTATTGGATGATTGGCGTATTTTTCCATTTACCTTTGACTGAAGTGCTAATTGTGATGGATCTGGTATGTCATCAGTCGTAACTAACCATGGGCCAATTGGTGTGCTGTGATCCAATGACTTGCCTTGTAGCCACTGTGGCGTCCGTTTTTGTAAATCGCGCGCTGAGACATCGTTCCCAATCGTGTAACCTGCCACGTAATCCAATGCATGCTCTGTTGCTACTTCCTTTGCTTCTTTTCCTATTACTACTGCTAATTCAACCTCATAATCTAACTTCTCTGTTGCGCCTGGCTTTTCGATTGGCTCTTCTGGGCCAATTAAAGCATTCGAAAATTTAGCGAAAAGGACAGGACACTCTGGAATGTTGGTTTTCATTTCCGCAACGTGATCTTTATAATTTGTTCCAATACAAATGACTTTTGATGGATTAGCAACCGGTGGGCCTAAGACAATATCTTCTGGAGACCACTTTTCGACCTCTATTTGTTCTTCCATTACAAACGCAACAGCATCTTTCGCTCGGTCAAAAGCTATTTTCCCTAATGCATAAAAAGATGCAGGATCGGATGGTAATAATGTATGTACAGTATAGGCTAAGTCATATTGCTCCGTATGTGTTAATAGTTTTTGGTACGCGCTTTGCAGATCAATGACATGCTCGTCCAACATAAAACCTGTTCGGTATGGTAATACGAATTGTTTCGGACGGTATGTTACAAATTTCATAATAGCCTCCCCACTCATTTCTTAAAATATACAAGTCGTATGAAGACATTGCTTTTAAAAAGCAACATCCTCATGCAACACCAATCACGCTTATTCTTTCACGGTTACATTGACAGCTGCACCATGTTCGATGGTATTTCCAATCGTACAACCACGTTTAGCTGATTTAATGAGTTTTTCTTGCACATCTTTTTCTAGTTTTCTATCAAAGGTAATCTCTACATCTAATTTTTCTAAACGAGATGGCCTTCCTTCCGCCTTGGTTGCATCTACGCTAATTTCATATGATTTAATTGGTAAACCATCACGGTTAATCAATGCATCTAAGGTTAAGCCCATGCAAATACTAACAGCACTCGTTAAGTAGTCAATCGGACTATACCCATCCACTTCACTTTCTGATGCAGCCGCAACAGTAGTAACACCTTTTTTGTTTGTTATTTCATGGGGTTGATCTGTTGTTTTTTTCAAAGTGACCATATTGTTTCCCTCCAATAATTGTTTGTTTATAGTTATTTTCCCTCTATCATACTAAATTACACATTGAAAGCAAATAAAACTAGTTTTAACCACCTTTTTTTACAAGTCATACAAAAAAGCAGAACAATGTCTGCTTTTTTCACAGTAGTAACTTTAATTTTATTTCATAACGTTTTTTAATGACCATGCTTGCAAGTGGTAGTCTAGCGTGCCATTTACTTGTAACGTTAGCTCATGGTAAGGAATTGCATCAAACAGACGAGCAGAAAACACTTTTTCTCCCTGATTAACGAATACTTCAATGGATGAGGCATCTAAATATACGCGTAATTCCGTGAGCTCTTGAAGGTCTGTTGTGCGTGCCTCAGATTGATATGATTTTATACTATTTCTGTGTAATGTCAGTGTCTGCATTTCCTTATTAAATACGAGTTTAGTATGTTCACTGAAACTGACTTCTAAGGACTTTCCTTTAAACGCATGTACCTGAAAAATAAATTCAAGTGCATCATGATGTATCTCATGTAGTGTAACAACTTCATCCACCAACTTTTGTTGTTGGTTAAGCAACAGCTCCTTGCGAAGTTGTGTTAACTCTTTTACAGGTTGTTGATACAAAATGCCTTGTTTTAAGGTTAATTCTCTTGGAATCGTCATCGCGTGAATCCAGCGATAATCCTTCGTTGGATGAAATGCTTCATCCGTTTCGGGTAGCCCCATCCAACCAAACATAATGCGTCTGCCTTGACCATCTACTGTTGTTTGAGGCGCATAGAAATCAAAACCGTTATCCAATTCAATAAATTCTTGATGGTTAAAATTTGCGGTCTGTCTATCTAACACACCTGATAAATAACCAGTTTGATAAATATTATGGTACTGGTAAGCTTGCGGCTCAATGCCCTGTGGGGAGAACAATAATACATCTTGATTGTCAAACAAGAGTAAATCTGGACACTCCCACATATAACCGAAATCGGTTAGTGGTTTCTCTTTATCTGAAATTTCCCCCACTAACTGCCATTCTGTTATGTTTTGTGACTTATACAATAATGCTCTTCCTTGTAAGTGCTCAGTTTGCGCTCCAATGACCAGATACCACATATCATTTTCTTTCCATACCTTTGGATCACGAAAATGAGGGGTATATCCTTCAGGAACAGTGAATAATGGACCCTTTTTCTCAAACGTAATACCGTCTTCGGATATAGCTAAGCATTGATTCGACTCACGGTTACCTGCTTGATCACGAACATTCCCGGTATAAAATAAATAGAGTTTATTTTCATGAACAATAGCCGATCCAGAATAGCAGCCATTTTTATCAAATGGATCACTAGGAGCTAACGCAATTGGCTGCCACTCCCAGTGGATAAGATCTTTCGATGTCATATGCGCCCAAAATTTTGACCCATGATCTGTTTGAAATGGATTCCATTGAAAAAACAAATGGTATAACTGATTGAAATATACCAAACCATTTGGGTCATTTAGTAACCCTACTGGTGGCATAACGTGATAATGTAATCGATAAGGATCGCGCTGGACAAGTGAGCCATGCTCTCGTATTTGCTCATTTGCTTGTTCTTTCAATAGTTGATCATCTTTATGAAGCATGTCACTGCACCCCTCTCTGTCTGTTCTTACAATGCTTCTTCTTTTTCTTTATAACCAAATAGCCAAGTAAGCGCAAAAGCAGCGCCAATAGATACAATGTTAACCAGAATATATAGTAATAGCTGACTATTTAAATAAAGTAATACCCCTGGAAGCACAGTGATGGACATTCCTGTTCCTGCAAGATCGAACAAGGAAGCTAAGAAACCACCTAATCCACCGGCGATGATTCCCATTAAGAATGGTTTACCTAGACGTAAGTTGACACCAAAAATAGCTGGTTCCGTTATACCTAGAAAAGCAGACAGTGCTGATGGTAAAGCAAGTGCTTTCATTTTCTTAGATTTTGCTTTTATTCCAACTGCCAAAGCAGCACCACCTTGTGCAGCGATTGACGCAGTAATAATAGCGTTAAATGGGTTGTTACCGAAATTCTCAAGTAACTGAATTTCTAATAAATTAAAGATGTGGTGCACACCAGTTACAACGATAAGCTGATGAAATAGTCCAATCAACAATCCACCTAGACCTAACGGTAAGTCTAAGACTGCTAATGTTCCATCCAAAATATAACTTTCTACTTCATGGAAAATTGGCCCAAGCATAAACATTGCAAAACTAATCATAATTAATAACGTTAAAAATGGCGTTAATATCAGGTCTAATGCCTCTGGGACACGTTTGCGAATAAAGCGCTCTACTTTTGCGCCAATCAAACCGGCAAAAAATGCTGGTAAAACGGAACCTTGATAACCTACCACTGGAATAAAGCCAAAGTAAATCGGCTCTACACCACCTTCTGCCACACCCCAAGCATTAGGCAAGGATGGACTAACTAACATCAATCCTAAAACTAACCCAATAATAGGTGAGCCACCAAATACTCGAAATGCAGACCAAGCAATTAATGCAGGCAAGAAAATAAAAGCCGTATCTGTTAGAATTTCAGTAAATAAAATAAAATTACTTGATATATCTGCTTCTGTTAAACCAAATAGCCCTAGAATCGTTTCTTGCATGACTAAACCACGTAGACCCATGAATAGTCCTGTCGCAACGAGTACTGGAATAATCGGAACGAACACATCACCCAATGAACGAATAGCTCGTTGCAAGAAGTTGCCTGACTTTTTCGCTTCTTGTGATTGCTCAGCTTTTGTTGAACCTTCTATTCCTAATTTCTCAACTTCTTCATAGACTCGATTGACTGTACCAGTTCCTAGGATAATTTGATATTGCCCAGAGTTAAAAAATGCGCCTTTAACTTTATCGATATTTTCTACTTTTTCTTGATCAATTTGTTCTTTATCGTTGACCATAATTCGAAGTCTAGTTGCACAGTGCGCTACAGAAGTAATGTTGTCTTGACCTCCGACGGCATGAATAATTTCTTTTGCTACTTTTTTGTTCTCTGACATATTGATTCACTCCTTCATTTTGTCCTTTATGGAATCGTTCCCATACTAGTTATAAAAATAATGAAATTACCTAAGATTCGTCTCAAACAACTAAACATAAACAATTTGTGGTATCGATACCACACCGTTTAAAAAAAGAGATGAAATCGATTTCACCTCAAATCATACACTATCTCTATCTAAAAGTCTATAGTCTAACACGATTTTTTTTGTAACGCTTTCTTTTACGTTTAATTGCTGTATTAATAGCATCGCGGCTTGTCTTCCAGCCTGCTCATATTGATAGTCCACCGTTGTCAATGCAGGTGTTAAATGCTCAGATATTTCAGAAGCTCCAATACCAACAACCGCTATATCATCAGGAACACGATAGTTGTGTTGTTTCAGAAATTGCATTGCACCGATAGCCAAACGATCGGTTACAGCAAAGATAGCTGTTGGTAACTGTTTTGAGTAAGCTAACATTTTTTCTGTTGCAACATATCCTGAATGAATATCAAAAATTCCCTCTTGCACCCATCCTGTTTCCACATTTAGCGAAGCACGCTTCATCATTTCGAGAAAAGCTTTCTTTCTTAGATAGCCAACTGCGCGGTCCTTTTCATTAACTCCAATAAATCCAATACGCTTGTGCCCTTTGCTAATTAGCAATTGTGTGAGATCTTTCGCAGCATGATAATCATCATAAAGTACATTAGGTACACCATCAATTTCTTGCCCAATTACCGTTATAGGAATCGATAAACAATTTATTTTTTCTATTAACGTAGGTTCTACATTGGTAGCTGCGAAAATAATGCCATCTACTTGCCTTGTCTGTAATAACTGGAGAAATTCTAGTTCTTTTTCTCTTTCTTGATTCGTAGTTGCTAACAATACTTGATAACCCGCTTCGGCTAAAATGTAATCCATTCCAGCGACTAATCTACTTGATGTCTCTGTCCGAATGGTTGGTACAATCACACCAATCACTTTCGTCTTTTTCGTTCGTAACGCTTTTGCTTGCACGCTTGGCATGTAACCAGTTTCTTTAATCACTTGTTCTACTCGTTTACGAGCTTCATCGCTAACATAACCTGAATCATTCAATACCCGTGACACGGTTGATCGCGATACACTTGCCATAGTAGCTATTTCTTTTATTGTAGGCACATTTCCTCTTCCTTTACTTCATCATTTTCCTATATTGTACCGATATTATAACGAAACGAAAAGGTAAACTAGATTATATTTTGAATCTATACAAACAAAATCAAAAAGAACAGATAAGCACACAGCTATCTGTTCTTTTTCTATTCAATCAATGCATTAATAAATTCATGATAACTCGTACATTTTATTAATTTTTGCACTAAAACTTTATTATCAACCATATTTCCCAACATTTCATACATATGCTGTAAATCCTCTTGACTATCTTTTTCGACATTTAATAAACAGACAAATTGCACTCTGTTTTCTGCCCAATCAATTGACTTTTCTAACGTACATATGGTTAAAAACGTATGATCGGTTTGCGCAGTAACTGGATGTGGGATAGCAACTAAATTCCCATAGGCAGTTGGTGCTATGCTTTCCCTTTCATAAATAAGGCTTAAATAATTGTCTGGAACTAACTTTCTTTTTTTCAATTCATCTACCAGGAATATTAATATATCATCCCTAGTTTGAAAGGATTGATTAAGAAAAATAAGATCTTTTTTAATATACTCAAACACACTTTGTGTTTGTTCAACTACAAAGGACTCCACTTTCGATAGATCTCTATCTCCCAAAATCGTATTCACTTCAATGATTGGTACAGGAAGATGTTCACGAATAGGAACCGAACTAATAACGAAATCTACTTGTTCAAAAGTAATTTGTTGTAGCTTGTAATATTCTGTAGTACCAACTACATCTAATTTATCGCCGAATTTAGATTTTAGTTTGTATTTTAACAATTGTGCACTACCTAATCCAGAAGCGCAGACGATCATGCAACGTTTGGGACCTGTCTGTATTTTTCTTCGCTCCATCGCTGCACCAATGTGAAGTGCAATGTAACCTATCTCATTTTCATCAATGGTAACGTTCATACTATCTTCTAAAACCATACCAGCAACGATACCTGCTTCAAAGGCTAGTGGATAGTTTGCCTTGATATCATCAATCATTGGGTTACGAATGTTCATTCCATATTTATAACGGTTAATAGCTGGTTTCAAATGTAAGCCCAGTCCAATAATTAATTCACGATCATGCCGAATACCTAGATGTAATTTTTCTTCAATAAAATCCAGACAACGTGTGGT
The DNA here is from genome assembly GCF_003315295.1 of Paraliobacillus ryukyuensis. Taxonomy (GTDB): domain Bacteria; phylum Bacillota; class Bacilli; order Bacillales; family Amphibacillaceae; genus Paraliobacillus; species Paraliobacillus ryukyuensis. The sequence goes on along the minus strand of NZ_QNRI01000002.1, from coordinate 144,549 downwards.
TAAGTTATAAATATCATTTTCGAGTGCTTGCTCAATGTCATTCTCTGTCATGTTAGTTTGGGTAATCATTTTTGTTCCTAACAAATGCAGTGCGATATACGCAATTTCCACCTGTGGAAAAGTAACACCTAATAATACTTCTGTCTGCTTCACAATGTCTTTTGCTACTTGATACTCTTTTTGATCAATTATTTCATTAAGTTCTTTTTTATACATAGACACACGATGCCCACTCTGAATTCGCTTGTATGCGATCGCGATATGAATAAACAAATTATTGATTGCAATATCTGACAAGGTAATGCCGTTTTCTTTAATTTCGTCAATAATCACCTTCCAAATAGCTGTCAGATTATCTTTTGCTGCCAATGATGTTAATTGATCTTGCCATATATCTTTGGCAACTGATTCACTTCGATCAAATACATATTCAGCCAAAGCAAAGCGTAGCTTCACTTCACTCCCCTTAACTTTCAAACCATAATTTGGGCGTTTTTCTAAATAGATTCCATAGTTATCAAATACTTTTTTTACTTGCCGCAAATCATTCTGAATCGTTGACTTACTAATATGCATCTCGTCACATAAATCGTCAAGCTTTAAATAACCTTCTGCTAATAAAAAACGACGTATCAGGTATTTGACTCTAGCTTCTGGAGAATCAGGTGTAACTAGTTCTTCACCTTTCTCTTTTTGAATAAAATCTTGTAAAAAAGAGCGAAATAATTGATCATTTTCAATCACTAATTGATAGCCAGTTCCTCTTATTGAATGAATTTTGGCTCCATTGGAACGCAAAGACTGATCAAGCGATTTGATGTCTTCTCGTACTGTTCGAGAAGTTACTTGAATAATATTTGCTAAATATTCACTTGTAAGAGGCGTTTCTGATGCCATTAATTCACGCAAAATTTGCATCAATCGGGAGTTCAATTCATCATCCCCTTTACCCTCTACTTTCCCCTCATCCAAAACGTCTTGTTCAAATTAATTATACACAAATAATGAGCAGAAAAACGCAGCTGCGTTTTGGCCACGTTTTTCTTCTCCTATTCGGTAAGAGGATCAATCATTAAAAGCCATTGTTTTTTGATACTTCTTCAAACCAAGAAGCACTTTTCTTCGCTGTCCGTTCCTGCGTATCAATATTAACAGCGTAAAACCCATATCTATTCTTGTAGGCATTCATCCAAGACCAATTGTCCATAAACGTCCATAAATGATAGCCTTTTGTGTTACAACCTTCTTGTATTGCTTGATGAAGCCATTTTAGATGACCTTTAATAAAGTCAATCCGGTAATCATCTTCAATTCTGCCATCTTTAAGAAAACGTTCTTCATTTTGAACACCCATGCCATTTTCAGAGATAAATGATTCAATATTCCCGTAATTATCTCTTAAGTTTATCATAATATCGTAAACACCCTTCTCGTAAATCTCCCAGCCTCGATACGGATTCATCCTGCGACCAGGCATTTCATAATTATCAAAAAACCAATCCGGCATAAACGGGCTATATGGATTAGGTAGTTGCTCTTTTGCTTTCACACGACGAGGCTGATAATAATTAACCCCTAACAAATCTACCGTATTGTCTTTCAATAACTGTCGATCGCCTTCTTGTGTAGTGGGCAAGTGACCATGTTCTTTTAAAAGTTCAATTAGATCTTCAGGGTATTCACCTTTAACCGCTGGATCTAAGAAGCTTCGATTGAAAAATAAGTCACAGATATGGGAAGCTTTTAAATCTGCAGGATTTTGACTTCGAGGATAAGAAGGCGTCAGATTTAAAACAATCCCAATTTTACCGTCATAGTTTTTGTGGTATACTTCCACCACTCTTGCATGTGCAATCATCGTGTTATATGCCACTTGAAATGCTTTTTTAGCATCAACTATATTTGGGTAATGAAAATCATATAAATAACCGCCTTCTACTGGAACAATCGGTTCGTTAAAGGTGAACCATGTAGTCACTCGATCTCCAAACAAAGCAAAGCAATGTTTAGCATAAGTTACATAAGCATCAATGACTTCGCGATTTTCCCATCCGCCTTTTTCTTGCATTTCCAATGGCATATCGAAGTGGAATAAATTCACGAACGGTTCAATGCCTTGCGCAATTAATTCGTCAATAACATTATTGTAAAATGTTACTGCTTCTGCATTCACCTCGCCTTCTCCACCAGGAATCAAACGAGCCCATGAGATAGACATACGAAAAGAATTATGACCAATTTTTTTCATATTCTTAATATCTTCTTTGTAACGGTGATAAAAATCAGATGTAGTTTCTGGTCCTACTCCGTCAAAAAAGCGATTTGGTTCTGTTTCATACCAATGATCCCAAGTTGTTTTACCACGACCACCTTCAAAACCAGCACCTTCTGTTTGCATTGCCGATGCAGCGCTACCCCACCAAAACCCTTCTGGAAACTTATGTGTTACTGTCATACTTGATTACCTCCCCTATCTATTTATTGCGATATATCTCTATGATTTCTGTAGCTAAATCTCTCACTGTCATAGCTGTCATCAAATGGTCTTGTGAATGAACAAGTATGACACTAACAGACGATCCTTCCCCGCCCGCTTCTTCCTGGAGCAATTTAGTTTGATATCCATGCGCCTTTCCTAGTTCAGTACTTGCTTCATCCATTAAGCGATCAGCTTCCTCAAAGTTTCCTTCTTTTGCTTCTTGAATAGCTTCCATTGCACTCGATCTGCCGTTCCCAGCGTACAAAATGATTTGGAAAGCAATTTCGGTTAAAGTATTTTCCATTTTTCGTCACCCCATTTTATATGTCTAAAAGGAATACGCACTTCCTAAAATGGATATAGAAGGAAATACGTATTCACCCTTTTTTATTTTATAAAGCTACTATGCTGCTGCATTCTTTTCTTTTTCATAATATTGTTTATCCATGATTTTTAAGAATGGCCACCAAATTAGGAATACAACTCCGATATTAAATAGTTGCAGCAATCCCCCTGCAACACTATTACCTGTAGCTAAAAAGCCACTTATAAATGGTGGTGTCGTCCATGGCACAATGACCCCGACTGGTTTTGGAACAATTCCTGTTGCCATAGAGAAATAAGTGATTAAAGCAATAACAACAGGTGCTACTAACCATGGAATAAGAACTAATGGGTTCATAATAATTGGTAAACCAAAGATAACTGGCTCGTTAACATTGAAAATACCTGCCGGAGCACCTAGCTTGCCTAGTTCTTTTAATTGACGACTTTTTCCGATAATAAAGATACCAATGATAACAGCGAGTGTCATACCTGATCCACCAATACCTACGATAAATGTATCCATAAATTGTTTTGTCACAATGTTAGGTAAATCCGTACCAGCTTGATAAGCTGCTAAGTTTTGGTCATTTAACGTGTACCAAATTGGGTCGAACACAGAGTTTACAATAATTTGACCGTGAAGACCGAAGAACCAAAACACTTGAATTAGCAATACCGCAATTAATGTGGCAGGCAATCCACTACCTAGCGCTGTTAATGGTTCTTGAATAATGGTATAAATAAAGTTCTGTACTGTTTCGAATGGAGTATAACTAAAAATCACACGAACAGCTAAAAAGATGGTCAATGTTAATGTTATTGGAATTAATGCACTAAATGAACGAGATACTGCATCAGGAACACCTGCTGGCATTTTGATTGTAAGGTTTTTCTTCACAAAATACTGGTAGATTTCTGCTGCAAAAAATGCAGTAAATATTCCTAAGAACATTCCCTCTGCTCCTAATAAAGCTGTAGGGATTGCACCTGATACACCTTCAACTACTTTTGGTGTTAATATAAGAAAGGCTGCAACCGCTACCACACCACCATATATTGCTTCGCCACCTCGTTGTTCAACCATTTTATAACCGATACCAATAATGACAAACAATCCCATGATACTTAAAGTTGACGCAGATGCAGGGTCTAAAATGCTTTTATAAGTCGCATATGCGTCCTCACTTAACCATTGATCTAAAAATGGAAAGTTGGCAATAACAACAAAGATAGAACCAAAAATGATCAGTGGTAAAGCTACCATAAAACCATTTCGTAATGCCGTTAAATAACGATTATTATTTAACTTATCGGCTACTGGCATTAGTATATTTTCTAATACTTCCATAAATCGATTCATAGATTTTTCCTCCTCTTTATTAAATGTTTATAATTAAAATCAAGCGCTTTCAAACTCATACTTAAAACATGACCTTCCTACCTATCATCCAATCAATTCTAAGGCTTTATCTAAGACAGCTTTGCCATCGACACGACCATATGCAACAGGATCAATGACATCCAACGGAATCCCTACTTCTTCAGCAGTTTTTGCAAATTTTTTCTTCATAAAGCGCATTTGTGGTCCAATTAACAAAACATCTGCTTCTTCCATTGCTGTTGGTGCTTGATGTTGTGCCACAGCCCAGATTTTCGTATCAATTCCACGCGCCTTTGCTTCTTCTTCCATCTTAGAGACTAATAAACTAGTCGACATGCCAGAAGAACATGCTAAAAGAATTTTCTTCATCTGTATTTCCTCCTTGTTAGGTTATGTTGTGTTGTTCTATATTCATTGTATTTTAAAAGCGTTTTCATCACCACTTATCATTTTTCCGTTTTACAACGGAAATGGTTAAACAAATACCCTTACATAATTTTGTTATAGATGTAAAAGTGCCCAAACACAAAAAAGCGTTCGCCTCTTATGGACCAACGCTCAACGTTAAAAAGTTACTCTCGCACATTTGAATCTGTTTCACCATTCATTATAAGATATAAAAATATCATCTAACGTATAATAGTCAATACAATCGGCAAGGTAATAATCGTTAACAAGGTGCTCGTTAAGGTCGCACTAGAGACAAATGCGGGTCTTGCATTAAACTGAACAGCATACATGGTTGTGTTTGCCGCCGTAGGCATCGCCGCCATTAAAATCATAATTTGTTTGACCATCTCGTCAACCGGTAAAAACAGTGTAATGACATAGGCAATCATAGGCGCAAGTGCTAATCGTAATACCAAGGCCATGGATAACTTACCTACTTCCAATTTCTTTAATGAAATGGTTGCTAACTGCATTCCTAACACAATCATAATGGTTGGAATCGCAGCATTCGCCACCATATTAATGACAGATGTCACTTCATCTGGTAACGTGATATCTATTATATTGCACAACATACCAGCTAAAGCCCCGTATATAATCGGCACTTTGAGTACTTCTTTTAATGGAGAAGTTTGTTGCTTTTGTTCACTTCCCTGCGCGGCAATATAGATGCCGATCGTACACATAATTAATTGTTGTAATACCATAAGAATCACGGCATAGTTAAACCCAATCTCCCCGAACACTAGTAATACTAGTGGGGTACCATAATTCCCATTATTCATGAAAGAAGAAGCAAGAATAAAACCACTTCGATCTTGTTTTGACCATTTCTTAAAAAACCCAATTACATAACAAATCGTAATACAAATAATACATAATGCTAATAAATAAACTGATAAATAAATATAGTCCAGATTGATCGGATTTTGATAAAACGTTTGAAATGCTAAGAATGGTGAAAGTAAATAAATCGCCATTGTTGAAATTGGTTTAACATCCATCTTCCATAGTTTCTTTCCAACAAACCCAATTGCAAATACACCAAAAATAGGCAATAATACACTTAGAAACCCCATAAACAATCCCCTTTAACCTTTACTGCTTTGTTTTTTGTTGCACCACAGTCCACTTCATTTTCCGTATCACTTGATTAATAATTTCTGAAAATACTAAACCTAGTGCAATCGCACCAGATATTAAAAATGCTTTTGCTGCTAATTGAACCGCCATATTATAGTCGTTTTCTACAAACTGTCGCATCGCATCATATGCAAGTCCTCCGGGTACTAATGGTATAATCCCAGAAACAGTAAAGATAATAATTGGGGTTTTATAAAGTTTGGCGCAAAATTGACTTAATACTGCTACGAGTACTGATGAAGCCATCGTAGCTATAGCCGCATCTACATTTTGCATGGTACAAATCGTATACACAAGCCATCCTAACATACCGACAATACCGCATTGTATTAACGCTTTTTTCGGAGCGTTAAAAATCACCGCAAATGCTGCAGCTGCAAAAAAGCTTGTTACTAATTGTTCGAAAATCATGTAGCATCCACTTCCTTAGATAATTAAAAAAATCACTGCAACCCCTGCGCCAATTGCAAAGGCGGTTAGAAATGCTTCTGCCCCTTTGGACAAGCCAGAGACTAGATGACCCGCCATTAAATCCCGGACCGCATTTGTAATTAACAATCCTGGTACTAAGGGCATGACAGAACCAATAATGATTTTATCCAGTTCGATACCAATACCTATATAGATGAATAGATAAGCACATAGCCCGATGATAAATGAAGCAAGGAGTTCTGCAAAGAAACGGATTTCTACCATTTGTTGAAACAACACACTTGCTGAAAAACCTAACGCTCCAACAATAAAAGCCGGCATAAAATCTTGCCACTGCCCTTGAAACATGATGGTAAAACAGCCACTAGCAAGTGCTGCGGCGATAATTTGTAAATAGATTGGATAGGCATGTTTCTCTAATTCAATGGTATGTAATTGCTCGTGTGCTTCATCTACTGTAAGCTGACCTTTCGCTATATTTCGAGAAACGCTATTCACTTGAGTCACCTTATGTAGGTCAGTGGAACGCGTAATAATTCGGACGAAATTGGTCGGTTCAGTTTCCCCCATGGAAAACATAATACCGGTTGGTGTGGCGTGACTCTGCGCACTCTCCACACCAAAAGTAGCCGCAATTCGAAGCATCGTATCCTCCACGCGATAGGTTTCAGCTCCACTTTGCAACATAATTTTTCCTGCAAGTAGACATATTTTTGTGATTTTCTTTTGTTCTGACATAATAGCAACGCTCCCTAACAATGAACTAGCGCTTTCCAAAAGGAAGCAAATGATAAGCTGTCATTAGAATCGTACCTATTAGAGCTAATATCCCCATAAATAAATACAATGTATTACCACCGAAGACGTCCATAATCGTTCCCCCCGCTAATGAACCAACAATACCTGAAAGGCCGAAGAATACCGACATAAAAACTAAATGTCCGGTAGATTGCACGGATTTGGGGATTAACTGCGTGATGTATTGGAAGGCTGTCATATAAAAAATACCAAAAGACAAGCCATGTAGTAATTGCAGAATAACAATTACCATTGGTACATCAATGACTGCATAGAGAAACCAACGAATAGTAAACAATAATCCAGCAGCAATGATAAAAATCAACGGATGAAATTTACGGTACCAAAATGGCGCAAGAGCAAACACCGCGGCTTCACTTGCTACCCCAACAAACCAGGAGACACCAATCAACGTCTCACTTCCACCTAATTGTTCAATAAATAGACCGATATAACTATCATTAGTACGATGAGTAATCGTAAGAAATAAAATTAATGATAGAAAAATGACAAAAGGACGGTTTTGGAATAATCTCTTTATATCACTTAATTGAATAGGGTCGACTTCTACTTTTACATCCACTATACGAAAACAAACGATAAGCGCTAATGATGCCATCACTAAATATGGTACGATAAGATATTGGATACCGATCAAATCAAGTAATTGACCGACTAATAATGAAGAAACCGCAAAACCAATTGAACCCCAGGTCCGAATAGAGCCGAATGAAATCTTCATCGCATCCGCTCTACGCTGGGTAAAACTATCTGATAAAGCTCCAATTGGTGCTGAGAAAAAATAAAAGATGCCAGCAGTAATAATTAACAGTGGTAAGATTGTCATTTGAAAGAAAACCGCGCTACTAATAATCAGACCAATTAAGCAAATGAGCAAAATTCGCTTTACCGTTTGATATTTGTCACTCATATATCCCCAAATTGGTTGCGAAATAATCGATACTGCAGGTCCTACTGCTAGTACTAAACCAATTTGAGTCCCATCTAACTCTCTATACTGCAATAGCAATGGTAAAAAACTAATGACCATCGTATTCGCACCATGAAAACTAAACAACAACATCTTCAACGGTACTAATGATTGTTCTCTGCTCTGCACAAAACTCTCTCCCCGCTCGTTTATCCTTATTATCTAGTCTATCATTATACGGATTAATAATATAGAAGAAAAGCAGTTTGCTGTAAAAACTAAGAAGGTGTAAATTCTTTTTTTACTATACAATAGAATAGCCTCCAAATTTTTGGAGGCCTTTTTGTACAATTATCCTTCTGATCTAGAAAATTTTAAGGTTGCTAACACAACAAATACCGCACTGATAGCAACGACAACCAAAATCTCTTGTGAGAACGTAATGACATGATTAAACACCGATAGATCAAGACCCATTGCTTCACGTAGCGCAGGGGCCATTTGATCAGGCTGTAAAATAATTTTCTTAAACATATCTACCGAATATGTTAATGGATTAATTTTAACTATAAAATCCATCCAAGCTGGCATACCGTTTAAGGGGAATAAAGCACCTGACAAGAATAACATTGGAAAAATTAAAATTTGCACAACCATTTGAAATCCTTGCGATGTTTTTAATGAACTAGCGATCAATAATCCAATGGACGAAATTGCAAATGCAACTAAGAACATAACCGGAATCAATTTGATTACCATCATAAATGAAATAGAAACACCGATAAACGGAACAAAGATTAACATCATTAACCCTTGGATAACAGCAATGGTACTTCCGCCTAATACTTTTCCGATTGCGATAGTGGTACGAGACATTGGTGATACTAGAATCTCACGCATATAACCAAACTCTTTATCTTGTACTACGGAGAGGGCAGAGAATATCGCCGTATTAAATACAGTCATTCCAATTATGCCCGGAAACATAAACTCCACAAAATCAAAGTCAGCTAATGGACCAGCAGCATTACTGCCTCCAATCATAGAAGACATTGCTCCACTCATCCCACTTCCAAACAGAATTAAAAACATAAACGGCATGGCAAACGAACCAATTAATCTTGCTCTATCGCGAAAAAATTTAATAATGTCACGTTGCCAAATAGCGTAAATCCCTTCCATGATTACCTTCCCCCTCTCATACTTTGTTTGTTTCGTTCGTGTTTTGATGCAGTTTCTTCTCGGATTTCTCTACCAGTTAACTGCAAGAAAACATCATTTAGCGTTGGACGTCTTAAATTAACTGTTGTAATCGGGATATCAAAATTTTTCACGAATTCTACTAAAAACGTACTTCCCTCTTTCACTTGAAAACTAAGCTTTCCTTCACTACTTTCATTTACTGTTGTTTGATACGTATCCTCTATCTTTTGTTTCGCTTGTTGATTGTCCGTTGTCGCGATTTCAATAATATCGCCACCAACATCACTCTTTAACTGTTCTGGTGAATCAAGTGCAATTATTTTCCCGCCATCCATAACTGCGATGCGATCACAAATCTCAGCTTCATCCATATAGTGTGTGGTAAGAAAAATGGTAATTCCTGCTTTTTCTTTTAACTTTAAAATATATTCCCAAATATGATTTCTTGTTTGTGGATCTAGCCCGACGGTTGGTTCATCTAGAAATAATACGCGCGGATAGTGTAATAACCCTCTAGCTATTTCTAGACGACGTTTCATCCCACCTGAAAAAGTTTCTACAATTTTAGAACGGTTTTCGGATAAATCTACAATTTCCAGCACTTCTTGAATACGATCTTCTCGCTTTTCTTTAGGAACATTATAAAACTTGCAATGCAGCATTAAATTTTCATTTGCAGTTAATTTCTCATCCAAAGTGGATTCTTGAAAAATTAATCCAATACTTGCTCGAACATCATCTCGCTCTTTTACATTGTCATATCCATTGATTTTAGCTATCCCATCAGATGGTTTAATAATTGTCGATAACATATTGATGGTCGTACTTTTACCAGCACCATTTGGTCCTAAAAAACCAAATATCTCACCTTCTTCCACTTGTAAATCTACACCTTTTACTGCTTCAAAATCTTTGTACCTTTTTTTCAAACCTGTAACTTCAACAATATTTTTCCCCAATTTAATCACCCTTTTTCTCGTGTTCACTTCGTTGAACTAATTTCTTTAACTTGTGAAGTCCAGATATAATTGATGTAACCTCTTCTTTTGAAATATCATCAGTGAGTGCAGCTAAAAAGTTTGTAACGGATTGATGATAGTCTTGGTGCATTTCCTCCATATGAGTAGCCGCCCTCACATAAACCACACGTTTATCTTCTTCACTTCTTACTCTTTCTACAAATCCTTGTTTTTCTAACCGATCTATGATGCCAGATACAGTGCTATTCGCTAGACTCATCTTTTTACTTATTTCACTTACTTTTAAATACTTTTCCTTAGCTAACATAAACATAATCATCATTTGAGGAGGTGTTAAAACATTGTCCTTAAACCTATTTCGCATTTGTTGGTTAATTCCAGCGTTTATTTCTCTAATTAACGTAGCAATCTCTGCCCCAATTCGTTCTTCCATTTATTCACCTCTCTTTTTATTTCGTATGCGAATATTTTGTATACGAAATATTCTAGCAAATATGGTTGAATTGTCAATAAAAAAGACCTATCAATTCATATTGATAAGTCCATCTTATGATTATTTCGCTATAAATAGTTGTGTCCAATAAGCACCATCTTTAGCATAACCAACTCCGATATGTGTTACTTTTTTATTCAAAATATTTTTCCTATGCCCAGGACTATTCATCCATCCTGTTACTACTTCTTGTGCTGATTGTTGTCCAGAAGCAATATTTTCAGCAGCAGTTGTATATTCTACACCAAATTGTTTAAGCATATCAAAGGGCGAACCATACGTAGGCGATGTATGAGAAAAATAGTTATGTTCCGCCATATCTTCTGATTTTGTTTGAGCAACACCTGCTAATTCATTATCCGTTTGAAGCGCTGATAATCCTTGCTTTTCTCTTTCTTTATTGGTTAATTGAACAACCTGTTCTTGAAATTGCTTGGTCTGTTCATCTGCTTGCTTGCCTTGATTGGTTTCTTCTGGCGGAGTTGTGCGTATACCTTGGTTATTGTTTGGATACCCTTCATTTGTAAAAATGTTTTGCTCCCGTCCAGGTTGTGGTTGTATGTCTTTTCGACTGTTCTCTGGCGCTGTTTGTTGTTGCGGATTTTCTCCACTGAAACTAATTGATTCGGTATCTAATTGATTATTTTCTGGTGCAGCTTGATCATTTGTACATCCTACTAACCAGAAGCTGATCAGAAAGAGCATAAATATATATCCATAGGTTGTTTTTTTCATCTATTTTCCCTCCTAACGATACTATTCGCCTTTTCAAATAAATTATTCAAGAAGCGATTACTAAATGGCATGATGGAGAAAAAGGGAAATAAACATACCTACCGCTGTTACAATACCAACAGTCGGTCCACCTTCTTTATAAGCTTCAGGCATCATAGTAGAAGCAATCATTGCAATAATTGCTCCACCCGCAAAAGCACTAGTTATTGCCTTCATACTGTCTGATGCAGCAATTAATAACAAACCACCTCCAGAGCTGATTGCAGAGAATAGCACTACTGCCAACCACAAAAGTAAAATGGTTCGGTTTTCATACCCACCACGTTTTAAGCTAACCGTACTAGATAATCCTTCTGGTAAATTACTGATAAAAATGGACACAACGAGTGCCGCGCTGACGTTATCTCCATTTGCAATGCTCATCCCAATCATTGCAGATTCAGGGAGGGTATCCATAATTGTTCCGATGAACATGCCTAGCCCTGAATTTCCTTGATGAGCTACTTTTTGATAATTAGCGGTTGTTTCTTTCCGACGTTTTCCACCGCTATGAGAAACGATACTATCTAATAAGGTGAATACAATTGCGCCACCCAAGAAACCAATTGCCACTTGCGTAAAACCGCTTATCTCTAGTGCATCTTCCAATAACTCATAACTGGTAGCACCAATTAATGCGCCTGTACCTAGTGCCATGATAAAACCAATCAAGCGCTTAGATATTGCAACGTACAAACTTAGTAATGCACCCAACAATGTAGCAGAAGCAGCAATAGTTCCCCATAAGAGAGCCGTCCACCACAAAACCATCACCTCATTTTAAAAACACGGAACTAAAAAAGCTTCGTATTCGATACGAAGCTTTTTTCTATTTATACTATTCACGTTTTTCTTTCACTTATACTTACGGTTTACGTAATGCTCTTCGCTCTGCATAAGGTACACATTTATAACATACGTATACTTTTTTTCCTTGATCGTCTAGATAAACCTGAGGGTTTGTTGCTTTTTGTCCACATACGTAACATCGCTTTGGAGTGAATAAGCGCTTTAACCAATTCATCAACTACATTCCTCCTTTGTGCTATTTTACAAAGGAGTATATATTCTTTTCAAGATAGATGCATTTTTCTTATGGTTGTATCTTTCGCCGTACAATTGGAGATGTTAACACTGTTGAGGTATTGATGGTACCATAAGGAATTAAACTGTCTATTAATAAACGCATACGCTCAATACCTGTTACTGCAGCTTTTAGAAAATAGCTAACGTGGCCCGTCACCCGATGGCACTCAATAATATCATACTTGTGCTGTACAAAAGCTTCAAATTCTTGTGGTGACACTTTTAACCCACTAACTTGAATAATCAGCAATATCTCTCGACCCATAGCCGGCAAAGAAACTTGTGCACTATAGCCTTCTATTATACCTTTCTCTTGCAAACGAAACATTCTTTCCTTCACACTGGGTCTACTAAGTGCTAATTTTTTTGATAAATCACTAATGGTAATTCGTGCATTATCTTGTAGAATAGACACTAGTTGTTGGTCCAATTCATCCATTTCACATCCCCGCCTTCAAAATGATAATTTTTTTAACTGGATAAATTCAAAAGACATATAATAAACCTTTAAATTATTCTTTTCTATATATATTTTTCCCTTCTAATATTCTAACATAAAGTTTAACAATACTGACGAGGAGTAACTAAATGAAATATGTAAAAATTATTGTTGGCATTTTTATTGTAAGTATTGGCTTAATTACGTTGCAGCTTGCTGAAATAGTGACTGGAGGGACCGCTGGTTTAGCACTAAACGTTTCCTACTTGTTTGATCTTCCCTTCTCATGGATCTTCTTCTTAATCAATATTCCATTCTATTTATTCTCCATTGTTCGTATGGGGTGGAAATTCACCATTACCACGATCCTTTCTGTCAGCCTTCTGTCATTAATGACTGCTCTAAAAGTTTTTTTACCAGCTATCTATGTCCCATTTTGGATTGGAGCTGTATTAGGAGGATCGCTAATCGGTCTTGGTCTTAGTTTATTGTTTGCTAATGGTTCTTCCTTAGGTGGGGCTAATATTCTAGCATTATTTCTACACAAACGATACAAATTTAACCCCGGTATAACCAATTTTTCATTTGACTTTGTAGTGGTACTCACGGGAATATATACAGTAGGTATTGCAAAAGGCCTAGCGTCTATATTAACTATTGTTACCACATCTGTTATTATTAGTTATTTCAAACAACAGTTAAACACAGAAAAACCAGAAAAACAAACAAGCAAAAAGATTTCAATGCAAAAAGATGCACCTACGAATTAATTAATAGTAATTATAAAAAGGAAGATAGGAACTACCTATCTTCCTTTTTATATATGTAACCACTGTTGTTTTAAAGCTTTTAAAACGGCATTTGTCCGGTCAGGTACATTGAGTTTTTTCAAAATAGAACTTACATAGTTTTTTACTGTTTTATCAGATAAATACAGTGTACTTGCTATATCGAAGTTATTGTATCCTTTAGAAAGAAGTTGCAAGACTTCCCACTCTCGTTTAGATAAGATATCATCTGGTCTACTTGGTTGCCAATTTTGTATTCGAACATATTCGTCTAATAAATTATTAGCTAATGTGGGGTTAATATATCTTTTTCCTAATTGAATTATGTATAAAGCATGCAATAACTCTTCTTCTTCCATACCATTATAGAAGTATCCATTTAATCCCATTTCAAATAATTTAGGCAGTAATTTATGATCAGGTTGATCCACCCAAGCAACTACTTTTTTATTCCTAGCTAGGCAGTGTTTAGTTAAAGATAAATCAGGACATTCTAGTGCTACATCAATAATTACTAGATCACATAAATACAAATTATCATCTAATGCTTTTCCATCATTTAAAGCTATTATCCTAGACTGCCATTTCTTTTTTAATAGTTCCATTATGCTATTTTGAAGTAGTGATGACTTCTTTATGAATAAGATATCGATTGTAATCACCCATCTTTTGTTATATTGTAGGAAGCTAATCCTAAGCATGCTGTAGTGTTAAAAAAGATACTTTCATTATAGCAATTTACCGATAAAATTATCGACCGTTTATCATTTTCTTTTCATCGGTATGCTGATTTATATTTAGGACAAACTCCACCATTTCTCGATACCGTTTGACAGGACGTTTTCCAGTGATAAGTTCAGATAAACGCGCTTCAGGTATATTATACTGTTTACAAAAGCTACGTTGATCTAATTGCAATTCAGCAAGCTTCCGTTTGACTTCCCACCCAAATGGAGTAGCTTTGCGATTATCACTCAATTTCTATCCTCCCCCTTCACTAAGATATAACCATTTATTCGCCAAAATGATTAATAATAATTTCCTATAAAGAATATGTATTATAATTAAATAGTACTGATTTAAATCAGTGTAGTCAACTAATTTTTGATAAAAATCATCATATATTCCCAATTTTTTGTTTAAAATCATACATTCTTCCTATATATTGTGTATATACATGCATTAATTAGGAGGGAAACATGGTTATGAATTCCATTGGTTTTCGAATTAGATTCTTACGCACCAAAAAAGGGATTTCTATGGCTAGTCTTGGCAAGGCAATTGGAACGGACTCAGCAAATGTTAGTAACTGGGAGAACAATAAACGTGTTCCAGGAGGGAATTTTATTATCGCCCTGTCAGAATATTTTAACATCACCACAGACTGGCTTTTGAAAGGAGAAAAAGAGGAGGAAATAGAGGGAAGTTCCTCTGTTTTTTTAGAACAATTTTGCGAATTTAGTTCGCATTTAAAGAAAGTAGATAAACAAGATCAACATTTTATCAGATCTTTTATTGATTTCTATATTCAATATAAGAATAAAGCACAATATTATAACGGTTTGCAGCATCAAAAGTTTATTTATTTACCATTATTAAAAGAGCACATCTATACCCATAGAGAATTATTACATGATAACAATTTCTCTACATATCTACCCATTCCAATTGAATTAGGAATGGAGGGACAAGTTATATATTCAAAAACAACAATATCAGATAGTCAGCAATCAAATGATAAACTCGAATTATATGTTATTAAGATTACTAAACAATTAAAAGCAGGACAGATAGTACTAGCTACCTACCAAGGGGATATAAAGTTGTTTAAATTAATTAATGATAAATCTATTTTAAGAGCTATTGAAGAAAAAAAAGAACGATTAGAATTGGATGTAAGCGCAGTAAAAGTTCATGGTGTAGTTACTGGAATATATCAATCTATACCAAGTAATAGCCCCTAACACAAACTTCTATTAAAACTATCACTAATCATAAAAAAACACCTGCTATTGACTGAGATAATAAAATCAATCAATTAGCAGGTATTTTTTAGTAGTAGGCTACAATCTATTTTTTTACATAATAATTGCTCATGCTTTCATTATTTAATGACTTCCCCTTATCTTTAAACCTACTTATACTCTAGGGCCACTATATCATGTCATGTAACTGCATACACTTTATTTGTAAGAAAATCTCACATGGTTTTTGCATAATTTAGATTCATTTAATTAAGTATCTTGAAATAATCTTTTTTCTTTCCATTTTCCAAAACGGTAATAGCTATACGCTAAAACACTACTGATTAAAAAACTAATCCCCATTCCTAATGCAATACCTTGATCTCCAACTATCTTAGTTAGTAGATAAGTTAATGGGAAACGAAGTACCCAAAAAGAGATAAGATTTAACGCCAGTACTTGATACATTGCACCGGCAGCTCGAACAATACCATTTAATACAAAATTCACACCTAAGAATGGATAGAAAAAAGCAATCACTCGTAAGAATCCCTTTCCAAACGCGACCGATTCAGGCGTTTGAATAAACAGACAGATCGCTAGTTCAGAAATGAAAAATACGAAAACAAGTACGACACCCATGACAATGATGTTATAGATTAAACCGTACTTGGCTATCTTTCTTACACGTTCCCATTGTTGCACACCAATATTCTGCCCTGCCATACTATTCATAGCTGTTCCTAGTGCTTGTGCAGGAAGGATAAATAAACTATCTAACCGTTTGGCAGCACTAAAACCTGCAACAATGTTTTCCCCTTGTCCATTAACGACACTCATAATAGCGGCTGAACCAGCAGAGATAACAGCCATTTGTAATCCGGAGGGGATACCGAGGTTTAAAATTAATTTTACCTCTTTCCACGCTGGAACAAACGGTACGGTTAATGGGATTTGCTTCTTGCGAATAATATGGATAATACCATAGATAAATGCGATGCCCTGTGAGCCGATTGTTGCATAGGCAGCGCCTGTTACGCCTAAATCAAACCCTGAAATAAATAACGGATCAAACAAAATATTTAAAATAACGGCTAACAACACAAAGCGCAACGGGGTTTTACTATCTCCAACCGCCCGCAAAGCTGTTCCAATAAAGTTGTAACCAAGTAAGAATAAAATCCCAGCAGCATTAATTTGCAAATAGATGACGGCACTTTCTCGCATGGATGCTGGTGTTTGTAACCATTCGATAATAACATCTGCTGCGAAAACCCCAATTGTGCCTAGTGCTACCCCTAATAAAGTTAATGTGAAAATAAAAGCATTAACATACGTTTTTAACCGATCGGTATTGCCCTTTGCTTTTTGTTGAGACAAAATTGTCAGGATAGTGTTATTCAATCCAATAATAAACGATAACAACGTGAAAATAATTGTACTAGACACAGCGATAGCGCCTAATGCATTTCCACCTAACAAATTTCCTACCCACAAACTATCGGTAAATTGATAAGACACTTGCAATAGGTTGGTTACCATAATCGGAGCAGAGAAATATACCAATTGTTTTAAAATATTGCCTTTGGTAAAATCATGTTGCTGTTGCATAAAAGCGCCTCTCTTCTTTTCCGTGCTTTGCTAAGCTATATTGTAACATTTCTTTCTGGAAAAAGAGAAAATGACGCTTATAGTATTACCCTCCTACTTAGACAACAGTTCGGTTACTGTTTGATACATAATGGATAGACCGATTGGTAAGCAATGTTCATCAATATCGAAGTTTGATGCGTGTAACGCTACATGCGGTTCCCCTGGTTTCGCACAACCTAAGAAAAACATTGCACCTGGTAATTCAGCTGTAAAATGACCAAAATCTTCTCCACCCATGCCATACGGTTCTTGAACTATCCTATAAGCAGAATTAGGATTTTTCGTTACTTGCTCGACTTGGTCAATTAACATCGCATTATTATCAAGAGCAGGTTCACCAACTTCAATATTCAAATCAACGTCTCCACCAAAAGTAGTCACCATACTACTCACTTTTTCAATTTCAGTAATTAATTGCTGTCGGGTTGCTGACGTATAGGAGCGAATAGTTCCAATAATAGTAACCTCGTTTGGAATGACATTAGGCGTCTTGCCCGCCTGCAGTTGTCCGATACTTATGGCACCAACCTGTAATGGGTTAAGTTTTCGGCTAATTAAACTATATAATCCTTGTAAAACAAAGCTAGACATCCAAATCGGATCCTTCGTTTCTTGAGGGTAACCTCCATGTCCCCCTTTCCCCTTTATTGTTAAACAAAAGTTATCGATGTTTGCCATGCTGGGTCCTTTGTATAATTGAATGACACCAGTTTCTTGCCATGGACACACATGCAAAGCCAATACTGCATTTAACTGCTCGGCTAATCCTGCTTTAATAAAATAAGGGGCTCCTGTTTTTCCAAATTGATCTGTATCCTCTTCCGCAGGTTGGAAGATTAACATTACAGAACCCGAAAAGTGGTTTGATTGATAATCCTCTGCTATGAGCTGCGCGACTCCTAATAACATTGCCATGTGGGCATCATGACCACATGCATGCATTACTTCAGGTGCAATTGAAGCATAGTCCGCTTGATTTTCTTCTTTAATTGGTGTTCGTGCATCCATGTCTGCACGAACACCAATTGTAGGGCCATTCCCATTGGTCAGCGTTGCTACGACACCATATTTCGCTATCCCTGTTTCTATGGTATAGACACCAAAAGACTCTAATACCTCCACAATGTAATGACTTGTTTTTTGTTCTTGAAAGCTAACTTCTGGATGACGGTGAAAATGACGGCGCCACTTGACAAGCTGCTCAGTGATACTATCTACCCGTTCTTTTAACAAAGCTGCCACTTTTTCTTTCATAAAGCCCTCCACCTAAATTACTGCACGCTTGTCATGAATTTTTTGAAATGCTTGTTCAAGGTCTTCAATCAAATCCTCAATATCTTCAATCCCTGCCGAGTACCGAATTAATCCTTCTGGAATACCCATTGCTGCGCGTTCTTCAGAGGTGCATTCCACATGACTCGTGGTACGAGAAGGGCCCACAATCGTTTCTACCGATCCTAGATTCGCTGCCCGATTGGCATAGTTTAATTGAGGCAATAGCTTACTAACAGTGGTGACACCGCCTTTCACCGCAAAACTTAACATCCCACCGTATTGTCGCATTTGATTAACCGCAATGTCATAACCGTGATGAGTAGATAATCCTGGATAATAGACGTCCTCCACTATATCTACCGTTTGTAAATATTTTGCCACTGCTAGCGCATTTTCACTCTGTTTATCGACTCGAAGCTTTAGTGTTTTCATCCCTCGTAATAATAGATAAGCAGACATCGGGTCAAGTGTGGCACCGTTAATTTCTCGGTAATGATAAATAGCATCTACTAAATCTGTTGAACCACATACCACTCCGCCTAACGCATCAGCATGTCCGCCTAAAAATTTTGTTGCACTATGAATGACAAGATCTGCACCTAAAGCCAACGGATTTTGGTTAATTGGTGTAGCAAATGTATTATCAACAATAACAATTGCACCCGCTTGTTTTCCAACATCGGCCATCCGCTTAATATCGGTTATTTTCACAGTTGGATTTGTGGGGGTTTCCAAATAAAGAATTTTACATCCTTTGTCAACTTCTGCTGCAATTGCATCATGTGCCCCAGTCTCACATAGAACGACATCTATTTGTTGTTTTGGTAAGAACTCCGTAAAAATCTTATTGGTTCCACCATACGTATCTTTAATCGATACAATCCGATCACCTGGATAAAGGAAGGTAGCTAATGTATTACTAATGGCTGCCATACCAGTGGAAAAACTCGTTGCAGCTTCTGCACCTTCTAAGTCCATAATTTTTGCTTCAAACGCTTGAACAGTTGGATTCGTATTTCGACCATATATATGTCCATGCTTCTTGCCAATGGCTACCTCATACCATTCCTCCATATCGTCATAACCAAAAGAAACACTCTGAACGATTGGCACCTGTGTTGCCCCAAATGCTAATGCGTCTTGTTCCCCTGCCCATATGGCCCGTGTACCAATTTTTGCTTGTTTCATCAAAAGAAAAGACCTCCCTTATTATTTTGCAGTTCATAAACTAACCATACCAGCTTGACCGTTGTGTCTATGTGGTTCTTGTACCACTATTTCTCTCGGATAGTTTGCTAACGTCTCGCAACCATCCGAGGTAATTCGTATGGATTCACTTATTTCAATTCCATGAGTATCGAACCACAAGGCAGGTATAAAATGAAAGGTCATATTCGGTTGCAACACTGTCTTATCCCCTTTTCGTAAACTTGCCGTGTGCTCGCCCCAATCAGGTGGATAATTAAGTCCAACCGAATAACCAAGCCTAGCTTCTTTTTCGAATCCATGCTTTTTGATAGAATCATGCCATACTTTAGCGACTTCTTCACAGGTCACTCCCGGTTTCATCGATGATAATACGTACTCCATACCTTCCAAAACGACCGATTCTAATATTTGCAAGTGATTAGATGGTTGGCCAATCGATACCGTTCTAGCTAGCGGAGCATGATAGCGTTTATAGCAACCAGCTAATTCGACTATAACCGCTTCTCCCTCTTGGTATCTTCGTTCCGACCATGTTAAATGTGGATTTCCAGTATTTTTATTCGCAGGTAGCAACGGAACAATTGAAGGATAATCTCCACCATACTCGGAAGTACCTGTAATTAAGTTATAATACATCGTACCAGCAACATCACATTCTCTATTGCCTGCTCTTATCATATCGGTCCCTCTAAACATTGCCTGCTCTGCTATTCTTGCAGCTCGCTTCATATACGTGATCTCTTGATCAGATTTAACCATGCGCACGTGATTAACGAGTAAATCACCATCTAGAAATGTCGCATCTGGCAAACCACACTGTAATTGCATAAACGCTTTGGCAGTAAAATAATATTGATCCATTTCAACCCCCATACGTTTTGTTCCATATCCGCGTTTCTTTAGTATTTCCGTCATATAATTCATTGGATGATGGCTTTCAGATTGAACATAATAATCGGGATACGACATAATATTCTCGTCGTTTAACCATGTGGTTACTCTCGCTCCATTCGCATCCATATATCTACCAATCCATATTGGTTGATCTTCGTCTAAACTAATGACCAACATCTGATGTACATAAAAAGACCATGCATCATAGCCGGTTAGGTAATACATATTAGCCGGATCGGTAATCACTAACACATCCATGCCTCGTTCCATCATATGATTTTTTGTTTTTTGCAAGCGATTTTGATATTCAATTAAATCAAATGGAAGCATGCTTATCCCCCTTCTATTGTTTAATAAACTGAATTTTCTTATATTTCTGTATTATATAGAATTCATCTGTATAACGGAATGTTTAAAGTGTATGAAAAATAATGAAATGGATACTACAGTTTAATAAAACACCGATGAGTCAGGAACAATGTTAAGGGAATAAAAAAGAACTGCCTACTTAGCAGCTCTAACCCTTATCATATTCTTCTAGTTGTTGTAATTTCCAGATACGCGATGTCAATTCTAGTAAAAAGGCATCGTCTGGATCAATTAATGATAAATTGGTCAACGCTTCAATATTTCTTAACCGATGCAAAAGTGACTGGCGATGTAAATTTAATTCTCTAGCAGCTTGACTAACATTTCCATTATGTTGTTTATAAATAAAAAACGTGTGCAACAAATCAGTTTGCCGTTTGTTATCATAAGCAAGCAGGACACGTAATGTCTCGTTTACTATAGTTCTGACTTCTTCCTCTTCGGCCAAAGCCATTAATAATCGATCCATTTTAGTATCTTCATATAAGGTACGTGATCCCACTGCTTGCTTGCTCCCTCCAATTCGCAAAGCAAGCACAGCATTACTATAGAGCACGGAAAATGAAAATGGATTTGATTTTGGAGCGGCAATTCCCCATGTTATCTTAATCCCTTTTAATAATTCACTCATACGTCTTTCTACTTTATCAAGAAATGAATGAACAATTTCTACATAACTATCTAGTTCAGATTCTAAAAAAAGAATTACCCTTCCTTCTTCAAAGGTGGTCATCGTATTCACTTCAAATAACTCACCAGCATACGTTATTTCTTTTTGAATTGCATAGTTTTGACTGTGTAAGGAAGAATTTTCGGAACGATCATTATCGAAGGATGGTAATTCCTTATATGCAATATGACCAACTAAACAGATATAAGGCACTGTTAAATCATAACCTAACATATCTGCTTTAGTAATTAACTTTTGATCTGTTTGCTGTGCTTGTTTGGCTAACTGCATCACAAAATTATCTTTTATTCTCACTTCTGTAAGCTCTATCGCATTTTCTTTCACAAAATACAATGCACATGCAGTTAACGCATGTTCTAATACATTCATCGCATACCAGGTTAATTGATATTCGTTTGCTTCGATATATAAATAGCCCTGCGTTTTATGATTATTAATAATAGCGAGTTGATAGATTGACTTTTTATGGTCATTATAAACTTGTATAAAATGAAAAAGGGGGTTAGGAGCTTCTGTCTCATCACGATTCATTTTTGAGACTGTTCCTTCTGATAGTTTTGTTTCGTTAAACCAATCAGGAGAGAAATTTTGCCTTGCTCGCAACTTCGACTGATTATCGGTTATAGCGGTTGGGAAAGCAACAAATTTGGAGAGTGTTTGCAAAATATCTTGCAACCCTTTTTCATTTAATACACAATTGGTCAGTTGCTGTCTTGCTAATTCCGCTTCTTCTCGCTGCGCTAACTTATCTGACATAATTAGCTGCATCACTTTACCAACAATGTCACCAAACCTTACTTCCCAAGGTATATCTACGATTACTAACCCAGATTGATCAGCTACTTTTACAATGGATGCTGGTATATCAAATATAAACCTTCCCGTTGCGAAACCAAGAACAGAAGCGCCCGAATGAATCACATCTTTCACAAATGCTACTAATTTTTCGGGTTCATTATGACAACCAATACCTGTGGTTAAAACAAATTCATTTTGTCGAATGAAATTTTCTACAGGTGTTTCAATCACAGAAATCCACTCAATTTTATTTGTTTTTATGAAGTTTTCTCCCGCTCGTATTGTTGACGTATGAAATAGTGGTAATCCTAACACAGCCCCTGCTACCAGTTCCACACAATCACCTCATTAAAAATAAAGTGGCAGCGTAACATTTATTGTTAACTAGCCACTTTTAATAAAAATATACTTACTTTAACGAAATATTCTGATACTATTAAGCACAATTAATCCTTTTGAATACCAAAACGCGCATTGATTTCCCCTCGCAACAATTCTCTTCGTTTTTTTCGCTCCTCTTTTCTTCTTTTCTTTAGCATTTCTTGTCTGATCTCGTACGTCTGCACACCCTCTTCTCGTTTGTTTGCTATATCAATTAATTGTTCAACATCCATAAACGAATATTTCCGATTTCCTTTTGGAGAGCGCTCTGGAAATATTAATTTCCGTTCTTCATAATATCTGATTTGTCTTTCTGTTAAGCCGGTCAATTCACTCACAACACCAATTGTGATCACTTTTCGATCCTTATAAGAAGGATTGTCAGTCATAATCTCACCGCCACAGTTCATTGTTTAGTTAGACTTTATTGTTTCATTATACACACAATTCTGTTCCACTTATATTCTTATGTAAGAAAATCTTACAATAATGATAATAAAATTACTTTAAATGCGTTTCCCTGCGTTAGCTAGATTCACTTATATTATTTGGTATTGATAGCCATATTAACTATACCATCATAAAGGAGTGTTTAACTTGTGGACTGATATGTTAGTTGTGATTGGTCGAATTTTCACCATCTTGCCCATTTTACTTTTTATTACCATCTTCATGGGTAGACGAGCGATTGGCGAGCTACCTGTATTTGATTTTTTAATTGTATTAACACTTGGCTCTGTTGTCGGTGCAGATATTGCCGACCCAAATATAAAACATATCCATACCGTTGTTGCTATTATTTTCATCGCTATTTTGGAGAAGATTATTGCCCGCTTACGATTAAGTCAAAAAGTAGGTCATTACCTGACTTTTTCACCGATTGTTGTCATTCAAGACGGTGAACTAATGGAAGCAAACATGCGAAAAATACGATATTCAATGGATAGTATTTTAGTGATGCTTAGACAAAACAATGTGTTTAATTTAAAAGAAGTTGAACTAGCTATTATAGAAGCTAATGGCCAATTAAGTGTTTTTAAAAAAGCGGCGCAAAGCACACCCGTTCGTGCTGATTTTAGTATGCAACAAAGTAACACTACTCCAATAGCTTTTCCCATTATTATTGATGGAAAGGTATATAAACAGGTATTAGAACAACTTGGTGTAGACGAAGATTGGCTAAAACAAGCACTTATAGCAAAAGGGGTGCTTAATTTTAATGATGTTTTTTATGCTTCTTTAACGAAAGACTTAGCATTATATGTGTCAAAAAAGCAAACAAATGTGCAATTGCCCCCACTTTATTTTTAGCTTAACGCTATTGATTTTGATATAGTAATATAGAAAGGGGATTAAAAAGTAATGGAACTATCGATTACACAACCAGCTGCAAATTGGTTTATAAGTGAAATGGATCTTTCTGAAGGGGATTTTGTACGTTTTTTTGTTCGATATGGCGGACATGGCGGCGTACATAAAGGATTCTCATTAGGTATTTCAACAAATAACACACCAAATGATCCTGCAACGCAAGTAGTTAAGCAAGGAATTACGTTTTATGTTGAAAAATCAGATGCTTGGTACTTTGAGGGAATGAACTTTCATATCAAATATTCGAGAAAATTTGATGATATTGATTTTGTTATTAAATAACGAATGAATCCGCAAACGTAGTACTACATAAATTAATATTTACTTACTATATACTTACGGCTGCCTTTCTCAAGGCAGCCAGTTGTAATTAACGTATTATGTTAGGGTGTTTAATCCATAGCTCAGATTGTTCAAGCTGAGCTGCAAGTGCAAATAACCACTCTTCTCTCCCTTTAGGAGCGATTGCTTGCACCCCCATTGGCATTTGATTGTCCGTCAGATGAACAGGTAAGTTAACAGCAGGTTGTCCTGTTAAGTTAGCCAATTGTGTAAAGGGGGTATACGTTAAGCTTGGCAAGAACATATCATATACTACCTTTTGTTGCTCTTTTAAACTTTGGTGGTTCACTCGCAACAATTGCTCCAAGTCCTCTGCTGAAGGGGTAAGTTCACCGATCAATGGAGCAGGAAAAGCGTTAGTCGGTGTAATTAATAAATCATAGCTTTGATGGAAGACTGCCATTTGGGCTGCTGCTGCATCCCAACCTGCTAAACTTTCGCTATAGTCTGCTGCTGACAGATTTTTTCCTGTTTGGTGTAAAACCCAGGTAAAAATATCCATATCCGTTGCTGTTAAATTTCGGCCTAGACTATCTTCCAATTGCCGAATAACCTTGTTCATTTCACCTGCATTCATTGTATAGTAATCCTTCATTAACGTATATCCATCAACAGGTATGGCTTGTTCTTCCACCTCATACCCCTGTTTTTCTAACCAATCAACCACTTTTTTTACAGCCTTTTTTGCATCTTCACTGACAGGGGTACCTACTGGGGACTGTGTTGTAAATGCAATACGACGTTTTTGACGTTCGCATTGATTGACAATAGTTAAATACTCGCCAGCAAACAATGGTGTCTGAAACGCTGCTTCTGGTTGAATCGTTTGCACATCGTCTAATAGAGCCGCACTATCTCTAACCGTTTTTGATAGTGCAAAATCAATCGAAGCTCCTTGCCATTGACGGCCAACACCTGGCCCAACTGGCGTACGACCTCTGGTTGGTTTCAATCCGAATAAACCTGTAAAGGCAGCAGGAATACGTATCGATCCGCCACCATCACTTGCACCTGCTACTGGCACAATACCAGCTGCAACCGCAGCAGCTGAACCTCCACTAGACCCTCCAGGTGAATGTGCTAGATTCCAAGGGTTTCGTGTTGGTCCATACGCTTCTGGTTCTGTAATATTTTTAAGTCCGAATTCTGGCGCATTCGTATGTCCAATCGGAATGAATCCATTATCTTTTAACTTTGCGACATAATTTGAATCTTGTGTCGCAATATTTTTGGTTAAAAGCTTTGACCCAGAACTCATGACTTCTCCTTTTACAGTTTGAGAGATATCTTTTAATAAAATCGGCACACCCGCAAATGATGCATCTTCTCGAATTGATTTTGCTTCCTGATACGCAGCGGTATTCCTTGTGCGAACGACTGCGTTTATTTGATCATTTACTTGTTCTATCCGTTGAAATGCCGCTTGGATTAATTCATCTGAAGACACTTCTTTCTTTTGAATTAATTCCGCTAAATCCATTGCGTCAAACAATTGATACTCTTCAACTTTCATCTTAACCCTCCATAGAAACAACTTGTCTATTAGTATAGGCGAAAGATAAAAAAAGAAAAAGGAACAAGCATATATAATTCTTTTTGTGAAGGGGCTAACGAAAAAGTTCACAAAATTGTCACTTATGACAAATTTGTTTTGTTGTTATACTAACCAAATGAATAAAAAAGCATAAAGGGAGGCATGTTCGTGCCAAGAACAAAAAAAGAAAGTTTACATTTTGGATTAATGATGTGTACAGGAATGATAGTGGTGATGACGTTTTATAATATGTGGTTAAATGGTCAATTAGGTGAGTTAAGTTTTGGAACTATTGTACTTGAATTCCTTATTGGTTTTGTAATTGCTCTATTATTAGATTTATACACTATCGGACCTTTAGCTAAAAAAGTCGCTTTTTCACTACCATTTGATAAGTCAAATAAACTAAAAGTTGTCCTAGCAATTTCAACTTGTATGGTAGTAGGAATGGCTGCTATGATGTCTATTTTCGGTTTAGTGATGGCTAATTTAAGCCACGGTATGGCTGACGTAAACATCTTCCAAGCATATGCGATGACATTTGTTAAAAACTTTATTGTAGCTTATCCATTACAGTTGTTGATTATGGGACCTTTAGTTCGCGGGCTGTTTACTAACTTTGTGCAATCGAACAACACCGTAAAAGTAGAAATAATTCAATAAAAGATATTTTTATTAAAACAAGGCAAGTAATGGATAAACACCATTACTTGCCTTAGTTTGTGTTAGTTTACTTTTATGGTTGCTTTTACTTTTTGATTGTTGAAATCAACTTTTTCACCAGGATAACCAAAGTAAGGTGTCCCATCTTCTTGCCAGAATAAACGTTGCATACGTGCATGGCGATTGTGATCATATAATGGATTTCCTTCGATTTCTTTGTAAGGACGTGCATGGTACACAAAGATATCAAATCCATCCTCATCAACACTGAAACTATTGTGTCCTGGACCGTACTCACTTGTAGCCTCCGATGTTACAAAGACAGGCTCAGGTGATTTAGACCATGAATCAGCATTTAATAGATCACTATTTTCATCAGCTGTTAACAACCCCATACTGTAGCGATCATCCGTTGCACTTCCTGAATATGCAATGAAAATTTTACCGTCATTCTTTATAACAGCCGGTCCTTCATTTACATAAAAACCATACTGTTCCCATGGTATATCTGGGGTAGATAAGAAGTGTTGTTCTTTAATCGTCCATGGATTCTCCATCTCAGCAATATAAAGGTTTGAGATCGGATTATCTGAGAATTCTTCCACCTTCTGGGCCCAAATTAAATAACGTTTTCCATCATGTTCAAACGTAGTTGCATCTAGCGAGAAACTTTGGAACGATGTATTAATCTGACCTTTTTCGATCCACTTTCCTTCAAGCGGGTTAGCAGAACTATTTTCAAATACATATGGTCGAATTGCCCATACGTCATCTTTATCTCCACCAGCAACATAAAGGTACCATTTACCATTAATGTAGTGTAATTCAGGTGCCCAAATATGTTCTGATAAAATACCAGATTCATGTTTTGTCCACACAATTACTTCTTCCGCTTGTGGGAGTTCATCAATTGTTTTTGCACGACGCAAGACTACACGATCATATAAAGGATAGGAACCAGTAAAATAATAATAACCATCCGTGTGCTTATATAAATATGGATCTGCTCGTTGTTCAATAAACGGATTTGGATAATCGCGTTGATAAACCGTGCCTTCTAATTCAACTGTTTCTCCCTTTTTTATTTCGGTAGCGTTTACATTTTCCCAATTAACAGGAAACTTTGCTTTCATATTATCCTCTAACTCTACTTCAACATAGGAAGGTAACGTTGGTTGTTGCCCTTGGTTTGTTTCGACGGTTAATGACGGAATAGATGTAACTTTCATGACTCATCTCCCTTTCTCCTATAATTACACCTATTATACCAAATTTGTACTTATAAGTAATTGAAAAAATAATTTTTAATTTGACATGTACGTATAATTGAAAATATGTATGTTACTATCCAATTTTTGATTCAAAAAATCTGGATAGCTTTTTATGTCTAGTAATAAGACATAGATAAACTATCCAGGAGTTTTTATTAAAATACTACCAAACACTATTAGAAAAGACCCACTGCATCACCGTTTTCATTCACATCCATTTTTAGTGCTGCAGGCTCCTTTGGTAAACCTGGCATAGTTAGTACATCACCAGTTAAGGCAACTAAAAAGCCAGCACCAATCGATGGCCGTAGTTCCCGCACAGTGATATCGAATGTCTCTGGTCTTCCTAGACGTTTGGGGTCATCCGACAATGAATATTGTGTCTTAGCCATACAAATCGGTAAGTTTGCCCAACCGTTCGCTTCCATTTGTTTGATTTGTTCTTTCGCTTGTGGAGTGAAATGAACCCCATTTGCGCCATACACCTGCTGCGCAATTCGATTAATTTTATTTTCAATTGTCTCTTCAAGCTCGTATAATGGCATGAATTTAGCTTGTTTATTTTGTATCGTTTGCACTGCCTTTTCTGCTAAGTCCAATCCACCATTTCCACCTTTTTCCCACACTTCTGTTAAAGATACTTCAACGCCTTGTTCTTTACACCATGATTGAACAAAATTAATCTCTTCATCGGTATCATGAACAAATCGATTTAGCGCAATAACAAACGGTAAACCAAATGCTTCAATTGTTTCCATATGTTTTTTGAGGTTTTTAATACCTTCACGGAGGGCAACCAAATTTTCTTCTTTTAAGTTCGCTTTTTCAGCACCACCGTGCATTTTTAACGCACGAACAGTCGCAACAATAACAACCGCTTTCGGATCAAGTTCACCCATTCTAGCTTTAATATTTAAAAATTTCTCCGCACCTAAGTCCGCACCAAAACCAGCTTCTGTAACCACATAATCCCCTAATTTACTAGCCATTTTGGTTGCAAGTAAACTATTACAGCCATGCGCAATATTCGCAAATGGCCCACCATGAATAATCGCGGGCGTATTTTCTAGTGTTTGCACTAAATTAGGCATGATTGCTTCTTTTAACAATAAGGTCAGTGCACCTTCCACCCCTAAATCAGCAACTGTCACAGGTGTTTCATCCGTTTGATAGCCGACAACGATACGTGACAAACGACGACGCATATCTGCTAAATCACTTGCTAAACAAAAAATTGCCATGATTTCTGAAGCTACTGTTATATTAAAGCCATCTTCTCTTGGAACCCCTTGTTTTATTCCACCTAAACCGACGACAACATTACGTAAAGCTCGATCGTTTAAGTCCATCACACGCTTCCAAACAATTCTTCTCACATCGATATGACATTCATTTCCTTGGTAGATATGGTTATCAATGAAGGCTGCTAAAGCGTTATTAGCCGCTGTGATCGCATGAATGTCTCCTGTAAAATGAAGATTAATATCTTCCATTGGCACAACTTGGGCGTATCCACCACCACTAGCGCCTCCTTTTAGTCCCATAGTTGGACCTAATGAAGGCTCACGAAGTGCTACAACCGTTCGATGTCCCAATTGGTTCATCGCTTGCCCTAGCCCTACTGTTACTGTTGATTTTCCTTCCCCAGCAGGTGTTGGATTAATTGATGTGACAAGAATTAAATTTCCATCTGGTTGTTCCTTGTATCTGTCCAGTACGGAGAGATTAATTTTTGCTTTATATTTTCCGTATGGCTCCCACTCTTCTTCTTGTAGTCCAATTAATGCTGCGATATCTTTGATTGGTTTTTTTTTCACTTGACTAGCGATTTCAATATCTGTTGGCACATGCACACGAAACACTCCTATCCCAAATAAATTGTCGTACATTTTTTATTTTTTCGCATTTATTATTCGTATTATAACATTATTTCTGTTGATTTAAAGAGGAATAACACTTTTAATCAGTCAATTTCTTAATTTAGATAGAATAGTTTAGAGTAGAAATAAGATATACAGGTTATCCTCGAAATAATAGATATGGGTATTTTTAAAAAAATTCCGCACTTTGGAACGAAAAAACAAGAGCCTTTAATAAAAATTACCAGACTCTTGTTTCATTATTTTAATTTATTTTTGCTTCTACAAATGTTCGCATTCGCTTCATTGCTTGTTCCAGCTGTTTCATAGAAGTGGCATAGGAACATCGAATATATCCCTCGCCGCTTTTACCAAACACATCACCTGGCACAACAGCTACGCGTTGCTCCTGCAATAACTGTTCAGCAAATTCTGTCGAAGTTAATCCCGTTCGCTCAATAGAAGGAAAAACGTAAAAGGCACCGCCTGGTACATGACAAGACAGCCCCATATCTTGTAATGCTTTCACCACAAAATTTCGGCGCTGGCGATAGCTAATGCACATCTCTTTCACACTATCCATTCCGTTTTTCAACGCTTCTAGCGCTCCGTGTTGCGCCATGGTTGGGGCACACATAATCGTATATTGATGAATTTTTGTCATGGCTGCTAAAATTTCTTTTGGACCAGCAGCATAGCCTAAGCGCCAGCCTGTCATAGCAAAAGCTTTGGAAAAGCCTGAAACTAGAATCGTTCGTTCCGCCATTCCGTTGATGGCTGCAAAACTAGTAAACGTTTCATCATACGTAAGATCTGCATAAATTTCATCAGAAATAACTAGCAAATCGTGTTGCTCTACTACACGAGCAATGGCTTCTAGTTCTTGTTTGCTCAACACAGCACCCGTAGGGTTATTTGGACTGCAAAGCAAAATTGCTTTTGTCCGTGATGTAATCGCTGCTTCAATTTGATCGGCCTGTACGTTAAAGGCAAACTCCTCGGTAGCATCAACCGTGACAGGAATCCCTCCAGCTAATCGTACCGCAGGTGCATAGGCAACAAAGCTAGGTTCTACCACAATCACTTCATCACCGGGGTTCAAAATTGCACGAAAAGCCACATCAATCGCTTGACTAGCTCCTACGGTTACAAGTATTTGGTTCTCTGGATTATAAGATACGTGATAATTTTTATTAAGATAGTTGTTAATCTCTTGACGTAATTCTAATAAACCCGCATTCGCCGTATATGCTGTATATCCCCGTTCTAAGGAATGATAGCTTGCCTCAATTACATTCCAAGGCGTAACAAAATCAGGTTCTCCAACCCCTAACGAAATGACATTTCCCATCTGCGATGCCAAATCAAAAAAACGACGGATACCAGAGGGGCTTAAGTCATTCACGTGATCGGCTACATATGATTTCTCTCGTGTTCTCATGGTGACACCATCATTCTTCTGTCTTGATCATCTTCGTCATCAAAGATAATCCCATCGTGTTTATATTTTTTAAGAACAAAATGAGTTGTTGTGGATACGACGTTGTCTAGTGTCGACAATTTGTCAGAAACAAATCGACTAATTTCCATCATGGTTTTTCCTTCTACCGAGATCGATAAATCGTAAGCACCAGACATTAAATATAAAGCTTTCACTTCGGGGAAGCGGTAGATACGTTCAGCCACCTTATCAAATCCAGTTCCTCTTGTTGGGGTAACTTTGACATCAATCATCGCTGTCACACCTTCATATTGAAGTACTTTGCCCCAGTTCACCAGGGTCGAGTACCCTAGAATAGCATTTTCTTTTTCTAGTTTCTCCATCATTTGTTTTGTGTCTGCTACACTAAGGTCGATCATTTGAGCAATTGTTTCAACCTCTAAACGACCATTTTTTTCTAACAATTTCAATAACTCTAATTCTTTCTCTTCCATCCGTTTTCACCCACTTTTCTATGTCGTGAATAATAACATTATTTTGATAATTACCATATAGATTACTACAAACAGCGCTCAAGGTAAATAACCAAATTATCCTATGATTTGCTATCCCCTTTTTTAAAGGCCTGCATATTCTAAATGCAAACACAAATTAATTTTCGCCAAAAAAGGAGCGCCTTCTTATGAAGATAAAATATATGGATATGATTGCGACGTTAGGTATTGGTGGTGCGCACCCAGGTGGATTAACCATCACCAAGCATATTGTGGAAAATTTAAATTTAAGTACAACAGCACAAATACTTGATGTGGGCTGTGGTACAGGACAAACATTAGCCTTTTTAGCCGAGACAAAATCAAACCCATTGTTTGGCGTCGACCAACACCCTGTGATGATTCAGCAAGCAAAAGAAAGGTTACAAGGTTATCACAATGTTACATTACATCAAGCAAACATTGAAAACCTCCCCTTTCCAAAGGCTTATTTTGACGTTATTTTATCTGAATCGGTTACTGCCTTTACTTCCATCCAACAAGCACTAAATGAATATGCTCGCGTATTAAACGATGATGGCGTGTTAGTTTTAATTGAAATGACCGCTAATCATTTGTTAACAGAAGAAGAACAAGCTGAAATTGAGCAATTTTATCATATTTCGAAATTATTAACGGAAGATATGTGGTGTGTAGCCATTGAAGCCGCAGGTTTTAATCGCATTAGCGTTCGTACCATTCCAGAAGAATTAGAAAACATCGTTGATTTTGAACTACGACCAGAGTTGGAACCAACCCATTTAGAGTTAATGGCTACCCATTACTATTTAATTGATAAGTATCAAGATTCTCTAAGTGCACGCGTCTATTATTGCAAAAATAAATGAAAAGGGGGATTCGTTACAATGCAAGTAGCGGATACACAAGCATGGTTGCAAGCGTATATGGTAGAAAAAGAGACGCTTGTTTCCGAGGGTTTAAACATACAACAAGCTACATTATGCCAGCCGTTGGTTTCTTATTTTGAACATGCCTCCCCTCAAGATATTCAAATTCATCTAATACAACATGGGATGTTTCATCCCGATCCTACAGACCGTACGGTTATTGACCGCATCATTGATCAAGACTATTGGGAACAAACAAGGAAACAACTACAAGATTTAGAACGAATCTTCGGCAAGCAAGACGGCACCATTTTTATTTTCCCATCAGATACAACCAATCCACGTTTACAAACAGAATTTGATGGTGTTGCAGGATTGAGTTATCATGACAAATTATTTCTCTTTATTAGTGATCAGATAACAACACTACAATTGAAAATATTACTTACACATGAGTATAGCCATGTTTGCCGTTTACACAAGGTTTCCACTAGTAATTTAACACTCGCTGATGGATTAATATTAGAAGGGATTGCTGAACTTGCGGTGAAAGAGATCGTCGGAGAGGCTTATTGCGCTCCATGGGTCGGATTATATAACCAAGTAGAACTCAAATCAATTTGGGAAGATTGGCTTCAACCTAATCTAACCCTTCCTCCTACTAGTTGGATGCATCATGCATTAATGTATGGCAGTGATTCCATTCCAAAATGGGCGGGATATGCTTATGGCTTCCAATTAGTGCAGGAATTTCAGAGACAGAACCAGGTTTCCCTACAAAACTTAGTAACTATGCCTACTAATGACTTTATACAATTTTTGCACACCGCTAAAAATGTGCATTAGCCGTCGGCGTCTATCCCTTCCAACCCTATACGATTGTCATAGGATATAGTAACCTGCCATGAAAGGAGTTTATCAATGTCACGTTATTATAATATGTGTAATAAAAACATCGGTCGTCCCGTATGTATCCGTACAAAAGACGGGCATGAACATCGTGGAATCATACGTCGTGTTTCTACTAGCCACGTTTTTCTGGAACCAATGCCGTCAAACCTTGGGGGATATGGTTATGGGTTTTGGGGAGTTGGCCCAGGTTTTGGTTGGGGCGTTGCATTTGGAGCGATCGCCACGTTAGCATTTTTACCATTCTTTTTCTGGTAATATCGCAGTAGATAGTGTATAGTTTCAGAGCAATGAATAGGGTCTATGCAAACCTTTATCCCCTCATTGCTCTTTTTTTTATTAGATACATACCACTAAACATGCCGCTCACCCATTTGGTCAACGATCTGTTCCGCTAATCGTCGATACATATTGCTCTGTTGAATGAGCGCTGTAACCAATAGTAGTTGCTCCAAATAACCCCCATGCTCACCCTGCATATCTGCTAACTCTGATTGAACATCTTGATATAAACTCTGCACAGCTACGTGAAATACTTCCACCTGCCTATCTTGTAAATCACTGTAATGCTGATAAATGGGATCGAGTTCAATATCACTTTTCTCCATTTTGTCGTTTAAATTTGCTAAGACAATGCGAACGTCATTGATGGAAAGGCCACCTTTTAATTGATAGATCAATTGAATAAGCATAATGTGTTCACGAGAGTATTTTTTATTTTGTATCGGAAACAGTAACTTTCCTTTTGCATAATTGTTGATCATCGTCTTGGTTAATACTTTTTCTTCATCCCTCCGTTTGCTAGGACGATAGGTGTTTTCAAACAGTTGGGTAACCTGATCCATATATAAGTCAATTGAAGGAATATCCTCTAACCTAATTCGCCGATCAATTCCTAATTGATTAATTATTTCAGAAATATCTTCCATCATAAAATCTCCATTTCTTGTTAAGAATATAAGTTAAGTATAGCTTATCTGCTGAATCAGGTAAACGTTGACTATATGTCGTTAATAGTATATGATAATACATAGTATTAAAAACTACGTGTTGTGATCGGAGTGTGTTTATGCGTCAATTTGTTCGAGAGCCAATGAATGGCTTTACTCATTTAGCTGGAGCGTTACTATCGTTTGTAGGATTGTTAGCAATGGTGATTAAAGCAGCATCCAACTCCAATTCTATGCTTGTGCTAGCTGCTGTCATGGTCTTTGGGATTAGTATGATTTTATTGTATTCCGCCTCTGCGACTTATCATATGGTAATAGCAAGAGATCGAGTGATTGCATGGTTACGTAAACTCGACCATTCCATGATTTTCATTTTAATCGCCGGGACCTATACACCCTTTTGTTTAATTTCATTAAACGGTATAACTGGTTGGGTATTATTTGGCATTATCAGTGCTGTTGCTGTAAGTGGCGTTGTCTTTAAGATGGTTTGGTTTCATTGTCCAAGATGGTTATCCACTCTCCTTTATATCGCGATGGGGTGGATGATCGTTGTCGTAGCAGCACCACTTGCTGCTAATATTCCTACAGGTGGTTTGTTTTTATTGTTCTTAGGTGGGATTATCTATACCATCGGTGGCATTATTTACGCAACGAAGCCTAAGTTTTTAGAATCCAAATATATGGGTTTTCATGAAATTTTCCACATCTTCATTTTACTTGGCACATTAGCACATTTCTTAAGTGTATATTTGTACGTTTTGTAAGAAAAAAGCGAAGATTGCAATCTTCGCTTTTTTATGTGTTAATAAGATATAATTTGCTCGTCTTCATCGGATGTATTTCCGCGTGCTTCTATCTCTACTAATAATTTATGTGGTAAACACACGATCGTTTCGCCTGGTCTGTCTTTCCATCCCATCTTAACACCTATCTGATCTGGACTATTATCTTCTTTTATTCTAATCCTTTCATCATCAACTTCCATCAAGTTATACTGATGACCTTTTCCGTCGATAATAAACTGTTCATTTCCTTCATGTCCCGTTAATGTGATTTCACGTATGACCTCGCCATCTTGTGAAATAACGGCAACAATTTCTCCCCCAGTTTGTGCTGTTTTTGACATAGCGAACACAGTGAGTGGAATAAACGATATAGCAATAAGTAATGCAATGACTACAACGTCAAACGGCTTAAGCACACGTAAGATATTACGCATATAAGAACCTCACTATCTTAAAAATTTCATCATACATATTTTATCATGTTATATGATAATATAGTAGAATAAGCTTAAATTTAAACATAATTAGGTGATTGATTTGCAACTAGCTATTATCCCGGCCATGACAGACTGGTTTGTTGATATTTACTCAGAAACAATTTGGTATTATTATGCCTTGTCCATTATTATTGCTTGTATCGCTTTATTTATTTTGCGGTTTGTATTGTTAAAAATTTTATTAGCTAATGTTAGGGATGATGAAGAGAAAGCACAAGCTACGCGTTATTTTATTAATTGGCTCACTTTTTATAGTTTAACCTTATGTTTGTTTATTTTCTTTAGCGATCAAACATGGATGCGTTATAGCCTTATAAAACTCGGAACCATAGATGTTAGTTTGTTTTTAATTTTGATTTTCTTTTTAATTATTTCATTTGCCCATCGAATTTCAAAATTTGCCACAAGGTTCTTTATGCCACGCATCTATGACCGTTACCAATTGGATCGGGGCATGCAATTTACGTTTAATCGAATATTTCATTACATTATTCTTATTTTTGCTGTATTAATCAGTATTTCAACTGTTGGGATTGATCTCAGCGCGCTAACGGTATTTGCCAGCGTGATAGGGGTTGGGGTTGGTTTTGGATTACAAAATATTGCGTCTAACTTCATCTCTGGTATCATTTTACTATTTGAGCGACCGATTAAAGTTGGTGACCGTGTCATTGTCAATGACATCATTGGCGATATCGAAAAAATTAATATGCGCGCAACGATTATAAAATCGATTGATAACGAGCATATTATTGTGCCAAATTCATACTTTTTAGAAGAACATGTTATTAATCGTTCTTATAGTGACCCAACGATGCGCGTCGTCGTACCAGTTGGCGTTTCTTATGCATCTAATCCAGAAGTAGTTCGAAAATTATTGTTACAAGTAGCAAATGAAGAAGCGAAAGAAACAGAAACAGTGTTGTTAGATCCAGAACCATTTGTTCATTTTGTTGGTTTCGGAGATTCGTCATTAGATTTTGAATTGTTTATTTGGATTTCGAACCCAAACGAGATTATTCGAGTTCGAACCAATGTGAACTTTAAAATATTCCATATCTTCCACGATAATCATATAGAAATTCCATTTCCACAACGTGATTTACATGTTCGTTCTGTGGATACAGCTATCGCTAAGGAATGGCGAATGAAGGAATAAGGTTTTCTTAATTGAATCAATATCATATTTATTTTCACTTGCTAAAACCGGGTTAACAACGGGATGCTTTACCGTTAATAACCCGATTTTTAAAATTGTTGTCTTTATTATATTTACTCTATTAAAATTGTTCGGAATCATTGAAATGATGATTTATCTACATGACCATCATTTTCATGTAATACTGCCAATGCCCTTTCAAAATCATTCTCTTCAACCTCGCATTCTAAGACAACTTGACGATCATCTCCCATCGAACCTGCTAGTTCCTCCTCCGATGGTTTGTAAGGAAAGTATGGTACGATCGGTGAAATAGGTGTACTACTACTGCTAATTACTAACGGGGCAAGTAAAGTGCGATCAAGGCTATCCGGGATTTGATCTATTTTCACATCACGCACTTTTAACACTTCTAGTTTTGCACGCACATCTTCTGCATCATTTTTCGTTTTAAAATAACCTTTTAAATTTCTATACATATTTTCACCCTTTCCTATTTTTATTCAACTTATATATCTGATACCCATTGTTTTCAATTTTAAACAAACGCTTTCTTTACCTATTCATCAAATGTTTCTTTCAATACGACAGCATGATTATATATTTCATCTTTCGCTGCATAAACCAATGTCACTTGATCATGATGATGATTTAATTGTTTTATTTCTTGCAGAGCAGATTGTTTTTCTTGGTCTTCCTGTAATTCTTGTTGGTATTTTTGCTTAAACTCATTAAATTTCTTCGGGTCATGATTAAACCACTTTCGAAGTTCCGATGACGGCGCAACTTCTTTTAACCATAAATCAATTGCTAGCTCTTGTTTTGCAATTCCTCTAGGCCACAATCGATCAACCAAAATTCGTTGGCCATCTTCTTTTTCTACTTTTTGATATGCTCTCTTAATAGCTATGCCCATGTTGAAATCACCTCAGTTATTGTTTTACCCAATCTATTATGAAGAAAACCTAGTACTAGTATTTAGTTGGTGTTAAGTTATTTTAAAGTTGTTGTTAAATTTTACTATACCAAAACTATTACCTTTACAATAGTAGAGAAAACGTTTTTCACTATTATAAAGGGAGTCAGGAGCCATGAAAAAATTATCCAAACGCGAGTGGAGCTGGGTGTCTTACGATTGGGGAAACTCTGCTTTTTCCATTATTATTACCACAGCCGTCTTCCCCATTTATTATAAAGCTGCCGCAACAGAAGCAGGAATTGCGACTGTCGATTCAACAGCTTATTTAGGATATACCATTTCTACTTTCACATTTGTTCTTGCCATGCTTGCACCGATACTCGGAACCATTGCCGATTATCAGGGATTAAAAAAACAATTCTTTTCTTTCTTCTTCATTTTAGGTGTTGGTTCTACAGCCTTATTAGCATTTGTTCCAAATGATAGTTGGCTCCTCTTACTTATCTTATACCTTTTTGCTTCTATTGGATCTACGGGAGCCAATGTCTATTATGACGCTTTCTTAGTCGATGTTACCACACGAAAACGCATGAACCGCGTATCAGCTAGTGGTTATGCCATG
Organism: Paraliobacillus ryukyuensis; assembly: GCF_003315295.1. GTDB lineage: Bacteria > Bacillota > Bacilli > Bacillales > Amphibacillaceae > Paraliobacillus > Paraliobacillus ryukyuensis. The sequence continues at coordinate 105,905 of NZ_QNRI01000002.1, read as the reverse complement.
GGGTACCTCGGTAGCGCTATTCCTTTCTTCCTCAGTATTGCGATCATCTTGTTAGGACAGCAAGGAACTTTACCTATATCCAGCAGTGTTGCTAGTAAAATTGCTTTTGGGATTACTGCATTATGGTGGGCTAGTTTCTCTATTCCATTACTTCGTTTAGTCAAACAACGACATGGAATAGCGCTCGAACCATCGCTGGTAAGTCAAAGTTTCAAACGTTTAGGACAGACTTTTAAAGAAATTAAACAATACCGTGCTGTTTTCTTATTCCTTCTTGCCTATTTCTTTTATATTGATGGCGTGGGAACTATTATCTCGATGTCTACTGCCTATGGTAAGGATTTAGGTTTAGGCACATCGGGTTTACTATTAGTATTATTAATGACACAAGTAGTTGCCGCACCATTTGCTATAGTTTATGGAAAATTAGCGGAAAGATTTAAAGGGAAGAAAATGCTTTACGTTGGTATCGTTGTGTATATGATTGTTTGTATCTATGCAATTTTCTTAGAAACAATCGTTGATTTTTGGATCTTAGCCATGCTTGTAGCTACCTCACAAGGCGGAATTCAAGCATTAAGTCGAGCGTATTTCGCCAAGATTATTCCTAAAAATAAATCGAATGAGTTTTTCGGATTTTACAATATCTTTGGTAAATTTGCTTCTATTACCGGCCCTTTTTTAGTTGGTATTACTGCACAATTAACAGGTAATACTAGTTTTGGTGTGTTTAGTTTAATTATTTTATTTATTATCGGTTTTATTCTATTACTATTTGTTCCAGAAACGGCTAGTCATACTGCTAATAAAAACGCTCAAACGGAGATCTCTGCTTAACAAACAGATAATTGGACGTTCCTGTTCATCTGACGTATCCTATAAAGTGGATTCATCAGTAGGGTTTCTTCTCAAATTACTTAGGCAAACCTTATCTTTATTAATATACTGCCCTCACTTCTTGCTTCAACTTCTGAGACAGGTGAGGGTAATTTCTTATGTTAAGGGGAAAAAAATTTACTTAAGGAGTGAATGATTTGGTGTCAACAGGTAAAACATTTCAACAAGCTAGACTTTCTGTATTAGATCTAGCACCAATTAATCAAGGTAGTTCTGCCGCTGAATCGTTTAAAAATAGCGTAGAACTTGCCCAAGCTGCCGAAAAACACGGTTTTCATCGTTATTGGTTTGCAGAACATCACAATATGCCTGGCATTGCTAGTTCAGCGACAGCTGTCATTATCGGACATGTAGCGAATGCAACCACGGCAATTCGTGTTGGATCAGGTGGTATTATGCTTCCGAACCATGCACCATTAGTCATTGCTGAACAATTCGGCACACTAGCATCTTTATTCCCCAATCGGATTGATTTAGGCCTTGGGCGCGCTCCAGGCAGTGACCGCCGAACTGCATATGCGCTTCGACGCACATTACATTCTTCGCCTGAACAATTCCCTCAACAATTAGAAGAATTACAGGCTTATTTCTCTGAAGAAGGCCATCTTGGTGTTACAGCCACTCCTGGTGCAGGTTTAATGGTTCCAATATGGTTATTGGGATCAAGTGATTTTAGTGCCCGATTAGCAGCAGAGAAAGGATTGCCATTTGCGTTTGCCAGTCATTTTTCACCAGATTATACGATCCCAGCTTTAACAATCTATCGTAATAATTTTAAGCCTTCAGCTATTTTATCTGAACCGTATGCAATGGTTGGTGTGAATGTCATAGCCGCTGATACGCAGGAGCGAGCGGAATGGTTAGCAACTTCTCAACAACAACAATTCTTAAATATTACCAAAGGTAACCCTACCAAATTACAGCCACCAATTGATGATGTTGAGGCAGTTTGGTCCGAGCGTGAACGTGCATCTGCCAAAAAAATACTACAATCAGATGCCACAATTGCTGGAGATCCCATCACAGTAAAAGAAAAACTAGGCAATTTCTTAAGTAAAACAGGTGCAAACGAAGCAATTGTGAGCTCACAAATCTATCATCAGCAAGATCGCATTCGTTCTTATGAAATCCTCGGTTCCTTGATGGAAGAAGAATAATTTTTTCATACGAAAAGCCAGTACATTCAACATGCACTGGCTTGTTTATTTCAAGACATCCATTTTGGCGGGGTGTCTTTACTCCAAAATATTTCTCCTATATTGTGGTGTACTTCATAGTTATCAGATAAGGTATGGTAATGAAAATTGAACCAATACCCTTCTTGCGGTCGATTATCTCTACGAACATGAAATCGGATGATATCCTTCCCGGTTTCTTCGTTATATACATCAAAAATTTTTTCACCATATCCCGCAGCTTTCTCTTCAGAAATACGCAACTGATTAATTTCTTTTTCAGGTAATTCATCTAGCAACGTCTGTAACACGGATTCAATTCCAGGTAAAATATCCGTTTCTATATCATCATCAATTTGATTTGCGATTTTAGGACCTAGTTTGGTTACCGTTTGTAGTTTTGCTTGTTCGATTAATCGATCAGTCGTACTGTCATAAAGTGGTTCCGGTGCAAACTTGTGATTGTTTGTCTCCAGAACAACTTCCATTGTCTCATTATGTGTACTTTCATCAGATGGTTTTACCTCTTTATTAGAAGCTTCAGCATCTGTATGTATTTGCATGGGCGGAACATACAAACCGAGCGTTACGATTGAAATAAATGTTACAAATATCCGTTTCATCCATAGCTGCATATTCGGTATCCCCCCATCAAAATTATCCTGTACTTAAATTTATTTTATCACTTTCAGCATAGAAATCTATCTTTTTTATACTTTTTTAACAAAATCGAAATATATTACACATGTTTTCCACAAAATATCAAATCCTAAAAACCGATTAACTATTTAAGGAGTGAAATACGTGCAAGACAAAATGAATTTGTTAATGTTCAGCGGTGAATATGATAAGGCTATGGCAGGATTAATTCTAGCAAATGCAGCTCGAGAACTTGATATTGAAGTTACCATGTTTTTTGCCTTTTGGGGATTGTGGCTTGTTCGTGAACCAGATAAAATTTCAAATGAAGATAAATCCCTTTATGAAAAAATGTTTAGTCGTTTTTCCCCCAAAGGCGCAGAAGACTTACCATTATCTAATATGAATTTCAGCGGCCTTGGAAAGAAATTATTAGTTGATATGATCGATGACCACCATGCTCCACATGTCATTCATTTTTTAAAAGGAGCTCGAAAAAAACACGTGAAATTTTATGGTTGTAAACTTTCTTTAGAGATTATGGGGTTTAAAGAAGAAGAGTTGATTCCCGAACTAGAAATTGTCGATGCAAAAACCTATTTAAAAGGGGCTCTACAGTCAAATATGCAATTGTTTATTTGAAAGATTCCTTGTGATAAATGCCTAACATTTTTTCATTCTCTAGCATAGGATAGCACTATAGTATGGATTGCTGGGAAGGTGGACCATTATGTTTAAGGCTAAAATTGGATCAAAAACGCTTTATCCTAAGAATGAGCTGGAGAATTACTTTGACCATTTTCGGAAAAATGTCGTTGGCTATAACCAACTTATTAAAACTCCTTATGGGGATAAACGAATGATTTACGCCGACTGGACGGCGAGCGGGAGACTGTACCGCCCAATTGAGGCAAAGTTATTGCATAAAGTTGGACCATGGATTGGGAATACCCACACAGAATCAACTATTACCGGGAGCACAACAACCGCAGCCTATGATTATGCAAAAGATGTCATTAAAAAGCATGTTAATGCAAATGAAAATGATGTATTAATTGCAACAGGGGCCGGTATGACAGACGCCGTCAATAAGTTACAACGTTTAATGGGGATTCGCGTTCCCAAACAACTGCAACAAAACATGAAAATAAATGAAGCTGATCGTCCGATTATTTTTGTCAGCCATATGGAGCATCACTCCAATTACTTATCTTGGAAAGAAACCATTGGGGATTGCATTATGCTGCCTGCTGATCAATATGGGAATGTAGATACAGTAGTGTTAGAACATTACTTAAAACAATACACTCATCGCAAATTAAAGATTGGCGCGTTCACTGCTTGCTCCAATGTAACCGGATTACAAACAGATTATCACCAGTTGGCTCGTCTCATGCATGAGTATGGTGGAATCTGTTTTATCGATTTTGCTGCGTCTGCGCCTTATGTTGCGATCGACATGCACCCAACTGCCCCACAAGAATGTCTAGACGGAATCTTTTTTTCTCCTCATAAATTTCTTGGCGGTCCTGGTTCAAGTGGTCTCTTGCTCGTTTCAAAAAACCATATTACAAGTGACATACCTGACAATCCAGGAGGGGGCACGGTTTTATGGACAGATAATTGGGGTGGCTATAAGTATTCCGGCCACACCGAAGCACGAGAAGATGGCGGAACACCAGGCTTCCTACAACTTATTCGCGCAGCATTAGCAATTAAATTAAAAGAGCAAATGGGTGTGGATGCCATGCAAGATCGAAAACGGGAAGTCATCCAACTTTTTGTGCCACTTTTAAACAAAATGGAAGGAGTATCGATTTTAGGAAACGCAGCTTTGCAAGCATGTATGGGCATTATTTCTTTTCGAGTAGAAGAAATACATCACCAGTTAGTAGTAAAATTATTAAATGATCGTTTCGGCATTCAAACAAGGGGCGGGTGTTCTTGCGCTGGCCCATATGGGCATTACTTACTAGATATTGATCCAGACAGCTCAGCCAAAATGGCGAAAGCAGCTGAAGCAGGTAATATGGCATTAAAACCAGGTTGGATTCGTGTTTCTTTACACCCAATTATGTCTGATAAAGAGGTTCTTGCAATCAGTTATGCCTTACAACAAATTATTGAACATAAACAAGAATGGGCAGAAGATTACGATTATGATCCGAAAAGCGATACATTTGTGTATAAACATGATAGTGTGATGAAAAATATTAATATGGAGCAATTATTTGATTTTACAGATTAAAACCAAGCGTACCTGTTGTTAAAATAGTACGCTCGATAATCTTATTGCCGCCAACCAAATGACTATATACAAAGTTATTTTTATGGTTATCACGTTAATTAGAGCAACGTAGGCAGATACACTATTTCTATACTTATTTGCTACGTGGATTTAAAACCTCTTTTTTTCCGCTTCAAATTGCTTAGAGATGTGTTTTATGCAATCCTATTAATGAATTAATAAAACATACGATTTGGATCTTTTTTTCTAATAAACAACCCAATAACAATAACGATCACTACGCCAACAGCTACATAGCTTATTACCGAATAAGACGGATAATTTTTCACCGCGATCCCAATCGTCGCCCATATAAATACAAGTGGATAAAAAACATCATGTTGTGTTATTCGGAACCATAGCGCAAGTATACCTGCTACACCAAGCAGGATAATCGTCCAGACTTGATCCGACAGACCAAAACCATCCCATTCCAGATACTTAAGGTAGTAGGCAATATTGGTAATGGTTGCGACACTAATCCAGCCTAAGTAAATCGAAAGTGGCAATAAATCGAATGGACTCTGCTTTCTTGCTTGCACTTTCCTATACAAGGTAATTAATGAAAGTAATAAACCAAGCATCACGATAACAGTGAAACCAAAATAGTTATAATGCCATAATAAAATCCACGCCACATTCAACACACTAGTTATCCAGAATAATCCATACGTATCTTGGTACAGGTCTAGTTCTCTGCGCTGAGGTGGAAGTTGACGTAACACCCATATAACGAGCAATAAATAAATAAGTCCCCATATACTAAAGACATAACCTGCCGGTGTAAACAATACGTTCAGGCGATCGGATATCTCTCCCGTTGTTTGTCCATTAATCGGTAGAATATTTGCTAATGCATTCACGGTAATAACCATGAGGATTGCAACAAGATTAGAAAAAAATACACGCATCATTTTACCTCCTTCATCTCATGATAAGTTGCTAAAGCCCTTTCCCGTGCCGCCTTGTGATCTACTATTTTATTTGGATACGTTTCTCCTAACACAATACCCGCTTCGGCTAGCACTTCCTTAGGCGCGGTCCATGGTGCAAATAAATATTTTGTCGGTAAGCTCGCCAGTTCTGGAACCCATTTCCGAACATAATCACCAGCTGCATCAAACTTATCTCCTTGGGTAACCGGGTTAAAAATACGGAAAAATGGAGAAGCATCGTAACCTGATCCCGCTACCCATTGCCACCCCATAATATTGTTGGCGACATCGTGATCAACGAGTGTATCCCGAAACCATGCTGCTCCTTCTTTCCAATGAATTAACAGGTGTTTGATGAGAAAAGAGGCAGTCACCATACGTATTCGGTTGTGCATCCATCCCGTTTCCCACAATTCACGCATACCAGCATCAACAACAGGATAGCCTGTTAGTCCTTTTTGCCATCTCGTTAAAGCTTGTTCATCCTCTAACCACTGAAATGCTTTAAATTCTGGTTTTAACGGTTGATTAATTACTTGCGGAAAGCTAACTAATTGGTGATAAGCGAAATCACGCCATACAATTTGTCTTAAAAAAGCTTCTACCTGACCGTATGCTTCCTGCTCTTGATTTATATCTTGATACGCAAGCAATTCTGAAATATCATGCCACATCATCCGCGGACTGATTTCTCCCCAAGCTAGGTATGGCGACAGTCCGGAAACGCCATCCTTGGCTGGGTAATCACGTTCATCATCATAATACATAATGGTCGTATTTAAGAAGTCTTGCCATTTTTCAAGGGCGTGCTGCTCGCCAGGCCGCCAATAAGCGTTTAATTTTTTGTACCATAGATAGTTGGGCAATAATGTTAAATCTTGCAGTTTTCCGACACTGACTTGATCGGGCACCCCTGATGTTAAAGTAGGTGGGATAGCTTGAGAAGCTGCGACATATTGTGTTCTAGCTTGCTTCCAAAACGGCGTAAATATTTTATATATTTCACCTTGTTTATTTGTTATCGACCCCGGTTCAAACAAAAGTTCTGAAGTATAAGTCTGAACATCAATCTCTTTTGCTTTCAAATAATCGATTAAGTTACTATCTCTACGCCGAATAGCCGGTTCATAACGAGTATTGAAGTAAACGGCATCAGCATTTGTTTCTGCTAGTAGATCAGTTAAAATTTCTTTGCTTGTCCCTTTCCGTAGCAGTAAAGGTATACCATGACTGGCTAATTGCTCAGATAGTGCTTGTAAACTATGATGAAGCCACCATTTACTCGCTGCTCCGACCGGGACATCTTCTTCCTCTGGTGCAAAAATAAATACAGGTACAACCTCTCCCCTTCTTGCTGCAGCTATGAAAGCTCGATTATCATGTAATCGTAAATCTTTACGAAACCAAACGATAGTACGCTGTTTCACCACGGTATTCCCTCTCTTTTATACAATATCTCTAATTTTTACCCTTTTTGATTAGGAACAAACCTATTTAAACAAAAAAAGCACCTATATGTTAGGTGCTTTCACATTAAGAAATGGTCTTCTTGGATGCAAGTGGGCTGGTTGGGAATGGGTGATGAAATTGATTTTGAATATAGTGATAGATTGCTTGTTCAACAGATAATCCTTGTGTTTTTAATCCTTGATTACCAAACAACACATTAAACTCCAAAATGTATAGCTTCCCATCACTAATCATCACATCAAACCCTGCATGATTAATGTTCAGTTTTCGCGCAACATCTCGAACTAGATTGATCGCTTCAGGTGGAATAAAATCGTAACAAAGTTCGCCACCTTTGGCGACATTGTGCAAAAACTCCCCTTCCAGGCCAATGCGCCAATAGGACGCATACACATCGTCTCCAATCACACAAATCCGGATATCCTTTCCATCATTTTCGAGGTACGATTGAATATACAGCACACTATTGGTGTCCGCATAAGCATAAAATTCTTCTTCATTTTCTATTAAAAATGTACCTCTTCCCATCGAGTTTCGCACTTCTTTTGCCACGAATGGAAACGGGAAAGTATCTAAAATCGCTGCTCGATTTGTCGCTGTATTTGCTAGAATTTCGGTATAAGGGACATGCTCTTTCGCTACTGTCCAAAGTGCACGGGTCATCTCGATTTTACTAAAACCAAGTTGCAAGCTTTCAATGCTTGGAAAAATCGCCTTTTTCCAACCATATACTAACGCTGGAACTTGCCAGGTTTCAGGGAACAAACAAATATCTGCTTCCTGAATACTATCGCTCTCTTGAAACATCAGGTCAGGCTTAATATAACGAACATTGGGCATACCAATCGTACGAAATGCATTAAATGTTACCATTTTCATAATGGTGGTTCACACTCTCCATGTAAAAAGTAAACTACAATTTTTGAAACGAACTAGCAATCTTTTAGAAAAAATCATAAATGCAAATCTATCATAGCACCATGTACGATTTTAGCAAGCCTTTTTTACAATTTTTTTAAAATTTTCCCAACCAATCAGGCATTAACGTAACTGAAAGAGATGGACAAGCAAGTAACCTAGTAATGCTAGTAAAACAGAACCAATTAATGCTGCGGTAAATGCCTTCGTTCCCCACTTACGAAATGTTTGTAAATCAACATTTAAGCCCAGACCTGCCATGGCCATGCCGATCAATAGATACGCTAAGTCCACCACATATCCCGCTACTTGATCTGAAAAAATCCCTAATGAATTGATCCCGCTCATCAGTAAGAATCCAACAATAAACCACGGTACCGAAGAAAAAGAAAATAGTGGTTCTTTTTCTTCCATGTTATGCGCTTCTGTTTTTCGATAAAAATAACCAATAATTAGTGCAACAGGTACTAGTAGCGCAACTCTTGTTAGTTTAACGATGACTGCCATATCAACGGCAGCTGCGCCCCCAATATCAGCTGCTGCAATAACGTGCGCCACTTCATGCAAGGTTCCTCCTGCAAACACACCATACTGAACCGTGTTTAACCCCAACACAGCATAGATTACCGTATACACAAGGGTGAAAATGGTTCCCAATACCGCGATCGTTGCCGCACCGATCGCTGTTTCGTTATCCTTTGCTTTTATCGTTGGAGCAATAGCAACCACCGCTGCAGCTCCACAAATGGCTGTACCACAGGCAACTAAAATCCCTAGCTTTTTCTCCACGCCGAAGAAGCGGGTCAAAGTATAAACAACCACCAACGCAAACGTAACTTGAATCACAGCAATCAAGAACACATTACTACCGGCATGATAGATATCGATCAGATTAAGACGCATACCAAGTAAGACAATGCCAATTCGTAATAGTTTTTTACTTGAAAATGTAATACCTGTGTCCCAATCTGCTCTTTTTCCGATCGTAAATTTCCATAGTGCACCAAGTAAAATCGCTAATACTAACGCACCTAATATTGATAAAAAGGGGATTTTTGCTATTAATCTCGCAAGGACTGCAAGTAGTAAGGTTAAGGCAATCCCTTGCATGAACCCTTGATTTTTTTGACTCATGATTAACACATCCTTATGCTCTTCTCCTTATCACTTTACGCCTGTATAATTGATTAAGGAAATACATATATTTAATGATTACGATTAGTTTTTTTAATAGCAGGAGGATGAAGATGCACTTAGATGCTTTACGAACCTTTGTCACATTGGTTGAAATAAAAAATTTTACTAAAACAGCAGACAAACTATTGATCTCACAGCCTAGTGTAAGTTTGCATATTAAAAATTTAGAAACCATATTCGATACGCAGTTGTTAGACCGTTCAAAAAAAGGGTTTCAAGTCACACCAACAGGAGATATTCTGTACCAGCGCGCCAAACAAATATTAACAATGTTTGAGAATGCCAAACAAGAAATTGCTACGCATCATCACAATGTCTCAGGAAAATTAACCGTTGGTGCTAGTCTCACGATTGGCGAATATATTTTACCGACATTATTAATGGATTTGCAAAAGCATTATCCTAATTTAATCCTAGAAGCTGTAATCGGAAATACCGAAGAAATCGTTGACGCGGTCAAACTTTTCCAAGTTGACATTGGTCTTATTGAGGGGCAGACAAATGAAACAGAAGTAGAGGTTTATCCCTTTATGGAAGATGAATTATTCTTCATTGCTGCACCAACGCACCCCTTAGCAGCTAAGGAAAAACTGTCCATTAAGAACTTGCAAAATCAATTCTGGATTACCAGAGAAGAAGGGTCTGGAACGCGTGAATATCTATATCACGTGATCCGTAAAGAGGCATTAAAAGCAAAAGGTTTTCTTACGATTAATAGTCATCAAGGGATTAAAGAAACCGTGATGCAAGGACAAGGCGTTTCCTTGCTTTCACAAAGTGTTATTAAACGAGAGGTGACAGATGGTCATTTAGTTCAATTACCGATTAAAGATAGGCAACTAACACGAACCTTTTCTTGTATCGTTTCTCCGATTATGAAAGAAAAGAAGAATGTTGAAATCTGTTTGAATTATTTGTTTCACCAGCAACTTCTTCAAGACAGATATAGGTAAAAGAAAGCGTTAGCGACAAAAGTAACCTGTAATTCCCTTCCATCCATACTAACGGTCGCTTATCTTATAAAAAAAATCATTCCTATTCAAAATAAGAATGATTTTTTTACATACTATAAATTATTAAAGAAAAGTCGAACAATATCCGTACCAGCTATAACCGTTCCTAACGTACTGCCTAAGTTAGCTAAGACAACAATTAAAAGCACTCTGGTCACTTTATTTCGCCAGAAACCTTTCACCGTGAAGACATCATCTGAGAGTTGCTCAAAATCAGACACATGCGGACGTTTGATAAAGGCTTGAACAATTCCAGCAAACCAACCAGCTGCGATTAACGGATTTAGTGATGTAATAGGTGCTGCGATAAATGCAGTCAAAATCGTCAATGGATGTCCGAAAGCAATCGCTACACCTAAAGCAGAAAACGAACCATTCCATAACAGCCAACTAATCGTTTGTTGCCAACCAGCGCTAGGATTAGCAAAAAATGTGTACGCAATTAGCGCAATAATTAAAATTGGAATGGACCAGCCAACGATCTTTGGCCACTTTGATTTTGGTGGTACTTTTGTTAAAGCAGTCAAATCATGATCCTTTTTAATTTCTTTTGTGATACCAGGTACATGGGCCGCCCCTAATACAGCGACAACTTTTTGTCCTGGCGCTGTTTTAATTTTTTGGGCTAGATACTGGTCTCTCTCATCAATTAAAGGCGTCTTTAATCGTGGAAATGACTGTGAAAATTCATTCAGTATTGTTTCAATAGAATCTTGGCTTTTCATTTTTTCTAAGTCTTCTTCGGTAATTGTTTCCTTTGTGAAAATACCTGAAAAAACTTGCGCCAGCAGCATCATCTTTCCTTTAAAACCAACGCCTCCCCAAATGCGGGCAAATGTAATTTGAATATTTCGGTCAGCTAGAACTAATTGGGCACCAGTTTCTTTTGCTGATGCTATGCCCTGGATCATTTCCTGTCCCGCTTCGATCCCAAACTGCTTGGCCATTCGTTTTTGAAACGATGAAATAGCAAGATTCATTAACAGTAAAGATGCTTTTTTCTCTTTAATCACGTTAAAAATATCCATGTCTTTCCATTTTTGTCCGTCCATAATTGACGCATACCGTTGTTTATCTAATTCGATGCAAACTGCATCTGGATTTTCTTGTTCGATAACTTGTTTCACTTGTTCTGCACTATCTTTAGAAACATGGGCTGTCCCAATTAGAATAAATTCTTTTCCCTCTTGCATGATTCTTGTTATATTCTCTTCCGCCATAAATGAAACCTACCTTTTTGCGAACGATTGCGTATTATATCGCATCTATCCTATTTTACCATAAAGTCCATTTAAGAACATCGTTATTTCCCTAGCAGATAAACAAGGCTTTTTCACATATAAAAAGGCAATCATCTCGCTTGATGATCACCTTACTTTTCATTATTACAAATGAAATAATTCCGTTAAGTGGGTTTGAAGCTTCTTTTTATAATCATCAAGCTGAAGTTCTTTAAAAACACTATGAATGGAAATACCTTTAAGTGGCTTCATACCAATAAAATCATGCATGTAATGAAATGGAGCTAGTACATCTTCTATATCCCGTTCGCCAAAGAAACCATTACGGTTGGCGAATTCCTCAAAAGGTGCACTCCATGTGGTTGACAACATATAATATTTATTTGTTAGTAATCCACCTTGTCCATAACCTTCCCCTTTGTCAAAAAAAGTACCACGGTTAAGCACTTGATCAAAATATAACTTGAAACTACCAGGTAAACTAAACCAAAAAATAGGTGTTTGATAAATCACCACATCTGCATCTAGAAATTTTTTTCGCTCCGCTTCCACCTCATACCCTTGATCCACAATTGTCGTGGTTAACTCAAATTTAGGTTTCAGATAGTCTTTCATCCATTCAAATATAGTCTGATTTAATTCTCCTTTGCTATGTGGGTACCATTGATGACCATTAATCAGTAAAATATGTTTCATGCTCAGCCCTCCTCTATCACCTTTAAAAAGTATATGACTCGAGAAGCGTAATTATTAGTGAAACTTACTTGTTACCAATGGGTTTATTCAAATTGTTCCTTGGGAATCGGATAACAAAACTAGTATATGGAGGAAGCGATAAATGGAAAAAGCAACAGATAAAAGTAGAAGTTGGCATCATTATGATGCGGAAAAGGTAAAAGCATCGTTAGCGGTCGATCCAAATCACGGTCTGTCTACTGAAACCGCACAACAGCGGTTAAATGATCAAGGTCCAAATAAACTAAATAAAATAAAAAAAGAATCAAAACTCAAAAAGTTTGTTAAACAATTTCAAGATGTAATTATCTATGTGCTAATCGCATCTACAATTATCACGCTGCTAATTAATCATTATATCGACGCTACCGTTATCGGTATGGTAGTAATCGTAAACGCTCTCATAGGCTATTTCCAAGAAAACAAAGCAGAAAAAGCGTTAGATAGTATTAAAAATATGCTCTCCCTCGAAGCTACGGTAGCTCGGGATGGTTCAAGAATAGAATTAGATGCAACAGAGCTAGTCAAAGGGGATATTGTTTATTTATTTCCAGGCGATCGGGTACCAGCTGATTTACGTATTATTGATGCGGATAATTTAAAACTAGAAGAATCAGCTCTAACCGGGGAATCTGCTTCGGTCGAAAAAACAACGGACACACTTTCTGAAGATACTATGCTAGCTGATCGACAAAACATGGCTTTTTCCGGTACTTCTGTCACCTCAGGTGCTGGTATAGGCATCGTAGTCGAAACCGGAAATAACACAGAAATCGGAAAGATTAATAGAAGTATGGCTGAAGTGAAAGAAATGGAAACACCTTTAACAAAACAAACGGAGAAATTCGGAACAGCGGTAACCATTGCCGTCGTCGGTATTGCCGTTTTATTTTTTGTATTTGCCTATTTCTTTCGCGATTATGCGATCGGTGAGCTTTTCCTATCTGTCATTGCTATGGTCGTTGGCTCTATTCCTGAGGGCTTGCCTGCCATTATGTCGATGATCCTAGCCATTGGCGTGCAAAAAATGGCCAAAAAGCATGCCATCGTAAAAAACTTACCATCTGTTGAGACACTAGGATCGGTAACGGTAATAAATTCTGATAAAACAGGAACACTGACCAAAAATGAAATGACGGTTACCACCTTGGTCACACCTAACCAAAGCTACGAAATTACAGGAACAGGGTATAATCCCTCTGGAAGCATTACAGCAACTCATAACGATAATGAAACGGACCCTTTACTACAGAAATTTCTGTTAACTACCAAAACTGCGAATGAAGCAGCTCTATTTAAAGATGACAACGGGAAATGGAACATAAGCGGAGAACCTACCGATGGTTGTTTTATTACGTTAGCTGAAAAAGCATCCATCGACATCCCCAATGCTGATGTAATTGATAAGATACCATTTGATTCGGATTATAAATATATGGCAACCCTTGCAGAAGTTAATGATACCCGATATATTTTTGTCAAAGGAGCTCCCAATGCCATATTTAACATGATACAAAATGATCAAGCATTTCATCGTGATTACTGGGTTGATAAGATGGAGGAATTAGCAGAAAAAGGACAACGCGTTATTGCATCCGCTTATAAACAAGTAGATATAAATCAAGCTGAAGTGACCCATGAAGATTTACAGAGCAACATGACTTACCTAGGATTAGCTGGTATTGTTGACCCTCCAAGAGAGGAAGCAATTCAAGCGATTCAATCCGCGCATCATGCTGGCGTTCAAGTAAAAATGATTACAGGAGACCAACCAACAACAGCAGTCGCAATCGCCAAACAAATGGGAATTACCACAAAGAACAAAGCTATAACTGGAAAAGAAATCGATCAATTAACTGATCAAGAACTTGCCAATGTCATTGAAGATTATGATGTGTTTGCACGAACTAGTCCGGAGAACAAACTCCGAATTGTTAAAGCATTACAAGAAAATGGCGAGATCACCTCCATGACAGGGGATGGTGTCAATGACGCCCCAGCATTAAAGAAAGCTGATATTGGTGTTTCCATGGGTATTAAAGGAACAGAAGTTTCCAAAGATGCTTCCAATATGATTTTAACGAATGATAACTTCAAAACCATTGTTGATGCGATCGAGGAAGGGCGCCGGGTGTATGACAATGTAAAAAAAACGATTATCTTCTTGCTCCCTACTAGTGCAGCGGAAGGATTTATCGTTATGGCAAGCATCCTATTAGGAATTGATATGCCACTAAACCCAGTACAATTACTTTGGATTAACATGGTTACTGCTGTTACGATTTCATTTGCATTTGTGTATGAACCAGCAGAATACGATATTATGCAACGCGCTCCTAGATCTAAAGATGAACAATTTTTAAACAAGTATTACGTATTTCGGATATTTTATGTTGCAGCAATTGTTGCTGGTGCAGGTGTGCTTACCCACACGTTAATGACAGGTAATGGGATCAGTCATGCGCTTGCAAGTACTGTCACATTACACATTGTTGTTTTTGGTAAAATGTTTTATCTGTTTAATGTTCGAACAGCGCATTTTGCATTAAACAAAACATTCTTTACTAATAAAATTGCTTTTTTAGTATGTGGGATTTTATTAGTATTACAGTTATTCATTACGTATGCACCATTTATGCATACCGTCTTCGGCACTGGATCTATTAACTTATCTTTCTGGATACCACCTATTCTATTGGGTCTCCTTGTATTTATAGTTGTAGAGATAGAAAAATTAATTAGAAGGAATGTTACAAGACAGTAACTACCAGGAATAGTAACATGTATTCTTCCTTGTAACGAGCAACTTTTTTGCTTTTACAATTTTTAAATCTTATAATGACTAGTAGAAAAAGTAAGGAAAGGGGTTTTACAGTGAAAGCAGTAGTTATTAATCAATATGGAGATAGTAATGTTTTAGAAGAAATGGAGCTTTCCAAACCAACTCCTGATGAAAATCAAGTATTAGTGGAAATATATGCAACTTCTATTAATCCGATTGATTGGAAATTGCGTAGTGGATATCTAAAAGATATGCTACCACTTGAATTCCCTATTATATTAGGATGGGATTTAGCAGGAAAAGTTGTTGCGACAGGAGATAAGGTCGAAAATTTTCAAATAGGAGATGAAGTTTTTGCTCGACCAGCCACCAACAATCGCGGAACTTATGCAGAATATGCGGCGGTTGATGAACATTTATTAGCAAAAAAACCTGCTAGTTTAACTTTTGAACAAGCTGCATCTATTCCGTTAGCCGGCTTAACCGCTTGGCAATGTCTAGTGGATGTAACAAAAGTGAAGGCTGGTGAAAAGGTATTAATTCAAGCTGGTGCAGGTGGTGTAGGTAGTCTTGCTATTCAAATTGCTAAGTCTATCGGTGCTTATGTAGCCACTACAGCTAGTGCAGATAATGAAGCTTATGTAAAAGAATTAGGTGCTGACCTGTTTATCGATTACCGTAAAGAAAACTTTGAAGATGTATTAGCAGACTACGATGTTGTTATTGATACAATGGGCGGTGAAATCCTTAATCGCGGATTCACCGTTTTAAAACCAGGCGGACGAATTGTTACTATTTCAGGCCAACCTGACCAATCATTAGCTGATAAATACCAAGTAGAAGCAAACGGCTATTGGTTAAATCCTGACGGCACACAACTTGGAGAATTGGGTGAATTATTAGAGAAAGGTGATGTAAAACCACAAGTTGGTCATACCTTCCCATTCTCAGGCGAAGGACTCAGAAGAGCGCATCAATTAAGCGAGACTCACCATGCTAAAGGAAAAATTGTAATTAACATGAAATAAGAATATACTGAAAAACGCATGAGCTTAGTTAAGCTCATGCGTTTTTATCCATTCTATAACTTTTGCTGCTTCCATCGGCTTACTAAAATAGTAACCTTGGAATAAGAAAGAAGATGCAATCTCTTGTAAATACGTAACCTGTGTTTTTGTTTCTACGCCTTCAATGACTACTTGTAACCCTAAAGATTGCCCCAAATTAATAATTGCTTTTAGGATATTTGCGTCTTTTTCTGATTCTGGGACACGATCGACAAATGACTTATCAATCTTCAAAGTTGTAATAGCCATTTGCTTAAGATATGACAACGAAGATAATCCAGTACCAAAGTCATCAAGCGCAACAGAGAACCCTAATTCACGAAATTGACTGATGGAATGGTTTGCTGTCTCAATTGAACTAACAAAACTCGTTTCCGTTACCTCTAGCTCAATTTTTGCATTGATATTATAAGTTGTCTTCATTTGGGTTAATTTTTCTAACAACCGCTGCGAACTTACATAATCACCTGGAATATTAATCGCTATATTAATTGAACAACGTAATTCCTTATTCCATTCTAGTAATTGTTGGTATACTGTTTCGATTACCCAATCGGTCAAATCAAAAATACGATTGCTATGTTCAAGAATAGGGATAAAAACACCTGGCGATAAAAAGCCAAATGTGGGATGCTCCCAGCGTACCAGAGCTTCAAACCCCTTTACTTTTCCATCGTCTGAACTTACTTTTGGTTGATATACCAAAAACAACTCGTCTGCCTCCATTGCCTGATCAAGATCTTCACTAATCTTTTGGTCAAAAGAAAACCGATGAATAGCAGGGTCATAACGAACCACCTCTTGCTGAAACATGGTAGATGGATGTTCAAATACAGTTAAGGCATCATTATATAGTTTATTGACATCTACACTATCTTCAATACAAGCAATCGAACAAGATGATTTTAATTCCAATAATTCACTGTCTGCGAAAGTTAACCTCTTCCAACGCTTAGCAATATACGCCATCTCCTCCTGCAATAGCGACAACTGATCATCACGATGCGTTAGGAATGCAAATCGATTGGATTCCATTCGATACAATGTGACAGAAGGTATGCGAACCATTCGCAACGTCTTCGCAATAAATTGCACCAATTTATCACCCGTTTCATACCCGTATTCATTGTTTACTTTATCAAGATCATTAATTTGCCAAACTGCAATCGCTTGACTATTCCTATTTTTTTGTAATTCTCGTTCGTAATAGCGTCCATTCGGTAGTCTAGTCTCTAGATCAAAAAAACGCACACGATAATCAATATAACGATCAAGAAAAATAGACACTAAAAATAATAATAATAATATAAATACGGAAACAAACACACCAGCTATTAGTAAGTTCATATCCATATGCCACGCTTGATGATGGCTGGAAATGTATTCGGTCGGAACATAAAACTTCGTGCCAAACATACCGACATAATGCATCGATGAAACGGCAACTGCGAGTAATACTGCTATTCCTGCATTAACCCATGCGCGCTTCCTTCTTTCTTGTAAAGACGAAAGAATGTAAATAGCGATAAAAGAAACCACAATCGCAATAATAATTGATAGGACAAAAATCTCAAGCGTATAAACCATCTTCGCTTCCATAACCATCGATTCCATTCCGATATAATGCATCGATGAAATCCCTAATCCCATAACAATAGCTGACCCTATGTTTAACCATGGCGAACGATTGTTCCGATTCACCAAATAAAAAGCTAAAAAAGACGCCCCAAATGCAGGAACGATAGATAGGATGGTTAGCAAGTGGTTATAACTCATTTTCAAAGGCATCATAAATGCACTCATGCCAATAAAATGCATGGCCCATATGCCAATTCCCATCGCAATAGATGAAAAAAGTATCCAAATGCTTTTACTAAAAAAACTGTGTTGAACAATACGCTGATTGGAAGTTATTGCAACATAAGCTGCAAACCAAACAATCGCTATGGATATAAGGACAATCACCCATTGATAATGACCTTCCAGCACAACGTAATAATTAGGATCTGGCTGTTTAAACATTGGAGCAACTCCTATTTTAAAAATGTTATTATTATAGTTATCGGAAAAAATTCACTTATTTCAAGGAGTAGACGTACATGATAACACTTTTTTACAATAAAAAATAAAAGGAAGCAACCATTTTATGTGAGAAAAAAATAGTTGCTTCCTTTTATTTTATTCTATACCTTCAATTTCTTTAATGTCATCCTTGATTTCTTGTGATACATCTTGCCCACCAAAAAATTCACCTGAGAGTTTCGTTAATGTTCCATCATTTTTCATTTCTTTTACTGTTTCATCTATCTTATCAGCAAGTATCTGGTCTTCTTTCGGTGTTACGACGCTGACTGTTTGTGGATGAAACTTCAAGTCTGGATGTAGCTCAATATCCAATTCAGGGAAAGCTTTTAATGCAAGCGACTGTAAATAATAATCATTGATAATGACATCTGTTCTTCCATTAGCTACATCTCGCAAATAAACATCATTGGTTGCATTTCCATATGTTTTAACTTCAGCGCCATATTTACGAGCGATATCACTATAAACAGTTGTTGCAGCGCCACCTGCTACTTTACCTTTAAGATCTTCTAATGATTCGATGCCCGAGTGATCTTCTGAGCGAACAATCATGGTGGAATATGAATATTTAAACGGTTCACTAAAATTAAATTTTTCTTTACTTTCATCTCTTGGTCCAGCCATCACCACATCTACACGTCCCGATTGTAAGGCAGCCATTTTGGAATCAAAAGACATGATTTCAAACTTTGATTCCAATCCTAGTCGTTTAGCGACTTCCCTGATCACTTCAACATTATAGCCTGTAATACGATCAG
The DNA here is from genome assembly GCF_003315295.1 of Paraliobacillus ryukyuensis. Taxonomy (GTDB): domain Bacteria; phylum Bacillota; class Bacilli; order Bacillales; family Amphibacillaceae; genus Paraliobacillus; species Paraliobacillus ryukyuensis. The sequence goes on along the minus strand of NZ_QNRI01000002.1, from coordinate 86,706 downwards.
AACCTTCTGGATAGTAAGAAGCCGGATACAATGTTCCTGATGTTCCAACAACCAATTTTCCAGATTCTTCTACGTCTTTCCATTTGCTATCATCTATGTTTGTGGTTGTCGAATTTTTGTCTGTAGTTCCACAACCAGAAATAATCATAAGAGATACAAACAAGACAAATACCCCTATTACCTTTCTCACATACATCACCCTATATTATTTTTTATTTCATTAAGAATATAACAGATCTATTCTATTGTAGCAATAATTTTATAACTGTATCACTCATTTCTGTAAACTTGTACTATTATTAAGCCTGCTTTTTTATCTTTAGACACAGATCAAGAGGGATAGGTAATTTGTCTCTTCGTTAAACTTTAAATTGCCTAATTTGTTGCGTTAATTGCTCTGCTAATTGAGATAATTCTTTCGAACTAGCTGCTATTTCTTCCATGGAACTAGCCGTTTGTTGTGCGGAAGCCGCTGTTTCTTCAACACCTGCTGCTGATTCTTCAGCTACGGATGAAATATCTTCTACCGACTTTCTCATACCATTCCCATTTTTCGAGATATCTTGCAAATCTGCAGATATGTTTTCGATTCGATTAACCATGTTAGACATAGATTCCCCAATTTCTTCAAATGTTTGACCTGTTGTATTGATTTGTTTTGTACCTTCATTTACTTGTTGATATCCTGTTTCCAGTGTAACAGCTACGTTATTCGATTCTTGTTGTATACCGGTGACAATTCCAGTGATTTCTTCGACTGAAGACGCCACTTGTTCAGCAAGTACACGAACCTCATTCGCAACAACAGCAAATCCTTTTCCATGTTCTCCAGCACGAGCTGCTTCTATTGCCGCATTCAAGGATAGTAAGTTTGTTTGATCGGCAATCCCTTTGATAACATTTATTAGTTTCGTGATTTGCTTCGATTGCTCGTCTAATCCTTTTACTTTTTGCACTGCATCTTGAACAATACTATCGATGGTTTCCATTTGATTAATGGAGGAATTCATCAATCGACGTCCTTCAGCTGTTTTAGACTGTACTTCTGCAGATAACCTTAAGACAGCTTGACCACTATCGTTGGCTGACTGGACTTTAGTTGTATAACTATCAATCGTTTCTGTTAGTTCCATTGCACTGTTCGCTTGTGCATCTGTCCCACTTGATAGTTCTTGCATCGAAGTAGATATTTGTTCACTTCCGACTTTAATTTCATTCATTGACTCTGTTAGTGAATCACTATTACTAGAGACTTTTTTGGCTGCTTCGCCAACATTTGTTATCACTGTTTTTAAATTTTTTTGCATCGCTTGCATTGCTTGTATTAGTTTGCCAATTTCGTCATTATATTTCACTTGCAATTCATTTCCTTGCAAATCACCTGCAGAAATTTTTCCTGCTACATAAACCATGTGTTTCAATGGTTTAGTAATTAAATAATTAAATAAAAACAATCCCATGACACTTATCGCTATAATAATAATATTTGAAATTAGTAATTGGAGTTTCAGATTTCCTACCTTTTTATTTGCAAAAGTTTCATACATAGAAACAGCACGATTCATTTCTGAGACTAAATTCATATTATTGTCTAAAATATATGCTACAGCTTGGTCTACATTCCCATTGTCATTTGCTATCATTTGTAAATTTTCTTTAAAAGGTTGCCAAAGTAATTCTACACTTTGTAGCTGATTAGCAACTTCTTCAGAAGGCATTTTCGGTAAGCCCAAAGATTTACTACCACCCATAAGTCCTTCTATAGCTTCATCAAACATATTGATTGTTTCAACAAGATCATCCGCAGAACCATTTCCATCAGAAACAATCAATGCTTCTTTACTCATCTTTTGGATTAGCATTCTTTGTTTTCCTGCTACATTAATAATGGTTGCATCTGTCTCCTGTTCTGTCAGAAACATATTCGTAAAAAAGAAACTTACACTACTAACCACAACCAGTATTCCAAAAAAAGTTGCCAATTTCACACCAATACCCAAACTCAAGATTTTCTTCATTGTTTACCACTCCAGATCAGCACATTTTTGTGATGTTTATCACAATATTATTATCGACATAATTTGGAGAATTTTTTAATAAAAAATAAACTATCAGAACAGTTGATTAATTCTAATAGTTTATTTTATACAAACGGTATTTATCGAAAAAAAAATAATAAGTTTTTACTTAGGTATGTTGCTGTTCAAATTTCTTCATAAATGCAATTAAAACTTCTACCCCTTCTATTGGCATGGCATTATAAATACTAGCTCGCATCCCGCCAACCGAGCGATGCCCTTTTAAAGTGTGTAAACCCGCTGCTTCTGCTTGTTTGATGAATGCTGCTTCTAGATCTTTATTCCCGTCCACTGTAACAAACGGAACATTCATTAGCGAACGACTTTCTGGTGAAACAGGTGCGGTAAATAGTTTTGACGCATCGATGTAGTTATAAAGCATAGCAGCTTTTTCACGATTCACTGTTTCTATTGCTGATAAACCTCCTGCTTCTTTAATCCATTCAAAGACGAGTTTTGCCATATAAATCGCAAACGTCGGTGGTGTATTATATAATGAATGACTATCACGATGCGTTTGATAATTAAACATCGCAGGTGTATCGGCCGGCGCGTGACCAATCAAATCATCTCGAACAATAACAACGGTCAGGCCCGCTGGAGCAATATTTTTCTGTGCACCAGCATAAATCAAGCCAAACTTAGACACATCGATTTCTTCAGATAAAATACTTGATGACATATCGGTGACGAGCGGTACATCTCCTGTGTCTGGTATCTCTTTAAATACCGTTCCTTCAATCGTATTATTCATCGTGATATGCACATAATCAGCTTTCGGATCGATCATGCTTTTCTCTACTTTTGGAATGTAGGTGAAATTTTCATCTTCAGAAGAAGCGATGATTCGAACATCTCCCAATTTTTTGGCTTCTGCAATTGCTTTTTTTGACCAACTACCGGTGTGCACAAAATCAACTACCTTACTCCCTGTCATTAAATTGATTGGAACCATCGCAAATTGTTGGGAGGCACCACTTTGCAAAAATAACACACGATAATTACTTGGAATATTCATTAATTCACGCAAGAGTGCCTCTGCTTCTTTAATAATATCTGTGAACAAAGCGGAGCGGTGACTAATTTCCATGACGGACATTCCAGAACCTTGATAGTTAAGTAATTCTTGTTGGGCTTTTTCTAGAACGGGTAGCGGTAACATAGAAGGTCCAGCTGAAAAATTATATACTCGTTTCATCTCATCACACCTATCCATTTTAATAAAAACTATTGTTAGAAAATCGTACATATAAATGCTTGTGAACATTTTATCAATATTATTATTTTCAATCAACTTAAAATTTTCAAAAAAATTAATTTTCGTCTAAGAATTTTCTTACTGGTTTATTCTATCGTGTTATGATAACTACATAACGAGTTTTACATAGGAGTGTTTTTTATGCTGACAATAATTTTTGACGTTGATGATACACTATATGACCAATCTAGACCCTTTAAAATAGCAGCGCAAGCTTTTTTTGATAGAACCTTTACCGAAGAAGAGCTACACGAGCTTTATATTAGCAGTCGCAAGTTCAGTGATGAATTATTTCATCAGAGTACTACTGGCGAAGTATCGGTAGAAGATTTGCAAGTTTATCGCATTACTGAAGCTGCCAAGACATTTGAAATTACGTTAAATCGACAAGAGGCTTTGCATTTTCAAGCAGATTATTTAGCGGAGCTTAAGAAAATGACCTTATTTGAGGAAGTAGAACAATTACTAACACTACTCCATCAACAAGACGATATCCAATTGGCGGTGTTAACCAATGGAGAAAAGGAGCACCAAGCCATGAAAATCGATAAGCTTAGACTTGATCGCTGGATTCCAGATAATCATCTATTTATTTCAGGTGCACTGGGTGTAGCTAAACCAGATAAAAGGGTCTTTGAAATCATTGAAGTACAACTTGGTTTAGACAAAGAAAATACGATCTATATTGGTGATTCCTTTGATCATGACATTGTTGGTGCTAAGCAAGTTGGGTGGAAAGCAATTTGGATGAATCACCGTAAACGAACAGCGCCAAGAAAGGACCTTGCACCTGATTATGAAGTCCAGCATCCGAAAGCATTGCTGGATTTATTTAAGAACGAATCGTTATAAAAAATGTAAGAATCTTCACAGTTATGCTCCCTCTTTCGGGAGCTTTTTTCGTGGTATAAGCGCTCCGGTTAATGGTTAAGTTAAGAAACGGAATACCACTAATGAAAGAGGTAGACAAATGAACATACAATCAGGAACTTATTATTGGCCAACTACCATGCCAGATGCACCTACTTATCCTACATTAACAGAAGATATAGCTTGTGACGTACTTATCGTTGGAGGCGGTAGTTCCGGTGCACAATGTGCCTATTACCTTGCTTCGTCAGGCTTACATGTTGCCTTAATTGAAAAAAACAATATTGGTAATGGCAGTACGAGTGCCAACACAGCACTCATTCAATATGCCGGCGAAAAAATGTTTATTAACTTACGAAATACATTTGGGTCCTCCTACATTTCCAAACATTTACAGCAATGTCGCCGAGCAATTAATGATATTGAATTAGCTGCGAAGCAAATCGAGTTTGACTGCTCTTTTACCAGAAGAGATTCTTTATATTTTGCAAGTTATCCAGAAGATATTGGCAGATTACAACAAGAATACCAGTTACTCAAAGAAGAGCAGTTCCAATTACAATTTTTAACTAGAAAAGATATCGAAGAACTGTACCCCTTTTCTAAAGCTGCAGCAATTTATTTTAAAAACGATGCAGAACTCAATCCGTATATTTTTACCCATGGTTTAATAAAGTACGCTATGGATAAAGGAGTGCAGGTATTTGAGCATACGAAGTTAAATGGTCATGTTTATCACGAGGATGGGGTCGAGATTCATACAGATACGGATCATGTCATCCAAGCAAAACAGGTTATTTATTGTGCTGGTTATGAAAATATGGAGTTTAAAAAAGAAAAACAAGCAACTTTTGTTAGTACTTATACAGTAACCACAGAACCAGTTGCTGATTTATCTAGCTGGCCAAATCAGACGTTGATTTGGGAAACGGCTCGCCCCTATTTATACATCCGTACAACAGCCGATAACCGCGTGATTATTGGTGGTTTAGATGATAACACCATTTATCCAGAAGACCGAGATAGCAAATTAATTGCGAAAAGAGATCAATTAATCACTGGTTTTCATAAGTTATTTCCAACTATACCGGTAAAACCCGCCTATTACCTTACCGGACAATACGGTGGCATGCGAGATGGCTTACCCATAATCGGAAGATATCCAGATGCGCCGCATAGTTATTTTTTAAATGCTTATGGTGATAACGGGACGGTTTATAGTCAATTATTATCACGGATTATTGTAGAGGATATCTTGCAAGGACCTAGTCAAGATCTCTCTTATTATGTACAAGATCGACCACTCTTAAAAAGCTAGCCACTCGCGATTCGATGTAGCTAGTTTGTTTTTATGATGTAAAAGTTTAAATTCTTGACACAACTTTGTACCGCTCTGTATAATTGCTTTTGCGCAATTGACCATCCGGTTTGTTTTTTGACCAATTGGTTAAAGCAAAGGGGGTACAGTTATTTCAAAAAAGCAAGTGATTAAAAATTCGGCTTTACAATTATTTGCAGAACATGGATTTCATCAAACGTCGGTTCAGCAGATTGCTGCGCAAGCGGGTATGTCAAAAGGAGCTTTTTATCACCATTTCGACTCTAAAGATCAACTATTTGTTGAATTAATTGAGGATCATCATCATGGGTTACTACAAACACTACATACCATCCAAAATACGAATCACCAGAGTAATCGAGAAGTATTTAAGCAGCGGATTAAAACGGAATTAGACCAAATTAAACAAGATCGCTGCATCCTACCAATTTTGTTGCAAGAAGCTTCCCAAGAGACAAACAATACGTTTGCAGAAGTGATGCAAGGCTTTCGTTTTAAATTATTACACCAACACAAGACCTATCTGATCGATGCATACGGTACCCAGACAGAAGCATCTATTTGGGATCTTACGATTATCTTAGAAGCGGTGCTAAGAGAGTATGCCTCACTTATCATTATTGATCAAATGACAATTGACTCTGAAAAGTTAGCGAATTTCATTGTCACGAACATGGATATTTTAGTTGCTAATATTGAACAACAACAACCGATTTTAACAAGCGATATGTTGGAAACGAACATCAAAAACAAAGACATGAGTGATGAAACAAAAGTACGGCACCTTCTTGATCAAATGAAGGTAATTACGAATCATTTACAGAGTGATTCGGATACAAAAAAGAAAGTGCTACAAGCACTTGAACATCTTAATGATCTTTGGCAAAACCAGCATGAAGAATATCTTATAGAAGCATTATCTTCTTATATTAAAACACAGCCTGCTTTAGAAAAACACATGCAGGAACTAGAGCAATTATTTGCGAAAAAGGGATGAGGAGGAATTAATTATGTCACAACAAGTGAATCAAACAGAAAATCTAAAAATAGGACCAATGCTGGTCGTTATGTTAGTCGGTGCATTTGTCGGCATACTAAATGAAACGTTGCTTGCTACAGCTTTACCGAGCATCATGGAGGATTTAGGCGTGACGCAAAATAAAGTACAATGGTTAACCACCGCCTTTCTATTAACCAATGGAATTATGATACCAATCTCTGCTTTCTTAATTGAAACGTTCTCCACTAGGAAACTATTTTTGACTGCTTTCTCTATCTTCGGGATAGGAACATTAATCGCTGCGATAGCTCACACATTTCCTATCTTATTAGCAGGACGTGTCGTTCAAGCTGCTGGTTCTGGTATCATGCTACCACTTATGATGACCGTTATTTTAACTGTCATTCCAAAAGAAAGACGTGGCTTTACGATGGGAATGGCTGGTATAGTTATTTCATTCGGTCCAGCGATTGGCCCTACCCTATCTGGATGGATTGTAGAACACTTCGAATGGCGCGCTCTATTTTACGTTGTGTTACCGATCGTTGTTTTGACGGTTATTTTAGCATTCTTTGCTGTTAAAAATGTTACAAGAATTTCTAAACCTAGAATAGATATCTTATCTATTTTACTGTCTTCCTTTGGATTTGGTGGATTATTATATGGATTTAGTACAGCCGGTGAAGGTGGCGGATGGTCCGAACCTAAAGTAATTATTTCTCTTATTGCTGGAGCGATCATACTTACCCTTTTTATCATTCGTCAATCAAGGTTAGAAACACCATTACTACAGTTTAAAGTATTCAAGTTCCGTACCTTTACACTAGGGCTAATCATTACCATGATTGTTATGATGTCAATGATTGGTGCAGAAATGGTGCTACCAATGTACATGCAACGATTACGCGGATTCTCACCATTAGAATCGGGGTTAATGCTTTTACCTGGTGCCATTTTGATGGGCCTCATGTCGCCTATCACAGGGATGTTATTTGATAAATTTGGTGTCCGAAAGCTTGCAGTTCCTGGTTTGGCAATCGTGGCCGCAACGACATTTGTCTTTACGAATTTAACGACAGAAACATCTTTCGCTTTCTTATCAACCATTTATGCCATTCGTATGTTAGGGCTTGCAATGGCGATGATGCCTGTCATGACAGCTGCGCTTAACGAAATCCCAGATGATTGGAATGCGCATGGTTCAGCAATGGCGAATACCATGCAACAAGTAGCCGGATCAATTGGTACTGCGATTTTATTCACTGTTTTAACAACGAGTGCCAACAATTATGAACCAGACACTGCAGCATTAGTGAATTTGTCACAAGCAGAGGCTGCCCAACAAATAACGCAAAACGCTTCATTACATGGATTTAATAATGCGTTCTTATTTGCATCCATTTTATCCATCGCAGGAATGGTTATCGCATTATTCGTTGTTGATAAAGATAAACAGAAAAAAGAAAAAATTGCCGCTTAATAAATAGTACCCGTCATTCTACCGAATGGCGGGTGTTTTGGATCTTATTATAATCGTGCTATCCTTAACAGCATACTTCTTCATCTTCCATGGCAACTAACTTTGTTTGGTACACACCAGCTTCAATTTCTGCCTGTAAAGCTGTAATATAACGCGCAATATCTTGTCGTTGGTCATTTTTTTCAGACAATGGAAAGTATACAAAACCTTCTTCTTGATGAAGCACTGTTACATGAATATCTTCGCCATCTTTATTAGCTGCCACTAATCTACATGTTTCTCCCTTTGGTGCTATTTCTATTGAGATCGCAATCTCCTCCTGATCAAAATTTCTTCCGTCAAGCTTTTCGTAAAAAATTCTAACATAAGATCTTATATTATAAAAATCGAATGAAGTCCATCCTATTAACGAATAGCGAGTTTATGCCTAATTATACCACTTTACGTTTCCCATTCGCTTTTTTCATCCGTTATACACGTAATTAGAAGAAAACACGCAGCCTATCGCTCTATTAGTCAAAAAAAGTTCAAATTTGCCCAGAAATACCGCTATCCATTGGGATTCTAAAATTTTGATAAGAGGATGACCACTAAGGGTTTTTCTTGATGACCAATACATTGATGTAAAAGATACTTTAAAACAGGGTTAACTTGAACGATGAGATCATTTTTATCCATTACAACAGCTTTTAATCATTTCGTTTATTTTTAACAATTGATTCAATTTCATAATTGCATCCACACTTATAAAACACGAACATTACATGGCTATTTCTTTTACATGTTTTCTTTACAAATAAGAGAAGGAAGCAACCGGGGGAGACTCCTCGAAAATAAAAAACTATTTTCTTCGTGCGAGGATTCGCTGCCGAAGCGTTCCTTATCCTGAAGGAAACGCATCAACCGAAGATCCACTTTTGTTGATGAAGGAATGTTAAACTAAAATCGTCACGTCGTGTGACAACGTCTAACTGACCCACGTCTTGTGGGCCCGAGGTGATGCCTTCGGAAAGCGACCCCATTTGCTGACTGAACGAAGCAGTATGCTACATTTAGTCTAAAATATCATTCGTATTTTTCAACCAAACATTGAATTATAAAATTGATTCAATTAAATCCCACAAAAAAATCAGACGCTTATGAAAAACGTCTGATTTCTATTAAAAATCGTAAGATGCCTCTTTTTCTTCACGAATGCGTGTAAACGTATCAGTTAACATCACCGTATCTTCAACTAATCGTTCGATGCGGAAGAACACATCATCATTAATAATTTCTTTGTTAAGAAAGTCTTCAGCTTCGATAAAAACATAGGTTTGCACTACTTGCGCTTTCATATAGGCAAGAATTGGTTTTATTTGTTGTTCTGCGATTAAATAATGTTTCGCTGAACCTGCTGTTACGACTATGCTTACCACTTTATCACGGAATGCATTCACCGGTAATAAATCAAAAATATTTTTCAATGTGGCCGGAATTGATGCTTGGAAAATTGGTGTTCCAATAATTAATGCATCCGCATCCATAATTGTTTGCAGTACGTGTGCAGCATCTCCAGTGTAATCCAAGTAATTCCGACCATCACTGAAAGGAAGTTCATAATCGGCTAAATCCAATAAACTTACTTCGGCATCTGAATAGTTGTCTTTTATTTTATTCATGGTGTGGGTCATCGCTATTTTTGTTTTTGAACCAATGATTGACCCTGATATACCTACAATTTTCACCGTTTCATCCCTCCTATTTCTTTGCTGTGTGTTTTTTAACTGCTGGTAATATTTCTGTCGCAATTAATTCAATATTTTTTTCTAATCGTTCAAATGGTACACCACCAAAATCAATTTGCGCAATGTAACGTTGGTGACCAAACATTTCATGCTGATAGAGAATCTTTTCAATAATCTCTTGTGGGCTTCCAACATTGATTATATTGTGTGGATCTGCTCCTTGAGCAAAGTGTTGTTTCGGAAATCCTTGCCCATTCGTCCGTTTCATTCCTTCATTAATATGTGGGTACATCTCACGTAACGCTTGTTGGGTCGTTTCGGCTGCATAAAAGAAACCGGCAGTTGCAACTGGTAATTCAGCTGGATTGTGACCACCCCGCTCAGCCGCTTCACGATAAGCATCTACCGTACGCTTAAAGACGAATGCTGGCCCGCCTAAATGCGCCATGAACATCGGTACTCCAGCATATCCCGCTTTAATCGCACTAGCAGGAGATCCACCAACCGCACGCCAAATTGGTAATGATCCTTCTTGTGGCCGAGGAATTACCTCTGCATTACGTAATGGGGCACGAAACTCTCCACTCCAATTGACTACGTCATTTTCATTAATTTGACGTAGCAAATCGAATTTTTCTTCAAACAACGCTTCATAGTCCTGCACATCATAACCTAATAAATCAAATAGACCGATGCGTGATGCTCGGCCAGCAACTATCTCCGCACGACCACCTGAAAGAAGATCAATGGTAGAAAAATCTTCATACACGCGCACGGGATCAGAAGTACTAATAATGGTGGAAGAACTTCCGATTTTAATATTTTCTGTCGCTTGTGCAATAGCGGCAAGTACTACCGAATGCGCCTGGGTTGCAAAATAAGATTGGTGACTCTCTCCGACACTAAAGTAATCCAATCCTGCTTGATCTGCTAACTTTGCATATTCAATAATTTCCTTTAGTCGTTGTTGAGCAGGAATTCGTTTTCCTGTAGTTGGATCAGCTAAGTGATCCCCTAGTGTATAAATACCAAATTCTAATCCTTTTTCTGGGTTCATGTTGTTTTCCATTTTTTAAAATTCACCTTGCTTTCTAGTAACATTTTATATTATTATTTTAGTATATAATATTTTATAAAGTAAGTACGCACTTAAAAGTGGTATAGTATCAAAAAAGATACCAAAGGAGAGATCAACAATGGCTGAACGTGTACCAGAAAAATGTCGCGTGGAAGATGCGTTAGGTATACTCGTAGGAAAATGGAAACCAATTATTATCCTGCATTTATTACAACAAGGTACGAAGCGTTTTAGTGAATTAAAACGCGCCATGCCTGGAATTACCCAGAAAATGCTCACCAAGCAGTTACGTGAATTAGAGGATGAAGATATTGTTGAACGCGTTGTTTATCCTCAAGTTCCTCCAAAAGTAGAATATTCAATTACAGCTTACGGAAAAACATTAGAACCGATTCTCGAAGCAATGCATGAATGGGGTACAAAGCATACCTTTCATAAATCTGAAAAAGAAGAACAAGAACAAAGTGAGCGAGCAAGCTCATAAGGATAACCCCCTCACCCATAGGAGGGGGCTATTACTATTTTTAAATATTCATATTTCCTATTTTGATATTTTTAAAATTCATTATTTACTTACTTCTGGCTCGGCTACTTTAACAATTAGTTTCCCGATGTTTTTGCCTCTAAATAAATCAAGAAATGCTTCTGGTGTCTGTTCAAACCCTTCTACCACTGTCACACGGTCTGTTAATTTGCCTTCGCGCAACCACTCAGCAAGTGCCTTGGTACCTTCATCAAAACGATTAGCAAAATCACCTAGCGTAAAGCCTTGCATACGAGCACTTTTCTTAATTATTTGGGTTTGGATACGTGGACCTTGATCCACACCTTCTAAATTATAACTTGAGATAGCTCCGCATAATGGGATTCGTGCGTATTTATTAAGATGTTGCATAATAGCGTCGGCGATGTCACCACCAACATTATCAAAGAAAACATCGACGCCATTCGGGCAAGCACGTCCAATCGCTGCTGTCATATCGTCGGTATTACGATAATTGATCCCTTCATCAAAACCTAATTCTTCAGTTAAGTAATTAATTTTTTGATCTGATCCGGCAATTCCAACAACATGGCAGCCTTTAATCTTGGCAATTTGCCCCACAACAGACCCTACTGCTCCAGCTGCTCCAGTTATCACCACCGTTTCACCTTCTGTTGGTTCACCTAGATCAAGTAAACCGAAATATGCGGTTAAACCAGTCATACCTAAGATACTTAAGTAACTAGAAATCGGCGCGATCGTTTGATCGATCTTTCTTACTTCCGTTTCATTTGCGGTATAATAAGTTTGCCAACCATAACTACCGATTACGATATCCCCTTCAGTCAAGTTAGTCGCATTTGATTGAACAACTTCACCTATAACTGATCCAGTGATTACTTGGTTTAGCTCAAATGGTGGTACATAAGAAGGCGCATCGATCATTCGTCCTCTCATATATGGATCTACGGAAAGATACAGCGTACGGATGACTACCTCTCCTTCTGCGGGTTCTTTCACTTCGTTTTCATCAAATAAGAATGTATCTTGCTCTGGCATTCCTGTCGGTCTTTTTGCTAAACGAATTTGTTTACTAGTTTGACTCATGATCATCACTCCTTTAATTTTCTTACTTAATTAACATACTAAAAATGGATTAAGAATGAAAATATTCTGTTTTGAAATTTTTATCTGAGCGCTTTACTATAAACGAGACATTCATAGTGCTAAACTAGAAATAGGTTAAATATCATTTAGCTGAACTGAAAAATGAAGCTAGCAATCGAAAAGGAGTGGTCGTATGAATACAAAACATTTGGAAAAAATGCAAAATGGAAATGGGTTTATCGCTGCATTAGATCAAAGTGGCGGTAGTACACCAAAAGCCTTGGCTGATTACGGTATAAGTGAAGATGCCTATTCAACAGAAGAGGAAATGTTTGAGCTCGTGCATCAAATGCGTACACGTATTATTACAGCTCCAGCATTTAATTCTGATCAAGTGATCGGCGCAATTCTTTTTGAACAAACCATGGATAGTAAAATTGAAGGTCGTTATACTGCGGATTATTTAGCAAATGTAAAAGGAGTTGTTCCTTTTCTAAAAGTTGATAAAGGATTAGCAGAAGAGAAAAATGGTGTCCAGTTGATGAAACCAATCCCGGACCTTGATGATTTATTAGCTCGAGCTAACGAACATGGTATCTTTGGTACGAAAATGCGCTCTGTGATTAAAAAAGCAAATCCAGAAGCAATCAAAGAAGTCGTTGATCAGCAATTTAAGCTAGCAAAACAAATTATTGGTGCTGGATTAGTCCCTATTATTGAACCAGAAGTAGATATTCATAGTCCGGAAAAGGCAGAAGCCGAGGATCTATTAAAACAAGAACTATTGCACCATCTGGATACATTAGCAACAGATGAGCTTGTCATGCTTAAGTTATCCTTACCTAATAAAGAAAACTTATATAAAGAGTTAGTTGATCACCCACAAGTAGTGCTTGTTGTAGCGCTATCCGGTGGCTATACTCGAGAACAAGCAAATAATAAATTGAAACTTAACAAAGGCGTTATCGCTAGCTTTTCTCGTGCATTAACTCAAGACCTACATGCCGATCAGACAGACGAAGCGTTCAATGAAGAATTACGGAAAGCAGTTAATTCTATTTTTGATGCTTCCGTTTATAAAAAATAAGTAATTGTACTTTATTCGCACACGATTAGAAAACTCTGATCGTGTGCTTTTTTATTGCGGTGGATGCGCTTCAATTGAATGAAATGAAATTTAGTTACATCCTATATGTTTTTAGATCCAGTTGAGTATCATTCGCTATAATCACAAGTAATTTACTTTACGGCAAGCTCACTTCTTCGCTCCAATTTACTAATAGCTTTCAAAAACTCAAATTTGGTTATTGGAAATTTAAGCAAATTCCATTGTTTTCACATAAATCTTATTTTATAATATGCACCAACACGATTCTTTTCAAACAATTCGAGGAGGGTTACGATTGAAGAAGGAAGGTTTATCTGTGGATAGAAAAAACTTTCGGAAGCAATTACAAAAGACTGGCTTTCCATATTATAAAACGATTCGATTCGTATGGAGTGTCCTTTTTACTACTCTGGTATTGACCTTTATTTCCTATACACTTATGGAATATTATTTCCCTTTAAATGAGAATAGTTTATCTATAGGCGATTATTTTTATATGGTAGCATTTGTCGGTGTTTTAACCGGAGTCGGCGAGACTCTCTATGAAAGTATATCTAGTCAGTTTAACGTAAACAAGTGGCTAATCAATCCATGGACCGTGTTTATGATACCTTCGTTGCTCGATAGCGCTTTGAAAACTCCTCTTCTTTTTGAAAATCCAAAACAATACCAAAACGGACTTTGGTTAGATTTATATGCCGCTCCAATTGGCGCGTTTATTTATCTTATTTTTCGGTATTTATTTAATTTAATTTTCTCACGTTTTAAAAAGGAGAGATGATAGTGGCTAAACAAGCCATCAATAAAAGAAAGCTTATTATTCCCCTCTCATTATTTGTTGTGAATGTTATCTTTTTTGCATTTTTCATTGAAGAAACGATCGATGCTTCCCCTCCCAACTATGGATCATTAGGCTTCTCTTGTCCCATTATTGGATTTATTTCTCTACTATACATTGGAATTACTTTTGAAAAAAAGCACTGGTTACTTAGAACATTACAAGTATTTAATGGCATTTTTATTCTTTATCCGATAGCAGAAATTATCTATTTTATCATGCTTATGGTTTAGTGAGCACAAGTGATAAAAGGACGTGGTTTGTTAATTAATGAATAAAATAATGAATGTGTTAGTAGAATGATTGTTTCGTTATGTATTAATTTAAGAGAGCTAATAGATTCATTAAAGATGCTATATTAGTTGCCACTGTAAAAATATCACTGTTCACAATTATAATAAAGGTGTTTGGTAGAATTTTGCGAAAATAATAGTTACTATCTTTCAATCCGTTTCCCTTTAGGGAGTTTGCCTAAATAAATTTGTGTGCGAAGCGAATAATCGGTATAAGATGTAAGTTGCCCACAGTAAAACACTCCATTCTTTGAAATGTGTCAATTTTTTAAAAGTAATATTATATATATTGCTTTTAGCATGATTTAGATTTATTGTAAAAAAGTATTTAATATATATCTTTTAGCAGACCTTGAATGTGAAGAAATTGATAAGTCTAAACTTATATTATTGATAATTACCTTATGCGCCTAAAGTATTTACTTATGTATAGTGAATTTAGCACTTTCAAGCAATGAAAGCACAAAGGGTTTATCTTATGCTTAATGAAAGTACAATTGAAATTGTTAAATCAACCGCTCCGATAATTAAGGAGCACAGTCAATCCATTCAGCCCTATTAGCCCCATTGAAGAATAAGTATATATGTTGAAGGAGATGAAATTGATGGATGAAAAAGCAGTACGCCTGCAAGCAATGCTTGAAGAAGCACTAAAACCAATTATCGAGAAAATGGATACATTGGAGAACGAAGTAAAATCACTTCGCAAAGGACAAGAAGAACTAAAAGCGATGATACAAGAAGATAAATAAACGTTTCATTGACTTATGAGTGAAATAACGATAAGCCTAAATCCTCACTATTAATTGAAGATTTAGGCTTATTTTATTAAATCATCATTATGTTAGTTTTGGCTATTCTTGCTACCGTTTCGCAAGGGAAATTTGTTTCCTCGCACACGACTTGTTTATCATATTTTTCCACCCAAGATGTAAACGCAAAGCTAGTGATGCGATCGTTTTCTGTCAGTAGTGATTTCCCATGTCTAATTAATGTTATTTCCATTACTTTCCTACCTCCCCGAATAACGCAACATCTGGTTTCACCTCCCTTTTTTATGTATTATTGCTAATAAAAGCTTCAAAATTGGTTGCACTGTTTTTACTGAACCGTTGCTTTTGCTTTACTAGCCAAAGATTTCGTTTGAAATGAACATCTTTGATTTTCGCTTCCGATAGTACCCCTTGCGTCAACTCTCTTGTCACGGCTAAGCGCGATACAATACTGACACCAAGACCTGCTTCTACTGCACTTTTAATTGCTTGGGTACTTCCTAAATCCATGTAACTCTGCATTTGATCCAACACACCATTCGTTTTTAAAAAGTTCTCGATGATCAGCCTCGTTCCTGAAGCTGGTTCTCGCCATAACATGTGTTCCTCAGCTAATTCTGCCACATCAATCGATTCTCTGTCTTTCCAACGGTGGCCGGGACTATGGATGAGCACAAGCTCGTCATCAGCTATATTCTCCACCACTAAATTGTCATCTTGAACAATTCCTTCTACTAAGGCAAGATCAATCACATTATCTAGCAGTGCTTCAATAATTCTTGGTGTGTTTTCAACTAATAGAGAAACATTTAGCTCTGGATGTTGTTGTTTGAATCGCCCTAGCAAACCTGGTAAAAGATACTCCCCAATCGTCAAGCTTGCTCCAATGTTTAGTGACTGATGAAAGGTTGTTTGATTCTCAGCAATTATCGCTTTCGATCGATTAAACTCTGCTACTATTGATTTAGCAAATGGGTATAGTATTTTACCGCTATCGGTTAGTAGTAAACGCCCATCTGTTCGATCAAATAGTAGCGTATTATAAGTCGTTTCAAGTTGATGCATTTGTTTTGTAACTGCGGGTTGTGAAACATACGATAATTTAGCCGCTTGACTAATGCTACCTGTATCAACAACGAGACAGAACATCCGTAAGGTTTCAATATTCATTTCCATGCTCCTTTGCCAATCCGTATTCTATCTCTATTATATACGAAGTTTTATGATGGCAAATGCATGCGCCTCAAATGGTTCTATTTTTTTGAAAAATAACGCCAATAAAAAAGTTTCAATGCATTCATATGCTACATTGAAACTTTTTGGGGGTTATAGAGTAACAACTACATTCACAATATTGTATAGATTGACCGAAATAATAAGGAGCACCGTAATATTAAATATTTTTTCAATTTGCGTATTCGATAGTTTAACTGTAATATTCGCTCCTATCAGACCACCAAATATGCCACCCGGAATCATGTACCATAACATCGATAGATCATAGTCGCCAAATCCAGTAGTAAATGCAATTAATAGTAGCGCAGATAATTGTGAAAAAAAGATAATAAAGATCGAATTAATGGCTGCATCTCTTGCATTCATAGAAAAAAGTAAGATGAGTACGGTTACGTTCAACGGTCCTCCACCTATACCCAGAAATGCGGAGAAGAAACCAAGTGTAAAACCAATCGTGAAAATCATGATTCGATTTTTAAAAACAAATGATTTTAGTTTATTCTTATTTAAAAAGTAGACAAAGATAAGCGTGAGTAGTATTGCTAATACAGATGATTGAATAATTTCTGTAATTGTTGGTATATCTAGAGAAATTGCAATAAAATTAAAAACTGCTTTTCCGATAATGCCACCAAGGATGGAACCTCCAGCAAGGATTGAGCTTACGATTTTATCAATTTTCACATCCTTATTCCTAAGTTTAATTAATGACATGGTAGCCATTGAGAATACGGTTGCTGCTGATAAAACACCGATTGTTTGTAAATTGAAGTCACCAAAAAAGTCTAGAACTGGTTTGATGATGACCCCCCCACCCAAACCAGCAATCGCTCCAATCGTAGAAGCTAAAAACCCAATAAGAAAATATAAAACAATGATTGCCATCATCTCCTAAAAAATCGTCCACTACTATCTTCACTTAGTTTAGCAAACAATTCTTTAATCGAAAAATAGCTATATCTCATAGGGTATAACCTTTGGCTATGGCTTTTACTTCACGTGACGTACGTCAATTGGAATTGTTACAATAAGGGACTATACTATCCCTTACTAAATAAAGCCTTCCAATAAAAAATGATATAATCCTTTGACATATACTATCACGTATAAATAGCGGGTAATGATTTTCTGTAGCCTAAAACAAAACCATCATTAACTGTACTTTAGTTATTTAATTGATCATAAGACAATAACCGATGAATATGCACGGCTAAATACGTTAACTCATCATTCGGTATATTCTCTCCATATACTTGATCAATATATTCTTTAATTTTGAAAGCTCCATTCATAGCTTCTGGATACAAATTAGCGATTTGTTCAAAAAGCATATCATCTTTATCTTGTAGCATCTTACCACCATAATAACGTTCTACAAAAAACTTAACATGTGTAATAAAACGTGTATAATGAATACTTTCCGTATCAATATTACTATTAATGGAATATCTAACTAAGTTCACAATACTACCGATCATCTTTGCGTGCTTCATCCCATCACGCGTTTCATGTTCTTTTCCATGCGCATTAATGATATGAAAAGCGATGTTTGCGGCTTCTTCTTTAGGTAAATCCACATCAAATGTTTCATTCACTCGATTTAGTGCAAACTCACCAACCTTAAATTCTTCTTTATAATAACTCTTAATTTCCCAATAGACACGATTTGTTAAGTTAATATTTTTCTTATATCGCTCCACAGCAAAGCTTAGATGATCCATAAGCGTAAAGAGTATACCTGAATTTAATTTTGTCTCTAGTTTTTGTTCTGCGTAATTGACTATTTCTTGTGTTAAATCTATTAATTCAGGCGACATGGAATCTAAAACCTGCATAAATTCTTTTACTTTATAATTATCAATTGGCATAAACAGTTGATCAGCTTGTTCTTCCATAATTTGATTTCCAACTTTTTGTCCGAATCCAATACCTTTACCAAACATAATAAACTCTTTTTTATCCTCATTTTCGACCAATACAACGCTCGTATTTAAGACTTTTTTTATTTTTATCATCTGATCACCCTTCTGTTTAAAGGAATGGATGTTAATCTAGGTCTTCACCATTTGTTTCAATTACTTTTTTATACCAATAAAATGAATCTTTCTTCTTACGCTCTAAGGTACCATTTCCTTCGTCATCTTGATCAACATAAATAAAACCATACCTTTTTGACATTTGAGATGTACCAGCACTTACTAAGTCAATACTTCCCCAACTCGTATAGCCGAATAGATCCACACCTTCTTCAACGGCTTCTTTCATTTGTTTAAAATGCTCTTTAAAGTAATTAATTCGGTACGGATCATGGATAGATCCATCGTTCTCCACTTGATCATATGCTCCCATTCCATTTTCGACGATGATTAGTGGTTTTTTGTAACGATCATATAATTCAATTAAAGATATTTTAAGACCTACAGGGTCAATTTGCCAACCCCAGTCTGTCGCAGGTAAATAAGGATTTTTAACACCCATAATTGTATTTCCTGCTGCTTTTTCCATACCTTCCTTAGCAGACTCCGTTAGTGACATATAATAGCTAAATGAAACAAAGTCTACGGTATGTTCACGTAAAATTTCTCTATCACCAGGATCCATTTTGATATGAATATTTTTTCTTTCTAACATACGTTCAATCATAGTTGGATATTCACCGAACACTTGTACATCAGCAAAGAAATAATTGTGCAGATTTTTCTTTAGTGTGACTTCTACATCTTTCGGATCGCATGTGTTTGGATAAGTGGTTAGCTTCGTTAACATACATCCTACTTGACTTCCTGGAATGATACGGTGGCAGTCTGCTGTTACGCGCGCCGATGCAACAAATTGATGATGCAATGCTTGATAAACGATCTCTTCTTCTTTACCTTCTGGACAGCGATCTGGAATAATACCTGCTGTTGTGAATGGGTGCCTATGGATACTATCAATCTCATTAAAAGTTAACCAATACTTCACTAAATCTTTATAACGGTGGAAACACGCCTGACTAAACCTGACAAAATCATCAATTACTGACCTTTCTACCCATCCATTGTATTTGGTGCTTAATGCTAATGGCATTTCATAGTGAGATAGCGTAACAATAGGTTCGATACCTAAACGGTTCATTTCTGTAAATAGGTTTTCGTAAAATTGTAATCCTTTTTCATTTGGTTCCGTTTCTTCTCCAGTCGGGAAAATCCGACTCCATGCAATGGAAACACGCAAAACCTTAAAACCCATTTCTGCAAATAATGCTAAATCTTCTTGGTAGCGATGGTAAAAATCAATACCTCTACGTTTTGGATAATCTTTATCAGATGGATCATTGGCTGCCTTTTCAATAAATTCTGATGAAATAGCAACATGACCCTCGTAATCTTCTAACTTAAGATTTGACTTAAATGTAGCCATATCTGCTACTGATAACCCTTTACCATCTACATTCCACGCACCTTCCACTTGATTAGCAGCCATTGCGCCACCCCATAGAAAATCTTTCGGAAATCCTTGTTTATCCATATTTTATTCTCCTATCTTCGTTATTGTCATAATTTCACTTTCTTCCGTTACTTGCTTATCTTGATTTTGCACTTCAACCTGATAATCCTCATTGTTTGTAACAACACAAACAATAGTAGGTTCAAACCCTTCCGTAATAATTTTATTAAGATCAAACGTTAATAATTGTTGACCTTGTTTTACTTCTTCACCAACTTCAACATGCGCTTCAAAATATTCACCTTGTAATTGAACCGTATCAATACCTACATGAAACAACAGCTGTGCTCCATTATCTAGTTCGATCCCTAACGCATGCTTCGTGTTAAAGACCATCTCAATTTTTCCATCTGCTGGGGCAAAAAGAGCTCCTTCTTCCGGTTGTATCGCTAACCCGTCTCCCATCACTTTTGTTGAAAACACATCATCTTTCACATCTGTTAAAGGTATCAATTCTCCTTTTACAGGGCTATAGATTGTTAGATCCGTATGATGGGACAAGGATGTGTTACTACTGTTAGATTTAGCTTTATCTTCTTTCTTTTCTTTAAATAAAATCAAAGTAACGATAAAAGTCGCTAAAAATGATATTAGTAACCCAAAAATTGCATAAATGATATTTCTCGGTAAATCTTCCGAAATAAACATTGGTAGACTAGCAACCCCCGGGCCAACTAAGGCAAAGGCTTGTAAACCGACTAGACCTATAAATGTACCACCAATAAAGGAACCTATCATGACGCTTGATAGTACTTTCTTATTTTGAATGGTGACCCCATACAAAGCAGGTTCTGTTATCCCAAAGAAAGCTGATATTCCAGCTGAAATCGCTGTTGCTTTTAGCTTTTTATCACTCGTACGCATTGAGACAGCAAAACACGCCCCACTTTCGGCAATGTTATGTGCCAAAGAGGCTGGTAAATATAGAATTTCTCTTCCCATTTCTCCCATAGTGGTAATGGCATAAGGAAGCATTGCTTTGTGCATTCCAGTCGCTACCATAAACGGAAGTACTGCTGCTAACAACGCCACTGCTATCCATCCTACCGATTCAAAAATGGTGAGTATAACAGAGGATAATCCTTGACCTAACGTATATCCAAATGGCCCTAATAGTAACAAAGCAATCGGTACAGTCACAACTAAACTCATCATTGGAACGAAGAAAATTCTAATTGGCTTCGGTGACACCTTCGTCCATAGCTTTTCAACCTGAGCAAATAAGATAACAGTTAAAATAGCAGGAAACACTTGATATGCATATGCAATACTTTGCAGATTAAAGCTAAATAATTGTGCACCGTCCTCTATCATTGACAATAAATTTGGTAGCAATAATGCGCCAACAGCAGAAGCAGCCACTAATGCATTAGCTTTTAATTTGTTTGCTGTTGTTATGGCTACTAATATTGGAAGGAAATAAAGTGGTGCATCCCCAATCATTGTAAAAATTTGATAGGTTTGACTTTCAGCGTCCATCAAACCTAATAAGGATAACAACATTAAGGTGGATTTTAGCACACCACCTCCGGCTATCGCAGGAACTAAAGGTTGAAATACTCCGACTAGAAAATCCAATATAACGCTTCCAATTTTTCGCTTCTCTTTTGATTGATTCGTCGTATTCTCACTTTCAACGACAGTATCCCCTAGTTCATTTACTACTTCATCATACACTTCAACAACTTCATTTCCAATCACAACTTGACATTGTCCAGACATCTTGACAGCCATTACCCCGTCTATTGCTTCTAATTGCTCCGTGTCCACTTTGTTGTTATCATACAACGAAAATCGAAGTCTTGTAGAACAATGTTCAAGATGTGATACATTTTCTTTTCCACCTACAAATTTAATAACTTTTCTTGCAACCTGTTTATAATCCATTTCCTTGCCTCCTTTTTGATTTCTCTATAGATGTAATCAAATAAAAAAGGACCTAAAATGACAAAAATTAAAATTTGTCAATTTAGATCCTGCCTGCTTTACCAGTCACATGTCTTTAGTTTATTTGATTTGTTTTTATTATACACCCCTATATTGAAAGCGTCAACATTTTGTTATTAATTATTTGTAGAAAGCTTAAATTCTCTTATACTTTCTTCTCCAAACAAAATAGGTGATCCCTCCGATCACTAATAACCCAACTCCAATAAGAAGATACGTGAACATGTTTGTAGACGTATGAGGCAATTGATTACCGTCCTGTTGATTTTGTTGTTGATTATCAGTTTGTCCACCCATTTCACCAATAGTGCTATCACTTCCTGATGAATCCTCTTCATCCACAATCGTTTCATCCGGTAGCTCTTCATCAGATGGGCCTTCTTCTCCTGCTTCTTCTTCAGGTTGTTCAGCAGGGCCCCCTGGGTTTTCATATAGCATGGTTATTTCGTCACTAGGAAGCGCGACACCGTCATAGACACGCACTTCATCCATTAAACCTTTAAATGGGGTATCCCAATAATTCACGCCTAAACTAAAGGCACCATCTACTGACGTAAAAATGTTTGGAAAGTCTTCTCCTGTGAATCTTTCTTCCCCATTAATATAAAAAGTAGCTGTACCATCATCTACTGTTAAAGCTAGATGAGACCACTGGTTCACCGGAATCGTAGAATCTGTCGCAACATCATACCAATCATCACCATTGTGCGACCATACCATGGTATTTCCCCATGAAGTTTCTGGTACAAAGCTAATCCAATTATTTTCCGTTCTTGCACCAAAAAAGGTAGTGGAATACTCCGTTAATTCCTCTGGATTGACCCAGAGGGAGATCGAATAGCTATCATCAGAAATTAATCCATCAGCTAAACGAAGGCCTGTGTTGCCATCAAACTGTGAGGCTTTACCTGTTTTTCCTTCTGCAAAAGTGATCTCACCACCTTCATTATCTATCCGGTTACCAGTTACCGTCGCATCCTCTTGATTACCTGATTGATCGCCCAATCCATCATCAAAATTATACCAAGCTGTTAATTTACCTTCCTTGGCTGCTTTTACTGTAATTGGTATGGTAACTTCTTCCTTCATCTCTCCTAACAAAATCGTAGCTGTCATATCAACCGTTGCATCTTCTCCTGTTGGACGGTTTACGGTACCGTCGGTTGCAATAATCGCTGGTTGCGCTGATTCCCATGTGATTGTTGCCCCTTTGGTCCCAGTTGTCGGTAAAGCAATGTCACTGATGACTGGGTCTGCAAAACGCTCTGACAACTCTTGTTTAATACCATCAATTATATCTTGATCAGAACCATTAACCGCATGACTACCCCAAATAACAACACCATCACCTGACATTGCACTAAATGTCATCGCCCATGCTTCCGCGGTTGGATCCCACTGCTTGATAAACACACCATCGTAGGTTTCTCCATCCACGTTTACTTCCGCTCGATAATCATCATATTTTCTCCATGTTCCAGTAACAGCACCCGAGATACTTCCGTCTTTATTAAAAGAAATCCATGAAGACGTAGTAATATCGCCTGTTATTTCTTTGCCATGATTAATATATTTATAATCTCCAGTAATAGTCGCTTCATCTACTGGTTTAATGGTTTCACCAGCATAACGATATGGCGTTGGAACAGGCCAATTGTTGCTATTTTTAAACGTTTGATGCACACGAACTTCATGCATTTCTCCTTGTTGCGGAAAACGTGTATGTGTTACAAGAAATTCTTTTCCTAAATCATCGTCAATCAAATAAGAATTGTGACCTGGTGATACATATCCAGTACCAATGCCTTCTCCAGCTTCACCTAATGCCCGTTCAAATAGGAAGTTACCGATCATTTTATTCCCGATTTGTTTATGGTCATCATTTCCTGGAAAATTCCCTACACCCATATCAAATGATTCTGGAAATACCGCTTGATTGCCAGCTGCGTCCACATATGGTCCATCGATATTTTCAGAACGGAATTGTCTGATTTGGTAGCCACCATCTGACGCTAAACCACCATAAGTGATGTAGAGATAATAATAACCTGTCGCTTCATCGTAAACGGCATACGTTCCTTCGCCCGAGCGACCATATCCACCAGCAATTTTTGTACCAAAATAACGATCAATCATACGACCATCACTTGTTTGCCCATCTTCGCCTGGATAGATTGGCAGACCTGTTTCCTTATCCAATTCCAATACAAACGTTCCGCCAGACCAAGAACCATAAGTCATCCATAACTTACCATTTTCATCATAAAGAATATTGGCATCAATGGCATTTGTGTATAAACTATTATTGTATGCTCCTTCTTCCGTGAACCAATCGGGATTGACTTCATCGATTACACCTTCCTCAATTAGGTCACTCAGATTGGTATTTTCCCAATGTTTATTGACATCACTATTTGCATCATAAGCTTCTTCATTATGAAAACCAGAATACATGATGGTATCTACATATTTGTAAGGCCCTTCAATATCTTGAGAAACTGCAACACCAATTGCAGAGCGAATATAAGTAGAAGAAACACTATAATAAATCATGTAAGCCCCTTTTGAACCATCTTCATTGACATAATCCTTGTTCCAAAAAACATCTGGTGCCCATACAGCAAAACCACCACTACTATCCGCATCATCTTCACCTGCCCACTCAAAGGATGCTGCTAGATTTTCAGACAAATTACCATACAGTGTGTTACCAGGCGTCTTATAACCGTTAGTAAAGTTATTCCAATTAATTAAATTCTCTGATTTTGCAGCAGCAATATGCGAGCCAAATACATAGTACATCCCGCTATCTCGATCTTGAATAATGGATGGATCATGGACAGACGCATTTTCAAATGTTGGTGTTTCAGGTTCTGCCATTACCTCGTTCCCCTCTCCATATAACGTAATAGGTAAAAATAACACAGCAATGAACAACAATAAGATTAACCGTTTTCGAATCAAATGCATTGTTTTCCCCTTTCGATAGCATAATTAAGAAAGCGCAATCATTTTTTTAGAAGTCAATTGAATGATGTTCTATTTAAGCAGATGTTCTCTCTGGTGATGTCAGTTGGTAAATAAATGTTGCAATGCTCCTCCTCTCCACACGTACTTATAACTTGATGATGTTAAGCAAGGTTGTATTACATTAACTAATAACAATATCATACGACAATTAAAGCGTTTTCACAACGTTTTAATTGGAAAAATAATATAATTTGTACGTACCTGTTGTGTGAAAAGACAAGTGATTATTTTTTTCAAAAAGCTATCGTATGATGTCATTAAAAAAAGGGGGGTACCAACCATGACATACCAATTTACTACTATTACACAGGCACAAGTAGAAATGATTGCTTTTCACTGGCATTATGACGGTATTTATTCTTTTTATGATATGGAATCCGATCCAGAAGATTTAGTGGAATTCACAGATCCTAACGCAAGGGGAAACGTTTTTGCTGTTACTAGCGATGATGCACTAGCCGGGTTTCTATCAATTGAACAGAGAGAGTCAAACACGGTGGAGATTGGATTGGGCATGCGACCCGATTTAACTGGAATAGGGCTTGGAGCGGATTTTTTAGCACAATGTTTAGCATTTATTCAAACGACATTTTCTCCTGAACGTATCACGTTAGCGGTAGCGACATTCAATCAACGAGCGATAAAGACGTATCGCAAGATTGGCTTTGTCGATAGAGAAACATTCATGCAAGCGACAAATGGAGATACTTATGAATTTGTGAGAATGGAATATCTTAACCAATAATTAATGTGCGGAGCTTATGAAGTAGATAGAAAAAGCGCCTGGAGCCAGTTATCCAGACGCTTTTTGTTTTTGTGGTCGCGTGAGTACATAGGCGGTAATCATGGCAGTTACAGGAATAATTAATGCAACGCCGATTCCACCACACAGAATCGTAAGCATTTCAGAACTAAATATTTTGGCATTGATGATTTCACCGATGGTGTAGTTTAAATCCTTATAACGAATTAACAACGCCAAGTAACCACCGAAGAAAGCGAAAAACAACGTATTGGCATTAGTCCCTAATAAGTCTTTCCCAATACGCATCCCTGCAAAAAATAATTGTTTACGACTAATCGTTGGATTATGTTTACGAATTTCGTACATCGGCGAACTGACAGCAATGGCCTCATCGGTAATCGAGCCAATTGTGCTCATAATAATGACAGAAGCGGCAATTTTAACAAAATTAATCCCTAAATAGTACGAATAGATCGTTTGTTCTTCCACTTCTTCTTCTCCAAAGCCATGGATCATTGATTGGTCTGTCACCATAAAAATAAACAACAACATGAGCGCTGTGGTTAAAAATGTCGAGATAAATGCCGTTTTTGTTTTGATATTTATCTCATTAATAAAAAACAACGTCACACAACTAATAATCGCGCAGGCAATTAACGTTAAAATGATTGGATCGGCATTTGGATCTGTCATCATAAAGACAGCAACAATAAGCACAAAGAAATTAATAAATAGCGCAACAAAGGAACGAACACCTTTTTTTCCACCAATAATGGTCATTAATAAAAACAAAACAGCTGCTAAGACAATAAGCGCATTCATGCTTTCACCCGCTTCCGATGAATAAAGTAAATCGTGGTGTACAAGCCGATTGGAATCGTTAAGACAATCCCAATCCCACCAGCGAGGGCACGTGTTAATTCAAGTGATAGGTTCATTGAAAAAGTAAAGCCTACCGTTGCGTCATTCATTAAATAAAGTAATAAGGAAGGAATCGTTCCACTCACATAGGCAAAAAACAAAATATTGGTCATCGCTCCCATAATATCCTTGCCAATTTCAATTCCCGACGCTTTTAAATCTTTATTTGAAATCGCATTATTTTGCTCATACAAGCTAAACAGCGAGGTAGACATGGAAACACCAATATCCATCACGGCCCCTAACGCACCAATTAAAACCCCTGCCATAAAAATAGCCTGTGGTGGTCGACTTAAAAATGCCATTTCTTCAAACCTGATTCCTTGTTCATCGGTAAGCCACAGAACAAACATCGTAATAAATAGTAACACAAATGTCCCCAAAAGCGTGGACACAGCAGCTGCATAGGTTTGTGCTTGAAAGCCACTAATAAACACTAGCGACAGAACTGTTATTAAAATAACTGCCCCGCTCATGATCAGTAACAAACTTATATTTGAAGTGGCAATATACATGTCAATAGCCAACGTAATAATCACAGCGTTTACAGCCAAACTAATCATCGCATATAACCCTTGTTTCTTCCCAACTGCTAACAAAACCATAATAAAAATCCACGAGACAATGAGCAATGCTTGGTCACGTTTCACATCGGTAATATCTCCCTTTAGTTGACCGCTATCATTCGAGTCCACCGAGACAAACACATCTTGTCCAACGGTTAATTTCGGGTGATATGCTCTTGATTCTGAGTATTCATTGGTCAGCGTCAAAGCCTTTCCTTTCTGCACTCCATTTTTCAATTTAGCAACGATATGTTGCGTATATACGATATCTTGATTCTGATGCTCATCTGCTACTTCCGTTTGCGTTTCGTCAGTAATTTTCACAATTTGCGCAATCGGTTGTTGATAAAACATCGCATTATGTGTAACAAAAATAAGGGAGGCGATAAATAGTACAGTCAGTCCTCCGATAATCCACCAAAACCTATGGTTGATATTCTTTAGCCAATCGATTAATGTTGCCAAAAAAACATCTCCTGATCTCTATAATAACTAATGTTATAAAACCCTTATAACGATTATCTATTTTATCACATGGTGCTTATGTATGTGTGGAATTTGAATGGAATTAATTTTTCAAAAATTTATTAGAATGTCGGATAAAAATTGAAATGATTAACATACTAGAGGTGAAAAAATCGTTCAGAAACTGAATGAAGGAGGAATTAACGATGTTGAAACGTAAATTAGCGATGGTACTAGTAGTGATGATGATGGTGATGGCTTTTGCCACAAATGTCAGCGCAGCGGAAAATCCAACAGGTGGAAAGGACATTGTCGATGTAGCAAAAGAGGCTGGTAACTTTAGTATCTTACTTTCCGCTCTTGAGAAGGCTGAATTAGTCGATACATTAAAAGAAGATGGTCCTTATACGGTATTCGCACCGACAGACGAAGCGTTTAAAAAGTTATTAAGTGATTTAGGAATTACGGCAGAGGATTTACTTGCACGCGATGATTTGAAAGACATCCTACTCTATCATGTCGTTTCAGGTAAAGTGCTATCTAGTGACCTTAAAGATGAGATGAAAGTGAAAACACTAGCTGATAAAAAAGCAAAAGTTACCCTTAATCCCGTTCGTATTAATGATGCCAGTGTCATTACTCCGGATATAGAAGCGTCTAATGGTGTCATTCATGTCATTGACAAGGTGTTAATACCGTAAAATCCTTAACAAGGAGAAGCTCTTTGATACTTTCTCCTTGTTTTTTTCTTTATTACATTTAATCAAATTCCCCTATTCTTTGCTATACTAGATATTAGTTGAATAGGAGGGATTTTTGTTGAATGTAAATGAATTTCAAGAATGGGTTCGTACATATTATCAAAAAAGGGGCTGGTCAGAGCTGGATATTTTTATTCGTATCGGTTTTTTAGCAGAAGAAACAGGAGAAGTAGCTAGAGCGGTTCGAGCATTAGAAATTGGACGAGACAGACCAGATGAAAGTACAGGAACTTTCACACGAAAAAAACAAGAATTAATGGAGGAACTTGGTGATGTACTGGGAAACTTGAGTGCCATTGCTAATAAATATGATATCTCACTTGAAGACATCTTTCGATCACACCGAAATAAGTTAAATAAACGCTATAACTCGTAAGATGATAGAAGCTTCAATGCTTCTATCATCTTATTAGCCCAAAGTTTGTTTTAAGCGAATTATATCCCTACAATGAATACTATTTTCAAAAATTGGTTCATCATAATGCTTCACAAAGAAGTCCCTATCCACTGCATAAATGCTAAAACCACATTTCTGATATAACGCAAGCTGACCAATACTAGAATTACCGGTACCGACTTCTATCGTTTGATATCCATTATTTTTGGCCACTTGGATAGCATGGTTAATCAATTGCTTGCCAATTCCTTGATTTTGAAATTGTTGCGCAACTGCCAGATTTACTAGTTCAATTGTTGTTGAACTTTGAGCAAGTAGTATGTATACGCCCACAATATCATTCGCTTCCACCCCCAGATAACAATGACCTTTGTGCAAATACTCCTCATTTAGGGACTGGGAGGGATCAGCTAATAATAATAAATGCATCGGTGCTTCTTCTAATTGGTTTAACTCTCTAACTTCCATCTCACTCTCCTTCAATCCCAGTAAATTTCTCTATCTCCCACAGTTGTGTGTTGAAATCCTACTTTTCTAACATTTTTTTATCAGACAGTTGGTTGGCTCGGTTCAATTCTTCAACTTCTTCTCTCAGTTTATCTATCAGTGCATCGCGATACGCGTTAGCGGATAAGATGCGAAACTGTGGATGTTGCTTGTTTGCTTTGATAATAGCGATGATATTATCTCTTACTAGTTTGCGATAAACAGGCATATTATCCCCTCCTTCCTTCACACTAGTTTATCGTATGAAGACAATATAATGCTATACGAACCTATTGTTCTGTAAAATTATTCATGCTATGCTTTAACTATTGATTGTGAAATATTAAACATGACTTTGAAGGTGGTCGATTTTATGAAAGCATTAATTGTTTATGCTCATCCAAGAGAAGAAAGTTTTTCCCATGCATTACTGCAACGTGTTACAAAAGCTTTAGAGGCAAAAAACTATCAGGTAACAGTCCGTGATTTGTATCAAATGAAGTTTAACCCTGTGTTAGATGGTCCAGATATGATACATATTAAAGATAAGCAGTTTGTTCGTGAAAATAAGCAATTCCCTACTGATGTAAAGCAAGAGATGGATTACATGTTAGCAAGTGATTTATATATTTACATTTTTCCAAGCTGGTGGAACGGGATGCCTGCCATCATGAAAGGCTATGTCGATCGGGTCTTTCAGCATGGATTTGCATACAGCTTTGAAAATGAAGAAGTTAAAAAACAGTTTGATGGTAAACGTGCGCTATTCTTTACCCCTACTGGACAACCACAAGAAATTGACGGAAAAGAAAATCCATTGACAGGTGCTATTCGCATGCTGACATCTGGCTGGTTGTTTAATAGTAATAATGTTCAGGTGATTGATCATGTATTTTATGGTAGCGTTCCCTATTTAACCCGTGAAGAACTAGCATTATATTTGGAAGATGCGGAGAAGAGAATTGCAACCTTGTAAGAAGCAACTCCAAATAGTCATACACCTAACGAAGAAATTAGCGCCTCTGTATATTTATTAATTCTTTTATTATAATTTTTTACAGCAACTTTTGTTTAAACTGATTGCATCTTCCTATTTAAAAAGAATGGTTTTTGTGTGAAAAAAATCCATTTTTATTATAAAAAAGCAACAGTTTGCAACGATTACGCTTATCAGTAATCCTTTATGACTATGCCTAATTTTTGGACCCTCTGTTTTTAAACACTTTAGTACATTTAGTTTATTTTCTGAAAATAGTATTCTCAACTCAATCGAATTATGTTATTTTGTAGCTTGAGGTAAGTTATGACAATTAAATGTTATTTTTTATTTAGAAATGGAGGAACTTATATGAATGATTTAGAAACGAACACAACACATACAAATGATGTGCAAGAAAACAAGCTAGTTGCTATTTTAGGGTATATTCTCTTTTTTATTCCGCTTCTTGCAGCAAAAGACTCTGCCTTTGCTCGATATCACGCAAATCAAGGACTTATTTTATTACTTACGAGTATTGCTGTAAACATTATTGGTGCTATAATTCCTATTATAGGTGTATTTATTATTATTCCTATTGCAAGCATTGTTATTTTCGTCTTTTTTATCTTAGGCATTGTTAACGCTGCTAACGGTCAAATGAAACCTCTACCTTTAATTGGCGGGATTGAAATAATTAAATAACTACGACGGGAACGGCATTTGCCTTGTCCTATGTGAATAAACAAAAGAAGCGCTTGAATAGAGAGGTTACTTCTCTCCAAGCGCTTCTTTTTCTTAAATAAATATTGGTATTTGTCAATAACACTTGTTGTTCCCACTAAAGGGTCGCATTTTTCCAGTTACTTCATTATCCTCACCAACCAAAAACGACTGTTAGATATCATTAAATATCTAACAGTCGTTTTTTGAGTATTTCATTTTACTTTTGTGTCAGCCTCATTGTTTATTATTCTTGTAAAGCCATCTTAATAGTATCTAGATTTCGATTCATCAGCGTAAAGTAATCTTCATTATTATCCACATCTTCTTCTGTTAAAACAGATAAGTTATGGATATATAAGGATTCTACATTTGTTTCATCTTGGATCACTCGAGCAACTTTTGGTTCGACATTTTGTTCAAATAGTAAATAGCGAATGTTGTGTTCTTTCACTGTATCTACTAATTCTTGCAATTTTTTCTGTGATGGTTCAGTAGATGGAGACAGTCCAGAAATAGCTAACTGCTCAATACCGTAAGCACTCGCCCAATAGCCATAACCTGCATGGGTAACTAAAATTTCATTTCTCGGAGCACTTTCCAATGTGTTATGGAAGTCTGTATCTAATTCTTCTAATCTTGTTTTAAGATCTTCGAAGTTCGCTTCAAATTCATCTTTCGAATCTGGTTGTAATTCCACTAATGTATTTTTAATATTCTCAGCCAAGCTGATCGCACGAATTGGATCTAACCATACATGTGGATCTTTGTCCCCATGATGGTGGTGACCTTCTTCTGCATGATCACGGTCTTCACTTTCTGCATGATCGTGACCTTCTTCCTCGTGGCCGTGGTCTTCACCTTCTGCATGATCATGACCTTCTTCCTCGTGGCCGTGGGCATGTTCTTCTGAATGGTCAATTAAAGAAATTCCTTCTGACGCTTCTAAAATGCTAACATCTTCTCCAGATAAAGCATCTGTAATGGATTCTGCATATGCTTCCATACCTGCACCATTGTAGATAAAAGCGTCTGCTTCTGCAATATCCACCATTGTTTTTGAAGTTGGCTCGTAAGTATGAGCATCTGCTCCAAGCGGTAAAATAGATTCCGCATTAACATGATCTCCACCGATTTCATTAGCAAAATAAGCTAACGGGTAAAGCGTTGTGTAAACTTGTAAAGTTTCTTCGTTTGATTCAACTGCAGCGTCAGTATCTGATTCAGATTCATTTGAAGCACTCTCTTCAGCTGCTTGTCCACCACATGCTCCTAAGATTAAAATTGCAATGATACCTAACACTGCGATTATATTCCAACGTTTGTTCAATTGTCTCCACTCCCTAATACAATTTTAATATAAAAGTCCCAATTACCAGCTTGCTTTTTTGACACCAGGCAATTGGCCTTTATGTGCATATTCTCTAAATGCAATTCGTGACATGTTAAATTTACGCATATAACCTCTTGGTCTACCAGTTACTTCACAGCGACGTTTCACTCGGGTTGGAGAAGAATCTCGTGGAAGCTTGCGTAACGCTTCATAATCGCCTTTTTCTTTCAGTTCTCTTCTTAGCTCTGCATAGCGTTCAACCATTACTTCACGCTTCTTCTCTTTAGCAATCTTAGATTTTTTTGCCATGTGTGTTTACCTCCTTTTTTCAAATAATAATGTTTACGATTTATTCACCAAAAAATATGGTAACCAATACAATATATTTACATCAATCGTAATTATTACGGTTCGCTTTAATATTATAGCCTGCTTCTTCATATTTGTAAACAGTAATTATTACGATTTATTTTTTGTAACCACTACTAATAAAAGATTGCGACTAGGACAAAAGCGTAACTGAATAGAAAAAATCCGAACATTAAAGAGTGCACCATAATAGCACTTAGGCAAAATATTTCGCTTTCCACGGGCACATACTTGGGCCCACAGGAGTCTGCGTATTTTGCCTACGCTTGGTTCACATTGTTCGGACTCTAGTTCTTCTGATTTAGTTATGTCTCAACCTCATCTTTCTTATCTTGGTTAATAAGTCGGCCACCCAGCAGAATCCCAATACAAATCATTGATTAATAGCCTTGGAACCCCGTTATTCTCTGCATCATAAGCATGTCGTACAATTACATTATTATTATATACATCTTGGTGCCCTGGTCCTCTCCACCGCTCATTACCTGCATCAAGAATTGTTCCTCCTCCTTGTAACATATTTACCCCATTTCGGTCATAGTATGGTCCGGTAACTTGTCTTGATCTACCAACTGCGATTTTATAATCACTATTCACTCCTTGACAGCAGTGATCAAATGATACAAAGAGATAATAATATCCATTTCGATACGTAATATTTGGCGCCTCAATCGCATGTTCTGGGTGATTTGGTCGAGCTGCAATGGAATGAATGTTTCCAGTCGGTTTCATTGTATACTTATCTAATTTTACTAGTTTAATGCCACTCCAGAATGAACCAAATGATAACCAAGGCTCACCGCTCACATCAATGACTAAGTCACCATCAATTGCATTAAAATTATTGTTCATAGTCGATCGGATAACTAAACCATCATCTCGCCAATTACCTGATTGAATACTTGTTGTTGACGTCAAGCCGATCAATGAATTTTTTGAGCCGAACGATGATACAGAGTAAAACAACCAATACCTTCCATTATAGTATTGTATGTCAGGTGCCCATTGATTCGTTTCATGGGTAGGTACATAATTTTTCCACCATGATAATGGTGACGGGAAAATCACAGGGGTTGGTGACCAGTAAGAACCGTTATTAGACACCATAACACGTATCCCATTTTTATTTACTTCTCCAGTTCCAAAAGCCCACCACGTATTCCCTTCTTTTGTGATCGACGGGTCATGTAACATCGTGTCCCCAGATAGATCCCAAAATTGGGCGGATGCAGTAGGGATAATACAGAAAAGAAACAAACTAGATAGCAGCAATGAACGTCTTAGTACTTTCCACTTGGATACCATTAATAAAAACCCCTCCCTATTATTCGTTTACAAATTTTTCTTTCACAATCTTATTAAACCACAAAATGTAAGCGCTATCAATAGTTTTGAATATATTGTAAAATGTTTAACTCAACTATCTTAAGCTATGAGTTATCACCTTAGTCTGATTTCATGTAATTAACATAAAAAATGGTATTGGCTACGTAACTACAATACCATTCGCTTATTATCAATTTTTTACTACTTAACTCGACTAAAAATTTGGTTACAAATGGGAGTGAACAACTCCATTATTTGTTGACATGTGGTTGATGAATAAACTGCTGATGAAGTCACTTTTACCCTGCCTTTAGTCAGTTAATCGGATCAGCAAAGATAGAAACAACAATCCACTCGTTTTATCAAAAATTAGATTGATTATTATAAATTTCGCTACGCTATTTTTTAAATATATCTTCTAGTACAAGTGCAATGACTTAGCGTTCTCTCCCTCAATTCTCACTTGGTTTCGACCATTATTTTTGGCCTCATAAAGCGCGGTATCTGCCCGTTTTAACAATTGACGAAGTGTCTCGGCTTCGTCTCCAGTGGCTTGTGCAATTCCTATACTAAACGTAACCAACAAGTTGGTATTATCAATAGGTACGGCATGATGTTCCAATGTTTGACGCATTTGTTCTGCAAGTGTGAAGGCCTCCGCCGCATCTGCACGAACTGCTACAACAAATTCTTCTCCCCCATATCGAGCAAATAATGCATTGTTGCCAATTTGTTGCTTACACGCTTGTACTACTTCCTGTAATACAACGTCGCCAATGTCATGTCCATAAAAATCATTAATACGTTTAAAATGATCGATATCCATTAAAATCGCTGTATATGGCGTACCAGTTTCTTTGGCTTGTAAAAATTCAGATAGACAATGCTGAAAAAACGCTCGACGATTTAACACCTGTGTAAGCTCATCATAATAAGCGATATGCTCAAGCTGGAATTGTAGCTTTTTCATTTCTGTAATATCAGTAAAAAGCATGACAATACCATTGTGTTGCTTCGATACACCGAGACAACTCGTTCGCATTTGATAAATAGTACCATGTTGATCAACATGAATTTCTTTAGTCAAAGGGGACTGATCTAAGGTACAAGGGAATACTTCGTCGTAAAGGTCTCGCCATAAATTATAAAAGTTAACGCCAAGCATGTCTTTTGTTAATCCAGGAAACATTTGTTGGCCTGCTTTATTAAACTCGATTAAACGATAAGATTCGTCTAAAACTAGCACGCCATCATTCATACTTTGAAAAATGGTATCTTTTGCAATTGGAATGACGGTAAACATCTTCGAGTTATTCATAGCCCATAGATATAAAAGGGAGGAAATCCACAAAACCATCGGGACTGGATCAATACCTGGAGCAGTGCCAACAAGCAAATAAATAAACGCTGCTACCATTGGAATCAGCTGACCAATGATTAGCGCTACCAATTGCGGACGATAGGTTGCACTTGTTTCTTTCCAATTTGCTAAAATCACATATAGCCCGGCTAACATGCAGGAAAACGTATAGATACCATGTATGACATACCCTATCCCTATTTCTAATTGGATATAGGGTAATCCAAGATATGGGTGAGCTTCATAAACACGATAATACAAATGGTGCAAGTCATTTGTGGCTACCAATAACAAGGTGATTATAGGTATCACTAGAAAGATTAGATATCTTTTTCGGTTCACTTTTCGACCTAAATACTGCATAACAAAGAACAACCCCAGTATAGGGGCAAAAGCGATTCCGATATATTGTATTGTTGTCCATAATTTCAATTGTTCTATTGAGGTAGAAAGTAAACCAAAAGCTGCTGCAAGACAGTAGATCGTAATTGACCCAATGTACATACTAAAAGTCGTTGCAATGCTTCTATAGTAACTTTTTTTCTTTACTACATAGATAGCTAGAAATAGATTTAATACAGCTGAGATGCTAATTAGTGAGACAAACGCGGTTATATTCGTATTCATGGGATACCTCTTTTATTTAGACTATTCATGCAGCAGGTGCTCTCGTTGCTCGTTATGTATTATTATTAGCTTTACATAAAAAAAGATAGAAAACAAATGTTTTCTATCTTTATATTCTGTATTTAATTTAAATAATTAACCGCTGCTCGCTCAATTGGTAAACCTTCTTTATATCTTTTAATAAACATCTCAAAACCTTGCACGTCTTTTGGGTGAGGAGCGATTGTTTCAACTTGTTGACTGTCGAACACTTTTTCATTTAAATAATCTTCTAATGATTGATTGATAGCTTTGTTCTTCATATAAGATGCCAGTAGTGCAATTCCCCATGCACCACCTTCTCCAGCTGTTTCCATTAACGATACCGGCGTGTTCAATGAGGCTGCCATGATTTTTTGTCCAACCCCTTTGGTTTTAAATAAACCTCCATGACCAAGCATTTCATCTAGTTCTACTTTTTCTTCCTTCATTAAAATATCCATACCGATTTTCATCGCACCTAATGCGGAGTATAAATGGGTACGCATAAAGTTTGCTAGATTAAAGTTAC
Organism: Paraliobacillus ryukyuensis; assembly: GCF_003315295.1. Taxonomy (GTDB): domain Bacteria; phylum Bacillota; class Bacilli; order Bacillales; family Amphibacillaceae; genus Paraliobacillus; species Paraliobacillus ryukyuensis. Next base: position 49,966 of record NZ_QNRI01000002.1, on the reverse strand, counting down.
TATTAGAAGAGCGAACAAATAATGGACGCCCTTCTTCAAAGTGCGTCATGTGCTCGCCGGATAAGTAACCATAAGCGAGTAAGCCGCCTCCATCATGGTCCCCTTCTAATGCTAAGTTAAACATTTTGCTATACAACTCATTTTTGCTTATTTCAAAGCCCATTATACCGGAATACTCAGAAAATAAATCGAGCCATGCATTTAAGTCAGATGTGCAATTATTTGAATGTGCCATCGCAACTAAGTGGCCAGATGGCGTGGTCACAAGATCAATTTCTGTGTGCAATTTTTCCAATGGTTTTTCTAATACAACCATGGCAAATACAGAAGTTCCCGCCGATACGTTACCAGTGCGCTTCGCAACACTATTGGTTGCTACCATCCCAGTACCTGCATCCCCTTCTGGGGGACATAATGGGATACCTGCTTCTAATGTACCCGTCGGATCTAATAAAGTAGCTCCTTCTTCGGAAAGTACACCTGCATCCTCGCCGGCTACCTTCACTTGCGGGAAAATGTCTTCCAGTTTCCAAGGAAGATTTTCTGCTTCTACTAATGTATTAAATTGATCAACCATGGTTTGGTTAAATGTTTTCGTTTCTACATCAATCGGGAACATACCAGAGGATTCACCGACACCAAGTACTTTTTGACCCGTCAGTTTCCAATGAACGTACCCTGCTAATGTGGTCTGAAATGTAATATCCGAAACATGTGATTCTTTATTAAGTATTGCTTGATACAAATGTGCAATGCTCCAACGTTGTGGAATCTGATAGTTAAATAGGTTGGTTAGTTCATTTGAAGCTTGGTCTGTAATGTTATTTCGCCAGGTACGGAATGGAACAAGTAATTCATCATCCGCTCCAAACACCATGTAACCATGCATCATCGCACTAAAACCGATTCCACCAATTTTGCTCAACGCAAGGCCATACTGCTCTTTGACAGAGGCAGCCATTTTTTGATAACTATCTTGTAGACCTTTCCACACTTCTGCCGTGTCATACGTCCAAATATTAGCAACATAACTGTTTTCCCAATCATGGCCACCCGATGCAATCGGGGTGTGATCTGGACCAATTAGTACCGCTTTAATTCGTGTTGAGCCAAATTCAATACCTAAAAATGTTTCCCCATTCTGAATCGCCTGTTTGTTCATTTCGCTCATTTTCATTCCCCCCACCTTTAAGTAACCACCAATAATTAAAACGCTTTCTTATGACTTTATTATAAACAAAAATACATATACGTACAAGTTAATATTGATAATTGTTAATAAGTTTATTTTGTTGTAATCATCTAATTGAATAAATTTACTATTGGGTCGGACAATTACCCTTATTGTGACATTGTTAATGAATTTTGGGTTTGACAGGTGGAGTAGATAGGGTGAAGAGGAGAGAAAATAATTGTTTTCTAGGAGGAGGGAGCGTACGAAACAATGATGTAGAAATGGAGGAAGAATTAATGGTGATCCGTGATAGTGCGTTTACTGATGATGTAGCCAAATGCAATACCGACAAAATTTAATATCCAATCATCAATATCTACAGTCCGAGTAACATAACCTATGTGGTGGAGAAAGATTTGTCCTGCTTCTAACAAAACAGGAATACCTAGCGCAGCGATCAAGCTTATGTGCATCGGATAACGCTTATAAGCTAACCACAATCCTATTGGGGTAGTTATTACCACATTCCCTACCATGTTGATCAAAAAGATAGAAAACCTGATGGAACCATGGAGTAGTTGCTCAACATAAAAAGTAATCGTTTGAAATGGAATAAGATTGTAAGATTGCTCTTCTAACACACTACCTCGATCAAACCAAACTAGATAAGCAAAAATTAGTCCATATAATACCATTGCTAGGTCAACTAGTTCCTTCTTTAATGAAGAAAATTTTCTCGTAACTAACTTAATACATATATACAGTGCGCTGCCCGGTAAACCAATGAACAAAAATCCCTTGATAATAGCAGTTAACATGGTTTTCCCCTTCCTTTAATCGATGTAACTTTCTCTATCTTCTATCACCTTACAAAAACTGTTAATATTTTATTTGTTTTAACTCCTGATATGCTGTTTGTTATCTTTCCACCTTCATTTTCATTCATATCTTTATACGGTAAATGTCTTCGGGAACTTAAAAAACTGCCTTAGCTAACATACTTATCTTGTTCATCCTGATCTTTGACGGTAAATGAGCCACTTAAACTGAATAGTTTTTGCCTAATGTACAATTTTTTCATAACGACTCTCTCCTTTGATTTTGCTTATTTCAAAAAGTGGTTCACATCATTTTTTTCTATATTTATTGATGATTTCCTCCTTTATTTACACTTTTGAAATAAATGATAAACAATTCGTCTACAACTAAACGATCATCTACTTCTGCTGATTGTGACAATTTTTAGCTATCTGAGTGAATTTCATAATTGCATTGACAATTATAAAACACGAATGTTACATGGCTATTTCTTTTACATGTTTTCTTTACACATAAGTGAAGGAAGCAAATGGGGGAGACTCCTCGAAAATAAAAAACTATTTTCTTCGTGCGATGATTTGCTGCCGAAGCGTTCCTTATCCTGAAGGAAACGCATCAACCGAAGATCCACTTTTGTTAATGCAGGAACGTTAGACTAAAACCGTCACGTCGTGTGACAACGTCTAACTGACCTACGTCTTGTGGGCCAGGTGATGCCTTCGGAAAGCGACCCCATTTGCAGACTGAACGAAGGAGTCTGCTACATTCAGTCTGTAGTATCATTCGTATTTGCTAATCAAATATTGAATTATGAAACTGATTCATCTATGTAAAAAATACGTAAAGAATGCCCAATAACATAGCAAAATTAGGACATTTGGCATACAATTTTGTTGGTAATGATCTACTTTTAGGAGGATGATATTATCATGCAATTACTTATCACCATTAAGGAGCGAATATTTTGTGTGTTTCAGCATTTTCACTGGCGAAATCAATCCATCAATCAGAAAATGATGTCTGCTGCTACGATCAGCTTTATGTTATATTTAGTGGCGGCTGGTTTTATCGGAATTTATATCAATCATTTAACTAGCGATGTTAACCACATTAATCACGATAGTGACTTGGCGGTTAATGTCACAGAAATCCAATCACTGATTCACGAAAAAGATATACGAATCGCAGATTACATCACTTTTCTGCGCGCGGAAGATAAATCATCTTATCGTGAGTTACGAACCGAACTAGACAATTTACTGCAAGACGTTGTTTCACAAGTAAATGATGCAACCGTAAAAGAATCATTAGCGAAGATTCAAGCGAATAATGACAAGATGGACCAATTATTCACCAATGACATCATCCCTTCTGTCGTTCGTGGTGATGAAGAAATATATACCGATGCTCGTATGGAAATATCCACATTGCGCGAAGAAAACTGGAGCATTCTTACAGATATCCGAACGTTAATTTTAGAGCAAAGAGAGGACACAGTAGCGCAAACACAAACCAATGTTACTCTTGCTCTCATTATCCTAGCTGCTTCCTTTGTAGTAGCGACCTTCATAAGCGGTGCGATTATGTACTTGATTGGACGAAGATTGCGTGGTCAATTACAAGAAGCTGTATCGTTCAGTAATCAAATGGCAAATGGTGATTTAACCAATCAAATGATCTCGCATGAAGGGAATGATGAGATCGGGCAATTATTTGATTCATTTGACGTGATGCGAGCAGAAATCAACAAGATGGTTACAAAAATTAATGCACTCTCTCAAGACGTAGAAGCCAATAGTATACAAATGAATGGACAAGCTTCAGAAGTGGTCGCATCCAGTGAAGAAGTAGCTGCAACCATGGAACAGCTATTACAAATCTCGAAAAAACAAGATACCTTGACGCGTGATATGAAGGATTTAATTGAACAATTTGATCAGAAAATGGCAGATGCTACGGAACAAGGAGAAAAATTGAAACAATCTTCTTCCCATATTACATCAATTACACAAGTAGGAAATCATACCATGGAAACAGCCATTGATAAGATGGTAGAAATTGATGCAATTATACATACATCGGTACAAAAGATGAAAGCATTTGATGATCGCCTGCAGCATATTACCACATTAGTAGACGTTATCAAAGGAATTGCATCCCAAACGAACTTATTATCCTTAAATGCAGCGATCGAAGCTGAACGAGCTGGCGAACATGGCAAAGGATTTGCTGTCGTTGCGCAAGAGGTTAGAAAATTGTCGCAAGAAGTAAGTGATTCGGTGACAGAAATCACTTCGACAATTGGAAAAGTTCAAGAAGAATCCGCTAGTGTATATCAAGAATTAAATACTGGGTATCAAACGGTAACAATAGGAAAGCAACAAATTCAAGAAACCGGCGCGAACTTCTCTACTATTAAACATGAACTAGAAGATACCGATCAAGCGATTCAAGTAATTTCAGAACACATCAATAGCTTGCATGCACACAACAAGAGTATTAATGAAGCAATCACGACTATTGCGACGATATCAAAAGAATTTGTTGAAGGCATTAACCAAACAACATCCGCTTCGATTAATCAAAAAGATGAGTTGGAAGAAGTGTCTTCTAACGCGACAGAGTTACAAGCTCATGCAGTCGATTTAACTAAGGCGATATCGTACTTTAATGTGTAATCAGAAATGGAATAGCATGCACCCAATGTATGCTATTTCATCCCAATTCCCTTTTTACAATCATGCTCTCCCCCACATAAATAGTTGATAACAAACGATAATTAACACGATCATTGCCGCGCTAATTAGCACCCCAATACGTTCGGCTCTATCTAGGAATGCCCCTCCAATCACAATGGTTATTACCAACATAGCAATTATCGAGGTATAGGGGAAACCAACTAATTTAAACGTATTGGTTTTACTTTGATAAGACGGCCGTAACTTTACTTGTGAAGCTAGAATGATGAACCAATTTAAGAGTAGCATGACACCAGCTGACGTCGTGACATATTCATACACTTCATCTGGTAAGACGAAGGAGAAACAGATAGAAATCCCTAATGCAAGCGTAGTCACAAGTAAAGCTCTGGTTGCTACCCCACGTTTATTTACTTTTTTAATAAAAGCTGGTGCATCACGGTCTTTAGCCAATGCCACCAAGACATGTGTCACGGAAAAAAATGCCCCAACCATGGTAGAAAATGCAGCACTAATAATAATACTATTAAATATCGCATCTAAGTATGGAATTTCAAACGCCGTAAGTGCAGTTACAAACGGACTGGCTTCTTCATCAATGGTATTCCCATTCACTAATTGAAAAACAAAGAATAAGGAAAAGAAATATACAGCAACAAGAGTGACCAACAATCCTTTTCCTGCCTTGGCTACATCACTTTTATTTTTCAATTCTGATGCCGTAACCCCGACCACTGCGATGCCACCGAATGAGAAAAAGATGAAGATCATTCCCTTCCACATCCCAGTCACACCTTGCGGAAACCAATCACTAATACCCGTTTCTGCTAGTACCTTTGTTTGTTCTAATGGAAGAATTCCAAATACAAACAATGCACCAAAGCCAATAAAAGCAAGTAAAGTTGCTAATTTTATAACTGCAAAAATCGATTCAATTTGGCCAAAGTTTTTTGCTCCTAATAGATTCACCCCTATCCCTAATACCGTATAAATGATGGAAAATAACCATAATGAAACATCAGGAAACCAAAACTGGGTAAAGGTTGATAAGGCAACAATCTCACTCGACATAATTAGCACACCAGCCAACCAGTACATCCAACCTGATAAGAACCCACCGATATGGCCATAAGCTTTTCTCGCATAGGTTCGAAATGATCCTAACTGTGGGTCATTAATTGTCATTTCTGCTAACGCACTAAAGACAAAATACGTTGTTACCCCTGCGATTAGGTAACCAAACAGAATAGCTGGGCCAGCTGTCTTAATCGATAAACTTGTCCCAAGAAAAAAGCCAGCACCAATAATGGAACCAATGCCAATTAAAGAAAGTTGCCACCAACTTATCCCTGACTTCCCTTTTTGTAGTTGCTTCTGCTTTTTTTGCTGAACCGCTTGTTTTACTAAATGATGATTTTTCATATGAATTCTCCTAATAAATTGCTTAAGAATAGTCTCACCAATTTTGATTGGGTCATAAGCAGTTATCTCTATGTATGTTTAGAAATATACACATCGGGAACCGTTTTTATAAAGAAAATGTTATCTATAAATTTCAAAATAAAGAAAGGAATGGATATTGCTATGTATAACTATACAAAACAATATATCAACGGGGAATGGATTGCTTCTACTGGTGAAGAAACCATTGATGTGTATAATCCAGCAACCGAAGAAAAAATTGGTGCGATAAGTTCAGGGACAGAAGATGATTTAAATAAAGCAGTAGCTGCAGCTCGTGCTGCTTTTCCTGATTACGCACAAACAACAAGAGAAGAACGCATTCAATTGTTAGAAAATATTGCTACTGAATATGAGAAGCGAAAAGACAAGCTGATTAACATTATGATCGAGGAGCTCGGCTCTCCGTTATCTTTCACAGAAGAAGTGCAATATACAATGGGATATAACCATTTTAAAGCAACCGCAGATGCGCTTCGTAACTTTGAATTCACCGAAGATCGGGAAAATTCCTTTATTCAAAAAGATGCCATTGGTGTTGCGGGATTAATTACGCCTTGGAACTTCCCAACCAATCAAATCTCTACAAAATTAGCAAGTGCTCTAGCTTCTGGTAGTACCGTCGTGTTTAAACCAGCATCTTATACACCATTTGCTTCCATATTATTAACCGAGATAATGGATGCAGCAGGTGTTCCAAAAGGTGTCGTCAACTTAGTAAATGGTAAAGGTTCGACAATAGGTAATGGCATTAGTAACCATCCTGACATTGATTTTGTTTCATTCACTGGCTCTGGCAAGGTCGGCAGTCAGATCATGCAAAACGGTGCGAAGGACATTAAAAAAGTTGCCCTTGAGTTAGGTGGAAAATCACCCATTGTCGTATTAGAGGATGCTGATGTTGAGACAGTTGCTCGAACGGCGATTTCCAATATCGCTTCTAATACTGGTCAAATTTGTTCCACAGGGACACGCATTTTCATACCAAAAGGCATGTATCAGTCATTTGTTGATATGGTTCAAAAACTTGTACCAGAATATCCGGTTGGCGATCCAAAAGATGAAAACACATTTATGGGACCACAAGTTTCCAAAGATCAATGGGAAAAAGTTCAGGATTATATTCAACAAGGGATTGATCAAGGCGGTGACTTGATTGTCGGAGGTACAGGTAAACCAGAAGGACTAACAACTGGGTATTACTCTAGAATCACCATGTTTGGCAACCTGCCACATGATGGCGCACTCGCCCAAGAAGAAATATTTGGTCCAGTCATGACCGTATTCACTTATGAGACAATTAATGAGGCCATTGCGCTTGCTAATACAACGATTTATGGACTAGCGGGTTATGTAGTTGGTAATGATCCAGATAACCTTCGTAAAGTAGCCAAAAACATTCGCGCTGGACGAATCACTATAAACAATACTGCATCTGACTTTAGCGCCCCATTTGGTGGCTTCAAACAATCAGGTATCGGACGTGAATGGGGAGATTACGGTATTGAAGAATTCTTAGAACCAAAAACGATTCTTGGATTACCTAAATAAAGTTTAATAAAAAATGAGGCTATTACAAAACTATATGGAGAACCCATAAAAACGGATGGTAGTTGAATTTCCTAATCTACCATCCGTTTTTATATCAAATGTCCCACAGCTAATAATAAAAATGGCTCACAAATGCCTGGGATACGTTAGAAATAAACACTCGAATAACCCACATACCAGTAAGGCTCCTGTTAAAAAGATATAAGCACAACCAAAAATACTAACAGAACTATACGCTAGCATCTTGTTTGCAAATTAAAAAATCTCTCCACAGTAACTTTTTTATCACGACAAATTTCAAATAAAATAACTAATTTCGAATAAACCGGTATAAAACGAAGGAAATGAAAGAAACTAATAGAAATAATCCTATACAATTTGTATAATTTAAACTGAATATATTTTTTATACTAAATAAAGTATTTTTGCAGTTTGAGTTTGGCATGAAAAATCTATAGTATAAATTTATATTATCTATCTCCTTTTCATGAGAGATGATACTGTTTTGTTATGGAACTAAAAAAAGAAATGAGGAATTTAGTCAATATGTTAACATTAAATTGGAAAAAATTTGGCATAGTTACCGGATTATCATTATCACTATTCGCAGCCGGTTGTTCACAAAACGATACAGAAGATACAACTAATGGTTCTGAAAGTGGTAGTAGTGATGGCGAAGCAGCAGAAACAACAAATGTAGGTGAAGCAGTCGATTATGCAATCACAGGTATTGAACCAGGTGCTGGTATTACTGAAAAAACAGATCTAGCTTTAGAAGAATATGAAAACCTTTCTGGGTGGGAACAAGAAACTTCTTCTACTGCAGCGATGTTAACTGCATTAGGCGATGCTATTGAAAATGAAGAACCAATCGTCGTAACTGGTTGGTCACCACACTTTATGTTTGCTCAGTATGACCTTAAATACTTAGAAGACCCTAAAGGGGTTTACGGTGAAACAGAATACATTGGTACGATTGCCAGACAAGGGTTAGAAGAAGACATGCCTGAAGCTTATACGATTCTTGACAATTTTCATTGGGATCCAGCAGATATGGAAAAAGTTATGTTAGATGCACAAGAATCTGACTTGGAAACTGCAGCTCAAGATTGGGTAGATAACAATGGTGATGTAGTTTCTGAATGGACAGATGGTGTAGATTCTGTAGATGGTGACTCAATTGAATTAGTATTGACACCTTGGGATACAGAACGTGCTTCTGCAAATGTTGCAAAAGTTGTATTAGAACAACAAGGTTATGATGTGACACTTACACCAGTTGATCCATCTGTTATGTTCGAAGCAATTGCAACAGGTGATGGTGATGCTTCACTTGCACCTTGGTTACCAGTAACACACTCTAGCTTCTATGAAAAATATGAAGGTCAGTTTGTTGACTTAGGTGAAAACTTAAGTGGTGCGAAAATCGGTCTAGTTGTACCAACTTACATGGATGTTGATTCTATTGAAGACCTTGAAGCAGCTGAATAATCAGTATATTAAAAACTTCGCATACGCGCCCCTGCGCGTTGCGGAGTTTTTTCTGTATGAAGAGCGTATTTTGTACTTTCTACCAATGAGCTTTTAAGCCTGTTGTTTATTTTTCTTAAAAATGGTAAAGTTAGATTAATAAAAACGAAAGGAATGATGGATGGACAATGAAAAACTAATCCCATTTTTTAAAATTTGAAATTGTATATTTCAGATCGCAAACAATCGGATTAGTCTGTCCATTTTTATCTTCTTCACTATATTGCCGTTTGATACCGTTGAACGCGTAGTTTAATTTGGTTGTATCAAAATTAGGCGCAGACTAATCCTTCCAATCTATTGGGAGGGTTTTTTTATCCTCCCTAACCAAGAAGGGATGAGATGTCATGAAGGAAATTATGCAATTACAAGCGATAACGATTGAAATAGAGGGAAAGATTATTTTTGAAAAAGCCACCACACATGTGCAGCAAGGCGATGTGATTGGAGTAATTGGTAAAAATGGCGCCGGTAAATCAATGCTACTACACATGCTACATGGTGATTTCAAACCGACAGATGGACAGGTTAATCATGTTCGGGAGGACCTTAATATCCGAATGGTGGAACAAGAATTGACTTCTTACTCTTCGGGTGAGGTAACAGCAGAAGAAGCTACCCTACTCAAGGAATGGCATGTACCTACGCTCGAATTTGCGAACATGAGTGGAGGGGAAAAATTAAAAGCTCGTCTTGCCAAAGGATTTACGCAAGCTGTAGACATATTGTTACTCGATGAACCGACCAATCATCTCGATCAACAGAGTACTGATTTTTTGGTTAACCGTATCCAACAGTTTAAGGGCACCATTATACTCGTATCACATGACCGGTATTTCTTAGATCAAGTAGCGACAAAAATATGGGCAATCGAGAACAAGCAAGTGATTTCACACCTTGGGAATTACACCAGCTATATAGCATTTCGAGAAAAAGAACGACGTCAACAGCAACAAGCCTATGATAAACAGCAAAAAATGAAAGCACAGATGGAAAAGCAGATAAAGCAACTATCTTCTTGGTCCACATCAGCTCATGCACAATCAACCAAACAAGCAGGTTTTAAAGAATACTATCGAGTGAAAGCGAAAAAAATGGATGCTCAAGTAAAATCAAAACAGAAACGCTTGGAAAAAGAATTGGAGAAAGTGAATGCCGAAGCACCAGCTGATGATTATCAAGTCAATTTCACATTAACTGCTAATGATAAAGTAGGCAAACGATTGATAGAAGTGAGAGATTTAGCCAAGGTATATAGGGAAAGGAGCTTATTCAAGCATGTAACTTTCACTGTACAACATGGCGAGAAAGTTGCGCTAAAAGGTCCAAATGGTAGTGGGAAAACGACTCTATTGCAGATGATCACAGGACACATCGAGGCTTCTAGTGGTGAGATCTGGGTTTCACCTTCGGCCACGATCGGCTATCTAACGCAAAATGTGTTTGACCTACCGTTAACACAAACACCTGCTCAACTATTTGAACAATCTACCTACCAAGCGCAAGGGCACGTACGGAATTTGATGCGACATTTAGGCTTTCAAGCTTCGCACTATACGGAACAGATCGGCAAGATGAGTATGGGCGAACGCGTGAAATTAAAGCTAATGACATACATGTTAGAAGCAAAAGATATACTCATTCTAGATGAACCGACTAATCACTTAGACTTACCTTCACGTGAACAATTAGAGAGCACATTAGAACAGTATAATGGCACCCTTTTAGTTGTGTCGCACGATCGTTACTTTCTTGATAAAACAACAAATCGTGCGCTTACGTTTTCCAAAAACACAATTGTGAAGCAAATGGATTCACGAGACCAAGCAAGTATCTTTGACCGTAATGAAGAAAAACGCTTAACATTGGAGACAGAAAGGCAAGATGTTTTAGGAAGACTTAGTTTTATGACACCAGGAGATGCCGAATATGAAGCGTTAGATCGCAGGTTTAATGAACTGACGAAAATAATCAAAGAACTTTCTTGATTTGAGCGATTAGCTCATACTGGACTTCTTTTTTAACCAAGGATAGCTTATGATATGAGCTGTGCTTGGTTATCTAGTATTTAAAGGCAAATGATGTTTATTAATGTCTACACAGGGCATTACTTGTGGCTATTAGGTTATACTGTTTTTTGTCAAAATATAACTGCTCCTCTACTTATGATTTCGTCTTATATTAGCTTTTTAGACCAAAACTCATACTCTCTTACTAAAGATTTCTATTAATTTTGCTCTACAAATAAATTCACTACCCCACTTACCCAAAAGAAAGTGTAAAATAAGGAATAACACTATATATTACCTTTTTTTACTGTTAAATAAAAGGAGGATGACGATGGTTCGAATTTTATATATAGAGGATGAAAAAGAGATTGGTAGCTGGGTATCGGAGGACTTAACGGATCGAGGCTATGAGGTGATCTGGCTTCAATCTGGTGCTCAACTAGAAACCCATCTATCAAACATTGATATTGCGATTCTTGATATTATGTTGCCAGGGCTGGATGGTTTTTCGATTGGCAAACGATTAAAGAAAAAATTAGATGATTTACCGGTATTGATGCTTTCGGCACGATCTGCGGTAGAGGATAAAATTGAAGGACTTAGTTTTGCGGATGATTATTTAACCAAGCCATTTCATCCCGATGAGTTGGCTGCGCGGGTGGAAGTACTACTTAGACGTTTTCAAAAAGAAGAAGCTGCGCTGACTATTGGACATTTGCGTATTTACCCCCAATCTATGCTGATAATCAACGCCAATACTGCTGAAGAAATCACGTTGACAGGGAAGCAATTTTATTTGTTCCAATTTTTCATCCGCCACTTGAATCAGATATTAACCAAAGAACAACTTTATGAAGGGGTATGGGGCGAGCCTTATCTGGAAGGCGATAAAACGTTGATGGTACATATTCGTTTCCTTCGTGAAAAATTGGAGCAAAACCCGGCAACACCAACCATTATTGAAACGATCCGTGGCATCGGGTATAGGGTGAAACAATGAAACGATTTTTCCGTTCTTTATTAGCAAAATATATGTTGATTATCATTGCCGCCCTGTTATTCATACAAGTAGCGTACTTTATCGTCGTTATATTAATTACTGGGATATCGCATAATTTGGAGACTGACTATACAGTAGAAGAAACAAAATACACAACAATTGAAGAGAATTGGCATGATGAAGCAAGCCAGTTGCAGGATGTTTCTGCAGCTAGCATCACGCAATTTTTTAAAGATTGGAAAGCGGATTATCCGGATGCCGCTATGTTTTGGGTCGATGGCGACGGGAAGTTACGAGAACAATTAGCTGTTGATGAAAATCTACCAACCCAATGGACGCCTTCTTACACAGCAAAGTTTATTAAGGCACGTTATGACAATAATCCATTCACTGTCATTGCTTTTGTTGGCGGCGAAGATGAATCGAATGGTTTTATTGTTTTTGAAATTCCTAGAGAGGTTTTACTCACTCCTAGCCAGAAAACATTCAATCAATACGGTATGGTGTTTGTTATTGGAATCGCGGTATTAGTTCTTTTGTTTATTGTGATTTCCTTCCTATTCTTCCGCAGCATTCGTAAAAGGCTCCTGCAATTACAAGATGCGATGGAAATACGTGATGTTGACAGTCTACCAGTACAAATCCAAGTTCGAAAACAAGATGAAATTGGTCAGCTTGAACAAACGTTTAATCAAATGGTACAGGAGTTAAAAACGAGTAAAGAAAGAGAACAGGAAGAAGAGGGACTGCGTCGGGAGCTAATCGCGAACTTATCCCATGATCTGCGCACGCCACTCACAAAAATTAATGCACAGACATTTAAACTAGCCAAAAAGGAACTGCCACTTGATGTTCAGCAATCGGTACAAACGCTAACAGCCTCGGTGCAAAATATGGATGGTCTGATTGAGAATTTGATGTCTTATACCTTGCTGATGGCCAGTAAATACAAGCTAGAGCGAAAAGAGATGGATATTATCCGCTTTACCCGCAGATACATTGCATCATGGTATCCAGCATTTGAAAAAGCAGGATTTCAATTTGAGGTAGACATGCACCCATTCGATCACCAGTGGTTTGTGGATCCCAATTGGATGCACCGAATTTATGATAACTTGTTGCAAAATGTACTAAGGCACGCAGCTAATGGGAAGTATGTAAAAATGTGTACCCAATCAACCGATAGTTATGACGCCATTGTTATTATGGATAAAGGAAATGGGATGAACGAAGACTCTGATCACAAAGGAGCAGGAATTGGCCTATCTATTGTTGATAAAATGGTAAAAGGGTTAGAACTAGAATGGAAAATAGATTCTTCGGCGGATGGAACAACAATAAAAATTATTAATTGTTATTAGCAGAAAGAACTTTTTGTTCTTTCTGCTTTTTTAAACAAAATTTAAACTTCTCACCCACCTACTTTTAACCTTAATCACCTATGATAAGAAATGAGGTGAGGAAAATGAAATATGTAGTGGAAACAAAAAACTTAACCAAATCGTTTGGAAAAGAACAAGCTGTACAAAGTTTGGACATGAAAATCGCAAAAGGTGAGATTTATGGATTTTTAGGACCGAATGGTGCTGGGAAAACAACTACTATTCGAATGTTGTTAGGCTTAATGAAACCAACGTCCGGATCGATTCAGGTTTTTCAACAAGACCTAAAAAAATCACGTATCAGCATCCTTTCGAAAGTGGGATCCTTAGTGGAAAATCCTTCTTACTATCCCCATTTAACCGCTCGTGAGAATTTAGAAGCTTGGCGAAAGATTTTAGGTGCGCCTAAATCAAGAATAACTGACGTGTTAGCAATTGTGCGTCTATCTGACGTAGCGAATAAAAAAGTAAAAGGGTTTTCGTTAGGGATGAAACAGCGCTTGGGGATTGCAGCTGCCTTATTAAATAACCCAGAACTGTTGATTCTAGACGAGCCGACCAATGGGCTAGACCCATCTGGGATTATTGAAATTCGCGAGTTAATTAAGCAGTTACCACAATCACATGGAATGACCGTGTTAATTTCCAGTCATTTGTTATCAGAGATCGACCAATTAGCTACCACAGTTGGGGTTTTGACTAAGGGAAAATTGATCTTTCAAGACTCGATTGAGGCAATGCGCAAATTAGCAAAACAGAATATTTCATTACGCGTTAGCGATCAAGATGAAGCCCATCGATTACTACTCGCTAAAGGAATACAGACTGATTATCAAAAAGACCGACTTATTTTATCTGAGTTTACCGATGAAGAAATCGCCAATGCCATTCAATTTCTGGTGCAAAAACAGATTGCAATTTACCGCGTGGAAGAGGAAAAACGCTCCCTTGAAGATATCTTCTTACAAATGACAAGGGAGGATCAGGTGGGATGATTAGAAAACTAATACAGGTCGAATTTTTAAAGAGCAAACGGAAAGGTTTCTGGCTGTTAGTCTTTTTAGGTGGGTTTGGTGTTGTGGCATTGCAGATGGTGAATTACGGGGTACGAAAGGAATATCTTTTACAGCAAAGTGACAACGATTGGATTTACTATCTCATGAATATTTCTAATTTCACCCCGCTTGCGCTTGTCTTAGGGATTGCTATTTTAACCTCATTTATGACCAGTATTGAAAATGAAACAAATGCTTGGAAACAACTAATTGCACTGCCAGTTTCTAAATTAACGGTTTATTTAGCAAAATTCACTGTGCTTGCATTTATGTTGTTGGTAGCTTCCCTATTGTTAACCCTTTTTACTTATGGCTATGGCGTGTTTTTGGATCTGGGTGCAATTCCTTATGGCGCGTTATTGAAATATTCCTTCTATCCATTCTTTGCAAGTCTACCGATCTTAGCATTACAGCTTTGGATTGCAACCGTTAGTAACAACCAAGCGATCCCAATTACCACAGGTGTTATTGGTGTACTTCCGTCTTTTTCTGCGCAAAATTTACCTGATTGGTTGATCTGGAAATGGCCTTCACTTATGAATAGTTGGAACGAACCCATTTACTACGTGTGGCTAGGACTGGGAGTTGGTTGCCTCCTATATTTTGTTGGTATGTTTGATTTTGCTCGAAGGGATGTGAAATAATGCTTGCAATACTACGATCAGAAATCTTTAAATTTCGAAAAGCTAACATCTGGGCCCTTATTTTTGTTGGTCCGGTAATCGCTATTTTCGCTGGGTTAGTAGATAGCGGTGAATTGCCTGTTAATAGTTGGGTATATACTGTGTTAATGATGAATCTAGTCTATGCGGTACTGTTTTTACCATTAATTACGGGGGTGTTTGCTAGTATTGTCTGTCGCTATGAACATCAAGCTGGTGGATGGAAACAGCTTTTAGCACTACCGGTTACCAAAGGGCGAGTATTTTTGGCCAAATATCTGTTGCTAGTCAGCCTTGTCTTCCTAATGCAACTCCTTTATTTAGGCGCCATTTATCTAGTAGGAAACATGCAAGGATTTGCGGAGCCTTTCCCACTTGAAATCATTTGGAAAAGCGTGCTCGGCGGCTGGATTGCTACTTTCCCATTAATCGCTCTACAATTGTGGTTAGCGATCTGGTTCAAAAGCTTTGCTGCGCCATTTGCAGTAAATGTTATTTTTACCATTCCAACTATTCTCGCATTAAACTCGGAAAAACTGGCTCCTTTTTATCCATGGGCTCAACCTTATTTAATGATGAATATTGGTGGAAAAGTTGACGCCATGTTTTTTGTTCCGTGGGATCAATTACTAATAGTTGTTGGTGGAAGTTTCATTTTATTCTTTTTAGGTGGGTATTTCTTATTTAATCGGAAAGCCTTCTAATACAGTTACAAGGCTGGGACAAAGCTAATTTTTAACTACAGTATACGAATGATTGATGAGAACTTAACCATCGCAACTGGAAATACACTCGCGTTCTGCGGGCGCGGACTCGGGCACACAGGACGTGGGTCAGTTAGACGTTGTCACAGGACGTGACGGTTTTCGTCTAACTTCTAGCCGCTTTACAAAGTGGATCTTCGGCTCGCGCTTCTCCTGCTAGAGTCTCGTATATTTCCAGTTACTTAGTTATGTTTTCTAACTAAAAACGAACGATAGATAAAAAAGTTATCCATCGTTCGTTTATCAGGGGTCTTCATTCACTTTTGTCCCAGCCTCATGCTTTATGTTTTGCCTGATTGTATTCCAAGCCAATTGTTGATCAATCACAATCGATAATTTGTAATTGGCATATTGTTTTAGCGTTTCCAAGAATTCATTTAATCCTTCATTAGCAGGAAATTTGCATTCTAATAAATAACAGCCTTCCCCACTAATTTTGTAATCGTGGGTGACATTTTTCTGGACATTATCTAGAGAAGAATAAATAAATATGCAAGTGATAAATGATAAAGGCTTTCCCTCTCACTTATTAGCACCAGATGATGGTAAATCCTATTCATTTTAATCAATAGTCAAACAGAAAAGCAGACCTAGCGGAAACACTGAAAAGATCTGTTTTTTTCGAATGATTACAATGTCGTTGTTTTCGTTTCAAACACTGTTTCAGCTGCAATAAATGGATAACCAAGGTCATCGGCAACAGCTTGATAAGTAATTTGTCCATTCGCAACATTTAAACCATGTTTTAAAGCGTCACTTTCAGCAATTGCTTGATGCGCGCCTTTGTTGGCAATTTGCAATGCGTAAGGAACCGTAACATTGGTTAGTGCCATCGTTGAGGTTCTTGGCACAGAACCAGGCATATTGGCGACAGCATAGTGCACTACCCCGTGTTTGTCATATGTCGGGTTGTCGTGTGTGGTTATTCGATCAATCGTCTCCACAATACCACCTTGATCAATCGCAACATCCACAATGACCGATCCTGGTTTCATCGCTCTCACCATTTCTTCTGTTACCAATTTAGGCGCCTTAGCCCCTGGAATTAGTACTGCTCCGATTAATAAGTCAGCCTCCGCAACTGCTTGGGCAATTGTTAACGGATTCGATATTAATGTTTTGATTTGTGTACCAAAAATATCATCCAATTGCCGCAATCGCTCTGCGCTCACATCTAAAATCGTTACATCTGCGCCTAATCCTACTGCCAATTTAGCAGCATTCGTTCCCACAACACCACCACCAATGATGGTTACTTTGCCGCGAGACACACCTGGAACACCTGCAAGTAAAATTCCCTTACCTCCATTACATCTTTGCAAAAATTGTGCCCCAATCTGGGAAGCCATCCGCCCTGCCACTTCACTCATCGGCGTAAGTAATGGGAGCGTATGGTTAACGCAGACTGTTTCATAAGCAATCGCTATGACACCGTTATCTTTTAATGCTTGTGCCAACAATGGTTCAGCTGCTAAATGTAAGTAAGTGAATAAAATTAATCCCTCACGAAAATACTGGTACTCAGCGGGAAGCGGCTCTTTCACTTTCATGACCATACTGGATCGCTTCCATAATTCCTCTGCTTTATTAACGACCTCTGCTCCGGCAGTTAGATAATCTTGATCGGAAAAACTACTACCAACACCGGCATCCGTTTCGACTAACACGTGATGACCGGCTTGAACGAGAGACATTACACCGCTTGGCGTAATCGCCACACGATTTTCATTATTTTTTATTTCTTTCGGGATTCCGATTAACATCTTGCATCTCTCCATATCTTTTAAAAGATTTTCTAATACATAGTGTATTCTTCTCACTATCCTTAGCGACCATATATATCCTTTTCCACTTTTCTTGAGCTAACCATAACAAACTATTGAAACATAATCTTCATTTGTGTTAGATAACCTACCAATACTTATCTTATGTTTGTCACAAAAAATACAACAACAAAACTAACAAAAATAACCACTAATAGTATAGCTTTTCATGCAACACACTACTTATCAAACACCTTTATACAGGTAAATAAACTTGAATTTTCATGAAAAAATGAAAATACACGTGTTAAATATTTTAAAAAAATGTCGAAAAACGTTGTATCTTTAAAAAGTATGTCGTATAATGTGATTAAGAAAGCGATTTCATTACTGCTGAAGCAACTTTGACTGCGCTTTCTTTGTAATCATTATATTTATACTATAAATTACTGGGGGTGCATCAAAGTGAGTTACGAAAAATTAGCAAGCAATATTATTGACTTAGTTGGTGGAAAGGAAAACGTCAATAGCGTTGTTCACTGTATTACTCGGCTTCGCTTCAAATTAAAAGATGAATCTAAAGCGAATACCGATGCATTAAATAATCTTGATGGTGTTGTAACTGTTATGAAAAGTGGTGGGCAATACCAAGTAGTTATCGGGAACCATGTCGCTGATGTATTTAAAGAAGTCGTTGCTATCGGAGGCTTTCATTCAGATAGCAATCAAGAGCAAGAAGACGGAAGTAGTGGCAGTCTGTTTGACCGCTTTATTGATATGATTTCAGGTATTTTCACACCGATTCTTGGTGTATTAGCAGCATCCGGTATGATTAAAGGTTTTAATGCTCTATTTGTGGCGGTGGGTTGGTTAGATAACACAGGTGGTACGTACCAAGTGTTAAATGCGATAGGCGATGCATTATTCTACTTCTTGCCGATTCTATTAGGTTACACTGCCATGAAAAAATTTGGTGGATCGCCGTTTCTCGGTATTGTTATTGCCATGGCGTTGGTTTATCCGAGTCTTGAAGGCATTCCTGGTTCCATGGATCCGTTATATACGCTATTTGCAGGAACTGTATTTGAATCACCAGTATATATTGAGTTTTTCGGTATTCCAGTTATCTTAATGACTTATTCCATGTCGGTTATTCCGATTATTATTTCGACATTCTTTGCAGCTAAAGTTGAAAAATTCTTTGCACGCATTATTCCATCTGTTGTGCGTATGTTCTTAGTTCCAATGTTCACGTTACTTATTATCGTTCCAATCACTTTCATTGTCATTGGTCCAATCGCAACTTGGGCAAGTCAGTTATTAGGGGTAGCTACGATTTGGGTATATAATTTAAGCCCAGTCATTGCTGGATTGTTCTTAGGTGGTTTCTGGTTAGTATTTGTTATGTTTGGTCTTCACTGGGGACTTGTACCGATTGCAATGAACAACTTTGCTACTCAAGGACAAGATCCAATCTTAGCACTAATTTTTGTTCACTCTTTTGCATTAGCAGGTGCGATCCTAGCTGTTTGGTTACGTACGAAAAACAAAAAAACCAAAACACTTAGTGCACCAGCATTTATTTCAGCTATGTTTGGTGTTACAGAGCCCGGTATGTACGGTATCGCACTACCACTTAAGCTTCCATTCATTTTCACGCTTGTCACTTCAGCGCTTGGAGGCGCAGCACTTGGATTCTTTGGTACGACAGGTTATGTAATGGGTGGGCTTGGACCATTCCAATTGCCAAGTTTTATCCCAGCGGAAGGAATTGACATGAGTGTAATTGGTGCTTTACTTGCCGCTGTTGGTGGCTTTATCCTAGCTTTCGGTTTAACATACTTCTTTGGTAGAATTAACCGAGCTGAAAGTACAGAAGAAACAACTGAAAATACTGAAACCGTATCTGATGTTGCTCCATCTACAATAAACGTAACAGAAGGTAAAGTTAGTAGCCCCTTAAAAGGCGAAATTGTTCCTTTAAAAGAGGTAACCGATCAAGTATTTGCTTCAGGTGCAATGGGAGACGGAATCGCGATTCGTCCAACTGACGGTAAAGTCGTATCTCCTGTAAATGGTATCGTAGAAACGCTTTTTCCAACCAAACACGCACTAGGTATCAAAACAGAAGATGGATTAGAAGTATTGGTGCACATTGGGTTAGATACAGTAAGTTTAGAAGGAAAACATTTTGAAGCACATGTAGCACAAGGGGACAAAGTTTCCATTGGTCAAGCGCTTATCACCGTTGATATTGACAAAGTTAAAGCAGCTGGCTTTGATACCGTCACACCAGTCATTATCACCAATGTAGCTGAAACAGCAACCATGAAGAAAACAGATAAGAAAGATGTTATGCCAGGTGATGATTTATTAGAACTTAACTAAGATAAGAGCGGCATGATTTCATTACGATGAAATTACGCCGCTTTTTTTATGTTGACTATATGGAACCTAATGTAAAATGGTCATTTACGTTACAAAATAGCACGACGATAAAACCTTGAATCTGATTTATAATACTTTTTGTCATAAAAACACTATTAGGATCAGCTTTGTAATGTGAAAAAGGATGACAATATCCAAATCCAAAACTTTTGTATAGTCTCCTAGCAGGCTCAAAAACATACATGACACCCGTTTGCAAACTTAGCTTTCCGTAACCTCGAGCATTGTAACGTAGAATACTTCACTCGTGATAAAGAGAATTAATACTCACGCATCGGCTCATAAATATGTTCACCTGATACAGTCCCGTCTAAAAGGGAACCTTTTGTTAATGGACAAAAATTTTCAATGGCTGTAATACGACCATCTGATAATTTAAACAAGGCAATATCTGCATCACCTACCGAGTTTAATCGTCCAATTTGAGGGACTACTTGATCAACAGTTGTTAGATAAATTGGCTGACTCCTATTATTCACCTGCCCCAACAGTTTCTCGACGATCCATCGAGTATAGTTTCTCTTTCACATCACGGTCACCAACAATTTCGTGCCACGGGTCGTTTCGTTTAGCCGCTGTTGCTTGATCTAGCGCCTCTACTAATTTTTTTCTTTGCTCTGGTTCACTCAAACGAGCTTTCACATTGTCAAATCCTAGTCGCTCTAACCATGGTGCTGTACGTTCTCCATAAATTCCAGTCTCTCGGTAGTACTGCAACATTGCACCACAATATTCGATTACTTCAGCTTCCGTTGCTACTGTTGTTAGCAATTGAGCCTCACGTACTTCGCCCCCACCATCTCCCCCGACATATATTTGGTAATAAATTCTAACTAGCGTGGTATTTTCAAAAGTCATGAATGGAGATCGTTTGTCTTGCATTATTCTACTAGATTATCTAGATAGGAAAACCAATTACTATAGCTTCCTGCCTACAATTTAACATTTTAGTAACCTGTTAGTTTTTCACGCAAACCTATAACAATAATAGGGATAGACGAAAAAGAGAAAAATTAACAGCGTTTTTTAAGGAAAATTAGTTTTTCCCTAGAATTTTCTTTAAGATCGTTTAAATTTATGAACATTCTCTTGAAAGTACTGAAATGATTCACCAAGCCAAAGATCAAAAAAAGCAAACAGATAAAAAAAGATGTTAAACCAGGTGATGCATTATTAGAACTTAACTACTCATAAAGGGAACAGGTTAGATAACCTGTTCCCTTTATGACTAATTTTCTTTATGTAAAGGTAGGATTGGCTCTACGTCACTATATCTTGAATACATCCAGCCTTCATTCGTTACATCTGTACAGTTATCATCTATGCAGAAAAAAAGATACGACTGTTCGTTGGTTTGCACATTAATCTGGTAATGATAAATAGAAGCTGGGTCCGCCACATTAAATCGGCTAACTTCCTGTTTAATTGCAGAGACCGTTTCTCTTGCAGCAATTTCTTTGTATTCCTTATTTTCTAATACCATTTTCGTCATTTCCCCTAGTATTTGCTGGTCCTCTTGATTAGGTGAATAGGTACTTTTTAGATAACTATTAAACCCTAAATATAGATTTAACGCAATGCTAGCAGCAAATAGGATGCTAAACATCATTACCTTCGATTTCTTTTTCATTGCTTGACCTCAACTTTAATAGGATTTTATGATGCTTTACTCAAAATGGCAAACCTGCAATTTATTTTTGTCTGGATCATAAAAGTCAAAAAACGTGACGTCACCAATATATTCCAATTCCGATACTTCTACTCCCTTTTCTTTTAATTTTTCATAAGTATCTTTAATGTCTTTGGTGAAAAAAATAGGATGGGTTGTGTTAGCAGGCGATGAGATGTTACCTTCTGCAATCGTCAACGGAGTTGGACTATTTCCAATTGTGAATACGTGATGCCCTTGACCTTTAAAGGCTAGGTTAAAGCCTAATGCTTGATACCAATCGCTTGCTTCTTCCACATTATGCACGGTTAAGCACACCGTATCTATCCGCTCAAACATATCAACACAGCTCCTTTATTACACTCATATTTGCTTAAATTATAGCATCTTCTTCCATATTGTGTATGAAAAATTTTAAAAATCATATTATTTGCATGATAAAATTCATATATACTACAATGCCATTAAAGTAAGCGTATACAAAAAACAAACACAAAAGTGATTGCGCTTTCTTTTTAACTATTATTTGCTGGGGGTGCTGTGTAATGAAATATGAAAATTTAGCAAAGCAAATTATTGATTTAGTTGGTGGAACCGACAACGTCAATAGTGTTTATCACTGTATCACGAGGCTTCGTTTTAAATTAAAAGATGAATCTAAAGCAGATACAGATGCACTCAAAAATTTAGACGGTGTCGTCACCGTTCAGAAAAGTGGTGGTCAATACCAAGTTGTTATTGGTAACCACGTAGCTGATGTCTACAAAGCAGTTGAGTCTGTCGGTGGATTTTCTGCAAATAGTGATCAAAATGCAGAACAAGATGATGAAGAAAAAGGCAATTTATTTGATCGTTTTATTGATTTAATTTCAGGTATTTTCACACCTATTCTTGGTGTATTAGCCGCTTCTGGTATGATTAAAGGTTTTAATGCTCTATTTGTTGCGTTAAATTGGTTGGAAGAATCAGATGGTACCTACCAAATATTAAATGCTACTGGGGATGGATTATTTTATTTCTTACCAATCCTATTAGGTTATACAGCCATGAAAAAATTTGGCGGTTCTCCATTCCTTGGGATCGTTATAGCGATGGCATTGGTATATCCTGATCTTGAGGGAATTCCTGAATCAGGTGAGCCATTATATACGCTATTCTCTGGAACGTTATTTGAATCACCAATTTATATTGAATTTTTCGGTATTCCGGTAATCTTAATGACTTATTCTATGTCTGTCATACCAATTATTATTTCAACATTCTTTGCAGCGAAACTGGAAAAATTCTTCACACGTGTTATTCCAGCCGTTGTTCGAATGTTCTTAGTTCCTATGTTCACACTATTAATTATCGTTCCTATTACATTCTTAGTAATTGGTCCGATCGCGACTTGGGCAAGTCAGCTAATCGGGGAAGCCACGATATCTGTCTACAACTTGAGTCCAATCCTCGCCGGGTTATTCCTAGGTGGGTTCTGGTTAGTGTTTGTTATGTTCGGTCTTCATTGGGGACTTGTACCAATCGCAATCAACAACATTGCTTCTCAAGGACAAGATCCGATTCTAGCATTGATTTTCGCACACTCATTTGCTTTAGCCGGAGCTATCCTTGCTGTTTGGATACGTTCTAAAAATCAAAAAACAAAAACACTTAGTGCACCGGCATTTATTTCAGCAATATTCGGTGTCACAGAGCCAGGTATGTATGGTATCGCATTGCCGCTTAAGCGTCCATTTATTATCACGATTATCAGTTCAGCTATCGGTGGTGCATTCTTAGGACTATTTGGTACAATCGGTTATGTAATGGGTGGTCTTGGTGTATTCCAATTACCTAGTTTCATTCCACCTGAAGGCATCAACATGTCTGTTATTGGTGCTATTATAGTTGCTATTGGTGCTTTTATCTTAGCCTTTGTCCTAACCTATTTCTTTGGTGCAATTAACAAAATCGAAAACACAGAAGAAACAAGTGAAACAGATAATACAGAAGCAGAAGATGTAGCACCATCAACAACGAACGTTACAGAAGGAAAAGTAATTAGCCCAATAAAAGGGGAAATTGTCCCACTAGCAGATGTTGGTGATCCAGTATTTGCACAAGGCGCAATGGGTGATGGAATTGCTATTCGCCCAGCGGAAGGTGAGGTATTATCACCAGTTGATGGAACTGTTGAAACATTGTTCCCATCCAAACATGCCATTGGTTTAAAAACAAATGATGGATTAGAAGTACTCGTTCATATCGGGTTAGACACCGTAAACTTAGAAGGAAAACATTTTGAAACACATATTACACAAGGCGACAAAGTTTCTATTGGTCAGCCATTGATATCGGTTGATATTGATCAAGTAAAAGAAGCTGGTTACGACATAGTTACACCAGTGATCATTACTAATGCGTCTGATTCTGCTACGATGAAGAAAACAGATAGCAAAGAAGTCGTACAAGGTGATGTATTGTTAGAACTTAGCTAAGCAATAAAATGGATTGATTTCTTGTTGAAATCAATCCATTTTATTTAAATTTCTTTTTTACTTTCTTTTATCAATCTTGTTACGTCATCAAGAGGGACTACTTTTGCAAAACGGTTATGCCATATGCTGAAGTTGTAAAACGCATAAAGGTTTTTACCTGATAGAAATGCATTATCCGCACTTGAATTTGTTTGTTCTGGAATGATTACCTCATATTCACTATCAAATGCACTTTTCACAGTGGCATCCATACAATATTCTGTTTGCATTCCTGTCACTATTAATGTATCGATATGTTTCTTATCCAGACAGCTCTTTAGATCCGTTTTAAAAAAAGCACTATTGTATTTTTTATCAACAATCTTTTCATCAACATTAGGGGTGATTTCATGATAAATTTTCCATTGATCCGTTCCATGAGCTAGCGTTTCTCCCTCACCATCATCGTGCCTTACATATATTACTTCGATACTAGATTTCCTTGCTGTCGCAATAAGCATTTTGATGTTTTGAATGACCATTTCTTTGTTATATAGCTCGTCGTTGACTAAGCCTGTTTGTACATCGACGACTAACAGTGCATACTTGCGCATAAGCAATATCCTTTCCATGTGTTTTAGTAGACACTCTCCCAATCAACGCACTTTTTTATTACAGCAATAAAATATTTACTGTCATTCCGTATCCCGAATAACTTTAAAACACAAACTTGATAGAAGAAATGAAACTACTATGAGGACGGGTACGACAAAGATGACAGCTATTAGGTCCGTTCGATAGTTCCAAGGAACAAAAACTTCCCACAGTCCACCTGTTACGCTCCACAACAACTTAAAGATAAAGCACGTAATACCCAAATATATGATTTTTTTAAAAAATTTTTTCGCCATTTTACTATCCTCCATGAAGCAATTTTCAAAAATTATGAATGGAGATTGTGCGTCTTGCGTTATTCCACTGAATTATCCGGATAAGAGATCCAATCACTGTAGCTTCCTGCATACAATTTAACATGTTGATAACCTGCTTGTTTTAGCGCGATATAGTTCGGTGTGGCTGTGATACCTGACCCACAGTAGACGATCACCGGTTGGTCTATGTTCATTGCTGCGAACCTTTCCCGTTGCATGTCACTATCTTTAAATGTACCGTCGGTTAAGCCTTCTTTCCAGAAATAATTGACTGCGCCTGGAATGTGGCCAGCTATTCGATCGATCGGTTCTACTTTTCCTGCATAGCGGTCATGGCTTCTTGAATCAATTAAAACCGCCGAGGCATTAGCCTGTTGCTCAACAGTTGCTTTGACTTCTTCATAAGAGGCTAGCATATCTGCTTGTAGGTTGACCGCAAATGTAGTAGACGGATAGGTTGGTATTTCTTTTGTTGTCGGTAGTCCTGCTTCGACCCACCCTGTAAAACCTTCATTAAGACATACACATCTTCATGTCCTAGATAAGTGAGCAACCACCAAAATCGTGAGGCGAATGCTCCTTCTCCAGCATCATAAGCCACGACTGTTTTAGTGTGATCAATACCAGCTTGTTCAAGCGCTTGCTTGAAGGTATCAATAGCTGGAAGGGGATGTCTCCCACCATGTTCGGTGACTGGGCCAGAGAGGTGTTTTTCTAAATCAAAGTGGACAGCGCCGGGAAGATGGCTGTTTTGATAATCTTCAATGCCTTTCGTTGGTTGCCCAAGAGCAAACCTACAATCGACAATTCGTACCTGCTCGTTCATTAATTGGTCGGCTAACCATGTGTTCTTGACGGCGAAGTTCATATAATCAAGCTCCTTTATATATAATTTATTATCTCCGACTTGGTTAGTTGTTTGAATAATGTAATTCTTTTCTAATCATCGCACATTATCATGGATTTGTAACTACTTCAGACACTTTTAAAACCTCGAACCAATGCATGAAATCCACATCTATCTTAGTATACCTCTCTCTTACGGGAAGCTGTACTTGTACATATACTAACAGGGAAGAAGAAAGGAGGGATAAATGTGAAAATACCATCGGAACCCATGACCGCTGAGCTTGCAAAACAGTTGCTGGAGAGTCAAACAGCCTATTTAACACCAGAAGGAAGAAAAATACTAGAAAAAATGGTGAAAAAATAAGTAGATAATCGGCATGCATATCTCTCCTTCTCCTCTTTAGGTTCTACCTTTCTACATTCCATTCCACTCCTCGACATTTGATTGACTCCTGGGGGAGGTAGAACCTATTAACATTACTTAATCAACCGAAAGCATACACTAACAATTAGAGCCCTAGCGATTAAGCTAGGGCTCTGTCTATTTTACTAATTCTACCAATGATACCCATCATGCTGTACGAATTTATCCGCTGCTTTTGGACCATTCGAAGCTACGGGATAGAGATGTAACGACACAGCATCTGTTGCAAGACTCCCTATAATCTTGCTTTTATATGTAAGATAACCCCATTATTTAAACTGATTCAAAATACAAGTGAATTCGGATCGGACATAATAAACGAGATGTTGCAACTTCTCCCATGTTGTTGCAACTTCCGACTATGTTGTTGCAACTTCTCCCATGCTATTGCAACTTGCTTACTAGCTAGTTAATAGCAATAGACAGAATACACTTTTCTTCCTTCTATCTTTCGAATTTGATATGATTACTTTTGTCTGTTTTATTGCTTGCGATAAAACAAGAAGAGAGAAAATATCTGTTGTCTATTAAAGCAGATACTAGCACAGGGAGATGAAGGAGCTTGAAAAATATTTTCACGAAGCCAGCAACGGCTATTTTTATTGCAATTATTTGTTCTATTCTTTGGGGGAGTGCATTTCCAGTACTTAAGGTCAGTTACGATGAACTACAGATGGCGCCAGATGATGTGGCAGCTAAAATGGTATTTGCGGGTCTGCGCTTTTTACTTGCAGGTGTGCTTGTCTTGATTTGGTTATTCTTTATGAATGCCAAAAGTATAAAAGTAACTAGAAAACAGTTTTTGGTCATTCTTATTCTTGGAATTATTCAAACCTCTTTACAATATTATTTCTTTTATAATGGGTTGGCTCGGGTATCCGGTATGCAGGGGTCCATCCTTGCATCGAGCGGGATTTTCCTAACCGTATTACTGGCGCATTTTTATTATAAAAATGATCGGTTAACCGGGAGTAAATGGTTCGGAATTATTGCTGGATTTGTTGGAATCGTTTTAGCAAACTGGGGACAGTCATTCGCTTTGTCCTTTCATTGGAACGGGGAAGGCTTTATGATTATGGCCGGTTTAACTAGTGCGGTGGCAACGATTCTCGCCAAAGAACTCGCTACAGGCATTCATCCGTTTGCCATTACTGGTTGGCAGTTGACGATTGGGGCGATTATTCTACTTGCGATCGGTTATCCACAGTTAGAGGAAGGTGCGATTCAGTTCACTCCTCTAGGGACGGGCTTACTATTATATGCTGCTGTTTTATCGGCTGTCGCTTTTGCTCTTTGGTATTCGCTGTTAAAATACCATCCAGCAGGAAAAATAACAGTCTATAAGTTTATTGTTCCTGTTGCCGGTACTCTATTGTCAGCATTATTTATTCCTGGCGAACATCTAAATTTGTTGCTAATTGCAGCATTTGTCTTGGTTGCTTTTGGTATTATTGTGGTGAATCGCCGCTAACTAAGACATAAAAACCTGAAATATACAACTATATTTCAGGTTTTTTTTGTTGGAGTAGCAGTTGAAAAGAAGGAAATCGAAGCATTCAAACCGAATGCTACCTATAGTACATACACAAAATACAACATTAGAGGGGATGAAAGCATTGCAAGAGATTATTATTCGTGATTACCAAATGGAAGAAGAATTAGATTGGTTGGACGTGCATGCCAGTGTAATGGTTGATTCTTATGCGTGGTGGACAGTCCTTCATCAAAAGCCGACCTATACAAACGATACGATCGATTTAGTTGCTGTAGACGATACCGAGCGAGTCGTTGGATTTATTACAATAGAGATGAATGCGGCAGTGGTAAAGGAACAAAGTGATGCTGGTTTTGCATGGGAGTTTGGTGTTCATCGAAACTACAGAAGAAATGGGATCGGTAAGCAATTGATTGCTGCAGTCCATCAGCGCATGCGCACTCAGTTTATGATTAATCGAAGCATTTGGTACTCACAAGATAAGCAGGCACAACAGTTTTATGAAAAAATGGGTATGGTTGAAATTGCACGGCACTGGCAATTTAGTGTGGTTCCAAATGAGCAGCACAAATCGTTATTCAAACAAAATAAATTTGATTGTTGGGAAATCCGAGGATCTTGTGCAGTCGAAGATTTTGAGGAAGTAAAGCAAACATTTGAATTAATAGAAGATGATGATGCATTAAATCCACAACTTTGTATTGGATATGAGTGGATTGATTAATCTATTTCTATAGAAGAGAGGTGAAGCGAGATGACAGCAAAACTAATCATCCTTCGCGGGAATGCAGCTAGTGGAAAAACTACCATTGCTAAAGCGTTACAAAACCATTTTGGAAGGGATACGCTTGTCGTATCTCAAGATGTTGTGCGCCGAGATATGTTGAAGGCACACGATAAAGTAGGCAATCTTTCGATAGATTTGATTTATCAAATTGCTGCATTCGGTAAAGATAACTGTGCCATTGTTATTGTGGAAGGAATTTTGAATGAAGGTCGTTATGGGGAAATGTTGCGAAATTTAATTGCGTTTTACGATGAGAAAGCTCATACCTATTATTTCGATTTACCTTTTGAAGAAACGGTAAAGCGGCATAACACACGTGCTAAGAAAAACGAATTTGGCGAAGATGCTTTACAGGCATGGTGGAACCCAAACGATCATCTTGATGTAGCCGGGGAAATGATTGTTACAGAAGCACAGTCACAGCAAGAGATTGTTAGCTTGATTATTGAGCATGTAAACCAATAAAAAACCACGATTTTAATTTTACTACTAATATGAATGAATATGCAGGCAGATAAGGTTACACTTTTTTAATCTGTTTACTATAAGTAGAGGGATTACGATGTTAAAAGTATCAACTATTCAAGCATCGTTATTTACTGGCGTGTTGTTGGAATCGTTTTGTTTATATTAGAGTATACCGCCCTAGATAGCTCTCTTATTAAAGGCCTATTGCTTCCATTACTGCTGGGATCGGTTATTCGATAGGTGAGAAGTTATTTTCGGATAAAATATAAGTCTATCATGATAGAAGTTTTATAGAGAGGGGAAGAACTGTGAATCTGATAAAATATTGGTATACAGCTCACACTTTTTAGTGTACTTATCTTAACTAATTTTTACTTAGATCCTTATCTTAATACATCATTCACATTGACAAACATATTCGCTATTGCAATTGGCACTGTCATCATTGTTGGATTGCATCAATTCTATAAATTAACCCGAATACTAGGGGCGATTCGGTTGTCTACTAAAATCACTATTTCAATAGTTTCATTTCTGAAGGCTGTTATTGTAGTAGGATTGTTAACTAGTCAACTTGTTATATGGTGATAGTAACCTAATTGGAGTGAAATAAAGCGGTAGATATCGATCAACGGAGAGGATTTACATTATATGAAATATTTAATCGATTGGGATCATTGGGATTTAACAGGGTACCAACAAGAGAAGGCCAAATTGTTACATCGTTTTAATCAAGAAACTGCTACTTTTTTGAAAAATAATTCGTTTCATGATGGCGAGGTCATCTCAATTAATCTATTGAACCAAGCAAATGGGGAAACAAAAGATCCGACGATAGTAAAAATGGAGATCAACCATCCTAATGGTGGTCGATATGAAATTCAATGGAAACATGTTCGGAAATTTTCGATAGATTATGATATTACAAGAAATGTTTATGCAAATCAACCAAATCGTATAGCTTTTGGTGGTAGAAGAGGGCTCGATGCTTGGGGATATGATGAGCTTTTACCATTAAGCAAGCGGAAGCTACAGCATGAGATTTTTTTATTTTCTGAAACAACCATCATCATCCATTTCACTACACTTATGATTAGAAAAATAAAAGCTTAGTGCCACGTTAAACCAACGCATTTACTCGTTTGTCACGCTCATACTCCATTACTTCTCATATTGAATATGATATATCGTATCATAGATTGGTCCATCTGTCCGGATACGGTTACTTTTTGATCCTGTCGTCATGTCATCATATGGTGTGTACGACACAGAGTGTTTCGACTTATGTTTGATCTCGCGGTAGGTAATAAAACCAATGATAGCGACGAAGATGCCTGCAAAAACATAGCCCATGGACAAAATCCCTCCTTCTATAGATTTTCCTACCATTCTAGCGTAAAGTGTTTTGATCTATTTTTCAAAAAAGAGCAAAAATAAGCGTTCCTTCCCCTTGGAAGAAACGCCCATCTCTCGTTTCACATTTTCAATTAATCTACTGGTAAAAACTCAGCTAACATCTTTGGATGTTTGTCGAGCTTAATCTGTTCTGGTTTAATGCCCTGTGCCCGTAGGAACTCGATATTCTGTAACAGAAATTCATCACTACCAACCACATAAAACAGGCCATCTTTATCGGCAGCGAGCTTTTGCACTTCTTGATAATACTCTTTTCGGTTATCGACGTACTGTGCTGTGAAGTTTTTATCTGGTGTGGTTTTAAATATATCTGTGAATAAATAATCGGTTGATGAATCGATGTTTAACGAATGGATGTGCTTGACATTAGCAGCACGGTCGAAATAGTCAAGGACAAGTGGTCTAAATGTTGCTAATCCAACCCCTGCTGATAGTAAGTAAACAGTTTTGTTTTCTCGTTTCAGTGGTACATTGGAATGCGTTTTAAACAAGGCAACATCACTGCCAATATCAAGATTTCTTAAAATAGATTTAAACTCCGAGCACTGGTCTTTTATACGGGTTGTAATGCCGATGGTGAGTTCGTGCGGTAGTGTAGAAATCGACATGTGGCGAACTAAGCTGCGGTTTGGTTTATCTCCGGCGTTAAACCCTTCCATTGCAAAATGGGTATGGGATCCCTCTTCCCAAGTAAAGCCTTCCGGGCAATCAAGTATGTATGTCTTTACTTCTGGTGTTTCATCAATTATCTTATTTATCTTCGTCCAATATATTTGCATGTTATTTTCTCCTTGCTTCATGATAAAAGTATTACTATTTATCTTACAACAGATGATAACAATTCTCAATTAATCCGACCATATTTTTCTGAAAATTTATATGTATTTATTTCTTAACGTGGCAAGCAATAAAACTACTACCTTTTTAAAAAGGATCTGGATCTTTATCACTATTCCAATCTTCTTTAATAGAACCAGTTTATTATTTCAATGTTTGATTAAAAAATGAACTTTTTGCTAACAGAAAACGTATATGTATTACAGATAACGAATGCAGCAAGATACATTAATTGACTTAACCTGGCTCGTATTAAGGAGGAGAATTTGATAATGAAGCAATGCTGGTTATTATTAGTCACGGTTATGATCGCTTTTTTTCTAATGGGATGCACGGGAGGATCTTATGCAATAACTATCGGGGAAATTGACACTTCACAGAACAGTTTAAGCGGAGAATATCAAAGCTTCACTGGTAATTATTATAGAAGTGTCGAACTTGATAATGACGCAATCCTTTCCTTATCATTTGATGTTGTAACCAATAAGGGAGAACTATCCGCAAAAGTGATCCAAGCAAATGGGGAAACAATCAAAACAATAAATCCTAATGAACAAGTGGAAATAGATGAACCAGGAAAATATAAACTAATGATCGAAGGAAAAGAACATCAAGGTAGCTTTCTATTGGAATGGGAAATACAAAAGGAGAAGCTAAATGAATAAAAAAAGGATTCTAATTACATTAAGTCTATTCATTCTAATTGTCGTCGCTATTCCTATAGGTTTTATCTATGTTTTAAATAACGGAAACCCCTATGTAAAATACATTGCAGACAAGTATGTACCAAAATATCTTGAAGAGAAAGGATATACAAAAGATAAGATTGAAGAATCACACTATGTAGAGCCAAAACACATAATAAACAAAGATTTTTATCATGGGCATTATATGGTTGTTTTTAAAGACGAAACGGATACTACCTATTATTATGGAATAACGAAGGATGGAAAAGAGGTAAGGCAGTTTTGTGAGAAAGATGTTGTCTCATCAGATGGTGTAACCCATATTGTTGAGGATGAAACGAACTATAGTGAAGCAACGTGTGTTCATTCGCTTGATAATAGAGACTAACAGCTTCGTTTTTTACGTATTCAGAACGAAAACAGCTTTCCAAGTTTAGAAGTTAACTTTTCGTATAATAACGGTATATGCAATATATACATAAAAGAGCTGCCTAAGCAGCTCTTCTATTCTACATTAACGCTATGACATACGATTGGCTATGCATTGCTTTAAAATTCCAAATTCCCTGTTTTTGAGACATGGTGTACATGTACCATGCCTGCGCTCCTGTTTTTCTTCCATCTTACATTTACATTGTTGCTTTCAACGGATCACTCGCTTGGACGGGGTAATCTAACTGAAACAATCTGCGGTAGCGGTCTTCCTCTGCTAATAGTTGCTGATGGCTTCCTTCCATGGTGATCTTGCCCTCGTCCATAAACAAAATTCGATCCATCTTGGCCATACCAGCTAAATGGTGGGTCACCCAAATCATTGTTTTATCACTTAACGTATCAAAAATGGTTTCGAGTAAGTGATTTTCGGTAATCGGATCGAGTCCAATCGTTGGTTCATCCATCACGACGATTGGGGTCTTTTTCAATAAAATACGGGCTAGTGCAATCCGCTGGCGTTCCCCACCAGAAAAACGTTGACCTGTTTCATGAATGTTGGTTTGATAGCCTTTTGGCAAAGATATGAACATATCATGCAAACCGACCTGCTTGGCTGCTTGATAGACTTCCGCTTCTGTTGCATCGGTGTTGCCCATGTGAATGTTGTTAAACACCGTTGTGTGAAACAAGTAAGCTTTCTGATTTAACATCGACACTACCTGTGGAATAGCATCGGAGTGTGCATTGGTATGGTGATCATTGATCAACACCGCACCATCGCTGGGTTTCATTGCACCTTGCAATAATTTTAATACCGTTGATTTTCCTGCTCCACTTGGACCTAAGATGGCGATTTTTTCCCCAGGTCCGATGTGCAAATGAAAATCATCAATTAGCTGGGTTTCGGCGTGATACTGAAAAGCAACATGATTAAAATCTATTGCTACATTGGTACCGAAATCGACCTCCGCTACCGGTTGATCATTTGATTCGGGTTCGGTGTCTGCTTCTAAGCGGCGCAATCGGTTAATTGAATCCTGGTAGCGCGTGCTTTCACTGACTGCATCGGATAATGAAAAAAATGTCTCTACCACTGACAATAACATTAAAGCAAAAGCCGCAATAAACGTCGCTGGGATTTCACCGGTTACTGCCATCCCGTTTGTCCAATACACCGCAAAGGCAACTACTAGTCCTAAGATAACCTGATTGCCGATGCCTCGCCAGTTAATAAAAGATTTTTTCTTCGCTTCGATCTGTTGGAGTTCTTGCTGCTTTGTGTCATACTGAGCAATCATTTCCAAATGTCTACCACTAAACAATACTTCACTCATCCCAAATAGGTTATCAGTTAATTGTTGATAAAGCGTATGCTTGCCTTGTTTGACGCGTTCGTTTTTCTTTTTCATATAGAGATAGGAGATGGCTGGTCCGACAAAGACTAGTAAACCGATCAACACCAATAATACCAGTGCAAAAGTAAGGGAAAAAGCACCTGTTCCAATTACGATTGTCGCATAAATCATCAGTGAAACAATCGACGGGAATAGCGTTTTTAAATAAAAATCTTGTAAGTATTCGATGTCATCCGACAAAGTGCCTAGCAAGTCCCCTGTGGAAAAGCGCGATTTTAAAAATAGTGCTTGTGGCTCTAATAAATTGTACAGACGCACACGCATGTTAGACAGTACGTTTAAAATAAAATGGTGACCGGCTAGACTCTCGACATAAGCTAAGGCTGCGCGTCCAATACCGAAAGCACGCACACCAACAATCGGCACGTACACCATTAAAATCGTTTCTGGTTTGGTGGATGCTTTGGTAATTAAATAACCCGAAGTAAACATTAAGCCACCACTAAAAAGAACGGTCAAGGCGCCGAGCAAGATGACCAATAGAAATCGCATGCGAAATTGTTTGATATATGGCATAATCCATCTATTTTTATCCATGTTGGCCCTCCAAAAATGCTTCTGTTAACTGGTAATAGAAGCCTTGTTTTCGCATTAATTGATGATGCGATCCAGTCTCGACGATTTTTCCACCGTCTAGTACCACCATTTCATCCATTTGCTCCATCCAATGGAGACGATGCGTTGCAAAGCATACCAGTTTATCTTGAAATAATTCCAGCATCGGCTGTTTTAAAGCATATTCTGTCTCAATATCTAAATGAGCAGTTGGCTCATCCAGTAAGATGATCGGACGGTTGCCTAGAAAAGCGCGTGCCAGTGCAATCCGTTGTTCTTGGCCGCCACTCAAGGAACGACCGCCTTCCCCAACAACCGTTGCTAGTCCTGCTGGCAAGGAAGCAATTACATCAGTTAGTCCTGCTGCTATAGCGGCAGCTTGCACCTGTTCTTCCGTTGCATCCGGCTCGTAAAAACGAATATTGTCTGCCAAGCTCGCGGCAAAAATATACGGATGTTGTGGGATATAGGTAATTTGGTCTTGCCAACCTGCTTCCGCTAGATGATCAAATCGTTTACCATTGATCATAAAACAGCCAGCAGTTGGGGAGCGAAAGCCACTAAGCAAGTCAATTAAGGTCGATTTCCCTGCCCCACTTGCACCGATAATTCCAATTTTTTTCATGCCTTTGACGGTGAAATCAAGCGCTGCTAACCCGTTGGTGTTTTCTTCTTCAAACTGCAGTCCAACTTTTTCTAATACAAGTGTACTCGCTTGATTCCAACGTCCAATGGTTGTTTGCTGTTGAGTAACGGTATCGATTTGCAAAATGTCGTGAAATTCTTGCGCCGCTTCTTTCCCATCCAATGTTGCATGATAATCGGAACCCACTTCACGGATCGGCAGAAAATATTCTGGTGCTAAAATAAGAATCAATAATGCTGGGAAAAGCTGTCCATGTCCTTCAATCAAACCTAATCCAAGAAAAACAGCGACCGTCGCAATGGATAACATTGTAATAAAATTCAAAGCAAATGATGACAAAAATGCAATGCGCAATGTCGCCATGACGTTTTTACGGTACCGTTCACTGACCAAACGGATTTTTTCCCTGTGTGCACGACTGACCCCTAAGTATTTTAATGTTTCAATCCCACGCAAAGAATCAACAAAATGATTCGAGAGCATTTGATAGGACTTGTATTGTTTGTTTGACTTTTCTCTGGCAGCAAACCCAAGCAAAATCATAAACGCAATTAAAATCGGGAAGGCCACCAACAAGATAATAGCGGAACGGCTATCATGAAAAAAGATAAACAACCAAACCGCTGCCGGAATGATCATCGTATTCACCATTTTCGGTAAAAATAGCTCTAAATAACGCTGAAACTTTTCCGTTCCTTCCATCATGTTGGTAATCGTCTGCCCTGACCCTTTTTCGGTAACAAAACGTGGACCGAGTTGAAACAACTTGTGCAAGA
Organism: Paraliobacillus ryukyuensis; assembly: GCF_003315295.1. Classification (GTDB taxonomy): domain Bacteria; phylum Bacillota; class Bacilli; order Bacillales; family Amphibacillaceae; genus Paraliobacillus; species Paraliobacillus ryukyuensis. The sequence goes on along the minus strand of NZ_QNRI01000002.1, from coordinate 13,803 downwards.
CAGCTGTGCGAATGGATGTACTTGTCTCATTAGCAAATCGATACACGATTTTTTGCTTCACAAAGGTACATCCTTGCCGTATGACTAAGGCTAGAAAAAAATAAACCAGCTTATGCCAAGTAGCTTGAAACAAATCTCCTCCAAATAGGGAGGAGATCGCATCAGCCAAGAAATACGCTTGCAGAATAACCATGACTGCTTGCACAGCGGTTAGCGCAACTAAACTTGCGAGCACCGGCTTGATTCCTTTATAGGTGAACAGTAGCTTATCCATTAGTACGTTAGATGCTCCTTGTCACTGACACGTTTACGGAAAATATAATAACTCCAAATGGTATAGCCTAGGACGAATGGCAAGATACCTAATGCCATAAAGGTCATCACTTTCAAGGAATACGAACCACTTGATGCATTGTAGACCGTTAAGTCGAATGCTTTATCAATTGAACTAATCATCACACGTGGGAATAACCCAACAAAAATACTTAACACGGTAAAGCTAAGCCCTAGACCAGACATGGTAAACGCAAGACCTTCGCGTTGTCTCGATATAAAAACATTCGATAGCACATAAGCCACTACGATTAAGGCCACGAGAATTAATTCTGGCACAAGGCGTACTTGGAATACATCGGTCATAAACCACGTTAAACCAACAAACACAACAAGTGCGCCGAGTACCGCATAAACAACTTTTTTCGCTAATGTTGCTGCTCGTGACCGAATATCACCATCCGTTTTTAACGTTAAGAAATGCAAGCCATGCAAGAAGCAAAGTAAAGTCACGGTAATGCCGCCCCAAATCGAATATACATTAATGAAATCCGAGAAACCGCCCGACATGTTCATTTCTTGATCAATTGGCATGCCTTTTAACATGCTGGTAAACAAAACACCAAGTAAGAACGGTGGTAACAGACTACCGAAAAAAACTGCCCAGTCCCAACTGCTGGTCCAACGGGAATGAGGCACCTTGCTACGGAATTCAAACGAAACCCCACGCGCAATTAACGCGAGTAATACAACCAATAGCGGGAGATAATAACCACTAAACATAGTCGCGTACCAGTGTGGAAAAGCAGCGAAAATCGCCCCGCCACCCGTTAAGAGCCAAACTTCATTTGCATCCCAAAATGGCCCAATGGTATTTACCATAATGGAACGTTCTTTTTCATCACGAGCCAGGAACTTGGTGGCCATTCCAACACCAAAGTCGAATCCTTCCAAGAAGAAAAAACCAATAAATAGAACAGCAATTAAGACAAACCATAATTCACTTAATCCCATCTTACACACCTACCTTACTGAATGGATCGGTCGAAACAGATTCATCCACTTGTTCATGCATTTCTGGTCCTTTTTTCACTTCACGAACCATTAAGTACACCATCACGATTGCTAGCACGGTAAAGATAGCCATGTACATGATGATGGAGAATAAAATACTTCCTGACGAAACGTTGGGTGATACCGAATCAGCTGTTGTCATCAAACCAAACACTGTCCACGGTTGACGTCCTACTTCCGTCATGATCCACCCAAAAGTATTGGCTAAGAACGGAAAAGAGATAGCTGGGATTAAAAAACGTAAAAAAACTTTACTTTCAAGCTTGCCTTTTTTCCATAACCATAGTCCTACTAATGATAACAAGATCATCGCCATACCAAAGCCAACCATTAAACGGAAGCTCCAGTAGGTGGTTTTGACTGGTGGAATATAATTCGTACCTTCGCCCATTTCCGCATCATATTTATCGGCATATTCAGCTTGTAAGGTGTTCATCCCTTTTAAGCTACCTTCAAATTTAGAATAAGATAAGAAACTTAAGGCATACGGAATGTTTAATTCATAGTTATTTTCTTGTTTTTCTGTATCAATTAAAGCAAAGGTGGACCAGGGTGCTGGGTCATCAGTATCTTCCCAAATCCCTTCAGCAGCAGCCATTTTCATTGGTTGTGTTTCCACTAAGTATTGTGCTTGCCCGTGCCCGCTAAAGGCAGTACCAAGACTTCCAATTACACCAATCACAAGGGCAATTTTTAGTGAAAGCTTATAGAATGTTACTTTCTTTTTCTTCAATATTTGAATCGCACTGATACCTGCAACAAAGAAAGCACCCGTACATAAAGCACCTGAAATGACGTGTGGGAATTCCACCCACTGTTGTCCATTGGTAATCAAGGCAAAAAAGTCATTCATTTCTGCCCGTCCATTTGCCATTGTGTAACCAACTGGATGTTGCATGAACGAATTCGCTGTTAAAATCCAGAAACCAGATAGAATCGTTCCAATCGACACAAGCCAAATACTAGCTAAGTGTAATTTCTTTGGTAGGCGATCCCAACCAAAAATCCATAATCCGATAAACGTTGATTCCATAAAAAACGCAAGCAACGCCTCAATCGCAAGTGGTGCTCCAAAAACGTCTCCAACAAATCGAGAGTAATCGGACCAGTTCATCCCAAATTGGAATTCTTGAATAATTCCTGTTACTACCCCAACCGCAAAGTTAATTAGAAATAAATGCCCCCAAAACTTCGTCATTTTTTTGTAAATTTCTTTTTTCTTCATTACGTAAAGAGTTTCCATTAATGCAACCATGAAAACCAGACCAATGGATAACGGCACAAAGAAAAAGTGGTAAACGGTCGTTACCCCAAACTGAAGCCGAGCCAAAAATAATGGATCCATCTTTCATTCCTCCAAGACTTTTTTAATTTAATGGTAATAAAAAGTTTATTTAAAAGATTACCTATTTATAGTAGCACAGAATTTATGGATGTTTTTGTCTATTCCTTGCCAATTTAGTGACCATTTTGTGAAATTTTTCATTTGCTGTGACAAACGTCACACCTAGCGTGTTTAGTAGCGTTGACTACGTTACACACTACTGTTTAATTGTAATAATATGTATTTTTGGTAGCGATAATAACCGTGATTATTATTCAAGTGAAAAAGTAGTACGAGGGGAGGAACGGAAAGTTCGTTCGGAGTACATGCCATGTTAATCTAGCAGGTGTACACTGTTGTGGATTTTTAGAAGTGAAAACTTGATATCTAAATTTTTTATGCACATAATGAACTTAAGAATACCCGTTAAAAAGAGGATCAACACTTCACTAACCTTAAGATGGATAACTACCTTCTGCAGTAGCTCTAGTAGAAGAAATTCCCCACACTCTTCACCAAAACATAGGAGGCGTTTCTTTTTATTGAAAATAGTGTTTACAGCTGTGACTACTGCTACGATTAACATTAGAATGCTTATCATCATGCTTAGTAGTTCACAATCTGTCATCGGTGATCATTCGGAGTAACCTGCCCATCCCGCATATGTAATCTATCAGTCCATAATTAAAAGCTTTTAAAGGTTGATACTCTTTATATTTACATTTGTTATTGTATCTTTCCTAACAACAAATCGTAACAATGCAAATTATCCTACTTAGAAAGTTCTTTCTACTTTTAAAACTATTTCTTCTCTAGCTGTATCACGCATCAAGCACTAAGGCTAACTACCGTAACCCAAATAAGGGGTGTCAAAATAACCAACAAAAACAAGCCAGTGAACATATATTTGATGTATTGATTCCGATCTTTACCAGCACGCAATTCCCATAGTCCTAATATAATACAATAGAGCCCTACCATCACAATGGCAACTGGAATGAGTAGTAATAAGATCACCATTTATTTCTCCTCTCTTTATCGAGCTTTTTCTATCGAACAAATATAACTTAAGTTTAACACATAGTGACATACCCATTAATTGATTTCTGGATATTTATGCTATACTGGGTTTTAAAAGCTTTAGTGCGGCAGCAACTCCTGCTATAATGAAAGAGTTTGGAAGCATTTAATAAACATCAATAAAAAATGGATGATAGTGAATGAGATGAATTTTTTGGAGGGATAACATGATTGCAAAGACAGAAGCAGATTTTACTGGATTACAAGCGATTGGACGTATTTGTGGTTCAATTCGGGATGAACTTGTTCGTTCTACCAAACCTGGCATCACAACGAAGGAATTGGATGAAATGGCGGGTGTCCTATTTGAAAAAGCAAGTGCGCAATCTGCGCCAAAAAGCGTATACGATTTTCCTGGATATACGTGCATTAGCGTGAATGAAGAAGTTGCGCATGGCATTCCAAGCGAACGAATCATTGAAGAAGGCGACCTCGTTAACATCGATGTTTCCGCTTCAAAAGAAGGTTATTTTGCAGATACCGGCATTTCCTTTGTTGTTGGGCAAGGCGAACAAGTATTGCAAAAACTCTGTGCTGTTGCTAAGGAAGCTTTTGACACCGGCCTGAAGCTCGCAACACCTGGGGCAAAAAAAAGTGTGCTAGGAAAAGCTGTACAAGACGTTGCCAAACAACATAGCTTCACCGTGATCAAAAACCTAACTGGACATGGCATTGGCCGCTCCATTCACGAATCACCTAATCATATCTTTAACTTCGAAGCACGCTGGGATGATGAAGTACTAAAAGATGGTATGGTAATCGCATTTGAACCATTTATCTCCACAATGGAGGAAGAAGTACTTCAAGCGGATGATGGGTGGACCTATTTTACTGATAAAAGCTATGTAGCACAGTACGAGCATACCATTATTCTGACCAAAGAAGGCCCGATTGTTACTACGTTGTAAGTAATGTAACTACCAAAACAGATTCGTTTATGAAAGGATCAGATTAAGTTGGGTACATTTTTTAAAAAGAGTTCTGAAAAGAAAAAAAGAACATGGAAAAAGGATGTATTGTGGGATTTTTCACTCTCTTAATCGTCTTATATACAAACCAAATCACTTTCTACTTTCTTAACCGTTACTTTATCTCCAACTTTGCTGTGTTTTGGATTGGACTGATAGCAGCTTTTGGTTCGTCTTTTATTCTTAATGTAAAAACAAAAAGAACAGAATAAGTGAACATGCTTAATTTAGAGAGGGAAATTGCCCTCTCTTTTTTATGCAGCTTACTTTTTTCATTAATGTTTTTTTGTAACAATTGAAATTGAAAATTGATACTTTTAAAGCAGGATATCAGCAAACGTAGTGATTAGAATATCACCCAAAATCGCAAAAAAGATGAATTGCCTCTTTACCGCACTAATGACAACCATCGCTACCACAATGACTGTCCAAACGATGTAATCACCTACTCTTGGAAGCAGGTCAAACAGAAATAGATTAATGGTGGATTTTTATATGTAATAATAAAAATAATGCAATGGCGAGGCGGTTTAAGTTTAAATGTGGACGCGGTTGCTTTTGCTTTGCTAGTGTTGGCACTGCGCAATCCTCCGTTTGTAATTGATGATCTGGGTGTGAACGCTGATAACTAATTTAGAAGACTGCTCTTAATCGGCAATCTTCAAACGACCGTCACCATGTTCGCGCATGTTGGACGGTCGTTTGAAGATATTCAATTCATGCAAAGCTTTATCCTTGTTGATTATTATCGCAATTCCGGTGATCATCGTACTTTCCATTCTAAGAAAGCGAAATAATAAAATAAACCGCTTAGAAGAAAAACTAGATCAACTTATAGCCGAGCAAAAAGATGATCATTCACATTAACAAAGCTAAAAAGAATGGTTGCAAATTCTATGTCTCCAACACCTGCAAATATATACAAGACGATCTCTCCTTTTTTAATTAAACTGTTTTGAGCAAGAATTATTATTAAACCAATCATTTTGTAGCGAAAAATTTAATGGAAGTTAAATATGTACGTTTACTTAATAAATGCATTCGATGGTCAATTTTTCTTTAGTTAACCTAAGTTATATTATACCATTTTTAGGAATAGTAAACTAGTCATTTATAATAGCTTGGTCATGTCAATTGAGACATAGAGATAAGGATATTATCGGTTCTCTGTCAAATGTGGTGGTGTCATTTTCACTCCACCATCTCTTTTATTACACTTACATTATTCATCATACTTGTACCGGAACCGCAGGGGAAATATACGCGCTTTCCTCGGGCACGGCCTCGGGCACACAGGACGTGGGTCAGTTAGACGTTGTCACAGGACGTGACGGTTTTCGTCTAACTTCTAGCCGCTTAACCAAGTGGATCTTCGGACGCGTGGGACTGCGATTACTCGTCCCATCGAAAACATTTGCTGTTCCCGTAGGAGTCTCGCATATTTCCCCTGTTAAGGTACTTTTATAATAAGACGCTTCTTATCTCTTGACGCCCCAGTATCTTCTTTTTCAATCGCTCAAAACTCTTAATGCCCTAAGATATGCATTTGGTCACTTTTATTGTGTTGTTCACCCCCTCAATATATCCATTATTAAAGAGAGGGGTTGCGTGAATTTTTTTCTTCGAGGGAAGCTTTGAGAAATCAAGGGATACCACCACATTTAGTATAGAGCCATATTATCTTCCTATTGTTAAGTGTATAAATTATAAAATGCGCTTCTTCGTTCTTGAAGAAACGCACCCAATAGTTTAATAAATATTAATTTAATTTACTATTAAGTTAGACTAAAACCGTCACGTGCTGTGTGCCCGAGGCTGTCCCGTGGAAAGCGAAGTATTTTGCCAAAGCGTTATATTTTCACTTGTTAATGTTCGGGTTTTTCCTGTCTATTTACTCTTTTGTCCCAGCCCCTTTCAATTCCCCTGTCTCATTAGCACTGTAACAGTAGCGGCAGCTTCGTTCGCTTTAGCTCTTGCACTCCGTTATTGGAAAAGTGAAAAGCTCTATAAAAGTGAAACAGTAACAATCAGTGTTGATAAAGTACCGAAAGAAGTTAAAGTAATGATTTTTCGGTTATTCTGCTCCTTTGAAGGCTTGATTAACTCGTATATTGTCGCAATCCATATAAATGCAGAGGCAACTGCAATCATAGTCATATCACGCCATCCCCCTTCATTTTTTTACCGTCTAACAGGAAAGTTTCTATAACACAAACCGGCTCGTTTGCATAATAAAAGTTAAACAATTCCTCCTAGATTTTAGCATAGATCTAATTTATCCTTGTTCAACTCTTCCGTCTCTATAGTTGAGCAAGAATATAAAAATGGCTTATTCAATCATTTGATTGAATCATTTAACTTTTCCCACTCACTTAGATACATTTTTTCAGTTATATTTTTAGGATTACCGATTTTGCAGATGAACTCTAAACTATTCCCGTCTGGGTCATTAAAATGAATTTTAGCGTGACCAAAACCCTCCTTAGGATTAGGCATTACAAAAGGTTCGGTTGGTTCAAAACCAAAGGCTTTCCTTGGCGTGTAACCTTTATTTATTAGCCAATCAACAGAGTCTTTTAAACCTTCTAAGGAGACCTCAAAAGCTATATGTCTAATGGATGGATGATACTCTAATTCAACTTTATCGGTCTTCCATAAACCAAGCCAACTTTTATCTTTTTCAATCCATAAAAATGCTAATCTATCCTCAATTTTATGATCAAATTCCAACCCTAATCCTTCATAAAATTTAATCGACTTATTTAAATCACTTACTGGTAAATGTGCCTCAAACAAACCTTTAATCAAGGAAAATACCCCCTAGTAAATTGTTACATTTGATAACCTAAGCGTATCATGCATTTCCATATTTTTTTGTTGCGTTACCCTGTCTCGTTACTACAATAAGCATTATTTAATAATTCTATTGTAATTGCTACTGCACCCCATTCAGCTGCTTTCTCTGGAGTATATATTTGATAAGTCTCGTCTATCATTTCATCAATTGAACTTCCAACAGTATCAAAATCACTTGCAGGTATAGTTTCGTACATTTCTTTAAATGTTGGAAATTCTCTTAATTCAATGACTTCTACTGTTAATGTATCTTTACTTTAATTTTCTTTTCATAAAGTATCCTCCTTCTATTTTTTTCTTTATTTTACCACAAAACCCAAAATCATCACTAACCACTCAACTGAATTAATTCAATATTACATGATGGAAACTTTCCGGTTGTCTAGCTAAAATAGCTCTATCATAAATGAGATGAATTTTACAAGTTGGACAACAAAAACCCCCTCGACCATCAAAAAGGTAGAGGGAGCTAGTAATTATGCATGCTTATCTTGAACAGAATGATGCCGTCCAATTGGTACGACCAAAGGAGAACTGGAGACAGGGTCTTTAATCACGGTGCACTTCAGTCCAAAGATCTGATTGATGATTTTACTAGTAATGACTTGGGCTGGCTCACCTTGTGCTACCATTTTTCCTTGATGAAGGGCAAAAATATGATCTGCATAGCGCGCGGATAAATTGATATCATGTAAGACCATCACAATTGTTGTTCCGTATGTATGATTTAGATCGGTCAGCAGATCTAGAATTTCAACTTGGTAAGTGATATCCAAAAATGTGGTTGGTTCATCTAAGAATAAAATGTCTGTTTGCTGGGCAAGTGCCATTGCGATCCAAACCCGTTGGCGTTGGCCACCGGAAAGTTCGTCAATGTGGTGGTTGGCTAGTTCCGTAATATTCATCATTTCCATCGCTTCAGCTACAGCGTGATAATCTTCTTTGGTCCAAGCCGCAAATAAGGCTTGATGTGGAAATCTTCCCCGTCCAACTAAATCAGCTACGGTGATGCCTTCTGGGACAATTGGTGATTGCGGTAACAGGCCCACCGTGCGCGCAAATTGTTTGGCAGGAAATTGCCCAATCGACTTGCCATCCAAGGTGATTTTCCCTGCTGTTGGTTTAATTATCCTTGCCAACGTTTTCAGCAAGGTCGATTTCCCACAAGCATTCGCGCCGATAATCACGCTGATTTGATTACTAGGTAACTCCAAACTGATGTTGTGAATGACCGTTTTATTCTCATAGCCAGCAACAATTTCTTCTGCTTGAAAAAGGTGTTTCGGTTTCATTACAATTCTCCCTTTTGGTTCATTCGAATAAGTAAGCAAATCAAATATGGTGCGCCAATGATTCCAGTGATAATGCCGACTGGATATCTGACATCAAAAGCAAATTGCCCAATCAAGTCTGATGCTAACACTAAATTAGCACCAACAAGACCAGCAGGAATGATAGTGGAGAACCCTGTTCCGACTAGCCTTTTGGCAATTGGACCAGCTAAAAACGCAACAAAGGCGATTGGGCCAGTTATCGCCGTGGCTAAGGCAAGAATCAAGACCGCACTAACAATCAGCAACAGCCTCGTTCTAGTGGTACGGATGCCTAAAGAAGTAGCTGCTTGTTCTCCAAGTTCTAAGACATTGAGTTGTTTTCCAAGTACAACCATGATCGGCACAAAAATCAGCACACTAATCATAAGGAGTGGAAGTTCGTGCAGTTGCACACCATTCAGACTACCCGTAAGCCAGCGTAATGCGGAAGGAATATCTTGTTGCGCACTGATCAACAGAAAATAAGAAATCAATGCATTTAGCATCGCTTGCATTCCGATACCAACTAAGATGATTCGGCCAATCGAGAATGTGCGACTTTTGGAAAATAAATAAATAAAAAGAACGGTAGCGAGACCAGCAACGACAGAAGCCATCGAAACGATCATCTCGCTTGTATGTAAAATAACAATACAAAAGACGGCTGCGGCACTCGATCCTGTCGAAATACCAATGACATTTGGGTTAGCTAGTGGATTGCGCAACATCGTCTGAAAGATATTTCCGGCAATACCAAATGCTATCCCTGCAAAAAATCCAGCCAACATGCGCGGTAACCGGATCGTATGCACAGCAAATGATACACCTTGAATCTCTGCACCAAACAGCGTTCGAATCACATCGCTGAGTGGATAAATCGTGTTTCCAAGTAGCAACATCGCACCACACAGTGCAACGGCTAATACAGCAAGGGAGACGGTAACTACCAGCCAGCGGTGATGTCTTTGTCGCCGTCCTGCGATAATAAATTCCATTGTATGGTTTTTCATAAGGCACGCACTTTCGCTTTCCTTGCAAGAATAATTAAAATTGGGGCACCAATAAAGGCAGTTACTACCCCTACTTCCAATTCACCTGGACTACCGAGCAAGCGGCCACACACATCCGAGATTGTTAAAATCATCGCTCCTGCGAGTCCAGCCATGGGAATAATCAAGCGCATGTCTGGACCAAGTATCAGTCGTATGACGTGAGTAGCTAATAGTCCAACAAAACCAATTGGTCCTGCTAGTGCGGTGGTTGCTCCACACAATACAACGGCTGCTAGTGCTGCGATCAGTCGAAGGAATCCGGTACGAACGCCTAATCCAGTTGCGACCTCATCTCCCAATGCTAATGCATTTAGGGCCGCGGTAGCGATAATACCTAATACCAAGCCAACAATAAGAAATGGTAAAAATGTGGTCACCGAACTCCAATTCGCAGCACCAACACTACCTACCTGCCAATACCGGAATTGATCCATCACATAGGAGCGCGGAATCATAATCGCAATAACGAGTGAAGATAGCGCAGCACTTGTGGCCGCACCTGCCAATACGAGCTTAAGCGGAGTCGCACCACCACGCCCCATTGATCCAATCCCAAATACAAACACCGCTGTCAGTGTCGCCCCAGCTAACGCCAGCCAAATATATTGATTCGGCGTAGTAATGTTTAAAAAAGCAATCCCACTAACGACAAACAACGATGCGCCCATGTTCACCCCTAGTATACTTGGATCTGCAATTGGGTTACGTGTAACACCTTGCATCAAGGCACCAGAAACCCCAAGTGCCGCACCACAAAACACACTAAATACGGTACGAACAATCCGACTTCGTACCACGGTTGCTCCGTAAGAATCGATCTGTTGATAAAATAAACCATTTCCTACTTCCTGTAACGTAACGGATCGAGAACCAAACATCAATGACGCAATAACGCACAAAAAGAATGACAGCAAGCAAATGATGAGCACGGCTATAAAGTGGCGTGGCACATGTGGTTTCATCCAGCTGTTTTTCGTGTCTAGTAACCTATTCATTGATCTTTTCTATCGCTCCTCCGATTAATTCTAAATATTCATCAATCGTGTAGGCGATGGAAAGTGGATTCGGATTTCCTGCTGCTGCTAATGCAGTATTATTACCAATAAAGACAACAGAGCCCCGTTCAATAGCAGGGATTTTACCCAGCAGCGGATCTGCTTTAACCGCTTCATATAAGCTATCATCACCATAACCGATTAAGATATCTGCATCATTCAGTACATCTGCATTCTCCGCACTCAAGTCTTGATAGAAACTATTTGGATCCGTGATTTGATTAACTACACTTTCTGGATATTCCATGCCTAGCTCTTCTAAAAATGCACCCCGCGGATCGGCAGGTGTATAAATCGAAATGGTTGATAAATCTTCAGCAGAGAAGTTTGCAAAGACGACTTTCTTCCCTTCAATCTCTGGATATTCACTTACTTTTTCTGCAATTAAATTCTCCGTATCCGTAATTAACTGTTCTCCTGCTTCTTTCATACCCATACCTGTGGCATTTAGCATCACTTGCTCACGCCATGTCGTCACCCAAGGTCCTTTTTTATAAGGGACAACGGGTGCAATTTGCGTTAATGTGTCATAATCTTCTTGCGTGATACCAGAGTAACCAGCTAAGATCACATCTGGATTGGAATCAGAAATGGCTTCAAAATCAAGTCCATCCGTGTCTTGATAAATGTTGGGGTCTTCTACACCTAGTTCATCCAGTTTTTCCTTTGTCCACGGCAGTAAACCACTGTCATCTTGCACGCCGTAATTGGCAGCTGAGAATCCTACAGGGACAACGTCAAGCGCAAGTGCAACATCATGGTTTGCCCATTGAATCGTTGCCACACGTTCTGGTTTGCTTTCAATCACCGTTTCCCCAAAAGCATGTTCCATGACAATCGGGTAGCCAGCAGTTTCTTCTGTAGAAGCTTTGTCGGTTTGACTGTCTTGTGCCTTCTCTGTGTTAGATGCTGAGCTAGAACTCTCCGAAGCACAACCGAATAATAGTAAAGCACTGATTGTTAAGAGAAGTGACGCAAGCCAATTTCGTTTTGTTTTCATTTTTCTCATCCTTTATTCTATGGTTTTTAACGCTTTTTACTTGTGAAAGAGACACCTATACTCCTACTTTAACTGTTTAAATAATGCAGCATTTTTTTCTTTTAATCGTTCATTGTGCGAAGATACCATCGCATAGTCATTTGCCTCTGGTTGAAGGTATTGCTTTGCTTTGTTCACTGCATGAATTGCATCCTGAAATGCACCAGCAATTAAGCCGACTTTGCCATCATGCATCAAAATATCGCCTGCAGCATATAAGCCATCAATCGAGGATTGACTGTTTGCGGTTCCTTCAATGAAGTAATCATTCACTCGTTTAATCTCCAGGTCACATTGATCCAATAATGCGGCATCACGTTCATACCCATGGTTAATGATGACATCGTCGACGGAGAGAGTTGTCACTTCACCTGTCTGATGATTGGTTAATTCAACTTGTTGGATGAAAGCTTGTTTTTCACCTCCATCTAACTTGGTGATCGACGTGTGATAGAAACACGTCGCCGAACTAGTTGTCAGCCTTTCCACTTGCGCTTCATGCCCCTTAAGCGCAGCATTTCGATAGGTGACATACACTTGCTTAGCATAGGGTAATAACTCGATTGCCCAATCAACTGCTGAGTTGCCTCCCCCTGAAATAATCACTGTCTTACCTTCAAAGCGCTTTAACGATTTAATTATGTAATGTAAATTGGAGGACTCATATTGTTCCGCACCAGCAATCGCCAACTTCTGTGGTTTCAAAATTCCTGCTCCGATGGCGACAATAACCGTTTTGGAATAATGCTTACGTCCAGATTCACTATGCAGGATGAAGCGTTTTGCTTCCGTTTGCTCAATGTTGACTATTTTTTCACTTGTCATCACCCTTGGGTCAAACGTTAAGCCTTGCTCTACCAGCTGCTCAATCAGTTTTTCTCCAGTTATGGGGGGAAGTCCACCAATATCCCAGATCATTTTCTGTGGATAGACATGGATTTTTCCTCCTAATGTTGGTTGATACTCAATGATTTTTGTTTTCATCGAACGTAATCCACTGTAAAAAGAAGCATACAAACCCGCGGGGCCGCCTCCAATAATGGTTACATCATACCAGTCCTCTGTCGTCATCTCCAATCCTCCTTATTTATTTCACACCATGCTTGTATGGCTTAATTTATGTTTTAATTGATAGTGATTATCAATATCAAGTGTATGTTATCACAGAAATAGAAACGATACAATACAGTCGCGGGAAAATAATCTATAATTTTCCTATTAGTGCACAAATTCGGTGCGCTATGATAGGAACAGCGTCTGTCTACTATAAACGTCGCTAGGATAAATTTTTTAAAAAATACAAACTATTTCTTTCTTTATTACGAATATACAGATAGCCAGTGAATGGTTGTGATACATACGATGATGACACCTGAGCAAAAATGGATTAAGGCCATTCAGAAAAAATCAAGTGAACATGCGGCTAATTTCCCAGTATACGTGACGATCGGGACGTATATTGCCTTAGTAATTATTGGAACAGCCAATCTGATCTGGTGCTGGAAAAAAGAACGATGGATTGATGTAGGTTGAAAGAAGGTTCTGGCTAGAGTAGAGGCACCCGAGTTTTTATCGGGTGCCTTTTTGTTTGAGTGGTGCTTGTGCTCAGGCTGGGGTCGGCGTGAATGAGTGTTAATTTTTATATGGTCTATATATAACTAAGATTCTTAATGGGGCCTTGCTAGATAAACAGCAAACAGAATGAGAATGATTCCTAGCACTATGAAAGACTTGTATAAAAAATTACGTTTCCTACGAGAAACACCAAG
>NZ_QNRI01000001.1 GCF_003315295.1 Paraliobacillus ryukyuensis | reverse complement strand
CGGCCATCTCTATTATACGATTGGAGATTCTTTTGTTACATCCCTTAAAGGTTTATTTTCACACAGGCATAGCCTGTGGTTTTAAAAGCATTAATAAAAATGTAAAGAAGGAGGTATGATCTCCTCCTTTAATGAAGTATCAGATTGTTACAGTGATTGAGTTGCTTCTAAATAGAAAGGTATTAATTGGTCAAATGTTTGTTTTACTTCTTTCACTAACGCATTCCCATCTAATTGAATTGCATCTTCTTTAGCTATATGTTTTCCAATCAAGAATTCTGCTTTTTTTACGTCACGGACTCCTTCTAGATGATCTTCTGATAATTCCATAATAGGAAAAGCATCTTTTTTCATATGATCCATTGATACAACAAAAGAATCCGGCAATTCTTGCAGGGACTCAATTTTGTTTAAAAATCTCCCTGCAATCTTATCTTTACCTGGTAATTCGTAAATAAACGCTAACCAAATGAAAAGATGGTCATCAAAAAGTCCTAATTGAAAATGGGGATGTTTTTTATATCCTCGCTTATTATTTGCGATGGCCAGCCATGTATCATTTGGCGGATTTACTGATCTTCTAGCATGTTTAGCAATGTGTAGAAACATTTCATGACCAGTTGCGACAGCAAGATGTTCAGTTAATTCATTACCAATTTCTTTGAATTTTGGCTGGATTCTTTGCTGGATAGCATTCATCCGATCTTCAAGACCTTCGATGTAAAATGTCTCAAAGTCTTTCTTTTCAAAACCTTTTATTGTCATATAAAAGCTCCTTTCAAATTATCACTACATCCGTTAATGATTTAAATAATAAGTGCATCTTAACTATATCATACGAATCTTTTATTTCGTATTCAAGTGCAAGACATAATGCATAATTTATTTAAGTTTGCTAATATGTATAAAAGGAATGTGTCGAATAGGAGGGATAAAGATGGAGAAAAAACATAGAAATGAGCTATATACTATAGCAAAACAATGGGTTTTAGATGCTGGTAGGATGATTCGTGAAAGTTTAGATAAACCGTTAACCATAGAAACAAAATCAAATCCAAACGACTTAGTGACAGAAATGGATCAAAAAACGGAACAATTTTTTGCTAAAAAAATTAAATCATACTTTCCAGATCACAAGATACTGTCTGAAGAAGGCTTTGGTGATGAGCTTGCGTCATTAGATGGAACGGTCTGGATCATTGATCCAATTGATGGAACGATGAATTTTGTTCATCAAAAACGTAACTTTGCTATATCATTAGCGATTTACCACGACGGTATTGGTCAAATCGGGCTTATTTATAATGTAATGGAAGACGTGCTGTATCATGTGAAAACAGGTGAGGGAGCATATCGTAATGATACAAAACTTCAGTTATTGAAAGAGGACATTACACTTGAGCGAACGATTCTACTGATTAATAGTATCTGGAGTGGTGAAAATCGACGAATTAATCATCTAAAAATTCAACAACTGGTACGTAAGGTCAGAGGCACACGCTCATATGGTTCAGCAGCATTGGAATTTGCGGGGATTGCAGAAGGTAGTCTAGATGCTTACATATCAATGAAGTTACATCCTTGGGATTTTGCTGCGGGTGTACTACTTGTTAATGAAGTAGGGGGAACAACATCTCAAATTGATGGAAAACCATTAAATTTCCTAACAGAAAATACGATTTTTTCAGGAAATAAACAGGTAGCTAACCCTATAATTGATGAATATATTGAATTGAAATAACTGTTAGTACACGGATTTATGGTCATAGAATTCCAAAGAGCACGTCAACTGTTTTTGTTAGGTTAAATGGTCGACGTGCTTTTTTGTGTCCTCTATATATTTTATTTATAGTAAACATGTAATGTCCTAAATCAGGAAATAAATGGGTCATCTTGCTTTTTCTCTTTGTATAAGCGAAAATTTCCTGTAGCATGCCTTTTTTTAGTGTTTTCCCCAATACGTTCAGAGCAGGTTGGGCATAAATATAAGTGTTTTCTTCTGTTTCTAAGTTTTTTAGCTAATGGAGAATCTGAACGAATATCATCAATTGTGTCGCAAATCGGACATTTCACTTTCATTTTGTCACCTCAATTTTTTTGTTGATAACCTTCCTGCTATTCATAGTGTATCACAGTAATGTAAATAGCAAAAAGGTATCTTAAATAAAACATTGGTTTGAATTGTAACCTTGAGGGAAATAGTATAAAAGAAATTGAATTGCATGATGTAGAAAAACAATTGGAAAGGAAGATCGCTAGTGCGTAAACGCTATTTATTTTCACTTGTCGTCGGTATAGGCGCATTAACTTACTTTTTTCAAAATGAACGTGCAAAAACGACTATGAAAAATTGGATACAAATGTTTCAAATGGAGGAGTCATTTCCAATTGAAGAAGCGGGTCTACCTGAAACGGATGCTATCGAAAATGCCAAAATGGTTGATGAAGGATCTCAATTTGGTGTAAACTATTATAACCATCTAAAAGAAAGAGAATAGGCTTTTACCTATTCTCCATTTTTATTCAGATGATGATTCGATTGCTTCTCTTGCACATCCTCTAATTCTTTTTCTTCTTGCTCTGACACGCCTTCTTCAGCAGTGTTTGGTTCATTTTTATGCTTATTTAATGGTGGTGTCTCGGGCATGTATCTACCTACAACCGCAGAAAGTTCTTCAATAATTTGTTGAACCGGATCTCCGTCTTGAAATCCTTGTGCCATGTTTCTGATGCGTTGTGTACCATCCGCATCTGCCACAACAACAGCTGTCTTACCGTATGGGTCATCATGCAATGCTTCAGTTACCGCATATTTAATTGTTCCTACTCTTGATCGATCCAAATCTTTATCAACATCTATCCCAACAACTGCGTATGGTCCTGCAATGATAGCAGTTGCTTCGTTAACATTAGGAACGCTATTTGCTACATGTGCTAAATGCTTGGCAATCTCTTGATTGGTTGCCGTTTCTTTTTCTTCAGTAGGATCGGAATTCTCAACTTGCAAAACATGATCGTTTGATCCTTGTTCTGCTAATGGTTTTTCTTCGTTTGATTGACAGCCTGTTAATAATAGAAGAGAAAACATAAAAGCCAGTGTTTTTTTCAAAATCTGTCCCTCCATCCGTTTTGTTTTGTCGTTAGCTTTTGTCATATATAAAAACTTATACAGTGTTTAGCTATTAGGTAAAAAATCCAAATAAAACTTGAATAATCTTCATGTATCATCTTGCATTTTTACGCTATTAACGCTAAGATAGATGAAAGAAGTTGTTTAACGGAGGGGATTAACTTGATACCTGAAGTGGCTGTGAATAATACAGAAAAAGCCTATGCCCTTCTTAAGGCTGATGCAGATAAAATTTTGAGATTAATCAAAGTGCAAATGGACAATCTAACCATGCCGCAATGTCCTTTATATGAAGAAGTGTTAGATACACAGATGTTTGGCTTATCAAGAGAAATTGATTTTGCAGTTCGGTTGCATCTAGTGACCGAAGAAGAAGGAAAACAACTCTTGGAAAGTTTGGAAAGACAACTGAATTTACTACATGAAGCTTCACAACGGACGTAATGTGTCGATCATAAATAAAGCCTTTGCCTAAACTCGATATGGCAAGGTTTTTTTATTTCAAACTAATATTTTAAGGGGAAAAAAGATGAAACAAAAATGGAAAACGTTTGATTTTACCCTCATGTTTACACCAATTATACTCTCGTTGTTTGGTATAATGATGATTTATAGTGCTAGTATGGTTATTGCAGTAAAGCAAGGATATCCTGCCAATTATTATATGATGAAACAAATCGTATCCTTTTCTATAGGATTTGTTCTTTTCACATTCTGCTGCTTTTTTAATTATCGACATTATCAATCGTTAATGAAAATAGTTATTGGAATATTATTCATTATGTTGATTGCTGTATTATTTGAAGATCCTGTTAAAGGGGCTAGATCCTGGCTTAATATTGGTGGATTCTCTGTTCAACCTGCCGAGTTTGTAAAGCTAGGTCTGATTATGTACTTGGCTTCTGTCTATGCTAAAAAGCAGAATTACATATCCAATTTTGGTACGGCAGTATTACCTCCACTTGTGATGACAGGGCTATTATTAGGTCTGATTATGTTTCAGCCAGACTATGGAACAGCAGCGATTATTTTTCTTATTGTTTGTAGTGTTATCTTTAGTTCAGGGATTCGTTGGCGTCACCTATCTATTCTAATCACTGCGGGGATTATTTTTCTGGTTGTTGCTTCCCTTACGCTAATGAATAGTCGTTTGACTCGTGTTACTGGAGCATACGAACCGTTTTCAGATGCAGAAGATAGCGGATATCAATTAATTCAATCTTATCTTGCCATTGGCACAGGTGGATTAGACGGTGTCGGTTTAGGACAAAGTATTCAAAAATTGGGCTATTTAACAGAGGCACATAATGATTTCATCATGGCTGTCATTGCTGAAGAACTAGGCTTTATTGGTGTTGCTGTTGTTCTCTCTCTAATAGCTCTAATCGTCTTGCGAGGCTTATATATCGCAAGAAAATGCCAGGATACATTTGGTTCTTTGTTGGCTATTGGCATTTCTTCTATGGTGGGTATACAAACCTTTATTAATTTGGGTTCTATTAGTGGCTTATTGCCAATTACGGGTGTAACGCTTCCTTTTATTAGTTATGGAGGTTCCTCTTTATTAGTTTTAATGGCAGCAATGGGGATTTTAAATAATGTTGCAAGACATGTGAAAAAAGCTAATTTAGAACCAAGAGATCAACATGAACAAACCACGAATAAACCTTTAAATAAAACTGCAAATAGTTCGGGTATACAACAAAAGAGGTGGCAAGGACAAGCTTAGTTTAGTATTAAATTACTGTTTGTTTAATTGTTTATTTTAACATAAGCGATCGCATCACATTGTGTTTATAAATACAATGTGATGCGATTTAAGACGAAGCTTTCATGTTTTTATTAACATGGAAGCTTCCTTTTTGTATGCATCCTATTTGTATGAGAAATGATAAAAAGATTAGCGTCGTCTTAAATACGTTGGGATTACGAAATTAGATACTATTCTTTTGATATTTTTTGAATTAATTTTTTCCGAGTAAACCCTTAGAAATATTTTAAACAATACTATATAATAAGTAATTGAATGTTTGTTTGAAACTACAAGAATGGATGTGACATACATGGATAAGTTGGAGTCAACTAGAACGAAGATGTTATCTTCAACTGCTGACAAAGATAAAAACAGTTTAGCAAAAGATTTAAAATATCTATTAAAAACAGGTATTATTCAATCAAACGTAATGACAGCTTTTGCTGGATTTTGGATAGCCCTTTATGAGAATCAATGGCAGCTAGGTAATTATTGGCCATCATTACTTTTTATGTTAGCTGGGACTGCTTTGGTTATTGCAGGTGGCTGTGTAATAAACAATTATTATGATCGTGATATTGACCCTATCATGACCCGAACAAAATTACGTCCTACAGTGACAGGTAGTATTTCGTTGCCTGTAATTTTATGGATGGGTATTATATTAACTATTGTTGGCGTAGGCTTATTATTACTAACTTCTTTGCAAGCTGCTTTATTAGGTTTGTTTGGATGGTTTGCCTATGTTGTACTTTACACGATGTGGTCTAAGCGTCGATATACATTAAATACAGCGATTGGAAGTTTGTCAGGTGCTGTCCCACCGTTAATTGGTTGGGCCGCTGTGGATCCTAATTTATCATTAACCGCTTTTGCACTGTTTGCAATTATGTTTATATGGCAAACACCGCATTTCCTAGCACTAGCGATAAAAAAAACAGATGAATATAAAGCAGCTAACATACCAATGTTACCTGTTGTTCGTGGTTTTGACGTGACAAAACGCCAAATAGTCTTTTATATAATTTGTTTGCTACCACTACCTTTATTTTTGCTGAAGTTAGGTTGGGCAGTTATTATTCTAGCTACTATTTTAAATATTGGTTGGCTTGTCATGGCGATTAAAGGATATAAAAAACAAGACATTTACAAATGGTCTAATAAATTGTTTCTTTATTCCTTATTTTATTTAATGATATTATTTATAGGAATGATTTTAATTACCCTACCATCAGTCATTTTTTAGTTGTTTTGTAAAGAGAGAGGAAGAGTTTATGCCATTTTTACCGACTTTAAGTACTGGATTAATTGTACTAAGCGCCATTTTAGTAGCCATTGGATGGATATTTGCTGTTAAGAGAAAATATAAAACACATAAAAAAGTTATGCTATCAGCAGCGGTTAGTGCACTAGCATTTTTTGTCATATATGCTTCTCGAACAGTTTTTGTTGGAAATACTAGTTTTGGTGGACCAGAAAATTTAGAGATTTATTATACGCTATTTTTAATCTTTCATATTATCTTGGCAACAACGGGTGCTGTATTTGGTATCGTAACACTGGTATTAGCCTTTAAACGTCGTATTAAAAAACATCGAAAAATTGGACCAATCACAAGTATCATTTGGTTTTTTACAGCAATTACTGGGGTTTTGGTTTATTTGTTACTCTATATTTTCTTTGACGGTGGAGAAACGACAAGTATGATAAAGGCAATATTAGGTCTGTAAGAAAAAAGAGTTATCTAATTAATTATAGATAACTCTTTTTCTACATAAAAATATGTTTAATAGAGGAGTGAGTTCTTATGAAACTAACAGGGGATCAATTAAAAGTAACGCAGCTTACTGAAAAGCACGTTCGTTTATTATTGCGCCACCGTTTGGATTTTTTTCGAGAATTTAATATTCCTTATGAAAAAAGTTGGCCTTCAAATGCCATCTCGATTGCACTTCCTCTTTACTATGATCAATTATTAAAAAAAGAGCAAAGTAATCTCTTCGGCCCTTGTATGATTCAATTATTGCTAACGAATCAAATTATAGGGGAATTCAACCTAAAACAAATAGATCATTGCATCGAGATTGGATATCATATTTTTCCGCGCCACCGGAACAATGGTTATGCTACTGAAGCATTAAAACTGGTATGTAAATATATTGATCAGATAAAGGAAATAGATCTAATTAGAGCATATTGTTATAAAAATAATAAAATTTCTTTACATATCTTGAAAAAAATTGGTTTTCAAATCAAAATAATAGAGGATGTCATTACACTGGAGAGGGGAAAGGAAGCATGAGTGATTATGTAATTAAAGCACTGCAAGAAAATGATTTTGACGACGCATTAAAATTAAATGAATATGCTTTTGGATACACCTTATCGGAAGAGGATAAAGAAAAAAGAAAGCAAATCATGGCACAACATCAAACGGTATTCGGTTCTTTTGCCGAACAGCAATTAGCTGCTAAAGTTCATATCTGGCCACTTCAACTCTTTTTAGGAGACAAAGTCATTGAGTTTGGTGGTATAGCTGGTGTAGCAACATGGCCCGAATTTAGAAGAAAAGGTCATGTAAATAAATTATTGCAGGAATCCTTTAAAGAAATGAAAGATACCGGATTAACTTTGTCGATGTTACATCCTTTTTTGATCAGGTTTTACCGACAATTTGGGTACGAACTCACACATTATACCTACAATTATCAGCTCACTTCAGAGGATATTCCAAATTATAAGCCTAGTGGGTATTGTAGAAGGGTGAATTTTACTGCAGCTAGTAATATTTTAGCTGACCTTTATCAAAAAGAAGCAACTAAATACGGGTTGATGATGAATCGAAGCAATTGGTGGTGGAAGGAACGCAGGATAAACAAGCAAGATACTATTTGCATTTCCTATGACCAAGCAGGCAATCCAAATGGTTACTTAATAAGCACGGTAAAGAATAAAGAATTACAGATAAAAGAGTTTATTCATCATTCACTGGATGCTTTTCAAACGTTGTTACGTTGGATTAAAAATCATGACTCCATGATTGATACGATAAAGATTGACAGTCAGCCAAACGAGTTATTCGCTTTTTTTCTAGATAATCCACGAATTCCTTTAAAAAAACAAGCGTATTTTATGACTCGAATCGTTGATTTTGAAAACTTCATAAAACAATATCCATATATAGTAACCCCCGAGAGAATAGTGATACAATTTGCTATTACAGATAAATTTGCGCCATGGAATACCGGTACGTGGAATGTAATCTTTGAAGAAAAAAACTGTATTAATGTAGCTAAGAACGAACAAGAAGAACAGATAGACATCCGTTTAAAAGCAAATATTCAAACCGTAACAGCTTTGTTACTCGGTAGCGAATCTCTAGACGTGTTAAGAAATTTTTCAGCTATTGATATAGAAGAATATACAAAGAACTGGAACGAAATTAGTGAAGTAAAGAAACCACACTTACTGGACTTTTTCTAAATAGTTAAAAATACCCCGTATCATAAACAGAATGACGTGTCATCTGTTTATGATACGGGGTATTTGCATTGTTAAATTTGCTAAATTTTGAAGTTCCACTTAATAATCCCAGCTTCTTTTGCAGAATTAAAGCCAATAACAAGTAATGGTCCGATGATAAATCCAAGTAGTCCAATTAATTGCAACCCGATATACATAGCGATTAACGTCGCTAGCGGTGATAAACCAATATGGTGTCCCATCACTTTTGGTTCTACTGTTCTTCGAATAGCAAGTAATATAATCGCTAGTATCGCTAGTTGCGTCCCCATAACGACGTCTCCAGTAATGAACATGTAAATAGACCAGGGCGCCAATATGGCAATAGATCCAATAATAGGAATGAAATCAATTAACCATATAATGAGTGACATAATGAATGCATATTGGGGTACAATTAGCAATAACCCAATTAAAGTGACAATAAAGATAATAATACTAACTAGAAATTGTGCTTTTAAAAAACCTAATACAACATAAGATAATCGTGCATTCATAAATTGAACTTTTTCAGCCGTTTTTTCTGTTAAATATTGATAGAACTTTGCTTTTAAAATTGGTAATTCGATCATAAACAAAAATAAAGCAATGAGATACACTAATAAGCTTACAAGATATTGAGGCACAGCTGCCACAATACCAGCAATGTCTTCTACTTGAAATTGGTCGTTGATTAGTGTAGAAACATTTTGTATGTTGTCCTTCATGCGCTCTTTTATTTGCTCTGTGAAGTCTTCTGGTAAATTCTCACTTACATTCTCAAAACTTGTTTGCCATTCACCAATTTTTGCATTAATTTGATTAATATATTGTGGAATATTCTCTACAAAATTCACAATATGCGTAATGGCACTTATTACTACATACGTACCTAGTAACCCCGCGACAATGATAAACAGCAAAAAAACAATTGTGACTGACAATTTTCGGTTTAACTTAAATCGATATTGTAACCATCGTATCAACGGATTTAAAAATAAAGCAGTAAAAAAAGCTAAAATTAACGGTACAGAAACGGGTAAAATAAAATATCCAATTAAAATTAAACTAATTGCTAACAGAATTAACAACCAATGACGTTTAGTAAGGTATCGAAACAATTATGTATAGTTCTCCTTTCAAGTAGAAAAGATGGTTTTGGATTTCATCATCTTATGTATATACAAAATATAGCATGTCGGTAAACATTTGAATAGTATAAACCTTTACTATTATACCATGAATCGTTATTTTCCATTAATTCTCATCAAGAACTAAGTATTTGATGTAAAATTTTTAATTGAATGGACATAATAGTTTATAATGAATGGTTTTCATTCATTGTATATTATTATGTTTTATTGAGGTGAAAAATTAATGAGAGCTGTTAATCAAATTATGTCGAAAGACCTTACTTTTTGTCAACCAAATGATACCTTAATTGATTGTGCAAAAAAGATGGCAGAAAAAAATGTCGGGGCTATTCCAATTTGTCAAGATAGTTACGATTTAATAGGTATGGTAACCGATCGAGATTTAGTACTAAGAGGGTATGCAAAAGATAAACCAGGTACGACACAAATCAGTGAAGTGATGAGTGGACACTTAGTCTCTGTAGCCCCCGATGCAAGTGTTCAACAAGCATCCAAAATTATGGCTGAACATCAAATACGTCGTTTACCTGTTGTAAAAGGAAATAAGCTAGTAGGAATTGTGGCATTAGGCGACTTAGCTTTAGAACAACGATCAAATGTAGCTGCAGGGCACGCATTAGAAGACATTTCTGAACAAAGTGAATTGCATTAATCACAAAAAAACAACAAGTAATCACCACTCCTATAATAAAAGACACTAATTTCTTTACGCGTTAATCTAGCTATACCCAATCAATTAGATCAAATAAAAGTATGGACTTCATTGCAATGGAGTCTGTACTTTTGTTGTTTTAAAGTTATTATTTGTAGGTAAGAAGCACATCATTTTTTTCTTGTTCATATAGTGTAATAAGGATGATGTTTTATATTTGGGGTGAATTTTATGACAAATAAACAAGGTCGACAAGAAATAGAGACATTTAAAAAGTTTGTGCAACAAAACCCTGGTATGATAAAAGAGGTTCGAAATGGCGGTAAAAAGTGGCAGGATTTTTACGAACAATGGGTATTGTTAGGTGAAGATGATCCTAGTTGGGATAAATATAAGCAAGTGGATGGAGGAACGATTAGCGAGACAAACCCTTCGAGTGGTAAAAAGCAAGGACAGGGGTGGATGAAGCAGATGACCGAATTGATGGAAAAGGTAGATATGGAGAAAGTAGAGGGGCACATCGGACAGTTAAATGGAGCCATTACCAATATTCAATCATTAATTAGTCAATTTCAAGATATGAAAAAACAGGCTCCTTCAACCAACAAGCCTGTAAACAATAACAGACCACCGTTTCATTTTTATGGTGACTAGGAGGGATGGGGATGGAACCAACCATCTATCAAAAAATAAAAGCAGAGCCAGCATTACTTCGCTTTCTTAGAAACCAACCGAATTGGTATCGAACATTAGCACGAAATCCAGAAGCATTTGAAGATTTACAAAAACAAGCGAAACAGTATCAGGGAAGAACTATTCCACAACGCGTCGAAAAAATTTCTGAACAAATGCAGTTACTAGGTATGTTTCTTCACATGGCAAGTACAATGAAAGATTAAGTGCTTGCACTTTTTTTTTATCACTTTTACTGATATGATAAACATAATGGAGGTGGGAGTAATGTTGGCAACACAGGAAATTGTCGATATCATTGATGATTCAGAACGAATTGGTCAGATGATTATTCATTCTGATGTTATGCAAGCATACTTAGTTGCGAAAAGTGAGTTAGCAAATGATCAAGAAGCACAACGACTCATAAAGCAGTTTAATCATACAAAAGAACAATATGAAGAGGTGCAGCGGTTTGGTCGTTATCACCCCGATTATAGTAAAATAATGAAAGAAATTAGGCAAACGAAGCGTGAAATGGATATGAATGAAAAAGTAGCTACTTTTAAAGTTGCCGAGCGTAATATACAAACGTTACTTGATGAGATAAGCACCTCGATTGCACATAGTGTTAGTGAACAAGTTAAAGTTCCTAAAGAGGGCGCGTTATTTACAGACAGTGGTTGTGGCTGCGGTTCCGGTGGAAGTTGTGGATGCCAAGCATCTTAGTCTTCCTTCCTTGGGTTGTGCAAACTAATTGGTAAGCGAGGACATGATATGCGTACAAACAGACAAGGTTTAATTATTTGGTTTCAACATATGAAAAACATAAAACAGATTAAGCGTTACGGTCATTTAATTTATGTATCGAAAAATATGAAATATGCTGTTGTTTATGTTAATCAAGATGAGATAGAAGATAAATTAATGAAATTAGAGAAACTTCCATTTGTTTCAAGAGTAGATAAATCATTCAAACCTTCTATCAAAACAGAATTTGAAAATGCAAAGAAAGATAAAGCAAAAGAATATGATTATAAGATGGGGATTTAAGTTTCTTGAAAAACTTTGTTGTTACAAAAATTATACGTAAAAAAAGCCTGCAGATGTAAACACTGCAGGCCCTTTTTAGTTTCTACTACAAAAGAAACTAAAAAGGCAAAGGGAGAGGAGAAACCGGAGGAAGAACTTATGGGGAAACGTAAGCCTTCTCCGTCTTCAAGAAATAACCAAAGCAAACTTTAGCTACTTCAGTAAATTAGTATGGACGCTGAATGTTAATTCTATACCTGCGAATAAATATTTCTCAATGGTGAAATTTATGGTAGCATTGTAATCGAATATAACAAAAAAGGGGTGGTACTTGTGCGAATAATAGCAGGTACATATAAAGGGCATCGTATTCAAGCTGTACCAAGCAATGCAACACGCCCGACGACAGATAAAGTTAAGGAAGCTTTATTTCAAATGATTGGCCCTTTTTTTGAGGGAGGACAATTTCTTGACTTATTTGCTGGGAGTGGTGGTTTGGGATTAGAAGCGCTTAGTCGAGGAATGCACCGTGGTATATTTGTAGATCAACAATCAAAAGCTATTCAAACCATTCATGCAAATATTAAATCTTTACATCTTAAAGATCGCACAGAGGTATATCGAACAGATGCATTTCGAGCATTAAAGGCTGCTGGTAAGCGACAATTAGAGTTTGATTATATCTTTCTTGACCCGCCATACACTAAAATTGCTTACAAAAAAATATTGGAGCATATCGAAAGTAATGGTCTATGCCATCGAGACACATTAATTGTTTGTGAGCATGATGCAAAGGAACATTTAGCCGATACATATAGTCGATTTAGACGAATTCGTTCCGAAGTTTATAGTAACAGTATTGCGGTTTCCATTTATAAAATAGGAGATGATGACAGTGAATAGATTAGCAATATGCCCTGGAAGTTTTGATCCGATAACATTTGGTCACTTGGATATTATTCAGCGAGCTGCGAATGTTTTTGATCATGTGATTGTAGCTGTTTTTAATAATCAATCAAAGTCACCGTTGTTTTCTGTAGATGAGAGAATAGAATTGCTAAAAGCAACTACAGCTTCAATTCCAAATGTTTCGGTTGATTCACACAGCGGTCTATTAATGGATTATGCTAGAGAGAAACAAGCCCAAGCTATTGTGCGCGGTCTCAGAGCAGTAAGTGACTTTGAGTATGAATTGCAGATCACATCAATGAATCGTAAATTAAATGAAGATGTGGAAACATTTTTCATCATGACAAATAACCAATATTCATTCTTGAGCTCTAGCATGGTGAAAGAAGTAGCAAAATATAAAGGAAACGTATCAGATCTAGTACCTAGTGTTGTGGAAGATGCTTTAAAAGAAAAATTTAAACTAAGCGACAATTAAACGATTCGTTTCACTTTAGGAGTGTTTTCGACTAGATAGTAATAATAGAGCGAAAGCAACTCCTAAAGATACAATAGTAATCATTGGCCCAAAATGTATCAATGTTTGATAAATATTTAGATTATTTTGCGTAGTTAATGGAGAAAACACCGAAGTAAATTGTGTTCCTGTTGTCGTTTTTTCTGGATGATATAGGTATGGAAATAACAAAATCGTCAGTCCACTAGCAAATAACCCATGCAATAAGCGAGCAAAAAAATATGGGAAAAAGCGGATGTCTGTTTCTGCTAATATACTTGCAACTTGTGCTTGAACGGAAAGACCGTTAAAAGCAAAAACGAAACTAACAATAATTGCTTGAGCTAAAAGCCCGGTATTCGTTGTATCTGCAATTAATTGTGCGCCAAGCGTAATCTCGAATAATCCAGAAAACATAGGTAAAGCCAATTCAGTAGGCAAATGAAACAACTGTAAAATTACTCCTAGTCCGTTGGATAAAAAAGCAGCGATACCTACTTGCGCGAATAACATGGAAATAACCGAAAATAGAATAATAAACCCACCGATCATTAATAACGTTTGTACGGAATTGATAATAGCATCGCCAAGTATTTTTCCAAACGGTCGTCTATCATTTAAACGTGTTTCGTGTAACTCTTCAAAAGCTTTTGCAAAAGAAAGGTAATTGCGCGGTTCATGACCGGCATCTTTGTTTTTTCCATAAAATCGCATGCAAATCCCAACAAGTGCGTTACTGACATAATGGACAACAGCTAATAAAAAACCAAGGGAAGCATCATGAAAGAAACCTACTGAAACAGCAGCGACAATAAATAAAGGATTTGATGCATTTGTGAATGACACTAAACGCTCAGCTTCGATTTTAGTTAATTGCTTTTCTTGACGTAATCGAGCGGTAAGTTTAGCTCCTGAAGGGTAACCACTTGCCATACCCATCGCCCAAACAAAGCTCCCTGCTCCTGGTACATTGAATAATGGCCGCATGATTGGTTCAAATAATACACCAATAAATCGTACTACTCCAAAGCTGATAAGTAATTCAGCTGTTATAAAAAATGGTAATAATGACGGAAAAACCGTCCCCCACCACATATCCACCCCTCTTAGACTTGCTTGCAAGGTGTGATTAGGAAAAGTAATTAATCCAATTGCTACAGTTAATGAGCCAATTGCTAAAAGTGCTGATTTTAGTTTTGATTTCAAAGATATCCTCCTAGCTACATCACTATTCTGTACTTATATTTTGAAAAATAGTAAACTAAATATAGTTTTCGTTTTTGGACTTTCTATATTTAATATACGTGGACAGGTCTTTTTTTTATGCTAACCAAATTAGAAAAAGCTTATATAAATATAGAGTGTAAAGAGGGAAGAGGGGAATTTAATTATGAAATGGAATAAGAAAAGAATTTCATTGTATGTATTATTATTACTAGTTATGATGTTCGTTACATTGTATCCACTACCTTACTACATATATCAGCCTGGAACGGCAGATGCTTTAAATCCTGTCGTCCAGGTTGCTGATGGCTACGAGAGTCAAGGAGATATGCATTTAGTAACTGTTCGAGGAGGACAAGCAACAACCGCACGCTATCTATGGGCGATGGTGCGTCCTTATCAAGAAATCGAACCACTATCAAAAGTTTTTCCTGAAGGAATATCACAAGAAGAATACTTTCAAGCACAATTACAAATGATGGAGTCTTCGCAAGAAGCGGCAACAGTAGTAGCCTATCAAGCAGCAGGTAAAGATATCAATATTTCGTATGAAGGTGTTTATGTTGTTTCAGTGGTAGATGGCATGCCGGCAGAAGAGAAACTGCAGATAGGGGATAGAATTACTGCGGTCAATGGACAAGAAGTGGAAGATGCGGAAGCATTAATTGATACGGTCGATCAAAATAATAATAAAGACGAAATTACACTAACGATTGTGAGAGAGGAAGAGGAATTAAAGGTGGATATTGCCTTAGCTCCTTTCCCTGATAATCCAGATCAAGTTGGTATCGGTATTCAATTAGTCACTGATCGTGAAGTTACTGTTAACCCAGATTTGAAGTTCTCAAGCGGGGATATTGGTGGTCCAAGTGCTGGACTAATGTTTTCTTTAGAGATCTATGATCAATTAACAGAAAAAGATTTAACAAATGGCCATCAAATAGCTGGTACAGGTGAGATAAGTTATGATGGAGACGTATTAAAAATTGGCGGGATTGATAAAAAAGTCGTAGCAGCAGATAAAGAAGGATGTGAAGTCTTTTTTGCACCAAATGAAGATGGCGCAGCCGATTCTAATTATCAAGTTGCGCTAAAGACCGCGAAAGAGATTGGTACATCGATGGAAATCGTTCCAGTAGATACGTTCGAAGATGCACTAAATTACTTGGAAAATTTGGATTAAGAAGGTAGGAGCAAAGCAATATGCATAGCTAAAGATTATAAACGTACTAAGATTAGTGGGTAAGATCATTGAGGGATGATTTTACCCACTATTTCTCTTCTTAGGGGTATAGTTGTCTCTCTGTATCAAATATAAACTCATCCACGATAAGGTGGTTCAAATTCTTGCTTTCGCATGTTTTTTCTTATGTGTGGTGCAAGGATAGCATAATAAGCGTTTGATACGCGTTCCTCTACTTCCATCATAAGTGAATCAGGTTTGCTGAACTGGGTGAAAATAGGAACCGTTCGCTCTTTTTTTGTATGATTTAAATAAGCTCTACCTTGTTCTGATAGTCCAAGTAGCCTGATATAAGGAAAGGGTTGTTGCTGTAATTGGTTCATCGTTTTTTTAGATGTATTTGTTAATAGATGGGTAAACATACGTTGTAATCTGGTTTGTGTGTAGCGTTTTGATTTTAGGTTATCCATCCAATTTTGAAAAGAAGTTGCATTTTTGGCTGTTTTTATTAATCGATTTTCCAATCCTTCATCAACCCCATGAATTTCAGCCAGACCCTGTGTATCCATCGTTAATACACGATATTGCAACAAGGAAAAATAATCTTCCCAATGATGCCAAGTTCCTGCTGTTTCATGATAATTTTTTAATCGATCGGCCGTACGCTCTGGCATTGTCTCCTGTATTTGTTGCGAAATGATGGCTTCGTTCAACAACTGATGCCGAATACTAGTTGCACTAGCGTAAGGAGTCGTTAAATGCTTATCATGATAATCACTTTGTTTTCTTTTGATCGTGAAAGGTTGTATGATTGGATTAATTGATTTGATTGCCTTTATGTAACTAAATCCTAATATGTTATTTGGTTTTGTTAAATCGAGTGTCTCGTTAAAATCAATATTTATGGATTGATAAGCATATTCACTAGCCTTTGGGTAGGAGACCCCCAACGATAGTTGCTCCTTTAGTGTTTGATAAAACAATGTTTCATTGTTCTTATACGAATGATAAGTATGAAGAAAAGGTGCAATAGTGCCCAGTTCACTGCCAAAACAAACACTTGATACTTGTAGTTCATTTAGTAGAGTGATTGCTCCTTCTGCGAATAAATCACTGTGTTGTACCGTACTACTATAGGGAAGCTCGATTACGATATCAGTTCCTTGATCAATTGCCATTTTCGCTCGTGAAAACTTATCGACAATAGCAGGCTCTCCTCTTTGCAGGAAATTGCCACTCATAACTGCAATTATGCAATCAGCACCTGCAGTTTGTTTGGCTTTATGTAAATGATAGTCATGCCCATTATGAAAAGGATTATATTCGACAATAACGCCACAAGCTTGCATAGTTCTCACTCCTTCTGGGTAGTATTGTATCATAGTTGAAATAATACGCGCTGTAAAGAAAATATATTGACAAAACTTAAAATTCCTTTTACAATAAACGTTGTGCCTTGAGGTGATAGAAATGAAAATTTCCATTCAAAAAATAATTCGTTTCGATGATTATCCATTTGATGAATCAGTGGATATATCTGAAATTGAAAATTGGAATAATGATATTCGGCGAATTGGATCTGTTCATGTAACAGGTCATGCAAATGCACAAGGAAATCAAATTACTTGTTATCTAACCATTACCGGTACAATGATTTTACCATGTGCTCGAACGTTAATTGATGTAACGTATCCATTTGAAGTAGATGCAGTAGAAGTATTTTCGACTGATCCATATTATCAGGAAGAAGATGAATCAGAAATTCATCCAATTGATGGAGAAGTGCTTGACTTAGATCCATATATCAAGGAAAATGTACTATTGGAGATTCCTTTTCGTGTCTATGCGAGTCAAGAAGAAATTGATCAATTTGCATTAACTTCTGGAGAAGGTTGGGAAATTGTTTCTGAGCAGGAAACAGAAGAACCGACAATGGATCCACGTATGCAAAAATTACAAGATTTGTTGAATGAAAAGGAAGATAAAGAAAATCAATAAGGCTAGATTGCTATATAAACATTTTTGCCTTATGTGCTGATAAAGTGAGTATAAGATTTTCGTTTTTGCTATAAAGGAGGTGTAAGACATGGCAGTACCTAAGAGAAGAACATCTAAAAAAGTTAAAAATCAACGTCGTACGCATAAAAAACTATTTGTACCAGGTATGGTAGAATGTTCAAATTGTGGTGAACTTACAAGACCTCACCATGTTTGCAAAGCTTGTGGACATTATGATGGAAAAGAAGTTATTGCAAAATAATATGTAAAAAAAGATGGCAGATGTTTCTGGCATCTTTTTTAATGACTTTTAATTCTAGTACTCCTATTGTTTGCATATAGTAATAGCAAATGTAGTAGGAGGGGGAATGAAATGAATGTAACTAGACAAGACGCGTGGTCTGCGGAAGAGGATACACTGCTTGCTGAAACAGTTTTACGTTATATTCGTGATGGAAAAACACAGCTAGAAGCATTTAAAGAAGTGGGTAAGCGTGTTTCTAGAACACCGGCAGCATGTGGATTTAGATGGAATGCATCGGTGAGAAAGCAATACCAGGAGGCAATTGACTTAGCGAAAAAAGAGAGAAAAAAAATACCTCAACAATTGATGGCAGACTTCACCCGTCCCAATAATTCTTATTCATTAGAAACTGCCATCTCTATTTTAGAAAATATGAAAGGGAATTATCATTTTCTAAATAGTCAAGAATTAAATCGAACTGATCAATTAGAGCGAGCATTAGAGGAAAACGAGCGTTTAAAACAAAAGCTAGCAAAGTATCAAACCGTTCTGAAAGAAGTAGAACAAGTAAATCAGTTGATTAAGCAATTAAAAGAATAAGATGGTACAAAGGATGCCCAACGATGAACGCTTGATTGGGATATCCTTTTTATTTTTGTCTAGACGAAGTGAAGATCGATAGTATATCCTAAAGTATGTGATCAATTGTAAGGGATGGATTTATAAAATGAAAATTGGCATTATAGGTGGTGGAGCAATTGGCTTATTGCTCACTTCTATGTTAGAACAATCCAATCATCAAATAACGTTATATGTGAGAAGAGAAAAACAAAAGCAACAAATTAATCGAGAGGGCATTACCGTTATGCCTCGACAAACAAAACATTTGGTGCAGGCAGAAACCATAGATAATATTACGCAAATGGAATTATATATCGTTTGTGTTAAACAATATCATCTAGCAGATATCATGGACAAGTTACGGTCGTATAATGGTGCAACTCTCTATTTGCAAAATGGAATGAGCCATGTTGATAGCTTATTAAAAGGTAATGATAAACAAACGATTCTTTTAGGAACTTGTGAACATGGAGCGAGACGTGAATCGGATCATATGGTGACGCATACAGGTGATGGAACATTAAATATAGCTTTGCTAAAAGGCAAAAAGAATACGTTTCTCCATGTGATAGATACTTTGCAGCAAACCTCTAGTCCAATTGTAATCAATGAAAATTGGAATGAGGTACTAATCAATAAATTAATTATTAATGCTGTAATTAACCCAATCACAGCATTATTCCAAGTGAAAAATGGGGCGCTTTTAAGTAATTCATACTTGTATTCATTGACTAAAGCAGTATGTAAAGAAGTATGTACGGTCCTTGAGGAAAAAGAAGAAAACCACTGGCCACGTATTTTGGATATTATTGATCGTACAAAAGCAAACGATTCTTCGATGAAAGTAGACATAAGTAAATACCAACGCACAGAAATAGATGGTATTTTAGGATATATATTAGATCATGCAACACAAGAGGTCTCATATGTGAGATTTTTGTACCTTTCCATTAAAGCATTAGAAGAGAAAGGGAGTAACTAGAATGACAAAGGTGATCGGGACACTGTTAGCATTAATGGTTACTTTCCCTATCTTTGCAACGATTAGTATATACTATATGATCAAATGGACGACGGGTAATAAAAAACGTGCATTGCATCGCAGTATAACGTATACAACCATATTTTATATTCTTTCTGTTATGATGATGTTACAGACTTTGTTTGGATCTGGCTATTTAGGACTAATTATTATTTTATTATTATTTGGTTTAATGACAACTGTTATTGTTCAATGGAAATTAACAGAAACAATTATATTTAAACGAGCTTGGAAAATTTTTTGGCGAGCCACTTTTTTGATTTTTTTCTTAGGTCATTTTATTTTAGGTACAGTAGGTATTATTATTACAATGATTAATGGATAGAACTATACAAATTAGCATAGAAGGAGCAGGTAGTTGTGCATATCTTTCCAGTAACGACATCGCAGCAGACTTTATTGCGAGATTATTATCAACAAAATCAATTAATTATGAACAAATTTGAATATAACCCTTTTGATAAGGAGGCAATGATCCAGCGTCTAGAGAACATAAAAGAACGAACGTACAACCGGGAACAATTGGTGGATGTGCTAATCCAATTAAATAAGCGGTGGGGTGCGGAGCAACAAACGTTTCACAATATTGAATTATTACATAATTCAAATAGTGTTGTCGTTATTGGCGGACAGCAAGCGGGCTTGTTATCTGGTCCACTTTATACCATCCATAAAATCATTTCTATTTTGACCTTTGCCAAACAACAATCACAACGACTTGGTGTTCCAGTTATTCCAGTGTTTTGGATAGCGGGTGAAGATCATGATTTTGATGAAATCAATCATATTATGATACCAAATAACGGGAAACTGAAGAAACACCGATTTGATCCTCATGCGAATCATAAAAATTCTGTCTCTTCTATGAAGTTTGACCATGACGAAATGGTCA
Source organism: Paraliobacillus ryukyuensis (assembly GCF_003315295.1). GTDB lineage: Bacteria > Bacillota > Bacilli > Bacillales > Amphibacillaceae > Paraliobacillus > Paraliobacillus ryukyuensis. The sequence continues at coordinate 612,104 of NZ_QNRI01000001.1, read as the reverse complement.
ATTGGGTCAACAAGTTATTTCAATCAATGGAGGAAACGACTTATTCTAAATCATTATATAGCCTCATTATTAAACGATTAAAGCAATCATCTACATATGTTGATTTTTTTGCACAATTAATACAATCCTTATTTAAGGAAGAAGGAGTAGTGTTAATTGATTCTGGTGATCCAGCTGTTAGACAATTGGAATCTTCAGCGTTTCAGGAAATGATCACGAAACAACCTTCTATTAGTCGTGGTGTATTTCAACAGTTGCAAAAAGTGAAACAAACTGGTTATTCTGTTTCAGTTGATGTAGAAGAAAATGATGGCCATCTATTCTATCACGTAAATGGGGATCGAATTTTACTGATGAAACAAGATGATGGAACTTGGGAAGGAAAAAATCAAGAATGTAAATTGACTACAGATGAGTTATTAACAATTGCGGAACAAACACCAGAAAGATTAAGCAACAATGTTGTAACAAGACCTGTGATGCAAGAATGGTTGTTTCCAACGCTAGCGTTTATAGCTGGTCCTGGTGAATTAGGGTATTGGTCTATCTTAAGACCAGCCTTTCAAGCATTAGATTTAACAATGCCGCCAGTTTGTCCTCGTATTTCCATTACACTACTTGACCGTAAAAGTGAGAAGTTTAGTGACCAATATGGTATCTCAATAGAAGAAGTGATCAATCATGGGGTAGAATATCAAAAAATAAACTGGCTAAGAAATCAACAAACCCCCCCATTAGATCAGTTGGTGGAGCAGATTACTGAAGCGATGACACGAATTCATCAGCCGTTACGGGATGTTGCAGCTGCTCACAGTCCAGACTTAAAACAGATCTCTGAGAAAAACTTAGCCTATATTCATCAACATGTTACGTATTTGCAAAAAGCGATCGAGAAGGAGAGTATGGCGAAACATCAACGTATAATACGAAATTTTGATGCCATGCAACTTCTCTTACGACCAGACAATGGTCTTCAAGAACGATGTTGGAATATTGTCTCTTTTCTTAATCAATATGGTTTTGAATGGTTAAATCAATTAATTCAATATGAATACTCGTTTTCCGGGGAACATTATGTAGCTAAATTATAATCCACCACTTTTCTCCACGAAACACGCTATGTCTTAGACGTAGCGTGTTTTTTACTTTTAAGTAGTATATTAAATCCTTAATTTATGGGACTGAGCGCAATTTAAGTTTTATTATTTGATGTGGGTAAGTGGATAGCTAATCGTTTATAATGCTGAATTCGTTTATTTAAACACATAGGTAAAGAAGTAATTATAAAATTTTAAAAATAAGTGGTGGAAAGTGGGGTGATGTGGTAATATGGAAAAAAAGGTGGTCGATCATTATGTTCATGGGTGAATACAAACATAATATTGATGCCAAAGGTCGAATCATTGTACCTGCGAAATTTCGCGAAGGGCTAGGTGATACCTTTGTCGTCACACGTGGATTGGACCAATGTTTATTTGCATATCCCATGGATGAATGGCACTTGATCGAAGATAAATTAAAAAAACTCCCTTTAACTAAAAAAGATGCACGCGCATTTACTCGGTTTTTCTTTTCTGGAGCTGTTGAATGCGAAGTGGACAAACAGGGGAGAATAAATATACCTGCTGCGCTCCGTAGTTATGCTGATTTGGATAAAGCATGTGCAGTTATTGGTGTCTCTAATAGAGTGGAGTTTTGGTCTGAAACAATTTGGAATAGTTATGTGGATGATTCATCAGACTCTTTTGCTGAGATTGCAGAAAATATGATGGATATTGATTTTTAACTCCCAACAGAATTGAATATTAATGAAGTCTGAATTGAAAGAAGGTGTAACCAATGTTTGAGCATAAAAGTGTACTATATCAAGAAACAGTTGACGGATTACAAATTAAAGAAGATGGCATCTATGTCGATGGTACACTTGGTGCAGGCGGGCATTCGGAAGCTATTTTACAAAAACTTAGTGAAAATGGCAGGCTAATTGCTTTTGATCAAGATGAGCATGCATTAGAAGCGGCTCAACAAAGATTAAAACCTTTTCAAGACCGTATTACATATGTGCATTCCAATTTTCGATTTTTAAAAGATAGATTAGAAGAGCTAGAGATTGATCAAGTCGATGGTTTACTATTTGATCTAGGGGTATCTTCTCCACAATTAGATCATGTAGAGCGAGGATTCAGTTATCAGTATGATGCACGTCTAGATATGCGAATGGATCAATCACAAACTACTTCGGCTTATGAGATCGTAAATAAATGGTCCTATGAGGCTTTGGTCAGAATATTTTTCCAATATGGAGAGGAGAAATTTTCCAAACAAATTGCGCGGAAAATTGAACAAATAAGGGAAGAGCGGCCAATAGCTACTACCTTTGAATTAGTAGATATCATTAAACAAGGAATCCCTGCAGCTGCAAGGCGAAAAGGCGGTCATCCAGCTAAAAGGGTTTTTCAAGCTATTCGTATCGCTGTTAATGATGAACTACGAGCCTTCTTTGATGTTCTAGAACAAGCAGCCAAGCTAGTAAAGGTCGGAGGAAGAGTAGCTGTTATTACTTTTCATTCATTAGAAGATCGTATGTGTAAATTGGCCTTCAAAAAATGGAGTACAGCATTGCCTGTTCCAAAGAATATTCCAATTATCCCGGAAACTAGCCAACCACCATTTAAATTAATTACGAGAAAACCTATTATAGCGAATGAAGATGAAATTGAAGAAAATCGTCGAGCAAGATCAGCTAAACTTCGAATTGTAGAGAAAGTAAAGCCATGGGATGAAGCATTTACATACAAAGAAGGGCGGGAAGAGAAATGAGTGCAAGTGAAGCAAGGAGATGGCAAACCTCAGTTTCTGAGCAACCAAGCAGAAATCAGCGTTCTGCACCACAAAAACAAGTTAAAGTACAGGAAAAGCAATGGGTTACCCCTGGCGAAAAATTCTTATATATAATGTTTGGAGTTGCTCTCATTGGTACTTTAATTTACGTTGTACACTTTAGCGCCAATTTAGATGCATTAAACCGTAATGTGGAAAGCGTCGAAAGTAAGATATCGGAGCAACAAACCAAAAATGAAAACCTCTCTTATCAAGTGAAAGAATTAAGTAACCCTGATCGAATTCTTCGAATTGCTAAAGAAAATGGTTTAAAAATTCAAAATACACAAGTGAAACAGACAGCCAAAATTACAGAATAATGTTCGCTAGAGGATGGGATCTACATTGAAAAAGAATAGAACGGCACAAATGATGACTAACATTTTAACCGTTATATTTGTTGTGATATTTTTGGTCTTAGCTGGACGTTTCTTATACATACAAGCAACCGGCGAAGTAGAAGGTGTTAATTTAGATAAGTTGGCAGATAGTCGGCGTACGAGCAGTTACACCATAAAAGCCAATAGAGGCTCTATCTTTGATCGCAATAATATGGCTTTGGCGCAAAACAGAGCGACATATAGTTTGTATGCTATTGTAGATCCAACATTTTCACCAAACCCAGAAAAAGTGTTGAGACACGTGCCAAAAGAAGATGTACAAAAAACAGCAAAGGCATTGGCCACCGTTTTAGATGTAGATGCTGCCAAATTAGCGGAAGCCATGCAAAAGGGTATTGATGAAGGCAAATTTCAAGTGGAATTTGGAACGGTAGGTAGTCAATTAAGTCAACAAGTAAAGAATGATATTGATGCATTAGAATTACCTGGTATTCAATTTAATGAAGAGGCGAAACGCTATTATCCGAATGGAACATTTGCATCCCAGGTAATAGGTTTGGCTCAAAGAGATGAGGAAGGCATGATTTCTGGTTTAACAGGGATTGAAGCACAACTTGATGATCAGTTACAAGGTGAAGACGGATCTATTTCTTATCAACGCGATAAGTATGGTACAAAGTTACTTCATCCTGAAGAGATCATTCAACAAGCAAAAGACGGTAATAATGTTTATCTAACGATTGATCAAAAAATCCAAACGTTTTTAGAAGATGCTATGTCACAAGTAGTGAAAGATTACAATCCGGAACGAATTACAGCTACGGTAGTGAATCCGAAGACTGGTGAGATCCTCGCAATGAGTAATCGCCCGAGTTATAACCCAAATGATCTTGGGGATGTAGAAAACTGGTACAATGATGTGGTGTCTACACCGATAGAACCAGGTTCAACCATGAAATCTTTCACGGTAGCAACTGCGATTGAAGAGGGCGTGTTTAACCCAGATGAAATGTATCAATCTGGTAGATACAAAATTGATCAAATTGAACGTCCAGTTACAGATTATAACCAATCATGGGGAACGATTTCCTATTTGGAAGGAGTACAGCGTTCTTCCAATGTAGCTATGTCAAAATTAGTTTGGGAAAAAATCGGTCCTGATACCTTTTTGAAATACTTAAAAGCTTTCCACTTTGGTCAAAAAACAGGCATTGATTTACCACGGGAAGAAGCAGGAAAAATATTGTTTGACTACCCGATTGAACAATTAACAGCAAGTTATGGACAAGGAACGACGGTTACTCCGATTCAGTTAATTCAAGCTGCCACAGCGATTGCAAATGACGGGAAAATGATGAAACCATATACCATTGCGAAAATTGAAGATGCAGCATCTGGAGAAGTGATTAAAGAAACAAAACCAGAAGTTGTTGGTAAACCAATTTCCAAAGAAACTGCTGACCAAGTATTGGATATATTAGAAACTGTAGTAACGTCTGAACACGGAACTGCTCACAATATTTATAACTTGCCAGATTACTCGATTGCTGGTAAGACAGGAACGGCGCAAATTCCTGGTGAAAATGGTAAATATATGATTGGTCATGAAAATTATATTTTTTCCTTTTTAGGGATGGCACCAAAAGAAGATCCAGAGTTATTAATGTATGTTACAGTTAAACAACCTGAATTAGAACCAACTGAATCCGGTTCTGCTCCAGTATCTTATATTTTTAAAAACGTTATGGAAAACAGTTTGCATTACTTGGATATTCAACCTGATAAAGAGAAAGAAGCAAAAGCAGCCCCGACTGTGTTTCCAGCAGTAACGAATCAATCTCCTACAAAAGTTAAAGAGAAATTAGAGAATAATGGTTTGCAAGTAACAGTCATAGGTGACGGTGATACGGTACAAAAAAGTAATTTTGCTCAGGGGGATCAGGTCGTTGCTAGTGACCATGTATTGCTCATAACCGATCATCCGACAATGCCTTCTATCCATGAATGGTCCCAGCGTGATGTCCTTGAATTGGCCGAACTACTCGATTTAGATTTAGAAACGATGGGAAATGGATACGTTACAAAACAAAGTGTGAAAAAAGGTACTGAGATAAAAGAAGGAACGTATATTATGGTAGACTTTTCATTGCCGAATCAAGATACAGAGAATGAAAAGGAAAAAGAAGCTACGGATGAATCAAGTGAAGATAGTGATGGATAAGAATGCAGTGTTCTATTCAATTATCGCAAACATATACTAGATACAAGTTTACTAGCGTGTAAGGAGCTGAAAAATGAAACGAGTATCTAATGTTACAATGCGAAAAAGAATAGTCACTGTGTTTCTTTTTGCGATACTTTTATTTGTAGCCATTCTCCTCCGATTAGGTTATGTTCAATTTGTTATTGGAAATGAACTATCTAACAAAGCAGAAGCTTCATGGAGTAGGGATATTGTTTTTGAAGCTGAACGTGGAAAAATAGTGGACAAGAATGGGCTTGTGTTAGCAGAAAATGTCTCAGCACCAACGGTTATGGTTGTGCCAAGACAGATTACTGATGTGGACAGAACAGCTACATTGCTAAGTAAGATCTTAGATATTAGTAAAAAAGACATGACCGAGGAGCTTACGAAAAATTCAAGTATTGTTCGGTTTTCTAAAGGTAGAAAAATTTCTGAAGAGCAAGCGGATGCTGTTCAAGCGTTAGGGCTAGATGGGGTTTATATAGCGCAAGATTCAAAGCGTTATTACCCAAACGGAAATTATCTCTCTCATGTCTTAGGTTTCAGTGGAATAGATAATCAAGGATTAATGGGATTAGAACTGTATTATGATGATAAATTAAGTGGCTCAAATGGTAGTCTTTCATTTTACTCAGATGCAAAAGGCAAACGACTTCCTAACTTAGCTGATACTTATCAACCACCTAAAGATGGAAATGATTTGGAATTAACAATCGATGAACGACTTCAAACTATTGTTGAACGTGAATTGGATTTGGCTGAAGCGACCTATAACCCAGATGGAGCTTTAGCATTAGCGGTTGATCCAGATACAGGTGGGATTCTGGCAATGGCTTCAAGACCGAATTTTGATCCTGACAATTATCAAGCCGTAGATGCTAGTGTTTATAACAGGAATTTGCCTATTTGGAGTACCTATGAACCTGGATCTACGTTTAAAATTATTACATTAGCTGCAGCTTTGGAAGAAGAAGTAGTTGATCTAGAGGAAGATGAATTTTATGATGATGGTTCCATGGAAGTAGACGGAACAACATTACATTGTTGGAAAAGAGGTGGCCATGGTCAGCAAACCTATTTAGAAGTTGTCCAAAATTCATGTAACCCAGGTTTCATTTCACTTGGGCAAAAATTAGGAAAAGAAAAACTATACAGCTATATTGACGATTTTGGTTTTGGAGAAAAAACAGGAATAGACTTATATGGAGAAGAAAATGGGATTTTATTCAATCTAGACAAAGTTGGTCCTGTAGAATTAGCAACTACCTCTTTCGGACAAGGGGTTTCTGTTACGCCTATTCAGCAAGTAATGGCAGTTTCTGCGGCTGTAAATGGTGGATATCTATATAAACCATATCTAGCATCAAAATGGCTGGATCCAGTTAATGGAGATGTAGTGGAACAATATGAGCCTAAATTACAGCGGCAAGTGATATCAAATGAAACGTCGAAGCAAATTCGTGAAGCCCTAGAGAGCGTTGTGGCAAAAGGAACAGGAAGAAACGCATATGTAGAAGGATATCGTGTGGGCGGAAAAACGGGAACTGCTCAAAAAGTAGGTGAAGATGGCGGATATATGGAGAATAATCATATTGTTTCTTTTATTGGATTTGCCCCAGCTAATGATCCAGAAGTGGTTGTCTATGTTGCAATTGATAATCCGAAAAATACAGTCCAATTTGGTGGGGTTGTTGCTGCTCCAATTGTAGGTAGTATTATCAAAGATGGTTTGCGAGCAATGGGTGTAAAACCTGTGAAAGATGGTTTAGGGAAAGACTATCAGTGGCCGGAAGAACCTCCAGTAGAAGTCCCTAATCTAATTGGTATGACAAAGAATGATTTACAAGAAAATATGTTTAATTTAAGCATTGAAGCATCAGGAGATGGAGATGTCATTGTTGATCAGTCCCCTGAGCCTGGTACAAAGGTTGAGCCAGGTGATACAATTCGTTTATATTTCGCAGAAGAAAATTAACGAATAATACCCATGCTGAACCCTCTTTTTTTTGATACAATAGTAAAGTATGTTCAAATAATCTCGTTTCAGTTATGATACGTGAAGAGGTTCTAGATGTCTTTTTTTGAACAAGATTGAATATGATAAAGAACAGGATGAGTACGTGTGAAACAATTAGAAGAACTAGTAAAACTTATTCCGCAAATAGCAGAAGATAACACAATTCCATCTGTAGAAATAACAGGTATAACCGTTGATTCTAGACAAGTAAAGCCCGGATATTTGTTCTTTTGCATTGTGGGATACACCGTAGATGGACATGATTTTGTAGAACAAGCGATAGCGAACGGAGCTTCTGCAATTGTAGCAGAAAAGCCATTACCAGATTGTGCTGTTCCAGTCATTTATGCGCGAGATGTTGTTAAAACATTGGCGATTGTAGCAAATGCCTTCTATGATTCCCCCACACAACAGTTAAGTCTGATTGGGGTGACAGGAACAAACGGTAAAACAACCGTCACTAATCTAATAAATGAAATGTTACAAGCAAACAACCATATTACGGGTACAATAGGAACGATTCAAATGACGATAGCCAATCAATCTTACCGTGTGGCCAATACAACACCCGAAGCTTCATTCTTGCAACATAGTTTTGATCAGATGGTAAAAGAAAAAGTAGATACCGCTGTAATGGAAGTTTCTTCACATGCGCTTGAACTTGGTCGTGTAAATGGCTGTGACTTTGATATTGCAGTGTTTACGAATTTGTCTCAAGATCATTTGAATTATCATGGAACAATGGAAAATTATTTCTTAGCAAAGAGTCGGTTATTTCAACAATTAGGTAATAGCTATGCGAAAGAAAAACCTAAATATGCGGTAATAAATGCGGATGATGATTATAGTACTCGATTAATACACCAAACCGTTCAACCAACTCTTACATATGGCATTATTGAGGAAGCTGATGTGCGCGCCGAAAATATTGTGTTGAACGAAAATGGTTGCGACTTTTGTTTGCAAACATATAAAGGTTCCATTGATATACACAGCAAATTAATGGGTAAATTTAGTATTTATAATATGTTAGCTGCTGCAACTGCTGCATTGCTAAGAGATATACCGTTAGCTATTATAAAAAAAGTGTTAGAAACAACAAATGGTGTAAGTGGACGGTTTGAACCGGTGAATCGTGGACAGTCTTACGGTGTCATTGTTGATTATGCACACACGCCGGATTCATTGCAAAATGTATTACAAACAATAAAGGAATTTGCCAAAGGAAAGGTTTATGTCATCGTTGGATGTGGTGGTGACCGTGATAAAACGAAACGTCCTTTTATGGCAGAGATTGCATGCAAGTATGCAGATCAAGCTATTTTCACTTCTGATAATCCGCGTACGGAAAATCCAGGTTCTATTCTAGAAGATATGATAGTTGGTTTAAACCATACCAACTATCAGTTAGAAGTAGACCGCAGAAAAGCCATTGAAAAAACCATTGCATTAGCAGATGAAAGTGATATGATATTAATTGCTGGGAAAGGGCATGAAACGTATCAAATTGTTGGCAAAGAAATGGTGCCGTTTGACGATAGGGAAATTGCTGCTAATGCAATCATGGAAAATAGTTAATCATGTTATATCATTTTTCATTGTTATAAAGATGAAAGATGATATAACTCGTAACTTCCAATCCATTATATTTTTACGATGCAACTAACAATGAAGGAGTTTGTCTCATGTTATTTACAACACAAGCTATGCTTCAACTTTTTCCAAATACTCATGGTGCTACTGCAGATGAAATATCGATTAAGCACGTAGCTACGGATACTCGCGTCTCGATGAATCATGCTTTGTTTGTGCCAATAAAAGGTGAGAACTTTAATGGACATGATTATTTACGTCAAGCTATTGAACAGGGAGCTGTAGCTGCGCTTTGGAACAAAAATGAGAATATCCCTGCGTACGTACCGACAGATTTCCCTATATTTTTAGTGGATAATACGTTAACTGCATTGCAACAATTAGCTGCTTATTATCGTGAACTTGTTGATCCACATGTTATTGGCGTAACGGGCTCAAATGGTAAAACAACAACGAAAGATATTATTGCTAGTGTGTTAGCTGGTAAATTCAAGACCCATCGAACGCAAGGTAATTTAAATAACCATATTGGTGTACCATTAACAATTTTGAGTATGCCAAATGATACAGAAGTTCTTGTGGTGGAAATGGGCATGAACCATTTTGGAGAAATAGAAGTTTTATCAAAAATTGCCCAACCTAATCATGCAGTAATTACAAATATAGGAGAATCACATATAGAGTTTTTAGGATCAAGAGCAGGAATTGCAAAAGCGAAAGCCGAAATATTATCAGGATTAGACCAAGAGGGTAAATTAATTTTTGATGGGGATGAACCGCTACTTTACCCATATCAAAATACAGTTGCTAATATCTCTATCGGATTTAATGAAACAAATGCGATAGTGATCAAAGATGTAGTAATCTCCAGTAGTTCTTCTACTTTCTATTATAATCAGGAACAATATTCCATTCCCTTGTTAGGAAAACACCATGTTAAGAATGCTAGCTTTGCTATTGCCATTGCAAAAGAACTTGGTGTAAAACCACAAATGATACGAGAAAAATTAGCAACTATTGAATTAACGGGTATGCGATTTGAAACAGCAAAAGGACGCAATGGGGCAACAATTATTGATGATACCTACAATGCATCCCCGACGTCAATGCGTGCTGCCATAGAAGTAGTAAAAGAATTAAAAGCCTATGATAAAAAGATTTTAGTACTTGGGGACATGTTTGAATTAGGGGAGAATACTAAAGCTTATCATCGTGAAATTGCAGAGGAAATCACTAAGGATATTCACTATCTTTGTACCATTGGTGAATCTGCTTTGGAGATTCATAAAGCAGCTGAGCAACGATTACCGGCATTAAAATCAAATCACTTTGCTACAAAAAATGATCTAATTCAGTATCTTCAACCACTTCTCACACCATCAACCGTAGTTTTGTTAAAAGCCTCGAGAGGGATGAAACTGGAAGAAGTAAGTAAGCAACTAGTCTAAATAAAAAACATAGGACGGTTTATAATAGAACAAGGAGGAGAGTATCTTGAACGAATATGTTTTAATAATAACAATGAGCATTGCATTTTTAATCACCGTCCTCTTATCTCCGATTTTTATTCCATTTTTACGTAAGTTGAAATTTGGTCAAAGCATTCGGGAAGAAGGACCACAATCACACATGAAAAAAACTGGCACACCAACCATGGGCGGTGTCATGATCGTAGTAAGTATTATCATAACCACGTTAATAATGACAGCAAAATTTGAGCAAACGAATTGGTTTTATTCACCAAGTTTTCTTTTAATATTCGTGTTGTTTAGTTATGGATTTTTAGGATTTTTAGATGACTTTATAAAAGTAGCTTTAAAACGAAATCTTGGGCTTACTTCTAAGCAGAAAATGTTTGGTCAGGTACTTATCGCTATTATATTTTATGTCATTTTACACATGAATGATTTTCCCACTTATATAGCTATTCCAGGAACAGGTTTGCAATTTGACTTAGGCCTTGGGTATGGTGTTTTAGTTGTATTAATGATCGTTGGTGCTTCTAATGCAGTTAACTTAACGGATGGGTTGGATGGATTGTTAGCTGGGACAGCAGCCATTGCGTTTGGCGTATTTGGCATTCTTGCCTGGTATGGTGTGCCACAGTTTGAGGTAACTATCTTTTCCTTAGCGGTAGTTGGAGCCCTTTTAGGCTTTTTAGTTTTTAATGCACATCCTGCCAAAGTGTTTATGGGAGATACAGGGTCATTAGCTTTAGGCGCTGCAATAGCTGCAATAGCTATTCTAACCAAATTAGAAATCTTACTAGTGATTATCGGAGGCGTATTTGTGTTAGAAACATTATCCGTAATCATTCAAGTTATCTCCTTCAAGACTACAGGAAAACGCGTGTTTCGTATGAGTCCGCTTCATCACCACTATGAGTTAAAAGGTTGGTCTGAATGGCGCGTAGTTACAACATTTTGGTTAGTGGGCTTGTTGTTTGCGGCACTTGCGGTTTACATAGAGGTGTGGGTCTCATGAATGAAATACAACATTTTCCATATGATGCTCCGTTAGTGTTAGGTTTAGCGAAAAGTGGAACGGCCGCTTGTGAATTATTGATAGAAAATGGATTTGATGTGAAAGCAAATGATTTGAAAGCAAAAGTAGATGACCCTTCAATCGTGAAGTTACAACGTTTAGGTGTGGAAGTCGTAACCGGAGGACACCCACTTTCTTTGTTAGATAATGTTGATGTGATCATAAAAAATCCTGGTATTAACTATGAAAATACATTGATACAAGAAGCGATCAAACGAGATATACCCATTCTCACGGAGATTGAGCTAATACACTATCTAACAAATAATCCAGTTATCGGTATTACAGGATCAAATGGTAAAACCACCACAACAACTTTAGTGCATCAAATGTTAATAGAAAGTAACAAGGCAACTCAAGTTGCAGGAAATATTGGAAAAGTTGCTTCAGAAACGGCTAGTAAATTAAAGACAGATGAAACACTTGTTGTTGAGTTATCATCTTTCCAATTAATGGGAATCCAACAATTTCAGCCTAAAATTTCTGTGTTCTTAAATCTATTTCAAGCACATTTGGATTACCATCATACATTTGAAAATTACAAAAATGCAAAAGCAAATATCTTTAAAAATCAACAAGAAAATGATTATTTGGTTTATAATGCGGACGATCCTGTAGTATCGGATCTTGTTGCCTACTCCAATGCCGCAAAAATTCCATTTAGCACACAGGTGAATTTACCAAATGGTGCTTGGTGCGATGATAAGAATATCTATTTTAAAAAGGATCCAATTGTGGCGCGCGAAGATATTGCACTTGTTGGTAATCATAATCTAGAAAATATTCTTGCAGCCTCAAGTGCCGCTCTTCTTGCTGGAGCTACTTTCGATGGTGTTCGTCATGTGTTAACTACATTTACTGGCGTTAAACATCGTTTGCAGTACGTTCGCACGTTTCAAGAACGTCTATTTTATAATGACTCCAAAGCTACCAATATTTTAGCTACATCAAAAGCCTTATCTGCCTTTGATCGTCCGGTTATTTTATTAGCTGGTGGTTTAGATCGCGGAAATGATTTTGATGACTTAATTCCGTACCTTCAAGATGTAAAGGCTATGGTGGTGTTTGGTGAAACAGCAAATAAACTACATTTAACAGGAAAAACCGCAGGAGTAGCATCTATTTTACATGTGGAAACAATGAAACAAGCAGTGGAAGAGGCTTATCGAATGTCTAATGAAAACGACGTTATCTTGTTATCGCCAGCATGCGCGAGTTGGGACCAATACCGAACTTTTGAAGAAAGAGGAGACATGTTCACAGAAGCTGTGCATACATTAAAGTAAGGCTTGTACTTAAGCCTTACTTTTTTTTACTTGTTACAATTTCTGTAACAAATAGAGGGAGGCTAATGTGGAGAATAAAAAGACGACGCAACTCAAACCGGATATATTTCTCATAATAATTATTTTTTCATTACTGATGATAGGGATTGTCATGGTTTACAGCGCTTCATCCATTTGGGCAACTTACAAATTTGAAGATGCGTTTTATTTTGCAAAGCGGCAACTGCTTTTTGCTGGTATAGGTGTGTTAGCGATGTTTATCGTTGCGCAAATTCCATATCTAACATGGCGTAAATATGCTAAACCAATTTTAATTATTTGTTTTATTTTACTTATAGCTGTGCTTATACCTGGAGTTGGACTGGTGCGAGGCGGGGCTAGAAGTTGGATTGGTGTTGGCGCATTCAGTATTCAACCAGCTGAATTTATGAAATTAGGGTTAATTATCTTTCTTGCTAAATATCTAGCTGAAAAACAACGCTATATCCAATCGTTAAAGCATGGTTTCTTACCCTTATTACTTTTAATATTTACTAGTTTTGGTTTAATTATGTTACAACCAGATCTAGGTACTGGGATGGTCGTTATCCTCACTTGTTTTATTTTGTTATTTGTTGCTGGTGCCAAAATAAACCACTTTGTAGGTTTAGGCCTTCTTGGTGTGTTGGGATTTGCTGGCCTTATCATCTCCGCACCTTATCGAATTAATCGAATAACGGCATTCTTGAATCCTTGGGAAGATCCCTTAGGAAATGGATTTCAAATTATTCAATCTTTGTACGCCATAGGGCCTGGTGGACTTTTAGGTATGGGTTTAGGAAATAGTTTGCAAAAGTTTTTTTATTTACCAGAACCTCATAATGATTTTATCTTCGCTATTGTCGCAGAAGAGCTAGGTTTCATCGGTGGTAGTTTGTTGATAATGCTATTCTTTTTATTATTATGGAGAGGCGTTCGAATTGGATTAGGAGCTCCTGATAAGTTCGGAATGTTGTTAGGCTTAGGAATCACTTCTATGATCTCACTTCAAGTTATTATTAACATTAGCGTAGTTATCGGTTTAATACCTGTAACTGGTATCACGTTACCTTTTTTAAGTTATGGTGGCTCTTCGCTAACGTTAATTCTTGCATCTGTTGGTATATTAATTAATATAAGTCGTTTTTCACATATGAATTAGCATGTACAGGAATAGGTTCCAAACGAAAAACAAGAGCAAGGGTCTAATCAAAATGGAACGCTTTGCTCTTGTTTTTCGTTTTTTACATGTGTTTTAAAATAAACTTTCTATTACTTCTGTCGTTGGATTTACCGTATACCATCCTCTTGTTGCGGTGTGACTACTACCATTGTTCTCTACAATATCATAGATATGAACAACATAATTCCCATCTTCATCAGTATGATCGACTTCAACAATAGTTTCATTACCTATCTCATTTTTTAATTTTGCACGAACTTTATCTACAGCTTGCGACTCGGTCAGTTGTTTATTTTGATCAGGAGTATCACTTGGATCATTACTAGCTTTGTCTTCTTCAGATTCATCACTATTTGCTTCAGTGCTATCTTCTTCTGAATTATTGTTATTCATATCGTCGTCATTGGTATCAGATGAATCCGAGCCTTCGTTTGTTAAATCACTTTGATCATTATCAGTACTACTATTGTTCTCATTTATTGATGAGTCATTTGTACTTCCAGATTCTTTGTTTTGCGTATCTGCTATATCCTTACTGCATGCTACCAAAATCAACAAAAAAGCTACTCCTATCAAAAAGCATATACGTTTCATTTTCTCCCACCTAACGTAAGTTCTAGATTGTTTTTCTTTGTTAAACGCAACGCAAAGTAACAAGTGTGTAAGTTTCTTTATCAATAATACCTATAAAATTGTATTGAATCAAATTATCTAATACAAAATGCACCTTTTGAATTAGACAAACATACGACGAACAATATAAAAATATGATATAATTCTAATGTAACAAAGTTTAAAATCAAAATTTAGGATTAGAAAATAGAAGATAGAAATTGGAAGATTATTTTATAGGTTAAGGGAAGATTAAGGAGATGGCTGAAAAAAAAGTTATTTCGATTGAAGATCGAATTCCAAAATTGAAAGAAGTAAGAAAAAAGAAAACAAATAGACGATTAATATTTTATTTATCGTTATTTTTTATTTTAATTAGTATCGTAGTATATTTACAGTCACCTCTTAGCCACATACAAGCCATAAAAATTGAAGGCAATGATTATATCAACTCAGATGAGTTAATCGCTTTAAGTGGCTTGTCAAAAGATAATAATTTCTGGGGTGTTTCGACTGGCAAAATAGAAGATAAAATTACCGAACATCAAGAGATTAAGAATGCAACTGTTAGCAGGAAACTCCCAAATACCATTGTAATAGCAGTGGAAGAGTTGAAAAAAGTAGCATATCTCAAAAGAGAAGGTAAATACTACCCTGTCTTAGAGAATGGCAACTTCTTAGAAACACCCACGACTGCTTGGAGAAGTGATGCACCGCTACTTATGGATTTTACTAGTGATGCACCACTAGAAGCATTAGCTAGTGAATTACAAGCGTTACCTAGTTCAATTTCATCCTTAATTTCAGAGATTTATTGGAAACCAACGGATACAAATTCATATAAAGTAACAATATTTATGAATGATGGTTATGAAGTAAGATCTTCTATTCATAATTTTTCAAATTATATGAAGACCTATCCTTCGATTGTTAGTCAATTAGACAAAAAACAGTTAGGCATTATTACAATCGGAGAAGGTGGAGCAGTGTTTGATCCATATGAAAAAGAACAAAAGACTAAGGAGGAAGATCATGCGTCTTAAGGGGAAGCATATAATATGGTCTGTTGTTCTTTTAGTTATAGGCTTTTTTATTACTTTTAGTTACCAATACACATTTCATAATCCAAAAGTGATTCAATTATCAGAACAAGATTGGGAAAAAGGTTTTAACTATCGACAGCAATTAATTCAAATTGAAGAAAAAAACAGGAAGCTTCGTCACCAAATTGACGACTATCGTTCACAAATTAACCAATTAGAAAAAACCCTTGGGGAGCAGGAAGAAACAATAGGAGACTTTGTTGAACAAAAGAGAGAGTTACAAATGATTACTGGAGAATTACCAATAAAGGGCTCTGGTGTGGCTATAACATTGAGTGATGCAAATTATATTCCTTCTGAACAAAACGCGAACCAATATATTGTTCATGATCGCCATATACAGTTACTTGTTAATGAACTCTATAGTGCTGGTGCAAAAGCCATCGCAATCAATGGTCAACGAATCTTTAGCGATAGTTATGTAAATTGTGTGGGCCCGGTTATTTCGGTAGATGGCAATCAATACCCCGCCCCCTTTACAGTCGAAGCAATTGGTGATGAAGAGACATTGCGAACAAGTCTTGAATTAACAAATGGTGTGGTAGATTTGTTAGTTAATGATAATATTGAGGTTACATTAAAAAATGAAGATAATCTAACAATGGATGCGAAATTAAGCTAAGAAAGGTGACAAAACTTGCCGGTAAAAAGTAAAATTATCATTTCAATCATCTGTATTTTTATTGGTTTTACAATAGCTTTACAATTCAATACAGCGAGCAAATCGAATCAAAGAGAAACAAAAGACATGTGGGAAGTTCGTGCACAAATACAAGATGAACAAAAACAACAGCAACAGCTTTACCAGCAAATAAGTGATTTAGAACAAACACTACAAGAATATCAACAGAAGTCAGAACAAGAACAAATTTCTTCATTAAAAAAATCAATTAAACAGCTAAAAATACAAGCGGGATTGGCAGAAAGAACTAGTAAAGGTATTGAATTAACCATTGAACCTGTTTTTGTAGATTCACCTACAGGATCAGAATATCCAATGATTTCTCCGGAATTATTAAACCAACTTGTTAACGAATTGAACACGTATGGTGCAAAAGATATAGCCATTGAAAAAGAACGTATTGTTAGTACAAGTCCAATACGGTATGTCAATGGAGAAACTTATGTTAATAATCATGCTTTACCAGATCTTCCTATTACAATTTCTGTTTTGACTGATTCGCCCCAGCGGTTAATTGATTACATGGAAGTTAGTGACTTTAGAGATAATATAGCCATTGAAAATATGTCACTTACAATGAGTAAGAAAGCAGAAATGACACTTCCAGCTTATCAAGGAAATATTGACTTTGACTCCGTAAAAGTAAATGAAGAAACAGGTGAAGATTAATGTGGTTGCCAGCTATTTTTCTAGTTATTGGTATTACGCTAGGGTTTTTAACAGACTATACAATACCAGAGCCATTTGCTCCATACTTAGCCGTAACAATATTAGCATCATTAGATGCGCTTTTTGGTGGTATGCGTGCATATGTTGAACACACGTTTAAGCATGCTTTATTTCTATCTGGTTTCTTACTAAATACTTTTCTTGCAGGAATTTTAACATTTTTAGGAATTCAATTTGGATTGGATTTGTACTTGGCGGCAGTGTTTGCCTTCGGTATAAGAATCTTTAAAAACCTTTCTTTAATTAGAGATTATTTATTTACCATCAAAAAGCAAGAAAAGTAATGATTTTCCTACAAAAAAATAAAGGAAAAAGGTCGCTATATGTTGAATATTGTAGTAAAGTCTATAGTAGAAATTTAAAAAAACATTCGATATTAATATAAATTATTATTATAATATAACTAATTATTCATTTCTGTAAATTTCGTGTTAAAATGTTAGTTACATCTACTAGATTTGTAGCATGAATATTGATACATATTAGTTTTACTCTTAATTCGTAGTGTAGGAGGTGCCTTACTTGTGAACAACAATGAAATTTTAGTCAGCTTAGATATAGGTACATCAAAAATAAAAGTTGTCATTGGTGAAGTATTAAATGATGCATTAAACATTATTGGCGTAGGTACAGCCAATTCAAACGGCATGAAGAAAGGTGCCATCGTTGACATTGATCAAACTGTTCATTCGATTCGCTCAGCAATTGAACAAGCAGAGCGAATGGTTGATATGCATATTGACAGGGTTATTGTCGGTATAAATGGAAACCACATACAACTTCAACCGTGTCATGGTGTAGTGGCTGTTTCTAGTGAAAATCGCGAAATAAATAATGAAGATGTAACAAGAGTGATCGACGCTGCTCAAGTAATTTCCATACCACCTGAGCGCGAAATAATTGATGTTGTTCCGAAACAATTTATTGTTGATGGCTTAGATGAGATTACGGATCCAAGAGGAATGATTGGTGTTCGTCTGGAAATGGAAGGAACAATTATAACATGTTCTAGAACTATGCTACATAACATTTTAAAATGTGTGGAAAGAGCAGGTCTGGAAGTAATTGATATTTGCTTACAACCATTGGCTTCAGGATCCATAGCTTTATCTAAAGACGAAAGAAACTTGGGTGTCGCCTTATTAGATGTTGGAGGAGGCAGTACCTCAGTTGCTGTATTTGAAAATGATCACCTTGCTTCAACTAGTGTGGTGCCATTAGGCGGGGACAACATAACAAAAGATATTTCAATCGGGCTAAGAACAACGTCAGAAGATGCAGAAGAGATTAAAGTTGACCACGGTCATGCCTTTTATGAATATGCTAGTGAAGAAGAAACATTCCAGGCTTCTATTATAGGTAGTGATCAAAAACAGACATTTAATCAATTAGAAATTTCTGATATGATTGAAGCTAGGTTGGAAGAAATTTATGCTTATGCAGCTCGCGAAATTAAAAAGATGGGTTATTCTGAATTACCTGGAGGTTTTGTTTTAACCGGTGGTTCTATGCGTATGCCAGGTGCCTTGGAATTAGCTCAAGACCTATTTGATGCTAATGTTCGCATTGCTATCCCTGATTATATAGGGGTAAGAGAACCACAATATACTTCAGGTGTGGGAATATTAAAATTTGCTTATCGTAATGCGAAAATTCAAGGCAAACAATTATCTGGTTCGGTTACATTTACCGATTATGCTGAACAAAAACCAGCTAAGCAAAAACGAGTTGTTAATAATAACAAAGAAAAGAAACCAGCGAAAAAGAAAGATTCTAGTATTGCTAATTTATTTAAATACTTTTTTGATTAATTAGGAGATAGAAATGTTCAAACATATCACTATACATAGTTGATTGGACAACCTTCATATCGTGAAATGAAATTACAACCACGAATCTAGTAAACTTGCAAATTAGGAGGAACAAAGATGTTAGAGTTTGATACGGAAATGGATCAACTTGCGACAATAAAAGTAATCGGTGTTGGCGGTGGCGGAAGTAACGCTGTAAATCGCATGATTGAACACGGCGTACAAGGCGTGGAATTTATTGCTGTAAATACAGATGCGCAAGCCTTAAATTTATCTAAAGCAGAAGTGAAAATCCAGATAGGAACAAAATTAACTAGAGGACTAGGTGCCGGAGCTAATCCTGAAGTAGGTAGAAAAGCTGCTGAAGAAAGCAAAGAACAATTAGAGGAAGTATTGCAAGGTGCTGATATGATTTTTGTTACTGCTGGTATGGGCGGCGGAACAGGCACCGGTGCTGCTCCTGTTATTGCACAAGTAGCAAAAGAAATTGGGGCTTTAACGGTTGGTGTTGTTACAAGACCTTTTACTTTTGAAGGTAGAAAACGTTCTACTCAAGCTGTTACTGGAATTGACGGTCTGAAATCAAGCGTAGATACATTAATTGTTATTCCAAATGATCGATTGTTAGAAATTATTGATAAGAACACACCAATGTTAGAAGCCTTCCGCGAAGCAGACAATGTGTTACGTCAAGGTGTACAAGGTATTTCAGATTTAATTGCGACTCCAGGACTAATTAACGTCGACTTTGCCGATGTGAAAACGATTATGTCCGACAAAGGTTCAGCTTTAATGGGTATTGGTGTAGCTACAGGAGAAAGTAGAGCATCAGAAGCTGCTAAAAAAGCAATTTCTTCTCCATTATTGGAAACATCCATTGATGGAGCACATGGTGTGTTAATGAATATCACTGGTGGCGCAAATTTGAGTTTATATGAAGTGCAAGAAGCAGCTGACATTGTGACGTCTGCTGCAGATCAAGAAGTTAACGTTATTTTTGGTTCTGTTATTAACGAGAATTTGAAAGATGAAATTATTGTAACGGTTATTGCTACAGGTTTTGATGAAGCGCAATTATCTTCTAGTCAAACTAGGAAGAAACCTTCAACACAAAAAACAACAAAAGCACCTGAGCAACGACGAGAAACAGTTAATCAAGAAACCCCAAGTCCGCAAGCACAAAGAGAAGAAGAGGATACATTAGATATTCCTACTTTCTTACGCAATAGAAATCGACGTAGATAACAAAATCCAAAAAGCTTTTACAGCTAAACAATAGCTGTGAAAGCTTTTTTTATTTGGCTATGTTAAAGGTCATTGTTGATATTTGTATAATTCGAACAAATGTTCTATAATGTAGTCATCAAACATAAGATGGTGATGACTTTGAGAGCAACCGATATCCTTAAAGCTATTCAAAAACTTAATCCAGCGGAAAAACACCGATTACAGGAGTATTTAATTGGTGCTCTTACTGCATCATCCTCAACAGGAACGGTACTGCAAGAAATCTCTGAACGTAAGAATAAGGAAGGCTATCGCTGTCCTAATTGTGAGTCAGAGCATATTGTACGATTTGGAAAATATTCTACTATCGTGGATGGTGAAGAGGTGAAAAAACAGCGTTATCGCTGTAAAGCTTGTAGTATGACGTTTACAGACCTCACCAATACGGCATTATACCGAACTCGTCACCTCAATCGTTGGCTTAAATTCATTGAATGTATGATTGAAGGTTATTCTCTTCGCAAATCAGCAGAGTTGATTGGTAACGTTACCCACGTCACCTTATTCTACTGGAGACATAAACTTTTAACCTCATTAAAGCAAATGGAAATATCGAATTTTCAAGGTATCGTTGAAATGGACGAGACCTATTTCCTGCACTCTGAAAAAGGACAAAGAAAGATTAAAGACAGAAAGCCTCGTAAACGAGGAGGTTCCGCTAAGAAACGTGGAATAAGTAATGAACAGGTATGTGTTTTGGTCGCAAGAGACCGAGACAAAGTGACTTTCTCGCAGACGTTAGGAATGGGTAGATTGACAAAGGAACAATTAGACAGAGCTATCGGGAATAAACTCTCAAATGAAAATGTGTTATGTACCGATGCTTGGCGTGCATTTAAAACCTATGCTAGTGAAAAAGGTATGCCTATTTATCAATTCAAGTCTGATGGGAAAGTTCGTACAAAGGGTCTCTATCACATCCAGAACGTCAATAACTACCATCGAAGACTCAAAGGATGGATACAGCGATTTAACGGTGTGGCGACCAAGTATTTAAACAATTACCTCGCTTGGTTTCAAGTGTTAGAGGGCATTCATCATCAGCGAAATGAAGTCACGATGAATGATATGATGATAAAAGGGAATTTAATTCCAAGTGTCGAAACATATGATACGCTTAGATTGTCCAAGTTTACGGTTTAAACTTTATTTTTATCAAAGAGCAGGTCTTTTTATATGGATACGAGGGGGATTATTAGTGTCTGGGAGAAAATATCATAGAGCATTTGGTGTATATGGAATATGTATAAAAGATAGAAAACTTTTGGTTATAAACAAGAACGGTGGTCCTTATATAAACCGATATGACCTCCCTGGAGGAAGTTTAGAAGAAGGGGAAGGCTTGTCCGTAGCAATGAAAAGAGAGTTCCTTGAAGAAACGGGTCTAGAGATTGAAATTGACGAAAACATTGGTGTCATTGATTTTAAACTTCCTTGGCTGTGGAGAGATTTTACGGATGTGCACCATATAGCAGTTTACTATTCAGTTAAAATGATAGGCGGAGAATTAAGTATACCAGAACAATTTGATGGACAGGACTCACTGGGGGCATTATGGGTATCGGAAAATGATGTTTCATTGGACAATGCTTCACCACTTGTCTTAAAAGCATTTGAATGGTTAAGTTCAAATAATTTAGGTATTGATACAAAAACTTATGAAGATTGGAAAGTCTTAAAATAAATATTTTGATGACTTCTAAAAGATAATAACTCCAAATAGAACTTCCACATAATTGGAAGTTCTGTTTTATCTATAAAAATCAACATTATACTTTAACAGAGCCTTTTATTTAATAAAAAATAAAGAAGAGAGATCGATGTTATTTTTGATACTGTAGTACTTTTGACAATTTCAAACGGAATTTCTAAAAAAATGCTTAGTCTGTCAGACAATAACTGACAGACATTGTATGTTGCATTCGATATACTAGTTTCATAAAACAGAAAAGGGAGGAGGCTAATAGACCATTATTTATTTAGATGCAGTTTGGCTACTGAATATTTTATTAGATTGGATGATCTTACTTTTAACAAGACATATGGCTAAGATCAGTGCAAGAAACTCTATGATCTTCTTTGGGGCGTGTGCAGCATCGTTACTAGTACCTTTGACGGTATTTTATCCTGAATCCATCTTGCTTCATCCGATAGGAAAATTGCTATTATCTATGGGTATTGTTCTAATAGGCTTTGGTCTACAGCGTCCAATCAAACTGTTACGATTGCTAGCCATTTTTTATTTTATAACTTTTACCTTAGGTGGTGCGTTAACAGCTATTCATTTTTTTCTGTCAAATCCAATGAATGTGTCAAAAACAGGTATTGTTACATGGAGTAGTGGATACGGGGATCCTATAAGCTGGTCCTTTGTTATTTTAGGCTTTCCCGTTGTATGGTGGTTTACTAAACAGCGTTTGGACAAGCATACGCTTTTGCAATTTCAGACAGAACAACTTATGCAAGTCATTATTCAATTAGATAACCAAATTGTACAAACCACTGGTTACGTCGATAGTGGTAATCAATTAATCGATCCTTTTTCCCGAAAAACAGTAGTAGTTTGTGATTTTACAGTCATCAAACAATTATTTAGTGAAGAAACCATTCAATTAATGAAAAAAGTAAAGGAAGATAATTCTTTTGAACAATTATACGACAAGATTCATTTACCGGTTAATCTTGTCCCGTATCAAGATGTATCAGGACAATCACAATTTATGCTAGTGTTTAGACCTGATAAGTTCACGATTTTTAATAATCAGACGCGCATTGATGCATCTAATGTGTTAATTGGCTTACAGTTTGGCCAATTAACACAAGATGAAATTTATCATTGCTTGCTACATCCAGCTTTATTTAATCAAACAAGTAAACAAATTTCATAGGAGGAAAAAGCATTGTTTAAAAAATGGATATTCCGATTGCAATTAACTTGGTACCGAATTCGCAGAAAATTAGGTCTGAAGCCAAAAGAAATATACTACATAGGAGGTAGCGAAGCCTTACCACCTCCATTATCAAAAGAAGAAGAACAAATACTTTTACAAAAGCTATCGACTGGAGATCAAGCAGCAAGAGCTATGTTAATTGAACGTAATCTAAGACTAGTTGTTTACATCGCACGAAAATTTGAAAACACTGGAATTAATATAGAAGATTTAATCAGCATAGGAACAATTGGTTTAATTAAAGCAATCAACACGTTTAATATAGACAAAAAAATTAAACTAGCAACTTATGCTTCTAGATGTATTGAAAATGAGATTCTGATGTATTTACGTAAAAATAATAAACTAAAATCTGAAGTTTCTTTTGATGAACCTTTAAACATTGATTGGGATGGGAATGAATTATTGTTATCGGATATATTGGGCACAGACGATGATATAACAATTAAAGACTTAGAAGCAGATGTCGATAAGAAATTATTAAAAAATGCTTTAGAACAACTTAATGAGCGTGAAAAACAAATTATGGAATTGCGTTTTGGGTTAGTTGGAAATGAGGAAAAAACTCAAAAAGATGTGGCAGATATGTTAGGTATATCCCAATCTTATATTTCGCGTTTAGAAAAGAAAATTATTCGGCGACTACAAAAAGAATTTAATAAGATGGTCTAAGTCGCGTCAGTACTAATTTTAACTATTTTAGAAACAGCTAGCGGGATATTTTTCCTGCATAAAAGATCTTTCCGGTGGTGATACTGTTCCATGAACAGCATCTCCAAACGGGAGGATAGATCATGACGAGACATAAAGTTGAAATTTGTGGTGTAGACACATCTACATTGCCGGTACTTAAGAACGAAGAAATGCGCGTACTATTTAAACAAATGCAAGAAGGCGATCGGAGTGCTCGAGAAAAATTAGTTAACGGAAATCTCCGTTTGGTATTGAGTATTATTCAACGCTTTCAAAATCGAGGAGAATATGGAGATGATTTATTTCAAGTTGGTTGCATTGGTTTAATGAAATCAATTGATAATTTTGATTTGGGGCAAAATGTAAAATTCTCTACCTACGCTGTCCCGATGATTATTGGTGAGATTCGTCGTTATTTACGTGATAATAATCCGATTCGTGTATCTCGTTCCTTGCGAGACACAGCTTATAAAGCCTTACAGGTAAGAGAGAAGTTAATGAGTAAATCACTAAAAGAACCTACAGCAATGGAGATTGCAGAAGAAATGGGCGTTCCTCATGCAGATATCGTTTTTGCTATGGATGCTATCCAAGACCCTGTTTCTTTGTTTGAGCCTATCTATAATGATGGTGGAGATCCTATCTTTGTTATGGACCAGTTAAGTGATGACAAAGATAAAGAAAACAATTGGCTAGATCAAATCTCGTTAAAAGAGGGTATGCATCGTCTAAATGAACGTGAAAAAATGATCTTAACAAAGCGGTTTTTCCACGGTAAAACACAAATGGAAGTTGCCGAAGAAATTGGAATCTCGCAAGCACAAGTTTCTCGTTTAGAAAAAGCAGCGATTGAAGAGATGAATAAAGAGATGTTTGAGTAATATTTTTAATAGTTAGAGGAAAGCAGATGCAAAGATAATTTTGCATCTGTTTTTTGATGTGTAAGTAGTACGAATTATAAAAACGCTTGAACATACATTCCTAAGCTAAGATGTCGCTATTTTCTTCACTTCTTATCCTTTAAAGAAGAATAATTGAAATTTCGAAAAAAAGTAGTAACCCTGCATATAATCAATAGTAAAGGTAGGTGTGAAAAATGGTAACATTGACAAATATGCAGGCGAAAGAAATAATTAAAGTTGAGACGGGTGAGCGAATTGGAACAATTACAGATCTAGAGATCGATGTAGACAATGGTCGTATCAGACAATTAATAGTGAGTAGTAAACCAAAGGGTATTCCCATGTTCTCCAAACAAGATGAACTAATTATTCCATGGAAAGATATCGTGACTGTAGGTTCGGATGTTATACTGGTTAAAGATAATGATAGATTATTATCTAGTTAATTTGTATTGTTTCCGCATTATGTGAGAATTTCAACGAAAATTATGATAAAATAGTTTAAAATGTGAGGGGAGAATGATTTGGAACCATTTATTCAAGATCATTCATCAATGCTTGAAATAGAAGCTTGGAAGAAGCAACAACATGATTTATATGTTGGTATAACAACAAGAGATGGAGGTATCAGCAAACCGCCATACGACTCTTTTAATTTGGGCCTCCATGTAAATGATTGTAAACAAGATGTATTAGTGAATCGTAGTCATCTAGCAACGCTACTTGGCTTTCCGTTAACCAACTGGGTGATGGGAGAGCAAACACACGGCACGTCTATTCATCTTGTTACTACCAATGACAAAGGAAAAGGTGCGACAGACCATTTAACGACCTTAGCTGGTGTTGACGGTTTAATTACAAAGGAAAATAACGTTTTACTAACAGCAATGTTTGCTGATTGTGTTCCACTCTACTTTTGGGACAAAGAAACGAATTGGATTGGGATTGCACATGCTGGTTGGCGCGGAACAGTGCAACAAATGGCTGGAAAAATGGTAGATGCCTTACAGCGTTCTGGAGCAAACATTGCTACATTACAGGTAGCAATTGGGCCCGCCATTTCTTATCAATATTATGAAATTGATCAGCGTGTTTATGATCAAATACCGTTGTCATTGCGTGATCAAGTGACTAGTAAAACAAATGAATCGCATTATTTCCTTGATTTATCAACATTGCATCGAGAGATCTTATTAGAAAAAGGTATCCATTCTGAACATATTTATCAAACTAATTATTGTACGTATCATGATGATAAATTCTTTTCACACCGTAGAGAAGGTGGAAAAACTGGTAGGATGTTAGGATTTATTGGGCGTAAATAATGTTTGAAAGAAAGTGAAGGAGTTAAATCAATTGAGTGTGCAAGCCAATTTGAACGAGGTAAATGCAAGAATTAATGAAGCATGTGAAAACGCAAATCGAAGTTCTGAAGAGATAACAATTATTGGTGTTACAAAGTATGTAAGTGTTGAACGTGCGCGAGAAGCAGTTACTGCTGGTATTCGTGAACTTGGTGAAAATCGAATGAAAGGTTTATTAGAAAAACAAGAAAGCTTAAGTTCAGAAGAAATAACTTGGCATTTTATCGGATCACTGCAAACCAAAAAGGTAAAACATATCATTGATCAAGTCGACTATATTCACTCACTTGATCGAATGTCATTAGCAAAAGAAATTAATAAACGAGCAAGCCAACCGATTCATTGTTTTATTCAGGTAAATGTAGCTGAAGAGGATTCCAAGCATGGACTTGCTTTATCAGAAGTGATAGACTTTGTGAAGAATTTAGAGAATTACCCAAATATACGAATTGTAGGGTTAATGACAATGGCACCATTTACACAAGATGAAACCATTCTTCGTCAAACATTTCGTCAATTAAGACAATTACGTGACCAAATTCAAGCGCTAACTTTAAGTTATGCTCCTTGTACGGAACTATCAATGGGTATGAGTAATGATTATGTCATTGCTATTGAAGAAGGAGCGACATACATTCGTTTAGGATCAAAACTAGTAGGGGAAAGCATATAAGAAAGAGGTGAAATAATGAGTTTTAAAAACAAATTCAAAAATCTTTTTACAGTTGAAGATGACTATGAGTATGAATATGAAGAGATGAATGAAGCTAGTGAACCTGCTACAGATAGCATGTCACGAAGTAATAAACATAATGCATCCAATAATCAAAATGTTGTTAGCTTAAAATCAGTGCAGTCAAGCGCAAAGGTGGTATTATGCGAGCCTAGATCTTATGACGAAACACAGGAAATAGCCGATCATATTGTGAATCGTCGTTCGGTCGTCATAAATCTACAGCGAGTTGACTTTCAACAAGCAAAACGAATTGTTGACTTTTTAGGTGGAACCGTCTATGCTGTGTCTGGAGAAATGCAAAAGTTAGGACCACATACCTTTCTCTGTACGCCGGATAATGTCGATGTATCTGGTAGTATTACACAGTTAATTAGCGAGGACGAAGATTACGAGCAGGGGTGGTAAGTTTTATGATATATGATTTTGTAATGTCATTAATTTCAATATATAGTTGGACATTAGTTATTTATATTTTAATGTCATGGTTTCCTGGGGCCAGAGAATCTTCTATCGGAAGATTTTTGGGTTCAATATGTGAACCTTATTTGGAGGTCTTTAGAAGGATTATTCCACCAATTGGTATGCTAGATATTTCACCAATTGTCGCTATTTTTGTTTTGAATTTCTTTATTCGAACTGGAGTAAATGTTCTTTTTAGTTGGATTGTTTGGTAAAGATGAAAGAGTTTGTAGGTGAGTAGATGGATATATACCAACACTTTCGAAAAGAAGAGCAACCGTTTATTGATCAAGTGTTGTCAACCCGTGATCAAGTAGATACGCAATTTGTAAGAAAGTATAGTGATTTTTTAGATCCACGAGAACAACAAATTTTCCAAAGTTTGATCGGTAATGACGAGCAATATGCACTTGAGTTTTTTGGCGGAATAGCTAACGCTGAGAGAAGACAAGCTGTGTTAGCTCCATTTTATGAACAAGTGGAAGAGGAAGATTTTCCGATCATTTTATTACAAGCTACATATCCTAAAAAATTCGTTACGATTGAACACCGTGATGTCCTAGGTTCCTTTTTATCACAAGGATTGCTAAGACGGAAATTAGGCGATATTGTCATAGATGACAACTATATACAAATTGCAGTAGCTTCCGATATTGCTCCTTTTGTTAAAATGAACTTCACATCAATAAAAAAAGCGTCGATACAATGGGTAGAGGTACCATTTGATCGTGCGATAACAAGTGAAGAACAATGGAATGAACGACAAACAACCGTTAGCTCGCTACGGCTAGATGTACTGATGAAACAAATTTACGGTGTATCTCGACAAAATGCAGCTCAGGCAATTGTGAAAGGTCACGTTAAAGTTAATTTTAAAGTTGTTGAAGATCAAGCATTTCGGGTGGAAACAGGCGATATGTTTTCATTTCGAGGTAAAGGACGTAGCAAATTACTTGAAATCGTTGGGCAATCCAAAAAAAATAAATGGATTGTTCGCTATCAAATATTAAATTAGAAAAATAAGCAGGAATTTTAACTTTTGTGTCGAATTTTACACATCAAGGTAAAAGGAAATAATACTTCATAAGGAGGTGGCCATTGTGCCATTATCACCATTAGATATCCATAACAAAGAATTTACCCGTGGATTTAGAGGTTATGACGAGGATGAAGTGAACGAATTTTTAGATCAAGTGATTAAAGACTATGAACTTGTTTTGCGTGAAAAAAAGGAATTAAAACAACAAGTTGACGATATGAGAGATCGTTTAGGTCATTTTTCAAACATTGAAGAAACTTTGAATAAATCCATTTTAATTGCACAAGAAACTGCGGAAGAAGTAAAAGGGAATGCAACAAAAGAATCAAAATTAATTATTAAAGAAGCAGAGAAAAATGCAGACCGTATCATTAACGAAGCATTACAGAAATCGCGTAAAATCTCGATTGAAGTAGAAGAATTGAAAAAACAGGCTAAAGTATTCCGTACACGATTAAAGATGTTAGTAGAAGCTCAGTTAGAAATGGTTGAGAATGACGACTGGGATGGACTATTGGATACAAACATGGATGAAGCGTATGAAGAAGAGGAATCCGAAACAAATAATTATTAAAGCTTGACGTTTTTGCGATTTTTACATATAATTCATTCACATGAACTTATCATAAATTTTATATGACAACTAGCAATGCAAGGGAGAGTAAATCTGGTTTACTGTCGTAGCGAATTAGGAATTGGTGAGAGCCTAATACAGTGTCTTGATTGAAGATCACCCTGAAGCTTCTCAATTGAACTGGGTAATAGATTGAGACGTTTTCATCACGTTACGATGCCGAGTGGATGAAAATAGTCTATTTTCATTTATCAAGGGTGGTACCGCGAGTCTTCTCGTCCCTTATGGGATGTAGAGGACTTTTTTATTTTCGTGAAAAAATTGGTTCTATACTAAGTGTGGTGGTATCCCTTGATTTCTCAAAGCTTCCCTCGAAGAAAAAATACACGCAACCCCTCTCTTTAATAATGGATATATTGAGGGTGTGAACAACACAATAAAAGTGACGAAATGCATATCTTAGGGCATTAAGCGTTTTGAGCGATTGAAAAAGAAGATACTGGGGCCTCAAGAGATAAGAAGCGTCTTATTATAAAAGTACCTTAGCAGAGGTAATATGCGAGACTCCTGCGGGAACAGCAAATGTTTTCGATGGGACGAGTAATCGCAGTCCCACGAGCCGAAGATCCACTTGGTTAAGTGGCTAGAAGTTAGACGAAAACCGTCACGTCCTGTGACAACGTCTAACTGACCCACGTCCTGTGTGCCCGAGGAAAGCGAGTATATTTACCCTGCGGTTCAGGAAGTATGATGAATAATGTAAGTGTAATAAAAGAGATGGTGGAGTAAAAATGACACCACCACATTTGACAGAGAACCAAAAAATTTAAAAAACAGTCAGTACAAGGAGGAAACTTTAAATGGAATACAAAGATACGTTATTAATGCCACAAACGGCTTTTCCTATGCGAGGAAATTTACCAAATAAAGAACCAAAGATGCAGGAAGAGTGGGAGCAAGAAAACTTATATGAAAATGTACAAAAACGTACAGCAGACAGACCATTATTTGTCTTGCATGATGGACCTCCATATGCCAATGGTGATATCCATATGGGGCATGCACTAAATAAGGTCTTAAAGGATTTTATTGTTAAATATAAATCTATGAGTGGATTTCATGCGCCATACGTTCCTGGTTGGGATACACACGGTTTACCAATTGAACAGGCATTAGCGAAGAAAAAAGTAAATCGTAAAAAAATGACGGTTGCAGAATTTAGACGTAAGTGTGCTGAGTATGCGTTAAAACAAATTGATAATCAACGTACACAGTTTAAACAACTGGGAGTTCGTGGTGATTGGGATAATCCATATATCACATTAAATAAAGCATACGAAGCTGCCCAAATTGAAGTATTTGGAGAAATGGCGAAAAAAGGCTATATCTACAAAGGATTAAAACCTGTTTATTGGTCTCCATCATCTGAATCAGCATTAGCGGAAGCAGAAATTGAATACCAAGATAAACGTTCAGCATCTATTTACGTTGCTTTTGATGTAAAAGAACCTGGCACACTATTAGCAGGAGATGAGAAGTTTATTATTTGGACCACAACGCCATGGACGATTCCGTCAAACTTAGCTATTGCTGTACATCCTGACTTAACTTACGCAGTAGTAAAAGCTAATGATCAAAAATATGTTGTTGCAGAAGATATGATTGCTCAAGTTGCTGAAGCATTGGAATGGGAAAACCATGAAATTGTGCAAACATTTAAGGGGAAAGAAGCAGAACGATTAGTTGCAAAACATCCATTCTATGATCGAGATTCGTTAGTTATCTTAGGAGACCACGTTACTACGGAAAGTGGTACTGGATTAGTTCATACTGCTCCTGGTCACGGGGAAGATGACTTTATCATTGGTAAACGTTACGGTTTAGACGTGCTTTGTCCAGTAGATGAAAAAGGGGTATTCACAGATGAAGCGCCAGGATTTGAAGGACTATTTTATGACGCAGCTAATAAAGAAATTACGCAAAAACTAGAAGAAGTTGGAGCGTTATTGAAACTTAACTTTATCACGCACTCTTATCCACACGATTGGCGTACCAAAAAACCGACAATTTTCCGTGCAACAAATCAATGGTTTGCTTCAATTAAAGATTTTAGGGAAGATATCTTAAGTGAGATTAATCGTATTAATTGGTTACCTAAGTGGGGTGAAACACGCCTTTACAACATGGTTCGTGACCGAGAAGACTGGTGTATTTCTCGTCAACGTACATGGGGAGTTCCAATCCCAGTATTCTATGGAGAAGATCGAACACCAATTATTACGGATGAAACAATCCAGCATGTTTCTAAATTGTTTAGAGAACATGGTTCGAATATTTGGTTCGAGTGGGAAGCAAATGATCTTTTACCTGAAGGGTTCACTTCAGAACATAGTCCGAATAATACATTCACAAAAGAGATGGATATTATGGATGTGTGGTTTGATTCTGGTTCTTCTCATCAAGGTGTGTTACACGAACGAGACGAATTACGTCGCCCAGCAGATGTCTATTTAGAAGGTTCCGATCAATACCGTGGTTGGTTTAATTCATCTATTTCTACTGGTGTTGCTGTAACTGGTAAAGCACCTTATGAAACAGTTATCAGTCATGGATTTGCGCTTGATGGTCAAGGACGAAAAATGAGTAAATCAGTAGGAAACACAGTTGTACCATCCAAAGTAATGAAACAGTATGGGGCAGATATTTTACGTTTATGGGTAGCATCTGTAGACTATCAAGCAGATGTACGTATTTCTGATGAAATCATTAAACAAACGTCTGAAGGGTACCGTAAGATTAGAAATACCTTCCGTTTCTTACTTGGCAATTTAGCTGATTTTGATCCAGGGAAAGATGCTTTAGCCGATGATCAATTGCAAGAAGTAGATCGCTATATGTTATTACGTCTACAACAATTAATTAAAAAAGTTACCAAAGCTTATGATAATTATGATTTCTCAACGGTTTATCATAGCATTCATAATTTCTGTACAATAGAATTAAGTGCTTTTTATCTTGATTTTGCTAAAGACATTTTATATATTGAAGCAGCAGATCATCCTAAACGTCGTAGTATTCAAACGGTTTATCATGAAGTTATTACAAGCTTAGTTAAACTTCTTACGCCAATTCTTACTCACACGATGGAAGAAACGTGGAGGTATATCCCTGGTGTAACAGAAAGCCATGTACAACTAACTGATATGCCAGTGGCACGAGATCTTGAGAATCAAGAACAGTTACAAGGAGAATGGGATATGTTCATGAAAGTGCGGAATGATGTATTAAAAGCTCTTGAAGAAGCTCGTGCAGAAAAAGTAATCGGTAAATCCTTAGAGGCAAAACTAATGCTTGCTCCAAATGATGCGAAAACAAAAGAAGTATTAGAAAATATCTCAGATTTACATCAGTTGTTTATTGTTTCAGAAGTGGTACTACAAGATGATGTCGCAAATGCCAAATCCTATGATTATGTCATGGTGAAAGTTGAAAAACATGAAGGAGAACGTTGTGAACGTTGTTGGGTAGCTTCAAATACCGTAGGGGAAGATCATGATCATCCAACGCTATGCAAGCGCTGTGCTACCATTGTAAAAAGAAACTATGAAAATTAAATAAAGTCTAACAACAATAAATGACGTTGGTGAGTAAAAAAAACTCACCAACGTCATTTTTAAATTCTTTGTGTCAATTGATCGTTTGATTTTCATTTCAACATTGTTAAAGTATGACAGACCGACGCTTGAACTGCAGAGGAAATCTACTTGGTGTCAGCAGGCACGGTTTTACTAACTTGGTAAAGAAGAACACTTTGCCAAGTGGATCTTTGCTATAAATTCAGCTGAGGCGCTGCCCTCGGTGAAAGGGAGCATAAACACAAAAATGATAAAACTACTTGTTAATCAACCTGCGTTTGTCATCTGTGCATCTCGTCTTGCTCTTAAGTCTTTCATAATATACTTCATCACAACCATACCAATCATTCCACAAGCCAAGATTAGTAGTGACATGACTTCTTTTGAAAAGAGTCCTCCTAATGTGACAAACAATGAACTAATCATCATCGAACCATTAAAGACTAATCCATAAACAGCCATATATGAACTTCTCTTATCATCGGTTGGAATACTAGCTAGAAAATCAGATTGAATCGGAACACGCATCAATTCACCAACTGTTGCAAGTATCATAAAGAAAAATAATAACCAAATGTTATCTAAATAACTAATACCAACATATCCAATGGTAAAAATAGCTATGGACCATAAGAATGTGCTACCTTCTTTCCATTTCGAAACAATCCTTGTAATAAACACTGTAAATAAAACAACTAAAATTGTATTTTCCGATTTCAAGAATCCAACCATTTCAACACCTGAGATAGAAAATCCAAAGATGTCTTGGGTTGGCATATCACTATTTAATCGAATGGCGATGTAATTTTCCATTTGATTTTCAATTGATTGGATCATGACACCAGCAAAAACGAACCATAAAAATAATTTATCAAAAGCGACATCTTTGTAACTGGATAACATGCTTTTTAGTACATTTTTCTCCACTGTTACCTCTACTTTTTCCATGGTTTCTTTAATAAAGAAAATAACTAAAATATTAGAACCAATACTAGTAATCGTCATGATGACCAATAATTCGAATAGAAAGTTTTCAAATGATAAGGCTCCAATAATGCCACCAACAGCAAATGCTAGGTTAAAACTCCAATACAATAACGAATACACGCCTTTTCTTTCTGATGGTTTTGTAATGTCAATGATCATAGCATCTGCGGCTGGCCCGTCTAAACCAAATGAACCAGTGATTAAGATGGCCATAACAAACGTTATCTCTGGTGAAACCCAGAACGGAGAGTTTGCAAACGTCATAATAAAAAAAGCTACCATTCGAATAATACCAGCAATCACCATTAATTTTTTTCGACCTACACGATCAGCGTAGTAGCCACCATATAATCCAACAAAAAGGCTAACAATGACATTAATCACAAGTAAAAGACCTGTAATGGTTGCACCAAAATATTCTGCGAAATAAATAGCGATAAAAGGAAAAATAGCGCCAGATACCATGTCAGATAAAAATATTTGTGCGATACGTATTTTAATGTTGCGATGATAGTTACGAAATGTCCCCATTTAGTTTCCCCCTTCATAGACACGATTATCTGTATAACAACTATCTAATCATAGCGGATTTTTTTGAATCATACTACCGACTATAGACGGAGTTCTGCTCCTCCTCCTAATGGATATAACAATTTTCTCTTTTTTACGCTTTTATGGTAAAATGCATAAAGAGTAAACACGATTGAAAGAACGGGGGAAACTTATGCGTTATTATGCTATCGCATTTGTCATCATTGTGATTGACCAATTTACCAAATGGTGGGTAGTCGCTAATATGGAATTGCGAGAAAGTATACCAGTCATTGAAAATTTCTTTTATATTACTTCTCATCGAAATACAGGTGCTGCATGGGGCATACTTGCAGGTCGAATGTCCTTTTTTTACATCATTACAATCATTGTGATTATCTTTGTTGCCTATTACATACAAAAATTTGCAAAAGACAGTATGTTAACAGGGATTTCGTTAGCCTTAATTTTAGGTGGGGCAATTGGTAATTTTATTGATCGTCTCTTTCGTAAAGAAGTGGTCGACTTTTTTGATATGTATATTGGAAACTACAATTATCCCATTTTTAACATTGCAGATTCTTCACTTGTAGTGGGAGTAATTTTAGTACTAATCGCAACATTTATGGATGAAAAGAAGAAGAAGGAGCGTAAACAAGCATGACATCAGAAGAAAGCCATGTGGTAAGTGAAGCGGAAAGTGGTACGCGTATTGATAAGTTGTTGACGACCATTTTACCTGACGTTTCACGTTCACAATTACAAATGTGGATTAAAGATGGTTACGTGTTAGTGGATGGTAACCAAGTAAAAAGCAATTATAAATGCGAAGAAGCGCAAATGATTACGTGGGAAGTGCCAGAACCAGCAACGATTGAGATCGAACCAGAGAATATCTCATTAGATATTGTCTATGAAGATAAAGACGTTATTGTTGTTAACAAACCCAGAGGGATGGTCGTTCATCCTTCCGCTGGACATTATGCTGGTACACTTGTTAATGCCTTGTTATATCATTGTAATGATTTATCGGGTATAAACGGCGAGATCCGACCTGGCATTGTGCATCGAATTGATCGAGATACAAGCGGACTATTGATGGTAGCTAAACATGACCAAGCTCATCAAAAATTAGCAGAACAGTTACAAGAAAAGAGGGTAAAACGATCTTATGAAGCGATCGTTCATGGTGCCATTCCACATGAATATGGCACTATAGATGCTCCACTTGGGCGTGATCCGAAAGACCGTCAAAAAATGGGCGTGATTACTGGTGGCAAACCAGCGATTACCCACTTTGAAGTAATTGAACGTATCAACAATAATTATACGCACGTGAAGTGTGTGTTAGAAACAGGAAGAACGCATCAAATTCGGGTGCATATGAAATATATTGGGTTTCCATTAGTTGGCGATCCAAAGTATGGACCAAGGAAAACGTTAAAAATTGATGGACAAGCGTTGCATGCGAGAGAATTAGGTTTCGAACATCCAACTACAAACGAATGGATGCACTTTGAAGTAGAACCACCAGCAATCTTTAATGAAACATTACAAAAAGTGAAAGAATTCTATTGACATAAACACCATTCAATGTGATAATAATTAAAAGTGAATTGACCTTTAAAAGACAGTCCCGTGAGGCTGAAAAGGAAACGGTAAATACGAAGCAGTATACGTATGTCTTAAATCCTTTTCTTCTTTACGGAGAAAAGGATTTTTTTGTAGCCAAATGGTCAAACAGATAAAACAAGGAGCGATTAGGCAATGAAACAAAAAGCGGTGGTATTAGATCAAGCAGCCATCAATCGGGCACTCACAAGAATCGCACACGAAATTCTAGAACGCAACAAAGGTGTCGATAACCTAATGCTTGTTGGTATTAAAACTAGAGGCGTTCCTTTATCCGAGCGTTTGCGTGATAAAATTGCATCAATTGAAGGTGTAGAAATTCCAATTGGACAAATTGATATTACGCTGTATCGCGATGACTTAAGCCACACATCAGCAGGACAAGAACCGGAATTCCGTGATGCTGATTTTCAAGCACAGATTACTGGGAAGAAAATTATTTTAGTCGATGATGTGTTATTTACCGGTAGAACGGTAAGAGCTGCAATGGATGCGATTATTGACCAAGGAAGACCTTCACAAATTCAGTTAGCCGTATTAATCGACCGAGGCCATCGAGAATTACCAATTCGTGCTGATTATATTGGAAAAAACATCCCAACTTCACAAGATGAAGTGATTGTAGTGGGCTTGGATGAAGTTGATAAAGAAGAACAAGTTAGTATCTTCGAGAATTAAATAGTAAACCTTTAATTAAGTCCAGAGAGGCTTGCAAGGTTGTCAAAGGATACGTGAAATCAATTTTTTCTACACGTGCACCTCTTTGCGACTTTGCAAAGAGGTTTTTTATTATATAGAGAGCAATTAGGGGAGGAACGAATAATGTCACAACAAGAAATCGTAATGGATGTAAGAGATGTACCACAAAAATCAAAATGGCTGATGCTTAGTCTTCAGCACTTATTTGCTATGTTTGGTTCAACGGTTTTAGTCCCATTTTTAACTGGATTATCACCAGCAGTTGCATTGATTTCCAGTGGTTCTGGTACGTTAGCTTACTTACTAATTACTAAAGGAAGAATACCAGCTTACTTGGGTTCTAGTTTCGCTTTTATTACACCAATTATCTCAGCAATCAACGATAGTGGCGTTCCTGGTGCTATGATTGGAAGCTTTTTTGCAGGATTAGTTTATGGAATCTTAGCACTTCTTATCGGATCATTTGGCTTGGATTGGTTAATGAAGGTCTTACCGCCTGTCGTCGTAGGTCCAGTAATCATAGTGATTGGTTTAGGATTAGCGCCAACAGCAATCGATATGGCGATGAATGTAGATGGCAATTATAGTGGAAAACACTTTTTAGTTGCAATTGTAACACTAGCAATTACGATCATCGGATCATTATTTTTTAGAGGATTTTTCGGACTTATTCCCATTTTAATAGGTATTGTATGTGGTTATCTGTTCGCACTAACACAAGGTATTGTTGATACTTCTACAATAAGTGATACGTGGTCATCCATTGTTGGAGCAGACTCAATTGGGACATTTTTTGGAGCGATATTTGTTGCTCCAGGGTTCACAATACCATTTGTCGATTATAATCCGCTAGATGTGTTTAGCTGGAGTGTATTTTGGATCATGGTGCCAGTAGCGACAGTAACGATTGCTGAGCATATTGGTGATCAAATGGTTTTGTCAAAAGTAGCAAGTAAAAATTTTCTTAAGAAACCAGGTCTACATCGTTCCATTCTAGGTGATGGAGTAGCAACAATGATTGCTTCTTTCCTAGGTGGACCACCAAATACAACCTATGGTGAAAATATCGGCGTGCTTGCAATTACGCGCGTGTTCAGTGTGTTTGTGATTGGTGGTGCAGCGGTTCTTGCTATACTATTTGGATTTATTGGTATTATCTCGGACTTAATAAGTTCCATTCCACAAGCGGTAATGGGAGGTGTATCGATTCTATTATTCGGTATTATTGCATCTAGTGGATTACGCATGCTTATCGATAATCAAGTTGACTTAGGCAAAAACCGTAACCTGATTGTTGCATCGGTTATTCTAGTGATTGGCATTGGTGGCGCTATGGTTCAATTTAATATTGCGGGGGTTGATTTTAAAGTAGAAGGAATGGCTCTAGCAGCGATCACTGGAGTTGTTTTAAATTTAATCTTGCCTAATAAAGAAGATGCATATGGAAATGGAAAAATGTTTGAAGCAGATGAAAATAATGAGGAAGCGTAAAGGGAGGGACTGTCTTAATAAGGACAGTCCCTTCAACTAAAAGGAGGAGCGAATCATGAAAAATTTTGTTTCAATGAAAGATCTTTCTGAACATGAAGTGATGAAATTAATTAAATTAACCGAACAAATCGAGCAATACGGTATTAATTCTTTTCGTGAGCAATTATTTGCAGCAAATCTATTTTTCGAACCAAGTACACGAACAAAAATGAGTTTTATTGTTGCAGAAAGAAAACTAGGGATTGAAGTGTTAGATTTTCAAAATGATTCATCCAGTGTGTTAAAAGGAGAAAGTATTTACGATACAGCACGAACACTTGAATCGATTGGCGCTTCCTTTTTAGTGGTTCGCCACACACAGAACCATACAGCTCAACAACTAGCTAGCCAATTAACCATCCCAGTGATCAATGCGGGAGATGGAACGGGTGAACACCCGACGCAATCTTTACTAGATTTATATACAATGTATCAAGAGTTCCAAACTTTTAAAGGCTTAAATATTGCGATAGTAGGGGACATCAAACATAGTAGGGTGGCCCGTTCCAATGCCTATGCATTACAAACACAAGGAGCCAACGTGTTTTTGGCTGCTAAAGAAGACTGGCAAGATGATCAGCTTGATTTTCCTTATATCTCAATTGATGATGCCGTAGAAACGTGCGATGTGGTGATGTTATTAAGAGTGCAATTGGAAAGACATGACCACCGTGAACAGTTAAATCATGAACAATATTTAACACAATATGGCTTAACGAAAAAAAGAGCAGCAGCTATGTTAAAACATGCCATTATTATGCACCCAGCACCAGTGAATCGTGGTGTCGAAATAGCAAGTGAATTAGTAGAATCAAAACAATCTCGTATTTTTAAACAAATGGAAAATGGTGTGAAAGCTCGAATGGCTGTAATTTATCAATTATGTCAATCAAAGGGGATGAATAATCTTGACAACAATCATCATAAACGTCAAACAAGTATTATCAAATAACGAAATTGTTCCTTGTGAAGTGAAAATAGTAGACGGCTATATTACTGAAATCAGTGAAACAGTCGAAGCAACAGGGCAGGAAGAAGTATTAGATGGAAAAGGAAACATTATTGCTCCAGGTTTTGTTGATGTGCATGTCCATTTACGTGAACCAGGAGGAGAAGCAAAAGAAACGATTCAAACAGGAAGTGCAGCAGCAGCAAAAGGAGGCTATACAACCATAGCGGCGATGCCAAATACCAACCCTGTCCCTGATAATGCGGAAACACTTGAAATGATTAATGAAAAGATAAATCAAACCGGCCATGTTCGTGTATTACCATATGCAGCGATTACAAAAGGATTAAAGGGCGAAACGTTATCTGACATGGCTGAATTGAAAGCAGCTGGTGCCTTTGCTTTTACCGATGATGGTGTTGGTATTCAAACAGCAGACCAAATGTTACAAGCGATGACACAGGCAGCAACGTTGAATATGTCGATTGTTGCACATTGTGAAGATAATTCGTTAATCCATCAAGGTGTGATGCATGATGGAGAGGTAAGTCAGAA
Organism: Paraliobacillus ryukyuensis; assembly: GCF_003315295.1. Taxonomy (GTDB): domain Bacteria; phylum Bacillota; class Bacilli; order Bacillales; family Amphibacillaceae; genus Paraliobacillus; species Paraliobacillus ryukyuensis. The sequence continues at coordinate 572,537 of NZ_QNRI01000001.1, read as the reverse complement.
AATGAATCTTAATGGTATTCCCTCTGTCTGTGAATCCGTACAAATTGCACGGGATGTGTTATTAGCAGAAGCTACTGGCTGTCATTATCATGTTTGCCATGTAAGTACGAAAGAATCGGTTCGTGTCATTCGTGATGCAAAACGAGCAGGTATTCATGTAACCGCGGAAGTAACGCCGCACCATTTGCTATTAAATGAAACAGACATTACGGAAGCTGACCCCAACGTTAAAATGAATCCACCTCTTCGCTCAAAAGCAGATCAACAAGCATTACTAGTTGGTTTATTAGATGGAACGATTGATTTTATTGCTACGGATCATGCACCACATACCGAAGCAGAAAAAGCTAAAGGGATGAATCAAGCGCCATTTGGAATCGTAGGTTTAGAGACAGCCTTTGCCTTATTGCATACGCATTTTGTGAAAACGGGCGTGTTTACATTAAAACAACTGCTCGATTGGTTAACGATTAAACCAGCGACTGTGTTTGGATTATCTGTTGGCGAATTAGCAGTAGGAGCAAAAGCTGATATAACACTGTTAAATGTGAGCGATAAGTGGCAGATTGATAAACGTGCTTTTTCATCAAAAGGAACCAATACACCATTTGATCAATGGCAAGTTGTAGGTAAACCACTGGCAACGTTGGTTTCAGGTAAACTTGTTTTTAAGGAGGGTACATATGTTTAAGCGACAATTAATACTAGAAGATGGCACCATTTTCGCTGGAGACGCACATGGTAGTTTACAAGAAAGCACTGGAGAAGTGGTCTTTAATACAGGAATGACTGGTTATCAAGAAATTCTTTCTGATCCTTCGTATTGTGGGCAAATCGTAACTATGACATATCCGTTAATTGGAAACTACGGCGTTAATAGAGAAGATTTTGAAACCATTAATCCATCGATACATGGGTTAGTTGTTAGAGAAATGTGCCATGTTCCGTCTAATTTTCGTAGTGAAGAGTCATTGGATAGCTTCTTAAAAGCAAAGCAGATACCTGCAATTTCAAATATAGATACGCGAAAACTAACAAAAATCATTCGTAAGCACGGGACAATGAAAGGAATCTTAACAGCGGCGTATGCGGAAGGCGAAACACCAAATCATGATGTTGCTAGATTAGCAGATGTAGAACTAATGAATGATCAAGTGCGAAGAGTTTCTACGATAAAACCATATGTTGTACCAGGGAGAGGCAAGCGGATTGTATTAGTTGATTTCGGAATGAAACATGGTATTTTACGAGAATTGACAAAACGTCATTGTCATGTGACCGTTGTTCCTTATCACTATACAGCAGAAGAGATTTTACGATTGAAACCAGATGGTATTATGCTAACCAATGGCCCTGGAGATCCAAAAGACGTTCCTGAAGCGATCGCTATGATTGAGCAAATCATCAAAGGAGTTCCTATTTTCGGTATTTGTTTAGGTCATCAGTTACTCGCACTAGCTTGTGGAGCAGACACAGAAAAAATGGTATTTGGTCATCGAGGATCAAATCATCCCGTAAAAGATTTGACAACTGAGAAAACATATTTAACTTCACAAAATCATGGGTATGCAGTGACATTAGCCTCATTAGCAAATACCAATTTAAAATTAACGCAAATTGCATTAAATGATGGTTCGGTAGAAGGAATCGCGCATGAAACGTATCCAGCATTTTCTGTGCAATACCATCCAGAAAGCTCACCTGGGCCAGAAGATACCAGTCATTTATTTGATGCATTTTTAACACAAATAGCTAACCATCAGTCAGATACAAAGGAGAGAGAATTATGCCAAAGCGTACAGATATAAAGAAAATCCTTGTGATCGGATCAGGGCCAATTATTATTGGGCAGGCAGCTGAGTTTGATTATTCTGGAACACAGGCTTGTCAAGCGTTGAAAGAAGAAGGTTATACTGTGATTTTGGCTAATTCCAACCCAGCAACAATTATGACGGACCACACGGTTGCCGATACAGTGTATATGGAGCCATTAACGGTTGAATTTTTAGCGAAGATTATCCGCAAAGAACGGCCAGATGCCATTTTACCTACATTAGGCGGACAAACTGGACTTAATCTAGCGGTTGATCTTGAAGAAAAAGGTGTTTTAGACCTGTATGAGACAGAATTATTAGGTACGTCCTTAGAAGCAATCCAATTAGCAGAGGATCGGGAGAAGTTTCGTAATTTAATGCATGAATTAAATGAACCAGTACCAGAAAGTCAGATCGTTACAAGTGTAGATGAAGCAATTTCGTTTGCTGAACAAATCGGTTTTCCATTAATTGTACGACCTGCCTATACGCTTGGAGGAACTGGTGGGGGTATGTGCTATACCGAAACACAATTACGTGAGATTACCCGTAACGGATTAGCGTTATCCCCAGTACATCAATGTTTAATCGAGCGAAATATTGCAGGATTTAAAGAAATTGAATATGAAGTGATGCGGGACCAAAAAGATCAAGCGATCGTTGTTTGTAATATGGAGAATATTGACCCAGTTGGTGTGCACACCGGAGATTCGATTGTTGTGGCTCCATCCCAAACATTAAGTGACCGCGAATATCAATTGTTACGTAATGCGTCGTTAAAAATTATTAGAGAGCTTCAAATCGAAGGCGGCTGTAATGTACAGCTAGCACTAGATCCACATAGTTTTGACTATTATATTATCGAAGTAAATCCAAGAGTTAGTCGTTCATCGGCTCTAGCTTCTAAGGCAACAGGTTATCCAATTGCAAAGATTGCTGCGAAAATTGCTGTTGGTTTAACCTTAGATGAAATAAAAAACCCGATTACAGGAACAACGTATGCTGCATTTGAACCTGCATTAGATTATATTGTAACTAAGTTTCCGCGCTTTCCATTTGATAAATTTACGACAGGTAATCGAACCTTAGGGACACAAATGAAAGCAACTGGAGAAGTCATGGCGATTGGACGATCGTTTGAAGAATCCTTCTTAAAAGCGATTCGTTCACTGGATATTACTGGGGAAGATTTTATCTTAGCACACTTAACGGATTATACGGTAGATCAGCTATTTGAAAAAATAACAAAAGCAGATGATGAGCGAATTTATGCAGTTGCTGAACTCCTGCGACGTGATGTAACAGTAGAGAAAATCTATGAAGTAACCAAAATAGATCGTTATTTCTTAACAAAAATTGCGCATATCATCACAATAGAAAAACAGTTAGAGGCACACCCGAATCAACTGGATATATTAATCTGTGCCAAAGAAAATGGTTTCTCAGATACCCATATTGCAAGACTCTGGAATGTAGTGAGTGATGATGTCTACCAGCAACGTATAGAAGAGAAGTTAATGCCGGTTTATAAAATGGTTGATACATGTGCTGCAGAATTTGAGTCCGTGACACCTTATTTTTATAGTACGTATGAAGAGGAACAAGAGTCAATCGTATCGGAACGACCGAAAGTACTTGTGCTTGGATCTGGACCAATCCGAATCGGACAAGGGATTGAATTTGATTATGCGACGGTGCATTCCGTTTTAGCATTAAAAGAAGCGGGTTACGAAGCGATTATTATGAACAACAATCCAGAAACCGTTTCTACTGATTTCAGTGTGTCGGATAAATTATATTTCGAACCACTAACATTAGAAGATGTCATGCATGTTGTTCAATTAGAACAACCTATTGGAGTAATTGTTCAATTTGGTGGACAAACAGCGATTAACCTTGCAGAAGGTTTAGAACGAAGAGGTGTAACCATCTTAGGAACGAATCTAGCAGCAATTGATGTAGCCGAAGATCGCGATAAATTTGAACAAATGTTATCTCGCATTCATGTGCCACAGCCAAAAGGAAAAAGTGTTAAACAATTAAGTCAAGCCAAAGAAGCAGCGAATGAAATCGGCTACCCTGTCTTAGTTCGTCCATCTTATGTGATTGGCGGAAGTCAAATGGAAATCGTCTATAATGACGATGAATTATATGCCTACTTAGAGAAAAATACGAAAATGAAACACAAACATCCAGTCCTAATCGATAAATATCTAACTGGTATTGAAGTAGAAGTGGATGCGATCAGTGATGGGGAAACGACGATTATTCCGGGAATCATGGAACATATTGAACGAGCAGGAGTGCACTCTGGTGATTCTATTGCTGTATATCCAACACAGCGAATCACGCAGAAAATCAAACAAGAATTAATTGATACTACGATTAAAATAGCAAAAGAAATTAACGTAAAAGGATTAGTGAATATCCAATTTGTTGTTCATAAAGATAATGTCTATGTGCTAGAAGTGAATCCTCGTGCAAGTAGAACGATTCCATTCTTAAGCAAAATCACTGGCGTCACGATGGCAAACATTGCTACTAAATGTATGCTTGGAACATCGCTAGCAGAGATGGGCTATCAAGAAGGACTGCTACCGGAACCAGAACATATCTCAGTAAAAGTACCTGTCTTCTCATTTACAAAATTAAGAAGTGTCGATACAATGCTTGGACCTGAAATGAAATCGACTGGTGAAGCCATTGGTCGTGATAAAACATTAGAAAAAGCACTTTACAAAGGCTTAATTGCATCAGGATTAAATATCCCGATGGAAGGTGCTGTATTATTTACTGTAGCCGATAAAGATAAAGAAGAAATTGCAGAAATTGCCAATCGCTTCTTTATGCTAGGGTTCCAACTTTATGCGACAGAAGGAACAGCGGCATTTCTATCAAGCCATCACTTACCGGTTACTACGGTAGGAAAAATAGGTACAGAGGAGAAAAATGTTTTATCGATTATTGAAAATGGTGAAGTACAATTTGTCATTAATACATTAACATCTGGTAAACAACCAAGATCTGACGGTTTCCGTATTCGCCGAGAAGCTGTAGAGCATGGCATTGCTTGTTTGACGAGCTTAGATACGGCACAAGCAATTTTGAATGTGATTGATTCGACGACGTTTACTGCCCAGCCTGCTGTAGCAAACCAAGAGGTGATTCGATGATCCGCAAAGACATGTTATCGATAAAAAAGCTAGAAACCATTGCGAAAGATACATTCTTGATTGTGTTAGCAAGTAATATTTCGGTAGATGATGTAGCACCTGGTCAATTCATCCATATAAGAATTGGTCAAGGAAATGCTCACCTATTACGACGACCGATTTCGATCGCAGATGTTGATCAAGCTAACCAGTTACTTACGATTATCTTCAAGTCGGTAGGAGAGGGAACAACGCAACTAAGTAAGCAAAAAGTTGGCGATCAAGTCGACGCATTATTACCTTGTGGTACAGCTTACCCTATTGCTGGTTTAACAATGCACAGCGCCTTGTTAATTGGAGGAGGCATAGGCGTTCCTCCACTATATTATTTGGCCAAACAATTAGTAGCTAAGGGAATAAAAGTCACTGCAATTCTCGGTTTCCAAAACAAAGAACATGTATTTTATGAACAAGAATTTCAAGCTTTGGGAGATGTTTATATCGCAACGAATGATGGAAGTTACGGGTATCAAGGTTTTGTCACAGATGTTTATCAGCAGGTGCAACCAGACTTTGATTGTTATTTTTCATGTGGTCCAACTGCCATGTTGAAAAGTGTTACCTCGACATTGGAAGATAAACAAGGTTATATTTCATTAGAAGAACGGATGGGATGTGGCGTTGGCGCTTGTTTTGCATGTGTCGTTCCAAGTCATGACGGTGGCTATCGAAAAATATGCCAGCAAGGACCAGTTTTTCCAGCAAAAGAGGTGGCCTTGTCATGAATCTATCAGTTTCGCTCCCGGGTTTATCATTAAAAAACCCCGTTATGCCAGCATCAGGTTGTTTTGGTTTTGGTATGGAATATAGTAAATTTTATGATTTGGAGCAATTAGGTGCAATAATTATTAAGGCAGCTACAGAAGAAATGAGGTACGGCAATGCTACGCCTAGAGTAGCAGAAACAACAGTAGGGATGCTAAATGCAATTGGTCTACAGAATCCAGGTGTGCTAAACATCATCGAAAAGGAAGTTCCTCCTTTAGCTGCTTACAATACACCAATCATTGCAAATGTGGCTGGAAGTACGATTGAAGAATATGAATTGGTTGCGGAAAAGTTAGGGAATACAGAGCAGATTGCAGCATTAGAATTAAATATATCTTGTCCTAATGTTAAAGAAGGTGGCGTACAATTTGGCACTGATCCTGACCTGGCTTATGAAGTAACTAAACGTGTAAAAGCACAAAGTAGTGTCCCTGTTTATGTGAAATTATCACCGAATGTTACGGATATTGTTACGATTGCGAAAGCAGTTGCAGCTGCTGGAGCAGATGGCTTATCAATGATTAATACGTTAACTGGGATGCAAATCAATTTACAATCCAGACGACCAATTCTTGCCAACCAAGTAGGTGGGTTATCTGGTCCAACGATTAAACCAATTGCCATTCGGATGATTTATCAAGTAAGAGAAGCACTAGACATCCCGATTATTGGAATGGGCGGGATTACTTGCGCAGAAGATGTGTTAGAGTTCTTATTAGCAGGCGCAAATGCAGTTGCAGTAGGCACTGCCAATTTCACCAATCCATTTATTTGTCCGGAGATTATTACAGCACTACCGGATACGTTAGCAAAATATGGGTTCAATTCCTTACAAGATGCAATTGGAAAGGGGCATGCACATGAAACCACCAATTTATCTCGCGCTTGATTTCCCAACGTGGCAAGAAACAGAAACTTTTTTAAACGAAAACCAGTTACATGGAGTACCGGTCAAAGTTGGGATGGAATTATTTTATCGAGAAGGCCCTCCAGTTATTAAAGCATTGCAACAGCATCGTCATCCTATTTTCTTGGATTTAAAATTGCACGATATTCCAACAACGATTTATAAAGCAATGAAAAATGTTGCCGCTTTAGGTGTTGACTTTGTTAATGTTCATGGATTAGGTGGTGCGGATATGATTCGAGCAGCTAAGCAAGGATTAATCGATGGTAGTCAGCAGAATGATAAGCAACCAAAACTTTTAGTAGTGACTGTGCTAACTTCCATGAATCAAGCAACCGTAACGAATGAACTACAAATTGATCAACCCGTTGAAGAACTAGTGACACATTTAGCCAATATAGGAAAAGATAACGGTGCAGATGGGGTTGTGTGTTCAGCACATGAAGTAGCACAAATTAAAGCGCAATGTGGCGAAGCATTTTTAACCATAACACCAGGCATCCGCCTGAACGAAACGGAACAACATGATCAAAAACGTGTCGCAACGCCACAAACGGCACACCAACTTGGCTCAGATTATATCGTTATCGGTAGAAGTATTACAAAAGCAGCGTATCCAAATGCCATGTACCAACAAGCGATAAAGGAGTGGAATCATGTCTCTTGAAAAACAATTAGCAATAGATCTTTATCAAATTGAAGCAGTACAAATTAAACCTGACCGATCATTTACCTGGACATCTGGCATCAAATCGCCCATTTACTGTGATAATCGGTTAACTCTTTCTTATCCAACGATTCGGAACAGAATAGCAGATGCATTTGTTGAAAAAATCAAGCAGTTGGATGATACACCAGATTGTATTGCTGGCTGTGCTACAGCCGGAATACCGCATGCAGCTTGGTTGGCAGATAAATTAGACTTACCAATGGTGTATGTGCGCTCAAAGCCAAAAGCACACGGAAAGGGCAATCAAATTGAAGGCAAGATTGCAAAAGGACAAAAAGTAGTAGTGATCGAAGACCTGATTTCAACAGGCGGCTCAGCGATCCAAACGGCTGAAGCATTACGTGATCAAGGTGTGGAAGTATTAGCTGTTATTGCAATTTTCACCTATGGATTACCTAAAGCAAATCACGCTTTTGACCAAAGTAACCTCCCACTACATACGTTAACAAATTTTGATGTGTTAAGTGAATTGTTACTAGAAAAGAATACAATTACGAAGGCAGAGTATAACAGTTTGTTGAATTGGCGAAAGGAACTATAAACAGTTGAGCAAATCGGATAAATATTATTTAATGCCAATGTTTTAATACATTTATGCTGCAAGATATTTAGCGATGGCAATTTTCTAGTGGGGGTTAGTCAATGCTGGTTCTTATCATGAAAGACAAATAAATACCATCTTATCTAAGTTAAATAGTTGAATAGCGTGGTATTCTCACTGCTACCATTCTATAGGTAATCGATCATAGACCATTCAACGTTTAACTGGGCGTTGAATGGTTATTTTAAATTTCAGGTATTGTGCTAGTTTGGATATTTTGTAAATATAAAAGCAACTTTTACGTTTAGAGACACTCACTTATATTGGTACTAATAGCATTGGAACATAACATTCGTTAAGTTGTTACCATTTAATTTTATGTATTGATACATATTCAGAAGTACAGAAACGGCGAGCAGTAGCAAGATAAACTTTCTTATTTCACCACCCATTTTTTGTCTCTTAATCTTTGTTAATTCATATACATACGTTTTGGTGAGATGAAAATCTTCCAGTCTATCATATACAAATGTATTTCCTATTTCCAAGCGGTAGTTATGATTACACATGGATAACATTTTATAGTAAGTAATGGATTCTAATGGGCTTTTATTGTATGGTAGAGCTGAGTTGGATTATGAATAATGTCTAATATAAAACTAGTGATAAAAAATAATACAGTTAATGAATGACTAAAATTGTTACAGGGGTGATTGCAATTGACTAAAGATAAGTTAAATGTAGTAGAGTATTTTTGTGAAGGTAAAAAAGGTGATTTAGATCTTTGTGAAGACATGTGTATCGTTACCGACAATTTTGCGGCTGTTATCGACGGAGCTACGAATGTATCGGGAAAATTAATTGAAAATATGACACCTGGTCGATTAGCCGCCACAATAATAAAAGAAACATTAGAAAATATTACTCCAAATGCCAAGCTAGAAACAATTGTGGAGCAGATTAACGCTAACTTTCAAACTGTTTTTGCTAGAAATAACTTAATAGATGCGATTCAGGAAAGCCAATGGGTAGCACCTTCTGCTAGTGTGATTATCTATAGTAAATATCACCAAAAAATTTGGCAAATTGGAGATTGTCAACTTATGGTAGATGATGAACTATATACTAACGAAAAGGAAATTGATAGTATTACTGCCAATGCAAGAGCTCTTTACTTAGAGGCTGAATTAAAAAGAGGTAAAACAATTGACCAGTTAATAGACAAAGATACTGGTTGGGAATACATTAGAACTTTAGTTCAGCAACAATATTTTTTACAAAATGATAGTAATAATCCATTTGGATATTCAGTTATAAACGGATTTCCTGTAGATTTCTCGAGAGTAATGACAATAGATGTATCAAATGATGCAAAATATATTGTTTTAGCTTCTGATGGTTATCCTTTTTTAAAAGAGACTTTATATAAATCAGAGTTATTACTTAAGGAACTTTTAGTTAAGGATCCATTATGTTTTCGTTTATACAAATCCTCTAAAGGGTTAGTGAGGGGAAACCAATCTTTTGATGATAGATTGTACCTTAAAATTAAGGTTTGATTTGAATATGTCAATTAAAACAGATGTATTGCCAATTTTTAAATTTGATTGAAAAAGGAAAATATCACGAGAATGACAGCTTACCAATTATGGAATTATATAACAATTGTTAGGATTTACAAATCAAGATAACTCAGAATATTATGTAGCCTAATAGCAAAACAAAAAATAAAATTGGCCATTTTTTCTTCTTATGAATATAGCGAAATCATAAAAATTTAAAACAGCATTGATAGTAAACAAAAAAGTGTGTAAGCGAGTCTATTAGATATTTACTTACACACTTTATCTTTCTGTTAGTTTTTCAATTGTGTCAAAAAGCGCTGGTCAGGTGTCACAAATAATGTCTTCTGGTTATCATAGGTGACATAGCCTGGCTTTGCGCCATTTGGTTTTTTAACATAACGTACTTGTGTATAATCAACTGGCACAGAAGAGGATGCTTTTGCTTTGCTGTATAGCGCAGCTAATTGAGCTGCTTCTGCTAATGTATCTTCAGATGGGTTCGTATCTTGGATAATCACGTGCGAACCAGGAATGTCTTTCGTATGCAGCCAGATATCTGTTCGAGCCGCTAAACGCGTTGTCAGATACTCATTTTGTTTATTGTTTCTTCCAACATAAATGGTTGTCCCGTCTGTAGCAGTGAATTTTTCTGGTGCAGGTTTTTTGGGTTTATTATTTTTTTTACGATTTTTCATACGGTTTTTAATATAGCCTTGTTCTTTTAATTCTTCACGAATCTCTTCAATATCTTGTTCACGAGCATCTTCAATTTGTTGGGTCACTTCTTCTAAATAGTCAATTTCTTTTTTTGCTTTATCGATTTCTATTTGCACTTTAACTTTAGAAGTTTTTAGTTTTTGATACGTTTTAAAATAGCTTTGTGCATTCTCGCTTGGTGTTTTGTTCGGATTTAGGTCAATCGTAATTTCTTGTTGTTCTGGATCATAATAGTTCATGACAATTGCTTTTTTATCACCAGTTTTCATGGTATGCATGTGAGCCGTTAATAGCTCACCATAACGTTGATAGTCATCAGCTTTCTCTGCTTTTTGTAGTGTTTGTTTTTGTTTCTTAATCTTACGTTTGTTCTTTTCAATTTCATTTTTTAAAAAGCGTAACAAATCGCCTGCTTGTTGTTTGACGCGATCGCGCTCTGCTTTTCCAGAATAAAATGTGTCTAACATCTCACTCGTGCGTGTGAATTCTTTTCTCTCAACGGATAAATGGGATAACGGTAATACATAAAATTCTTCTTTACTTCCGTTGTAGATACTAGGCGCATAGTTATGGTGTTTAATTTCCGTCATGATGTCGTTAAACACTTTTTCATAAGCATCCATATTCCCTAGTTTTGCTTGATGGGCTATTTCTCGTGCAAGTAACGGAGAGACACCCATAAAGGCATGAACGATTTGCTGATCTAATTTCCCTTGATTTAAATCCATTTTTCTACGAAAAGTAGCTGCTTCTATTTCCATTGGATTTAGTTTTCCTTGGTCAGGTGGTAAAACATACGCTTGTCCAGGTAATACCGTGCGATGTCTACTTTGGGCTGGAGAGACGTGCTTAATACTATCTAAGATATGTTCTTTATCTTGATCAATAAGGATGATGTTACTGTGTTTCCCCATGATTTCAACTGCAAGTGTTTTTTTCGTCTCATCACCGATTTCATTTTTTCCTTTTATTGAGAAAAAGACCACACGTTCATTTTCATGTTGCTCTATGCGCTCAATGAAAGAGCCGACTAGATGCTTACGAAGTAACATACAAAACATTGGTGGTTCTTTTGGATTTTGATAGGTGTCTTCTGTTAAATGCAATCTAGCATACATCGGATGAGCAGAAAATAATAGTGATCTATTTTCCCCTTGCACACGGACAGTAAAAACCAGTTCCGTTTGCGTAGGTTGATATATTTTAATAATTCTTCCCGTTGTTAATTCATCTTGCAATTCTTTTGTAATCGCTCTGGTTACAATACCGTCAAATGTCACTTCAATCACCTCGTGTTCATATTATACATTTTTTATGCTTGTCTTGCATAGATTTGAATAGGAGCAATTGTACTGGAGGAATGTATTGTGAAGTGGTACCAATTAGATCAACAGGAAGTAATGGACAAGCTAGCGACTGATTCAAATAGTGGATTGTCAAAAACAATCGCCGATAAGCGTCTGAAAAAAAATGGATTAAATAAATTAAATGAAGGCAAAAATACCTCTTTACTATTTTTATTCTTAAAACAATTTCAGGACTTTATGGTATTGGTGTTATTAGCGGCTACCTTATTATCTGGCTTATTAGGTGAGTATGTTGATGCAATAGCTATTATTGTCATTGTCATCATTAATAGCATTTTAGGCTTTTTTCAAGAGCAACGGGCAGAAAAGTCTTTATCCAAATTGAAAGAGTTATCTGCACCTGTTGCGCATGTGTTGAGAGATGGGGAGTGGGTGTCGCTACCTTCAACACATATTGTGGCAGGGGATTTAATTAAATTAACAAGCGGAGATCGCATTGTTGCGGATATCCGTTTAATTAAATCGGCAAGTTTGGAAATAGAAGAGTCTGCTTTAACTGGTGAATCTCTACCGGTGACGAAACACGTCAACGCAATACCAACAAATAATGTAGAATATGCCGATCAAATGAACATGGCTTTTATGGGAACACTCGTGACCAAAGGTAGTGGTGTTGGTGTGGTCGTAGGAACTGGCATGGACACAGTGATGGGGCAAATTGCCGATTTACTTGTCCAAACAAAACCACAGCCGACACCGCTAGAACGTCGATTAGCTGATTTAGGTGGCGTGTTAATTATTATTGCGCTATTTCTGACAGCGATGGTAGTCGGTGTTGGTGTCTGGCAAGGGCACCCACTATATGAGATGTTTTTATCAGGAATCTCCTTAGCAGTTGCTGCAATTCCAGAAGGATTACCGGCAATTGTGACGGTTGCTTTATCCCTTGGCGTGCAACGGATGATTAAGAAAAAAGCGATCGTTCGGAAACTAGCCGCTGTAGAAACATTAGGAAATACAACAGTCATTTGCTCTGACAAGACTGGGACCCTGACAGAAAACAAAATGACGGTAAAACAATTGTACGTCAATCACCAGTTATTTGATATATCAGGGGATGGATATGATGTTCACGGGGATTTTTATGTTAAGAATCAAAAAGCAAACAGTCGTTTAGTCGAAGAATCACTGTTATACGCGATGTTATGTAGCCACGCTTCTGTAAGAAAACATAACAAAAAATGGGTCATGGACGGCGATCCAACAGAGGTGGCGCTTTTAGTTGCTGCCCATAAAGCAAATATTACTGAAGCGTCAAAAAAACAGTTTCGGATTATTGAGGAGATCGCTTTTGATTCAGATCGAAAGCGAATGACCGTTATTGTTGAAGACCAATCCCATCAACGTTTTGCAATCATTAAAGGTGCACCAGATGTGTTATTACCAAGAAGTACGTATATTCTCGATGAAGCAGGAAGAAGACCTTTTTCGATGAAAGACAATAATAAAGTAGAAACGCAACTCCTTAAGATGGCTTCACAAGCGTTACGGACGATTGCTATATGTATAAAACCACTATCTCCTGGTCATTCTTATGATGCTATCTCAGTTGAAAACAATGTAACGTTTGTTGGCCTGGCTGGTCTAATTGATCCGCCAAGAAAAGAAGTTAAAAAAGCGATAAAAGCTTGTAAAGATGCAGGAATTAAAACAGTGATGATTACAGGAGATCATGCGAAAACAGCTATCGCAATTGCAAAACAATTAGATTTAACACGAAATGATGAAGCAGTTTTAACGGGTAGCCAATTAAATCAAATGTCTGATCAACAATTAGCTGATCAAATCAACGATATTGCGGTATTTGCGCGGGTAACACCTACACATAAGCTAAAAATTGTCCAAGCATTGCAACAAAAAGGACATATTGTAGCAATGACTGGCGATGGTGTAAATGATGCACCAGCTTTAAAAGCGAGTGATATTGGCATTAGTATGGGTTTGACTGGTACGGATGTTGCAAAAGAATCATCAGAATTAATTTTAATGGATGACAATTTTACGACAATTGAAACAGCTATCAAGGAAGGACGTAATATCTATGAAAATATTCGAAAGTTTATCCGTTACTTACTAGCCTCCAATGTAGGTGAAATACTAGTTATGCTGTTTGCTATTCTAATGGCTTATCCGCTACCGTTAATTCCAGTGCAGATTCTTTGGGTGAATTTAGTCACAGATGGGTTACCGGCAATGGCATTAGGGGTAGACCAACCGGAGGAAGATGTGATGCGTATGCCGCCTCGACCAGTCAAAGAAGGGATTTTTTCAAGAGGGCTAGGGGTCAAAATAATAACCAGGGGTTTCTTGATCGGTTTGGTAACATTACTTGCTTTTATTATTGCTTATCAAAATGATCCAGATCAACTAACATATGCAAGAACAATTGCTTTTGTAACACTTATTATGGCACAATTGATTCATGTGTTTGATTGTCGGAGTGCACGTTCTGTTTTTGCACGAAATCCGTTGAAAAATGTTTATTTGGTGGGAGCGGTTCTATCTTCTATTTTGTTATTAATAATCGTGATTTATTACCCACCACTTCAACAAATTTTTGAAACCGTGGCGATTCCCCCAACAGATTGGATTTATGTATTATGTATGAGTTCGATTCCTACTGTATTATTTGGATTTGTTCCATCAAAAAAATAGTTATGCAACGAGTAGATAGGTTATCCCTATCTACTTCTTCTTTATTTTGATAAAATAAAATGATATATATAAAACATTGAAAAACAAGTGACTGGAGGTCATCAAATGCCACTGAGTATGACAGGTTTTGGTCGAGCAACCGCAACTTATTACGATAAAACTATTTCCGTGGAAATAAAAACAGTCAATCATCGGTTTCTTGATGTTTCAATAAAAACCCCCCAAACTTATCAATCACTTGAGAGTGACATAAGAGATAGCATTCAGCGGCATTTTCAAAGAGGCAGAGTGGAGTGCTTTATTATGTTAGATAATGAAGAGGTCAGTCCCTCAAAGGTAAATGTTAATTGGCCATTAATGAATCAATATGTAGATACGTATTATTCCATCCAAAATACGTATAACCTATCGACAGAAGAAGCGCTAGCATTCATTCCTAAGATACCTGAAATTATCTCGATATCTGAAAATGTTCCGTTAACTGAGTCTGTGTCCGATATCGTGTTGGAAACTGTTCAAGAAGCTTGTGGTCAAGTCATCCTTATGAGATCGAATGAAGGGAAAATGATCACCGATGATATGAAGAATCGATTAGAAAATATAAAACAATTAGTAAAACAGTTGGGAGAACGAAGAGAAACTGTTATAATTGAATATCAAGGTCGGATTTTATCCAGAATACATGCATTTACTGATGGGCAATTACATGATGAAGCACGGTTTTATCAAGAGGTAGCGATATTAGCTGAAAAAGGCGATATTACCGAAGAAATCACTCGTTTACATAGTCATGTACAACAATTTGGACAAACGTTGAATGAGGAACAAGTAGTTGGGAGAAAACTGGGGTTTATCCTACAAGAAATGCAAAGAGAAGTGAACACTATCGGTTCTAAATCAAATGATGCTTTAATTAGTAATTGGGTGGTTACATTGAAAACGGAGATGGAGAAAATAAAAGAACAAATCCAAAACATTGAATAATCGTTTTCATTAAGCTCAAGTTTGTACTATAATTAGATAGATTAGTTTAGAAGAAGCGTATTATCCATTAATGGGAATACGATTGCGTAATTAAGAGGGGGAGCAAGGTTGAACATAAAATTGATTAATATTGGATTTGGGAATGTAGTCTCGGCTAATCGTATTATTTCTATTGTATCACCTGAGTCTGCACCAATTAAACGTATTATAACTGTTGCAAGAGAAAATAATAAATTAGTAGATGCAACATATGGTCGTAGAACGAGAGCTGTAATTATAACAGACAGTGATCATGTGGTTTTATCTGCCGTACAACCAGAAACCGTTGGACAGCGTGTATTAAGCCATGAAGATGATGCTGATGAATAAGAAGACATGGAAGTACCATGTTTGTAACAGGAGGATGCAAGTTGATTGAAGAAAAGGGTATTTTATTTGTTTTATCTGGGCCTTCGGGTGTAGGGAAAGGTACTGTTCGTAAGGCTTTGTTCAAAAAAGACACGGATTTACAATATTCCATTTCCATGACGACTAGGGACAAACGTGCAGGTGAGAAGGAGGCTGTGGATTATTTTTACCGTACACGCGAGAAGTTTGAGCAAATGATTCGAGATAATCAATTGCTCGAATATGCAGAGTATGTCGGTAATTATTATGGAACTCCGAGGTATTATGTGGAAGAAACATTGGCTGCTGGCAAAGATGTTTTCTTAGAAATCGAAGTGCAAGGCGCATTGCAAGTTAAAGAAAATTTTCCAGAGGGTGTCTTTGTTTTCTTATCGCCACCTAGCTTAGAAGAATTAAAAAATCGAATTGTTAAACGAGGTACCGAGAGTGATGATTTAGTAGCTAATCGTCTACACGCTGCAAAAGAAGAAATTGAATTGATGGATGCTTATGATTATGTTGTCGTCAATGACAATGTCAATAAAGCGGTAGATAAAGTGCAGGCTATTGTCAAAAGTGAGCATTGCAAACGCGAACGCGTCGCAATACAATATAAGAAAGTGTTGGAGGTCGAAGAAAAATGATGTTAGAGCCATCAATTGATCAGTTACAAACAAAAATAAATTCAAAGTATACATTGGTAACGTTAGCGGCTAAACGTGCGCGTCAAATTCAAGAATTGAAACGTCATCAAATTACTAATCCAAAATCAGCTAAAAATGTTGGTATTGCGCTAGAAGAAATTCAAGCAGAAAAATTAACATACATTGCGGCTGATGTTGAAGAAAGAAGATAACAAAATCGTAGGTAATTGCTGAACAATCGTGCAGTTTCCTTAGCTTATGTTTACGTATAACAAAAATTGATTATCGACCCCTCGTTTACCAACTGTAGACGGGGGTTTCTTCTATAACGTATCCTAAACTTTAGATCAAGAGAGGTGTTTGTTATGCTACGTGGTTCACGT
Organism: Paraliobacillus ryukyuensis; assembly: GCF_003315295.1. GTDB lineage: Bacteria > Bacillota > Bacilli > Bacillales > Amphibacillaceae > Paraliobacillus > Paraliobacillus ryukyuensis. Next base: position 555,863 of record NZ_QNRI01000001.1, on the reverse strand, counting down.
ATCGTTTTAGGTGTTTCTGGAGGAATTGCTGCTTATAAGGCTTGTGCACTGACGAGTAAATTAGTGCAACAAGGAGCTGAAGTAAAAGTCATTATGACTGAAAGTGCAAAACAATTTGTTAGCCCACTAACCTTTCAAGCGCTATCACGAAATCCTGTATTTACTGATACGTTTGATGAAAAAGATCCTAGCAAAATTGCGCATATTGATTTGGCTGATTGGGCCGATCTATTCGTAATTGCCCCTGCTACAGCAAATATAATTGGTAAGTTGGCGAATGGCATTGCGGATGACATGCTTTCTACGACCTTGCTAGCAACAGAAGCGGATGTATATATCGCACCAGCAATGAATGTCCACATGTATGGGCATCCGGCAGTAATTAAAAATATGCAAACGTTAGATCAATGGAGCTACAAATTTATCGAACCAGGAGAAGGGTATTTAGCTTGTGGATATGTCGGTAAAGGTAGGTTAGAAGAACCAGAATCAATTGTTAAAGCAATTGCTAATGATCGCAATGACCAACAAATATTAAAAGGTAAAAAACTGTTAATTTCAGCTGGACCGACTCAAGAAAAAATCGACCCAGTTCGCTTTTTGACGAATCATTCTTCAGGAAAAATGGGATTTGCTTTGGCGCAAGTAGCAGCAGAATGTGGAGCGGATGTAACCTTAGTGGCAGGGCCGGTTTCGTTAGATACACCTGCTAACGTCAATAGAATTAATGTTATCTCTGCTGAAGAAATGTATCAGGAAATGCTTAAGCATTACGATGATAGTGATATTGTCATTAAAGCAGCAGCTGTCGCTGACTATCGTCCTGCTAAGACGTATGAACATAAAATAAAGAAAAAAGATAATGATATGCAAATATCTTTTGAACGTACTAGAGATATTTTAAAAGAGCTTGGGAGCAAGAAAGAAAATCAATTTCTAGTCGGTTTTGCAGCGGAAACCAATGATCCCATTGCGTTTGGAAAACAAAAACTAGCTAGTAAGCAACTAGATGCCATTGTTATTAATGACATTAATGCATCGGGAGCAGGTTTTAAATCAGATACGAATGTTGTGACTTATATTCATCGTTCTGGTGAAACAAATCATTTTAAGCTTGCAACGAAACAAGAAATAGCAAAGCAGTTATTAAAACAAATTAATAAAGATAGTAAGGTTGATTAAATGTGGATGTTGCAAATGTAGTGGTCGATGTTCCAGTAGCGCAAACCAATCGCATGTTTGATTATCGGATTCCTGAATATTTACAGCATGCTGTTTTTCCTGGAATGCGTGTGATTGTGCCTTTTGGACCGAGAAAGATTATGGGTTACGTACTTGAAGTTACCGATCATTCTGATATAGATAAATTAAAACCAATTGAGAGCATCATGGATGTGACCCCAGTTTTAACAAAAGAATTGTTAGAACTAGGTAAGTGGGTAGCGCATCATACGATTAGCTTTTATATATCAACATTTCAAGCGATGTTACCGCAAGCTTTGAAAGCCTCATATGAAAAACAAGTACAACGATTAAATGATATTTTACCTGAAAAATTAGAAATGATTTTTGCTGGTCGTGATGTTATTTCTTTTCAGGAGTTTGAAGAAGCGGGGGTATACCAGGCATTACAACGAGCTGTGCAGGTTGGCGATGTGGAAATTATTTATCAGGTTCACTCAAAGGAAACGGTGAAAAAGCAAACATACGTTAAACCAATGTTGGAACCGTTAGAACTGGAAGCAGTTTTAGCTGATTTACCTCAGCAAGCCAAAAAGAAAAAAGCGATCATTCACTTTTTTCAACAGCATAACAAACCAATTCAAAAAAAAGAATTGCTGGAAAAGTTACATACGACCCAATCAACGGTTAAACAATTGATTGATCAAGGTATTTTAAAACAAGAAATGGTGGAAACGTATCGAGATCCTTATCAAAATGAAAATATTAAGCGTACCCAACCATTGCCATTAACTAGCCAACAGCAAGATGCCATGAATGCCGTGGTGGATACATTAGATCAAACGAAACATCAAACATTTTTGTTACATGGTGTTACTGGAAGTGGAAAAACAGAAGTATATTTGCAAGCGATCCATCATTGCTTGACGAAAGGCAAAGAAGCGATTGTATTAGTTCCTGAAATTGCTTTGACCCCACAAATGGTGAATCGATTTAAAGGAAGATTTGGTTCAAAAGTTGCAGTGATGCACAGCGCGTTATCCAAAGGAGAACGGTTTGATGAGTGGAGAAAAGTGCAACGAAAAGAAGTGCAAGTGGTAGTAGGCGCGCGTTCTGCTATATTTGCCCCGTTTGAGCAGATTGGCTTAATTATTATAGATGAGGAACATGAAACGAGTTACAAGCAAGAAGAACACCCGAGATATCATGCGCGTGATGTTGCAATTCAACGTGCCAAGTATCATTATTGTCCAGTTATTTTAGGTAGTGCAACACCTGCATTAGAATCCTATGCTCGTGCAAAAAAAGGTGTTTACCAATTATTATCGATGCCAGAGCGAATGAATAATGCTAAAATGCCTGAAGTAGAGTTAATCGATATGCGGGATGAATTGCATGCTGGTAATCGATCGATGTTTTCAAGGCAACTAAAAGAAGCAATTGAAGAACGATTGGCACGAAAGGAACAGACAGTACTGTTTTTAAATAGACGTGGGTACTCGACATTTGTGATGTGTAGGGATTGTGGCCATGTCATGACTTGTCCACATTGTGACATCGCGTTAACCTATCATCGGAAAAATCAAAAACTGAAATGCCATTACTGTAATTATGAAGAGAATATGCCAGACACTTGCCCGTCTTGTGAGAGTGATACGATTCGTTATTTTGGTACTGGAACGCAGAAGGTAGAAGAAGCTTTACAAGAAATGATCCCTGAAGCAAACATCATACGAATGGATGTTGACACCACGAGAAGAAAGGGTTCACATGAGCGGCTGTTAAGGCAATTCGGTAACCAACAGGCTGATATCTTATTAGGCACGCAAATGATAGCCAAAGGTTTAGATTTCCCTAATGTTACGTTAGTAGGTGTTTTGGCTGCTGATAGTCTATTAAACCTTCCTGATTTCCGTGCATCAGAGAAAACTTTTCAATTATTAACACAAGTTAGCGGGCGTGCAGGTAGGCATCAATTACCAGGTGAAGTAATTATTCAAACGTATACACCTGAACACTACAGTGTGGAATTAGCTTCTACCTATGATTATGAAGCATTTTTTGAAAAAGAAATGTTAATACGAAAAACGTATCAATATCCACCGTACTATTACTTAACATTAGTTACGGTTTCGCATCCAAATCAGATCAAGGTGATGGAAGTTACCAAGATGATTAGTTTATTACTGCGTAAACATTTATCAGATGATGTACGCATTCTAGGACCCACAGCATCACCGGTAGCAAGAATCAAAGATAGATATCGCTACCAATGCATGGTAAAATACAAAAACGAACCAAATCAACGAGAAATATTGCGAAAAATATTAGCTTATTTTGAAGACGAGATGAGAAAAGATGAGTTATTGATTCAAATAGATCTTCAACCCTATCAATTAATGTGAAAGTGAGGTTTTATTGTGAAAAAAGTAGTCTTTATGGGGACACCAGATTTTGCTGTACCAGTTTTAAGTCAATTAATTCAAGACAATTATAATGTTGTGTTAGTGGTCACACAACCAGACCGACCAAAAGGAAGAAAGCGTGTGTTAACACCACCTCCAGTAAAAGTAGAAGCCGAGAAACACAACATTCCTATATATCAGCCCGAGAAAGTAAAAGATACATATCATGAAATCTTAGCTTACGAACCTGATATTATTGTAACTGCTGCTTTTGGTCAAATTTTACCCAAAGCGTTATTAGATGCTCCTACTTATGGTTGTATAAATGTACATGCGTCATTATTACCTGAATTAAGGGGCGGAGCGCCTATTCATTATGCCATCTTACAAGGAAAACAAGAAACAGGAATTACGATTATGTATATGGCAGAAAAGTTAGATGCTGGTGCGATCATTTCTCAAGCATCCACACCAATTACCAAAGTGGATCATGTTGGTACTATGCATGATAAGTTGGCCGAATTAGGGGCCAACCTGCTACATGATACCTTACCAAAAGTACTAAACGGATCAATTGAACCAGTAGAACAAAATGATGAAGAAGCAACTTATGCTCCTAATATTAGTCGAGACCAAGAAAAAATTGATTGGAATCAATCTAGTACCTCAATCTATAACCATATCCGCGGTCTTCATCCATGGCCAGTGGCAAGCACATTGATGCATGGAGCAAATACAAAAATATGGTGGGGAGAAATGGTACCGAAAACAGTAGACAAACAGCCCGGTGAAATTGTTGAATTGAACAGTACAGGGCTTGTCGTTTGTTGTGGTGATCAACAGTGTATACGAATTGAAGAATTGCAACCAGCAGGGAAAAAGCGTATGTCAGCAGAAGACTTCCTTAGAGGGAACGGGCAAGACCTCGAAATTGGCGATAAATTAGGAGAATAAATATGACAAAGTATAAATTACGTTCGGCAGCTTTAGATGTATTACTTCGTGTAGGAGATGGCGGTGCTTTCAGTCATCTATTGTTAGATCAAACCATCAAATCTAATCAAGTGGACAAAAAAGATCATGCCTTACTTACGGAAGTGGTCTATGGTACAATACAAAGAAAATTAACATTGGAATATTTTGTTGCTAATTTTGTCAAAAAAAAGCACAAACTTGATCCTTGGGTACAATGGCTTCTTTATTTATCTTTTTATCAAATGGTGTATTTAGAGCGTGTACCGACATATGCCATTATTAACGAAGCGGTTGGTATAGCGAAAGAACGAGGACATAAAGGAATCGCTTCGTTTGTTAATGGCGTACTGCGTCAAGCGCAACGAACAGGTTTTCCAACTTTTGATTCGATAAAAGGTAGGGATGAAAGACTTAGCATTGAGACAAGTCATCCCCTTTGGTTAGTGAAACGTTGGATTGGTTATTATGGTTATGAAAAGACAAGATCGATGTGTCTAGCTAATTTAGAGACAAAGCCGATGTCGATTCGTGTTCAACCAATGCAATTGAATCAAAAAGAAGCAATTGCAGAATTAGAGCAAGATGGTTATGAAGTGGCACCTTCCTTCTTTTCTGAGCAAGGAGTCATTATAACAAAGGGAAACGTGTTACATAGCCAATTGTTTCAAAACAACCAAGTAACGATTCAAGACCAAAGTTCCATGCTTGTCGCTGAAATGATGGATTTACAAGAAGGGATGCAAGTGTTAGATGCTTGTAGTGCTCCAGGTGGTAAAACTACACATATAGCAGAAAAATTGAACAACACTGGGGGAATTTATGCGTATGATTTGCATGAAAAGAAAGCAAAACAAGTCAAACAAAAAGCTGAAGCCTTAGCACTGACGAATATTGTTGCAAAAGCCGCAGATTCTCGACAGTTAGATCAATACCATGCACCACAAACTTTTGATAGAATATTAATAGATGCACCTTGTTCTGGTCTAGGTGTTGTAAGAGGTAAACCGGATATTAAATACCAAAAACAGGAACAAGATATACACAAACTTGCAACGATTCAAACAGAATTATTAAAAAAAATTGCTCCATTACTCCGTAAAGATGGTAAACTTTTATATAGTACTTGTACGGTTGATCGTGAAGAAAATGAACACGTTATTACAGCATTCTTAAATGAGCACGCTGAATTTGAAGTTGATCCAATGTTCTTTGAAACACTACCATCTGACTTACGTCAATCAAGCGGGATTTCAGCAGTTGGTCTTCAAATTTTTCCGGATGATTTTGGCACGGACGGTTTTTTTCTAACGAGATTACAACGAAAAAATGGATAAGTACAAATTTCGCAATTTGGATCTGATGAGGTGAGGCAAATGCATTATTATTTAACAAACATAGGAAAAGTCAGGATGCATAATGAAGATGCTGGTGGCATATTCCAAAATGAAGCTTTGCAATATTTAACCGTTGTAGCAGATGGAATGGGTGGCCATAAAGCAGGTGATGTTGCAAGTCAACTTGTGGTTGAATGGATGGAGAATGAATGGAAATCCACAAAAGAATCGCTTGATAGACAAGGAGCTGCTACTTGGTTAACGGAAGTAATAACAAAAGCAAATCAGTACGTTTATCAAAAATCCATCGATAATGAAGCATTACTTGGAATGGGAACCACCGTAGTTGCAGTAATTTATGGTGAAGATTTTATTAGTGTTGCCAACATTGGAGATAGTCGTTGTTATTTGTTACACAATGGCACGATTTCGCAAATTACAGAAGATCATTCGCTTGTTAATGAACTTGTACGTTCAGGGCAGATTTCTAAAGAAGATGCTGATTTTCATCCACGAAAAAATGTTCTTACAAAAGCGCTAGGAACAGAAGCAATACTTCAGCCCGATATTTTTGAAGCTAGTTGGAAACAAGACGATCAATTATTGTTGTGCACAGATGGTTTAACAAATAAACTTTCTGATGAAGAATTATCACGCTTTTTAACAGACGATAAATCGAATCAAGAAAAGGCAGAAATGCTGATTGATACGGCTAATGAACGGGGAGGAGAAGACAATATCACATTAGTTATATCTTCATATGAAACAAACAAAGCAGGTGATACTTCGTGTTAGAAGGTCACTTTTTAAACGAACGATACGAAGTAATTAAAATGATTGGCGGAGGTGGCATGGCCAATGTCTATTTGGGTCATGACACGATTCTAGATCGTGAAGTTGCAATTAAAGTACTCCGATTAGAATATGCAAACGACGAAGAATTTATTACACGTTTTCATCGTGAAGCGCAATCTGCTACAAGCCTCTCTCATCCGAATATTGTAAACATATATGATGTTGGGGAAGAAGACAACATATATTATATGGTCATGGAATATGTCGAAGGAATGACATTGAAAAAGTATATTCAAATGTATGGTCCTATTCCAGTAGAAGAGTCGATTGAGATTATGCAACAACTAACATCCGCTATTGAACATGCGCATATTAATAACATTGTTCATCGCGATATTAAACCACAAAATATCTTAATTAATGACTTTGCCCAAGTAAAAGTGACAGACTTTGGTATTGCTTTGGCTTTAAGTGCCACTTCTTTAACACAGACGAATTCAGTATTAGGATCTGTACATTATCTTTCGCCTGAACAAGCAAGAGGTGGGATGGCGACTAGGAAATCGGATATTTATTCTTTAGGGATTGTCTTCTTTGAGTTACTAACTGGACGGATACCTTTTTCTGGTCAATCAGCCGTTTCCATTGCATTAAAGCATTTACAATCTAACACACCTTCCATTAAGAACTGGAATCCAGCTATTCCACAAAGTATTGAAAATGTTGTTTTAAAAGCCACGACGAAGGATCCTTTTTATCGATATGACACTGTCGAAGCCCTTGAAACAGATATGTTATCTGCTTTAGATCCGGAAAGACATAATGAACCACCATTTAAGCAGCCAGAAGAAGAAGGAGAAGATACCAAAGCTATCCCAATAATAAATGATACTATTCTTAAAAATAGCGACAAGGATGAGGATACACTTGTGCATACGAAGGAGCAGATAGAAACGACAAAGCATGATAAGTCACCAAAGGATGGTAAGCAAAAAAATAAGAAAAAACCAAGAAAAAAGAAATTTATTATTTGGTTGATTACATCATTTTTTGTTATTGTCGTCGCTGGTTTATTCGCTTTGTTTGTATTACCAAATTGGTTGCAACCAGATGATGTTGTCATACCTGAATTGCAGGGTGAAACGTATGAAGACGCTGAGCAAGCGCTCAATGAATTGGGTGTCAAAGTAGTGAAAGAAGAAGGTTTTTCTGATGAATTTGCTAAAGATCACGTCATACGAACTTCACCAAGTGCTGGGTCCAATACAAAAGAAGGCACAGAAGTTTCGGTGTATGTTAGTATGGGCGAAGAAACCGAAGAATTTTCTGATTACGTTGGGAAAGATTATGACCAAGTAGAACGAATCTTGCTGGAAAGGGGCTATCAAGACGTAGAATATACAGAAGTCTTCTCTGATGCCTCTGCAGGTCAAATCATTTCCCAATTATCTCCTCAACCGAACGAAGAGGTCGCTCCGTCTGAAACCGTAGTTCAATTTGAAATAAGCAAGGGGAAAAAGACGATTCAATTAGAAGATTTAACAGGAATGAGTGAATCAGCAGCATCTAATTATTTGTCTGAAAACAATCTAACTGCTAATGTGACGGAAAAACATTCGGAAAGTGTGAAAAAAGGTAATGTTATTTCACAAACACCAAAGGCTGGAACGACAATTGAGGAAAAAGAAACGGTTAATATCGTAGTTTCATTAGGGGAAGAAGAGAAACCACCGATTACACACAGCGTATCATTTACAGTTCCTTATACTGGTGGAGCAACGAATAGAGGCTCACAAGATAATCCAGGTAATGGTGGTAATGCGAATGACAACTCAAATAATAACGGGAATTCGGATGAGCCACAAACCGTTCGCATTTATGTAGATGACATGAATAACGACTTAACAACGCTTTACGAAACACAAACAATACGTGAAGACACTGATTTTTCAATTCGTTTAACGATTGCTCCAGGAGAGGTAGCAACGTATAAGGTAGAACGAGACGATGAAGTGATTTTACAGAAAACAATTGCATACGAAGAAGTGGAAGGTGATTAGTTACATGCCTGAGGGTAGAATTATGAAAGCTCTTAGTGGGTTTTATTACGTAAAAAGTGCAGATAGTGTCTACCAATGTAGAGGAAGAGGGTTATTCAGAAAAAAAAAGCTCTCTCCTCTTGTTGGTGATATTGTTGAATTTGATATACAAGAAGACAATGATGGATACATCACATCAATTCATGAACGAAAAAATGAGCTAAGAAGACCTGCTGTGGCTAATGTCGATCAAGCAATTATTGTTGTCTCTGCTAAAGAACCGTCGTTTAGTACATTACTTTTAGATCGCTTTTTAGTGCTGGTTGAAGCCAATGACATTCAACCGATTATTTTTATATCTAAGATGGATAAAGTCTCAACTGAAGAGTTGCAAGAGATTACTACTTATCAAGAAGCTTATCAAGCGATTGGCTATCAAGTAGAAACGTTATCTGTTGAAAAAGAAATAGATCTAAATAAAATGGCACCTTATTTTTCTGATAAAATATCTGTCATTGCTGGTCAATCAGGAGTTGGAAAATCATCTTTATTAAATAAATTGAACCCCGCTCTATCTATTGAAACAAACGACATTTCTCTCAGTTTAGGAAGAGGGAAACACACAACCCGGCATGTCGAGTTAGTTGCGATCGGAGAGGGTTTAGTAGCGGACACGCCTGGTTTTAGTTCATTAGAGTTTGATGCGCTAGCTCTAGAAGGGTTGTCAGCATGTTTCCCAGAAATGGCAGCCAGACAACAAGATTGTAAATTTCGCGGTTGTATGCATGTTAATGAGCCAAAATGTGCTGTGAAACAAGCTGTTGAAGTAAATGAAATAGCACCATTTAGATATGAGCATTACTTACAATTTTATCAAGAGATTCAGAATAGAAAGCCGAGGTATTAATCATGACAAAAATAGCACCATCCATTTTATCAGCTGATTTTGCTCAATTAAAAAAGGAAATTATGGAGGTTGATCGTGCAGGGGCAGACTATATTCACGTAGATGTCATGGACGGCCATTTTGTCCCCAATATTACAATTGGTCCGGTTGTTGTAAAGGCTATCCGGCCGATAACAACATTACCATTAGATGTACATTTGATGATTGAAGAACCAGACCATTACATTGAGGCATTTGCTGAAGCAGGAGCAGACATCATAACGGTTCACGTGGAAACTTGTCCACACTTACACCGAACCATTCATGCCATCAAAGAAAAAGGAGTAAAGGCTGGTGTGGTTATTAACCCCGCTACTCCTAAAGAGCTATTATATCCTATTTTACCGGATGTAGATCTGGTGTTATTTATGACTGTAAATCCTGGGTTCGGTGGACAAAAATTTATAACAAATGTAATTGAAAAAATTAAACAAGTAGATGAATGGCGAAGAGCATTTGCACCACATGTACTGTTTGAAGTGGACGGGGGCATCAATGAAAAAACTGCCAAGCAATGTATCGATGCAGGTGTTGATATCCTTGTGGCAGGTAGCGCGATTTTTAATCAAACCGATCGAAAACAAGCGATAGAAACAATACGAAAAGCCGCAGAATAAACTAACGTTTTTGTTCTAAATTCTAAAATCTGAAATAAATCTTTAACAATGGGGAATAAAATTATGAACCAGCAAATAAAAACAATTGGTATTGTTGCAGGTGGTCCGAATGTATTGGCCGCGGATCTAAAAATGTATGACGAAATGGTGGATTGTTGGATTGGAGCAGATGAAGGGTGTAGTGCATTACTTCACCAGAATTTATCAATTGACTTAGCAATTGGTGATTTTGATTCCATTAGCGAAGAAAATGTATTAATAGTGTCACAGAAAGCGAAAGAAATGATACGCTATCCAGTTGAAAAAGATGAAACAGACTTAGAATTGGCAATTGAGCATGCGGTAGCACTCGCTCCTAATCGTGTTTTATTGTTTGGGGTTACTGGTGGAAGAATGGATCATACCCTTGCGAATGTTCAACAATTAATTCGATTCTCACAAGTTGAGATTCCCGCTACTATTATTGATCCACAGAATACCATCCAGTTGTATAAACCAGGTGAATATCAAGTAATAAAAGATAACACTTATTCAAATGTTTCATTTCTTTCCTTTTCTGAAAAGGTAACAGGATTATCTTTAAAAGGATTTTATTACCCGCTAAATGGTTATTCGCTTTCATGGGGATCCACACGATGTCTTTCGAATAAGCTCCTTTCAAAAAAAGGTACTTTTTCATTTACTAGCGGCATATTAATAATGATAAAGAGCCGTGATGTACTTTTGACGTAGGAAATTCATATAATACAATGAAGCGTCTTTTATAGTAAAAGAGGAGGGGTTCTCATGAAATTTTATACAATTAAACTCCCAAAGTTCATTGGAGGCTGTGTACGTGCAATAATGGGTGCATTCAAAAAAAGCTAACGTTGCCTACCAATACAACAAAAAGCACCTGCTAAGTAAGCAAGGTGCTTTTTGTATAAGAAAAATTAAACACGTTCAACTTTTCCGGATTTAAGTGCACGAGCAGAAACATAAACTCTTTTCGGTTTACCATCTACCATAATGCGAACTTTTTGTACGTTTGCTTTCCATTTACGTTTATTAGCGTTCATAGCGTGCGAACGGTTATTTCCAGTAGTTGTTTTACGGCCAGTAACGACACATTTACGTCCCATATTTATCCCTCCTACTTACATGTATCTCTTTACACACTTTTATAATTTATCATATATATGTTGATTTTGCAATGTTATAAATATCATTCGGAACATAGCTAAAACATTTGCGTACGTATAAAATTAATAAAGCAATAAATGGATAATTTGTGTTTAAAAAAAGAACAATTTATATATAAAGGATTGTAACTTGACAGAATGGGGAGTTTAGTCCATTGTATAAAGGGGTTTACCTTATGTAAATGCTCACAAAAATTCTTTGTTAGTTTACTAATATGCAATGGCTTTCATTAGTACATGCATTATTGTAAGATAGGTTTCAAGAATTAGCTTTACAACCATCACTTATATTTTCAGTCTGTTAAAGGAGGATATGAAAATGTCTATTGAATTAACAACAAAAGACGGTAATGTTACCATCACGAATGAAGTTATTGCAACCGTAGCAGGTGGAGCTGCAATTGAATGCTACGGAATCGTTGGAATGGCTTCAAAAAATCAATTAAAAGATGGAATAGCTGAAATTTTACGAAAAGAAAACTTTGCAAAAGGTGTAGTTGTCCGTCAAGATGATGAATTGATTAGTATTGATATGTATATCATTGTGAGCTATGGAACGAAAATTTCTGAAGTTGCTCATAATGTGCAATCACAAGTTAAATATAACTTAGATAAAACTTTAGGAATACCTATTCACGCTGTTAATGTTTATATCCAAGGTGTTCGCGTACAAGCATAAATGATTATTGTAAACGTGAGAAAATACAATTAACTTATTATTGTTTCTAGTAAGAAGGAGGAAGTAGTAGTGGTGTTACAAATGTTAGAAGGAGCTGCGTTTCAGCAGATGGTCCTTCTTGGATCAAAGCATTTAACGAATAATGCCCAAATGATTGATGCGTTAAATGTCTTTCCAGTACCTGATGGAGATACTGGTACTAATATGAATTTATCAATGACATCTGGCGCAAATGAAGTAAAGGATATACAGCCTACAAATGTAGTTGAAGTTGCTGATGCGCTTGCAAAAGGTCTATTAATGGGAGCAAGAGGTAATTCCGGGGTTATTTTGTCTCAGTTGTTCCGTGGTTTTGCCCAAGGAATAAACGGTAAAGATACGCTTACGACAACTGATTTTGCTAACGCATTGACTTCAGGTGTTAATACTGCGTACAAGGCAGTAATTAAGCCAGTAGAAGGCACAATTTTAACCGTTGCAAAAGATACTGCTAAAAAAGCTGAACAACTAGCAGAAGAAGAAAAAGATTTTATTCCATTTATGGAAGGTGTGCTTGAAGCAGCGCAAACCTCTTTAGCTTCTACCCCTGAATTATTGCCAGTTCTGAAGGAAGTAGGCGTTGTTGATAGTGGTGGACAAGGATTAGTTGTTATTTATGAAGGATTTTTAGCATCTTTAAAAGGCGAAGTTTTACCGGAAAGTTCTGCCTCATCAGTAGATATGGATGATATGGTAAATGCAGAACATCATAAGTTAGCCCAAGATTATATGAGCACAGAAGATATTGAATTTGGCTATTGTACGGAATTTATGGTGAAATTTGAAGAGGATAAATTAAAAGAGCATCCTTATGATGAAGAAGTATTTCGAAAAGAATTAAGTGAGTTGGGAGATTCACTTCTAGTTGTGTCAGATGATGAATTAGTTAAAGTTCATGTCCACGCAGAGCATCCTGGTGAAGCACTTAATTTAGGACAACGTTTTGGAAGTTTCATTAATATAAAAGTTGAAAATATGCGTGAACAACACACTTCGATCCTTGGAGAACACACAAAAAAATTACCAAAAAAACAACCAAAGCAAAAACAAACTTATGGTATTGTTTCTGTGGCTATGGGAGATGGAATCAAACAGTTGCTAGAAAATCTTGGTGCTAATGTTGTACTTCAAGGTGGGCAAACCATGAATCCTAGTACACAAGATATTGCAGAAGCGATTAAGCAAGCCAATGCAGAAAAAGTGCTTATCTTACCAAATAACAAAAATATTGTCATGGCAGCAGAACAAGCTGCTTCGCTTAGTGATGCTGATGTAGAGGTTGTTCCAACGAAAACGATTCCTCAAGGTATGAGTGCTTTACTAGCTTTTCAACCAGATGCTTCATTAGAAGCGAATAAAGAAGCGATGACTGAGGCTGGTGGAATGGTTAAAACTGGACAAGTAACCTATGCGGTTAGAGATACACAAATTGATGGTATGACAATTGAAAACGGTAATTTCATGGGATTAGCTGATGGTAAAATAAAAGCTACTGCTCAAGATAAGTTAACGGTTGCGAAACAGTTGTTAGCTGAATTAACGACAGAAGATGATGAAATCATTACTATTTTACAAGGTGAAGAAGGTTCAGATGAAGAGTTAGCCGAATTAGAATCTTTCTTAGAAAAAGAATATCCAGATATTGAAGTTGAGGTTCATCAAGGAAATCAACCAATATATTCGTTTATTTTTGCAATTGAATAATAATTTCATGCTCAGGTCATTTGCCTGAGCTTTTTCTTAAGATTATATTAGTCTGTGAACAGTAATAAGTGTAAATGGGTTTAAAGATAGTCATTTGATTATTAATAGATGCTCGGCATTCGCCGAGTTTTCTTTATGTATAAAACCGGTTATACTAGATACAAAGGAAAACTGCTTTATTTTGACTCGATAAAGCGTCTTCGTGTGTTTTTATTTTGATCGATGACGTATGCTGTCTTATGTAGAAACAAATAAAACTCGTATAGATTTTTGTAACTAAAAATAGTTTTATGAAAAAAAGGGGTGTGTAATAGCGATGAAGTTTAAATCTGTTTTTGATATTATCGGTCCAGTCATGGTAGGGCCTTCTAGTTCTCATACGGCTGGTGCTGCGAGGATTGGTCGTGCTGCTAGACATCTTTTTGGTAAAGAGCCAGAATGGGTAGAAATTTATTACTATGAATCTTTTGCGAAAACGCACCAAGGGCATGGCACGGATGTCGCCATCGTGGCTGGTATTTTAGATTTTGATACCGCAGATGATAGAATTAGAGAATCGATTGAAATTGCCAAATCCAAAGGTATCCAGTTAACATTTATGGAAGAAGATGCAGCAGTAGATCATCCAAATACCGCTCGAATTAAAATGGGAAATTCGCAGGAGAATATGGAGCTGGTTGGAATATCGATTGGTGGCGGAAAGGTGGAAATAACTGAATTAAACGGTTTTGATCTCCACTTATCTGGCAATCACCCAGCCATACTCATTATGCACAACGATCGTTTTGGTGCTATTGCTTCTGTGACACATATCCTTGCAAAGTATGAAATTAATATTGGTAGGATGGAAGTATCCAGAAAAGATGTAGGAAAAGAAGCGTTAATGGTTATCGAATTGGATCAGAATATTGAACCATATATAGAAAAAGAACTATCAGAGGCGAAACATATTTTACATATGGCCAAAGTGGTAGATTAAGAAAAAACAAAGGGGGAGTCAGCTTGTTTCGAACAGTTGCAGATTTAATAAAAATCACAGAGGAAAAAGATATTTCAATAGCAGAAGCGATGATACAACAAGAAATGGACATTCATCAAAAAACAAGAGAAGAAATTATTGCTCGAATGGAGCAAAACCTAACCGTGATGGAGAAAGCAGTCGAAGATGGGTTGAAAGGGGTACATTCACAATCTGGATTGACAGGCGGAGATGCAGTACTATTGCAAGAATATATGAAAAAACATCAACCTTTATCTGGAGAAGTAGTACTTGATGCGGTAAGTAAAGCTGTAGCAACAAATGAAGTTAATGCTGCAATGGGAATTATATGCGCCACTCCTACAGCTGGTAGTGCTGGTTGTGTACCTGGTGCGTTGTTTGCTGTCAAAGAACGCTTGCAACCAACAAGAGAACAGATGATAAACTTTCTGTTCACTTCAGGAGCTTTTGGTTTTGTTGTTGCAAATAATGCCTTTATCTCTGGTGCTGCGGGTGGTTGTCAAGCAGAAGTTGGTTCAGCGGCAGCTATGGCATCAGCAGCTGTTGTTGAAATGGCTGGTGGAACACCACAACAAAGTGCAGAAGCATTTGCGATCACACTAAAGAATATGTTAGGCCTTGTGTGTGATCCAGTTGCAGGGTTAGTTGAAGTCCCTTGTGTAAAACGAAATGCAGCAGGGGCTTCAAATGCAATTGTTTCTGCCGATATGGCATTAGCGGGTGTATCCAGTAAAATCCCTTGTGATGAAGTGATTGGTGCGATGTACAGAATTGGTAGACAAATGCCTAGCTCCTTAAGAGAAACTGCAGAAGGCGGATTGGCAGCTACGCCTACAGGTAGAGCGTTAGCAGCGAAAATTAATGGGAATCAACCAATGAAAGAGTGAATGTAATGATAGACGTACCAATTAATTCGGTGAAAGGTGTTGGGGATGCACTAGCGGCTAATTTTGCTGAGATAGGCATAACAACAGTTTCTGATTTGTTATTTTTCTTCCCTAATAGATATGATAACTATGAAATAAAACCTTTAAGTGACTTGCTACATGACGAAAAAGTAACCATACAAGGTGAAGTGATCGGTGAACCTGTGGTTACCTATTTTGGTAAGAGAAAATCTCGACTTGTTCTCCGTGTTCAAGTAGAATACGCAGTGGTGAAAGGAATTATGTTCAATCGACCTTTTGCCAAAAAGCAATTGCAACCTGGTGATTTTGTTACCTTAACCGGAAAATGGGATCAGCACCGTTTACAAATCACCATTGATCAATATAAAAAAGGAAAAGTAAAGCATGATCAACCGATACAGCCCGTTTATTATGCAAAGCAAACACTGAAATCTTCCCAAATAAAAAAAGTCATTAAACAAGCAATTGATCAGTATAGTGCAGCAATCGATGAAATTTTACCTGAACAATACTTGGAAGATTATAAGCTGTTATCACGCACAAAAGCGATACAGGAATTGCACTTTCCCTCTAGTTTTCAAACACTAAAACATGCTAAACGCAGATTTGTTTATGAGGAACTGTTACTATTTCAATTAAAAATGCAGTTGCTTCGTAAACAAAACCGTGAACGCACGAAAGGGAATAATCAAACGTTTGATTTAAGTGTGGTTCATCAATTTGTAGACCAATTACCTTTTGTATTAACAAAAGCACAACAACGTTCACTAAATGAAATTTTGCAGGATATGGCTGCACCATACCGAATGAATCGGTTGTTACAAGGTGATGTGGGATCTGGAAAGACTGCGGTAGCTGCAATTAGTCTCTATGCTTCGATCGTAGCAGGTAAACAAGGTGCTATCATGGTTCCGACAGAAATACTGGCAGAGCAACATCTTGATTCTTTACGATCTTTATTTGGGGAAAAAGCAACTATCGTGTTATTGACTGGTTCAGTAAAAGGGAAAAAACGTAAAGAGATATTAACAATGATTGAACAACGAGAAGCAGACATCATTGTTGGTACTCATGCCTTGATACAAGAAGATGTGTCGTTTGCTAATTTAGGGACGGTTATTGTTGATGAACAGCACCGCTTTGGGGTTAATCAACGTAAGGCGCTTCGTGATAAAGGCATTGATCCTGATGTTTTATTTATGACAGCAACACCGATTCCCAGAACACTAGCGATTACGAGTTTTGGAGACATGGATGTTAGTCAAATTGATGAAATGCCAGTTGGTCGTAAACCAGTTGAGACTTATTGGGTAAAAGAGAATATGTTGCCAAGACTTCTTCAATTTATTCAGAAGCAAATCGATCAGGGGTATCAAGCTTATGTGATTTGCCCACTCATCGAAGAATCGGATAAGTTGGATATACAAAATGCGGTAGAGTTGTACCAACAATTACAAGAAACATTTGAGCAAAACGTTACGGTTGGGTTATTGCATGGTCGCTTGCATAATGATGAAAAAGAAGAAGTGATGACAGCATTTGCTTCCAATCAAATTCAAGTATTGGTTTCCACTACTGTTGTTGAAGTAGGTGTGAACGTACCAAATGCAACGGTAATGATCATTTATGATGCAGAGCGATTTGGTTTGTCTCAACTTCATCAATTGCGGGGGCGCGTTGGTCGTGGGGATGTACAAAGTTATTGTATTCTTATTGCTGATCCTAAAGGTGATGTTGGAAAAGAGCGTATGCGAATTATGACTGAAACAACCAACGGATTTGCATTAGCTGAACAAGATTTACAATTACGAGGTCCAGGTGATTTTTTTGGGAAAAAGCAAAGTGGATTACCAGAATTCAAAGTTGCTGATATCGTCCAAGACTATCGTGCATTAGAAACAGCAAGGAATGATGCACAAATGATTGTATATGATAATCTATTAGAAAAAGACCCTGCTTATCAACCTTTACATGACTATTTAAAGCAAACCTTTAAAACAGATGGTATCACTTTTGATTAATAAAGACTTGCAAGAAATAAGTAGGTATTATATATTACTATTAGTACCTAGTCATAAAGATAACGCACCAGTAGGATGGTGAAAAAATGAAATTACCAAAAAGACAACGACAACAGAAATTGCGTGAAACAATAGAGGAAATGCCGTTTATAACTGACGAAACATTGGCGCAACAATTTCGTGTAAGTATACAAACCATTCGTTTAGATCGAATGGAGCTTTCCATACCCGAACTTAGAGAAAGAATTAAGTCCGTAGCTACTGATCAATGGAATGAGACTGTAAAAGCCTTGCCGATTGATGAAGTAATTGGTGAAGTCATTGATTTGGAATTAGATACTCGAGCAATTTCCATTCTTGATATTAGTCCAGAGCACGTATTTTCAAGAAATCACATTGCGCGTGGACATCATTTATTTGCCCAAGCCAACTCGTTGGCTGTGGCGGTAATTAACGATGAATTAGCGTTGACAATGAAAGCTGATATTAAATTTTCTAGGCAAGTAAACCAAGGGGAGCGTGTGGTGGCAAAAGCAAATGTAATCAAATCCTCTTCCAAGCATAGAAGGACAAAAGTGGAAGTTATTAGTTACGTAGGGAATGAAGTTGTTTTTTCTGGCGTTTTTGATATGTATCGGTCAAACGAACAAAAAGGAGAAGATCGAAATGAAATTAGCGATTGATGCTATGGGAGGAGACCATGCTCCTAAGGCAATTGTTGAAGGTGCATTGAAAGCCATTCAAGACCTTGATAATATAGAGATTGTTTTAATTGGCGATGAAAATAAAATAAAACCACTATTAACAAATACAGATCGGATTTCAATTATACATACAACGTCGATGATTACCAATGAAGATGAACCAGTTCGTTCTGTAAGAAGAAAAAAAGATGCTTCCATGGTATTAATGGCCAAGGAAGTAAAAGAAAAACGAGCAGATGCTTGTATTTCAGCAGGTAATACTGGTGCACTCATGAGTACAGGCCTGTTTCATATCGGTAGGGTGAAAGGAATTGAGCGGCCGGCGCTTGCCCCAACATTGCCTACAATTGATCAGAAAGGTTTTTTACTATTAGATGTAGGTGCGAATGTCGATGCGAAGCCCAAGCACTTAGTTCAATATGCAATTATGGGGAGTGTATATGTTCAAAAGGTTCGAGGGATTAACAAGCCAAGAGTGGGTTTGTTAAATATCGGCACTGAAGATGGTAAAGGAAATGAATTAACCAAAAATGCATTCACTTTATTATCAGATGCCCCAATTAACTTTGTCGGAAATATTGAGGCACGCGATTTATTAGAGGGTAAAGCTGATGTGGTTGTTACTGATGGATTTAGCGGTAATATTGCTTTAAAAACAATTGAAGGCACAGCGTTAGGGCTATTCTCTTTATTAAAGAAATCACTATTTTCTAGTTTGAAAGCTAAAATGGGTGCCTTGCTCGTAAAAAATGAATTAAAAGCATTAAAAAATCAATTGGATTATGCCGAATATGGCGGAGCGGGCTTATTTGGATTAGCTGCTCCTGTTATTAAAGCGCATGGTTCCTCTGATAATCGAGCGATTTATAGTGCGATTAAACAAGCATGTTATATGGTCGAGAATCAAGTGATTGACACCATCCAAACCACAGTTGATACCTTAGAAACAGAAGAGGAGGAATAACATGAAAAAAGTAGCTTTTGTGTACCCTGGACAAGGGTCACAGCAAGTTGGTATGGGGCAAGCATTATATCAAACTATCCCAACTGTAGAAGTGATGTTTAAACAAGCTGATACATTACTAAATAAGAAAATAACAAATTTAATGTTTGAAGGACCAACGGAAACGTTGACACAAACAGAAAATGCACAACCTGCATTATTATTAACAAGTGCAGCAATTACAAAAGTACTAGAAGAACAAGGCGTTAAACCTGCCATTGTTGCTGGGCATAGTCTAGGTGAATATAGTGCACTTGTAGCAGCAGGTGCTATTGCTTTTGAAGACGCGCTACCCTTAGTACATACAAGAGGTCAATTAATGGAGCAAGCATATCCGAAAGGTAAAGGAGCAATGGCTGCTGTACTTGGATTAGATAAAGAGAAGATTCAACCTGAATTGAATCATATTGCTGAGCAAATGGATCAAGTAATTGAAATTGCGAATCTAAATTGCCCTGGTCAAATTGTTATATCAGGTAACAAAGAAGCTATAGAAGAAGCGGTTACCAAATTAAAAGACGCTGGTGCTAAACGCGTGCTTCCTTTAAGTGTTAGCGGACCTTTTCATTCTTCTCTAATGAAAACAGCTGCCCAGTCGTTTGAAAAATCACTAGATGATATTACGATTAATGATGCCCGACTTCCTGTATATGCAAATGTAACAGCAACCAAGGTAAAGGAAAGTGCTACAATTAAACAGTTGTTGATTGAACAGCTTTATTCCACTGTTCGATTTGAAGAAATTGTTCGTGATATTATCGCTTCAGATGTGGATGCTATTGTCGAGATTGGTAATGGAAAAGTATTGTCAGGTTTAATCAAAAAGATCGATCGGAAAATGAAAACTTTCACCATCCAGGATCCAGATTCATTAGCTGAGTTTGTTACATGGTATAAGGAGGAAGAATAATGTTAGAAAAACAAGTAGCATTAGTCACAGGAGCTTCACGCGGAATTGGTCGCGCGATTGCCCTTGAATTAGCAAGACAAGGTGCTTCTGTTGTTGTGAATTACGCAGGAAACGAAGTGAAAGCGCAAGAAGTAGTAGATGAAATAGAAGCGCTAGGTGCTAAAGCTATTAAAATTCAAGCCAATGTAAGTGAAGAAGAGGAAGTAAAAAATTTAATTAAAGAAACAGTTGCGCAATTTGGTCGCCTCGATATACTAGTCAATAATGCTGGTATCACAAGAGATAATCTGCTAATGCGCATGAAAGAAAATGAGTTTGATGAAGTAATTCAAACAAATCTTAAAGGTGTATTTTTAACATCAAAAGCTGTTACAAGACAGATGATGAAACAGAGATCAGGTCGAATCATTAATGTTGCATCAGTTGTAGGTATTAGTGGAAATCCAGGTCAAGCTAATTATGTTGCAGCCAAAGCAGGTGTGATTGGTATGACCAAAACTGCAGCAAAAGAATTAGCTAGTAGAAATATCCTTGTTAATGCAGTAGCACCTGGATTTATCGAAACCGATATGACCAATGAATTAACAGATGAACAACGAGAAAGTATGGCTACACTCATTCCACTTGAGCGATTAGGCAAAGCAGAAGACGTTGCGAATGTTGTAAGGTTTCTAGCTTCTAGTGACGCAGCATATATTACAGGACAAACTATACAAGTTGATGGCGGTATGGTAATGTAAGTATGCGCTAAAATTTAAGCTTGAAAGGAGGTGAACGTGCAATGGCAGATACATTCGAAAGAGTTAAAAAGATCGTCGTTGATCGCTTAGATGTAGAAGAGGATAAAGTGAAAATGGAAGCCTCTTTTAAAGATGATTTAGAAGCAGATTCATTAGATGTAGTGGAACTTGTTATGGAATTAGAAGATGAGTTTGACATGGAAATTGCTGATGAAGATGCAGAAAAAATCGGAACAGTTGGTGACGCTGTGAATTACATAGATAGCCAATCCTAATTTAAGTAATGAACGAATAAATATAAAGTCTCGCTTTTATAAGCGGGACTTTTCCCACATGTATTAAAAATCTGCCAAGGTGAGGTGGAGCAAAGAATGGATTTCCAAGTATTACAAGATCAACTGTCAATTCAATTTAACAAAGAAGAACTATTACGCCAAGCCTTTACCCATTCTTCTTATGTCAATGAACATAAAAAACAGCCATTGGATGATAATGAACGGCTGGAGTTTTTGGGTGATGCAGTACTAGAATTGGGTGTCTCACAATATTTATATCGAACATACCCAAATATGGCCGAAGGGGAATTGACCAAGCTACGAGCCGCAATTGTCTGTGAGCCTGCGTTAGTTGAATTTGCAAATCAGCTCCATTTTGAACAATTTGTTTTGTTGGGGAATGGGGAAGAGCGTACAGGTGGACGAAAACGACCGGCATTACTTGCTGATGTATTTGAAGCTTTTATCGGAGCGTTATATTTAGATCAAGGGTTTACTACCGTTATTACTTTTTTACAGTCTGTTGTCTATCCGAAAATTGACCAAGGTGCCTTTTTCCATGGATTAGACTATAAAAGTCAATTACAAGAGTTAATCCAACAAGAAGGTCCACAAGAGATCGAATACGCTATTATCGAAGAACGTGGTCCGGCACACGATCGAGAGTTTGAAGCGCATGTAAGTGTCAATCAAACAGTTGTAGGTAAAGGAATTGGACGTACCAAAAAAGAAGCAGAACAACGTGCCGCGAAGCAAGCCCTTGATCATTATCAATAAAAAATGATAGTTGGCTCGTTTTTATGAATATAATTCGTAAAAACAAGCCAACTATTCATTATTTTCGAATAGAAGCTAACTCTTGAACAAAGGCCTGTGTCTCAGATACGCTGAGCTTTCCTTTCTGTCGCAGAACGTCATATAGAAGTTTTAATTGATCATATTTATTTAAATCATAATCAGCTGGATCCATAATTGATTGGTTGACTACTTGTAGTTTGTTGGCAATTTCTTTAAGCATATAATCCAGGTTTTCTTTTGTCGCTTCATCTAATCGACTCACTTCATCCACCCCTTTTTTCATGTCTGGAAAGTTAGCTATATTGTTAAAATATATCATAACACAAGCTAAACGAACCTTCTAACTCTCTCTTCTTTATGATAAAATAAATTAGTTGAAAATGAAAAGATACTTTAAAATATATTCAAAAATAAAAAGCAACCCTAAGTTGTAGTTTAAAAGGATTGCTCAAATTTTTGAAGATCTTTTTAGAATAGATAATAAATTGTAAGACTAATAGGAGAATGCATATGTTCCTAAAAAAATTAGAATCTGTTGGGTTCAAGTCATTTGCTGAACGAATTTCAGTTGATTTCGTCCCAGGGGTAACAGCAGTTGTTGGACCAAATGGAAGTGGTAAAAGTAATATCACTGATGCGATTCGTTGGGTATTAGGCGAGCAATCAGCTAAATCATTACGTGGAACGAAAATGGAAGATATTATTTTTCAAGGTAGTGATTCAAGAAAACCATTAAATGTTGCAGAAGTAACCCTTGTACTGGACAATCAAGATCAAGCGCTTCCGATTGATTATGAGGAAGTTAGTGTTACTCGACGAGTGTATCGCTCTGGTGAGAGTGAATATTTATTAAATAAACAGACATGTCGCTTAAAAGACATCATAGATTTGTTTATGGATTCTGGTCTTGGTCGGGAAGCATTCTCGATTATTAGTCAGGGAAAAGTCGAAGAAATTCTAAGTTCAAAAGCGGAAGAAAGACGAACGATCTTCGAAGAAGCAGCAGGCGTGTTGAAATATAAAAATCGTAAGAAAAAAGCTGAATATAAATTAGCTGAAACGCAAGAGAATTTAAACCGAGTAGAAGACATTATCTATGAAATTGAGGGACAGCTTGATCCACTTCGACAACAAGCATCTGTTGCGAAAGAGTATCTTGAAAAAAAAGAAACACTAAAAGAGAAAGAAATCTCTTTATTGGTTGCAGAAATCGAGCAATTACATACGCAATGGACAAGTTATCTAGCGGATATTGAACAGCAAAAAAATCAAGAAATGGAAAAAACGACAACCATTCAACAAAAAGAGGCAAATGTTGAAAAAGAACGTCATTCCATGCAGCAAACGGACGATCTAATTGAGAACTTACAAGATCGTTTATTACAGTTAACACAAGAGTTGGAGAACTTAGAAGGAAATAAACGCTTAATGGAAGAACGGTCAAGGCATTATGAAGAGAATAAAGCGTCACTTTCTGCTAATCTTAAAACCACACAAAGTAAAATAGAAGAGACATCTATGCAATTTACTGAACAAAAAAGTCAATTGACACAGTTAGTAGAAGCCCGAACTAGTATACAAAGTGAGCTAACACAATTAGAGAGTCAATTAGCAAATTCTCAAGAGAATATCGAAGAGAAAATAGAAGATTTAAAGACTGAATATATTGAGGGGTTAAATAAACAAGCCGCGAAACGTAATGAGCAACAATACGTTTCACAACAACTGGACCAGATTAGATTACGTCAAAGTAATCATGAACATAAATTCGAAGATCAATTGACGAATCGTGAAGAACTCACACATGCGCTTCAAATTTTAGAGGCAAAACTGGAAGAGATACAGACAGCTGTAAGAGAGCAACAACAACAACTCCAAGTGACAAAGCAAACATTGGAAGAAAAGAAACAAAACCATCAAGATTTGCAAGGGAAGCTTTATCAAGGATATCAGCATATCGAAAAATTAAAGTCCAAACAGGAAATGCTTGCAGATATGAAAGAAGATTTTCAAGGGTATTTCCAAGGTGTTAAAGCCATTCTACAAGCAAGGGAAGACAACCGGATTAGCGGTGTGCACGGGGCTGTTCTCGAATTAATTGACATACCGAAACAGTATTTAGTTGCCATGGAAACGGCTTTACAAACACAATCGCAACATATTGTTGTGGATAATGAAAAAAATGCGCGAGATGCTATTCAATGGTTAAAACAATCGAATAACGGAAGAGCCACCTTTTTACCACTTCAAACAATGCGACCAAAATCAATTCCAACGTCGTTATTAGAGCGTGTGAACAATATAGACGGGTTCGTAGGTGTTGCAGCAGACTTATTAACGTTTGATCAACAGTACCAGACAGTCATTAACAATTTGTTAGGAAATACGATTTTTGCTGATACATTAAAGAACGCGAATGAGATAGCAAAGCAATTAGAGAGGCGCTTCCGAGTTGTAACGCTTGATGGTGATGTGGTCAATCCGGGTGGTTCTATGTCTGGGGGAGCTAGGAAGAAAAACAATCAATCCCTTTTCACTAGAGAGAAGGACCTTCAAGAAGTTACTGAAAAGATAAACGATTATGATGTGCGTGTAAAACAATTTGAAAAAAAAGTAGCACAAGAAAAACAGCAAGTAGAAGAGCAAGAACTCCATTTAGAGCATATTAGGCAACACCTTGCGCAATTACAAGAACAAGAAAATGATCTACAAGCGAATCGAACAGAAAAGAAAGTGCAATTAAATCATATCCAAGATAATTTAGGTATCTATGATCAAGAAAAGCAACAATTTGATAGTGATTATGCCCAATTAAAGGAGCAAAAACAAACACTCCATTTGGAATTAGAACAATTGGAAACAACATTATCTAATTTGCAACAGGAAATTGATCAATTAACAAAAACAAAGAATGAACATCAAGTTAATTATCAAACACTGCAAGAGCAATTGCATCAGTTACGAATTCAATTAGCTGAGCAAGATCGAAATGTTCATCATCAAAATGAAAAAGTGAATGATCTAACCACAACATTAGACGAACTTCATCACTCAAAAGCAGAAACAGAGAAGCAATTAGAAGAGTTAATTCATTTCCACCAAAGTAGTGAAAAGCAACAGGAATTGGAGACACAACTCGAGGTGAAAGAACAAGACAAGCAAGCTACAACCGAAAAAATTCAGCAGTACAGACAAAAACGCCTAGAACAAACAAAAGTAATTGAGGATGCGGAAAAAGAAATAAAGACGTTGCAAAATCAAAAACAAGCGGTTATTGAGCAGATTCAACGTAGTGAGGTACAAGCGAATCGATTAGATGTTGAATTAGAAAACAGGTTAAACGTACTTCAAACAGAGTATACGATCACTTTTGAAAAAGCGCAGCAAACGTATACGAAAGCAACAGATATTGAAGCAGCTAGTCAAGAAGTCAAATTATTGAAACGTTCCATTGAAGAATTAGGTACGGTGAATTTAGGGGCGATTGAAGAATACGACCGCATTGAAGAACGTTATCGATTTTTAACAGAACAACAAACGGATCTTTTAGCAGCAAAAGATACGCTATATACCGTCATTGCTGAAATGGATGAAGAAATGAAACGTCGATTTGAAGATACATTTGTTCAAATTAAAGAAGAATTTTCAGTTGTGTTTGAGCAGTTGTTTGGCGGTGGGCATGCAGCTTTGCAGCTTACCAATCCAGACAACCTTTTAGAGACTGGTGTGGAGATTAAGGCACAACCTCCAGGTAAAAAAGCCCAGCAATTGGCTTTGCTCTCTGGTGGTGAACGTGCTTTAACAGCAATTGCACTATTATTTGCTATTTTAAGAGTCCGTCCCGTTCCTTTTTGTGTATTAGATGAGGTTGAGGCTGCTTTGGATGATGCCAACGTACAGCGTTTTGCTCGTTATTTACAGGATTATAGTGCAAACACACAATTTATTGTGATTACGCATCGAAAAGGGACAATGGAAGAGGCAGATGTACTGTATGGAGTAACTATGCAAGAATCAGGTGTATCTCGCTTGGTCTCTGTGAAATTAGAAGAAACGAATCAATTGGTTAAATGATATGCAAAGTTGCCAATAATAAGTATTAGTTAAGGAGAGTGTTCAGTTGAGTTTTTTTAAAAAATTAAAAGATAAATTCTCAAAAACAGAAGAAAATCAAGAAGTTTCCGACAAGTACAAGTCGGGCTTGTCAAAAACGAGAGGATCTTTTTCTAGTAAGATAAATAATTTAGTCGCACGATATCGACAAGTAGATGAAGACTTTTTTGATGATTTAGAAGAAATATTAATACAAGCAGATGTCGGTGTTAACACAGTAATGGATCTTGTTGACGAATTAAAAATGGAAGTGAAGCGCCAAAATATCAAAGATTCTAGTATGTTAAAAGATGTTATCTCTGAAAAATTAGTAGAAATTTATGCAGGGGATGAGGAAACAGTCAAAGCTGAATTAAATCTTCAGCCAAACGACTTATCGATCTTTTTATTTGTCGGGGTCAACGGTGTTGGAAAAACGACTTCGATCGGAAAATTAGCGCATCAATTATCCGAACAAGGTAAAAAAGTTGTCCTCGTTGCTGGAGATACGTTCCGTGCAGGAGCCATTGAACAATTAGATGTTTGGGGACAACGAGTCGGCGTTGAAGTAATCAAACATAGTGAAGGAAGTGATCCTGCCGCTGTTATTTATGATGGCATCCAAGCTGCACGTTCAAGAAATGCTGACGTGTTATTGTGTGATACAGCTGGACGTCTACAGAATAAAGTTAATTTAATGAATGAGTTATCTAAAGTAAAACGAGTCATTGAACGAGAAGTACCGAGCGCTCCCCATGAGGTATTATTAGTCTTAGATGCAACTACGGGACAAAATGCCTTATCTCAAGCGAAAACTTTCTCTGAAGCAACGAATGTTACGGGTATTGTATTAACGAAATTAGATGGAACCGCAAAAGGTGGAATTGTGCTTGCCATTCGAAAAGAATTAAATATACCAGTTAAATATGTTGGATTAGGAGAAAAGGTAACAGATCTAGAAGTATTTGATGCACAAGCATTTGTTTACGGCTTATTCGCTGATATGATCGAGTCAAGTGATGATGAATCCCTTGACAGTTAACAATCGCATCATCTACTATGAAGTGTAAAGATGTTTCGCTTAACAAGGAGTGTTTTGTTTTGTTAGAAAAAACGACTAGAATTAACTATTTATTCGATTTTTATCAATCGTTATTAACGCCGAAACAGCGTAATTATATGGAGATGTACTACTTAGAAGATTACTCTTTAGGTGAAATATCTGAATCATTTCATGTCTCTAGACAAGCGGTTTATGATAATATTAGGCGAACAGAATCTATGCTTGAAGCTTATGAAGAAAAGCTTCAACTATATGGAAAGTTCACAGCTCGTCAAAAAATAGTGGATCATTTGTTGGAAGATATCTCTTCTGAAGCAACGAAAGAATTAGTAAGGAAGTTAAAAGACTTAGAGTAGGAGGATACTCTGTATGGCATTTGAAGGCTTAGCAGATCGTCTGCAGGAGACGATTAAAAAGATAACAGGTAAGGGGAAAGTCTCTGAACAAGATGTAAAAGAAATGACACGTGAGGTGCGTCTTGCATTATTAGAAGCCGATGTTAACTACAAGGTTGTTAAAGATTTTGTTAAACGCATTAAAGAACGGGCAATTGGCCAAGAAGTGATGGAGAGTTTAACACCTGGTCAACAAGTCATCAAAGTAGTAAAAGAAGAATTGACTTCGCTAATGGGTGGCGAACAAAGTAGGGTTGCAGTAAGTGAGCGTCCACCTACGGTAATAATGATGGTGGGTCTACAAGGTGCAGGTAAAACAACAACAACTGGTAAACTGGCAAACTTATTACGCAAAAAACATAATCGTAAGCCTTTACTGGTAGCAGCCGATGTCTATCGTCCTGCTGCGATCAACCAATTAGAAACATTAGGCAAACAATTAAGTTTACCTGTATTTTCTTTAGGTACGGAAGCGAATCCAGTTGATATTGCGAATCAAGCAATCGAAAAAGCAAAAGAAGAGCATTTAGATTATGTCATTATTGATACAGCTGGACGTCTACATGTGGATGAAGATCTTATGGATGAATTACAACAGATCAAACAAAATGTAAATCCAGATGAAGTTTTTCTTGTGGTTGATGCGATGACTGGTCAGGATGCTGTCAATGTAGCAGAGAGCTTTGACCAGCAGCTAGATGTGACTGGTGTTGTATTAACCAAATTAGATGGTGACACGCGTGGTGGCGCTGCTTTATCGATTAAAGCTGTGACTAACAAGCCAATCAAATTCGCTGGTATGGGCGAAAAATTAGATGAATTAGAAGCCTTCCACCCAGAACGTATGGCTTCCCGTATTCTAGGCATGGGTGATGTACTATCCTTAATTGAAAAAGCACAAGATAATGTAGATCAGAAAAAAGCGCAAGAATTAGAGGAAAAAATGCGTGACGCATCATTTACCTTTGATGATTTTCTTGACCAAATGTCTCAAGTGAAGAGCATGGGACCATTGGAGGATTTGATTAGCATGATTCCTGGTGCAAATAAAATGAAGGGTTTAAAGAATGTTCAAGTAGATGAAAAACAATTGGTACATGTTGAAGCAATTATTCAGTCTATGACTAAAAAAGAGCGTGTGGACCCAAGTGTAATGAATGCGAGTCGAAAAAAACGTATTGCAAAAGGTTCAGGACGCCCCGTTTCTGAAGTCAATCGTTTATTAAAACAATTTGATGACATGAAGAAAATGATGAAACAAATGACTAATATGCAAAAAGGAAAGAAAGGGAAAAAAGGTAAAGGATTTAATTTTCCGTTCATGTAATGGAAAAACACTTTACAGACTTCTCAACTTCTGATACAATCTAAACTTGTGTTAGACATTTATTAATGGAGGTGCGAAACATGGCAGTAAAAATTCGCTTAAAACGCATGGGATCAAAACGTAATCCGTTTTATCGTGTAGTAGTAGCTGATTCTCGTTCTCCTCGTGATGGACGTATTATTGAGCAAATTGGCACATACAATCCGGTTGTTAACCCGGTTGAAGTGAAATTAGATGAAGAAAAAGCATTGGACTGGATGACTAAAGGTGCAAAACCAAGTGACACAGTTCGTAATTTATTCTCAAATGAAGGCATCATGAAGAAATTCCACGACTCGAAAAACCAAAAGTAAAGTAGTGTGATAACATGGAAGCCTTAATTCAAACCATTGTCAAACCATTAGTTGATCACCCAGATCAAATTATGGTCGTTCAAAAGGAAGAACCAAGTAAAGTGATTTATCATCTTACAGTTCACCCGGCCGATGTTGGCAAGGTAATTGGTAAAAATGGTCGAATTGCAAAAGCAATTCGAACCGTTGTTTACGCAGCGAGTGCAGATTCGAAAAAAAGAATTTATCTTAACTTGATGTAAAGCAGGGAGGGGAGAAAAAACCTTTCCCTGTTTTTGTATATTTAATGTTTACATCATACTTTAACAAACCGTTACGAATCGTTTATACTAAGAGTAGTAACCGATGTTAAAGTAGAGCGAGGTAGCTTCTATGCAAATTATAAAAAAAGTAAAAGTGAAACAAATCATAACAGAAGCAAGTAAAACAGTATTGCTACAAAAATTTCAAAATCGAATACAAAAATTGGAGCAAGAGATACAACAACTAAAATTTGAACAAAAGAAATTAGAACATCAACATAAATTGAATCGTCAAAAAGTAATCGTTAAATTCAAGCAAGAATTGGATAAAAGAACAGAAAACATACGATTTTGGCAGAATCAACTAGAGCAAATACATACACTCCCACTTGAAAGTGAAATTTTTGAAAGAGAAGTCGATGCCTTGACGGAAGTTGAGGTAGGAACAAAGTGGGATAACATCATGACGGAACAAGTGATTGTTATAAAAGATGGTACCGTTATTCGAATAGATGAAGTAGGTGAATAGAGTGAGTGATTACAAACGATATAATGTTGGGAAAGTAGTTAATACCCATGGAATTAAAGGGGAAGTGAAAGTAATACGTATCACTGATTTTACGGAAAGATTCGATAAAGGGAATATTTTATATTTGATTGGAAAAGACAATGATGAACCAATACCTTTAACAGTGAGATCACATCGTACGCATAAACAATTTGATTTACTTACTTTTGAATCGTATGACACGATTGAAAAGGTTGAACCATTTAAAGAAGGAATATTAACAATACTAGAAGATCAACTTCATGAACTAGATGAAGGAGATTATTATTATCATCAAATTATCGGATGCAAGGTCATTACAACAGATGAGGAAGCAATTGGCACGATTAAAGAAATTTTGTCTCCAGGGGCTAATGATGTTTGGGTGGTACAACGTCCTAATCAAAAGGATCTCCTTCTGCCTTATATAGATGATATTGTCAAAGTAGTTGATATTGATAACCAAAAAATTATTATTGAACCAATGGAAGGATTGCTAGAATAATGCATGTTGATATTTTAACGCTATTTCCTGAAATGTTTACAGGTGTCATGGAGTCTTCGATTTTAAAAAAAGCACAAGATAACAAAGCTTTTTCTTATCAAACTATCGACTTTCGTACTTACACAGAGAACAAACATAACAAGGTAGATGACTACCCATATGGAGGTGGCGCAGGTATGGTACTCATGCCACAGCCAATTTTTGATGCGGTTGCAGATGTGTCAGATCAATATAAGCAAAAGCCTAGAGTTATCTTAATGTGTCCTCAAGGCGAAACGCTGACACAACAGAAAGCGGAAGAGCTTGCTCAAGAAGAACAGCTTATCTTTATTTGTGGGCATTATGAAGGGTATGATGAACGTATCCGTCAAGAACTAGTTACCGATGAGCTTTCTATTGGCGATTACGTGTTAACGGGAGGCGAACTTGGAGCGATGGTTGTTATGGATAGTGTTGTACGCTTGTTGCCAGGTGTTTTAGGTAATGAGCATTCTGCACCTGCAGATTCTTTTTCAACCGGTCTATTGGAACATCCACATTATACACGCCCCGCCGATTTTCGCGGGTTAAAAGTACCAGACATACTACTATCTGGTCATCATGAAAAGATTAAAAAATGGCGACATCAGCAATCTATTTTACGAACATGGCAACGTCGCCCTGATTTATTACACTCTCATTCTTTAACGGATGAAGAAGAGCGTTGGATCCAATCTCAAGATAAAGATTTCTAAATTAGAGTTGAAGACTTGGTGGAATTATGATATATTGTTAGTTGTGCTTAAGTGAGTACTTAAGTCGTATAAACGATGTTCCGCTGTCAGAAAAAATTGTTAAGAGCATTGGTTTGGAAGGAGTGTGACATAATGCAACAATTAATCGAAGAAATCACAAAAGAACAGCTTCGTACAGATCATCCTGAATTCCGTCCTGGTGATACTGTGAAAGTTCACGTGAAGGTTGTCGAAGGTAACCGTGAACGTATTCAGGTATTTGAAGGTGTTGTCATTAAACGCCAGAATGGTGGAATTAGTGAAACATTCACTGTACGTAAAATTTCTTACGGTGTAGGTGTTGAACGTACGTTCCCTGTACATTCTCCACGTATTGATAAAATTGAAGTTAGCCGTCGTGGTAAAGTACGTCGTGCGAAACTTTACTATCTACGTAATCTACGTGGTAAAGCTGCACGTATTAAAGAAATTCGCTAATGAATACAGCAAAAGGAGCTTGCATTGTCAAGCTCTTTTTTGTTAATAAGTATTTTGTTATTTTAAATTTGCGCAGTATAATATAGACATATATTTTATAACTATAATATGTAGAAGTAATCGGTATCGGAGGAAACGCAGATGGCAAAGAAAAAAAGTGAATGGTTGGACTGGTTAAAAGCACTCCTGATAGCAACTGTGTTAGTCTATATTGTTCGAACGTTTCTATTCACCCCAATTGTCGTAGAGGGTCCATCGATGCAACCTAACTTACATAATGGAGATCATATGATAGTAAATAAAATCAATTATGCGTTAAGTGAACCAGATCGGTTCGATATCGTAATATTTCACGCAACAGAGCGTAGAGATTATATTAAGCGTGTCATTGGACTACCTGGCGAAACAGTAGACGTGAAGGATGATACCTTATATATAAACGGCAAACAAGTAGAGGAACCATTTTTACAAGAGAAGAAAGATTCACTCGCACCAGATGAGACGTATACAGTGGATTTTTCGATGAGTGATATACCAGGTAATGTAGATGTTATACCACCCGAACATGTCTTAGTGTTAGGTGATAATCGAGGGAACTCCACAGATAGTCGTATGATTGGTTTGATATCCTATGACCAAATTGTTGGAAGTGCTTCCTTCATCTATTGGCCATTAAGTCACTTTGGGCTTGTGAATGATTAGGAGGTAAATAATGACAATACAATGGTTCCCTGGCCATATGGCAAAAGCAAAACGGGAAGTACAAGAAAAACTTAAACTAGTAGATTTTGTTATTGAGCTTGTGGATGCTAGAGCGCCTTTATCATCACAAAATCCAATGTTACATCAAGTATTAAAACAAAAACCGAAAATGTATGTTTTGATGAAAAAAGATTTAGCAGATCCGGTCAGAACGGAAAAATGGCTTGACTATTATAAAGAACAACAAATACCAGCAGTCGCAGTAGATGCTGGAGAAAAACAAGATGTACAAGCCCTGATTATAGTGGCTAAACAGATGGCAGAAGAAAAAATGGAACGTTTAAAACGAAAAGGGATACGTCCAAGACCTGCACGAGCAATGATCATTGGGATTCCTAATGTAGGTAAATCAACGTTAATTAATCGCCTAGCCAAACGTAAAATTGCCAAAACTGGTGATCGGCCAGGCATCACTACTAATCAACAATGGATTAAAGTAAAGAAAGATTTTGAGTTATTAGATACGCCAGGTATTTTATGGCCAAAGTTCGAAGATGAACTTGTAGGTTATCGTCTAGCTACGATAGGGACGATCAAGGACCAACTACTTCCTTTAGAAGAAGTTGCTGCTTATACGTTAAATTATTTACAAAGCAACTATTCTAATATGTTAGCGTCCCGTTACCAGCTTGAAGAAGTAAATAACAATACCGAAGAACTAATGGAGCATATTGGTCGCCTGCGCGGTTGTTTAGAAAGTGGTGGTCTTGTCAATCTAGAAAAAACGGCGGACGTTATCATTAGAGATTTACGAACTGGAAAATTTGGCAGAGTTTCCTTAGAACTTCCAGGTCAATAAAAAGTGCTAAAGGCATTCCTGCTGAAGGATGTCTTTATTTTTTTACTAAACGGTCGATATATAGATAAAGGTGAGACTTTCATCTGTAAAGATTGACTGCTAGTAGGGGCAGACAATGGAGGCCAGTACACATGACAAAACAGCAATCAGTAAAAGAAATTACACAACTATTGTTAACAGATACGTTATCGGAAGAACAACTACAACTTTTACATATGGATGAAAGAAAAGGTGTTCAAACAGCGCTAAAGAAATATTTAAACAGAAAAGAAAAAGCACAACAATTAGAAACACAATTTTATCGAATGCTACAATATGAACAAAAAGCGTATCAGCAAGGAAAAAACATTGTGGTAGGGGTTGATGAAGTAGGACGTGGTCCACTAGCTGGTCCTGTAGTAGCTGCTGCTGTGGTTTTAGATAAAGATGTCTATTTACCTGGAATCAATGATTCGAAACAAATGTCTCGAGCGAAACGAGAATCATTTTATGAACAGCTTACAACATCAGCAGTCACATACAGTTTTGGTATTGTTGATAATCAAATGATTGATCAAATTAATATCTATCAAGCTACTATCCGAGCAATGAAACAAGCAGTGGCGGGTTTAACACACCAACCAGATCATTTACTTGTGGATGCCGTAGATCTTTCGGATTTACCATATTCTTCAGAAGCAATTATAAAAGGAGATCAAAAAAGTATTAGTATTGCTGCAGCGAGTATTTTAGCAAAAGTAAAACGTGATAACATGATGGCAGAATTGCATCAAATATATCCACAATATGGCTTTGATCAAAATCAAGGTTACGGCACAAAAACACATTTAGCTGCCATTACGAAATACGGAATTACCCCTTATCATCGACAGTCTTTTGCGCCGATTAAATCGTAAGAAAGGAGGATGAGCATTGTCTATTTACTCCAATCATGTAACCTCGAAATCATCGGTGACAACAGCTAATGTTACGTCAAAAACGAGTGCGTTAAAACCAGGTCAAATATTACTTGGAAAAGTCTTAGAGATATATCCAAATCAAC
Source organism: Paraliobacillus ryukyuensis (assembly GCF_003315295.1). GTDB lineage: Bacteria > Bacillota > Bacilli > Bacillales > Amphibacillaceae > Paraliobacillus > Paraliobacillus ryukyuensis. The sequence goes on along the minus strand of NZ_QNRI01000001.1, from coordinate 521,270 downwards.
GCGCAAGTATACAATTAGGAAACCAAAAAGTTATTGCGCAATTAAAAACAGCTTTATCTTTAGATAGTAACTATTGGTTTCAAGTACAATCCAATGATCAGATGTTACATTTAAAAGTAGTAACAGACCAACCAGGCACAAAGTCAATGGAGCAGCAAGTAGTGGCTTTATTAAAACAGTTGAAATTACCGTTATCAAAAGCCAATATCCAATTTGTACGAAATTTAATGGAAGCAAATGTTACCTTTCGTCCAGAAACATTAATACAGGCGTTGCAATTAAAACCAGGTCAAGGAAAGACCTCTGCACCATTACTAATGGAGATGATGGAACGACAATTGCCAATAACCTCATCAATCTATCAATCGTTAGCGAATGCAGAAAAAAATTCATTACGTACACAAATGCAAGAAGTGTATGAATTATTACAGCCATCAAAGCAAGGTACAAATTCAACGACGCCTTTGCTTGCTTCTCGTCTTAACAGTCTATTGTTTAATCAGTCAACGAAAACTGGCGCATCAAATCAAATGTTACCGTTCTTGCAAGATCAATTGGATCAAGGAAACCAAGACGTTGTACAAGTGTTGAAAAAAGCTGGTATGGTAGCTGAGAGTCTTAAGATGACACAAACAGATGCAATGAAAAGCCAGTTAGAAGTAGCTGTGAAGCAATCTGGAGATAGTTATATTAGCCAAAGATTAGGGCAATTATTTTCTCGGCAGTTAGGTTTAACAGAACAACAACAGGTGCAATTCGCTAAACTTATGCAAGCTGTGGGTCAACCAGGACAGGACCATCCGAAACAACAAGCTTTACAACAACAATTGCTGTCATTTATTGAAAATAATCATTTGACTAGTAAAATTAGATCTTTTCTAACAAATGAAGAAGCAACACTATTTCAAAAGTGGCAACAAGAACCTACATGGAAAACATTCGCGTCATTTTTACCGAAACTCACTAGCTTAGCAGAGCAACAGTTACCCAAAAATGCGGAACATAAGCTACTTGATTTGTTGGCGATGAATAAAAATATTACAATGCCAATAAAGGAGCAGTTTGTCTTACAATTAAAACATTTTTTGCAATTCTCTGGTATAAATTTAGAGCACCAAATCACTGAAAAAAGTCAAGCGGCTGTCATGCAAGATCAATCATTAAAAAAACTACTATTACAATCACTACAAGGAAGTACAATAGGAAAGCAGGAAAAAGAAAACTTACTCCAAACACTTATTGGTATGCAAATTGGTAGTATCAAAGAAGATGGCGCTTTTATTCAAGCAACGATGCAACTTCCTAATATGTTTGGATTAGAAAAGAACATGCAAATAGATATGGAAAGCAAACGTAATGAAAAGGGTGAAATCAATCCAGACTACTGCCGAATTATGTTTTTTTTGGAGCTTTCTAGCATTGGTGATACGTGGATCGATATGTCCATTCAAAATCGTAGGATTAGTCTTACCGTTTTTAATCAACATCAAGAAATTTCTCCGTTTATTGAACAATTACAACCTAGCTTACAGGAAGGTTTAGCAAAAAGTGAGTATCAATTATTATCGGTTCAATTTAAGCAATTAACGGAACAGATACAAGAAGAAATAAAGAAGACACAAGAGCAGCCAATATCCCCAACCAAAGGAGTGGATATTCGTATATGACAGAAAAATATCAACAGAAAAAAGCTGTTGCATTAAGTTACGACGCTCAAAAAGAACATGCACCAAGAGTTTCAGCCAATGGGGCTGGTTTAATTGCTGAAGAAATTATCGAGCGTGCCAAAGCAGCCAATGTTCCAATACAAGAAGATCACAATTTAATTGAATTATTGTCGAAGTTAAATATCAACGAAAAAATACCTGAAGAACTCTATCAAGCAGTTGCAGAAGTATTTGCATTCATCTATCAAGTCGATAAACAAAGCGATCAAATTAATAATGAAGCAAAAAAAAGATAGACAATACACTGTTATTTTTATACAATGTACGTATTATCTGAAAAGAGAAGGCTTCGTAACAAATTGTCTGGAACAAATAAATATCCAACAGTATGAAAAAAACTTTTTGTTCCAGATTCCTTCTTTTGCTAACTGTTTTTTACGTTACGACCTGAAATTTTAGTACATCAACTAGTATATGAAATAGGGAGTGAGTGGATTGCAAGATAAACAAGCGAGACATCGTTTACTTCATCTGTATAGATGTCGATCAGTCTCAAGAACAATTATTCGTCATTTATTAACGCAAGACCCTTCTTTAACATACCTCTATGATTATTCCTCTAATCAGTTACAAGAACTACTTCATCTTTCAATAGAAAGGGCAAATCTTCTTTATTATGATTTACACGACAATCACCTAATCAAACAAGTAAACATGGATTTTAAAAATTATCATATATGGACAATAATAGATGAAAATTATCCAACCTCACTCAGGCAAATACCTGATCCTCCCCTCGTTTTATATGGCTTAGGTGATCCGAGTTTTATTCATTATCAACCTTCACTTAGTGTGGTAGGAACAAGGCAACCATCCAGAGAAGCAAAAAAGAAAATGTATACTATTTTGGCTCCTTTAATCACAGAAAAGTGGTTATTTGTTAGTGGAATGGCGCTAGGTATTGATGGTTATGCTCATCGTTTAGCCACCTATTATGATGGGAAAACGATTGCAGTCTTAGGAAGCGGACTAGCCTCCGTCTATCCAAAGCAGCACCTTGAATTATTTCACCAATTAGTTACTAGTCACTTAGTTATTTCGGAATATCTTCCAGAAACACCACCAAAAAGATATCATTTCCCTGAACGTAATCGGATCATTAGCGGTTTAAGTTTTGGAACGATTGTGATAGAGGCGAAGGAAAAGAGTGGTTCACTAATTACTGTAGATCAAGCCTTAGAACAGGGGAGAGAAGTGTACGCCATTCCTGGTTCCCCGTGGTTAGAACAAACAAAGGGTTGTCATAAGATGATTCAAGATGGTGCAAAATTAGTGCAACATCCCGAAGATTTGTTACAAGATTGGAATGAATCGCAGAAATCATGGCTTTTAATATAGATAAATAGAGGTACTAAAATAATCTTTTTTTAATATGATACTAATGTTAACGTTTGACAAAACGGTAACAAGTATTTAATAATAGTGAAGATTTATCAAAAAGATAAACAGGAATGAAAACCTCTTGGGAGGAACGAAGAAATGGCAGATTATCTCGTAATAGTAGAATCACCTGCGAAAGCAAAAACGATTGAACGTTATTTAGGAAAAAAATATAAAGTAAAAGCATCAATGGGACATGTTAGAGATTTACCAAAAAGCCAGATGGGTGTAGATGTGGAAGATCATTATAATCCAAGATATATTACCATTCGTGGAAAGGGTCCCGTACTAAAAGAATTAAAAACAGCAGCAAAAAAAGTAAAAAAAGTATATCTTGCAGCTGACCCCGATAGAGAAGGGGAAGCAATTGCTTGGCATCTTGCCCACAGTTTAGATATTGATGAGCATTCTTCTTGTCGTGTTGTTTTTAATGAAATTACGAAAGATGCGATTAAAGAATCATTTAAACATCCAAGAAGCATCAATATGGATTTAGTAGATGCTCAACAAGCTAGAAGAATTTTGGATCGACTCGTTGGGTATAATATTAGTCCGTTATTATGGAAGAAAGTAAAAAAAGGACTTAGTGCAGGCCGCGTTCAGTCAGTGGCTGTCAAAATGATTATTGATAGAGAAAGAGAAATAAACAACTTCAAACCAGAAGAATATTGGTCAATTGATGGTACCTTTTTAAAGGATTCTACCACTTTTGAAGGCGCTTTTTATGGAATCGATGGTAAGAAAACAAAGTTACCTAATAAAGCAGAAGTAGAAAAAATACAAGCAAAATTAACCAGTAAGCAATTTACGGTAGAAAAAGTACAAAAGAAAGAACGGAAACGCAATCCATCTGCTCCATTTACGACCTCTTCTTTACAACAAGAAGCAGCCCGTAAATTAAACTTTCGAGCTAGAAAGACCATGATGGTTGCGCAGCAATTATATGAAGGTATTGATCTAGGCAAGAAAGATGGTGGTATTACAGGTTTAATCACCTATATGCGTACAGATTCAACTAGACTATCAGATACAGCTAAAACAGAAGGCAGAGATTATATTACGCAGCATTACGGTGAAAACTACATTGGCGCCATGAAGCAAAAGAAAAATGCAGAAGGCGCACAAGACGCACACGAAGCAATCCGACCAACTTCTGCATTTCGTGATCCTAGCTCCTTAAAAAGTATTTTATCTCGTGATCAATACCGATTATATAAATTGATCTGGGATCGTTTCACGGCAAGTTTAATGGCTCCGGCAGTGATGGATACCATGACCGTACATCTTACGCAAAATGGCGTAACTTTTCGAGCAACTGGATCTAAGGTTAAGTTCAAAGGCTTTATGAAAGTGTATGTAGAAGGAAATGACGATAATAAGCAAGAAAAAGATAAATTATTACCAGCCTTAGAAGAGGGGATGGTCGTTCAAGCAAAAGATATCAAACCAAATCAACATTTTACCCAGCCACCTCCACGTTATACAGAAGCAAGATTAGTAAAAACAATGGAAGAGCAAGGAATAGGCCGACCATCTACTTACGCTCCTACATTAGACACGATTCAACGAAGAGGGTATGTATCATTAGATAACAAGCGGTTCGTACCTACAGAACTTGGTGGAATTGTGATTGATTTAATTAAAGAATTTTTCCCAGAGATTATTGATGTTGATTTCACGGTTAAAATGGAAGGTGACTTAGATGCAGTAGAAGATGGTGAAACTAATTGGGTTTCCATTATTGATGGCTTTTATCAAGGATTCGAAAAACGATTGGAAAAAGCAGAAAAAGAAATGGAAAAAGTAGAAATCAAAGATGAACCTGCTGGTATTACTTGTGAAAAATGTGGGCACGAGATGGTTTATAAAATGGGGCGTTATGGCAAGTTTCTAGCTTGTTCTAATTTTCCTGAATGTCGAAATACAAAACCAATACTGAAAGAAATCGGTGTGAGGTGTCCAAAATGTGAAACAGGTAATATAGTAGAAAGAAAATCAAAAAAACGTCGTACGTTCTATGGGTGTGATAACTACCCTGAGTGTGACTTTTTGTCTTGGGACAAACCAATAACTAGACCTTGTCCTAAATGTAATAGTTTACTTGTAGAAAAGAAATCCAAAAAAAGTGTACAAATCGAATGTACCTCTTGTGATTATAAAGAAGAACCACAGCAATAAGTCTAAGTAAGGTATGAATAACGAAGTGAATAATGACATGAATGCGAATTATATATGATTAATCTCATTATAGTTCGTTTTTGTCTTTTTTTAGCTTAATTATTTTAAAAAAAGGATTGAAAGTTCATAAAAAAGGATATGAATATAGTAAGTAACATAATACTTTTAATTATTAGAAAAATAACCCTATTAAAAACAATGAAAATTATTCATTGACAAGTATGAACCAAAAGGCTATAATCATCCATTGGTAAGCAAATATACTTGACACCGAGTCATCAAAATTTCAGTTTATTAGTTAATTCAGAATTTTATTACAATTTTGTAAATTTAATTGCGTTACTATAATTGATGTGTTACGATTTAATCGCCTAAGTGGGGTGAAAAAGTGAATGAGTTTAAATATCAACTGCAGCAATTCCATTCCTTTCTACAAATAGAAAAGCGAGCCTCTGTACATACGATAAATTTCTATTTAAAAGATGTGGAAGCGTTTTTTGATTTCTTAAATCAAGAAGGGATTAAACAATTAGATGAATTAGATTACCAAGCTGTTCGTGTATATCTCACTTCATTATATAATCAGTCGTTGACGCGGCGAAGTGTTTCTAGAAAAATTTCCAGTCTAAGAAGTTTTTATACATTTCTTGAGAGAGAACAAGTAGTAGCTGGAAATCCGTTTGTACATGTTACTTTTCCAAAAGATAAGCATCGTGTTCCAGACTTTTTGTATGAAGAAGAATTGGGCGCGCTATTCGCCATTAATGATTTATCGACACCATTAGGCCAACGAAATCAAGCGATATTAGAATTAATGTATGCAACTGGAATACGTGTTAGCGAGTGTACGAATCTCACTTTAGACGCAATCGACTTTGACTTACAAACGATTTTAGTTCTAGGTAAAGGGCGAAAAGAACGATATGTTCCTTTCGGGAGCTATGCAGAAAATGCGATAAAAGCCTACATTAGTGATGGACGTCGACGTTTAATAAATAAGACAAATACACCTAGTCATTTTCTATTTTTGAATAATAAAGGAAATCCTATCACAACAAGAGGCATTCGATTAATTATGCAAAAAATGGTGGAACATGCTTCTGATACAGTAAAATTGCATCCCCATACATTACGGCATTCCTTTGCTACTCATATGCTAAATGCAGGTGCAGATCTTAGGAGTGTGCAAGAATTGCTAGGACATGAACATCTTTCTTCAACACAGATATATACACACGTTACCAAAGATCGATTGAGACATATTTATATGGATAGCCATCCAAGGGCACAAAAAAGAAAAAGTTGAGGTGAGAGAATGAATAGTACGTTTCATGCAACCACTATCTTTGCTGTACAACATAATGGACAATGCGCGATGAGCGGTGATGGTCAAGTTACAATGGGAAATGCTGTTGTAATGAAACATAAGGCACGAAAAGTTCGTAAATTATTTAAAGGGCAAGTACTTGCTGGATTTGCAGGTTCTGTGGCTGATGCTTTTACATTATTTGAAAAATTCGAAGCAAAATTAGAAGCGTTCAACGGTAATTTACAAAGATCTGCCGTTGAACTTGCCAAAGAGTGGCGCAGTGATAAAGTATTGCGTAAATTAGAAGCAATGTTAATCGTTATGAATAAAGAAACATTACTTCTTGTTTCTGGGACAGGTGAAGTAATTGAACCAGACGACGGTATTTTAGCTATCGGTTCTGGTGGTAATTATGCATTAGCAGCAGGAAGAGCGCTAACACGCTATAGTCAAGAGAAATCAGCAAAAGAAATTGCACAAGCAGCTTTAGAAATTGCTGGAGAAATATGCGTCTATACCAATGACCAAATTATTTTAGAAGAAATTAATTAGTCTTGAGGAGGTAATGTTGGTGAGTATGGGTATGTCACCGAAACAAATTGTGGCAGAACTAGATCAATATATTATTGGGCAAAAACAAGCAAAAAAATCAGTGGCAGTGGCGCTGAGAAATCGTTATCGCAGATCCAAATTAGATGATCACATGCGAGATGAAATTGTGCCAAAAAATATTTTGATGATCGGTCCTACAGGTGTGGGAAAAACAGAAATTGCTAGGCGTCTAGCAAAACTTGTTGGCGCACCGTTTATTAAAGTGGAAGCAACGAAATTCACAGAAGTTGGTTACGTTGGTAGAGATGTAGAATCAATGGTACGTGATTTAGTTGAAACGGCCATTAGAATGGTAAAAGAAGAAAAAATGTCACAAGTGCAAGATCGTGCAAAAAAACATGCTGACGATCGATTGGTAAAGTTATTAGTGCCGATTGCAAAAAAACAACAGAATCAAGCGAAAAATCCGTTTGAAATGCTATTTTCAAATCAACAAAACAATGAAGATACAAATGAAAAAGATGAAGTAACACAAGAAATTGAAACAAAGCGTACACGAATCGCTCACCAACTAGCTTTAGGTGAATTGGAAGATACCCTCGTAACGATAGAGGTAGAAGAACAATCTTCTAATATGTTTGATATGTTACAAGGATCAGGTATGGAACAAATGGGTATGAACATGCAAGATGCATTTGGTTCACTTATGCCTAAAAAGAAGAAAAAGCGTAAATTGCCAGTAAGTGAAGCACGAAAAGTACTTGTTCATCAAGAAGCGCAAAAATTAATTGATATGGACGAAGTGACACAGATCGCCTTGGATAAAGTGGAGCAATCTGGAATGATCTTTATTGATGAGCTCGATAAAGTCGCAGGAAAGTCTGAGCAATCTGCAAATGTTTCGCGTGAAGGTGTTCAACGTGATATCTTACCGATCATTGAAGGTTCCACGATTGTAACCAAATATGGTCCGGTTAAAACCGATCATATTCTGTTTGTGGCAGCAGGTGCTTTTCATATGGCTAAGCCATCTGATTTAATTCCCGAATTGCAAGGAAGATTTCCTATTCGTGTAGAATTGGAGAAACTTTCTGTATCAGACTTTGAGCGAATATTAGTAGAACCATCGAATGCGCTCTTAAAACAATACCAGGCATTATTAAAAACAGAAGGCATAGAAGTAGTGTTTACTGATGAAGCGATTACAAAAATTGCAGAAGTTGCTTATGAAGTGAACCAAGAAACCGATAATATAGGTGCAAGGAGACTACATACTATCTTAGAAAAGTTACTCGAAGATCTGTCTTATGAAGCGGCTGATGTGACAATGCCGACAATTGAGATCACTAAAGGGTATGTAGAAGAAAAGTTAGAAAATATCGTTAAAAACAGAGATCTAAGTCAATACATTTTATAATTTTAAAATGACAGTCTTAGAGAAACGGAGGAACAACATGGAACTTTTAGAACGAGCTAGAAAAATTAATTCTATTTTACAGAAAGCAACGGGAAAATCAGTCAATTTTAATGAGATGGCCGCAACATTGCGCGATATCATCACGGCAAATATTTTTGTGGTAAGTAGAAGAGGTAAATTACTAGGTTTTGCAATCAATCAACAAATTGAAAATGAACGAATGAAATCAATGTTAGAAGAAAGACAATTCCCAGAGGAGTACACCGATAGTTTGTTTCATATCGATGAAACAACTGCTAATATTGATATTGATAGTGAGTATACAGCTTTCCCGGTTGAAAACCGTGAGCTATTCCAGAAGGGGTTAACCACTATCGTACCAATAATTGGTGGAGGAGAAAGGCTCGGTACACTAATCTTAAGTCGCTTAACACAAAGCTTTAATGATGATGATCTTTTATTAGCAGAATATGGTGCCACGGTAGTTGGTATGGAAATACTACATGAGAAGACAGAAGAAATAGAGACTGAAGCACGTAGTAAAGCAGTAGTTCAAATGGCGATTAGTTCTCTTTCTTATAGCGAGCTAGAAGCTATTGAGCACATCTTTGATGAATTGGACGGAAATGAAGGATTACTAGTTGCAAGTAAGATTGCTGATCGAGTTGGAATTACGCGTTCTGTAATTGTAAACGCATTGCGTAAATTAGAAAGTGCTGGTGTAATCGAATCTAGATCATTAGGGATGAAAGGTACGTATATTAAAGTATTGAACAATAAGTTCTTATTAGAATTACAACAATTAAAATCAAATTAAGATAGTAAAACCGATGTTTCTAGTTGAACATCGGTTTTTATTTTATATAGATATTTATTAATTCAATAAAATCAGTTATATAATTTTTTTAATTGTAACTTTCAAACCTTCACCAATAAAAAAATTTTACCAACAACAAAAAGACCTAACCAAAAAACAACTTTATCCAATATAAAAATGATTAATTATACCTAATTTTACTGAAGTCAAGAAAATAACGGTAAATTTTTAGCGGAAAAATGTAAATTTAATAGGAGAATTACTCCCAAATAATTTTAATTTGGTGTTTCTATTTTTCTTATTATGTGTAATAATATTTTTGGGAGCGATTTTTCGACAATTTTCACATAAGAACAATCCTACTACTAAACTGGTTCTTTAGAATTAGTTCAACAACAAATTGTAGCAACTATAGTCAGATTATTAATAGTTGGCATAGACACTATGTAACTTTTAAATTACAATATTTGATAGAAAACAATGGTTTATGACCGTTTATACACAGGGAGGTAAAATCATGTCACTTTTTGGAGGGACTATTTCTAGTTTACAAACTGGTTTAGATTACGCCACAGTTAAAAATCAAACAATCTCCAACAATATTGCTAACGTAGATACAACGAATTACAAAGCCAAAGACGTTACGTTTAAACATACCTTAAATAATCAACTACAATTTCAAGCGAAGCGAACAAACGAAAAACACATTAATTTTAGTGGTCATACCAATCAGCCTTTTCAAGTTACCATGAATAAAAATACCCAATTCAATCACAATGGAAATAATGTAGATATAGATAAAGAAATGACGGAATTAGCAAATAATCAAATCTACTATCAAGCATTAGTTGATCGAATGAATGGAAAATTCAACAGCTTACAACGAGTAATTAGAGGAGGAGGAGCGTAATCATGAGTATATTTCATTCTCTTAACACAAGTGCCAGTGCTTTAACAGCGCAACGTCTAAGGATGGACACAATCTCCTCTAACATTGCTAATGCTGAAACGACTAGAGCGAGAATTAATGAAGATGGTGAATATGAACCATATCGTAGAAAAATGGTTAGTTTAGAAGAGCAAGGTGCATCTTTCTCGTCTTATTTAAATCGGGCTAAAAATACAAGTGAAGTTGGTTCAGGTGTTCGAGTTGCTGAAATTACAGAAGACCAAGAACCTTTTACTATGGTATACAACCCAAGTCATCCCGACGCAGATGACCAAGGATATGTGGCTATGCCAAATGTAGATCCATTAGAAGAAATGGTCGACTTAATGAGTGCAACACGTTCATATGAAGCAAATGTTACTTCTATTAATGCAACGAAGAGTATGTTAATGAAAGCTTTAGAAATAGGTAAATAAAACGGAGGATGATGCTCTATGCTAACAAATATTCAAGCTTTACAAGCAACAGGTCAGGCAACGAACGTTGCATCAACCTCACCTAAGATTACTCCTGGTGAGGCACAAAATAAGTTCGCTTCAAGCTTAAAAGGAGCAATTGATCAACTCAATGCTTCTCAAGTAGCTTCTGATGTTAAAACGCAAGCTTTAGTAAATGGAGAAATTGATGATTTGCATGATGTGATGATTACTGCTCAAAAAGCAAGTATTACGTTAAATACTGCTATTGAAGTACAAAAGAAAGCAGTAGATGCTTATAAAGAAATGATGAGAATGCAAGTGTAATAAACAATTATAGAAAATAATTGCTTATGCTTGATGGAGGAAGAGAATGAAACAAAAACTAGAAAACTACAAAAACAAGTTAATAGAATATTGGCGTGGTAAGTCAACAAAACAAAAAGGGTTTTTATTCTCTATGGTTCTTTTGTTTCTCATCATTGTTATTGGTGGAACTGTTTTTTTTACAAGGTCAACAATGGTGCCTTTATATAATGACTTATCTATGCAGGAAATAGGTCAAATTAAAGCTGAATTAGATACTCGTGGGGTAAAATATGAAGTTAAAAATGCGGGTTCATCGATCTTAGTACCTAGTGAACAGGCTGATACATTGCTTGTTGATCTTGCGGCTCAAGGTATTCCTGATAGTGGAAATATTGATTATTCATTCTTTAGTAAAAATTCGTCATGGGGAATGACGGAAAATGAATTCGATGTGATGAAATTAGATGCGATGCAATCAGAACTTGCTAATCTAATTTCGGGTATTTCAGGTATTGAAGATGCAAATGTGATGATAAACTTACCCAAAGATCAAGTCTTTGTCAGCCAAGAGCAACAGACAGCTTCTGCATCAGTCGTTTTAACAACTACACCTGGTTATCAATTTGATGCTGGACAAATAAAGTCACTATATCATTTAGTTTCGAAAACTGTTCCTAATCTACCTACTGAGAATATCGTCATTATGGATCAAAATTTTAATTATTATGATCAAGAAAGTTCAACAACTGTTGCAAGTGGAGATGCATATACCACGCAACAAAATGTAAAAAAAGATATTGAGCGCGACATTCAACGTCGTGTGCAACAGATGTTAGGTACAATGATTGGGTCAAATAAAGTAGTAGCATCAGTTACTGCAGATATTGATTTCACACAGGAAAATCGAACGGAAAATCTTGTGGAACCAGTTGATGAGGAAGCAATGGAAGGTTTACCTGTTAGTGCAGAGACCATTAGAGAAACGTATACCGGAGAAGGCGCCGCTGCAGCTGATGAGGTTGGTGTTGGCGATGAAGATGTTGCTAATTATCCAGCTGCTGAAAATGGCGGAAATGGTGACTATGAAAGAACTCAAGATTCAATTAACTACGAATTTGACCGTATTACCCGTGAAATCGTAGAAAGCCCTTATAAAATTAGAGATTTAGGAATTCAAATAGCAGTTGATAATACAAAAGGAACGCTAAATGAAAATGGTGAACCCGAGTTATTAACAGCTCAAGAACAAACAGAAGTAGAAAATAGTATAGCATCAATCTTAAATTCTATTATTTCTACCTCTATAGATGAGTCTTATGGTGCGGATATTAATCCAGCAGATAAAACATCAATCGTTTTCCAAGAATTTAACGGAAATCAAGCCCAAGGTCAAACACCAACAGCACCAATGATTCCGATGTGGGTTTACATTGTCGGTGGCGTACTATTGTTAGCTATTATTGGCTTAATTATCATGCTTGTTAGAAGAAATAAACAACAAGATGAAGAAATCAGTGAAGAGGTTACAACGCAACAAACGTTTGAAGTCCCTGATATAGAAGAGCCGGCCGATACTGAGGCGTCCATTAGAAGAAAACAGCTTGAAAAAATGGCAACAGATAAACCAGATGAGTTTGCTAAATTATTACGAAGCTGGATTGCAGAAGATTAGGAGGATACCTTTATGGCAGGAAGAGCACAGAAACTTACAGGAAAACAAAAAGCTGCGATTCTACTAATATCTTTAGGACCAGATGTTTCGGCGCAAGTATATAAACACCTTACTGAAGAAGAAATCGAAAAATTAACATTAGAGATTTCTTCTGTACAAAAGGTAGAATCAGACCAGAAAGAAAATATACTTGAAGAATTTCACCAAATTGCACTGGCGCAAGATTATATTTCTCAAGGCGGAATCAATTATGCAAAAACTGTTTTGGAAAAAGCACTTGGTCAAGATCAAGCAACAAGCATTATTTCACGTTTGACATCTTCCTTACAAGTAAAGCCATTTGATTTCGCTAGAAAAGCAGATCCCGGTCAGATTTTGAATTTTATTCAAAACGAACATCCGCAAACGATAGCACTTGTCTTATCTTATTTAGAAAAAGAGCAAGCAGGACAGATTTTATCTGAACTTCCACAAGAAATGCAGGCGGATATTGCTAAACGAATAGCCATTATGGATTCCACATCACCAGAAATTATTAATGAAGTGGAACAAATACTTGAACGAAAACTATCTGCTACAGTAACACAAGATTACACACAAACTGGTGGTATCCAGGCTGTTGTTGAAGTATTAAATGGTGTAGATAGAAGTACAGAAAGAACAATCTTAGATGCCCTTGAGATTCAAGATCCTGAATTAGCAGAAGAAATCAAGAAACGTATGTTTGTATTTGAAGATATCGTTACGCTTGATAATCGAGCAATTCAGCGAGTGGTTCGAGAAGTGGAAAACGATGATCTACGTTTAGCATTAAAAGTTGCAAGTGACGAAGTGAAAGAAGTTGTCTTTAGTAATATGTCACAACGAATGGCAGAAACATTTAAAGAGGAAATGGAATTCATGGGGCCTGTTCGATTACGTGATGTTGAAGAAGCACAAACGCGAATCGTGTCTGCTATTCGTCGCTTAGAAGAAGTTGGCGAAATTGTAATTGCTCGTGGTGGAGGAGATGATATCATTGTCTAATCATAATAGTCGGGTTATTGGTTTAAAACCGATTAAATTTCGTCAACAAACCGATCATCCAACAAATGATAATGATGTAATGGAAGATTTATCAACTCAAATTACGAGCGCGAAACAAGAACTTGAAGAAGTAAAAGCAAATACAAATAATCTTATTAAAGAAGCGAACGAAGAGATACAGAAAAATAAAGAAGCTTGGGAAAATGAAAAACAAGAATGGATTGAACAAGCCAAACGAGAAGGTTATCAAGCTGGTTTTCAACAAGGTGAGGAAGACGGCCAATTACAGTATCAGAGCTTACTAGATGAAGCAAAACAAATTATTGAGTTAATGCGAAAAGATAAGGCAGAGTTACTTGAGCAAAGTCAACCAAAAATACTGGATTTAAGCGTTGCTGCAGCAAATAAAATCATACACCAGTTAATGAATGAGAAAGATGCTTTCATTTCGATTGTAAAAGATGTAATTACAGAGGCCAGGAATCAACCGATCATTCAGATTTTTACACATCCAACTGATTTTCTTCTTTGTCAGAAATATCGAGATGAGTTAAATGAAATTGTTGATACAAAAGTAGAGTTGGATTTTTATCCGGATGAAGCGCTTGAACAAGGTAGTTGTATAATGGAGACTCCATTTGGAAGAGTAGATGCCAGTGTGGATACACAATTAGATAACTTGCGAGAGCAATTACATCAATTGTTGGAGGAATTGCAACGTGAATCTTGAAGCATTTGTTGATCGAATTAACCAAGTAGATTTGTATAAACGATACGGGAAGATAAAGCGTGTCATCGGATTAATGATTGAATCTGTTGGCCCCTCTGTAAGTATTGGAGATGTATGTTATATCCATACCTCTGAGACACAAAAGATATTAGCAGAAGTTGTAGGTTTTAATGGAGAGAACGTACTACTAATGCCTTACTCTTTTATTAATGAGATTAGTCCAGATAGTTTAGTGGAGGCAACAAACAGTCCATTAACAATAAAAATAGGGAAAAGGTTAATTGGAAGTGTAATTGATGCGATTGGTAATCCATTAGATGGCTCAGCGCTACCCAAAGGTTTGCTACCTTATCTAACTGACCAAATGCCACCAAATCCACTTAATCGCCCGAGAATTTTAGAGCCGATCCAACTTGGTGTGAAAACAATTGATGCTTTATTAACCGTAGGAAAAGGACAACGCGTGGGAATCTTTGCTGGTAGTGGTGTAGGAAAAAGTACATTATTAGGAATGCTTGCCCGTAATAGTGAAGCTGATATAAATGTTATTGCTCTTATTGGTGAGCGTGGTCGGGAAGTAAGAGAGTTCATTGAAAAAGATCTAGGTGAAGAGGGATTGAAAAAATCAATTGTCATTGTAGCAACTTCTGATCAACCAGCCTTAATGCGAATAAAAGGAGCTTATACTGCAACGGCAATTTGTGAATATTTTAGAGATCAAGGTTACAACGTGAACTTAATGATGGATTCTGTTACTAGGGTTGCAATGGCACAACGTGAGATAGGTTTAGCCACTGGCGAACCACCAACAACAAAAGGGTATCCACCTTCCGTGTTTGCTACTTTGCCTAAATTGTTAGAGCGAACAGGTACGAGTAGTCATGGTACTATTACAGCATTTTACACTGTCTTAGTTGATGGTGATGATTTAAATGACCCTATTGCCGATACTGCAAGAGGGATTTTGGATGGTCACTTTGTCTTGGATCGTAGACTGGCAGAGCAAGGACAATATCCAGCCATCAATGTCTTGAAATCTATTAGTCGAGTGATGCCACAAATCACATCTGAAAAGGAACAACAATTAGCTCAAGCTATGCGTTCGATCATAGCAACATATGAAGAAAATTATGAACTTATTCAAATTGGTGCATACAAAAAAGGGACAAGTAGAGAAGTGGATCATGCTATCCAACTATATCCTAAAGTCATTCAATTTTTAAAACAAGATATGAATGAAGCAATTACGAGAGAAGATGCAATTGAACTAATGGACAAAACATTACATGGAGGGCTCCGCTAATGGCAGATGTACGAGCTTTCAAAAAAATTCTATCACATCAAGAACGGATCAAAGACAAAGCACAATTGGTATACCAAGAATCAGTTAATGAATTTGAGACAATCGCAACTAGTTTATATGACTTGTTAAAGAAAAAAGAAGAAGTAGAGCATCAATATCAGTATTATCTACAATCAACGGGAACTGTCACTACCTTAGCCACACATTATGCTTATATTGAAGAAATAAAAAAAAGGATTGAAAAAGTTCAACTAGAAGTAAATAAAGCTCGCAAGGATATGGAAGATAAGCAATCCGATTTAACAACGGCACATGTAGAAGTGAAAAAAATTGAAAAAATCATTGAAAAAAAGAACTTAGCAGAAAAACTATCACTAGTTGAGAAAGAAAAGAAACAATTAGATGAAACGTCCATGCGACAATTTTTAATGAATGAAAATAGGTGATGGATATGGCTCAAGCAAACGAAAAAACAACCAAAAGACCTGGTTTCTTCCAATGGTTAATAGTAATCATCGTACCACTTATTTTAGCAATTATAGTTACATTTATTGTCTTAACTTTTATGGGGATAGACGTTGTTTCTAAATCAAAAGATGTTGCTAACAAAATTCCATTTTTATCGTCTGCTGTTACCACCGAACAAGAAGCGGAAACAGAACGAGAACAAGAACAGGTTGATAATCAATTAGCTGAAAAAGATCAACAGATTGAATCATTACAAGGAGAAGTCGCTACGCAAAAATCAACTATTGATGAATTAAATCAAGAGATTGTTAAATTAAACAATCAATTAGAAGAACAAGTTGAAAGTACGGAATCTGAATCAGAAGCAAATAGCAATGAAAACCTAGCAAAACTAACGAAATCATACGAAGAAATGGATGCAGAGCGCGCTGCTCCTATCTTGGCTAATTTAGATCAAGAACTTGCTACGACCATTTTAAGCGAAATGGATGATCAAGCTCGTGGTGAAATATTAAGTGCAATGGATGCAGAAACTGCAGCTAATTTAACCCAACAACTATTGCAATAATTATTTATACCCAATTTGAAGGGAGGTGAAACAATGAATATAGGAATCGTTTTAAATCAACAACCTATTCGTCAATCAACTCATCATAGTACGAAACAAGATAACGGCGGATCTTTTGCAAATTTATTTGACAACATGGCTGCGAAGCAAAAACAACTAACCCTTGCAAGTGATCAGGGTACTTCAATCCGTTCTACTTTAGCAAGCTCAGAGAAATCTCTAGAAAGGTTCGCTGAATTAACTCAACTACCTGAAAAAGATTTAGTAAACTTGCTTGAAAGTTTTGGGATTGATAGCGAAAAGATTCAGTCATTGTTAACTAGCATAGACAAAGATTCAACTAATTCAGTTGACGCCAAAGAAGCAATGGCATCTTTATTAGAAAATTTACCAGAAGAGCAAGCGATTATGTTGCAAATGTTAAGTGTATCCATGCAACAAACGTCAAAATCGAAGCTTCCTACAGAAGGGATGCATGTTGAGAACCTAACAATTAATGTCACAAGTAACACTGGAAAAACAGAGCAATCAGTTTCACTTGAAAAAGCTACGCAAATGTGGAATCAAATAAAAGATGTGCTTAAACAAGTTGTTTCTGGAGCGTCATCAAATGATTTTAGTGCAAAGTTATTAAAATCATTAGAACAGTGGAGTGCATTAATGAAAAACGCCCCAAATGTGGCGGCAAATGTATTATCTCAAGATAAAAATAGTACAGAAGCAAAGCTTTGGGATCGGTTGATGCATGCGTATCAAAATCGAATGGATGGGGCAGTACGCTCATACCAATCGGCAAAAGTTACAATTACAGATGTTTCTAAGTGGGTTCAAAATGCAATGTCTAAAATGTCAAATGAAGCAAAAGACGTAACTACCAATACTAATCACGCATCTATGAGTTCAGTTAGTGGACAAGCGATTTCAAAAGTTGAACAATTTGTTATTCACATGAATCAATCGGCGACAACAGATCAAAAAGCCATGCAAAATGAACTAATTGAGAAGTTTCAAAACATATTGAAATCCAGTCAATTTATGTCTAAAGCCAATGGTTCAAATGAATTGTTGCTAAAACTTAACCCGAAACAATTAGGTGATATAACGGTTCGGTTAATTCAACAAAATGGTGAAATGCTTGTTAAATTAATTACCACAACCCAAGCAGCTAAAGATGCTTTAGAAGGAAATATCCAACAACTTAGACATATGTTTTCTCCGCAACAAGTGGTAATTGAGAAGCAAGATGCTCAGAATTTCCAAATGTCACACCAAGATACAAGTGATAATTTTGAAGATCAATTGGGCCATTCTTCTGGACAAACAAATAGTGACAATCAAGATGCTGAAAACAGCGATGACACTAATCAAGAAGAGTCACAAAGTTTTGCTGATATATTATGGAATGAGAAAGTGTAGGTGACTGAAATTGACATCGATTGATACATCCTATTATTTAAGTAATCAATCTAGAGGTTCGACAGGTTCAACATTGGGTAAAGAAGAATTTCTTAAAATATTGATGGCACAATTAAAAAATCAAGATCCAATGAATCCGATGGAAGATAAAGAATTTGTTTCGCAAATGGCTACCTTTTCTTCATTAGAACAAATGATGAGTATGAATAAGTCGATTACTAATTTAGTTCAAAACCAAACCGTCTCACCGGTTATTCAGTACAGTCATTTAATCGGTAAAGATGTTTCTTACTATAAAATAGATGAAGAGACAGGAGAAGTGCAAGAGCCTAAAGAGACGATCAAAGATTCTGTAGTAGCAATAAGCGAAAAAGAAGGGTATGCAGTTTTGGAATTAGCAAACAACCAAAAGATTTACACCGATGAAATATTAAAGATAGAGCAGCCAGCTAAAGAATAGTGAGGGGATTCATATGGATCATCGCATCCAACAAATTCATCAACAAGTGCTGCTTCCTAAAACAAAAAAAGCGCAAGAGAAAAGTCAAGCAAATATTGCATTTAAAGATGTATTAACTAGTGCACAATCTCTTAAAATAAGTAAACATGCGCAAACAAGATTAGAAGAACGAAATATTAAGATTGATGATTCGAAATGGCAAGCAGTTACGAAAAAAGTAAATGAAGCAAAAGAAAAAGGAATAACAGATTCACTAGTAGTAATGAAAGAAGGCACACTGGTAGTTAGTGCAAAAAACAATACAGTAGTTACCGCGATGGATAGAGAAGAAGCACAAGCTAGAGTTTTTTCAAACATCAATGGAACTATTTTAATGGATTAAGCTGGACCCAAATTGGGAGGCTATAAAGCTGTGGAAGGACAGAAACAGCTGAAAAACTTAAAACGAGGGGAAGTAATTAAAAATGTTACGTTCAATGTATTCAGGAATTGCTGGTATGCGAGGATTTCAAACCAAATTAGATGTAGTCGGGAATAACATTGCTAATGTAAATACTGCTGGTTTCAAAAGAGGTCGCGTTACGTTTCAAGATATGCTAAGTCAATCATCATCAGCTGCATCAGCACCAACAGCTACACGTGGAGGGATGAACCCATCCCAAGTTGGTTTAGGATCACAGGTTGGAACAATTGACAATATTCATACGCAGGGAAGTCGTCAAACAACGAACAGAGCTTTAGATGTGGCGCTTCAAGGCGATGGAATGTTAGTCTTTGGGCAAGGATTTGATCCTACACCTGCTGGTTTTGCTGGTTTTGCTCCTGAAGGTATCGCAGCAAATGTTGAATTACAGTATTCTCGTGCCGGTAACTTATATCTAGACGATAATGGTTTTATAGTTAATCCAAGTGGTCAGTATCTAATGGGTTTCCAAGCAAACGGCACAAATGATGGCGTTACTACTCAAGTAGATGCTATAAATATCCCGAAAACTGCAGATAGTTTTAGCATATCAAGTGATGGTACAGTTAATTACGTAGAAGCTGGAGAAACAAAAGTGGCTGGTCAGATTTCACTTGCTAAGTTTTCAAATCCAGGCGGTTTAGAAAAATTAGGTGGAAATATGTATCAAACAACTCAAAACTCTGGTCAAATGTATGTGGACTCGGATGGCAGCGGAGATTTCACTGCTGGAGCGGATTCTATCTTATATACACCTGAATCTGAAGGTACTGCAAAAATTATTGCTGGTGCATTAGAAATGTCAAACGTTGACTTGGCAGAAGAATTCACCGAAATGATTACAGCACAACGTGGTTTCCAAGCGAATACAAGAATCATCACAACATCAGATGAAATTTTACAAGAATTAGTTAACTTGAAACGATAAAAAGGGGGGAGGGAGCAAGTCTAATTAACTTGCTCCTACCAAATCATGATTAAAGTTACTAAATTTACTGGTGAAAGCTTTACCATAAATGCATTATACATTGAACAAATTCAATCATTTCCAGATACCACAATCACTCTGTTAGGTGGTAAAAAAATGGTGGTTAAAGAGACAGAAAATGAAGTGATTGATTTAGTAACCCAATATTATCAAACAATAGGGTTGCGGGGACCTCAAACAGAAGTGAGTGAAAAACATGAATCCTAAGTTATTTAAAATGATGATTATTTCATTAATAGTCATTACGTTGGCAGGAGTAGGTGCGGTTGTTTATATTATGTTCTTTTCAGGAGATGATCCTCCAGAAGAACTTAGCATTGATGACATGGTCAACCATTCGTTTACAACGGAAGAAATGACCACCGATTTACAAGATGGAAGTATAGTAAGAATTCAGTTTCAATTAGTAACTGATGGTAAAAAAGCTAGACAGGAAGTAGAGAAAAGACAACCTCAATTGAAAAACATCTTTATTAAAGAGTCTGTTTCGTTAAGCGAAGAAGATTTTCAATCAGGGCTATCTGAATTAGAAACAAACATAAAAAACCAAATGAATGAGCTTATGGATGATGGAAAGATCATCGATGTATATATTACAAGTAAGATTATACAATAGTAAAAGCTCCTGACCGGGAGGTGAAAAGATTGGCTGATGAAGTTCTATCGCAAAATGAGATAGATGCTCTGTTATCTGCTTTATCATCGGGAGAAATGGATGCAAACCAATTAAAAGAAGATGAACAAAGTAAAAAAGTACGCGTTTATGATTTTAAACGAGCGTTACGTTTCTCTAAAGATCAAATTAGAAGTTTATCACGAATACATGAAAATTTTGCAAGGTTATTAACCACCTATTTTTCTGCCCAATTGCGCACGTATGTGCAAATTAATGTGGCTTCAGTAGATCAAATTCCTTATGAAGAATTTATCCGTTCGATACCGACGATGACGATCTTAAACATCTACAGTATGTCACCATTAGACGGCAGAATAATTTTTGAATTTAATCCTAACATTGCATATGCGATGCTTGATCGTATGTTAGGAGGTAAAGGTACTAGTGTAAATAAAGTGGATTCTCTAACAGAAATCGAGTCAAGCTTAATGACACAGCTTTTTGAAAATGCTTTAGATAACCTTAGAGAAGCTTGGTCTTCTGTTGTTGATATTGATCCAATTTTAGAGGAATTTGAAGTGAATCCACAGTTTTTACAACTGGTATCCCCAAACGAGACAGTGGTTGTTGTTTCATTAAATACCACAATTGGTGAAAGTAGTGGAATGATAAATATCTGTATCCCACACGTCGTTTTGGAGCCAATTATTCCGAAATTATCGGTTCATTATTGGATGCAAACGGAGAAAACAAAAGTTAGAAAACCAGGTGAATATGAACAACTCACCAAAAATCTAGAATCTGCTAATTTAGATTTAAAAGTTTTGTTGGGTGAGACTAAGATTTCAGTCAATGATTTATTGAATTTAAAACCAAATGACGTGATGCAATTAAATCAGTCAATAGAGGATCCACTGGTGATGAAGGCAGACAATGAATCCCTATTTTATGTCCAACCAGGTAAGAAAAAGAATAAACTTGCTGTGCAGATTTTAGAAGAAATTGAAAAGGGGGAACAACCCAATGATGAATGACGGTATGTTATCTCAAGATGAAATTGATGCGCTTCTTAAAGGATCGGATGATGATACATCAGAAACAACTAATGATCCAGCTGAAGAAGTAGGAAGCTATTTATCAGAAATTGAAACAGATACTTTAGGAGAAATAGGAAATATATCATTTGGTAGTTCTGCGACAACCTTGTCTACTTTGTTAAATCAAAAAGTAGAAATCACTACACCAACAATATCTACAGTTAAACATAGTGCATTAGAAGATGAATTTCCTAAGCCACATGTTGGCGTCGAGGTGCAATATACCGATGGATTTGAAGGAGTAAATCTATTTGTATTAAAGTCGAATGACGCAGCAATTATCGCTGACCTTATGTTAGGCGGTGAAGGAAAAACTAATAATGAAGAACTAAATGATATTCATTTGAGTGCAGTACAAGAAGCAATGAATCAAATGATGGGTACATCAGCAACAAGTATGTCGACAATTTTTAATAAACGGGTGGATATCTCACCACCATCAATCATGGTGTTTGATGTAAAAGAAGACAAAAACAGTCAATACTTACCAGATGATGATGTGTTGATCAAAGTTTCTTTCCAATTGAAAATTGGAGAATTAATTGATTCAGAAATTATGCAATTATTACCGGTTAATTTTGCAAAAGAATTGGTAGACGGATTATTAAATCCACCATCAAATGAAACAAAACAAGAACCAGCGCAACAACAAGCTGAAAAACCAACTGAGCCTGTTCAACAGCAACCATCAAGACAACAGCAAACATCTTCAGCTGTAAATAATGGTCAGGCTTCGTCTCAACCGAAACATTTAGGTGAAATGGGTAGTCAGAATGCCGAAGTACAATCAGCAGCTTTTTCTACTTTTGATAACGTTGATTTACCACAAAATGAAAAACGTAATTTGAATATGTTGATGGATATTCCGTTGCAGGTAACGGTAGAATTAGGTCGCACAACACATACAGTAAAAGATATTTTAGAATTATCTTCTGGATCTATCATTGAATTGGACAAACTAGCTGGAGAACCAGTTGATATTCATGTTAACAACAAGTTGATTGCACAAGGAGAAGTTGTAGTAATTGATGAGAACTTTGGTGTTCGTGTAACAGATATAGTAAGTCAATCAGATCGCTTAAAAAAATTAAAATAGAAGGCGGAGGGGTTTATAGTGGCACAAAGAATTTTAATCGTTGATGATGCAGCCTTTATGCGTATGATGATAAAAGATATTTTAACAAAGAATGGATTTGAAGTAGTTGGTGAAGCCCAAAATGGTGTAGAAGCAGTAGAGAAGTATAAAGAGATGACACCGGATCTTGTAACAATGGATATTACGATGCCAGAAAAAGACGGAATTGCTGCTTTAAAAGAGATTAAAGAATTAAATCCGGATGCAACGATCATCATGTGTTCTGCGATGGGGCAACAAGGAATGGTAATTGACGCGATTCAAGCTGGCGCCAAAGATTTTATTGTTAAACCATTTCAAGCAGACCGTGTAATTGATGCCATCCAAAAAGCTTTGAGTTGATGAAGCTATGGGCCGAATAATTAAAGTATTAATCCCTGCTTTACTTTTTGGTTTGTTATTCATGCCGATTTATAGTTCAGCGGCGCCTAATGGGACCGTGGATGAATTATTTGATGATCCAAATGCTACTGAACAGGATAAAACAAATAATGATACTAGTGAAAGTAATCAAGAAGAGCAGCCATCTCCAGCAGAAAAACCGGGTATTAAGAATGGTTCTTCCACCAACATAATTGGAGTGATGATTAGAGTAATTGTAGCTTTGGCTATTGTGGTTGGCTTAATTTATTTGCTTATTAAATTCTTGAATAAGAAAAATAAAATTAGTCAAAGTTCAGCCGCTCTAAAAAATCTTGGAGGACTTCCATTAGGTACAAATAAGTCTGTACAAATCATTCGAATTGGTGAACGTTTGTTTGTTGTAGGTGTTGGTGAAAATATTGAATTATTGACAGAGATAGAAGATGAAGACACCAAAGAACGATTACTAAATCAGAAAGCTTCAGATAATACAGTGGTAAATCCGCAACTGTCAAAATTACTCGGTGATACATTTGGAAAATTAACAAAAAAGAATAAAAATGACAAAGAAAGTTCATCTGGTTCTTTTTCAAATCTGTTTGAATCAGAGTTAAAATCTTTAAAAGATAAAAGAAACAAGATTACGAATAGTTATAAACGTAAGGAAGAAGATAAACATGAATGAATTTGTAGATTTATTTTCAGGTACTGATCCGAGTAATGTTTCAACATCTGTACGACTACTGTTATTGTTGACAGTTTTTTCTCTAGCTCCAAGTATTGTTATATTGTTAACGAGTTTCACCAGAATTATCGTTGTCCTTTCATTTGTTCGAACGTCATTAGCGACCCAACAAATGCCGCCTAACCAAGTTTTAATTGGTATAGCCCTGTTCTTAACTTTTTTCATTATGGCACCAACATTTAACCAGGTAAATGAAGAAGCGTTGACCCCTTTATTTAACGAAGAAATTACGTTAGATGAGGCATACGACAGAGCTAGTATACCTTTAAAAGAATTTATGGCAGAGCATACAAGACAAAAAGATTTAGCTTTGTTTCTAGATTATAATCAACTAGAAGCTCCTGATTCGATTGAGGATATATCATTAACGACACTTGTACCTGCATTTGCGATTAGCGAATTAAAGACAGCCTTCCAGATGGGTTTTATGATATTTATTCCATTTTTAGTAATTGACATGGCTGTAGCAAGTGTTTTGATGTCGATGGGAATGATGATGTTACCTCCTGTTATGATCTCATTACCATTTAAAATTCTATTATTTGTATTAGTAGACGGCTGGTATTTAATTACGCAATCATTACTGCAAGGGTTTAGTTAGTAGGTTATTGAGGTGAGTATATGAACGCAGAACACGTAATTACATTAGCTCAACAAGGTATATATACGGTTTTAATCGTTACAGGACCATTATTGTTGCTAGCTCTAATTGTTGGATTATTGGTAAGTATATTTCAGGCAACAACACAAATACAAGAACAAACCCTTGCATTTATACCAAAAATTGTTGCTGTATTAGTCGGTTTAGTCTTATTTGGGCCATGGATGCTTGTACGAGTGGTGGAATTCGCAAGTAATATATTTCAAAATCTAAACCAGTTTGTAGGTTAAGTAAATGTTAGAAATGATTAATATAAATATTTTCCCTGCTTTCTTACTAATTCTAGTTCGATTTACGGCTTTTTTTGCGACAGTGCCCATTTTTTCTTACCGAAATATACCGAATCAATTTAAAATAGGTCTTGCGATATTTCTAGCTTGGATCACGTTATACAGCATCAATATTCCAGAAATTCCGTTGGATTTAACTTTTCTATTGTTAGTTGGTAAAGAGGCAATTGTTGGATTGCTGCTTGGATTAATTGCTTATATGATTTTATCCGCTGTTCAGATAGCAGGTGGCTTTATTGATTTTCAAATGGGGTTTGCCATTGCTAACGTGATTGACCCACAAACGGGAGTACAAAGTCCGCTAATGGGACAATATTTTTATATGATAGCTTCCCTCTTTTTATTATCGGTAGATGCGCATCATTTATTGATAAACGGAGCAATGTACAGCTTTGATATGATACCGCTTGACCAATTAATAAATTTTAATAATGAAAACTTAGTTATGTTTATTATTGATACATTCAATCAATTGTTTTTAACTGCATTTCAATTAGCAATACCTATCGTAGGCTGTTTATTTCTTGTTGACGTTGCATTAGGTATTATTGCCAGGACGGTGCCACAACTAAACGTCTTTGTTGTTGGACTGCCATTAAAAATATTAGTTGCTCTTTTTGTTGTCTCTATATTTATGGTTATGTACATTACAATTGTGAAGCAACTATTTTCATATATTATTGAATCGATGCAAGTGTTAATACAATTATTTGGAGGAGCTTGATAACATGTATGTAAAGTTAGATTTGCAGTTTTTTGCAGGCGAAAAAACCGAAAAAGCGACTCCAAAAAAACGTCAAGATACAAGAAAAAAGGGACAAGTTGCTAAAAGTCAAGATGTTAACACAGCGATTTTGTTATTTTTAGTTTTTATTCTTTTTATAGTAATAGGAAGTATGTGGAAAGAACAGATGATGGGCTTGTATCAAAAATCTTTTACGGAATATATCTCATGGGAAGTAACACAAGATAATCTCCATACCATGATGTTAGAAATAACCGTATATATCGTACAAGCATTAGCTCCAGTTATGGCAATTGCTATTGTTGGTGGGCTAGCAGCTAATTTTATGCAAATTGGTTTTTTATTTACGACCGAGCCATTAAAAATGCAATTAAACAAAATTGATCCAATCCAAGGCGCAAAACGAATCTTTTCAGCAAGAGCTTTAGTTGAGTTGGTTAAATCACTTTTAAAAATTGTTGTTATCACTTCGATCACTTTCTCAATTCTTTGGATCAATAAAGACGAAATGATGATGTTGGCAGACAAAAGTGTAGATGGATCGCTAGCCTTTTTTGGAAATGTGACGATTTTAATGGGAATTTTTTCTGCAATTGCATTGTTAATTATTTCAATTATCGATTATTCTTATCAACGATATGATTATGAGAAAAATATTAAAATGTCAAAAAACGATATTAAAGATGAACACAAAAATATCGAAGGAGATCCGCTAATAAAATCAAAGATAAAAGAACGTCAACGTCAAATGGCAATGCAACGAATGATGAGTGAAGTGCCAAATGCAGATGTCGTCATTACCAATCCTACGCATTATGCAGTAGCTATAAAATATGACGAGTCAAAAGCAGACGCTCCTTATGTTGTTGCTAAAGGGGTTGATTTTGTCGCTTTGAAAATACGTGAGATTGCAGCAGCAAATGAAGTGACACAGGTAGAAAATCGACGTTTAGCAAGAGCATTATATGCACAAATTGACATTGGAAATACAATTGGAGAAGATTTTTTTCAAGCAGTTGCAGAAGTATTAGCTTATGTGTATCAAATAGAACAAAAAGCATGAGTGAGATAAGTTAGGAGAGGGAATAATGAAAATAAGTGATTTATCTGTATTGTTAGGTGTAATTTTAATAATTGTTATGCTTGTTATCCCTCTACCAGGATGGATTTTAAGTATATTTATATTAACAAATATTTCTTTAGCACTTATTGTTATATTAGTTTCCATGAATATGAGTGAACCATTACAATTCTCTATTTTCCCTTCATTATTGCTACTTTTAACTCTATTTCGCTTAGGATTAAACGTATCTACAACTCGTTCGATTTTATCTGAAGCAGATGCCGGAGGAGTAGTAGCAACTTTTGGTACCTTTGTAATTGGTGGAAATCCATTAGTTGGTTTTGTTGTGTTTACTATCTTGGTTATTATTCAATTTTTGGTTATAACAAAAGGTAGTGAACGTGTATCAGAAGTAGCGGCTCGTTTCACTTTAGATGCGATGCCAGGGAAACAAATGAGTATTGATGCTGATTTAAATGCTGGGCTGATTAATGAACAACAGGCGAAAAACAGACGTGAAAAAATTGAACAAGAAGCCGATTTTTACGGCGCGATGGATGGTGCCAGTAAGTTTGTTAAAGGGGACGCGATAGCAGGCATCATTATCGTGTTAATTAACATCATTTTTGGTCTAATTATTGGAATGATGCAAATGGGCATGAGTTTTCAAGAAGCAATTAGTACCTATATGCAACTTACCGTTGGTGATGGTTTAGTTAGTCAAATACCAGCACTTTTAATCTCTACTGCTACAGGTATTGTTGTTACGAGAGTTGCATCAGAAGGGAACCTAGGTAGTGATGTTACCAAACAATTATTACGTTTCCCTAAATTATTATATATTGCGGCAGGTACCATATTTTTATTCGGTTTAACACCAATTAACTTCTTTCTAACTACCTTTATAGCTGGATTTTTATCTTTTGGAGCTTATTGGTTATCTAGAACACCAAAAGAAGATCCGGTTGAACAAGACTTGCAGGAAGAAGCGGCTGACTCAGAGCAAATGAAGTCCCCAGACAATGTAGTTGAACTACTTAGCATGGATCCGATTGAATTTGAGTTTGGTTACTCATTAATTCCATTGGTTGATACAAACCAAGGTGGAGATCTAATGGATCGTATTGTTATGATTCGAAGGCAACTAGCAATTGAGTTGGGAATAGTTATTCCTGTGGTACGAATTAGAGATAATATTCAACTTAGTCCAAATACCTATCAATTAAAAATTAAGGGAAACGAAGTTGCGCAAGGTGAGTTAATACTTGATCATTATTTAGCGATGATTCCAGGTAATGATGATGGAGAGATTGATGGGATTGATACAACGGAACCGGCATTTGGTTTACCTGCAAAATGGATTAGTGAAGAGGATAAAGATGATGCCGAGTTATCAGGCTATACGGTTGTTGACCCGCCCTCCGTTGTGTCTACACACATTACCGAGGTAATCAAACAACATGCCCATTTATTATTAGGAAGACAGGAAACAAAACAACTAATCGATCACTTAAAAGAGTCTTATCCGATTTTAGTAGACGAGGTTACACCAGAACCATTGTCTATCGGTGATGTGCAGAAAGTACTAGCTAAATTACTACGTGAACAAGTTTCCGTTCGTAATTTACCTGTGATTTTTGAAACACTAGCTGATTTTGGAAAAATGACCAATGATACAGATCTATTAGGAGAATATGCAAGACAAGCATTAGCTTCTCAAATTACCAAACAATATGCGCAAGATGAACGAGCGTTAAAAGTAATTACTGTTGCCGGAGAAGTTGAACAAATGATTGCAGACCATGTCCAGTATACGGAACATGGAAGTTATTTAGCATTAGATCCTGATTCACAACAAAAAATCATTCGTTCTGTGACAGAAAAAGTTGAGCAGGTATCTTTACAAGAAGAAACACCAATCATTTTATGTTCTCCAACCGTAAGGATGTATATCAAGCAGTTACTGGATCGTTTCTTCCCGAATGTCGTTGTATTGTCTTATAATGAACTTGAACCAAATCTAGATGTACAAAGTGTTGGGGTGGTGAATGTAGCATGAAGGTAAAAAAATATCTAGCACCAACGATGCCAGAAGTGATGTCAAAAGTTAGAAAAGAATTAGGTAACGACGCGGTTATACTGAATTCCAAAGTAATATACACAGGTGGTATCTTTGGTCTATTCAAGAAAAAGAATATTGAAGTGATTGCGGCAATAGATCCTGATGTCCAGTCACAGCAAAGCAAAAAAAATAATCAACATAACATACAGTCAACAAAAAACACTCCAAGTTTACCTGAACAGATAACAAATGCAGCTGATGAATCAAATACCAGTCATCAAGTGTTGTTGGATGAAGTTCGATCATTACGTAAATGGATGGAGAAGACAACTTCACAGAAAGATCAAGCTAGTTTTTCTGCTGCTTATCAAACGGTTTATGAGCAATTAATTGCGCAAGAAGTAGACGAAACATTAGCAAGAGAACTTATTTCTCACGTAGATCAACAATTCAGTAATGAAGCTATGACATTAGAACAAGCCAAGCGTTTCATTCAAAATGAAATTAAGACAAGATTAGATAAAATCGGCTGTGGCGGTTTAACGTTTAACAAGAAATTTATACATCTTGTAGGACCTACGGGTGTTGGAAAAACTACCACAATCGCCAAGCTTGCGGCGAATTTCATGTTAAAAGAGAGAAAGCGTGTTGCTTTAATCACAACAGATACGTATCGTATTGCAGCGATTGAACAATTAAAAACGTATTCTAAAATCTTGGGCATTCCAATAGAAATAGCGTATTCTATCGAAGATTTTCAAAAAGCTACGGAGAAATTAAAAGACTATGATTTAGTCATTGTAGATACAGCAGGACGAAATTTTAGAGATGATAAATACGTAAAGGCCTTAGGACAAGTTGTAGATTTAGAAAACGATATTGAAACATATCTAGTTCTTTCGTTAACAACAAAATATAGTGATTTGGCTGCGATATATCATCAATTTCAACATGTTGTGTTAAGGAAATTGATCTTTACAAAAGTTGATGAAACAGCTTCTTATGGAGCAATGTTAAACATCGCTTATGAAAATGATATTGGGATTGCTTATTTAACTACTGGTCAAGATGTCCCAGATGATATTGAAGAGGCAAGTAGTGACAAAATCAGTAAATTAATTGTAGAGGCGAATACGAATGACTGATCAAGCAGCAAACTTACGCAAACAAATTCAACGCTCTCAGGCAAATAAACATGCAAAAACTATTTCGGTTGTAAGCGGTAAAGGCGGAGTTGGTAAATCCAATTTTTCACTTAACTTTGCACTAACGTTAACCAAAAGAGATAGAAAAGTGTTGCTATTTGACTTAGACATCGGCATGGGAAATCTAGACATTTTAATGGGGTTACAACCAAAGTCAACAATCGTCGAAATGTACGAGAAAGAATTACCTATTCATGATATTATAGAAGTAGGTCCAAATGGTTTATCCTATATTGCTGGTGGTTCAGGGTTAACGAATGTGTTTCGTATGGATCAAGCAAAACAAAATTATTTTTTGCAACAGCTTGATGAACTTTTGTTTTTATATGATTATATTATTTTTGATATGGGAGCTGGAGCTACAGCGGATACGTTGCACTATGTCTTAGCCTCCGATGAAACGATCGTTATTACCACACCTGAACCTACTTCAATGATGGATGCTTACGCCATGATGAAACATATAACTAATTATAACAACAAAAGTAAGTTATATCTTGTGGTCAACCAGTCGCAAACGCCGAAAGATGGAAACCAAATTGTCAAGCGTTTACAAGAAGCAATGCGGCGCTTTTTAGAAATGGAGATTACGCCGTTAGGGATATTACCACAAGATAAAGTTGTTTCGAAAGCTGTTCTGAATCAAACACCTTTTTCTATTTATGATTCAAAAGCGAAGATTACTGTTGCACTAGAAGAGCTCGTAACTCAGTATGACACCGGTGAAATCAACTTACATCAAAAGGGACCTTCAACTTTTATCAGCAAGCTTTTAAAATTCGTAAAAGAAAGGTAGACAGTTATGAGACTAATAAATGTATTAGTAGTTGATGATTCAGCGTTTATGCGCAAAATGATTAGCGACATACTTAATGCTCACCCAAAAATGAATGTAATCGCCACTGCTCGGAATGGAAAAGATGCATTGGAAAAATTACATGAATTACAGCCTGATGTCATTACATTAGACGTAGAAATGCCAATTATGGACGGAATGACAACATTGCAAAAAATTATGGTGGAAAAACCTACACCTGTTGTCATGCTTTCCAGTCTTACACAGGACGGAACTGAAAAAACATTAGAATCGATGACTTTAGGAGCAGTAGATTTTATTGCTAAACCTTCTGGGTCTATTTCACTAAACATTCGAGACAAAGAAGCCGAAATTAGAACAAAGGTGTTACAAGCAGTTAATGCAAATGTAAACAAATTAGTTGAAAAAGAAATCAAAAAACCTGTAATACCGATGAATACACAACGAGTTGCATCAAACGTTACCAAGTCGAATCTGATAGTTGGTATTGGTACATCTACTGGTGGACCACGAGCTTTACAACAAGTTGTTACCCAGTTGCCAAAAGAATTCCCTGCTCCAATTGTTATTGTTCAACATATGCCAGCGGGCTTTACCAATTCATTGGCTAAACGATTGGACAACCTGTCTCAAATTAATGTAAAAGAAGCAGAGGATCTGGAAGTGTTACAAAACGGCACTGCTTATATTGCTCCTGGTGGAAAGCAGTTTAGGGTAGAGCAAAGAGGAAATCAATTAATTGCTAGAACAACAAAAGAAGAGCCAAGAAATGGGCATCAACCGTCTGTAGATGTTTTATTTGAATCTTTAGCTGAATTATCTTCCCGTCAAGTCTATACCGTTATTATGACTGGAATGGGTGCTGATGGTGCTAATGGTTTAATTACAGTTAAACAAAAGAAACAAGATACTGTTGCATTCTCTGAATCTCAAGAAACTTGTGTTGTTTATGGCATGCCTCAAGCAGCTGAAAAAACAAGACTAGTAGATCATGTTGTAAGATTACCAGATATCAGTAACGCACTCGTTAAACAAATCAAAGCCTGAGGTGAATAAAATGGAAATGAATGAGTATTTGGATGTTTTTATTGAAGAAAGCAAAGAACATATCCAATCCCTAAACAACCATCTATTAGAACTTGAAAATGATCCAACTAATATGGATAAGGTGAATGAAATTTTCCGTTCAGCGCATACGTTAAAAGGTATGTCAGCTACAATGGGGTTTCAAGATTTAGCTGACCTAACACATAAAATGGAAAATGTTTTAGATGCCATAAGAAATGATAAAATCGAGTTAGATTCTGATATTTTAGATGTGGTGTTTAATGCCGTAGATAATTTAGAATCCATGGTCTTTGATATTATTGATGGCGGAGATGGAAAAAAAGATGTTTCTCAGTTGGTAGCTCAATTAGAAGCAATTGAACAAGGTGAGGTAATTTCTAATACTGCACCAGAACAATCAGCCGCTACCACAAGCAATGCACAACAAACCATTGATATTGGTTCACTTGACCAATTTGAAACGACCGTTTTACAACAATCATCTGATAGTGGTTTTTTCAATTATAAAATTCATGTGCAATTAGAAGAGGGTTGTTTATTAAAAGCTGCACGTGTTTATATGGTTTTTGAAGTATTAGAACAGATGGGAGAAGTTGTTAAATCTGAACCGACTGTTACTGAATTAGAAGAAGAAAAATTCGAAAATGATTTCACAGTACTCTTAGTTTCAAAGGAAGATCAAGATACGATCGAACAAAAAATTATGAAAGTGTCTGAAATTAAAAAAGTTGAAATTTCGATATTTGATATTAATCAAATTCAAGCAAATGATTCAAAGGAAGAGCAGTCTAAAGAACAAAAATCTGCTTCTAAACAAAAAAATGAACCAGCAAATGATAAAACTAACACGAAAAGTACGCATGTAACAAGTAAAACAATTCGGGTAAACATCGAGCGATTAGATGCCTTAATGAACCTATTTGAAGAATTAGTGATTGATCGTGGGCGTTTGGAACAAATATCTGCTACTATGAAAGATACCGAATTGCAAGAAACTGTAGAACACATGACTCGTATCTCCGGTGATTTGCAAAATATTATTCTGAATATGCGAATGGTTCCTATTGATCAAGTATTTAATCGATTCCCGAGAATGGTACGTCAATTAGCTAAAGATTTAAATAAACAGATTGATCTAGTCATTTATGGTGCAGAAACAGAACTAGATCGTACGGTTATTGATGAAATTGGAGATCCGTTAGTTCACTTAATCCGAAATGGTTTGGATCATGGTATTGAAACCCCAGAAGAAAGAAAACAACAAGGAAAAGATGAAAAGGGAACATTAACATTAAATGCCTATCATAGTGGAAACCATGTCTTTATTGAAATTTCCGATAATGGAGCAGGAATTAACCGTGATAAAGTAGCTAAGAAAGCAATTGAAAATGGTGTTATTACAGAAGAACAAGTAGCTAATTTAACAGATTCTCAAATAAATCAATTAATTTTTGAAAGTGGTTTTTCTACAGCAGATAAAATTTCAGATATATCTGGTCGTGGTGTTGGACTAGATGTAGTTAAAAATACGATCGAATCATTAGGTGGATCCATTCGTATTGAATCTGAATTTGGTAAAGGTTCTTTATTTTCTATTCAATTACCATTAACCTTATCCATTATTTCAGTACTATTAGTTGAAGTGCAAAAAGAAAAGTATGCTATACCACTTTCTTCGATTATTGAAACAGCAATTGTCAATAAAAATGATATTATGCACGCACATAATAAACAAGTAATTGACTTTAGAGGTAAAGTTGTACCACTTATTAATTTACATGACATATTTGAAGTTCCTGGAGAAAAAGATGATGATAATTTTTATTCCATCGTGCTTATTCGACAAGGTGGCAAAATGGCAGGTTTAGTGGTAGATACGTTTATTGGACAACAGGAAGTAGTACTTAAATCATTGGGTGATTATTTGTCAGATGTCTTTGCAATATCAGGTGCAACTATTTTAGGAGACGGTCAAGTAGCTTTAATTGTTGATACAAATGCATTAATTAAATAAAAGGGGGTATTATGATGAGTAGTGAAGAGACTTTAGAAGAACAAACTGTATATATCAAATCCATTGTTTTTGATTTAAAAGGAGAAGAATATGCCTTGCCAGTAGAATATGTCGGATCAATTGAGCGAATGATGCATATTACTCGTGTACCTCAAACGGCTAGTTTTGTAAAAGGTGTACTTAATCTTCGTGGAGTGGTTACACCAATTGTTGATTTAAGAGACAGATTTGGTTTTGATGCCGTAACTGAAACTGATAGCACTCGAATTATAATCCTAGAAGTAAATGGATTGGAAGTAGGCTTGATTGTCGACGCTGCTTATGATGTGATCGATATTCCAAAAGAAGCAATTGAACCGCCACCAGAAGTGATTGGATCGGTTCAAGTAGATTATATTCATGGTGTTGCCAAATTAGACGAAAGATTATTAATCCTATTAGATATGGAGAAGGTACTAAACGCAAAAGGTATGAGTGATCTATATCAAAAACAAAGTTAGAGGGTGATGGTATGTCATTTATCGAATCATTAAGCGAATATCAATTAGACGCTTTAAAAGAAGTAGGTAATATTGGATCAGGTAATGCTGCCACAGCCCTTTCTTCTCTTTTGAATCGAAAAGTGGATATGAAAGTGCCAGCGGTTCGTATTGTTGGATTTGACGAAATGATGGATTTAGTCGGAGGTCCAGATACGCTGATTGTCTCCGTTTTTTTAAGAATAGAAGGACAGGCCCCCGGTAATATGTTCTTTGTACTTGCACCAGACGAGGCGGAATCATTTGTACAAGAAATGACCGGGATAAAATCATTTTCGATGCAAGAACCTAATATGGATGAAATTGGTCTTTCAGCTTTGCAAGAGTGTGGAAACATATTAGCAGGTTCATATCTATCAGCATTATCTGATTTTATTCAAATTTTACTTCAACCTTCGGTGCCGCAGTTACATATTGACATGGCTGCTGCTATACTAACACAAGGTTTAATTGAGTTGTCTCAAGCGAGTGATTACGCCATTATTATCGAAACAATCATTAATGAGCAAGACAGTGATAGTGCACCAATTAAGGGACATTTCTTTTTATTACCCGATCCGGAATCTTTTTCAAAAATATTTGAACGTTTAGGTGTTCCTGAGTAATGGAAATAATAGAAAAAAAGGTGATTAGAGTAGGTATAGCTGATTTAAAATTTGCAAAAGATCCGGATAACTTACGAACTTCTGGTTTAGGCTCATGTGTAGGTGTTGTGGTATATGATTTAGGTAAAAAAATAGCCGGCATGGCTCATGTCATGCTTCCAGATTCGTCTCTTTCAAAAAGTACAGATTTTAACCAGCATAAATATGCAGATACGTCTATTCCCTTGTTGGTAGACCAACTCTTAGCTTGTGGTGCTAGAAAATTTGCTTTAAAAGCTAAGTTAGCAGGTGGCGCACAAATGTTCTCCTTTAATTCCAATAATGATACATTACGAATTGGAAAACGCAATGAGGAAGCAGTAAAACAACAACTTCAGCAATATGGAATTCCTATTATGGCTGAAGATGTGGGAGGAAACAAGGGGAGAACAATAGAGTTTGTGTTAGAAACTGGAATGTTAAAAATAAGGACAGTGAATTTAGGAGAAACAGAAATCTAAATTTACTATTAAACCAATTAGGATAGGTGATATGATTGTCTACTTCGAACCCAGCTATAGATAGATTATGGGATCAATGGACTCAAGATAAAGATAATGAAATAGCAAATCAACTTGTGGAACATTATCTTTATCTTGTTCATTATCATGCGCAACGAATTGCAATCCATTTGCCCAAGAATGTTGAAAAAGACGATATCAAAAGTTTGGGGCTATTTGGTCTTTATGACGCATTGCATAAATTTGATCCAAAAAGAGATTTGAAATTTGATACGTATGCTTCTTTTCGTATTCGAGGAGCAATTATTGATGGGTTAAGAAAAGAAGACTGGTTACCAAGGTCAACGAGAGATAAAACAAAAAAAATTGAGCAAGCAATTCACATCCTAGAACAACAATTGCATCGTGCACCTACCTCGACAGAAATTGCTACCTACTTAAATTTAAAAAAGAGAGAGGTAGAGGAGATTATAAAGGATTCCTTATTTTCTAACTTGTTATCTCTTGAAGAAAAAGCTGGCGATAATAACGAAGATCATAAAGAGGGAATTGGCTATAGTATACCTGACCAACGTAATCCATCACCAGAGGATAAGGTGTTATCAACTGAACGTGTTTTGGAATTAGTAAATAGCATTCAACAACTAAATGAAAATGAACAAATGGTCATCAGTTTATTTTATAAAGAAGAATTAACATTTACAGAGATCGGGCAAATATTAGAGCTGACAACTTCAAGAATTTCACAGATACATAAACAGGCCATATTTAAATTAAAAAAAGCCCTGACTTTAACCGTTTAATATTAGTAGTTTAAAGGGGAATGTATAATGGGATCACTTGATGAATTGTTTCGTTTGGAAATAGCTAAAGATAAAATGTCAGCAACCCTTCATTCTAAAAAGGTGGAAGCTGAAGAAATAGAAGTATCTGATACCCTGTTAACAGATTTTTTAGCTTATAACAACGTAGTGTACGGCATTGATAACGAGGCGCTATTAAAGGTTGCATCAGAAAATCCAGATGATATTTGTCCAATTATGATTGCCAAAGGAGTCGAACCTATTCATGGTGTAGATGGTAGGATCGATTATGTATGTGAACAAAAAGAGACGTTGAACCAAGAAGAAAAAAGAGATTTCCGTGATATTAAAAAAATTCCTTCCTTAAGACAAGGTGAAAAAATCGCTATTATAACACAACCAACAGAAGGGAAACCTGGTCGTAATATATATGACCAGCAATTGAAAGCCAAGCCAGGAAAACAGGTGCGTATAAAACCCGGAAAAAATGTAGTATTTAAAGATGAAGATTTATCATTTTATGCTGCTATTGATGGACAGCTCAGCATAAAACATAGATCAATTAATGTCTTTAATACGTACGAGGTTTCAGGAGACCTTAGTTTGGAAACTGGAAACCTTAACTTTGTTGGATCAATAGTAATTAAGGGGAATGTCCCATCTGGGTATCGAGTTGAAGCGGAAGGAGATATTCATGTTCATGGCTTAGTTGAGGGTGCTTACCTTGAAGCGAAGGGAAATATTGTGATTACAGAAGGAATTGCGGGGTTGCGTAAAGGCACGCTCATTGCAGGAGGTAATATTACAATTGGCTATGCAAACCAAGCGATTATTGATGCAGGTGAAGATCTATACGTACAACAGTCCATTTTGCAAAGTTACTGTACCTCTAGAGGAAGCGTCTATTGTGAAACAGGTCATATCATTGGCGGCTCATGCTCAGCTGGTAAATCAATTGAGGTAAAAGATATTGGAAATCAAATGGATACAAAAACGGAAATCGCAATTGGTATAAATCAAAGAGACTATGACCTTGAAAATCAACTAACTAAAGAGAAAGAATCTTTGGTAGAAAATATTAAAAAGTTAGAAAATTTAGGTAGTATGTTGAAACAAAAGAAAGACACGCAAGAAGGTCTGACAGCTAAAGAACGTGTGATTTTATTAAAACAACGTAATTCAATGGTCCAAACAAAGCAACAATTAGCGTCAGTAACTGCGCAATTAGAAGAGTTAAAGGTTGAAGTTAGTGATGCGACGGAATTAAGGTTAATTGCAAAAGGTACAGTACATCCAAACACCATATTGCATTTTGGTAAATACGAAAAAACGATTGCTGTTCCGCAAAAATTTACGCAAGTGTATTTGAAAGATGGAGAAATCATCACTACTACACTATAGTTATGTGAAGGAAGTGAACTTATGAGTTGGAAAGCTGTAGAAATGCAAGTCGCTTTACCACGTGTACAAGATGCAAGTAAAATTCAAGAGCAAATCCAACAAAGAGGTCAATTCATCCAGGACACATTAGCTAGTAAACAAATAATACAAGAAGAAATTAAACGTAAAACCGTTAATCACTCAGAAGAAAATCACAAGTTAGCCAATAACAAAAAAAACAACCGACCAACCTCTTTATCAGAGCAAAAAAACAATGAACAGCAAGCGCAACAACCAAAAATTCGGCATCCTTATTTAGGGTATCTATTTGATATTAATAGTTAAGAGGGGTATGTATGATTTATTTGCTACTTTTTATTAGTTTTATTATTCATATTATTACATTTATCTATATCAAGACTGTTAGGAATGGGACGATTACTGCAGAGGAAATGTCACAACAACAAGAAGAACAGAGAAAAGAAATTCAAGAGTTACTAGCAGTTTATTTAGTTGAAATAAGAGAAGAGAACGAAAAACTTATTGAAGTTTTAGAAGATAAACCCAACCAAAAAACTAAACATCCCCTTTATACTCAAAATAAAACAGAAGAGAAACCTTCTGCTTCGCAGGATACAAATAGAGAAGATTCATCTTCATTTCTTTCAAAAGACGATAGTCAAAAGTCGGCAAATCAAAAATCTGCCACGAACGATTATCAACCGCCTAGTATAGAACAAGTAGAAGATACATTTGTCCCTTCACTGTCTGCACAAGTACTTTCTTTGTATAGTAAAGGTGAGAGTATTGAATCTATTGCAAGAAAATTAGACTGTGGCAAAACAGAAGTTGAATTAATGGTGAAATTTCAACAAAAAAATATGTAAATTGCTTGATTGCAAATGTAGCTTATGATATAGTTACTTTTGGTGTTAATCACACACGCTTATGGATTATAGGAGTGGTGCTAAGCTCAGTTTAGTCCTCCTGTAAAAATGAAGTAAGCGGAGGCATAAAACCAATTTAGGAGGAAAAAATAATGGCAGTTATTTCAATGAAACAACTATTGGAAGCTGGTGTACACTTTGGTCACCAAACACGCCGTTGGAATCCAAAAATGAAGAGATATATCTTCACGGAGAGAAACGGCATTTACATCATCGACTTACAAAAAACAGTGAAAAAGGTTGATGAAGCATACAACTTTATTAAACAAGTTGCTGAAGACGGCGGAAACGTTTTGTTTGTTGGTACGAAAAAACAAGCACAAGAGTCTGTAAAAGATGAGGCAATTCGTTCAGGAATGTTCTTTGTTAACCAACGTTGGTTAGGTGGAACATTGACAAACTTTGATACAATTCGTAAGCGTATTAATCGTTTGAAAGATATCGAGCGTATGGAAGAAGACGGAACTTTTGATGTATTACCTAAAAAAGAAGTAGTAGGTTTACTTAAAGAGAAAGAACGTCTTGTGAAGTTTCTTGGTGGGATTAAAGAAATGAAACAAATCCCTGATGTATTATTCATCATTGATCCACGTAAAGAGCGTATTGCTGTAGCTGAAGCACATAAATTGAACATTCCTATCGTTGGAATTGTTGATACAAATTGTGATCCGGATGAAATTGATTATGTTATCCCGGCTAATGATGATGCTATCCGTGCGGTTAAATTGTTAACTGGTAAAATGGCAGATGCCATTTTAGAAGCTAAACAAGGTGAAGTAACCGAAGAAGCAGGAACTGAAGAAGTAGCAGCAGAAACTGTAGAAGAATAATAAAAGGGTTGCGGAGGTGATAAGAGGGGAACCTTTTATCACCTTTTTTCAAAAAGTATTACAAAATCAAATTACTAGTAAACGTATTTATTACACAGTAAATATTAAAAACAATTAGTATTAACACGCTACATACTTAAAAGGAGGAACTAAAATGGCAGTAACAGCACAAATGGTTAAAGAATTACGTGAAAAAACTGGTGCCGGAATGATGGATTGTAAAAAAGCACTAACTGAAACAGATGGTGATATGGAAAAAGCAGTAGATTTTCTTCGTGAAAAAGGAATCTCTAAAGCTGCCAAAAAAGCAGATCGTATTGCTGCAGAAGGTTCAGCTCATGTTGCAGTAGATAACAATACAGCTGTACTTCTAGAAATGAATTGTGAAACAGACTTTGTTACAAAAAACGATCAATTCAAAACATTATTAGAAGAGATCGCACAACATTTATTATCACAAAAACCTGCTACAGTTGAAGAAGCGTTACAACAGCCACTTCATGGTGAAGGTGAAACTCTAGAAGCATATATTAATTCTAATATTGCAAAAATTGGTGAAAAATTATCTCTACGTCGTTTCACTCTTTTAGAAAAAACAGACGAAGATGCATTTGGTGCATACATCCATATGGGTGGTAACATTGGTTCACTTACTGTTGTTGAAGGAACAACAGACGAAGCATTTGCTAAAGATGTGGCAATGCATATTGCAGCAGTTAACCCACGTTATGTGTCTCGTGATGCTGTCTCTACAGATGAAGTTGAAAAAGAACGCGAAATGCTTAAAACACAAGCAAAAAATGAAGGCAAACCTGAAAACATCGTTGAAAAAATGGTGGAAGGACGTTTAGGTAAATTCTTCGAAGAAATTTGCTTGCTAGAACAGGGTTTTGTTAAAGATCCAGATCAAAAAGTCAAAAAATTAGTAGCGGATAAAGGTGCAACTATTCAAACATTTGCACGTTATGAAGTGGGCGAAG
This sequence comes from Paraliobacillus ryukyuensis, assembly GCF_003315295.1. Lineage (GTDB taxonomy): Bacteria > Bacillota > Bacilli > Bacillales > Amphibacillaceae > Paraliobacillus > Paraliobacillus ryukyuensis. The sequence goes on along the minus strand of NZ_QNRI01000001.1, from coordinate 480,657 downwards.
GAATGGAGAAAAAAGAAGATAACTTCGCTGAAGAAGTAATGAGTCAAGTTAAAAAATAATTTACCATTGTTTAATATTATTAAGAGAAGTAAACTAGAGGGGACACGTGGTGTTCCCTTTTCTTAAGAAAGAAATAGTTAACAATGGAAATCATATTTTAAAAATTACATATACGGAGGTTATTATGACTACTGCCCGCTACCGAAGAATTGTGTTAAAATTGAGTGGAGAAGCACTAAGTGGAGAAAAAGGTTATGGAATAGAACCAACAGTTATCCAATCCATTGCTATGCAAGTGAAAGAAATTGCTGAACTTGGGGTAGAAATCGCTGTTGTTGTCGGCGGTGGAAATATTTGGAGAGGTAAAGTTGGTAGTGAGATGGGAATGGATCGTGCGAATGCTGATTACATGGGTATGCTCGCTACGGTCATGAACTCTCTAGCTTTGCAAGACAGTTTAGAAAATTATGGTATTCCGAGTCGTGTGCAAACGTCGATTGAAATGCGTCAAGTAGCTGAGCCTTATATAAGAAGAAAAGCCATTCGACATCTAGAGAAAAAACGTGTAGTAATTTTTGCGGCGGGTACAGGTAACCCATATTTTTCTACTGATACTACAGCGGCTTTACGAGCAGCTGAAGTGGAAGCAGATGTTATTCTAATGGCAAAAAATAATGTGGATGGGGTTTATACGGCTGATCCAAAACGTGATGAAAATGCGGAAAAGTATGAGGAATTATCTTATATGCAAATGCTAAATGAAGGTCTTGGAGTGATGGATTCAACAGCCTCTTCCTTATGTATGGATAATGACATTCCATTACTTGTCTTTTCAATCTCCGAAGAAGGTAACATTAAACGTGCTGTACTTGGCGAGCAAATTGGAACAATTATAAGGAGGAAATAAGTTATGTCCAATACAATAATAAAAGAAACTAAAGAAAAAATGACACAAGCGGTTCAATCGTTCTCAAAGCAACTAGCAACTGTTCGTGCTGGTCGTGCTAATCCAGCTTTATTAAATAGTGTATATGTAGACTATTATGGTATGTCTACGCCACTAAATCAATTATCTACGGTCACTGTTCCAGAAGCGAGACTCTTATTGATTACACCTTTTGATAAATCATCTATTTCAGAAATTGAAAAGGCGATTCAAAAAGCTGACTTAGGCTTATCACCATCTAGTGATGGTAATGTTGTTCGAATTAATATACCAGCTTTAACAGCGGAACGTCGTAAAGAGCTTGTTAAGCTGGTAGGTAAATATGCTGAAGAATCTAAAGTACAAATCAGAAATATTCGAAGAGATGCAAATGATCAATTGAAGAAAGAAGAAAAAGATGGTGACATTACAGAAGACGATTTAAGAGGTTTTCAAGATGATGTTCAAACACAGACAGACAAGCATATTGAAGAAATTGATTCATTAGTAAAAGAAAAAGAAAAAGAAATGATGGAAGTTTGATATAGACAAACTAACATGTCTAAATACGAAAATGGCCCTCTTCGGAAGCAAGGGGGTCTATTTCATTTTATAACAAAAAAGGCTCTATACTAAATGTGGTAGTATCCCTTGATTTCTCAAAGCTTCCCTTGAAGAAAAAAAATACATGCAACCCCTCTCTTTAATAATGGATATAGTGAGGGGGTGAACAACACAATAAAAGTGACGAAATGCATATCTTAGGGCATTAAGCGTTTTGAGCGATTGAAAAAGAAGATACTGGGGTGTCAAGAGATAAGAAGTGTCTTATTATAAAAGTACCTTAGCAGAGGAAATATGCGAGACTCCTACGGGAACAGCAAATGTTTTCGATGGGACGAGTAATCGCAGTCCCACGAGCCGAAGATCCACTTGGTTAAGTGGCTAGAAGTTAGACGAAAACCGTCACGTCCTGTGTGCCCGAGCAAAGCGAGTATATTTCCCCTGCGGTTCAGGTACAAGTATAGTGTAATAAAAGAGATGATGGAGTGAAAATGACACCACCACATTTGACAGAGAACCAAAAATATATAATTCTTTACATTTTTGCTTATAAAATATTTACTAGTGCTTTACAGTAGATAACATGGTAAACTGATAAAAGGTATGCAAATGGTGGATTTATTTTGAACAAATCGAATTAATCACCAAAGTTTCGCTTTAACTGATGGAGGATCGCAAGACAATGTTTAAAATACCTTTTTTCAAAAAGAATAAAAACAAAACAGACCATATTGACCATATTGAAAATGTACCGGAACATGTAGCCATTATTATGGATGGTAACGGTAGATGGGCGAAAAAGAAAGGGTTACCCCGTTTTGCTGGTCATAAACAAGGGATGGACAATGTAAGAAATATTGTACGAAGAGCAAACAATCGAGGAATAAAAATTCTTACGATGTATGCTTTCTCTACAGAAAATTGGAAACGTCCGAGAGATGAAGTAGATTATATCATGAAACTTCCAAAAGAATTTATACATAACTATCTACCAGAATTAATTCAAGAAAATGTTCGAATTCAGACCATTGGTGATTTTAATCTTTTGCCCGCTCACACGAAACAAGCAGTGAATGAAGCAAAAGAACGCACCAAATCTAATGATGGTTTAATATTAAATATTGCGCTGAATTATGGTAGTAGAGGGGAAATTTTACAAGCAGTTCAACAACTTGTAAAAGAAGTTGAATCAGATAAGTTAAGTCCAGATACCATTGATGAGCAAGTGTTAGCCAAGTATTTATATACAACGGGTTTGAAAGATCCTGATCTAGTGATTCGTACGAGTGGAGAGCAACGATTAAGTAATTTTTTGTTGTGGCAAGTTGCCTATGCTGAATTCTGGTTCACAGATAAGTATTGGCCTGATTTTGATGATGAGGCTTTTGATAAGGCTCTACTTGATTACCAAAATAGAAAACGTCGATTTGGTGGTTTAACAAATAAAAAATAATCGTAGAATAGAACGAAGATAGGTGTTGAAGAAATGAAACTGAGAATTATCACAGCAGTTATTGCTATATTGTTGTTTTTTCCATTTGTTTTTATCGGCAAAATGCCGTTTTTTATAGTCATGTATTTGATTAGTTCCATCGGACTATTAGAACTGTTGCGTATGCGTAACATGACAAGTTATCCAATTCCAACACTATTTACACTTCTACTAATGTGGGTTTTACTTTTACCATCGACAAACATTTTTTTGTTTAACCAATTCGACACAAGTAAATCAGAATTTACATTAGTGATTGTACTTATTTTATTAGGATATACTGTCTTAGTGAAAAATAAATTTACATTTGAAGATGCGGGATTTCTTGTACTATCCGCCATTTATGTAGGACTCGGTTTTTATTATTTTATGGAGACACAGACGGCCGGGCTGCACTATATTTTTTATGGTATATTAGTAATACTTGCTACTGATACAGGAGCTTATTTTTTTGGAAGATTACTTGGAAAAAGAAAGCTATGGCCTGAAATTAGTCCGAATAAGACAATAGAAGGTGCTGTAGGTGGGATCTTATTAGCTTGTCTAGTAGCAATTATTTTTCAATTAGTTACTCCTGTTCATTCTTCTATGTATATTGTTATTATAGTAACTGTCTTTGCTAGCGCTTGTGGTCAAGTTGGTGATTTAGTCGAATCTGCATTTAAACGTTACTATAAAGTAAAGGATTCAGGAAAGTTGCTGCCAGGTCATGGAGGAATACTTGATCGATTTGATAGTTGGTTATTTGTTTTTCCTTTCTTGCATTTTATTCAATTTATTTCATAAAATTTTGTACACATGTTAAGTTCTTTTCAAAAAAGAGCTAAATAGCTAAAATAAAGTTGAGTCAGGTAGTTTGCGAGTGAATAAAGAAATAATATACTTTTTTAATTGCTACTATCAATGCGAAATAAAGAAGTGTAAGCTATATGTACTTAGATGGTAAAGGAGCGTGCTAGTGTTGACAACGATTATTGCTTTTATTTTAATGTTCGGTGTGCTTGTTTTTGTACATGAGTTTGGACATTATATTTTTGCGAAAAGATCTGGAATGCTTGTAAGAGAATTTGCGATAGGTTTTGGTCCCAAAGTATTTCACAAAAAGATAGCTGAAACACTATACACCATTCGTCTTTTACCAATGGGAGGCTACGTTAGAGTAGCGGGTGATGACCCCGAAATTATCGACTTAAAACCAGGGCAGCATATTGGATTAGAATTTAATGATCAAGGTATTGTAACCAAAATTATTATTAACAATAAAGAGAAACATCCAAATGCGCAAGTTATTGAAGTAGAAGAATCTGATTTAGAGCATGACTTGTTGATTAAAGGTTATGATGTAGGAGAAGAAGTTCTTCAAACATTCGCTGTTGATCGAAGTGCTGATTTTGTTATGGACGAAGTAGAAACCCAAATTGCTCCTTTTGATAGACAATTTGCTGCAAAAACAAAACGTCAACGTGCAATGCAACTATTTGCTGGGCCAATGATGAATTTTGTCCTAACGATTGTGATTTTTGCCATTCTTGGTTTTACGAATGGCGTCCCTTCAGAAGAAGCAAAACTAGCTTCTATCCAAGAAGATAGTCCTGCAGCAGCAGCAGGTTTCCAATCTGGAGATGAAGTCGTCGAGATTAATGATCAACCAATTTCGGAATGGACAGAATTTCAACAAATTGTCCGTGCACATCCAGAACAAACATTAAATATGACCGTTTTGCGTAATGGGGAGCAGCATGTGTTAACAGTTACGCCTCGAGCGATTGAAGGCCCTGATGGTGATGTGGGTCAATTAGGTGTGATGCAGAGTTTGGATCAATCTTCTTGGCGAGCCATTCCTTATAGTCTCAATCAAACCTATGACTATTCGAAATTAATTCTTGTAAACCTTAGCAAGTTAGTGACTGGTCAATTTTCTATTGATATGCTATCGGGGCCAGTAGGGATCTATGATGCTACGGATCAAGTTGTTCAGACAGGATTTACTAATTTCTTAATGTGGACCGCCGTGTTAAGTGTAAACTTGGGAATTGTCAATTTAGTTCCTTTACCAGCGCTTGATGGTGGTAGGCTATTATTTGTTGGCATCGAGGCGGTTAGAGGAAAACCGTTACCGCCCGAAAAAGAAGGGTTTGCACATTTTATTGGAGCAGCATTGCTTATATTATTATTTATCGTTGTCACTTGGAACGATATCCAACGGTTATTTCTATAAAGAATAGCTATTTTAAAAAATTAAATTACGATTATATATAAAAAAATGAAAATTGATAACGTTATATTTGTTAATGAAAAGAGAGGTTAGATAGTATGCGTCAAAGTAAATCACTTATCCCTACATTTAAAGAGATACCAGCGGGGGCGGATATTGCCAGTCATCAATTATTATTAAGAGCTGGGTTTATTCGTCAGACTGCTTCGGGAATATACAGTTTTTTACCGTTAGGAAATAGAGTATTAAAAAAGGTAGAAGCAATTATTCGCGAAGAAATGGATAAAATAGGAGCGAATGAAATGCTCATGCCAGCTTTACAACCTGCTGAGTTATGGCACCAAACAGGAAGATGGGACACAATGGGTGCTGAATTAATGCGATTGAAAGATCGTCATGATCGTGAATTCGCTTTAGGCGCTACACATGAAGAAGTTGTTACAAGTTTAATAAAGGATGAATTAAACAGCTATAAAAAATTGCCTTTGACAGTCTATCAAATTCAAACAAAATATCGTGACGAAAAGCGCCCACGATTTGGACTATTACGTGGAAGAGAATTTGTGATGAAAGATGCGTATTCTTTTCATTCCTCCGCTGAAAGCCTTGACGAAGCTTATAATGACATGTATCAAGCATATACTGCAGTATTTACACGACTTGGACTTAATTTCCGACCAGTAATTGCTGATTCAGGTGCAATGGGTGGAAAAGATACGCATGAATTCATGGCTTTATCTGAGGTTGGTGAAGATATTATTGCATACTCCGATACATCTGCTTATGCTGCAAATATTGAAATGGCTACAGCCGCTGATCAATATGAAACAACAGATGAGACAATGCAGTCATTAGATAAAAAGGCTACTCCTAATCAAAAAACTATGCAAGAAGTGGCTGATTATTTACAACATTCATTAGATAAAGGTTTAAAATCATTACTTTTTAAAATAGATAATAAGTTCGTATTAGTAGTGACCAGAGGTGATCATGAAGTTAACGACATCAAATTAAAACATTTGTATCAAGCAAATGATGTTGAACTTGCAACCGAAAGAGAAACGCAACAGATCATTGGGGCAGGATTTGGATCACTCGGCCCAATAAACATACCGGAAGAAGTAGAAGTTCTTGCTGATTATGCCGTTAAATACGTGAGAAATGTTACATGTGGAGCAAATGAAGATGGTTATCACTTTGTTAATGTTAATCCAACGCGTGATTTCCAAGTATCACGTTTTGAAGATATTCGCTTTGTAAAAGAAGGTGATTTATCACCTGATGGTGAAGGTAACCTTCATTTTGCAAGAGGAATTGAAATTGGACAAGTCTTTAAATTAGGTTCATTCTATGCAGAAAAACTAGGTGCCAATTTCTTGAACGAACAAGGGAAAGCAAGTACATTACTTATGGGGTGTTATGGAATCGGTGTTTCCCGAACGCTAGCAGCGATTGTTGAACAATACCATGATGAAAATGGTATCACTTGGCCAAATCAAATAGCTCCTTTCCAAGTTCATTTGCTCGTAATGAATAGTAAAAAAGAGGAACAAGTAAGTTTAGGTGATACCTTGTATCAACTACTTCTAGATAAAGGAATAGAGGTTCTTTATGATGATCGTAAGGAGCGAGCAGGCGTTAAATTTGCTGATAGTGATTTAATCGGTATTCCAGTAAGAATTACCGTTGGAAAACGAGCTGATGAAGGTTATGTCGAGTGTAAATTAAGACGAACTGGAGAGCAAACTGAACATCATCAAGCTGAAGTTATTGAATATGTTCAAACATTGATAGACTAGTATATAAGGAATAAACACCCCTGTCTTTAACGCTGACATGGGTGTTTATTGTTCATACACGAAAGTAACTAATTGTTCAGATTTCTGCATGACACATAGGGGGAGAGTAAATGACGATATCCAATAACGAAAAAATGGATCTTTTACTAAAACAAATTAATTTGTCTGAATCTGATAAGGAAGCATATTTCCGTGATAGTAAACTAACTAAGTTAGAAGTATATAAGAAAGAAAAGAAATGGCACTTTCATATTCAAGTACAGAAAGTGTTACCTGCAACTATTTATCAACTGTTTTCCTTGAAATTGAAAGAAACATTTGCTCATATTGCGGACACGCAACTATCACTTTATGCAGATGATTCCACAATGGAAGAAGAAGAAGTATGTAATTATTGGAAAAAATTTATTGCATCAATAAAACAGATTTCACCAGGTTACAAGGATTTGCTTCACGCTCAAACGCCTAAAATTGAAGGTAACAAGCTGATACTTACCGCAAGAAATGAAGCAGAGGCAAGTTCTTTGAAAAAAAATCTAGAACCAGCTTTTAAATCATTTTGTCAACAGATTGGTGCTGCTGTTTATACGATACAAACAGAAGTGAAGACGGAATTTGAAGATATTCAAAAATTCAGGGAGCAAACAGCTTCAGAAGACCAGCAAATGGTTCAAAAAGCCGTTAAAGAGAAAGAAGAAAGAGCGAAAAAAGAAGAAAAAACACAATCGAATGGACCACTTGTACTAGGTTATCCAATTAATGATGACCCCGTTGTTATGAAGGAAATTGTCGAAGAGGAACGACGCATAACGATGCAAGGCTATGTATTTGATGCAGAAATTCGTGAATTACGTTCTGGACGTCATCTATTAATATTGAAGGTTACTGATTATACTGATTCCTTCACATTAAAAATGTTCTCTAAAGGCGATCAAGATGCTGAGAAATTCAAACAAGTAAATAAAGGTATATGGATTAAGGCAAGAGGAACAGTACAAACTGATACCTTTAGTAATGAATTAACTATGATGATAAGTGACTTAAATGAAGTCAAAGCCAAGGTACGTGAAGATCATGCACCTGAAGGAGAAAAACGTGTTGAGTTACACGCCCACACAACGATGAGTCAGATGGATGCAGTTGTTTCTGCATCAAAATTAATTGAACAGGCTGCTAAATGGGGGCATCCAGCAATTGCCATTACCGATCATGCGGTAGCTCAATCCTACCCAGAAGCCTATGCAGCTGGACAGAAACATGGTATCGATATTATTTATGGGGTAGAAGCAAATATTGTCGATGATGGTGTGCCTATTGCTTATAATGAGCAGGATATTGATTTAGCAAGTGCAACATATGTTGTATTTGACGTGGAAACAACTGGTTTATCTGCTGTTTATGACACAATTATTGAATTAGCTGCAGTAAAGGTGAAAGACGGCGATATCATTGATCGTTTTGAATCCTTTGCTAATCCACACCATCCATTATCAGAAACAACTACTGATTTAACTGGCATCACTGATGACATGGTTAAAGATGCTCCAGAGGTAGATCAAGTACTGTCTGATTTTCATACATGGATGGGTTCGGATATTCTTGTTGCTCATAATGCTAGTTTTGATATGGGCTTTTTAAATCAAGGTTTAGAAAAAGCCGGTATCGCTCAATCGACTAATCCTGTAATTGATACGTTAGAATTGGCTCGTTTCTTATTACCTAATTTAAAGAATCATCGATTAAATACGTTATGTAAAAAATTCGATATTGAGCTAACACAGCATCACCGTGCGATTTATGATGCTGAAGCGACAGGTTATTTACTTTGGAAACTAGTCAAAGAAGCAAGAGAAGAGGAAATAGAAAACCACAATCAATTTAATCTTCATATGGGAGAAGGGAATGCATATCAACGTGCACGCCCATTTCATGCGACATTACTAGCTCAAAACGAAGTTGGATTAAAAAATATTTATAAACTTGTTTCGTTAGCACATATCGATTACTTTTATCGAGTTCCACGAATTCCACGTTCAAAGTTACGAGCTTATCGGGAAGGAATTTTAGTAGGTTCTGGTTGTGATAAAGGGGAAGTATTTGAGACAATGATGCAAAAGTCTCAAGCGGAAGCAGAGAAGGTTGCAGCTTTCTATGATTACATTGAGGTACAACCTCCAGCCAATTATTATCCGCTGATTGAACGTGAATTAGTGCAAAATGAAGCTCAACTTTATGATATTATCCGTAATATAGTACAATTAGCGGATAAATTAAATAAACCATGTGTGGCAACAGGAAATGTTCACTATTTAGAAGAACAAGACAAGATGTATCGAAAAATCCTTATTTCTTCGCAGAGTGCAAATCCATTAAGTCGTCAAACATTACCAGATGTACCGTTTCGAACTACTGATCAAATGCTTGCGTGCTTCGCTTTTCTTGGTGAAGAAAAAGCAAAAGAAATTGTTGTTTCTAATACACAAGCACTAGCTAATCGTATGGATTCGGTTAAACCAGTTAAAGAGGATTTATATACGCCTAATATTGATGGGGCAGAAGAAGAAATACGAGAAATGAGCTATAATTTTGCTAGAAGTATTTACGGCGATGATTTACCAGATATTGTGACCAATCGTATGGAAAAAGAATTAAAAAGTATTATTGGGCACGGATTTGCGGTTATTTATTTGATCTCACATAAGTTAGTGAAAAAATCGTTAAATGATGGCTATCTCGTTGGATCTCGTGGTTCTGTTGGTTCTTCATTAATTGCTACATTAACTGAAATTACGGAAGTCAACCCACTTCCACCTCATTACGTTTGTCCAGACTGTAAACATCATGAATTTTTTACGGATGGTTCTGTTGGTAGCGGTTTTGATTTGGACGATAAAGATTGTCCTACATGTGGAACTGCTTATCGGAAAGATGGACAAGATATTCCGTTTGAAACATTCTTAGGTTTTAAAGGGGATAAAGTCCCCGATATCGATTTGAATTTTTCTGGTGAATATCAACCACAAGCCCACAATTATACCAAAGTGTTATTTGGTGAAGATAAAGTTTACCGTGCAGGTACAATTGGTACAGTGGCAGAGAAAACAGCATATGGTTACGTAAAAGGTTATGCAAATGATCGTGACATGCAAATTAAAAATGTTGAAGTTGACCGTTTAGTGCAAGGATGTACAGGTGTAAAACGAACAACCGGACAGCACCCAGGTGGGATCATTGTTGTACCAGATGATAAAGAAATCTATGATTTCACCCCGATTCAATACCCAGCGGACGATCGAAATTCAGAATGGCGTACAACGCATTTTGATTTCCATTCGATCCATGACAATTTGTTGAAATTAGATATTCTTGGACACGATGATCCGACCGTCATTCGTATGCTACAAGATTTAAGCGGTATTGATCCAAAAACAATTCCGACCGACGATGAAGACGTAATGAAGATTTTCTCGGGTCCAGAGATTTTGGGGGTTACGCCAGATCAAATTATGTGTAAAACGGGAACGCTAGGCGTACCAGAATTCGGTACACGTTTTGTTCGACAAATGCTTGAAGATACAAAACCAAAGACTTTTGCAGAATTAGTTATTATTTCTGGCTTATCACACGGTACCGATGTATGGCTTGGCAATGCGCAAGAACTAATCAACCAAGGAATATGTGAGTTACCAGATGTAATAGGGTGCCGTGATGATATTATGGTTTATCTCATGCATAAAGGGTTGGAAGCTTCGTTAGCATTTAAGATCATGGAATTTGTTCGTAAAGGAAAAGGATTACAGGATGAATGGATTGTAGAAATGAAAAAACATGATGTACCTGATTGGTACATTGATTCTTGTAAGAAAATTAAATATATGTTCCCGAAAGCGCACGCCGCTGCTTATGTTTTAATGGCAGTTAGAATTGCTTATTTTAAAGTACATCATCCAATATTATTTTATGCTGCATACTTTTCTGTTCGAGCAAGCGACTTTGACTTAGACACAATGACGAAAGGGTCACATGTAATAAAAAAACGTATAGAAGAGATTCTAAACAAAGGTAATGACGCATCCCCGAAAGAAAAAAGTTTACTCACGGTGCTAGAATTAGCATTAGAAATGAATGAACGAGGTTATTCTTTCCAAAAAGTTGATTTATACCGTTCAAGTGCGACCGATTTTTTAGTTGACGGAAATTCACTAATTCCTCCTTTCAATGCTGTTGATGGTTTAGGAACAAATGCGGCCTTAAATATTGTCAAAGCGAGAGAAGAAGGAGAATTTTTATCTAAAGAAGATTTACGAGAAAGAAGTAGAATCTCCAAAACGGTATTAGAATATTTAGAAAACCATGGTTGCTTAGATGGAATGGAAGAAAAAAACCAGCTATCTTTATTCTAATTCCTTACCAGAAGCGTATTTGCATATTCTAAGAAGATATGATATAGTAATTTATGGTACGAGATGATACGTTGATGGAAAGAGTGGGGCAACCCACTCTTTTCTGCACATCACGATATTTTTATATGTGTGTGTACTCATCTAACGAATGATGACAGGTTACGATTCTAGTAAGAACGCAGTCTCCCTTGCCGATCCTAATGGCAAGGGTTTTATAATTCTATCATGCGATTAATGAAAAAATGAGAACAGCGTACACTTAAGATATAAGTGTAACTAGAGAAAGAAAAAGAAGTATTGATATAAAGGAGGGTAAAACCTTGGGTAAAAAAGTAACAGAGCAAACAGCTGAAATCGTTCAACCAATTTTAGATGAAATGAAGCTTGAACTAGTAGATATTGAATTTGAAAAAGAAGGAAAAAATTGGTTCCTCCGTGTGTTTATTGATAAACCAGGAGGAGTAGATATTGAAGAATGTGGTCAAGTATCTGAACAATTAAGTGAAAAGTTAGATCAAGACGATCCAGTCACGGTGCCATATTACTTAGAAGTATCGTCACCAGGAGCTGAGCGTCCATTAAAAAAACCACAAGATTTTCACGATCACATAGGGAATACGATCTTTGTATCATTGTATGAACCAATGGAAGGCACAAAGACGTTTGAAGGTAAACTGATTCGATTTAATGGAGAAACAGTTGCTATGGAAATTATGATTAAAACCCGTAAGAAGGAAATTGAAATCCCATATCAAAAAATTGCTAAAGCTCGATTAGCAGTCACATTTAATTAAGGGGGAAGAGCAGTGAGTAGTGAGCTTTTTGATGCCATTCAGTATTTAGAAAAAGAAAAAGGAATTAATAAAGATGTTTTAATGGAAGCATTAGAAGCAGCTTTAATATCTGCATATAAGAAAAATTTTAAATCTGCGACCAATGTTCGAGTAGATATAAATGAAGAAACAGGCAGTATGCATGTATTTTCTCGTAAAGAGATTGTGGAAGAAGTATTAGATCCACAGCAAGAAATCAGTCTTGCAGAAGCACAAGCAATTAATCCTAATTATACAATTGGTGACGTTATTGAATTAGAGGTAACACCACGTGATTTTGGCCGTATCGCAGCACAAGCCGCAAAACAAGTGGTGACGCAACGTGTTCGTGAAGCGGAACGAGGTGTTATCTTTAATGAATACATGGATCGTGAAGAAGATGTGATGAATGGAATTATCCAACGAGTAGATCCTCGGTTCGTATACGTTCATTTAGGTAAAGTAGAAGCTAAGCTACCTGAAGGTGAAAAAATGCCAACTGAATCGTACCATGTGCATGATCGCATTAAAGTATTTGTAACGAAAGTTGAAAATACTAACAAAGGACCACAAATATATGTTTCTCGTTCGCATCCAGGTTTATTGAAACGTTTATTTGAAATGGAAGTACCTGAGATTTATGATGGTACTGTTGAGATTCGTTCTGTCGCTCGAGAAGCAGGCGATCGATCCAAAATTTCAGTTCATGCCCCTGATCCAGAAATTGATCCGGTTGGTTCCTGTGTTGGTCAACGTGGTCAACGGGTGCAAACCATTGTCAATGAGTTAAAAGGGGAAAAGATTGACATTGTTGAATGGTCAGAGGATCCAGTTGTATATGTTTCTAATGCACTCAGCCCTTCAAAAGTAATTGAAGTGTTAGTCGATGAAGAAGATAAAGCAACAACTGTAATTGTTCCAGATAACCAATTGTCATTAGCTATTGGTAAAAGAGGACAAAATGCTCGCTTAGCTGCCAAATTAACTGGTTGGAAAATTGATATTAAAAGCGAATCAGAAGCAAGAAAAGATGGCTTAATCACAGACGAAAATAGTGGAGATGTTGAACAAACTGAACCATTATTTGATACTAGTGAAGATTTATTTGATTAAGGGGGGATAAGTCTATGCCAAAGAAAAATAAAAAGATACCTCTTAGAAAATGTGTGATAACGCAAGAAATGAAGCCAAAGCAATCATTAATACGTATTGTACGTACGAAAGAAGGGGAAATTTTTGTTGACCCTTCTGGTAAAAAGAACGGGCGAGGCACATATATTTCAAAAGATTTAACTGTGCTTCAACAAGCGAAAAAGTCCAATGCATTAGACCGACAATTACAAACAAAGATAGATGATTCTATCTATGAACAACTAGAACAAGTTATAGAAGGTAAAAACATTGAATAAAAATTCAACTTATTTGAACTTATTAGGTTTAGCATATCGTGCAAAGAAAATTACCGTAGGCGAGGAATCGATTATACGTGATATTCAAAAAGGGAAAGCGAAATTAGTGTTACTTGCAAGCGACATTGGGCCACAAACAAAGAAAAAATTGACTGATAAATGTCAATATTATCGTGTCCCATTTCGAACGGTAGATGATCGAACTACTATATCGCATGCAATCGGAAAAAATGGAAGAGTAGCCATTGCAATTACCGATGATGGTTTTGCTACTAAATTGAACACTTTGCTCGATTAAATAAATTCGGGGGTGAATGTATGAGTAAAATACGCATATATGAATACGCAAAAGAAAAGAATATTGCTAGTAAAGAAGTTATCAATAAACTACAAGAGTTAAACATAGAAGTATCCAACCACATGTCCACCATAACAGATGAGACAATAGCAAAATTAGATGAAATCTATAATACGAATAATGCTGGTACAGAAGCAAAACAAGAGGATACAAAACCACAGAATAATCAAGACACGAAATCAAAAAAACAATCGAATAGAAACAAAAAGAATAAAAATAAAAAACAACAACAAAACCCAGCAAATCATTCAAATAAACCAAAAAAATCAAATGATTCTAAAAACCAAGAACCAGCTAAAATTACGTATGCTGATTCCTTAACGGTTGGTGAATTAGCTGAGAAATTAGGTAAAGATGCTAGTGAGCTAATTAAGAAATTAATGGGGCTAGGTGTAATGGCTACGAAGAATCAAGAGTTAGAAGTAGATGCGATTGAATTAATTGGTGAAGAATATGGTGTTGCTGTTGAAAAAGAAGTAGAAGTGGATCAAGCAGACCTCACACATTATATCGAAAAAGAAGATAATGAAGAAGATTTAATTGAACGTCCTGCTGTGGTAACAATCATGGGACACGTTGACCACGGAAAAACAACCTTACTTGATTCAATTAGGCATACGAAGGTAACTGAAGGGGAAGCCGGCGGGATCACACAGCACATTGGTGCATATCAAATAGAAAACAATAATAAAAAAATTACGTTTCTTGATACACCAGGTCACGCAGCCTTTACAAGTATGCGTTCTAGAGGTGCTCAAGTAACTGATATTGCTATTCTTGTGGTTGCGGCGGATGATGGTGTTATGCCACAAACAGTCGAAGCAATTAATCACGCGAAAGCAGCTGAGGTTCCTATTATTGTTGCAGTTAATAAAATGGATAAAGAGGGCGCTAACCCTGACCGTGTTATGCAAGAATTAACAGAACATGAGTTAATTCCTGAAGACTGGGGCGGTAGCACAATTTTTGTTAACCTTTCAGCTATCAAAGGGGAAGGTATTGACGATTTGATTGAGATGATTCAACTTGTTGCAGAAGTTGAAGAACTAAAAGCGAATCCAGAGCGTCGTGCTGTGGGTACGGTAATTGAGGCAGAATTGGATAAAGGAAGAGGTTCTGTTGCAACATTATTAGTTCAAAACGGTACACTGCATGTTACTGACCCAATTGTAGTTGGTAATACATTTGGTAGAGTTCGTGCAATGGTCAATGATTTAGGACGACGTGTGAAAACTGCTGGTCCATCTACACCAGTCGAAATCACAGGTTTAAATGAAGTACCACAAGCGGGTGATCGCTTTGTTGTATTTGAGGATGAGAAAAAAGCACGTCAAATTGGAGAAGCACGCCAACAACGCCAAATTGAAGCGCGCCGTGGCGATCAAGCAAAAGTAAGCTTAGATGATCTATTTGAACAGATTAAACAAGGTGATATTAAGGATATTAATTTAATCCTTAAAGCAGATGTGCAAGGATCAGCTGAAGCATTGGCATCTTCATTAGAAAAAATAGATGTAGAAGGTGTGAAAGTAAATATCATTCATACTGGCGTAGGTGCCATAACTGAATCAGATATTATCTTGGCTTCTGCATCTAATGCGATTGTTATTGGCTTTAATGTTCGCCCAGATGTTAATGCTAAAAAAGCTGCTGAATCTGAAAATGTGGACGTTCGTCTTCATCGAATTATTTATAAAGTAATTGAAGAAATTGAATCAGCAATGAAAGGGATGCTTGATCCCGAATACGAAGAAAAAGTTATCGGTCAAGCAGAGGTTCGTGAAATCTTCAAAGTATCTAAAATTGGTACAATTGCAGGAAGCTATGTAACGGATGGTAAGATCACAAGAAATGCTGGTGTTCGTGTAATCCGTGACGGTGTTGTGTTATTTGAAGGTGAAATAGATACCTTAAAACGTTTCAAAGATGATGTAAAAGAAGTAGCACAAAATTACGAATGTGGTATAACTGTAGAAAATTATAACGATATTAAAGAAGGCGATGTTATTGAAGCCTTTGTTATGGAAGAAATTGCACGCACATGATTCTCTATGCTGAAGTAACGTGTATAATCTATGACGCTCAATCTTTAAAAGATAAGCGATCTGTTATCAAACGAATAATTCATCGTATTCAAAATGATTACAATGTCGCTATTAGTGAAATTGATTATCAAGATCTTTGGCAAAAAACGATGTTTGGCATCGTTAGTATTGCAAACGAAAAAGTTAAAGTAGAACGTGTGGTTGATCAATGTTTAAATCTAATAGATACTTTTCCAGAAATTGAGCGAACCACAACAGAAAAGCAGTGGCTCTAATTGTTTTTTAATTGAAGAGGTGATTTAGATGAGTCATATGAGAGCAAATCGCGTCGCTGAACAAATGAAAAAAGAGTTAGGCGATATTATTAGTCGAAAAATTAAAGATCCCAGAGTAGGTTTTGTCACGATTACAGATGTGGAAGTGACGGGTGACTTGCAACAAGCAAAAGTGTTTATCTCTGTACTAGGAGAGGATAAACAAAAGCAAGAAACTTTAGTGGGATTAGCTAAGGCAAAAGGGTTTATTCGTTCTGAAATAGGAAGTAGAATTCGATTGCGAAAAACGCCAGAGTTGTTTTTTGAATTTGATGAAGCAATTGAAAAAGGAAATCGAATTGAGCATATTTTACGTGATTTAAACGAGACAGATCAATAATATTTACTTCACAAAACCCTTGTTCTATAATAGTACAAGGGTTTTGTTTATGATAATTATTGCTCAATAATGGAGGATGTAGAATGAATGGTATAATACCATTATGGAAAGAAAAAGGTTGGACTTCTCATGATTGCGTGATGAAGTTAAGACGTATCTGTCAGACGAAAAAAGTAGGACATACAGGTACATTAGACCCTGAAGTTGAAGGGGTCTTACCGATTTGTATCGGAAAAGCGACAAAAATTGTCCCTTTCTTAACAGATACAAAAAAAACGTATTTTGCTGAAGTGACATTAGGTTATGCTACCGAAACAGAAGATGCTACCGGTC
Source organism: Paraliobacillus ryukyuensis (assembly GCF_003315295.1). Lineage (GTDB taxonomy): Bacteria > Bacillota > Bacilli > Bacillales > Amphibacillaceae > Paraliobacillus > Paraliobacillus ryukyuensis. The sequence goes on along the minus strand of NZ_QNRI01000001.1, from coordinate 463,648 downwards.
AAACAATGGACAAAAAACCGATTTCAGAGCAGATTGCCTCAGAAAAAATATCAGAAACATTACAGACATTTGTCGGAGAGATTACACAAGTCGTTCCACTCTATTCGGCAGTTAGAGTGAATGGGAGAAAGTTGTATGAATATGCGCGTTTAGGTATTCCGGTTGAACGACCTCAGCGTAACGTTATGATTGATGCCATTCAATTAGATACCTCCTCTATTGTAAAAAAAGATGGTCTATTTCGCTTTTCTTTTCAAGTTACTTGTTCTAAAGGGACCTATATCCGTACACTTTGCGTCGATATAGGAAAAAAGCTTGGTTATCCAGCTCATATGTCATCGTTAATTCGAACACAAACAGGTGGTTTTTCTGAAAAGGAAAGTTTTACAATTGATGAAGTTAAAGAAAAACAAGAACAAGGAAAAATAGCAGAAGTTCTTTTGCCTATTTCAAGTGGAGTTGCACACATGCATACCATAGAAGTTGATAAAGAAACTGCTATTAAAGTAACCCATGGACAGAAGCTACCTAAACCAGTAGCAATCACTACTGATGATGCATTTTGTATTAGTCATCACGGAAACGTATTAGCAATCTATAGTCAGCACCCCGAAAATAACAATGAGATTAAACCGGTGCGTGTACTTTAGTGATAAAAGAAAGTAGGTGCAAACGTTGCAAGTCATCTCGCTAACATATGACGAAAATATTGAATTACTTAATCCAGAAGAAACAGTTGCAGCAATTGGTTTTTTTGATGGTATTCATAAAGGGCATCAAAAAGTAATCAAAAAAGCACAATCCCTTGCTGAACAACAAAATAGAAAGAGCGCAGTTATTACATTTTCGCCACACCCGTCCGTTGTATTGAATAATAAAAAGGCCGTACATTATTTAACACCCTTACCAGAAAAGAAAGCTATACTGGAAGAGATGGGCATCGATATACTATATATTATTAAGTTTGATAAACAATTATCTCAAGTTTTACCAGAGGATTTCATTCAACATTTTATGATAAAACTCCAAATTAAGCATCTAGTAACGGGTTTTGATTTTACATATGGACATAAAGGCAAAGGAAATGTACATACGTTGCCGGAGCATGCAAAAGGTAATTTTAATCTTACTGTTATAGAAAAACTAGAAGATGAAGGTGAAAAGGTTAGCTCAACGCGTATCCGCCAATTATTGCAGGAAGGAAATGTACAAAAAATTTCAGAACTAATGGAGCGACCTTTTGTCACTTCAGGTGTTGTGATTGCTGGGGAACAACGTGGGACATCACTCGGTTATCCAACTGCTAATATTGAACCAGAAGCGACTTATGCACTTCCAAAAGTAGGCGTTTACGGTGTGAAAGTACACGTCCAAGGGCAATATTTTTATGGTATGGCTAACGTAGGCTATAAGCCGACATTTCATGAATTAGCGCAACACAATCAACCAATTTTAGAAGTGCATTTATTTGATTTTAATCAATCCATTTATGGCAAGCAGCTGAAGATAGAATGGCACGTTTTTATTCGTGATGAACAAAAGTTTGCCGAAGTAGAAGATTTGGTCAAGCAATTAGCGCAAGATGAAGCAGCTGTTCGACATTTCTTTTCAACAATTTAGCTATAATACTTGCATTTTTGCTCAAAAAGTTGTAATCTAATTAACGGAAACCGTCCACTTGGCAATGCGAATCTCCGCCGATTGCTAGGGGATTGGGGTTTACAATGAAAATAGGAGGTGAACAGGATGGCAATTACGCAAGAACGTAAAAATGAAATCATCAATGAATTCAAAACACATGATAACGATACTGGATCTCCAGAGGTTCAAATCGCTGTCCTAACAGAAGAAATCACGAAATTGAATGAGCATCTTCGTGAACACAAAAAAGATCACCATTCACGTCGTGGTTTGTTAAAGATGGTTGGTAAACGTCGTAATCTTTTAACTTACTTACGTAATAAAGATATCACACGTTACCGTGAAGTCATTAGAAAACTTGGATTACGTAGATAATTTACAAAAAAAGCGGGATTAATCCCGCTTTTTCTGTATGTTTAGAATTAAATTTTTGGTAAAATATATGAGTGAAACATTCATTTGTTCATATATTAATGATTGCTCATAGCTTATAGTACATAGAAGAAGGCTCTATCATTACATCATCCTTTCGCTCGATTCTGATCAAACAGTTGAAAAGCTAACTTTCAACTGTTTGATCAGGATGGAGCAAGGTAATTACGTATAGATGCAAAAGGATAACGTTTAACAGACTGTGATAGTACAAGCCCTTTTATTATTAGCTATAAGTTATGAAATGCTAAGTAAAGAGAGGGATAGACAAATATGACAGAGAAGCAAGTATTTTCAACAGAGATCTCTGGTAAACCATTCTCCGTAGAGGTTGGGGAGCTAGCAAAACAAGCAAACGGTGCTTGTATGATCCAATATGGTGATACATCTGTATTAGCTACAGCTACTGGATCAAAAGAACCAAAAGATTTGCCATTCTTTCCACTAACGGTTAATTATGAGGAAAGGTTGTATGCAGTCGGTAAAATTCCAGGTGGTTTCGTTAAACGGGAAGGTAGACCAAGTGAAAAAGCTGTATTAACATCACGTCTAATTGACAGACCCATTCGCCCACTATTTCCAGATGGTTACCGTAACGATGTACAAGTAATCAGTATGGTACTAAGTGTAGATCAAGATGCACCTTCAGAAATTGCAGCTATGATTGGCTCTTCCATCGCATTAGGAATTTCAGATATTCCATTTGAGGGACCTATTGCAGGGGTAGTTGTCGGACGCGTTGATGGTGAATTTGTGATTAATCCAACAACAGAACAACGTGAAAAAAGCGACATTGATCTTTCTGTAGCAGGAACGAAGGATGCTATTAACATGGTTGAAGCTGGAGCAGATGAAGTTCCAGAAGATATCATGCTTGAAGCAATTATGTTTGGACATGAAGAAATCAAACGTCTCGTTGCATTTCAAGAAGAAATTATTGCTGCTGTAGGGAAAGAAAAAATGGAAGTTAAACTTTTTTCTCTTGCTGAAGATATTCGTACAGCAGTAGAAGAGCAAGCACATGATAAATTAATCACTGCGATTCAAGTACAAGAAAAGCATGCACGAGAGGAAGCTATTTCACAAGTAAAAGAAGAAATTGTAGCTTCTTATGAGGACAACGAAGCAGATGAAGAAACCATTGGGCAAGTAAAAGCGGTTTTAGATAAAATGGTAAAAGCAGAAGTCCGTCGTTTGATTACGAAAGAGAAGATTCGTCCAGATGGAAGAAAAATAGATGAAATTCGACCACTATCTTCTCGTATCGGCGTATTACCACGGACACATGGATCAGGTCTATTTACACGGGGGCAAACGCAAGCGTTAAGTGTATGTACATTAGGAGCACTTGGTGATGTGCAAATTCTTGATGGATTAGATCTAGAAGAATCGAAACGTTTCATGCATCATTATAACTTCCCATCTTTCAGTGTGGGAGAGACAGGTCCAATTAGAGGACCAGGTCGTCGTGAAATTGGTCACGGAGCGCTTGGTGAACGTGCTTTAGAAAAAGTCATCCCATCTGAATCAGACTTCCCTTATACGATTCGACTTGTATCCGAAGTGTTGGAATCAAATGGATCAACTTCTCAAGCAAGTATCTGTGCCAGCACACTAGCAATGATGGACGCAGGTGTTCCGATTAAAGCACCTGTAGCAGGTATTGCAATGGGACTAGTGAAATCTGGAGAAGATTATACGATTTTAAGTGATATTCAAGGAATGGAAGACTTTTTAGGAGATATGGACTTTAAAGTTGCTGGTACGGATAAAGGTGTAACAGCACTTCAAATGGATATTAAAATTGAAGGTCTATCCCGTGAAATTTTAGAAGAAGCATTAACACAAGCTAAAAAAGGTCGTATGCACATCCTTAGACATATGCTTGAAACAATTAAAGAGCCAAAACAAGAATTATCTTCCTATGCTCCAAAAATTATGACAATGAGCATTAATCCAGATAAAATTAGAGATGTCATTGGGCCAAGTGGAAAACAGATTAACAAAATTATTGAAGAAACTGGCGTGAAAATTGATATTGAGCAGGATGGAAATGTCTTTATTTCCTCTACCGATGCTGAAATGAATCAAAAAGCCAAAAAAATTATTGAAGATCTCGTACGTGAGGTTGAAATAGGACAAATGTATCTTGGAACAGTGAAACGAATTGAGAAATTTGGTGCCTTTGTCGAAATCTTTAAAGGTAAAGAAGGTCTTGTTCACATTTCAGAGATGGCGACTGAACGAATCAACAAAGTAGAAGATGTTGTGTCTATTGGCGATCAAATCATGGTTAAAGTGAAAGAAATTGATCGTCAAGGTCGTGTTAATTTATCTCGCAAAGCGGTTCTACAAGAACAAGCAAATCAAGAAAATAACTAAAGTAAAAGAAACTGGTTTTCCAGTTTCTTTTCTTACATAATCAGCTTGCGCTTTAGGAAGGAGCAACATGATGTTACAAAAACATACAAGCGATAACGGATTACGATTAGTTATAGAATCAATCCCAACTGTACGATCTGTAACTATTGGGATATGGGTTCATGCAGGTTCAAGGGATGAAACAGAAGCAAATAATGGGATATCTCATTTTCTAGAACACATGTTTTTTAAAGGAACAAAAACACATAATGCAAAAGAGATTGCGGAAACATTTGACGCAATTGGCGCTCAAATCAATGCATTTACCTCTAAAGAATATACGTGTTATTACGTAAAAGTATTAGATACGCATAAAACCGAAGCAATGGCGTTATTGGCAGAAATGTTCTTTCACTCTACATTTGATCAAGAAGAAATGGAAAAAGAAAAAAATGTTATCTTAGAAGAAATCAGAATGGTAGAAGATACGCCAGATGACATTGTACATGACTTGCTAGCAGAAGCTTCTTTTGGTCAGCACGCATTAAGTTATCCTATCTTAGGAACAGAACAAACGTTACGTTCTTTTACTCGACAAGATTTATTCGATTATAAAGATCGTCATTATACACCAAATAATGTTGTGATTTCAGTTGCGGGAAATGTAGAAGCTGATTTTATGAAACAATTAGAACAAACGTTTGACCAATTTGGTAGTACCAATAATAAAAAAGTACTGCAAACGCCGGCATTTGAACCAATTGCGTTAACGAGACAAAAACAAACGGAACAAGCACATTTTTGTTTAGGTTATCAAGGGTTAGCGGTTGATGACCCAGATATTTATAGTTTGATTACCGTAAACAATATACTAGGTGGGAGTATGAGTTCACGTCTTTTTCAAGAAATACGTGAACAAAGAGGGTTAGCCTACTCGGTATTTTCTTATCATAGTTCATTCTTGGATGATGGTTTGTTAACCATTTATGCGGGAACAGGAAAGGAATACTTGGAGACCTTACAAACAACAATCCAAGATACCATAGCAACATTAATGAGTGATGGTTTAACCCAAAAAGAATTAACCAACAGCAAAGAACAAATGAAAGCAAACTTGCTCCTCGGATTAGAAAGCACAGATAGTCGAATGAGTCGAAATGGGAAAAATGAATTAATTTTAGGAAGGCAACGAAGTCTAGATGAATTGGTTACTGCTATTGATAATGTAACCATAGAATCAACAGCTAAGATTATTAAACAAGTTTTTGACGAACCGTATTCTAGTGCGTTAATTCGTCCATAAAAGGAATAGTTTTCTCTATTTATTCATAATGTAAGGATAGTTAGGGGAGATGTTACTAATGCGATATCGTGATTTAAGCAACAAGGAAATTGTTGATATTCAGACTGGTACAAGACTTGGCATTCTTGGTCAGACAGATATTGAGTTAGACGAAGCAACAGGAGAAATAATCGCTTTTATTATTCCGAATTATAGTTGGTTTGGTTTAAAAAAGGAAAATGTAACGCATCGGATTCAATGGTCCGATATCGAGAAGATTGGCGAAGATATGATTATGATACGCCAAACGCCACTTTCGAAATGAATAATGTACAAAGCTGTATAAAAGCGATATTTATCCTTTTATACAGTTTTTTTTTATACCTTAAAGAAAGTAAACGATAAGTGAAAGTTTATTTCGCCTTGTGTCTCGCTTTAGGCAGATCTCACTCACTTCATCCTATGATTTACATATAATAAGAGAAGATAACAGGACCTTATTTTAAGAAAGAAGAGGTGATAGCATGGATCAAACCATTCGAATGGCAATCATTGGTGGAGATGCTAGATACTTGGATATGATAAAAAAACTAAATGAAAATGATAACTTAAGTATGGAGTTAGTGGGCTTTGATCAATTAGATCAAGGATTTGCTGGAGTAAAAAAGACCAACTTCTCTGGTTTGGAAGTCGAAAAATTAGATGTTGTTGTTTTACCTATTCCTGGTATAAATGAAAATGGGATGATTGATACCGTATTTTCTAATGATCACATTCAATTTTCTGAAGACTGGTTCAAAAGATTACCAAACCATACAACCATATTTACCGGTATTACAACTCCTTATTTAGAAAAAATGATACAGAAAACAGCTATGCATTTAATTCCACTGATGAATAGAGATGATGTGGCAATATATAACTCAATTCCTACCGCAGAAGGAACGATTATGCTGGCAATTCAACATACGAATTTTACGATACATCAAGCGAACATTTGTGTATTAGGATTTGGGCGTGTTGGAATGAGTGTAGCTAGCAGATTTCATGCTTTGGGTGCAAAAGTTGCAGTAGGTGCGAGAAATCCTGCAGATATTGCACGTATAACTGAACTAGGAATACAGTCTTTTCACATGGATGACATTATTGCATATACTGGGCAGTGTGATATTCTTATCAATACAATTCCGGCTAAAGTAGTAACTGAACCAGCGCTTAAGGAGCTAAAATTAAATGCGCTAGTAATTGATTTGGCTTCAAAACCAGGTGGCATTGACTTTCTATATGCCAAAAAACGAGGAATAAAAGTGATCCATGCTTTAGGGCTTCCTGGTATAGTAGCACCAAAGACAGCAGGAGAAATACTAGGAAATATCATAAACCAACTTATTATCACAGACAAAAAGTAAAGAAAGGGAGAATTTTTGTGTTAAAAGGTAAAAAAATTGGTTTTGGTATAACAGGCTCACATTGTACTTACGCGGCAGTCATGCCGCAAATTGAACGATTAGTAACTGCAGGGGCAGAAATTGTGCCAGTAGTGTCTGAAACAGTGCAGACAACAGATACACGATTCGGTAAAGCAGTGGATATTGTGAATGAAATTAAACAAATAACAGGTAGAGAGCCAATCCGTACCATTGTTGAGGCAGAACCTTTAGGCCCTGTAGAACCGCTCGATTGTATGGTAATTGCACCATTAACTGGTAATTCGATGAGTAGACTGGCGAACGCAATTTCAGATTCCCCTGTGCTAATGGCAACGAAAGCAACCATTCGAAATGGAAATCCTGCTGTCCTTGCTGTATCTACAAATGACGCACTTGGGTTAAATGGTGTTAACTTAATGCGTTTAATGGCTACAAAGAACTTCTATTTTGTCCCATTCGGTCAAGATGATCCCATAAAAAAACCAAATTCCCTCGTTGCAGATATGACACTACTTCCAGACACGATTAAGGAAGCTTTGTCCTACAAACAATTGCAACCAGTACTAGTAAATTGTAATTAAAAATAGAATATGTGCTATCCTATTATCTTTCCACCCCTAATCTATGTTAAAATAACATCAATTACGTATTAAGTTTTTATTGTATGATTGGAGAGGGGTATTTTTTATGTCTGAAATTAAAGGTTATCATGTTGCTGTTGTGGGAGCGACAGGAGCAGTAGGTCAAAAAATGCTAGAAACGCTAGAGAAAAAGAAGTTCCCAATCGGTAAATTAACACTTTTATCATCAAAACGTTCAGCAGGAACCAACATAAAGTTTAATAATGAAACTTATACTGTCGAAGAGGCTACACCTGATAGTTTTGAAGGTGTGGAAATTGCGTTGTTCTCAGCAGGGGGTTCTGTATCAAAGGAACTTGCGCCTGAAGCTGTGAAACGCGGAGCAGTAGTAGTGGATAACACAAGTGCTTTTCGAATGCATGAAGATGTTCCACTTGTCGTACCTGAAGTGAATGAAGTAGATATTGAAGCCCATAAGGGAATTATTGCTAATCCAAATTGCTCAACTATCCAAATGGTTGCAGCATTAAAACCAATAAAGACGTTATACGGTTTAAATCGAGTGATTGTGTCTACCTATCAAGCTGTTTCGGGTGCAGGTAATCAAGCAACGGAAGAGTTAGCAGAACAATCACAAGCCTTCTTAAATGGAGAAGAATTACAACCCGAGTTACTACCAGTAAAAGGTGAAAAAAAACATTATCCAATTGCTTTTAATGCACTGCCACAAATTGATGTATTTCAAGACAATGGCTATACATTTGAAGAAATGAAAATGATAAACGAAACAAAGAAAATCTTACATGATAATGTCTTACCTGTAGCTGCAACATGTGTCAGGTTACCATTCTTTACTTCACACGCAGAAAGTGTTTATATCGAGGTTTATGAACAAGGAGTAACTGCATCTGATATCCAAAAAGCAATATCAGAAGCTCCAGGCATGGTTTTAGAAGACGACCCGACTAATCAAGTTTATCCAACACCACTTCATGCAGCTGGAAAGCCAGATGTTTTTGTGGGAAGAGTGCGAAAAGACCTCGATCAACCAAATGGTTTTCATTTATGGGTTGTATCTGATAATTTATTAAAAGGTGCAGCTTGGAATTCAGTGCAAATTGCTGAATCGTTAATAAAAAATAATTGGTTATAATATTGAGGTGGCAAGATGAATGTATTAGTTCAAAAATTTGGTGGAACATCTGTTAGAGACAAAGAGGTTCGCACAAATGCAATTAACCACATTAAACAATCAATTGAAGAAGGATATAAAGTGGTAGTTGTAATATCAGCAATGGGAAGAATGCCAGATCCATATGCGACTGATTCTCTACTAGAATTAGTTGATTTTCCTAGCACCGATCTATCCAAACGTGAACAAGATCTTTTGCTAGCATGTGGCGAAACAATTTCTTCTGTCGTTTTTTCCAATGAATTAAAGCAGAATGGTGTTTCAGCTATTGCCTTAACTGGAGCGCAAGCAGGATTTATTACTACAGAAGATTTTACTGCAGCAAGAATTAAAGAAATGCAAGTAGATCGTGTAACTCAAGAATTACAGACACACCAAGTAGTTGTTGTTGCTGGTTTTCAAGGTAAAACAGAAACAGGTGAAATAACTACACTTGGAAGAGGTGGAAGTGATACTTCCGCTGCTGCATTGGGAGCTGCACTTGATGCAGACTATATCGATATTTTCACTGATGTGGCTGGCATTATGACCGCAGACCCTAGAGTGGTTAAAAAGGCGAAAACACTAAAAGTAGTTACGTATAATGAAATTTGCAATCTGGCTTACCAGGGTGCCAAAGTTATCCATCCGAGAGCAGTAGAAATTGCCATGCAAGCGAAAATACCGATGCGTGTTCGTTCAACACTTTCGAATGAAATTGGCACCTTAGTGACGTCTTCGTTAGAACCTAAAAAGGGGAATGATATTGCTGATCGTTTAATAACAGGAATTGCTCATATCTCCGGTATTACACAAATAAAAGTCGATTCAACAGAAAATACAGATCAATTGCATTCGAATGTCTTTAAAGCAATGGCGGAATCTGGCATTTCAGTGGACTTTATTAACATTTCACCTACAGGCGTTATCTATACCGTTCCAGAAATATTTGCTTCAAGAGCAAAAACGCTATTAATTGAACTAGGATATCAGCCTGAAATGATCCATAATTGTGCAAAAATATCGCTAGTCGGGGCTGGAATGACAGGTGTACCAGGTGTTACAGCTAAAATCGTACAAACGTTAACCAATGCTGAAATACAAATTCTTCAGTCTGCTGATAGTCACACCACGATTTGGGTTCTTGTTCATCACGATGATCTTGTCCCGGCTATTAATGCCTTGCATGACACTTTCGCACTAGATCGTACAGTTACAAAATAGCTGGGAACAGTTATTGATCAAAAAGAATGGGAGGAGCAGATGGCTATCATGAATTTTGGGAGTTTACTTACCGCAATGGTTACACCGTTTGATCAGCAAAATCGAGTGGACAATCAACGTGTTGATCACTTAATTGAACACTTGATATCTCATGAGACAGACGGTCTTGTTATTGCAGGTACAACTGGTGAATCACCAACATTGTCAAAAGACGAAAAAGTTGAACTGTTTAATCATACCGTTAAAACAGTGAATGGTCGTGTGCCTGTTATCGCAGGAACAGGTTCCAATAATACAATGGAGACCATTGAATTGACTAAAAAAGCGGAAACGGCTGGGGTAGATGCTATATTACTAGTAACACCTTATTATAATAAGCCAAGTCAGGGCGGATTATATCAGCACTTTCAGACAATTGCTGCAGCCACAAGATTGCCGATTATGTTGTATAATATACCTGGTAGAACGATGGTTCATTTATCTGTTGAAACAATCGTTGCTTTATCAAAAATTGATAATATTGTTTCGATAAAAGAATCTAGTGGGAATCTAGATGCCATTACCCAAATTATTGAGCAAACGGATGAAGATTTCACTGTATATAGTGGTGATGATAGCCTAACATTGCCATTAAAATCGATTGGTGCTAACGGTGTTGTCTCTGTTGCTTCTCATGTAATCGGAAACGAAATGAAACAAATGTTAAATTCTTTTGATCAAGGGAATGTTAGCGAAGCGGCAAGTATTCACCGTAAATTACTACCGATAATGCGTGGGTTATTTATGTCCCCATCACCGGCGCCAGTAAAAGCTGCACTTAAATTTCAAGGAATTGACACAGGAACGGTTCGACTACCATTGGTACCTTTATCAGAAATAGAACAACAGTACTTAAAAGAATTAATGGAGTACCAATAAAGCACAAAATCTATCCAAAAAACGCAAGAATTTAGACACGAGCTATACGTGATAACATGCTTCTTAAAGATAGAAAGTAATAAAGTTTCTATTGCACGGAGTGTATGTTTTATTACGATAGTTCGTGTTTTTTGCTCTGCTTATTTTTAGTATACATGCTGTATGAATTGTTGTACTAACGTTCATACTAAAACAAGATTCTAAAAAGGAGCTGGGAATATGTCTAGTAACGAAAAAACACAAGAGGAAGAGCCAAAACAGTCGTCTTTAGTTGAAAAAATCCAACAATTAGGTCAATCCAATGTACCAACTGCGCCTGACTCCAATATTCACGTATTATCGATCATTGGACAAGTCGAAGGGCATGTTCAATTACCACCACAAAATAAAACAACAAAATATGAGCATCTCTTGCCACAATTAATTGCCATTGAACAAAATCCAAAGATAGAAGGATTAATTATATTATTGAATACGGTTGGGGGCGATGTAGAAGCTGGTCTTGCTTTATCTGAAATGATTGCATCCTTGTCAAAACCTACTGTATCTGTTGTATTAGGAGGAGGACACTCAATTGGTGTTCCTATTGCAGTGGCTGCAAATACGTCTTACATTGTACCTTCTGCAACCATGACGATTCATCCAATTCGGCTTACAGGATTAGTGATAGGGGTACCGCAAACATTTGAATACCTAGATAAAATGCAAGAACGTGTCATCCAATTTGTAACAAGTCACTCCAATATCAGTGAAGAAAAATTCAAATCACTAATGTTTGAAAAAGGCAATTTGACCAGAGATATAGGCACAAATGTTGTTGGTAAAGATGCGGTGGCTTATGGTCTGATTGACTCTGTTGGTGGTGTTAAGGAAGCCATGGAGCGATTAAATGAATTGATTGAATTAGATAAAGATAGTAAAGGGATGATCCAATGATCCTGTATACGCCACTAGAACCGATGGATATTTTTGAACATAATCAATCAAACTATACGAAACAAAAAGTAATTCATTTTGATGATTGTAGTCTGCTTGTTGATTGCCTAGAAGAAGGAAATTATCGTGTTGTACAATTATTGTCAACTAATCCACAACATTTTTTAAATGAATCTTTCCAACCAGGAAAAATGTTATAGACAATGGATTATTTTTAAACGTAAGTGAATTAATTTCATCATTACATCCACACTTATAAAACATAAACGTTACATTAATTTTTCGTTTAAACCGTGTAAATAAGTGAAGGAAGCAATTGGGGAAAAGTGACTCCTCGAAAATAAAAAGCTATTTTCTTCGTGCGATGATTCGCTGCCCAAGCGTTCCTTATCCTGACGGAAACGTATCAACCGAAAATCCACTTTTGTTGATGAAAGGAATGTTAGACTAAAACCATCACGTCTTGTGGCCCAAAGACCTTGCCTAAAAAGCACCCTATATGGGCTGACTGAACGGATTAGGTGCACTACATTTAATCTGAAATATCATGCGTGTTTTTTAATCAAACATTGAATGATGAAAGTGATTCAAGTAAATAAATTTTACGTACTACAGAAACAAGTGTTTGTGGTATAATAGAATACACGTGATGCAAAGAACCCTTGTCGTAATGACGAGGGTTTGTCACTTCTAAATCAATAATAGATATAAATGCGGTTACACATACATGAATATTATTTTTGCTTGAATTGAGGTGAAACAAATGGCAAAAAAGAAAAGGAAACCTAATCAAAAGAAACTGCAACAACAATTGAAATACGAACTAATGGGTATACTATTCATTTTTCTCGCCATTCTTGGTAGTGGCGCAAGTGCGATAAGTGAAGGGGTTATTCCTAATTGGTTAGAGTTATTGTTTCGATTGTTTTTAGGGATTTGGTACAGCATTGCTTCATTGGTCTTGTTTATTACTGGGTTATATCTAATGATTAAACGGAAAATGCCGGTGTTTTTTAATCGTAGATTGATAGGATTGCTAATTGTGTTTTTAAGTGTTCTACTGATTACACATATTAAAGCGATCGAATCAATGCTAACAAGCGGAGGATCGATTCTACAATTAACTTGGAATAATTATGTTGGTTATTTTAATGGTCAATTACCTGCTTCTGAATTGGGTGGTGGACTAATTGGAGGTCTATTGTTTACTTTTACATACATATTATTCTCAGCAAATGGTGCGCAAATCGTTGCCTTCTTTTCTATCGTGATAGGTATCCTGTTTATCACTGATTTCTCACTAGGTGATTTCTTAGAAAAACGTTGGACAAGTCTTAAAACGATTTTGAAAAATTGGAGAACACAAACAGTAGATAAACAGAAACGCAAACAAGAGCAACAAGATGCAATGGAAACGATTGAACAAAATGAAATTACTGATATGGATGAAGATTTTAATCATTCGGACACACCGATAGAGCCAGTTATTCAAGAGTTTACCGATATTGCATATGAACAAGAAGAGTTACAAGCGAACAAAGTAGATCAGTCTAGTGAAGACAAACACTCGGACAAAACAGCTAACAAAGCAGAAGAGGCCGAATCACTACCAACTCTACCATTAACGGAGATGGAAAATGTCGATTATCAGCTGCCTTCTATGACTCTATTAGAAGAACCAAAAAGTCAACAGAACCAACGAGCAAAAGGAGAAATTCAATCTACTGTTCGGAAATTAGAGCGAACCTTCCAGAGTTTTGGGGTGAAAGCAAGAGTTACACGTGTACATGTGGGTCCGGCTGTTACCAAATATGAAATCTATCCTGAAGCAGGTGTAAAGGTATCAAAGATTGTTAATTTACACGATGATTTAGCACTTGCTTTAGCTGCCAAAGATATCCGAATTGAAGCACCAATCCCAGGAAAATCTGCTGTAGGGATTGAAGTACCAAATACAGAAATTGCTACCGTATCTTTACGTGAAGTACTTGAATCAAAACAAGCAATCAATGGATCTATTCTTTCATTTGTGTTAGGACGAGATATTTCAGGTGATGCTGTTGTTGCAGAATTAAATAAAATGCCCCATTTACTAGTAGCGGGAGCAACGGGAAGTGGTAAAAGTGTTTGTATTAATGGAATTATTACGAGTATATTAATGCGAGCGAAGCCACATGAAGTAAAAATGATGATGATTGATCCTAAAAAAGTAGAATTAAATATCTACAATGGCATTCCTCATCTGTTAACACCGGTGGTTACAGACCCAAAAAAAGCGTCTAGAGCACTGAAGAAAGTAGTTTCTGAGATGGAAAGAAGATACGAACTATTCTCTGATACTGGAAACCGAAATATCGAAGGATATAATGATTATATTAAACGTTATAATCAAACGTCTTCTTCAGAAGAACAACAGCCACAACTTCCTTATATTGTTGTTTTAGTAGATGAACTCGCCGATTTAATGATGGTCGCTTCTAATGAAGTAGAAGATGCGATCACACGACTTGCGCAAATGGCACGAGCAGCAGGAATCCATTTAATTATTGCTACGCAACGTCCATCGGTTGATGTTATTACTGGTGTTATAAAGGCAAATATTCCCTCCAGGATTGCGTTTAGTGTTTCTTCACAAACAGATTCTCGAACCATTTTAGACTCTGGAGGTGCTGAAAAATTATTGGGACGTGGCGATATGCTTTTCACACCAGTAGGTTCTTCAAAGCCAACACGTATTCAAGGTGCTTTTCTTTCTGATGAAGAAGTCGAAAGAATAGTCGATTATTGTGTAGAACAGCAAAAAGCGCAATATCAAGAAGAAATGATTCCAGAAGAAGAATCAGAAGTGAAAAATGAAGTAGATGATGAATTGTTTGATGATGCTGTACAATTAATTATTGAAATGCAGAGTGCTAGTGTCTCTATGTTGCAAAGACGTTTTCGAATTGGATATACTCGAGCTGCAAGGTTAATAGATGCGATGGAAGATAGAGGGATTGTCGGTCCATATGAAGGATCGAAACCTCGATCGGTTTTAGTATCAGATTATCAAGAACATCAAACTAGTTAATAGTTTATTTTTGAAGCAAAAAAGACTGGGACAAAACAAATTTAGAAAAAGAACAATCTGAACGACGTGAACGAAGCGTAGGCAAAACACGTAGACTTCTGCGTGAAAAGCAAATGTGTCCCATGGTACGAGTAATCGCAGTCCCACAAGCCGAAGATCCACTGTGGGAAGTGGCTAAAAATTAGACTAAAACCGTCACGTGCTGTGTGCCCGAGGAAAGCGAAGTATTTTGCCAAAGGGTTATATTTTTACACGTTAACGTTCGGATTTTTCCTATTCCTTTACTCTTTTCTCCCAGTCTTTTCCTGTATATTTTTTGTTGAATTTCAATGTGAACGTGGGTATATTTGGTCATATGGATGGACGTCCAACCCATAAAAGAGAACGTTTACACCGCCTGTGAGGTTGGACGTCCTACCGAAAATAAACCGTTTACATCCTTGATTTAATAAGAATCACTGCTTTTCCAAAGTTTATGTCTAATTTAGTATTTATTTCTCGAATTAATAATGTTATATTATTGTGTGACCATATTAATTGGCTGTAAATACTGGAGGTTCATGAATGTCTTACGAAGAAAATTCACATACAGACATGGAGAAAACATTACTTACTTTAAAACAGGATATTGAAAATGGTTTTTTTCAAGAAAAAGAAAAGTTGCCTTCAGTTTTCGAGCTAGCTAAAAACTATCAAGTATCTTATGAAACAATGAAGGAAGTTATCCAACTTGCAGTAAACGAAGACATTCTTACAAGGCGTGCAGGAGTGGGGGTTTTTATAAATTCCCAACCAATTTTTTCTTCAGGGATTGAACAGTTACGTAGTGTAACAAAAATGATTCAACATGCTGGGAAAACACCTGGTACGCAGTATGTTTCTGCAGATATTGTCAATCCTACAAAGTATGATTACCAATATCTACGATCAGCTGAAACCGATAAGATTGCAAAGATCGAGCGGGTTCGAACTGCAGATGGTGACCCTGTTGTATATTGCATTGATAAAGTTAATCAACAACTCTTGCCCATGAGCCAACTACATAGTAAACATTCTATTTTTCAATTATTAGAAGAGCATAGTGAAATGCGAATTTCTTATGCGGTGGCTTTTATTGAACCAATTAGCTACGATGAAAAAATCTCCCCGATTTTGAATTGTCAACCAGATCAAGCCATGCTATTACTGAAGCAAATTCATTATACGGAATCGGACGAACCAGTTTTATTTTCGGAAAATTATTTCCGTCCTGATGTGTTTCGCTTTTATGTCGTACGTCAAAGAACTTAAATTTATTTAGGGAGGTGATGCGTTACATCAGATTAGGATTTGCTACTTAATATCAAATAAATATTACTTTTGGGGGTAAAACAATGAAAAAAAATCATTTATTTCTAGTATTTAGTATGCTTTTTGCGGCTGTGCTTCTTTTAGCTGCTTGTGGAACGTCAGATGAGAATGCAAATGAACAAGAAGATGCTGGGGCATCAGATGAGGGAACAACTGAAGGAACGAATGACTTTAGTGTTGCAATGGTAACTGATGTTGGTGGTGTAGATGATAAATCATTTAACCAATCTTCTTGGGAAGGCCTAAAAGCATTTGGTGCCGAGAATGGTTTAGAGAAAGGTGCAGGCTATGATTACGCACAGTCTGAACAAGATGCAGACTTCATGCCAAACTTAAATCGTTTAGTAAAACAAGATTATAACTTGATTTTTGGTGTTGGTTATAAACTAGCAGATGCATTAGGTAAGGTGGCAAAACAAAATCCAGATACAAACTTTGCAATTATTGATTCAGCAGTTGAAGGAGACAACGTAGCTAGTCTTACATTTGCTGAACATCAAGGTTCTTTCTTAGTGGGTGTTGCAGCTGCAATGAAATCTGAAACTGGTAAAATTGGATTCATTGGTGGAGAAGAAAGTGACCTAATTAAAAAATTCGAAGCTGGTTATCGAGCTGGTGCTAAATCTGTTAATCCTGATATTGAAGTAGAAGTAGATTATGCTGAATCATTTGCAGCTCCTGATAAAGGAAAAGCAATTGCAGCAAATATGTACAATTCTGATGTTGACGTTATTTATCATTCTTCTGGTGCAACTGGAAATGGTGTGTTTGCACAAGCGAAAGACATCAAAAATGGTGACCCTGATGCAAACGTGTGGGTGATTGGTGTCGACCGTGACCAGTATGATGAAGGTGCAATTGGTGATATGAATGTAACTTTAACATCTATGTTAAAACGTGTGGATGTTGCAGTACAAACTGTTGCACAACAAGCACTTGATGGAGAATTCCCAGGTGGAGAAACATTAACTTTTGGTCTTAAACAAGATGGTGTCGGTGTAGCGAAGACAAATGAAGAAGCGTATACCGAAGAAATCGGTGCAGCCGTTGAAGAGTGGAAACAAAAAATTCTTGATGGTGAAGTAACAGTTCCTAAAACAATCGACGAACTTGAAACTTACCTTGATGAATTGTAAGAATTTAAATCTTAATTGCTTTCAATGATGAAAAAGGCTAGAGATTTTCTAGCCTTTTTCATCTATGTTGAATCAATTACATCATTACAATGTTTGATTAAAAAATACGAAAGATATTTCAGACTAAATGTAGTGCATCTGATGCGTTCAGTCGGTCCATACGCGGTTGCTTTCTAGGCAAGACCTCGGGGCCACAAGACGTGAGTCAGCTAGACGTTGTCACATGACGTGACGGTTTTAGTCTAACATTCCTTCATCAACAAAAGTGGATTTTCGGTTGAAGCGTTTCCGTCAGGATAAGGAACGCCTCGGCAGCGAATCATCGCACGAAGAAAATAGCCTTTTATTTTCGAGGAATCTCCCCCAATTGCTTCCTTCACTTATTTATAAAGAAAACAGTTAAAGGAAATATTAATTTAAGGTTCGTGTTTGATAAGTGTGGATGCAATTATAAAATTGATAAATGTTAAACAATAAAAATCTTCAAATGAAGAGAAATAACTCTCCCCTTTTCATTTGCAGATTTTTGTAAGATACTTTGTAGAAGGAGTGAGAAATTCATGGAGAATTATGTGGTTGAAATGCTTCGCATACGCAAAGAATTTCCTGGTATTGTGGCGAATAATAATATAAATCTTCAAGTGAAGCAAGGCGAGATCCACGCACTCTTAGGGGAAAATGGAGCAGGTAAGTCCACGCTAATGAATGTTTTATTTGGCCTTTATCAACCAGAACAAGGAGAGATACGGGTAAAAGGTAAGCAAGTAAAAATAACCAATCCAAATGTGGCCAATGATCTAGGCATTGGTATGGTGCATCAGCATTTTATGTTGGTAGACACGTTTACGGTAACACAGAATATTATCTTAGGTAGTGAGCCAAAGCGTGGGACAGTGGTTGATGTCAAAAAGGCAGAAAAAGATATAGAGGAATTATCTAAAAAATATGGTTTAGATGTTGATCCGAGAGCCAAAATTCGAGATATTTCTGTTGGCATGCAGCAACGTGTAGAGATATTGAAGACATTGTATCGTGGAGCAGAAGTGTTGATTTTAGATGAACCGACAGCTGTGCTCACACCGCAAGAAATCAAAGAACTCATGAATATTATGAAATCATTAATTAAAGAAGGTATTTCGATCATTTTAATCACACACAAATTAAAAGAAATTATGGAAGTGTGTGATCGTTGTACAGTAATTAGAAAAGGTGAAGGTATTGGTACGGTTGATGTAAAAGAAACTAATCCTAATGAATTAGCTTCCTTAATGGTTGGGCGAGAGATCAGTTTCACCACAGAAAAATCGCCTGCTCAGCCGCAAGAAGAAGTGCTTAGCATAAAAGGTCTTGAAGTGAAAGACATCCGTAATGTGTTGATGGTAAAAGGACTAGACCTTTCCGTAAAAGCAGGAGAGATAGTCGGTATTGCTGGGATTGACGGCAATGGTCAGACTGAACTAATTGAAGCTCTTACGGGACTTCGAAAGGCTGAAACTGGAGACATTCGTTTGAACGGGAAACTAATCACCAACTTATCACCTCGAAAAATTACGGAGTCAGGATTGGCGCATATCCCTCAAGATAGACATAAATTTGGGCTTGTTCTTGATTATCCAATTGGTGAAAATATGGTGTTACAAACCTATTATAAAAAGCCGTTTTCTAATATGGGAATTTTGTCATTCAAAGAAATTTATAAACATGCGAACAAATTAATTGAAGAGTATGATGTACGGACACCAAGTCCTTATACGCCAGCACGTGCTTTATCTGGCGGTAACCAACAGAAAGCAATTATTGCTAGAGAAGTGGATCGTTCGCCAGAACTATTAATTGCTGCGCAACCAACGAGAGGGTTAGATGTCGGTGCAATTGAATTTATTCATAAGCGATTAATTGAAGAGAGAGATAAAGGAAAAGCTGTTTTACTATTATCTTTTGAATTGGATGAAATATTAAATGTTAGCGATCGTATTGCTGTTATGTTTGATGGTAATATTGTAGCCAATGTGAAGCCTGAAGAAACAAACGAACAAGAACTTGGCTTGCTAATGGCCGGAAGTACAAAGCAGAAGGCGGGTGATCAGTAAAATGTTTACTAATCGATTATTTAATATATTAGTGCCACTAATTTCTGTGTTTCTTGGTTTGTTAGCTGGTGCAATCATCATGTTAGCTTTTGGGTATAATCCAATAAACGGTTATCAAGCATTATGGAATGGTGCATTTGGAAGTGGTTACTTTTTCGGTGAAACTATTCGTCAGGTGACACCATACATTTTAACAGGACTAGCTGTTGCATTTGCCTTCCGAAGTGGTCTTTTCAACATTGGTGCTGAAGGTCAAGTTATTGTTGGATGGGTTGCGGCAGTATGGGTAGGTTCAAGTTTCGAAGCACCAATGATTATTCACTTGCCACTAGCAGTTTTAGCAGCTGCCTTTGCAGGTGCATTATGGGGTTTTTTACCTGGACTGTTAAAAGCTACAAAAGGTGTTCATGAAGTAATTATAACGATTATGTTGAACTACATTGCCCTACACGTTTCAAATTATATGATTCGACATGTACTAAGTGATGGTGGCGATTCTTCAGATCCAATTGCGAATTCTGCATCGCTTGCGTCTGATTGGTTAATGCAAATTACCGAATATTCAAGAATGCATTATGGAATTCTTATTGCTTTATTTGCCGCTTTTATTATGTGGTTTATTTTAGAAAAAACAACAGCTGGTTACGAATTTCGAGCAGTCGGTTTTAATCCGGACGCTTCGAAATACGCTGGTATGAATGTGAAGAAAAATATTATTACTTCTATGATCATTTCGGGCGCTTTTGCAGGACTTGCAGGTGCGATGGAAGGGCTGGGAACGTTCGGTTACATGCCTTCCCATTCCGCATTCACCAACTTAGGTTTTGATGGGATCGCGGTGGCCTTATTAGGAGGAAATACTGGTTTAGGTATTGTCATTTCTGCTTTCTTATTTGGTGCTTTAAAAGTAGGTGCGTTAAACATGCCTACCACTGCAGGTGTACCATCAGAATTAGTAGAAATCGTTATTGCTTTAATTATTTTCTTTGTCGCATCAAGCTACATCATTCGTTGGGCTTTATTGCGGTTAAGAAAGGAGGAGAAATAAATGGCACTTTTAGATATCCTACAATCTATTATTCCAATCGCATTATTTTATTCTGCTCCACTTATTTTTACCGCTCTAGGTGGTGTGCTAAGTGAACGATCTGGTGTTGTAAACATTGGTCTAGAAGGTTTAATGGTTATGGGAGCCTTTGTCGGTATTGTTTTTAACTTAACGTTTGCTGATGTGTTAGGCGCAGCAACGCCTTGGGTATCTATCCTTGTAGCTGCAATTATTTCTGCGCTATTTTCTTTACTACACGCAGTTGCCTCAGTTTCCTTTCGAGCTGACCAAGTAGTAAGTGGTGTAGCAATTAACTTTCTTGCAGTAGGGTTAGGTGTGTTTTTAACGAAGCAATGGTATGGGAAAGGCCAGACAGATATGGTATCACAGCCATTCTATTCAAGTAATGTACCGATATTATCAGATATACCAGTTATTGGGAAGATGTTTTTCGCGGGTGCTTATTACACGTCTTACTTAGCAATTGGATTAGCTATATTGATTTGGTTTGTTCTTTATAAAACAGCATTTGGCTTGCGTCTTCGTTCTGTTGGCGAGCATCCGATGGCTGCGGACACGAATGGTATTAATGTATATAAAATGCGTTATATCGCGGTTATGCTCTCTGGAGCACTTGGAGGATTAGGTGGATCGGTATTTGCCTTAACGATTGCGCTTAATTTTTCAGGATCTACCATTGTTGGTCAAGGCTTTATGGCGCTTGCTGCTGTAATATTTGGTAAATGGCACCCAATAGGTGCATTAGGGGCAGCATTGTTCTTTGGCTTTGCTCAAAGTTTAAGTATTATCAGTTCAAATATTCCTTTCTTAGCTGATGTACCATCTGTGTATCTAATAATTGCACCATATGTCTTAACAATTCTTGCTTTAGCTGGTTTTATTGGCAGAGCAGAAGCGCCTAAAGCTAGTGGTGACCCATATATTAAAGGTTCTCGTTAATAAAAAAATAGAATCAAAAAGCCTGGTAATTGTTACCGGGCTTTTTTTTCGGTAGAATAAGTTTTAAGGGGATAGTAATAATACAAATATAATAAGGATGTAAGAAGTAAGAGGAGGCGTTCGCATTGACTGTAACAAATGAACAAACATATGATTACAACGGATATAAACTTCATGTAATCGATAGTAAGAAGTTTAAAACTGTTGATATTGTCGTGAAATTTAAAGCGACACTAGCTAAAGATACCATTACTTATCGAGCATTATTGCCATTTGTATTGCAACAGGGTACACGTAATTATCCAACCCAACATCAATTTAGGCAAGCTTTAGATAATTTGTATGGCGCTCATTTATCTATTGATGGAGGAAAAAAAGGCAACAACCATATTTTGTCGTTTCGAATGGAAGTGGCTAATCAAGCTTACTTAACGACAGAAACGAATATCTTTGAAGAAGCAATAAAATTTCTGCATGAAGTAATTTACTTTCCGAAGGCAACAGAGCAATCATTTGATACCAATGTGGTGACAAGAGAAAAACAAACATTAAAGCAAAAAATAAACGCGATTGTAGACAATAAAATGAGCTATGCTAACATGCGGTTAATTGATGAAATGTGTGAAGATGAGTCTTATCGTTTGCATGTTCATGGATACGAAGAAGACTTAGATACAATTGATGAAAAGAACTTATACCGATACTATCAACAATTGCTTCAAGAAGACAAAATGGATATCTATGTTTTAGGTGATTTTTCTTCCATGAATGTAAGCGAATATATTCAGTCATATTTCAATGCAGACAGACAACCTAAAGTGAATCAAATACAAGAAGAAAAGCCAACTATTCAACAAGCAAAAGAAGTAATCGAAAAGCAGCCTGTTCAGCAAGCAAAATTACATCTAGGTTACAGATCTTCGATAAAATTCGCTGATCCGCTTTATCCTGCCCTACAAGTGTTTAATGGAGTATTTGGAGGGTTTCCTAGTTCAAAATTGTTTATGAATGTAAGAGAAAAAAATAGCTTAGCGTATTATGCTGCTTCAAGATTTGAAAGTCATAAAGGGCTTTTATTTGTGTTTAGTGGCATTGACCCTAAAGATTTTTATAAGGCTAAAGAAATTATTGTAGCTCAGATCGATGACATGGTGAATGGTGAATTTTCTGCTGATGATGTGGAAGAAGCAAAAAAACAGATTACCAATCAATGGAAAGAAACCATTGATAATCCCAACGGTTTAATTGAAATACTGTATCATCAAGTGCTAGCTGAAACGACCCAAACGCCAGAAGACTTTTTATCACAGATTAGTACAGTAACAAAGGCTGATGTATTAAAAGTAGCTCAACAATTACAGTTAGATACTGTCTATTTCTTAACCGCTGATGGAGGAGAAAACGATGAATAAGCAATATTATGAACAATTAAAAGAGACATTATATGAAGAAAAACTTGCTAATGGTTTACAAGTTTATTTGTTGCCAAAAAACGAAATGGCAAAGACTTTTGCTATATTTGCAACCGATTATGGCTCAATTGATCAATCTTTTATACCAATTCAGCAAGATGCTTATATCAATGTGCCAGACGGTATTGCGCATTTTTTAGAGCACAAGTTATTTGAAAAAGAAGATCGTGACGTTTTTCAAGATTTCACAAAACGAGGAGCATCAGCAAACGCATTTACTTCTTTTACAAAAACAGCTTACTTGTTCTCTGCTACAGAATCTATAGAATCTAACGTTGAAACGTTGCTTGATTTCGTCCAAGAGCCCTATTTTTCTGATCAATCAGTTGAAAAAGAAAAAGGTATTATTGCGCAAGAGATCCGTATGTATGATGATCAGCCAGATTGGCGTGCTTTTTTTGGAACCATTGGCAATATGTATCATGCGCACCCAGTTCAAATTGATATTGCTGGTACTGTTGATACCATTCAGGCAATTACCAAAAATGATTTGTACACGTGTTACCATACTTTTTATCACCCTGCTAATATGATTTTATTTTTGGCTGGTAATTTTGAAGCGGAAGAGATGATGGATCTTATTAAGAAGAATCAGCAAGAAAAAGAATTTGCACCATTCAAGTCGATTGAACGATCTTTACCTGAAGAACCTGCAACTGTAGCAAGCCAAAAAGAGGTATTAGAAATGCCGGTTTCTGTACCGAAGTGCTTGGTAGGAATTAAAGAAAACCTGCAATCCATTGACCAAGAATTCATGAAACATGATTTAATTTCAGACATGTTACTAGATCATTTTTATTCGAAAAGTGGGGCATTTTATCAAGAACTTTATGAAAAGGATTTAATTGATGATCATTTTTCCTTTGAAGTGAATCGTGAAAAGAATTTTGCATTTTCTATTTTAGGTGGAAATACCACGAAACCTGATCAATTAGCAGACCAAATGAAAGATCAACTGCTAAGGTGGAAAAAAACTACACTGACGACAGAAGAATTTGAACGAATGAAAAGAAAGAAAACTGGGGAAATATTAAGAAGTATGAATAGTTTAGAGGCAACTGCCCAACAATTTATTCATTATAAGACGTTAGGATTTGATTATTTTAATATGTTACCAGCACTTAATCAAATTACGATAGAAGACGTCAACGATTACTTACAACACTGGGTTAATGACACCAATGTTACAGTTTTTCAAGTCGTTCCAACCAAGGCAGCTACAAATGGATAAGCATTGTCTAATTATTGGAGCAAGTGGTGATATTGGGAAAGCTGTTGCCTTACAGTTAGCACGGGATGGGTACACTCTTTCCCTACATTACCATACAAACAGAAAGAGTATCGACGAATTGCTACCAGCTTTACCAAACGAAACGGTAGTAGAAGTTCTTCGTGGCGATTTAAGTACAGGATCTGGTATTGAAGCGTTTATCAATTCTGTTTCATTTGTACCATCTCATCTTGTGTTTGCTAATGGTCAAGCGTATAGTGGCTTATTCCAAGAGACACCTAAACAAGTAATGGATGAGCTATTTCATGTGCATGTAAAAGCGTTATGGCTAATCACACAGTTTTTCTTACCTACCATGATTCGTAATCAACATGGGAATATCATCGTGATATCATCGATTTGGGGAAATGTTGGTGCTAGTTCAGAAGTTATCTATTCATCGGTAAAGGGAGCGCAAAATAGTTTTGTAAAAGCCTTAGCAAAGGAAGTCGCTAGTAGCAATATCCGCGTTAACGCTGTTAGTCCTGGTTTAATTAATACAAAGATGAATGCGGATCTATCGAAAGAAGAAGTTGATGCATTGGTTCAAGATATTCCGGCTAACCGAATGGGCAAAGTGGAAGAGGTCGCCGATTTAGTCACATTTCTATGTCAACCACACGCTACCTATATAAATGGAGAAAACATCAATATCGACGGCGCTTGGTAACAAATACATGTATATTTTCCTTTCTATTTTCACAACCTATTGGTGCAAGTCAATGGAAGGAGGGAAAAGGTAAATGTCTGTTCTAGATAATTTCGAATCATGGAAAGATTTCCTTGGCGATCGCTTACACCAAGCCCAAACACAAGGTATAAGTCAACAAGCTATATCTGATGTAGCCTATGATATTGGTGATTATCTATCACATCATGTGGATGCAAAAAATGGTCAAGAAGCAGTTATTAAAGAACTGTGGAATGTTGCGGATAAAAAAGAACAACATGCCATTGCGAATATGATGGTTAAATTAGTGCAAAACGAGGGTACAGATCGTTAAATACAAAAAGTCCTTGCATCTGCAAGGGCTTTTCTTTCTCCTTGTTTGTATCGCCGCATTAAAGTTATCCCTTAGCTTATAATGGCACCTATTCACATATTATTAATATATTTGAGTTAATTTCATAATTCAATATTTGTTTGACAAACACGAATAAAATAATTATATGTAGCATATTAGCTCCGTGCAGTCAGCAAATGAGGTCGCTTTCCGAAGGTATCACCTCGGGCCCACAAGATGTGGGTCAGTTAGATGTTGTCACACGACGTGACGGTTTTAGTCTAACATTCCTTCATCAACAAAAGTGAATCTTCGGCTGATGGGACTGCGATCACTCGTCCCACCAAGATCATCTGGGACTGCGATTACTCGTCCCACCAAGATCATCTGCTATTCCTTCAGGATAAGGAACGCTTTGGCAGCGAATCATCGCACGAAGAAATTAGCTTTTTATTTTCGAGGAGTCTCCCCATTTGCTTCCTTCCCTTATTTGTAAAGAAAACATGTAAAAGAAATATCCATGTAATGTTCGTGTTTTATTAAATAGAAATAAATTATGAAATTGACTCATTTATAAAAAAAGTTACATAAAAAACAAATATTAAATTAAATAAAACAAAATTTGTATAATTAGATCTTTAATAAATGATAAAAATCATTTATGATAATAATAGTAAATAGTGTGATGATTTACTTTTTATATTTAATTGGATGGTGTTAACATGGAAATCGGTATGAGATTAAAAGAAGCGAGAGAAGCCAAAAATCTCTCACTACAAGATATTCAAGACATGACAAAAATTCAACCAAGATATTTACGAGCTATTGAAAATGGTGATTTTTCTTTGTTACCAGGGTCTTTTTATGCCCGTGCTTTTATTAAAGAGTATGCTGTTGCGGTTGGACTTGATGCTAATGAATTGCTAGAGACTTACAGCCATGAATTACCAGTGACAGAAGAAGATCATTCCATTGATTATAATCGTGTACAACGCAGCAGGAAAGATACGAATGTCTCAGAAAAAAGCTCGCCTATTTTTTCATTGCTTCCCACCATTATCGTTGTAATCTTAATCATTGGCGTTGCTTTCGTTATTTATCTATTTGTTACTAGCGGTATGTTTACAGATAATAATAATACACCTTCTGCAAACAACACGGAGCAAAGCGGAGATGAAGTGAAAGTGCGTTCAGATTCAGACGATGCATCAGCGAATAATGAATCTTCTGAAACAACAGAAAAGGGTCAAACAAATGAGGATGGATCTGATCAAGAACAATCAACAGAGGAGTCAACCTCTGCAGAGGATCAAGAACCTACATTAGAACTGACGCAATTTGAAAACGACGAATCAACTTATGATTTCACGTATGCAGAGGATGAGGTAGCCTTAGTAGTATCGACAGAGAATCAAAACTGGCTTGAAATTGAAGACAGTAATGGGGAAAGTTTATTCTATGGTACATTACAATCAAGTAATTCGCCAGTTGAATTAGACGTCTCTGATTTAGAACAGATTTACTTGCGTTTTGGTGAACCAACAACTATCTCCATTGAGTTAAATGGGACAATGTTAGAATTATCTGATGATATTAGTAGTCCTACTGCAGTACAGCAAGTTTGGATTAATATGAATCAGGTTACAGAATAAGGTGGCGAGATACCCTTTTCATCGCAAGGTGGGAAGGGTTTATCATTGCAAAAAAGGGGAAATCACAATGAACATACCAAATCGAATTACATTATCACGTATTTTTTTAATTCCAATTTTTATTTTGCTTTTAACATTACCGATAAATTGGGGAATTTGGACGATGGGTACAGAAACACTACCTATTGTCGATTTTGTAGCTGCTCTGCTATTTATCATTGCAGCAGGTACAGATTGGATTGATGGGTACTATGCTAGAAAATATAACTTAGTTACGAATTTAGGAAAATTTTTAGATCCAATGGCTGACAAACTATTGGTATCTGCAGCTTATATTTTACTTATTGAAATGGGGATGGTACCTGCTTGGATTGTTATTATTATCATTAGTAGAGAATTTGCCATTACAGGTCTTAGGTTAGTAGCGGCTGGGGAAGGGCTTGTGTTAGCAGCTGGAAATATGGGGAAATGGAAAACAACATTTCAGCTAGTTTCGATAGCCACATTGTTACTTCATAATTTCCCATTTGCTTATATTAGTTTTCCTTTTGATATCGTAACGTTATACATTGCATTAATTTTAACTGTTTTATCAGGAGTAGATTACTTTATAAAAAATTGGCATGTAATGAAAGGGTCTAAATAATGGAAAAAACGTATAAAGCTGAGATTATTGGTGTAGGTACAGAACTTCTATTAGGACAAATTGCCAATACCAATGCACAATGGATATCAGATAAGTTGGCTGATATTGGTTTGAGTGTATATTATCATCAAGTTGTAGGTGACAATCTAGCACGAGTAGAGCGTTGTTTTGATGAAGCAAAAGGTCGTTCGGATATAGTATTCGTAACAGGTGGTCTTGGCCCTACAGAAGATGATCTAACCAGAGAGGCATTCGCGAGTCTCACAGGTGAATTATTAGAGTTAAATGAGGATGTTCTTACTACAATTCATCATTATTTTTCCAAAAATAATCGTCAAGTAACAGCGAATAATCGTAAGCAAGCGATGGTATTTCCTGATGCTACGATTATCGATAATCATATAGGTACTGCACCAGGAATGATTGTTTCTTATGAACAAACTATGTTTATTTTTATGCCAGGCGTTCCCAGGGAAATGAAACAGATGATGACGGAGTTTGTTATACCATATTTAAAAGACCAACTCTCCTTAGAAGAAGTAATTTCATCTCGAATGCTTCGTTTTATTGGAATTGGTGAAGCTCAATTGGAAACAAAAATCCAATCGATTGTGTCAGATCAAGTTAATCCGACCGTAGCTCCATTAGCTTCTGATGGTGAAGTTGCAGTCCGTATTACGGCAAAAGCAAATACAGCTGACCAAGCAAATCAAATGATCGAACAAAAGCAACAAGAAGTACTTGCTATCGTTGGTTCGTACTACTATGGGTATGATGATGTATCGATAGAGACGGCTGTTTTGAATCTATTAATAGAAAAAAAACAGACGCTAGCTGCGGCTGAGAGTCTAACAGGTGGTTTATTTGCTGATGCGTTAGTTTCTCTATCGGGAGCAAGTCAAGTGTTTCAAGGAAGTGTTGTTAGTTACAGTGAGCACGTGAAACAAGCAGTATTAAATATACCAAGAGAATTATTAGTAACAAATGGTACAGTGAGTAAGGCCTGCGCTAAAGCAATGGCAGAGCAAGTGGCAAAAACTATGCGAGCTGATATAGCGATTAGTTTTACTGGGGTTGCAGGACCAAATGCGTTAGAAGGTCAACCACCAGGAACAGTTTATATAAGTATTTATCAAGCGAATAGCGTAATCATCACGGAGAAATATCACTTTTATGGTGATCGAAATTATGTAAGGAAGCGTTCGGTTAAGAAAGGGCTAGAGCTACTATACTATCTACTTAAAAATAATAAATTATAATTTCCTAAAAAAAAAGATTTGTACACTATAAGACGGACAAATTTGATTTTTTAGCTAATGAAATGATATTTTTTGTTGAGTAATATTAGCTAAAAAATAACGAACATTTATTCGCTTTTTACTTGTTTTATCTCAAAAAACAAGTTATGATAGTAGTAGTTTAAATGACGAGGGGGAAATATAACGTGAGTGATCGTAAACAAGCCTTAGATATGGCGTTGAAATCTATAGAGAAGCAATTTGGTAAAGGTTCTATCATGAAGTTAGGAGAACGTGCAGAGCAAAAAGTAGCTACTGTTTCCAGTGGTTCTTTAGCGTTGGATGTTGCATTAGGTGTTGGAGGATATCCGAGGGGGCGTGTTGTTGAGATTTATGGACCAGAATCTTCTGGTAAAACAACGGTCTCCCTTCATGCCATTGCCGAAGCACAGAAACAAGGTGGTCAAGCAGCCTTTATTGATGCAGAACATGCTTTAGATCCTGTTTATGCAAGAAGTTTAGGTGTTAATGTGGATGAATTATTACTTTCACAACCAGACACAGGAGAGCAAGCATTAGAAATTGCAGAAGCACTAGTACGAAGTGGTGCCGTTGATATGATTGTTATTGATTCGGTTGCAGCGCTTGTTCCTAAAGCCGAGATTGAAGGTGAAATGGGAGACGCCCACGTTGGTTTGCAAGCAAGACTAATGTCTCAAGCATTGCGTAAGTTGTCTGGAGCTATTAATAAGTCAAGAACAACAGCAATCTTTATTAACCAAATCCGGGAAAAAGTTGGAGTTATGTTCGGTAACCCAGAAACAACACCTGGTGGACGCGCCCTTAAGTTTTATTCTTCTGTTCGTTTAGAAGTTCGTCGTGCTGAAACGTTGAAACAAGGAAATGAAATGGTCGGAAACAGAACAAGAATAAAAGTTGTTAAAAACAAAGTAGCGCCTCCGTTTAGACAAGCAGAAGTCGATATTATGTACGGAGAAGGTATCTCTAAAGAAGGAGAATTACTAGATATTGCTTCTGATTTAGATATTGTTACGAAAAGTGGTGCTTGGTATTCCTATAACGAAGAACGTTTAGGACAAGGAAGAGAAAACTCAAAACAATTCTTAAAAGAAAATCCAGAAATAATGGAAGAAATTTATATTAAAGTACGAAATCACTATGGTATGGGTGTTGAGGCGCCAGAAGAGACACCAAAAACAGATGAAGAACAAAATGTCTAATAGATAACAGAAAGAAAACTGATAGTCTTATTTAAGATTATCAGTTTTTTGTGTAAAGTATGACGTTTCCTTGACATTACCATGACGCAAGATTAAAATTAAATTGTATAATTTTATTATACAATTTTGATTAATTATGCATTTATAAAGGTAAAGCTGTACATGCCGACTTAAATTGATTTGTACAAATTTATAGCAAGAGGAGGTGAAACCATGACCACGGAATGGGTTATATTCATAGTCATCTCCATTTTGCTAATTATCGTCAGTATTGTTGTTGGTTATCTGATTCGTAAATCTATTGCAGAAAAGAAGATTTCTAGTGCCGAAGAGTTGGCTGAACAGATCGTTAAAGAAGGACATAAAAATGCCGAAGTTGCTAAGAAAGAGGCACTGTTAGAAGCGAAAGATGAGAATCATAAAATTCGCCAGCAAGTAGATGAAGAACTTCGAGAACGACGAGTAGAACTTCAAAAACAAGAGAATCGTCTATTGCAAAAAGAAGAGAATCTAGACAGAAAAGATGAAACGCTAGATAAACGTGAGCTCATGTTAGAGAAAAAAGAAAGTTCGCTAGCAGAAAAACAACAACAAATTGAAGAAATGGAACGCAAAGTGGAAGCTATGTTTAGCGAGCAACAGACTGAGCTAGAGCGCATTTCCGGATATACCACTGACCAAGCAAGACAAATAATTCTAGAACGAGTTGAAAAAGAAGTTAATCATGAAGCGGCGTTAATGATTAAAGAGTCAGAAAATCGTGTGAAAGAAGAGTCAGATAAAAAGGCAAAAGAGATTTTGTCACTGGCCATGCAACGTTGTGCTGCAGATCATGTAGCTGAAACAACAGTATCTGTCGTTAATCTACCTAACGATGAAATGAAAGGTCGTATTATTGGTAGAGAAGGACGGAACATTCGTACGCTTGAAACATTAACTGGAATTGATTTAATTATTGATGACACGCCAGAAGCGGTTATTTTGTCTGGTTTTGATCCAATTAGGAGAGAAACTGCCCGCATTGCTTTAGAAAAGTTAGTGCAAGATGGTAGGATCCATCCAGCTCGAATTGAAGAAATGGTTGATAAATCAAGACGAGAAGTTGATGAATATATACGTGAAGTTGGTGAACAAACAACATTTGAAGTTGGAGTACATGGACTTCATCCTGATCTTGTGAAAATACTTGGACGATTAAAATATCGTACAAGTTATGGTCAGAATGTGTTAAAACATTCAATGGAAGTTGCGAATCTCTCAGGACTACTCGCTGCAGAGTTAGGTGAGGACGTTACTGTAGCTAAACGAGCGGGTTTATTGCATGATATCGGTAAAGCGATCGATCATGAAGTAGAAGGTAGTCATGTTGAAATCGGTAAAGAATTAGCAATGAAGTATAAAGAAAATGAAATTGTTATTAATTCCATTGCTTCGCATCACGGAGATGAAGAAGCTACTTCAGTAATTGCAGTTCTTGTTGCCGCTGCTGACGCCCTTTCAGCTGCGCGACCAGGCGCTAGAAGTGAAACATTGGAAAACTACATCAAGCGATTAGAGAAACTAGAAGAAATATCTGAATCGTATGATGGAGTCGAAAAATCTTTTGCGATCCAAGCTGGAAGAGAAGTTCGTATTATGGTTAAACCGGATGTAATTGACGACGTAGAATCTTTACGTATTGCAAGAGATATTAAAAAACGTATTGAAAGTGAGTTAAATTATCCAGGCCATATTAAAGTAACAGTCATTCGAGAAACAAGAGCAATTGAATATGCAAAATAAAGCGGCCGCATGGTCGCTTTATTTATTTACTTACATATAGTTAAGCGTATAGCTATTATATGCATATTTTGACTTTTATATGTTGATGTGTGAGACTAAAAGTAATTTAAAAGTGAGGAAGATGAAATTTGAAAATTTTATTTGTCGGTGATGTTGTTGGCTCACCTGGAAGAAATCAATTAGAAACGTATTTACCCAAATTAAAGCAAAAGTATCAGCCACAACTAACAATTGTGAATGGTGAAAATGCTGCCTCTGGTAAAGGAATTACTGAAAAAATTTATAAACAATTCCTAAGTTGGGGTGCTGATGTTATCACAATGGGAAACCACACGTGGGATAAGAAAGAGATCTTTGAATTTATTGATGAAGCACAAAATATGATCCGTCCAGCTAATTTTCCAGAGGGTACACCAGGGAAAGGACTACAATATATCAATTGTAACGGAATTAAAGTTGCTGTGATCAATTTACAAGGAAGAACGTTTTTGCCTGCTATCGATGATCCTTTTCGAAAGATAGACGAATTGATTGAACAAGCAAAAAAAGAAACATCTGTTATCTTCGTTGATTTTCATGCAGAAGCAACTAGTGAAAAGCAAGCACTAGCATGGTATGTTGATGGAAGAGTCAGCGCAGTGGTCGGTACACATACCCATACACAAACAGCTGACGAAAGAATTTTAGATGGAGGTACCGCATATATTACTGATGTAGGTATGACTGGTCCATATGATGGAATCCTAGGAACCGATCGTCAAGCTGTTATTAAGAAGTTCCTAACTAGTTTACCAGTACGTTTTGAAGTAACGAAAGAAGGGAAAACCCAACTAAACGCAGTCGTTGTTGAAATAAACGATCAAAGTGGCAAGGCAAAAACGATCCAGCGTATTTTAATAAATGATGATCACCCATTCTTTGTATAAAATTTGAATTTTTAGACTATTTACTTCATAATAAAATATAAGGGAATAACTGGCTGTTATACGAATATAGTAAAAGTGGAACTACTTTAGTTAATGAAGGAGGTAGCAAACGTGGATGTATTAAAAGTTTCAGCAAAATCAAATCCAAATTCAGTAGCAGGAGCACTTGCAAATGTTCTAAGAGAACGTGGTTCAGCAGAAATTCAGGCTATAGGTGCTGGTGCATTAAACCAGGCCGTTAAGTCAGTAGCTATTGCTAGAGGGTTTGTAGCACCGAGTGGCGTTGACTTAATTTGTATTCCCGCTTTTACAGATATCATGATTGATAATGAAGAACGTACGGCCATAAAGTTAATTGTAGAACCAAGATAACCACATAGTAGTTCCTGTTTGCTTACCTAGCAAACAGGTTTTTTTACATAGTAAAGTTATGAATCTAGCTCTACCGTGATTCTCTTCAAATGATTAATGCAAAGGGAGATAAGTGATGATTATTGATGCGCACTGTGATGTTTTATTAAAACTTTGGGACGACAAGTTAGATTTTGCGACTAGCGAGAACCTACAAATAAATGAGCAAAAATGGCGACGAAGCCCAGTCAAAGTACAATGTTTTGCTATTTTTGTTCCACCAAACGTACCACAAGAAAGCCAATTTCAAGCAGCCTTAGAAATGGTTACTCTTTTTTTTGAAAAAATAATTGAACCTTATAACGATATTAAATTTATCAAGAACAAACAAGATCTACTTGCGTTAAAAGAACATGAACGTGGTGCAATACTCACATTAGAAGGTTGTCATGTGATCGGCAACGATATTAACAAGTTAAAAACATTAATTCAATTGGGTGTTCGAGCGGTTGGACTAACGTGGAATCAAGCCAATGCAGTAGCAGATGGTGTAGGTGAGAAAAGAGGCGCAGGGATCAGTAGTTTTGGAGAAGAAGTCATTGCGCTATTAAACCAAGAACAAATTTGGACAGATGTGTCACATCTTTCTTATCAAGGGTTTTTTGATGTGATGGGGCAAGCTGAATTTGTTATGGCATCTCATTCAAATGTGAGATCATTGTGTAATCATCGTCGTAATCTAGATAACAAACAAATTCAAGCACTTATTGATAAAGATGGTTGGATTGGCGTAACGTTTGTCCCTTATTTCACGAAAAATGCAGAAGTGGTCACCTATCACGATACCATCGATCACGTGTTAAGTTACATCAGTCTTGGTGCAGCAAACTGTTTAGGATTTGGTTCGGACTTTGATGGGATTGACAAATATATTAATGGGTTGGAAAATGTAACAGGTTATCACACGTTAACCAGTTTGTTACAACAAAAGTTAACACCACAACAATGGAACAACATTAGTCACCAAAATTTTATTAATAAATTTCCGAAAAACAGGTAATAAATTACAAAGAGACTTTGTTTTTAAACTAAATCCTTGCTATAATAGTAGAATTGAAGTAGTACATAAAGGACTACTGATCGCTGAAAAAAGAAAGGAGTTCTCTGAAAATGAATGAACAGCAACGAAAAGAAGCTAGTCAAATTAAACAATCCAATCCCTCGGACGTAAAAAACGACTCCGAATCAAATTTAGAACGCTTAAAACAAATGGGCTCTGATGAATTGATAGGAAAGTATTTTCAAACAACCTATGAACCCCCTAACTTAAAAAAAGCTAAAAAACGATTAAAAAAAGATGTAGATATCCATTATGATTTTTCTATTTCGGAAGAAATGCAAACGATTGGTGAAGGAAAGAAATTTTTAATTCGTACCTATGGCTGTCAAATGAATGAACATGATACGGAAGTAATGGCTGGCTTATTAACTGATATGGGTTATCAAACGACCGATGATGTAAATCAGGCAGATGTTATTTTATTAAATACATGTGCTATCCGTGAAAATGCAGAAAATAAAGTGTTTGGTGAAATTGGTCACTTAAAACCATTAAAATTAGAAAATCCAGATCTAATCATTGGTGTATGTGGTTGTATGTCTCAAGAAGAAGCGGTCGTTAATCGTATTCTCAAAAAACACCCATTTATTGATATGATCTTTGGTACGCATAATATTCACCGTTTACCAAGCTTGTTAAAAGAAGCGATGTTTAGTAAAGAAATGGTTGTTGAAGTATGGTCAAAAGAAGGCGACATTATTGAAAACCTACCAAAAGTTCGTAAAGGACGTATTAAAGGTTGGGTTAACATCATGTATGGTTGTGATAAATTCTGTACGTACTGTATTGTACCGTATACACGAGGTAAAGAACGTAGTCGTTTACCGGAAGATGTTATTCAAGAAGTTCGTCATTTAGCAGCACAAGGCTACCAAGAAGTTACTTTACTTGGTCAAAACGTAAATGCATACGGTAAAGACCTAGAATTTGAATATGGACTTGGCGACCTAATGGATGAGTTACGTAAAATCGACATCCCACGAATTCGATTTACTACATCCCATCCGCGTGATTTTGATGATCGCTTAATTGAAGTGTTAGCGAAAGGCGGAAACCTTTTAGATCATATTCATTTGCCTGTTCAATCAGGAAGCTCGGACATCCTTCGTGTAATGGCACGTCGTTATACTAGAGAAAGTTATCTAGAATTAGTACGTAAAATTCGTGAAGCAATGCCAAATGCTACACTGACAACAGATATTATCGTAGGTTTCCCAAATGAAACAGATGAACAGTTTGAAGAAACCATGTCGCTTGTGCGTGAAGTAGGGTTTGAAAGTGCCTATACATTTATCTATTCTCCAAGAGAGGGCACACCAGCTGCTCGTTGGGAAGATAACATTCCGATGGAAGTGAAAAAAGAACGATTACAACGTTTAAATGCGTTAGTTAACGAGCAAGCAAAACAAGCAATGCAACAATATGAAGGCGAAATTGTCAAAGTGCTTGTTGAGGGAGAAAGCAAGAAAGATCCGGACGTATTGTCTGGTTATACCGAAAGAAATAAATTGGTTAACTTTAGAGCGTCCAAATCACTTATTGGAAAACTAGTTGATGTTAAAATAACGAAAGCAAAAACATGGTCATTAGATGGAGAACTTGCTAAAGAGACAGCAGAGGTGTTATAAATGGAAACTTACTCAAAAGAAGTTATTTTAGCAGAAGCAGAAAAGCTTGCAGATCGAATGGTGCAAATTGAAGAGGTTGCACGTTTTAAACAAGTTGAGAATCGTTTAAATCAAAATGAAAAAATCAAGAAACTGATTAATAATATGAAGGCATTACAAAAGCAGGCAGTTAATTTTCAAGCTTATGGTAAAACAGAAGCATTGAAAAAAGTGGATGCTCAAATAGATGATTTACAAGCAGAAATCGATGCAATCCCTATTGTAGAAGAATTTAAAGAATCACAAATGGTAATGAACGATCTGTTACAACGGATATCTCAAACCATTACGAAACAAGTTGAAGGTAATATGGAAAATATATTAAACGAAAACTAATATTATAAACACGTTTACCAGGATTATTCTAAGTAAACGTGTTTTTTTGGCATTAAAGATGTTCCTTGTCTGAAAATTATATGTATGAACAATGATTGGTGTATCACCTTTTCTAGGCATATGCATACGATGAACTAGAAACCTATGACATGTTATTCACCTACTTTTTTTAAGCACTCTAGGTGGATAGCCTGCATAAACTGACTATGAATAAAGAGGAGGTTTTAGTTCTATGTCTTTTCTTGATCAAGAATATCGAGAAATTATTACAAAAGCAGTCATTGGAAAAGGGCGAAAATTCATTCAAGATACGAATACAGTCTCACCAACCCATAAGCCATCAAGCATATTAGGGTGTTGGATCATCAACCATTTATACCATGCCAAACGCAAAGAAGATGAACTGGTAGAAGTAAACGGTAGTTATGATGTGAATGTTTGGTATTCGTATAACGATAACACGAAAACTGAAGTAGTAACGGAACGTGTTTCCTATCAAGATCTAATTAAGCTAGCAGTTAAAGATAAGCATACTTTAGGGGATGAAGAAAAAGTGTATGCTAAAGTATTGCAACAACCAAATTGTCTCGAATGCAACATTGCTCAACATGACCAAAAAATTGTCGTAGAAGTGGAGCGAGAATTTCTAGTGGAGGTGATCGGCGATACCAAAGTCACCGTTAAAGTTGATCCAAACGGTTTGGTAATCGATGATGACAATT
The DNA here is from genome assembly GCF_003315295.1 of Paraliobacillus ryukyuensis. Classification (GTDB taxonomy): domain Bacteria; phylum Bacillota; class Bacilli; order Bacillales; family Amphibacillaceae; genus Paraliobacillus; species Paraliobacillus ryukyuensis. Next base: position 426,591 of record NZ_QNRI01000001.1, on the reverse strand, counting down.
GGGATCTAGAATTATCAGACGATGAATTTGATAGTGTAGACACTGAATTCATGTCCAAAAAGGATTAGTCAAAAGAGTGTGAGTTCTCTCGCGCTCTTTTTTTTACATAATTCAACCATAAACCATAAACGATAAACATCACGCTGCAACAAAAAATAGAGAATGTGCTATAATAAAAGAATGATATTTTATGCGTTGGGGGAAGACAAATGGCAAATTATACGCCAATGATCGAACAGTATTTAAAGATAAAAGCAGACTATAAAGATAGCTTTCTATTTTTTCGATTAGGTGATTTTTATGAAATGTTTTTTGATGATGCCTTAAAAGCATCAAAAGAATTAGAAATAACATTAACGAGTCGAGATGGTGGAGGAGATGAACGAATTCCAATGTGTGGGATTCCTTTTCATTCGTCATCTAATTATATAAAAAACTTAGTGGAAAAAGGGTATAAGGTAGCTATTTGCGAGCAAGTAGAGGACCCGAAATCGGCTAAAGGCGTAGTAAAACGAGAAGTCGTCCAATTGATTACACCTGGAACGGTAATGGAAGGGAACATGTTGGATGAGAAAGAGAACAATTACTTAGCTAGTATTACGCAAGTGGACGAGCAAACCTTCATCATCGTCTATAATGATCTTTCAACTGGTGAAAACAGAATTGCGCGAATTGAAGCTGGCTGGGATCAAGTGATTAGTGAGTTGTTTAATCAACCGATTAAGGAAATTGTTATCTCACAATCCCTAGACTCATATTATCAAGAACTTTTAACGGAAAGATTACAAGTAACATTATCTTATCAAGAGCGAACAGATATTGCCAATGATTTCATGCCATTAGTTGAGGCATTGTCCGATGATGACATGAGACAAGCGTTTGGTCGCTTGTTGACTTATATTGAAGCAACACAACAACGTTCGTTAGATCATTTACAACCTGTCAAAGAGATTGAATTAAAACAATTTATGAAATTGGACATGTATTCTAAACGTAACTTAGAACTTACAGAAACGATCATGCGCAAAGGAAAACAAGGCAGTCTTTTATGGGTATTAGATAAAACGGTAACAGCTATGGGTGCACGGAAACTAAAAAAATGGTTGGAACGCCCGTTATTGAATCAATCTGAAATAAATTGGCGCTATCAGCTAGTAGATGGCTTGATGGCACAGTTTATGGAACGAGAAGAATTACGCGAAGCATTACAATCAATTTATGATTTAGAGCGTTTAGCTGGGAGAGTAGCATTTGGTAATGTTAATGCACGCGACTTATTACAGTTAAAACATTCAATAGGTAAGATACCAGAACTAAAACAAATACTACAATCATTTTCAACGAAAGAAGTACAACAGTTAGGTGAAGTAATTAACCATCAAGAAGCATTATATTCTCTTTTAGACCAAGCAATTAATGAAGATCCACCGGTGACCATTAAAGAAGGTGGAATGATCAAAGATGGTTTTCATCCACAGTTAGATCAGTATCGAGATGCATCGAAAAATGGTAAACAGTGGATTGCGGAGCTAGAACAACAAGAAAAGCAAGCAACTAACATTAAATCATTGAAAATTGGCTATAATCGTGTATTTGGTTACTACATCGAGGTAACCAGAGCAAATCTACACTTATTACCTGAAGGGAAATATGAGCGAAAACAAACACTTACGAACGCAGAGCGTTTTATTACACCAGAATTAAAAGAAAAAGAATCTTTAATTTTAGAAGCTGAAGAAAAAAGTGTTGATTTAGAATACGATTTATTCCTTGAATTACGCGAAAATGTCAAAGCATTTATTCCGCAATTACAAGTACTAGCCAATCAAGTTAGTGAGATTGATGTATTGCAAGGCTTTGCTACAATAAGTGAATCCGCAAATTACACCCGTCCTGTGTTTAATCAAACGAGAGAAATAGCAATCACTAATGGAAGACACCCTGTTGTAGAAAAAGTGATGAAAGATAATGCTTATGTACCTAACCATGTATCTATGAATAATAACACCAATATCTTATTAATTACTGGTCCGAATATGTCTGGTAAAAGCACCTACATGCGTCAACTTGCACTTATTGCAATTATGGCGCAAATCGGATGTTTCGTACCGTGTGAGCAAGCAAACCTACCCGTTTTTGATCAAATTTTCACTCGAATTGGCGCATCGGATGATTTAGTAGCAGGTCAAAGTACCTTCATGGTAGAAATGTTAGAAGCCAAACATGCAATTACGAATGCAACAAAAGACAGTTTAATTTTATTAGATGAAATTGGACGAGGTACTAGCACGTATGATGGGATGGCGTTAGCTCAAGCTATTGTCGAATATGTACATCATCATGTCGGTGCAAAAACGTTATTTTCGACCCATTACCATGAATTAACAGCACTAGACGAAGCACTTGATCATTTGAAAAATGTGCATGTAAGAGCGGAAGAGTATAATGGAAAAGTGGTTTTTCTCCACCAGATTCAAGATGGTGCCGCTGATCAAAGCTATGGGATTCATGTTGCCAAATTGGCAGCATTACCTGATGCATTAATTGAAAGAGCGCAAGTGATACTACAAGACTTAGAAAAAACGCAAACGATTGAATCTACTAATCAACCACCTGCTGCAGATGACCAACAGCAATTAAGCTTCTTTGTTTCAGAAGAACAAAAGCCAAAAGAGAAGCAGAAACAGCCAGTAACAGGACAAACCAAATTAACGAAATCGTTAAAGCAATTAAATATTATGGATATGACACCACTACAGGCAATGAATGAATTATATCGGTTACAAAAGCAGGCAAATGAGGAGGGATAAGCATGCATATATTACCAATGCCAGATCAATTAGCTAATAAAATTGCCGCTGGTGAGGTAGTAGAACGACCGGCTTCCGTTGTCAAAGAATTAGTAGAAAATAGCGTTGATGCTAAAAGTACCGAAATTAAAGTAGATATTGAAGAAGCCGGGTTACATCGTATTAAAGTGACGGATAATGGCATGGGCATGGAAGAAGAAGATGCTGAAGTCGCATTTGCCAGACATGCGACGAGTAAGATTCACAATGAAAATGATCTATTTCATGTGCGTACGCTGGGCTTTCGAGGAGAAGCGTTAGCATCTATTGCAGCCGTTAGCCAATTGACGGTTAAAACCTCGACAGGCGAAAACGCTGGTACCATTCTCAAGATTGAGGGGGGTCACGTCATTGACCGTGATAAAGGGGATGCTAGAAAAGGAACTGAAATCACGGTTGATGCTTTATTTTTTAATACACCTGCCAGATTAAAATATATGAAAACGATCCATACCGAATTAGGCCATGTGACCGATGTAATCAATCACATGGCACTATCCTATCCTAATGTTCGATTTGAACTACAACATAACGGAAAACAGATCTTTAAAACGAATGGCCGTGGTGACCTAATCCAAATTATTGCCGAAATTTATGGGGTTAATGTTGCGAAAAAAATGATCCCAGTTTCCTATGAGACGCTTGATTTCTCTATATCTGGTTATATTGCTAAACCAGAAGTTACCCGTGCATCAAGAAATTATATCTCAACAATTATTAATGGTCGTTATATTCGCAATGTACCCTTAAATAAGGCAATAACTAATGGATATCATACATTACTTCCAATCGGAAGGTATCCGTTAGTAGTCTTACAAATTGAAATGGATCCAATTTTAGTCGATGTCAATGTCCATCCTGCTAAGTTAGAAGTGCGTTTTAGTAAGGATAAAGAATTGTATCAAGCTGTTGAAGAAACAATTCGCCTTGCATTTCGAAAGCAGACACTCATACCAGACGTGACCAAAAAAGAAAAGAAAGAACAACCAAAATCAACACAACATCACTTTGATTTTGAGTTTAATCGAACGGAAACAGAACAAGTTTTACCCACTTCAACAACGGATTGGACATCAACGGGTCACAGCAATTTTGCAGCAGCTCAAAATCAAGCGTTAGAATCGATTCAATCTTATGATGTTCCGAGAGAACAAATAGGTTCTCAAGGTGATCAATATGGGATGAATGAAGAAGAATTGTCATTAGACACTAACGAAAATTCAAACGATGAAGTTCAATCACAAGATCGAGTTCCAGCGATGTATCCGATTGGGCAACATCATGGAACCTATATTTTAGCGGAAAATGAAAACGGCCTGTATATGGTTGATCAACATGCGGCTCAAGAACGGATAAAATATGAATACTTCCGCGACGTTATTGGTGAAGTTCCCAATGAACGACAAGAGTTGCTGTTACCAATGACTTTTGATTTCTCGAAACAAGAAGCGTTGCTTATTGAACAGTACCAAACGGAATTAGAAAAAGTTGGTTTGTTTTTTGAACATTTTGGTCAACAAACCTATATTGTTCGTTCGCATCCGCAATGGTTTCCTAAAGGATTTGAAGAAGAAATTATTCGTGAAATGGTCGAACAAGTGACAGAAGAAGAAAAAATAGATATTGCCAAATTACGCGAAGATGCAGCAATTCTGATGTCTTGTAAACGATCAATCAAAGCGAATCATTATTTAAACAAAGATGATATGTTTCGATTACTCGAAGATTTGCGGAAATCAACAGATCCATTTACGTGTCCGCACGGGCGACCAATTATTATCCATTTTTCTGGTTATGAGCTTGAGAAATTATTTAAACGTGTTATGTGAATAAATGATAAAACTAAAAAAGTAGAGATAACGGAGATACGCGTCAACTTTTAAAGGCTTATCATTTAACTGGTATAGCAATTACCTTTTTTGTTAATGAATAAACAAAAAGGTAGGTGTACAATGATGCGCGATTATGAACACGCAATTAGACATTTAAATCAATTATTGGCAGATCTATTTGTTCTCCACACAAAATTACATCGTTATCGTTGGTATATTAAAGGGACAAATTTTTTCACTCTAACAGATTTTTTTTATGATTTCTGTAAAGAGGTTGCGCAGGATATTGATGAAATAGGTGTTTTTATTTTAACAATTGATGGTCAACCTTTTGCAACAATGGAGACCTTTCTTGAGCATGCGACATTGAAAGAGGCACAAGCGGATGACACAGAAACCGAGATAATCGATCAATTAATTGCCGACTTGCAAATGTTGGATAAACAGATAACATCCTTTGTGCCATCCGAACAAGAGAAGTCAGTGGTACATCTATTCTATCAACTCCGAACGAAATACAATAAAAGAAAGTGGATGCTGCAAACGTATCAAACCTATCATCACTAGCTTTCTCGAAGTGTTAAATGACAATTGTGGTTTAACACTTTTTTTTCATGCTTAATTCTGTATAATGAAAATCAGAAGAAAGAGTTACTGTTTTTAAGGAGATATTTTTATGAAAGATACAGTTATAGCGGTAGTTGGACCGACTGCTGTGGGTAAAACAAGTTTGAGTGTAGAGATAGCGAAGCATTTTGATGGAGAAATTATTAGTGGTGATTCGATGCAAATCTATCAAGGAATGGATATTGGTACTGCAAAAATAACGGAAAAAGAACAACAAGGAATTCCGCATCATATGTTAGATATCGTTTCACCACAAGAACCTTTTTCTGTAGCTGATTTTCAAGATCTAGTACGAAAAAACATTTCAGCTATTCGTTCAAGAAATAAATTACCGATTATTGCTGGCGGTACAGGTCTATACATACAAGCTGCTTTATATAATTATCAATTTTCCGATAATAAAAGAGACGATACTTATCAAAAACAAATCGAACAATTGATTGAGCAAAAAGGGGCTGATTATCTCTATCAAAGATTGGCACAAATAGACCCTGCGCAAGCAGAGAAAACACATCCAAATAATGTGAGAAGAGTAATTCGCGCGCTAGAAGTATATGCGCGTACAGGGAAAACAATGACGGAACATCATGCCGATCAATCAAGGAATTCGCCCTATCAGCCTATTTTTATTGGATTGGAAATGGATCGCGAATTATTGTATAATCGAATTAACCTTCGAGTCGAGCAAATGTTGAAAGATGGATTACTTGATGAAGTTAATGGTCTTTATCACAAAGGACTTGAAAAATCACAAGCAATGCAAGCGATTGGTTATAAAGAGTTTCTTCCATACCTTAAAGGCGAAATGTCACTAGAGGAAGCCATAGATACATTAAAACGTAATTCAAGAAGGTATGCTAAGCGCCAATATACATGGTTCAAAAATAAAATGCATGTTCATTGGTATACGGTTAGTCCGGAAGAGAAAGATAAAAAGTTTTCCATCATTTTAAAAGATTTAGCAGGAATGATCGATAACAAGTAGAATAAATATGAGTAATAGAGATAGATATAGAGGAGGAAAATTCATGTCTCAATCAGTTAATATTCAAGATCAATTTTTAAATCAACTTCGTAAAGATCATATCCAGGTTACCGTCTTTCTTACAAATGGTTTTCAATTACGTGGAACAGTAAAAGCTTTCGATAACTTCACGGTGCTTTTGGATACAGATGGGAAACAACAATTGTTATTCAAACATGCCATCTCTACTTTTGCTCCAACAAAAAATGTAAGTCTTGATAAAGAATAATTTTATTGTTTATTTATCATGAAAAAAGCAATTCATCAGTATTTTCTCGATGAATTGCTTTTTTTAATACAGGAAAAATAGGCGTTTGTCACACATTTTTTGTAGACGACGTATAATGGCAATGGTAAGGGAAGGGGTGAGGATGTGGAATCACAAATATCTTTTCAAAAACAAAATCAAATTAATATTATCTTGAATGACCAGAAGAATGATAGTAAAAAGACATCATCCATCGAAAATTCACCATTTCGAATAGTAGAAGATGCCTTTCAAGATATTATTGGGATGGATAAATTAAAAGAAAATGTCAAAGAAATGTATGCTAACGTCCTAATTAATCGAGAACGTGAAAAGGTTGCTCTGAAAACAGATCAACAAGTTTGGCATATGCTTTTTAAAGGCAATCCGGGTACGGGCAAAACGACAGTTGCGCGGAAATTGGCTCAGATTTTTTATGATTTGAATGTGTTATCAAAAGGGCATTTTATTGAAGCGGATCGAGCAGATCTGGTTGGAGAGTACATTGGACATACAGCAAAAAAAACAAGAGGACTGGTAGAAAAGGCGTTAGGTGGCATACTATTTATTGACGAAGCGTATGCGTTAGCTCGAGGCGGGGAAAAGGATTTCGGTAAAGAAGCCATTGATACATTAGTCAAACAAATGGAAGATTATCATGACCAATTTATTTTGATTTTAGCTGGCTATCCAGACGAGATGGATTATTTCTTATCGATGAATCCTGGATTGCAGTCAAGGTTTCCTTTTATTATGCATTTTGATAATTACACAATTGATCAACTAATAGAAATAGCTATGCATATGGTCAAGGAGAGAGACTATCAGTTATCCAGTGAAGCTATTTGGAAATTAAAATCATATCTTATTAAAATGCAACAGCATAAATCTTCGCAACACTTTGCCAATGCTCGGTTGGTTAGGAATATGGTTGAAAAAGCAATACGATACCAAGCGGTTCGGCTTTTACAAAAACAACGCTATTCTACAAATGATTTAATGTTGTTAACCGCTAAAGATATTGTGGTAGAATAAATAAAGTACATGTTCAGAAAAGGAGTAGAAGTTTGATTATGACAGAAGAGAATGTACTAATCATTGCGGTACAGAGTGAAACAATGGATGATCTGCGACTTAACTATTCTGTGGATGAACTCACTTCATTAACGGAGACAGCAAAAGGAAATGTTATCGAAACCGTTGTTCAAAAGCGGGATCATCCATACCCTGCGTTATATATGGGAAAAGGTAAATTAGATGAATTGCGCGAACTAATAGACGAAATGGACATTGATTTAGTAGTTGCCAATCATGAGTTAACGGCAACGCAAATGAGAAATCTTCACCACGAGTTAGAAGTTCGAATCATTGATCGTAGTCAATTAATATTGGATATATTTGCCCAACGCGCACACACCAAAGAAGGAAAATTACAAGTAGAATTGGCACAATATGAGTACATGCTTCCTCGTTTGCACGGTCAAGGTCAACAATTGTCTCGTCTAGGTGGCGGAATTGGTACAAGGGGACCTGGTGAAACAAAACTAGAAACTGATCGAAGACACATTAATCGCCGTATTGATGAGATAAAACGTCGACTTGCGGCAGTAGTTCGTCAACGCGGGCAATATCGACAACGAAGAAAACGAAATAATGTAACACAAATTGCCATTGTCGGTTATACGAATGCTGGTAAATCAACATTGTTTAATCGTCTCACTCGAAGTGAATCAATAGAAGAAGATCAACTATTCGCTACACTTGATCCAATGTCACGGCAAATAAAGTTTCCCTCTGGTTTTCAGGCAATTATCACGGATACAGTAGGTTTTATGCAAGACCTACCGACAGCGTTAATTGCAGCTTTCCGTTCAACTTTGGAGGAAGTGAAGGAAGCAGACTTTATTTATCATGTTGTTGATAGTACGCATCCTGATAAAGAGAAACAGCAAGAAACCGTGTTGACGTTGCTCAATGAATTAGGTGCTGATCAAATTCCTACATTAACGATTTATAATAAAATGGATACATTAGTGGAGACATTTATACCTGAAGCGCACCCGTCTATTTTTATTAGCGCTTTTAACGAGAATGATCGAAACCGGTTATTAAAACAAACGGAACAATTATTTACCGAACAATGGGAATTTTTCCATAAATTAATACCTGCGGCAGAAGGAAAGTTATTACAACAGTTCCGGCAGCAAACGATGATTGTTGAGCAAAACTTTGACCCGGACAAAGAACATTATGTGCTAGAAGGGTATATTCCCCCTGCACACCCGTTATTATATGATCAAAGGAGTAACTAAACATAAGATGATAGAACAACAAATTGAACAAGTTGAAAATGAAATAGAAGAGCAACGAAAAAAGATTCAACGAACTGCTGAGTATAATCAAAAGCGTGTACTGCAGGCGTTTCGAAATAATCAAATAAGTGATAGCCACTTTAACCCTACAACGGGATATGGGTATGATGATTATGGCAGAGATGGATTAGAAGCTGTGTATGCAGATGTTTTTGGCGCAGAAGATGCACTCGTTCGGCCGCAATTGATATCAGGAACACATGCCATTACCACTGCTTTATTTGGCATCCTTAGACCGGCGGATGAATTAATGTACATTACAGGGGCACCATATGATACGTTAGAAGAAGTCATCGGTATTCGAGGCAATAATAATGGTTCCTTACTTGAATTTGGCATTAATTATCAAGCCATCCCTTTAACAACTGAGGGGCAAGTTAACTGGGAACAGATTGAATTAAGTATTAGCCAACAAACGAAAGTTGTTGCAATTCAACGTTCGAAAGGCTATGCCAATCGTCCATCGTTCTCTGTAGACGAGATTGCAGATATGATTCGAAAAATAAAAGAACTGAAATCAGATGTTATTGTGTTTGTTGACAACTGCTATGGTGAATTTGTGGAACAAAAAGAGCCCACGCATGTTGGGGCAGACCTTATTGCTGGTTCATTAATTAAGAATCCTGGTGGCGGGATTGTTCGTACAGGAGGATACATAGTTGGGAAGAAAGATTTAGTAGCCTTAGCCGCTAATCGGTTAACGGCTCCGGGGTTAGGAAAAGAAACAGGGGCAAGTATCGGTATGCTCCAAGAAATGTATCAAGGTTTGTTTTTAGCACCACACACCGTTAGTGAAGCACTACAAGGTGCGGTTTTTTCTTCAAATTTATTGGCGGATTATGGATTTAAAACATCACCATTCTTTGATGAACCACGCACTGACTTGATTCAGTCTGTTACTTTTGAAACCAAAGACCAAATGATTGCATTTTGTCAATCGATTCAATATGCATCACCAATCAATTCACATGTAACACCATATCCCGCAAGTATGCCCGGCTACGAGAGCGATGTGATCATGGCTGCAGGCACGTTTATTCAAGGAGCTAGCTTAGAATTAACAGCTGATGGTCCTATTCGAGAACCTTATACGGTATTTGTCCAAGGTGGGTTAATCTATGCGCATGTGAAACTTGCCATTATTGAAGCAATTAATCTTTTTAAAGAAAAAGGATATGTACCAACAAATGAACATTCTTCTACGAAATGACGGAAAATAAAAGTGTATTGAATTGAAAATGATGAATAATATAAATTTTTTGAATTTTTTAATGTAAAGAAAGCTCACACGTATTGACAATTAATTTTCCAAATGTATAATGAAACTATGGAAATGCAAGATAGGAAGGGGTGGATATTATGAGCGATTTAGATAGACGTTCGATGCCCTTATTTTCCATTGGTATTGTTAAATCATTAACGGATTTAACTGCCAGACAAATTCGTTATTACGAAGAACATCAATTAATTCATCCTTCTCGTACAGATGGTAATCAACGATTATTTTCTTTTAACGATGTTGATCGTTTGTTAGAAATAAAGGAATTAATCGAAAAAGGGATAAACTTAGCTGGTATTAAGCAAGTTTTACAAATCAAAGACTTACCTACGACGAAAGAGATGAACGAATCTGAAAAACCACCTGAATTATCAGAGAAAGAATTGCGTAAGATTCTTCAGAAAGAACTATTAGAATCAGGCCGGTTTGGTAAGACCTCGTTAAGACAGGGAGAATTATCGAGATTCTTCCATTAAAAAGATTGATTAAAGGAGAGGAAAACATGGCAAAATTTACGAAGGAAGAAGTCAAAAAAAGCATTGAGGAAGAAAACGTTCGATTTATTCGTCTACAATTTACCGACTTACTTGGTACAATCAAAAACGTTGAGATTCCTCTAAGTCAATTAGACAAAGCACTGGACAATGAAATGGTATTTGATGGTTCATCAATTGAAGGTTTTGTTCGTATTGAAGAATCAGATATGAAACTATATCCAGACCTAGATACATTTGTTGTATTCCCATGGACATCTGAAAAGGGTAAAGTTGCAAGGTTTATTTGCGATATTTACAATCCAGATGGCACTCCTTTTGAAGGTTGCCCTCGCTATAATTTGAAACGTAATCTTAAAAAGATGGAAGAACTTGGTTTTTCTAAATTTAATATTGGTACCGAGCCTGAATTCTTTTTATTTAAATTAGATGAAAATTTTGAACCAACATTAGAATTGAATGATCATGGTGGTTACTTTGATCTAGCACCTACTGATTTAGGTGAAAACTGTCGTCGTGATATTGTATTAGAATTAGAAGAAATGGGATTTGAAATGGAGGCATCTCACCACGAGGTTGCTCCAGGACAACATGAAATTGATTTTAAATATGCAGATGCGGTGAAACACGCAGATGATATTCAAACATTTAAATTAGTTGTTAAAACAATTGCTCGTAAACATGGTTTGCATGCAACATTCATGCCAAAACCGTTATTCGGTGTAAATGGTTCAGGTATGCACTGTAATATGTCATTATTTAAAGATGGTAAAAATGCATTCTTAGATGAATCTGGTCCGCTTGAGCTAAGCAAAACAGCTTATCAATTCATCGCAGGAATTATTAAACACGCATTAAACTTTACTGCGGTTACAAACCCAACAGTAAACTCTTATAAACGTTTAGTTCCAGGTTACGAAGCACCTTGCTATGTAGCATGGTCTGGTCTTAACAGAAGTCCATTAATCCGTGTTCCATCTTCAAGAGGGTTAAGCACTCGTATCGAAGTGCGTAGTGTTGATCCAGCTGCCAACCCGTACTTAGCACTTTCTGTCTTGCTAGCTGCAGGTCTAGACGGTGTAGAAAACAATCTTGAAGCGCCAGAATCTATTGATAGAAATATCTATGTAATGGATAAAGAAGAAAGAGAAGCAAATGGCGTTAAAGATCTACCAGCAACACTTTATGATGCAGTACAAAAACTGAAAGAAGACGAAGTAATGGTAGGCGCACTAGGTGAGCACTTATTTGAACACTTCGTTGAATCTAAAGAAATCGAATGGGATATGTTCCGTACACAAGTTCACCCATGGGAACGTGAACAATACCTTAAAGCATATTAATAGACATAAAGCCCTTGATACTACGGTATTGAGGGTTTTTGTTTTGGTTGAATGAAATAGTAATATTTATGTCACCCACGAAACAGCCACAAAAATTAATCACTCTTTGAAGAAGCGATTTGACCAAGGTACGCTTCATATTTTCAATTGATTTTTGATCAAGTCTTTTAGAAATGTGAGAGTAAACATCTGCGGTTATTTGATAATTTCCATGTCCTAATCTTTCTTGAACGAATTTCATGTTAAGTGGGTACTACTTAGGCCAGTTAACAGAGCCTTGTCCTACCGCAACAATACGAAATATCATACTAATCTAGTGGTGTCAAAAGCGATTAAAAGCAGGTGGAATGTAATGGATGCACTACTTCAAGAGCTTATAGCTAAAGCTGTTATTACACAAAAACAGTTTGATGAAAAAGGTGTAGGTTATAAAAATGATAGTGTAGCTAAAACGCTAGAAACGGAATTTGCGGAAAAAGATATCCGTATCTTGGAATTAGAAGCTGAAAATAGGCAGTTAGGTAGCCAAGTAGTTGACTAAGACTTACGTTTAATGCAAGGAGGATTGTGAGCAAGATGTAATTCGATAAAGAATGGGCGAACAAAGAACAAGTCGCTATTTATGTTAGATACAATAAAATCACAAAATTAGAATACAAAGAAATCATAGGAGAGCCTTATTCAACAGAATTTGAGTAGGGTTCTTTTTTTATGAAGCAATAACATGGCTCAAAATCAATTAATGCCAATCCGTATCCTTTCACAAGATTTAACACTGTTAAGTGAAATTGATAACTAAGAATCTTTACAATATCTGAATAAAAATAATTCAGAAGAAATGCAAGATATATCTCTGGCAACCGATCTTGGTTGGGATATTACCTTAGATTTAGAAAATAAACAATTTATTTTTGGTGTTTATTATTTTCTACAGATTTATTATCAAAGTAAAAAAAGAGAAAGCAATAAGTGAAAACGAAAATGATTAAATTATTTATTGTAACATTTACTGTGATATCAATAACTTTAGTCCTCACAAATCAAGTTGTAGAAGCTACTAAATGCTATCCCACTAACTCATGTGATAATAGTAATGCACATTATAAAAAAATGTCAGTCTATTATTCTAAGGCTGATGTTATTAATTATGAAAAGAAAAGATAAGCTGGCTAGCAATATTAGTCTAATCATTAGTTAGATATTAGGGATCAAGTCAACTCCATTAGGATTAAATATTTTAATGGCTAATATTGGTGCTATTAATGTAGGATAAAAATTCGAAGCACCTTATAATAAAGAAACAGGTGTTAAAATATAGTAAACTGTTATAGTTTATAATCATACAAATCCATACACTAATGCAACGAGCAGTTGTAATGAAATACTTTTAGTATAGCCAAGTAAATTAAATTGCTGATGAAGGAGTATAAATTATGGATGATTTAATCAAGCTTAAAGAACACCTATGCGATTTAGAAACTACACTATTAAAACCAGAAACACGTTCATCTAAAGAAACACTGGAAAAATTGCTGGCCAAAAATTTCTTTGAGATTGGTAGTTCAGGTAAGTTTTTATATAGAAACCAAGAAATAACTGATACCGGAATCGATGTAGTAAAGATGACCTTAAGTGAGTTTGAAATACATCCCTTATCTGAAGAAATAATATTAACTACCTATCGAATTTACAATCATGAAACGAAACAGTATTCGTTACGCAGCTCCATTTGGAAATATCAAAATCAAACATGGAAAATGCAGTTTCATCAAGGTACCACAGTTAAGTCATAGAAAATATAAAGTCCTATTAAAAAAACTGAGGTAACATAGATAGTTGAACAAGATATATCTACGAGATGATCGTTTTGAAGATAGTAAGGTAGCATTCCTTTTGAAGTTGCTCCACAAAGAGAAAATGGAATATATTTACAATTAACGATTTCTTTTGGTTTTTCGAAATACAATCCAATTTAGTTTGGACAAAACAGGATATTTATGTATTAAAAGAACAAATTGCTCAATTAAATATGAAAGAAGCAAGAATTCCATGTCTACGTATAAACTAGATGTTATGTTTACTTATATTTTCACAATGAAGAACAATGTGTTTCCAATTCATTGTTTGATCTTTACATAAAAATTCATAGCGGTCTGTTAAATAGTAATATGGAAACTGATACTGAACCGACCATAAAATTAACCACAACATACTAAGATTTATTAAAATGGCTACAAGGATTAGAACATGTTTTTTAGATAGTAGAACATGTAATTTGTTTATTAGCAAGTAGACTAATACATCAATTTTTGAAAAGTAGGTAACAACCCACAGGAATTGATAACCTTCAACATATATAAGTAGTAGAAGGAGGTTGTATTATGGTTAAAATCTTCCTTGATCCAGGACATGGTGGCAATGATCCAGGAACTATTGGTAATGGATTACAAGAAAAAGATTTAACACTTGCTATCGCACGTGAATTACAACAAATATTAGAATCAAATTATAAAGATGTAAATGTTCGTTTATCTAGGACAAAAGATAGAACAGTTAGTTTAAATCAACGGACAAGTGCAGCGAACCAATGGAACGCAGATTATTTACTATCTATTCATATCAATGCTGGTGGTGGTGAAGGCTTTGAAAGTTACATTTGGCGCGGGAATTTTAATGGCAAATCAAGAACAGAAAAAATCCGAAGTGTGATCCATCGAGCAATTATTGATGAAATGAACTGGAGAGATAGAGGAGAAAAAGAGGCTAATTTTCATATGTTGCGTGAATCTACCATGCCTGCTGCTTTGACGGAGAATGGGTTTATTGATAATGAAGAAGAGGCTGAGCAAATGAAAACAAAGCAATGGATAAAAAAAGTTGCCATTGCCCATGCAAATGGAATTGCCGAAGCTATTAATCTGAATGAGGCGGAATCATCAGATGCACCAAAACCAGAGGAAGGTGCTTTTTATCGAGTCGTATGTGGTTCTTTTCGTAAACTAAAAAATGCCAAAGAACGTAAATATGTCTTAAACAAAAAAGGATTTCAAAGCTTTTTGTCGCCGTATCATGAAGAAGAGACAACCTATTATCGCGTAATTGTTGGGTCATTTCAAAACAAAAGTAATGCTGAAGATAGATTAAAAGAATTACAAAATATAGGTTTTGATTGCTTTATTACTGTTTTTGAAGAATAATGCGCATAAAAAAGCTTTACTCTTATTAGTGAGTAAAGCTTTTTCTTTAGTGTATGTGACGATAAAGTCCGATAACTTTCCCTAGAATAGATACATTCTTATAGATTAGAGGTTCCATCGTAGCATTCTCTGGTTGTAAACGAATATGGTCTCGCTCTTTAAAGAAACGTTTTACTGTTGCTTCTTCTTCATCGGTCATCGCTACAACAATTTCCCCATTTTGCGCTGTCTGTTGTTGTTTCACAATAACCATATCCCCATCTAAAATACCTGCTTCAATCATACTTTCTCCTTCAATAATCAAAACAAAAATGGATTGATCTGTGGCATCGCCATGTGTTAGCGACATCGGTAATGGAACATACTCTTCAATATTCTCAACTGCTGTAATAGGTATCCCTGCTGTAACTTTTCCGATGACTGGTGCAAACGTTGCTTCCCCAGCGGCAATGCTCGGTTGCTCGTCTTCGAGTTCAAGTACTTCAATTGCTCTAGGTTTTGTTGGGTCTCTACGAATATATCCTTTTTTCTCTAAACGGGAAAGGTGACCATGTACAGTCGAGCTTGAAGCTAAACCAACAGCTTCCCCTATTTCTCTAACAGAAGGTGGATAACCTTTTGCTAGAACTTGTTCTTTTATGTAATCCAGTATTGCTTGCTGCCGCTTCGATATTTTTGTCATAAACGATCAACTCCGTACATATTTTATTAAAGTTAGTATACCATCTCATGTATAAAAAGACAAACATAAGTTCGAAAAAATAGTTGACAAGAACCTTTGTTCGTATACAATAGAAATCAGAGGCGAACATAAGTTCTTTATTAGATAGGAGGGATAAAAGGTGTTTAGTAAAATATCTAAAGCAGATGCTTTCTATTTCGTTTTATTTATACTTACGTTAGTATTTATGTATATAGGTTTAGTGACAGGTTGATTAATAGATTAGAGGGTTTTACATATGAAGGCAATTATTTATTGTAGAGTAAGTACGGATAAAGAAGAACAGGCTTCTTCTTTATCGAGACAAAAACAAGAGCTATTACAATTAGCAGAGAATGAAGGTTTTGAGGTTGTAGATGTCGTTCTAGAAAGAGAAAGTGGTTATGATATTGATCGAGAAGGTATGCTGCATGTATTAGAACAATGCACGACAGGAGAAGTTGATTGCTTACTTATTCAAGATGAAACAAGATTAGGACGAGGAAATACTAAAATCGCACTTTTTCATCAGTTTACGAAGCTAGGTATTAAAGTTTATGCTCTTTCGAACCAAGGTGAACTTCAATTATCTGAAGCCGATAATATGGTACTTCAGATTGTTGGCATCGTAGAGGAGTATCAACGTAAAATCCATAATATAAAAATAAAACGAGGAATGAAACGAGCGATGGATAATGGTTATAATCCTGAGAAAAATTTAACTAATCGTCACCATGCTGCTGGGCGAGAACGTATTAAATTTCCCATCGAAGAAGTAAAACGATTGCGTGATAATAAACTAACATTCACAGAGATTGCTTCTACACTACGCGGATTGGGGTATAATGTTTCAAAAGCTACCGTGCATCGGAGGTATCAAGAATACCTATCGCTTGAAAAAGAAGGATCATTTCATATAGAATGAAACCAAGGTCAAATTTTGATAAACCTTGGTTTTTATTTTTGTTATATTAGATTAAAAGGAGTAGCTTGATGTTATCTAAGGATAAATTGAATCGTATTAACGAGTTAGCGAAGAAATCAAAAGCAGAAGGATTAACAGCAAAAGAAAAAGAGGAGCAACAAGAATTAAGACAAGCTTATTTGAAGAATGTACGTAAATCATTTAAGAATCAATTTAAAGGTATGAAAATCGTTGATCCTAATGGTGAGGATGTTACCCCACAAAAAGTAAAAGATTTGCAAAAAGAAGACCAGAATAATTAATGTTTTGCGAATAATAATACTTGTATAATATCACATTTCATTATAGGATATAAATTGTACGTACATATTGTTAAAATTGAAAGGAGTATTACTATGGCAACTAATATGGAACAATTATCGATTAATACAATTAGAACATTATCCATTGATGCAATTGAAAATGCAAGCTCTGGACACCCTGGATTACCAATGGGGGCAGCTCCAATGGCATACACGCTTTGGACTGATTTTATGAGTCATAACCCCAAAAATTCCGACTGGTTTAACCGTGATCGTTTTGTTTTATCAGCAGGTCATGGCTCAATGTTA
This sequence comes from Paraliobacillus ryukyuensis, assembly GCF_003315295.1. GTDB lineage: Bacteria > Bacillota > Bacilli > Bacillales > Amphibacillaceae > Paraliobacillus > Paraliobacillus ryukyuensis. The sequence continues at coordinate 409,091 of NZ_QNRI01000001.1, read as the reverse complement.
TTGTATTCTTTACTTCATCTATCAGGTTATCAAGTAACGATTGATGATTTAAAAGGATTTCGTCAATGGGGCTCTAAAACACCAGGACACCCTGAGGTTACACATACAGACGGAGTAGAAGCAACAACTGGACCATTAGGACAAGGTATTGCAATGTCAGTTGGTATGGCAATGGCTGAACAACATTTAGCTGCAAAATATAATCGAGATAACTACAAAGTTGTTGATCATAATACCTTTGCTTTAGTAAGTGATGGGGATTTAATGGAAGGTGTTTCCCATGAATCTGCTTCACTAGCTGGTCACTTAGGTTTAGGAAAACTGGTTGCTTTATATGATTCCAATGATATTTCATTAGATGGTGAACTGAATCAAGCATTTTCTGAAAATGTTGAAGAGCGTTTTAAAGCATATGGTTGGCAAGTTATTCGAGTCGAAGACGGTAACGACGTGGAAGCGCTTCGAAATGCTATTAAAGAAGCTACAGCTAATACAGAACAACCAACTTTAATTGAAGTAAAAACAATTATTGGATATGGTTCACCAAACAAATCAGCTTCTTCAGCAGCACATGGTGCACCATTAGGTGATGATGAGATTAAGCTAACAAAAGAATTTTATGGCTGGGACCATGAGAATTTTCATGTTCCAGATGAAGTATATAAAGATTTTGAAACGAAAATCGTTGAACAAGGCCAAAAAGCAGAAGAAGAATGGAACAACCTATTTGCTAGCTACAAAGAAACTTATCCAGAATTAGGTAAAGAACTTAGCTTGGCAATGAAAGGTGAATTACCTGAAGGTTGGGAAAAAGAACTTCCTGTTTTTGAAGCGGGTGAAGATGCTGTGGCTACTCGTGCTTCTTCCGGTAAAGTATTAAACGGTGTTGCAAAAGCTGTACCATACTTCTTCGGTGGTAGTGCAGACCTAGCAGGTTCTAATAAAACAACCATTAATGATGAAAATGACTTCTCTAAAAAAGATTACACTGGGCGAAACGTTTGGTTTGGAGTTCGTGAATTTGCAATGGCTGCTGCGTTAAACGGTATGGCATTACACGGCGGTTTAAAAGTATTTGGAGGTACATTCTTTGTATTTAGTGATTACCTTCGTCCTGCTGTACGTTTATCAGCTATTCAAGAACTACCGGTAACATATGTATTAACACATGATTCTATTGCAGTTGGCGAAGATGGTCCTACACACGAACCGGTTGAGCAACTTGCTGCGTTCCGTGCAATGCCAAACTTGTCACTTATTCGTCCTGCTGATGGCAATGAAGTACAAGCTGCTTGGCGTTTAGCGTTAGAGTCTGAAAAACTTCCTACCATGCTGGTATTAAGTAGACAAAACTTACCAACGCTACCAGGTACGAAAGATAAAGCGTACGAAGGTGTGAAAAAAGGCGCCTATGTTGTTAGTCCTTCATCAAAAGAAACACCAGACGCCTTACTTTTAGCGACAGGTTCAGAAGTACAGTTAGCAGTGAAAGCTCAAGCTGAATTGAAAGAGAAAGGCTATGATGTGAGTGTTGTAAGCATGCCATCTTGGGATCGTTTTAAAGCACAAGATCAAGCTTATCAAAATCAAGTGATTCCACCTGCTGTAACAAAACGTTTAGCAATTGAAATGGCGTCTCCATTTGGATGGGAACGTTATGTTGGAGTTGAAGGAGATATCCTAGCAATTGATCAATTTGGCGCTTCCGCAAATGGAAATAAAGTTATGGAAGAGTATGGATTCACTGTAGAAAATGTAGTAGAAAAATTCGAAAACATGATGAAAAAATAAATTATAAGAAGTCTCACATGTGTGAGGCTTCTTTTTTACATAAACATTTATCATAATTAGTGTCCCTCTGACAAAATAACAGTTTTTTTATTTCTCTGTTTGACAGCATATGCAACGTTTAATTGGTATACTATGTCAAAAAAGTGGAGGACGAGCTTGTGGAAACTTATTATATGTTCTTTTTAGAAGATGAAGTACAAAATAATTATTTTTATAAATCAGGATTGCTTTGTCAATTTATTCGTTCCTATCTCTCCAACCCTGACAGAGAAGACTTGCGTGATCAATTTTTCTATATTACTCGTGTCATTAATCAAAAAGATCTAATGACATGTTTTAAAAATGATTTTCCTACATATAATTTTAATTTGATTGAACCATATTCTATCACCATGAGACCTCGATGGGTAGAAGTAGAATTTGATTCATTGCAATCAGCTTACAGTTTGTTTTTTCAATGGATCAAACAAATAAGAAAATGTTGTTTTATCGTTGAAAAGAATGGCGATAATTTTGGTTGGTTATCACCGCTACGAAAAGAATCCTTGCTTTCCTAGTTCATCTATTGTAATCTTACATATTGTCTACTATACTGTATTAGAGAGAATGTGAAGGAGGAAAAGACAGAAATGAGCACGGTGGTTTGGATAATATTACTTGTTGTTGCTTTACTTGCTGGTGTGGCATTAGGCTTTTTCATCGCGCGAAAATATATGATGAACTACTTAAAGAAAAACCCACCAATTAATGAACAAATGTTACGCACGCTAATGATGCAGATGGGGCAAAAACCATCACAGAAGAAAATAAATCAAATGATGCGTGCAATGAATAATCAAAATCAAACGAAATAATATCATTGGAATATTATATTCATGGTATAAGATGTGAACATTCTGAAATCCCTTGCGCCATTTATTTGGGCAAGGGATTTCTAAATGGTAAATCACAAGAAGGGACTCGATACAATGTATTTAGTTATTGCTACTACGATCATAGGTTTAATAATGGCTTCTACGATGATTATTATTCGTGCAAAAGTAGCAAAACGTCCAACGAATACGAAGCGTATTTTATTACCTCCTGTCTTTATGAGTACAGGAGCTTTTATGTTTGTTTTTCCTCAATTTCGGGTTTCTACACTTGAAATAGCGGAGGCTATCCTTGTTGGAATGTTTTTCTCAATTTTTTTAATAAAATCAACAGATTTAGAAATAATAGACCAGGAAATATATTTAAAACCGTCCAAGTATTTTATTGCTATATTAGTTGGATTATTAATTGTCCGCCTTGGCTTAAAGTGGATTGTTGGATCACACATTTCTTTAGGAGAAACAAGTGGAATCTTTTTTCTATTAGCTTTAGGCATGATTGTTACTTGGAGGATTGCTATGTATTTCAAGTATCGCAGGCTGATGCAAAATGTAAAATTAAATCAATAAATAATAAAGGAATTGTGCTTATTCTGTCATAAAAGGAAAAAACAACTAATATATTGGTATAGATTATGATATACTTGTGAAGTAACGATAGGACTATTATAAAATATTAGATAGTGGGGGATCATAATGGACGAAGTTGAAAGAGAGAAAAAAGAGCAACGTACTATTCGTTCTACATTTCATATTGATCATCTTCCTAATCCTTTTAAAATAGCGTATCTACCAGAACAGGTTCAAGATTGGATAGCAGGTCGAGGTTTTGATTTTGTTTCCGTGTGTTCCTATTCTGGGGAAATTATCTATCTAACTCCATCGGTTAAAAATGTATTAAGTTATGCATCATCAGAATTGATAGGTGAAAAAGCGCTTGATTATTTTGCACCAAAAGATAGGGAAACAATTGAACAAAACTTTATTTGTAATACAAAGAAAGTTCAAAATTTCTCAGTCGCTGTTCGCAATCTAACAGATAAATTTATTTGGGTTGATGTGGCCATCGCCTCTATTTATGTTAGTGAGATTAGTGATATAGTTTTTATTACATTGGTCAAAGATATAACTGATAAAAAAGAATCAGAAGAACTATTGATTCGTTCAGAAAAAATGTCAGTCGCCGGTCAGTTAGCTGCCGGTGTTGCACATGAAATTAGAAACCCTTTAACATCTTTAAAAGGATTTATTCAATTACTGCAAGCTGGAGTAGAACAGAAAGAGCAGTTCTACCAAATTATGATTGATGAAATTGAAAAGATTGACACGATTTCTTCAGAGCTATTGTTTATTGGTAAACCGATAACCGACAAACGTGAATTGGAAAAACTCTCTAAGATGATTAATGAAATTGTCACTTTATTAAATACACAAGCTAAACGGTATCATATTACGATAACCACATCGGTTCCTAAAAATATATCGCTTTTGTGCGATCGAACCCAAATAAAGCAAGTTTTAATTAATTTAGTTAAGAATGCTATTGAGGCCATGCCAAATGGTGGTAACATAAGTATTGATGCTACTACAAATGAAGACTGGTGCTATGTTTCTATTATAGACCAAGGCACAGGTATTCCTGAGTACCTTATACATAAGATTAACGAGCCTTTTTTTACTACCAAACCAGATGGGACAGGGCTTGGTTTAATGATATCGAATAAGATCATTGAAAATCATCAAGGAAAGTTGAGTATAGAATCTACTGAACTTGAAGGTAGTACGTTTACTATTCAATTACCTTGTTTTAACAATCAAAAAAAAGTGAGTGATAGCCAAGCATATTGATGAAATATGCTTGGCTATCTTATTGATTACATGTCATGGTGTGTATGTTGTTTTTGACGACTGTGATTCTTATTTTTTACTTTTTTTGAGCCACTTAATGGTTCATTTGGTTGTTGTTTCTTCTTCTTTTTTGGCACAATGCATACCTACTTTCTCTTTCTATGTTCATAGCTAGTATTAGTATTTGTGAACTTTATCAATTTATACGCAAAGTAAGCGTTAAACTGTCTAAAAATTTTACTTATTAACAGTTTTCTATTAAAATAAATAATACATACGTGTTTCACAATTTATGGAGCGGAGAGTTGTGAACAAGAGAGAGTTTTAAATGGGGGTATTTGGTTATGGTAAACAATTTTAATGATGTAAATGTAAAAAAGCACTTTGAATTGAACGGTAAAACGTATCATTTTTATCATTTAAAAGCACTGGAGGAAGCAGGGATTGGTAACATCACAAGATTACCATTCTCTATCCGTGTTTTATTGGAATCGTTAATTCGACAACACGATGGACGAGTGATTAAAGAAGAACACATTAATGGATTAGCAAAATGGGGAAAAACAGAAAAGACAGATGTACCATTTAAGCCTTCACGTGTTATACTTCAAGATTTTACAGGTGTTCCTGCTGTGGTTGACCTAGCATCATTAAGAAAAGCAATGGTTGATATGGGTGGTTCCTCTGACCAAATTAATCCCGAAGTTCCAGTTGATTTAGTTATTGACCATTCGGTTCAAGTAGATCAATATGGAACAAGACAAGCGTTACAAGCAAATATGGATTTAGAATTTGAACGCAATGCCGAACGGTATGAGTTTTTAAATTGGGCACAGAAAGCTTTTGAAAATTATCGGGCTGTTCCACCAGCTACCGGTATTGTTCACCAAGTTAACCTTGAGTATTTAGCAAATGTGGTTCATGCTGTCGAGAATGAAGACGGTGAAATGGAAGCTTACCCTGATACTTTAGTAGGTACGGATTCACATACAACCATGATCAATGGGCTTGGTGTATTAGGATGGGGCGTTGGTGGTATTGAAGCTGAAGCTGGTATGTTAGGTCAACCATCATATTTTCCGGCTCCTGAAGTTATCGGTGTGAAGTTCACCGGAAGTTTTCCAAACGGAACAACAGCGACCGATTTAGCTTTAAAAGTAACACAAGTACTTCGTGAGAAAAAAGTAGTTGGAAAATTTGTTGAATACTTTGGTCCAGGACTGCAAGATATGCCACTTGCTGATCGTGCAACTATTTCTAACATGGCGCCAGAGTACGGTGCTACGTGCGGATTTTTCCCTGTCGATCAAGAAGCGTTAAATTATTTACGTTTAACTGGGCGGAGTGAAGAACATATTGCATTAGTAGAAAAATATTGTAAAGAAAATAACCTATGGTATTCTCCAGAACAAGCCGATCCAGCATTTACTGATCTAGTTGAAATTGACTTATCAGAGCTTGAACCTAATTTATCTGGTCCAAAGCGTCCACAAGATTTAATTCCACTTTCTATGATGAAAGGATCGTTCCAAGAGGCAATTACCGCGCCAGCAGGAAATCAAGGTTTTGGGTTGGATAAATCAGAATTTAGTAAAGAAGTAATGATTGAGCATCCTAATGGAAAAACATCAACAATGAAAACTGGGGCAGTAGCAATCGCAGCGATTACTTCTTGTACCAATACATCCAATCCTTACGTTATGTTAGGTGCGGGATTACTTGCGAAAAAAGCTGTCGAAAAAGGATTAGCTGTACCGGAATATGTAAAAACATCTTTGGCACCAGGTTCAAAAGTTGTTACGCGTTATTTAGAAGATGCAGGCTTAATGCCGTATTTGGATCAGTTAGGTTTTAGTCTTGTAGGATATGGATGTACGACATGTATTGGTAACTCTGGACCATTATCACCAGAGATTGAACAAGCAATTGCAGATAATGATTTAACTGTATCATCAGTTTTATCTGGTAATCGTAACTTTGAAGGTCGTATTCATCCATTCGTGAAAGCTAATTATTTAGCATCTCCTCCTTTAGTAGTTGCTTATGCTTTAGCTGGTACAGTAGATATAAACATTAAAGATGAACCTTTAGGCGTAGATGAAGAAGGTAATGATGTCTTTTTCGATGATTTATGGCCATCAATTGATGAAATTCGTAATGAAGTTGAAAAAGTGGTTACACCAGAAATCTTCAAAAAAGAATATGAAAGTATTTTTGATGCAAATGAAAAATGGAATGCAATTGAAACAACAAATGAACCATTATATACTTGGAATGAAGATTCTACTTATATACAAAATCCGCCATTCTTTGAAGGGCTAACAAAAGAAGTAGACGAAGTAGAACCATTAGCTGATTTACGTGTCATTGGAAAATTCGGTGATTCTGTAACAACAGATCATATTTCACCAGCAGGTGCTATTGCTAAAGACATGCCAGCTGGTAAGTACCTACAGGAAAAAGGTGTCACGCCACGCCACTTTAATTCCTATGGATCAAGACGTGGAAACCACGAGGTCATGATGCGTGGAACGTTTGCTAACATTCGAATTAAGAACAAGTTAGCGCCAGGTACAGAGGGTGGTTTTACAACGTATTGGCCAACTGATGAAGTTATGCCAATCTATGATGCTGCTATGAAGTATCAGCAAACTAATACTGGATTAATGGTTATTGCAGGAAAAGATTATGGTATGGGTAGTTCACGTGACTGGGCTGCAAAAGGTACAAACCTATTAGGAATAAAAACTGTTATTGCTGAAAGTTATGAACGAATTCACCGAAGTAACCTTGTGATGATGGGCGTATTACCATTACAGTTTAAAGAGTCTGACTCAGCTGATCGTTTAGGCTTAACGGGGAAAGAAACGTATCGTATTCAAATTGATGGAACGGTAAAACCCAACGATAGTGTATCGGTTGTAGCTGAAAAAGAAAATGGAGAAAAGATCGCTTTTGACGTTATTGCTCGTTTCGACAGTGAAGTAGAGATCGACTATTATCGTCACGGTGGTATTTTACAAAATGTTCTACGAAATAAATTAGAAGCACAATAAAGAAAGAGACTGGAACAAAAGTGAATTAAGCTCTCGAAAAAGCAAAGCGGACGATAGATATAATTTTTATCTATCGTCCGCTTTTTGGTTAGGTGATATAACTAAGCAACTGGAAATATTCAAGACTCTAGCGGGACCAGCGTATGTTTTCGATGGGACGAGTAATCGCAGTCCCACGAGCCGAAGATCCACTTTGTAGAGCGTTTTTACAAAGTTAGCTGAATTCGTGCCCCCAGAACGTGAGTATATTTCCAGTTGCGACGGTTAGGCTCTCATCAATCATTTGTTTACTGCAGTTGAAAATTAGTTTTGTCCCGCACACTTTTTTAATTTGATTGATTGTTGTCTTTAATCGTTGCATGGATACGCGTATCGATTCGTTTTTCAATTTCTGCTAGTTGATGAACATCGTTTAATATTTTTTCACGGTTCATTGCAAAAAGTGTTTCAAAACTCATTTTTCCTTTGTTTTGCATACAAAACCCTCCTGTTGTTCATTTATAACTATTATTTCCATTTATCTGATAATTATAATTATAAAATGAAGTTAGGAGTAAAAGTTTATAAAATATAAGTGTTATGAATGAACATGCACTGATGTCAACCAACTTGTAACAATTTCATTTCTGTATAAAATACAGTACCTTAATTCACACTAGCTAGTGAAGGAGGGGTTTACATGAGCAATCCTAAACGTGATAGTGAGCAATTTCAGCCGGATGTATTAGGTACACAGCCAAGAAAGGCTAGAGCTAACAATGCGAAAAAAATGGGATTAAAGAAAGATCATAACCCTGAATTAGTAGATCAAAAAGGAAAGTAAGGAGGAACTATTGTGAAGAATCATCAACAACCAAATCCAGATGATCGATCGGATAATGTCGAAAAACTACAAGAAATGGTACAAAATACGATCGAAAACATTGAAGCATCACATGATACGATGAAATTTGCTAGTGATGAAGAAAAAGAAAATATTAAGCAAAAAAATAAAAGACGAGAAGACTCCATTGAGAGTATGCGTGCAGAGATAAAAGACGAGTATAAAGAACGATAATTTATTTTTATATCAATATTTCTAACGCTTGGATAACCTGTATATCCAAGCGTTTTAATATTGTTAAATAAACGAACAAAGAGTATTTAAATGTTATTCTTCTATTCGATTATCTAGCTGTTTGCGTATTTCATTTTCCATCGTACCTAACTTAATATCATTTCTATAAAGTAATTCAATAACTTTTTCATCTAATTCTGCGTAAGGTCGGGCTAAAGAGTGGCCTTCATCCTCAAAGAAAATACTAGAACTTTATTTTGGTGAATCGTTTCCTAATCCCAGTGACTGGATCAATCATATTTTTTTACTTCACTATCTTTTTTATCCTACTAACGATGGTAAAAAGGTCATGACACGAACACAATATCAAAGAAGTAAGCGGAACTGTTATTCTACTATTGTCTAGAAATGTGAGCACTGTAGCAAACGAAAAAAATTTTTTATGATAAAATGAAACAAGTGAAGGGAGCGTATCATTGTGAGTGAGGTAGCAAATACACAAACGATAAATGAAGATAAAATAACCAATTGGAAGTCACTTGATCAGCTTCCACCATTAACAGAAGTAGAAATACTTCGCGTGTTAGACGATGTGGAAAAAGAAAAACAGACAGTTGCCAATGAAACCATGGCATTGCTGTATACCATGCTTGCGTTTCATCGCTTAAAAAGGCATACAGAAACGGATCCTTTTGTCGACTTTTTATTGCGTAAGGCAGGGGATTATGACGCAACCATACCTGTATACCAATCTATACAGCAAATTAAATCCTATTACCAATTTTATTTAGCTTTAAGTGAACAACAATTTGAAGAGTGGGCGTTAAGAGAAACTGATTTTGCCCCAGTGAAATTAAAGAAAATGAACCAGTGGGTTGAGCGTCTGCAAAACCTATTAGATAGCACTACAATAGAATCTAGTAACGACTTGGAGATTGGGCGATTATATAAAAAAATAATACAACAAATAAATGATTTAATAGAAACATTAGAAGATGCTATTGCTATGTTAGAAAATAAACGAACTAGCGCACCAATTTCAAAAATTAATAATGATATACGAGCGTTAAGTAGTTTAAAAATTGATTTATATCATTCGATCCCAATGATTTTACAATCAAATGAAAATAAAACCGCACTAGACAAATTGCAGGAAATGGTTGGCTTAGCGGACATCAAAGACTATATGAATAAATATTATCATTATTTGAAATATCAAAAAGAGCGTAAAGAATTAGGGTTCCAAATGATTGATGAACCTGGACTGCATATGGTCATCACTGGAAATCCAGGAACAGGTAAAACAACCATTGCGCGCTTACTTGCTGAAATTTATTACGAACTTGGATTACTACAATCAAAAGAAGTAATCGAAGTTAACCGATCTCACCTTGTTGGTTCCTATGTCGGACAAAGTGAAGAAAATACCATTGCATATATAAAAAAAGCAATGGGTGGAATTCTATTTATAGATGAAGCATATAGCTTAAAACGTCAAGAACAACAGGGAAATGATTATGGCCAAGCGGTAATTGATACGTTGGTATCTGCGATGACAAGCAGTGAATATGAAGGGAAATTTGCTGTCATTCTAGCTGGCTATCCAGAAGAAATGAGACAATTTTTGTGGTCAAATCCTGGTCTTAGAAGTCGTTTTCCAGACCAAAATTTTATTTCACTTCCCGATTTTCAAATTAATGAATTATTACACATTGCGGAGAATACGGCTTTATCAAACGATTACTTTTTTACAACAGAAGCACGTCGACATTTTGAAACATTGATTGATCAAGCGAAAGTAGATGAAACATTTGGAAACGCTCGTACAGTTCGAGATTTAGTATTAAAGGCAATTTTTAATAAAGGTGCTGCTGAAACGATTGACGTCAATGATAATTGGATAGAGCACATGCGTATTGATAAAGAAGATTTAGATTTTATAGATAATCAATCAGACGGTGGCGATCCTATGGAACAGTTAGATGATCTTATTGGACTTAGTAATGTTAAACAAGAAGTGAAAAAGCTATCTTCTTTTGTCAAAGTACAGCAACAACGCAAACAACAAGGCTATCCAGCTGTACCAATTCAGTTGCATGCAGTATTCTCTGGAAACTCAGGAACAGGAAAAACAACTGTAGCAAAAATTTATTCTGAGTTGTTAAAAGATTGTGGTTTGTTGAAACGGGGACATTTCGTAATAGCTTCAAGAAGTGATTTAGTTGCTGGTTATGTTGGCCAAACGGCTGTTAAAACAAAACAAAAAATTCGAGAAGCTTTAGGTGGTGTTTTGTTCATTGATGAAGCCTATTCACTTTTTCGTGGGCAAAATGACTTCGGTAAAGAAGCCATTGATACTTTAGTAGATGAAATGACAAAACACAATGAAAACTTGGTTGTGATTTTAGCAGGATATAAACAAGAGATGCAGCAGTTTATTGATAGTAATCCGGGACTTGCTTCACGATTTAAAAAATATTTCCATTTTCTTGATTATAATGCAGATGAATTAATTCAAATTACCAATTATCATGTTAAAAATTATCAATATCAATTAGATGGAGACGCTGCGTCGTATTTATTTACCCAGTTTAACAATAACAAAATAAACGGCAATGCTCGTTTTGTTGTGAATCTCGTTGATGAAGCTATCCAATTTCAAGCCCTACGTTTAGAGGATTCAGAAGATAGTTCTGAAAACTTCTTACTACTTACAAAAGCAGATGTAGAAAAAGCTTGGCTAGCAGTGAAAGGAGAAAATGAATCATGAAAATAAAGACTCCGATACAAGTAAGATATCAAGAAACAGATCAAATGGGAGTTGTATACCATGCCAATTATTTAGTTTGGTTCGAAATTGGACGAACAGCATTTATTGAAGCTAATGGACTCAACTATCATGAAATGGAAGAACAAGGTGTCGTTTCTCCAGTAATCGATGTACATGTGTACTTTAAACAACCTATTCGCTATGGCCAAGATGCATTTGTGCATACATGGTTAGAAAACTATGATGGATTACGAACTACCTATGGCTATCAAGTGACCGATGCAGAAGGTAATATTGCTGTTAGTGGTACTTCACAACATGTGATTGTGAAAAAAGATAATTTTCGTCCTATTTCCCTACGTAAAAAGTTTCCTGAGTGGCATGAAGTATATTCCAACGCCTTGGAGGAGAAATAGATGGCCTTTGGTGTGAAACGAAGTGAACTAAATAAGTGGAAACAAGATGTACAAAATGGAAATATTGCTTTTTTAACGCATTACTGGTTAGACGATCGTTTTCCAGGTTGTGATACAGTTACAAAAGTAGGGTGTAATGATTTGACCAAATTGAAAAACTGGGGACAAAAATATCACTTGGCTCCTGAATGGATTCATCGTGATGAGTTATATCCTCATTTTGATTTATTTGGTGAACGGCAAAAAGAGATATTAACACAAGAAGGCGTCTGTGACCAAATTAAACGTTTTGGTTTATAATAGTATAAGGTTAAAAAAAGACGGACCAAGTTCAGTTCTTTAGGTCCGCCTTTTTGATTTCTTTTCTGGTACAGGGTCAAATCCACCAGGGTGAAAAGGATGACACTTTACTATTCTCCTAACACTCAGGTAGGTCCCTTTCATGGCACCAAATCGTCTCACCGATTCTAAGCTGTATTGAGAACAAGTAGGTTGAAATCGACAACTTGGCGATGTCATAGGACTAATAAATTTTTGATAAAACCGAATGATACCTATTAGTAAATATTTCATTTCAACCCTTCTATTCTTCACTTTTATCGTATGTTATTGAAGCGATCGCATCGTGTAAATGAATCGATTCTTCATTTTGACAAACGACATGAAATGCTTGCACGAACTCCATTTCATATAAATCAGCAGCAACGAGTCTAACCATGTCTTCGACAAATCGTGGATTCTCGTAAGCTTGTTCTGTAACCATTTTTTCATCTGGCCGTTTAAGAACAGGGTGGATTCTAGCACTTGCATTACTTTCAGCTGCTTCTAATAACGCTTGTTTCCAGTCGATTTTGTTTTCATCAAATGAATCTGCTAGCCCAATTTCCATCGAAACTTTACCGCGTTGATTGTGAGCGCTGTATTCACTAATTTCTTTTGAACACGGGCATAAAGTAGTGATCGTACCTGTGATTCCGGTTATGATATCATAACCGAGCTCTTTATCATAATTGATGCGAATATAAGCATCCGCATGGTTAAACCCACTTAAGTCAGAGGCTGGGCCTTTACGTTCAAAAAACCAAGGAAATGTTACTTCTAAGAAAGCATCATTGCGCTTAAGTCGTGCTGCTAATTCTTTTGTGAATTCTTTTAAATTTGACAGCGACACATCAAAGTTTCCATCTATTAAATAAGCATGTAACTGCTCAGTAAAACGGCTCATGTTGGTACCTTTACTATCTTTTGCTACTGAGGAAGAAAAACTAAACTCCCCAATTGAACTTTGGGTGGTAGGTTGTAATTGACTTGATACTTTGACAGGGTATTTAACGTTTGAGATTCCTACCGCGTCTAAATCAAATAAGTAATTATTTTGTGAGTTTTGTAGATCCGCCATAGCTTCTTTATCTGTAGGTTTTGTTTTTTTGCCTGGTTCTACAGAGCCAAATAATTTATGTCGTTCTTGTTTATTTGGTAATTGTTTTTTTCCATTTGTATTAATCCCCATTATGCTAACCCCTTTCAGTTGATAACCTATCTCAAAGTATAAGTTAAAAATAGTGTGCGTTCAATTTTTATGCTTTTTTATTCATTAAAGAAAAAATACTCAAAGGCAATCAGCTTTGAGTAAATATTGTAGAAGTTACATCCATTTAATTTTTGGTTCTGTTTTATTGATGATCCGCTTAATATTTGCTCTATGACGATAAATAACAAATATTGTCAATATAGTTGTTACAATAATTAGGCCAATATTTTGTAGCAAAGCGGAAGTAATAACTGCTACGATTCCGGTTACCATTGACGCGAGTGATACGTATTTACTTAAATACAACACTAGGAAAAAGGAAACTAAAATAATTCCGAATAAAAGTGGACTAAGCCCTAGTAACATGCCTCCGGAAGTGGCAACAGCCTTACCGCCTTTAAATCGTGCAAATACAGGATACATGTGACCAATAACTGCAAAAACACCGATAATTAAAGCATTCACACTAGCATCAACAGAAAATATTATCGGTAATAGTACGGCTAAAGTTCCTTTTAAAATATCAGCCAATGTAACTACTGTACCAGCTTTTATACCTAAGACACGAAACGAGTTGGTGCCCCCAAGGTTACCACTGCCGTGTTCTCTAATATCAATGTTATAAAATGTTTTTCCGACAATAAGTCCAGATGGGATTGACCCAATCAAATAAGCAAGTATTGCTAATAATACATAAGTCATATCATTTGCTCCTTTAATCTATTTCACAGTATCGTTATTTTAACACGAATTCTTATTACCATGTACTATAAATTTAGTAAACAAGTGAAATATGTGTTTCTTAAGCTTTGTAAATGGGTAACGTATAAATCAGTAGGAGGGGTAAATATGATAACTTTTGAACATGTAGATAAAGTATATCAAGATGGCACAGAAGCAGTAAATGATTTCTCTGTACATATAAAACAAGGTGAGATATTTACGTTAATTGGACCAAGTGGTTGTGGGAAAACAACTACGATGAAAATGATCAACCGTTTGATTACACCAACGAAAGGAACCATTAAGATAAATGATAAGGATATAACTTCTTATGATATTCATCAATTACGTTGGAATATTGGTTATGTACTTCAACAAATTGCGTTATTTCCACATATGACTGTTCGTGAAAACATTGAAATTGTTCCGCAAATGAAAAATTGGGAAAAATCACGGACAACATCTAGAATAACCGAATTATTAGATATGGTTGGATTAGAGCCAGAAAAGTTCATTAATCGAATGCCTAGTGAACTATCTGGTGGTCAACAACAACGAATTGGAGTTGTTCGTGCCTTAGCTGCAGATCCAGATATTATCTTAATGGATGAACCTTTTAGTGCGCTTGATCCAATTAGTAGAGAACAGTTACAAAAAGATATTCAAGAGCTTCAACAAAAAATCCATAAAACCATCGTTTTTGTTACCCACGACATGGACGAGGCATTAACTATCTCTGATCGTATTTGTTTAATGGATGAAGGGAAGATTATTCAAGTTGGTACACCACAAGAAATCGTATTGTATCCACAAACAGATCTTGTTAAGACATTTATTGGTGAGAAACGATCCGCGTGGCAAATGACAGTGAAAGATGTGTTACAACAACGGTTAGCTAAGCAAGAAACTATGAATAATAATAGTGAAAAAGTGTCTATTCAAGCGGATCAATTTTTGATTGAAGCAGTAAAATTGCTTGAAACTGAAGGAGTAAATCAACTTGTCGTACTCAAGGATAATCGGGCATTAGGGGTTATTCATGAAAGGGATATTTTACAATTTCTTCGCGAACGGATCACATCTAAGAATGGAGTGATCCAGTAATGCAACAGTTTTTATCTGTCTGGGAAGAACGTCAGTCAATGGTTTTTTCAACCATTCTAGAACATATCCAGCTGTCTGTACTGGCGCTACTAATTGCTATTGTTATCGCCGTCCCTTTAGGAATTATTTTAACGCGATATCAACGCATTGCAGAACCAATGATTGCAATTACAGCTGTATTGCAGACGATTCCAAGTTTAGCTATTTTAGCATTTTTAATCCCGTTTTTAGGCATTGGCACCAAACCAGCTGTAGTAGCACTTATTGTTTACGGTCTGTTACCAATCCTACGGAACACGTATACAGGAATTAATGAAGTAGACCCAGCTTTACGCGAAGCCGCAACAGGAATGGGGATGAATACGTATAAACGATTGATTAAAGTAGAGCTGCCGCTCGCAATGCCAGTCATTATGGCAGGAATCCGAACATCTATGGTTTTA
Organism: Paraliobacillus ryukyuensis; assembly: GCF_003315295.1. Lineage (GTDB taxonomy): Bacteria > Bacillota > Bacilli > Bacillales > Amphibacillaceae > Paraliobacillus > Paraliobacillus ryukyuensis. The sequence continues at coordinate 393,480 of NZ_QNRI01000001.1, read as the reverse complement.
ATTGTCGGTACTACCACTGTAGCAGCACTAATTGGGGCTGGTGGACTTGGGGAATTAATTTTACTAGGTATTGATCGAGGTGGAGACATTAACTTAATCATCCTAGGTGCGATACCAGCAGCATTACTTGCAATTATACTTGATGGGTTACTTCGTTTTTTTGGCAAATCAGCAAAACGATCGCCTTTTAAGTCGATCTTGGTTACTTTAATCGTATTGGCCTTAATACTAGTGCCGTTTGCATTTAATCAAGAAAAAGAAGCTGATTTAGTAATCGGTGGAAAGTTAAATGCAGAACCTACCATATTAATAAACATGTATAAACTATTAATTGAAGATCAAACCGATTTAGATGTCGCTTTAGAACCTAATCTAGGAAAAACGACATTTGTTTTTAACGCATTAAAAAATGGTGACATTGATATCTATCCAGAATTTACAGGTACTGCGATTGTTACACATCTAGAAGAACAAACAAACAGTAATGAACCGAAAAAAGTATATGAACAGGCAAAAACGGAGATGATGGAAACATTTAATATGGCTTATTTGCAACCAATGAAGTACAATAACACTTACACACTATCTGTCAAAGAAAGCTTTGCTGAAGAAAATAATTTGACTTCTATTGCAGATTTACAAGCTATAGATGACGACATGACAGCGGGCTTTACCTTGGAATTTAAAGACCGAGAAGATGGCTATGTAGGAATCCAAGACAAATACGGAATTTCATTCGGTGAAATAAAAACAATGGATCCTGGTGTTAGACAGCAAGCAATCAAAAATGATGAAGTCGATGTGATTGATGCTTATTCTACGGAAGCATATATGGTAGAATTAGGATTAGTATCCTTAGAAGATACAGAGAATGTGTTCCCGCCTTATCAAGGCGCACCATTAATGCGACAAGAAACATTAGATAACTATCCTGAATTAGAGAGTATTTTGAATCAATTAGCTGGTTTAATTACCAATGAACAGATGAGAGAAATGAATTATCAAGTAGATTATGAAGACAAACAGCCCGAAGAGGTAGCGAGAAACTTTTTAACCGAACAAGGCTTATTATCACAATAATAAGGAGACATGTCACATGGATTATCAACATCCGTCAAAAGAAGAAATAAAAACGATTTTAGATAACGCGAAAACGATTGCTGTGGTAGGTTTATCCGATAATCCAGAACGAACTTCCTATCAAGTATCAAAAGCAATGCAAACGAATGGGTATCGGATTATACCTATTAATCCGACCATTGAGGAAGCATTAGGAGAAAAAGCTTATCCTTCTTTACAAGACGTACCAGAAGAATTTGATATTATTAACGTGTTTAGAAGATCTGTTTTTCTAAAAGATGTCGCTAAAGAAGCGCTCCAAACCAATGCACGTGTTTTCTGGGCCCAGCAAGGAATTTTTGATCAAGAAACCTACGAGTGGTTAACAGATCAAGGCTTTTCCGTTATTATGGATATGTGTATTAAAGTCGCACACGCGCTAACTAAATAAGTACAGTAAAAAATCTCTGTTTCGACAGAGATTTTTCATTGTTAAGTTACAAATCGTGCAAATAGACACTTTACGAAATCAAACATTTGTTCTAACATATAGATATTTCAAGAAATTATGGTAACATAGGGAATGTTACTAGTGTGTTTGGAGAAAGGGGCACTTACATTGAGTAAACAGACAAACGTTTATTCTGATGATTCGATTCAAGTCTTAGAAGGCCTTGAAGCAGTTAGAAAAAGACCAGGTATGTATATAGGAAGTACAGACGCAAGAGGCTTACACCATCTTGTTTTTGAAATAGTAGATAACGCTGTAGATGAAGCATTAGCAGGATTCGGAACAAAAATCACTGTAAAAGTACATAAAGATAATAGTATTTCCGTAATGGACGAAGGACGTGGTATGCCAACTGGCATGCACCGTACAGGTAGACCTACACCAGAAGTTATTTTAACGGTATTACACGCTGGTGGTAAGTTCGGTCAGGGTGGTTACAAAACCTCAGGTGGTTTACATGGTGTTGGTGCTTCAGTAGTTAATGCTTTATCCGAATGGTTAACAGTGACAATCCATCGTGAAGGATCGATTTATCAGCAAACATTTCGAAATGGCGGCGTAGCAGACACCGATTTAGAGACGATCGGAAAAACAAGGAAAACAGGTACGATTATCCATTTCAAACCTGATTCAACTATTTTTTCGACCACAACATTTCAATATGATATTCTAGCAGAAAGATTACGTGAGGCTGCATTTTTATTAAAGGGATTAGAGATTATTTTAGAAGACGAACGACAAGACGAAACAGCTTCATTTTGCTATCCTGAAGGACTGAAATCGTTTGTTACTTACTTAAACGAAGAAAAAGATGCACTTCACTCTGTCGTTTCCTTCGAAGGAGAACAACAGGAATTGGAGATAGATTTTGCTTTTCAATTTAATGATGGGTATGCCGAAAACATGCTATCATTTGTTAATAATGTCCGAACAAAAGATGGTGGTACGCATGAATCAGGAGCAAGAACTGCTATTACTAGAGTCTTTAATGAATATGCCCGAAAAAATAATCTGTTGAAAGAAAAAGATAAAAACCTTGAAGGTAATGATATTCGCGAAGGTTTTACAGCGATCGTTTCTGTCCGCATTCCAGAAGCGAAATTACAATTTGAAGGACAAACTAAAGGAAAATTAGGTACTTCAGAAGCTCGTTCTGCCGTTGATGCTGTTGTGTCAGAGAATTTAGCTTATTTCCTTGAAGAAAACCCAGACACCGCCTCCATGCTATTGAAAAAAGCTGTTCGAGCCAAAGAAGCAAGAGAAGCTGCACGCAAAGCGCGTGAAGAAGCGCGTTCAGGTAAAAAAAGGAAAAGAAAAGATGCTTTATTAAGTGGTAAGTTAACACCAGCACAGTCTAAAAATGCTGATAAAAATGAATTATACCTTGTCGAAGGTGATTCAGCTGGTGGTTCAGCAAAGCAAGGACGTGATCGTAAATTTCAAGCTGTATTGCCTTTACGAGGTAAGGTTATCAATACAGAAAAAGCTAAATTAGCTGATGTATTAAAAAATGAAGAAATTTCGACGATTATTCATACGATTGGTGCTGGTGTTGGTGGTGATTTTAATACGGAGGACATCCAATATGATAAAATTATCATTATGACAGACGCTGACACAGATGGGGCACACATTCAAGTACTATTACTTACCTTTTTCTATCGTTATATGCGACCTCTAATTGAAACAGGAAAAGTCTATATTGCATTACCACCCTTATATAAGATCTCTAAAGGAAAAGGTAAAAAAGAAGAGATTCACTATGCATGGAATGAAGAAGAAATGCAAGAAGTGACCAAAAAGCTGAAAAACGGTTATATTTTACAGCGTTATAAGGGACTAGGCGAGATGAATGCTGATCAACTTTGGGAAACGACAATGAATCCAGAATCAAGAACATTAATACGAGTTACTATTGATGATCTTGCTCGTGCAGAACGACGTGTAGCTACACTTATGGGAGATAAAGTTGCGCCCCGAAGGAAATGGATTGAATCCCATGTAGCATTCGGCTTACAAGAAGATGCAAATATTATGGATAATGAAAATATCCATACGTAAGAGGAGGAAGTACAGTTGACATCGTCAATCGAAAATTTTCTTGATTTACCTTTAGAAGAGGTGATCGGCGACCGTTTTGGTCGTTATAGCAAATATATTATTCAAGATCGTGCATTACCAGATGCGCGTGATGGATTGAAACCGGTACAACGCAGAATTCTTTTTGCGATGTATGAAGAACGAAATACATTTGATAAACCGTTTCGTAAATCGGCAAAAACAGTTGGTACAGTAATAGGGAACTATCATCCACATGGAGATAGTTCTGTTTATGAAGCTATGGTACGTTTAAGTCAAACGTGGAAGTTACGGAACGTGCTTGTTGAGATGCATGGAAATAACGGAAGTGTCGATAATGACCCACCAGCAGCAATGCGTTATACGGAAGCGCGACTTTCTAGTATTTCTTCTGAGTTGCTACGAGATATTGATAAAGAAACCGTTGATTATGTGCCAAACTTTGATGATACCATTAATGAACCGGTAGTATTACCAGCACGTTTTCCTAATTTACTTGTCAATGGTTCAACAGGTATATCAGCAGGTTATGCTACTGATATACCGCCCCATAATATAGGCGAAGTCATTGATGCAGTAATCAAACGAATGGACAACCCAGTTATTACGATTAAAGAATTAATGAAAGTGCTGAAAGGCCCTGATTTTCCCACTGGTGGCATTATCCAAGGCGTTGAAAATTTACAACAAGCTTATGAGACTGGTAAAGGAAAAATTGTCGTTCGTGGTAAAGCTTGGATTGAGCCAATCAGAGGGAATAAAGAACAAATTGTTATTGATGAAATCCCTTATGAAGTAAACAAAGCTGCACTCGTTAAGCGTATGGATGAATTACGTATTGATCGAAAAGTAGAAGGAATTGCAGAAGTTCGTGATGAGACGGATCGCACTGGCCTACGTATCGTAATTGAATTGAAAAAAGATGCGAACGGCGAAGGTATTTTACATTACTTATACAAAAATACAGACCTTCAAGTAACGTATCATTTCAATATGGTTGCGATTAAAGATAAAACACCAAAATTATTAAGTCTAACGGAATTACTAGATGCGTATATTGCCCACCAAAAAGAAGTGATGACAAGACAATCAATTTTTGATTTAAAGAAAGCACAAGATCGTTCCCATATCGTTGAGGGATTAATTAAGGCGATTTCTGTTTTAGATGAATTAATTGCTACGATTCGGGCTTCTAATGATAAACAAGATGCAAAACGACGGATTAAAGCAGCATTTGATTTTTCGGAAGCACAAGCGGAGGCAATTGTTAATCTACAGTTATATCGCTTAACAAATACAGACATTACGTCACTACAACAAGAAGCAGAAGAATTGCAACAGAAAATTAACGAGTTGCAAGCGATTCTAGATGATGAAAAACAGTTAATAGCTGTTATCAAGTCAGATCTTAAAGAAATCAAAAAGAAATATAATAGTCCCCGATTAACAAAAATTGAAAACAAGATTGAAGAACTAAAGATTAATTTAGAGGTAATGGTGGCAAGTGAAGATGTCTTAGTATCTGTTACTAGAGATGGCTATGTGAAACGAACAAGTTTACGTTCCTATGCCGCCTCGAATGGTGAAGACCTAGCAATTAAAGATGATGACCATTTGGTTGGACTCCATGAAATAAACACGACAGACACGGTGCTTCTATTTACAAATAAAGGGAAGTATATCTTTGCGCCAGTTCATACGTTACCTGATATAAGGTGGAAGGATTTAGGTCAGCATATCTCTAATATTGTTTCCATTAATAAAGGAGATTATATAATTAAAGCTCTCCCAATTAGATCTTTTACAGAAGGTTATCTCGTGTTTGTTACTAAAAATGGCATGATCAAACGGAGTGAGCTTGCTCTATATGAAGCCCAACGGTATTCAAAAGCTCTAGTTGCTATTAATTTAAAAGGTGACGATGAATTAATAAATGTGGAACAAACGGATGGCAATGCTGAAATATTTATTGCTTCAAATCGTGGCTTCGGACTTTGGTACAGTGAATCAGAAGTTTCTGCGATGGGACAACGTGCAGGTGGTGTAAAGGCGATTCAATTAAAAGACGATGAATTTGTAGTGAATGGTATAACATGTAAACCAGCCGAAACGGCAGTACATTTGGTTGCGGTTACCCAAAGAGGTGCAGCGAAGCGAATGAACATAAATGATTTTGACAAGATGTCTCGTGCGAAACGTGGACAGGCGATGCTACGAGAATTAAAACAAAAACCACACCGTATTGTAGGGTTCTTGATGGTAAACGAAACAGATGTGGTACAAATGACTACAGCTAATGGGAACGCGCAAACGCTTTACCCAATGGAATTGAGTGTAAGTGATCGTTATAGTAATGGCTCCTTTGTTTTAGATACAGATGAAAAAGGTAATGTTGTGAATGTGTGGAAACAAGCGAATTACACGAAACCTTTTGAAGAAGAGTTATTAGATTTTCATTAATAAATAAAGCGATGAGTTGCTCTATAAGAGTAAGCCTCGCTTTTTTATTAGCTTTAATAATAGAAAGTAAGCAACTTACTTTTGATTCGAAGTAATACGTGCTATGATTTCTATACAATGTATAGATTAGCTTATAATTTTTAGTTAATTGTATAATGTACTGGTAACTATTTAATTTAAGAAGACTAACGACATACAACTAGACTAAATAAACGTAAGGAAATGAATATGAGAGATTATCATGTAGATGTTATTCAATATAGGGGCGATTATCGTTCCTTTGGTTTTGAGCAAGGAAAATGGTTAAAAAATATGCCGATTCACTCCATATATACGAATAAAGAAGCGATAAAAAATCCTAGATATACAGTAGATCAAGCGAAAGCAATCGATTGGATTAAATCTTTGTTCCCACAATTTTTAGAAGAAATCAAAGGTTTAGCCGAAGGGTTGGAACTTTCTTTTGAAGAAGCTATCTTTCATTTTAGTGGCTATCAACAAGAATGGGTTCGTTCTGGATGTACTATTCTAACGGGAGACCATTTTCTTGTTCGTAATTATGACTTCCACCCAAAAACATATGAAGGCAGATTTGTTTTATATCAACCAAAGCAAGGATATGCAACAATTGGGCCTTCGCAACGAATGGTAGGACGAGCAGATGGAATGAATGAGACAGGATTAATGACGGGTTACAATTTCGTTAACCGACGTGGTGCTGGAGATGGATTCATTCCCACTATTATCACTCGGATGATTTTGGAACAGTGCCAGTCAAACGAAGAAGCGATTGCTTTATTAAAAGAAGTACCTCATCGCGTAGCGTTTAATTATGTGATAGCTGATCGATTTGGCAATAGAAATGTCATTGAAGCGACTTCGGAAGCTGTCCGCGTCAAAGCGGATACCATGAGCACGAATCATTTTGACCTTTTACATCAATCAAATCGTTACCATTTGGCCGACTCCAAACGTCGTATGGACATCTTAAGAGAAAAGAGTAATCCTGCTTCTAAACAAGCGACATATGAGTTATTAAATAACAAAGAAAAAGAAGTGTATTCCGAAAAATATTTACAATCGGCTGGCACGTTGCACACGACTATCTATGATAGAGAGACACTTGAAGGCGGAATCGGACTTGGTCATAATCGCCCACCTGTTATCTTTTCATTTAAAGAATGGTTAAAAGGGGACAATACCTGGGTCAAAAAAATTAAAGGTAAACTCAATACAGATGCCCACATGCCTTATATGGATGGGTTGAAACAAGATGCATAATTAAAAGAAAACCTCCAATACTAACAAAAAAGATTGGAGGTTATTTTAATGCCTGAAAGACCAGAAAGAAAAGCTGGCAATACACGATTATCAAAAGAAGAAGAATTACGTATTGAACAACGTGCACTAGAAGAAACAAGAGAACAAATTGAAGATGGTTATATGGCTGGTACGATTGATCATGAGATCGACTAAATAATAAAATTTCTTAGTTAAAGTTAAAAAACATAAATTTGTTTAAAAAAAGCGCAAAAGTTCTAGCATTGTGTAGACTTTTGCGTTTTTAATTAAACTGTCACCAACAGGATAGCATTAAAATATCCCCGTCATTTCTTAGGAAAAGTATAAGATATAGAAGCAGGCAATTGATCGAACCCTCTAGCTATAGTGTTTGCTGCATGACTATCCGATCCAGGAACTAAAGCTATTCCCATTTGATCTGCTATTTCCATTAAATTTTGTGGTGGATACATCTTTCCACAGTCCGCTTTATATAATCCTGCTGTATTGGCATCTAATGTATAATTATTATTTTTAATCAACTGTAATAATTGCATGTAGTTATCCTGATAGTTTTTTAGCGGAGGATATTTTTTGGCAAATTTTTCAATTAAGCTAATGTGGCCAATTCGGTTCGGCTTATATTTGCCAAGATCAGCTTCTATACTAGCAGCTACGGTTTTAAAATAAGCCTGATAAACCTTATCGACAGAACCAAATTGCACAATAATATTTGCGAAATTCTCTAAACTATAATCTAAACAAACAAATGAACCATCCGGCGCTTGTAGCATGTGCACGGATAATATCCCATCACCCATTTGTTCACCATATGTATCTAAAAATGTTTTTGTTTCTTTTTCGAAGCCTATAATGTAATCCAATTCAAATCCAACGTATATGTTGATTTTGTCTTGATAACGTTTTTTTAATCGATTGCCCTCTGCAAAATACTTCTCCAAATCCTCCGTAAGCATGGCACTATCTTTTGTCGGTGTAGGATCAGTAAAAGCTTTTGGAAATGGGGCGTGTTCAGTAAAACTTATCGCCTTTAGCCCCTTATTTATCGCTGCCCGTACATAATCTTCCATCGAATCAGTCGTACCATGTGGACAATAATTCGTGTGAATATGAAAGTCTCCTGGTTGCTGCACATCACATCCCTCCTAATCTTATTCTACCTTAAACTTACTAGCAGAAAAAGCGCAACCTCCTTTTGAGACTGAAAATGACACCAATATTAAATCTGTTTTATTCAAGAACATTTACAACTATTGAAATAGAATCGAACGAAGTCTTATAAAAATTAATTAATAATTTGGTCTATTACAGTATTGGTTATGAGAAAGTACAGTATTATTTCTTTTGTATTTATTGATTTTGTATAGCAGTTATTTACACTGTTGATATTTATGTCGGTACGTTACTGTTCTTTCCATAAGTAGTGATAAAGTTTTATAGACATTCGCCTCATTTGAAAAATGTAACTTGATAAGGCGAGTAATTGCAAACCGTTAAGAAGTTAGACTAAACCAGGTACGTACTCTTTAACGTCTAACTTGTGCCCAAAGCTCGATCCTACACAACGCGAGTATACTCTTAATTGCGATGGTAATGTTCTCATCACTAATTCATTACTGAAAAATACTTTTGTTCCAACTTTTATTGATGAAAACATGCATATGCAAGTATCTCCTTATCTATACAATTATGGCAGAGAGAAAGATAGCTCGATTTCATACATGTTATACTGGTCAGTAGATTATATAATCGTTTGCTAGATATAAGAGGTTTTCGTTGACTTCTCCCCAATTAACATGATAAGGTTATAACAATAAAAATACTTTATCTAAGTAAAATGGTAGTGTGATAAAGTTACAGTCGGAGGTGTGTATGTTGTTTTTACCTGAAGGTAGCCAAGATGAGACTGGAGAAATATTAGATAATAAAGCAACAACATCAGCAATATTTCGTGAAATTGCGCAAGCGAGGAATTTTAAAGCAATTGCTACGCCTGTGGTCGAATACGCAACTACGTTTACGAACAAACATGTAGGCATGAAGCTGCATCGGATGTTGAAGTGGTTTAATCGTGATGGAGAAATCGAGGTTCTTCGAGTGGATTGGACGACAGCGATTGCTCGTGCCTTAATGAAACAACAATCACCACAAACGAAGTGGTTTTATGAAGGATCTGTCTTTCGAAATGACAAAGATGGTATTGAATCAAAACAGGCTGGAATTGAAATTATTCGAACGGAAGCCTTTTTAGGAGAAGTGGAGAGTCTACTGACAGCAGTCGCTTATTTAAAAGAATTAGGCATTTCTAATTATTTGATTGAGTTAGGACATACAGGGATCTTTGATGAAATAGTTGCTTCACTAAATTTAGATGAGGCAGATACAAAAAAATTACGAGAAGCAATGCATGATAAGCGTAGAGATATTGTTTATGAAATTGCTTTAGCTCATGGGACTGAAAAACAAGTAACACAATTAACCCAATTAGTTGATGCTTATGGATCGGTTACTGAATTACGAAATTATCAATCTATATGGAAAGATAATCCTAAACTCACAAAAATTTTAGACCATCTCATTGAATTAGCTAATTTATTAGAACAAAGTGGTGTTGACGAAGTAATTATTGATTTAGGGCGTGTGAAAAATTTACCGTATTATTCTGGAACGATGTTTCGAGGGTATGTCAAAACTGACGGTGAAACATGTTTCTCTGGTGGACGGTATGATAAATTATATGAACAATTTGATGAGAAAATTTCAGCAGTCGGTTTAGCATTTGATGTGGATGTATTAGCCAAACATTTGCAACAGGTGCAAGCAAAACCACACATTTGCATCTTAGCAGATTCAAAGACACATGTGCAGGCAGAACAATTAAGAGCAAGCTATTCAAATGCTGTAGTAGATATTCAATATGAGCAAGTAGCTGCCGAGCAGTACGACAAAATCGTTACCGTAGATGACGAAATAATTTTTTCAAAAATAGGTGATTAGCTATGAAACCAACGATTGCGTTAACAAAAGGAAGGTTAGAAAAACAGTTTATCGCTTTTTTAGAGTCGATTGATTTTGATGTAGAGCCTTTAGTAAATAAAGGACGGAAATTACGTGTAGAAACCGATACATTACAGTTTATTTTTGCCAAAGGTCCTGATGTTACTACCTATGTGGAACATGGGATCGCTGATTTAGGAATTGTTGGTGGAGATATCTTAGCGGAATTTCAGCCTGATGTCTATAATTTATTCCCCTTACCATTTGGCCATTGTCGGATGGCGGTAGCAACGGAGCAAGGTCAGGTATGGTCGAATCAAAAGAAAAAAATTGCGAGTAAATATACCGGAATTACGAAAGAATTTTTCAAAGACAAAGGTGAATCCGTTGATATTATTAAATTAGAAGGATCTGTTGAGTTAGCACCGATTCTTGGTTTAGCCGACGCAATTGTCGATATTGTTGAAACAGGAACCACACTAAAAGAGAACGGATTAGTTATTAAAGAAGAGTTCTTTTCATTCAGTGCACGGTGTATTGCCAATCGTTCCTCACTTAAAATTAAACGAGCAGAGCTGACACCAATTATTGATATATTTCAAAAGCAGGGGGGAAATTTATGATACCTACATACCAAATCCAAGCATTTCGAGATAATTTTATTAACAAAAATAGGCGTAATCAGACGGATGAACAGTACAGACAGGTTGCCAAAGAAGTGATTGATGCTGTTCGATCTGAGGGAGACAAGGCATTAACCAAATATGTTGAAAAATTTGACCGATTTGTTCCTGCTAACTGGGAAGTGACAAAAGATGAACGCGCACAAGCATGGCAACTAGTAGATCAAACAACGATTGAAGCACTAAAAAGAGCGGCAAGTAATATTCGTGATTTTCACCAAAAACAACTACAAAATTCTCGTTTTATGCAAACAGATGATGCGATTATTTCGGGGCAACTATTTCGTCCGATTGAGCGAGTTGGCATCTATGTTCCAGGGGGGACGGCTTGTTATCCATCATCGGTGTTAATGAATGCGATTCCTGCGATTCTGGCAGGTGTAGAAGAAGTAATTATGGTTACTCCGGCTCGGAATGGAGAAGATATTGCTCCTATTTTATCTGTTGCAGCGGATATCGCAGGCGTGACACGAATATTTAAAGTTGGTGGGATTCAAGCGATTGCGGCTTTAGCATATGGGACACCTTCGATTCCAAGTGTAGATAAAATTGTTGGGCCCGGAAATGCGTATGTCGCTGCGGCGAAGTCACTTGTATTTGGTGATGTTGGGATAGACATGATTGCTGGTCCATCAGAAGTAGCAATTATTGCTGATGAATCTGCTGACCCAACGTTTATTGCGTCAGATTTAATTGCTCAAGCCGAGCATGATACGAATGTGCGTGCTTGTTTATTCACTACTTCGGAAAAAATAATTGCAGCAACCAAAGAAGAAGTAGCTAAACAATTGGAGACGTTACCTCGAAAAGACATTGCGCAAGCGGCTTTAACAAACCAAGGCGCAGTAGTTCTTTGCGATAATCTAGAGGAAGCTTTTGACTTGTCGAACCAATTTGCACCGGAACATTTAGAGATTCACTTAGATAATGCGCTAGCGTATGTAGGCAAGATTAAAAATGCTGGTTCTGTCTTTTTAGGACACTATACGCCAGAATCATTAGGCGATTACTATGCTGGACCAAATCATGTCTTACCGACATCCGGTACGGCTCGCTTTTCATCTGGTTTATCTGTTGATGATTTTATTAAAAAAACAACGTTTATTTATTATTCGGAACAAGCATTATCCCAAGCTTCAGAGGACGTGATAACCATTGCCAATGAAGAAGATTTAATTGGACATGCTAGAGCAGTAGAAAAAAGACAAAACAAAGGTGGTGGCAAATAAATGCGAAAAGCAAACAAAGCAAGGAAAACAAATGAAACGGCGATCGAAGTAGCTGTTAGCCTGGATGATCCAGAAGTGGTTTCTATTCAAACAGGTGTGGGGTTTTTTGATCATATGTTAGAGTTATTTGCTCGCCACGGTAGAATTGGCTTAACAGTGAAAGCTAACGGTGATTTACATATTGATAGTCACCATACGGTTGAGGATGTCGCCATTGTACTAGGGCAAGTGATTCGAGAAGCACTTGGTGATAAAAAGCAAATTACTCGTTATGGTACTGCCTATGTACCAATGGATGAAGCTTTAGGATTTGTTTCATTAGATATTAGTGGTCGACCTTATCTCGTGCTAGATGCAGTATTTGATAATCAAAAATTAGGTGATTTTGATACTGAATTAGTTCGAGAATTTTTACAGGCATTTGCTGTACAAGCTGGGATCACGCTACATGCTCGTGTGTTGTACGGAATCAATACGCATCATAAGATTGAAGCTATTTTTAAAGCTTTAGGTCGGTCTTTTGCACAAGCTATTACCATTGATCCTTCCATTAATGGGGTCAATTCCACAAAGGGGCTAATCGAATGATTGCAATAGTAGATTACGGTATGGGAAATACCGCTAGTGTAAAAACGGCTTTGCAACGATTGGGGTATGAAGTTGCTATTACGGATAATCCTGCCGTTTTAGAACAAGCCTCTCATATTATTTTACCTGGCGTGGGCTCTTTTCAAGCGGCTGTAGAAGAAATTGAAAAAAGAAATCTAAAAAATGTATTAATAAAGTTAGCAAATGAGAAACCACTACTTGGTATTTGTCTTGGCATGCAATTGCTATTCACAACCGGCTATGAGAATGGAATTACACAAGGGTTAGACCTAATTCCCGGGGACATTGAAAAAATAGAAACGCCTTATTTATTGCCTCATATCGGTTGGAATGCCTTGCATGTGCATCAAGAGGAATCGACTTTTGCCACATTCCAAGATCAACATGTGTATTTTGTCCATACCTATGCGGCAAACACAGATGACACTTATGTGGTAGCTACGGCAGAATATGGACCAGAAGTAACTGCGATCGTTAAAAAAGGAAAAATATACGGCATTCAATTTCACCCCGAAAAAAGTGGGGAAGTAGGACAGCGAATTTTACAAGCATTTTTAAAAGGGGTGGAACAATGAAAATCATTCCAGCAATCGATTTAATTAATGGAAAAGGCGTTCGCTTATACCAAGGGGATTTTAATCAAACCGAAGAAGTAGCAAGTGATCCGTTAAGCCAACTACAGGCATTTATTGCTGACGGTGCTGAGCTAATTCATATTGTGGACTTAGATGGTGCTAGGTACGGAGAAGAAAGAAGGCAATATCAATTAATCGAACAGATCTGTGAACAAGCAACTGTGCCGATTCAGATTGGTGGAGGTATTCGCAGAATGGATACAGTTGATAAATTAGTAAGCGTTGGTGCTGATCGATTAGTACTTGGTACCGCCGCCATTGAAGATACGTCCTTTCTTCAAGCAGCTGTAGCAAAATATCCTTCAAAAATTGTCGTTGGTATAGACGCAAAGAATGGGAAAGTTGCAACCCATGGCTGGGAAAATGTATCAGAAGTAGATTATATTACATTTGCGAAAGAAATGGAGCAACTTGGTGTTCAAACGATAGTCTTCACTGATATCTCAAAAGACGGGACGATGTCAGGTCCAAATGTTGAAGCGTTACAAGAAATGAACGAGGCTGTATCATGTAAAGTTGTTGCCTCTGGTGGTATCAAGGATAACGAAGACATTGCAGTGTTGGCTGAGGTTGGTATTGAAGAAGCGATTGTAGGAAAAGCAATTTACCAAGGTGCAGTTACCTTAAAAGGAGCAAAACAATGATCGTTAAACGAATTATTCCTTGTTTAGATGTTAAAGAAGGAAAAGTAGTTAAAGGTACTAACTTTGTTGGTTTACGGGAATTAGGTGATCCCGTGGCCATGGCACAAAATTATTCCAAAGCAGGAGCAGATGAAATTATTTTCTTGGATATATCTGCAACGAATGAAGGTCGCAATACCATGGTCGATATTGTAAAGGAAACAGCACGCGAAGTATTTGTCCCTTTCACAGTCGGTGGTGGCGTTCGCAACATCGATGATGTCACAAGATTACTACAAGCAGGAGCCGATAAAGTCGGCATTAACTCAGCTGCCGTTCATCATCCAGCATTAATTACGGAAGGAGCCAATCGTTTTGGTTCTCAATGTATTGTCGTTGCCATTGATGCGAAAAAATTTGCTGATGGTTGGCATGTGATGATAAATGGTGGATCAAAGGATAGTGGCTTAGATGCATTAGAATGGGCAAGAGAAGTCGAAAAAAGGGGAGCAGGCGAAATTCTATTAACAAGTGTTGATACCGATGGTGTAAAACAAGGCTTTGATTTAGCCTTAACACAAGCTGTTGTTAATGCTGTTCGTATTCCTGTCATTGCATCGGGTGGAGTAGGTCAACCAGAACATTTTCCAGAAGTATTCAAGAAAACCGATGTATCAGCAGGCTTAGCTGCTTCTATCTTTCATGAAAATACCTTTTCAGTCGCCGAAGTAAAAGCAAAATGTAAAGAACAAGGAGTGAATATACGTGAAGCCTGATTTTTCAAAAGGACTCTTACCAGCTATTATCGTTGACGAAGCGTCGAAAGAAGTGTTAACACTCGCTTACATGAACGAAGAATCTTATCAAAAAACATTAGATACGAAGGAAACGTGGTTTTATTCACGTTCAAGGGATGAATTATGGCACAAAGGCGCTACCTCGGGAAATACGCAGCAAGTCGTTTCCATGACTTTGGACTGTGATCAAGATAGTTTAGTCGTTTACGTGAGACCAAACGGACCAGCTTGCCATACGGGAGCTATTTCGTGTTTCCATCATACCGTGTATCAAGACGAAACAATAAACCAATCAAATCAAGTCGATATTATCGATCAAGTAATGGACGAAATCGACGCACGTAAACAAGAACCAGTTGAGAATTCTTATACCAATTATTTATTTGATAAAGGTATAGATAAAATTTCGAAAAAAGTGATTGAAGAAGCTGGGGAAGTTGTCATTGCCGCTAAAAATCAAGAAAATCAAGAACTTGTAAATGAAGTCAGTGACTTGTTGTATCATACCTTTGTTTTAATGCGTAATCAAGGCGTCTCGTTGGAAGAAGTAAAAGAAGAACTAGCCAATCGAAGTTTAACAAAAGGGAATAGTAAAGGTGAGCGCCCAGAAATTAAGAAGTGGTAAAAAGCTTCTTAATTTTCTCACATATAGTGTACATAATATTATTATGATAAATAGATGAAATAATTATAAAATGATCCTTACTTAATAGGTTAGATTTTTATCATTAGAGATAGATAAATGGTTACAATTCCAGAGGGAAAATAAAAGTGTATAAAAGCTATTGACGAAGTATACGTTTGTCCATCAAAAATGTAAACTTAAATTTTGGATTTCAATTTAATCTTGAATTGTAACCCTTTACATAAACATTATAAATGTGGTATACTAATTTCAAAGAATATATTTAACTTATGGATTGTTACTGATTAGCAGGCGAAACCTAAGTTGCTGTTGAGTCGGAAGTGTTTTATTCTGATTCTTTAAGTAACTCAGGTTTTTTTATTACCTTGAGCATGGTGTTAATATATTCATTTTTCTTCCACATATTCAGTGGAACATCAAATAATTATATGAGGTGATAGTTATGTCAAACGTATTTCCAGATGGATTTTTATGGGGTGGCGCAACCGCTGCTAACCAAGTAGAAGGTGGATTCCATGAAGGTGGAAAAGGACCAAACTTAGCGGATGTACTCCCAGGGGGTAAAGAAAATAGATTGAAGCTGTTGTCAGATACCGGCTTTGATTTTGAAATGGATACAGATAAATATACGTATCCAAACCACGAGGCAATTGATTTTTATCATCGCTATAAAGAAGATATCGCATTATTTGCGGAAATGGGATTCAAAACATTTCGTATGAGTATTGCTTGGTCTCGAATTTTTCCAAAAGGTGATGAATTAGAGCCAAACGAAGAAGGACTTGCCTTCTATGATCGTGTATTTGATGAGCTTGCAAAATATGATATTGAGCCATTAGTAACAATCGCACACTACGAAACACCACTTCATTTAATTAAAGAATATGGTGGTTGGAGAAACAGAAAATTAGTTGAATTCTTTGAGCGTTATGTAACGGTAATTTTTAATCGCTACAAAGATAAAGTGAAATATTGGTTAACATTTAATGAAATTAATGGTGCAACTCATATGCCGTTATTTGGACTAGGTTTCTCACCAGAAAATGAAGAAACACGTCTGCAAGATAGCTTTCAAGGGCTTCATCACCAATTTGTTGCAAGTGCTAAAGCAGTACAATTAGGACATGAAATCATTCCTGGTTCACAAATTGGTTGTATGTTACTTTATGCACCAGTTTATGCTTATGACAGTAATCCTGAAAATGTACTTTATGCAAAGAAAGAATCACTTCTCTTTAATAATTTCTGTGGTGATGTACAAGTTCGTGGAGAATATCCAAACTTTATTGACCGCTATTTCCAAGAAAATGATATTAACATTGAAATGGAAGATGGAGATCTTGCATTAATCAAAGAAGGAACGGTTGATTTCATTTCATTAAGTTATTACATGTCTCGTACAGATAAGAAAAATAAAACACCAGAAGAGCTTGGCCAAGGTAACTTAATTGGTGGCGTAAAAAATCCATTCTTAGAAGCAAGTGACTGGGGATGGGAAATCGATCCAAAAGGACTTCACATTGCATTAATGGAATTATATGGTCGTTATCAAGTGCCGTTATTCGTAGTAGAAAACGGATTAGGTGCTTATGATAAAGTTGAAGAAGATGGTAGCGTGAATGACGACTATCGTATTGATTATTTAAGAGAGCACATTAGAGCAATGGGTGAAGCGATTAAAGATGGCGTTGAATTAATGGGTTACACTGCTTGGGGATGTATTGACTTAGTAAGTGCATCTTCTGGCGAAATGTCTAAACGTTATGGCTTCATCTATGTAGACAAGCAAGATGATGGTAGCGGTTCTTTCGATCGTAGTAGAAAGAAATCATTCTACTGGTACAAAAATGTAATTGCTACAAATGGTGAAGAACTGTAAAAAATAATGTACCTGTTACATCCAATGGACAACAGTCTTATTGGTGTAATAGGTGTTTTTTATTATTAAATTACATCCAAACATTTTACAATAGGAAGGCATCATTATTGTGCCAGCACCGATCCATGTTTGGAATACATTAACCTCTGTATCATATCAGATCCAGCTCACAAAAAAATGTCTGACTTTATGTATTTATAAATTTTAGACCAAAATCCCCTCAATAGCTATTGTAAGCTGAATAGAGCATTTACCAATAAAATCACTTCTAGTCTTTTCCATATTCCGCTTAATCTTTTCCATCAATGGTTGGTAAGCAGTAATAAATCTTCATTTTATTACTATCAGCCAGTAATTTTCCTGTTAAATCTTTCCCCCTTCGAACTTAAAAATGTAATGATTCTTACAATTTTTAAATAGAATATTTAGAAAAAAATAATTAAAAATACATTTTTTATAAAAAAATAGGTTGTAATTTCCTTGGTAATAAATGATAATAAAGATGTTTTTAATAGATTAATAGAATTTTCTGCAATTATTTCTATTGCATAATTTTTTGTTCATCTTTATTTTCTGTTTTTTAATTTGAGGGGGTTAGTTATGAATTTTATTAAGCGTGGTTTATTAAGTATTACAAGAAAAAAAGGAAAAGCTTTGATTTTATTAGCTGTTATTTTTATTCTTGGTAATGTCATCTCAGGGTCTATCTCTATTCAGCAGGCCACAGGGAATGTAGAAAAGAATATTAAAGAGAAATTAGGGGCTGCAGCAACGGTTGAGCTTGATTATAAAGCATTAGAAAATATGGATGAAGAAGAACAAATGAGCATAGAAATTGCTGACCTAGATCTAGAATTAATTAAGCAAATTGGAGAAATTTCTTATGTGAAATACTATGACTATAACATGTCTACTTGGTTAGGCTCAGAGAGTCTTCAAAGTTATCAAGGTGAAGAAATGGATGATGCGGGAGTAGAAGTGGTAGCGGATGGAATGAGTCCAGATTTTATGTTAAAGGGGATTAACTACGCACCCGTTCTTGATTTTGAGGAAGGAATAGGTAATTTAGTTGAAGGACGTATATTTGAATCACAAGAAGTAGAAAACGGTTCCAGCGTTGCCATTATATCTAAAAAAATTGCCGAGAAAAATGATTTACAGATCGGGGATAATTTTACCCTTACGAATAGTGTTATGGACTATGATGAAACAACTGGAGAAGAAAAGGTAGCAACTTCTCGTGATGTGGTATTAGAAGTGATTGGATTGTTTGAACCTGCTTCTGCAAATGTAGAGCAGAGTGAAGAAGACGCTGAAATGCTGGATTTCATGGACATCGATTATCAAAATACGATTTATGTTCCTAATGAAATCATTAGTAATGAATCACGTTATCAATCAGAAGAATATATGAAAATTGATGAAGAATATGCGGAGATGGTTGAAGCGGAGGGAACAGACTATTCTGATATTTATACACCTATTTTTGTATTAAAGAGTCCAGAAGATAGTGTGGCATTTGAGGAAGAAGTTCAACCGTTATTACCGGAGCTCTACAAAGTAACGAATGCTGGTGATCAATATGATTCAATTGCTGCTCCAGTTGAATCAATGTCTAAATTAGCAGGTTATGTGTTAATTGTTGCCGTAAGTGCTACTGTATTGATAATTGGTTTGGTTGTTTTACTATTCTTACGAGATCGAAAACATGAATTAGGAATTTACTTATCCTTAGGCGAGCAACGGGCTCGTGTGGTTGGTCAAATTCTTATCGAAGTAATGGTTGTAGCTGTGATTGGGATTACCTTATCGCTATTTAGTGGAAACTTCTTAGCACAAGGTATATCTAATACGTTACTTAATGCAGAAGACACACAAATGGAAGACGATATGATGTATTACAGTGAGTTACAAGCTTATCAAAATAATATAACAACGGATGATGTAGTGGAATCTTATGAAGTAAGATTGGATTCTAGCTATATATTAATGTTTTATTTAATAGGGTTATTGACTATTTTAGTATCAACGATTATTCCATTGGTCTATATTGTCCGATTAAATCCAAAAAAAATAATGATGTAGTAGAGGTGAAATAGATGATATTAGAAGCGAAGGACTTAAATTATTTTTATCAAGATGGTGATCGTCGACGTTACGTATTAAAAAATACAAACGTTGGTTTTGAAAAAGGAAAGTTTTATACCATTTTAGGCCAGTCTGGTTCTGGTAAAACAACACTATTATCATTACTAAGTGCATTAGATTCCCCGCATAGTGGGACAGTACTATTTAATGAAAAAGATATTAAACAAATTGGTTATGAGAAATATCGTCGAAATAATGTTGGTATTATCTTTCAAAGTTATAACCTGATACCTTCCTTTACAGCAGTAGAAAATGTGCTAGTTCCAATGTCGATTACAGAAAATGAAATTCCAGAAGATCAAAAGTCGGTTGCTTATAATTTATTAGACTACATTGGAATTGTGAAAAGCAAAGCAGATCGCACAGTAAATAAACTTTCAGGTGGAGAACAACAACGAGTTGCTATTGCACGCGCATTGGCTACCAATGTAGAATTGATTCTTGCTGATGAACCAACCGGAAATCTTGATGAGGAAATGGAACAAGAAATTATTGACATTTTTAAAAAACTAGCACACGACCATGACAAATGTGTCGTAGTTGTTACGCACTCGAACGAAATTGCTGAACAATCCGATCAAACCTTTACGCTTCAGAAAGGTAATTTAACAGCTTATGAGTGATTTTTTATCAAAATTTAACAAGGATAATTATAAAGATACATTGGAAGAACAGGATAACAACAAATCAGAAAAAGCAGAGGATGCAGCTTTAGAAAATAAAGAAGATACTGAGCCAAAAACGGAAAAACAGTATATCCCAGAAACAAAAAATTATTCCTTAACTTCTAATCACCTAAGTGGAGTAGGAGAAGAAGTAGAGTTCGATCCGACGTACCAAAAGAAAAAACGTCGAAAACTTATCTTAATTATTGCGGGAGCTACACTAGCGCTTGTTTTAAGTTTCATTACTTATTATCATGTTGTTCACGCAGAAGTGGAAGATTTCACAGGTAAGCCGGTTTCCGAGGCAAGGGCATGGGCTAAAGAGAATGATGTAGAAATTGAATTAACCCAGGAATATAACTCCGATATTGAAGCGAATCGAATAATCTCTCAAAATATTGATGAAGGAAAAAACATTCGGAAAGGCAAAACAATTACATTTGTTAGTAGTTTAGGTCCTGATCCAGAAGAGGTGATCCCTTTACCTGACTTTTCAAAAATGAGTAAAAGAGATGCAGATACCTGGATAGAAGAGCAACAAGCGGACAATCTTAAGCTTGTTTCCGAATATAGTGATAAAGTGGAGTCTGGTTCCTTTATTAAGCTTGTGATTAAGGATAGTGAAGTCGAGGAAGAAACCTATCGCCGAAAAGATAGTGCTGCTGTCTATTACTCTAAAGGAAAAGAAGTCTTTGAGAAAAACATTAGTGTTCCGGATTTTTCTGAAAGCACAAAAGAAGAAGTGCAACAATGGGCAGATACGAATGAGATTGCACTGACGCTTAAAGATAAGGATTCTAATACAGTAGAAGTTGGCAAAGTAATTAGTCAAAGTGTAAAAGCTGAAGAAAAAATAGCGAAGAAAGATAAAATGACTGTAGAGGTATCCGTTGGCAAAGCCATTGTCGTACCTAATTTCGGTGAGTTATCTATGGAAGAAGCAGCTAACTATCCTGGATTAACGGTAACAATAAAAGAGCGGTTTCATTCTAAGTTAGCGTATGGGAAATTAATCGCACAAACAATTGAGGCAGGTACTAAATTGATAGGAGAAGATGATTCTACTATTACGGCTACTTATTCTGTAGGTCGACCATATCTAGCAGATTACCGTGGTGTGTTAGAAGGTGATTTGCCCAAGTTATTCTATGATGATTATCAATCCAAAGGAGCAGACATAGATTACATTGTGAAATACGTAAATGCTACCGAGGTCAAAGGAACAGTTGTTAGTATGAGCAAATTTAACGCATTTGTGCCTATGGATTATACGGTTGAGGTGCGGGTTAGTAATAATACTTCTGCTCCATCAACATCTAATCCTTTAGAAGATGTCGAAGAAGAGGTGCAACAACCAATAGAAGAAGAATTAGACCAACCGATAGAAGAAAATATTGAAAAGTAATTTGTCGTGTAGGTCAATAAGAATGTTGCCAGTAATTTAATTGTATGCAGACTAGAAACTAAAAAACAATAATAGGAACTTATGTTTGTGTTTGTGTGTTATCTTAGAGAAGGATAATGTTCTTTTAGGATAGGTCGGCTAATCCCCGTATGAAAGGGGGTGAAGCCTATGAGTATGTATGTACTGTTAGGTTTCGGTACTTTCTTGATTGCGTTACTCACGTTGATCATTGCGTTGATCAATAGAAAATAGACCTCCCTATTAACCATCCAAGTGAGTAGGTGAGGTCTATCAAACCAATAGCCGATTTCCTCTGGGGAAGCGCTTATCCATAACCTGTAGTGACTGCTACGGGTTATTTTATTATTATAGGTAATCCTTATTTTTACTATAGCACAAAAAGTCATATAAGTCATAAATTTAACAAGGATATAAGATATAAGGTAAGCCTTCAATAAATAAACTGAGATATGACTAAAGTAAATTCACATGTAAAAAAATCGAAATTAAGGTAGTAAATTAATACGTTTTACCTCATTATAAAAAGGTTTATTTGAAAGATGAAACTTTACTTTTATCTTAGGTAACAATGATGATTAAAACTATTAATAGTATTGATTGGTATATGGTGAAAAGGACGTCTTTTGATTCAAGAAGCAAACGGCATTTAACATGAGTGATGTGTATACGTTCCCATGCTTTCTTTTTGTAAAAAAAATTAAATGCATATATACCTTAGTAGTTAATATGATCCTAAAAGACAGAGCAGTACCACAAACATGTACTGCTCCGCTTTCGAAGTTTTACTTCATTATCCCTGCTGCAAAGAAGGGGCCATTTATCGTCATTGTGGAAATAATTCGGGCTATTTCTTTTGGCGATTCTCCTTTATCATGATTGAGCCATTCTTCAATAACACCTATATGAGCTGAAGCAATATAAGAAATTAAGTATTCTTGGGGAACAAGTAGATTTTTCTGCTTAAATATAGGATGGTTGTTATTGTCAAATAGAGTTTTTTGCATAAAAATTTTTAATTTTGATTGGAATGATAGATCACCTTTTGCTCCTAACAATACTTTTATAAACCCTCTATTTTGATTAAGAAATTCAAAAAATGGAACAAGAATGGTGAAAGGGATTGAAGGGGAAGAAGTGGGTGCTAGATTTGAAATGACTTCTGGAAGGTTCTTAATAATCTTTTTTTCCAGTTCCTGTAACAATTCTTCTTCACACTTCATCATTAAATCATATTTATCTTGGTAATGGCTATAAAAGGTACCACGATTAATGTTTGCTTTAGTAGCTATATCTTTAACTGTAACTGCCTCAAAGCCTTTTTCTTCAATCAATTCTATCAATACCTTCTTTATTGAAGCTCTTGTGCGAATAACACGTAAATCCGAACTAGTATTACCCATTTCAATTTCCTCCCTAAATTTTTTCAACACATTTCTAAATAGCGTAGTATAACCTACACATCTTGCTTTTTTGATTATTGAACAAATCGATAACGTGAGATTATAATTTTAGTGAAGCAACAATAAACAACGCGTTGTTTATTATTTTAACGGAATGCAAGTAGGATTAACAAGAAATTATTGTATTTTTGATTACGTTAATTGGGGAGGAACACCGATGGATATTCAAATATCGCATGTATCAAAAAGTTTTGATCAAAAGCAAGTGATAAATGATATTACGTTTTCAATTCCAAAAGGGGAAATAAGTTGTTTACTTGGGCCCTCTGGTTCGGGAAAAACCACATTAATTCGTTTGATGATTGGAGCGATTGCTGCTGATCAAGGGTCCATTCAAATTGATGATATTCCTATGCCGCATATGAAAATGCTAAAAAAAGTAGGGTTCATGCCACAGAATGATGCGTTATATGACGATTTATCAGCAGATGCTAATTTAAGTTTTTTTGGTGGCCTTTACCATATGGATAATAGCGCATTGAAAAAACGTATTAATGAAGTACTTGCTATTGTTGATTTAACAAAGCATCGCTGGAAATTGGTGAAACATTTTTCAGGAGGGATGAAAAAGCGACTTTCACTGGCAGCCTCCATCTTACATTCTCCTAAGATCTTGTTTCTTGATGAACCAACAGTAGGAATCGATCCTGTGTTACGTAGAACGATCTGGGACCAATTTCAGATGATTAAACATGCTGGAACAACGATTATTGTTTCCACACATGTAATGGATGAAGTGAGCGAGTGTGATAAAGCAGCACTCCTATATAATGGTACTTTAATTGAATATGATGCCGTGACAACTCTACTCGAAAAAACGGAAAATGGACGGGTAGAGGAATTATTTTTTATTGCAAGTGATTCGAAAAGTGGTGCTGAAAGATGATTCATTTAGCTAAACGTGTTATCCGTCAAACAATCAATGATAAACGAAGTATTATGATGATTTTAGTTGCTCCATTATTAATTTTGACTTTAGTATATTTTTTGTTAGGTGATACCAATTATGTTCCAAAAGTAGGAATATATCAAGATGCCATACCACATTCATTTATTAATGCTTTAGAAGAGCAAGACTTGCAAGTTATAGACTTGATAAAAAAAGAAGACAAACAAGCAAAACAATACTTGAAAGATCACCATGATGTAGATGCCATCTTCACACTATCAAAAAGTTCAGGTATGACTATCACAATGTATGAACCTAATTCTAAGGCTAGAGATGCTGCAAGTGGGATCCAAAAAGCCATAGCCTCTTTAAATCCATCAGCCAAAATGAATATGTCTTATGTTTATGGTAGTCAAGATCAGTCGAGTTTTGATTCCCTCGGCTTTGTGTTCCTTGCGTTATTTTCGTTTTTCTTAGTGTTTATTATTTCAGCTATGGCACTTGTTAGAGAGCGAAGTGGTGGTACCTTGGAACGTTTATTGATGACGCCAATTAGACGTGGAAAAGTGATTCTTGGCTATACAGTAGGATATGGTGTTTTCGCCGTCATTCAAGCTGTTCTCCTTGTTCTTTACGCTATTTTTGTATTGCGCTTAAGTATAGTTGGGAACATTGGGTGGGTTTTGGTCGCAATGGTTTTATTAGCTGTTACCGCTGTGTCATTTGGTGCTGCAATATCAATTTTTGCTAGTTCAGAACTTCAGGTGGTGCAAATGATTCCTTTTACCATCATTCCTCAAGTGTTTTTTTCTGGGTTGATTCCCATCGACCAGATTCCTTATCATCTTGGAAAGTTGTGTTATCTTATGCCCATTTACTATGGAGCAGCAGCGATTAAAGGAGTAATGGTTTATGGAGATGGTTTCATGCAAATTTGGGGGCATTTGTTTGGTTTAATTGTGTATGCATTCCTGTTATACCTGTTAAACACACAAGCATTGAAAAAATTCAGGAAACTGTAGACCGAATCAATTTTGCAAAAAGATAAAGTATGAATAAAGTACATGGTAAAAGGTTATGAAAGTAATTTTAAAAAGGGAATTAGCAAATGAGGTTACTGGATAAAGCAAATTATATATAAAAAAGATACTTCCGCGCTTTCTAAAGATGAGCTACATCTATTTATGAATTATATTGGTGAACATGTGAATGTTTTAGTATAATTACAAAACAACAGGTAACGAAAACAAAGGAGCATGAGGAGGGTCATAGAAAATGAGCAATAATGCAATTGAACAACTATGGAATGATTTTAAAAAACAAAACCCAAACGCACCTGAAACGTATGAGGCATGGGCTTTTGGTAATTCAAAACAAATGGCTGATGAATTAGCAGATTTAGTTGTAAGAGGGATCAAAACGGCAACAGCTTCTAATTATCTAGCATATGAAGAAAAGGAGCCTTTACCAGACGTTGGACTTCATAATATCATCCTTGATGGAGAGGGAAAACCGGTAGCAATTGTGAAAACGACAGTTGTTGAAATTATCCCTTATGATGAGGTTACAGAAGAACATGCTTATTTAGAAGGAGAAGGAGATCGTACCTTAGCGTATTGGAAAGCTGTGCACGAACCTTTTTTCACTAATGAACTAAACCAAATTAATCAATCCTTTCATCATAAAATACCGGTAGTTTGCGAGCAATTTGAATTGGTTTATATAAAATAATTAGTATTATTGAATGCTATGTCCTAGAACAATTCATTTATAAATAGATTAGTGCAGCGTATCACAATTTGACTGCTCCTTTTTTTTATTACCAATAAACGACTCGAATGAATAAGTATCTCATCTATTCGGATATACATTTAATTAATTATTTAGGATGAAAAAGGTAAATACTAACTATAATAAGTCAATTCAATTCCACATATTTCCTTAATGGTACACCTATATTCTTAAAAAATAGATATTTTTTAAGATTAATTAATTCTTATTTCAAGAACCAATTTCAAAATATGGAGATGATCATAAAATGGGACATAAAGTAAACCTATCGGAAGTAATAGAATTCTCAGATGAATAAAAGTCAACATCAGAAGATCTAAAAGAAAGTATATCTCAAATACAACAAAATATAGACTCATTGCAAGATATGGTCAGTTTTTCAGGAAAAACAGCTGATGAGGCGAAACTATATTTTGGAGATTGTCACTAGATTATGTTGGAAACTTTTAAATGGATTTTTACTGGCTTATATACAAATTTAAACAAGCATATTGAAAGCTTTCAATCAGAGGTAAAGGTTTTGAATGCATCTCTGCTAAAGTAGCTGCTATAGAAGGAGAAGTATCTCCAATAATTGCAATACCATTTACTGACCATTACATAAAATTAGCTCCGGTCTGCTGGAAGTATTGGTGGAGAAGCAAGGGTTGGTAATGAGTTTATATTATATTTATGTTTAATTGTTGGAGGAAAACTCGGTTTTAGCTTTGAATGGAAAATTTAGGAATATCCAGTGTAAAAGGAAAAGAGTTACTACCTATCGACACAGCTGGAAAAATAGAGTTTGTGCAACAGGCAGTAATGATCTATGGCAGAAAACAATTGCAAGATGATAAAAGTGTAATTTGGGATTATGTAGTTTGCCATATTCCCAAGGGCATCTTTCAGAAGAAAGCAATATTTTTTTAATCATAATCAGATTAATAATATTTTTTAAAGGTTCCGAATCGGAAGGTGAAGTCATTTTACGTGAAAAAATAAAGGGTAGAATGGGTGAAAATTAAAGAATGAAAACTTATTTAGCTTTTCCTTTTAGCCAAGCTATTCAAGAAATAAAAGAAAACAAGAAGCAAATACAAATGGCTAAAGAAGATGGTATACATATAAACCTTTATCCGTTTATATTTGCTGGTTATATGTTTATTTTTATAATGATTATCATGTATATTTCTATTTTGTACTTATTGATAGGTACTGTTGTTGAACCAGTAGGAATTATTATGTTGATACCATTCTTAGTAAGTGCTTGGTTATTTACAATTATCTACACTAAAGTCTTTCCAAAAGTAAAAGAAAACTATTTGAAACATGTCGGTTTTTATGATGAATATTAAATAAGAACTTTAAAACTAAGAAAGAAAGAATTGATTATTGAAAATAAAAGTACCGATTAAAGAAAGAGTGAAAATTTTTATAATATCCCCATATAAATTGCTTAAACAAGATTTTCAAAAAGATAAGTTGTTAATCAAAGAAGCAAAAGAATATGGGATAAAAATAAATTTATATCCTTTTAAAGTTATATCATGTATGTTTGTCTTTGTAACTTCTATATTATATATTTATTTTATATATATAATATTCGGAGGCCTCTTTGTGAGTCCACTAGTCTTTATTGGACTTCTACCCAATAGCTTGTCTATCTGGGTATTTATTCTTATATATACAAAGCTCTATCCAAAAGTAAAAGAAAACTATTTGAAACATGTCGGTTTTTATGATGAATATTAAACAGAAATAATAACCCAAGTTAAAATCGGGTACACTAATAAAGAGAATCTTCTAATCGCTAGGATAGTCATTACCGCCCTGAGATTAAAAGATTCACTTCTTTAATTACCTTTATTTCCAATGCATATCAATAAAATTATCTCTACCAGACTTCTCTCGATCTTCCAGATATTCATCTTCATTCTTTTTATAAAAATCTTGATGATAATTTTCTGCAGGATAGAAAGGTTTTGCAGGTAAAATCTGTGTTACAATATCTTTTTTGAATTTGTTTGATTGTTGTAATGTCTCTTTAGAGTTTGTTGCTAATTGCTGTTGGTTGTCATTATGATAAAAGATCGCAGTACGATATTGTGAACCACGATCATGGAATTGACCGTCTGGATCGGTTGGGTCAATTTGTGGCCAATATAGATCAAGAATTTGTTGATAATCTATTTTGTCAGGATCATAAGTTATCTGAACGGCTTCATAATGACCTGTTTCCCCAGTTTTAACTTGCTCATAAGTTGGGTTTTCCACCTTTCCCCCTGTATATCCCGATATAACTTCATATACACCATCCCATTGATCGAATGGTTTTACCATACACCAGAAGCAACCCCCAGCAAATGTCGCGATCTCTTTAGTTGCCATGCTAATCCTCTCCTTGCTTCCTATTTGTATTGTTAAATGTATCTAAAAATATCGAGTTTGTCCATTAAAATGTATAGGTTGAATGCTTCCAGTAAAGTCTAACTAAAAAGGTGGTGAATAGCTTGAAAAAACAAACAAGTAACCGGACCAATCGTCAAATGAAGGCCGGTTTAAACAAACAAGGCCTCACAGAAGATGAAGCAGTCCAACGCCCTGTATCACAACTAGAAGCCAAAGCGAAAAAAGATAATACGAGACGATAAATAAGTGATTATTGCTGTTTAAAAATATCCATAATAAAATCATAAAAGACTTTTTCAGAAGGAGCGAGATCACGGTGTTTCGGTGTAATGATTCCGACTGTTCGGTGCAGGTTTGGACTCGTTATTGCTATTTTCGATGTATACGGCGTTTTAGTTTCAGTAAACGCGCTCTCTGGTAATATGGTAATCCCCATACCGGCAGCTACTAAACCTTTAATGGCATCGAGGTCTTCTCCTTCTGACGTTACATTTGGTTCAAAGCCAGCTTCACGGCATCCATCAATTGCCATCTTGTTAAAGATGTAACCTTTCGGAAATAAAACGAAGGGTTCTTTTTTTAATTCAGATAAATAGACACTTTTTCGTTGCGCAATACGATGATCACTTGGGACTAATACATATAAATCCTCAGAAAATAAGATATCTCCATTAATATCTGCTCGATTTTCAGGTACAGGACCTAAGAAAGCGACATCGATTTCACGATTTTTTACTGATTCAATTAAAAAGTTATAGGAACCTTGCCGAAGTTGAAATTGAATACCGGCGTATTTTCGTTTGAATTCAGCTAAGACACTTGGTAAAAGATTACTAGCCAAACTAGTGGGGAAGCCAATTTTAATCGAACCTCGCTCGGGATCAATGTATTCGTCAATTTGTTTTTTAGCATGGTCAATTGCTTTTAAAGCAACCTTCGTATGATGCAAAAACGTTCTTCCTATTGGAGAAAGTTTTACGTTACGCCCTTCACGTTCAAATAATTCAACACCTAACTCCTTTTCCAAATTCGCAATTTGCCTACTAATTGCAGATTGCGCTACATGTAAATGAAGCGCTGCTTCAGATACATGTTCGCGTTCAGCAACTTCCATAAAGTATTTTAATTGTCGCAATTCCATAACCTTTACACCCCTTCTTATATCAAAATTAGATTGTTCTTATCTATATTATATATTGTATGGATGGATAATTAAAATTACAATAGGAATAGACACTTTAAAAAATAAGACGGGGGCGAGTAGAATGACTTATAATAATTTGCCCGAAGCGCAAGGTTTATATCGTCCTGAATTTGAGCACGATGCTTGTGGTATTGGCCTTTATGCACATATGAAGGGTCATCGCACACATGATATTGTAAAAAAAGGATTGCAGATGCTTTGTCAACTTGATCATAGGGGTGGTCAAGGAAGTGATCCGAATACAGGAGATGGCGCAGGGTTAATGGTACAAATTCCTGATGCATATTTTAGAAAAGTATGTTCCGATTTTAAGTTACCAGAAGAAGGGCGTTATGGTGTTGGAATGGTATTCTTCTCAAACGATGACCAGGAAAGACAACGGATTGAAACAAAAGTAAATCAATTAATTCAACAAGAAGGTCAACAACTTATTGGTTGGAGAGATGTACCCACAAATGTCAGAAAAGTCGGAATAAAAGCACAAAAAACGGCGCCTGTCGTGAAACAAGTTTTTATAGGTGCAGATCCATCCATTAAAGATGATCTTGTTTTTGAACGTAAATTATATATTATTCGTAAGCAAGCAGAGCATTGGGCAAAACAACAATCATTACGCTTTTATTTTGCTAGTCTATCTAACAGAACAATTGTATATAAAGGCTTGTTAACTCCAAACCAAGTAGATGAATTTTATTTAGATTTACAAGCAGAAGATTTTGTTTCTGCTTTCGCGTTAGTACATTCACGTTTCAGTACTAATACATTTCCTAGCTGGGAACGCGCACACCCGAATCGTTATTTAATTCACAATGGTGAAATTAATACGATGCGCGGAAATATCAATTGGATGCGCGCACGTGAGCAACAATTTGTTTCAGAGGCTTTTGGTGATGACTTACCAAAACTCTTGCCAATTTTAAATGCAGAAGGTAGTGACTCGTCTGTATTGGATAATGCATTAGAGTTCTTTACGCTAGCTGGAAGAACACCAGCACATGCTGCGATGATGCTTATTCCAGAACCATGGAAACATAATCCACATATGTCAGCAGAAAAACGCGCGTTCTATGCATATCATAGCTGCTTAATGGAACAATGGGATGGACCAACTTCCATTACATTTACGAATGGAAAACAAATTGGGGCAATCTTAGACCGGAATGGGTTACGTCCTGCACGTTATTATGTAACAAATGATGATTACATTGTCTACTCCTCTGAAGTAGGAGTTGTTGATATACCTGATGAAAATGTTCGTTTTAAAGATCGATTGAGTCCAGGAAAAATGTTGTTAATCGATTTAGAAGAAGGACGGATTATTTCTGATGAAGAGATTAAACATGACATTGTTAGCGAACATCCATATGAAAAATGGTTAGATGAAAAACTTGTGACACTATCTAGTGACTTGGTCGATGAAGAAGAGCAAGCAATTGATCACTTAATCGCAAGACAGAAAGCATTTGGTTATACAACGGAAGATGTTGAAAAATATTTAAATCCGATGATTACCGAAGGAAAAGATCCGATTGGTGCGATGGGAAATGACATGCCTTTAGCAGTATTATCCGATAAAGCACAATCTTTGTTTAATTATTTTAAACAACTATTTGCGCAAGTAACAAATCCGCCGATTGATGCTTACCGAGAACAGATTGTCATGTCCATGATGACACTTTTAGGGCCAGAAGGGAACATCTTACAACCGGGACCAGAAAACAGTCATCGTATTCAGTTAGAAACACCTGTTATCTCAAACAGTCAATTAAACCAACTGAAAAAAAATCGTTATTCTGGTTTTACAAGTACGACTATCAATACATTATTCACCAATGATTTAGCGCAAGGATTAGATAATGTTTTTGCGAAAGCAGATTCGGCGATTGCAAAGGGTAGTAACATTTTAATCTTGTCTGACCGAGAGATGGACGAAAATCATGTAGCAATCCCAACATTGCTTGCTGTTAGTGCCTTACACCAGCATTTGGTTCGGGAAGGAAAACGAACAAAAGCTAGTATCATTGCGGAGACTGGGGAAACAAGGGAAGTCCACCACTTTGCTGCTTTATTAGGGTTTGGTGTTGATGCCATCAATCCTTACTTAGCTTTTGAAACTTACCGTCAAGAAATTGCGGATGGAGATTTAGCTGTAACCTATCCTGAAGCAGTTGAAACATACATTGATGTCGTTACCCAAGGTATTGTAAAAGTAATGTCTAAAATGGGGATTTCAACGGTACAAAGTTATCGTGGAGCACAAATCTTTGAAGCAGTAGGTATCAGTAAGGAAGTAATCGACAATCATTTTACTGGTACAGCATCCCAGATTGATGGAATCGGGTTGGATACCATTGCACAAGAAGCGAAGTTGCAACATGAAAAAGGTTATACGCGATCGATTGATGCATCATTAGAGCCTGGAAGTGATTTTCAGTGGAGAAAAACGGGAGAACATCATGCCTTTAATCCATTAACAATTCATAAATTACAATGGGCTGCACGTCGAGGCGATTATCAATTATATAAAGAATTTTCGCAAGCTTCCGATAAAGAACGATTAGGAAACCTACGCCATTTATTTGAATTTAAAACTACCGATTCGATTTCAATAGATGAAGTAGAATCAGTGGATTCCATTGTGACACGATTTAAAACAGGTGCAATGTCATTTGGTTCACTAAGTCAAGAAGCGCATGAAGCTTTAGCCATTGCAATGAACCGTTTAGGCGGAAAAAGTAACAGTGGTGAAGGTGGAGAAGATGCACGTAGATATCAAATCGATGAAAATGGTGATGATCGTCATAGTGCGATTAAGCAGATTGCATCTGGACGATTTGGTGTAAAAAGTCACTATTTAGTAAATGCAGAAGAATTACAAATAAAAATGGCACAAGGTGCAAAACCTGGTGAAGGTGGTCAATTACCAGGGAAGAAAGTGTATCCTTGGGTTGCCAATGTACGAGGATCTACACCTGGTGTGGATTTAATCTCCCCACCACCACATCATGATATTTATTCGATTGAAGATTTGGCACAGTTAATTCATGATTTAAAAAATGCTAATCGAGACGCAAGAATTAGTGTGAAACTCGTTTCTAAATCAGGTGTTGGTACGATTGCTGCCGGAGTTGCTAAAGGAAATGCAGATGTCATCTCAGTCGTTGGTTATGACGGAGGTACTGGTGCATCACCTCGAACCAGTATAAAGCACGCCGGTTTGCCTTGGGAACTAGGATTATCAGAGGCCCATCAAACCTTGATGCTTAACGATTTACGAGAACGAGTGATTTTAGAGACGGATGGAAAATTATTAACTGGACGTGACGTAGTAATTGCGGCGTTACTTGGTGCAGAAGAATTTGGTTTTGCTACTGCTCCACTAGTCGTATTAGGTTGTGTCCTGATGCGTGTTTGCCATCAAGATACTTGTCCGGTCGGAATTGCCACACAAAACCCGGAATTGCGTAAAAAATTCACTGGACACCCGGATCATGTCGTAAACTTCATGCGTTTTGTCGCTGAAGAAGTGCGTGAGATCATGGCTTCGTTAGGGGTTCGCACGGTTGAAGAATTAGTCGGAAGAACAGATATGTTGACTATTAGTGAACGAGCAAAAAATCACTGGAAAGCAAAATCTCTAGATCTATCTCGTATTCTTTATCAACCAACAGGGAGCGGACGTACCAATTCGAAACAACAAAATCATAAAATTGAGCAATCATTGGATATAACAAAGGTCCTCCCAGCTGTACAATCTGCCATTGAAACAGGCGAAAAAGTGAACGCCACGTTCCCGATTATGAACGTGAATCGTGTAGCAGGGACAATTGTAGGTAGTGAAATCTCTAAAAAATATGGGGAAGAAGGGTTACCAGAAGATACAGTGAATGTTCAATTTAACGGATCAGCTGGTCAGAGTTTTGGTGCGTTTATTCCAAACGGTATGACGCTTACCCTTACGGGAGATGCCAACGATTACGTGGGTAAAGGACTCTCTGGAGGTAAGCTTATTGTTAAAGCACCAGAAAATGCAGGGTTTGTTGCTAGTGACAACGTGATTGCTGGTAATGTGTGTTTCTATGGTGCAACGAGTGGTGAAGCTTATATTAATGGTTACGCAGGCGAACGTTTTGCCGTAAGAAATAGTGGCGCAAACATCGTTGTCGAAGGAATCGGAGACCACGGTTGCGAATATATGACAGGCGGTCGAGTAGCGATTCTTGGTAATGTAGGTAAAAACTTTGCAGCCGGAATGTCTGGTGGTATTGCATATGTATTTGCTGAAGATCAGAATCACTTAAAAAATATAACCAATACAGAATTGGTTGAATTCGAATCACTTATTTCTGAGCAAGAGATTGCTAGTGTAAGAGAGATGATTGAAAAACATGCTGCTTATACGAATAGTAGTCGTGCGGCAGAAATTTTAACAGATTGGGAAAACAGTCTCACAAAATTCGTAAAAGTTATCCCAAGAGACTTCAAACTAATGCTACAAACGATTGAATCCTTTGTAGAATTTGGAGAAACAGATGAAGAAGCAAAAATGAGTGCATTTTTAGCCAAAAAAGAAAATCGCGCTGTCCTAACAGATGAGCGTAAAAAAGCGATTGTACAGTAGAAAGGAGAGAATAAAATGGGCAAAGCAACAGGGTTTATGGAAATAAAACGGGAAGAAGCTGTCGAGCGTGATCCGATTGAACGCCTCAATGATTGGAAGGAATATTCTACTCCTTTCACTGATGATATGATGCAACGCCAAGGGGCAAGATGCATGGACTGTGGTACGCCTTTTTGTCATATTGGAATGGATATTAACGGTGCTACATCCGGTTGTCCGGTTTATAACTTGATACCGGAGT
This sequence comes from Paraliobacillus ryukyuensis, assembly GCF_003315295.1. Classification (GTDB taxonomy): domain Bacteria; phylum Bacillota; class Bacilli; order Bacillales; family Amphibacillaceae; genus Paraliobacillus; species Paraliobacillus ryukyuensis. The sequence continues at coordinate 359,138 of NZ_QNRI01000001.1, read as the reverse complement.
GGAATGATCTAGTTTATAAAGGAAAGTGGAAAGAAGCATTAGATCGGTTAATAAAGACAAATAATTTTCCAGAGTTTACTGGGAGAGTTTGTCCAGCTCCATGTGAGGGTTCTTGTACAGTGGCTATTTCTGAACCAGCTGTCGCCATTAAAAATATTGAACAAGCAATCATTGATAAAGGTTTTGAAAATGATTGGATTACACCAAACCCTCCTGAAAAACGCACAGGTAAAACCGTAGCGATTATTGGTTCTGGTCCGGCTGGTCTAGCTGCTGCAGACCAATTGAACAAAGCAGGTCATACCGTAACGATTTATGAGCGAGCTGACCGTGCTGGAGGATTGCTAACGTATGGTATTCCAAACATGAAATTAGATAAAGATGTGGTGCAGCGCCGTGTTGACCTATTAGCACAAGAAGGTGTTCGTTTTGTATTAAATACCGAGGTAGGAAAAGACATTACAGCAAATGAATTAAAAGAAATATTTGATAGTGTCATTCTATGTACAGGTTCACAAAAACATCGTGATTTAATCATTGAAGGACGAGAAGCAGAAGGTGTTCATTTCGCAATGGACTATTTAACGGCTGCTACGAAACACTTGTTAGATGAATCGCAGCCACCTGTTAACACATTAGATGCAGAAGGAAAGAATGTCATTGTTATCGGTGGCGGTGATACTGGTGCCGACTGTATCGCTACCGCATTACGCCAAGGTGCAAAAAATGTTGTTCAGTTTGGTAAACATCCACAATTACCGTTAAAGCGTACGGAAGATAATATGTGGCCTGAATATCCAAAAGTTTTTAGCTTAGAATATGCACATAAAGAAGCAAAAGCGAAGTTTGGTGAAGATATTAGAGAATATTCGATCCAAACAAAAGCTTTTATCAAAGATGATGCAGGTAAGTTAAAAGAATTGCATACTGTTGAAATGAGAAAGACACGAACAGATAATGGAAAGTTAGTTTATGAAGAAATTCCAGGAACAGAAAAAGTGTGGCCAGCTGAATTAGTTCTTATTGCTATTGGATTTGAAGGACCAGAGCCTACCGTTTTAGAAGAATTTGGTGTAGAAACGAAAAATCGCAAGGTTAACGCTACCTATGGAAAATTCACTACTAATGTCGATGGTGTATTCGCTGCTGGTGATGCTAGAAGAGGACAAAGCTTAATTGTATGGGCAATTAATGAAGGTCGAGAGGTGGCATACACAGTTGACCAACACTTGATGGGCAAAACGAGCTTACCAACTGTTTTAGCAATGTAAGGAATTAAAAAGATCGCTAGTTCTCAACACTAGTGGTCTTTTTATGCACTTGCTTTGTTTTAAACTACATTCATGATAAGATAATAATATATACATATATAGATTAAGATGGATATACTTATAAACTTATATTAATATTTTTAACAATTTCGAATTTTTCGACTTAAATAACTTGAAGAATATTATCCTTTAGTAATAAAATAGTGATTATACATTAAAGAAAATCTACGAAATAAAAAAGCAAGGGGACGAAATGATGACAGTAAATAATATAACGATTTCGAAAACAACTTCTAAAAAAGAAAAACCAGATCAAACGCAATTAGGATTTGGCCAATACTTTACAGATCATATGTTCATTTTAGATTATACAGAAGGAAAAGGTTGGCATGACCCTAGGATCGTACCTTATCAACCAATTACATTAGAACCGTCCGCAATGATTTTTCATTATGGTCAAACCGTATTTGAAGGAATGAAAGCATATCTCTCTGAAGATGGAGATATTCATCTCTTTCGACCAGAAAAGAACATTCAACGTTTAAACCGGTCCAACGATCGTATGCGCATTCCAGAAGTAGATGAAACGTTGGCATTACAAGCAATTAAAGAATTAGTGAAAGTTGATGCGGATTGGGTACCAAGCGAACCTGGAACTTCTTTATATATTCGTCCATATATTATCTCAACCGAGCCATTTTTAGGTGTAGCTCCTTCAAAACATTACAAATTCATGGTGATTTTATCACCAGTAGGAGCTTATTATAAAGAAGGGATTAACCCAGTTAAAATTGCTGTGGAAAATGAATTTGTTCGTGCAGTAAAAGGTGGTACGGGAGAAGCGAAGACAGCAGGTAACTATGCTTCCAGCCTAAAAGCACAAGCGCTAGTGGCTTCACAAGGCTATGCACAAGTCATGTGGTTAGACGGTATTGAGAAAAAATATATTGAAGAAGTAGGAAGTATGAATGTATTTTTCAAAATAGATGGAGAAGTAGTAACTCCTGAATTAAATGGTAGTATTTTAGAAGGTGTTACACGCAACTCTGTAATGGAACTTTTAAAACATTGGGGAATCACAGTAACTGAGCGTAAAATAACGGTAGAAGAAATCTTCGAAGCACATAAAAATGGCAAATTAGAAGAAGCATTCGGTTCAGGCACAGCTGCTGTTATCTCGCCAATTGGAACTTTGGCTTGGGATGGAAAAGAAATTGTCATCAATGATAGCAAAACTGGTGAAGTTTCCAAAAAGCTTTATGATACACTAACAAATATCCAATATGGTAAAGAAACAGATGTGTTTGATTGGATCGTTAAATTAGAACGCTAAAAAATAAAAGTGTTTCTGTTATGTTTAGCAATTGACATTTCACTTATACTAAAGCATAATATGAACAATCAATTTCGGATAAAGGCAACGACGAGGTCTAGTAAATAAAGAGCAAATGAAAGAGAATAGAATCCATCGGCTGAAAGATTCTTGCATAACTGCTTTTATTGAACCTACCCTCTGAGCTAAGAAGGATAAACTTCTTTCGCTTTCCCAGCGTTATGGGGCAAGGTGGGCAAGCTTGCTTGTCAAAACAAGGTGGTACCGCGGATCAACTCTTTTCGTCCTTTACAGGCTTCTATGTATTGGATGGAAAGAGTTTTTTTAATGATACAAAATAAAAGAGGGTTTAACATGGCGAATAAACGAGTAGTAGTGAAAATTGGTAGCAGTTCGTTGACAAAAAAAGATGGGAGTCTAAGTATTGATAAACTTCAAGAGCATACGGAAGCAATTGCAAAATTAATGCAGCAAGGAATAGAAGTTATTCTGATTTCTTCTGGTGCAGTTTCAGCTGGGTTTCATGATTTAGGTTATTCGAGTCGTCCCGTTACCGTTGCTGGTAAACAAGCGGCAGCTGCAGTAGGTCAGGGCTTGTTAATTGAGGCTTATGCAGACGCGTTTAAGAAATACGGTATTGTTAGTTCGCAACTTTTATTAACAAGAGATGTCTTTGTTAATAAACAGCAATTCCATAATGTGTTTCAAGTAATTAGCGAGCTATTGAGACGTTCCGTTATTCCAATCATTAATGAAAATGATGCAGTTGCAATTGATGAATTAACTTTTGGCGATAATGATATGTTATCCGCTTTAGTTAGTGGATTGGTAAATGCGGATTATTTGATTTTACTAACGGATATTAATGGACTCTATAGTGCAAATCCAAATCAATATCCTGATGCCATTCGCTACAATCAATTAGATCATGTATCAGATGAGTTAATTGATCAAACAAGTCAAAATTCTAGTTCAAAAGTCGGGACCGGTGGAATGAAATCCAAATTATTAGCAGCGCAAACTGCTTTATCACTTGGGGTACACGCTTTTGTTGGAGTTGGAAAAGGTTCAAATAAGTTTGTAGACATTTTAGCAGGCAATGGGGACGGTACTTATATTGGGAATTATCATACACACCATGTGCGCAAGCATAAACAATGGATTGCGTTCCATTCCAATGTATCTGGACAATTAATTATTGATGATGGCGCTAAGGAAGCTTTACTAAAGAAAGGGAGAAGCTTACTTCCAGCTGGTGTTCTTAAAGTGAAAGATACATTTGCTGAAAACGACGTGGTTGAAATCGTCTATCATAATGATGTGATTGCGAAAGGACAAGTGAACTATAACTCGGAAGAAATTCAACAAATTAAAGGATTAAGTAGTGCACAAGCGATGAATATCATTGATCAAACAAAAGCAGAAGTTATTCATCGGAACAATTTAGTTTTAACATTACAGGGGGTATAAGAATGCAGGACTTACTGATAATTGCACAGCAAGCAAAAGCAACGACAACAGCTTTAAGTCAAGCAACAACAGAGCAAAAGAATGATGCTATTAAACAAATAGCTAACCAATTGATCCAACAACAGGATTATGTTATTGCAGAGAATGCTAAAGATATTGCCAAGGCAGAGGAATCAGGATTTTCTACTTCCATTATGGATCGATTAAGACTAGACAACCAAAGAATTATAGATATGGCAGAGGCTTTAAACCAGTTAACACAATTAAATGATCCCATTGGAACAGTTCAAGATGCATGGGATAGACCAAATGGTTTGTCAATTAAGAAAGTTACAGTTCCAATTGGTGTTGTTGGCATGATTTATGAAGCTCGACCAAATGTAACGGTAGACGCTGCTTCGCTTTGTTTAAAAACCGGAAATGCTGTTATTTTACGAGGTAGCTCTTCTGCTATCTATTCAAATATTGCGCTTGTAAATGTAATGCAACAAGCCTTACAGAATACTGCAATTCCTGTAGAAGCAGTGCAACTAATTGAGGATACGAATCGTGAAACAGCTGAAAAAATGTTTCGTTTAAACGAATATTTAGATGTACTAATTCCAAGAGGAAGTAAAAATCTAATAGATACGGTGGTTGCTAAGTCATCTGTACCGGTGATTGAAACTGGAGCAGGAAATTGCCATTTGTTTATTGATCAAACAGCTGACGCAGAGATGAGTGTGAATATTGCCATCAATGCAAAAACACAACGTCCATCTGTTTGTAATGCGATTGAAACAATATTAGTTGATAAACAATGGTTTGAAGAAAATGGAGATCAATTAATAAATGCATTGTATGATCACGATGTACAAATGGTAGTCGATGAGGTGATTGCTTCTTTCCGTAAAGAATTGCCTTTAGCGACGGAAGAAGATTGGCAGGAAGAGTTTTTGGCTAAAAAAGTAGCCATCAAAACTGTAAATAATGTAAAAGAAGCAATACAACATATTAATTATTATGGGACCAAACACTCTGAAGCAATCATTACCGAAAATGATCAACATGCCCTTCAATTTTTAAATGAAGTTGATGCAGCTTGCGTATACCATAATGCTTCGACTCGGTTTACCGATGGATTTGAATTCGGCTTTGGCGCAGAGATTGGTATCAGCACACAAAAATTACATGCCAGAGGACCAATGGGTTTAGATGCATTAACATCAACGAAATACACCTTGCATGGAGAAGGACAAATTAAATAATCTTTTTGATGTTTTTTGTCAAATGCTTTAATCTATGTTAGTGATTTTTAAAGAGAAATAAACCAATTTGGATGAAATAGCAAACAATTTACGTTACAATAGATAAGGATATTTTACACTATTTGATCATACACATGTAATTGTTAAAGGAGAGAGACAAAGTGAGTAAAACATTTATTTTCGGACATAAAAACCCAGATACAGATACCATAACAGCAGCACTTGCTTATGCGTATTTGAAAAAACAACTTGGCCAAGAAGTAGAGGCAGTTCGACTTGGTGAAGTGAACAACGAAACACAATATGCACTTGATTATTTTAAAGTAGAGGCACCTCGCTATGTTTCTACAGTAGCAGATGAAGTAGATTCGGTTATTTTAGTCGATCATAATGAACGTCAACAAAGTGTAGATGATATTGAGAAAGTACAAGTAAAAGAAGTAATTGATCATCACCGTATTGCAAACTTTGAAACAAATGATCCATTATACTATCGTGCAGAACCAGTGGGTTGTACGGCGACTATACTTAAAAAAATCTATCAAGAAAATAATGTTGCGATTCCAAAAGAAATTGCCGGACTTATGTTTTCTGCCATTATTTCTGATTCGCTATTATTTAAATCTCCAACATGCACAGAGGAAGACGTACAAGCTGCTGATGCATTAGCCACTATTGCAGGAGTAGATCCACAAACGTATGGCTTAGAAATGCTAAAAGCAGGTGCAGATTTAAGTGATAAAACAGTTGAAGAATTAATTTCACTAGATGCAAAAGAATTCAACATGGCTGGTACAAGTGTGGAAGTTGCCCAAGTAAATACGGTAGATATAAATGATGTGTTAGCAAATCAAACAGCGATTGAAGAAGCAATTCAACAAACAATTGATAAAAAACAACTTGGCTTATTTGCATTTGTCGTAACAGATATTCTTAATAATGATTCCGTAATTTTAGCTTTAGGAGACAAACAAAAAACGGTAGAACAAGCTTTTGATGTAACGTTAACGAATAATCAAGCATTGCTTAAAGGCGTTGTATCTCGTAAAAAACAAATTGTACCTAACATACAAGGTGCTTTAGCATAATCTGATTTAGAAAGACAACTATCCATTTTTTAGTTGTCTTTTCTAATAAGATAAATCTGGTGTTATAGTTTTCTAATTTGTCTGAATATGATAGTATAAGTCTAACTATTTTTTGCAGGAAGGATTCTATGAATGATGAGCACAAAAGTAAGTACAGTCCAAATTAAAGATATTCTTATTGCACAACAAAAATTAAAGGATGTTGTTCAAAAAACACCTTTACAAAAAGATCCAATCTTATCAGAAAAGTATCAATGTAATGTTTATTTGAAGCGAGAAGATTTGCAAGTTGTTCGCTCCTTTAAAATTAGAGGGGCATATAACTTGATGCAAACCTTATCCAAAAAAGAACTACAAAATGGTGTTGTCTGCGCAAGTGCTGGTAACCACGCACAGGGCGTTGCATACTCCTGCAAGGCAATGGAGGTTAAAGGGAAAATATTCATGCCTACAACGACACCAAGACAAAAAGTAAAACGCGTAACTTTCTTTGGTGGTGACGAAGTAGAAATTATCTTAGTTGGCGATACCTTTGATGATGCTTATCAAGAAGCAAAAGCTTATTGTGATCAATATGACATGTCGTTTATCCATCCTTTTGACGACTATCGTACGATTGCTGGTCAAGGAACCATTGGGATGGAAGTTGTTGATGAAATGGAAGAACCAATTTCCCATATTTTTATGTCAGTAGGTGGCGGTGGTTTAGTTTCTGGTGTTGGTTCATATATGAAAAACATTAGTCCTGATACCCAAGTTATTGGTGTGGAACCGCAAGGAGCACCATCTATGCAGGCTGCTTTAAAACAGCAAAAGGTTGTTAAACTGGATAAGGTAGATAAGTTTGTTGATGGAGCTAGCGTACAGCAAGTTGGCAATTTAACTTTTGAAATTGCTAAAGAGGTGATTGATGATATTGCAATTGTCCCAGAAGGGAAAGTTTGTAGTACATTAATTGATCTATACAATGAAAATGCCATTGTAGCTGAACCAGCTGGAGCGATGCCAATTGCAGCATTAGATCAATATCGTGAACAAATCATAGGTAAAAATGTTGTTTGTATCGTAAGTGGTGGCAATAATGATATGGATCGCATGCAAGATATGAAAGAAAGATCACTAGTTTACGAGGGCTATAAACATTACTTTATTGTTAACTTCCCGCAACGTGCTGGTGCGTTACGTGAATTTTTAGATAAAGTTCTAGGTGAAACAGATGATATTACTCGTTTTGAATACACGAAGAAAAATAATCGTGACAAAGGTCCTGTTCTTGTTGGGGTTGAATTAAAACATCGAAGTGACTATCAACCATTGATGGCGCGAATGGAAGAACATGACTTTTCTTATATTGAAATTAATAAAGATGAAGCACTGTTTCATCTATTAATCTGACAAAGGTAATCCCTTTTGTCAGATTATTTATATATAAAATTTTTTTGTTATAAACAAGTCAATGGAAATAGATTACCTTGCGAATGCTTTACTGATTTAACAAACAATCATTCGTAACTAAATAAAAAATAAAAAAGTTCTTGAAATCAATCAACGGCGTGTTACAATATTAAAATAATAATTTCATAATTATTCACTCGTATAATAGTGGGGATATGGCCTACAAGTTTCTACCAGATTACCGTAAATGATCTGACTATGAGTGAGCAATAGATGTATGTTTATTGATCTATGTTTCAATAACGAACAATGCCCAAAGATTATTGCTCATCTCATTAGGTGTGCACAATCTTTGGGTTTTTTATATTCACAAATAGGGGGTTGCAAGCATGGAAAAACTACAACAAAAGATCACTGAGGAAGGGGTAGCACTTTCCGACACAGTCTTGAAGGTGGATAACTTTTTAAATCATCAAATTGATCCAACATTAATGTATGAAGTGGCACAAGAATTTATTAAGCGATTTGAAAACAAGACAATAACGAAAATCGTTACATTGGAATCATCGGGTATTGCCCCTGCTGTAATGGTTGGATTGATTTTAAATGTCCCAGTTCTTTTTGCTCGCAAAAAGAAATCATTAACGTTAACGGATGGATTGATAACTTCTAAAGTTTATTCATTTACAAAACAAGAAACAAATGAAATATCGATAGCTGAAAAATTTCTTAGTACTGATGATCAGATCTTAATTGTTGATGATTTTCTTGCAAATGGGCAAGCAACACTAGCACTTATTGATATCGTGGAAAAAGTTAATGCTACAGTCGCTGGTATCGGCATCGTCATTGAAAAAGCTTTTCAAGATGGTGGTAAAATGATTCATGATAAAGGATATCAATTAGAGTCATTAGCAAGAATCAAGTCATTAAAAAATAAAACCATTGAATTTGTAAGTGAGGAGGAGTTTGCATAATGAAGTTAACAAAAGGAAAAATCGCATCATTAGGATTACAACACGTATTAGCCATGTATGCCGGGGCAGTAGTTGTTCCAATGATTGTTGGAGCTGGGATCGGACTTACTAACGCACAACTTACTTACTTAATTTCCATTGATATTTTAATGTGCGGTATCGCAAGTATTTTACAGGTTTGGCGGAATAAATTCACTGGTATTGGATTACCAGTTGTACTAGGGTGTACCTTTACTGCAGTGGGCCCCATGATATCGATTGGCAATAATTATGGAATCACCTCGATATATGGTGCGATTTTAATATCTGGTTTATTAGTCGTGTTACTTGCTAAGTTCTTTAGTAAAATGATTATATTATTTCCGCCGGTTGTGACAGGCTCTGTGGTGACCATTATTGGTATTACGTTGATACCGACTGCGATGAATGATCTGGCTGGTGGCACAGATAATAGTGAGTTTGGTAGCTTAACGAACTTAGGTTTAGGATTTGGGACATTATTGATTATTTTATTAATCTTTCGTTTTGGAAAAGGCTTTATACAATCAATTGCAATTTTACTTGGTATTGTCGTTGGAACTGTAATAGCTTCGTTTTTCGAAATGGTAGACCTAAGCACTGTAGCAGAAAGTAGCTGGTTTCACATACCAACACTATTTCATTACGGAACACCTAAGTTCCATATCGTACCTATTTTAACAATGGTGCTAGTGGCGATTGTAAGTTTAGTCGAATCAACAGGTGTTTATTTTGCACTAGGAGACATTTGCGATAAAAAGTTAACAGATAAAAATTTGGAAAGAGGCTATCGTGCAGAAGGAATTGCCATTTTACTTGGTGGCTTGTTTAACTCTTTTCCATATACAACTTTTTCACAGAATGTCGGTTTGGTGCAATTGTCAGGTGTTCGCTCCAAAAAAGTAATTTACACAGCAGGTGTTATGTTAATTATGCTTGGACTTGTGCCTAAAATCGGTGCTTTAACATTAATTATACCAAAAGCCGTTTTAGGTGGGGCAATGGTTGCCATGTTTGGAATGGTGATTGCTTATGGAATAAAAATGTTAAGTAAAGTTGATTTTTCGTCACAAGAAAATTTATTAATTGTTGCTTGCGCAATTGGAATGGGGTTAGGGGTAACAACCGTACCAGAGATTTTTACAAGTTTACCTAATAGTCTAAGACCAATTACAGAAAGTGGAATTGTCGTAGGGAGTTTAACTGCAATCATTTTAAATGTTATTTTTAATTTTAGAAAAAAACCAATGCAACAAATGACAAATGAGCCAGATAAAGAGGTAGCCTAATTAGATGGAGTAATAATTTTTCACTTAACGCTTTCACATCATTCCAATTATGTGAAAGCTTAGGGCGAATGGGTAAGATTTTAAATTTGTTTGTGAACTTTACTTACATAATAATGGCAATCGAAAAGAAATTTTATTATCATTATTATTAAATCTTGGGAAGGATGAGGACTCAATGGTTACAAAGCAAGCGTATTCCTTTATTAAACAACTACCAAAAGTAGATTTACATCTTCATTTGGATGGAAGTGTTAAACCAAAGACATTATTGGAATTAGCTCGTGCGCAAGGCGTGACATTACCAACCCAGTCTATTGCTGATTTGTCTTCCTATATGTCTGTCGGAGATAATTGTACTAGTTTAGCAGAATATTTACGTCCGTTCGATCTTGTGGCTAAAGTGTTACAAACTAAACAAGCATTAGAACGCGTTGCCTATGAATTAGTGGAACAAGCAAAACAAGACAATTGTGCATATATTGAGGTGAGATTTGCACCTCAACAGCACCGTGAACAAGGACTTCAACTAGAGGAAGTGCTTAATGCAGTAATGAAAGGCTTAACGAAAGGTTCCTGTATGTTTGGAGTAGAGACACGGGTTATTACATGCTGCATGCGTCATCACGATGCCGAAGTTAATAAAGAAGTGATTCGTGTTGCTGCTAAATATTTAAATAAAGGATTGGTTGCTGTAGACTTGGCCGGAGACGAGAACAGTTTTCCTACTTCATTATTCCGAGATACCTTTGCATTAGCGAATCAACTAGAAATACCGATTACGATTCATGCTGGAGAAGCAGCGGGGGCAGAAAGCATTAAAGAAGCTGTTAAGCAGTTAGGTGCTGCCCGCATTGGTCATGGTGTAAGATTAACCGAAGACGACAAACTCTTGCATGAGATTAAAAAAAGAGAAATACCATTAGAAATGTGTCCAATTAGTAATTTACAAACAAAGGCCACGGATGGGTGGGGACACTACCCGATTAGATATTATTTTGATCAAGGGTTAAAAGTTACGGTTCATACTGATAATATGACCGTTTCTGATACGTGCATCACAAAAGAATTCTCTATTTTAATGGACCATTTTCATTTTACAATAACTGAATTGAATCAATTAACGATTAATGCAATTGATGCTTCGTTCCTAAGTTTTCAAGAAAAAAAGACCTTAAAGCAGAAGTGTTTAAAACAAATGAAAAAGCAGGAACAAAGCTTTCCTATGGTAGTATAAAACTGATGGTATATTAGCCATTGGTTTTTTTTGTTTGAAGAAATGTTACAGATTGGCTTAATTCATAGATATTGTTATAATAATCATAGTAAATTGATCAGTTTTTATTTTTATTTCTTTTTATTATAGAGAGGATGTTACATACATGCGTGTTGTAAATAATATGACAGAATTAATCGGTGAAACACCAATTGTAAAATTAAACCGTTTGATTCCAGATGATGCTGCAGACGTTTATGTTAAATTAGAAATGTTTAACCCTTCAAAGAGTGTTAAGGATAGAGCAGCATTTAACATGATCAAAGTAGCAGAAGAAGAAGGGATTTTAAAACCTGGATCAACGATTATCGAACCAACAAGTGGAAACACGGGTATTGGTTTAGCGATGACTGCAGCCGCAAAAGGATATAAAGCAATTCTAGTAATGCCTGATAACATGACAAAAGAACGTATTAATATCTTAAAGGCCTATGGTGCACAAGTGGTTCTCACACCAAGTGAAGAGAAAATGCCAGGCGCAATCAAAAAAGCAAAAGAATTAACAGCAGATATTCCAAATAGTTTTATGCCACAACAGTTTGAGAATGTCTCAAATCCTGATGTTCATCGAGTTACAACGGCTAAAGAAATTTATGAGCAAATGGATCAACATCTTGATGCTTTTGTTGCAACGGCAGGTACTGGTGGCACCATTACAGGAACTGGTGAGACACTCAAAGAATGGTTGCCTAATATTCATATTGCTGTTGTTGAGCCACAAGGTTCACCTGTTTTATCAGGAGGAAAGCCTGGTAAGCATAAATTAGTTGGTACCAGTCCTGGCTTCGTACCAAAGATTTTGAATACATCTATTTATGACGAAATTATGCCGATTGAAGATGATGACGCTATTAATATGATGAAGCAACTAGGGCAAAAAGAGGGAATCTTTATCGGACCTTCTGGTGGTGCAGCTGTCTTTGCTGCCATTGAAGTGGCGAAACGTTTAGGAAAAGGAAAACGTGTTGTTTGTATTGCGCCAGACACAGGAGAACGTTATTTAAGCATGAATTTATTTGGTGAATAAATACTCGAATGTTTGGTGAATCAGAATTGGAGAGGTACACGATGGTTAAAGTAAGAATGCTTGTGCAAACCAGATATAATGAGCAGTTACTACGAGTGAACAAAGAATATGATATTCCGAAAGAGACAGCAATCCGCTGGGATCAAAGTAAATTAGCTGAGATAGTAGAGAATCCTAAACAACAAGATAAGAATTAAGTATTCTAAAAGTTCGATTTCAGTAATGTTATTATTTACTGAAGTTGAACTTTTTTACAATTCATATACAATGATTGTGTAACTTTATCAAATATAAATACATCTTTCTATGTAAAAGGGGGATTACTACAAATGAGAAAGAAGAAGCTTATTGCTATTATTATTGTTTGTATTCTAATAGCAATACCAATTTACTGGCTCTCCCAAAATGGGTTGCAAATTATAATAAAGAATCAAACAAATCAAGAAATCACGGGTTTATATGTCACCTATGACAATATCAAATCAGATATTATGCTACCCTCCATCGGAGCTAAGAAAGAAGTCAAATGTCATATAGATCCAAGCAAGCATTCTTTTGAATCTTTTGATGAAGCAGAGATATCTTTACAATATATAAATAACCAAGGTAAAGTACAAACGGAAAATGTCATTGGTTATTTTGAAAAAGGATATACTGGAAAGGCCAATATAAAAATTAAATCTGTTGATAAAGATGGACACCTAGAAATGGAGATTTCCAATCACACTTCTTTATATTAATTAAAATAAGATTTTAACTAATAGCATTTCTTAAAGAATTTAAGAAATGCGTAAGGGAGCGAAGGGAATAATGAACTTTGATGCGATATTTAGTGACTTCCCAGTATTACAATCTGATCATCTCGTTCTTAGTAAAATTGAAGATATCCACTTAGAAGAGGTTTTTGCAATTTATAATAACGACGCTGTATTTACATACTGTGGAATTATTCCTAAACACAATAAGCAAACAGTACAAAAAATGATAAGTCATTTTGAACGAGATTTTAATAAGAAAAAGCGAATTAAATGGGGGATTTTTCAAGATAATCGGTTAGTAGGAATTATTGAAGTGATGAGCTTTAATAAAGACGTAAATATGGCTAGTATAGGGTATTTTCTAGCAGAGGAATTCTGGAACAAAGGAATTTCAACTGAGGCCGTCCAAAGAATAGTGCGTTTTTTATTCGAGGAGGTTAATATAAATCGAATTCAAGCAGAGGTAATGCCTGCGAACAAAATATCAAAAAAGGTACTTTTGAAGAATGGTTTTATCAAAGAAGGTGTCTTAAGACAAGCGAGTGTTTGGGCTGGGAAAGGAGTAATCGATCTGGAAATATACAGTATTCTAAAAAATGACTATATGTTAGAAAGAGGTATAAATATGACAATGATGACTTCATGTTAGATTCTTATTTTAATTCATGAAAATTTAAATCAATTTCCTAATTGCATCCACACTTATAAAGCAAAAAAGGCTTTATAAGAGATCTTTCTCTTTAAAGCCTTTTTCTAACAATAAATTAGTCAATAAACTGTGTGTCAATTAAGTTTGAGAAATCTGGTTGTTCTTTTAAGAATTTTAATTCGTAAGAAGAATCCCCGAATGCTTGCACTTCTTCTGCACTAACATCATAACTAAAACCAATGTTGTTCCATGCGCTATCAATTACTTCTTTACTTAATTCTTGACCAGTGTTTTCTTTGATATCTGCAATCGTGATATCTTTTGCTTTTTCCTCGTTTTCATTGATGAAGGTAATTGCTTCTTTATGTGCTTCGACAATCTGTTGAATTAATTCTTTATCGTTTTTAATCATATCACCTGATGTAACGAGGACAGAAGCTGGTAATGTTTCACCGAAAGAAACTTCATCTGGTGCGACAATTACTTTTGCGCCAGTTTCCATTTGCAATACAGATCCCCAAGGTTCTGGAGCAACTGCAACATCTACTTTCCCTGATTCAAACATTGCCTGATACTGTGCTGGTTTTCCTGTGGTATGAACCATTTCACCACCCGTACGTTCAGAAGTGATACCATGTTCCTTCATGAAAGTTTCGAATTGCACATCGTGTGTACATCCCACACGCGGGGTAATAAATGTTTTTCCTTTAAGGTCTTCAATTGATTCAATACCGCTATCTTTTCTAGCAACTGTTACTGTACCACCTGTAGAACCACCAGCTAAAATCTTTACATCTGTTCCTGTCGTGTAATTATTCATTGCTGGTCCCGGGCCAACAAGTCCTGCTTCAATTTCGCCTGTTTTTAATGCTGTCATAAAAGAAGCACCGTCAGGGAATGTTTTGTATTCAATTGTAACATTGTCGCCTACTTTTTCTTTATATATACCTTCTGATTTGGCAACCATAGCAGGAACATGGTTAATATTAGGAAAATATCCAAGGGTGATCGTCCGTTCGTCATCCTTAGAAGTCGATCCTCCCGAAGTACCACAAGCTGCTAAAACACCTACAATAAAGATAAATACTATACTAATTATTACTTTTTTCATGTCACTTTCCTCCTTAGGGTTTTTTATGATAAGCCCCAACGTCTTGCTACATTCTTTTCAATACGTTGGAAAATTAGTTGATCGACAATAGCACCAATAACACCAATGATAATCATGACACCAATGACTAAACTCATATCACCGAAATCAGAAGCATAGCGCAGTGTATAACCTAATCCAGGCCCAGTACTAAGTAATTCTCCAGCCATCAACGCTCGCCAAGAAAAGGCCCAAGCTAAGCGTGTTCCTGTTACGACGTGTGGAATAGAAGCAGGGAAGATGACTCGTAGAAATAAGTCAAAGCCTGAAGATCCCATGGTTCGTGCTGCTTTAATAAATAATGGGGACACATTTTTAATGCCAGTTCGAATATTTAAGGCCATCACAAATGTACCACCAAGGATAACGATAAAAATAACTGCTTTTTCATTAAGGCCAAACCACATTATTGCTAATGGTAGCCAGACAATACTAGGCACGCTTTGTAATGCCAATAGCATGGCACCAATCGTATCATCTGCTGTTTTTGATTTCGCTATTAATACCCCAATTGCTGTTCCAATAATTAGCGCGATACTTAGACCGATTGCCAACCTGCGAAAACTAGCAATTAAATCATAGATCAGTGTCATATCTGTTATGCCTGCTACTAAAGAATTAATTACACTGAGAGGGGAAGGGAACAACACTTCAGACCATAAATTTACTGCAGAACCAAAGCTCCAAAAACCGATTAAGATAACAAAGAAAAGAATTCGTTTTAGTAGTGGATTCATATCAATTCTCCTCAGCAATTACTTTATCGATTTCTTTTTTAAGATAGGTCATAATTTCTTCTTCCAGTTCAAACATTTTTTCTTTATGATCTTCTCGTGGTCGTGAAATGGTCACTTTGATATCGGCTAATATGGTACCAGGTCGTGTGCCCATGACAATAATGCGATCTGATAACTTAATAGATTCAGTAATGCTATGTGTTACAAATAAGATAGTTTTCTTTGTATCTCTCCAAATGTTTTCTAATTGCGTATGCAATCTTGTGCGAGTTTGTTCATCTAATGCACCAAATGGCTCATCCATCAATAATAATCTAGGGTCCATCGCTAACGCACGCGCAATAGCTACACGTTGCTGCATTCCACCGGATATTTCATGCGGATAATGATCAAGATAATTTGACAATTGTACCATTTTCAAATAATTTGTTGCTTTTTCTTCAGCATCTATTTTGGATCCATCGCTTTTTAAAGGAAACATCACGTTTTCTTTAACTGATAACCAAGGGAATAAAGCTGGTTCTTGAAATACCATTCCGCGGTCTTTTCCTGGTGAGGAGATAGGTGTTCCTTCGACTTTAATTTTTCCTTCAGTAGCAGATGTTAAGCCAGCGATAATCGAGAGTAATGTAGATTTCCCGCAACCAGATGGCCCTAAAATGGAAATGAACTCTCCTTCGTTGACAGATAAATTGATATCTTTCAAAATAGTGCTAACTTGACCGTTTTGATCCGAAAATTGTTTATTAAGTTGTTGTATAGTAAGAAACATTATTGTCACACCTTATTCATTAATATCATTATTCTTATTAAATTAATCGGAATTAAAACAAACTTACCTTAGTTACCTAGTTCCTGTCAACCAAATTTTAAGAATTTATCAATAATTAGTTAAGGTATCACGAAGTTTAGCTCGAAAAAGATCTTTATCTTCCTGTGTTAACCGCTTTGGGCCCTTGATTTTTTGCTTTTGACGTCTAGCCTGTGCATTTTGATAACGCACTTCTAACAAGTAATCAATATTCTTATTAGAATACAAGAATCCTTTGTGGTGTAAAACTTTTGCTTGTTTTTCTAATGCTAATGAAGCAAGTCCATAATCTTGTGTAATTACTACGTCATCTTTTGCTACCAAAGAAAGAATCCGATAATCTACGGCTTCTCGATCAGCGTCTACATAAATAGAAGTTACACCAGCTGGGTCTTCTTGTGTAGAAAAATGAGCATAGCTTTTCACTAACAATACGGGTATATTTTTTTCATGTGCTTCTTCAATTACAATATCTTTTACTGGACAAGCATCTGCATCTACATAAATTTTCATGTTATTTTACCAACCTTTATGTTTATTTTATTAATTATATTAATGAATCGAATGATATTATTCCCTTTACTATTTTATCAACGTATGACTTCGGTTATAATAATTTATTAGAATAGAGAATAGAAAGAAGGCTAAAATTTGAAGAAATCACTTGCTGGAAATATTGTTTCATTACAAGTAAAGAACGAAATCAAAGACTATTATGTACTTTCTAATACAGCATTAGCAAATGTGTATGTTAATAAAGAAAATAATGATGCATTGGAATTAAATCAAAACTACCAAGTCTTTGTCTATTTAGATAATGATCAATGGTATGGTACTACAAGGTTGCCTGATGTTCAATTAGATGTATTTGATTGGGCTGATGTTACTAGAATTGTTCCTAGTTTAGGTGTATTTGTTGATATAGGTATTGCCGTTGATATCTTAGTTTCTAAAGATGATCTACCGGTTTATACCAGTGTTTGGCCTGAAGTAGAGGATCAATTATATGTTACATTAGAACATGATAAAAAAGGTAGGTTATTAGCAAAACCTGTATCCGAATCTGATTTTGAAGGGACATGGGATATTGCACCAGAAAATTTGCTTGATCAATCGATTGAAGGAAGAATTTTTCGAACAGATCGAGAAGGAGCAGTGATGATCTCAGATCAAGGTTACAGAGGGTTTATCCATCATACAGAACGTAAACATGAACCGCGATTAGGACAATGGGTCAATGGAAGAGTAATCGCCGTTAAAGAGGATGGTACCATAAATGTTTCGTTACGTCCTCGGAAAAAAGAAGCAAGAAGAACGGATGCTGACACGATATTAGCCTATCTTCAGGACCATCATGGAGAAATGCCTTTTAATGATAAAACAGATCCAACTACAATATATGATACATTTAAAATAAGCAAAGCTGCATTTAAACGCGCGTTAGGAAAATTAATGAAAGAAAACAAGGTTAAACAACAAGAAAATAAAACGGTACTATTGGATTAAAGAAAAAGGAAGAGGCTTGGGAAAAGAGTAACTGAAGAAGAAAAATCTGAATAAGATAGTGTGCAAACATAACACTTCATTCACGTTGGTCAGATTCTGGTTCTTCTAATTTTGTTATGCCCCAGCCTCTTCCTTTTTTAACTAACCTGTGCTTTTTTAGAACAGGCTATCGTCTTGGCTAATTCCTCGCGTTGTTCTTCTGATAATGCAATCAAAGGTAAACGTACACTTCCAACATTTAGACCAATCAAAGCCAGGGCTTCTTTAATGGCTGTCGGATTAGGAGCCATAAATAAGGCCTTCATTAACGGCAGTATTTGTTGGTGGATAGCTGCTGCTTGTGCAGGATGACCATTTATATGGCTAGTTATCATGTCTTGCATTTCTCGACCGATAATATGAGAAGAAGCAGAAATGACACCTGTACCACCAATCGATAAAATTGGTAAAGTTAGTGAATCATCACCACTATATAACTGGAATGAATCATCCGTATCGTGAATGATTGCTGTCATGGCATCTAAATCGCCGCTTGCTTCTTTAATTGCAACAATATTATCAAAGTTATTGGCTAGACGAACAATGATATCTGTAGTCATACCTACAACACTTCTACCAGGAATGTTATATAACATAATCGGCAAGGTTGTTTCCTTAGCAATTGCACTAAAATGTTGAAACATTCCTTCCTGAGAGGGTTTGTTATAGTAAGGGGTCACTAACATTACACCATCTACTCCAATGGTTTCCGCTTGTTTAGTTAATATAATAGACGCCCGAGTGTTATTAGAGCCTGTGCCAGCGATGACTGGGATTCTGCCGTTAACATATTGTACCACATAGCGTATGAAAGAAAGTTTTTCTTCGTTTGATAATGTAGGTGATTCTCCTGTAGTTCCTGTGATCACAATGCCTTCTGTTCCATTTAATAATAGATGATTAATTAATTGATCTGTTTTACCAAAATCAATATTTCCTTTGTTGTCAAATGGGGTTACCATTGCAGTTAATAGTCGTCCGAATTGCATGACTTTCACCTCTATTCAAATATTTAAAGCATGATCTATTCAACTAGATAGATCGAATAGAGGGCATCTCATCATAATAAACAACAAAAAGCAGCGGGGATAGGACGCCCGCTGCATCATGTAAAAACAATAAAATGACGCGTGAGATAGCCCTCCATATAGCAATTGCTATATGACAGTACTGTATTTATTCAATACAGCACCAGTGAATAAAGTGATAAGCCAATATTCACTTCGGCAAATTCCCCTTTCAACTACAATCTTTAGTTCTCATCATCTTCTTGTAGCCTACTCTTGGTCAATGCACCTCTATACTCACTTCAATGTTAGATTGAAGTAAACTTAATATTAAGTTTACTATATCAAATAGTCAGATTTTATGTCAATAAAGTAAAAATATTTGTAAAAGAGAACAATTTATCAGAATGGTATTTATTTCTGAAAATTACATTCAGCATATGCTTATTTTTGAAAGGCTTATGCCGATAAAATAAATAGAAATCCCTTTTTATAGCTGAATAATGAATAGTTAGTATATAGTAAATGCCAACATAGCAAAAAATGTCGAAATTCATTGTATTATGTTTTTTCGTCATATATGCTAGTGTAGCACAAATAGTTTAGAAAATTCATTGAATATAAAGCACTTTATCAGTTTTACCACAAAAAGATTAAACTATTTTCAGGAAAATTATGTTTAAGCTTAGAAAACTTAATTAATGGAGCGTGATACGTTGAAAAAATTTAATTTTTGGCGCTCAAAAAAATTTTGGCAAATTGTTAGTATAAACGGTATTATCATTTTTTGTTTATTTATGCTTTTAATGTTTTCTTCCCATAAACTACTTGTTCAATACCTTACAAATCATTATCAAGAACGAATGGATAATGTAACCGATCGTCTAGAAACCCAAATTACACAAAAAACTTCCGATATTGAAAGTATAACTAGATTTATAGCAAGAAACATAAATTCAGATATGGAGATTAATTCACTTCAATCTACGATAGAAGATCTTACAACATACGGTTCTATTGTAGATGGTATTGTAGTTACTGATTCGGATGGTCACCAAATTGCCTCCTATATTAACAAGTTAGATATTAATTTCAATAAACTTACAGATGATTTGGATACAATAGATGACAAGTTAATGATGAAACATTCCTCGGATCAAAGAGATAATCAATATATCCAGTACTCTAAATTAGTAGGTGGTAATACAGAAGAGCAGCGATGGGTACATTTGTTTTTAGATATCAATAACGAGTCTTTTCAATCTATCTTTCAATCACTTGACTTTGTTGAAGATAGTTATACAGCGATCTTGTCTGACGATGACGTATTATTCAGATACAATAATTTAAATCAACATGAAATAGAATTTATAAACCAACTAGAAGAACAAATTATTGCGAATGATGCAACTAAGACGCAAAAACTGGATATTTCAACTTATGATCATTTTTATAGTTCGCAACAGTCTATTCCAAAATTTGATTGGCGTATTGTGATGGTACTTCCATCATCTGATATTACTGCGTTATCCTATCAATTAAATAAAATTTTAATACCTATTTTCATCATTTTATCTATATTGTTATTTATTATTGTCACTATTTCTGTACAGCAACAATTACGCCCTCTTAATAAACTATTTAAAGCAATTGAAGAGATTAGTGACGGACACTATAATCATCGTATTCGAGACATTGATAACAAGTCTACCATCGGTTCAATAAATGCTAAGTTTAATGTAATGGCCAATAAATTAGACAACTATCGAGGAGATATCAAGCATAAGACAGATCAATTGAAACAACAGAAAAACTTTTTAAATCGAATAATTAACCACAATCCGAACGGCATTTACACCATGAATTGGGAAGGCGAATTTACATTAGTAAATAAAGTATATGCTGATTTATTTGGAAAAACGCCAGAAGAAATTTTAGGAAAAAAAGAAATAGAATTTAATCCAAATCATGAAGAAGCACTTTATTATTTAGATCTAAACAGAAAAATTATTAGAAGTAATCAGGTGCACGAAATAGAGGATTTTCTATTTGATGATAAAGGAAACAAACATTGGTTTCATGTAGGAAAAGTGCCCATCTTGGGAGATGATGGTGAACAAACGCAACTGCTCTGCGTAATTACTGATATTACGGAGCAAAAAGAAAAAGAAGCATTGATTAAACGTCAAGCATACTATGATGATTTAACTGGTATACCGAATCGTTACATGTATAAAGATAAATTAAGACAAATCATTGAGCAATCTGAGAAGAAGAATAAAAAATTTGCTTTACTATTTTTAGATTTAGACCGATTTAAGTATATTAATGATACTTTTGGTCATGAGGCAGGAGACACATTACTTCAAACTGTGGCTAGTCGATTGCAGAATATTTTACTGAAATCTGCCACTGTGTTTCGATTTGGTGGAGATGAGTTTATCATTCTTTTTCCGAATATAGAGGGAAGACAAGAAGTTGCAGATTTAGCAAAAGAAGTATTAGTCAAAATCGCTAAACCGTATTACTTTGAAGAGAATAAGTTTATCACAACAGCTAGTATTGGCATAAGCATCTATCGAGATCACGCGACTGAAATGAAGAGCTTAACAAAGTTTGCTGATATTGCCATGTATCAGTCTAAGCAACAAGGGAAAAACACGTTTCGATTTTACACCGAGGACATGGAAACAGATGTATCAGCTAAACTACGGTTGGAAATGGATTTATATCAAGCTTGTGACAAGCATGAATTTTTCCTGAATTATCAACCTATCATGCATGCGCAAAGTGGAAAAATAATGGGGGCGGAATGTTTGTTAAGATGGGAGCATCATCAACTTGGGTTAATTTCCCCTTCAGAGTTTATTCCAATCGCTGAAGAAACAGGTCTAATACATCATATTGGGGAGTGGGTGTTACGAACTGCTTGTCATCAATTAAAAGATTGGCAAGAAAGATGCTTCAGCAATATGCATTTATCTGTTAATTTGTCTCCAGTACAATTAATGGACCGCGCGTTAGTCAATAAAATAAAACAAATAATTGAAGAAACAAACATTGATCCAAGTTCCTTACAATTAGAGATTACGGAAAGCTCCATTATTCAAAACCAGGAACAAGTAGTAGCATTTATTGCAGAGCTTCAACAACTTGGCGTGCTGATTGCGATCGATGACTTTGGCACAGGCTACTCTTCTCTAAATGTCCTAAAAGAATTACCAATTGATACATTAAAAATTGACCGCTCTTTTCTTGATGATATCCTGTATGATCAAACTGAGGATGTGGTATTGAAGACCATGTTTGATTTAGCAAAAAAATTACGTTTATCCGTTGTAGCGGAAGGGATTGAAACACAAGATCAATTGGCATATATTAGAAATCAATATTGCCAATATGTTCAAGGATTTCTATTTAGTCAACCGTTAACAGTTACTCAATTTACTGAATTTATCTTGCAAAATAAAGAATAGTAGGCATTTAAATTGACATGTATCGCCTTAGTCCATACAATATAAAATAACAATTTATAATTTTTGGTTAATAAATACTTTTCGCTTAATAAATGGTTTCATTTCTCAAGTTAATGAAATATAAGTATGAATTAGTCGTAAGTGTAAAAATTATAAATAGGGTTAAATAATAAAGGTGGTGCCAATGCATGGGAACGAATCATAACACATCTGTTCAAGTTGGTGATTGGGTAAGCGCGAAATCAAGTAGAGGCGAACTGATTCATGGATTTGTTGAAAAAAATGCATTAGATCATAATGTCATTCAATTACGAGTCGTAGCAAGTGACAATAAAATGTTAATGGGGCATAGTATTCAAATTAATCAATCGAAAATCAACCGTTTGGATAATAATCTCTTAAAAACAGAAATTCAACTGAAGCAATTAATTGATTTTGCTCTTGAGACACGTGATCAGGAATGGTTCAATGAACTTCTAAACCAACTTCAATATTTAAAAAAACACAAGAAAAAAGGAAATTTTCATACCTTACCTAAACATAAGACACAACATACAGATCATCATTCATAACGAAAAACCTACCTTTACAAAGAAGGTAGGTTTTTTGTTGACAGAATATCAAAATCATGATATATAGTTGACATTAGCACAAAGCTTGTTAAAGTGCTAATCTGATAAATGAGGAGAGGAGAAAACAACAAATGACAACCAAACAGTTTGAAGCAGAATCAAAACGCTTGTTAGAAATGATGATTAATTCGATTTATTCTCAGCGAGAAGTGTTTTTACGAGAACTAATTTCGAATGCAAGCGATGCAATTGATAAGTTATATTATAAGGCTTTAACAAATGATAATCTTACATTTCATCCTGATGATTATTACATAAAGATAACCCCTAATAAGGAAAAAAGAGAATTAACGATTGAAGACACTGGGATTGGGATGACCAAAGAAGAACTAGTTGATCATTTAGGGGTAATCGCAAAAAGCGGATCACTGGCTTTTAAAAAAGATAATGAATTAAAAGATGGACATGATATTATCGGACAATTTGGTGTAGGCTTTTATGCAGCATTTATGGTAGCAGACAAAGTGACCGTTCGCACCAAGTCGATTGATAGTGACCAAGCTTACGTGTGGGTATCTGAAGGAGCAGAAGGATATACAATCGAACCTTCCAATAAAACAAACGTAGGTACTGAGATCACTTTAACCATTAAAGAAAGTGAAAATGAAGAAGACGATTTCGATCAATTTCTAGAAACGAATCAATTAAAATCAATGATTAAAAAATACTCTGATTTTATTCGTTACCCAATCAAAATGGACATTGTCTCCCAGCAGCCACAAGAAGATGGGGAAGAACCAACTGAGGTAATGGAAGAAAAAACGGTTAACAGTATGATACCAATCTGGAAGAAAAATAAAAGCGAATTAACAGAGGCAGATTACCATCAATTCTACAAGGAAAAACATTATGGTTATGATCAACCACTACAACATATTCATTTAAGTGTGGATGGGAATATCCGTTACGATGCTATTCTGTATATCCCGGAATCTATGCCATACAATTATTATTCTGCAGAATACGAAAAAGGCTTAGAACTTTATTCAAATGGTGTGCTTATCATGAATAAATGTGCAGATTTACTTCCGGATTACTTTAGTTTTGTGAAAGGTTTAGTTGACTCAGAAGATCTTTCTCTAAATATCTCTCGAGAAATGCTACAACATGATCGTCAATTAAAACTAATTGCAAAAAATATTAATCGAAAAGTAAAAAGCGAATTGCAAAAATTGTTAAAGAATGATCGTGAAAAGTATGAAGCGTTCTTTGAATCATTTGGACGCCAGTTGAAATACGGTGTCTATAGTGATTTTGGTCAAAACAAAAATGTTCTTCAAGACTTACTACTTTTCTATTCTTCCAAAGAGAAAAAGCTAGTAACACTTGCTGAATACGTTGATCGTATGGAAGCAGATCAAGCCTATATCTACTATGCAACAGGGGAAACTAATGATCGAATTGAACGATTACCTCAGACTGAATTTGTATTAGATAAAGGTTATGAGGTCTTGTATTTGACAGACGATGTTGATGAATTTGCAGTTAAAATGTTAGCAAATTACCAAGAAAAAGAATTTAAGTCAGTCGCCAGTGGGGACCTAGGATTTGAATCAGAAGAACAGTCAGATACTGAAGATGAAGTGAAAGAAAATCAAGCATTATTAGCCTATATGAAAACAGTTTTAGAAGATAAGGTCAAAGATGTTCGAATTTCCAAACGCCTTAAATCACATCCGGTTTGTTTAAGCAATGATGGTGATATTTCAATCGAAATGGAAAAGGTGTTAAATATGATGCCTAACAATCAACAAATAAAAGCAGATAAGATCTTAGAAGTAAACCCAAATCATGATGTTTTTCAATTATTACAAACATCATTTGATTCCAATCACCATGATCGGACAGATTTATTGACGAATATCTTGTATAATCAAGCGCTTTTGATTGAAGGATTATCGGTTGAAGATCCTGTCGTATTCACAAATGATATTTGGAAGGCTATATCTTCTTAATTATATATAAGTTTAATAATAATTGTTTAATGTTTGAAAAGAGGCACACATTATAAAATGTGGTGTCTTTTTTTAATACTTAGTTTAACAAAGACAAAAAGGGAAATAGGAAAAGGAGTTCATTATTGTAATTCAAAAAAGTGTCACGGAATAGTCATAAATCATTCACAACTTTACAAACCATAAAGTTTAAAATGTAAGAACGGAAATTATTTAAAAGTTATAAATGTTATAATTATATAGTGAATATTTTCACATGCGAAAGAGAGGGATTTTTGTGGAATTTGATACAGTTATTATGAGTCGTTTAATTACAGCGATGACGTTAGGATTTCATATTATTTTTGCTACCTTAGGCGTAGGTGTGCCATTATTTATTTCCATAGCGGAATTTATAGGGATTAAGAAAAGAGACGACCATTACATACTACTTGCCAAACGATGGGCACGTGGTTTTGTTATTACAGTTGCAATTGGTGTTGTGACAGGGACTGCTATTGGGTTACAATTGTCACTTGTTTGGCCAAATTTCATGCAGTTGGCTGGTAACGTGATTGCCCTACCATTATTTATGGAAGTATTTGCATTCTTCTTTGAAGCAATCTTTCTTGGAATTTATTTATATACGTGGAATCGCTTTAAGAATCCATACATTCATTGGCTGTTTTCTATTCCAGTACTGATTGGTGCAGGTATCTCAGCTTTATTTATTACAACAGTAAACTCTTTTATGAATACGCCAGATGGATTCATGATGGAAAATGGCGAATTTGCTGCGGTTAATCCAATAGCAGCTATGTTAAATCCGTCCACCCCAACACGAGTAGCTCACGTGTTAGGTGGTTCTTATGTGACAGTTGCAGCTATCCTTGCAACAATTGCTGCATTTGCTTTATTACGCAAAAAAGGTGCACAACAATACCATAAAAAAGCATTGAAGTTGACGGTTATTTCTATGTTTGTATTTTCTATTGTTACGGCTGTTGCTGGGGATGCATCTGCAAAATTTTTAGCTGAACATCAGCCAGAAAAATTAGCTGCAGCTGAGTGGCATTTTGAAACGGAAAAGAATGCTGACCTAATACTTTTTGGTTGGTTAAACGAAGACAATGAGGTCGTAGGAGAAATACGATTACCAGGATTTTTAAGCTTCCTTGCTCATGGTAACTTTATGGCTGAAGTTACTGGTTTAGAAGCTACCCCTGAAAATGAACGACCACCTCTATGGATACACTATATGTTTGATTTAATGGTGTCGATCGGGATGTTTTTAGTAGGTATTTCGTTTATTTATTTATTGTTTTCAATTATTAAAAAATGGAACGCAAACAATAAGTTATTTCTATGGCTAATGGTATTAAGTGGTCCTTTAGCTATGCTTGCAGTTGAATTTGGTTGGATCTATGCAGAAGAGGGTAGACAGCCGTGGATTTTGCGTGGCTATATGACTGTCGAAGAAGCGGCTACTAGCTCACCTTATATTACACATATGTTCTTCTTATTCTTACTATTGTATGTCGTGTTAGGAACACTATGTGTGATTACATTGCGTAAACTGTTTAAAGATAATCCCGCTGAATTGGAATTAGAGAAAAATACTCCTGTATTTGAGGAAGGAGCGGATAAATAATGAGTTACGAGCTTATTGGAATCTCCGTTTTATGGTTGTTTCTTTACGGTTATTTAATTGTTGCTTCAATTGATTTTGGTGCTGGATTTTTTGCTTATTATGCAAAAGTAACAAAACGAGACCATATTATTAATCAAATTATATCTCGTTATCTTTCTCCTGTTTGGGAAGTAACGAACGTATTCTTAGTGTTCTTTTTTGTTGGTATTGTTGGGTTCTTCCCAAAAAGTGCTTATTACTTTGGTTCAGCTTTGCTTGTTCCAGCAAGTTTTGCAATTATTTTGTTGGCGATAAGAGGTTCTTTCTATGCTTTCGAAAATTATGGATCAAAGCAAAATAACGTATACATGTTTTTATATGGAGCGACTGGATTATTGATTCCTGCCTCTTTATCGACTGCTTTGACGATTTCGGAAGGCGGATTTATTACTGAAGCAAACGGAGTTGTATCTCTTAACTATCTTGAACTATTCACAAGCCCGTTGTCATGGAGTATTGTTGGACTAGCAATCACCGCTTTACTATTCATTAGTGCAAGCTTTTTAACTTATTATGCTTCTAGAGCAAAAGATATCGATGCACTTAATTTAGTAAGAAAATGGGCATTATTTTGGGCAACACCAACGATAATTATGGCCTTAACAACGATGATTGCATTAAGTCAACGAAACGAGCGTCATTTTGATAATATGCTTGATTTGTGGTGGGTGTTTGGTTTATCAATAGCATTCTTTGCCATTGGTATGGGCTTACTATATATCGGTAAGTACTATGGTGTTGCGTTTATCGCCATTATGTTACAATTTTTCTTTGCATTTTTCGGTTACGGTGTTGCGAAGTATCCATATTTACTTGATCCTTATGTTAGCGTGCATGATAGTGTGACTTCAGACGCGATGGCAATTGCTTTAATCATTGCATTTATTGGTGGGTTATTATTACTTGTTCCATCACTTATTTTATTGATGCGTTTATTCTTATTTAATGCGGATTATGCAAAAGGAAAAAAATAACCTTTTATAAAGGATCGATCGACGATGAATCAAATTAAACAATCTTTACAAATGCATAAGTTACGTTTAATCATGCTGGCGTTCCTAACGTTGTTGTTAGGAACGTCCATTATCATTCAAGCTTTAGCAATTACATATGTAGTGAATGGTATCTATATAGATGATGTATCATTTTTGTCTATTGTTAAATGGCTCATCATTTTATTTGGTGCACTTTTGATTCGCGCTACAGCCGATTATCTTAGTAAAAAAATTGGCATATCTATCGCAAGTCACGTAAAAAAACAAACACGCGTTAGATTGTTAAATAAATATCGTAATGAAATTACTAGCATGGAAAATCGTGGTCAAACAGGTGAGAAAGTGAGTTTGTTACTTGATGGCGTCGATGAAATGGATAGTTTTTATAGCCAATTTATTCCACAAGTAATGCAAAGTGCTTTTGTTCCTTTATTGACACTAATTATTATTTTTACACAGCATATGAACTCGGGCATTATTCTAATGGTTACTGCACCATTTATTCCGATTTATATGATTGTAATTGGGATACAAACGCAAAAGAAATCAGAAGAAAAATTGGACAAAATGGCCGCGTTTTCTGGTACATTTTTAGATACGTTAAAAGGGCTAGTTACATTGAAATTATTTAATCGCACGGATCAAAAAAAGAAAGAGATTGAGAGAAGCAGTCTTGGTTTTCGTGATACAACGATGGATATATTAAAAATAGCCTTTACACAATCATTTATGCTTGAAGTAATTTCCATGTTGAGTATCGGGATTGTCGCTTTAGAAATCGCCTTTCAATTAGTGTTGTATAATGGGATCACTTTCTTTACTGCTTTTTTTGTATTGATATTAGTTCCGGAATTTTACACCGCTCTAAAAGAATTAGGAACAACTTTTCATAATGGTCGTAGTAGTATGGGTGCTGCCAAAAAAGTCTTTGAATCGTTCGAAACAAGTGTTGTACCAGTTAAATGGGGCAATCAAGTCTTTGAAAATTCGGATCAAGTGCCGACCATTGTTTTAGAAAATGTTACATTTCGATATGGTGCAGATCGTTTTGCATTAGAAGATATTTCATTTATTTGTCACCCAAATGAAAAAATTGCTATTGTTGGACCAAGTGGAGCAGGTAAATCAACTTTATTAAATTTGTTTGCGGGTATGATCAGTCCCGAGCAGGGACAGCTAACGATTAATGGAGAGTCGTTGTTAACATATACGGAGGCTAGTTGGCTGAACCAAGTTAGTTATATTTCACAAGATCCTTATATATTTGCTGGCACAATTAGAGAAAATATCGCGATCGGGGCTAGTGAATCAATAACAGATGAGGATGTTAAGGATGCCGCAAGAAAAGCGGGAATTGCAACATTAATTGACTCTTTACCCGAAACCTATCAAACCTATATTGGTGAAGGAGGGCGAGGATTATCGAGCGGAGAAAAACAACGCGTTGCGATTGCGCGTGCTTTTATTAAGCAGCCAAATGTCGTCCTATTAGATGAGCCCACGAGAGGATTAGATCTTCAAACAGAGCGGATATTACAGCAATCAACGAAAGAGTTGCAAACATTCGGCACAGTGATTACGATAGCCCATCGTTTGCATACGATCAAAGACGCCGATAAAATTGTCTTTTTGCAAGAGGGGCGAATAACAGGTAATGGCACGCATGATGAACTTTATGCTGCCCTACCAGCTTATCGAGAAATGGTAACCATTCAGCAAGGAGGTACCGCTTGATGACTCCAATGAAACAACTAATTAAGGTATTATGGGTTGAAAAAAAAGATATTATCTCTGCTGTTATCTTTGGTTTTATCGCTGGCATTTCTAGTGTTGGATTATTTGCGGCTAGTGGTTATCTTATTTCTAAAGCAGCATTAGTACCACCCTTGTATGCACTAATCGTATTAACTTCAACCGTGAAATTACTTGGTTTTATTAAAGCTAGCGCGAAATATGCAGAAAGGCTAGTCTCTCACCGAGCAACGTTTACTATCTTAAGTAATTTACGAGTAGAATTCTTTGAGAAGCTAGAACCATTAGTACCACAAATTTTTCGTAAATATCGTAGTGGCGATTTATTAGGAAGAGTGGTTGGCGATGTGGAAAGTTTACAAAACTTCTTTTTACGCGTGTTTTATCCGCCAATTGTTTTAGTATTGGTATTTGTAAGCACAATTTTCTTTACAACGTTTTATTCATGGGCAGTTGCTGTGATATTATTCGTTGGATATTTAATAACAACTTTACTTATCCCGTTCTTGTTTTCATTAAAACAACTAAACATTAAACAGCAAGTAAGCGCAGAACGAGGAAAGTTATCGACGGAAGTTACGGAATTTATGTTTGGTTTTAAAGAATTGAAATTATTTCAACAAGTAGATAATAAAAGACAAGCTCTACTTTCACAAGCGAATAACTATAGTCAAACACAGAACCATGAAAATATCAACAAAGCATTCAATCAATCATTTACTGGCTTTGTCACTTTTATGACAAGTTGGTTAGTGCTAGCAGTGGGAGCTTATCTAGTAGCAATTGGGGATCTGGAAGGTATTTTTCTTGCGATGTTAGTGATGATTTCGTTAACAGTATTTGAACCAATTGCTCCGATGGGTGTATTTCCTATTTATTATCAAGAAAGCCAAACAGCTGTGACACGTTTAGATGAAGTCGTCAATGACCATGATGTTTCACTTGATCAAGGAAATGCAGCATTAAGTACAGATAGTGCACCTTATCTAAGGATGAATCATGTTGCATTCAGTTATCATGGCGATTGGCGAAAGACGCTATCAGACATTTCAATAACAATTCCACGAGGAAGTAAAACTGCGATTGTTGGCGCAAGTGGTTCTGGTAAATCAACCTTGCTACAATTATTGATTAAATTGCAATTTGCTGAAAAAGGGGATTTATTCTGGAATGAGCAAAACTATACAATGATTCGGGCAACATCAATTTGGGAGCAAACACGAGTTGTATTACAAGAAAACCACTTTTTTTATGGAACAATTAGAGAAAACTTGTTAATCGCAGACGAAAATGCTAGTGATCGATTGTTAGAAGATATGTTAAAACGTGTGCTGTTAGATCATTTTTCATTAGAAGGACATGTTGCTGAACGAGGGGAAAATCTGTCTGGAGGGGAAAAACAACGTCTAGCTATTGCACGGGCCATGTTAAAAAGCGGGAAGCTCTGGATCCTAGATGAACCAACATCTTCGTTAGACGCGAAAACAGAACAAGTCATTCTTGATCATATTGAAACGTTAGCCCAAGATGACACATTATTACTCGTTAGTCATCGAATTAATGGATTAGAGAAAATGGACCAAATCATCGTGATGGAGTATGGAAAAATCATCGAAAGCGGAAGATATGATGAATTAATGAAACGTAAGGGCTATTTATATGAAATGAAACAATTAGAACAATCAATGTTAGGATAAATTTGACATAATTAGTAGACATGTTATGATGGAGACAAAATAATTGCAAATTCAAACCACTAGGGGTGTTTTAAGAAAACTGAGATTGAAGTGCACCTTCAAGACCCTTTGAACCTGATCTAGTTTACACTAGCGTAGGGAAGTGAAAAAGGGTTACGTGTAACCACTTTTCTACCTGCGTTGGTGAGAAAAGTGGTTTTTATTTGTATAAAAAGGGAGAGAGTAAACAATATGTTATTTTCAGATCAAATTCAACAAGAAATTGAACCTGTCTGGCAAGCGAGTATTCAACATCCATTTGTGAAGGAAATAGGCGAGGGCACTTTACCACTTGAAAATTTTAAGTTTTATATCATGCAAGATGCTTATTATCTAACACATTTTGCTAAAGTACAATCACTTGGAGCAGCAAAAGCATCTGATTTAGCTACGACCAAAAAAATGAATGTACATGCACAAGGTACGTATGAAGCAGAACTTAGTTTACACGAAACGTTTAGTAAATTATTAAACATTACCGAGCAAGATCAGCGCGTGTTTCAACCAGCGCCAACAGCCTATGCCTATACATCGCACTTATATCAAGCTGCTTACCAAGGACACCTTGGTGATATTATTGCAGCTATCCTTCCATGCTACTGGATTTACCATGATGTTGGGGAGGCTTTAAAGGACAAACAGCCAGAAGAACCTATTTACCAAGAATGGCTTAATGCCTATGGGTCTGAGTGGTTCAAAAATTTAGTGAAAGAGCAAATCAATCACCTAAATGAAATTGCAGAGACCGTTACGCCAGCTGAACGTGAGCGAATGAAAAATCATTTTGTTATTAGTGTGCAATACGAGTATATGTTTTGGGATATGGCTTATCATTTAGAACAATGGCCAGGTGATATAATCTAAAGAAGCACTTTTAAAAACAAGACTTGATATGTTCAAGTCTTGTTTACTGTCTTACGGTTTAAGAATAACTTTTATGCACTCATCTTGTTTATTATTAAAAATTTGATAACCATAATCAGCTTTAGCTAATGGTAGTTCATGCGTAATGATACAGGTTGGATCAATTTTTCCTTCTTTAATTTGTTGATAGAGAGGTTGCATATAGGTTCTTGCATGTGCTTGTCCGGTTTTAATTTGAATATTTCGAGCAAAGAAAGCACCCAAAGGAAATAAATTGTAGTTGCCACCATAGACACCAGTAATCTGGAAGGTACCACATTTTTTAATTGCTTTCGTCGCAATCTGTATAGGTCCTAAGGTTCCTCCTTGTAGTTTCAATTTTTGCTCAACAAATTCTAAAGGTGATTTTTTACCATCCATACCTACACAGTCGATTACAACATCTGCACCACCTTTGGTAGTTTCTTTTAAAAACTCGCCCATATCATCATGTTTTGTAAAATCAAATACTTCTGTTTGGTTAAACTTTTTGGCTTGAGTCAATCGATAATCAATGTGATCAATAGCTATGACTCGGTCTGCACCTGCTTGCCAAGCAAATTGTTGTGTCATCAATCCAATTGGCCCACAACCTAGTACAATGACAGTATCTCCCGGTTTTACTCCTGCATTTTTTACGCTCCAATAAGCAGTAGGGAGTACGTCAGACAAAAACAAGAGGGTAGGATCCTCCATTTCACAATCCGGTGGAATAAGAAAAGCAGTTGCGTCCGCAAATGGCACACGTAAATATTCTGCTTGTCCACCTGGATAGTTCCCGAATTTTTCTGAGTAGCCAAAGTAACCACCAGAATCGTAATGAGGATTGACGTTGTCACATTGGCTTTCCATATGATGGTTACAATAAAAACAGCTACCACATGATACAGTGAATGGTATTACCACACGATCTCCCTTTTTGAATCGTCTTACTGATTTGCCAACTTCTTCTACTATCCCCATTGGTTCATGACCAATAATATAGCCTTTGGGTAACGGGAAATTCCCTTGATAGAGATGTAGATCAGAACCACAAATTGCTGTAGATGTCACACGTATAATAATATCTTGCGCATCTTCAAGGAATGGTTCTTCTACTTTATTAACAGCGACTTGATTTTTTCCTTCATAAGTTACAGCATGCATCATTTCGAGTATCATCTCCCTTTATGTAATCAATTTAAAAGTAGTATGAGAATAATCAGTAGTTTTATTCGTAATAATAGAGTTCTAGGCGTCAAAATGACACATTAAAAAGGAAGAAACCTTGAAAAATAGTTTCTTGCTTTTTTAACTATCTTGTTAAAGGTTTTGGTGGTGTGTTAAAAACGGTAGCTGGTGCTAGCGGAAGTTTAGGAACAGGGCCATAAGGGAAAGGTTGTTCTATATAACGGAATTGTCCTCGTCCATCCGGTGCTGTTCCTTGCGCCCAAGGCCCGTTTGCATCCGATTGCCCTTGCGAAGTATTGTAAAAATCATAAGCTACTTCTTGTTTTTGCAACTCTTTTGGAAAATTTGTCGGAACAACAACATCTTGTGCTTTATTTTCTAATTCACGAATCGCGGCAATCCATTGATTTTGATGGGCAGTATCTCTTGCAATGAGAAAACTCAACGTATCTTTGACTAAAGGGTCGTCTGAGATTTCGTATAAGCGACTGACTTGAAGACGTCCTTGTGATTCTGCGGTTAAATTTGCACGAAAGTCAGCCAGTAAATTTCCACTGGCAACGATGTAGTCAGCTGACCATCGGTTACCAACACTATCAGCCGGCATTGCACCTAATCCTGAAACAATCGCGTGTTGGGGGTTCATTCCACCTAGTACAGCAGCTAACGCGGGATCATAATTAAATGCCTCCAATTGACTTTCCATTGGTGTTCCATCTAAAAGACGTGCTATTAATGTCGCTAAAATTTCAATATGCGCAATTTCTTCTGTACCGATATCAAATAGCAAATCACGATACTTTTTATTGCCCCGACAGTTAAATCCTTGAAATAAATATTGCATCATTACGGACATTTCACCCCATTGTCCACCTAATACTTCTTGCAGTTTTTTAGCAAATACAGGATCTGGTCTGCTAACTTTTGCTTCATATTGTAATTCTTTTACATGATAAAACATAGAACCCCTCCTTTAACGTCATCCTTTAATATGTATGAGATTAAATAACTGTTTAATGTCAACTTTATTTGATGGTAGGCATCATAAATTAAGCGTGATAGGCTATACTACTTGTGAAAATAGGAGGGGATTGGCATTGACTGACAAAGAGAAAAATTTGGCTTGGTGGCAATTAGCTTTAATAGGGGTCGGATGTACGATTGGGACAGGTTTTTTTCTTGGATCAGCTATTGCGATTCAACAGGGGGGGCCTGCTGTTGTTGCTTTATTTTTAATGGGGGCTATAGCAACATATATCGTATATGATGCATTATCGATCCTAACAGCTAACGATCCGCAAGAAGGTTCGTTTCGGACATATGCCAAAAATGCTTTTGGTTCATGGGCGGGTTTCAGTAATGGCTGGGTATACTGGTCTTCAGAAATGCTCATTATGGGTAGCCAACTCACCGCTATCTCTATTTTTGCCCAGTTTTGGTTTCCCTCTATGCCGATATGGGTGTTATCTGTCATCTTTGGCTCTTTAGGGGTTGCAGTAATCTTGTTAGGTGTTTCTGGTTTTGAGAAAGTAGAAAATATCTTTGGAATGATGAAAATAGCGGCTATAATTATGTTTATTATTATTGGGTTTTTAGTAATTTTTGGCGTTATCCAGGGAGACACGTCCTGGTTAACATTTACCAAAGACAAGCTATTACCAAAAGGAACAATCGGGATTTGGACAGCGTTTATCTATGTGCTTTATGCCTATGGCGGGATTGAAGTAATGGGAATTATGGCGAA
The DNA here is from genome assembly GCF_003315295.1 of Paraliobacillus ryukyuensis. GTDB lineage: Bacteria > Bacillota > Bacilli > Bacillales > Amphibacillaceae > Paraliobacillus > Paraliobacillus ryukyuensis. The sequence continues at coordinate 324,061 of NZ_QNRI01000001.1, read as the reverse complement.
TGAACTGAAAGAACCAAAAGACGCACCAAAGTCAGGAAAAGTGATGCTTGGGTTATTAAGCTGTATTTATATTATTTCGATAGGCTTGTGTGTTTGGTTACTACCAATAAAAGCATTCAATGGCGATAAAAGTCCGTTTTTACTACTTTTAGAAAAACTGGATCTAACTATTATTACGCATATTTTTAACGGCATTTTAATCATTGGTGGATTTTCAACCATGGTTGCTTCTTTATACGGGATTACCACTATTTTAACTAATTTATCAGAAGATGGCGATGCACCAAAACTATTTTCAAAAAAAGGGAAAAGGAACGTACCGTATTATGCGGTAGCCTTAACAACCAGCGGCTTAGTTCTATCCATTGTAATCGCATTTTTGATACCAGATAAGGTATATGAATACATTACCACTGCAGCAAGCTTAATGTTAATTTATATTTGGATTTTCATTTTGTTTACGTACAGTAAATTAAGTAAGTTAACAGTGATAGCAAAATGGAAGCAACGCATAGGTGTCTTACTGTTAGCAGTAGGTGTGCTAGGAACTTTATTTGATGCTATAGGTAGAATTGGATTATTAATTAGCGGTGTCTTTCTGACAGTCATTAGTGTCGTGACGATCATTGTCCAAAAAAAGCAGGTACATTAAAACAATAATTGAAATGCATGATAGCCAAAATATCCCGCAAAACCAAGCAAACAGACCGCAGATAAAACGGTTATCATCTGCAAAAAAATTGGCTTTAAAAAATAACGGAAACCACTGGATAGAGTAGCCATAAAAATATCCCATAACATTAATCCAGCAAGTATCGCTGCACCATAATAAATCACTTGTGCTAAGTCGTATTTATGTAAAGAGTTTGCTAAGATGGAACCATAAATCCCCAACCAAAATAAAATGGACAAAGGATTAGTTAACGAAAGAATAAAACCACTCCAAAACGTTTTGACTAATGAATCCTTATTCGTCCGAGTATCAGATGGTGAAAGAGAGGCTAAATTGGTTAAGCTTTCTATAGCAGTATATGCTAAAACGAATGAACCAAATGACCATAGAAATACACGTACAAATGAGGATTCTAATAAATGAACCACCCCAAAAAAGACCGCAATGATAAACAAGCATTCAGCTAAAATCGAACCAAGACCAATAAACCAAGCATGCATAAATCCATTTTTAATCCCTTGACTCATTTGAGCGGCATTAATTGGACCGATTGGAGCTGCTAGTGATAATCCTAACAGGACATAACTTAACAAAACCATGAAGATGACTCCCTTCTATATAGAACATAGCTTGTACAAATATATTCTATGAAAAGAAGGGATATGCTCAAAAAAGTTGGGATAAAATACATCTTTTTATAAACTGAAATGTTCCAAACTTTTATCGACGATATCTTGATTAATACCAATATAGCGTAAAGTGATATCTGGAGAAGAGTGGTTAAAAATGTCTTGCAATAAAGCTACGTTTTTGTGCATTGTATAATGCCAAAAACCAAAAGTCTTTCGCAAACTATGTGTACCAAAATCAGGGATTCCAACATTGTTGGCTGCTTTATTTAAAATTTTATAAGCTTGCACACGTTTGATTGGAAAATCCGTTTTATGGGAAGCAAATAAATAATCATCCAGTGACATATGTTTTGTGTAATCCACAATTATGTTTCTAAGTTCTAAATTTATTAAGAAACGCTTATTTTTTCTCGTTTTTGTTTCTCTGATAACGATATGTGTTTGATCCCGAACATCCGTTACTCGTAAAGGAAGTAGATCACTAATTCGAAGCCCCGTATTAATGCCCATCACAAACAAAAAATAGTTTCGATAGGAGTGTTTCCATAATTCCTGTTTCATTGCTTCAATTAAAAACTTATCGCGTATCGGTTGGACTGTTTGCATTCCCTTACTAATAAGTGCATGATAATCAGACTTAATACGGTAACGTCGCTTTTTATCATTTTGTTTTGAACGACTTAATTCTTCCATCTTGAGATTTAATTCGTAGGTACCGTACTTTGATAGAAGATACATATATTCTCCTTCCGTTAAGAAAACATTCGTTGTATATTCTGTCTTTTCCATCAGTAATTCCTCCAATCCATCCCACACATAATATCACGCATCGAACGAATACTCACTCGTCACAAAAAAGATAATTTGCTTAGAATCCCCCTCTGCGTAACAGAGGATTGTTGTATAATTAGAATATATGTAATAAAAAGGATGAATGATTATATTCAATATGTTTCATTCCATAATTATACTATTACATAATTTTTTAATTAGTTCTCGAATCAACAAGCTTTCATATGTTTTCACAATGAAACATAATATCTATTATGTTTCATTACATATTTTACTATCATTTTTGAACGGGAGCAACTAAAAATTTATAATATAAAAGACGTTGGTAAAAAGTGAGACCGCTTCTAAAGGCAGTAGAAGAATGGTAGAGTTCGTATATTAAATATGCGAATTTTCAATTAGAAAGTAGGGAATTTTCTAAGTTAGAGATAGCTGGAATAATCATCATGACAATTGCAACAATTATTTTCCTTTATACACTTGTGTTCGAGCAAAATTTTTGGAGTTGTCTTTATTTGCTGATTAGCCTATCATTCTTTATTCAACTAAGTATTAGAAAAAAGCGACAAAACAAGCAACATTCGTAATATATGAATTCATTTAGTTGAAGCTGACAGAAGTCGGGTTTTTTATCATTTATATTCAAATAAATATTTGAATATAAGGTTTAATTTCTTTATAATATATTCAAACAAACTTTTTAATAAACGAGGTTTTTTAGATGATAGTTGATACAAATCGGTTCGAGTTCACCTGTCTTCATAAAGACAAAGTAGATCGTGTCAGAGAACGGATGAAAGATCAAAATACAATGGATGTCGCTAAAATGCTGAAGGCAGTGGCAGATGCTACAAGAGTTCACATTGTATGTGCTCTAACCATTGAAGAAGAACTTTGTGTCTGTGATATGGCGAATATTATTTCATGTAGTGTAGCTTCTACTTCTCATCACTTACGAACACTAAAGAAAGCTGGTATTACAACGACAAGAAAAGAAGGAAAGACAGTTTATTATACATTAGAGGATAACATCATGGTTGAACTAGTGATGAAAATGGTTTTTGAACAAAACAAAGTATCAGTTTAAAGGAGAACACGTTATGCAAAAAATGAAAAATAATACTTGTTGCAATAGTAACCAGATTCAAGCAAATAGTTGCTGTAACCATACAAAACAGACGGCTGGTTTGCAAACTTCTACAGTAGCAACTACAACACCTTCCAATCAATCAGAGGAGAAATTAGATTGTTGCGAAAGTGAAACAAATGATGATTCAGACTCCTATGACTCGAGTTGCACGAATCATAGCGATTCTTTTTGTTCAGTAGCTAAGGAGCAATCAAATGAAGAAGCAATAAAACACCATACTAATGAAGCAATTGACTTTTATCGAGTACAGTACACCGTCTCTGGAATGGATTGTGGTGCATGTGCGAAAACAATTGAAAAGTCTGTAGCAAACATGGAAGCTGTGCAGACAGTAGAAGTACAGTTTGGCACTGCAAAGATGAACGTTGCCGCAAAAAATCAAGCTGTTATCCAAGAAATACCACGAAAGGTTGCTAAACTTGGTTATAAGGCAGAAGAGATTGGTTCGCATAAGGATAAAGGGGAGATCTATTTTGTTGAAGGTATGGATTGTGGGGCATGTGCAAAAACAATTGAGAAGCATATGCGTACAATTCCTAACGTCCAACAAGTAACCGTCAATTTCTCTACAAGTAAAATGGATATTAGTCACTCAACAGATCAGGAAACTATTATTAGTGAAGTTAAAAAGGCTGGTTATAATGCTACTTTAGCTTCTAAACGAGCTCGAGGAAATACTGCTCCTGCTAAATTAATTGATTTAAGTGCGATGTTTGTAATTATTTCAGGATTGCTTCTTGGAACTGGTGTTGGATTATCCTTCATAGGTGTTCCATCTACCATCTCAAACGTATTTTATGGAGCAGGGATGGTAATTAGCGGATATAAACCAGTAAAAAGTGCTTATTTCGCTGTAAAGAGTCGGGCTTTGGATATGAACGTATTAATGTCCGTCGCTGCTATTGGGGCGGCTTTAATTGGGGAATGGTTAGAAGGAGCACTTGTTGTCTGGCTCTTCTCTTTAGGTGCTTTACTTCAAATAAAGTCGATAGATCGTACTCGAAATTCAGTAAAAGAATTGATGGAGTTAGCTCCTCTAGAAGCATTGGTTAAGCGCGGACAGGATATTGTAAAAGTATCTGTAGAAGCGGTTACTATATCTGATATTATCCTTGTCAAACCCGGGGATCGAATTCCGCTTGATGGCGAGATTGTCAAAGGGGAATCAAGTGTTAACCAAGCGTCCATAACGGGGGAATCAATTCCAGTTGATAAAACAGTAACAGATGACGTTTTTGCTGGTACAGTTAATGGACATGGAACATTGGAAATAGAAGTCACCAAACTAGCACAAGATACCACGATAGCGAAAATCATTGAAATGGTGGAGGACGCGCAAGGCAAACAGGCGCCTTCGCAAGCTTTTATTGATAAATTCGCTTCTATTTATACGCCCATCGTGTTTGTTGTTGCATTGATTATTATGGTACTTCCCCCACTAGTGCAGCTTGGGACATGGGGAGAATGGTTTTATCGAGGTCTTGAACTGTTAGTTATCGCCTGTCCGTGTGCATTGGTTATTTCAACCCCAGTGGCGATTGTGGCCGCAATTGGAAATGCAGCCAAAAATGGTGTGTTAATCAAAGGTGGTGCGTTCTTGGAAAAAGCGGGCACAATTACAGCCATTGCTTTTGATAAAACGGGGACAATTACAGCTGGTAAACCAACAGTTTCAGACGTGGAAGTGTTTCACAAAGATGAAACAGCATTACTACAATTAGCACGAACATTAGAAGCATATTCAAATCATCCGATTGCGAAATCCATTGTGGATTATACGGAAGCAAAACAAATCAACATATTAGAAGGAGAGAACTTTCAAAGCATTGTGGGTAAAGGCGTAAGTGCCACAATAGATGGTACCACTTATTATGCTGGTAACCGAAAATTATTCAATGATTTGGGTGTCGAACCAATTCCAAAAACAATTGATCAATTGCAAGAACAAGCGAAAACTATTGTTATTATTGGAAATAATATTGAAATACTCGGTGTGATCTGTGTAGAAGATACCATTCGCACGACGACAGTAAAAGCAATGAAACAGCTTGAAAATGACGGCATGAAAGAAAAGGTCATGCTGACGGGTGATAATGAAAAAACAGCTGCATTTATGGCGAAACAATCGAATATGACACGTTATTATGCTAACTTGCTCCCCGAGGATAAGGTTACTTCGATTAAAAAATTGCAGCAGGCAGGTTATCAAACTGCAATGGTTGGTGATGGCATTAACGATGCACCAGCGCTTGCGACAGCTGATTTAGGAATTGCAATGGGTGGAGCTGGAACAGACACAGCAATTGAGACAGCTGATGTGGTGTTAATGGCCGATAACCTTGAAAAACTGCCCTTCACCATGAAGCTTAGTAAGAAAGCATTAACGATTATTAAACAAAATGTCTGGTTCTCCGTGCTAATCAAGGTTGTAGCTCTTGTACTAGTTCTTCCTGGGTGGTTTACACTTTGGTTAGCTGTATTAAGTGATACAGGCGCTGCATTACTTGTGATCTTAAACAGTTTACGTCTTTTTAAATTAAAATAATATTTTTGGGTCCTTGTTTGTGCATCTAATCAAACAGGACCTTTTTTTGTTGCGTGACTTGTAAAAATAATTTGAATTTATCGTGAATGAGAACAGCTATTGACAGTAAGATGAAAACTTTGCTAACTTTAGCTTAGTAAAGAGAATAAGTATGCTAGTCTACCTTTTATTGAATATAAAGTTAATTTTTATACAGTAGTAGGGAATACTTAAGAAAATGGAGACTCATGGTTAGGGAAGGATAGATACATCGGTTTGAAAAACATCATTGTCGTTATTGGTTCATTTATTGTAGCAATTGCATTTAACTTATTTCTCGTTCCTTACGATGTTTTGAGTAGTGGAATGAGCGGGATAGCCATATTGATTGGTATCTTAACACCTTTTGATATTGGTTTACTAAATTTTTTACTTAATGTACCGCTTTTAATTATCGGTTATATTAAGCTTGGAAAAACCATCATTATTAACACAATTGTCTGTGTTGTTTCCTTATCTATATTTTTATATGCTATTCCGGTCGTCCCTGTCGCAGATAATATTTTGTTATCAAGTATTTTTGGCGGGGTGTTCGGTGGTGCTGGCATTGGGTTGATTATGAAGTACTCTGGAACTTCTGGCGGTCTGGATATTATCGCTATCATCTTATCAAGGTCTAGTAATGTCAGTGTCGGTATGTTACTCACAGGAATGAATGGTTTAATTGTTTTACTTTCTGGATCAGTGTTCGGATGGAATATCGCTTTATATACCATGCTATCCATTTACCTTACTGGAAAAGTTATTGATACCATCCACACAAATCATATTAAATTAACAATGCAAATCGTTACTTCAGAAGGGGATGCGATACGTAAAGAGCTTATTGACTCTATTTATCGTGGAATTACTTTAATGGATGGGTATGGTGGTTATACAGAAGAAAAAAAACAAATTTTAATGATGGTAGTAACACGTTATGAGACAATGCAAATTAAACAAATTGTGCGAAAGTATGATAAAAAAGCTTTTATTAACATATATGAAACAGTGGAGGTAGATGGAGAATTTGCAAGAAATTAATTGAAAAAGTACCTAGCTTTGATTGGAGAAACACCCTATTATATAGACATTAGACACGTCTATCTATGGGTGCTTTTTTATTTTATAAAATGACAATAAACTTCTTAAATTGGTAATAGAACTACGTTAGCTGTAGTCTATGTGAAATTCACTGAATTGTCAAACTTTTTATAAATTAATTAGTACTATTAAGTTACAATTATAAGTAATATTAGGTATAAAATTGAATTACAGAGAGGTGTGTAATTAAACAGGTGGAGGATTTATATGATTGATAAATATTTCATTAATAAGAATATATTCCTTTTGCTAGTAAGTCGTTTTATTTCACAAATGGGTGACTACATATTTCTTCCTGCAATTCTTTGGTTGGCTATTGACTCCGAAAGTGGTTCTAGAACTTGGTTAGGTATCATTTCTATCGTCATTTTAATACCACCATTTTTAGGTTTTTTATTTGGATTGATAGCGGATAATAGATCAAAGAGAAGTATCATGGTGGTCAGTGATTTAATTAGATTATGCTTATGTATTCTATTATTATGTAATCAAATTACGATACAGTCGATGCTTATTATTACCTTAATTATATTTCTTATTGAAAGTCTTGGCCAGTTATTTAATATCTCCTCCCAATCCTTCATACCTGATATTATCCCTAAGGAAAAGTATCTAAAAGCTAATTCATATTTTAGTGTTATTAATAACCTTACTGGAATTATTGGTTTTGCTGTTGGAGGTATCTTAATAGCGATATTAGATTTTCAGTTAATCATTCTCCTCAATGCCTTAACATTTACAGTATCCGCTCTATTGATTTATCTTATTGATAACAAAGCTGTTGTTGCTCTTAAAACGAATGAAAAAGAAGAGATTGATAAAAAAAATAGGTTCATTGAAAATCTTACTGCAAGTTTTAAATCCGTCTTTAAAAATAAACTTTTGACAAGTATTCTGCTAATAGCGTGTATAGTAAATATGTTTTCTGCTTCAATTGAGATGTTGATAACGGTATGGACACACGATAGTTTAAACATGAATTCTGATCATTTCGGTATATTAATGGCAACCATTTTAACGGGAGCTTTAGCTGGAGGCTGGGTTGCCAATTTGAAGTTGTTTAAAAAAAGCTCTGCTGTATCTATTGTTGCATTATCGACTTTATTATTTGGATGTATCTTTTTAACAGTTTCGTTTCCCCCTTTTTTTATATAAATGTTATACAATTTTTTACAGCAGGGATTTTTCTATCTATTAATAGTATTCATTTCACAACAGCTATCATGACTGCGACTGATCAAAGTTTAATGGGACAGGTATTTGGAATTATTCAGACAATCATACGGGGTGGACAACCATTAGGAGTTGCTATCGTTACTTGGCTTATTACATTTGTTAATGTGTCTTTTATATTTTTAGGCATAGGAGCTACTATCGGTTTAGCAGGGCTAACACTATTTTTAATTAGCATAAGACATTTCTCAACATCTAAAAAGATCTATCAACCAGAACAAAAACCTTCGGAGTTATAAACTTCAAATGTGTATGGAGAATTTTCAGATGACGATACCAGAAGCTAAAGTTACAATTAGTATAGCAGAGAATGTAATCTGATTAGAGCGAAAAGCTAGATCATATTTTAGATCTAGCTTTTTTGATATAGGTTATAAAAATAGATGACGCTACATTTCAACCATCAAAGAAATTCCAATTCCTCCACCAACACACAGGGAAGCTATCCCATAATGGTTATTCCTCTTCTTCATTTCATGTAACAATGTTACTAAAATGCGAGCACCAGATGCACCAATTGGGTGTCCTAGGGCAATAGCGCCACCATTTACATTTACTTTTGTCTGATCAATCTCTAAGTCTCGCAAAACAGCAAGACTCTGAGCTGCGAATGCTTCATTAAATTCGAATAGATCAATTTCTCCCAAATTAACACTTGTTTTTTCTAATAATTTTTGCGTGGAGTAATACGGTGCATATCCCATTAGCGAAGGATCTGTGCCAACTTCTGCATATGCCTTCAAAGTGGCTAAATACGGAATATTCTTCGCTTCAGCAGTAGATTTTTTCATCAATACGACAGCTGCAGCACAATCGTTGATTCCTGAAGCATTCCCTGCAGAAACTGAACCGTTTTCAATAAATGGCGTTTTTAGTTTTTGTAAATCTTCTAGTGTTACATTCGGACGTATGTGTTCGTCAGTCTTAAATACATTGGATTCATCATCTTCTAATGGAATAGGAACTATTTCTTCTTGAAATCTGTTCCTTTCTAAAGCTGCTTTTGCTTTTTGTTGTGACTGCAATGCAAATTGATCTTGATCTTCGCGAGTAATACCATATTTTTTTGCTACATTTTCAGCAGTAACACCCATATGTGTCTGCTCAAATGCATCTGTTAAGCCATCATGGATCATACTATCTGTTAGTTTTTTATCCTCTAAAGTCTTGTCCCAACGATAACCATGAACAAGATGGGGGGCTTGGCTCATATTTTCTGTACCACCGGCAACAACAACATCCGCTTCACCAAGTTGAATCGCCTGACTACCTAGAATAATAGACTTCATACCAGAACCACATACTTCATTAATCGTCATGGCTGGCACATGATATGGAATACCTGCATGGACAGAGATTTGTCTGGCCACGTTTTGACCTAATCCTGCTTGCAATACATTTCCAAATATTACTGAATCAACTTCTGTATTCGAAATATTCGCTTGTTTCATTGCAGCTTTGACTGTATAAACCCCTAAGTCTTTTGCGGATATATTTTTTAAGCTACCACCAAATTTACCGATTGGGGTACGCATTGCACTTACAATTACGACTTCTTCCATTATTAAGCACTCCTTTAAAACTAATCAATTACTACAAAAGTAGCAGTTTGTACTTCCTGTTATAGTATAACATGGAACGAAGAAAATATAGAAATACAAAGGTATGCATCAATAATAATACTAATTAGTAAAGAAAATCGGTTAATTTTGCACTTTTCAATAGCAAAAAACATCAAAATCATCTAAAATAGGAAAAGCAAACACATATTTAAAAAGGGTGAAACAGATTGAAAATAGGAATTGATAAGATCGGCTTTTATACGCCTAATATGTATGTCGAAACAGAAAATCTTGCGAAAGCTCGTCATATTGATCCAGGAAAGTTTACGATCGGAATAGGCCAAGAAAAAATGGCAGTTACCCCGATTACGCAAGATGCTGTCTCATTGGCTGCTAATGCGGCGTTAGAAATTTTAACAGCTGAGGATAAAAAAGCGATTGATTATGTCATCTTTGCTACAGAGTCAGGGATTGACCATTCGAAAGCGGCTTCTATTTATATACATGAATTATTAGATTTAGAGCCAAATGTACGATCCATAGAAGTGAAACAAGCTTGTTACAGTGCTACAGCTGGTATTCAGATTGCAAAAGGGCATATCGCGCTTAATCCTGAAAGCAAAGTATTGATTTTGGGTGCAGATATTTCTCGTTATGGACTAGAAACTTCTGGTGAAGTGACGCAAGGGGCAGGAGCAGTTGCTATGGTAGTAAGTGCTGATCCTAAAATTATGACAATTGAAAGTCCGAGTGTTTATCAAACAGAAGATGTGATGGATTTCTGGCGACCATTACATTCAGATACTGCGTTTGTTCAAGGAAAATACTCTGTTGATCAGTACATTAAATTTTTCCAAAATCTTTATTACGCACATCATGATAAAACAAACATTGGACTGAGCGATTTGGATGCTATCTTATTCCATTTACCGTATACTAAAATGGGAATGAAAGCACTAAAATCAGTAGTAGAAGAGGCAAATGAAGCAGATAGAGAACGATTGCTAGCTAATTTTGATATTAGTAAACGTTATAATGCAATTGTAGGGAATATTTATACAGGCTCCCTTTATCTAAGTCTAATCTCTTTATTAGAGTTAAATACGACGATTGAAGCGGGCTCACGTATCGGTTTGTTTAGCTATGGTTCGGGTGCAGTAGGGGAATTTTTCACTGGAATTTTACAACCAAACTATAGAGAAGCATTATATAAAGAAAAACATGACAACATGTTAGATAATCGAACGGAAGTAAGCGTAGAAGCATACGAAAAAACATTCCAAGATACGATCCCCTCAGGAACAGAAAATATTGAATTACCGATTGAACAAGATCCGGCAACCATTTGTTTCGCTGGTATTAAAGATCATATGCGTCAATATGTTAATAAAAATAACTAATGATAAAAAGCCGTTAATCTAAACAGGATTAACGGCTTTTTGTGTTTGCGTTTAATTTAATTGTGCAAGAATAGCTTTTGCCGTGGCTAAATTCATATTGGGTGCTTGTTTTAGTTGTTCAGTTACAACTTCAATTTGATCACCTTTTGCGCCAGCAGTAATGGCAAGTGATTTTGCTTGTAATCCCATATGCCCTTTTTGAATTCCTTCGGTTACAAGGGCGCGAACTGCTGCAAAATTTTGAGCTAACCCTATGGAGGCAATAATTGCTTCTAACTCTTTGGCAGCTGGATTTCCTAATAGCTTCATGGAAAATTTAGCAGCAGGATGAATTGAAATTGATCCACCAACTGTGCCAATAGGTAATGGTATTGTAATTTCTCCTAATAAATCACCATTTTCCGCTTTTGTCCAGTTGGTTAAGGAACGATATTGTCCACTTCTGGTTGCATAAGCATGGATACCAGCTTCAATGGCACGCGTATCATTGCCGGTTGCTAACACAACGGCATCAATACCATTCATGATTCCTTTATTATGTGTTACTGCACGATATGGATCAACTAACGCAAATTGACATGCTTCTATTATACGATCACGAACTTGCTCACCAGTGTATGGTTCTTTTGCTAATTGGTTAGTAGGAATACGACAAGTAGCAGTAACTAAACATTCGGTTGCATAGTTAGATAATATCCCCATTAAAGCAGTACCACCTGTTACATTTTCTAGATAAGGTTTCACGGCTTCAACCATTGTATTAATAATATTCGCACCCATTGCTTCAAGCGTTTGCGCGTGGATATGTATAACCAAGAAGGCGGGTGTTTGATAAGTTGGATCAGCTTGAATTTTTCTGATTTGAATTGAACGTGCACCGCCTCCTCGTTTCACAATTGAGGGATGTGCTTGATTTGCTAGGTCGATAATCGCATCTGCATGCTGTAAAATAATTTCTTCAGCCTTGTTCATATCTTCTACATTTTTTAATGCAATTTGCCCAATCATTGCGCGATCTCCTACCGTTGTTTTAAAACCACCGGCTTGTTGAATCGTTTTGGCAGCAAAACTAGCAGCAGCAATCACAGATGGCTCTTCAGTTGCCATTGGTACTGCATAGTCTTTTCCATTAATGAAAAAGTTTAGCCCCAATCCTAACGGGACTTGATAAGTGGCAATTTGGTTTTCAATCATGTGATTCGCAACTTCATCAGACAAATGTATTTTAGACGAGAAAGCTGTTGTAGCTTCTTCGTGAATAAGACCTGCAGAAACCAATGCTTCTATCCGTTCTTGCTTCGTTTTCTGATAGAATTTTGTTAAATGTTGCTTGTCCATTCTAAGCCTCCTAGAATTCTATAAAAATAATTACCGCGTAACAATTAAAATCTTTATGACTGCCATTATTTTAGCACAAATTAAAAAAGAAAAGATAGAAATAAAATAATCATGCGTCAATACTTTAGACAGCGCATGAAAATGATACACGAAACCAAAATACCCATAAACATTTTTACATAATTATTTGATACAGTTGAATATGATTAATGGTAGGGGGGAGGAATATGCGAAGAAATAACAAACCATTTATCATCATTATCTTACTCATACTGTTTGTTATCTTTATTCTAGTACCACTTGGTATCAGTATTGCCTATGGAAATATTCCTCTGTTTAATAGCGATTATCTTGAAAACTATGATGTCTTAGTTAGTAATGACCCCAATTTATCAGAGAATGAACTTTCCTTTATCAATAATAATACGTATACATGGAGTGAAATTAAAAGTTATATTCTCCGTAATGAAATGACCTTCTCCAAAGCTTTCCGTAATACAGTTTTTGTCGTAGGAATCGCTATACTATCTGTAATCCTTGATCGACTACTTTTTCGTAGAAAATGACTCGATAGAATCTTTTATAAAAATTAAAAAGGTTCTATTTTTTTTTGAAAATATGTAGTACTTTTCTTTGTTTCCATCGTCTATAGTACGGAGAGCCAAACGGAAAGGGGGGTAGAGCGCTATTCATGATGAACAATTGATTAAAAAAATTAAAGCTGGCAATACACAAGCACTACGGATACTAATTGAACGGTATAAAAATCATGTCTTTCGTATCACAATGAGCGTGGTTCACAATGAGAAAGATGCAGAAGATCTCGCACAAGAAACATTTATTAAGATGATGGATGCGCTCTCCACCTATCAATCACAAGGATTTAAAACTTGGATTAGTCGTATCGCTTTACATAAGGCGATTGATTATAAGCGGAAGTTGCAGCGTAAAAAAGAAGAACTTTCCACTTTTGAAGAGGATAATCAATGGTCTGATAATAATAACGTTGAAAAGGAAATAACTACGAAAGAAGTAAGACGACGGGTTAGAGAATCGATTACTAGTATGCCTGATAAACTCCAATTAGTTGTTCACTATTATTATTTAGAAGATTGTTCTTATAAAGAAATAGCTGATAAATTAGCTATAGAAGAACCAAATGTAAAGATGCGACTTTACCGGGCTCGGAAATGGATGAAAACGCATTGGAAGGAGGAAGACTTTTAATGGAGCATATCGATAGACACCAATTAAAAGCTTATATTGATAATGAATTAGATATAGATAAAGTAGAACAAGCAGAAAACCATATGTATGCTTGTGAAGCATGTATGCGCACTTATATTTCATTATTAGATCAATATCATGTGCAAGACTCTGTTTCAGAAGGTTTTACCGATAAGGTAATCGATAAAGTCGATAAGCAAATTCCAGTTCAAAAGTACAACCTTCAACAAAAACGATCATCCAAAACAATGTCACACTATTTGTTAGCGGCTGGTTTAACGATCCTTATTATGCTGACTGGCGCATTTCAAGAAATCATTACAATGACACACGATCAGGCGGCGATGGAACGAACGTCACTAACAGAGCAATTAATGCATAAAACAAACCATTTGTTAGATAAGATAAAGGGGGGACAAGACGAATGAAGTCACGTATTTTAGCATTTTTTCTAGCATTTTTTCCGGGGTTTGGTCATTTGTATTTAGGACACAAAGTTAGAGGTATACTGTATTTAGTCTTTTTCCTGGTAGCCGGAGGACTTGGCTGCATAACTGGGATTCTAATTATGTATGATACAACATTTGTATTGTTCTTTGGAATTGCAGCTATGATATGGATTATTAACATGATGGATATCATTATCACCTTGCTTACAATTTCACCAAGGACAGCTATGAACCAAACAACTCAAATGCAAGCTGATCAAATTATTAATCAAAATGAACGGATGAAAACCATTCTATTATCTTTAATTCCTGGGATGGGACAATTCTATCTTGGATTAACATTAAGAGGATTAACCTTTACCGCCGCATTTTTTGGCATTATTACGATGGTGTTATTTGTAAGTGTGTTAACTAGTTCCGTATTTTTAATTTTTTTATTTGCTTTACCAATCATTTGGATTTACAGTATTTTTGATTCCATTAACTTGTTAAATAAAAAGCAAGCTGGGGAGACATTAGAAGACAAAACGATTATTGATGACTTTGACCAATATCGTGAAATTGGGAAGAAAAGCAAAATTTTAGTCATCGCATTATCTATTTTTCCCGGGGCAGGACACATGTATCTCGGATTACAAAAACGCGGTTTACAACTCATGGCAGGATTTTTATTGTCAATCTTTATTTTGGATGCTTTACAATTATCGATCTTCCTATTCATTATTCCGATCATCTGGTTTTTTAGTTTTTTTGATGCGTTACAATTAGCAAATCGCTCAGAATACGATATTCTTGAAGATATACCGATTGTTACCTATCTAGCAAATTACCAAAAATGGATAGGAACTGGGCTAGTATTGTTAGGATTTTATTACGTATCTACTTCCGTACTTTTACCAGAGCTATCAGAGTATGTAAGCTATGCATTTGGTATTGATTTGTATCATTATTACTATGATTATTTTCAAGTTACCATTGTCTGCGTGTTACTAATCGTTGCTGGTATTAAATTATTGTCTGGATCGAAAAAGAAATCGACTGATGGCTAATATCAATTTGGATATATACCCAGTTTAACGGACTAGTTGGTCGTGCATAATTTAATTAAATTAAAACTCCATTTCTTTTACGGTGGGGTTTTTTGTTATTGATGAGTCTTTTCCAACGATCGATACGAGTTTTATCCAAGCTGGAGAAACGTTATACAGGTTACAAAATCAGAAGTAAATTACAAAGTTTATTATGAAAAGGAGACGAATATCTTTGATGATGCTGATGATATTATAGAAAACGGCTTTCAATTTGAACCAATTCCAGGAACAAAAGAAGGCAACAAAGGGTTGATTGTTTATGGTGGAAATAACGATGGAGCTACCGTTAGTATAGTAGGCTTGAAAACAGAAGATTTTACGAAGAAGAAGACGATAAAGTACTTCAGTTTTCTGGAAATACCAGCGAATATGTAGAGCTACCCAATAGATAGATGATGAAACATTTACGATTGAAACGACATTTCGTACCAGTAAAGCAGCTAATCATTGGCTCTATGCACATGATGCCAATTACACAAGTAGAGTATGAGTATGATAATTTGCTAAATAACGCAACCGGTGGAGGTAATAAATCCAGGCAATGAAAATAACGTTACAAATGAGGTAGTTGACCAAGAAAGTGTTATGTTAACAGAAGGAGAAGATACAAAACTAAATGTAACAGTTATGCCAAGTATGCGGCTAATAAAGACGTATTATGGACTACCAATAATCCTGAAATAGCTACAGTAACTATGGACGGAACGGTAACTGGTATTTCACCAGGGGATGCTGTCATTACCGTAACAACTGTAGATGGAGGATTTATTACAACCACTAAAGTAACGGTACAGGAAGATAAACAGGGAAGTGAAGAACCTGAGAATGATGATGAAACCCTGGTAGATGAAGAAAGCACATTGGGCGCATTTCCAGTGTTTGGATCTGTGCCTTTTGTATTATCTTTGTATCTCCATGAAACATTTAATTAGTTATTTACAAAAAGGTAAATACTTAAAAACACTTAAAAAAATAATATAAAACTTAAAAATACTTAACAAAGTACATATAAACATTTATAATGAATGAATAAAGGCAGGTGTTTCCTAATGTATCAAGAAGAACGTTTGTTAAAAATACTAGATTATCTCAAAACACATAATCAAGTCTCAAACCAAGAAATTTGTAGCATGCTCGATATTTCAAGAGATACCGCTCGAAGAGATATTATCAAATTAGTTGAAGAAGAAACTGCAATAAGAACGCATGGTGGCATTGCATTGCCTCACTTTAAGGAAGAAATAAAAGCATATAAAGAACGTTTAACCACTGCTTCAAAACAGAAGTACCAAATAGGAAAAGAAGCTTCAACATACATCATGGATGGAGACCTTTGTTTTCTTGATGTTTCCACAACAATAAAGTTCCTTTGCGAGCATCTAAAAGCAAGTTCGATTCTCTATACTCATTCACTTGATAATGCAGAAATGTTGTCAACGAAAGAATTTGTAGAACTAAACATTCTTGGAGGAAATTTCAATCAAAAAAATAGATTTTTTTATGGTCCTGAGATGATTTCACAATTAAATGATATTTGCTTCGATAAAGTATTTTTGGGATCAGCAGGTATTTCAAGTGATGGGATCTACTATGCCGATGAGGAAGATGCTTATATTAAAAAAATTGTATCTAAACGTGCAAAACAAGTCTTTCTACTAGCTGATTATGAAAAGTTTAATCATACAAGTTACTATAAAGCCATGTCTTTTTTAGATGTTGATACTTTAATTACAGATAAAGAGCCCCCAGGTAACTTTATTGAATTATTAAATAATCATGGAGTTCAAATAGAGTTAGTAAGAGAGGGAGTTGAAAACTAGATGTCACGTACAGCGGTAGATATGGACGGAGTGATTACTAACTACAACGTATTTTGTGACGTGTAAAAGACTGGAAAGAAGTCAGAGAATACTTTAAGGGTGCTTTTGCATATCCCCTCGAAAAGATGGAATAAGCAAAAGCAGCAATCCGCTAGATGAATTGCTGCTTGACACTAATAACCCAGTGAATGCTAGTACAGAAACATTTTCAGGGATAGAATACATGCAAGGAAGAAATACAGTTCATTAAAGAATTTAGTAGTTATATTGAATCAGAAGATCCAAGTTCATTGGAAAATTTAAAGATATCAATTCTTTCAAAAGATTCAAACGCAACTATGGAGGATCTCAAAGTGATTTCTAAGCATTTAAACCAATTCTTTGAAAAAAGTGATTATGAGCTCACTGAGTCAGGTGAAGTGATTCCTCAGTGTGGGGTTGTGGCCGTTTGGGGAGCTGCAGTAGTTGTTGTTGCACATCAATATGTTGGTGTGACATATGCTGCGGTAGGAGGCGATGTTGTTTATCTAGCCGCCGGGACCTGGGGTTAACTCTGCGGAGGAACCAGAAAAAGCAGTTGCCTATGTTTTAGATAAACTATCTTAGATAGAAGGAGATAAGAATGTTAGTATTTATCACTGGTTTGGGTACTCTGATGGCAAGTATTGTTCTAAGGACTTCTAGTCCCCACAATATTAACAGCCTATATGGCTATCGAACTAAAAGGTCTAAGAAAAACCAAAAACTATGGGATTTTGCTCAAAAATACTCCGCAAAATTATTAAGCATAGTGGGAATACTTAATATTTTAATTGGTATAGGATTGATGTTTGTTACTTACAGCAAAGAATATTACTTGTTTTTTGAATTAGGGTGGGGAGTCCTTTCTTTCCTACTGGTTTTCGTTCTAACAAAGAGAAAACTTATTCAAATTGAGCGATCTTAACGGAATGAAAAAAGAAGGATTGTTTGCTCCCTTCTTTTTTCATGTAAATAAAATCTTAAAAATGATTATTATGAAGATAAAGATCTACAATAGGTTTTTCTATATGCTTTCTATTGTTAATCTACTTATCTGTTATAATAGACATTTTTTAATATATACTTTTCTTAGTTCTCGGTTATTTAACGACTGTGCAAGGGTTATTTCAAGGTTGTAGACTTCTTGATCTAACGGGACTTTAATGTAAAAAAGTGCTCTTCTTACTTAAGAATTATTTGGGACATCTTATTCCACCTTTTCGAGGGGAAGTGTAATAATACCCTTTAAGAAAATTAATGATTAATTAAAATGAAGGGGGACAATAAAACATGACACTTAAAGCTATTTTTAGCGATATTGATGGAACTTTATTAAATTCAAATCACCAAATTACAGAAGAAACTAAAAAGGCAATTTTAAAAGTTGCGAATAATAATATTCACTTAATATGCTATAGTGGTGCTTTGATTCTAAGTTCAGATAATGGCAACGGAGAAAAGACAACCATTGATAGCACAAGCATAGTGCAAACAGATGTACAAGAAATTTATAAAATAGTCAATAAACTTTCACCTATTAATTTTAGCTTATATAGTCATGACCAATGGGTGGTTAGTGATAGTCAAAATGAATGGGTTTTACAAGAACAAGAAATTACAAATGCGTCTCCTATACATCGTCAACTCCCTTTATTCATTGAAGAAAACCATGATATTCATAAATGTTTGTGTATGGGGGAAACACAAATAATTAATCAACTTGAATCAATATTAAAAGATAAATTTCCTAATTTAACGATTTATAAGTCAAAGGATACCTATTTAGAAATTATGTCAGGTAACGCTTCAAAGTCTAATGCTATTAAAAAGTTAGAGAACCTTTATGGCATTACAAAACAGGAAATCATGGCCATTGGAGATAATTTTAATGATATGGATATGTTAAAATACGCAGGTTTAGGGGTTGCGATGGGGAATGCACCAGAAGAGGTGAAAGTGATCGCTGATGAGGTCACTTTGAGTAATGATGAGAATGGTCTAAAACATACTTTGCAAGAGCATTTTTAATAAAAGGAAACTAATAATTCATATCCGATTATAAAAGCAATGATTAGTCTTGTGGTTAGAATTAAGAAATTTAAATTATTCCACTTAAACGGGTGCGTTACTTATAATTAGGATTAATAATGGTAAAATTACGATGGTTGTTATGTTATAGATCAGGAATGTATGTTCGACGTAATTATGTTATAATAGATGTGGATAACGCTTTCTTTTAGGGCAAGGTCGGCTAATCCCCTCAATGAAAGGGGGTGATGCCTATGAGTATGTACGAAAGTTTTGTTGTGCTGTCTAGCTTTGGCACTTTCTTGGTTGCATTACTCGCTTTGATCATTTCTTTGATCAATAGAAAATAGACCTCCCTATTTGCCCTGATAAGTAATTAGGAGAGGTCTAACGCTATAGTTAGCCGATCCCTCTGGGGGAACAGCTTATCTATAACCCGTAGTGACCACTACGGGTTATTATTTACTTTTCCTAATCAAATTATAGCATATAAATCAAAAGAAGTCACAATAATTCCTTGAATTAGGCAGAGTAGCTATTCTCTATTCATCTCACACATACAAATGCAATCAACTGTATTTTGTAGTACCTGACACTGTTTGGGTGGGGGACTACTAATAAAGGTAATTGACTTCTTACCCCCGTGGTTAGTTTACTTATTCTGACTCTTGATATCCCTATATAACTGTATATTTGATCTTTATAGGTGGAGCTATAGCGATAATATCTGGAATCTTAGATATAAAGGAGAAAAAAGTAATTTTCATGGATCTACGTCAATATCTTGCATAAAAAAGTTAGGGTGGTAATGATTACTCTCGGAATCAGGGATCTGGCATTATTTATTGTTATACTCAATTTTCTTGTTTACATAATATATATTATCGGAAGTGACAGATAAATCAAAAAAACAGTCTCATAAATCAAGTATACTTATGATAGTGAGACAAAATAAATTTTAAAGTTATTTTAAATTGAATTATTTTATATATTATATGTCTATGCCAATGTTTTTAACTTATTGAATCACTAACACTACATTTTTATATTTAAATCTATAGAAACATCTAAGTGTTCAGACTTTGCTATTGGTTACCACTTAGATGTTTATTACGTTCACTAAGTATTAGGATACAAAATAAACTTCATTTTTTGATCGTTTAATCTGTTTTGTAAAAGTCCACTTTTCGTGTCAGAATATCTAAGTTTTGCTTATAGTTTGTTTCTTGATTACCATTAGATTAATTGCATCGTTGTTATACAAGTTCCGTCCGTATTATAAGTTGAAATTTCTGATTCAGCAACCTTCCCATTTTGTTCAATTTTAACTTGATATGTTTTGTCTCGTGGTAGCCATAAATCAAAAAAGCCATTCTTCTGTGATTTCATTTGTTTATTTACTAACACATTCCCATCATTATCTTTTATATATACTTGGAAAGTTTCATTAACTAATTCTCCTTGACAACCTGTCAAACTATGATTTGTACACGGATGTGTTTGATTGATGTAAGGTGCAATAGAAATGAAAAAGTCTTCATTACTGACATCATAAACGAACTCCTTCTTGTTATTTTTGATAATCAACTGCTCAGGTGTAATTGAAGCAGAATCTGCACTTACAGTACCTGAACTGTATTCACTAACTAAATCTTTGATATCTTGATCTTTTGTTCCATTCAATGAATTTTCTTTACTTGAATCAGCTTGTTCGCAACCAACTATTACCATAGAAATAATTAAAATAGACAGAAAGAATTTTATTTTCATTTAACGTTTCACTCCTGTATGATCATTATTTTTATAATTTATAACATCTCTAAGGACAATTTGCTATACACTCTAGTATTCGCTATTTATATAAAATTTTCCTTTACTTAGAACTATCTTTAATTTATTCATTTTTAGGAATCCATATGGTTACAGTTGTACCAACATTCAGTTCGCTTACTATGTTAATGTTGCCATGGTGAGCATCCACTAAAGCTTTTACAATTGAGAGACCAATTCCAATCCCACCTGTTTTTCTATTTCGGGATTTGTCTCCTCGATAAAATCGCTCAAATAAATGCGGAATATCCTCTTGGCGAATGCCTGTACCTTGGTCTTGTATAACAAAACCAAGAAAATCTGCTTCATTTTTAACCGTTATCCATACCTTACCTTGCTCTGGCGTATAATTAAGCGCATTTTTTAAAACATTTGTTATGATTTGAACGACTTTGTCATGATCACCAACGAAAGCAGAACCACCGTCTGTTTTATTAACAAATAATTGTACTTTTTTTTCTTTAAATAGTGTAGATAATTGATTGGTTATTTGCGCAATCAGTTGATCAGCATCAATTGTTGTTTTATTTAATTTAATTTGTGGATTTTCAGCTGCGATAAGCTTCTCTAATTCATTTACCAGCCTTACTAGACGCATTAATTCATGATGACTTTGCTCTAACCTTTTGGGCGTTGGTTCCCAAATTCCATCTTGAAACGCTTCTATTTGACTTCTAAGCGTTGCAATTGGTGTTCTTAGTTCATGAGCAAAGTCTGCTGTAAACTGTTTACGAAGATTATCTTCTGTAACAAGTGAATCGGTAAGTTGATTAAAAGATTCACCTAGTTTTCTAAATTCAGGTGTGAGCTTCTCTACTGGAACTTTTGCTTGGTCTCTGTGCTTTTGTAATCGTTCAATCGCATTAGATAGTTGGTTAAATCCAGTGGTAAGTCGTCTTGAAAAAAACAAACTAAAGACAATGGATAGTATGACTGTGATGATAATTGCTATTACAATGTTTCTTTGAATTGATTTAACAAATGTAAAGTTCTCTCCAACAAACTCTACTGGATAGAAAACTTCTAATTGACCGATTTGTTTACTGCGATAGTTTAAATTAGTTATAGATGATTCATAGCCCTGTTCGATTTTTTGCGAATGCTTCCCATGCATCATGCCCATCATACCTATCATTGTGGTCGTGTTAAGAATAACTTCACCTTGTTCATCAAGGATTTTATAATATAAATTCTCTGTCATGGCTTGGTCATGTAACAACTCACTCAAGTTATCCCCGGTTAAATTTCCATACGTTTGATAGCTAGTTATCAACGCTTGTTCAATGAGCTCAATATTTTTTTCTCTATCATTTTGTACATACGTTGAAAAATGATTTTGCACACCAAATAATATGGTAAAACTGGCCAGAAAAATGCCACAGAAAGAAACAACTAATAGATAAAATAAAATTTTATTTCGTAAAGTTTTATGCATCTAGCTCTCTCCCAAATTTATACCCCATTCCAAATACAGTCTCAATGAATCGGGGATTACGTGAATCGATTTCTATTTTCTTTCTAAGATTTTTGATATGTGTGTCAATACTTCGCTCATATCCATCAAAATAAGCAAGATCTTCTTGAATTATTTCTAGTAAATCTACTCTGCTATAGACTCGCCCTGGATAGGAAGACAACGTCACAAGTATTCTGTACTCATTTGGTGTTAATGTGATAACTTCCCCTTTTAGCTTCACTTCTTTTTTTACTTGATCAATTACTAACTGTTCATTGTCGAATTGAAGCAAATCTTTATTAGCAGCTTTCTTTATCCTTCGTAATAATGCTTTTACTCTTACGACAACTTCTCTAGGACTAAATGGTTTTATCACATAATCATCTGCTCCGATCACAATCCCATTAATGAGATCATCTTCTGCTGATTTAGCTGTGAGCATAATAATTGGTACATCACTTTCATTTCTTGTTAAACGGCATACTTCTTCGCCGGAGATATCAGGTAACATTAAATCTAATACAACAATGTCTGGGTTTAGTTGCTTTATTTTTTTGAGCGCCTCCACTCCATTTGCTGCTGAAGCTACTTTCCAACCTTCCTTCTCAAAATAGGCCTCAAGAACTTCAATAATGGCTTGCTCATCATCGATAACAAGTATGGTCGTCATAACAATCACCTCATTATTAATAATAGCATTAGTTAACTTTTAATGAATAATCTTCACAACTTCTACACAAGTTCACCATAAGAAACACAAAAGCTACGGGTATAGTGTTCGTAGAAAGGAGTTGAAATAACAATGAAAAAATTAGTAATGAGTGTTATCGTTGGCGTGGTGATTATAGGTGGAGCTGGCACTTATGTGTACGCTAATGCAAACGAAAGCGGCAATGTTCCCTTTAAATTTGACCAGATGAGGCCTCATATAGATCAAATTCACCCAAATTTATCTACACAAGAACAGAAAGAGATGTTCAATTATTGTCACGGTAAAGATGGATATATGAAAAATTACAACTATCAAGGAATGATAAATAATTATTAGTAGGAGGGTTAACCATGATGGGCGGTTATGGAGGCATGATGAATGGATATGGTTCAGGAATGACAGGGTTTGGACTTTTAGGTTGGATTATTAACCTTATCGCCATTGGAGTGGTTGTTTATTATGCCACTAAGTTAGCTTTAAAACATTTTCATAATAAGAAATGATAATAGATTTTGTTTAAATATGGAGGCTAGGACAAAAGTGAATTAAAATACCTGATAAACGAACGATGGATAACTTATTTTATCCATCGTTCGTTTTAGTTAGAAAACATAACTAAGTACTAGAAATATACGAGACTCTAGCGGGAACAGCGTATGTTTTCGATGGGGCGAGTAATCGCAGTCCCACGAGCCGAAGATCCACTTGGTAAAGCGGCTAGAAGTTAGACGAAAACCGCCACGTCCTGTGACAACGTCTAACTGACCCACGTCCTGTGTGCCCGAGGCCGTGCACGCAGAACGCGAGTGTATTTCCAGTTGCGATGGTTAAGCTCTCATCAATCATTCGTGTACTGTAGTTAAAAATTAGCTTTGTCCCAGCTCTTTTTCTCTATGTAATAAAAGCTAATACTTATTGGACAGGATAAAAATAGATACGCTGTAACTGAATAAAAAACGATAATCTTATAAAACTAATACAGAATATTTAAAGTGAGGAGGTTATGTATGGGCGTATTAACAACATCACCAACAACGATGGATAAATGTATTGAAGAGTGTCTAAAATGTGCTCGCGCGTGTAATGAATGTTTTGCTGCTTGTTTATATGAGCAAGATATAAAAGAACGAACTATGTGTGTGAAAACACTTACAGATTGTACTGAAGTTTGTTTTCAATCAGCGGCAATGATGTCTCGGCAAAGTAATCTTTCAAAACAACACTGTCAACTATGTGCCTCTATCTGTGAAGCATGTGCGAAAGAATGCGAAATGTTTAAAGACAAACATTGTCAAGAATGCGCTAAAATATGTCGTGAATGCGCAAAGGCTTGTAAACAAATGGCATCTTAAACACATACCTAAACCATGTCCTCACTTTCAATTGAAAGTGAGGACTTTTCATATTACTCTTTTCCAGCCACTTTACCTAGCTAATCCGCGTCTTTTTCGATTCCTTTACAAAAAGAAAAAGGCAGTAGTCATATACAAGTGGTAACTTTGATTTCTCAAGTTAACTATTTTCTATGATTTCTATAAAATTTATACCCAAAATAAACAAAAGGAAATAATACAAGAAGTATCACGATTGGTGTGGGAAAAGTGATCATACTTTCTTTCCTCCTTTTTTGATATATTTCTATAACAGTTATAATAAATCTTTTTTTGCATAAATCTTAATGGATACAATCAAGGAGATAGCAAAAACAGTGATTACAGCCGCAATCAGTATCAAACATTTGGCTAACATAGATATTGCATATAGTTCACTAAAATCGAGTCTAATATCTACGTTTGATAGTGCTGGCAAGATAAATGGCGTTGCTACAATAACAATGGAGAAGAAATACTTTGTTCTTTCATAACCTAATTTATACTGTATGGGTGTATATACGCCAAATAATATTGTCGAAATCAACAGAACAGTAAGTATACTTATCGGGGTAAGATATTCAACTTTAGACACGAACAGTGCTAATACGGTATATGCTACATAGCAGTAGGCAAAAATAAAAAGAAGAAAAGCATATCTTGCCTTTATAAGCATGCTGCGAGGGTATGGTGTACTACATAGTAACGCGGTGGCTTTAGGGTATTTCATTTCTGCCATTGATACATACTGATAGAGCATAAATTCTGCAAAAATCACTGAAATTAGAAAGGCATTGAGACCCAAAAATTCAGGGATGCGAACCATAATAAATAGTGGGATAGCACTTACCGCAAGCAACGTAAATAGTAAGTATTTCTTAACAAGGAGAATATCTTTTTTAATGAGATGTAATAACATTATTCTTTGCCTCCTCTTCCATGTATCCAAGCATAATATCTTCAATTGTAGGTCTTTCAATCAGAATGTCATGCATGTTTTTTTGGACCTTCGACAGTTGATTGGTGATACCCGAAAAACCAAATTCTGTTTCTTGGATATTTAAGAACAGGTTTCTGGTTTCATCATTTAAACCTTTTATATCGCCTTTTATCAAACGGTGAGTATCAATTAGCATATCCTTGTCTTCCTCAAATAAAATCCTGCCATTGTTGATGAGAATTAGCATATCTGCAACTTTATCTAAATCAGAAGTGATATGCGTCGAAAAGAAAACCCCTTTACCTCCTTGCTTCATATAATCCTTCAAGATTTCCATAAGTTGACTTCGGATTAAGGGGTCTAATCCACTTGTAGGTTCATCCATTATCAGTAAGTCTGCCTGATGGGAAAGTGCTAAAGTCAATGAGTATTTCATGCGCATCCCCTTTGATAAGGTGGCAATCTTTTGGCGTGGGTTTAAGGAAAAGCGTTCCATAAAAGTTTTATAGTCTTGTTCACTCCATCTTGAATATGCAGGGGAGATAATGCTTGTCATTTCTGCCATTGACAATTCATCATAAAAGCCTCCGTCGTCCAAAACAATTCCAATACGATCCTTTAATTCCTGTTCATATTTGTTCATATCCTTCCTAAAGAATTTAATCGTGCCTGAGGCTCTTGTTACAAGTCCAAGTATTGTCCGTATAGTAGTTGTTTTCCCTGCTCCATTGACACCAATAAACCCTGTAATGCAATCCTCCTCTAAGGAAAAGCTAATATCAGAAAGAGAAAAATCCCCATAAGATTTGTTTAGCCCTGTTACTTCTAAAATGTTACTCATGTCCATCCTCCTCATATAGAATATTCATCATTTCATTTAGCTCTTCTTTCGTAATTTTCAATGTCTTTGCGGTTTGAATTAACTCTTCCATTATTTGCTCAACTAGATGGCGTTTAGAGTCTCGAATCAACTCAAGATTACCGGTAGAGACAAAAGTACCAATACCCACTTGCCTTGTTATAAACCCTTCTTCTTCTAATTCATCATAAACGCGACGAATAGTAAGAACACTTACCTTTAAGTCATGGGCAAAATTTCGAATGGATGGGAGTGGATCCCCCTCACTAATCTCCCCGTTAAAAATAGCATCTTTGATTTGTTCTTTGATTTGCTGGTACAAAGGGTTATCGGATGTGTTTGAAATCAATATCTTCATATTATTATTTTTCCTGCCTTAAGTGTATAGTGTGTATCTTGATAATACACACTATACACTTAAGGCACTACTTTGTCAATGTGAACTAATGCACTTAAATGGTACTTTAATGGAGTAATGAACAAAAACCTAAATTCTCAGCATTTATTTTGAGAATTTAGGTTTTTAATATAAAAATTTTCTTAACGTTGTAAATCTGCAATTTCCTGAATCTCCCCTTTAAAAGAGATACTAACAAGAAAAAATAATCACCAATTAAATGTTAATACACACAAAAATTCTGTCCCCTAATCCTCGCTTGCACATAGTGAGACAGAATTCCCTTTATTGGACTAACTTATGTTCTACTTGGACATGTAATAAATCATCATAAAAATCAACTAGTTGTTGTGAAGGTTCAGACCAACTGAATTTTTCCGCTTCGATACGTGCATTTCGAGATAATTTCTGATAAAGGTCCTCATCTTCTAACTTTTCAATGGCTTGGATCATACTTGCTGTATTTCCGTTTTCAAAGAGCAAACCATTTTTTTCATTGGCCACTTGCTCCATGGTGGGACCACTTTTGGCAGCGATAACTGGTAAACCTGCTGCCATTGCCTCAAGGATGACTAAACCTAGTGTCTCTGTAATAGATGGAAATACAAGGGCATCACTTGAAGCGAATGCTTCAGCAAGTTCTTTTCCTTGCAAAAATCCAGTAAACACTGTGTCAGTACCTGCAAAAGTGTTCTCTAATTCTTGACGAGAAGGACCATCACCAACAATTGCTAATCGCACATCATCACGGTTTTCAAGTAATGGTTTTAATTTGTAGATTTCTTTTTCAGGTGCTAATCTTCCTACAAAAAGTAATAATTTCTTGTCTGGATTCCCGTTAGATAAACGCTTGCGCATTGAATCGGTTGCATTATTCGGGTGGTATTTATCAATATCTACTCCTCTTTTCCATAAATGAACGTTATGGAAATTTTTTTCGATCAACTCATCCTGAATAGCTTTGGATGTACACAAGTTTACTTGTGCCATATTATGTAATTTTCTAAAATAATGCCAAAATATCGGTTTAAGCGGACGGTATAATTTATAGAAATCTAAATATTTTGGTACATGTGTATGATAAGACGCAATTAATGGATAGCCTAACTTCTTTGCATAATAAACTCCAGTTGCCCCAACTAGTGCCGGGTTAACGACATGGACTAAATCAGGATCATGTTTGGCTATTAGATCCTTCACTTTTCTTTGTGGTAATGCAAATGACCGGTAGCGATAAAATGGCAATTTAGTTGCTTTCACGCGCTCAATTGTCACTCCTTCTAGTGTTACTTCACCTAGATCTGGAGCGATAACGACCACTTCATGATTTAATTGGCGTAAATGTTTGATTGCAGCAGTTAACCTTGTTACAACTCCATCAATAGATGGTAGAAAGGTTTCTGTAATAATAACTATTTTCAAAACAAAATGCTCCTTTTCCGACAACATTCCTACTTCGTACACTATTATAAAGTATCTCAAAACAAAAATACAATAAAAGGCGAGTAAAAAAGGTGTTAATCCCCCTTATAATCGATTAATAAAGTGTGTTATCAAATGATTAAAAGCATAGTAATGCTTGCTGGGAACTCGGTGAAAAGCATGGTGAACAAAAACAATATTTATATTTGCTTGTTGCTCATAGAAACGTCTGTGCTCATTAATCCAATCAGCTTTTTCGCCATAAACAAATAAAGCTGGACACTGTATCTGTTTGATAGAAGGAACCAGATTTAAATGATGGGTATCATAATAGAATTTCAGCCAATGTTGAATATTTGCTTGTAGCATATGTGTGTACAATCTATGATAGGACTTGTGACTATTGGAATTGCTATAAGCGAGAATCTGTGCTAATCGGTTTTTATTTTGTAATACCAATGTTTCACCGATCTCATACATGAACTCCAAACCGATGGTATCAACTTTTGGATATCCACCAGAAACAATCAATCCTTTTACTTTATCTGGATATTTTATACAAAAAGATTGTGCAATCATGCCTCCAGCAGAATAAGCACATAAAATAACTCTGTCTAAACCTTCCGCTTGAATAAGTTGATGAATCTCTTCTACATATTGGTCTACGATAGAAATATTATAATTGATTACTGATGTCGATTGACCATGTCCGCTTAAATCAGGTAGTAGCAATTGATATCTGCTTGATAAAACAGATTGAAATTGAAATACATAGTGCCCTAATCCTGGAGGGTGGATAAATAAAATGGGCTCCCCTTCGCCTATGCTGGCATAATAAATGGACGATTGATCAAATTCTACAAACGGCATGTTTAAGCGTCCTCCGTTACATTTAAGTCAACTTGTTTTAAGGGTTTGGTTGCAGGTCCTTCCAAAACTTCACCATGAATAGAAAAGCGTGAGCCATGACACGGACAATCCCATGTATCTTCTTCTTTATTCCATTTTACTTCACATCCTAAATGTGTGCATGTAGTATCAACCGCAAATAATTTTTTGTTTTCATCTCGATATACCCCTATTTTGTCCTTACCGGATTGTATGACCGTACCATTATTCATTACCAAATCACGAATATGTTTTGTTGAAATGGATAGTTTTCCTTTTGTCAGATGTTTCGCTGTGGTAGCATTCATGCTAATTAACTTCATGAAATCAGGATTGACGTGAAAACGATGTGGTGAAAATAATTCCACAAATGAATTCTCCTTTCCAAGGATCCTATCCGTAATTAATTGTGCTGCAACCATACCATTGCTCATTCCCCATTTATGAAATCCAGTTGCTACATAAATGTTATTCGTTCTAGTAGTTAACCCACCTATAAAAGGAATAGAATCTGATGTGGTTAAATCTTGTGCTGCCCATTGATGGGTAACCGCTTCTAGGTCTACCATATCATTAGCAAAATTTTGTAATTGGTGGAATGCATGTGTTTGTTTTTTTGTATCCCCTGTTCGATACCTCTCCCCACCAATTAACCAAGTCTCTTTTCCGTCACGAATAGTTGCACGGACTGAACGAATTGGTTGTTCTGCGCTAATGTACATTCCCCCAGGAAAACATGCCTGCTTTGGAGCTACAGCGATGAGATGAGAGCGTTCTGCGTACATCCGGGCAAAATACAAGCCGCCGTTATCATAAAACGGGAAATGCGAAGCGACAACAACATGTTTTGCTCGAATTCTATGCCCTTCTTTCGTTACAACAGTAGGCTGATTAGATGTTCCGTTTTCTACATCTTGTGCAGGGGTGTGCTCGTATATATCAAAATGAGTATCCTTCGATAACGTATCTACTAGAAATCCTAGATACTTGAGCGGATCAAATTGCGCCTGTTTCTTCATTTTTATCGCTGCTTGAATAGACATATTCAAAGAGATTTTAGCTTGCATCTCACCAGGTATGTTTAATTGTTCATAGGCTTTCATTTCTTTTTCGATTTTTTTAAGATAATCACTATCTTGTGTATATACGTAAGCATCTTCTTCTGAAAAATCACAGGCAATCTGATGCTTTGTAATAATCGCTTTAATCGTCGCTAATGCTTGATTTTGGGCCTGGTAATATTGCTGGGCACGTTCAGTTCCTTGCTGCTGCATCAATTGATGATAAATTAATCCATGTTGCGCGGTGATTTTTGCTGTTGTATGTCCTGTAGTTCCACTAGCAAGGCGATCAGATTCTATTAGGATTACGTTAAGGTTTGTGTCTCGAAGTAAATAAGCCGTTGTAATGCCAGTTATCCCACCCCCTATGATAACAACATCCGCCGTTGTATCCTTTTTTAAAGGAGAAAATGCTGTTATTCTATTTTGATTCCAATAAACCTTTTTCTGTTCTTGCATATCTAATTGTCATCCTTTTTTGCTTTAGTATGTACCTATCGCATGTTGCACATACAAAAAACTCTTTCTATACAGGCTAAGTATAAAAAGAGTTTTTAAGTTGTTACATTTTCGTTTGATAGCGGCCAAGTGTAGCATTTATTTTTGTTTCCGCATCATATCATAATATCTTACTGGCTGATCTACTTTTACTTTGGTGATCATCATAGCATGTTTCGCTCGATCAATTGGTTCCCCATTTTCGTCCCATATTGCTTGAATCGTTTGTTTGAAATGATAAAAATTAGGTCCAAAAAATTCTATTTCGTCCCCAACGCCAAAACTATTTCGTTGCTGAATAGTTGCTATCTCGGTTGTTTCATCATAATCTAACACGAGTCCAGAAAAATCATACTTTGGAATTCGATCGGGTTTGCCAAATAATTGATCCTTTTCCGTAGGTTCTTGATAATAAAATGCAGTTGTTAATGAACGTTGGGCTGCTTTCCATATTTCATCAACCCACGCTGGATTAAGGGTGAAGTTCTCAGGGTCTTCAAAATAGGTATCAATAATTTTTCGGTAGACATTCACCACTGTTGCAACATAGTGAATACTCTTCATTCTACCTTCAATTTTTAAGCTATCAACCCCAAGTTCTAACAGATCAGGCATATGCTCGACCATACTTAAATCTTGGGAACTCATGGTATAAGCTTCATCTGCTTGTTCTGAAACACTAACAGCACCGTCTATCCCATCTTCAAACAAATCATATTTCCATCGACAGGACTGTGCACATCCTCCTCGATTGGCATCACGAGCAGTCATATGATTGGATAGTACACATCGACCAGAGTATGAAATACACATCGCACCATGAATAAATGCCTCTAACTCAATGTCTAATTTTTCTTTCATTTCTTTCATCTCTTTTATTGAGACCTCTCTTGCTAAAACGACACGTGGTATGCCTTCCTTTTTCCAGAAATCCACCGTACGCCAATTTACAATTGATGCTTGTGTACTAATATGGATCTCTAAATTTGGAGCTGCTTCCTTACACGCCGTTATTAGCGCGGGATCAGCAATAATAACGGCATCTATTCCGATATCATATAACGCTTTAAAGAAGTCTTTTGCACCTGATAAATTTTCGTTGTGCGCAATAATATTAGCGGCTACATATACTTTAGCACCATATTTTCTAGCAAAAGCAATTCCTTCTTCCATGTCTTCATAAGAAAAGTTACCCGCTTTTGAACGCAATCCAAATTGGGTTCCGCCAATATATACTGCATCTGCTCCATAATGAATAGCAAATTTAAGTTTTTCTAAATTTCCAGCAGGAGCAAGTAATTCTGGTTTTTTTGTTATTGGTTTTGTCATCATGTTCATACTCCTCTGTTAATAAATCTGTTCTTTGAAATAAAATCCAGTGTCTAGTATTCTGTCGTCTGGTTGAATGGCATAAATCTGATGTTTATAACCCGCTTTTTTTAATTCATACTGATCTGGATCAGCTAAGTAAGTATCAATTGCTTCACGGTACAACCGAGCAACCTGCACATGATAATCAGTACTTTTTAAAATGCCATTAATCCGCAAACCAGAAATCTGACTCATTAATAATAATGGTAAATGCTCAATCATGCACAAATCTTCGTTACTCATAATATGCGTTCCGTTCACATCTTCAAAGATTGGATAATGCGTATCATCGTCTTTCGCTTGCCTAATATGTTTCGCTTGTTGTTCATGATACGGTACATTAATATGCCGGTAATAGTTTTGTACTAACTTACGTTTGGATTGAAATATACAGGTCATCCCGTGAACTTGTACTTCAATTGGGAATTCAACCTGCTTATTAATTTCATTAATAGCATCTATTGATAACTCGTTGGATAATATTGCTCTACTGATGCCTTTTTGATGCCAATAGTTTAATGTTTGATAATTCGTAGCTAATGTTTCAGGATTCCAGGTCACTGGTATATCAAGTGACAAATCTTCTAACAAAGAAAAGACAGATGGATCTCCACAAATAACAG
Source organism: Paraliobacillus ryukyuensis (assembly GCF_003315295.1). Lineage (GTDB taxonomy): Bacteria > Bacillota > Bacilli > Bacillales > Amphibacillaceae > Paraliobacillus > Paraliobacillus ryukyuensis. Next base: position 291,551 of record NZ_QNRI01000001.1, on the reverse strand, counting down.
CATCTATTTGTATTGCTGCTAAACTTTCGAAATAAGCAGGTAAGTATTCTAGTTTGTCATTATGAAAGATTGCATTTGCTAATACATAGACTTTTTTTTGATGTTGGTGACAATACGTTGTAGCCGCTTCTATTTCTTCAATTGAAAAATCACCAGGTACGCGCAATCCGTAATCCTGATGTCCGAGTGTTATTGCATCAACGCCTGCTTCTACTAATTGTATTACTTCGTTAAAGTCTCTAGCTGTTGCAATTAATTCTGGTTGATAATTGTTTGACATAGTTTCACCTCAAAATGGCAGTCTACTGTCTATTATGGATGAAAAAATAAAAATATCTGTGACAAACATCACAATTTTATATACTTTTTTATTTATTTTTGATTATTGCTTGATAACTCGGTTGCCCACAAGTGGTTTCAGCATTTTTAACCGCGTTAATAACTGCTTGTTCGATCACCTTAACTGCTAACATACCAACCAAATTTAAATCAGCTTCTACTTCATTGGTCGACATCGTAAATATAGTATCTCCATCTACTAAAGTATGAGATGGACGCATGGTTCGAGCAAATCCATCGTGTGCAATGCTTGCAATTTTGTTCATTTCCGCTTTTGATGCTTTTGCATTTGTCATAACAACACCTATCGATGTATTATCAGAAAACCGATTTGTTTGCTTAGATAACTGTGATAATAATTGTTTTTCTGTGTCTAGGAATTGTCCTTTTTTACGGTCGTAAACCCCCGCTAAAATAGAGCCATTACTAGGATCAATAATATCTCCAAAACTATTTACTGCAACGACTGCACCAATTTGAAGTTCACCGATTTGTAAGGCATACGTACCTAATCCACCCTTCATGGAATAGTCAACCCCTAGACATTTTCCGACCGTAGCGCCAGATCCGGCTCCTACAGCACCTTGCGTAACTGGTTCGTTTGAAGTTGCGTTAAGGCACGCTTGATAACCTAAAGCAGCATCTGGACGAATGGTTGCATCTCCAATACCCAAATCAAACAAAATAGCTCCTGGCACAATAGGCACGTTAGCAACACCAACATCAAACCCGATTTTTTGTTCTTCTAAATATTGCATAATGCCACCGGCTACGTTTAACCCGTAAGCACTACCCCCACTAAGAAAGATCGCATGCGTTTCTTGTACCAGATTTTCTGATCGTAATAAGTCCGTTTCACGTGTACCGGGCGCCCCTCCTCGCACATCTACACCACTCACTGCTCCTCTTTCGTTGATAATGATGGTACATCCTGTTGCCGCTTCTTGATATTGCGCATGACCAATAGCAAAAGCTTTAATGGACTGAATAGAAATTTCTTGTAACATAATTAACGACCTCCGTAATTAAAAACTAGTTTAATTTGATGATATATGGTAAATAGTTTAATAACAACTATTTTGGGTTTGAGGTGATAACATGAGTAAAGTAAGAGTAAATATGATTGTTAGTGGTAAAGTACAAGGTGTCGGTTTTCGATATACAACACAAATGAAAGCCAAAGAAATAGGTATTAACGGGTGGGTGAAAAACCTGGTTGATGGAACAGTTGAAATTGAAGCAGAAGGTGACGCACAGAAGGTTTATAAATTTGTTGATATCATTAAAGCCGGACCCAGTCGATTTATTAAAGTAGATAATGTAGATATAGAAACTTACGAAGAATTGAAAAATTATCAAGATTTTGATGTAGTATATTAACAGACCGATCAAAAAGATGCATATTTAAAAAAGTCGCGAAATTGTCGCGACTTTTTCATGAATTAATTTTCTTGGAAAAATTGGCGATTGAGTGAAATGTACTCATGCTCTTCGTCAGGTACTTCATCTTCCATGAAGATGGCTTCTACTGGACAAACAGCTTCACACGCACCGCAATCAATACAGATATCTGGATCAATATAAAACATATCTTTTCCTTCTTCTATACAATCGACAGGACAAACTTCAACACATTCGCCTGCTTTTTCTTCTTTACATGGTGATGTAATAACAAAAGCCAAAAGAAAAAACCTCCTTAAATCTTTACTACAGTCTGTCTATCGTATCACAATTAGCTAAACTTCCCAATAGTTAGACAACAATAAGCTTACCATAAATGTGTTACTTGATACGCATTCTGCTGTTGTTCAATTAAGAAAACATCTGGTGTTTTTAACATTTTCCAATCATTAAATTCAAATTGATCAGCATAATGTGATACCAGCAAACTAAATAAATTATAATGTGTTACAACAGCGGCAATTTCATGATTTTCATCTTGCCACAACTCATTCAAGCTCTCTAAGCCTCTTCGCAAGGCTTCATTAGATGATTCACCACCGGATAAGGAAAAGTCATAGTCTCTAACGGATGTCTCTATTACGTCTAGCCAATCATCAATGGGTTCATCACTAAGAATCCTTTCTTCTAAACGAACATCTTTTTCTATCGGAATGTTAGATGCATTAGCGAATGGTTTAATCGTTTCTATTGCAGGCATAAAAGGACTAGTAACAATTCGATCTACCCTTATACCTTTTTCTTTAAAATATGCTGCTAACCGATGTGCCTGGTTCACGCCATGATGGGTTAATGGAGAATCTTTATGGTGTTCTTCTACTTGACAATGGCGAATCAAAATGATTTGCTTCATGAGATCATCTCCTACTTAAGAGGCTTATATTACTTATCCTTATCTACTAAGCTATGATAACTCAGTAAAATAATCTTTTTTGAAACCACCAATTCTATTCGTATTATCTATAATAAAATAGAATTCATCGGTTTCATTTTTAACATCATATACTTTACCTGGTGTTAATACGTTATCGACGACAAACTTTTTTGCATTTGCATGTACACATTGGACTTTTTTTATGGTTTCTGATTTATCCCACGTTTTATGTATCATCATTATGCACCTTCTTTCTCTCTTACATACTTCTTCTATTTCATTTTAGCATGAATACTATAAAAAAATAAGTAGTTATAAGATGTTTTGCGAATCTATAAAATCAGCATGATGTTTCTCATGCGAGATAGGTAACCATATTGAAAAACGAACTATAATGATGAAATCAGAGATAGTTCGTTTTTTTTATTGCTTCATATTTTTCTTTTATCCAATATTTATTCAAACAAAGAAAGATATTGCCCATAACCTTCTTCTTTTAATTTGTCTTTCGGTATAAATCGCATGGCTGCAGAATTCATGCAATAGCGCATACCACCTTGATCAATTGGACCATCATCAAATACATGTCCTAAATGCGAATCTGCATCTTTACTACGAACTTCTATTCGTCGCATACCAAGTGATGTATCCATATTCTCGGTTAACTGATTGCGATGAAGTGGTTTGGTGAAGCTTGGCCAACCACACCCAGCATCATATTTCTCTTTTGAAGAAAAAAGTGGTTCCCCGCTTACGATATCTACATAAATCCCATCTTCTTCTAAATCATAGTATTCATTCTGGTAAGGTCTTTCTGTACCGTTTTCTTGTGTAACTTGATACTGAATGGGAGAAAGCATTTTTTTTAATTCTTCTTTGGTATATTTCTTTTTCCAGTTTCGGTTAATGAAGTCTTCTCTCCCTGAACCTTTTTTATATAAACGATAATGGAACGTATTTTTTTTGTAATAATCTTGGTGTTTTTCTTCTGCTGGATAAAATGTTTGAGCGGGTAGAATTTTTGTCACAATTGGATTTTTAAATTTACCTGATTGGGCTAATGCTTCTTTCGACGCTTCTGCTAACATTCGCTGCTCCTCATTGTGATAAAATATAGCAGTTTGGTAAGATTCACCTCGATCATTAAATTGTCCACCAGGATCGGTTGGATCAATTTGTTGCCAAAATAATTCTAATAAACGTTCATATGGGAAAACATCTGGTTGGTAAGTAATTTGAACAGCCTCAACATGGCCGGTTGTATTGGAACATACTTCTTCATACGTTGGATTTTCCGTATGTCCACCAGTATAACCGGAAACAATTTTTTCTATGCCAGGCTGCTCATCAAATGGTTCAACCATACACCAAAAACAACCCCCTGCAAATGTTGCTAACGCAAACGTTTGATCCAAGATACATTCCTCCTAGTTGAATGGTAATCATTACTCTCATTATTATTGTAGTTAGTTTAAGGTTGAATATCAAATATATAGCTTAGGAGCTGATTGGTTCGAACGTTTTTTAGGAGATTGATTTGTCTCAATGATATTTAAAGTTTCTTTCGCATCTAATTTGTTAGGCTTTACTGTTTGCTCTTCTTGATCTTTTGCATCTTCATCTTCTTCATCCACTTCTAGTAAATCTATATCCTCATCCGTGTCCTTTTCTTCTGCTTCATCATCTGATTCGGTCTCTTGAAAAGCTTTTAACAGAGATATCATACTAGGAAGATTTTTCATTAATGGACCATACTGTTGAATTAATGGCGTGACAGACTGGGTCATTTTTAGAATTTGCTGGAGATTGGTTAAGGTCTGCGTAACCCCTCCCCCACCACTTCCGACTTGACTAAGCAATTTGCTAGGCAGAAATCGTTGCAATAGCCCTTGTAGTCCACTGCTAGTGCTTGGTACTTGAGCGGGAGGTGTGAAAGGTGCACGCATTGGCCCCCAAGGTTGAAATGATTGCATATTTCTTGGCGTGAAATTGGAAGGGGAAGGTGGCCCGCCTCTTGTTGGTGGTAGTAACATGTTACTCCCTCTTTTCATAAAAATACTTCTAAACTAGTGTACGTAATTTTATAAAAAAAGTGTAGGCTACTTCTTCAGTAACATCTTATTTTGGAGATAACGAGGGTAGTTATTTCATCAGAATTATTTTAGTATAAATCATAAACAGCAGTATAAATCAAAAATAAAAAAGCTGAAAAAGTCTTTTAGAAAAACTTAATTTCAGCTATTTACAGGAAATAGCCAAGTGGTTATTTCCCGGGTAAGCGCAGGAAGCGTCATCATTTGAGCTATCCCGTTGTAATTAATTGACACTATACAAAGAAATAAGTTGATAGGTACAAATCGTTCGATTTGCTTTCCAAGTTATTTCGACAACTTTTCCATATCCAATCTGATCAGCATCTTGATGACGACGTATCTCAATCTCTTCTTCAAGTGGAAATAATCGATAACCATCTAAAACGATGGAAAAAAAGTTATCTTTATTTGCGACACGTTTTTCATTTCCTTCTGTAACAAGTCTCCATTCAAAAGACATAGGCATGCTCATCTTCTTTTCCTCCTAATCTATGTAAAATAGTATAGCACGTCTAACGTGTCAGTGGATTAAATTTTTAAAAAGACTCCAGTTGGCACTAGAGTCTAAGCTGTATCTTCTTGATATTGCTCCCATAGTCTATCGAATACTTGTAAAGCTTCTGTAAAAGGAATATTCCATTCTAAATATCTACTAATTTCATCATAAGACCGACTCTGTTTTGGGAAGCTATGATCATGAAACATCCAATCAGCTAACCTTGTCTCATTGGTTACCTGTTTTGCGCCACGAAAACGCATCATATATTGATAAAAAGAACGCATATCCTTTCTCCTTTAGCTTTTTTTGATATTAGATTGCTTTATTATTGATTTTTTTGCGATCGTATTGTAAGAAATAATATTCATGGGGATTATTTTCATCTTGTACCCCTTGCTCTTTGTTGGTTAGTTTCCACTCACTTTCATCATAAGCAGGGAAATAAGTGTCTCCTTCAAACTGATCATTAATCCACGTCATATACATGCGATCGACATAGGGGAAAAATAGTTTAAAAATCTCTCCTCCTCCAATGACAAAGTATTCTTTTTCAGGGTTCGCTTTATTCCATTGTAAGACCGTGTCAACGGAATGAATCACATGGCATCCTTCTTTAGCGTATGCCGTATCCCTTGTTAACACGACATTTTCTCTTTTAGGTAAGGGTTTTTGAAACGATTCAAAAGTTTTTCTTCCCATAATTACGGTATGGTGTAATGTTTTTTCTTTAAAAAATTGCAAATCACGTGGGAGATCCCATGGCATCCATTGATTGAGTCCAATCACTTGTTGTTTGTCCATGGCAAATACAAATGAAATCATAATAACATTCCTCCTCCATTATACAGCTACAGGTGCTTTGATTGGTGGATGTGATTGATAGTTCTCCATGCTAAGGTCATCCATTTTAATTGCAAAGATAGATGTTAGATTCTCATTGATACGTAGTTTAGGGAAAGCGTATGGTTCTCGTTCTAACTGTGTCTTCACCTGTGAAAGATGATTCGAGTAAATATGTGCATCCCCTAATGTATGAATGAATTCACCAACTTCTAGTCCACATTCGAAAGCAATTAGATGTGTTAACAGCGCGTAACTCGCAATATTAAATGGAACGCCTAAAAAAACATCGCCACTTCGTTGATATAATTGACAAGAAAGTTTTCCTTCTGCTACATAAAATTGAAACATAGTATGACATGGAGGTAAAGCCATATTACTTGGAACATCTTCTGGATTCCAAGCTGTTACCATATGTCTTCTAGAATCAGGATTTTTCTTAATTGCATCAATAACTTGACTTATTTGATCGATAGTTTCTCCTTGCGATGTTTTCCAGTGACGCCATTGCTTCCCGTAAACATTTCCTAAGTCACCATACTTTTCTGCAAAATCATCTTCTGTTAGGATTCGATGTTTAAAGGAGTCCATCTCTTGATCATATCGTTCTTTAAAGTCTGGATCTGTTTGCGCTCGGTTACCAAAATCAGACATATCCGGACCGTTGTATTCATCACTTTCTACCCAGTTTTTAAATGCCCACTCATTCCAGATGTTGTTGTTATGTTGTAATAAAAAGCGGATGTTGGTATCACCTTTTAAAAACCAAATTAATTCACTAGCAATCAAGCGAAAAGGTACGCGTTTTGTTGTTAATAACGGAAAACCTTCTTGTAGATTAAAGCGTAATTGATGGCCAAAGACAGAATAAGTCCCAGTATTCGTTCGATCTGCCTTTTTAGTTCCATTTGCTAATATGTGTTCACATAAGTGTAAGTATCCTTTTTCCCCTAACAATTCTATCCACCCCAGTTTCGTGTTGAGTTTAAATCATATGTCCCATATTACAGAAATATTTCGTTTGATTCAATAGCACATGTTTCGGTTTACTTTTACATAGATTGAAATGAAGAGAGACACTTTCAAAGGAGGGTTTTATTATGCTTACTTCCGGTCAGTTGCAACATATTGTCAAGCATTCGATGGCTTATGGCTATCTGTTAAGTCAACCATTCTCCTTTTACGTTGATGCCTATCCACTTCACCAAAATGAAGTATTTGAGCAAACAGATAGTAACCTAACGTATGGGCAGCACAATGAAGCTGTTCGAGTCTTACAACAAAAATTAAATTATCTATCGTACTATACAAAAGACATTGATGGAACGTTTGGGCTTTATACGGAACATGCATTAAAACAATTTCAAAAAGAGCAATCATTAAAGCCTAACGGACAAGCAAATCAAGAAACAATTGTGGCTATTATTAAAACAGAACGAAACCGATACCTTGCCCCGTTAAAAACAATTGATCGCACGTATACGATCGGAGAAACAGGTGATGGAATTAAATCAATCCAGCGTGCATTGTATTATTTTGGATACTACAAAGATTCAATAGATGGCATATTTGGACCAAAAACAAATGAAGCACTTTACTACTTTCAAGTGGATCATGATTTAGACGTAAAACAAGAGATTAATCATCAAGTAGTTACTGCTTTAACAGAAAAGCAAGAAGAAGTGAAGCCACCAACAGTAAAAACGACTAAAAACCAAGAAACAACGCAACAAACAACTAACGACCAGACGATTCACGTAGCACAGAAAAAAGCTGAACAAGAAACCTATCAATCCGATCAATTAATAGCAACTGCCAAACAATACGTTGGTACGTCCTACGCTTGGGGTGGTACTTCTCCTTCTGGATTTGATTGTAGCGGGTATATTAATTATGTATTTAACGAGTTAGGTGTTTCGATCCCAAGAACAGTGTCAGATATATGGAATAGTGCACAACCGATTGAGCAACTATCTATTGGCGACCTCGTTTTTTTTGAAACATACAAAAAAGGTCCTTCACATATGGGGATATACTTAGGAAATCATAATTTTATCCACGCTAGTGAATCCAAAGGGGTTTCAATCGCTTCCATGGATATTGATTATTGGCAACAAAGATATTTAGGAGCAAAACGTATTGTTGTAGAAAAATAGCTTACGAATAAAAAGATGCTCTACAAACTTGTCAGTGGAAGAGCATCTTTTATATTATTTCCCTTCCCAATCTAGAAAAAAGTGATCAAGAAAATCTTCCATAAAAGTATGTCTTCGTTCCGCAAGTTGTTTAGCGGTTTGTGTATGTAATCGATCTTTTATCAATAACAATTTATCATAGAAATGTTGGATGGTTGTCATTGATTTTTCGATAGGGTTTTCACTATAGATCTGTCTTTTCTTACTCCCACCGTAGCTAAACGCTCGAGCAATACCGATGGCACCAATCGCATCTAAGCGATCAGCATCTTGTGCAATTTGACCTACAAATGAAGTTGGAACATTCCCTTTTCGAAAAGAGATGTTATCAATAGCTTGTAAAATAGTTGCTACTTGTGTTTCAGATAAGCAAGATGCATAGAGATAATCGGTTACTTCTTGCTTTGCTGTTACTGGATCGTTTGTTAATTTTGTATCTGTTATATCATGTAGCCATCCAATAAGTTCTGCTAGTAATGGATCAGCTTGTTCTTTTTCTGCTAGATATTTAGCCATTGTGGCGACTCTTTTCATATGTGCATAATCATGCCCAGTGGTATCATCTTTAAATCGATTAAATACAAACGTCTTTGTTTGTTCAATTATATGTTGATTCATCACTACCTACCTACTTTCTTATGAAAAATCAAATAAATCCAGTTGTTTTGGATTTAAATTGTTGTAAGAAATCCCTAATAAACCAATTAACTGTTTTGCATTTTCAGCTGCATCCCCTCCAGAATTATTGTTAAATACAATACTGATATGTTCCACCTGTGATTGTAACTTCTTGATATGATTTGCCCATTCCATTAACTCAGCTTTATTATACCGATAAAGAAAACGGACTTTTCGCCACTCTTCTCCTCTGCCATTGCGATTCCATCCGTGTACATTTCTACCGTGCATACGAATGAATGCATGGGTTTGATTGGTCACTTCTAATACAGTAGGTACAGATCCTTCTCCTGCTTGTGGTTCATCACAAATGGTATGAATCCATTCATAATTGGTTAACAATTCTAATGTCGCTTGCTTATGCTTAGAATTAAACCAAGACTGATTACGAAACTCGACGGCAATTGGAAGATCTGGTAGTAATTGTTTTATTTTTTTCAACTTCCTGATGTGAGTGAAATGCACATCAAACCATGGTGGAAATTGAAATAATACATACAGTAGTTTATCGTTTTTTCGTATCGGGTCTATTGAATCCAAAAAAGCTTCAAATAATTGTTTTGCTTCTAATGTTGTCATTTGTTTTCGATCATGGCCAGTCATAGATTGGTGTGCTTTTACAATGAATTTAAACTGCTCAGGTGTTTCAGTACTCCATCTTTGATAATTAGAAGTCGATTGAATTGCATAAAATGAGCTGTCAATCTCCACAATAGGAAAATGAGCACTATAAGTGGCTAGTTTGTCTTTCGTTCTTACTGACTGTGAATATAGTATATCATGATCTCCCCAACCAGTTAGTCCAATATAAATCCCCATTTCTATTCACTCCATTTATTTCTCATGATTTCTCTATTCAATTCTACCATATTTTATTGGAATTTAACTCCCAATTCCTTGACTGATTTATCAAAATAAGTTATATTAGACATAAGCAAAGAAGATGTTTGGATTCATAATTGACAGGTAGCTTCATAGAAGTGGATGCATTGATAATCCTACACTTCTATGAAGCTACTTTTTTATTTCCATTAGTCTTATTTGTATTACCACGTATGACGTGAAAGTTTTTAGGAGGATTTACATGCAAACAGGTGTAGTAAAATGGTTTAACGCAGAAAAAGGATACGGTTTTATCCAATTAGAAGAAGGAAATGATGTATTTGTACATTATTCCGCAATTCAAGAAGAAGGATTTAAAACACTAGAAGAAGGTCAAACGGTTAACTTTGAAGTAGTTGAAGGCGATCGCGGACCACAAGCAGCTAACGTAGTTAAACAATAATATATTATTAATGCGGTGATCAAATTGATCACCGCATTTTCATGAATGAGGAAGGAGTGAGCCCATGTTAGAAGTATATGTGGATGGCGCGACAAGTGGCAATCCAGGCCCTAGTGGGATTGGTATCGTTTTAAAAAAGAAGAATTTTTTAAAAGAAGAAAAACAAAATATTGGAATTGTAACCAACCATGAGGCAGAACTAATTGCTGTTACAAAAGGGTTACAACTATGTAAAGAGTTATTTCCGGATGAGATACTTTCATTACGATCCGACTCCAAATTAGTAGTTGATATGATCGAAAAAGAATATACTAAAAATAAAACGTTTGCTCCTCACCTCGAACAAATTCTTTCATTAATGCATACTTTTCCATATTGTTTTATCAAATGGATACCTGATGGACAAAATACACAAGCCGATCGCTTAGCGAGATTGGCAATTCAAGCAATAAATGAATCATAACATCTTTTTTTGCTGAAATAATTGAATGGCTTGCTGCTCATTTGTAATTTCATGCTCAAGTAATAACTCCAACAAACTAAGATAAAAACTAAAATCAAAATCACGCTGTATCTGTAATGTGAATTTCAGTGCCATGATAATATTATGATCATGCGCAGCCGTAAATCGCTTTCCGAAATAAATTAATCGAATATCTTCGTTTGTTAGTTTAAACCCTCTCCCCCACAATTCTTCTAAATAATTTGCTAATGAAGAATGCTTTGGCATTTAAACACCTCTAACTCAAACTAATGTTGAAAGACATATTAACTTTATCACCAGTAAGTATAATATAGATTCCTTCATTTAGCCAGATATTTCTCTTTGTTTAGATGTGTGCATATTCAGAAAAATGCTAAGATTTCAACATTAAATGAAAATGTTTACTTTTCTTCTATGAAACAGTAAACTACTAACTATTGAAAACAAAAAAGGGGGAAACTAAATTGAAAAAAGTTTTATTAGCTTTAGGATTACTTGTAACATTTGTGATTACTGGTTGTGCTCAGAATTCAGATGAAGCAGATACAACAGATGATCAAGCTACGACTTCATCAGAAACAGAAAGCGCAGAAAAATCTGCGGATGATACTGCAAATGTAAAAAAAGCACTATTAGATACACAAATGAACTTAGTGCATGAACTTACTACATATCAACCAGCAATTAATGACTACACTGCTGCTGCGGCAGATGAAGCAGCAAAAGAAGAAGATGTAAAAGCAGCAAAAGAAGCAGCGAAAACAGCGGCAAGCGAAGTTAGTAGCCAACTAGAAGGTTACGAAATTCAGACTGAATTGCCTGAGGCTGAAAAAGAACAATATGCAGCAGCAATTGCAACATTACAAACGTATTATCAACAAGTTGCTACAGCTCTAGAAGCAAATGTTGGTGAAGTTGATTTATCTGAAGCTGACGCTACTTGGGAAGACTTCCAAGGTCAAATAAATGAAATTTATGAAGCGGCAGATTTAATTGCACCAGATATGAAAGACGCATTAAGTTAAGAAAAAGGGACGAGTATTCGTCCCTTTTTTAATGTACTTGCATAATTATTTTACTTTTCGGCTTACTTGGCATCTCTGTCATGGAATAACTTAAATCCTGTTCAGGTAACTCAAAATCCATATGAACAAAGAAGGATAGACAGCGTTTCATTACACCTAATGTCATCCACTCACCAGCGCAGCGATGTCCTAAATTAAACTCTCCTCCACCTTGTGGTATGAAATCAAATGGACTACCTTTCCATTCTTGAAAGCGGTCAGGTTTAAATTGATTAGGTTCGCTCCATTCATTCGGGTCATGATTTGTTCCATATAGATCTAATAATGTTAATGTTCCCTCTTTAAATGTGAAACCATTCCATATGAAATCTCGTTTTACTCTAGCAGCAGCAAATGGGAAAAACGGATAATACCTACGTACTTCTTGGCAGAACCATTCAAATCTATTTTCATTATCTGTATTTTTTAGATTTTCCCTTTCTTCCGGATGTTCATATAGAGCTAGAACTAGAAAATTGATATATGCGCTAATCGCTACAATAGGACGTAACAAATTTAATAGTTCAACAGCCACGATTTTTTCGTTTAATAGATTACCATCTAAATCCCGGTGCCAACTAAAGGTATAAAGCGCACGATCCTCGTCTACGGCCATCTCATTATTTCGTACTTGTCTTACTAACGAAATGATCCACTCTTCCCCATTTTTTCGAGATTTACGTCCTTTCCAATGCTTTGGACCGATCGAAGCTGCTGATTCAAACATATCTGCAAGTTGCTCTGTTCGTTGATTTATTTCTTTATCTGGTAATGGCACCCCCACCCACTGACATGCTGCTTTTGTAAGTAATTTTTGTATTTCTTTATCAAGTACAATATGGTTTTCTTTTTTCCAATTCTGGTTTGCAGCAGTTAATTCTTTGTCAATGATTTCATACATCTCATTTAGGCCATCTCGTGACATTAACGTCATAAACATAGCTTTTCGGTGATGATGGGCTTCTCCATCTAACGATTGTACACCACCTTCACCGAATAAAGTTTTTTGTATACGTTTTGGAGCCGCATCGCTTCTTCTGAATTTTTCGTTATCGTAAAATAAACTTGCAGCTTCTTTTCCGCTTAATGCAATTGCTTGTTGTCCAAGAATCCTAGTTTTAAATATCGTGGAATCTACTTCCTGCCTCCGATTGAATAGAAATGGATACCCCTCTTTTAATAATGCAAGCGTGTGATCAATGCCACTTTCTTTTGGCATTTTTTTAATCATTGTCATGAAATCCCTCCCAAAATATCTTTTATATAACTATTGACTAAAATAATAGGTTTAAACCATTTTTTACAATTTTCTTTGTATATATCTTTCTCGTAGGTGATTGCTGAGTTTTATAACATGTTTGAAAATTAACTTCGAATCACCCTATTAAAAATACACATCTTTTGTATGTAGAACCGTTGCCACTTATTATCGTTTGCGTTTTTCAAAACTTTGCTGCGCAACTTTTTGTAAGGAATAAATTTAGTTGTAATATAATTGGTATAATCATAATTTGTTCATGGATGGTTAGTTAGTTTATTCAATAGACATCCATAGTTAAAGATAGCGCCAGGAAAATCCGGATTGACAACGATAAGAGAATTACAAATTAAAAAGCCCAACTTCTCTACATACCAAAATAGAGAAGTTGAGCTTTTTAGTTGCTTCTTTTATTTATTGATTTCATTAACTGGAAGAAATATTCAAGTTTATGAGTTTTATTTAGCTTATACCATGAATGTAAGGTATCTGGTGTAAATACATCTAATTTTTTCAGTACCTCCATTGCAAATTCCAGAGGAGCTATTCCTGATGCAGTAACTAAATTTGAATCAGATACGGCAGGTTCCAATTCATAAAACTTTTCTCCTTTATAGTTAGGACACACCATTTTAGTATATTCTAAGCTCTTACTTGTATGCTTTCTAGTATCCAAGTATCCCATATTCGCGAGGGCATCAGTTGCACCACAAATTGCAGCAACAATAGTGCCAAGCTTTAATACTTGACCTATTCTTTCCAAGATAGGTTGATGAATTTTTTCACCCCAAGTAGTCCCTCCTGGTAAGATTAAAAGATCTTTATTGTCAAAAGCACATTCATCAATAGAAATATCTGGTTTTACGCTCAATCCCCCCATCGTACTAATCATTTCCTTATTAGCTCCTACTGTAATTACTTTTAGAGGTGCTAAATCTCTTTTGAAATATCTTCCTGAGTTTAGTTCAGTAATTAAATATCCATATTCCCAGTCCGACATTGTATGAAATACATATAGAAAAGCTTTTTTTGTTTGCATCTGATGACACTCCAATCATAATTAATATAGCTAGTATAATATAACTTCCCTGACACTTAACGTCAGGGAAGTTATATTACACTTGATGAAATTTTATTAACTCCGATAGAACTTCAACAAGTCTTTTTTTAAGGCTTATTGGCTCAATAACTTTAATAGCTTTATTGTACGGTAAAAGTAAATAAGGTACATAAGTATGGATTATATCTTTTTCAAGAAGAAAAACTGCTTGATTTGAAGTCCGTTCTTGTAAATAATGTCCCAAAAACCAATGTTGGCTAATATCAGCCAATACACTTTTATCCCCACTGATAACCAAAGAAATAATCCCTTCTTTATCTTCTATAGTGGGAAGAAGATTTTTTATAAAAAAGTCCCGTGCCGAAAAATTTTCTGGCCGGTTAAACTTATTTTCGGTTAGCATTAGACTTTCAATTCTATCTGCTCGAAAACTACGAATATCATTCCTAAGATGACAAAATCCAATCACATACCACTTATTATTCCAATAGATAATTCTGTATGGATCGAACAATCTATAATTTAATTGTTTTTCGTCACTTTTATTGTAACGAATTTTTACTGCGTACTGGTCAACTACGGCACGTTCCAACTCCTTCAGAAAATATTCCATAGATAATGAACTTAATCGACTTATTACTTCAAGACTAGTTAAATGTTGGTTTATCTTTGTTTTCTGCTCTTGATTTGAGAATTTTTTTAGTTTTGAAATCGCCCTATTTAGTGCTTCACCTCCATAATATCCGGCTTCTTCTGCAAACACAGCAGCGTGAAATAATGAAGTATACTCCTCAAAATCAAAAAAAAGAGGAGCCTTAATAAAATTATTCAATAAACTGTATCCACCGTTATGTCCTGGTTCTGAAATTATCGGTACGCCACTTGTTGAAAGTGTATCAATATAACGATAAACAGTTCTTATATTCATCTCTAACTTTTCTGAAATTTGTTTTGCAGTAAGCTTTTGACCTGACCTGAGCATCCATAGTATTGCTAACATATTGTCAATTTTAGGCATGTAATTCCACCTCTGAGAATATACTAATTTACTAAGAAAATACCATTTTAATTCAAAAAAAGGACTCGCATTAGATTCTCTGTGGTCTTTGTAACTTTCTTAACGTTGTAAAAAAGGGAATCGTCTTGGAAATAGGCTTAGCGTTGTAAATCCGTAATTCCATGACGATACCCCTTGATAGATTATAAATTGTATATTGCTTTATATTTGTTTGTTAAGTAAGTAACTAAATAACTTGCATTTAATGAGGATCCAGTTACTTCTTTAATTAATTCTAATGGTTTTTTAACTTTTCCATATTGATGGATATGTTCGGTTAACCATGACGTAATTGGTGAAAAATCACCGGATTCGATCACCGCTTCTACATCCATCTCTTGTTGCATTTGATGATGCAATTGTGCAGCATACATATACCCTAATGCATAAGAAGGAAAATAACCAAAATCCCCTCCAGACCAGTGAATGTCTTGTAACACGCCTTGCTTGTTTGTGCTTGGTCTAATACCAAGATAAGCCTCCATTTTGTCATTCCATGCTTCCGGTAAATCTTTTACAGCTAGATCACCATCAATTAGAGCTTTCTCTAATTCATAACGAACCATAATATGCAAACAGTAGGTTAATTCATCTGCCTCAATTCGAATATACGATGGTTTCACTTCGTTAACTGCGCCGTAGAAGTCTTCAAAATCTATTTGTTGAAAAGCTTCAGGCGCAACGCTTTTAAAGTCTTCCATTAGTACCTTCCAAAAAGATTTACTACGCCCTACAAAATTCTCCCAAAATAGTGATTGGGACTCATGTATACCCATTGATGTCCCAGTAGCCAAAGGTGTCTGCGCTAATGCATTGTCGATATTCTGTTCATATAGTGCATGACCTCCTTCATGGATTGTTCCGAATACAGCCATTCGAAAATCTTGCTCATCATAACGTGTCGTAATCCGTACATCATTTGGATTAATACCGATGGCAAAAGGATGAATTGTCTCATCTAATCGACCAGATTGAAAATCGTATCCCATTCTATGTAAAACATCTAAGCTAAACTTTTCTTGCGCTTCTTTCGGGAAATAATGCGTTAATATATGACTATCAGGTTGATGATCAGCTTGGCTAATTTGTTGCACTAAATCGGTTAGTCCATCTCTTACTTGTTCAAAAACTTGATCTAATAACGCAGTTGTGACACCTGGTTCAAATAAATCTAGCAACTGGTCATATTTATTGGTGGTGGCCCCCCAATACGTAGCAAACTTTTTATTATAAGCAACTAGTTCTTCCAAATACGGTTGTAATAATTCAAAATTATCCTCATCTCTTGCTTGTTGCCAAATCGATTCAGATTTTGATTGTAATGTAATATAAGCTCTGTGTTCCTCATCTGGTATCAGGCTACTTCGTTGGTATTCTTCCTCACAAACCTCCACTGCCCGTTGTAAGATAGCATCCCCTGTTTGGTTCTTTAATTGATCAATACACTCTTTCATTTCATCAGAAGTTTTTATTTGATGGATTTTTTGTGAAAGTAACCCAATAACTTCTGCACGTTGGTCGGTACCTTTCGTAGGTATTTTGGTACGTAGATCCCATTGCACAAGTGATAGTGCTTCGCGGTAGCTATCTTGCTCCTGTAATAAAGCACGAAACTTTTCTTCCATTTGTTTCACGTTTTCCATTTAAGACTCCCCCTTTTTTTCATGCTTTCCAAAGTACTGATAGTAATCAACTTTAATGAATCCATTAAAGAGTTTACGTCGTTTCGTTGCTTTTGCTCCATATAATGATTCAAACTTTTCGTTTGAAGTAAGCACATAAACACTCCATGACGGATGCAGTCTCATCGTTTCTCCTAACGCCTCATACAACGCTTCTACTTGTTTTTTATCGCCTATCCGTTCACCATATGGTGGATTGCTAATGATATAGCCATTTGGAACTTTCGGTTGAAAATCGGTTGCTTGCATTTGCTTCCACTGAATTAAATCGGCTAGCCCGGCTTCCATTGCATTGTTTTTAGCAATTTCGATCATTTTGGGATCAATGTCTGAACCAGTTATGTCTAATGCCTGATCATAATTTGCTAGTGATTCTGCTTCATCAAAAGCTTGTGCCCATCTTTTATCACCTATCCATGCCCATTCTTCTGAGGCAAAGGACCGATTGAATCCTGGTGCGATATTTTGACCGATGAATGCAGCTTCAATTAAGATAGTTCCAGACCCACAAAATACGTCAACTAAAGGATAATCAGGCTTCCAATTGGTTAATTGGACAAGAGCCGCTGCAAGTGTTTCTTTAAGAGGCGCTTCCCCTTGTCCGATTCGGTACCCTCGTTTATGTAAACCAGCTCCTGATGTATCAATTGTTAGTGTTGCTTTATCTTTTAAGAGCGCAATCTCAACTTTATACAGTGCACCTGATTCCGGCATTCTTGATGCGACACCATGTTTTTGTTTTAGTTTTTCTACTATCGCTTTTTTGACAATAGATTGACAATCAGGCACGCTGTAGAGTATGGACTTAACAGATTTACCAGTAACAGGAAAAGATCCGTCTTCTGGAATATATTCATGCCAGGCAAGCGCTTTTGTTTGTTCAAATAATTCATCAAAAGTTGTTGCCTCAAATTCTCCTATAATTACTTTCAATCGATCTGCAGTGCGTAACCACAGATTACAACGTGGAATCGCTTGTATATCTGCTTTAAATATTACTTTACCGTTTTCTACTTGTACATCCTCATAACCTAACGCTTTCACTTCATTTGCAACGATAGATTCCAACCCCATTGCAGATGTAGCAAGTAATGTTACTGTTGTTGGCATAATTCAAAATTCCTTTCATCTACATAAAATAAATAACACCCTTCTGATAACAATGCTGTTATTAGAAGGGTGTTTGTGTTTTGTAAATAGTATAGACCAATGAATGTTTGGTAAGCCATGTTCTGTTACTATAGTACTGCAAACGGTGGTCAACCTCGTACGTAAGTTGTAATCATCTATCTACAAGCATAAAGCTTGTCCCTGTTTCGGTTGTATTCCCTAATCCAGGATGCCCCTACCTAAATTTGGGTTGCTCACTCGTGGGGTTTACCTCGTTCCACTCAAGTTGTTTCCAACCTGACTACGTCACTGTGGCACTTTCAAGAGCATCACACCATATCAAATGACTTAGGTATTTACTCTGCCGTGAACCAACATATGGCTCCCTTGATTTATGAATTCATCAAGCACGAACACTACAAGCATCTCAGCTTGTGTGAGCATGGACTTTCCTCTACGTAGTAAATTACGCAGCGATTACAGCAAACATTCATTTTGTAAGATTTCATATGTTGATTTCATTTAAAAGACGACATTATTACTATACCATATTGATAACAAACAGACTAGTAGTAATAATTGGATACTTCAAAAATTATGAATCAGCATACTTCTTACCAAACACAGCCTTCTCTAAATTTGATAAACGTTTCAAAATATCATAATTCACTTGATGATTCGATGTTACTGGTCTACTTCTCGTTTGTTCGGATTGTTTTCGTAATCGACTATTATCCTGCTCTAATTTCTCAATGTGATTTAAAAACGCTTCATAGTCTTTAATAATAATATCTAAAAATGCATCTACTTCTTCTTGATTATATCCTCGCATGGAAGTTTTAAATTCTTTATCAAGTATTTCTTTTGTACTTATTTGATTAATTTCTTCGCTCATCATTTTCACCTCGAATTTCACAGACGTTAGTTGTATTTTTTCAAATTTATTGTGAATTGTCAATTACTGTTCCAATTTTCCCCCTGTTCATTCTGTATTTCTTGCGCGGTATCTTCTAAATCAAAGGGAGTAATGGTAAACATAGGATAATTTGAAATCTCAGATTTACTTTGCGCTTCTTCTAAAAAGAACTTCACTGATCCTGGATTATCTTCATCTAATAAAAGTAAACACGCGTCACTTTTATCTGTTAAAAATTTATTTTTTGCTTGGAATTGATATGGCCCTTTATAAGCAGAATCGTATAGAAGTTGAACAAAGTCAGCTTCCATTAGAATCAACTGATATTTTTCTTGTAAACCCTCTGGCCATTTACTATCTTGTTGATCAAAGGGTGGAATAACAGCTAACTGGATTGGATATTCTTCTTGCAATTCCAACGTGACTTCACATGTCCAAAGTTCTACTCCAATTTGCCCAGATACCAATATCCACTCGAGACCTTCTTCCAAGAATACACGTAATCTTCTTTTTATTGTTTCTTTAATGTATGTAATTCTTTCATCATTTATCGATGAAATATTCATTTCATGTGGTTTGTAACCTGTCACTGTTAGTACTTTCACGTTATTGCATCACCCTTTAAAAATGAAAAAGCTGGTAGTCCCAGCCTTTTCGAAGTTACGTTAGAATAAATTACCGAAAAAATGGAGGTCGTTGGTTCGGGACTTCAAAAGAACCTCCATATACATTTGTGCTATTCACGGTATTTTGGTAAGAAGTAGAATGTGGATAAAAATGAGTGTTTTTAATTGTGTGATGATTAACTACATTGGTATGAGAAGGATGAATGTAATTAACATCAGATTGGCTAAACGTATGCACTTCATTACAATTGGTTGGACAAACCACTGTTTTTGCAGGTCCTGTCATACAACCATGTGGGCGAGGCCGCATAAAAATTCTCCTTTCATAAATTTAGTGTAATTAACACTGCTACACTATAACCTATGTTAATAAGAAAAACTTGTCTTGGCGTTCGTCCTAATTATAATGAATTTATCTATAAATTCTTTTATGCTAAATCTTCAAGAATGATATCTAACACATATTGTACCGAATTATATAAATTCATGTATCTTGTTTCTTTCACATCAATATAGTAACTATGCATCAACAATAATTCCACATTTTCTTTTGTTGATGCTACTTGTTGTGGATGAATCCGTAATTCTCTTTCTTTTACCTTTTTAGCCGTTTCTTCTGACCATTTTTCAGCTAATTGAAAAACAGGAAGTGTCTCTTCCTTGACAAGATTAAAAAATTCAGGATCTCTTCTATATTCTGGTTTCTCTTGCTGATAATAGTTTGTTTTAAGTTTTGCTAATTTTTCTTTTAATTCAAACGTTAATTCTTTTACTGAAATATATATCCCCCCTGCTTATTCACTTTACCATGCTTTATGAAGATAATGCAGTCGTTTGTTTCGCTTTTATTTGTTCTTTCTAATTTAAACAGCATGACGTAATAATAACTAATAAAAATCTTACTCTATCTCTTTTTGTAAAGCAACTATACTCTTTTGAAATTGCCCAATATCATTGTGATGATTGCAATGGATTTCTTCGATAAGTGTATTGGCTGTAACAATAAGTTGCTCTTCGATTAATTGCAATTTATCCGAAAGTGCGATAAATCGATTATTTACTTCATTGATCGTGAAAGGTTTCGTTTGTATATGCAGCATTATTTACACTCCCTCTTCATTTTGTACCTACTCCATTCTTCATTTCCCCTTCTTCTCCTTCACACTTGACAAAACTAGAAGTAATCTAACAAAAACACCAAAAATCGCGTATGATTTTTCATTATTTTATCAAACTAATAGTTAAAAGGAGGGATACTTATGGCTAAAGCCGATAAACGCCAACGTCAAACGAAATCAGTCAAAGAATCGAAACGACAAGGTGCTCCAGTTGATAAAAAATTAGATGGTCCCAACCGTCCATCTACTTAAATGAAGCATTACTTAATAACTATTGTTGCGAATGCGACAATAGTTATTTTTTTGTGTAAAATCACGATTCGTCGTATAATAAGAAAGTGTCTTACTACTATTAACTACACACAGAGTTAAAAATAGGCTTTTGTAATTAAAATATAGTAAAAGTATATAAGATTATTCTCAAACCCATATGTTTTTGTTATGATACTGGCAAGCAGGAGGGAAAACTATGAACTATCCGAACGGGAAGAAATCTTCTTCTCTAGTAAATCGTAACAAAATAAAGAAAACAACAACGTTTAGTAATCGAGGAATGACCCTAGAAGAAGATATTAATAATACAAATATGTATTATCGTACAACAAATGCTGCAATTATTCACAAAAAGCCAACGCCAGTGCAAATTGTTAACGTTGATTACCCGAAGAGAAGTGCTGCAGTTATTAAAGAGGCATATTTTAAACAAGCATCGACTACAGATTATAATGGTATATATCGTGGCAAATATATTGACTTTGAGGCAAAAGAAACGAAAAATAAAACATCCTTTCCACTTAGTAATGTGCATGAACATCAAATAAACCACATGCGTTCGGTTGTTGAACATGAAGGTATATGTTTTATTCTTGTTCGATTTGCATCTTATAATCAAACATTTTTTTTTCCTGCGTTGAAACTTTTCCCATACTGGGATAGTCAGTTTAATAGTGGAAGAAAATCTATTCCGTATCAGGATATTAAAAACAATGGTATTGAAGTTCCTGTTCATTACCCAGCTCAGGTAGATTACTTAAAAGTAATTGACCAGCTTTATTTTTAGAACGGAGGAAGAACAATTATGGCAAATGAAAGCCAATCTAGAACAGCAAGAAGAGAACAACAAAAACAAAATAAACAATCAAAGAAAAAGCAAAAATCCATATTTAAAAAAACCTTATTAATTATAGGTATCATTTTCCTAGTCACAGCGATTGGTGTAGGTGGATTATTCACTTATTATATTGCAAAAGCACCAGATTTAGACGCTTCCATGTTAAGCGACCCTGCATCAACTAAAGTCTACGATATGAATAAGGAACTTTATGCAGATTTGGGTACCGAAACACGAACGAAGGTTTCATATAATGAATTACCTGATTTATTAATTGATGCGGTTTTAGCTACTGAAGATGTTCGTTTTTTTGAACATTCCGGAATTGATTTAAGACGTATCGGAGGTGCGGTTATTGCCAATGTCACAGACGGTTTTGGGTCTGAGGGGGCGAGTACCATTACCCAGCAGGTTGTGAAAGACTCATTTTTATCAACGGATAAGACAATTAGAAGAAAAGTACAAGAACAGTGGCTTGCCATTCAACTAGATCGAAAGTACTCGAAACAAGAAATTTTAGAGATGTATCTAAATAAAATTTATTACGGATCTGGAGCTTATGGCGTCGCGACAGCAG
Source organism: Paraliobacillus ryukyuensis (assembly GCF_003315295.1). Lineage (GTDB taxonomy): Bacteria > Bacillota > Bacilli > Bacillales > Amphibacillaceae > Paraliobacillus > Paraliobacillus ryukyuensis. Next base: position 269,224 of record NZ_QNRI01000001.1, on the reverse strand, counting down.
CAAACACTTATTTTAGTAAAACTGACTTAAGCGAATTAACGTTACCGGAAGCTGCTTTATTAGCTGGACTTCCGCAGCGACCATCTGCTTATGATCCAACGGTTAACCCAGATCTTGCAAAAGAACGAATGAATACGGTATTAGATCTAATGGTTCGCCATGATAAAATTAGCGAGGCAGAAGCAAAAGAAGCAAAACAAGTAAAAATAGAAGATATGCTTAACCCTTCAGAACAACAAGACACGGAATATCAAGCGTTCATTCAAAAAGTTGCTGAGGAAGTGGAAGCAAAACTAGGTGCTAACATTTACACGGATGGCTTGAAAATTTATACAACATTAGACCCTAATGCTCAAGAAGAGGTAGAGCTTGTTTTATCAAATTCTGAAGATAATCCAATTCAGTTTCCAGATGATGAATTACAGTCAGGTATTGCTGTCGTTGATACCACATCTGGAGCTATTCGAGCAATTGGTGGTGGCCGTAATAGAGAAAATAATAACGGTTGGAATTTTGCTTTCCAAGGTGATGGTCGGCAAGCAGGTTCTTCTATTAAACCAATTCTTGATTATGGACCTGCAATTGAATACTTGAATTGGTCCACTTACCATCAAATCAATGATGATGGACCATATGCTATTGCTGGAACAGATGATGTAGTTAGAAACTGGAATAGACGTTATCAAGGTTGGATGAGTATAAGATATGCTCTGGAACAGTCATTAAACGTACCTGCATTGAAAACGTTAGAAGAAGTTGGTTTAGACCAAGCTACTGAATTTGCGAGTGGATTAGGAATTGAATTAAGCGAAAAACCAGTAATAACAGATGGAATCGGAGGAGGTAGCGCGAATGTAACGCCATTAGAAATGGCAGGTGCCTATAGTGCATTTGGAAACGAAGGTATCTATACAGAGCCATATGCAGTAACGGAAGTAGTTTTTAGTGATGGTCAATCTGAAACGCTAAAATCTCAACCTGAAGCAGCTATGTCTGATGCGACGGCTTATATGATTACGGATATGCTTAAATCAGTAGTCAACAGTGGTACAGGTACAACTGCTAAAGTATCTGGTCTACCGATGGCAGGTAAGACTGGTACGACAAACTTAGCCGACAGTTCAAAAAGCGGAAGTCCTGATGTTTGGTTTGCCGGTTACACACGTAACTATTCGATAGCAATATGGTCAGGCTACCCTGAAGACAATAAAACTGCTGTTGCAGATACAAAAATATCGCAAAAACTATTTCATGAGATTATGAGTCATATTTCAGAAGGTAAAGATACTCCAGATTTTGAAATGCCAGACTCTGTAGTTGAGGTTGCTGTAGAAAAAGGATCAAATCCTGCGAAACAACCAAGTGCGTATACACCAGATTCTCAAATCGTTACTGAACTATTTAAAAAAGGACATGAACCTAGTAAAACGTCTGAGAAATATGATCAGCTAGATCCTGTTTCTGATTTGACTGCGACATATAATGAAGAATCAAATAGTATCAATGTTTCATGGGGATACAATGGTGATCAAGAGGTACAATTTTCTGTAGATGCAGGTTCAGGTAATAAAACCACGACTGAAAATACAGAAATGGAAATTACCAATGTAGAGCCTGGTACAACTTATACTATTAATGTAACAGCGGTCGATGCTAATAATGAAAGCAATGTAAGTGAGGCAAAAACGGTAAAAGTGGATGTTCCTGACGAAGAGCCTGAACAAATTGCGGCTGTTTCTAATTTATCTGGAACATATAATCAAGAATCAAATAGTATCACAGTCTCATGGGGCTATGAAGGTGATCAAGATGTTCGCTTTCAAGTAGACGCTGGATCTGGAAATACGACATCAACTGAGGGAACTACACAACAAATAACCAATGTACAACCTGATACAACATATACCATTCGTGTTACAGCGATTGATAAGAATAATGAAAGCAACACAAGTGGAGCACAATCAGTAGAAGTTAGTGTTCCCGCGGATGATCAGGAAACAGACCCTTCATCTGATAATGATAATAATTCCGCTGATGACCAACAAGGAAACACTGACAATTCAGAACAGGAACAGAACTCAGAGGAAAACGGCAGTGGCAATGAGGACAGCGAAAACAGTGAATAAAGGTAAGTAATAAAAAACAAGAAGTCAGCTTATTGCTGGCTTCTTGTTTTTTGCTTTAATATAGCAACTTTAGCGTATATTTTTTCTGTTTCTTTATATAATTCATTTAACTGTATGTAACAGTAATATTGTTCCGGCTGTTGTAAGATAAAAGGAATGCGTTCTTGGCTATTAAATGGTGCATAAGTTAGCTGTGTTATTTTTTCACTTAACGTATTATCTACGATTAGTTCGGTATCATTCAACCAACCCAATACTAGTACTAACTGTTTAGTATAATATTGCACGGGTTCTTTAGCCTCTGGATAGCGACGTTGTTGAAATAAATCGGCTATTGCTTGATGATTTGCTTTCCAATTCTCGATCCATTCTTTACCTTTATCGATTAACATGTTGTTCACGTTCCTTTTTTTTCATTCTTTTTTGTCCTTCTCGACAGATAGATAATAAAGGACAGACATCACAATTTGGGCTTTTCGCTTTACAATGATATCTTCCAAAAAAAATCATTCGATGATGGGTGGCACTCCATTCTTCTTTTGGTACCTTTCGCATTAATGTCTTCTCTACTTCCAAGGTAGAATCTTTCCAACGACAGATAGCTAATCGTTTAGAAACACGTTCTACATGTGTATCCACAGCAATAGCTGTCTCTCCAAAAGCCACCGAGGCAACTACATTAGCTGTCTTCCGCCCTACACCAGCCAATGTTTCTAGTGCTTCTTTTGAATGTGGAACTTCTCCATCAAATTCGTCGATTAAAGATTGACATAACTTTTGTATATTTTTTGATTTATTACGATATAATCCAATCGAACGAATGTCTTGTTGCAATTCTTCTAGTGAAACTGCTAAATAGTCTTCTGGTGTCTGATATTTTTTAAATAACTCTTTTGTTACTTTATTTACTAATGCATCTGTGCATTGTGCAGATAAGACGACTGCAATTAACAGTTCAAAGGCATTTTTATGCACGAGCTCACAGGCTGCGTTAGGAAACATTTCTTCCATGACATCCAATGTATATCGTATTTGTTTTTGATTTAGCATTACTGATCCCCTCTTATCTTAATCCTCTTCTAACCAATTGTAATACAAGGAAGCATCTCGTTCAGTGGTTTCTTTTCTTTCCACTTGCGATGGACCAGTATGAAATGCTTTACTATGTTGTCGTGCTTGCTCCACCGTATGAATGCCTTGTCGTTTCCATTCTCGTAAAATACGATCAATATATTTAAAATTTAATTTACTCATTAACACAGCTTCCCGGAGTGCTGCTTTAATAAGTGCAGGTTGTTGTTCATCTTGATCTATCCAAATATTAATTGTCTCAATTTCAATGGGAGACAGAGCTCTACCAAACTCTTGTTCAAAAAGGATAAAAATATTCATTTGCTCTTGCTTGTTTGAATCATCTTTTTTCTTCGATTTATTAGTATACAAGACTGCCCATAAAGGCTCTAAAGAATAATATTCATTTCTTAAGGATTCAGAAGCAGATGACTCTTCAATCTCTAATAAGCCTTTTTGAATTAATTGTCTAAGAAGCATGGCACATTCTTGTTGATCAATTGTCGTCTTTGCTGTAATTTCTTCTGGTGTAGGGAATAAAACACCTTCTATTTGATACTGATATATTTTTAAAACAATAACTAGTTCTTTCTCGTCTAATCCGACGGAGGGATAATCCGATAGTAGGCGTGCTGGTATAGATAGTTGATCTTGTAGTATCACTTGTATTGCTTGTTTGTCTTTCATACGTTCACCTCAAAAAGTATTGTAGCATAGACATGTCACGAATACGAATATATTAAAAAGCGTAAAAAACCCTTGACACATAAGTCAAAGGTTTTCCTAATATCAAGGATATAAACGATTTAATAAACGAGGGAATGGTATCGTCTCTCTTACGTGTTCAACACCAGATAACCAAGCAACTGTACGCTCTAATCCTAAACCAAAACCGGAATGTGGCACACTTCCGTATTTACGTAGCTCTAAATACCATTGATAGGCATCACCAGACAGCGCATGTTCCTCATAACGTTGTTTCATTAATTCTACATCATCAATTCGTTGAGAACCACCAATAATTTCACCATATCCTTCAGGAGCTATTAAATCCGCGCATAATACTACCTCAGGACGGTTAGGATCTGGTTTCATGTAAAAGGCCTTAATCTCAGCTGGGTAATTCGTAATAAAGACTGGTTTATCAAAGCTTTCAGCTATTGCAGTTTCATGCGGTGCACCGAAGTCTTCTCCCCATTCAATGTCATCAAAACCTTTTTCTTTTAATAATTCAATTGCATCATCATAAGAGATTCTTGGAAATGGCGCTTTGATTTTTGCTAATTTTTCTACATCTCGTTCTAATGTTTGTAATTCAAGGCTACAATTGGTCAGAACTGCATCTACAATATAAGATACATAGTTTTCTTGTACTTGCAGGCTATCTTCATGGTTCATAAACGCCATTTCTGGTTCTATCATCCAGAATTCAATTAAGTGCCTACGTGTTTTTGATTTTTCTGCACGGAATGTGGGGCCAAATGAAAATACTTTTCCAAACGCCATTGCAGCAGCTTCCATATATAATTGACCACTTTGAGATAAATAAGCCTCTTCATCAAAATATTGCGTATGGAATAGCTCTGTTGTTCCCTCTGCAGCTGAACCTGTTAAGATCGGTGGATCAATTTTGATATAGCCATTTTCATTAAAGAAGGTATATGTAGCACGAATAATTTCGTTACGGATTTTCATAATTGCATGTTGTTTTTTAGAACGTAGCCATAAATGGCGGTTATCCATTAAGAATTCTGTTCCGTGTTCTTTAGGTGTAATTGGAAAATCAACAGCTTCATGAATAACCTCGATACTCGAAACTTGTAATTCATAGCCAAATGGGGAACGACTATCTTCGGCTACGATTCCTGTGACGTACAATGAAGTCTCTTGTGTCATGTTTTTAGCTAATTGAAATGTATCTTCACTTACTTCAGCTTTGACAACAACTCCTTGGATAAATCCTGTTCCATCCCTTAATTGAAGAAATGCAATTTTACCACTAGAACGTTTATTGGAAAGCCAACTTCCAATGGTAACTTCTTGTCCTACATAATGTTTTACTTGATCTATTGTTGTTTTCATAACAAACTCCTCCAAAAACTAGTATTATACTTGATGTGTTTCAACAAAATGTTGAATTCGTTTGGTAGCTTCTTCTAATTGATCTAAACCAGTGGCATAAGATAGGCGAACATTATTAGGAGATCCGAATCCACTACCAGGTACTAAAGCAACTTTTTCTTCTTCTAATAATGCTTCAACCCATGCATCCACTGAATCAAAACCGTTCATTTCTACCGCTTGCTTCACATTAGGAAATAGATAAAAAGCTCCTTTTGGTTTGACACAAGTGATCCCCGGAATAGCAGTTAACCACTCGTATGTTGTATTCAAACGTTGGGTAAATGCCGCTTTCATTTCGCTTAACGCCTGCTCTCTTGAATCTGTATAAGCTTTTAAAGCTGCAGCTTGCGCAATTGAAGTTGGATTTGACGTAGAATGCGACGCAAGGTTGGTCATGGCTTGAATTATTTTTTGATTACCAACAGCATAACCTATCCTCCACCCCGTCATCGCATGGGATTTAGAGACGCCATTAATAATAATGGTTTGCTCTTTCAAATCTTTTGAAAGTTGCGCAATGGAAACATGTTTATCTTGCGTATAAATTAATTTTTCGTAGATCTCATCGGAAATAATTAATAACCCATGTTCTAGACAAACTTCTCCCAATGCTTCCAATTCTTCTTTGGAATACATCACCCCAGTTGGGTTACTTGGTGAATTGATGATAATCGCTTTTGTTTTTTCCGTTATAGCTTGTTGTAATTGCTCTCTTGTAATTTTAAAATTATTCTGTTCCTCCGCATTGACAAAAACCGGTTGTCCTTGTGCCAATTTAATTTGCTCCGGATAACTCACCCAATATGGTGCTGGGATAATTACTTCATCATCCGGATTAAGGATTACTTGAAATAAAGTATATAACGCATGTTTAGCTCCAGTAGTCACAATTACTTCCTTCTCCGTATAATTTAATGCATGATCAGATTTCATTTTATCAATAATTGCCTGTTTGAGTTCTAACGTGCCACCGGAAGCAGTATATTTGGTGAATCCTTGATCCATTGCCTCTTTAGCAGCATCCAATATGTAAGATGGCGTATTAAAATCTGGTTCTCCAGCCCCTAATCCAATGACGTCATGCCCCTCATTTTTTAAGGATTTTGCTTTCGCCGTAATTGCTAACGTTGTTGATGGCGTCAATGCATTTACTCGATCTGCTAACTTCATAAAATCACCTATCCTTTTTTAATACTGGTTAGAGAAAGAAATACCACTTTCATACTCTCCGTTATCTAATTGATAATAACGATAAGTCAGTCGGTTCTGTGAATCTATATAAGTCAATTCTAACAAAGGTGTCGTATCTCTTATTGCGTATGTTGAATGTAACAACTGACAACTTTCGCATTCATTTTTCCATTGACTAGTTAATTGCTTTTTCGTCATTAAATTGTTCAAAGAAAAAGTATGAATTTCTTCGTCTTTATTCGTCTGGTTTACATAAGCTAGTAACCGATCACCATCTTTGTTGTCTCCGATAAAGACATGGTAAAAGTCTGTACCATGAAACCTTTCTGTTTGATTAACAGTAACCATATCCGTTTCATTTAAGACACTTTCTTCTGACTCGGCAAATCCTGACAGTTTATTGGATTGAATTGTTTGATAAAGATGACCAACATACACAAATACTGCGACTAGGCATAAAACGAGTATTACAGTGGTCCACTTTATCCAATTAGGTACGGTAAATCGTGAAGACTGCTGTCTCATTGTCATCCTCATCTAGGGCTAAACCAAACATTAAATCATCTTCTTTTAAAATTCGATTTAAGCTATCCACTATTTTATATAAATCTTCTGTATATGTCAGTCGAACGGTAGATAATGTTTCAATTTTATCCTTCATTAGTCAAAACCCCTACATGAAATATTTTTATTGTCTTTATTTGCTAAACATAGAATGATACTAGCAACACCATACTAATAGTGCGTTGAGAAGAAATATGTCTCCATTATAACAGTTTTTTACCGAATTTTGATGGTGAATATTTATTTTCAACTAAATTTAATCCTTACCCATTTTTTGCTGTGTGCATTTATGTACACAGCTTTTTTACCAATTCTCAAATTAATTAGGAGATAACCTCGTAGTCCGTTAAGGTCATTTGAATAATGGTCGTACCTACTTGTTTTAATTGATATACGTCAATCCATGACTCGTTTAATCTTTCAACAAGTCGTGGATTTAACTTTGCTGAGCTTGAATTAAAAATAATACCTATGTGTGGATCAATTGCCTTTAAGAGTGTCTCACTCGGTGAATTATTTTGCGCAAAATCAGGCACTTTGATAATATCTGGTTTACTATTTGAATTTTGAATAACTAAATCCTTATTTATTTGTTCAGAAAATCCCATATACAACATGCTATTATCACCATATTGAATAGTAAACGTCATTTCTCCATCAACCGAAGTATCAAAAACATGGAATTGCAAATGATTGGCTAAATTATGTTGCTCTCCTTTTTCCCATTGTTGTAATTTAACCTGATTAGAAAATTCATTCAACGGTTTTGCGGCTACAATTAAATTTTTCACTGCAATATGATCAAGAAGATAGTGAAGATTCCCTATATAGTCTTCTGTTTGTTTAGACAAAATAATGGCATCTAGTTTGGTAACACCCAGTTCTTCTAATTGATTGATCAATTCAGTGGTACTGTTGTCTGAGCCCGTGTTGATTAAGTAATTCTCATCTCCAGTTGTTTGGATTAAAGTAGCTTCTCCCTCAGGTAAATTAAAAAAGGAAAGTAATAACTGAGGATCTTCTTGCATAGGCAACTGTGTTTTAGCTATAGCGGGCAATGGAAAACACATTATTATGCTAAGTACTATTATAAATGACTTTATCTTCTGTTTCATCTTAGACCACCTACTTATCATTCATACATATGATTAGGGTATGTAAGATAACGAACATCATAACCAATCTTCTGCAGTTTCCAACAATTCTTTCGTTGTTTGATAATGGATGTCGATTGGCGGAATCGAATCGATAAAATATTTTCCATATTTTGCTGTCATTAAACGATCATCACAAACAAAAACTATGCCCCGATCTTTACTTGAGCGAATTAATCTTCCGAAACCTTGTTTGAATCGAATAACTGCATTCGGTAATGCAACAGACATAAACGGATTATGCCCATGCTTTTTATAAAAATTGGCTTTTGCTTGATAAACAGGGTGATTAGGTGGTTGAAATGGTAAACGAACAATAACAACACAAGTTAAGTCACTACCAGGAATATCTACCCCTTCCCAGAAAGAATTCGTACCAAGTAAAATGGCTTGCTCAAATGTTTGAAAGTTTTTTTTCAAACGAGAACGACTTCCACTTGAAATGCCTTGTGCAATCAACATATACTCGTCTTCTACCCATTCCTTTAATAAATAATATGTTTTTTTAAGCATGTCATAAGAGGTAAATAATATTAGCATCCTCCCCTTAGTTAGTTCTGCCAAAGAAACAATTGCTTCACATGTAGCATAAATAAAGTCATCCATTTGATTAAATTTTGCTACAGGAAAATCATTAGGAATTAACAATTGTACTTGATCAGAATAAGAAAAGGGTGAATCAATTTGTTTTTCGACTATTTCATTATTTGTAAATCCTAATCGTTCTTTAAAAATAGCAAAAGATCGTTTTACCGTCATCGTTGCGCTCGTTAAAATGATACTTTCCATTTTTTTAAATAACTGCGTTTGAAGTTTTTCACCAACGTCAATTGGTTCTTGATACAAATAAACTGAATTTTGTGCTCCATCTTTGTCAATTTCTATCCATTTTACTTCCGTATCTAAAGTTGGTTGTAAGAAATAGATGCGGATACGTTCAATGGTTATGTCCAGTTGTTCCTTAAAGTAATCAATTTCTTGGATAATATCTGTCGGATATTTCGCTTTGACAAAATAACTAGATAGATGTGACAACACCTCTTTTAGATCTTCCAGAAGCACAACTAATCTATTTACCATTTCTAAAATACTTTGCCATTGTTTATCGGTATGATCGGTTGAAGAAAAAGTATATTGATATCTACCAACATCACTCATTGCTCCTTGTTGGTATTGTTTTTTCATGACATACTGAAACAAATGTCGAAATAACTGATCAAGTTCAGCTTTCGCATCTTCCCAACGTTTATCCCATTGTTGATCCAGCAGTACGTTTGCAATCACACTTTCTCTTTCAGCTAGACGATGAATGGTTCCATCTTCGGTAGAACCAATCCCCTTCAGTAAACGATGAACAGCTACATAATGTAATTGAAAACCAACGTGTTTAGCTGCTGTTTCTTCTAAATGATGTGCTTCATCAATGATTAACTTTTTAAAAGCCGGCAAAACTTGCTTTTCATTGGTGAGACTACTACTCAATAAAGCATGATTAGTTATAACAACATCAGCTTTTTGTGCTTTCTTAATCGCTTTTAGATAAAAAGAATGTTGAAACCATGGAGATTGAGGATCTAATCCCCCTTCTGCTTCTGTAGAGATTGTACGAACAAATCGCTCTCCACTTGAAGGAAGCGTTAATTCATCAAAGTCTCCTGTCCAAGTTTCCGTTAACCAAACCAACAAAATCGCCTTTGTTAAAGTAATATCATAATTATCAAATTCGAGTGACTGCATCACTTGTTCAAATCTTGCTAAACTCAAGTAATGTTGTTTACCTTTGATCATCACAGCTTGAAATGGAAAAGGAAGGACACGTTTTAACAACGGGATTTCTTTTTCCATTAATTGGCGTTGTAATTGTGTTAAGTGCGTACTAACAATCACTCTTTCGTGGTTTGTTACTGCTTGATAGATGGCTGGAATTAGATATGCGAGTGATTTACCAGTCCCTGTAGCAGCTTCAATCATCGCGTGTTTTTTTGATTGAAACGTGTCATAAATGGTTGTCGCCATCTCATATTGGCTAGGTCTTGCTTCAAAATCATTTAAATAATTGGCAAAACCAGAAGATTCATAAAACAAATGGTCAACTAACTCACCATAAGAAGGGGTTTCCGTTAATTGAGGAAAATTAGTAACTGATTGTTTTTTAAAGGCAAAACCTCGGAATTCTTCGATCTGATTCGTTTCATCAGCTATAAAGATTGCTTTGTTAAGGGCTTCATCAAATATAGCGGACAAATCACTTTTTAGTTTACCTTCTAGCAGCATTAGTTTACGCAATGTTTCATATGGAAGACTTTTCAACTTATTTAAAAGGTAATCTAACAATTCTGTGGTGACCAGTGCATCTGATAGCGCGCGATGTGGTGATGTATGTACAAAATGTAATGATTCAGCTAATTGACCTAATTTGTAGCTTGACGCTTGTGGTAAAAAAATCCGAGATAACTCTACGGTATCTATCACTGAAAGGTTGATAGGCTCCAAGCCAACACGCTCAAATTCAGCATTAATAAATCCTAAATCAAACGGAACATTATGCGCAACAAAATAAGCATCAGTTATAATAGCATGTAATTCATCCGCTATCTCTTCAAATATAGGCGCATGTCGAACATCATCATTCGAAATACCAGTTAGATGTGTAATAAAATGTGTGATTTCTATATTTGGATTAACCAATGTAGTAAATTGTTCTGTCACTTCTCCGTCTTCGTACACAACTAAACCAACTTCAATGATTCGGTCTCCTTGTTTTGGCGTATGTCCTGTGGTTTCTAAATCGATTATGACAAATTTATTCAATCTACTCATCCTTCATTGTCGACATTTCTCACAGCGCCAACCATCTGTAATAACCCATTTTAAATGAGTTGGTGATTAACAGATGCTGAGCTTTCTGAAAAGTTTTCATAGTCTTACTTATATATAAGTAAAACTCCTATCAAACACAAGCTGATAAGAGTTTTACCGTTACATCGTTGCTAATGGTGGTTCCTGATCGATTACTTCAACAACCTCATTGTTATCGTTCATCAACGCAACTTTTGGTTTAAACGTGGTTAATTCTTCATCAGATAAAGAAGCATAAGAAACAATAATAATAATATCATTAGGCTGAACCAGTCTAGCTGCAGCCCCATTTAGACAAACGACCTTACTACCTCTTTCTCCAGGTATAACATAAGTTTCTAACCTTGCTCCATTATTGTTATTGACAATTTGCACCTTTTCGTGAGGTAAAATACCCACTTGATCAATAATGTCTTGATCAATCGTGATACTGCCAACATAGTTTAAATTTGCTTCGGTTACGCGAGCGCGATGGATTTTTGCTCTCATCATCGTGCGATACATAAAAAAACCCCCTACAATACTACATTATCAATCGATCCATCGGTTGAAATGATGACATTATCGATCAGCCTAGCTTTCTCAAATTGCACAGCAACGGCAACAATTACATCCTGATCGATTTCCGCAACAAGTTCCAGTGTAGGAAAGGTTAATAGTTCCACATAATCTATCATTCCACTAGTATGGGATTGAATATAGTTTTTCACTTCATTCACTATGATAGCAGGATTTTTTTCGCCGTCAAACATTTTTTGTTGTGCAAGTGAAAGACTTTGAAACAGTGCAGGTGCCTCCGCACGTTCCTGTGTTGATAAATAGACATTACGACTACTTTTAGCAAGCCCATCTTCTTCTCTTACAGTTGGAACTACATGTAAGCTAACAGGGAAATTTAAGTCTTTAATCAGTTGATCAACCACGGCAACTTGTTGTGCATCTTTACTACCGAAATATACATGATCAGGTTGTGTTAGATGAAACAGCTTAGTTAATACTGTTACAACACCAGCGAAATGCCCTGGTCTAGATTTTCCGCACAAGACATCAACGCGTGAAGTCACATCCATGCTAATGCCCGATAATCTTGGATACATTTCTTCTACGTTTGGAAGAAATAAATAATCTACGCCATGTTTCTCAGCTATTTGCTGATCACGCGCTTCATCACGTGGATATTTATCAAAGTCTTCATTTGGCCCAAATTGTAGTGGGTTTACAAAAATACTAGTAATTACGACGTCATTGTTTGTACGTGCTTCATCCATTAAAGTGGTGTGCCCTTCATGGAGATAGCCCATAGTAGGCACAAAACCAACTTTTTCTTTGCTTTGTTTTAACGTTTGCGCAATTTCTTGCATTTTCTGAACCGTTGTAATTACTTGCATTAGGCATCCTCCAAATTCAAAGCAGTTCTCAATTCAGGAGATAAAAAATAACTTTCGGACGCATTAGGAAAAGTACCCTGTTTTACTTCTGAAATATACTGGCCAATTGCTTGTGGGATGACTTCATTAAAGTTTTGATAAGAGCGAACAAATTTCGGTAAACGATCTACTCCATATTTTAAGATATCATGAGAAACAATAACTTGACCGTCACAATTGATTCCTGCACCAATACCAATGGTTGGGATGGTTAATTGACTCGTAATCAGCTGTGCAACTTCTTTTGGAATACACTCAAGTACAATACCGATCGCTCCACTTGCTTCCAGTGCTTTGGCATCTTTGATTAGTTTATCAATACTTGCCTGATCTTTTCCTTGCACACGAAAACCACCTAAAACATTTACTGATTGCGGCGTTAAACCAATATGGGCTACTACAGGTATACCTGCATCCGTTAATTTGGTGATGAATTGTAATATCTCTGGAGATGCCCCTTCTATTTTAATCGCTTGCGCATTAGTCTGTTGGAAAATTTCTTTTGCATTTCGCATCGAATCCTCTAATGATATGTGGTAGGACATAAATGGCAGATCAACCACGACAAATGTATCTGATGCACCACGAGTTACTGCTTTTCCATGATGAATCATGTCTTCAACCGTAACTTGAATGGTTGAATCATATCCTAATACGACCATTCCTAAGGAATCCCCAACTAAAATCATATCAATCCCTGCTTGCTCAGCTAATTTAGCCGTAGGATAATCATAAGCCGTAATCATCGTAATTTTATCATCTGTTTCTTTCATTTGTTGTAATGTAATTTTGTTTTTCATCTTTCTTCCCCTTTTACCAATCAATTTCAGCAGAATATAGTGCGGTGATTTGTTTATCTATTCGTTCTACAAGCAAAGCACCATCTTCTTGAATGCCTTTAATCTTCCCTTCTGCTTTCTGGTTGTTTGTATAATATGTCACCCATTCATTTAATTTATAAGCTCGCTGTTCCCACTTCGTTTTTATCGGATTAAATCCTTGTTTAATAAAGTTCTCATATTCTGCCTCAAATGAACGGAGGATTTGTTGAATTAAAATAATTCTCGAGTAAATTGTTCCAGTAGCTTCTCGTAATGAGGTTGCTTTTGTTTGAATCGATGTATCAAAGCGTGTTCTAGTTTGGTTGACATTTATTCCAATACCCACAACAAGATGGTGGACAGTGTCTTGTTCTGCTTGCATTTCCGTTAATATACCAGCAACTTTATAATTACCGATAAATAAATCATTTGGCCATTTTATTTTTACAGCTACGTCAGTTTCTTTTGTCAAAACTTCAGCTAGTATTGTTCCAACTAATAGAGTGAATTGAGGTGCTTGAAAAGGTAGCACGGATGGCCTAAGAATGATACTTAACCATATCCCCTGATTATTATCAGAAAACCACTGGCGATTCATCCTCCCTCTTCCCGCTTCTTGTTTATCAGCTACGACAATTGTTCCATGTGGTGCGCCTTCATAAGCTAACGCATTTGCTTTCGTTTGTGTGGAATCAATTGTTGGGTAGTGGTGAATCGTTTTACCTAACCATTTTGTATCTAAACCCCATTGTAACGTATTCTCACTTAATTTATCTGGGGTTGAAATAATACGATAACCTTTATTAGGGATTGCATCAACTTGGTAACCATCTTTTTTTAAAATGTTTATTTGTTTCCAAACAGCAGTGCGGGAGATGTTTAATTGTTCCGAAATTGCTTGACCTGATAAATAAGTGTCTTCATTGGCAACAAACAAAGCGATTATTCGATCTCTGGTGGATGCCATTTTGTTAACCACTCCTTTATCTGTTGATAATCATTTTCTACATCTCGTTGAACAATGGCATATTCGACTTCGTTGAGATAGGTACCTAACCATGCTCCTTTCGACCGATTAGGATACATAGCAACTATGTCTTCCCCATTGACTTGCATTTCTTTCCGGCTTTTAAGTGGTAACTGATTAGCTAACACAGACAATTGGTCAACCGTAATCTCTTGGTTAGTTAGATTACGAATAAGACGAACAAATGATTTGTAAAGATCACTAGGTAACTGATATACAAGCCAAGTTGTTAAACCTTGTTGATTAAATAATCTCGCTAAATCAATTAATACTTTTGCTTTATTAAGAGAGTGATTCGACAGTTTCCACTTTTTCGCCATTTCTTTGATCGTTATGTCTTGATACGTACAACTGATAAATGCAGATAACTCGAATAAATGGTGTAACGGACAAGACATCTTTTTAACCACATGACCTATAGAAGGAAGGTCTTGAAAAACTGGCAAATGACGCCACAAATCAACTTGTGTACTAAGTGCAAGTGCCTGCATATATTGGGAACCTGCAAACATTTTTTCTAATTCTATTGCTAATCGTTCTACTGCTAATGTCTCAATTAAAGGAATTTGATGATGAATCGCTTGGTATGTAGTATTTTCTATTGAAAAATCCAGTTGACTAACAAATCGAAGTGCTCGCATCATACGTAATGGATCCTCTAAAAAACGCGCAGCAGGATTTCCTACAGTTTGAATTTGTTTATTTTTAATATCGTTTTGTCCGTTAAATGGATCATGAAGAACACCAAATCGATCCATTGCTATCGCATTCATCGTGAAATCTCTTCTACTTAAGTCTTCTTTCAAGTCAGAGATAAAAGTGACTTGATCTGGATGACGATGATCAGAATAATTTCCATCTGAACGAAATGTCGTCACCTCATACGATTGATGTGCATGACGGACGATCACTGTACCATGTTCAATGCCTACCGGAATGACTTTATCAAAAATTCGCTGCATAACCTCTGGTGTAGCTGAAGTTGCAATATCAATATCGCTAATGGAAAGACCTAAAATAAAATCACGAACTGCTCCACCAACAAAAAAAGCCTGATAACCATTAGCTTCAATTGTTTCAATAATTGGCAAGGCTTCTTTAAAATGTTTAGCTAGCATCATTTTTTCCTCCTATAGAAGTTCATCGTAAATCTGTTGATAAGCTTCTACAATATGTTCTGCATGGAAGTGATTTTCTACGTGGGTTATTGCTTGTTTAGAGAACGCTTGCCATCGTTTGTCATCACCAAGTAAAGAAATAGCTTTTGCAGCCATATCCTCTACATCTCCTAATTCAACAATAAAGCCATTGTTATTATGTTCGATTACTTCCGGTATACCGCCCACATTTGTTCCAATACATGGCACACCACAAGCCATTGCTTCAATTAAAACGAGACCAAAGCTCTCTTTTTCGGAAGGTAATAGTTTCAAATCAGCAATTGAGAATAATGCTGCAATATTGCTTTGTTTTCCTAAAAATAAAACATGATCTTCTAGGTGAAGCGTATGGACAAGCTGATGCATTTCACTATATTCCGGACCATCACCAATTAATAATAGTTTTGCTGGGATCTTTTCGTTTATTTTCCTAAAAGCATAGATGACATCTTGGATTCGTTTAACCTTACGAAAATTTGAAATATGTACAATGACTTTCTCATTTGACTGAATGTTGTATTCTTTCTTTAATGCTTCGCTTGGTTGGTAATAGTATTCTGATGTATCGACAAAATTATAGACAACTTTCATTTCTTTTTCAACAGCTAACATTTCTTTTGTTTGCTTAACTAAACTGTTTGAAACAGCTGTAACCGCATCTGATTGTTCAATGCCATATTTAATCATCTTTTTCAAACTTTTATCAATGCCTAGTACTGTGATATCTGTTCCGTGTAATGTCGTTACAATTTTGACGTCTTTAGTCGCCATTTGCTTAGCTAGTATCGCACAAATGGCATGCGGCATCGCATAATGAACATGTAAAATATCAAGTTCTTCTGTATCAATAACTTCTGCCATCTTATTCGCTAATGCTAAGTCATAAGGTGCATATTGAAATACAGGATAATGATTCACTTCAACTTCATGAAAATAAATGTTCGAAAAGAAATTATTCAAACGAAATGGCACACTAGAGGTAATAAAGTGTATCTCATGTCCTTGCTTTGCCAGAAATTTTCCTAATTCTGTGGCAACAATCCCAGAACCACCTACAGAAGGATAGCAAGTGATGCCAATTTTTTTCATTTTTACTCATCCTTCATTATTTTTCTTGTTGATTAAGTTTCTCCATTCAAAAAAGCCCGCTTCTAGCGCTCGAATAACTATTTCAGCTCCACCCAAATTAGTTACTAATGGTATCTGATGCACATCGCATAAGCGCATTAATGCACTAATATCAGGCTCATGTGGTTGCGCCGTTAATGGATCTCTAAAAAAAATAATTAAGTCCATATTGTTTTCTGCAATTTTTGCACCAATTTGTTGATCGCCCCCCATCGGGCCAGATTGGAAGCGATGAATTTTTAATCCAGTTGCTTCACTAATCATCTTTCCGGTGGTACCAGTAGCAAATAAGTTATGTTTCGATAAAATATGTTTATACGATAATGCAAAATCAATAATCATTTCTTTCTTTTTGTCGTGTGCTACTAAAGAAATATTCATGTTAAACCTCACACCTTTTTAGTTTTTTATTCGTGATTTTATTCTAACAAGTTTTCTAACCCATAAACCAGTACATCTAACTTCATCACGTGATCAATGGAAAATTTAATACCTGACATAAAGGATTGACGATGAAATGAATCGTGTTTAATTGTTAGATTTTCGCCTGGGCTACCGAAAATAACCTCCTGATGGGCCACAAGTCCCGGTAGCCTTACACTATGGATGTGCATTCCATCAACATTGGCACCTCGTGCACCCTGTATTGTTTCTTGTTCATTTGGATGGCCCTGCTGTTTCTTTTCACGTTCTTGCTTAATTAATTCAGCTGTTTTCACTGCCGTACCTGATGGCGCATCCAATTTCTGATCATGGTGTTTTTCAATAATCTCGACATCCGGAAAATATTTAGCTGCCCATTTTGAGAATTGCATCATTAACACCGCGCCTATTGCGAAATTTGGTGCGATAACAGCGCCTATCCTCTTTTCTTCTGCAAGATCTGTTAATTCTGCTAATTGCTCTGAGGTAAACCCTGTGGTGCCAACCACTGGTCGTACGCCATATTGTATGGCTGTTTTCGTATGAAGATAGCCATATTCAGGAGTAGTTAAATCAATTAGTACATCCGCGTCAACTGCTTGAAAACACTGATCGATGTCAGTGAAAATTTTGGCATCAAATGCAGGAAGTCCAGGTATATCTTTTATTCGTTCTCCCTCATGTTTCATATCTAAACATGCCACTAAATTCAAGTCATCATGTTTTTCAATCATACGTAATGCTTCGCTTCCCATTCTTCCTCTTGGTCCCGCTACAACTACTTTAATATTACTCATTTTCTTCACGCTCCAACTCTTTTTTTGTCCAGCGATTCTTATCTCTTGTTTCAATTTTGGTCATCGAGTGATCAAATGCTTCGGCTACATCAATATCTAATGAATTGGCAAATGAAAGCATAACAAACATTAAATCACCAAGTTCTGCTTCGATGCTATTTGTCACTTCTGTCTTCTTTTTTGGTTTTTCCCCATATGTATGATTTATTTCTCTGGCTAACTCTCCAATTTCTTCGGTAAAACGTGCAAGCATACTAAGCGGGCTAAAATATCCTTCCTTAAATTGAGATATGTAATTGTCCACTCTTTGTTGCATCTGTCTCACATCATTATTATTATTTTCGACAATCATATACATAACCCCTTTTATCGATAAAAATTCATATGTTCACTGTACCCTATATGTTAGCGAAAACAACGCTTTTTGACAAATAAATTCAATTTGCCATCAATCTGTATTGTTTCTTTGTTTCTGTTTGACTATAATAGTAAAGGTGTTTTGTATGTTAGGAGGAGAACATTTATGAATTTGTTTGGTCTTAAATTTAAAAATATTTTCTTTATATTAATTGGATCTGCTATATTTGCTTTTGGGATTGTTCATTTTAATATGCAGAATAATCTTGGTGAAGGTGGATTTACAGGGATCAATTTGTTACTTTATTTCCTATTTGGTTGGGATCCCGCAGTGATGAATATCGTATTAAATATCCCTACATTTATTTTAGGATGGCGATTTTTAGGAAGAAATACGTTTGTATATACGATTATCGGTACAGTGGCTGTTTCTATCTTTTTATACATATTTCAAATCAAACCATTTCAACTTCATTTAGAAGCTGACATGACATTAGTTGCTTTGTTTGCAGGGGTTTCCATTGGGGTTGGATTAGGAATCATTTTTAGGTACGGTGGAACCACTGGTGGTGTAGATATTATTGCCCGTATTGTTTTTAAATATGCCGGATGGAGTATGGGCAGAACAATGTTTTTGTTCGATGCGATTGTTATCGCTGGTTCCATTATCACGTATTTAGAGTTACGAGAAGGCATGTACACATTAGTGGCAGTGTATATTGGTGCAAGGGTAATTGATTTTATTCAAGAAGGTGCCTATTCCGCACGCGGAACAACAATTATTTCTAATTTTAGTCATGAGATTTCAGATAAAATATTGAAAGAAATGGATCGAGGAGTTACCGTGTTGCAAGGTAAAGGTCGTTTTTCTGGAGAGAATAAAGAAGTTCTTTATTGTGTAGTTGGTCGTAATGAAATCGTTCGTCTAAAATCGATTATCAATGAAATTGATCCACACGCTTTTGTTGCGGTAACATCTGTACATGACGTTGTGGGAGAAGGATTTACTTTAGATGAGAATAAAAAACCTTATCCAGATTAAAAAAGAACTGATACATTAGTATCAGTTCTTTTACTTTGTTAAAATTAATCTTCTGAGATAACAAACATTAAAATAAAACGGATTAATTCAGCTACAGCTACAAGTGCAGCTGCTACATAAGTTAGTGCTGCAGCATTAAGTACTTTTTTCGTGTCACGTTCTTCATTATTGCGGATCACGCCAGAAGATACTAACTGCCCCATCGCTCGGTTAGAAGCATCAAATTCAACTGGTAATGTTACTAATTGGAACAATACCGCAAATCCCATGAATACGACACCAATTATACTCAGCATAGGCGTAAGGAATATACCAGCAATAATTAAGATAAAACCAAGTTTATCCCCTAAATTTGCCAACGGAAATAGTGAGGAACGAAATCGTAAAAATGCATAGGCTTGGGCATCTTGAATTGCGTGCCCAACTTCGTGTGCTGCAATCGCTGAGGCTGCCATGGAATGACCATGATAGTTATCGCTAGAAAGTCGAACAACTTTTTTACGTGGATCATAGTGGTCAGACAGCATACCCCGTGTTTCTTCTATTGTAACGTTGTATAAACCATTATCATCTAAGATTTTTCTTGCTACTTGAGCACCAGTCATATAGGATGACGTTGCTACTTTCGCATACTTCTTATACGTACTTTTCACTTTTGATTGCGCCCAAAGTGGAATAATCATTAACAGCGCAAGATAAATAAGGTAAGTACCTATTCCCATCTTCATACCTCCATCAGTATATACTTTCTCTATTTAAAGACAATTTTAGTCAAAAAACATCATTTAGTCAATTAAAAGGTTGTTTTTGTTTACGCTTTTTTTCTGCTTTGTATTTTCGCCAAGCAACATAAGATAACGTGACAATAATGGCTCCCCCAACCATTAAAATAATCCAATAAAATGATAATGGGTCTCCTTGCGTTGTTGTTTGCACATCAATTAGTTGCGATTGTTTAAATACTGCTTTTGTATTTTGGACAGCATTAACTGATTCTACATTAAGTTGCGAGAAGCCCTCATTTAGAGCACTGAAATCTTCTTCGCTTAGTACAATTTGAAGTGCAGGTTGAAGCATTTGCCAATGTGTTAGTATATCCTCTAAACGTTCACTAGAATAATTACCTGTTTCAATAACTGATTGCAATGATTTGTCTAACGCTTGTTTACTTTTCATCCATAGAGGATCATCATGTTGTTTGATTGCATCCAAGGCAATAACAAGTGATCTAGCCGCATTCACTTTATAGGAAGCAGGAACATCATCACGCATTACAGTATCTAAATTATGTGATATTAATTCGTTTATAATAGCTTGTACCTGTTGATTTTCCGTATACATCATGCTGTCAATTTCTTCAGTATATGTTGATAACCACTGTTCTGCTAGACTATACTGCTGCTCTGTTACATAACGTTCATAGGTATAAGAAACGGAAGAGCTCTCCTTTTCCTGCGTCATTAGTATCTGTTTTGATCCAAGTACGATGAATATAATGCTAAGAACGAAAATGAAACTTGTCATATACTTTGTCATCATTTTTTTCATAGAGATCCCCTTCTCTTATCATTTCTTTACTAAATGTATGAGAAAGTGGACGAGCTTATAACTACGAACTAATTAAAATATGTAATAGAAGCATTTTTTTTAATAACAAAATAATATGCTATTCCTAATGAACAAATACTTAACCAGAAAGTAAAATAACCTATTTCATTCATATAGATGTTGAGTGACCTGTATTGAGGCATCATATCAAAAACATAATCAATGACATCATTGTGTAACGTCCAGATTGCAGCTACGACAAGATGCCTTCGTTTAAAACGATAGAAAGGTACATAAAGCAATCCTTGGATTGCCATTGCTCCATGGGAGGCGATTAACATATAGCCTTGCCACGAAATATCTCCATCCATGATTAATGTAAGGAGATTCATCACCACCGCCCATGTGCCATATTTAAATAATGTCACGATAGCTAGTGCTTCTATGTATGGTACATGCTTACGAAAAATATAAAACGTCAAAAATATAGTGAAAAACAAACTTGCTGTTGGACTATCTGGAACAAAAATAAGAAATTTAGCCGGTGTAGTAGATAATTGCGTTTCATACCACATGTAACCGTAAATAGTCCCTGCTAAATTAATCATCCATAGAATTACTAAAAATGTTCGATCTTGCAGTAATTGCTTGTAAAAATATAACATGACACACACTCCATTAACACAATAAGAAATCCCTGAAACTTTCGTGTCACAGGGATCTTTTCTATTTACTATAAGATTAGCACGTGCTTTTGAAAATAACAAGCATCTTTCCTTACTGTTCAGACGGATATTGTAACTTATTTAATCGTTTTACAAAACGTTCAAAACTTGCTTGATCTTTTTCATCTAAAGCTTGATCTATTTTTGCTTGCAAGTACTTTTTTTGAGATTGAAATAAAGAATAATCTAAAAGCTCTTTCGCTAATTCTTTTTCTCGTTTGGTGATAAAAAAATCATCTGGTAAATAAGGGTTATCTTCCAATACAGCCACATAATTAGCAGTTTGATGAGCATTTTCAAAACTTAATTGAATATAAATAGGTTCTTCTCGATTCAGGCGAATATCATGAAATGATTTTTCTGCATCTGTTGTAACAATATGATTTTTATAAAAACGAAAAGGTACATCATTCGAACAATGCGTGGATATAACAATTCCTCGTGGACAATAGCGTGCTTCACGAATAAAGTGAACATGCGCTAGTAAGGCATCATGATTCGTTAAGTAATTCAAAATCCATACACTTTCTCTTTTCTTTAACTGATAGTTCTGTAAAAACCACTTAATAAATGTTTTTTTATCTTGCACAGAAACAGACGTATTCAACTTTTTCCCTCCTAAACGAACGATAGGAAAGCAACACATAAGATGTTTATACCGATTTCATTTTTAATGAGACTTTATTAAATGTCAAATGATTCCTTTAATCGTCCTACATATTCCTCTATTTCAGTATCACTTGGATCAAGTCTTAAATATCTTTCTAGGACGGTAATAGCTTCTTGTCTCCTCCCTTCTTCTACTAAGAAATAACCATATTCTTTCAAGAAATCTTGATCGTCTTTAAACGTAGTATATGCTTCTTGGTAAAATTTTAATGCTTCAGAAAACAATTCTTCTTTTTCATATGCATTAGCAAGTTCCCAGAGATAGTAACCATCATCTTCTCCTAGTTCTATAATATGTGTTAATAAATCAATTATTGCTTCAAAATCTTCATCTTGTTTATAATTTTCAACCAAGAACAGAATAGCTTGTTTAAATCCAGGATCAATACTTACTGCTTCTCGTGCTAATTGATATCCTTCTTCTGTATTACCCATTTTTCTCGCTAGTGAACCAGCTAATAAATACAATTCTTTATTTAATTCATCAACCTCAAGCCCTTTTTGGGCTGTTTCATACGCATCTTCAGTTCTTCCTTCATCTTCATAAGTGTCAGCCAAATTAAAATAAACCGATTGAAAATCAGGATCCATCTCCATTACTTGCTCCCAAGCTTGGATACTTATATCTGCCCGATCTGCTTTTTTTGCAATGAACCCATAACGAAATAGCACTTCTGATTGATCTGTTTCTACCGTTTGATAGTAGGTTAAAGCTTGTTCAAATTCACCAGTAGCGGCTAAGCATTCCCCTAAACGTAGTGCAACTTCGACATCAGCAAAAACCGCTTGTTGTTGGTATACTTTTTCATAATAAGGGATTGCTTTTTGGTATTCTCCATTTGAAAAAGAAAGTTCTCCTAATGCAAAATCGATCAATATTTCGCTAGGATCTAATTGCTTAGCATCTAACAGCTTTTGTTCAGCTACTTCAAACAAACCTTGTGTCTGATACAAATCTGCAAGTTGTACTAAAACGGCAAGATACTCTTCATCACCTGATTCAAACCGATTTAAAAGTTCTATCGCTTCTTGGTCTTCATCGAGATCAATATGAATATCGGCTAATGTTAATTTTAATTCTCCTTCTTCAGGATATTGTTGAACAAGACCTAACAGAATCATTTTTGCTTCTTCAAGCATTCCCCATTGATTATATAATTCGGCAATCGTGTACTTTTCTTCCTCATTTGCTTTTGGCAAGTAATCTTCTAGTACAGCAATTGCCTCTTCTGTTTTTTGTTGTTCCATTAATGTTACGGCACGAGATATTTCTTCCATGCTAATGTCATCCTTTCCACAAACATTCCTTTAACTATTTGCAATATTACTATCATAACGAACTTTTTTCTGATCAGCAATTTATATAATTATTATTCATTACAGACATTTATTTCTGTTTTGTTTCATGCAAAAACACCTCTCTTCCATTTGTATAACAATTGAAAGAAAGGTGTTGCAATTAACTAGTTATTAATTGAGATAAATCCTCAAAAAATGTAGGATATGAGATATTAATACATTCAGGATCTACTAAAGTTACTTCTTCTTCGGTAATTAAAGACGCAACAGCTATCATCATACCGATTCGATGATCGCCAAACGCTTCTACCTGTGCACCTGATAATGTTGATTCTCCAGAAATAATCATACCATCTGTTGTTGCTTCAACTGTTGCCCCTAGTTTAGTAAGTGTATCGATAATTGTTTGAATTCGATCAGTTTCTTTGTAACGCAATTCTTCCGCATCACGAATAATTGTAGTTCCTGTCGCTTGTGTAGCTAAAAGCGCAACAATCGGGATCTCATCAATCATGCGTGGAATCACTTCACCACTAATTTCAATACCATGTAATGTTGAACTAGAAATCGTAATGGAGCCAACCGCTTCTCCGCCTATGTACCGTTCTTCTACAACTTCAATGGATGCGCCCATCTGCTGTAATACGTCGATAACACCTGTTCGAGTAGGATTTAACCCTACATCTTCAATTGTTACTTTACTGTTTGGTACCATAGCTGCTGCAACTAAAAAAAATGCCGCTGAAGAAATATCACCTGGGACAGCTAGGGTCGTACCTATCAATTGTTGATTTGATGGAACAGAAATGCTGTTATCTTGGACAGAAATATTTCCACTGAATGCTTTAATCATATTTTCTGTATGATCTCGCGTTTTTGTAGACTCAATAACTGTTGTATTTCCATTACCAAATAAACCTGCTAAAAGAACTGCTGATTTTACTTGTGCACTTTTAACAGGAGGAATAAAAGCGATGGATTGAAGCGCTCCTCCTCGAACGGAAATTGGCAAATACTTGCTATTCTCTCTACCATCAATCTGTGCACCCATTTGCTTTAACGGTTGAACCACACGATCCATTGGGCGACGAGTTAATGATTCATCACCATATAACGCAATGTGAAATGGTAGTCCAGCTAATACTCCAAGCAATAACCTTGCAGTCGTTCCTGAGTTCCCTAAATAAATTGGTTGCGTTGGTTCAATAAAGTTATCTGCACCTTGACTATCGATAATTACTTGTTGCCCTTCTTGACGAATCGTCACTCCTAGTGCTTCAAATGCATGAATAGTTCTCAAGCAATCTTCTCCATCGAGAAAATGTGTAATCGTTGTTCTACCTTTTGATAAAGCACCGAATATGATTGCTCGATGGGAAATTGATTTATCTCCAGGAACAGTTACCTTTCCGGTTAAGCAAGTTTGAATAGGTAATAGTTTCTTCACCATCTTGTATCTCTCCCCCCTACTCCTGAAGCATGGTTTCATAACCGTGCTTCGTCAATAATTGGTGTGCGTTGACTTGTTGTTTCTGTGTCATCAAACTCACACGCAAGACACCGGTAATCCCTTCTCGAATCTCAAGAATTTCAATATTTTTAATACTAATATCACCTTCGGCTAATATTGAAACTACCTTTAATAGAGCACCCGTTTGATCAAAAATATCTACATACACATCATAAAATGATGGAAGCGCACCTCTTTTTCTAGCATCTAAGCCATCTCGATATTCTTTTGCTTGCTTTAAATAATCATACATTGTTGTTCTATCATCATTCGTTAACAACTTCTGTAGATCTTGCATTTCATTGATCCAATCCGTTAATAGATGATGGATGATTTTTTTGTTTTGGAAGAAAATATCTTGCCACATCGCAGGATTACTTGATGCAATACGCGTAATATCTCGAAAGCCACCTGCAGCTAAATGTGGAATCCGATCATGCTTTTTCTGCCATTTCTTTGCTTGCTGTACTAACGAGGAAGCAATGAGATGCGGAAAATGTGATATAACACTAGTCATTTCATCATGTTCAGTTGGATTTAACTGCAGAAAAGAACTCTTTGTATGTGCCAATAACCTTTTTAACGCTTCCATTTGCTCATCGGTAGCATTTGTGTCTGGAGTTAGTATATAAAGCGCATTTTCAAACAAATGTTCTTTTGCTGCGTGTATCCCTTTTTTATGTGAACCTGCCATAGGATGGCCACCGATAAAAGAAACATTAGGTTGGTCCAGCCTTGCCACAGCGTCCATAATCGGTTGTTTAACGGATGATACGTCCGTAATAATAATCGGTCGATTAAATGATATTTGTTGGATTTGCTTAATTAAGTCGACTGTTTTTGATACTGGCGCAGCTAATAAACAATAATCTACATCTGTTATTTTCTCGGTAAATTTGGTTGTTACTTCATTTACAATCTGATGGACTTGTGCGTACTCTAATGTTTCCTCATCTGTATCATATCCAATAAGGTAAGTATCCTCTTGTTTCTTGATATTAATTGCTAATGAAGCTCCAATCAAACCTAGACCTACAATTAATATTTTTTTAGTCACGATTGATTTTCCTTTACAGCAGGTGTTAAATATGCTTCGATTAGATCTTGAAGAAGTTTCATATCTTCTTCATGCCCAATTGTAATACGTGCCCCTTTCGGATGTCCTAATGCTTCGCCAGACCGAACGATAAACCCTTTCGTTAGTAAGTGTTCAAATAGTTCATCCCCCGTTACAGGAAGATTTACAAATACAAAGTTTGTTGCTGAATCATAATACGTTAACCCCATCCGATCTAGAAATTCCATAAATTTCTTTTTATTAGCTAGAGTTTGTTTGACAGTATCTTGTAAAAATTGTTGATCTTCTAAAGCAATTAGAGCTGCTTTTTGTGCGATCGACGTCGTATTAAATGGTCCTCTGACGATATTTAACAGATTAGCAATGGTTTCTGTTGCAACGCCATAACCAACCCGGAGTGCAGCTAAACCGTAAGCTTTAGAGAATGTTCGAAGTACTACTAAATTGGGATAAGTTTCAATAGCTTTTATCGAATCCGGCGCATCTTCAGGTCTAACATATTCATAATACGCTTCATCTACCACAACTAATACATCTGAAGGACATCGTTCCATAAAATCAATTAATGATGCCTCCTCTATTAACGTACCAGTAGGATTATTAGGTGTACACAACCACACTATTTTTGTATTCTCATCGATTTCATTCAACATTGCATCCAGATCATGATAGCCATTAACTACAGGCACTTCTTTCACGTCTGCACCTTGAATTAAGGCATTATGCTTATATTGAGGAAACGTAGGTGTAGCAGTAATTGTGTTCGTGCCTGACTCTAGAAAAGCTTGACATAGAATCGCAATCACTTCATCGGAACCACTTCCAAAAACTAATTGATCTGGCTTCACGTTTAATTGATTAACCAGCGCTTCCCGTAATTCTGTTGCATAGCCATCTGGGTATAGTTCTAAATGTGTGGAAATATCCGTTATAGCTTCTTTCACTTGAGGAGAATAGCCGAAAGGATTTTCATTTGATGCTAGTTTCACAATTTTATTTAGACCGTATTCTTTTTTTACATCTTCAATTTGTTTGCCTGGTTTATAAGGTTTCATTGTTTGTAAAATCGTTTTGCCGTTCATTCTCTAACACTCCTTTAATCAGTCATTGGATAGATCAGGTCTCAATTTTTTTGCTTCATGATGATAGATATGGTTTAACTTGTCTTGTTCGATCGTTGTATTAACTGTCATCATGATTCGTATACATTGAGCTAGACTCCCTGGCACATCAATTTCTTGCATGCACATAACTGGAACAAATGTCCATCCATCTAAATTTCGAATCGCTTTCGCTGGAAAAGTCGCATTTAAATCAGCAGTTACTGAAACAAGCACAGATGCTACATCTTCGGCTTTGATCGCATTCTGTTTGATCATTTCAGATGCAAGAGAGGACGTTTTCTCTAATATTTCTTCTGATATGTTGTTTGAAACCGTTGTTGCTCCACGAATAGCACGTATCATTTTTCTAACAACTCCTGGATAAACTTCTCAAGTATGTCGGCTAAATCTCTATCATCTACAGAAGCAATAGTGGGGTTTCCTACCCCTTTTAATAAAACCATTTGAATATGTTGATTTCTTGTTTTTTTATCTTTTTTCATACGCTGAATTATTTTAGAAACGGAAACAGCTGGTAAACGAAAAGGAAATTGATTCTTTTTCATCCAACCCAAAAGTTCTTCATATGGTAATATAATATTATAAACATATGAACTTACCCGAAAAGCATATAACATTCCAATTGCTACTGCTTCCCCGTGCGTCATTTCTCCGTATCCAAGTTCAGATTCTAACGCATGACCAAGCGTATGGCCAAAGTTTAAATATTGCCGGATATTCGTTTCTCTTTCATCCTGCTCAACAATAGCGGCTTTTACTGCAATACCCTTTAACAGGTGTTGCTTTAATTCTTGATCAGACATCGCATGCATAATATTTACTTTTTTAATTTCTTCCCAAAAAGAAGGTGTATGAATCAAACTATGCTTAGCAATTTCAGCATAGCCTGATCGCAGCTCCTTTAAAGGGATAGTATGTAAGGTTTCCACATCAAAAATTACTGCTTGTGGTGCATGAAAGTTTCCAATTAAATTTTTCCCTTCAGGATGATTAATGGCCACTTTACCACCAACACTACTATCGTGTGCTAAGACAGTAGTTGGCATTTGGATAAAATCAATGCCTCGCATAAATGTGGAAGCAACGAATCCAGCTAAATCACCTATCATCCCACCTCCAAGTGCGATAATCAAACCTTGACGATCTAAACCAGATTCAATTGCTTGTGTAACTAGATCAAAATAAACGCGAATACTCTTCGAACTTTCTCCAGCGGGAACGATGGTATAATTTACGTTATGATGTTTTTCTAATGGTCGCAGAACATCTTCTAAATAGAGTAATTCGACATTACTGTCAGTTATGATAAAAATACTACTATAATTCTGTTTAATAAAGTCATTTACCCGAAAACGTAACTGCTTCCCAATAAACACATTATAATTTTTTGTATTAGTTTTTACTGACAGGGATTCCATTAAAAACACCTGATTTCTTCACGATAAGTATGAATTGCTTGTTGCAATTTAGGAAACTGGTCATGTGGAAACTGTTCCAGTAGTGCATTTGCAACTTCAAATGCTACTACGTGCTCCATTACGACCGCTGCAGCTGGTACAGCACAAGCATCAGATCTTTCTATACTCGCATTAAACACTTCTTTTGAATCAATATCTACACTTTGTAATGGTTTATATAAAGTAGGAATTGGTTTCATGACACCTTTTACAATGATAGGCATTCCAGTCGTCATACCGCCTTCAAAACCACCTAAGCGATTTGATTTTCGATAATAGCCATTAGCTTCGTCCCAAGCAATTTCGTCGTGCACCTCACTACCGTTTCTTCGAGCTGCTTCAAATCCGATACCAAATTCTACTCCTTTAAATGCATTGATACTTTGAACTGCTCCAGCGATTTTACCATCCAGTTTTCGATCATAGTGTACATAAGACCCGATACCAGCTGGCATTCCTTCAACATAAACTTCGCATACACCGCCAATGGAATCACCATCTTTTTTTGCTTGATCAATGGCTTGCATCATTTTTTTACCAGCTTCTTCATCTAAACAACGCACAGGTGATTCCTCAGATATTGTCTTTTTTTCTTCCATGGAGTGGTTAGTTTGTTTTGCATTAATACCAGCAATTTCCTTTACATACCCTACAATTTCAACACCTAAATGATGTAGTAATGTTTTGGCTACGGCACCAGCGGCAACGCGAGCAGCTGTTTCTCTAGCAGAAGAGCGTTCTAGTATGTTTCGCATATCGCGATGCCCATACTTTAACGCTCCGTTTAAGTCTGCGTGACCTGGTCGAGGTCGTGTTACTTTTCTCCGAATATCTTTTTCTGGTTCAATAGGATCTTCTCCCATAATGTCTTCCCAGTGTTTAAAATCATCATTTTTAACTACCATTGCTATTGGCGATCCTAATGTATATCCATGTCTTACACCACCTGCAATATCGACAAGATCTTTTTCAATCTGCATTCTTTTGCCACGACCGTATCCCTTTTGCCTTCTTACTAATGATTCATTAATATTCTTTGATAATAAAGGCATTTGTGAAGGAACACCTTCCACAATTGTAGTTAATTGCTTGCCATGCGATTCACCAGCAGTTAAATAACGCATTGCGCAACCCCCCTGTTATTACAATTTTGTATTACTATATCATATGTTTGTCTATCTGTGTGTGATTAATAAATGAATTATTCTATTTTTTCTAAAATTTCTGGATAACTAGCTAACTAGCCAGTTGTTTTTTGATAGAAAAAGGTGTCTAATACTTTAAAATTATATTTTTCTGGAGAAAAAATTTGCTCTGTACTTCCTACAAAAAATACTCCATCATCGTTTAGAGATTGATTAAACTTATGATAAATTGCAGCCTTTGCTTCCTCCGTAAAATAGATCATAACATTTCGACAAACAATTAGATCAAAATTATTCGGATAAGGGTCTGATAATAGGTTATGTTTTTTAAATGTAATTGCTCTTTTTACTTTATCATCAATGACGTAAGCATTATCTTGTTGTGTAAAGAACTTTTTCTTTAGATTATTTGGGACTTCTTTTAATGCCCGGTCTGAATATATGCCTTGTTTTGCGCGATCAAGAATTCGATCATCAATATCAGTGGCTAGAATACTCACTTGAGAGAGATCTACATATTGACTTAACATCATGGCAAGCGTATAGGGCTCGTCTCCTGTTGAACATGCCGCACTCCAAATTTTTAATTTTCGATTATTCTGAAGCAAATCGGGTAATATTTTCTTTTCCAATACTTCCCATCTACCTGAATTGCGATAAAATTCAGACACATTAATTGTCATTTTATCTAAAAATTCTTCCATCAGTGCTTGGTCATTTTTTAAAGCTTGAAAATATGCGTCAAAATCTTTATACCCTTTTTTATCTCGTAAAGAAGTAAGTCGTCGTTTCATCTGTACTTCTTTATATAAAGACAAATCAATTCCTGTTTTCTTCTTGATCGATTGGATAAAAGTTTGATAATCACTCATGGGTATATCTTCCTCCTTGATGTGTCCTGGTTTAAATCAACCCCCCGCATAGTACGAGAGGTATAAGTTAGGTATTGTTATAGGTGTATTGTATTACATATCTGGAAAAAATCGAGCTATTTCTATTTTTGCATTTTCAACTGAATCAGAACCATGAATTGCATTATGTCGGACATCTGTACCAAAGTCAGCGCGTATCGTATTAAGTTTGGCGGCTTTGGGATCCGTAGTACCAATAATATCTCGTGCACTTGCAATGATATCTGTTCCCTGCCAAACCATCGGAACAACTGGTCCTGACGTGATAAAAGCTACTAGATCATCAAAAAAATCCTTCTGTTTGTGAGCTGCGTAATGCTGTTTTGCTAACTCTTGAGACATCGTGAACATCTTAATTGCTCTGAGTTGATAATCATGCTGTTCAAATCGATGAATAATCTGACCAATATTACCTTGTTTAACCCCATCCGGTTTTATCATAATCAATGATTGTTCCATCTTCTTAGACAACTCCTATTCCAGAAAATTCTTATGCTTTTCTTTGTCCAATATAAGTGGCTATGTCTTTTAAAGTTTGCTTTGCTTTCACATTTGGTAACTTATCTAAGGCATGAAAAGCTTTTTGCAAATACTGATTACTAATTTCAAAACTCTGTTCAATAGCATCTGATTGTTTGATCTGTTCGATAAATGGTTTTATTTCATCTTGTGTAATAGATTTATGTGTAAATAATTCTTGCAACTGTTGATAAAAATTCGGATCTTTCATAGCAATTAGTACAGGCAATGTTATATTTCCTTGCATTAAATCACTACCTGCTGGTTTGCCTAATTGTTTTTCTGATGCTGTAAAGTCTAAGATATCATCGATAATTTGATATGACATTCCGATATAATAACCATATCGTTCAAGGTGTTTTTCTTGTTCAATTGGCACACTTGCAGCTATCGCTCCTAGTTGTGTGCTAGAGGTAATTAGTAAAGCAGTTTTACGTTTAATACGGCGTAAATAGTCACGTAAGCTTTGGCGCGTATTAAATTTGTCTCGTATTTGCGTAATCTCTCCAATTGTTAAATCCACCATCGTTTTAGATAAAATTTGGTGAGCTCTTGGGTCATTGATTTCTGCTAAGTATTCTAATGCCCTGGCAAAAATATAGTCTCCCGTATACATAGCGATACGATTATCCCATTTTGCTTTTACGGTAGGCTTACCACGTCGTAATTCTGAATTATCGATCACATCGTCATGAACTAATGAAGCCATATGAATTAATTCCAAAGCTACTGCAACATGTTTAACTTTTGATAAATCGTATTGACCAAATTGAGCCGAAATTAATACAAACACCGGACGTAGCCTTTTACCGCCAGCCTTAAGCAGTTGCGTAGATGCTTCGTTTAATATCGAATGATCAGCTTGAATGATTTTTTCTAAATCTTTTTCAATTACTCCTAAATCTGGTTTCAGATAGGAATATGTCTTTGCTAATTTCATTATTTACTTCACCTTTAAGTTAATATATTGTTGCTAAGATTTCTTTGGTTTCACACCCATATGCATAGCTGCTACACCGCCAGTATAGCTTTTCACTTGAACAGCAGTAAGACCTGCTTGTTCAAACATTTCTTTTAATTCTTTTTTACCCGGAAAATTTTTAGCTGATTCATGCAACCAAGCATATTCTTGATAACTACTCGCCAAAAGTCTGCCAAATGTCGGCATGATGAATTTAAAATAAGAATAATATAGCTGACGAAATACAGGTAATGTTGGTTGAGATGTCTCTAAACAAACTACTTTGCCACCAGGTTTTACGACTCTAGTCATTTCTTTAAGAACTTGTTGATAGTCTGGAACGTTTCGCAAACCAAAACCGATGGTTGCAAAATCAAATGAGTCTGATTCAAAAGGTAATTCCATTGCATTTCCATGCATGAAAGTAAGTTGCGGTTGAATTTGCTTATCATGTTTTTGTTTTGCTACTGAAAGCATATTTTCGCTAAAATCTAGTCCAACAATTTCTCCCGATCGACCTGATTTGTCTGCTAAAGCAAATGTCCAGTCTCCAGTACCACAACATACGTCTAATGCAGATGAGCCACGACTTACCTTCATTCTTTTCATGACGTCTTTTCTCCAAGCGATATGGCGTTTAAAGGAGATAACTGAATTCATGAAATCGTAACGATTATATATCTTTTCAAAAACGTGATGCACACGTTCTTCTTTTGTTTGTTTATTCAATTATTTACCCTTCTTCCATTGCCAGTTTATTATGACTAAAATATTCGTTAAAGAAACGTTGGGTTGATGTCTTTACAGATTGAAAAGGGACAGGTAAATTTCGACCAAGTTCTTCTGTTATTAGTAAATGCTTTCGGATAAACGTTTCAATCATTTGTAAAGCTTGATGATTTTGCAAGCGATGAAAGGAGTCTTGAAATAGAACGTCGAATATCGATGCTTGTTGCTTTGAAGTATATAAATCTTTTTCTTGTACTAATTTTTTTGTTAATAACCAATTTTGTGCAAATTCGTTTATGGAATCTTTTTTTGCATGTTGCGCAACTCGCACAATTAAAACTGATTCTAATTTTTTTAATCGATCAACCAACGCGTGTAAGGATTGGCCTGATTCATAATACAAGTTCATTTTTAATTCATTTATTTCTTTAATTGCAGAAGCTAAGGTGGATATCATCTCGACATCATCAATCTGAGATAACATGTAGTAGTATAAACCACTAAAATAATCTCCCGCTAATACTGTGAGTTGCCTATTTTTCTTTATTTGATCTGTTTCCTCTTCACTACTATGTTGCGTTACTAAATCATGGGTATCCAAAGCGATTTGCACAATCATTGTAGTTAATATATAGCTTCTCTTTTTTTTATCGGAATAAGATGTATGATTTATAAGTGTAAACAATAGCAAAAGTTTATCTTTATCTATTTTGGGCTTTTGGATAAACTTGTTTAAATAGGAATGATATAATTTTTCCTCTAATTCTTTTTCTATAGTGTTTAACGATAAATTTGACATATAATCACCTAAGCCCTTTCTCCCAAACCCCTGTGACAACGAATTCTAAGCCTAATTATAACATAGTATGTAATATTTCGCTTTCAAAAAATATGTATGTATCCGATATCATTCATCATTCTTTACTTGTCCAACACTTGAATGAATGATAGCTTTTCCTTTTATTTTTATCGCTGACGTATGTTCAGTAAATTGTACTACTAACATTTCATTTTTATCTAGTTTTTCAGCATGATGAAATTTGGTATTTGACCCCCTTGTTAAACCAATAACTTGGACGCCATCTTCTAAAGCTTTAATAATGAAATAATCACCTTGCGATAATCCTTGCATGTATATCCTCCTTAGTCTAACTCGATTATAAATATATTTTAAATCGTCCGATTGCTCTATCTATTAACATTGTTTCATACTTTGTTGTTAAACTAAAAGAAAAAGGGTGCATTAGAATGCACCCTTTTTCTAGCCCATATGTAACAATTTATTTTACACTATCTTTAAGGGCTTTACCTGGTTTGAAAGCTGGAACTTTGCTTGCTGGAATTTCAATTTCAGCACCTGTTTGTGGGTTGCGACCTTTACGGGCAGCACGCTCACGTACTTCAAAGTTTCCAAAACCAATTAATTGTACTTTGTCACCGTCTTTTAGTGAATCCATGATAGTTTCAAAAACTGTGTCAACAGCTTTTGTTGCATCTTTTTTGGATAATTCGCTTTTTTCAGCAACTGCATTAATTAGATCTGTTTTATTCATGACATTCACCTCCTCCCAAAAAATCAAAATACCTTTTGAAAATATGAACAATAATGGATTTATTCCATTCGTTCACTAAATTCATAGAACTTATACTTCTAATCATCAATAAAATGATGACAAGGCTTATAATAAACGACTTTTCCCTTAAATTCAACAAAAAATAACAAGATAATTAATTTTTTGTTCTTTTGACCTAGTGAAACACTTACTAAATTCCTTTGGAGCATATCATATAAACTACCAGGATGCAAGTGTTTACAAAGGATGGGAGAATAGTATTTTTCCTATATTAAAATGAATCTGTTTAAGTTCAATATAGAGATTTTATAGAAAAACAAAGCTCATAAAACTGGAAGTTCTGTTTGGATGATGGTCACATTCAACGAACGATTCGTTAGTTGAACAAGCCATTATACTATTATTT
Organism: Paraliobacillus ryukyuensis; assembly: GCF_003315295.1. Lineage (GTDB taxonomy): Bacteria > Bacillota > Bacilli > Bacillales > Amphibacillaceae > Paraliobacillus > Paraliobacillus ryukyuensis. The sequence continues at coordinate 234,298 of NZ_QNRI01000001.1, read as the reverse complement.
ACTTTATACTAGTGGAAATAAACATTGAGGCATCTTGATTCATAAAAATACGATTTCCATGATAAAATGTCTTAAGTTCAGTCGATTTAAAACCAACTTCGGATAATTTTGTTTTCAATTCTTCATGCGAAAAACGATTATGAACTTTCGGATGATTGATGTTGTCGTTTTTGTCAAAATCAATAACAAGTAGTTTACCACCATTATTTAAATAGGGAACAACACTTGTAAGATTTTTTTAGTATTTGGAATATGAAGAAGGACTAATGACATTACAATTATGTCAGTCGTAAGTTCAGGAGTTTCTTGTGTGAAATCTGCACAAAGCACTCTTGAGTTTATGATCCCTTTGTTAATAATCTTAGCATTTGCAACCTCCAACATCTCTTTCGATGAGTCTACCAACAAAATAGAATCCACTAAATCTGATAAATCTAGACCAATTAGAACAGTCCCACTTCCATTCCGTTCATCATTTACGTAAACCTATTACAAAACTTTAGTTTCAGTGAAGTAAATATTAACAAAAACCATTAACAGATCATAAAAAAACGACTTGCTGAACAAGTCGTTAAAGAATAATTGCTATTAAACCTCCAGAACCTTCATTAATGATACGCTCTAGGGTTTCTTTAAGTTTATACCTTGCATTTTCTGGCATTAAAGATAATTTTGCTTGAATCCCTTCTCTTACAATAGAACTTAAGGAACGCCCAAATATATCAGACTGCCAAATTGATAATGGATCTTCTTCAAAGTCTTGCATTAAATAACGTACTAATTCTTCACTTTGTTTTTCTGTTCCGATAATTGGTGAAAACTCAGACTCTACTTCTACTTTAATCATATGAATAGACGGTGCTACAGCTTTCAAACGAACACCAAAGCGCGCACCTTGTCGGATAATCTCTGGTTCGTCTAACCGCATATCTTGTATGGATGGAGCTGCAACACCATAGCCGGTTTGCTTGACCATTTGTAATGCTTCGGCAATTTGATCATATTCTCTTTTTGCTTCGGAGAATTCCTGCATTAACTGTAACAGGTGATCTTTACCTCGAATTTCTTCGCCTACTATTTCTTTTAACACTTGGTCATACAAGTAATCTGGAGCCTCTAAATCAATTTCTGCGATACCCTCGCCCATTTCAATGCCCGCTATTTTCGCTTGATAAATGTAGTCATAATCGTCAAATTGTCCTACTACACGATCGACATCACGAAGGCGTTTTATGTCTTTTACAGTTTCTTGAATCGCCACTTGGTAACTTTCTCGCAACCAATGATCTTCATTTAACACCATGACCCAGCTTGGTAAATTCACATTCACCTCTAAGACGGGGAACTCGAATAACGCTTCCCTAAGCACATTGTACACGTCGTGCTCTTCCATACTTTCTACACTCATAGCTATAACTGGTACGTCATATTGCTCTGTTAAACTTTGTCTCAGCAACTCGGTATCTTGGTGATAGGGTTGTACCGAATTTATTACCATGATGAAAGGTTTGCCAACCTCTTTTAGCTCTTCAACTACGCGTTCTTCAGCATCTAAATAGTCTACTCTCGGAATATCCCCTATTGTTCCGTCAGTTGTTACAACGACACCCATTGTTGAATGTTCTTGAATAACTTTTCTTGTGCCAATCTCAGCTGCTTCATGAAATGGAATTGGCTCCTCATACCAAGGTGTATGTATCATCCTTGGTCCATTCTCATCTTCAAAACCTTGCGCTCCTGCAACAGCATAGCCCACACAATCCACTAGTCTTACATTTACATCAAGTCCTTCGTCCACATTAACACTAACCGCTTGATTTGGAACAAATTTAGGTTCGGTAGTCATGATGGTTTTACCAGCTGCACTTTGAGGAAGTTCATCTTGCGCTCTTGCTCGATCACCTTCATCAGCAATATTTGGTAAGACAACTTGTTCCATGAATTTTTTAATAAAAGTCGATTTACCAGTACGTACAGCTCCTACAACACCTAAATAAATATCACCATTTGTACGTTTAGAGATATCTTTAAAAATATCAACTCTTTCCAAGTGATCCCCTCCCGATCTCCTTTACACCACACGATTAGATTCTTTGACATTTCTATTCTATGACATTGTCCCACTCGATTATGACTGAATTAAAGAAAAATTAAGTATTCCCAAATAATCCAAAGACAAGCGACGATTACCTAATGAATACGCAAAAGGGGGGAGAATTATGATAGGCAATATTAGATTCTCTGTCAAATGTGATGGTGTCATTTTCACTCCACCATCTCTTTTATTACACTTACATTATTAATCATACTTGTACCTGAACCGCAGGGGAAATATACTCGCTTTCCTCGGGCACGGCCACGGGCACACAGGACGTGGTTCAGTTAGACGTTGTCACAGGACGTGACGGTTTTCGTCTAACTTCTAGCCGCTTAACCAAGTGGATCTTCGGACGCGTGGGACTGCGATTACTCGTCCCATCGAAAACATTTGCTGTTCCCGTAGGAGTCTCGCATATTTCCTCTGCTAAGGTACTTTTATAATAAGACGCTTCTTATCTCTTGAGGCCCCAGTATCTTCTTTTTCAATCACTCTAAACTCTTAATGCCCTAAGATATGCATTTCGTCACTTTTATTGTGTTGTTCACCCCCTCAATATATCCATTATTAAAGAGAGGGGTTTTTCTTCGAGGGAAGCTTTGAGAAATCAAGGGAGACCACCACATTTAGTATAGAGCCATATTAAAAGAGTTAAAAAGATAAATGAATATAAAAAAGACAGAGGGGGCAATCTCTGTCTCATCATGACTAAATAATACCCAAAGCAACCCTAAAATGAATGCTTGTGCGGTTTATTGTATGCTTATTGTAGTTTGTTCGTATCCTCATCTGCCCAGATCAGTTATTTTTTAAATAATTGGCCTAATGAATTTAAGTCTTTTGGTACTTTATTTTTTGTAATCGATTGAACAAGTTTATCTTCTTTTTCTTTTGAAATTGGTTTATTTGCCATTTTAGCGAGTTGTTTCACTAAATTACGGACTGTTTTTTCATCAGAAAAATTTGCATTTTGCACAGAACTTGCCACTTTCATAATTTCATCAGTAGTTATGTTTGATTTCTTTTGGATTTGGTCAAACATATTTTTTTGGAAATCACTCACACGCTCTCCTCCTTGCTAATAGCTTCAAGATACTATATGCAAGACAGCGTGATAGTGTTAATTATTGCGTGTACCGATTGGACAAAATAAGTGACAAATCTTCCATTTCGTGTTTACGCATTCTTGTCATTAATTGATCGACAATATCTTTGGGATTAGCATGCTCAAATAATATTTGATAAAGTCCTGTTGTAATTGGCATTTCTATACGCTCTTCTTTAGCTAATGCATAGGCAGCTTGTGTTGTTCGGATACCTTCTACCACCATATCCATTTCAGCTAGCACATCTTCCAACTTATTTCCTTTTGCTAATAAGTTTCCCGCTTTCCAATTTCTACTGTGTACACTCGTGCACGTTACAATTAAATCACCGACACCACTTAAACCAACAAAAGTTAGCGGATCTGCTCCTTTTGCTGTACCTAAACGAGCAATTTCAGCAAGTCCTCTAGTAACTAATGCCGCCTTTGCATTATCCCCATAGCCAAGGCCATCTGAAATCCCCGCTCCTAAAGCTATTATATTTTTTAATGATCCTCCCAGCTCTACGCCTACCATATCAGCACTAGTATATACTCGGAAACGTTCATTAATAAATAAATCTTGCGCCCTTTCTGCGTCTTTCATCGTTTTTGAAGAAGCAGTTACCGTAGTTGGTTGTTTTTCACTAACTTCTTCAGCATGACTAGGACCAGATAAGACAACAATATCGTTATATAACTCAGGCGGTAGCTCTTCTTCCATAATTTCAGAAACACGTTTAAATGTATTAGGTTCTATTCCTTTAGTTCCATGTATTATAGTAACTTTGTGGTCTAAAACCTCTTTCACCTGTCTACAAACGTCTCGTATGGCTTTTGTAGGTAACACAAAGACAATTGCAGAGACATCTTTCACAACTTCTGCCAAAGATGTATAGACGTGCATATCTTCAGGTAATGTGATATTTGGTAAATATTTTATATTTTGATGCGTCTGATTCATCTCTTCTGCGTGGGATTTGTCATGTGTCCATAATTTAACTTCATGACCATTGTCGTATAAAACCATAGCTAAAGCAGTTCCCCAACTACCTGCTCCTAAAACAGCAATTTTTTCCATGCGGCGTCCCTCCTATTGCCTACGTCTTGCAAATATTTTGATCGGGGTTCCTTGAAATCCGAAAGCTTCCCTAATTCGATTCTCCAGAAAACGTTCATACGAGAAATGAAGTAATTCAGGATCATTAACAAAGACTACAAAGCTAGGTGGTTTAACTGAAACTTGTGTAGCATAGAGTATTTTCAGTCGTTTTCCTTTCATCGTTGGTGTCGGATTCATCGCTAAAGCATCCATGATTACATCATTTAGCACATTTGTTTCTATACGTTTGGTATGGTTCTCACTCGCTTCTAGCACATGTGGAAGCAGCGTATGCGTTCTTTTTTTCGTTTTAGCAGATAAAAACACAATTGGCGCGTAATCTAAAAACGGGAAGTGAACACGTACTTTATCTTCAAAAGCTTTCATGGCTTTCTCATCGCTTTCAACCGTATCCCATTTATTCACAACAATAACAACCGCTTTACCAGCTTCGTGTGCATAACCAGCTATTTTCTTGTCTTGTTCGATAATGCCTGTTTCTGCGTCAATTAAGGTTAATACTACATCGGAACGTTCGATCGCTTTCAATGCACGTAAAATACTATATTTTTCTGTTGATTCATATATTTTGCCACGTTTCCGCATTCCAGCTGTGTCAATAATGACATAATCACGCCCATTGTTTGTAAAAGGAGTGTCAATAGCATCTCTTGTGGTACCAGCTATTTCACTTACGATAACTCTTTCTTGCTGTAAAAGAGCATTAACAAGTGAAGATTTTCCTACGTTTGGTCTGCCGATCAAACTAAAATGAATCGTATCCTCATCGACTATTTCAGTTTCTTTTATAGGGAAATAGTCAACTACTTGATCCAACAAATCTCCTAAACCTAATCCATGAGTACCTGAAATTGGGAAAGGTTCACCAAATCCAAGTGAATAGAATTCATAGATCTCGTCTCTCATATTCGGATTATCTATTTTGTTCACACCAAGTACCACAGGTTTATTAGATTTAAAAAGTAATTTAGCTACTTCTTCATCAGCAGCTGTAATTCCTTCACGTCCGTTTACCATAAAGATGATAACATCAGCTTCACGAATGGCTACCTCTGCCTGCTCACGCATTTGAACAAGCAATGGTTCATCACCTAACTCAATACCACCTGTATCAATCAGATTAAAAGTTGTCGTTAACCACTCAGCTTGTGCGTATATTCGATCACGAGTAACACCAGGTGTATCCTCTACAATTGAAATACGCTCTCCTACTAAACGGTTGAAAATAGTTGATTTACCAACATTCGGCCTACCTACAATTGCTACAATTGATTTTCTCATGAAAGGTACATCCTTTCTTTGCTTTCTTGTATTTGTCATGGTTATCTTGATTACATCTAAGTATCCTTTCATAATATCGCATGTCTATTAGATGCAACATTAGTAACTCAAATATATATGCACCTTAACTTATACATTTTAGCAAATGAAGTAGACAGAAACAACAACCTATTTTTTTAATGTTTTACAATGATGTACAATTCGTCACTTAACGCATGGCTAATTCCATCAATTATTGCTTCTAAATTTGCTGCAACTTTCGTCATTTCTTCTTTTGATTCACAATAAAAAATAGGTGCTCCCCCGTCTACTTTTTGTGAATTCGTTGTAATCACTGCTAAAATTGCTTTTTCAATATTCATCTGTATCACCTTAATTTTTCTGATTTACTTTAGACTCCGAAGGCATACGTATTGCATTCTCCAGTACTGGGACAGCTCCAATTATTTCTGCGGCTTTTTTCGGATTATGATCTTGAGGTAAAATAAAAACTCCAATACGGCCATCATCTAACTCTCTTTTGATTAAAGGGACCAATGCTGGTGTACCAGAATCACGAAAAACGCCTAGAGATACGGAGATATCATGTAAAATAGCTTGCCTTTGACCAAGATTTGCAATAGTAGACCGGACATCAAAGTTTTTTGGTGTCAAAATAAATCCCATTCCATATTTCCTAATTTCTTCTTGACGTTCAGGTAAACCAATATTCATAATATAGATATTATCTACATATAAGCCAGCGCCTTCGAAATGAATATCAGAGTGAGATATGTCAACGATCTCTTTGAGTGTAGAACCGCTCATTAATTTTCTGTTAATAATAAAAATGACAATTGTAACCGCTAGAGCTGCAATCCAGTTGAACACAAGGTAAGCCAAAGTAGTCAAAAATGCTGTGAAAATAACCAAATAATTTCTACTTTCAAAAGCTACTGCAATTCCTTCAATATACGTATTCCCTCTAGGTACTAATTCATAACCATCTAACTCTGTCAGTGTATTTCTTTCCATATTTCTAACTTCTCGAAACTGGGATGCTGCAATGGTCAAAAAAGTAACTGCAGTAAATTCTTTTTCCATAATAGCTGGTATAGCAACGGAACCTAATGCAGCAGCAATAAAACCTAATGCTAAATGAATCACTTTTCCATGTAAGTAAGTAGGATATTGACGATAATCTGTTCGAAGCATAATCGCTCGTGCGATCGTTCCAACTGTAACACCAAATATTATTGGTAGTGTATATTCATTCATTTGTCCACCTCTTGTTCTGCTGTTCTATCACATGTAGTATATCCTGAAGTTTTCGTTTTATTTCAATGCCCAAGTGATGGCATAAAATGATGGCAGATAGAACTGTTAAAAGCAGTAACAGATCAGGTGCACCTATGATTATGTCCCAATTTATTGAGTACACAGTAGCCATAAAGATAGCTTCACCGATAATAATAGATAAACAAACAATGATTAGTTTATCTATTAATTTTTTTGAGAGAAAAGAAATAATAACTACAAAAACGCCACCATATAATAATGTTTTGGGAAGAAAAAACCATACAGGTGTAACAACTTCAAAACAACGTAATCCTGCATATACATGTGCCACGAACAAACAAATGACAAATAAGCTTATCCGTCTTTTTGAACTTGTTAAAAACAAGCTGCTTGCAATGAACAAAATAAGGACCGCTGTATTGACAGATATTTGTTTCCATGTAATTATATAGTTCCCGAAAATAAGCAAGAGAAATAATAATATAGCCAAACTATTCCTTAGGCTGCTTTTCTTCATAAAAAAAGTTACAAGTGTTAAATAAATCCACCAAACCCAATAAACAATAATTATCCCATTTTCATCACCATTATTAATTATAGGGTAGAAAAAAAATAATTAAACTTAAAAAAGCTGTTTATCATATGATAAACAGCTTTTTCCTACTTATTTGTATTTGTCAAGTTTGTCACCAATCATGTCACCTAATTGAAAACCACCTTGATCATCTCCTTTTTCATAATTTTTTAACTCTTGTTGATCCTTATCTGCTTCGATTTCTTTGATGCTTAATGAGATTCGCTTGTCTGCTTCACTAACATCAAGTACTTTTACATCAACAGTCTGACCTACGTCTAAAACTTCTTGAGGTGTTCCGATGTGTTCAGTAGATATTTGAGAGATATGAACAAGTCCTTCTACCCCTGGGAGCACCTCAACAAACGCACCAAAGTTCACAAGACGTTTCACAGTACCTTCAACAACGCTACCTGCTTGAAGTTTTTCAGAAATGTTTTCCCATGGACCCGGAAGTGTTTCTTTAATTGATAAAGAAATTCGTTCATTTTCTTTATCTACAGAAAGTACTTTCACTTTAACAGTTTCACCTTCTGTTACTACTTCACTAGGTTGATCGACGTGTTCATGAGATAATTGCGAAATATGCACTAAACCATCAATACCACCTAAGTCCACAAATGCACCAAAGTTAGTTAGACGAGCAACAGTTCCTTCTAATGTTTGGCCGGATTCAATTGAATCAAGTATTTTTTGCTTTCTCACAGCATCTTCTGCTTCAACAACAGCGCGATGAGAAAGAATGACACGATTCTTATCTCTATCTAATTCAACAACTTTCAATGTCAATGTTTGATCCATATAATTCGAAAAATCTTCGACATAATAAGTTTCAATTAAGGACGCTGGAATAAACCCGCGCAAGCCGACATCGATCACTAATCCGCCTTTTACTACTTCTTTAACGGTCGCTTCGAAAACAGTACCTTCATTGTACTTTTCTTCTAGATCTTGCCACGCTTTATCCGCATCGATGGCTTTTTTCGATAGAATGATTTCTTCATCTTCTATTTTAATTATCTTTAGAATTAATTCGTCACCTTCATTAACTATATCACTCGCTTTTTCTACATGAAGGCTAGATAGTTCACTAATTGGCACTGTACCATCTACTTTGTAACCAATGTCTACGAAGACTTGCTTATCTTCGACTTTCTCTACTTTTCCTGTTACTGTTTCACCTTCTGTCAATTCTTTGAAATCTGATACTTCTTTATTTAATTCATCCATAAAAGAGGCCTCCTTCAATTTACGACAAAACTGAAAACAACATTTTCCTTTTGTCTAACTTCTAATATTTTTACTTATTTGTCAAGCAATAGACAAATAAGATTACTCATTATTTTTTTTCAACTCTTTAATATTTTCCATAATGGTATCCGTTACTTCACTAGCTTTGGCTTTATTTTGCCTCATCTCTTGAAGATCAATCGGTTTTCCATAAACAATTTTTAATTTTTTTCCTATTTTATATTCACCAATAATTGCACATGGGATAACAGTTGCTTGTGAACGAAGCGCAAAGAATCCAATACCTGAAAGTCCTTTTCCTACCTCGCCAGTTTTACTTCTTGTCCCTTCTGGAAACAACCCTAAAGTTCTACCTTCACTTAAGATATTCAAGGCATTACGAAGTGCATCTCTATCTTTCATACCACGTTTAATTGGAAAAGCATTGAGTTTATGAAATAATTTAGCTGACCATTTCTTACTAAACAATTCTTCTTTTGCCATAAAAGATATATCTCTTGGCGAAGTAATACCCACCATCGGAGGATCAAAATTAGAAATGTGATTAGAACAAATTATTACAGGTCCTTCTTTAGGTATATTTTCTGTACCAATAACTTGCACGCGATAAAGCGGCATTAAAATTATTTTAACCACCCATTTAGCAAATCGATATAAACTCATTTCAGTTCTCCTTCTTTTGTTTAACAATAGTTAAAATCGCTTGTGTGACCTCATTAATAGACATTGCAGTCGTATCAATTGCAATCGCGTCATCAGCTTTAATAAGTGGAGAAACTTCTCTTTCTGAGTCTAACTTATCACGTTTTGCAATTTCAAGTTTTAATTGATCTAAATCAGAATTATATCCTTTTGATCTATTTTCTTGATATCTTCGTTCTGCTCTTTCATCAACAGAAGCCAGTAAAAAAATCTTTACTTCAGCATCAGGTATCACATGTGTTCCGATATCTCGTCCATCCATTACCACACCGCGTTCAGCAGCCAATTCTTGTTGTCGCTTTACCATTTCTTCACGTACCAAAGCATGCTGTGCAACAATAGAAACTTGATTTGTTACTGCTGCTTTTCTGATTTCCTCTGTAACATCGCGTTGATCTACATATACTTTTTGACCAAATTCAGTTTGTTCTAATGTTACACTTGAATTTTTAATTAAATGAAATAATGCTTTTTCATCTGTTAAATCAACTTCTTTTTCTAATGCTTGAAATGTTACAGCACGGTACATTGCACCAGTATCAATGTATATGTAATGTAATTTATTTGCTACTTTTTTTGCAACTGTACTTTTTCCAGCTGCTGCTGGACCATCAATAGCAATTGCTATTTTTTTCTTGTTCATCTTGCTTACTTCCTTTCTTTCAATGCCAGAACCGTCAAATAGTGTGCACTTCATTATAAACAAGGATAACATATTTTATTAAAAATGTTATCCTTCAAATAAAAAATTACAATCTTTGACGACGTTCTCTCAACTGCACTTCAAAACAATAACGAATTATTTGTTGGCGATCTTTTTCTAGAATATCATGAAATTTTAGCGTTAATAAAGGTTTGTGCATATCTTTCTTTTGAAGCATGCGAACCACACTGGCTTTAGCCTTTATGTATTCAGTATTTCCATTATTCATTGGTAAAACAAGTAGAATTTCAACTAACTCCTCCTCGTCATATTGCAGTTGATCGTTAGGTAATACTACAGATAAACCACCACCACTGATATCTTTGGTGATCGAGGTATACGCCTCCTTCTCGTTGGAAAGGTCATGAACAGCTATATCAAGGGTGCTATTTATTCGAACATATTCCCGTCGCTGAATACGATTTAACTTATCTTTGGGATAATGAAGCAATAGCATAGGCATATTTCCTTGTTTCTTCCCTTTAATTTCTGTGAAAAATTGATAAACCGCTTCATCTTTTCCAATAAATGATACCGAAAATTCAGCTCCTTTTGGAAATATATCTGTTCTACCAGTTTTCTCATTAATTGGATAATCAATATAAATGGTTGATTCTTCCTGCTCAACCACTTTACATCGATACTTTGTATGTTCTTCCTCATTTTGAATTGTCTCTAACGTTAACGGTATACCAATCTTAATCAATTGTTGTTCCCCCTTATATATCAACCTGGCAATTACACGAGTGTATATATGTGCATATAGTTCTAAGAATAAATACTCATTATAGTTATACAACATTTTTCAATAAAACGAAAGAATGTTATAAAAAGAAAGTACTTAAAAAGAACTATACCACTATCAGTATAGTTCTTGGGTTATTCGCATACTTAATCATATTTCGTCATATTTCGTCATATTTCGTTTTTAATCCATTTGGAATTTTGCCTCAGCTGATTGCATTTTCTCAACTTGAAGCTCTGCACCACTGTTAGCATCAATGAAAATTCGATAGGTTTCATCATCCATTGTCCCTAAAAACGCATAAGCTAAAGTCTCTTCCATAATATCACTTTCGATTATAGCCAAGTGCTGATCTTGTATTTTTACTGATGGATTGACCTTTTCTTTTGCTTCTTCTAGTGAGAGTTTTGGTGCCTCTATCATACGATCATGATGATTACGGTAAAAATCATTTCCGACAAATCCTAATATTTCTCCGTTATCAAGGGCAACTTTTAATTGTACTTTGTCTGGATATACGCGTACGTCATTATCTTTATACAAAAATTGAAAAACACCAACATGGTCATATTGACTACTTTGAGCTAGCTCCATATCTGCTAAACCATTATCTTTTAAAAATTTTGCCGCTTTTTGCGAAGCCTCATTTAAACTAATCTTCTGTTCTTTTATTTCCCTATTAAGCATGAACGACAAGATATGGCCACCCTGTTTGGATACATCAATATATCCGTGCTCCTCATCCAACTGAAATGCACCACTATAAGTAGGTAAATTCGCTCCTTTTCCACTCTCTGTAACAGTTATTTTAAGGTCTTTTGGTAGTTCAAAAAAATCTCTAAGTTTTTTCTTGACTTCAGATTTTCCTACTTCTTTACCTTTAATAAATTGATACTCGTGATTTTCATTGGAAATACCAGTAGCATTTGTAGATAACATACTTTCGGAGTAACCTTTGGATACTTCTTCTACAGTTTTAAAGCCATCAATAATCGTATTGTCTTGTTGCTCATCATTATTCACTAAAGCTAACTGCACATCCATCCAACGTAAATTTTCTTCTAATACCACATGTTGTACTTTACGAAGTTCATCTTCTATTTCTCCAGCTGATTTATGAAGCTCTTTTAATGTCTCCAATTCTTTATCTGATAAAGGTTCTTCTTCTAAGTTACGAACAGCTGTCCGATAAGTGAAATCACCTATATTTGCTAAGAACTCTTCTGTTTTATTAAATGGAAGTAACGACAATGGTAGTTGCCCAACGTCCGTATGCGCTTCAGAAGTTAACCGCCAAATATCTATCAACTGAGGAGATAATTTTTCTTTTGTATTCATTGCTAAGGTTGTACCAATTTTATCATGTAATAAATCAATTTGATAAGTTAAATCATGAAAAGCTCGTTGATAGTTGTTTTCTGCTTGAACGAGAATTGCATTTTTTTCTTGATGTTCTTGATAACCCCAAAAACCTGTAGCAAAAATAACGACAGATAATACAGTAATAAAGATCCATCTAAACATGAATAATTCGCTCCTTTCTTACATACAAAATACATGCTTTCCTATTCGTTTAATTTGTGGTCTACCCCATATCCAACTGGATGTTGCAGTATTTGGATTAAAATAATAGATAGCATCACCTGTAGGATCCCACCCATTAATTGCATCTACTACAGCTTTTTTCGCTTTTTCATTTGGTGTCAGCCAGATCTGACCATCTGCAACAGCAGTAAATGCTCTCGGTTCAAAGATCACGCCTGAAACCGTGTTAGGAAAGGTTGTACTTTGCACACGATTTAAAATAACAGCGGCAACAGCAACTTGTCCTTCATACGGCTCTCCTCTCGCTTCACCATAAACTGCATTTGCCATTAGCTGAATATCATTTTGTGAATATCCATTAGGAACATTAACTGAAGTTGGTTCAAGTGACATATCTTTTCCTTGTTGCTTTTGTTGTTGTGATTCTTTATTTTGTTGTTGTTGTGGTTCTTGATTTTGTGCTTGTTTCTTTTCTTGTTGCGACTCTTGATTTTGTGCTTGTTTCTTTTCTTCTGTATTTTGCCCATTATTTGGTTTAGGTTGTTGAGATGGTGCCTGCTTTTTCTTTTTAACCTGATACTCTTTAGGTGTGCCACCATAATAAGTGAAGTCATGACCAGACTCGATATTTTTCTTGATAAACGCTCTATCATATTTACTTGCTTTAACAAGTTTATCTTTAGCTGTTTGACCAGCCAACCCGTCAATTTCCATGCCAAACTCGTATTGAAAATTTCGTAATGCCCAATACGTACTCCAACCAAATACACCATCAATTTTTTTGTTATAAAAACCTAAATATTGCAATCTCGCTTGTAATTCAATTACATCCTCACCTGTTGCTCCATGTTGAATCACTTGTGAACTAAACGCATGAACTTTTGTTACTGGTTGGAATGATAATCCTGTCAATAACAACATCGTACTTAGCAAACATATATTGATACGAGTAAACATCATAAACCTCCTACAATCTTCATAATCTATCCTTTGCTATTTAATAGTATTTTTTGGCTTATAAAGTTTTTTATACGTGATAGAAATTGGAAATATATAATTTTATAAATTAAAAAAGTGCGTCTTCTTAATGTAGAATACGCACGAACTATTTAACTTCTTTGACAGGAACATGACATTGCTCCATACTCTGATTTGCCTGTTTCACTTTTTTTATTGCATTTAACCAGAGGATAACCATAAAAGGTATTAAAATGAAGATCCAATTTCGCTCGGATGTTTGTAATATATAATCATACGTCCCGTGTAATAGAAAAGGTAAGACTAATCCAATAGACATTGTTCGTTTTGGTTGTGTTGTTTTAAACTTTGCCTTTCCTAAATAATAGCCCATAATGACACCAAATAAAGCATGAGAAGAAACTGGAAACACAGCACGAGAAAATGCATATTCAATACCATGTGCAAACAAATACAAGATATTTTCAACTGTCGCAAATCCGAGACTGATAGCAACTCCATAAATAATACCATCATAAGGAGTATCGAAATCCGCAAATTTGTAAACGGTAAAAATGAAAATAAACCATTTAAAGAATTCTTCCATTAAACCTGTGAGCAAAAAAGAAGAAATGAGTGGATCTTGAGCTACATTTTCAGCGACAAAAGCATATTGCACAAACATAATTGGAAAAACCAATAAGGCACCATTGATAAATGATCGCACTATTGGTAATAAAGGTTCTGAATTGAATCGATCTTTTAAATAAAAAAAAGTCATCAATGCTAGGGCTGGCGCAATTCCAGCAGATAAGAGTGCGATCATATCGTTGACTCCTCTTTCATAAAAATTAATTTCATCGTATCATGAAGTAGAAAAAAAGAAAATATTTAAAGTAGGTGTATGTAATGAAAAAAATATTACTGATTCATACAGGTGGTACAATAGCTATGAGTGAAGATCACCAAACTGGAGCTGTTACGACAACACAAGATCACCCGCTTCTACAAGATCAGGCTATTCTTAATCAATTTGCATTTGTAGAAGAAAAGGTGATTTTTCATTTACCTTCTCCTCATATTACACCTGCTCATATGCTTGATTTAGGAAAGTACATTCAATCTCGCATGGATGAATTTGATGGTTTTGTCATCACACACGGAACAGATACGTTGGAAGAGACAGCATATTTTTTAGATTTATATGTACAAACGAAAAAACCAGTCGTTGTTACCGGCGCCATGCGCTCAAGTAATGAAATAGGTTCAGATGGGCTTTATAATTTAATTTGTGCGGTACGTGTGGCTACCACAGAGGAAGCATCAGAAAAAGGGGTACTAGTAGTGATGAATGATGAAATCCATACTGCGACCTACGTAACCAAAACAGCTGCTAATAATGTAGCGACGTTTCAAAGTCCTCAATTTGGACCAATAGGAATGGTTACAAAACAAGAAGTTTATTTCTACCATAAATGGATCTCGTATGAGAAATTTCAAATCGAAAAGGTTACAAAACAAGTTCCTTTATTGAAAGCATATGCAGGGATGGATGAATCATTTCTTAACGCAATACTTTCAATGGATTTAGATGGTTTAGTGATTGAAGCATTCGGTCAAGGTAATTTACCACCTGTATTAATCAATAATATAAATGATTTAATTAATAAAAATATTCCGGTAGTTATTGTTTCAAGGAGTTTTAAAGGAGTAGTACAACCGACCTACGGCTATAAAGGTGGAGGAAAACAGTTACACGATATGGGAGTCATTTTTGCTAAAAGACTTTCTGGTCCAAAAGCACGTATCAAATTATTAATGATACTAGATGCAATTAATAAGCAAAACCTCCGCAATAGTTTTGAACATTAGTTATCATTTTCAGTATATTGTATAGGTAAAAGAAAAGGATAAGACAAAATGCTACATTAGTTTTGTCCTATCCTTCGTTTTTATCGGTTTGTAACTTTTTGATAAATATCTTTTGCAATTTTAGGCCCATGCTCTCGTCCATTTTCAATGAAAATTTCGTTATTATTATAACCTGCTGCGATAACACCAGCAATGTAAATACCTTCAACATTCGTTTCTAATGTCATGGAATTAAAAACTGGGCGACCAGTTTCTTTTTCTATTTCCACACCAATTTCTTGCAAAAATCGATGGTCAGGTTGATAACCAGTCATAGCAAATACAAATGCGGTATCTACAGTTTTCTTCGTATCACCTACTTGATAAATAACTTGATCGGTTGTAATTTCTTTGATCGTTGCGTTAAATTCCATCTCAATTTCTTGTTTATTTATTAAAGCAGTAAACTCAGGCAATATCCAAGGTTTAACACTTTTTGAATAGGTTTCACCTCTATACAGGACCGTTATATCTGCATTTGCTTTATGTAACTCTAGGGCTGCATCCACAGCAGAGTTTTTCCCACCTATAATAACCACCTTTTCACGATAAAAAGGATGAGCTTCTTTAAAGTAATGAAAAACGTGTGGAAGCTCTTCTCCTTTCACTTCCAATTGGCGAGGTTGATCATAATAACCAGTAGCTATGATAACAAAAGCTGCTTGATAAACGCGAGAAAGCCCTTTAATAGTTTTTGTGTACACCATAAAATGATCTTTCTCTTTCTTTATATCAACTACTTGCTCAAAACTATTGACTCTTAATGACCTGCGTTTTGCAACCTCACGATAATATGCAAGAGCCTCACTACGAATAGGCTTTTTTCGCTCGGTCACAAACGGAATATCACCAATCTCTAAGCGATTGCTGGAACTAAAGAAGGTTTGATGGGTTGGGTAATGATAAATCGAATTAGTAATATTTTCTTTTTCAATTATTAATGGATTTATTCCTTGGTCTTGCAAAGCTAAAGCAGCAGACATCCCGCAAGGACCAGCACCAACAATAATTACTTGTTCCTTTTGCATGATTATCCCCCTAGTGATAAATCGTCCTATCTTTAATTTTCAAAAAAACTAGTTACTTGATTCACCGCATTCTCTTCCATGATTATTTTACCATACTCAAATAACCGATATGATGTAACAATAGAGGGTGAAGCAAATTCTGACAAGATTGCAATGATGTCTTCACGATTAACATTCTCTACATCTTTTTCAGTAAATCGCATGTAATAATGATTATTATAATAAATGACTGCACCACCGCTTACACCAGCTGGGTGAAGTGACTTGGATAATTGAATAATGGACTCAAATGAATCAAATAAAAATATGAGTTCATTACTCTCATCTAAAGTTACCTTCATTTCAATATATTCATCGTCATCATATTCAGCAACTGCCTCATTTTGCGTAACAATGATGAGCATACCTTGAGCTTGGAGGACATGAACTTGAACTAATAACACACCTTCTAATTCAAAGTCTAATTCATCGCTTGCTTCATACATCACGTCATGAAATAATGCTTGCATCCTAGGAAGATCACGCCATAATTGTTCCTTTGTTAATCCTCTTTCGACTAAATCATCAAAGGTAAGAAAAATTTTAAATTGGTTAAACGAAAGTCGCTCCAAACGCATGGTTATGTCCCCCTTATCATGTACTATTATATGATGTAACAGAACAACATATAGCAAATCCTCATTCGTTGTTATACTACCATCATTTGATGAAGAAAAAGGGTACTCTCTTATCAAAGTACCCTTTAATGATTATATATTATACAATACTATATTTTAAATTCCAAAGAAGTGTTAATCTATTTTAACACTTTTTTTCTTACATCCTTAATGGAATCTATGGTAATTCTAATAAAATAACAAATAATAGGAATGACATTACCATGCTTTACACATTTTTTACATCAAGCACACGGAATCCTGCTTTTTCAAGTCGGTGCTTTAATTTTTCTATTTTCACATCTTGATCCACTTTTAAAACTATTCGTCTTGCTAATTTATCTGTCTCATCAAAAGTAATAACCGAAATAATATTCGCATGTAAACTTTGTAATATTTCTGTTAGTCGCGCAAATCTTCCTGCTGATTCTTCAGATGTAAACGCGATTCTTATCCCTGATCTTTTCATACCAAATACACTTTCAAATTGTTCTATTACATCGTAACGCGTGACAATGCCTAAGAATTTTTTCTCTTCACCCACTACAGCAAGAATAGGATAATCTTTAAAAGTAGTTAACGTTTCTTCAAAAACATCATTTTTATTAATATATAAGTTTTCATGTGTCATTACTTCCTTCACCTTTACTTGATTTAAAAAGGTTTCCTGATCTTGTTTAGCGTGGAAGTTAGCTTTATAGATCGTTTGTACAGATATCATACCTAGGAACTTTTGATTTTCATCGACAACAGGCATAGCTTGGATATCTTTTTTATCAAGTTTTTCTAATACTTCCTTTACAGGTTGGTCTGGTGATGCAACAGAACATTTATAACTCGGTTTCATTGTGCTACGAACAAACACGAAAAACACCCCCACGTGAATTATTTACAACCATTAACAGTTCTATATTCCCATTACACAAAGATATCAAACTGATAAGGTTATTTCCATTATACACATAAGACTAGCTGCTATGCCATAAAATCAAGTGATGCATGAAAAGAAAGGAGGAACAAAATTGGATAATACAAACACAAAATATTACTACCCGTATATCAGTCCATTTGACCCTTGTAAGCCTATAGTTATAAAGAGCTATTCGACTCCCCCACATTTATATATGGGATTCCAACCACCAAATTTACCACAATTTAGCACAGCTAGAGAAGCGCTCTTTCGAGGAACACTGTGGCCGGCTTTATATGATACCTATCCACCTGAGAAAGCGAGGGAAGAATAATGAGTACACCAAAACAAGTGCCGCAAGCCTATTATGACTTATTAGAACAGATTCAGGCAATTGACTTTGTATTAGTTGAACTAAATTTATACCTTGATACACACCCCAATGACGCAGAATCCATTCAGCAATTTAACCAATGCTCCTATGAAAGTAGAAAATTAAAAAAACAATTTGAAAAGCAATTTGGTCCACTAATGCATTTTGGTTACAGCTATTCAAATTATCCATGGGATTGGATTGATGTTCCATGGCCATGGCAAGTATAAAGGGGGCAAATACTATTGTGGTATTATGAGAAGAAATTACAATACCCTGTTAAGGTTCGCGAATGTAATCCACGCCTTGCAAAGTATTTAATTGAACAATATGGCGGTGCAGACGGTGAATTATCAGCTGCTTTACGTTATTTGAATCAACGTTATACGATACCTAATAAAGTGGTTGGTCTGTTAAATGATATTGGTACAGAAGAATTCGCTCATTTGGAAATGATTGCCACTATGGTTTATAAATTAACAAAAGACGCCACACCAGAGCAAATGAAAGCAGCTGGGTTGGCTGCGGATTACGCGAACCATGATAATGCATTATTTTATCATAATGCAGCAGGCAGCCCATGGACGGCTACTTATATTCAAGCTAAAGGTGATCCAATTGCTGATATTTATGAAGACATTGCTGCCGAAGAGAAAGCTAGAGCAACTTACCAATGGATTATAAACTTGTCCGATGACCCAGAGTTAAATGATAGCTTGAAATTTTTACGTGAACGAGAAATTGTTCATTCCCAACGTTTTAGAGAAGCGGCACAAATTCTAATGGATGAAAGAGATACAAAACAATATTTCTAGTAGGCTAAAACTAACCATCAGTGAATGGGTAATGCACCGGCACTGATGGAATTTTTATTTTGACTCTTCTAGTTGCGGTAGAAATAGTTCTTCACCCGGTTTAATCGTTTCATCCTCAAGTTGGTTTATTTTTTTTAATACGTTTATCACATCTGGGTTTTTATAATACGTATTAACAATAGATTCTAACGTATCACCTTCCGAAACTCGATAATACCTTCCTGTTAACTCGATTGTCTCATCGGAGTTAGGATCTAATTCAAATTCAACTGTTCGTTCTTCTGTGAGTTTCTGATTCGAAGATACTACTTGAACAGATTGACCGCCAACTTCTTTTAAACCATCTTGTTGTGTTGACTCTAGAAATTCTTTTCCCCAATATGGATAAGTAACCACTAAAATAATTACTAAGACGAATAAAAAAATTAAAAATCTTAGAAACAACTGATTAAATTTCCATCTTGTCTTTTTCTTTTTATTTTGATGTACTTCACTTCTCGGCGGAAGATCTAACACATTAATATCCGCTTGATTAAATGCTTGCTCGTGCGCATCTTGTTCACTTTCTTCCATGTGCCTACGTAAGTTTTCCGCTTGATCCTTATGTTGAGTCATGATTGCTCTCCTTCAATAAAATAGTTGATATTTTAATTATCTCGTTACTAACAATCACTATGCATTATTTGTTGGTCGAATAAATGTGCTAAAGATGTTCGCCAATCTTCTGTGTTCGTTTTCTCTATATCTACCACAGGTGACCATTGTTCAAATTGAAAATCGCAGGAATCACAACAATAGAAAGTAGGTTCTTTTATTGTTGATTGAAAAGGTTGAAACAACGTTCGCCTTCTACAACCTTGTTGATGAATCCAATTAACCATTTGGTTTAATTTTGCTAACTTTTCTTGATATCGATTGTGAATCAATTGTTCGATTGCTGGCACCAAAACATTCTTTTTTTCATATATCGACATAATATGATTATCTTTTAGTATTTCATATTTCTCAAATTGAAATTTAATAAACCTCCACTGTATTTCATTTAAATCAAAAGCGACCATAATCTCTTGTTCATTGATAGCGGTTTGTTTTGCTTGAAATTTATTATCAAAAAAATGATATAACGATTTTACTTGCTCTACCGTAGGCAATTCTGAATCAATGAGCCTTTTAGGAAGCATCTCATCGTAAGGCGCATATAAAACAACAGAAACACTTGATAGTCCATCTCTACCAGCTCGTCCAACTTCTTGAATAAACGACTCAATTTGCGTTGGGATATGATAATGAATAATCAAACGAACGTTTGTTTTGTTAATCCCCATACCAAAGGCACTGGTACAACAAACGATATCTAATTGACCTGCCATAAATTGTTGCTGAATTAACACACGATCCATGCTATCCATCCCCCCATGATAGAAAGCAACACGTAAATTTGGTAATTGATAATGCAGGTGGCTCGCAATGGCTTCCGCTTCTTTCTTGCTTGAAAAATAAATCATTGTTGGAACCGGGAATTTCTGTAATGTATCTGATATAAAAACAAGCTTTTCTTTCGTGTTATTACAATATTGCACTGAGAACGTAATATTTTCTCGATCCATTGCATAAATATGTTTATTCATATTCATTCGTTCTAACTGATTCATAATATCGTCTTGTACTTCAGGAGTAGCAGTAGCCGTTAACGCTAATACTGGCGGAGCATTAAGAAAAGCAATTACTTCTTTCAATTTTAAATAATCCGGCCTAAATTCATGCCCCCATTGTGAAATACAATGCGCTTCATCAATCACAAATAAAGAAATCTTCATGTGGTTTAATTGCGTTAATAATCGTTTATTTTGAATCATTTCAGGTGACAAGTAGATAAGTTTATAACTTGATAACTCATGAAAGATTTGAGATCTTTCCATTTCCTGGACAAAACTATTGATAGCAACAACATCTTTAAATCCTGTTGCTTTCAATTGTTTAACCTGATCTTCCATCAACGAAAGTAAGGGAGAAATAACAATGACTGTCCCTTCTGCTAACATGGCAGGGATTTGATAACAAATTGATTTCCCAGACCCTGTCGGTAATACACCTAATACATCGTTTCCAATCATCACATCATCAATAATTTCTTTTTGACCTTCACGAAAAGATGTATGTCCAAAAAATTTCTGTAAAATGGTTTCTAGTTGACTCATGGTATCATGCTCCTATTATTATCAGTTACACTGGCAAACACTAAGCGAATTTCAAAATAACTATATTGATTATGCAATAGTGACTTAATATCTTTTAATTTTGTTGTTTTTGATTGTTTTATACCATGCAGGATTTCGGTATAAGCTTGATGATGAAGAAATGATTCCACAGAAAACGATGGATCTATATACGCAATCTCTATCACATGGTCTTCGATGGTACTTCGTTTTAGTTTACGAATTTGGGCGATTTGATCAATCGAAAATCCTTTCTCTAACCACTGTTTCGTTTTTTGGGCTGACTGTGTGACAACATCTGCCACATGCTGTTCTGATGGAGGGATAAGCATGGATAGATAAGGAAAATCGTTTGATTTAACTTTTACTTTTGTTACAAAACGATGAATCACACAAGTCAATAGTAACGAAACGTCATAAACAGATAAATGAGAACTCTGAGCTAATTGATAAAGAGATAAACCTATTTTTTGATAGCCACTTAAACGATGTACGAATAATGTTGCGTAGTCAGTGGGTAATGACTCAAGCAATGTTAGTAATTCTTTATATAAATGATCCACCGACTCTCTTACATCAGTTCTTGAATGGTAATAGTGTTGTTTAAACCAATATTGCACCGTATGATCATCTGTTATTGGAATAAAATTGTTATTTCCTTGTACAAGGTTGGTATATGTTTGAATGGTAAGTTGTAATCTCAGCCAAAACAATTCACTTATTGACGCTAACTGCATACCATTTAACCATTCTACAGGAAACGTTTTTTGATGTGATTGCAAGTATATATATCCATCTTCTGTAAGAGAAGCATAATTTTTATGATTGCTTACAATCCACCCACTTTCCTGTAGTTTTTCTACTATTTTTTCAAAATCACTTCGTTTCAGGTTTTTTAATATCCCAAAATACGAAGAAAGCTCATATAGTTTTGCATCTTGGATCGTCTGACTTGAGCGCTTCCCTCTTAATAAGTGGTAAACAGAAGCTGTGGTTCTTTCATGATTTATTTTTGCAATGCAGTATAATATAACATAATTAACCAGGTGAATCACCTTCTACTATCTTCTTTTTATTGCTACAGTTAGATTTTTTCGTAAGAGTAATTTTTTTGACACACAATACAATACTGTTAGTTTTAAATGCTTCTAGTATGTTAATACCATATCACGAACATATCTATAAGTGAATATTGCATATTATTGTTTTCAGTTGTAAAATTAAATAATATGAATATTTTAACTGAAAGGAGCATCATTTTTGGCGCGATATACGATTGTGGATCAAGAAACTTGTATTGCATGTGGCGCATGTGGTGCAGCTGCTCCTGATATATATGATTATGATGATGAAGGAATCGCCTATGTATTATTAGATGATAACAAAGGCATGATTGAAATACCAGATGTGTTAGAAGATGATATGCTTGATGCTTATGAAGGCTGTCCTTCAGATTCTATCAAAATAGCAGAGCAAAGTTTTGATGGCGATCCAATGAAATTTGAATAGATAATCTTTCATTTGTAATTCATTATATAAGCAAATTTGCGTGAAAGTTATAGAATCATGATAATGCAATAAGTGCTTGAAACAATAGTTCAACATACTAAAAAAAGCAATCATCTCGATTGCTTTTTTTGAATATCATCAAATTAATGAAGCGTGATTGCGTTAACTCCATCAGGTACTAAAATTTTTGCTTTCATTTTGTAATTGCCAACTTTGTCCCCTTTATATGGTAAGTCGATAACTACAGTGTCATAATTAAAAGCTTTTGCAGTCATTAAAATTGATTCTATCATTTGGGAGGTTTGTTTATTATCACCTAATGAATTACCTTTTGAAAAAGTTATATTAAGATTATTTTCTGTTTTTGTTAATTGAAATTCTGCATCTTTTGGAATTGGCGCGATAATATTTGCTGTAGGTTCTTCTTCTTGCATAGCTTTTAAGGCTTGTTCTATACTTTCAGATGTTTGTGTCGGCACCAACATCGGTTGTTTCTTCTCATATTGATAAATCTTATATGTTTGTTGCTCTAATGCTAATAAATCTAATTTCGTAATTTCCCCGTAACTTCCTAATTTTACTGGGTTACCATTTTGAGTTTGAACAATTACCTCGTCAATTTCATATGATTGAAACATTAAACTAAGCATTCTCCTAAATAAATGTGCTATACTACTTCCCTCAGGAAAAGAATAATTCTCTGGAACCGTCATTGTAGCTTCCGTTCTCTCATGATTAATCTCAAATACAATATCATCAAAAGGAAACGTTTCGATACCATAGGAGACCTGTCTTTCTACCGGCAAAAAACTATTTATTCGATTATAATAATCATTCGGATTATCGGTTGATGATGGATCTACAAGTGTAATCGGAATAGCATAACTGGCTGATTTATCACTAGCAACAATTGTAAATAAATGCTCTTGGTCTGTTTGTTTATAATGAATCATACTTTGATCTGTCGGGTTAAAGTTGGGGATCACTACTTCCTCACTTTCTACATCATTCAATGTAACATTGTCTTCTCCCGAGAAAGAAGATTCTTCGCTAACTGTTTGTTTTTCTGCGCTACTATCCATACGAACAGACATGTCAGATTCGTTTGATTGTTCTGTTATTTGCAAAGGCTGCTCTATAGTATGTTGAACAATTAAAAATAACAATACTAAAGCAATTAAACCAGTAAGCGAAGGTAGCATCCATCTTCTCCAGCGATGTTTGGGTGCCTTATCCATTTGTTGTTCAACTTTACGGAAGAATACTTCTTTTGATTGCTTATCTTGGATAAGCGGCATCTCTGTTAGTTTCTTTTCAATGTCCGTTTCTCGCCATCTCTCATTGTTCCTTTGCACACCTATTAACCTCCTTTAACATTAATGCAAGAGTTCTTGTAGTTTTTTTATCGCACGATGTTGGGTGGTTTTTACTTTACTAATTGTCCAACCCATAATATCTGCTGTTTCTTGAATGGAAAAAGACTGGATATATCGTAAAATAATTACTTGTTTTTGATCGATGCTACATGCTTGAAGTTTTTGATATATTTGTTGTATTTCATCATTTGAAACAACAATTTCTTCTGGTAAGGCCTTCTCATCTTTTAAATCATGTTCTGTTTTATTCCATGAAAACAATTCAACTAAGCGATGCTGCCTCTTTTGCTGCTTACGAAAGAAATCCAATGTAGTATGACGTGCGATAGCGAAAAGCCATGTTTTTTCACTACTATCACCACGAAAAGTATCATAAGATTTTAGCACCTTCACATATACCTCTTGGACGATATCTTCTGTTTGAGTTGAATCTTTTACCATATAAAAAACAAATTGATACAAATCTCGATGATACTTATGATAAAATGCGTCGAACGTGGTCTTCATTTCATTAGACCTCCAGCTATAATTAATTAGTCGCAAATGCACCAAGAAAGTTACAATGTTATAAACTAGAATAATGTATTTTGTAATGTTTTGCTAATAGCGAAAATGGCTTATAAGATACAAGCATAAATAGCACGTTGCCGAACGCATGATAGCAATCAAAGATTAGACCAGCAATGTAATAACCCCAAAAGAAACCCGTTATAAGGTAATTGGATATAGCAAAAAATAAACCATAACAAAAAGCTGCCAGGATTGACATAATTATTAAAACAAAAAATTGATGTTTGATAATGCATTTTCCTACTATCCCACTGATCAAGCCAATCAAAGTGAAAGCAATAAGTTGTGATAACGTCCAAATCCCCATACCAAGAAACAAATTAGATATCAATATAGTGATAATTCCTAATAAAGCTGCTGGTATTGAACCAAAGAAAAAACCAGTTAATATCACTAATGATGTAACTGGTTGAATGTTAGGCAGAAATTGCAACGCAAACCTTCCGGAAATTGCTAATGCAGCTAGCATTGCAATTAGTGAAATTTTGTATGTATGTTTCATCAATAACTCACTTCGTGCAGATCAAAATTGATTTTATCACCTGATTTAAGGGTATAATCGCCTGCGCCAACATTTGCTGGTTCTCCATTCACTTCATACATCCAATAGACATTCTTTTTAGGATCTTGTTGTTCTCCTTCAATAGAAGTAATCAACCCACCTGACTCTTCGATATCAAAATTCTTCTTAAGTATAGCTAATAAGTTTTTTTCATCTTGCAACTCAATGGAAACTTCATCAATAATCTCTTCTTGGTTATTCTCAGAAATAGTTATCGTTACTGGATTTGATGCTTCCTCTGTTAATGTAGAAGCTTGACAACCACCCACGAATAGGATTGTTAAAGCCAGCACAATTATCTGGATAGTAGTTCTCATTACTTACTCACCTCACTCATATGTATCGAAGGATGTCTGTTTGTTTTATCCGTAACAACATCCCTCGTCTGATTTTTTTCTTATATGTGCCAAAAGCTGTGATAATTAACCAGAATAATTTTTATTCTTCTTCTGTTTTTGGAATAACAAAGGAAAATGTCGTGCCTTCTCCATGTTTGCTTTGTACCGTAATCGTGCCGTCGTGCGCTTCGACAATATTCTTTGCAATCGAAAGCCCAAGGCCGGTACCTTTACGTTTCGAAGTTTTCTTCCTCGACTTATCAGCTTTATAAAATCGTTCAAAAACAAACGGAAGATCGTCTTCAGATATACCAGAACCGGTATCTTTAATAGAAAAGCGTACATTTTTCACTTCTTCCTCAACAATCAGTTTTACTTCACCATTTTTTTCCGTATGTTGCATCGCATTATCGATTAGATTGGTTAATACTTGCTCTAATCGATCCTGGTCCACAAAAATTGTCGCTAGTTCTACCTTGTTTTCCGTATATATATGAATCATTTGTTCATTTGCTGGCACTTGAAATTTACGGATAATACGATCAATAAATAAAGTCAAGTTGACTTCTTCTTTATGCAATACTTCATGTCCAGCTTTCATCCGTGCTAAGTCTAATAATTCATTAACTAACCTACCCATACGAAGAGACTCGTCTCTTATGATGGAAGCTAATTCATTTTTTTCTTCCGGCGAAGCTGCAATATCATCAACGATTGCTTCGCTATAACCTTGTAACATTGAGATTGGTGTTCTTAATTCGTGTGATACATTAGCAATAAATTCTTCTCGCAATTGATCCGTTTTTCTTTCTTGGGTCATGTCTCGTATAACTGCAACTACGCCTCTTACATTTGTTTCATCATATAATGGGGACATGATCATCACCCAATACCTACCCTGCACCTTTACTTCCTGCACTTGTTCAGATTCGGATTGAATAACTGTATACAAAAGCTTAATGATGGCTTCAGGTAAGAAATCATTCTGTTGATTACCGAGTTCGTAACGCCAATCATGTAAAAATCGCTGTGCAGGTGGATTGGAAACAATGATACCAGCTTCACGATTAAATGTAATCACACCATCTGCCATGGAACGCAGAATGCTGTATAATTGTTCTTTCTCTTGTCTTAAAGCATCCATATGATAGTTTAACTGTCGCCCCATCCGATTAAATGCCATTGCCAGTTCCCCTATTTCGTCATGGGTAACAATTGGTACTTTTGTCTTAAATTCACCTCTAGCTAATTCCAATGCACCTTTACGCATTTTGATTAATGGTGCAGTAATACGGGAAGATAAGAAAAAAGCAAACACAGTCATTAGAATTATGGCAATTGCTGCTGCAAGTAAGATGATTTTTTCTGTTTGTTTTGTTGTTTCTGCTACTACTTCAGAAGATTGATAAGCAAATATGCTAACGCCACTTTCTTGCACGTAGGTACCTACCATTAATACCTGACGATCTTTATCTAACGAAACTTGTCCTGACATATCTGAATGATTTTCAATTACTTCACGAGTGGTTAGATTAGTCTTTAACCATTCTTTTGAAATGGTTGGTAAATCACTATCCGAGCTATCAGAAGTCCAAATAAGATCATCTTGAGATAAAATAGTAATTTTGCTAGTATCATCTTTTACTGTTTGAACGATTCTTTCTGTCGTATCTTGTGGTTGGTCAATTTCAATTAATTCAGCAATCTTTGTAGCTTCATCAAGTAATTGTTCTTCCGCTTGATTCACGTGATAGCCATCAAAGAATTCTACTAATAATAGACTAATAATGGCTAGCACAACGAAGATAACGAATAGAAACGTAACCCATAACTTGACAACTACACTGCGCCAAAACATCATTTTTCAGCTACTTCAAATTTGTAGCCTACACCCCAGACAGTCACAATCATTTTACCTGCGCCTTTAGATACTTTATTAAGTTTTTCACGTAATCGTTTAACATGTGTATCAACCGTACGTAAATCACCAAAAAACTCATATTGCCAAACTTCTTTTAATAACTGTTCTCGGTCAAATACTTTGTCTGGAGCACTTGCTAAGAAATATAGCAATTCATACTCCTTAGGCGTTAATCCTACTTCTACACCTTCTGCTAATACTCGGTGAGCATCATTATCAATAAACAGATGTTCAAATTCTAATATATCTTTTGTTTTTGCTCCTGCAGTAGGCAATGGTGCTGTCGATGATCTTCGTAATAAGGCTTTAATTCTTAATACTACTTCTCTAGGACTAAACGGTTTAACGATATAATCATCTGCACCTACTTCAAATCCTTCTACTCGATTTGCTTCTTCCCCTTTTGCGGTAAGCATAATAATTGGAGTTGATTTTTTAGCACGAACTGCTTTACAGATTTCCATTCCATCTTTTCCTGGTAACATTAAATCAAGAATAATTAATGTGTAATCATTTTCTAAAGCTAGTTCTAAACCTTGATCACCATCTTCTGCTTCTTCCATCTCGTACCCTTCTCTTTCTAGGTACATTTTTAATAGCTTACGAATTCTCTCTTCATCCTCCACTACTAAAATCTTCTGTATTTCATCCATCCCAATTCCCCTTTCTAACCGACTTGCTTCTTTCATCTTTCTCCCCGTTTTCTACTTGTATGATCAAGGGAAAATAATCTACAATTTTTGCAATTGACATATACCCTTTACGTAGATAAGTAACAAAAAACTACCGATGAAAACAATCTATGTTACGTGATGGAAATCATATTAATCAAAGAAGTTGTTGCATCTCCAATTCCTATTTTACATTATAATAGAGTAAACGATTAATCTATTTTTCTTTTTTTGCTTCCTGACGAAGTTGATTTATTTCATGCGGTGTTAATTCCCGATACTCTCCAGGTTGTAACCCCTGTAGTGTTAGGAAACTATACTGTTCTCTTTTTAATTTACTTACTGGGTGGTTAATCGCTTCAAACATCCTTCGAACTTGTCGATTTTTCCCTTGATGTAGCGTTAATTGAACGATAGCTGTTTGTTTGGTTTTATCTGTAGATAATACTTTGACATGAACCGCTTTTAATTTTTCCCCTTCGTGGTGCACGCCTTTTCGTAACATTTTTAAGTCATCACTTGTTGGTATACCTCTCACTTTTGCAACATAGACTTTATCGATTTCGTGACTTGGATGCATTAACAGTTGAGCAAATTCACCATCATTTGTTAATAGAATAATGCCCGATGTATCATAATCTAACCTTCCAACAGGGTATAGACGTTGGTCAATACCAGGTAAAAAGTCAAGTACAACTTTACGATCTTTATCATCTTTCACACTGGAGATAACTCCCCTAGGTTTGTAAAGCATATAATATGCGGGCTTTTCTTTTTCTAATGGAATCCCATTTACTTCAATCTTATCTGTTGAAGAGACTTTGGTTCCCATTTGACTAACTACTTTCCCGTTTACTTTAACTTTTCCTTCTTCAATTAAAGTTTCTGCTTTTCTTCTTGACGTTACACCACTCTGTGCAATTACTTTTTGTAGTCGTTCTAATTTATTCGTCATTATTACATCACTGTACCCTTCTGTTTTACATATATATATTCTGCCAGAAACTCGAAAACAAAACAATAGCGCTAACTTTTTCGTTAACGCTCCATGCATTAAAATACTATAGAAACGATGATAATCGATGTTATTATACCAACAAGGTCTGCTAGAAGTCCAACTTTTAATGCATCACCCATTTTTTTAATTCCTACTGAACCAAAATATACCGTAAGAATGTAAAAGGTCGTATCCGTGCTACCTTGCATTGTAGAAGCTAGCCGACCAATAAAAGAATCCGGGCCATAAGTACTAATTAAATCTGTTGTAATAGCCAAAGCAGCTGTTCCTGATATTGGCCTTGTAAATGCCAAAGGGACGAGTTCACCTGGAATACCCACCAATTGTAAGAAGGGATGCAAATGATCTATGATTGCTTCTAAAGCCCCTGAACTTCGAAAAATAGTGATAGATACCATCATACCTAATAAATAGGGGAGCAAAGATACAGCAATTGAGATACCTTCCTTGCCCCCTTCCACAAAAAGTTCATAGGCAGGGAGTTTTTGAATCGTCGCTGTAAGCAAAATAACCATGACGATAACTGGTATAATCCATATACTAATGGTAGTAATTACACTCATTTTTTGTGCTTACGCTCCCTTCTATAATAAAAAAGTCGATCTATTATAATAGCACATATTGTTGTAATAAGTGTGGCGATCAAGGTAGTACCGACAATCTCCGTTGGTGCAGCAGAATTATATTGCATACGGATAGCAATAATTGTTGTCGGAATAAGCGTTAAACTTGATGTGTTGATGACTAAAAAGGTTACCATCGAGCGACTAGCTTCATTCGATCTTGATAGTTTCTTCATTTCTTCCATTGCTTTTATCCCCATTGGGGTTGCAGCATTACCAAGACCGAATAAGTTTGCGATAAAATTAGACAGGATATAACCCATCGCAGGGTGATCCTTCGGTATTTCAGGGAATAATTTAACGATCAATGGTTTGAATAACGATGCTAGTTTCTTCAGAATCCCCGCTTTCTCTCCAATTCGCATTAACCCCAGCCAAAAAACAAGTACGCTAACTAAACCAATCACAAGAGTAACTGCTTCTTGACCACTTGCGAATAGAGCTTCATTTACATCTGCCATTGTGCCATTAAACATAGCGTAGACAATTCCTATGATCGCTAAAGCGGCCCATATGTAATTGACCATAATTAAAGCACACCCATTAACTGTTGAATGATACTTCGAAACGTATATTGATAGGACTCGCCTTCATGAAGCGTGTGTACAGATTGGTTTGATGAAGTTTTCGCATAGTGATCAAATCCCCAATTATATAAGCGGATATGGTCTTTCCAATCATCTGGATCCTGTAACGTAACAACAATTAGCGTCGTATTGTCTTTTTTAGCAATAGAGACTAATGTTCTACCTGCTGCTTTTGTGTAACCTGTTTTCCCCCCAATTGTATATGGATAATATTGCGTTAATAGTTTATTTTTATTTCCCCAAGCATACTTTCTTTTCTCGGAGTGGTAGGACTTTGCTCCTGTTATTTCAACAAATGTATCGTTGTTCATGGCATATTTTGTTAAAACTGCCATGTCATAAGCACTTGAATAGTGAGTTTCTGAATCCAGACCATGCGGATTATCAAAATGAGATTCATTCATCCCTAACCAAGCGGCCTTCTCATTCATTAAATAAGCAAAACCTTCTACACTTCCTCCAACATGCTCAGCAATAGCCGTAGCTGCATCATTACCTGAACGTAAAATTAACCCGTATACTAAATCTCTTAGTTTTACTTTTTCTCCCTCTTTTAAATAGATGGACGAACCCTCTGTATAAGCTGCTTCATGACTTATCGTGACCTCTTCGTCTAGTTTTCCTGATTCAATGGCGATTATAGCCGTCATAATTTTTGTTATACTTGCAATTAAATGTTGATCATGTGCTGCTTTTTCATATAAGACTTCTCCATTTTCTTGATTTATTAAGATTGCATTTCTAGCTGTAACATCTGGTTTTGCCATTGAGCTTGTCGGCGATATAAACATAAGACATACCATAATTATTACGATCTTTTTTTCCACATTAAACATCCTCCCTGCAGCCCTTTCCTTAACATCTTATGCAAAAAGGACAGGCATATGAAAAAAGTATATGAAAAAAGTCTTCTTATCTTAACGATAACAAGACTTTGTTCCTTACGGTTAAAAAGGTTTCCATTTTAATTTCCATGATTGATTAAATCGATTATCTACATCATCCCAATTCACAACATTCCACCACGCTTGCACATATTTACTACGTTCATTATCATATTGTAAATAATAAGCATGTTCCCACACATCCAACACAAGTAACGGAATCGTGTCGGCCAAAGCATGATTTTGATGTTTTTCTAACGTTTGAATTGCTAACCTTCTGGTTCGAGGACTCCAAACAAGAGTTGCCCATCCGCTCCCTTGAACCGAATTCGCCGCTTCTGTAAATTGTTGTTTGAAATTTGCAAATGAACCAAAATCATTTTCAATCTGTTTACTTATCGAATACTTTGGTGTCGGAGCACCTCCACCATTAGGGGACATATTAAACCAAAAAATAGTGTGTAGATAATGACCTGACCCATTAAATGCTTGTTCATCTAGCCAATATTTGTAGTTTATTGGTTGATTGTCAGCAAGATACAATGCTCTTTCTGCACGATTCAATCCATCGACATAGGATTGGTGATGTTTGTCATGGTGTAAACGCATGATTTTTTCAGAGATATGCGGTTCTAACGAATTATAATCATAGGGTAACAGAGGAAGTTTATGCTCTCCTGGTTTAACTGAATTGTTTTCTATACGACTCTCTAATGATTGGTGATAATATTCTGCACGATCTCTTATTTGTTGTACTTCTTCTTCTGAAATACTGTTATTCTCTCGTGCTACTTCTAACTGGGCTATCCACTGATCCCAATTACTAAGCCGTACATTTTCTTCTCTAATTGAGAATATACGTTCCACTTCCCTCGACCATTCGAGTACATCGCTTATATAAGCTTTCTTTTGTGTTATTGTCATCGTTATCACCTCATGATAGACTATGCAATTAACATAAAAAAGTTAGTGCAAAAATAACGCACTAACTTTTATTTAGTATCCTGGTTATTTAATTCTTGTTCTACTTGATTAAAGAATAAATCTGCTTCTTCGGTAACATCTGATGCAGTAATATCCTCTGGTAACGGTGGTAACTCATCGATTGACCTTAATCCAAAGTAAGTTAGGAAGTCTACTGAAGTACCAAACATAACTGGTCTTCCTACTCCTTCTTTCCTTCCGACTTCTTCAATCAATGCCCGAGATAATAACGTTTGTACCGGCCGGTCACTTTTCACTCCACGAACATCTTCAATTTCTGTCCTGGTAATCGGTTGATTATAAGCAATAATTGCTAACGTTTCTAAAGCCGCCTGTGATAATTTAGATGCCTGTGGCGATTCCATCATTTTTTGAAAGTAAGACGTATGTTCAGGTTTTGTCGCCAAATGAAAATTACCTTTTGCCTCCACTAACATAATTCCTCTATCGCCACGTTCGTAATCATAATTTAACTCTTCCATAATATGATCAATCGTTTCATTATCTATTTCTAGTACCGTTTTTATCTGTCTTTTATTTAAACCTTCATCACCTGCAGCAAATAATAAACCTTCAACCACTGCTTTAAAATTTACTTGATTCACAGATTGCCCCCCCAAATCATTACAAACAACTAGTTAGTTTTCTTCCACCTCAGCATGTAACCCTGGATAGATAGTTAATGTTTCAAAATGCTTTTGTTGTACACAATAAATCTGTTTGCTCTTCATGAGCTCTAGTATGGCTACAAACGTCACAACGATATGAGAACGTGTAGGATAAGGAAACAATTGAGCAAAAGCAATCCCATTTTTGTTGTGCTTTATTTGTACCATTACTTCGTCCATTCGTTGTTTGATCGGTATCTCTGTTCGTTGGACAGTTGTCTCCATTGGTCGATTCCATTGTTTTCGCGTGAAAACTTTCTGCATAGCAGCTAACATGTCATAGATAGACACATTACCTGGATTAGTTAATGGTTTTGGTGTAGTAGTATAATCAAATGGTTGTGGCGCTCTCGTGTAACTGAAACTCGCATCTTCTTCTTTTTCTTTTAATTGAGTTGCAGCTTCTTTATATTTCCGATATTCAATTAATCGGCGCATTAATTCTTCTCTTGGATCTTCTTCATATGTGTCTTCATCTACATCCAATTCTTGATTTGGAAGAAGAAGCGAACTTTTCATCGCTAATAGTGTTGCAGCCATCACCAAATATTCACTAGCAATATTTAATTCTAATTGCTGCATCGTATGAATATAATGCATATACTGTTCCGTGATTTCAGCCACCGGTATATCATATATATCAATTTCATATTGATTAATTAGGTGCAACAAAAGATCTAAAGGACCTTCAAATGCATCTAATTTAACTTGATAGGCTGGTTGCATATTTTTCTCCTTCTTAACCGATAAAGTAGTTATTATACTCTAGTTTACCACATTCACAAAAAAGGGGTTAGTAGAAAAATGCTTGTCACAGAAAAACCAACTCCCTCAAGAGCTGGTTACAGATTATCCTCACATTTATCAATAAAATCTTTTGTTACATCATTTGCGAAAATAGTATAATTATCCTGATAAACTTCTTTAATTCCTTGAACCATTTTTCTGCCGATACCATGGTCACGATGGGATGGGTTTACTGTAATATGTTGAATAACTAATGCTTGCTGTTGATCATCAATCACCACACCAATAGCCCCTATAACATCTTCTTCTTTCCACAGATATAATTGCCAGTCTGGGTTCTCTTCGTATGCTTTAATGGTTTGTTGCAATTTTTTTACGTCTTTTTCTTCTGGCATGAAAGACAAAAGTCCCATAGCAATTTTCTCTAATGATTTTTTATAGCGTATTAACATAATTACCCCTCATCACTAAATGCTTTTGTATATTATAACGAATATACCTAAAAAAATGTTCCATTTTTGCGTAATTTTTTACAAACAAATTCTTCTTAAACAATTAATTTTAATTATACCAAAAATCATACTACGTTTTATCTTAGTTGTCATGTACTAATGCAAAAATAACATTAGTAATTTTACAATTCAATGACATTTACGTCAATCCAAATCTAATAAAGGCTCATCATAGCTAGCTTCGTAAGTAAAATCATCAATAAATCGACAAATCAAAAATAAAAAAAGTGGCTTCTCAAAAACGTATAACAAACTTCATTATACGATAAAAGAAGACCACTTTTCACTTTCCATCTTACTTTTCTTCTACAATTACATTTTCCATACGGTCACCTTGTCTTATGCGAAGCACTGTATCCATACCATCAATCACCTGTCCAAACACTGTATGCACACCGTCTAAATGAGGTTGGGGTTCATGGACAAGAAAGAATTGACTACCACCTGTATCTTTACCTGCATGCGCCATTGACAAAGTACCTGCTACATGTTTGTGGGGATTTCCCTCTGTTTCACATTTAATTGTATAACCCGGGCCACCAGTACCATTGCCGTTAGGACAACCTCCTTGCGCTACAAATCCAGGAATAACACGGTGAAAGGTTAGCCCATTGTAAAATCCATCATTAGCTAATTTTTCAAAGTTAGCCACTGTGTTTGGAGCTGCCTCATCATACATTTCCAATATTATTTTTTCGCCATTTTCAAAAGAAATTGTTGCTTGTTTCATAAATAGTTTCCTCCTCATTATTCATAAGATAAATCATTTTTTATCATGTCTTGATATGTTTCTCTTTTTATAACTAATGTATCAACACCATTCTCAACAAAGACAACTGCTGCTTTCGGGAAACGATTATAATGGTTGGACATGGAATAGCCATAAGCACCAGTACTAAATACAGCTAATATATCACCAGCTTCAACTTCTGGCAGAGAAATATCCCAAATTAACATGTCTCCAGATTCACAACATTTCCCAGCAACAGAAGCTTCGTTCGTAGTTGGTTGTGTTGCTTTATTGGCAACTACAGCATCATATTTCGCTTGATACAGAGCTGGTCTAATATTATCCGTCATTCCTCCATCCACTGCGATATAATCCCTTACATTAGGAATTTGCTTTTGTGAACCGACGGAATACAATGTTATTCCAGCATTCCCTACTATCGCTCGACCTGGTTCAATCCATATCTCTGGAAAGTTCATTTCATATGTGTTTACTTGACTATTAATCTCTTCTACGAGGGCTTTTACATATTGATCTAATGCCAATGGTTCATCTTCAGCCGTATATTGAATACCAAAACCACCGCCAAGATTTAATACTTCTGCTTCAAAACCATAGGTTTGCTTCCAATTAGCTAGTGATTGAAACAACCGACGAACCGCCATGATAAATCCATCTGTTTCAAAGATTTGGGAACCTATATGACAGTGTAATCCTTTGACATGAATACGGTCGAAACCCTGTAATTTTTGAAATGCTTTCGCCGCTTGTCCATTCGCAAGGTCAAAGCCAAATTTAGAATCTTCATTTCCAGTTAGAATGTAATCGTGCGTGTGCGCTTCAATACCCGGTGTTACCCGAAGTAATACTTCCATCTCTTTTTGTTGATGGACAAGAATATCATGTAATAACTCAATTTCATAGAAATTATCGACAACGATACAGCCAATATTATACTGAACAGCCATCTCGAGTTCTTTTCTACTTTTATTGTTTCCGTGCATATGAATTTTTTCCACAGGGAAAGCCGCTTGTAAAGCAGTATACAATTCTCCTTCAGAAACAACATCTAAGCTTAATGCTTCTTGTCTAGCTACTTGTAACATCGCAATTGATGAAAATGCTTTACTGGCATATGCAACTTGCGCTTTGACCTTTAACTTTTTAAATGTATCTACAAATAAACGAGCGTTTTTTCTTATTCTTTCTACATCGTAAACAAATAATGGTGTCCCATATTTCTCGGCCAGATATACTGTATCTAAATTACCGATTGTTAAGTGCCCATTATCATTAACTTTACGCATTTCATGCATACATACACCCCCTCTGTTGCTGATACGCTTCACATCAATAAAAATCCCTTGCCATTTGATACATCCGCAAGCAATTGACGAATGTATAAAGGAAGGGATAGCAATCTTTCCCAGACACGTTAACTTGTTTTAAGTATGCAAGACTAATATGGTTAATTTACCACAAGTTCTATCGCTATTCAACTTAAATGTTACGGCTGTTTGTAATTATTTTTAGGGTGTACAATACTCGGACGTTCTTTGGATGCTGGGACAGATAAACGCAATAATATCTGTATTAATGCTTTTCCATTGAAAGGAATAAACGGCCATAAATAAGGTGTATTAAGCGACTTTGTCCGGATTAAATGGATGACATAAAGGCTACATCCAATCGTAAAGCCTTTGATACCAAATAATCCAGTAATAATGATCAGAAACACACGACTTATTTTATTTGCTACACTTAATTCATAACTCGGTGTTGCAAAAGAACCGATAGCACTAACAGAGACATATAAGATAACTTCTGGACTAAACAAACCGACGTCAATGGCAATTTGACCAATTAGAACGGCTGCGATTAATCCCATCGCTGTAGATAGTGGTGTTGGGGTATGAATTGCCGCCATACGTAATAACTCAATTCCAACGTCTGCTAATAAAATCTGAACAATAATTGGGATATTTCCTAATTCGTTGGGCCCGATAAAATCCAATGCACTAGGTAATAAGGATGGATTCATCGCTAGCAGATACCAAAAAGGCATTAAAAATACGGATGATAAAATACCAATAAATCGTATCCAACGAATAAATGATCCTACAGCAGGTGATTGACGGTACTCTTCCGCGTGTTGGACATGGTGAAAATAAGTAGTTGGGGTAATAATCATGCTTGGTGATGTGTCGACCATCACTAGGACATGGCCTTCAAAAAGGTGATTCGCCGCCACATCTGGCCGTTCTGTATAACGTACTAAAGGAAAAGGGTTAAGTCCCTGTTTTAAAAGGTACTCTTCTAAAGTTTTATCCGCCATAGTTAAACCATCAATATCGATTGCTTTCAATTCTTTTTTTATTGTTTTCACAAGTCCATCGTCAGCTATATCTTGTATATAAGAGATACAAATATCTGTTTTGGACCGCTCTCCAACCTGAATAATTTCATTTCGCAAGCGTTCATCTCGTACACGTCTTCGTGTTAAACCAGTATTTTCAATGATGTTTTCTGTATATCCATCTCGTGAACCACGCACAACCTTTTCAGTATCTGGTTCCTGAGGTGTCCTGCCAGGATAGCTACGTACATCTACGGTAAAGGCATAATCTCTATCTTCCATAAAGATAACAATTAAACCGGATAAAAGCTGGGTGATAATTTGATTTAATTCTTGTTTTCTTTCAACTTGTTGATGAATAAGACGATTTTCAATAATCGACCCAAGTTGATCTTTATTTGCCTCATCATCATTAATCGCTGTTATTTTTTTTAATAGCTCCACAACAATTGATGTATCACAAAGCCCAGTCAGATAATAAAGTTGTATTTTTTGATCCAGAATAGTCATTTCTCGAAAACCAATATCAAATGATGTCCCTATGCCTAATCGTTTTTTCATCAATCGTTGGTTTTCTTCTAATTGACTACTCACTGCTACTTTTTTTGCCATAATGTGTCTTATCACCTTTCTAAAATCATTTCAATCGCTTTTCGGGTAATGGGACATCCCTTAGAAACATCGTCTCGACCTTGCATTTTTCCAATATCGCCAATACCAACCACCGTCGGAATAGATAATTGATCCAATAAATATACTGTATCCCCATTGATACGTTTATCATCATAAATGGGAATCCCTTCTTTATTTACCCCCTTCGATGTGATATTGCCATCTTGATCGATTGCAAAAGAAATACGTGTCCATTCTTTATTTTTAGTATGCGCTGCTACAGCAACGGCACCAATAATAGTAATTGATGGTTCATGAGCCAACGTTTTCAATATGTGCTCACCTGAACCAATACCAGAGAAACCCGCGTCATCGATTAACACATAAATAAGCTCTGCGTCGATATGTTGAATCGTTTTAATAATGGTGTTTGCATCGATTTTACTTGGATTATCAGCAAGAGCCGTTAATGCAACACCTCCGATTTGTTGAGAAATGACATCCATCGCTTTTCTGGCAAAATGATCACCATCGGTAATAATTATAATTTCTTTTGCATTCATCGATATATTTCCCTTTCCATTTTTCTCTTCATAGTTTTACAAAGATGATCCATTGAAAAAGTGAACCAACAATCTTACCAAAAACAATTGCCATCATAAGCCAGATAATTTGATTGTCAATGCCAACTCGTTTAGCTAATAGAGGAAACACATTTAATACCTCTGTTAAAGCGGCTGAAAGCATGCCAACAAAAGTTCCATGTAGTAATCCCCAAAACATGATAACAATAATCCCTAATCGAATAGGGAACGGTGTGAAAGAGACATATGTGCCAAACAAAACCCCAATAATGACTGCAAATTCGTATAAATGAAGTTGTTCTCTCGTTTTGCTTAATTGAATCAAACGAGGCAAAATTCCTAAAACGGTGATAAAAGCTACAAAACCAGTACCTACCACTAATCCTGATGCCAGTCCAACAAAAACATCAATACTATGATTTATCATGTTTACTGTGATTCAAGGGATTTTCATAATATTGCACATATTGATCGATATCTTGTTGATATTTATGTATTTCAATTTCCATCGGACTCGGCTCTTCATTAAATTTTTTCTTAAATAAATGATTGAAGAACAAAACCATTCCTAGTCCTAATCCAATGGAATATGGTATTTGTAGCCATAAAGGATAGTCTGTATCCTCTCCTGTAAAAAGGTAATGCAAACGTTGATGCACACGTTGCATGCTGACATCATAATGAAAGTTCATGATCGCCATGGCAGAACCGACAAATAAAAGTAGCCAGACGAACAGCATAAGTAATATCTTTGGTTTATTATTTTGTTTTTGCTCATAGATGATAGATTGACTAGCACCTAATAATTGAACGTCTATCGTTGGATCTACTTTTTGCATTAACTGAATAATGGTAAAAGCTTCAATGACTTGAACTTTATTAGTCATTGAGGTCTGTTCTTTAATTGGCAAAGCGTTACAGGAAGAAACAAGTTGTTGGTCGCCTGTTAAAAGCGCGACATCCGCTATAGTTAGTTTTTTTGGTGGAGTGATGTAGACATATTTTTTCATTCGCATGTAGATAATAGCTTGCATATTCGTATCCTCCATTTCTTCGAGTATAGTATGAAGCAAGCTTATTTATTTCATACATACAACTAGATGATGAAGGGAGAAGAGAAAACAAAAAACCATTGGTAATCCAATGGTTTAAAAAAATTATATTAAAGTTATCTTTGTTCTTACTTACTCTAAGACGCCGATTTGCTCTTTCATCCAATCTAAGATCTTTTTCTCTAATCGCGAAACTTGAACTTGTGATACACCAAGACGTTCCGCTACTTCAGCTTGAGTTTGATCTTGATAATAACGCAAATATACAATCAGCCGTTCGCGTTCATCTAATTCACGAATGACTTCTTGCATAGCAATTTTATCGAACCAGTTATTATCTTGATCAGATATTTGATCCATTAATGTGATAGGATCACCATCGTTTTCATAAACTGTTTCATGAATCGAGTGCGGTAATTTAGATGCTTCTTGCGCATGAACAACTTCCTCAATCGAAAGGTCTAGCGATTCCGCCACTTCAGAGATGGTAGGGGCTCTACCAAGTGCTTTCGTCAACTCATCTTTTTTTCTTCTTATTTTATTACCAACTTCTTTTAGCGATCGACTAACTTTTAAACTACCATCATCTCTTATAAAACGCTGAATCTCCCCGATAATCATAGGTACCGCATACGTCGAGAATTTCACCTCGTAACTTAGATCAAATTTATCTATCGATTTTAATAAACCTATACAACCAATTTGAAATAAATCATCAGGATCATATCCACGGTTCATAAACCGTTGCACCACTGACCATACTAGTCGAACATTTCGTTCTACTAAAATATCTTTGGCTGCTTGATTGCCTGTTTGACTTTGGTGAATATATTTTTTCACCTCTTCATCCGTTAACTGCACCTCTGTACGTTTTTTATTTTTTTCCATCATTCCATCCCCTTAATTACATAAGGTTCTAGATTTATTAAAATATTTGATTAAACGCACTTTTGTTCCTTCTCCAGTTGTTGATTCCACTTCCACATTATCCATGAAATTTTCCATTATTGTAAAACCCATTCCTGATCTTTCTAATTCAGGTTTTGACGTATAGAGTGGTTGAACGGCTTCGTCGATATTGTCTATACCAATACCTGTATCTTCAATAATGAGCTCTACTTTATTGTCATCAATTTCACAGTACATAAAAATCATCTGGTTCTCATCATTGTTATAGCCATGAATAATTGCATTCGTCACTGCCTCAGAAACGACTGTTTTCATTTCAGTTAATTCTTCCAATGTTGGATCTAGTTGGGCAACAAAAGCGGCAATCGTGACACGTGCAAAAGATTCATTCGCGCTATTACTAGAAAATGATAACTGCATTGTATTTTTCATGATGCTACCCCCAATCGCAATAAAGCTAGCATCTCATTTTCTTCATATCGAATAATCTTAAATAAACCAGATAACTCAAATAAACGTTCTACTAAAGGAGATATCGAACATGCGATCATTTCTCCACCCATCTGCTTTAGCTCTTTATATCTTCCTAAAATGACACCTAATCCTGAACTGTCCATAAATGTTAAATCAGCTAGATTCAAAATGACGTGCTTTACCTCGCCAGTTTGAATCATATGTTGCCACTCTTTTTTGAATTTCTCAGCTTCATGATGATCTAACTCACCAGATAGTCGAACTAATAGCACATTTTCTTTGACATTCCACCCTACATTTAAGCTCAACTTCTCTCCTCCTCTTTGCTTTAGACACTTTGTTTCGTTTCTTTAAAAGCTTTTCTATCCTCACCTCGCGGATTCCTGCCCCATGACAAAACTAGTGATCAATTTGCATTTTTCACCATTTCTTTCATCGAATATTTGAACAGCTTCCATACATTTGCTTTATTCAACGATGCTTCAAGTAAAAGTGGTGTTTCGGTCATTACTTTTCCATTCTGTTTCACTTGCAACATCCCCACTTTTGCACCTTTTTCCAACGGTAAATCCATGTCTTGATCTATTTTTATGGTCGTTTCAATCCCTGAAGAATCTTGTCCTTTTTTTAAAAGAATGGATACTGCATCTCCAGTTACAACATTTACTTTATCTTTGTCAGCTTTAATCATCGCTATCTGAGTTACTGGCTGGTTCTTTTTATAAATGGAAGCTGTTTTATACTGTGAAAAAGCATAATCTAACATGTTGGTTACTGCTTTATTTCTCTCTTTAGGTGTTTGTGCACCCATAGCGACGGCAATCACACGCATGTCATCTTTTTTTGCAGTAGCTGTTAAACAATACTTGGCTTCTGATGTATATCCAGTTTTAAGTCCATCTACACCATCATAAAATTTCACAAGCTTATTCGTATTTACTAACCAAAACTCATCTTCCGTACCTTTTCTTAAATAATCTTCATATACACTGGTATAGTTAGTGATTTTTCCGTATTTCAATAGTTCTTTTGCAATAACAGACATGTCATATGCAGTAGAGTAATGATTTTTCGCGGGAAGGCCTGTTGGGTTTTGAAAGTTAGTATTTTCTAAACCTAACGCTTTTGCTTTGTCATTCATCTTTTGAACAAACGCTTCCTCAGTACCAGCAATGCGTTCCGCTAAAGCAACACTAGCATCATTTCCAGAAGCAATTGCAACACCCTTTAATAGATCGTTAACAGACATTTCTTCACCTTCTTCAAGAAAAATCTGTGATCCTCCCATCGAGGCAGCGTGTTCACTAACACGTACCTTTTCATCTAACGTAATCTTTTCTTCATCTAGAGCCTCCATAAT
This sequence comes from Paraliobacillus ryukyuensis, assembly GCF_003315295.1. Classification (GTDB taxonomy): domain Bacteria; phylum Bacillota; class Bacilli; order Bacillales; family Amphibacillaceae; genus Paraliobacillus; species Paraliobacillus ryukyuensis. The sequence goes on along the minus strand of NZ_QNRI01000001.1, from coordinate 192,001 downwards.
TAATAGTAGAGTCATCATTTTCGTCATACTTGCTGGTGGTAATTGTTCATGGGCATTTTTTTCATACATTATGGCACCAGAATCTCGTTCAATTAAAATTGCTGAACTTGCTGAATCCGCTAACGATAGATCTTGATCTTCTTGTTTATTTTCGTTCGCACTAACCGTTTGCATAGACAAAAAAGTAAGCATTAATACTAGTGTTAAAGTAACTATTTTTTTCATGGTTGTACCTCCAACTATGTAATGTTCCTATTTTCCCCACCATAAGCAATTTTTATAACAAAATAATAAAGAAATGTAGGTAACAAAAAAAGTTATTCCAAATTTCCTGGAATAACTTTTTTACGCCCTCGGATGATAGGTTGTATAAATATCTTTTAATCTTGCTTTTGATACGTGGGTATAGATTTGTGTGGTTGATATATCAGCATGTCCCAACATTTCTTGTACAGATCGCAAATCTGCTCCATTTTCTAATAAGTGGGTTGCAAAGGAATGACGCAATGTATGTGGTGTAATTTCTTTTTTAATACCTGCTTCTTTTGCTAGTCTTTTAATAATTTTCCAAAATCCTTGTCTGGACATAGAATTTCCGTGATGATTAACAAAAAGAGCATCCCCCTTATTTTTCTTGGTAAGAGAACCCCGAGCTCTAGTTAAATAGTCTTCAATTGCTTCCTTCGCCACATCACCTAAAGGAATGATACGTTCTTTATTTCCTTTACCAATACAGCGTACAAACCCCATTGTTAAATGTAAGTCTGTAACTTTTAATTGAATTAGTTCAGAAACGCGTAATCCAGTAGCATACAGCATCTCAAGCATTGCTTTATTTCGAATGGACAACGAATCTTGAGTGGGAAATGTTAATAGCCGTTCTACTTCTGTCATCGAGAGTACCTTTGGCAATGTTCGAGCTTTTTTCGGTGTTTCAATATGTAAACTTGCATCATGTGATAAATGGTATTCTCGTACCATAAATTGATGGAACAATCGAATAGAAGACAGCATTCTTGCCATGGTAGCCTGTGACCGCCCTTGGTCATTTAAATGAAATAAAAATTTCATAAGTTGTGGCCTATCGACTTCCTCCCATTTATTTATGTTCAATTTCTCACGTAAAAATAGCTGATACTGATTTAAATCACGGCGGTAAGATTGTAACGTGTTATCAGATAATCCTCTTTCTATTTGAAGATAGTGAAAAAAATCATTTAATGCATCTTTCATTATTACTCCCCTAATCGAAACAGAATAGATAAGCGATCCATCCAATCATAGTCGATATTGTTGCTACTAACCTTTATCGCATTTCCTTCAGGTGGATCATAACGATGATAATCTTGATATTCACTGTGCATCGCTTGTAAACCAAAGTAGAATATCGATGTACATAAGACAAACAATACAAATAATTTAACAACATCTTTTACATATCTAGCAAAAGATCGCATTATCGCTTACTTCCTTTCTATTATATCAAAAAAAGTTTATTAAAAATATATTCTCTTTAAAAGATATGCCAGAAACGAAGAATAATATACATTGTTTCAAAAATAAAAAAGCCTTTTAACAAAGGCTTTATCTACTAGGAATTAGCATTCATTTTCAACTATTATCTTTATGATGAAGCCTTTAATTCTTTCTCTTGGCATTTTTTACATACACCATGAAAAGTAAGACGATGGTCTTTTACTTTGAAACCCCAATCATTTTCAACAATTTTTTCAACATCTTCTAATAGATCTTCTACTATTTCTTCAACTGCGCCACATTCTGTACAAACCAGATGATGATGAAAGTGTCTCGCTCCTTCTTTTCGTAAATCATAACGAGAAACACCATCTCCAAAATTTATTTTATCAACAATCTTCAATTCTGAAAGTAATTCTAGTGTTCGATATACCGTAGCCAATCCAATTTCTGGAGCTTTTTCTTTCACTAATAAATAGACATCTTCTGCACTTAGGTGGTCTTCTTCTCTCTCCAAAAGCACACGAACTGTTGCTTCTCGTTGGGGAGTAAGTTTATAACTTTGGGAATGTAATTGTTTTTTAATCCGCTCAATTCGATGTTCCATATATGAAACCTCCCTCACACTATTATTATAAGCAGGGTGAGAATTAGTGTCAATTAAAATCATTATAAATTATTAATAGTATTTATTATTTTATTAAAATAATTATTATTTAGGTTCATGTCACTAATAAAATCGGTTCGTTATCCAGTCCATTAATGGATTAGATACAAAGGCTTCAACAATTGATGCTCCACCTAAACAAGCAATTAGGACAACAAAGATAATCATATATTGCATGAGATACTGTGCAATTGGTTCTTTTTGCAATCTCCTTGAAAATATCTTTTGTATTAAATGAAAAGAAAAAATCATGGCTAAGCTACTTGCCAATAAATAAATCGGTATAGATATAAGGTTCTGCGGTGCGATAGAAGCTGCTGCAAAAAGCAATCCTTTCCATCCTAGTTGATTTACAAAAAAACCAACAGAAAAGCCGACAACAACTCCTTTCACAAAAATCAGCACCCAAATAATTGGTAACCCAATAACAGATAAGCCAAGAATAAAAAAAAGCGCTAAATATTGAAAATGATAGAAAAAGGAAGTTTTCAATATTTCTTGATTAGATATAATAGGCCCTTCTAACAAACGACTTAAAAATTGGTCAACATAAAAAAATAAGTTTTGTCTTTGGATAACTCCCATACTATTTACAATGATAGCTCCAAAAATAATCCCAATTAAAAATAGAATGATCATAAAAAAATAGATCAAATGATATTTTTTTATGTGATGAAATATAGCAGATTGATTACGATTCATTAACATCCTCCGTTCTTACATACTATAGTAAGAATCTATGAGGAGGTTAATTGAAATAGACCAGCAATTCTATAATCTATTATTTTATTTTTCCATATTTACCGCCACCGCCGGCTGAAACTTCTTGCATCCCAGTTCTCAATTGCCATATCTTATGAGCAATGCGTTCTGGAACAACTGCTTGCAACTGACTTTTGGTAGCAAAATGAATAATGTTCATTTCTGTTTGAAAAGCGTCCAATAACCGCTGGTACATTTTTGGTCCAAGTCCAGGAATATAGGATAACGGCACTTGATGAATATATTGCGGACGCAATACAACATCGTCAGGATCATCTGATAGTTCTTTAATACGTTCAGAAACACCTTTAATAATTTTATCTGCACCACAATTGGCACAGTTGGATCTACCTTCAATTGGATATAGGCACTTTTTACACACGGTATGATAGTATTTACCTAGCTTTGGGTTCATACCATAATTTGCAACAATCGTTCGTTCATAACGGTTGTGCAGTGCGAGTGCTAATTCATTGAATGATGGATCAGCAACTTGTAGTTGTTGATACTCCCGAGCTATCTTTGATAAAGAGTGTGCATCGGAGTTACTTACATAGGTATAAGCATGTAATTCGTTTATTTGATCAGCCATCGTAGTATCTGCACTTAAACCAAGTTCAATAGCATCAATTAAGTTGGGATCAAACACTTCTGTTAATGATTGTTTAACACCTTTGCCGTAAAGACTTTTAAATGGAGTAAAAACATGTGCAGGAATAAATAAACCACCTAATGATTTTACAAATGCTTGTAATTCCTGTGCATTACCATAATATCGTTGCGAACTTAAAAAAATGTTTTTCATCCTAGAACGAAGCCATTGAGTGAATTGGATCATAGCTTCCAGTGTCGGTAAATAACAAAGTACATGAATAGGCCCCTGACATCGGTCATCATAAATTTCGATTTCAGAACCTAGAATCAAGGTTAGCTCTTCAAAAGTGATGCCTCCACCCAATCGTTCGTTAGCTGCTCCTTGATTGATCAAATCCATTAGTTCTTCTTGAACAGCCGGTGATTGACAATCAATGACACCAATCATTTGTAAACCTTTATTTCGACTTGCTTCTTTCAAAATATTTGTAAGTGTAAGTGTTTTACCAGCACTAATCTTAACCGGGTAATTGTGTTTATCTCTGCCAACATGTATATGTAAATCTGCAAAGATCGTTTCCATTGTTTCATCAGATCCTTTATTTGCTAAAACGTTCTTTTAAATAAGATAATGCTAAAATAGTTTTCGCGTCATGGATTTCTTGTTGTTGTATCAAACTGTCTGCTTCAGCCAAAGAAATATGTTTTACTTCTACAAATTCATCTTCATCTAATTGTGAGCTTTCCGTTACCGGTGCGAGTTGGTCTGTAAAGTATAAATACATTAGTTCATCTGAAAAACCAGGTGAGGTGTAAAAAGATGTAACATATTCTAATTGATCAGTAGTATAACCTGTTTCTTCTTCCAATTCTCGTTTGGCAGTAATCGCAGGTTGCTCTCCTGGCTCTAACTTTCCTGCTGGTATTTCTAAAATGCTCTTTTCTAGTGGTTTTCGATATTGTTCCACCATAATAATTTTTTTATTTTCAGTAATAGCCATAATAGCCACGGCACCGGGATGTTTCACGATTTCCCTTGTCGACGTTTTTCCATTCGGTAAAGATACATCATCAATTTGTAATTCTATAATATTACCACGAAAAATACTATTGGTTGAAAGTGTTGTTTCTTGAAATTTTTGCCCCATTAAAACCTTTCCTTCCTGTATATGTGATTGGTGTTTATTTTAACATATGGACACCATTTGTTGTGTTTTAGAACGATTATTTTTAAAATAGTAGCAAGGAGGATGATCATGCAAAAGAATCAAATAGGAAATTCAGATTTATATGTTTCGGAGCTTGGCTTAGGGTGTATGTCACTTGGTACAGATGAAGTAAAAGCAAAGGCAATCATTGACCGCGCTCTTGATCTAGGGATTAATTATTTGGATACAGCCGATTTATACGATCAAACACAAAATGAGTCTATTGTTGGTAAAGCATTAAAGGGAAAAAGACAAGACATTATACTAGCTACGAAAGTCGGTAATCACCTCAACGAAGATGGTACATGGTTCTGGGATCCATCCAAACGTTATATTAAAGAACAAGTAAAATCTAGTCTTTTACGATTGCAAACAGAATATATTGATCTCTATCAATTACACGGCGGTACAATAGAAGATCCTATCGATGAAACCATTGAAGCTTTTGAGGAATTAAAACAAGAAGGATTGATTCGCTACTATGGCATCTCCTCCATTCGACCAAACGTCATACGCGAATACGTTAATCGAGCTTCGCTAATATCTATCATGATGCAATACAGCTTATTTGATCGTCGGCCGGAAGAGGAAATGTTAGATTTATTAAATAAGAATGATATTAGTATCCTTACAAGAGGTTCGCTAGCGAAAGGGTTATTATCTGATCAAGCTGAGCAAAAATTGCGTAATAAAGCTACAGATGGGTATCTAACCTATTCTGTTGATGAATTAACACACACAATCGAACAATTAAAAACCAAAGATCTCATCAACCAGTCCTTACTTACTACCGCTTTACGCTATGTGTTAAAACATCCAGCTGTTGCAAGTGTTGTAGCGGGAGCGAGTTCCTTAGAACAATTAGAAACTAATGTGGCAGCACTTGAGCAAGGATATGTAATAACAGATACCTTATATAAGAATTTACAATCGACTACAAAGGCAGATACCTATGTGAAGCATCGATGATCAAAATTCAAGCGTAATAAGGAGGCTCTTTGAAAGATGAACCTCCGATTACGCTTAAGCATTTTTAGCTATTTGAATTTTTTCCAATCTAATTCACTTTCTTCAAAAAGTTCAGCAAAACTTTTGTTTGCTTCTCTTCTTTTTCTTTCTTCCACACGTTGTTTTTTTCTAACTTCCTCTTCCTTGCGCACTTCTTCTTTTAAGTGTTGTTTTTTCTTTTGTAAAGCTTCTAGCACATCTTGATTCAAGTTAGAATTGATAGGCTTTTTATCTTTTGCCTTACTCATGCTTCCACAACTTCTTGAACGGATTGCTCTGAGATGATTGGATTGAGGATCCCTTCAGGACTAGAAAGGCGAAAGCCAGTAGTTTCATAAGATAGGGTAAGTGAAGCAGCAAAAAAGATTGCTTGTTGACGATTAACAATCACATCAAAGGATGCACAATCCACCTCTTTATCGAGTTCTTCTTTATGATTAGCAAACCGAATAGTTGGTAAACCATTAACCCCACAGCCACAATCATCGGTATCGTAAAATAGTCGTAAATATGGTTGATTTTGATCATTTAACATTGATAATTTATTTTTCGCCTGTTTTGTTATCCTTAATTTCATAATTTAATTCCCCTCTTTCTTGTAAATAAAGCAATTAGAAGTAATATTTACTTCTTACTTCTGATTGAATTGACTTGCTAATAACCGCTCAGATAGTGTCGGGAATAAATGATAGAGACGATTCCCTAGTTCCATCCATCTCGGAAGATTAATTTCCCGTTTACGAATGAATAATGAATTGATAATTGCTCTAACCACATCACTTGGTTCGATCATAAAACGGTCAACATTTTGCTGGTAACCTCCACTAGGATCTGCAATATGAAAGAAATTGGTTCGAACAGGTCCCAAATTAACAGTGGTTACATACACCCCATGCTGTTCAACTTCTAGACGTAGTGCATTACTAAAGCCAACTACGGCATGCTTAGTCGCTCCATAAACAGACGATTTAGGTGTAGCAATTTTACCTGCAAAAGACGCTACATTAATAATATGCCCTCTCCTTGCGTTTAGAAAAGAAGGTAATAATTGTTTAACAGATTCGATTAAAGAAAATACATTTACTTGAAACATATGTTCAACATCTGATGTCTTCACGTCTTCTACTTGGTCAAACAAACCGTATCCAGCATTATTAATTAATGCATCTATTTTTGGATACTTCCTTTTTATCTCTTCAAGAACTTTAACCCAGTCTTCATTTTTAGACAGATCTACTGTATAAATCGCACAATCGATGGCGTAAGCTTCCTCTAGTGTTTGTTTTAATTCCAGTAGTTTGTTTGTGGAACGGGCAACTAAAATTAAATTAGCTCCTCTTAACGCTAACGCTTGCGCTAATTCTTTACCTATTCCACTTGAAGCACCAGTAAGTAATATTCTTTTATTAGAAAAATTTCGCACGTGTACCCCTCATTTCGTTTTTATGGAATGTAACAAATGCATAAACTGCTTTATATTATATATACTTTTTCATTACATTCATCATATCGAATACTACGTAGCCATGTCCAACATTATGAACGTGTGAGGATGAATAGCCGATCACAGAAACCAAATTTCATAAATTCGTAGAAGTTATTTATTTAAGCACTATTGATTAATAGCTAAATTGACATTCTTTAATTAATATTACACAATCATATAGAATAACCTTTATCGAGGTGAAAGAATGAAAACATTGATTTATGCTCACAGAGGTGCTAGTAAACAAGCGCCCGAAAATACAATGCCCGCTTTTACATTTGCCTATGAACTTGGTGCTGATGGCATTGAAACCGATATCCAATTGACAAAAGATCACGTTCCAGTATTAATCCATGATGAAAATGTCAGGCGAACCACAAACGGCACTGGTTTTGTCCAAGATTATACGTTTAAACAACTCCAACAATTAGATGCTGGTTCTTGGTTTTCTGAGAATTTTATAAATACGCAGATTATTTCACTAGAACAGTTATTATCTTGGGTAAAGGATAAAGAATTAAAACTTAATTTAGAATTAAAAACAAAAATCATTCCATACAAGCACATTGAACAAATTGTTTATGACTTACTTATAAAATATGATAAGCTTAACCAAACAGTCATATCAAGTTTTAACCCAAATACGATTCAAAATATGCACGTAATTGATCCCAATGTTACTACTGCTTTGCTTACATCACAGAAGAAAGTGGATCTATTCCGATTTGCCAAACAGGTAGGTGCATCAGGACTACATATTAAAAGCCGATTGCTCAACCCACCCTTCCTTAATAAAGCTACAGAAAACGGTCTATATGTTGCAACGTATACTATTAATCGAAAATTTGAAATGCTACGTTGCTACAAACTAGGTTGTCACGCAATCATTTCAGACCTACCTCATTTAGCAATCGAAACGAGAGAGTTATACGAACAAAATATCTTGAAATAACGGAGGAAGACACATGAAAAGCAAACTGTTTAGCCCTATTACATTTCGGAACATTGAATTAAAAAACAGAGTTGTCATGGCACCAATGTGCATGTACGCTTGTGACACAGAAGATGGTATAGTACAAGATTTTCACATTACACATTATGAATCTAGGGCTGCTGGTCAGGTGGGGCTTATTATGCTAGAAGCTACCGCGGTGCAACCTGAGGGAAGAATTTCGACTAAAGATCTTGGAATCTGGGACGATAAACATCTGCCTGGATTAAAAAAAATCAATGAACGTATTCATGCACATAGGGCGAAAAGTAGTATTCAATTAGCTCATGCTGGAAGAAAAGCACAATTACCTAATCAAATTGTTGCGCCAAGCGCGCTAGCTTTTGATGAAACCTATCAAACACCTAAGGAAATTTCGAGCGAACAGATAGAAGAAACCATACAAGCATTTCAAAAAGCGGCAGTGCGAGCAAGACATGCTGACTTTGATATTATTGAACTTCATGCTGCACATGGCTATCTCATCAATCAGTTTCTATCACCTTTAACTAATAAACGAGAAGATCGATATGGTGGTACAAGAGAAAACCGTTATCGCTTTTTGCATGACATAATTGAAGCTGTCAAACAAGTATGGACTGGTCCCTTGTTTGTCCGAATATCTGCGGACGAATATCACCAAGATGGCAATACTCTTGCAGATTTCATCTATTTTAGCGAACAAATGAAGCAGCAAGGAATTGACTTGGTTGATTGCAGTACTGGTGGCGTTGTGAAAGCAAAAATTCAAGCTTATCCCGGTTATCAAGTCCCCAAAGCAGAAGCAATTCGAAATCAAGCGAACATTGCAACAGGTGCTGTAGGATTAATTACTACCGGTATTCAAGCAGAAGAAATACTGCAGAATGATCGTGCAGATCTAATCTTTTTAGCTCGCGCATTATTACGCAATCCTTATTGGCCAAAAGCTGCAGCACAGGAATTAAATGATGAATTACCCGCACCTACTGCCTATCAAAGAGGTTGGATATAATCGTATGAGATTAGAGTTTCTTGGAACCGGAGCAGGAGTTCCTTCAAAGGAAAGAAATGTCTCCTCACTCTTGTTAGACTTAAATCAAGAAAAAGGAGAAACGTGGTTATTTGATTGCGGCGAGGCCACCCAACATCAGATTTTGAAGACCACAATTAAACCGAGAAAAGTTGCAAAAATATTTATTACCCATTTACATGGTGACCATATTTATGGGTTACCAGGTTTCCTCAGTAGCAGGTCGTTTCAAGATGGTACTTCACCAGTAATGATTTACGGCCCAAAAGGATTAGAATCGTTTATTAAAACTAGTCTGGCAATTAGTGGTACACATTTGCGTTATCCGTTTGATGTGATAGAAGTAAATGAAGGTATTATTTTTGAAGATGATACGATGACGGTATATGCACAACCGTTGGAGCACGGTATCCCATCTTTTGGTTACCGAGTGGAGGAAAAAGACAAACAAGGTGAATTGTTGCCAGAAAAATTAAGAGCTTTAGGTATTCCCCCAGGTCCAATCTATAAACAAATAAAAGAGAATGAAACGACTATCTTACCTGATGGTGAAGTAGTCCAACGAAAAGACGTTGTCGGTGATGATAAACGAGGACATGTTATTTCCATACTTGGTGATACCCGATACCTGCCAAATTTACAAGCGTTTGTAAAAGACAGTGATGTACTTATTCATGAAGCAACATTTGCGGATGAAGATGCAACATTAGCTTATGACTATTTTCATTCGACAACAACACAAGCTGCAACCTTAGCAAGTGAGGCAAATGTTAACAAATTAATTTTAACACATATTTCTTCACGTTATACTGGGGAGCGTATTGAACAGCTAAGACTTGAAGCAGCTACTATCTTTCCAAATGTAACGATTGCACATGATCTATACCAACATGAAATAACAAAATAGCGAAGCAGACTGCTTCGCTATTTTCTATAATCATCAAGATAATCCTTTTGAAAACTTGTCCTTGGTTGGCTATTATCTTCTAGTTGATGCCCATTTTTAAATGTTTTTGCTCCATATTTTTCAGTTAACTGCTCCATAGTCTCATATAACTTCTCTTTTTTCGCTTCATGCTCATACGTAAATAGATTAAGTTGTTGCGCAATGGCTTTTTTTTCTTGGAGATCTTGAACAGTTACACCTAATAACCGGATGGGGGTGCCATTCCAATGCTGATCAAGCAATGCATATGCATAATTAAAAATAGTGTCATCTTCATCGATATAAGTGCTTAATTTTTTACTTCGTGTAATGGTTTTTCGGTCATGAAAACGAATCATAAGCTGTACATTCTGGCCAACTACTTCTTTTCGTTTTAAGCGTTCTGACACTTTTCGAGATAGCTTACGTAGCAATTGTTTAATAACTAGATCATCCGTCGTGTCCTCAGGTAATGTTTGTGAGTTACCAATACTTTTGAAATCATAAATGGCATCAGGGTCTACCGATCTTGTATCAATACCTTTTGCACGATTTTGTAACCGTTCGCCATTAATACCCAGTATTCGCTTTAGCAAATAAATGTCTGCTTCGACTAAATCGTGAATAGTTGTAATATCAACCTTATTTAGTTTTTCAGCCGTTTTTGCTCCAATGCCATACATTTCTCCAATTGGCAGTGGCCATAGTTTCATTGGTAAATCTCGTAACCGCAGAACCGTAATACCCATTGGTTTTTTCATATCTGAGGCCATTTTTGCCAGAAACTTATTCGGTGCAATGCCGATACTACAGGGCAAATCAAGTTCATCATGAATACGTTGTTGCAGTCGATTCGCAATTTCCAACGGGGCGCCTAGCGCTTCGCATCCAGTAATGTCCATATACCCTTCATCTATCGAGACCGGCTGCACATAGGGTGTAATTTCTGCTAGCATTTTAAACATTTCACTAGAAGCTTTACGATATCGCTCAAAGTTAGGTCGCATGATAATTAAATTTGGACATAGCCTTTTTGCTTCCCAAATCGGCATAGTTGTTTTAACACCTTTGGCGCGTGCTTCATAGCTACTCGTTACAATAATTCCTCTACGTTCTTCTGGATTACCTGCGATAGCTAACGGTTTACCTTTTAATGACGGGTCATAGGCTGCCTCTACAGATGCATAAAAACTGTTCATATCGACGTGGAAGATAACTCTTCCTTTTTTCGGATACCATTTAGACATATATCTCTTCCTTTTTCAGGAACGTGCGTTCTTATCGCAAGTATAGCACAATGTGATAAGAATTTCTATTTTAGTTTACATAATAATTTTATAGTTATTTTAAGTGGGCAGTGAAAAAGCCCTTTAAAATTATTAACTGTTTGCAGCCTCTTCTACAATTGCAAGGATAAGCTCAGCAATATGATTTAACTCTTCGATTGGCATTTTTTCACCAGTTGTATGTATTTCTTCATAACCAACTGCAAGGTTGACGGTAGGGATACCAAATCCTGCAATAACATTCGCGTCGCTTCCTCCGCCACTTTGTTTTAAAGAACTATTACGGCCAATTTTTTTTGCCGCTTGTCTAGCGATTTCTACTACTTTTTCGCCTGCTTGTTGTTTATAGCCAGGATACATAACAGTTGTATTGATTTCTACTTCACCACCAAGCTCATTTGCAGCCTCTTCAAATGCAGTACGCATCGCTTTCACTTGGGTTTCCATTTTTTGTGGATCTAGTGAGCGTGCTTCTGCAAGTATTTCTACATAATCACAAACAATGTTTGTTTTTTGTCCGCCTTCAAAACGGCCAATATTAGCCGTGGTCTCCTCATCAATTCGTCCTAGCGGCATTTTGGCGATGGCTTTAGATGCGATCGTAATAGCAGACACACCTTTTTCAGGAGCCACACCGGCATGTGCAGTTTTCCCTTTTACAACTGCTTTCAGTTTTGTTTGGGTTGGCGCTGCAACAACAATATCACCAACTGGCCCATCACTATCTACTGCATAACCATAGGATGCATAAATCTTTTCTTTTTCTAGCGCTTTTGCACCGACAAGTCCTGATTCCTCTCCTACCGTAATAACAAATTGAATATCACCATGGGCTATGTCTTGTTCTTTAATGGTTTCAATCGCTTCAATTAAAGCAGCTAAACCAGCTTTATCATCTGCCCCCAATATAGTTGTACCATCTGTCATAATATAATCATCTACTATTTGTGGTTTAATTCCTTTACCTGGCACAACTGTATCCATGTGAGATGTGAAATAAATAGCTTCGGCTTCTTTAATCCCTTTTAACGTGCATATTAAATTACCAGCACCATGACCAGTTTCCTTTGCACTATCATCTTCGTACACATCTAAACCTAGATCAGAGAATTGTTTTTTTAATAATTTAGCGATTTCTGCCTCTTCTGTTGTTTCTGAATCCACTTTCACTAATTCCATAAATTTGCTTAATAGTCTTTCCTGGTTTATTTTCATAATTTTTCTCCTCCTCACGTTACGCTATAACGTACATTAGCGAAACCTAGTTAAATTGTCAATTTAAACAAATAAATCGGGGTGGTACCTTGGGGAAATTCACGATAAAATACTAATGAAGTATGAAGGAGGAAATACAATGGCAAATACAAAAAAACAAAAACATCATACACAGAGCAAAACAAAAAAAACTTCAAAAAGGCAACGTAGAACTAAGATAATTGTTTATATTATGATAATCGCAATGATACTTTCTGTATTTACTGCTGGACTAGCTTATTTTATTAACGGCTAATTAATTTATAACACCTTTTGATTTAGCCAATTCTATAAAGTTACGATCGGTATCAACTACCCATATTTTTGTTCCAATTGGTATTTGATCAAATAATTCCACAACATCTTCATTTTTCATACGAATACAGCCACCAGAGACCCTATATCCGATTGTCTCTGGTTGATTCGTACCATGCACACCATAAGTTCTCCCGTCAGTATCCCTTGCATCAAACCCTATCCATCTTGCACCTAAAGGGTTATTAGGATCGCCGCCTGGAATATTAGATTTTCGATAGTATGGTTGGTTTGCTTTCACAACAATCGTGAACATACCTTCTGGCGTTCGGTCTTCTGTTAATCCTGTTGCTACTGCATAAGTAGCTTGTAACTCTCCCTCATCAAAAAAAGCTAATTGCAATGTCTCCTTGTTGACAATAACAAACGGCGCATAATAGGTGGGATTTTCACCTAAAGGCCACAGTGGTGAAAGAAATAATAAAATTCCAATCTGCATTATTTTCATTGATACCCTCACTCCACGCTAATTTTTTTGTAGTTTATGGAGTGAGGGACAAATTATGAATGATGCATCTCGTTTATCGTTGTAATGCTTTCGATAATTTCTAAGTAGGTCTCTAATTCATGTAATAATTGAAATAGACTTGCTCTTGCCTCGAATTCTTCTTTTGTATCTGGTAATGGTTCGGCTTCAAATCGTTGCTTGACTTCTTCTATCTGTGCTAACAGTTGTTCTGTTGTATTGTCGCGGGGAACGGCTTCCGCTAATTGATCAAAAAAACTTCCAATTTGATCTGCTTGATGATTAAACTTGTTTATTTGATTGATTAAAGGTAGCATTCGTTTTAAAATAGAAAATTGCTCTTTTCTAACATTAAAATATAATTTATACGGATGCTCTTCCCTTAATATATGGTTTTCTGAATCTCTTGCTACAAACAGATCCGCTTGACGGAATAGCTTTTCCGTTTCTAGAATTTCTTTACTCGTCCAGGTTTTTTCCCCTTTATGAAGGTATAGAGCTATTTTTTTTAGAATTACGATAATATTAGATTCTACCTTTTTACTGAGGGAAAACAATTTTGTGTCCAAACTAGGCATATATAAATTAAGTAATAAAGCAGAGCCAATTCCAATGATAATTAGTAAAAATTCATTCCAAACAAGTGAAAAAGTAATATGCCCTGAACTGTATAAATGTAATAAAATAACAGAACTAGTAACGATACCAGGTGCTAAATTAAATTTTATTGTTGTTGGAATAAATAACAAAAGCAGTATCCCGATTGCAATTGGATGGTACCCAATTAATTCAAAAATAAGAAAGGAATAAACAATAGAGATCATGCAAGCACCAAAACGGTGCCAAGCGGTTAGAAAAGATCGTTTTCTTGTTGTTTGAATACACAACACAGCAATGATACCGGCTGATACAAAATTATTTAATTCTAAGACTTGTGCTATCCATATAGCTAACGGGGTAGCAATTGCCGTTTTTAACGTTCGGTATCCTATTTTCACTTCAGTTTCTCCCTGTTTTTTATGTACAAAAGCACAAATCCCCTTCTTCACATTATGAAAGAAAAGGGAAAAATGACAATTTTACTTATTTACTTGTTGCATAGCAGCTTGCAATTTTGCTACGACATCATCAACTTGGTGCCCTTCAATTTCATGGCGTTCTACCATAGTGACCATGCTGCCGTCTTTTAATAAAGCAAAAGATGGAGAAGATGGTGCGTACCCTTTAAAATAGCTTCTTGCTTTTTCGGTTGCTTCTTTATCTTGTCCGGCGAATACGGTTACTGCATGATCTGGCTTACCCTCGGCCTGCATGATTTGTGCCGCAGCTGGTCGAGCTACTCCTCCGGCACATCCACAGTTTGAGTTTACCATTACTAATGTTGTACCCTTATTTTGCATCACTTCATCTACTTGTTCAGGAGTAGTTAATTCTTGATAACCCGCTGTAACAATCTCATCTCTTGAGGCTTGGGTGCGATCGCCCATGTATAAATTAAATTCCATTTTTTGTTCACTCCTTGCTTTATTGTTATTTAATTATCATAACAAGTTTCCTCAATCGAATCAATCAATGATATTTCCCGGGAAAGCGCAAAATAACTGTTTATATAAGCATTTCTTTTGTTTTTCTACAATTTTGCTAATATTTTAACAAGATTTTTTGTTGAAAGGTAAAAGTTAACTTTATTTACATATTTGAATAGGAAGATTTCTTATTTGGCATACTGATAAATGACATCTACTTATAAGAAGGGAAGCATTAACGAATGGAGTTAATAAAAAAACAAGCAGTAATTGATGAGTTGCGTTCGAAGCTTGAACTTTGGAAAAATGCATGTGAAGTAGCTCATATTGATGTTTATCAACATTATCAAAATGGAGATCTTTGTTATCTTGGCTTCCAACTTTCAAAACAAACACGTAACTTTCAAATCTATTTACCTTATTTAATTTATGATGAAGAGCAACTAATGCCGTTAACCCCGATTTGGACTATTGAACAATCAGACAATCCAATAAAAAAGGGATTTGAAAATGTAGAACAAGTAATAAGTTCGATTCTGATTGCTTCTTAGATTCAATGGTTTCTCATTCCATTGCATAATTTTATTCCCTTTTCGTTAAACTATAAGTAACTTTACGGATCCAATGGAAGGGGAGGACTGTGTGATGAGCCTTGATGACAATTTAACGAACCACCCAAATGATTATGAACATGCAGAAGTTACTGAGATATTAGAGGATGTTGCCCTCTATCGGACACTGGTATCCAATGTCTATATGTTGGGTAAACCATCAGAAAAAGAGTGGTTCTTAATTGATACGGGCGTCAAGCACTATCATGAACGTATCATAGCGGCAGCTAAAAAACGATTCAATAATGTTCCACCAAGAGCCATTCTCCTTACGCATGGTCACTTCGATCATGCAGGTTCGGCTAAAGCGTTGGCAAAATACTGGGATACACCGATCTATTCACATGCACAAGAAAAACCCTATTTGGACGGAACCTTAGCTTATCAACCAGTGGATCCAACGGTTGGAGGTGGCATGTTATCTTTACTGTCTCCTCTTTTTCCACAAAAACCACTACAACTATCCAAATGGTTACATACGATTACAGAAGAACAAGAAATTTCCTTTCTTCAAGGTTGGAAAATCATTCATACCCCTGGCCATACACCAGGACATATTTCATTATTCAGAGAAGATGATCGTACACTAATTGCAGGAGATGTCGTTACAACAGAAAATCCTGAGTCAGCTTTAGCAGTATTCTTTCCAATCGGAAAAATATATGGACCTCCTGCATTCTTTACGAAAGATTGGGATTTAGCCAAAAAATCCGTTGAAAAAGTCGCTTCATTACATCCAAAATTATTATTAGCTGGACATGGTTTACCAATGAAAGGGACAGCATTAACAGAAGGATTAGAACACTTAATTACTAACTTTCACAGCTTAGCTATTCCAAAACATAAAAATGATGACTAAAGTTACCTTTAAATAAGTTAAAATAACAATGTCTAAGATTAAGGATAAAAGAAAATCTCATTTTGTTACCAGCTATTTTGATAAAGTAAAGCGCGTTGTAGTTCGTTTACAACGCGCTTTACTTTATTTAAGGTTAAATTTCATAACTACTTTATTTAAGTTTGTTGCCAGATCTTCTAATAAGTTTGATTGTTGGGTTAAGTAGTCTACTGCTTCTTTTTGTTGTTGAATCGATGCAGTTGCTTCTTCCATGTTAGCGGCGTTTTCTTCTGATACAGCAGCTATTTGTTCAATTCCATTATTCATATCTTTACTATTCGACTCAATAGAGGTTAGATTACTTGCAATACTGGATATATGTTGATTCATGTTGCCTACTTCGTTCGTTATCTCAGTAAAAAAGTTGGCAGATATTTGAATTTCGTGTACCCCTTTATCTGCTTGCTGATAAGTGGCTTCTAATGATGACTTCAAGCGCATAGATTCTTCCTGCATGGACGCTATCATTTGTGCAATATCAATTGCTGAGTTGCTTACCTGCTCAGCTAATTTTCTGATTTCTCCTGCAACTACGCTAAAACCTTTTCCCGCTTCTCCAGCTCTTGCTGATTCAATTGCCGCATTTAAGGCAAGTAAGTTTGTTTGTTCTGTTATATTATTTATGACATCAGTCAGTTTAGAAATTGCTGCTGATTGTTTTTCTAAGGCGTTAACGTTCTCAACTGCTTGCTTAACATTAAGATTAATAATATTCATCTGTTCAATCGAATTTGTGATTTGCACATTACCTTTATTGCCCAGTTCAGCTACACCCGATGATGATTGTTTGATATCTTCCGCTTTCTGCCTTACTTGTTTGATTTTCTCACCTAATACTTGCTCTGCGGTTGCTATTTGAGAAGCTGAACTTGCTTGTTCCTCAGCGCCCGAAGCAATTTGCTGCATCGAGGCATTGAGTTGGTCACTACCATTTTTTAATTGATAACTAAGCGATTGCAGCGCATTACTTTGTTCGGTTACCCGACTGGAAGCTTGATTAGTAGAACGAATGGTTTCTTCTAAGTAATCAACCATATGATTCATAGCAATAGACAGATGTCTAACTTCGCCTCTACCTTGAATCTTTGCCTTATCTGTTAAATCACCCATAGCAATGGTTTGTGCTTTATTTCTTAAGTTAAGAAGTGGCTTGGCAATCATTTGAGATAAGAAGAAGGCAAGGAGTATGACACCTAAAAACGTAGCAACCGCAATAACTAATATACTATTCCTGATTGAGGCAATAGACGCTAAGGCGATCGATTCTGGCTCACTGACCACTAACGACCAGTTAAATCCTGGGTAATCATTGAAACGGTCACTTTTGGCATAGCCAATTACCGCCGCTTGTCCAGTACTATCTTTTCCAGTAGTATAGGATGCTTCCCCAGGTTTAATATTTGCTAATTTTGTTTGAATAGTGGAAGTACTTTCAATTGGATCTGACTCTTCTTCCGAAACACTAGCACTTGATACCGTATCCGCTACCTTTTCTCCATCTTGATTAATTAATTCTACGATCATATTATCAGTAGAAATACTATTAATATCTGTCCAAATGTATTCAATATTAAATGTTCCTTCTAAATTTAATGTTTCGCCTTGAGCATTTTCGATAGGAACAGAAATTGCAATAACGGTTTCTCCTAAGTCTTGATCATAATAAACATTTGAATAGCTTACCAGATCAGATTGGAGATCTAGCGTTTGTTTGGCAGGTTGATAGTTAGCTGGTATATTACTTGATGCTGCGTACAAATCACCACTGTTATTAAAAATCGTTAAAGATGAAAAGTACTCCAAATCTTCCACCTTGTTATCTAAATATGTTGTTACCGAATCGCCCGCTACTTGATCCACATTTGTAATGGCTGGTTCATTAGCTAATAACTGTATATCTCTTGTTCTTTCATACATTACTCTATCTAATTTACCCATATGCACATCGGCAAAATCCTGTACTTTATTACCAACTTCTTTTTCTAACGCATGTGCCGCTTGCATATATGCTATACCACCTATTAACAATACTGGTATAATTGCTATCAAACTAAAATAAATAGTTAATGTGCTTCTAATCCCTCTATCGTCCCATTTTCTCTGTAATTGCTTAAACATATAGCCCCATCCTTTAAATGTCTAATTTTTTATTATAAAATGTATAGAAAACCTATTTCATTATAAACGAGATGTGTCTAATAATCGGTGTCATTTCTGTGAAATAATTCACGTTAATAAAAAAAGTTATAACTACTTATTCATCTATTGACATATTATTTAATCTAAACGATACAGATCATTGTTAATAGTGGTTCAACAAAGAAACGGATTGGGATTAGTAGAAAATCTGATTGTTGCTGTTCATTTTTCTGAATGGCAAGACCAAGATCACCAGAAACAGGCAGCAAACAATTTTCCTCAACATAGAAATGTTGGTATTGATGAAAAAACTGGGGTTTATTTATTGAACAATGCAATGGCGGAAATGGAAGGTAAAGGCATTTATCAATACAAGCATGATAAGTTAACTTTGCTTTATCCATGAAACTAGAGAGAATTAGGTAATGGAATGAATTAAAATAAACCAAAACGAATGCCAAACCGTTAATGAGGATTGCCATTCGTTTTTTTGTGAAATAATTATGGATTCGGTTTAATTCCATACCGAAAATACCGTGATTTACTTTTTTCAATTTATGGTAATACATTACCTGCAGCTCGGTAAAGCTCATACCACTCTTCTCGTGTTAATGCTACATTTGTTGCTTTTTCAATATGTTGAAGTCGTTCAGGATTCATTGTTCCAACGACAGGTTGGATGTTAGCAGGGTGTCGCAAGATCCAAGCAATGGCGATAGCTGAATTCGTTACGCCTTTCTTTTCAGCAAACTCGGTTAATTTAGCATTGACCTCAGGGAAATCGCTATTATCAATAAATGGCCCTTTAATTAAGCCATATTGGAAAGGGGACCATGCTTGAACGGTAATGTTATTTAGACGACAATATTCTAATATACCATTGTCCCGATCAATTCCACTTTCATTTCCCATGTTTACATTTAAGCCAGCATCAATCATTGGTGTATGCAGTAGACTTAACTGCATTTGGTTAACGATTAAATCATCTTCCAGATACTTGCTTAGTAATTCCATTTGGTATGGGTTTTGGTTACTCACACCAAAGTAACGAACTTTCCCCTCGGCTTTTAACTTTGTGAACGCCTCAGCAACTTCTTCTGGTTCCATAAGCGCATCTGGACGGTGAAGTAATAATACATCTAAGTAATCCGTATTTAAACGATTTAAATTACCTTCAACAGAAGAAATTATATGATCTTTTGAAAAATCAAAAAAACCTTTTCGAATACCACATTTTGATTGCAAAAAAATTTTTTTACGAATAGATGGATTCATATCAATAGCTTGGGCAAAAACTTCTTCTGATTCTCCAGCGCCATAAATGTCTGCATGATCAAAAAAATCGACTCCAAGATCTAAAGCATTTTCAACTACATACGCCGCGTCTTTTTTTGAAAGCGAACTCATTCGCATGCAGCCTAAAGAAATTTCGCTTACTTCTAAATCACTTGAACCTAATCTTAATTTTTTCATCATTTCACCTCTTATGGACTATTTTATGTATCACAATTTCAATTATAGCACTTTCTACCATTATCAACATAGAAAACGCTTTATTTTTCTGAAAAATCATAGTCTTCTTATTTAATTACCACTTCTTAATGAAACAAAATCACAAAATTTAAAGGAGCTTAGAAACTCAAGCTCCGTCCTAACATTTAATAATCTTTTACTAGCTACACTTCCATTTTTATCAGAATAACTGGTGTACATGTTACGGTTGAACACTATCTTTTTGCGCATGCAAATTGGTAAGTAGTTTCTCCATTTGTTGATTACTTTCTGCTACACGTAATTGGGCTTGATATAATGGCTCAGCTGATGTATCATCCCCATTCATCGCTTTCCCTTGTGCTTGATGAATGTGTTCTAATACTTTTTGTAATTGTGTGTGAAGCTCTTTAGCTTTAGCTGCATCAGCGTGAGTTTGTGCTTGATGAGCTTCCGCTTCTAACTTTTTAGAAAGGCTACATAGTTCTTCAATTTCGTGTTTATTTTGAATAGGCATTCAAAATTCCTCCTTATTGTTTATCTACTGCCTAGTTTCTGCAAAAATTAGAAACCTACTCTTTTGTTTATTTAAGTTTCTTAGCTATTTTATATGTCTTTTGGTTCAAACGCGTATTACTTGGACATCAATACCTTTTTATGCCATAATTTCCTTAAACCAACCTTAGAGAAGATGGGAAGAACAATAAAAGCATGTATATCGATGCTATTTTGAATAACACCAATACTAGAGGAACCCAATACCGAAACCGTTGGATAAGCCACCCAAAAAGCGGTAAGATAAAGAGCAGTTCGAACGTAATGTTTTCCTAATGATTGATTGAAATTAGATACTATTTTCCTGAGTGGAGACCAGATAATATATGGAATAATAAATAACGCAACCACACCTAAAAAGTACCACAAATACTTCTGGTAACCAGTTCAAAAATCTGCAATTAATCCCATAAATATAGCAATCACGTATTCATAACGATAAACACCACGGAATTTTCTACTTAACAAATAAAAGTACCATGCACCTGCCGCCGCCATAATAACAAAATAAAAAATATGCATTGCAAAAATATATTTCTCCATATTTTTATCACCTCATAGAACTTTTTAACCGTATCAGTCGTGTGAGGCTAATGCATACATAATTATAGCTTTAAGTTAAACCACAAGGTAAGTCACCAAACTAGTAAAAGTGATTAGAACAAAGATAAACAAACTATACTTCAATGTTTTTGGTTGTAAAAATCGAAAGAATAAATTAGAAATAAAGAACAAAACACTAATATCAAGAAATAGAATGAAAGGAACATAAAAATCTGCTTGTACAGTGAACGCTGTTTCTACTATTCCTAAAAAACTAATCCATAACAATGGGACGGCAATAGCAATAATACCAAGAACTTTCAGGAAGTTTTTCAAAAATTGATTCAAAGCATTTCCTCCTATTGTTTCTAGAGAATTTTTCTTCTTATAAGAGAGAAAAAATAGGGAGTTTAGTGATTTAATAACCAAAAATAAGTGGTCTGATATAAAAATGGCGAAAGAAGAGAAATGAAGGTATTTTCTATTTATTTCTGAATATCTGCGTAAACTTTTCGTTCTAAAAAAATATCCTTTAAATTAAATAAAACAGAAATTAAAAATTATAATGAAATAATCCGTCAAGGTATCAAAGATTCCGGTTTAAACATAATAAGAATGTAGAGAAATTTCTCTACATTCTTATTAACTTTTAAACAAAAGGTCATTACATTTGTTGAGTTTTTTATCTATTACATCATTATAGCTTTTAGTATATCGGTGTCGTAGTTGCAGATACATTTTCTAGATATGTTTTCACTTCAGACATAAAGTCACCTGAGACTACGCCATCCAAAATACGATGGTCGATTGATAAACAAAGATTTACCATGTCACGTGCTGCAAACATGTCATCAATGATGACTGGACGTTTTACAATTGATTCTACTTGTAGGATTGCCGCTTGTGGGTGATTAATCACACCCATGGACTGAACGGAACCAAATGAACCAGTATTGTTAACGGTAAATGTTCCACCTGACATATCTTCTTGCGTTAGCTTTCCATTCTTTGCTTTAGTTGCTAATTGATAAATTTCTTTGGCAATTCCTTTTATGCTTTTTTCATCTACATTTTTTATAACCGGGACAAATAATTCTTTTTCATGGGCTACTGCAATCGATAAATTAATATCTTTATACTGAATAATTTTATCGCCCGCCCATGAACTATTTAATTCAGGGAATTTTTTCAATGCTTTTGCAACAGCACTTAAAAAGAAAGCAAAGTATGTTAAGCTGTAGCCCTCATTTTCTTTAAATTTTAGTTTTTCTGCATTTCGATACTTAACCAAATTAGTAACATCTACTTCTATCATCATCCAAGCATGTGGAATTTCTGTAGTAGAACGCACCATGTTGGTAGCAATCGCTTTGCGCACACCAGTTACTGGAATTTCTTTATCACCATTTTCCAACGAAAAATCAACAGGTTTTGGTTGTTTTACAGATATATCTTCTGTTTGTTCTGGTTCACTCATTTGCTGAGATCCATTCGCAATCATTCGTTCAACGTCTTTTCTAGTTATACGTCCTGCTTTACCGGAGCCTTTTACATTGGAAAGATCTAGATTATTCTCTTGTGCTAAACGCATCACAGCCGGAGAATATCTTGTCTTCATACTTGTTTCTGCTGATACTTCTGTTTTTTCAACAGTTTCTTCTGTCACTTTGTTTGTCGTTTCATTTGAAGCTGGTACCTGGGACTCATCACCCGCAGTTTCAATCGAACAAATAACATCCCCAACGGCTACCGTCTCATCTTCTTGAGCAAAAATTTCTTTAATCGTTCCAGAAAACGAAGATGGAACTTCTGCGTTCACCTTATCGGTAAGTACTTCCACGATTGGATCATACTTATTTACTTTATCGCCTGGTTTCACTAGCCAAGTGTTAATCGTACCCTCCGTAACGCTTTCTCCTAGCTGCGGCATTTTCATATTTTCTAAACCCATTTTTCCACCTCAAATTCTATTAAAATTCAGCCAATTCGCGCATAGCAGCTTCAATTTTATCTGGATTAATCATAAATTCTTTTTCTAACGGAGGTGCATAAGGCATAGCTGGAACATCAGGGCCAGCTAAACGCTTGATTGGTGCATCAAGATCAAACAAACAGTGCTCACTAATAATTGCTGCGACTTCGCCAATGATACTTCCTTCTTTATTATCTTCGGTAATCAACAACACTTTCCCTGTTTTAGATGCTGCTTCTTTAATTGCTTCTTGATCTAGTGGATACACGGTACGCAAATCTAGAATATGGACATCAATGTCTTCTTTCTCCAATTTTTCAGCAGCTTGCAATGCAAACTGTACACATAAGCCATACGTAATCACCGTAATATCAGCACCGTCACGTTTCACCTCTGCTTTTCCAATCGGTAACGTGTAGTCTGTATCCGGGACTTCTTCTTTGATTGAACGATACGCACGTTTATGTTCTAAAAATAACACAGGATCCTCATCACGAATCGCTGCTTTTAACAGTCCTTTTGCATCATATGGGGAGGACGGCATCACAATTTTCAAACCGGGTTGATTAGCAAAGATCGCTTCAATCGATTGTGAATGGTAAAGTGCACCATGAACGCCACCACCATATGGTGCTCGGATGGTAATAGGAGCGGTCCAATCATTGTTTGATCGATAGCGAATTTTTGCTGCTTCTGAAATAATCTGATTAACAGCAGGTAAAATAAAATCAGCAAATTGCATTTCTGCTACTGGGCGCATACCGTACATTGCAGCCCCAATGCCAACACCAGCAATTGCAGACTCAGCTAATGGTGTATCAATCACTCGTGTTTCACCAAATTGTTCATAGAGACCATCTGTTGCTCGAAACACGCCCCCTCTTACACCAACATCTTCTCCTAAAACAAATACCTTCTCATCTCGCTCCATTTCTTCTTGCAGTGCTTTTGTTATCGCTTGGATATAAGATAAAACTGGCATTATCTCGTACTCCCTTCATTACCATAAACAAAATCATAGATTGACTCTGGTTTAGCATAAGGCGCATTTTCTGCATACGCTGTCGCCTCATCAATGATTTCTCTTATCTCTTGTTCCATTTGTTCTAACTCACTATTTGTAGCAATCTCTTGATCTTGTACATAAGATTTAAACGTTAGTAATCCGTCTTTTTGCTTCGCTTGTTCTACTTCTTCTCGTTCTCGATAGCTGCGATCATCATCATCACTTGAGTGTGGGGTTAGACGATAAGACACAGCCTCGATTAAAGTTGGACCTTCGCCTGTCCTTGCACGATCTACAGCTTGTTTCACTGCTTCATAGACAGCAAGCGGATCATTTCCATCAACCGTTACGCCGGGCATACCATACCCAATCGCTCGATCAGATATTTTTTCGCAAGCCACTTGTTTGTTTAGCGGAACTGAGATGGCATATTGGTTATTTTCTACCATAAAAATAACAGGCAGTTTATGGACTGCAGCAAAGTTAGCTCCTTCATGGAAATCCCCCTGATTAGAAGAACCTTCCCCTAATGTAACAAAACTCACAATATCCTTCTTTTCCATTTTGGCAGCTAATCCTACACCTACCGCATGTGGTACTTGTGTGGTTACTGGTGATGAACCAGTTAACATTCTATTTTTCTTTTGACCATAGTGCCCGGGCATTTGTCTACCACCTGAGTTAGGGTCTTCCGCTTTTGCATATGCTTGAAGCATTAACTCTCTTGCTGTCATACCTAAAGATAAAACCACACCAACGTCTCGGTAGTATGGTGCAGCATAATCTTTCGTACGATCTAATGCATAACTAGCTCCCACTTGTTGAGCCTCTTGCCCTTGACAAGAAACAACGAAAGGTATCTTTCCAGATCGATTTAATAGCCACATGCGCTCATCAATTCTGCGCGCTAATAACATGGTTCGGTACATTTCTAATATGTTTTGATCAGACAAGCCAAGTTGCTGATGTTTACTTAAACTCATGAATTTTCCTCCTTTTAACCGTGTATTTTCATATGATCAATATCTAATGCGGCTTCAGCTATCGCTTCTGACATTGATGGATGGGGATGAATCGTTTGACCAATTTCCCAAGGCACAGCATCCAATACTTTTGCTAAACCCGCTTCTGAAATTAACTCGGTTGCATTGGCACCAATAATATGAATCCCTAATACATCATTTGTTGCTTTATCCGAAATAATTTTGACAAAGCCATCAGGTGTACCATTAATTAATGCTTTTCCGATAGCTTGGAAACGAATCGATCCTTTTTCAATATCATATCCTCGATTTAGGGCTTCTTTCTCTGTTAAACCAACATGCGCAATTTCTGGGTTAGAATAGATACATACTGGAATATCTTGTTGTTTGATAGCAAAAGGCTGTTCACCAGCAATATGCTCTACCGCATGTTTTCCTTCATGTGAAGCAACATGGGCTAATTGCATGCCCCCGATGCAATCGCCTATGGCATAGATATGTGATTCTTTTGTTTGATAATGCTCATTCACTTGAATAAAACCAGCCTCATTTAACTGAATGTCAGTATTCTCAAGACCGATATTTTTGGTAATAGCTTGTCGACCAACCGCCAATAACAGTTTATCTGCTGTTAAATCAATAACTTGCTCTTTTTCAGAAACTTGAATCTGTACCATGCCATTATCTTTATTTACTTGTTCATGCATACTTGCATTCGTATAGATGCTAACTCCTTTTTTCTTTAATTGCTTTTGCATCTCTTTAACAATTGCTTGATCTTCAGCAGGTAAAATTTGTTCAGCAGATTCGATGATTGTAATTTGCACACCAAAATCAGCTAGCATAGATGCCCATTCGACACCAATTACCCCACCGCCAACAATAATCATGGATTCTGGTAATGATGGTAACTCCAAGGCGTCATCAGAAGATAGAATGTATTCTCCATCTATTTCAATGTTAGGTAACGTCCTTACGGTAGAGCCAGTGGCAATAATAACATTTTTACTGACAAGCATTTCGTTGTCTGAACCATCATTCATTTCAACAGAAATCGTTCCTGCTGTAGGAGAAAATATTGACGGTCCCAACAATCTTCCAATACCTTCATACACATCAATCTTGCCTTTTTTCATTAAACCGACGACGCCTTGATGCAATTGATCAACAATTGATTGTTTTCTATCTTGAACTTTACTGAAATTAACACTCGTATCCTTTACTGTAATACCATAAGAATCTGCACGTAAAGCCTGTTGATAAACGGATGCACTCTTTAATAATGCTTTTGATGGTATACAACCACGGTGAAGGCAAGTGCCACCTAATTTATCTTTCTCAACAATGGCAGTTTTTAAGCCTAATTGAGTGGCGCGGATGGCAGCAACGTATCCACCTGTACCACCTCCTAATATGACTAGGTCATAATTTTTGGTCATAAAAAAATTCCTCCTTAAGAAACTTGAAAAAAATTAGCGTTGTAGAATATTCGAAATTATATTTGCTATACATTTTCACTTTTGTTATTGATAATTTACCTACTTCCATCATAGACGTTTCTTCTTTTTTTGGCAAGGTATACATCAATGAAACAAACAAGTTAATAACAAAGAACCTGCATAACATAAATGAATCACGCAGGTTCTTATATAATTTACAGTTATTAATGAGTGTTAACTAAGCTTCAGTAAAAAAAGCTTCATAGAGAGAACGAACAGCTACATCTACACCTTCTTCTTTCACACCAAACATTAATGAAACTTCCGATGATCCTTGGTTGATCATTTCAAGATTAACATTAACTCGAGAAAATGCCTCCGTCGCTTTGGCTGCTACGCCAATCGTACTGTCCATATCTTCACCAACAATCATAATTAAAGCTAAGTTACGCTCAGTATAAACAAGATCAGGGTGAAGTTCATTTTTAATCCGCTCGATTATTTTTGCTTCTTTTTCAATTGGCAGCTGATTTTCATTCATGATTACTGACATATCGTCAATACCAGAAGGCGTATGTTCAAATGATATCCCTTCATCTTCTAAAATGTGAAGCAATCGCCTACCAAAACCTAATTCTCTATTCATTAAATATTTGCTAACATATAAACTTAAAAATCCTTTAGCAGAAGCAATCCCAACAACGGGATTACCTCTAACTTCTTTTTCAGAAACAATAATTGTTCCCATCGCACCTGGATTATTCGTATTTTTTATGCTAACAGGGATTTTTGCCTTTACTGCAGGAATTAATGCTTCATCGTGAAAAACCGAAAAACCTGCATAAGACAACTCTCGCATTTCTTTGTACGTAAGTGAAGTAATCTCTTTTGGATTCTCTACAATAGAAGGATTCACACAATATACTGAATCCACATCCGTGAAATTTTCATATAAGTCTGCCTTGACACCAGCGGCTACTATCGAACCAGTAATATCTGACCCACCTCGTGAGAAAGTTACTAATTTACCTTCTTTAGTAAAACCAAAGAAACCAGGTATAACAACAATTTCTTCGCGCTTATGTAATTCATATAGTAAATCAAGACTTTCGTCTAAAAATTGTGCGCTTCCAGGTTCATTACTAACAATGATACCTGCATCTTTTGGATTTAAATATGCTGCATTCAGCCCTATATGTTTTAAGTATTCACTTACCACTTTTGCAGATGAGTCTTCGCCAATTGATTTAATTGCTTCTAGTTTCATTTGATCGGAATAATTACTTGAAATAATGGATGCTACATCTGATTTAATTTCTTGCACCACTTGATTCGTTATATTAAGGTCATCTGTAATTAATTGAAATCTATTTAGAACTAGATCCAATGCTGGCTGGTAAGCTTCGCCATTTATTAAATCCTCTCCCAACTGTATCAATAAATCTGTAACTTTTGTATCTTCTGCTGTACGTTTTCCAGGTGCTGAAACAACCACAACTTTTCTGTCTGAATCATCTTGAATGATGGATGCTACTTTTTTAATTTGTTCAGCACTCGCGACTGAACTTCCTCCAAATTTAGCTACTTTCATTAAAAACCTCTCCAATTATATTTTCTCTTTTGTAAAAATATTATCATACTTTTAGAGAAATTGTTACAGTAAGGTTCAGATTATTTTAATTAGGTTAACTAGAAACTTTGTAAAAAGAACCAAAAAAGTGCTTGTGACAAAACTATATAGCATTTATCAAAAAACGAACCTTCACTCTGCAGACGCGAATGAAGGTTCGTTAATTTAAGTAGAATTAATGATTAGCTGTGGAATTATGCGCCACTCCTGCAGGAACAGAAAATGTTTTCGATAGGGCGAGTAATCGCACTCCCGTGAGCTTGAGCATCCACTTTTTAAAGTGTTTTGTGCTTTAATGAGTTAGCTGAAGCCGTGCCTGCGGAAAGGTAGCTTATTTCCACGGCAGTATTCATTTTGTTATAAAAAATTAATTGTTGTTTTGTCCCAGTCTTTTTCACATGTTAGCGTTTAATAAACATTTGTGTCCAATATTTCCCATTCTCTACATAACCTACACCGATATGAGTAAAGTCACCAAGGATATTTTTTCGATGTCCCGAACTATTCATCCAAGCTCGCACAACGTCTTGTGGTGTCTGTTGTCCTCTTGCGATATTCTCACCCGCTCGTTGATAAGAGACTCCAAAGGCTTTCATCATATCAAATGGAGAACCATAAGTTGGACTTGTGTGGGAAAAATATCCTTTATCTCTCATATCTTGTGACTTATAGCGTGCCACGCGAGAAAGTTCCCAATCGGGTTTCAAAGCTGGAAGTCCATACTTCGCCCGTTCTTGGTTTGTTAATTGAATAACTAAATGTTCGGTATGTTTAATCGAATCAATAGTTGGAATGTTTAATTGTTGATTTGGATAAATCAAATTCGGATTCTTTATTTGGGGGTTTGCTTCAATGATCTCAGTCACACCGATTTGATAACGAACAGCAATTTTCCACATGGTATCACCTGGTTGAACCGTATAGGTTTCTTTTGCTAACGCTGATACAGGTAACAGAAAGCTAAATAACATAACTATTAGTAATATTTTTTTCAACATACAACCTCCTTTTTTGTTTAATTTCTCTCAAAAGAAAGGTTCTATTCACATAATCATCAAAAAAAGTTCTCTTTTTAACTGTAACGTTAAGCAGAGAACTTTTGGAAAACATACTTAGATTTATTATCTATAACTAATTAGAAAAATAAGTATTTTTAAAATTTAGATGTTGTTTTTAAGATGCCTTATGTTCTAAACGAAGTCGGTCTGCTACCATTGCAATAAACTCACTATTGGTAGGTTTTGCTTTTGAAACATTTACAGTATAACCGAATAAGGACGAAATAGATTCTATATTTCCTCTACTCCAAGCTACTTCAATGGCATGTCGTATTGCTCGCTCAACTCGAGATGCAGTGGTATTGAATTTCTTCGCGATGTCTGGGTATAACACTTTGGTGATGGAGCCTAACAACTCAATGTCATTGTATACCATTGTGATGGCTTCTCTTAAATACATATAACCTTTAATATGCGCTGGTACGCCGATTTCATGAATAATATGTGTAATGCTTGTTTCTAAATCAAATTTTTCATTTTCTTTTGCAGATTTTTGTTTTAATGGTCTTGAGTCTGAAACTGGCATGCCATACACTTGACGAATTTGATCTGCCAAATTATCTAAGTCAAAGGGTTTTAGGATAAAATAGGAAGCTCCTAAATTAACTGCATTTTTGGTAACTTCTTCTTGACCAAAAGCAGTGAGCATAATCACGTTAGGTTTTTTCTTTAATTCCATTTGTTTGATCTTACCAAGAACTGCTAAACCATCCATATGAGGCATTATGATATCTAAAATGATCACATCCGGTTCTTTTTCCTCGATAATTTCAAGGCTTTCTTTTCCGTTATAAGCAGTACCTACCACTTCAATATCAGATTCGGTTTCGAAATAATCCTCCATTAATTCCACTAACTCTCGATTATCATCCACTAGACACACTTTAATTTTTTCTACCATTGTGCTCCTCCTCCTCATTGCCTTTCTATGCATATATTCAATTTCGACGCAAGTTCTAAAAAACCTTCAATTTCCTCAAAAAAAATATATTTCTTTAAAAAGCTATCTTTTTCTCCGTTTTTTGCATTATTTCGATTAATTACGACAATGTTACATATTCCTTTAAAATACCAATTACTTATGTCCTAAGTATAGCATGAAATTTCCAACTAGATAACGAATTCGTATATTTTTCTTTTGCATTTTACATTATATGATTGTTTTTTCGCTTTTAGTACAAAATTTATGGTCAAATGACTTGTGATAACACCAAGTTACATTCTTAACAAAACGAACTATACTGATTAGGTATCAATATAGTTCGCCATCCAATATTTAATTCAATTTTTTGTCTTTATTAGCTCGCTTGTTTTTGTTCGTCATAAATATCGATCCCAGATTCTTGCAACATCCATTCGATATGAACACCATAACCACTAGTTGGATCATTGACAAAAACGTGGGTAACCGCCCCAATCAATTTTCCATTCTGAATGATAGGGCTACCGCTCATTCCTTGAACAATTCCGCCGGTTTTTTCTAATAATTCTTCATCGGTTACTTTAATAATCATCCCTTTTGTAGCCGGATTTTTTTGCACTACACTATTCACTATTTCTATATCAAAAGCTTCCACCTTTTCTTCCTCCACTACAGTTAATAACTGCGCTTTACCTAATTCGACTTGATCTGATAAAGCAATTGGCATCGGCTTATTCCACTTACTATCTTGCAATTTTTTGTTAATTTCTCCAAATACACCGAATGGCGTATTCTTCGTTATTGTACCAAGCGGCTCTTTATCTGCTGAAAACGTTGCTTGCTTTTCTCCAGGTAATCCGTTATTACCTTTCTTTATATCTTTAATCGAGGACTTAACAATAGATCCTTCGTTAATCTGGATTGGTTTTTTGGTATCCATATCCGAAATCACATGTCCTAATGCCCCATATTTTTTAGTTTTTGGATCATAAAATGTCATTGTCCCAATCCCAGCTGCCGAATCACGAATATACAACCCAATTCGATAAGCATCTTCATCTTTATCTAAAGCAGGCGTTAACTCTTTCTCTAATGTTTTTTCATCTCGTTTTATCGTAAATTGTAGCGGTTTGTTGCTCTCGCCTGCTTTATTTACGAGCGGTGTTATTTCTTCCATGTTTTTTATTTGTTTATCATTTACTTTGGTTATAATGTCACCCACTTGAATATCTGCATTTTCGCCAGGTGACTTTTCTCCTTCCTCTGTCGAAATTAAATGGTGCCCAACAACTAATACTCCTAATGTTTGTAAATTAACACCAACTGATTGCCCTCCTGGTATCACTTTGTAATCCTTCAGTACATCCACATTTACTTTTTTTACTGGAATATTAGCAACTTGATAAACAATATTACTTTTTCCTTGATCTAGCGTTTTGAATTTAGACGTGTCCATCGCTTCTATCACTCGATCTGATTGTGCCACAGCGGTTGTTGCGTGTTTCACTTCTGGGAGGTTAATGGTCTCCTGATCATTGTTAAATACCGTGATATGTCCGGGGATTGCTAAATACGTTTGGATCGGTTTTATAAATGGCATACTAAGGAAAGTAACAAGGAGTAATATCCCTAAGGCTGCTCGTATATTTATTTTTTTCATGCTTCACGCTCCTCGTTCCTTAACCCATTTTATTTTTTCTGTATTTCTAATGTCACCTTACAATGTCGTTTTTAAACCCTGCAAAGTACAGAAAAAGCGGAGATGATTTCCACATCTGCATAAAAATTTTGTATTAGATAAAAATAAAAGACAACGCATAAATACGTCGTCTTTTGGCACTATTATTATTTATTTAATTGTTTAAATTGCTCTGCTTGTTCAATTAATTCACGTGCGTGTTCTCTAGAAGTAGCTGTTAATTCTGTACCTGTAACCATTCTTCCGATTTCTGTAATTCGTTCATCTCTTGTTAATTCATTGACTGAAGTTAAGGTTCTTTCGCCCTTAATTTCTTTTTCAATAAATAAATGAGTATCTGCCATTGATGCTACTTGCGGAAGATGTGTGATACAAAGAACTTGTGAACCAACAGATATTGTAAATATTTTTTCTGCAATAGCTTGGGCGACTCTTCCGCTGACACCAGTATCCACTTCATCAAAAATTACACTCGTAACACCTTGATGTCGCGCAAATATTTTTTTTATTGCGAGCATAATGCGTGACAATTCACCACCAGAAGCAACCTTATTCATATCTTTCACTGGTTCGCCAGGATTTGTGGAAATTAAAAATCTAACTTTATCAAATCCACTTTCACCTAGTTGAACTGGCATTCCATCCAGTTGAATTGTGTCGTCTTTACCTTTTTTAATAGCGATATCAACGTCAAACGTAGCCTTTTCTAAATATAAATCCTTTAGTTCTTCATGAATTACTTGTTTTAAATCGTGAGCAGCTTGGATTCTCAAATCATGAAGGTGCTTAGCCTCCACTAATAAGTCTTTTCCAACTTCTTTTAAATCATGGTCTAACTTTTCAATCGATGTATCCTTATCCTCTAATTCATCGATTTCATCTTCAATCGTAGAAGCATATTCCAACATGGCATCAACAGTAGTGCCGTACTTCCTTTGGAGCCGATCAATCTCATTTAATCTACTTTCTACTTCATTTAATCGATTAGAATTAAATTCTAAAGAATCAATAAAGTTGCGAAGATCGATGGAGAGTTCTTCAATCAGATAAAAATGACTAAGAAACTGTTCTTTCTTTTCCACAAGCGTTGCTTCGTACTCACTTGCTTTTTCTAGACCAGATAACGCAAGCCCTAACCAATCAATCGCACGTTGTTCACCACTTAGCGCTTGGTAAGCTTCATTTACCCCAGTGAATATTTTTTCATAATTCGTAAGTCTTTCTCTTTCTTCTCTTAGGGCCTCGTCTTCGCCTGGTGATAAATTAGCTTCTAGAAGTTCGTTTAATTGAAATTTTAATAAATCAAGTCTTTGAGCCATTTCTTGTTCATTTTCATTTAATTGTTTATAGCGATTTTGTAACGTAGTGAATTTGTCAAAAAGAGGGGAATAATCTTGTTTGGCTTCTTCCATTTCTTTATAATTGTATAAGTCTAATAACGCAATATGTCGATCAACATCCATTAAAGATTGTGTCTCGTGTTGCGTATGAATATCAATTAATACTTTTCCAAACTCTTTTAATATAGCCAAAGTTACTAAGTGACCGTTTACACGGCAAATACTCTTTCCATTTGCACTGATGGTACGAGATAATACAATCATTCCATTCCCATCAATATCAACGCCAAATGCTTCTCCTACCGAATATACTGCGTGTGAACGGTCTTCTACCGTAAAAAGGCCCTCTAAACTTGCTTTTTTAGCACCATGACGAACGAATTCCGCTGAACCTCTTCCACCAGTGAGGAGTTGTATGGCATCAATTATTATTGATTTTCCTGCACCAGTTTCCCCAGTTAATACGGTTAAGCCGTCTTTAAACGTAATTGTTGTTTCTTCAATTATGGCAAAGTCTTTTATGGAAAGCTCGGTTAGCATGAACGTTTACCTCACTTTATTGTTAGAATTTACTTAACTATAACATCTCTAAAAAACGATTTTTTATCTCTTCAGAATGAGCTGCAGTTTTACAAATAATAAGTATTGTATCATCACCACATATCGTTCCAAGAATTTCTTCCCAATCAAGGTTGTCAATTAAAGCACCAATCGCATTCGCATTACCTGGCAAAGTTTTTAATACTAAGAAATTGTCAGCTTCCTCCACTCGGATAAATGCATCTCGCATCAAACGCTTGAGCTTTTCAAGAGGATTAAAACGCTGATCAGCAGGCAAGCTGTACTTATAACGACCATCCGTCATAGGGACTTTTACTAAATGGAGCTCTTTAATATCACGGGATACTGTAGCTTGTGTTACATTGTAACCTAATTCACGGAGTGTATCTACCAATTCATCTTGGGTTTCAATATCATTTTGTGTTATTAATTCACGAATTTTTATGTGACGTTGTCCCTTAGTCAATAGTCAAACCTCCTTTTCATTCTACACATACAAAAATGAGCTGTTTTTGTTTGAGATAAACAGCTCCTCACTTCTTCTGTCTAGTTATGAGCTAGGTGTGCATTTTTAATTACTTGGTTGATTTGTTCCTCTAAATCATGCGCATTAAATGCCTCGTGTTGTTCATTATTCCAAGAAAAATGAGCTAAGAATTCAATATTTCCATCTCCACCTGTTATTGGTGAAAAGGTTAAATTTTTCAATTTAAAGTTTTCTTTCGCTGCAAATGAAATAATATTTGTTACTACTTGATGATGCACACGAGCATCTCGTACAATACCTTTTTTTCCAACTTGTTCTTTGCCAGCTTCAAATTGCGGCTTAATTAGCGCAACGACTTCACTATTAGGATCTAAAATAGTTTTTAATACAGGAAGAATTAGCTTTAAAGATATAAACGACACATCGATGCTAGCAAAATTAGGTGTTTCAAATAAAAACATGTCTTTTGTTGCATATCTAAAATTTGTTCTTTCCATTACGACAACACGTGGATCATTGCGTAACTTCCAATCTAATTGATTATAACCTACATCAACAGCATAACATCTGCTTGCACCATTTTGTAAAGCGCAGTCTGTAAAACCTCCAGTAGAAGAACCAATATCTACCATCACTTTATTATTCATGTCAATTTGAAATTCTGTTAACGCCTTTTCCAATTTCAGACCGCCTCTACCTACATAAGGAATTAATTTTCCTTTCACTTCTAGAGGAATATCTGAAGTAACTTTCATGCCAGGTTTGTCCAATCGTTGTGAATCTGAAAAGACTAGACCGGCCATAATGGTTCGTTTTGCTTTTTCCCTCGTTTCAATCAATCCACGTTCTACTAATAAACTGTCTAATCTCACTTTATTTGCCATCACATTAGTTCCTTTTTTTGATACTTTTTTTCGGAGTTAAGATTCGTATACTTAACCTATTTTCGATAAACGAGATAACTTTTCCTGCAAAAAAAATAATTTTTGTCGAAGAATGGATCCCGTAGTATTTCCCAAGTGCTTTGCCACCAACAGTCAATGCGGCTACAAAACTAGTCATAATAACAGATATCGTAAGTTGAAGCGTCGAACCTTCCCCTTGCCCAAAAACATTTGCTAATTGTAATACAACAATTGCTGAGGCAGTACCACTAATAACACCAGATATATCACCGATCACATCGTTACAGAAACTAGCAAATCGATCTGCGTTACGAACGATTTGAATCGCTTCTTTGGAACCGTTTACTTTCTCTGCGGCCATTGCATGAAAAGGAACTTCATCAGCAGCTGTAGCAGCAATTCCAAGCATATCAAAGATAATTCCGATCAAAACAATTGCTAATACAATAATAAGCCCGAAGATCCACATAACTTCGCTTAAGATAGAGGACGATATGACAGAAAAAATAGCCGCTAACACAAATGTGATAACGGCAATACTTAAACTAAATTTTATCGACTTTCTTATTTGCGATTCCGATTTCGCCATTTATAGATACCTCATTGTAATTTCACTATGTAGTTGGAATGGTCATTTAAAAGGTAAAAACTACGGCTTAGGTCCAGTAGGTTTTCCCAGATACGTACCGAATGTTGCCATTCTGGCGGTTCCCCTTTAAACGCATCTTAGCTTTGTTACCAATAGCTAGACTGGATTGCCACTTAGTCCGTACTATAATCCCTTTTAAACGTCCGATGGAACAGTCTAGGAGATTTCCTCAGCAGCTCTTAACCGCTCCCTAGCCTCTTTTGCAGTGCCGATTTCAGACAGTTAAAAATGCAGTGATCAGTGGCCACCAAATCTCGCATTCACTAGTGTCATCCCCTCGGACACCACTCAAGGCAGGCTACGCTACGAATAAGATTCCCTCTCTCCTATTACGTAGGTTCATACCCCAGTCCATGGTAATTGCTTTGGCATTGACTTACCACAGAGATGGGCCTCCGCGGAAGCAGGGTCATCGCCCACATGCCTTTGTGGATCGCCCTGCAACCTTAACTCCCAGCACCAACCCAAGGCTGGGCGCCTCAAGCCGGCACAAGGAACTTCATCGATGTGCCCTTTGGCGGATTTTTAGGCCCGCCTTCAGAAACGGAGAACCGACTAGAATACTGCACCATTCCTATTATATTTTTAATAATAACATATAAGTGATTTTTTTTCAATTATCGGTTGCTTCCATTTTTTGAATTTGTGAACTATGCATCCCTTTCGCTAATGTGTGTCACAAATGATTCTAGTAGGGAAGTAGAAAGATTAGCTTTAACCAGCGCTTCTTTGGCTTTCACTAAATAGTGTTTTTTCTTTTCAATCGCACCTTCGAGTCCAAGTAGTTTTGGATAAGTGCTTTTCTTGTTGATTTCATCACTACCAATTGGTTTGCCAATAAGTTCTTGATCACCGATTACATCAAGTATGTCATCTTGAACTTGAAAAATTAAACCAAGATAATAACCATAGTCACGGAGAGCATATAACTCTTCATCATTAGCACCACCAATGTAAGCGCCAATTTCGACAGCAAACTCAAGCAGTTGTCCCGTTTTCAACTGATGGATTCGTTCCAAATGGTCTAAAGAAAGTTCCTCATCCTCTGCATGCATATCCAATGATTGACCAGCTA
This sequence comes from Paraliobacillus ryukyuensis, assembly GCF_003315295.1. GTDB lineage: Bacteria > Bacillota > Bacilli > Bacillales > Amphibacillaceae > Paraliobacillus > Paraliobacillus ryukyuensis. The sequence continues at coordinate 155,062 of NZ_QNRI01000001.1, read as the reverse complement.
CCATTCCTTTTGGTCCACTAGCCTCAGCTAACCGCTTCAAGATATAAACCTTTTGTTGATCCGTTAAGTGTAGATCAGACGCAATAACATCGAAACTGTACGTGAGTAATGCATCTCCAGCTAAAATAGCTGTTGCTTCATCAAACTTACGGTGATTTGTTGGTTTTCCTCTTCTTACATCATCATTGTCCATTGCTGGCAGGTCATCATGAATAAGTGAATATGTATGAATCATTTCTAGTGCTATTGCTACATTTAGTACATGTTCATCTCTACCTTGATAGGATTCACAACTTGCTATCATTAAAAGTGGACGAAGTCTTTTTCCACCAGCTTGAATGGAATAAAGCATTGATTCTTTTAAGGTTTCAGGAATAGATAATTTAGCTACCGTGTCAATTAATTTTTCTGTTATTCGTTCTTCTTTATCCTTAAAAAATGAAGTGAGTGATTGGGCCATCTACTCCTCCTCCTGGATCATAAATGGCTTGGTTTCTCCCTGCTCATTCATAATTTGTGTCATTTGTTTTTCTACATTAGCTAATTTGTCACTACAAATTTTGGAATACTTCATGCCTTCTTGATAATACTGAATAGCTTTTTCTAATGGAACGTCTCCTTCTTCAAGTTTTTCTACAATTGTTTCCAATTGTTGCATTGCTTCTTCAAAAGACAGTTCTTCTTGCGTCATTTTTTCTCCTCCTCTATACCCCACACATGACAATCCAGTGATCCATCCTTCACTTTAACAGTAATTGCATCTCCAGGTTGTACCTGTTTGGTTGATTGAATTAGTGAACCGTCTTCACGGTATGTGATAGCATAACCCCGTTTCATTGTATGAAGTGGGCTTAACACTTCTAGTTTATCTAACTGACGAATAAACTTCTGATTATACGCCGTATATAGTTGATTCATTGCTCGGCTTTGTCGATTAAATAATTGAGCCAGTTCTTTTTTAGTAGTCTGAACTTGTTTCTCAGGATGTTGGTTTTCCAAGCGTTGATTGAGTTGACTGAACGTTTTTAATAAGTTTTCTTGACTCGATAGACTAGATTTTGTTAGTCGCTCAATATTTTTGTCCAATTCCTGCTCTTTTTGGTTTAACAATTGGGCTGGATAACGAAAAGCATAGCTTTTCTTTAATCGATTCAAGTGATTTTTGGAATGATTCATTAAGTACTCTAAGCCACGTGACATCGTACGATTTAAATTGTTTAAATGTTGTTGTACATCGTCTTTAGAAGGAACGGCTACCTCAGCAGCACCAGTTGGGGTAGCCGCACGTACATCAGCAACGAAATCCGTAATTGTTACATCTGTTTCATGGCCAACCCCGGAAATAACAGGAATGATTGAATTAGCAACAGCTCGAGCAACACGTTCATCATTAAATGCCCACAACTCTTCAATCGAGCCTCCACCACGACCGACAATTAACACATCTAAAGCAAGATCATTTTTGTTGGCTAACTGAATTGCTGACGCGACAGACACAGGAGCTTGTTCGCCTTGCACAAGTGCAGGAAAAATCGTTATATCTGCAATTGGATATCTACGTTGTATCGTAGTTAAGATATCTCGAATAGCCGCCCCAGTCGGAGAAGTGACTACTCCAATATGTTTCGGATAGGTTGGTAAAGCTTTTTTTAGAGATTCACTAAATAATCCTTCATTATCTAATTTCTCTTTTAATTGCTCAAAGGCTACATAAAGAGCTCCAATACCATCTGGTTCCATTTGTTGAATGTACAACTGATAATTCCCTTGTGGTTCATAAACACCCACTTGTCCTTTGATCAATACTTGCATCCCATTTTCGGGGAGAAACTTGAGTGAACGATTGTTTCCAGCAAACATCACTGCACTAATTCGTGACCGATCATCTTTCATGGTCATATACATATGACCTCTACTGTGATGTTTGAAATTTGATATTTCCCCTTTTAACCACACTTCGGTTAAGTGATTGTCTAATTCAAATTTTCGTTTGATATATTTAGTAAGCGCACTAACCGTTAAATAGTTATCGTGCATTAGTACCATCTACCTTTTAGCATGTCTTTGTTTTGCTGCTTTAATTGTGTTATGCAACAGCATGGTGATTGTCATTGGCCCTACTCCACCGGGCACAGGAGTAAGGTAAGCAGCCTTTTGTTTTGCAGAGTCAAAATCAACATCCCCTACTAATGATCCACTGTCCGTACGATTTACACCAACATCAATCACTACTGCTCCTTCTTTAATTTGGTCACCATGGACAAATGCTTGTTTTCCAACTGCAACAATTAATATATCAGCTGTTTTTATATAATCTTCTATATTTTTGGTTCTAGAATGGCAATACGTAACCGTTGCGTTTTCATTTAGCAACAATTGTCCAACAGGTTTTCCCACAATATTACTTCGACCTAGAATGACTGCGTGCTTTCCATCAATCGAGATATTCTTAGCTTTTATCATGTGAATAATACCGTAAGGCGTACATGGGAGAAACGTTGCTTTTCCTGTCATCATTCTACCAATGTTCATCGGATGAAAGCCATCCACATCTTTTTCAGGAGTGATGGCCTCAATAACTTTTTGTTCGTCAATATGTCGAGGTAACGGTAGTTGAACAAGGATACCGTCAACTTTATTGTCGTTATTCAACTCGTCAATTCGTTGAAGTAATTCTTGTTCGGACGTTTCAGTAGGTAATGTAATCACCTCTGATTCCAATCCTAAAAAATCAGAAGCTTTTTGTTTTCCTTTCACGTATGATTGCGAGGCCGGATCTTTTCCAATTAGAATAACAGTTAGTTTTGGATGAATTCCTTTTAACTTTAACTCATCAACCAAATGTTTCATTTCTAATCGAAATTCTTCAGCTAATTGCTTTCCATAAATGATCTCTGCCGCCATATGAGCGCCCCCCTATTGAATCATTTTTGATAACACGCCATTAATGAATTTCCCAGACTTATCATCTCCGTAAACGTTAGCTAACTCCACTGCTTCGTTAATCGCTACACCATAAGGCGTTTCTAATTCATAAAACATCTCGAAAGTAGCAATGCGTAACAACGTTCGTTCTACTGTCGCTATTCGACTTAAACTCCATTTTTCTAGGTTTTTTGTTATTTTCTCATCTATTTCAGCTTTATTTTGGTGAACTCCCAAAATTAACATCGTTAAAAAATCAGACTGAACTTCTTCTTCATCTAACACGTTATTTATAGCCTCTTTCGGTTCAAAACTTTCATTATCTATAGAGAAAAGTATTTGAAAGGCCTTCTCTCTTGCATTCCTACGATTCATCTCTTCATTCTCCTTGTTTCATATGTAAACAACATATACTATAAATAGTTTTAACTCCATCATAACGAATATAAACAGAAAAAGCCATAGCTGCTTCCCAAAAGTAAATGACTATGAAGACGAAAAGACCTTGGAAGAGAGTTGTTCTCTTTCAAGGTCTTAGCAAACTAGCTCTAAACTTCTTCATCTATCTCATCTTTTGCATCCATTTTCATGGCAACAACATGTACATTGATCTCTTGAATTTCCAAAGCTGTCATGTTTTTCAAAGCTTGCCTGATATTCTCTTGCACTTTTTCTGCAATTGCAGGAATACTAACACCATAATCTAAAACAACAAACACATCAATAGCAACACCAGTGTCTGCTAATTCAACTTTAATTCCTTTTCCATGTGCTTTTTTACCAAATCGTTCAACCACTCCAGATGCAAAATTACCACGAGTAGATGATACTCCAGCCACTTCATTTGTTGCAATACCAGCAATTACTTCAATAACTACAGGTGCGATCTCAACTTTTCCTAAATTTACATCTTCACTTACATTGAGAACTGTGTGATCACTCATTAAGGTTCACTCCTTTTAGAGTTTTTTTAACCATGGAAATTTAATTTTTTTCTTCTTCTATTATAGTATATTTCTCCAAAAATTTCGTATTAAAATCTCCACTATTAAATACTTCATGCTCCATCATCTGATAATGAAATGGAATAGTGGTTGCAATTCCTTCTACCATAAATTCACTTAACGCTCTTTTCATTCGATTAATGGCTTCTTTTCTCGTTGATCCATGAACGATTAATTTAGCAATCATCGAATCATAATAAGGCGGAATACTATATCCAGAATATGCTGCAGAATCTACACGAACACCTAAACCACCAGGAGGTAAGTACATATCAATTTTTCCAGGAGAAGGCATAAAATTCTTCCATGGGTTTTCTGCATTTATACGACATTCTATTGCCCAACCCTTAAAAGTTACGTCTTCTTGAGCTAGTGAAAGTGTTTCATTGTTCGCCACATTAATTTGTTCTTTAATTAAATCTACACCCGTGACCATCTCTGTAACAGGATGCTCCACTTGAATTCGAGTATTCATTTCCATAAAATAAAAGGCATTTTCTGCTTTATCAAAGATAAATTCAATTGTTCCTGCGCCAGAATAGTTGACAGCTTTTGCTGCTTTTACCGCAGCAGCGCCCATTTCTTCACGAATAGATGGGTTAATAGCTGGGGATGGTGTTTCTTCAATCAACTTCTGCATTCGGCGTTGAATCGAACAATCTCTTTCTCCCAAATGAATCACATTACCATGATTATCTGCTAACACCTGAATTTCCACATGAGAGAAATCTTCAATGAATTTCTCTACATATACACCCGGGTTACCAAAAGCTTGCTCTGCTTCTTGCTGGGTGACACGTAAACCTTTCAAAAGCTCTTCTTCTGTGCGAGCAATTCGGATTCCTTTACCCCCACCACCAGCAGTCGCTTTGATAATAACAGGATAACCAATTTCTTCTGCGATAGACATCGCTTTTTCTTCACTTTCGATAATTCCTTCCGAACCTGGAACAATTGGTACGCCTGCTTGTTTCATGGTCTCTCTGGCAACATCTTTCGTGCCCATTTTTTGAATCGCATAAGCGCTAGGTCCAACAAAAGTAATATTACACTTGGTACAAATTTCTGCAAAATCAGCATTTTCTGATAAAAATCCATATCCTGGATGTATTGCGTCAACTCCAGTAGAAGTCGCCACGCTCATAATATTGGTAAAATTTAAATAACTATCTTTACTAAAACGCGGTCCAACACAATATGCTTCATCAGCCATTTGAACATGTAAGGCATCACGATCAGCTTCAGAATATATAGCTACTGTTTCGATCTCCAACTCTTTACACGCACGAATGATTCGAACAGCAATTTCACCACGATTAGCTACTAAAATTTTGGAAATCATGTTCTCTCTCCTTACTTCGTCTTAACTCGATATAACGGTTGACCGTATTCCACAAGCTCGCCATTTTCAACTAAAATCTCGACAATTTCTCCGGAAACTTCAGCTTCAATTTCATTAAACAATTTCATTGCTTCTACAATACACACCACAGTATCCTCACTTACTTGATCGCCAACAGAAACAAATGCTTCCGTATCTGGTGATGAAGAGCTGTAGAATGTACCAACCATAGGTGATGTGATTTCGTAATCACCATTTGATGTATTAGCTGTATCTTCTTTTTGTTCCGCTGAAGAAGTGTACGTCTCAACCGGAGCCGATACATGCTCGTGTGTAGGAGATTGATTTGGAGCAACTACCTGTGGAGCAGGAACAGCTTGCTGTGCTCCTTGTTTTTTAAGTTCAATTTTCGCACCATCTGCTTCATATGTAAATTCATTTATTGATGATGCATCTAACGTTTTAATTAAAGATTGTATGTCTTCGATTTTCAACATAACAAACACCCCTTTTACTATTAAGTAATTAAATATTTAAGAACAGGTACTAATAATACCTCTTAACATTTTACGCAAACCCAGCTCAATCTGCAACTATTCATTTTTCCAACACTTCTATAGTTATTTATTATTATCATAACATGAAACCTATATTAGCGAAAAATTTAACTTCATCTCAGTTGACTTTAATAAAATGAAAAAGGCTACCGCCAATGAAAGAGCGAAAGCCTTTTTGATAGAATTATGTTAATAAAATAGTTAAAATAATTAAGCTAGTTGCTCGGTTGAAATTTAACTTCTACATTCTTGTTGCCAAATTCATCATAGATCGTTTGCATAATATTGTTAGCTTCACTATCTGAAAGTTCATCTGCTTTCACCGTAACAATAACATCTTCATCCTCAGTGCGAACAAGTACATCCTGATAACCTTTATCAGCTTTTAACGTTTCTTCAACAATTAATTCTTTAGAGGAAAGCTGATCAATTTGTTCCATTTCATCATAAGCTTCATTCTTCTCTTCAGTAGACGTAGCGCTAGAAGCAACAATTTCCTCTAACTGTTCCATTCGAACACTTCTTGATTCTTCTACATCCATTCGAATCGTTGTGAATAAGTCATCTGTTTCACTTGCTGTGCCCTCCGTGGTGTCTGTGACAATATCTGTACCTTCTGTCACTGTGTCTTCTGTGGAACCATCTACATTTCCTGTAGTAGTTTCCTCTTCGGTCAAATCATCATTAATAAACGCCAAATCGCCATTCGCATTCTGATTCATATAATACACACTCAAAACGATCATCAAACTTAGCATTGTTAACAGCCATACGGTTTGTTTTTTTAACATTAGGATTCCTCCCCTTTATTTTTTGGCATTACGGAAATGCGATGAACTGGTACATCGAGTACACGAGACACTGCCTCTGTGACCCACTGTTCGATTTCTAAATTGTTAACGCCTTGTGCAACTACAAGTACCCCTCTTACTTCTGGCCGCTTGGTTTGAATTAATAATGGCACCTCTTCCTCTCCTTGCCGAACAATGACCACTTGTTTTTCTTCCGAAGTATCTTCTATCTTTCTTTCTCCCCCGTTTTGGTCCGTTTCTTCTGTTGTTTGCGTCCCGACAATTAAATTTTTCTCATACACTTGCTTCTGCGTAGCATCTAAATTGACCATTACCTCTACCCCAGACACACCATCAATCTTTTCAAGCAATGCTTGCAATTCACTTTCATACTCTTTTTCCACTTCATCGAGATTTGATGTCTTTTTTTCTTCTTGTAAAAATGTTTCTTCCCCCAAATCTTCTCTCATTTGATTCGATGAAGTTTGCGGTTTTTGTGTAGTTGTTTGACCTTGAAACATATTAGCAACCAGTAGTACCAAGATACCGATTAATCCAATAATTAGGATATAACCAACTTTTGTTGGTTTAGTTCCATCTTTTGTTTTTAACTTCAACATTGAAAAGATTTTTTTGAAAGGGTTCTCCATTATACTTCTCCCTTCTGAATAATCTCTAGTTGATCTGCATCAATTTCCCATTGATCTGCTAAGAATTGGCTAACTTCTTGTATAATATTATCTGTAATTGTTTCTTCTGTAGACGATTGATTGTTTCCGATAACCACCTCTTTAATCTCAGATTGTCCTGTATTAGGTTCTTGTAAATGTAAATACACCGTCACTGTTTTTAATGTTTCAGGTGTTATGCTTTTATCAGCGAAAAACTGCAGCTGTATGTCTGCTATTTGCACATGATATTCTTCCACCAACTCCTCTTTCACTTGATTTTTCATTTGGACAATCAGTTCTTCTACAATATATGCATCTTGAGAGGCTTGTATTTCTTTTTTCTTCGATTCTATGTTTTTTTCTAATTGTTTTTCATTGACTTCTTGGTTAAAACTATTAAAGGACTGCGAGACAACTTGATTAACATCAACATGAAAAAGTTGAAATAGTGGATGCAACAACATTAATAAAAATAATAGGGACATCACTGTATGCACATACTTTCGTAAATCTGTTTGGGGCAACAGCATTTCAAGAATTAATGTTAAAAATAAAAAGAGTATGAGTTTGGTGACCCAAGCAACTAAAAATTCCATATGTACAACCGTCCCTCCTATTACCGAAGCATTAAAGTAATATTACTCGCAGCTACAATGATGACTATCATTAAAAAAAACATGAATGAAACAGATAATAGAGCAGCAAACAAATATAAAATATGTTTACTCATAATATCTAGACATTTTAAAATTGGACCGTCCCCGAGTGGTTGCAACATCGCGACTGTCAATTTATAAATAAACGCTATAACAAATATTTTCACCGCTGGAAATAGGACAATTACAATAAGAATAACAACCCCTACGATCCCAACTGCATTTTTCAATAAAAGTGATGCACTTAACACCGTATCTGTTGCATCAGTAAAAAGTTTACCTACTACTGGAATGAAATTACCTGTTACAAACTTAGTTGTTTTCATAGCTACACCATCTTGAATTGCTGAGGTCACTCCTTGAACCGAGACAACACTTAAAAAAATAGTTAAGGCTACTCCTAAAATAGTTAAACTTGCATTTTTTAATAATTCTGCTAATTTTGTTACTTGAAATGATTCATTAAGTGTACTTACCATCTGTAAAATGATTGAGATAAAAAAAAGAGGAATAATAACATAAGAAATTAATAAAACCGTAAAATGCATACAAGAAACGATAATTGGATGAAAAAAAGCAACTGCTGTCAAACTACCAAAAGATGCCATCAATCCTAGCATTAAAGGCAAAAGGGCTAACATAAAATCCTGCATGCGTGTAACGGTTTCTGTTGTATAAGAAGCAACAATTTCAAAACTATGCATGGCCAAAATAAATAAAACTAAAATCACTACTAGGTTTGAGACGTTGCTTATCGTTTTTGATTCAAATGAATTTTGGATCATTTGAAGAACCACTGAACAAAGGGAAAGAACAATTAAAGTTCCAAGTAATTTTCCATTTGCTAGTATTTCATAGCTAAAAAAGGAAACAATTGCTTTTAGCCAATCGGTTAGTGATAAGGCGCTTTGGTTTTGCAGAAAATCACGAAAAGATACATTTTCTAATTCAGGTAAATAAGCGCCGTAATCATCTCCAACTTGTTCCCAAAATTCACTTGTCTCTTGTAGCGATATGTCATTTAATATTTGATTATTAGATTGATCGATTGCTTGTGTTTGATCACCGGTTGAAGCCAATACTTGCTGTTTAATCATCAGGCATCCACTGCAAATGATAAATAAAAAAAGTATTACTTTTAAATAGCTTTTCATTTTGGTACCCCGCCTTGTTCATTATTGCGGTAAAAAATCGATGATTGTTTCAATAACAGCAGATATAATTGGCACGGCTAATACGATAATAAATAGTTTACCTGCCAATTCAATTTTTGCTGCAATGGAAGCTAGACCTGCATCTTTTGTGATATGCGCACCAAATTCAGTAACATACGCTATACCGATAATTTGTAAAATTGTATCAAGATACATATCGTTAATGTTTGCCCGCTTACTTATAGAATGAATTAGATCAAATACGACAGCGATATAGTCGATAATAAATGAAAAAATGACAACAGATGTGAGAATAACAAGAAACAGTGCAAATGTTGGCTTTTGTTCTTTTATTAAGATAATTAATAAACTTGCAACAATCCCAATCGAGATAATTTGAACAATTATCATTATCTATTATCCTTGGAATAGAAAAACGGACTTAATTTCTTGAAAAAAATCTGAAATGCCGTTTACCACGAATAGAAGCACAATAATAAAGCCAACAATACTAGCAAATTGCGCATATTCCTCTTTTCCCATCTGTTTAAGAATAGTACTGATTAAAGCAACAATAATCCCGATTCCTGCTATTTGAAATATAATCGAAGCATCCTGATACATCGTTTAACTCCTTTCTAGATTAGAAGTAAGACGATAAATAAACCTGCTAAGAAACCAAGACTTTTCACCATCTTACTATAACGATGTTGTTCATCTAACGCATTCTCTAGTATTCGTTGTAAATGGGTTTGTGCTAATTGAATGTATTTTATTTGCTGCGTTATATCATGTTGACCCAATGTTTGTCCAAACTGTTCTAATATTTCTTTTTCTGAAACTCCTAAAGTACTATTGTTAATTAAACCTTTCACTTTTTCACTCCATACCATTGGTAAGTTAGCAATATTATTGTTTAGTTCAAGACACAATGATTCAAAAAAAGAAGCAATCGGCCGATTTGTTTGTTTAGCTACTTGGTTAAAAGCTTCTACCAATGTCGCACGACTATATACAATTTCTGCTTCAAGTATTTGCAGGGCACTTTTTAATTGTCTAATTTGCTTCGGACGATCGTTTAGGTGGGATGCGATGTGAAATCCGATCCATGTTGTCGCCACTACACATAGTAGTGCTCCAATCCATTTCATTTTTTTTATAACCTACCTTCTGGATGATGTTCTCCCCCTGGTTTGTTAATATCTCTGAAATGTCTCCTGGTTGTTTCGATTTTTGGAGAATAACAAATCGATCAAATTGTTTAGAACGAAAAAGTGGCTGAAGTGAATCTCTTTTCAAGATGTCCTGCAAGCAGTCACCATGAACACTACATATAACTTTCACTCCTGCATGCAACGCCTCTTGAATAGCCCAAACATCTTTGTCGCCTCCAATTTCATCAACAATAATTACACTTGGAGACATCGAACGAATTAGCATCATCATACCTTCTGCTTTTGGACAAGCATCTAAAACATCTGTACGCATCCCGACATTGTGTTGAGGAACTCCATTCACACAACCTGCGATTTCAGATCTTTCGTCTACAATACCAACTTTCATCGGTTCTACTTGTTTCCAGCCTGAACTAATTAACCTTGCCATGTCCCGTAATAACGTTGTTTTACCAGTTTGAGGGGGACCTATTACTAACGTATTACAATAATTCCCCTCGTATAAGTAGGTTATATATGGTGTAGCAACCCCTATTTTTGCTTTAGCGATACGAATATTAAAAAACGTGATATCTTTGATTGCTTTGACCTTTCCAGCTTCGGTATTTACTTTTCCAGCCAAACCTACGCGATGTCCGCCTTGAATAGTGACATAACCATGCTTTAATTCTTCTTCCATTCGATATAAGGAAAATTGAGAAACTTGATTCAACAAATACACCCCATCCTCTTTCGTAACAATAAATTCCGAAAGCCACTCTGTTTCTGAATTAAATACGATTTCTACTGGTTGATTTACCCTTATACGAATTTCTTGAATACTTTTCCAGCGATTTTTCAGTTTAACTTGCAAATGTTTTTTTAGCGGGGGCGAAAATAACCTTAGAATTTCTTCTATCATTTTACTCTTCCTTTTCTAGTACTCCTTTTATTATTCATTGTATGCTTGTCTATCCTTGTTATGATTAAAACAGCTGTTGTATTATAAATATTTTCATCTAAGCAAATGAAGTTAAAGGTGATAGCTTTAGCAAAACTATGTGAATAAAAAAGAGCTGTCTTTAAAAAGACAACTCTTTAGTCAAGCGATTCAAGCGATAGAAAACTTAAGCACGTGATACGTATTTGCCATCACTCGTATTTATTAGAAGTACATCCCCTTCATTAATAAAGAACGGGACTTGAACTACTAGACCTGTTTCAAGGGTAGCTGGTTTCGTACCACCGCTCGCTGTATCTCCTTTAATTCCAGGTTCCGTTTCAGTTACTTCAAGTTCAACGTTATTTGGTAAATCAACGCCGATTGTTTCACTTTGATAACTCATAATATTTACTTCCATATTTTCTTTTAGAAACTTTAATTGATATTCAATTTGGTTACCTGGCAATTCAACCTGTTCATACGTTTCCGTATCCATAAACACATGCATGTCACCTGATGCATATAAATATTGCATTTTTCGATTGTCAATATGTGCTCGGTTTACTTTTTCACCTGCACGGAAAGTTTTCTCTTGAATATTTCCGTTACGCAAATTACGTAACTTTGATCTTACAAACGCTGCACCTTTACCAGGCTTCACATGTTGAAATTCAACCACTGTCCAGATACCATTATCTACTTCAATTGTTAGACCTGTTTTAAAATCATTAACTGAAATCATAATTTATTTCCTCCCCAAACTATTGCAATACTTCTTACCATACACGTAAGTTGTGTCCTATAATATAATAAGTTCTTTTGGTGAATGATTCAAGCGTTCATTGCCATCTTCTGTGATAAGAAGGTCATCTTCAATCCTGCATCCACCAACATCTGGAATATAGATACCTGGTTCTACAGTTACAACCATGCCTTTTTCTAAGGATTGATTTGTTTTAAAAGAAAGTCCAGGACCTTCATGAACTTCTAAGCCTACGCCATGTCCAGTAGAATGTCCGAAGTAGTCGCCATATCCTTTTTCTGTAATATAATCTCTTGTTAGTGCGTCTGCTTCTTTACCAGTCATCCCTGGCTTAATGCCCTCTACCCCTCGTAGTTGCGCTTGTAATACCGTATTATAGATTTCTTTTAATTCGTTAGATATCTCGCCAACTGCGACAGTTCTAGTAATATCTGAACAATAACCATTGTATAGCGCGCCAAAGTCTAACGTAACCAACTCACCGGATTCAATTGTTTTGTCAGATGCAACACCGTGTGGTAAGGCAGAGCGATAACCTGACGCAACAATGATATCGAAACTAGATGACGTTGCCCCTTGCTTACGCATAAAAAATTCAAGTTCATTCGAGACTTCAATCTCTCGGACACCTGGCTTGATTACAGTTAGAATATGGTCAAAAGCTGCATCTGCAATTCTAGCCGCTTCTTTTAGAGTGGCTACTTCTTCCTCTGTTTTAATTAAACGAAGCTTCTCTACCAATCCAGTGGTTGGAATCCATTCTACTTCGGCTTCATTTTTGTATTGCTCATATAAAGCATATGTAAGGTCTGTTTTTTCAAAACCAACTCGTTGAACTCCCATACGGGAAAGTTGATTTGCAACTTCCTTTGTTAGTGGCTGCTTATGTTCTATAATATTATAATTAGACGCTTGTTTTGCAGCTTGTTGGGTATAGCGAAAATCTGTAATAAATAATGCTTCTTCTTTTGTGATCAATGCTACTCCAGCAGTACCTGTAAATCCAGTCATATATCTTCTGTTATACGCATTGGTAATTAATAATGCATCCAAATCATTTTCCAGTAAAGCACTTCTGATTTGCTCAATTTTCCCCATTCTATTCCTTCCTTTCTAAATCAAACACATTTCAATTTTAATGATTTCTATCAGTGTATCATAAATATGTTTATTTGTTTATTTGTTCAACTTTCTTGTTATCATATATTTTTCTTTGTAATACTATCTAAATAGTCATATGAAATAGAATATCCAATAAATATACCGTATAATAAATATAAACAGATTGTTGTCACGATTGTGTCACTATTCAATTGTTGAACTGGTTTAATGTTTGGGAAGATTGGTAGTAAGACATAAAATACAATTCCCCATAATAATAATCCAAAAATGATACTTGGCCATAGTCCGCGTGCCTTACGAAGAATAAAATAATAAACTAACGCGACAAACAATGAAATTAATCCAATAATGACAACGGATATAATTTCAGCTAGCCAACTCGAAGTCCATTTTGCATGTAACCAAGATCGAATAATAAATGATGCGGGAGAAAACACTGTGAAATTAAAATAATTCATCAACCATCCAATCGAGCTCCAAAGGATACCTCCAACAAAGCCCGTCATTAATGTTTTAAATATAATAGAAACAGGTTGTTCTCGTTTATTTTGTTCTAATTGTTGATCTGAACTCATATTTATCACCTCTATGATATAGAATGACCCAATTGATGAGAAATATGCTTTTGTTGCAATCTATATACAATAAAAATCACTTTCTAGTATATTAATTATTAAGATTGCCATACTAATGAATAAATTATAGATTGTAAAAGTGAAATTACGGGAATAAACAGAATAAACTTATGTTTAGAAAGGATGAAACATATGTTTCAAAAACGTCTACCAGCTTGGTCTTATCTTTTAATCGCTATTGCATTACTTGGATTCGGAAGCCAATTACTAACTAATACACAAACATTTTTTTCTACCATATTAATGATTCTCGGAACAATGGTACTTATATACGGCGCAATCTATTTTCTCTTCCTTCGAAAAAGAAATACGAATGAATTAAAGAAATATAAAAAAGCTGTAAAACAATCAAAGAAACGAAGAATTAGTCAATCTAGTACTACTCGTCCAACAAAGCAAGGAAAGATAAAGACGTACAAACATCGTAACCATAAAGATGCACCTTACCTACGAGTGATTGACGGTAAAAAGTCTAAAAGAAAAGATCGCGCTACGTTTTAGTAGGCGATCTTTACTTTGACCACTTTTTCAAGAAGGCTTCTGTTCTTTCTCTACCAAAAGCAACTAAATGTTTTTTTTCTTCCATCGACACATTCAATGCAGAAACTTTGACATGTGTTACTGGTAAAAACAAGATATCACCTTGGTACCTTTGTGATATATATCGATTATCATGCGCTATTCGCATGGTATTAATTAAATCTTTAGTTAAATCTAATGCATTTGTTATTTGTTTTGGCGGGATCTGATCAGCAGGAGCAGTTAACTTCATTCCCAATAGTGGTCGCACTCGTTTTGATTTTTTTTGTTCAAATAACCACAATGGAAGATTGCTTAGCACCCCTCCATCCACAATGATACTTTTTTCGTTATCACGGTTGAGCAATTTTTCTGGACGAAAAAAGTAAGGAAGACTTGCACTCATACGAATTGCCTTCGCAACAGAAAAATTCTCTGGTGACAGATGATAGATACGTTCTAAATCATCAGGGATAACAACAATTTTTCCTAATGATAGATCAGCAACAATTACTTTCAAACGATCAGCCGAAATATCGCCAAAAGTGTAGACTTGTTTTTGTCCCAACATGCTATATAGCCAATCTTCAAAGCGTTTTCCTTTATACAATCCCATAGTAAAGTACAGAGAAAGCCATTTTATTATAGGAATATATTTTTCTAACAATGAATTATCCATAAACTCCTTTAAGTCTACATCCATAAATATCTTTTGGATATCCTTATTCGAATATCCAGCCGCCAAAAAACCAGCAACTATTGCTCCCGCAGAAGACCCTGCTACCCGAACAAACTCAAAACCTTTTTCCTCTAACACTTCAAGTGCACCCATATAAGCAAATGCTTTAACACCCCCACCTGAAAATGCACCATCAATTTTCATAACATCGCTCCTCTACAGTTTATCTATAGAGGAGCGATGGTGTTTTTAGAACTATTTTTTAATTTGTAAGACCTTCAATTTCTATACTTTCTACCGACCCTGTTGCTCCATCACGAATTTTTGCTTGTAATTCAACATCATCTCCGCTAGTCATAAAAATTGCTTTGGGTTCAATAGTTGTGCTAACTGTATAAATAACTGGATCGTTTTCTAATAAGAATCGAACAATTTGAACATCGTCAGTAGACGTAACAAGCACACGATCAACCGTACCTTGCACATTTTCTGGCTGAACTTGATCACTCGCACCAACAGCACTTGGGTTTTGTTGTAAGGCAAGACGATAACTTGCTAACGCTTGACTTGCCGTTTCACCAAACACGACAAAATCAGAATCTGCTGCATTAATATAGGCATATTGTTTAAATAATCCATTTGGATCCAATACATTTACCACCCATGTTGCATTGCCATCTATATTATAAAGGATTGGCATCGAACCTTCCCAATTTTTTTCTGGGTATTCTTTGTTTACAATTTGTTTCGCACCTTCACTATCCATGATTCCATTATTCATATCGCCATTGTAATAGGTTAGTTTTCCTGTTCTTGCATTGATCATGGTGTAACCAAGTGCGGAATCAATATTCTCCTTCGGTGAAGTCATGTCCGTGAAATAATACATGTCACCACTCTCGTCAAAAATTGGTGTAACACTCTTCTCTGTGCCTGACTCATTTGGTACTCGAACATCTTTCTTACCAAACATACTATTAAACCAACCGTGCACATATTTACCAAAGTAGGTATTTTCCGTTGAAGCCAACTCAGAACTTACTGATCCATCAATAAAATCAGGTGCTTGATCCGTATCATGTAACGAAACATCTCCGGTCGCAGGATCAACTACAGCTACTTTTAATTGGTTTAAATCTGGTTTATCAGTGACATTCATCGTTAAATATAAGGTCTGTACATACCATGGTTTTCCATTTTCGTCCACTTCAATTTGTGCTGTACCACTTTGCACATACTGTGGATACTTATTGTAGATTGTACGTTGAACGTTTTTATTCAAATAGCTCGAATTTGTATATTGCATTTTTTCTGCAACAAACTCAGGTTGAGCGTTAATATTAGTAGCAGAAATCGTAAAATATCCTTCTGTTTCTTGACCACGAATGAATTTCCAGAAACCTGTAAACTCTAATGGGGCAACATAAACAATTTCATCGCCTATTTTTTGTACTTGTAGCTTCCCTAAGTCATAAAATTGTGGATTAGGGACTACACTCATTGCTTTTTGCATTTTATTTCGAGCGGATTCTGGTGCGACTGCAATTGGCGTATCTTCTTTACTTAGCGGTTCTGCCTGATCTTTCATCTCGGTATTAATTGAGTCATGTACATTGTCTAGTGTAAATAAGCTATAGATATAAATAACTGGTAAAGCTAGTACAAGTATGGTTCCTATAAACGTAACAGTTTTTATTTCTTTTGCTTTATAAACAAGTTTATTCCCTAATAAAAAATACATTAACGGTATACTGATAATACCTACGATTATATTGGACAGTATAATGTTAGGTACAATGATACTTGGCATTAAAAAGTAAATAAAAATATAAAAAATTATAAATAGGAAAACAAGTAAAAAGAAACCATGCTTGATTTGCTTGAATGATGCTTTTTGCTTTATCGCCATAAATAAAACAATAAGCAGTGTTGCAATAAATGAAAATCCTGTTGTTAGTAACGGGCCTAGCATATTTATCTTCCCCTTTAATTAAATTCTCTACTTCTAATACGGATAAAAAATAAATAAGTTTCAAAAACAGTACAGAACTTGATTGAAAGTATTAAACCATTAAAAAAACCAAATCTAACTGAATATATTCAGAAACGATTCGGTCTTTGGTTCTGTTTATTCACTTACCTTTGGTTAACTTAAAATACTATACTTCGTCAGCTTCCTTGTGTAATTGTCTTAATGACTCTATGGTCTTTGGGTGTTTTTCTAAATACTGTACAAGATCTCCAATGCGATCGATTGAATTCCAACTTAAATGATGTTCGATTCCTTCCACATCTTGATAGATATTTTCTTGATTTACTCCGATTAGTTCTAAAAATTGTTCAAGCAATTCATGACGATAAACTAAACGTTTTCCAATTTTTTTACCTTGAGGGGTTAAAATCAATCCTCTATATTTTTCATAGTTTAAGTATTCATCTTTATCTAGCTTCTGAACCATTTTTGTAACGGAGGATGGATGAACGTCAAGGGCATCAGCTATGTCTGATACTCTCGCATACCCTTTTGATTCAATTAATATATATATTTGCTCAATATAGTCTTCCATACTAGGTGTTGGCATAATAATCCTCTCCAATTCTACATCCACAAAGTTCCTTTAATAAAAGGATACAACAGTTTTCTTATTGTTACAAGCGATTACAGTAACAGAATTTTCAGCAATAAAATAGACCTTCCCAAAACTTAACTTTAAATTAGCAATTATAGAATTCTCTATTTAAATCATGTTATAATCATCATATAATATAAAAAGATTGTATGAAAAAGGGGAAGTAGATTATGACATTAGATTGGTACATCATAATAGGGATATTATTTGTGTTTATTATCTTTAGTATTTACAGATATGTGAAACAAAATAAAATTCTTAAAACGTTGAACGAGGAGGAATTCCGTCAAGGGTATCGAAAAGCTCAATTGATAGACGTGAGAGAACCGAAAGAATTTGATGGTGGCCATATTTTAGGTGCACGAAATATTCCTCTAACGCAATTAAAGCAACGAATGAATGAATTACGAAAAGATCAGCCTGTTTACCTATATTGTCAAAGTGGGACTAGAACGGGTCGTGCGGCGATGATTTTAAATAAAAATGGATACAAGGATCTTTATGAGCTAAAAGGCGGCTTCAAGAAGTGGACAGGCAAAATCAAAAAAGCAAAAAAAGCAAGTTATTAAAAGCAGACGGGTGTTTTTTTAAAACACCCGTCTGCTTTTCTGTTCGATAAACATGTTCCTTTGATCGGTTTTAATTTTCTCATTATAATGTTTGTGTCTGTATAGTACAGCTAATTTTAGGGTAGTTTATTTTTAAGTATCTTTTTAAAAAGAAGCTTTATGTATTATTACCATTTTTTAAAGCTTGTGATAATGTCTTTCTTTTTAACAACAATTAATAATTAGCTTAGTACGAATCGTTCAAGATTTTGTTTCTTTAATTTTATATTCAATCAGCATGGAGGTTGGTAAAATGAATATTGAAATACAAAGTGATCAAGACTTCTTACCAGTATTCGTAGAGAAGTTAGATCAAGATCGTTCTTTTGCAAACTGGCAGTTATTTTATTCAACCTATCAAGTAGCCGAATCAAAACAAATTAAAAATTTCCATGATTTACAAGCGCCACATTTATTACCCCATGTAAATTTCTTATCCCATCAATTAGCATGTGTTAAACAAGTGCTACATCGAATGAATGGGCGTGCAATTTTAGCAGATGAAGTTGGTCTTGGAAAAACCATTGAAGCCGGATTAATTTTAAAGGAATACATGCTTCGAGGGTTGGTAAAAAAAGCACTTTTATTAGTCCCAGCTTCCCTTGTAAACCAATGGGCAACCGAACTCACCCAAAAATTTTATTTACCCGTTGTTACCTCGCGAAAAAAACCTATTTGGGACCAAGATAATATTATGATTACATCCATTGACATGGCAAAACGAGAACCAAACCAGTCTATTATACTGGAGCAACAATATGATTTTGTGTTAGTAGATGAAGCACATAAATTGAAAAACCATAAAACGAAGAATCATCAGTTTGTTCGAGCTTTAAATAAAAAATATTTTTTATTATTAACCGCAACCCCGGTACAGAATAAGTTAAGCGATATCTTCAATTTAGTATCTTTGTTAAAACCTGGATATTTAGGAGATTATAAAACATTTTCTGAGAAATTCGGCAAACGTAACACTACACTTGAAAATGATGCCCATTTAAAACAGTTAATAAAACAAGTAATGGTACGTAATCGAAGAAAAGATACAGGATTAGAGTGGACGAATCGAAATGTAGAAACTGTACTGATTTCGTTTTCACAAGAGGAAAAAGAAGCATATCAAATGTTACAGAATATAACTGATGATTATGCTTCTTTTGCCAAAATTACTTATTTACGTGAGTTATGCTCATCGCGAGAAGCATGCTACTTATCGATAAAGAAAAACCAAGAGCAAGTTCAAAATCAAAAAAAAGATTACTTATCTTTATTAGAAAAAATTGAAACTTTACCAAATCACGCAAAAGCGATTAAAGTTGTAGAATTAATTCAATCGTTTAATAACGAAAAATGCATTATTTTCACAGAATATCGAGCAACGCAAGTTTACTTGCAGTGGTTTTTAAAACAACATGGTATCACTTCTGTCCCATTTCGTGGTGGCTTTAAAAGAGGAAAAAAAGACTGGATGAAGCAATTGTTTGAAAACCATGCACAAGTATTAATTGCTACAGAGGCGGGCGGAGAAGGGATTAACTTGCAGTTTTGCCAACATATGATAAATTATGACCTACCCTGGAATCCTATGAGACTAGAACAACGAATTGGTCGTATTCATCGTTACGGACAAACAAAAGATGTGCATATCTATAACTTTGCAATCGAACATACAATCGAAGCACATATTCTACAATTACTATACAATAAGATTGGGCTTTTCGAACGAATTATTGGAGATTTAGATGCCATATTGGCTGAACTGGATTTGTCGCATATTGATAAAGAAGTAGAGCAAATTTTCAAAGAGTCCGTTTCTGAAGGGGAAATTAAAATTAAATTAGATAATTTATCCTCTGTTATCGTTAACAATCTAGGACAAAAAGAACAGGAGAATAATTATGGGAATCGAGAATCTTCATAAGTTCCTTTATACTTTCTTTTCGGAAAATAATAGTCAAATAACAAACCAATCAAAAACCACATTAGATATTCAACTATCTCCAGAGTTAGATGAACAACTGATGAATAGACCGTTTTACTGGCAATATGTCAAAAAAATGGGATTACAGGGGGAAGCCACATCCCTACATTTAACCGTAGATCCAAACGAAGATAGCAAATATGAATTTATCCACTTCGGCAGCCCAAGACTACAAAAAATTATGGAAATATTAGCTGACAAAGGAAAATATGCTAAGCTGTATCAATCTGTCGATACAAATCAACACACACCACTGGTTCCATGGTTCGTCTTAAACGTGAAAATAAGTTACATAGGGACAGTGAAAAAAGAAATATTAAAGTCTATTGGCATTAATATGATCAATGGCGCAATGGTTAATCAAATGATTGACCATTGTAGGCACATCAACTGGGACATAAAAATTTCTGATTTTTGTTATACCTTAACGCCCTTGATTCATGTTAAACACAGTTACCAACGCATCATACAATTGATGAAAGAACACATTCAACAAGAATCGCATCAATGGGCTGTCGATGCATGGAACAAAATGAACGAAGAGAAAACACTACTTCAAGAATTTTATCAAACGGAAGATAATGACTATCAAAATCATTATCAACAAGAGTTGGCATCCATTGAAGCACTGTATCAACCTAAAATTGAATTATCCGTTGTCAATGGAGGATTGTTTTTCATCACTCAACCAACTACATTCCAAATATTAAATACATAACTGGTTTTACAAAGATCTGTTCTTTCTTTTCTTGTTTGCCCATGTTCGAATAGAAAAAGGCAGTAAGCCAAACCATTTGTTCGATAAATAAAATTGAGCTTGCTGTTTTTCCGCTTTTCGTTGCTCTCTCATTCGTTCTTTCTCTTCTTTTGTCATATCAGCATATTTCACTAATTCTTTGGTAACATATTTAACTAAATCATTTCCTGACATAAAATCAGCTCCTTTATGTCTAGGATTGCCTATTTATTTATTCTTATAAGTCTAACAATTTCATTAGCAATTTCTTTTGGGTTTTTCTCATCTGTTTGGATAACATATTTACTTGCTTGTAAGTACTTTTCCTCCCTAGCATTTAATAATGCTAATTTATCTTTCGTTTGATCGTTCCAAATTGGTCTATTTTTATCATGTTGGAGACGACGAACAATTTCTGACCAACTTGTTTTTAAGTAAATCACTTGATGGGTAGAAAGCCAATTTATATTTTGCTGACTTTCAATGATGCCCCCACCAGTTGATACAATCGTGTTTGCTGGATTTGTGTTTATTAACATTTGATGCTCATACGCTCGAAAAGTATCTTCTCCAAACGCAGCGAATATCTCTTTGATAGATAATTCATAATTAATCTCTACCATGCGGTCCGTATCTTGAACAGCAGCTCCACATCTTTTTGCGAGTTCATGAGCCACTGTTGTTTTTCCACTTCCCATAAATCCAATTAAATAAATACTCTCCATCATAAACCTCTCCAATTAGCAATTACATGTTGTACATTATAGCATGAATTATCTTGCAATTATATTAACAAAAAAAATTTTCCTATAAAACAAGATGTAAGAAAATCGATTTTTGATCTGCTAAACATTAAAAACAATATTACTATTTCTGTAAAATATCTATTTTTGATTTTTTATTCAGTGAGTCAAGATATTGATTTTTGCTCAAAAACTTTATATAGTTTTTGCAAGGAGGAAAAGCCATTATGAATTCGATTGACCGTTTTTCAACAAAATTGTTAAATAGTGCTTTAGACCTTTACGCATCAGATATTCATTTCAGTCCAACCAATAAAATCGTCCGAATTTATTTTAGAATCCATGGAAAAAGACATTTTCATCATGAAATAAGTGTGCCACAATATGAGCATTTATTAAGCTATTACAAGTTCTCCTCTGGAATGGATATTGGCGAGAAACGAAAACCTCAGAACGGTGCACTAACATTTTATTATCACAAACGACTTATTTCACTACGCATCTCCACCCTACCTGTTCACCCATCTGAGAGTTTAGCCATTCGCTTACTTCCACAGGATGACAATATTTCCTTTAATCGCTTATGTTTATTCCCATACCAATTAAACAAAATTAAAAAATGGATCCGTCATCGCTCCGGTGTTATTTTGTTTACTGGTCCTACCGGAAGTGGCAAAACAACTACTTTATATGCATTATTGCAATCATTGCTAGAAGAGCAATCTTATCAAACCATTACCTTAGAAGATCCAATTGAAAAAGAAATCAAGGATCTTTTACAAGTTCAGGTAAATGAAAAAAGTGGTTTAAGTTATCAAGTCGGATTAAAAGCTGCTTTACGCCATGATCCTGATATTATTATGGTGGGTGAAATCAGAGATGAAAACACAGCTAAATTTGTTTTTCATGCCGCCTATACCGGACACCTGGTCCTTTCTACTTTGCACGCAAAGAATGCATTTGGAACAATTTATCGATTAAAAGAAATGGGTATCCCTATCACAGATCTTGATCAAAGTTTGATTGCAGTAGCAGCAATAGAATTACTTCCCATTATTTTAAATGAACAAGATATTTCACGTGCGGCCATCTTAGAATTGTTAGATGGTGATTTATTACACGAGGCAATTAACGGACAAACATCTGAGAGTAACAAACTCTTCTATACTTTTGAGAAATTAAGGAGGAAAGCTTATGCATATGGATTTAGCAAAGAAAAGTAAATTCAAAAAATTGAGCTCAAGCGAACAAAATAAATTTCTCATTCGATTAACTCGTTTATTAGAACAAGATTACTCGCTTATTGACGCGCTCAATGCAATGAAATGGAATGCTACTTGGAAAGAACAGATAAATCATCTAATGGGTGCTTTAAAGCGAGGCAAGTCAATCGATGATGCATTACAACAAGCAAAGTTTGATAATAAGGTCGTTTCATTTTTATATTTCGCTAATGCGCATGGAAACATGAGTAAGGCACTTAAACAAAGTATTCAACTAATTGAACAAAACAACCAATTATGGATTAAATTCAAACAAGCTATTCGCTATCCTGTTGTCCTGTTCCTTCTGTTTATCAGTTTACTTTATTTTATTAAAAGCTATGTTTTTCCAGCCTTTATGCAGCTCTTCGCTTCTACTGCTTATGTATCTAATATCACTCTCTTGGCATTGCAAATTATTCAACTATTTTTCCATGCATTAATAATTGGTACGTTACTTATCGCGCTTACTTCATTAACTTGGTTATTGATGCAAAGGCATTGTAATGTTGAAACAATTATTACTATCTATCAGCGTCTTCCAATTATGCGACTATTCGCTCAAACCTACACTACTTTTTTATTCACACTCCACCTCAGTTCACTACTACAATCCGGACTTTCATTAAAAAGAAGTTTAACAGTTCTAACACAACAATCGCATTATCAAATCATCCGTTATTACAGTAATATGCTAATCGACCACTTAGCCGGTGGTCTAAGTATTGAGCATATCTTACCCTCTCTTCATTTATTAGCACCTGATTTAGAGACAATCTTTTTTAAGAACAATAATGTGGAAGAATTAGCTAAAGACATGAGAGGTTTCGCCGATCATTTACTGGAACAAATGCAAAATAAAACAAAAAAAATAATAGCTTGGATACAACCTACTTTTTTCGTCATGATGGCTACTAGTATCATATTCATTTATATGTCACTTTTGTATCCTATGTTTCAATTAATTCAAACGATCTAAACGAAGTAATTTTATTAATTAAAGGAGCTGGAAGAGTTGAGAGACCAAAAGGGATTCACACTAATAGAGATGTTAATCGTTTTAACAATTATTGCTACACTATTAATTTTACTTATTCCTAATATTGCTAAGAAAAATAGTGAGATACAAACAAAAGGTTGTGATGCTTTAAAACAAATGATTGAAAATCAGATGCAAACTTACGTGGTTGATACCGGAAGATATCCAGATACTGTAAACACATTAGTTCAAGAATCATATATTAAGTCCGATCAATGTTCAAATCAAACCAAACGAATTGTATTTAGTGATACAAGTACGCATGAACTAGAAATCGTGGCGAAAAGGAATGAATAAACAACATGGATTTAGTTTAGTTGAGTTATTGATTGTTTTGAGTATTTTGACGATCATTTTATTTATAGGTGGTACAATCCATATAAAGACATATCAACAATATCAATTTAATCAATGGTATCAAATTTTTAGTAATGATATATTACGTATGCAACAAGATACAATTATTAGCAATAAAAATCTTTATCTCACAATTAATCCAACTTCAAATGTTTATGAAATACGGAAAGGCGGTTTAGGAGAACTAATAATTTCCAGGAAAATCCCCAAAAAATGGAATATAAACCTTTATTCACTTAAAATTCCTCTTTCTTTCTCTAAAAATGGGACGATCAAAAAGCCTGGGAGATTCCAAATTGTTATCGCAGATAAAACAAGGGAAATTGTATTTCCTTTTGGAAAAGGTAGATGTTATGTACGCGAAAAATAAACAAAACGGATTTATATTATCTGAATTGATCGTTACGTTTAGTATCATTATGATGATCGCTTTTACAATTGTTCCTGTTTTTTATCAATTATCCACTGAACATTCACTATTACAAAATCGTGTAGAGATACAGTCTCTTTTACATGATCAACTATTAAATCAATCATTTCAATCGTCTACAACAGAGATTAATCACACCTTTGTTGAGTTTACTTATACTTTTGAAGAACCGCTATGGAAAGGATGTGCGCAATGGTCCAATGGTAAAAATAATAAAGAAAGCGTCTGTCTGTACTACTATCCAAAAGAATGAAAATGGGTTTTCCCTCGTTCAAGTCTTTATTTCTTTAATGGTTATAAGATCGATTTTACTTTTTATCCCCACGTTTTATAAGCTCTTAGACCAACGTCATTTTACCGATACTTACTCTGCTCGACAGTTTTTTCATTTCTTAAATGATGAAATCCAAGCTAACAGTTATGATTATCATACAAGCAATTCGATTCACTTTATTAGTCCAAATGACGAAAATATTTCGGTTTCTTTATATGGTTCAAGCATTCGTCGACAAGTGAATCGAAAAGGTCAAGAAATATTAATCAGAGATATCACTAATTTTACTGTCAAACCAACAAAAACTGGGATACAAGTATTAATCCGTTTAAAAGAAGGTGATCGATTTGCTAAGAAATTTACATTTGACTAAGCATGTCAAACAACGAGGATTTATTTTTCCATATATCTGTTTTATCGCAATAATGCTTCTGTTATGTGTATTAACTAGTGTCACGCTCTATGAGAATAGTAAGCAAATGACGAATAATCAGCTCGAACAAATTAAATTGGAAACACTACGGCAAATGACGTCAGGTAAACTGTTCGATGAAATTAGGCATCAAAAAATTAAACTTCCATTTAAAGATATCGCTTATGAGTTTCCGAATGGTTCCGCAACAGTCCAATATCAAACGCATGATTCAGAAGTTTTACAAGTTAGAATTGAGACGGTAACAACCAGAGGTTATACTAAATATTGGAATAAACAAATAGAAATGAATGATAAATAATGCATAACATGATGGTTCTTACACAGGCTATTTGTATAATTGGGCTATAGCCAAGCGGTAAGGCAGCGGATTTTGATTCCGTGATTCCGTTGGTTCGAATCCAACTAGCCCAGTAAAAAACGGAACAGTTTAAAATAGCTCCGTTTTTTTGTGCCCATAAGATGTTAGAGAAAAGGATTCATTTGCTTTTCTCTCTTAATTGTAGTTTTTGGACCGTGACCTGGATATACCGTATAGTCTTCTGGTAATTGAAGTAGTTTTTGCTTAATGGAATTCATTAATTCCTGCTGATTCCCGCCAGGCAAGTCCGTTCTGCCTATTCCATTTTGAAATAAACAATCTCCAGAAACAACAAACTTTTCGGAATCGAACACAAAGCTTATTCCTCCAGGTGAATGACCAGGAGTGTGAATAACATTAAATTCAAATGAATCAATGACCATATTACCTGGCTGTAAGTAGTAATCTACTGGTTTGCAGCGTACTTCTGAAACTGGAAATATACTAGAGCCATTTAGCGACGGGTCAGCTAACCAGTTTGCTTCACTATCATGTAAATAAACTGGTGCATGATACTTATCCCTCACATCGTCTAATGCGCCTATATGATCAAAATGTGCATGTGTTAATAAAATCGCGATGATCTGTAAGTCATTTTGTTTTAGATAGTATATTAGACGTTCTGCATCTCCACCTGGGTCAATCATAAGTGCTTTGTTATTTTTAAATATAATGTACCCATTGGTTCCTAAATCTCCTAATGATAAACCTTTAATGTTCACTGTTTGTTCACCCTTTTCAAAAAGTTTCGAAATAGTACTCGACAAAGTATATATATTATTTTAAAATGTGAAAAGATAATTAGCAAATTCACCAATTTAACCGTTAATTACCTTGTGTATTAACGATCAATATATAAATTTAGATTAGTTCATAATAAATAAAATGGAAAGTGAGGAAGAAAAATGGCATTAGCAATCATATTAATTATTATTACAAGTTTATCTAGTTTAGCTGTATGTCGAGAAATTAAGTCAAAAAATATTTCTGCGGCCATTGTAACAGGATCATCTGCAATTATTTTTGGTTTCTTTTCCATCACCACAGTAGTAACATCCATTCTTAGTTAGCTACTTGTACATTAATTAGCTATAAAAAAAGAACTTCCACATGTGAAGTTTTTTTATATTCACAATTTTAATACGTTTCCTTTAGCTTCATAAGCCATCAAAATTTTTAATCATCACTGCTTTTCATAATGGATCTAGTTCAACATGGTATAATAACCCTTTCGTTCGGATGGTGAGTTATTGAAAGTATGTTGATTTTTAATTTTTTACAATTACACTATAGTATTTCTCATACCCTCTCCAATGAACTACGGTTCTCTGTCAAATGTGGTGGTGTCATATTCACTCCACCATCTCTTTTATTACACTTACATTATTAATCATACTTGCACCTGAATCGCATGGAAAATATACTCGCTTTCCTCGGGCACGGCCTCGGGCACACAGGACGTGGGTCAGTTAGACGTTGTCACAGGACGTGACGGTTTTCGTCTAACTTCTAGCCGCTTAACCAAGTGGATCTTCGGACACGTGAGACTGCGATTACTCGTCCCATCGAAAACATTTGCTGTTCCCGCAGGAGTCTCACATATTACCTCTGCTTTAGGGGAACAAAAGAGAGGGCATTGACTGTGTTTTTTTTGCTTCGATGGAACCTTTGATAAATCAAGGGATAACACCACATTTAGTATAGAGCCTGAACTACTTCCTATATGAACGCTATATAAAAAGAGGATCGATTTACAATCGATCCTCTTTTTCATATACTATTCACTTTCATTCTTACTTTCATTTGTCTCTTCATTTTCATTTTTGAAATCGTGGAATCTAAATAGGTCTCCATAAATGATCTGATCAGAGTATGAAAGTTCTTTTGCTACTTTTTCTTCTATAGGCTGACAAGCATTTTCTTGCTTAGTATGTTCATCATCTGTAATTCCTTCTGTTTCAGCCGCTATTAATTCACCAGTTGAACGATTGAAACACTGATCTTTTGTATAAATATAATCGTTACTAATAAAACTACCGTCGCGTAATGCAATATAGCCTTTACGATTTTCACCAAACAAATCGGTTCCAAAACTTAAATCATCGCTATCATCAATTCCAAGCAAATGCGTTAATGTTGGTTTTACATCAATTTGCCCAGCCACCTCTGACATCACCTTACCATCTTGACCAGGGATATGGATAATAAATGGAACACGTTGTAATTGGATGTGATCATACGGTGTGATTTCTTCTTTATCTAAATACTGAGCCATTGCCTTATCGTGAAAATCACTGATTCCGTAGTGGTCACCCATTAATACGATTATTGAATCTTCATATTCTCCCGAAGCTTTTAAATCAGAGAAAAATTCTTTAATTGCTTCATCTGTGTAACGAACCGTTTGGAAATATTGATTTAATGTCTTCGAATTTGAATCAAATTTGTCAATAGTTGCGTCTTCTGGATCCAAATCAAACGGATAATGATTGGTCAACGTTATAAAACGTGAATAATAAGGTTCTGGTAAATCCTCTAAATATTTAATCGACTGGTCAAAGAACGGTTTATCTTTTAGTCCCCAACCAACTGAATTTTCATCATTTACATCGTAAGATTCAACGTCATAAAACTTATCTATTCCTAGATTATCATACATAACATCCCTATTCCAAAAGCTTTTGTTGTTTGCATGGAATACGTTAGATGTGTAGCCGTTATTTTTTAATATCTCAGTTGTAGAGTTGTATTCATTTTGACCATGTGTAAAGAAAACAGCACCACTAGGTAATGGATACAAGCCTGTCTCTACTAAAAACTCTGAATCTGACGTTTTACCTTGTTCTGTTTGGTGATAAAAGTTCTCAAAATAATAACTATCTTCTACTAAGTCATTTAAGAAAGGTGTAATTTCTTCACCATGTAATGTGTTATTAATAACAAAACTTTGCATTGATTCTAATGAGATAAAAATAACATTTTTATCTTTAGCAATGCCAAACATATCTGATTTGCTGTTATCCGTTGTATTGTTATTAATGTAATCTTCTATTTCAGCTAGTTCATTTCCATCTGCGAACACACGCTGCGCTTTTGATTTAGATTGTTGCACAATATCATAGATATGATAGTTAAATATCCCAATATTTTTCACAAGATACTCTCTATCAAAGGTACGTTGCAATAATTGAGGTCGTTCAATTTCTGCAAGAATGTAGTTACCCATTAAGAAAGCAATGGACAAGCTAAATGCTAGAACTTTATTGCGTTTATGATAAGAAACTGACAAAGCTGTGCCATATTTTTTACTTAAATACCAAACAATTGCTACATCTAAAAATAACAAAATATCTGGAATGTGAATTAAAGCCATCACACTTGATCCCAAGTCTGCAGCATTACTTCCCTGGAACAATACCGGGATGGTCAAGAAATCTGTGAAATTCCGATAGAATACTAGATTAAAATACAAAATTAAAGATCCTATTAACATAGCATATCGAGTGAATTTCAATTGCCGTTTTTCTTTAAACCATATACTAAGCGCAAATACTAAAAATGCGGAAACAAACGGGTTAATAAATAATATAATCTCTTGCATTGCATTGTCTAATTCAATATTAAAAATGAATCGATAGACAATATACGTTTTTAGTCCAAATAAAAGACTTGCTATTACGTATAAAGGTATCTTTCTGTTTTGATAAAACATACCAACTTCGTCCTCCTAGAAACATAATGTTCAATGTACGTTTAATTTATGTTTGTTTAATCCATGTTGTGTTAATTAGTCACAAACTAAATAGTCTCATATAATACGACGTAAGAAACGTAAAAAAAGTTTCAACTTTTTTTACGTTAATTTAATATTAACCTATTTTATTAAAAAAAGCCAAAAAAATAAACCCCCTTAACAGGGGAAAATTGTAATTAGTTTGCTAATAGTAACATTTCAACAGAAAAATAGTCATTTATACCTAAGTATTTTACGAATGGTTTTGTTTTACTAAATACGCACCACCGTAAATACCAGCATCATTTTCTAATGCAGCAATAACAAATTCACAACCTTCGTTAATTCGAGGTAATGCATATTTTTCAAATGCATAACGAAGTGGTCTTAATAAATCTTCTCCTGCTTTTGAAACGCCACCACCGATTACAATCTTTGATGGATTAATCACTGTAGCTACATTTGCAATAGCATACCCTAATGTATCGGTAACGTGAGCCACAATCGATTGCGATACGTTATCCCCTTCTTTTGCTAAATCAAAAACATCTTTTGCCGTTAATAATTGATTTCTTTCTAATCTTTGTTTCAGGCGTGTATCTTTTCCAGCGTCGACCGCTTCTTTTGCTTGACGTGCAATTCCTGTAGCTGATGTAACTGTTTCTAAACAGCCAGTTCTCCCACAATTACAAGGAGCTCCACCTTCTGGTTCAACTGTGATATGACCAATCTCACCTGCTGTACCATTCGTACCGTTTATAACATGTCCATTTGCTATGATGCCCCCGCCTACTCCAGTGCCAAGTGTGATCGCAATAATATTTTCTGCTAGATTCCCAGACCCTTTCCAATTCTCCCCAACTGCAGCAATATTGGCATCGTTGTCTACATAAACAGGTAATTTTGATAATTCATGAATCGCTTGTCCCAAATCGAAATTCCGCCATCCAATATTAACAGCAACGGAAACATTTCCTGTGGATGTATCAACGAATCCTGGTGCACCTACACCAATGCCAACAATCGAAGTTCGCTCAATATGTTGCTCCGTTAATTTATCTTGTATAGAATTCCAAATATCCTCAGGTATGTGGTTGGCACTGTTGCGTTTATCTGTCGGTATCTCCCATTTATGTAACAATTCACCTTCATATGTGATAATACCTATCTTAATTGTTGTTCCACCTATATCCACACCAATTAATTTTCTATTCATTTTATTCTCCTCCCCCATGCAACAATTGCGATTTTTCTTGTCTTAACAATAATATTGCCATCTGATAATCGTTTGTTGGTATACACTGTGCTTGATATAGTTCTCTAACTTCCATTTCCATCATTTCTAAATCTGCTAAACGATCACCAATATAGATAATCGTTCCAAATCTCTTTAATAACTGTTGTACGTCATAAACCGTTTTCATTATATCACCTATTTCATTATAACAAAAAATTAACAAAAAATTAATTACAAAAAATCGAACTTATTATTTTGCAAATGATTTAAAACTGTAGATCCAAACTAAATCTCAATAAATAAAAAAAGATCGCTAAAATTAGCGATCTGGATCTTTGGGATCTAAGAAATTGGGCCTTCTCGTTTTTAATGGGATTGGTGTGCGAATGATAACATCAACAAAAGCTTTTGCTGAAAACGGAATAAATGGCCAAAGATAACCTGTTTTGAATGTATTCATGCGAATTAGATAAACCAACCATGCCGTTACACCTATCACATATCCTTTCACACCGAAAATAGCTGTGAAGCAAAGTAATGCTAGACGAGTTAACCGATTAGCAAGACTTAATTCATAACTAGGAGTTGCAAATGTTCCCATGGCGGCAATGGCTAGATATAACACTACTTCATTTGAGAACAAACCTACTTCCACAGCAACTTGACCAATCATAATAGCAGCTACTAGTCCTAAGGCTGTTGCAAGTGCTGTTGGTGTATGTATGGCTGCCATTCGAAGCATATCAATTCCGATCTCAGCAATTAAAAACTGTATTAATAAAGGGATTAAACCTACTTCTTCTACGCCCAAAAATATTAAAGAATCTGGTAAAATGGCAGGTGTTGACGAGATTAAAAAATAGAATGGTAAGAGGAAGATGGACGCGATAACCGCAATGAACCTTACCATACGCAAATATGCTCCAACTAAAGGCTTTTGTCTGTATTCCTCGGCATGCTGTAGATGATGCCAAAAAGTCGAAGGTAATATCATCACACTAGGTGAACCATCGATAATAAGAATAATATGTCCTTCATAAAGATGTGCAGCAGCGGTATCTGGCCTCTCCGTATATCGAATGGTCGGATATGGATTCCAATGTCGCCCACTTAAAAATTCTTCAATAGTTTTTTCTGCCATTGGTAATCCATCTGTATCTATTTTCTTTAGATGTTTTTTTAAGGTTTTTACTTTTCCGTCATCCGCAATGTCTTCGATATAACATATACATATATCTGACTTTGATCTTCTGCCTACACTCATATACTCCATACGGAGGGAGCGATCACGTATCCTTCTTCTTGTTAAGGCAGTATTAAAGATAATCGTCTCTACATAACCATCTCTAGAGCCTCGGACCACTCGTTCTAAATCAGGTTCTTGAGGGCCTCTTACTGGATATGTACGCGCATCAATAATAATAACCTTATCTAACCCATCCACCACTAGGGCGGTAGGTCCAGCTAAAACCGTATCTCCTGCAACACTTAAATCATCGACTGTATCTAGCTCTACATAAGGAATATATGTTTTCAACAGATGCATCAGCGTATCTGGTTCTAGCTGAGCTGGTTGCAACTCAGCTAAAAAACGCATAAGATAATGTAAAATATCGTCTTTTGCAAACCCGTCAATTAAATACATCGCCATGTTTCGTCCTGCATAATGCAAATCTAATTGAATCACATCAAAACTTTTTTCTACTCCTAAATAATCATTCAAAAAAGAAACATTTTTATTAAATGATGAACTCACTTTCTGTTTTGCCATGGAATAGATCTCCTTTACTTCACAAATAATCTGCGATCTAACTAACCATAGCTTTTACATCTCCTTAAAAATAATACTCTCATAAACAAGATAGCTTGGACATATGGATAAATATATGATGAAAAACTGAGGGTGATTTCATGCGTTATCATTTAATGATCATTTTATTTTTGCTAGTAGGATTATTATTTTTTATCATACAGTCTTTACAAAGTGTTACAACAATAAAGTACTTTCCATTTGACTCGTCGGTCACATTTACTAAAGCCGAAACAGCATTAAATTTTCTAACAGAATCAAATCAACATAAATATAAAATTGAATGGGAAACTAAATCGGTAGTTGATCGCCCTGTTTACTTAAGACAAGATCTAAGTCTTTTATATGTAGATGGACGTCTCAAAGGAATGCAAAGCAAATGGCAAGAAGAAACAGATACAATTGATTTAAAGGCATCTATTAATGGAGAAGGAAGTAGTCATTATCAAGCAATAACGTATCATCATGCCGAAGTGCATTATCCGGAAGATATCATTAAAAGTGTACAAAAAATATCAAGTGATGAATTATATGTATTTGATTCAGCTTATCGTCCGCTAGAATCATTTCAGACACCAGAGGATCATAGCCAACAAGAATGGAAACAAGCTTTAGATCATGCAGCTACTCAGCAGTTATCTGTGCATTGGAATAAACTTATTGATCATTTTGAGCTAAAAAAAGAAGATTACTATTATATTCCATTAACATTTATAGCACAGTATGAAACAAAACCTATTCCTTCCTTAACAGCTGAAGACACAAAACGCGTTATTGCCCAGTTATGGGAAGGATTATATACCAATTATATCCTTCCCTTTGATCAAGCAGATCCGATTAAAGATAGTTTTATTCCATTAGTATTGTTTGCAAAGGATGGCACACACCTTAAAGTGTTATACCAAGATCAAAACGGTGAAAAACAACAATTGATTCAATATTATGACGCTTCAAATAGCTCATCATGAAGTTTTTTAAACGATTGGTCCTCTGGACGCAATTCCACGGCTTTTTCAATTGTCGTTTTCGCTTGTGTCAATTGATTCCGCTCCAGATAAATTAAAGCTAAATTATAATAGGCTTCAGGAATTTTCTTTGGAGCTAATTCAATTGTTTTTTTGAGATCATCAAATGCTTTTTCTGACTGCTCCATATGACTGTATGCAAAAGCACGATAAAATAAAAATTCAGCTTGATAATCATTAGGTTTTTGTTGTAAAGCGCGAGAAGCTGTATCAATCATCGTATGATAACCTTCTTGGTCTACTAATTCATTCATCTGTTGTAATTGTCGTTGAAAGTCATACTGTTTAGCTTCATCTTGTACCGATTGATTCAACAAGCCATAAAAAAGGATAGCTACACATATAAGTAGGAAGGCAATAAAAGCGCCTGCTTGACGTAACCACTGCTTCTTTTTAGGGAAATGGACAATGGCAGCTGCAATAAAACCTCCTGCTAATCCACCGATATGGGCGCCATTATCAATGGTTGGAACCACAAGTCCAAAAATCACATTAAAAATAATGACACCAATAACGTTCCACCCCATCGTTTGAAAGAAAATTCTACGATGATTAACACCGAAAAATAGTAATGCTCCAAACAACCCAAATATTGCTCCGGAAGCTCCTGCAGATACTTGTGGACTGAATGCAAAACTTGTTAAACCGCCAACAATACCAGCTAAAAAGTATATTATTACAAATCTTGTATTACCATAAATCCGTTCTACTAAGCTTCCTACAACATGAAGTGCAAGCATGTTCATTAATAAATGAAGTAACCCGATATGGAGGAACATCGAAGTAATAATTCGCCACCATTCACCGTCTATCATTGCTGGGTTGTATTTTGCACCAAAATCAATTAAAACTTCTGTCGTCATACTGCCACCTTTTATCTCCAGCAACATAAACATTAGGACATTAAGAACTAATATCACATACGTAAAAAAAGGCTTAGCATGTTGAAAAACTTGCTTCATTTCTCTTTGGTTTCTATTATATGTACTGATAAGTTTCGCTTGTAATTGTTGGGTGTGCTTTTCTAATTCCCATACATCATCTGGTTGCTTCATCGATACCTCTTTAATGTTTAAATCTTGAGTCAACCTAATTAATTCTTCTTCACGATTTTCCTTGTCTAAATAAAACATTTTTATTTCCTTAAATTTTTTATGTTTTAATTTTTGGGATTGTTTTAAATACTCCCAAGTATCGACCGGAGGATGTTCAGCAACATATATATTGTATAAGGTAATAGTTGAACCTAAAAATAGGCGTGCAAGTTTTTCACTATTCATCATCGTGCGTTTGTGGTCATTCTCTAATTGATTTCTCCAATCAAACCCCACTTGTGCTATTCGAACCACTTGATTATATTTGCGTGTTTTTCTTTGTAACCATATTTCTGATTGATTCGTATGTATATAAATTAATTCAAAACCCTCTTGATTAATAAAGTGATCCAACAATCTAAAATAATAATAGCTATTTTCAATGTGCATATTGCTCCCCCTCCTACCTATTGTACCATTTTATTCTACAGTAAAAGAAGGAAATGCAATGAAAACATTTCCTCCTCTCTTTTCTTTATTTTGTAGGTTGTAAAAGATTAGACATTATTTCATTGCGAACCAAAGGGATACGCATGCCAATTGTTACAATTAGCTTTCTAATCATTGTTATCGCTAATAACATGTTAATGATCTTATAACGTTTTTTTAAAATGAACATGCCACCAATGGCTACTGCCATCATCCACCATACATTACGCATAATAATCTCTTCCTTTCTTAATAACTTTACATAGGTAGCGTTCCACAAACTAAAAAAAATTATGAATCGATTAAAAGGTCATCAACTGGAATATCATACGGTTTAGTAGCAATATGTTCAATTAACTGTTCTCGCCATATTAAAGAAATCGTTTTTCCATCATAGCTTGTTAAATACCGGTCATAAAAACCACCACCATGACCAATACGGTATAAATTTTTATCAAAAACAAGTCCTGGGACGAGAAGTAAATCAATTTGGTTGGATAAGACTTTTTCCGATGTTTCAGGATTAGGTTCTAATAAACCATAATACACGCTTTCTAATTGTTGAAAATCATTTAATTGATAAAATACTAATTGTTTTTCTTTCGGAAAGCACTTTGGCACAACTACTTGTTTCCCTTGCTCCCATGCCTTTTTAATGATTGGAGTAGTGTCCCATTCATACCCCTGTGAAATAGTAATACCAATTGATTTCGCAGCTTTCCACGAGTCATTATGCCACAATTTTTCATATAAACGCTGCTCAATGGTTTGTTTTTGATCAGGAGTAAGCTGGTTAAGCTTATCTTTCATCTGTCGTCTAAGAAGTTGTTTTTCCTCTCTCATTTCATCTGATTCCCCTTCTACAAACAAATATAAGAAAATTCAAAAAAACTCTCACCTATTCATGAGGTAAGAGTTTTTAGAACGATACTATTTTGTTTCACGGTGAAGCGTATGTTTTTTTAAACGTGGAGAATATTTTTTTAGCTCCAAACGTTCAGGGTGTTTACGTTTATTTTTTGTAGTAATATAATTTCGATCGCCTGTTTCTGTACAAGCAAGTGTAATATTTACGCGCATCGTTATCCCTCCAAACTATTCAACTATCTTCAATTTTAAAATTTAAATCACAGACTTAATTATATTATCAAATATCTTGTTATAATTCAAGTACTCGCTTAACATTAAGGTGCTAAAAATTTTCTTTACATATTGTTCATTGCTAACTGGTTGTGTTATAACTAGAGTGTAACATATTGGAGGGAACATAGTGCTACTATACATGATAATTGGGTTAGCTGTTGTTGGAATGATATTATTAATTTTATCCTTTTTTGCAAATGACCGTTTTAAGCAGATTGAAAACCAAATTGAGCAGCTATCTATTACAATGCTACAAGATACCTATCAAATGAAGAAAAAAATCAAAATCTTGGAAGAAGAACTATTAACAGAAGAAATAAGTACGGCCGATTTACTGAATCCGAATCAAACTCCTACAATGAGAAAAATTCAACAGTTAGCTAAATCCGGAAAAACAGTCGCGGAAATAGCCAAGTTAACGAATTTAAGCGAATACGATGTGCAAACACTCGTAAATCAATTTTCAAAACAGGATAGAGGCTTTAACTAATGAAACAAATATTACGTTCTTTCGCCTTAGGTTTATTAACAGCAACAGTTCTATTGGGTGTTTTTTATATGCTAGATAATGACAAAGAGCTAAAAGATAACCAAACCGGTACCTTATCTACTGAAGAAATGAAACAAGAACTCGAAGCGCAAGGTTATACTGTTGAAGGTATTGCAGAGCAACAACCAGAAGAAGAAAATACTGCCGATCAAAAACAAAAAGATCAAGATCAAGAAAATGATAATGAGGAGACAAGCCCTTCTGAGGAACAGCAAACTCCTCCTAAAGAAATTCGCATCTATTCACTTCACATCGAATCTGGGATGACCATCTCAGAGATTGCTGGCGTATTGGCCAATGCGAGTATCATAGAAGATGAAAATGCGCTTATTTCGTTTTTAAATAAAAATGATTATGCAACCAGCATTCAAATAGGAACATTTGAATTAACAAGTGAAATGTCAATCGATGAAATTGCAGCTACGATTACAGGGCAGAACGATTAAAAAAAGCACAAGAAAAGTGGAAAGCATAGCGCTTACTCACTCCTTGTGCTTTTTATTATTCGTTTAAATCCGGCAAGTGTCCTTTAACTAAATACATTATATTCTCTGCAATGTTGGTTAAATGATCACCGAAACGCTCGATATATCGACCACTAAAGGCTAACTGCATAATTAACTGTATCTTTTGTGGTTCAGTTGCGGTTTCCTCTAATAACTCTCTTAACATATTGGAATACATTCCATCAATTATATCATCTAATTCAGATAATTTTTTTGCAAGTGAAATATCCTCTTGACGATATGCTTCCATAGCTAAATCTATCATTCTAAGTGCTACATCACGCATATCATGGATCGAAGGGTGGATCAATAAGTTATGGTCATCACCCAAAAGTGTTGTTGCGCGTGCAATATTTTTCGCGTTGTCTGCCATCCGTTCTAGGTCAGCAGAAGTTCTTAATGCAACAATTAATTTACGCAAGTCAGATGCAACTGGTTGTTGTCTAGCAATTAAGAGAATTACCGATTCATTAATATCTAGATCCATTTTATCCAGTTTTTCATCCGCTTTTATTACGTGTTTGGCTGCTGAAATATCTTTATCATACAATGTTCTAACTGAATCTTGTAATTGCTTTTTCGCCCCTTCTGCAAGGGCGATTACTTTTTCATTAATCTTTTCTATTTCTGACTCAAAATGTGGTCTTGATACCATTACGCGCCTCCTTCAGTTTGTTCGTTCATATTATCCGAATCTACCTGTTATATATTCTTCTGTCCGCTTATCACTCGGATTAGAGAACAAACTATCTGTGTCACTAAATTCAACAATCTCACCATTTAAGAAAAAGGCCGTTTTGTCAGAAACGCGAGCTGCTTGTTGCATGTTATGCGTAACAATGACAATTGTATAATCTTCTTTTAATTTTGTGATTAATTTTTCAACCTTTAATGTAGAGATCGGGTCTAAAGCAGACGTTGGTTCATCCATTAGAATTACATCTGGTTTTGTTGCAATAGCTCTAGCAATACATAATCGTTGCTGTTGACCACCAGATAAACCCATAGCATTACTATCTAATCTATCCTTCACTTCTTCCCATAATGCTACATCTTTTAGTGATTGTTCAACGATTTCATCCAATTTCTTCTTTTGTTTTATCCCATGAATTCTTGGTCCGTAAGCTACATTATTATAAATAGATTGAGGAAAAGGGTTACCCTTTTGGAAAATCATTCCTATTTCTTTTCTTAATTGCACTAAATCAACCGAACCTTGTAAAATATTCCTATCTTGATATTTGATTTCTCCAGACATTTTAACTCCTGGTACCATATTGATCATTAGGTTTAAGGTTTTAATAAAAGTAGATTTTCCACAACCAGAAGGACCGATGATAGCTGTAACTTCATTTTTTTTAATCGAGAAATGAAGATTATGAAGCGCCTGAAAGTCGCCATACCATAAATTCATATCAAAAATGTTAAATACTGCATCTTTTTCTGCCAGTTCCAAAGTTAACGCCCCCTATTAACCAAATCTACCGGAAATGTAGTCTTCCGTCTCTTTTTTACTTGGATTGGTGAAAATATTTTTCGTATCATCATATTCAACAACATTTCCATTAAGGAAAAATGCCGTTTTATCGGAAATACGAGAAGCTTGTTGCATATTATGTGTAACAATGACAATTGAATAATCTTCTTTCAAGTGTAATATAAGTTCTTCTATCTTTGCATTGGATACAGGATCTAATGCTGAAGCTGGTTCATCCAATAGTAATAGATTAGGCTCCATCGCCAACGTACGTGCAATACATAAACGTTGTTGCTGACCACCAGATAGAGCAAGTGCTGATTCGTGTAATCTATCTTTCACTTCATCCCAAAGCACAGCTTTTTTTAAACTTTCTTCCACAATACGATTTAACTCTTTCTTTTTGGTAATGCCATAAAACCGCAGTGCATGTGCAATATTATTGTAGACTGATTTTGGAAAAGGATTTGGTTTTTGAAATACCATTCCAATTTCTTTACGTAATGCAATAATGTCCACTTCATCAGATAATAAATTAACAGCATTTTCATAGACAATTTCGCCTTTATTGTGAGCAATCGGAATCAAGTCATTCATTCGATTAATTGTTCGAAGAAAAGTTGACTTACCGCAACCGGATGGTCCTATCAGTGCGGTAACTTGGTTTTTATAAACTGGAAAAGAGGCATGCTTTACTGCTTGATTCTCCCCATAATAAACACTTAAGTCTTTAATATCTAAAACTATATCGGTTGCTTTATTATTCTCTTTTACTTCTTCAGACTTTTGTTCAGGTATTTCTAATGTAATTGAACGTGACATAACTTAATAGCCCCCTATCATGTTATTTACTTGCTGTGTACTTCTTATGAATGACGCTACCTAACCATCGAGCAATCAAATTAAATAAAAGCACGGATAAAATTAGGATGGCGGAAGCACCTGCAGAAACAGCATCAATATCTGGGATAATACCATTTGTATTCGTAGCCCATATATGAACCGATAATGTCTCAGCTGGTCGCATTAAATTTAAAGGAGAATCTTCTGAAAATGGATTCCAATTACCATAGTCTAAACGAGGTGTAGATAAACCAACTGTAAATAGTAATGCAGCTGCCTCACCAAAAACTCTTCCTGCTGCTAATATCGCACCAGTTAATATTCCAGGAAACGCACTTGGTAAGATAACCGTTTTTATCGTATGCCAATGGGTAATTCCTAATGCTAGACTAGCTTCTTTCAATTCCCCCGGCACAGAACGAATGGAGTCTTCTGTCACTCGTACCATGGTAGGGATATTGAAAATGGTAAGTGCTAAGGCACCACCAATAATGGAGTAACCCCAATCAAATGTATTTACAAAAATTAAAAGTCCAAACATCCCAACAACAATAGATGGTAATGATGCAAGCATTTCAATACATGAACGAATAAAATTAGTTAATTTACCAGGCTTTGCATACTCAGCCATGTAAATACCACCACAAACACCTAAAGGCACAGTAATAAGCATGGTAATAAATAAAACATAAAATGAGTTAAACAGTTGATCACGGATACCGCCACCAGCACTAACTGTACTTGACTCTGTTGTTAAGAAATCAAGCGATATATGTGGTACACCTCGAACCAAAATGTATCCAAACAAACTTACTAATAATAATACAATTATGGATGCTAATAGAACGAATACCCCTGTTGCAATCCGGTCTGATACTTTGCTGTTCATTATAGCTTCCTCCTACTGGAAAGATAACGGATAATTAAAATGAAAATAAATGATAGAATTAATAATACAAGTCCCATTGACCATAGTGTGTTATTTTCCACACTACCGTACGTTGTATGTCCCATATTCAATGTGATAATTGTTGTTAACGTTGCTGCGGGTTCTAAAATTGAGTCTGGAATTGCTCTTACATTTCCAATCACCATTTGAACAGCCAAAGCTTCACCAAATGCTCTTGCCATACCTAATACAATTGCAGTTAATAGTGAAGGTATTGCAGCAGGTATTAATACTTTCTTAATCGTTTGCCAACGCGTTGCGCCTAATGCATACGAACCTTGTCTTAAATTGCTAGGTAATGAAATCATCGCGTCTGTAGCTATCGAAGTTATTGTTGGTAAGATCATAACTGATAATACAATGACACCTGATAATAAACTAAAACCAGTTTGCGCTCCACTAAATGTATTACGCATAAATGGTACAAGTACTGTAAGGCCTATGAATCCATAAACGACTGAGGGAATCCCTACTAGCAATTCGATAACGGGCTGAAGTACTTTTTTGCCCCAAGAAGGTGCGATTTCAGACATAAAAATAGCACCACCAATCCCAATGGGACCAGCGATTAAAGCAGATAAAAAAGTAACAGCTAATGTTCCAAAGATAAACGGAAACGCGCCAAATGATGGATTTTCATCTGCAGTAGGATTCCAATCAGTACTGGTTAAAAACTCAATTGGGCTTACACCACTTACTAAAAAGGACTGCAAACCCTTTGTTGCCAGGAAAATAGTAATAGATATTGTTGCTACTATCATAATAATTGCTGCTACTGTAACGATAAACCGACCAGTAAATTCATTTTTTTTAGCTTTCCCTTGTCTACTTTTAAGTAATCGTTGTTGTACAGCTGTGATAGTTTGTTCATCCTTCATGTTTTCACCCCTAAAAATAGGCATATTAGGGCAAATGCATCTACATTCACCCTAATTAGCAGCATAATTTCTATATCTTTTATTTATTATTAGTTAGCTTCAGTTTGCTTTCCTTCTGCGTCTCTTTGCACTTCCATTTTTGAAGCTGCAATGTAACCTTGTTCAGGAACAATGTTATTTTGCACTTCATCACTCATTAAGTAATCTAAGAAAGTTTTTGCTAAACCTTCTGGTTCACCATTCGTATAAGAGTGTTCATAAGCCCAAATTGGAAAATCACCAGATTGTACATTTTCGTCTGTTGGTTCTACGCCATCAATTGACATTGCTACAACAGAATCATCTGTAAAGTAAGAGAATGCTAAGTATCCAATTGCTCCAGGAGTGTCTCCAACAATTTGGCGTACTGTGTTAGAAGAATCTTCTGTTACACCTTCAGCAGGAGTTGCTCCATCCAAACCGAAATCAACAAAGGTAGCACGAGTTCCTGAAGAATCTGGACGATTTACTAGTGTGATTTCTTGATCTGCTCCACCAAGCTCTGACCAGTTAGTAATTTCTCCTGTGAAAACTTTGATTAGATCTTCTTTAGAAATATCTTCCACTCCAGCTTCTGGGTGAATTGCAGCTGTCATTCCAACTACCGCTACTTTATGGTCTACTAGTTCATCAGCAGGAATACCATCTTTAGCTTCAGCAAAGACATCAGAATTACCAATGTCAACCTGACCTTCAGAAACTTCACTTAATCCAGTACCAGATCCACCAGCATTCACTTGTATGTCTGCATCAGGATTTTCGCTCATGAATTGTTCTGCTGCAGCAGCAACAAGTGGTTGCATTGCACTTGAACCAGAAATAGTTAATGTACCAGAAGCAGTTCCTTCAGAATCAGCATTCCCTGCATCTTCTGTGCTTTCCGTATTTGTGTTTTCTGATTCACTACTAGAATCACCATCTTCACCGCTACCACACGCAGCAAGGAAGCCTATTGTTAAGACTAGTAATAATGCGAAACCGACTAATTTCATTTTCTTCATAAAATGTTTCCCCCTAATTTTTTTGTTTGGGCTTGGCTCTTTAGGCCACAAGTTCATCATAACGATTTTGTATAAACTTGTGGTTAACTGAATGTAAAGATTGTGTAAATTGATGATCTTTTGTCGAAACAAAAAAAGAAA
The DNA here is from genome assembly GCF_003315295.1 of Paraliobacillus ryukyuensis. GTDB lineage: Bacteria > Bacillota > Bacilli > Bacillales > Amphibacillaceae > Paraliobacillus > Paraliobacillus ryukyuensis. The sequence goes on along the minus strand of NZ_QNRI01000001.1, from coordinate 112,438 downwards.
AGCTACTACTTGTAGCTTTTCCTTCTTTGAACTTATTATGCTTTCTATTCACTTTGAGCGTTTGTAGATTGATCTGAATTATCATCTGATTGTCCTTCAGAACGTTTTTCTTTTAGTTCGAAATACTTATTAATAATTTTATTACCGATATTATGGTGAATACCATGTTGATCATTCCCTGTACCAGTTCGTGGGACAATGATGGCAAAAGCAACTTCGGGATTATCGTATGGTGCATAACCAATTAAAGAGAGGTTATAAGTTTCTTTTAAACCATTATCGGTCGATACCATATTTTGCGCTGTACCAGTTTTCGCAGCAACTTGATGGGAATTACTGCTCCATTGACTACTAGCGGTTCCTTGTGTTATCACGCGTCTAAATCCAGTTTGCACACGTTCAATATAATCTTGTTTCATTTCAATTTTATTTAACACGTCTGTTTCAATTGTATTCACAACTGGACCAAGCTTTTCTTTCGACCCATTCGCTTGACGTATTTCTTTAACTAAATGCGGCCGAACGCGATAACCATCGTTTGCAACTGTAGATACATATTGTGCTAATTGTAATGTAGTGTACGTATCATATTGACCAAAAGCAAGAAACAACAGGTTAGCAGCATTTGGACTGGAACCAATCAAACCTGGCGCTTCATATGGTAAATCAATGCCGGTTTCCACACCTAATCCAAATTGACTATAGTAGTTTCGTAAAGTTTGAAAAGCGGAAAAGTCAAAGTTTCGTAAAGGTTGACCCGCTTGATAATCCGCACCAGCTAAACGAATTGCAATTTTTGACATGTAAATATTCGATGATTTTTCAATAGCCTGTATATCACTAATCGACCCCATGTTTTTGTAAGAACTAATTGTGCGAGAGCCTGCAATTTTTATTGGAGAATCATATAGATGTTCACCTGGACTAATCACCCCTGAATCTAATCCTGCTAAAACAGTAGCACCTTTCACTACTGATCCTGGTACATTCGTGTTATAGATAGTTCGATAACCTTCATCATAGACTTCGCCTTTTTCTTTATCATAAGCAGCACCAGACATAGCTAACACTTCGCCTGTTTGAGGATCCATCATGACCACCATAGCATCTTCCATAAATCGATTCTCGTATGGATTCGATTCAATATATTTTTCTAACTCTTCTTGTACAATTTGATCAACTGCTTGCTGCAATTCAATATCAACCGTTAAGACGAGATCATTTCCGCTTTGTCCGTCATTAATGGTTTTTTGACCAACAATTTCATTATTGTTATTGGTTGTAAATTCTACAACCTTTTTCTGTCCTCTAAGATTTTCTTCATACTCTTCTTCTAATCCACTAGTACCCACACGGTCATTACGACTATAGCCACGTGTTAAGTAATAATCTTCGTTATCTTGCGGAATACCTTGATCAGTTGTACTAATGTTACCAATAAATGTAGAAAGCGTGTCCTCCACTTTAGATACTCGGTTCCAGTCAATTGTGGCATCAATACCTTCTAATTCATATAGGTGCTCAGAGACCATAGCATACTCTTTTTCAGTTACACCCTCATTTTTTACAATATGTGGTGTGAATTCTGTTGCAGCATCTAATTCTTTCTTAATCGCAACTACGTTTAACAGATTAGGGTCTGACCAATCAAACTCGTTATAGTCCTCTTGTTTAATCTTGTCCAACATCGCTTGGTATTGATCACCGCTGTCCATTTCCTTTTCTTTATCGCTTAAACGTTTTGCAGCTTCTTTTGCATGAAACAAATACCAATACTCTTTTTTATCTCTTTCTCGAATCATCGAAGCTAGCGCTTCTTGATCTTCTTCCATTGTAATAAAAGTTGCTAATTTTTTTGCTATATTTAATCGTTCCTCAGCACTATGTCCATTTTTGGGAGGGGTATATGTGATTGAACGCGTCGACTCATTATCTAATATCAATTTTCCGAAACGATCATACATCAACCCTCTAGGAACAGAAATATAAGCACGTGAACTTTCCGTTTGATCAATTTCTTTTTGTGCTTCTTCTCCATTTAGAATTTGCACAACACCGAGTTGTAAAATTAGTAAAGAAAATAACAAAAATACAAAGATAAATAATATATTTAAACGGAAGGGAATTTGTGATCTATTCGTTTTTTTCTTTTTCCCCATTACATGTTTCCCCCTATTAATTTGCTGTTATCATTATAACATGTAATTTAACGATTTTCATGAGAGATTATGTCTCCTTTTACAGTAGGTGGGCTTTTTTTCGACAAAGAAGGTAAGGATATTCCTTTAATCACAAAATATACAAAGAAATGTCCGCCACCTAGCAACATTAATAAAACAGGTATACTTGAAGCGGGTGGAGCAAGTTGAATGCAAATTAGGAATAATATGATCGAACTAACGCGACCAATATTTAAAAAGACTTCTCTGACAGCAATATATTCAATTCGCAACTCTTTTGCTTTCCAAGCGGTTCCAATGACATCATAAGTAAGTGAGGCATATGGCACTGTAAAAAGTGGATAAGCAATACCAATGATACCGCCATATATTAAGAGTATTGTATAATTTAATTTTGCAATTATAATAAAGAGCGCTAAAAAAAGTATTAAACCACCAATAAAGATTGATCGCTTTCGTAAATGTGGTTTAATGATTCGGGTAGCTGCATAATAACATAGAAAAGAAAAACCAGAAAAAATTAAATTGAATGTACCTAAAGCTAATTCACTGCCTGTAGCGATAAAAACCCAAATAGAAATAACAAAAACGAAAATACCTTCTCGTAACCCTTGCAAAACATGCGCATATAAAATACGACGCCAATTCTTATTATGTCGACGCTCAGTTACAATTCGTTTGAAAAAAAACTTCCCTTCGGCTCTACGACGATTAATAAAGAAGCTACATGTTACTGCTCCAATAAATAAAAAGAAAGAAACTGTGAAAATTATTGTGTATCCTTGCGAACTATCCCACTGAGAAATGATATAACCAGCGATAATAGGACCAATCATGCCGCCAAATGATTGCATCAATCCTAGGAACCCATTAAAAAAATCTCTTGTCTCAGGTTCGGTTATTTCAAATGTTAACACATTAAAAGCTAGCCAATAGAACCCATAACCAATCCCTAGCAATGCCCCGAGCAACATATTAAAATTAGCGGCCTTTTCCCCAACAATAAGCACAGTCAAAAAAAAGATCGCTAACGTACTAACCCCTAACCGGAGAACTAATACGCGATCAACTTTTTTGGCTAGTTTACCAGCAACAATAAACGTTATTGGTTGTAAAATGTAAATAAACAAGTTATAGACGGCTATCGCAACATAATCATTTGTTTGTTTCCACAAATAAATATTAACGAATGTGTTGGACAAAAAAGTCGCTAATGCGTATAAGCCGCCAATCGTGAGCAGTAATTTTAAATCTCGATTAACTTCCATATCACCAATTAGTATATGTAAATATTTCTTCTTCATAATTTGTCTCCTTTTTGTTCTACTTCTATTGTGAACAAAAGAAAACGAGATATACTGTATTTAAAACTAAAGAAAAAATAAGAAAATTATTTACATCTTTTAAAGTAGATTACTTTAAAACGATAAAAAGAGCTAAGCACTCTCGTAGCGCTTAGCTCTTTGATTAATTTCACTTATTTAGCTGCTTGATATAATTTAGCAACTTCATCCCAATTTACTACATTCCAGAATGCTGCAATGTAATCTGGACGTTTGTTTTGATATTTAAGATAATAAGCGTGCTCCCAAACGTCAATACCGAGGATAGGTGTTTTTCCTTCCATTACTGGTGTGTCTTGGTTTGGTGTACTTGTAATTTCAAGGTTACCATTATCAACGATTAACCAAGCCCAGCCCGATCCGAAACGGCCAGTAGCTGCAGTTTTGAATTTTTCTTTAAATTCATCAAAGCTACCAAATGTAGCGTTAATTTTATCAGCTAGTTCTCCTGTTGGTTCACCGCCACCATTTGGTGAAAGTAATGTCCAGAAAAGGCTGTGGTTTGCATGTCCACCACCATTATTGCGTACAGCTGTACGAATAGATTCTGGTACACTATCTAAGTCAGAAAGTAGCTCATCTAATGATTTTTCTTGTAGATCCGCATGACCTTCCAAGGCAGCATTCAATTTTGTTACATACGTATTATGGTGTTTCGTATGGTGAATGTTCATTGTCTCTTTGTCAATATGTGGTTCTAATGCATCATATGCATAGGGTAATTCTGGTAATTCAAATTTTGCCATGATTAATTCCTCCTTAAATAGTTATGTAAGAAAAACGTTCACAAAAAATTCGTTTTTCTTCTATTAATTAGATTATCAAAGCCATTACAACGATGCAACTTTTCTGCTTTAATATCTGAACTATTTTCCCTACATAATATATATTTACTTTTTGTGTCTTGGTTAAACTTACTTTTTTTTCTTTTTTTCTTGATTTAGCTGATTATCGCCTTCAAAATCTGCTATGGCGAGTCGATCAGTCGGTTCTGTTTTACCTGCTCTTTCTTCGGAATCGATATACATTTCTTCATAATCAGCTTTTGGATTAGTAAAATCTGATGGACTATTCGAGGAACCATACTGACCTACCGCTTGCCACGTGTCCTCTCGATCAAATCCAGTTTCCTCGTCTTCTTCATATGTGTCATCATTCGCTGTAATGGATTCTTCAAATATATTATTTTCTACAGGTCGACCATTAATTCTTTCATTGTCTGTTGCGTGATCAATACAATATTGCGTTGTTGGCATAGCTAACAATCGATCACCAGCAATTTTTTTACCACATACGTTGCATAATCCATAAGTACCGTGATCAATATCTGCTAAAGCTTGCTCAACCTCGTTCATCTGTTGTTCTGTAAATTCATTTAGCGCCATATCTTTTTCACGTTCAAACAGATTTGAACCTTGGTCAGCTGGATGGTTGTCATAATTCGATAATTCATTGTCCACTTCATCTGTGAGCATATTATTCTTTTCATTTTGCATATTTTCTTTGTGTAATAAATTTTGTTTTTGTTCTTTAACAAGCTGAATCGCTTTTTGTACTTTTTCTTCACGAGTCATACCGATAACTCCTTTATATTAATAATATCTGTTACAAGTATGTTTCCTGTTTTGAAGTGAACTAAACATATTAGTAAGTTGGACATGTAATACATTGGTATAAATCAAGAACAACACATTCAGTATAGAGCCCATATTTATGCGCACAAAAAAACAAGCATTAAAAATGCTTGTTTTAAAGATGGCTCGGGACGGAATCGAACCGCCGACACACGGATTTTCAGTCCGTTGCTCTACCGACTGAGCTACCGAGCCAGAATGTTATGTCTAACTTATAGCCCAATTAACTTTTAATATTATGTAATATGGCGGAGGAGGAGGGATTCGAACCCCCGCGGGCCGTGAAGCCCCTGTCGGTTTTCAAGACCGATCCCTTCAGCCGGACTTGGGTACTCCTCCGTACGATGCTATATAAATGGTGGACCCTGCAGGATTCGAACCTGCGACCGATCGGTTATGAGCCGATAGCTCTAACCAACTGAGCTAAGGGTCCAATCTTTGTAATGGGGCGACCGGTGGGAATCGAACCCACGTATGCCGGAACCACAATCCGGTGCGTTAACCACTTCGCCACGACCGCCATTTTATTTTCATGGTAAAATTACTATAAATATGGTAGCGGCGGAGGGGATCGAACCCCCGACCTCACGGGTATGAACCGTACGCTCTCGCCAGCTGAGCTACACCGCCATATTGGCTCCACAGGCAGGATTCGAACCTGCGACCGATCGGTTAACAGCCGATAGCTCTACCACTGAGCTACTGTGGAATAATTGAGTACTATGTGAAGCGACGATATATAATATAACACGTATACTTTTTTTCGTCAATATGTTTATGGAAATCTTTTTTGCAACAAGAATAATATAGCATGTACATCAAAATCATTCAAGACTTTTTTGAAAAACTCTTATTCGTTCTCTCTTTTCTTCAATATGCAATGTAGCTTAAACATATATGTAAAGGGGGTAACCCCCTTTACATATTTATTGTGGATTTGAGTTTTTATCGTCAAGCACTTCTTCAGCTATATTAACTGCGTGGTCCCCGATTCGCTCTAAATTACTTAAAATATCAACGAATACGATACCGGCTGCCCCATCACATACACCTTCATTTAAACGAATAATATGTTTTTTACGGAAAGTACGTTCCATTTGGTCAATTTGATTTTCTTTATGAACAACTTCTAATGCAGCTTCACGATCCATATCCCCCAATGCTTGAATCGCTTGTTTTAATGTAATGGCCGTCAGATCAAACATGTCATTCAAATCTATATTGGCTTGCGCTGTTAATGATACTTTATTTGAAATTTTATATTGAATTAATTCTATAATATTCTCAAAATGATCACCGATTCGCTCAATGTCTCGCACAGAGTCTAGTAAAGCGGAGTGTTTGTTACTCTCAGCTTCTGAAAATGAAGTTCCTGATAATTGAACTAAATAATGCGTTATCTCTTTATCTAGGTTATTAAGAGCCCCTTCAATTTGTAAAGCTAATTCAGCATGCTTTTGATTGTGATTATTTAAGTACTGACTAGATTCTTCTAACCCTTTGTGTGCATATTCCCCCATACGAAGTACTTCTTCTTTTGCTTGGTCAAGTGCCACAGATGGAGATTGTTGAATGAAAATTGGATCCAAATGCTTTGGTTTGTATTCAACTAATGTATCTTCACCAGGGATCAATTTCGTTACTAAGAAAGCAAGCACTCCTATAAACGGGAATTGCATAATTGTATTTGTAACATTAAACGTTCCATGTGCGAATGCGATCGTCATTGGATCATTTAAATGAAGTTGTGATTGCAAAAACAGGACAAGTTCATTAAAAGGAACAATTAAAATAATGAAGATGGTAGTCCCAATCAAATTAAAAATAACATGTGTATAGGCTGCTCGCTTAGCCGCAATACTTGCCCCAATTGATGCCAGAACAGCAGTTATAGTTGTACCTACATTATCACCAAATAACACTGGTAAAGCAGCTTTTAAACTGATGGCATCAGCATTAAATAACTCTTGCAATATACCAATTGTTGCACTAGAACTTTGGACAATAAATGTAAATAAAGTGCCGATAACCACACCTAAAACGGCATTATCACTCATACTAACCGTTAAATCTTTAAAAGCTTGTACTTCACGTAATGGTTCCATACCGGAACTCATTAACTCTAAGCCAAAGAACAGAGCACCAAAACCAAAGATAGCTTGTCCTACATAAGTAATCCGATTATTTTTAAAGAAAAATAATAAAAATGCCCCAATTGCTAAAATTGGTAAAGCATAGGCACCGATATCTACACCGATAATAAATGCAGTAACAGTTGTTCCAATATTGGCGCCCATGATTACACCAATGGATTGGCGTAAGGTCATAAAACCGGCATTAACCAATCCAACAGTTAACACGGTGGTTCCAGAACTACTTTGAATTAATACGGTAACTATAATTCCTGCTAATACTCCCATAAAAGGATTACTTGTGAAACGGTCTAGAATATCTCGAAGCTTGTCCCCTGCGGACTTCTGTAGTCCTTCTCCCATAAACTTCAGTCCAATTAAGAAAATACCTAAACCACCCACAAATTCAAATACAAGTGTCTGTACGTCAATCTGCATCTAGATGTTCATCCCTTCTAAAAATTAAAAAATATATAAAACACCCTTCTTATTATTAAGTCATTATTGGTTATATGTAAAGTTTTTTAATGAAAATTTACATAGAATTAACATTATAGCAAGTGGACGTACTTATTTTGGTTTAATTTGGATAAATAAGTAGTTTAATGTTACTATAACCAATAATTTTTAAGGGCTTTTACCTTAAAAAAGAACTATACATGATATCATATCAGTATAGTTCTTCTATTTTTTATTTTGCCCTATTACACCCAATCTATTTTTTATTATAGATTGGTTCAACTAATATCTTTGTACCATCCACTTGTTTCACAACAATTGCTTTATTCTTTTCAATCCATTGCCCATTTGAAACAGCACTATAGTCTTGTTGATTAATTCTAACAGTTCCTACTGGGTGCATATCAGTTAGTGTTATCCCTTCATGTCCAATTAAACTTTTATAGGTTTTATTCATGGTACTGTACCCTTTCTCCTCTGTTAGTTGATCAAGCAATGCTAGTTTGCCCCACATCTTCCTTTTTGGAAAAACTTTCAGGAAAAAAAGTGAGCTTACCCCCCCAATAATCACACCAGAAATAGCATATAGTCCAGCTGTCCAATTTGGCGAACTGAACCCCACTGAGAAAATCATACAAAGAGCACCTATCGTGGCTAGGGTTCCATCGTTAATTACTTTGCCATCGATAATAATGAGTAATAATCCAATTAAATAAATAATAAGCATAATGATAAACATGCCTGGTTCTAAATAATTTAAGAAATATATTGCAATAAATCCAAAACCTAAAATGGCTGATAATCCTCGCATGTTGACTAATAGTTCTCCCACCATAAATAAAGTTCCTAATCCTACGATGACAAAACTCATCCAGCTAATATCTAAAAACATCTTCACACCACCCTTTTTCCTCTTATTTTAATTATACGGTCTGTGTATCATAAAAGTTTCACCTGGATGGAGCGTGAGTTTATGATTGTTTCCAAAAAAATTATACTATGCTTTTTATTATTCTTACTGTTATATAGTGTTATAGTAGATTTAACAAACAATTCATCGATGAATGAGCCGTTAACAGGCGAACTATCAGAAACGAAAAACCAAATCAGTTTTAATGTTGTGTCCTATCAAATGAAGGAACAAGATACATTTATAAGTGTTATTGATCAATTAAATCCAAACCTAACCGAATATGATTTAACCAAAGTTCGCAATGATTTCATACAATTAAATCCATCCATTCATCCATCTAACCTTAAAACTAAAGTAACTTATTTATTCCCTCAATACAATTAACAAAAAAGGAGCTACGCTATGTAGCTCCTTTCAATTTCTAAACCATTGGAACGATAAACAATGTGATGATAAATGACAGCGCACCAGCAATTATCGCTGTGTTACCCAGTATATCTGCGCCATTACGCTTAGCCATAAATCCTAAGATGATCCCGCCAATACTAAAAAACACAGGTAAGATGAAAAATGAAGCAATTGCCATAACTACACCAAACCAACCAAAACCAGTTTTTGAATCAACTTCTGCTCGTTGCTTTGTTTCTGGATCAGTAGTAATAGGTTCATTAAACCCACCTGCAGTCATTTCTTGCGCATATTCTTCGTCAAATTCTCTGCGATTGTATCCATTCATGTCTCCTTGAATCATCGCATGCTGTGCAAATGCATCTGTTGCAGCCTTCTCATCTTCTCCAAATTTTGGCGCATCTTCCACATGACTATTACGCTGTTCATTATTTTGTTCCATCATAAGACCCCCACTTTCCTTTATTGAGGTGCCTTTATAGTTTGCGGTTTTTTTAAGATTTCACCCTGGCGAATATCTTCCAATTAGTTTGCAAAAGCGACTGTACGATGTGTTTTTGCATTCTGCTGAATCGTTAAGGCATAGTCACTTTTCGCTGTACCATTTTTTTGTTTATAAGCTTCCATGCCTGCTATACCTCTGTGATAAGCAGTTAATGCCTCATCCCAATTGCCATATTCGTGATGCAAGTAATCAAGATAACAAATCGATAGTTGGATGGAATAATAAGGGTCTAATAGTAACTTATCCTCGTATGGTAAACCTGCCATATCAGCGATCCATGGTGCAGTATTTTTCATAAATTGCGACATACCGTAAGCATGTCCATATTTTGTTTCTGGACCAACTAACTTAGGATTAAACGTACCACCTGTTTCAACTTTTAATAATTCATATACTAAGTAAGGATCAATAGCATACTTTTTTGCTTCATTCGCTAAATATATTCCCCAAGAAGTTTTAAAATTTCCACTACTGTCTTCGGTAAAACTCTTCGCGGTAGTTTCTAAACTTGCCCAATCAAGATAATTAGTTTTTTCAAGATCAATCAAAGTCTTTTCATTGTATGATATTTCTGCTTCTAATTGTTCGTTTTGTTGCATTAAAAATTTATTTTTGGTAGTAAGTGCATCAATTTGTGTTTGGTAATGTTTGAATGAGAGTATGAAGATAATTGCTATGGTTGATACAATTGCTAACAATGCAACAGTAAAATCTCTACGCATGTGCTTACTCCTTCCTGCATGTCCTTATTCTTCCTATAGCTTGATATCCTAACGTAGATTCTAATTAATTGCAACTAATACACACTTTTCAAGCTATTGTTGCATACAGATAAGAAAGAATAGGAATAATTTATAGGAGCGGTGGTCATGCAAGGATTTGTTCAACAGATGATAAAGAAAAAGTTAAAAGGTATTACTTCGACAGAACTCCTTCACTATGCCAAGCAATATGATGTAGTCATTACGTCCGAACAAGCAGTGCAGATTGCATCTTTTCTGCACGCAAATGAACTCAATCCCCTATTAGAATCTGATCGAATGAAAATGTTTAAAAAACTGGCTCAAATAACGGATCTAAATACTGCAAAACAAGCCCAACGTTTATTTAACCAGTTAATTAAACAGTATGGTGTTGAAGGTTGGTTTTCTTAACAAAGTCACTAAAGTCGAAAAAACCTCACTATAACGATGAAAGACCATCGATAGTGAGGTTTAAACTTAATGCTTGGTATGTGAGTCGATTTCATAATTTATTTCTATTTAATAAAACACGAACATTGCATCTTATTTTCTTTAATTTATACGTTGTTTAAAAAGTGAAGGAAGCAATGGGGAGACTCCTGAAGGAATAGCATCAGCCGAAGATCCACTTTCGTAGCGGTTTTTGCTACGAAAGTTAGCTGAGGCGATGCCTTCGGAAAGCGACCTCATTTGCTGACTGCACGGAGCTGGTATGCTACATATAATTATATTATTCGTGTTTGTCAAACAAATATTGAATTATGAAATTGACTCATGTTATTGATTTAAAATTTTTTCTTTTAGTTGACTATCAAACTGAGCTGTTTTAAGCATGTCTATTTCAAACTTATAAGGAGGTTTTTTATTTTTTTTATCTTCTCCTACATATGGTGTTTCTAAGATTTTAGGTAGATGCTTTAATTGTTCGTGATGCACAATATAGCGGAGCGCATCAAAACCAATGTAACCAAATCCAATATTTTCATGGCGGTCTTTATGTGCACTTATTGGGTTTTTGCTGTCATTTACATGGATCACTTTTAGACGATCTAACCCTACGATTCGATCAAATGTATCTAGCACACCATCAAAATCATTAACAATATCATAACCAGCATCATGTACGTGACAAGTATCAAAACAAACAGACAGTTTTTCATTACGCTTGACACCGTCTATAATTTGAGCTATTTCTTCAAATGTGCGACCCACTTCTGAACCTTTGCCCGCCATTGTCTCTAGTGCGATCTGAACATCTTGATCTTGCTCTAACACTTCGTTTAAACCCTCAATTATTTTTGCAATCCCTTTTTCTGTACCTTGTCCAACATGTGCACCAGGGTGAAGTACGATTTGCTTTGCACCTATAGCTTCTGTTCGTTGTATTTCACTTTGCATAAAAGAAACACCTAATTCAAATGTCTCCTTTTTAGTTGTGTTGCCTAAATTAATAATATATGGTGCATGTACTACAATTTCTTCAATGCCATTTTCTTTCATATGTGCTTTACCAGCTTCAATATTTAACTCTTCAATGGCTTTTCGTCTTGTATTTTGCGGTGCACCTGTATAAATCATGAATGCTGATGCACCATAAGATGCTGCTTCTTCACTTGAACCTAACAGCATTTTTTTACCACTCATTGAAACATGTGATCCTATCTTCAAAACAAACACCTCTCCTTACCAAGTTGCGTTAATCTTTATTTTTTATATTTCTTTTTATTTAATTGTTTTTTTATTTTGTTGTGTTGATATTTCATTTTCTTTTTATAACCCGGTTTTACTTTTTTGCGTTTTTTTACTTTACTCCAAGCCTCTCTATCAACGTCATGCCCTTCTTTTTTACGTTGGGTTCGTTCATTCCAAGCTTTAATCTCACGCCATTCACTTTTTACAATATCATAATTGGTAAAGTCAAGTCCGCGTTCTTCTAGCTTCTTAATTAATGGCTTATCTTCATCTGTATAAATATTTATTGCAGTGCCTTCCATTCCAGCTCTAGCCGTTCTACCAACACGATGAATATAAAATTCTTCTTCTTTTGGCATTTGCGCATTAATAACATGACTAACGCCTTTAATATCAATACCTCTAGCCGCTAGATCAGTAGCAACAATATATTGATACCTTAATCCTTGGATATCCTTAAGTACTCGTTTACGCTCTCTTGGCTTCAATCCACCATGAATAATACCAGGATTAAGCCCTTTTTCCTGTAGTTGTTGAAATAATTCATCTGCAGCAGTTTTTCCATTAGTAAAGATGATAGCGATATAAGGATTAATCGCTTTTGAGATATGATGAATAACTTCTGCAATAGGACGGTGTTTCAACGGAATTAACCGATGCTCAATTGTTTCTGGTGCAAAATGATCTTTAATATGAAAATACGATGGATTAAACATGTATTTGGTTAGAAATGGTTTCAATCGTTCAGGTATAGTTGCTGAGAATACAAACATTTGTATCTTCTCATGTGCTCGTACAAGCATTTTGTCAATTTCATCAATAAGACCTAAATCTAACATTAAATCCGCTTCATCTACCACAAAAGAGCGAGCTGAGTAAATGTCCAAAGCTCCTTCTTCAATCAAATCTAGAATGCGACCTGGTGTACCAATTACAATCTGTGGTTGTTTATTTAATTTTTCAATTGTTCGTTTTTTATCTGTTCCACCAATTAATAATTTCGCATCAATCTGACCCCCATTTGGGGCGTAATCAATCATTTTTTTGGCTTCATTATAAATTTGTGTTGCCAACTCTCTAGTGGGGGAGGTAATCACAAATTGTACTTCTTGCTTATCTAAGTCCAGCTGATTAAACAACGGAATTAAAAATGCGTGTGTTTTTCCCGATCCAGTATGTGATTGACCAATGATATTTTCCCTTCTTAATGCAGCAGGAATTACTTTTTGTTGAATAGGCGTTGGTGCTTGGAATGTCAGTTGATCAATAACATCATAGATCCATTCATGTAGTTGATATTGCTTAAATTGATGGTTTTTCATTATTAATACTCCTCTAAACGTTCTTTTTAAAAAGATAGCGACAAGTTTCGATTATTACTACGTTTTTATTATAAACATAAATAAAGTCAATTTCATCATCTATAGTGAATAAGTACTTTTGAAAGAAAAAAATACTTCACAAAAACTGGAATGGTTCTGTACTGCTTTTAGCGGCAACAAATGTGATTGACAGTTCTTGTTTTTCAAAGAATTGTATTAAACCTTCAATCATCACTTTTTCTACATGATGACCAGGATCAATGACGGCTAAGCCCATTTCCCATGCTTCTTGTGCATCATGAAAGGTTAAATCTCCTGTAAGATAGACGTCGGCTCCTAAACGTTTTGCCTGCGCAATATAACCTTGACCACTCCCACCAAGTACAGCTACTTTCTTGATTTTTTTATTTAAGTCGCCAATGCTACGTAGCGCAGGTACATCCAGTTTCTCTTTAACATCTTCACAAAATTCTCTTAATGTTCGTTCCTCTCTGATCGTCCCTATTCTACCGACACCAATTGTCTTCCCTTCGTTCGCTAGTGGAATAAGATCATATGCCGGTTCCTCATATGGATGAACATCTAGTAAGGTACGAACAAAAAAGTCTTTAGCAGTTGAAGGAATAATAGTCTCTAATTTCACTTCATTGACTTGCTCTTCTTTTCCTATTGTTCCAATATACGGGGTGGCATCACCTTGTGGAGTAAAGGAACCTGTACCCTTTTGTTCAAAAGTACAATGGCTATAATTCCCCAAATGCCCTGCCCCATTATCTCCTAACACTTGTTTAACTTCGTCTACCTTTTCAGTTGGTACATAAACCACAAGTTTCAGATAAGCTTCTTCGCCCGATGGAACTAATACGTCTGTGTTCGTTATGTCTAATTGCTTTGTTAACATATCATTGACACCGCCAAAAGCGATATCTAAATTGGTATGTGCCGCATATACAGTGATATCATGTTTTAATAGTTTGGCAATCGTTTTTCCTTTAGGTTGATCGACATTGATTTGTTTTGTTGCTTTAAATAAAAGTGGATGGTGCGCGATAATTAAGTCGATGTCGTTAGCAATTGCTTCATCTGCAACATTTTCTAACACATCTAGGCTAATCATTACTTTTTTGACTTCTTTATTTAATGTGCCTAGTTGCAGACCAACATTATCCCAATCATACGCAAGTTCTTTAGGCGCCCAATATTCTAGCATTTGAATAATATCTTTAGCGAGTACTTTGTTCGTCACGAACTAAAACCTCCTCTATTATTTTTATTTCATTTAAAAACATGTTAATTTTTTCATAATTAATCATTTTCGCTTGATGCATTTGGGTAACAATTCGTTCACGCTTATTTTTCTCTGCTTTCCATTTTTCTATAAAGATCTCCGTTTTTTCTTGTAGTAAATAAGGTCCAAAGAAAAGTTGACGCTCCAACTGGTTTTCATCATATGGAGTAGTAGGATCACCTTTATCTGCTACCAATATCTCATAAATATGACCATCTTCTTTAATGATTTCCTCGGCTACTAGTTGATAATTGTTTTGATAGAACCATTGCCGAACCTCTGGGGCATCGACATTGGGTTGTGCAATGATTCGACTAACGTGAAAGAGTTTGGTTGCACCTTGTTGCAAAATAGAGCGAATCAATGTGCCACCCATTCCAGCAATTACAACTTGGTCCACTAGACGACCTTCGATTACACTTAGACCATCTCCTTGAATCACTTCAATTTGATCTGTTAACCCAAATGCCGCAACATGTTGTTTTGCACTTAAGTACGGTCCTTCATTTATTTCGCCTGCAATTGCCCGAGCCTGTAAATCTTGTGAACAAACATAAGAGGGCAAATAGGCGTGATCACTTCCTACATCAACAAAGTTAGCATGTTGTGGAAGATAATGCGCAACTAGTTGTAATCGTTTTGATAACGTTTTATCATTCATTGTTCAATCTCCTTAGGTCATTCGTTCAATTTCGTCTTAATTTTTGTATTAATTTTTTTATATTTATTTTATCTTACATCAACGTAGGAGAGAAAACCTAATCTGTTTAACTCACAAAATATACCAAGCAAAAGATAAATCCAACTATTCCAGCAATAGAAAGTAGTTTATTTTTTTGTTTCAATCCAAAACCTATCCAAATGATTAACTGAGTCAATGCTATTAATGCAATAATTAATTGATTTTGGAATAATTGTTGTGATAAATAACTTGTAACAAAAAGGATAATTACTAATAAAATGAATAACGGGTAGTTAGCTGAAAAATCTAACTTGGTCTTTACGATTATATAAAAGCTATAACTAAGTACTATCATCAAACTTCCAAAGCCGACTTGCAAGTAACTACTTAATTGAGTAAAATATAATACAATAAATGTAACTGGTAATAAGAAAATATTTAAAGAAATAATAAGGACATGTAATGGTTTTACACCTGTTGATTCCATAGGGTTTGATTGATTATGATTAACGTTTTCTGTATTTCCTTCTGTATACAATGCTAATAAAAAATCGCAATATTTCTCTGGTAGTAGATGATTTTTTTTCCAATGCTGAATTTCTTTAATAATAATCGTTTTTCTTTCTTCAGGCATGGTAGTTACCACCTCAACATGTTTAATGATTCAACATCTATAGTTTAGCAGGTTTGTAGAGTTGATATAAAAAAAGACACAGTCAATCTGCCCAACTAATCATTAATAATTGGTAGCAAATGACTGAGCCTAATCATTTTTAAATGCTATTCAAGAAAATCTTTAAGTCGCTTACTACGACTTGGATGACGTAATTTACGTAATGCTTTAGCTTCAATCTGTCTAATACGTTCACGTGTAACGCCGAAGACTTTTCCTACTTCTTCTAGTGTTCTTGTGCGTCCATCATCTAAACCAAAGCGCAAGCGAAGTACATTTTCTTCTCGATCAGTTAAGGTATCTAATACATCCTCTAATTGTTCTTTTAATAGTTCATATGCTGCATGATCAGAAGGGGATGTTGCTTCTTGATCTTCAATAAAGTCACCTAGATGGGAGTCATCTTCTTCACCAATTGGTGTCTCTAAAGATACAGGTTCTTGAGCTATTTTAAGGATTTCTCGCACTTTATCCGGTGTTAACTCCATCTCTTCTCCGATTTCTTCAGGAGTTGGCTCCCGACCAAAGTCTTGTAATAGTTGTCGCTGTACACGGATTAATTTATTAATTGTTTCCACCATATGCACTGGAATACGAATCGTTCTAGCTTGGTCAGCAATCGCTCTAGTAATCGCTTGACGGATCCACCATGTTGCATAAGTACTAAATTTAAATCCTTTGCGATAGTCAAATTTCTCAACTGCTTTAATTAATCCCATGTTTCCTTCTTGAATTAAATCTAAGAAGAGCATACCACGACCAACATAACGTTTTGCAATACTTACAACTAAACGTAAGTTCGCTTCTGCTAATCGACGTTTGGCTTCTTCATCACCCTGCTCGATGCGTTCAGCCAAGTTTATTTCTTCTGCTGCTGACAGTAAATCTACACGGCCAATTTCTTTTAGATACATCCGAACTGGATCATTTATCTTTATGCCCAACGGGACACTAAGATCATTTAAATCGAATTCTTCTTCTTTTGCGATTTGTTGCATACTTGGATCTTCTTCCGAATCACCAATGATTTCAATTCCCTGTTCACTTAGGTACTCATAATATTCGTCCATTTGTTCTGATTCTAGTTCAAAGCCAGATAAGCGCTCAGCAACTTCTTCATAAGCTAATACGCCTCGCTTTTTACCAATTTCCAATAATTGTTCTTTTGCTTGATCTAAAGTCAGTTCATTTTCATTTTCTTTTGAACGTGATGGCTTATTATTTGCCATGAGTCCCCCTCCTTCCAAAACTACTGCTATATCATGAATTAGCATTTTTTATTTTTTTTTGTATTTCTAATATTTCCATGCCAATCTGCGCTGCTTTAACGAAGTCTTTTTGTACTTCTGCTTGCTTTTGTGCTTGTTGTAATGATCGGATGGTTGCTTTATCTTCTTGTTCAGCTTTAATCAACCAAATGTAATCTTGAATTTCTTTATCGCTAACATCTGGATGTATTGGTTCCATTGCAATTTCCACTATTTCATTTTTTATTGTAGTATCGTCTATTCGTTCAATGAATTGACTAATATTAGCATTGTTTCCTTCTTCATAAAAAGCATATAAATGCGTCACAATAATTTTATGCAGATCTAGGTTAAAAGAAGCACCAAGTCTTTCTTTTACATTTTCGGCAATCGAGACATCGTGTAACATATAAGCAAGTAATTGCTTCTCTGCCTTATGATAAGCAGGCAATAATTTTTTTTGCTTACTAAAACCAACTTTGTTCCTAGTATGGCTAGATGTTTGTTGGTTATCCTGTTGTACGCCTAATTTCTTCCTACGATCTTTAATTTCCTGCATCATTGTATTTATCGATAGATCATAGGTATTCGCTAGTTCCTTTGCATAGTACTCTCTTTCCATCGGACGTTTGATCGTTGCAAGTTCATCTATTACTTTTTCGATATATTGCATACGATCTCCTTCTAATTGAAGGTTATAATCTTTTTTTAAATACTCCATTAGAAACGTCATATACGTATTGCTTACTTCAATAATTTCATTTTGAAAGCGATTCTCCCCATACTTTACAATGTATGAATCAGGATCTAGTCCTTCTGGGATTGACGCTACTTTCACATTACAATCTACTTGATGCAACAACCTTGCAGCCTTATAAGAGGCATCAATGCCTGCTTGATCGCCATCATAACAGATTATAACCGTATTAACATAGCGATTTAACAGCTTAGCTTGATTTTCCGTAATAGAAGTTCCTAAGGTTGCTACTCCATTCTTAATACCTGCTTGATAAGCTGAAATAACATCCATATACCCTTCAAATAGTACTGCTTGTTCACTATTTCGAATGGTGCTTCTAGCTAAATCAAAATTAAATAACAGTCTACCTTTTTGAAATAAAGCAGACTCTGGACTGTTTAAATATTTTGGTTCTTGATCTGTAATCGTACGGCCACCGAACCCAATACTTTTGCCAAGATGATTTCGGATCGGGAAAATCACTCTACCTCGAAAACGATCACTTGCTTGATTTTGTTCATTTGCTGTTAACACACCAGCACGGATCATTTGTTGTGTATGAAATCCTTTTTTCTCTAAGAATTGCACTACCAATTCTCTTGATTGAGGAGCATAACCCAATTGAAATAAATCAATCATTTCATCGGTAAAACCGCGATCCAATAAATACTGATAAGCTTGCTTACCTTCTTTAGTATGACGTAATAAATGATGATATAATTTAGTTAACCAAGCAAAAGCCTTCAAATGTATCTGCTCTTCACTGTTATTTTCTTGGTCTGTTTCTTGTCCTACCGAAGCAGGCAAGGAATGACCACTTTTTTCAGCTAAATATTGAACGGTTTGCTGGAACGTAAATCCTTCTATTTCCATAAGAAAGGTAAACACATTTCCACCTTTTCCACAACCAAAACAATGAAAAATCTGTTTTTCTTGCGTAACAGAAAATGATGGCGTGTTTTCTCCGTGGAAAGGACAGAGCCCAAAATAATTTCTTCCTTGTTTCTTTAATGAAACATATTCTCCAACGACATCCACAATATCATTAGATCGACGAATTTCGTCTACTGTTTCCTCAGGAATTTGTCCTGCCATTTACATCACCAACATCTAATTTCTATAAAAAGTGAAAAATTCCTGCAACTTTCGACACTTTTTTAGAAAATTATTTATACAGTTTTCTTATTTCTATAATTCCTTAAATTCAAGATGAATAAACCTAACCACAATAAATAGTGTTAGGAAAACAATCTTATATTAGATCATTTTTTCACAAATGTTAATTATAATACAAATATATTAAAAATACTATTTATTTGATTAACAAAAATCCTTTTTTCTAAAAAAATTTAAAAACGGATGAAAAACGTAACAAGCATCAGCATAAAACGTGGCTCGTTACGTTTTTCTCTTTTTACATCGGTGTTTGCATTTGTAAAATTAAATTAGCCGTTTCCTCTACAGCTTTATTCGACACATCAATACATGGGCAACCGATTCGATCTATAATAGATTGAAAATAGTCAAGTTCATAATTAATCCGTTCAAATGTGGCGTAGCTTGCCTCTTGTTTCAACCCTAAAGATTTTAATCGTTCACGCCTAATATCATGCAATTTTCCAGCATTAATTTTTAAGCCTACACATTTTTCTGCTGGTACATGAAACAACACTTCCGATGGTTCTACCTCTGGAACAATTGGCACATTAACAACTTTAAAACTTTTTAAAGCAAGGTATTGAGATAAGGGAGTTTTAGAAGTCCGAGATACTCCAAGTAAAATAATATCTGCTTCTTCAATCCCCCTTGGATCTCGTCCATCATCAAACCTTACCGCAAATTCGATTGCCTCAACGCGACGAAAGTATGCTTCATCTAATCTATGGACCAACCCGGGTTTTAATTCAGGCTTTTGTTGAAAATATCTTTCCATCCCATCAAGCACAGGTCCAATAATATCAATTGCAACAACATTCAATACTTTTGATTTTTCAGCCATGTACTTTCTCAAAGTTGGATTTACCAACGTATAACCAATAATAGCATGGTCATGCACTGCATGATTAATAACTGACTCTAACTTTGCTACTTCTTTTACAAATGGAATACGCACAATTTCATGCTCCATTCGATTAAGAAATTGTGATAATGCCGCTTTGGTAACTTGCTCTGCGGTCTCCCCTACAGAATCAGATACTAAATAGATGATTGACTTCATAATTTCAACCCTTCATTTGCTTAGGCATTTAATTGTTGCTTCCATTCAATTTTACTTAAATCAGCAAATTGATTGATTAAAGCAGCAATTTCATTTAACAAGGATAAACGATTATTTTTTAATTGTTCGTCATCTGTCATCACCATTGTATGATCAAAGAAGTCATGAATAAATGGTGTGAACTGACTTAATGTTTCCAGTGACTGTGTTGCTTCATATGCTCGGATTTGCTCTTGGTATTTCACTTTAATTGCTTGAAAGTTATCATAAAGTTTTTGTTCTTGTGCATTCTGTAACAACGTAGCGTCAACACCTGAATTTGTTCCTTTTTTAGCTAGGTTAAGCACACGAACAAGTGCTTCTTGTGTATCTTTAAAGCTAGTATCATGTCTTTTATCGGTTAACAATGCTGCTTTTTTATAGGCAAAAGAAATATTCCCAATTCCATTTGCCAATACAGCTTCAATAATGTCTTGCTCACTTGTCGCCTCTCTTAAAATATAGGAAGCTCTAGCATAGAAGAACGAGTTGATTTCTTCATCAATATTATCTTCTGATGATTTTTCGATTTCAAGTGTTTGGTAAAGCTCTTTTGTTACATCAATTAATTTTTCTACTGTAACGTCCCAACCAGTTTGTTGTAAGATTTGCAACACACCAATGGCTTGTCTTCTTAAAGCATAAGGATCTTGGGATCCAGATGGTATAATTCCGACAGAAATGCAACCAATAATTGTATCTAATTTATCTGCAATACTAACTGCGGCCCCCTCTGTCGACTGAGGTAATGCATCATTGGCAGAACGAGGCATGTAATGTTCGTTTATTGCTTTTGCAACCTGCTCATTTTCCCCAAATAGACGCGCATATTTCTCACCCATAATACCTTGTAGTTTGGTGAATTCATTCACCATGTTAGTTACTAAATCGAATTTACTAATTTCCGCAGCACGTAATGCATTTTGTTTTGTCGTTTGATCAACATCAAGCAACGTGGTTATTTTATCTGTTAGTGCTCTAACACGTTGAACTTTATCTGCAATTGTACCTAGTTTTTCTTGATATACAATCCGCGATAACTTAGCGTTATATTGTTCAATGGAATGTTTTTGATCTTCCTCAAAAAAGAACATCGCATCGGATAATCTCGCCTTCAGTACTTTTTCATTTCCTTTAGCAACTACTTCAATAGATCTATTATCACCGTTTCTTACTGCTACAAAATAAGGGAGAAGCTCCTCATTGTCACTTAGCACAGGAAAATAACGTTGATGTTCTTTCATGGATGTAATCAGTGCTTCATCAGGTATCGTTAAGAATTTGTCGTTAAATGTACCATAAAATACAGTTGGATATTCAACTAATTGTGTAACTTCTTCCAAAAGGTCACTATCCATTGGAATATGCCAGCCTTTTTCTTGTTCAAGCTGCTTGATCTGATCAGAAATGCGTTCTTTACGCTCGTTACTATCTGCTATTACATATTGAGTAGCTAATAATTCTTCATACATTAAAGGATCCTTAATAGTGACTTGTTCACCGAGGAAACGATGCCCATAAGTGGAATTAGATGTTGACACACCGCCAATTTCAAACGGAATAATGTTCGATTGATTTAAAGCCACAAGCCAGCGAATCGGACGAACAAATCGCATTGTTTTACCAGCCCAACGCATATTCTTTGGAAAAGTAAGATCCATAATGACATCTTTAAAATTAATTAATAATACTTCTGCTGACGCTCCTTGAATGTATTTATTAACAAATGCATAAGATGTGCCATTAACCTCTTTGAAATAGATATCATCTACACTTTTTCCTTGCCCTTTAGAAAAACCAATAGCTGCTTTAGACCAATTCCCTTCCTCATCTACAGCTATTTTTTTGGCAGGACCTTTTGCTTCTTCTTCTTGATCCAATTGCTTATTAGCTAATCCTTCAATCACAACTGCTAATCTTCGTGGGGTTACATATGTTTTCACGCTTTCATAAGGTAAGCGAATGGAAGTTAGCCAATGCTGCGTTTTTTGTTTTAATTGAACTTCTGCATCTGATAAAAAACGAGCTGGCATTTCTTCTAATCCAATCTCGAATAGAATATTAGTTGTTGACATCTTGTTTTCCCTCCTCTTTTAACATTGGAAAACCTAAGCGTTCACGCTCTTCTACATATAATTTAGCAATTTCTCGGGCAAGATTTCGAACACGTCCAATATAACCTGTTCGTTCTGTTACTGAAATAACACCTTTTGCATCAAGTAAATTGAACGTATGCGAGCATTTCAATACATAATCATACGCTGGAAAGACGAGTCCTTTCCCCATGATACGCTGTGCTTCTTTCTCATATGTAGCAAACAGGTCAAATAACATCTCGGTATCCGATTCTTTAAATGTATAAGTAGAATGCTCAAATTCTGGCTGGTAGAAAATATCTCCTACCGTTACTCCATCGGTCCATTCTAATTCAAAGACATTTTCTTTGTCTTGAATATAGGAAGCAAGTCGCTCCATTCCGTAAGTAATCTCAACAGACACAGGTTTTGCTTCCAAGCCACCAATTTGTTGAAAATAGGTAAATTGGGTAATCTCCATGCCATCTAACCAAACTTCCCATCCTAGTCCTGCAGCACCTAAAGTTGGATTTTCCCAGTTATCTTCAACAAAACGAATATCATGCGCCAAAGGATCAATTCCTAGTTTTTTGAGAGATTCTAAGTATAATTCTTGAATATTGTCAGGTGATGGTTTCATAATTACTTGAAATTGATGATGCTGGTATAAACGGTTCGGATTTTCACCGTAGCGACCATCTGCTGGTCGTCTTGATGGTTCTACATAAGCAACATTCCATGGTTCAGGACCAAGACTGCGTAACAATGTCATCGGTGACATCGTACCAGCCCCTTTTTCTACGTCATAGGCCTGCATTAAAATACAGTTTTGATCTGACCAGTGTTTCTGTAATGTTAATATCATCTCTTGAATATTCATATTCTTACCTCCATTTACTGAATCACATATTTTGTTTCAGGTTTAATGAACAAAAGAAAATCCCGTCCCTATAGCTCAAATATTTAAGCTATAGGGACGGGATTCCCGCGGTTCCACCCTACTTGTTATCTAACTAGTATAGATAACCACTTTCATACGATTACTCCAGAATGCCTTCCCTCTATGTTCTATGTTCAGCTTCCACTTTCCTGAACTCGCTAGAATAGAATGGATAGAAGTACTACTTTCTATCAACGTAAAATGTCATTTTGTATTACAGATCATAAGACAAAACTTGTTATTTGTCAAGCAACCACGCAAGTGAGACAAGTTTACACGTTTAATTCTCATACCAATAATTAAATGTATCTAATTGTTTTAAAAATTTTTTTGATTTCAAATAATAACTTCCATACTGATCATAGTAAGCTTCCATCAATTGTTTTAGCAACGCTTTGTTTTCCGGTTTAACGGAAATATTACCTATCTGTTGTAAATCTACTTGTGAAAAAATTTGAAATAGTTTAGTTAACGTTTCTGACAAGTGCACTGCTTGAGGGTCAATGGATAAGCATTGGCTGCAAAGAAATCCGCCTTCTTTTATAGAGAAGGCATAACTTGCTTCCACTCGGCCACAGTTTACACATCTATTCACTACTGGTGCAAATCCAGCTTTATCAAATACTTTTAATTCATACATTAGCATGATAATATCAGGATCTTTATCCATCTCTATTGCTTGCATGGAAAAAATGAATTGTTGGTATAGATACCCTTCAAATGACTGTTTATCTAACATTTTATCAGTTAGCTCAGCTAAATAACTTGCATAAGCTGTTTTTATGATATCTTCTCTTATTTTACGAAACGAAACAATAATTTCCCCTTGTTGCATCGTACCAAGATTAGAGCCTGTTTGAATTAAAAATGAACCATGAATAAAAGGCTGCGTAACGGCAGCCATTCTACTTTTTGGTTTTTTAGCACCTCTTGCAATACAAGCGATTTTACCTTTTTCTTTTGTAAATAACGTTACGATTTTATGTGTTTCCCCATAATCTTGTGTTCGTATAATGATTCCTTCTATTTTTTCAAACAACGGTTTCACCAATCCCTCGCCTCATTGCCAAAACAGTACAGCAGCTTAAAAATTAAAAATTATGATCATATTCCTCTATATCATCTTCAACATAAGCTTCTAAACCATCATTAGTGTCTGCTTCTAATTCTTTCATTAGTAAATAGGTTTCTATGTTTCCTGTTTGACTGAAAAGTTTCCAAGGTAAGTCAATCACAAGAAACCCCACCTTTCCATTTGAGAAATGATTAATTGATGTTTCAATTACTTACTTATAGAATTTCCTTTTGACAACAAAGCATGAGTAAAAATATTTACCAGACATTAATATTCATCTTCTGTGAATCCATATGCTTGCAAGTGCTGGGGGCGATTTCGCCAATCTTTTTGCACTTTCACCCATAGTTCGAGGTAAATTTTGGTTCCCAACAAGGATTCGATATCTTTTCTTGCTTTGACACCGACTTGTTTAAGCATCGTACCTTGTTTACCAATAATGATCCCTTTTTGTGATTTCCTTTCCGTGACAATAGTCGCTTGGACGCGCAATTTCTCATTTTCTTGCTCGTCAATCTGTTCAATTACTACAGCAATAGAATGTGGTATCTCTTCTCTCGTTAACTCAAGTACTTTTTCTCGAATAAGTTCGCTCATAATAAAACGTTCTGGGTGGTCTGTCACTTGATCTTCTGGGTAATATTGTGGTCCTTCAGGTAAATGACTTTTCAGAACATCTAATAAATGCGTTACATTATTTCCTTGTAATGCCGAAATAGGAATGATTTCTGCAAATGACAACTTGTCCTTGTACTGATCAATGAGTTGAAGTAAGGTATCTGGATGTACTTGATCAATTTTGTTTATAATTAGAAAAATCGGGCGTTTAATATTTTTTAACCGGTCGATAATATATTGATCACCACGACCGAAACCTTCTTCTGCATTAATCATAAACATAACGACATCTACTTCATTTAACGTACCTTCTGCTATTTTAACCATAAAATCGCCTAAACGATGCTTTGGCTTATGAATACCTGGTGTATCAATAAAAACAAATTGTGCGTCTTTTTCTGTAAGTACACCTTGAATCGTATTACGAGTAGTTTGTGCTTTGTCACTCATAATAGCAATTTTTTGGCCTATTACTCGATTGATAAATGTAGATTTTCCAACATTCGGTCGGCCAATAATTGTAATAAACCCTGATTTATATGACTTTTCCATGGTGCATCCTCCATTAACTACTTCTTGCAATTATTTTACTATATTTTAGCGTTAATTTCATACGTTCGACAAAAGATCTTATAGCTTTTTTGAACATTAATATTTCGTTCTTTTTCTACAACATGTGCACGTTTTAATTAAAACAATGCGATAATTTTCGGCAAGAAAATAACAAACCCAACAGCAACTGCTACAATAGCTGCAATAAAAACTGCACCAGCGGTAACATCTTTTATTTGACCTACTACTGGATGTTGTTCAGGTGTTAGATAATCAAGCAAATGCTCTACTGCTGTGTTTAATAGTTCAGTAATGATGACTAAACCACTTACTAGGAAAACCATCATCCATTCAAAAGGTGAGATTTGAAATAAGACACTAATGATCGTAATCGCTATAAAGGCAAACACATGCATTTTCACATTCCATTCGGCCGCAAACGCATAGCGTATGCCCTGTAAGGCGAACCTAAATCCAATGCGATGTGGTTTATTCCCGCGAGAGCCCAAACCCATTTAACAATTCCTTTTGTCTATTGAACATTTTTTCTTCATCCGCCTCATTCATATGATCATAGCCTAATAAATGAAGAAAACCATGTAATGCCAAGAACCCTAATTCTCTTTCTAATGAATGGTCATAATCTCCCGCTTGTTCTCGTGCTTTGTCGATGGAGATAACAATATCTCCTAGTACAAGTGGGATATCTTCTCCGATCACCTTTATTTCACCTTCACCGGACTCTTCTAATGCAAAAGAAATAACATCTGTTGGGCGATCAATTTGACGGTAATTTCGATTAATGATTTGAATTTCATTATTATCAACGAAATTAATTGATATTTCTGCTTCCTGCGTCACGTGTTCTTGCTCAGCCGCATAACTTATTAAATTTTGGATAAGATCGATATATTTTTCAGTTACTTGATTTGTTTCATCATGGAAATCAATATGCATTTAAGCTTCCTCCTTCAATTTTTTATCATCAGGATATTGAATCCTTGAATGGTAAATGCCATTCAACGTTTCACTAATTGTTATTTTAACCATTTCTAACTCATTAAACGTTAACGAGCTTTCATTCAATTGACCATCCGTTAATCTGTCATAAATAATATTCTCGATTAGCTGATCAATTTTTTCTTTCGACGGCTCGTCCATAGATCTTACTGCTGCTTCAACTGGGTCACATAGCGCAATAATAGCTGCCTCTTTTGTTTGCGGTTTAGGACCAGGATAACGATACTCTTCCTCATTTACTTTTTTATATGTCTCTTTCGCATTGTAATAAAAATATTTCAGCAAAGTTGTGCCATGGTGTTGTTTGGCGATATCGATAAACGCTTTCGGCATATTATATTGTTTTAGCATCTTAGCTCCGTCATAGGGATGAGCCATAATAATGGCAGCGCTTTGCTTTGGTTCTATAAAATTATGCGGATTTTGAATACCCATTTGATTTTCAATAAAATAGTGGGGATATTTTGTTTTACCAAGATCATGGTAATAAGATGCTACCCTAGCCAATAACCCATTTGCTCCTATTTTTTCACAAGCGGCCTCGCTAAGATTAGCAACCATCACACTATGATGATACGTTCCAGGCGCCTCTGTCAGTATTTTTCTTAGTAATGGATGATTTGGACTTGCCAATGTTAATAATTTCGAGTCAGACAAAATTCCTAATCCTGATTCTAAAAATGGGAGACTGCCTAAAGTTAATGCAGAGGCAATTAAACCAGACGCCGCACCATAGCCACCAAAAACTAAGAAGTTTGTCCATTCGTACTTTTCATACGATAGAAATAAAAATAGTGACACCGCACAAATGTTAATAACGATAAGTCCTATACTGCCTTTTAAGATTGCAGGACGGTCTTTCGTATTATAGATAAATAATATCGCACCTAACTGCGACATTAAAAAGTATAAACCGGCCTCAATATTTAATGCTCCAGGAATCTGTCCATTAAAAATAACGCTACCAATAATCGAGAATACGATGGCAAATGTAACAGCTGTGCGTTCACGAAACAATAGTTTTATCAGCATGGCACCCACAGGAACTGGTAGCAGATAATACAAAGGATTCGTTTCTGTTGCATAATAGCTTACAAATTTCATGAACGCAACCATTAATAAACTAATAATGATAAAAGCAAGACACGATCGAATACCGACTTCAATCTGTTTGTTTAGGTGTGTTAGATCATACAAAATATAACCTATTATTAACAAAACAAGCATGAACAATCCAATAACTGGATATATGTTTCGGTCATCATTTAACAGCCCTACTAACTTTAATTGCTCATAAATTTCATTTGTGATTGTTTGTCCTTCTTGAACTATCACCTCTCCCGCACGGATGGTGACGGGTTCAACATTATTGACTGCTTGTTTTTCTGCTTCATTTGTCTGTTCAACAGAAAAAAATGAATTCTCTACAATAGCAAATGACGCGACATCCGATAAAGCAGATTTTACCTTACTTGATAAACTAGAAAAACGCAATCGTTCATTAAAACGATCCAACGAATCAGTAACATCTTCTGTTCTGATGCCTTCATTAAAGATAGTATGCAAGGTTGTTGTTACTAGCTCTTTTGAGATGGAACGATCATTTTCATTTGCATCAAACAGGACAGACAGTGTTTTCTGATCAATCTGAGCAATAATTTCAGGACTGAGCATCTGTTGTAAATCTTGTACATAATCGACTGTTGTTAGCTCCTCTTCCTCTGATGTCGAATTCGATTGCGATTTTAAAGTCTTAATTGCATCAAATATCTCTTCTACATAACCAATTCGTTCCTCTGTTATTTCAGAGGATATATAATAGCGATCATCAATTGCTTGAATGGCCTCTCTGCGTCTTCTTTCTGTCTCTTTGGTATCCTCAATGGTAATGGGAGAACGTATCGTTTCCTTTGCATTACTAAATCGATTGATATCATACGTTTTTGTGTATACATTTGTCAACATAAATAAGAAAAAGATTATTCCGATAACAAGTGTAGCTAAAATAATGACGATAAAATGATTTTGTGTCAACATGGTATGAAAAAACTTGCGCCACTTGTCGTTCATGTATATTTCCCCTTTTTCATCTAATAGAAACCAGTAATCTATCTTTGATAAAACGTAATGACATG
Organism: Paraliobacillus ryukyuensis; assembly: GCF_003315295.1. Lineage (GTDB taxonomy): Bacteria > Bacillota > Bacilli > Bacillales > Amphibacillaceae > Paraliobacillus > Paraliobacillus ryukyuensis. Next base: position 83,806 of record NZ_QNRI01000001.1, on the reverse strand, counting down.
TTTTTACTTTTATCATACACGGAAAGCGTATTATTGTATAGCTTTCATCATTAATCTAGGGATATTTTATGGTTCTCTGGCACATGTGGTGGCGTAATTTTCACTCCACCATCTCTTTTTTTACACTTACATTATTAATCATACTTGCACCTGAACCGCAATGGAAATATACTCGCTTTCCTCGGGCATGGCCTCGGGCACACAGGACGTGACGGTTTTCGTCTAACTTCTAGACGCTTAACCAAGTGGATCTTCGGCTCGTGGGACTGCGATTACTCGTCCCATCGAAAACATTTGCTGTTCCCGTAGGAGTCTCGCATATTTCCTCTGCTAAGGTACTTTTATAATAAGACGCTTCTTATCTCTTGACGCCCCAGTATCTTCTTTTTCAATCGCTCAAAACTCTTAGTGCCATAAGATATGCATTTCGTCACTTTTATTGTGTTGTTCACACCCTCAATATACCATTATTAAAAGGATACATAAACGATTGCAGGATTTCTTGTTTCCAACGTTTAAATGTTTTTGCGACCTTGTGAAAAGCGTCTATATTTGATGTTCTCTTTTCTTTCAGACATGCCTCTACCCTTCTTTGGCAGTCTTTTCCTCATTATAATCAAATTGTTTTGCACGCTTTCCCTCTCCATTTTCTTTTTGTCTACAACTTTAGGGGAACAAAAGAGAGGGGTTGCTTGTATTTTTTTACTTCTATGGAAGCTTTGAGAAATCAAGAGATACCACCACATTTAGTATAGAGCCTATTTTATAACTAGAAATACACAAAAACAGACCTGAATCCAGGTCTGCTTTTGTATATTTATTCAAATGCATCTATAATTTTTTGGACAAGTGGGTGACGAACAACATCTGCTTGTTGTAAATAAATAAAAGATATATCCGAAACGTCTTTTAATTTGGATTCCACTACTTTTAATCCAGATTGCACACCATTTGGTAAATCGACCTGTGTTATATCTCCTGTGATAACCATTTTAGATCCAAAACCTAATCGTGTTAAAAACATTTTCATTTGTGCATGTGTTGTATTTTGCGCCTCATCTAATATAACAAACGCATCATCTAATGTTCGACCTCGCATGTAAGCAAGTGGCGCAATTTCAATCGTACCACGCTCAATTAATCGCAAGGTATATTCAGTTCCTAACAAGTCATGAAGGGCGTCATATAACGGTCTTAAATAAGGGTCTACTTTCTCTTTTAAATCGCCTGGTAAAAAACCTAAACTTTCTCCAGCTTCTACTGCAGGTCTTGTTAAGATAATTCGTTTGACGCTTCCACTCTTAAGTGCTTGTATTGCCATGACCACTGCTAGATAAGTTTTTCCGGTTCCAGCAGGCCCAATACCGAACACTAAATCATGTGCTTTAATTGCGTTAACATAACTTCGCTGACCTAATGTTTTGACACGAATGGGTTTCCCTTTTGCGTTCTTTATAATTTCATCTTCAAACAGTGTTTCAAATTGATGTATTTTACCTTTTTTTGCAAGTTCTACTGCATAAACGACATCTCTTTCAGAAATCGTCAGTCCTTTTCGAATTACTTTTAATAACGCATGTAAGATTTCTTCAATTAAAACAACTTCTTGTTCATTTCCAGAAATACGAACTTGCTCGCCACGTGTAATAATCGACACTTGCAATTGTTGTTCGATCTGTTTTAAATGTTTGTCTTCTGCTCCAAATAAGGCAAGTGCTTCATTTGGATCTGTAATTTGTAAATCAATAAGATGTAAGGCTTCTGACATAAACTAATCTCCTTGAGAAAGGTCTTGTATTTTTGCTATATTTTCCTTAACGGTAAAGTATAAGCGTAATTTTACTTTACCATTCTCAGAAGTTTCGTGCAAAATTTTTTCGCTTTTAATTTCAGCTTCCCGTCCTAATTGCTGTAGTAAATTTTTTTTTGCTTGTGATATGCCAGCAGTTTTTGCCTCAGCAAGCGTACGTTTTTCTTGGACATGTCTTTGTTCATATGTATCTTTTCTTATAATATTAATCGGCAATTCCCATTGAAAAAAGTGAATAGACTTTTTTTCAATCTCAGCTTGTGATTGTTCAAATTCTTGTTGAAAAAAACCCCAGATTGGTAAAGCTATTTTCCCCCAATTTATGAAATACTTGCTTGTCATTTCTCCCGATAACGTTTGATAGTCTGCTTCTAATGGGATGGTAACATTAGATTCGTACCAAGTATCTGCGTAAATATCCGCTTGGGCAGCTACTTGATTTTTGTTTGATGTGTCTTCTTCTTCTTCTGCCTCTTCTTTTCCTTGTGAAAGATCAGCCGCTACTAGCTTGTCCCCTTTTTTTACATAATCATTCAAGTCCACTAAAGGTCTTCCTTTTGATACATACATTTCAGTAATAACACCTGATTTTGCTGCAATAATATCATGTGGGGAAGGTTGTTCTCTTTCAGACACCTGTGTTTTCTCTACTCCTTCTAGTGCATACGTGGTTCCCTGTTCTTTTACACCAACCCATAGTAATTCTGGAATTTCATCTAAGAGTAATTGTTGCATATCGCCAACTGACTGAATCGAGAATTTCAGTTTCCCTACATAAATCCCATTCTCATCAAGTGTGGTACGTATTTGTTTCTCAATTTCCGGTCGGACACCTTCAATATTAATTTTCCATACCATATTCGATAACAAGATGATTAATAGTAAGCTAGCTATTAATCCAAGTACAAATGGTTTATTTGCTGTCGTTCTTTTACATATAAATGGTATGCCCTTTTTTTCTATAAAAGAAATTTTATAACGGGTTTGCTTTCTTAATTTCCGCATGTTTTTTATATCATGAATGTAGATATTCCCCAAGCAGTGTGTTTGATCTATTTTTTTTATATGCCACACATTAATATTATTTCGTACACATAAATCAAAAAATAGCTCTGGATGATATCCAACTACTTGTATTTGTACATACCCTCTAAACCAAGTGGCCTGTATATTATTCATTTTATTGCCTCCAATAGCTAACTTTTGTTAAATGCATGCCTGAGGTGGTTTAAACCGCAAACAGTCGTTGCTCTTTTGTAATTGTTTATGCCTACGAAAAATGCTAACTACGACTTCAATATCATTGTGTTACATAACTAATAGTAGAGATTATGCCTTCAATTAAGATTTCTTCAGGTAAAAGTGTCTTAATGACAAAATTTCGCCCTGTTATTTTAAGCTTTCCTTTAGACATTTTTAACTGAATTTCATCTTCGTTAAAGATTATTAAACCTTGATGATTTTCTATGTAAGCATGAAATTGCCCAATAGTTGTGACTCTAGGCAACTCCAATACCACATCAGAAGGTAATTTCAGATGATTGGTTAACCAATTGTCGATTCGTTGATGCCATCTATTCATCCAGATACCCTCCTCCATCTTTAATATATGTATGGTTAAAAAGAAACAGAACTAGGAAAAGGGAAGCTGTTATTTTTATTGATCTTCAAGTACTTGCACTTTGTCTATTTTTAGTACCTGAAGTGAATTTGGCGATTGAGGTGCAAAAAGAGGCTCTGACAAAACTTTTGTTGTATAGGGAGTTGTTTTAAATATATATTACTTCGCTTTATACCAATCTTTAAGCTTTCGAGTTATATTGACAATAACTACGGTTTAACTCCCCTCGCTTTTTCTAGCCATTCATTGTCATGTTTATTCCTAAAGGTGATATGTACTATCTCCATATAAAAAAACGCCACCTCAACTATTGGGGTGACGTTACTAATAACAGTATTGGTTGTTTCCCAACACCATGTAATCTGGGAAGACAGTTATTGTTTGGTATATTTTTTTTGTTGATATGGTTTTTTAGCTCTTGGTGGGCCTAACACTTCCGACATAATCACACTTTCAGCTAAACCTTCTTTTGAAATATTTCTTGCAACTGAAAAAGCTGTTTTTCTTTGCTTTGTTTTCGGTTTGGATTCCTTCTTTACTTTCAACTCTTGATACTTTTGCAATGCTTGTTCATATTGGCTTGATTCAGGATCCACACCGAGATTCGATTGTAATTGCTTCAATTGTTCTTGTTTTTCATCAAAATAAGTCTGCAATTCAGCTGACTGTCTTGGCTTTTGCGTCTTTTCCGGCCGTTCAACAGGTTTTTGCTGCGTTCTTGATTGTGTTGGACGAGGAGATGATTTTGTTTCCTCTTCCTCATCCTTTTTCCCGAATAAACTTAACAACCCACCACCTGCTGCAAATAACAAGGTAAGGATCGTCAAAATATTATCCACTTGCCATCACTCCTTTACAAATGAACGGCATCGAATGTTTTAACTTATTCTTCATCTGAATCATCATTTGATAATTTACCGATAGAATCGCGCATATCTGTATCTGCATCAATATTCTTATAGTTCATGTAATCCATGACACCCATATTGCCTGAGCGCAATGCTTCAGCTAATGCTTGTGGTACATCCGCTTCGGCTTCTACAACTTTCGCGCGCATTTCTTGTACACGTGCAACCATTTCTTGTTCTTGCGCAACAGCCATTGCACGACGTTCCTCAGCTTTCGCTTGTGCAATATTCTTATCAGCTTCAGCTTGATCAGTTTGAAGAATAGCACCAATATTTTTACCGATATCTACATCAGCAATATCAATGGATAAAATTTCGAATGCAGTTCCAGCGTCAAGCCCTCGATTTAACACATTATGAGAAATAGAATCCGGGTTTTCTAATACCGCCGTATGTGCTTCTGAACTACCAATTGTACTTACTACACCTTCACCTACACGTGCGATAACAGTATCTTCTCCAGCACCACCGACTAAACGATCGATATTTGCACGAACTGTAATTCGTGCTTTTGCTTTTACTTCAATTCCATCCATTGCAATACCAGCAATAAAAGGTGTTTCAATTACTTTTGGATTAACGCTCATTTGAACAGCTTCTAAAACGTCACGTCCAGCTAAATCAATCGCTGCGGCACGCTCAAAACTAAGTTCAATATTGGCACGTTGTGCAGCAATTAATGCATTTACCACACGGTCAACATTACCACCAGCTAAGTAATGACTTTCCAATTGATTCGTATTGACATCTAATCCGGCTTTATGTGCTTTGATTAACGGATTAATTACTCGAGCAGGTACTACTCGACGTAATCGCATACCAATCAATGTAAAAATACTAACTTTCACACCTGCCGCTAAAGCACTAATCCATAGCATCACTGGAATAAACGTGAATAATATAGCGACCGCTATAATGATGATTCCAATAATGACGAGTGATAAAATTTGTTCGTTTGTCATTTTATTGTTTCCTCCTAATTCGTGTCAATTTCTCTTACAACTACTCTAGAACCTTCTGTTTTCATAATTTTAACTGGTCGTTGACTAGCGATATATCCTCCCTCAGAAACAACATCTAGTCTTTCACCGTTGAATATAGCTGTCCCAGCTGGTCGAAGTGGGGTAACGGTTGTGCCTTCTAATCCAATCAGTTCTAAACGATTGACAGACGATACGTAACCTTTTTCAGTCGTTGTCGCATCATTAAGGATAATATGTCTTAGAAAACCTTTCTCTAAACCAATTAATTTATACATTAACACAGCTGTAATGATTGCTACAACAAAAGCGATAGCAATACTTATACTCATTTGACCGATATCAACTGCTGACATGTATAACGAACCAACCAATGCACCTACACCTAGGAGGCCGATGATACCACCAGGAACAAAGATCTCAGCTATAATTAAGACAAGACCTAAAATTAATAGAATAATTGCTTCGTAACCAGCAAAGCCAGCAACAATATGTCCGTAGAAAAATAAAACAAGCGATACAAGTCCAATTGATCCAGGTATTCCAAATCCTGGTGAATATAATTCAACAATTAAACCAATGCTGGCTAATGATAATAAAATCGGTACGACAGTTGAATTTGTAAAGAAACGGGCTAGCTCTTCTGAAAAAGTTACTTCTGTTTCAACAATTTTCGCATTACTAAGTCCAAGTTCATTCAACAATGCGGTACGATGATTAACTACCGCTTTGGCATAACCTACCTCTACGGCTTCTCGTGGACCAAGGGTTAAATACTTACCTTCCCCAGCATTATATTCCGGCAAATCAACCGAAGCATCTGCCATAGCTGCTGCATATAAAGGATCTCTTCCCTTTGACTCTGCTGCACTGCGCATTGCACTTAACCAAGCTGATTGCGCCTTCTTATTAGCTGCAGTTCCATCTGAATTAATGACCCCACTTGCACCCATTGTTGCTTGTGGTTTCATGTATATATTATCTGTATTCAGCGCGATATAAGAACCAGCAGATAGCGCTTGACTTGTAATAAATGAAGTGGTTTCAATATTTAAATCCTGCAATAACTCAGCTATATCATTTGCTGCATCTACACGTCCACCAGGTGTATTCAATTCGAAAATGATATGATCAGCATTCGCTGCTACAGCTTCTGAAGTTGTTCGGTCTAAAAACGCTTGTAAACCTCTTTCTACTTCTTTTTCAATTGGAATGACATATACGAGCTTACCATCGCCAGAACCTGCTGCATAGGCGCTATCATTTGAATGAAAACCAATTATTCCAAGAAAGCTAACACAGAGGATGATTATTAATAAATTTAGTTTTTTCACATTACCCCTCCCCTCCACTAAACCATTATGTATACTATCTACGAGCATAAAAATTAAAAAGTTCCATGTTTTCATAATTTTTTCAATAAGTTTCTTAATTAAGTTTCATTTAATAATACAGTACATATTATTAAACAACTTAGTTAAAAATAATCCCCTATCACGAAATAGATGCGATAGGGGATTATTTGTTATAAAACCATTAAAATAAACAGATTTATGATAGGTGTTTTTGTACTAGTTGTTTTACTTCCGTACCATCTGCTTTACCTTTTACTTTAGGCATTAGCGCACCCATTACTTTACCCATTTCTTTTTTAGAAGTAGCATTTACTTCTTGAATGGTTTGTAAAACAATTTGTTCTAATTCTTCACTTGAAAGCTGCTCAGGCATATATACTTGTAAAACGTTTAATTCATCATTTAATTTTTCTACAAGATCATCGCGTCCAGCTTCTTTAAATTCATGGAGGGAATCTTTCCTTTGTTTTACCTCTCTTGATAAAACAGTGATCTCTTCTTCTTCTGTTAACTCGTCTTTACCAAGTTTAATCGCTTCATTTTGTAAAGATGCTTTCACCATACGTATAACGCTTAGTTTTTCTTTATCTTTACTTTTCATCGCTTCTTTCATATCTTGATTAAGACGTTCTAATAATGACATTCTACTTCTACACCCTCTTTTAGGAAAAAAAGAACTTTCCATTCATGCAATTAGAATTACTTACGTTTTCTAGCTGCCTCAGATTTTTTCTTACGGCGAACACTAGGTTTTTCATAAAATTCACGCTTACGATATTCAGACAATGTACCAGATTTGGATACACTGCGTTTAAAGCGACGAAGAGCATCTTCAAGAGACTCGTTTTTACGAACGCGAGTTGTGTTTGACATGCTAATTTCCCTCCCTCCGAAGCATCAACAATTTAATATGACATATGTAAGGTGTACATATGCCTCTACCATATTATAATATAAGGTTTTTTCCAGGTCAACTTTTGATTTTATCTATTGGCTTTTTCATGAATGTCATGTCCTGTCCATATCGTTAATAAGAGGAGGTTAACGAATGGAGCTGCTATCTTATCTAGGTGTATATCTAATACTATTTTTCATGGGCATGCGTTTGTTACAAAATGGATTAATATTTTATACGGAATCTAGATTAACAGATTGGATTTCATCAAGTACCAATCATCTGGTTAAAAGTGTTCTAATCGGTATGACAGCAACTGCTTTGCTACAAAGTAGCTCTGTTGTATTAATCATTACGATTAGTCTAGTAACGATTGATGTATTAACTTACAAACAAACAATAGGCATTATTCTTGGTGCAAACATTGGTACCACAATGACAGGTGAATTACTAACAATCAATCATATACTCCCATATCCTTTAATTTTTGTAATTGGCGTAATTTGTCTCATTTTAAATAAACAAAAAATTTATTATTTTGGTTGTGTTTGTTTAGGCCTGGGTAGTATTTTTATTGCAATGAATGGTTTTCAATCTTTAATGCCCATTGTCAATCGAACCTTCACTTTTACAGAAATTTTCACTACAAACGAATATGTAGTCAACGGAATTGTTATTGGCACAATCGCCAGTGCCATTCTTCAATCGTCCAGCGCAACATTTGCTTTAACTGCAGCGATGGTACAGGAAGGAGTAGTTCCATTAGCAAACGCTATTGCGATTATATTGGGTTCCAATATTGGTACTTGTGTGACTGGTTTAATCGCAGCAATCACGGCTTCAAAACAAGCGAAACTTGTTGCCATCACACACACAGCTTTTAACATTATAACAGTCTGTATCGCCGTTCCCTTCTATTCATTTTTGCAATCGATCGCTGTTCAATTAGCCACAGAACCAATACAGCAGCTGGCACATATTGCTGTTATATTTAATGTATTTTCAGTATTAATCGTTCTTCCTTTTATCCCGTTTATTATTAATAAGTTAACTTAAATATTGTTACGATTTTTCAAGTGAATTTGAAACCACCTAGAACCCTTGGACGTACAATTATATAAGGAGGTGATAATCATGACATTTATTATACTTGGAATTGCAACATTATTATTATTAATAATCTTTCTACTTGCTGATAAATTTACCCCTTATTCATCTATGATGAGTAGTTTCAAAGCAGGAACATATAAAAAGACGATAATTGTTTTAACAGTTTTGTCGATAGGCTTTCTTGGTTACGGCATTTATTATGAAGTAACGTATCAACCGCCTTATCTAGATATACAAGTCGAAGGAGAAAATTATACAGTATTTGGAGACATCGGAGAGGTTGGTTATTATGCTGATCAGCTAGTGAAAAAAGACGAAGAAGTTCACCTTCATTTAGTCACATGGGATACATTAAATGAAGAAAAAGCAGAGATAGTAATTAACTATCCTTCTGGAACAAAAGAAACATGGGAAACTGAATTAACGCCATTAGGAAATACATCTATCTCATCATTAACAGAAAGTCATCAAATAAAAGGTATTTACCAATTAGCACCCTATACTTTTAAAGAGCAAGGCAATGTTCAACTGCAAATTCAAAGTGGAGATGAAACTAAAGAGTTAACCATAGAAGTTCATGATTAAAAATGATGATGGTAAAATATATGACGTTGGTGAGTAGAAAAAAATTCACGAACGTCATTTTTAAATTTATCTTTTAAGTGATGGTGTCACTTTTGTTTGAACATCTATAAAAGATGAGGAATAATGTTTATTCCTCTGCGGAAATCGGCTTGCTTTCGGAAGGCACGCTTCAGCTAACTTGGTAAAAAAATCACTTTACCAAGTAGATCTTCAGCTCGCGCTGTTTCTGCAGAGTCGCGCCTATTTTCTCCACTCTGTGCCTTCCCATCTTATATGAAATGTCGTTATCCTATCCATATCTTTAAAAGATAGAAAAAAAGTGAGTTTCCCTATTGATATGAACGCTGGCTACGTCACTATCATCAAAGCGCTATTTCCGGACGCGGGAGTTATTATTGCTCGCTTTTATCTTGTCCAGCTCATTTCCAGAGCGATAAACAAAACACGCCCTAAAGCTGTTTAGCTACTTTAGGACGCGAACAAAAAATAATTCAGTTGACTATTCTGACTCACCAACGTGATTTGACGTACAACCAAAATGATACAGTATCGAGGTATATCTCTGTTAGCTAGCGTTAGAAACTAGTTTGTCGAGGTAACCATATGCTGTATCGTTTATCATAGAAGATTTGTCTAAGGTTTTTAGCGGGTATATAACATACACTACTTAAATTTTAAGCACGAGCAGCCATTTTTTGATTTCTAGCCGGATTTTCTAACACTCGAACAAATTCCCCTTCATTTAGTGGGTAACCTGCTTGTTTAATTTTAACCCGTACAATTTCACCAATCATATCCGGGGTCCCAGTAAAGGTGACCTTTAAATAATTATCTGTATAACCAATTAATAGATTTTCTTCAGTTGATACTTCATCAACTTCTTCTGGTATAACTTCGAGAACTTCTCCTTCATAATTGGATGCATATTCTCTTGCCAGTTGATTAGAGAGTTCAATTAATTGATGGACACGCTCATTTTTTAAATCGTCGTCTATTTGATTATCCATTCTTGAAGCGGGTGTTCCTGTACGTTTGGAAAATGGAAATACGTGCAATTCGGAATAACCAATTTCTTGAATAAAACGGTATGTTTCTTGAAATTCTTTATCTGTTTCTCCTGGAAAACCTACAATTACATCAGAAGTGATTGCTAATCCAGGTAGTGCTTGTTTGATGCGATCTACTTTTTGTTTATAATAACTAGTTGAATACTTACGACGCATTCTTTCTAAAACTGAATCAGAGCCAGATTGTAGAGGTATATGTAAATGGCGTACGATCTTTTCGGATTCATCTAATACTTGAATTACTTCATCGGTAATTTGACTTGCTTCTATCGAAGAAATACGTATTCGTTTTAATCCTTCTACTTTTGTTTCCAAGTCTCGTAAAAGAGAGGCAAAATTGTAATTTTTCATATCTTCGCCATAGCCAGCAGTATGAATACCGGTAAGAACAATTTCTTTATAACCTGCGTTCACAAGCTGTTGCGCTTGTTGTAATACTTGTTTAGGCTGTCTTGACCGAAGTAATCCCCGAGACCAAGGAATAATACAGAATGTACAAAAATTGTTACAGCCTTCTTGTATTTTCAATGAAGCTCTTGTTCGATCAGTAAAAGTAGGTACATCCATTTCTTCAAAAACACGGTTTTTCATAATATTAGAGACGCCATTAATTGGTAATCTGCATTCTTGGTGTTCTTCGATATAGCCAATCATTTTTTGTCGCTCTTGAGTGCCCACCACAATGTCGACTCCTGGAATTTCCAAAATTTCTCCTGGAGAGGTTTGGGCATAACAACCTGTAACACAAACAACCGCCTCGGGGTTCTTACGGATTGCACGACGAATAACTTGTCGACTTTTTTTATCACCTGTATTCGTTACGGTACATGTGTTAATCACATAGACATCGGCTTGGTGGTCAAAGTCTACACGCTCATAACCTTCTTTTTCGAAAATTTGCCATATTCCCTCTGTTTCATAATGATTCACCTTACAACCTAATGTGTGAAATGCCACTGTAGACATACCAATCACTCCGTTTCTTCAAGATGATAGGACAAACTTGCCAACGCATATAATCCAGCAGTTTCTGTTCTAAGAATTCTAGGACCTAATCGTATACATTGAAATTCATGTTGTTTTAATAAATCTATCTCTTTTTCGGAGAAGCCACCTTCAGGACCAATACAAATTAATACACGTTCTCCAGGTTGAATCTGTTTAAATACTTCCTGTAATCTCTTGCTTGTCATCGATCGAGTTGTTTCTTCATATGCAACAAATTTATGATCAAATGTGACTTGAGAAAGCTCAGCAAAGTTGGATAATACTGTGATTGTTGGTAATAACGAGCGGTGAGACTGTTCTGCTGCTTCTTTAACAATTTTATTATAACGCTGAAGTTTTTTATCTACCTTTTTTTGATCCCATTTTACGATTGACCGTTCACCCTCAAAAAGTAAGAAAGATGCAGCTCCTAATTCCGTACCTTTTTGCATAATCAAATCGAGCTTATCACCTTTGGGAAAAGCCTGTGCAATGGTAATATTAGCTGGCATCTCTACATTTGTTTCACTCCAATGTAGAATTTGAGCGATCACTGTATCATCTTGGATGGCTGTAATTTTACAAAAAGCAACCTTTCCATCCGGACGGTTACAATAAAATTCGTCATCAATGTTCATGCGCATCACTCTTACAATGTGATGAACATCATCCCCTGTTATCGTTACTTCTTCTTGAGTCCATCGATCTAGTGGAACAAAATAATGTTGCATTACTTTACCTGCTTTCTTCTATTTCCTTACTTTTTAGCGATGATACAAATCCAATCTTCCATTTGATTGACTTCAACAATGGTAAAACCAGCGTCAACGAGTGCTTGTTTTACTTGTCCTTTTTTCGCCTGAATAATTCCCGACGTGATAAAGATACCACCAGGTTTAAGTAAACGATACGCATCTTTTTCAAAACGCATAATAATTTCTGCTAAAATATTTGCTACAATAATATCCGGCTCGTGGTCGACATTATTCAACAAATTATTCTGTTTCACTTGAATCTGATCATCGACTTTGTTGACCTTCGTATTAATTTTGCTAACTTTTACTGCTGTGTCATCTAAATCATACGCATAAACTCGCTCAGCCCCAAGCAAGGCAGCAGCGATACTAAGTACACCAGACCCTGTACCGACATCAATCGCTGTTTGCCCTTTTTGGATATACTGTTCTAATGCTTGGATACTTAACACCGTCGTAGGATGTGTTCCGGTACCAAAAGCCATACCTGGATCTAATTCAATGATAAGTTCATCACTTGAAACTGGGGTATAGTCTTCCCAAGTAGGTGTAATAGTTATTTTTTCAGAAATTTTAACAGGTTTATAGTATTTTTTCCAAGCAGTGGCCCATTCTTCTTCATTTACTTCGCTCACGGTAATATGATTTAATCCCAGATCAATATCATATAGCAATAAATTATTAATTGCTTGCTTAATTTGATCAACTGTCTCTCCTAAAAAACTATTGACTGGTAAATAAGCTTTTAACAAAACGCCTTCTTCCGGAAAATCTTCAGGATTCAACTCATACATTTCGCCTAAATCAGTGGAACGGTCTTTGTCTAACTCCTCTGAGTCCTCAATTACAACACCACTTGCACCTGCTTCATGCAAGATATTTGAAATCGGTTCAATTGCTTCATTAGTGGTGTGGATACATAATTCAGACCATTTCAAGAAAATCAACTCATTTCTTTGGTTTTATTTAATACAAGGCTAATGCCAAACCAATTATTATGAATTACTCCCCTTTAAACGCGCGTTTTACACGTTGAAAAAAAGAGTTCTCATGTTCATCTAATGGTTCATTCTTGCTGATTTCGTTAAACTCCCGCAGTAGCTCTTTTTGTCTACTATTGAGATTAGTTGGTGTTACTACATGGATTTTCACTAGTTGATCACCGTGGCCATAACCACGAACATTTGGAGCACCTTTACCTTTTAAGCGGAATGTTTTACCATTTTGTGTACCAGCAGGGATTTTAAGTTTTACTTTTCCATGAACCGTAGGAACTTCAATTTCATCACCTAAAGAAGCTTGTGTAAACGTAACTGGCATTTCACAGAAAATATGATCTCCTTCACGTTGATAGAATTCATGTGTTCTAACTTGAACAACAACATATAAATCACCAGCAGGTCCACCGTTCGCACCAGCTTCACCCTGACCAGCAACTCTAATTTGTTGCCCGTGGTCTATACCCGCAGGAATATTTACATGAATTTTTCTTGTTCCACTTGACCCCTCTTTAGGTATTTGAATATCCGTTTCTTTTCCAAAGATCGCTTCTTCAAAATTTAAAATCATTCTGTATTGAAGATCAGCACCTTTTCTTGGTGCATTCGGATCTCGACGACGACCCCCACCAAAGAACATATCAAATATATCTTCAAATCCGCCAAAATCTTGGGCGCCACCGAATCCACCAAAGCCTTGACTTTGTGGGCCGTTATGTCCAAATTGATCATACTGCGCACGTTTTTGGTCATCACTTAATACTTCATAAGCTTCCTTTGCCTCTTTAAATTTATCTGCAGCACCATCTTCTTTGTTCACATCTGGATGATACTTTCTAGCTAGTTTTCGATATGCTTTCTTTACTTCATCTTTTGATGCATCTTTAGAGACACCTAGTACCTCATAATAGTCTCTTTTACTCACTGCGACATCACTCTCCCGACTCTTGTTAACATAGATTTTATCATAACATTGAATTACTGTAATGAGCAAATACTGTATTCTTGTTGTGTCTTAAAAGCTATTTTCCATATATTCTGCTTCGTGATATACAAAGGAAAAGCCAAAGCCAAGTGAAACCTGACTTTGACTTTTTCAACTAGTTTAATCTTACGAATAAAACTTATTGTTTGTCTTTATCTTCATCATCATTAACTTCTTGATAATCAGCATCTACAGCTTCATCCTCAGAGCCAGCTTCCCCTTGCTCTGATTGCGCTTGTTGTTGTGCTTGTTCATACAATTTAACAGAAAGTGCTTGCACTTGTTCTTGTAAAGCATCTTTTTTCGTTCTGATTGCTTCTAAATCTTCACCCTCAAGTGCTTGTTTCAATTCCTCTTTTGCAGTTTCTGCTTTTTGTTTCTCATCATCTGATACTTGTTCGCCAAGATCTTTGATTGTTTTATCTGTTTGGAAGACAAGTTGATCCGCTTCATTACGAAGTTCTACTTCTTCACGACGTTGTTTGTCTGCTTCTGCATTTTCTTCCGCATCTTTTACCATTTGTTCTACTTCATCATCAGAAAGGCCAGATGAAGATTTAATGGTAATAGATTGCTCTTTGTTTGTTCCTAGATCTTTTGCACGAACATTAACAATACCATTCGCATCAATATCAAATGATACTTCAATTTGAGGCACACCACGTTGTGCAGGTGGAATATCTGTTAATTGAAAACGTCCAAGTGTTTTATTGTCTTGAGCCATTTCACGTTCCCCTTGAAGTACGTGGATATCAACAGCTGTTTGGTTGTCTGCAGCAGTTGAGAATACTTGAGAATGACTTGTTGGAATTGTTGTGTTACGTTCAATTAGTTTTGTCGTTACCCCGCCCATTGTTTCAATACCTAATGATAATGGTGTAACGTCTAGAAGTACAACGTCTTTCACATCACCTTGAAGTACGCCACCTTGAATTGCTGCACCAAGTGCTACGACTTCATCAGGGTTTACTCCTTTAGATGGGTCTTGACCGATTTCTTTTTTGATTGCTTCTTGTACCGCAGGGATACGCGTTGAACCACCTACAAGTAGAACTTTGCTAATTTCACTTGCTTTCATACCAGCATCTTTTAACGCCTGACGAGTAGGTCCCATCGTGCGTTCAACTAGGTTAGAAGATAGTTCATCAAATTTAGCACGTGTTACATTCATTTCTAAGTGTAATGGACCGGCTTCACCTGCTGTGATAAATGGCAAGGAAACTTGTGTTTGAGCAACACCAGAAAGATCTTTTTTCGCTTTTTCAGCTGCATCTTTCAAACGTTGAAGCGCCATTTTATCTTGAGATAAATCAATGCCATTTTCTTTTTTGAATTCAGCAACCATATGATCAATAAGTACTTGGTCAAAGTCATCTCCACCAAGACGATTGTCTCCAGCTGTTGCTACTACTTCAAATGTACCGTCACCGATATCAAGGATAGATACGTCAAATGTACCGCCACCAAGGTCATAAACTAATACTGTTTGATCTTGATCTCCTTTATCAATACCGTATGCTAATGCTGCTGCAGTTGGTTCGTTAATGATACGTTCTACTTCAAGACCTGCGATTTTACCAGCATCTTTTGTTGCTTGACGCTCAGCATCATTGAAATAAGCAGGTACAGTAACAACAGCTTTATCTACTGTTTCACCTAAATAATCTTCTGCATAAGACTTGATATGTTGCAAGATAATTGCTGAAATTTCTTGAGGTGTATATTGTTTACCTTCAATTTCAACTTTATAATCTGTACCCATATGTCTTTTAATAGACTGAATTGTATTTTGATTTGTGATTGCTTGTCGTTTAGCAACCTCTCCTACTTGTCGTTCGCCATTTTTGAAAGAAACAACAGATGGCGTTGTACGGCTTCCTTCTGGGTTAGGAATTACTTTTGCTTCCCCACCTTCCATTACTGCCACACAAGAATTTGTTGTACCTAAATCAATACCAATTATTTTTCCCATGACTAAATTCCTCCTTCTTACAATATGTAATTACTGATTCACTTTAACCATTGCTGGTCGAATAACTTTATCTTTTAATTTATATCCTTTTTGTAGTTCTTCTACTACAATATTGGAGTCGTAATTGTCATCTTCCACTTGCATTACTGCTTGATGCAAATGCGGATCGAATGCTACACCTGTTGTTTCTATTTCTTCTACGCCTTCTTTTTGTAATACGTCCGTTAATTGACGATATACCATATTTATTCCTTCAACAAACTGTTTGGCACTATCATCTTCAACTTTTGTCTGAAGTGCACGTTCAAAATTATCAACAATTGGCAGCAATTCAGTGATAAGCGACTGTGACCTATATTTACGATCAGCTTCTTTTTCTTTTTGTGTTCTTTTTCGAAAATTATCATATTCTGCTTGGAGTCGCAGGTATTTTTGATAAATTTCATCTTTTTCTTGCTCAAGTTTTTCCAACGCACCGTCTTTTTCAGTTGTGGTTGTTTCAGCTTGACTTGCAGGATCATCAATAATTTCTTGTTCTGTATTTTCTACTTCTTCTACCGTGTCCTGTTCGTTTTTTTCTTTATTCTCTTCCATGACGGTCACCTCCTCCAATTTCATAAATAAGATAAATCAAACATTTTAGAATATAACATGAAAATTAGTTGAAATAAAGCAATTTAAAATAAAGATGTTGTTTTTCAGAAAACACTTCTCCAAAATTTTATTAAATACGTTGTAAGTGTTCCCTAGAATACGCATTTAAAACCATGAATCAAACGTATGTGACATTCGTTTTGATAATACATGCAATAGTGAGATCACGCGTGAATATTCCATTCTAGTCGGACCTAATAATGCAATAGTGCCTAACTGTTCTTCACCAAGAGAATAAGTAGCAGTAATTAAACTACAGTCCTGCATTTCATCCATTACATTTTCTTGACCAATCGAAACGTGAATGCCATTGCTATAGGACCTTAACATATTAGCTATTGCATTTTCTTGCTCCATTACAGAATATAACGAATGTATTTTATTAACATCTTTAAACTCTGGTTGCAACAATATATTAGTAATTCCACCAACATAAAGTTGAACAGGTTGTTCGTCAAACAGCGCTGCTTTTAGATACTGGTAAGCTCCATCAAAATCATTCACATATTTTTGCATTAACATCGTTATTTCCTTTTGCAACCGTTCATGCAGCTGAATAATTGGTACGTTTCTCAATTGCTGATTTAGAATATTAACTAATTTCTCTAAATCACTTGGTTTAATTTCTTCTGGTATAGAAAATGAACGGTGTTCCACATGTCCTGTATTGGTTACAAGAATAGCTACGGCCATATATGAGGATAGCTGAATGATTTCGATTTGCTTCAATGTAGTCTCGTAAACCTTAGGTCCTAATATAATGGATGTATAATTGGTTAAATCAGAAAGTACCTTAGCAGATTTCTGCACAACTTGCTCAAATTCAACCATGTTATTTTCAAACGTATTTGAAATAAGATGCAACTCAGCTTGCGAAAGATGAGAAGGAGATAGCAAATGATCTACATAAAATCGATATCCCTTTTCAGAAGGCACTCTTCCAGATGAGGAATGAGTCTTTTCGATATAACCCAAATCCTCTAAGTCTGCCATCTCATTTCGAATTGTCGCAGGACTGAACGTTACCTCATCCTTTTTGGAAATAGCACGCGACCCAATTGGTTGTGCTGTTTGGATGAATTCATCAATAATCACTTGTAATAAAAATAATTGTCTTTCTGTCAACATCGATGATCACCTCTGTTAGCACTCTTGTTGTTTGAGTGCTAAATCTATTATTAAATTATCAAAAGCCATTCAAATTGTCAATGCAAGTGCACCGTTTCTTTATAAAAGCATAAAAGCGCTAATGCATATATCTCCATTAGCGCTTTTATACTTATGTTAATGACGGTTCTTGTTCTAGTAAAAATGCCGCAAAAACTTCATTACCAAATAATTGTCCTTGTTTTGTTAATCGAATACCATACTGATCTTGTTCAATCCATTTTTTCTGTCTTAATTGCGCTAACTCTTGTTGATAGATGGACGTTAGTGACACATTAAATTTTTCTTCAAATGTATTAAATTTAACACCAGACCGTTTACGTAAACCAAGGAAAAGTTCTTCTTCAATTTGTTCTTTTCGCCCGATTGGTTCAGTATGCAATACGGGTCTCCCGGTTTCTGATGCTTGTTTTACATATGCCGGAAAAGGTCTAAGATTAATAATGCGTTGATTTGGAAGATACCCATGGGCACCAGCACCAAATCCATAATAATAGTCATTGTCCCAATAGGTTAAATTATGCTTACTTTCGAATCCTAGTTTTGCAAAATTACTTATTTCGTACTGCAGTTTACCTTTTTGTTCCATCTTTTCAATTAATAATTCATACATTGCCGCTTCTACTTCCTCAGGCGGCTTATGTAATTTACCTTTATTGTAACGTTGATAAAAGATCGTTTTGGGCTCTATCTGTAATGAATATGAAGAATAGTGTGGTAAATCAAACGATAAAGCTTCGTTGATTGTTTGCTCAAACCCTGCTAGTGTCTGATTTGGCAAACCATACATAAGGTCAATGCTAATGTTAGAAATACCATTTTTTTTCAGATCATTCACATTTCGATAAACGTCTTTAATGCGATGGAGCCGGCCTAGATGTTCTAGTAAATCATCGTCAAAGACTTGTGCCCCCATTGAAATACGATTCACACCAAAACTATTCAGTAGTTTAATTTTATCTTCACTAATATCACCAGGATTAGCTTCAAATGTGAATTCTTCTACTTGGCTAATATCAAAGTAAAAATCAATGATAGATAGTAACTTTTTTAATTGTCGCATGTTTAATGAAGTTGGGGTTCCCCCACCAACAAATATGGTTCGCATCGGTTGCTGTGGCTCTATAATATAGGTGGCGATTTCTTTTTCTAAAGCTATTAAATAATCGTCAGCCATTTTTTCATCATAAAAGAACTTTGTAAAATCACAGTAATGGCATATTTTTTCACAGAAAGGGATGTGAATATATACAGCAGATGTCATCTAGCTCACCTTTCCTTTCAATTTATTTACCTCTTTGATATATTGTAAATAAGAGATTCCATTTCGTACACTATTTTGATTTGATTAATAATAGAACCCTTGCCATCTAATTAGCAAGGGTTTTGTTGTTTATTCATCGTCCATCCGCAATACCGCCATAAAGGCTTCTTGAGGTACTTCAACAGATCCAACCATTTTCATCCGTTTTTTCCCTTCTTTTTGCTTCTCTAATAGCTTCCGCTTACGTGATATATCCCCACCGTAACATTTGGAGAGTACGTTTTTACGCATCGCTTTAATAGTAGAACGCGCAACAATTTTGTTTCCTATTGCAGCCTGAACAGGTACTTCAAACTGTTGTCTCGGAATTAGATCTTTTAATTTTTCAACAATTTGTTTCCCTCTATCATAAGCAAAATCACGGTGTACAATAAACGATAATGCGTCAATGGTATCTCCATTTAACCAAATATCCATTTTCACTAAATTAGATGAGCGATACCCAATCATTTCATAGTCAAATGATGCATACCCTTTTGTTTGTGATTTCAAAGTATCAAAGAACTCAAATACGATCTCTGATAAAGGAATTTCATAAATAATATTGACACGGCTATCATCTAAATATTGCATATCTAGAAAATTACCACGTTTCTTTTGACACAATTCCATAACCGATCCTACATAATCGTTTGGCACCATAATCATTGCTTTCACAAATGGTTCACTAACTTCTTGAATCGACTGATTGTCCGGCATAAAGGATGGATTGTCAATAGAGACGTCTGTGCCATCTGTTTTTGTTACTTGATAAATTACGCTTGGTGCTGTTGTAATCAAGTCGATCTTGAATTCGCGTTCAATTCGCTCTTGGATAATTTCCATATGTAGCATCCCTAAAAATCCACAACGGAATCCAAATCCTAATGCTTGAGATGTTTCCGCCTCATACTGAAGGGATGAATCATTCAATTCAAGTCGTTCCAAAGCTTCTCTCAAGTCATTATAATTGTTAGAATCTACCGGGTACAAGCCACAGAACACCATTGGGTTTAATCTACGATAACCAGGTAATGGTTCAGATGCTGGATTATTGGCTAACGTAATGGTATCTCCCACTCTAGAATCCCCTACATTTTTAATTGAAGCTGTTAAGTAACCCACTTCTCCAACAGTAAGTTCTTTTAAAGGATGTGGTTTTGGAGTGAAAACACCCACTTCATTCACTTCAAAGGTTTTTCCAGTAGCCATCATCTTAATTTGATCGCCTACTTTAACAGAACCCTCTTTAATACAAACGTATGCCACGACACCGCGGTAAGAATCGTATAAGGAATCAAAAATTAACCCTTTTAATGGTTCCTCTGGTTCACCTTGTGGAGGTGGAATTACCTCGACAATTCGATCTAATATCTCCTCAATACCAATACCATCTTTTGCACTTGCAAGGATCGCCTCATCACCATCAATTCCAATAACATCGGTGATTTCTTGTTTGACACGTTCCGGATCCGCACCAGGTAAATCAATTTTATTAATTACAGGTATTATTTCTAAATCGTTATCTAAGGCAAGATACACATTAGCTAATGTTTGGGCTTCGATCCCTTGTGCTGCATCGACAACTAAGATAGCACCTTCACATGCTGCTAAACTACGAGATACCTCATATGTAAAATCCACGTGTCCTGGGGTGTCAATTAAGTGAAACAAATATTCTTCATTATCTTTATGTTGGTATTTTAATTGGACTGCATTTAATTTAATTGTTATTCCGCGTTCACGTTCTAAATCCATTGCATCTAAAAACTGTTCTTTCATTTCTCTTTGAGTTAATGCTTTTGTTCTCTCTAAAATTCGATCCGCAAGCGTCGATTTGCCGTGATCTATGTGGGCAATAATCGAAAAATTACGAACTCGTTTTTGGTCTCGTTTGTTTGACACTTCATTCACTCCTATTTTTCGAGCACATACTAAGTAAGATTATAGCAGTGAAACGGCGATGATTCAATTATTTTCGAGCTATTCCTTTTGATACAATGATTACACTAGAATATAATCGTGTGATTTCCTACTATCGACTTGGTTACGATTTCTTTCCATATTTACTTCATTCCCCAAACGTTTTATATAAATAATTCAGAGAACTGATACGTTGCTTGTAATAGTCGGTCGTAAAACCATACCGACGTATTCTCGACAACTTTTGCTGCCTTTTCTGTCACCGGTATAGATTGGTTCTTATTGTTACGTGGTTGAGCAACAGCCTTATTTTCTGTGTTTTCTTGCACTAAAGAAGCCGGATTAGCTGGTTGTACTGTATTTACCATTGTTTGTTTAATTGGCTCTTGCACCACACTTTGATTATTGTTCCCACCAATTAGCAGACCACTTAAAAAAACAACAACAATTAATAATAAATAAATGATACTTTTCATAATCAATAAGCTCCTTTCAATTTTAACTATCCTCCTGAACGGCTTCTGCATCCCAATAATACTTACTAAACACTTCAGCAAGTACATCTGCCGAGCGATAAAGTTCGGTTAACGTGTTATCAACCCCACCCACCTCTATCAAAATAGCATTGTCTGATAAATTTTGGTTGTATACACCATTCCTTCCAGCACCACCTTGTTGGGATACCCCTCGACTTAAACCAGGATATTTTTCTTCTATCTGGTCATGTAGTTTGGTAGCTAAAGCAACATTTTTTTCGTTATTGCTGTAATCAGAACCAATCACAAAAAACAGACTAGCATAATCTTTCCCATCAATAGTTGAGGTAGTGTCTTCTCTACGTCTACTATCTCGGTGTAAGTCAAAGACATAATTAATTTTAGAATTCCCTGCCAACGCTTCTTCTACAATTGGTTTAGATGCATCATAAGACTGCCAATATTCCCAACCTTTCTGATTCAGAACTGTGGTGAAATCCGTATGATCAACTTGGGTGCCAATTCCTTTTTTCTCTAAACTTTCTGCTAGATGATCACTCACTTTTGTGATATTTACTTCTTTATGGAAAGCTAAATTTGGATCCTTAACACCATCTAAATGTGGCAAAAAAGACTCTCGGTTGTGTGTATTGTATATAAAAACCACTTTATTCTCACCAGTAGTATGTTCCGATTCAGGCTCTTTTTGTTTTTCACCCTCTTCCTCGGGCTCTTTATCTGTTTCCTCTTCATCCACCGTTGCATCACGTTCTTCCAAAACTACATCTAATGGAGGAGAAGATTCAATTGGTAATGCAGTATAATCGGTCCCTTCACCTGCGACAATAATTTTTTGATCATAGGCATAAAAGCTTGGTATTTCTCGACCAAGTAAACTTCGAACATCATTCGGACGAATATTTGTGGTTAACTCAATTAATAAATCCGTCATGCTTAAGTCTTGTATGTCATCTGAATAGTTCATTTTCGTATATTGTTTATTCTCCATCCCTAACAAGTGAATAAACACAGAACTATCAACTTGACTTGTCCAATGGGTAATAACTGAGGACGATATACGATAAGCTGGTTTTACAGTAGTGATAAAACCGATACTAATAAATAATAAACTTAATATAATGATCCAAATCGTTCCGCGTTGCAATGAATGTAGTAGGCTAACAATGATTTTCTTACCTATTTGTCGAAGATTGTTCATGTGTTCCTCTCCCACTTTTCTATCAGCTTTAATAGATCATATGATAGAACTTGGGTGAGTAGAACATTCTTTTATTCCAAATGATTCACCTCATCTATAAAAACTATCTTGTATAATAGCCAGTATTCTCTATACTAACTGTTTCGTGAAGGGCGGCATTGATACCGGATGCTAGGACGTGTGCCATATCTTTCATATATCCATCGACTTCTTTTGGGGTTACCATTAGATTGTGTCCTAAAGGGGTAAGCACTTCCGAAATTAACATTCTCTTTTCTTCTTCATTTAATTGACCAATCATCCCAAACACTGCTTCTCTTTTCTCCATGTCTGGCATATCCTCATCTGTTAAAGTACGCTTTCCAAAAGTCATACTTGCTGGATTTAAGCTCTTAGCCGGTCGGTCTTTTTCATTCCATTCTTTTCCGAAATGTTTAAACACATAGTCGATGGTATCGCTTGTAATCGTTACAGCATCTACGACTGTCGGAACACCGATAGCAATCACAGGTATCCCTAAAGTATCTTTACTTAACTCTTTTCTTTTATTACCTACACCTGAACCTGGATGAATTCCTGTATTTGAAATTTGGATTGTAGCATTGACCCGGTCAATTGCTCTAGATGCTAACGCGTCAATTGCAATCACAAAATCTGGCGTTTCTTTATCAATAATTCCTTGAATAACATCACTTGTTTCTATTCCAGTTGTCCCCATTACCCCAGGTGTGATCGCGGAAACAGGACGATATCCTTCAGCGACTGTTTCAGGGTGAAGTTTAAATAAATGACTAGTAATAAGTGCTTTGTTTACAGTCATCGGACCTAGTGCATCTGGTGTCACACTCCAATTACCAAGACCAACAATTAAACAACGAGCACCTTGACTTAGTTGTTCTCTTGCGATTAAATCTCGCAATTCTTCTGAAAAAATATTAGCTGCTTCATTTTGTTGACTGCTATCTTGTGATTTGACACTTTCCGTGTGAATGGTAATATATTCTCCTGGTTTTTTACCGATCTTCTCTGCCCCTACCTGGTCAATTGTTACATAAGAAACAATTACGTTACCTTTTTGAGTTTCTTCTATGTTAATACCAGTTAACTGTTTTTCTTTGGACTCTTGCTCTTCGACAAACATATCTTTTGCCTCTATCGCTAAGTCCGTGCGAATAGAGCCTAAGTTTTTTTCATTATTTTCCATCATCATCACCTTCTTTTTAGTTATATCCTTACCAAATGCGTTAGAAAAGATACCTTTTAACAAGGTATCAAACATATTTATATTGAAAACTAGCGGTTCCTTTGGTACAATGACTCTTGTTCCATAATTGTTTTGTGAATTGAGTTGAATGTGGAGGTGAAATAATGGCTAATATTAAATCTGCAATTAAACGTGTTCGTGTGAACAACGATCAGCGTGCACATAACGCACCTATCAAGACTGATATGCGTTCACACATTAAACGTGTTGAAAAATTAGTAGCGGACCACAATGTGGATGATGCGAAAAAAGCTTTACAACAAGCAATTAAACGAATTGATAAAGCGGTACAAAAAGGCATCGTCCATAAAAATAATGGTGATCGTCAAAAATCACGCCTTACTAAAAAAGTAAATCAACTTAGCGCTTAATTTATTTTTATATGACCAACAAAAAAAAGCTTGTAGAAATAGTCTACAAGCTTTTTTAGCTGCTTTATGATGCCGTTGGTCGGATAATCTGATACAACAATAATTCAAATGCTAGTCGCTTGTCCATTCGCCCTTGCTTCACTTGTGCATCTGTTATGGCGCATTGATTTAATATACCCTCTAGCTGCTCTCTAGAAAAATAATTTTCTCTTGTCATCGCCATCTTAATAACATAGGGGTGGACTTTTAATTGTTGTGCCATTTGCTTTTGCGAATAACCAGTTTTTTTTAATGTTTTGACATGATTAATCGTTCTAAATTGTGAAGCTAATAAGGCAACTAAGGCTATTTCATCTTCATTCATTCGTGCTAAATCTTGGTATATGCGCAATGCTTTTGCTAAGTTTTTAGCAATAACAGCATCAACTAATTTTAATCCTGACGTATTCGCGCTTTGATGTGCTAACAGCATTTCTGCTGTGTCCACTGTAACTGTACCACCTTCACCAACATAAATCGCTAATTTTTCTAGTTCCTTTTCCATTAACATTAGATTGCTTCCTACTTCTTGAAGAATCACATCATATGCTGCTTTCTCAATTCCAATATGTAATTGTTTCGCTAAATGATCCATCCATTTATCCATATCCCAGTCTCTTACAGGATCACATTCGATTACAGTTGCGTTCTTTTTCAAGGCCTTAGTCAATTTTTTTCTTTCATCAAGTTTTTCATATGGCGCGATCAGCACAAGTACGGAATAATCAACTGGATTCATAGCATACTGTAACAAATTGTCTAGTTGATGAGTGACGCCAGACTTGTCAGGCTTGGCCGTTAAAAAAACAGGATTACTAGCAACGACGATTTTTGTTTCACCAAAAAACGGATATGTTTCTACGTCCATTATCGCCTCTTGAATAGCTGTTTCTTCCAAATCATATCGAATAACATTTTCTTCTTCTGTATCGGAAGTAGCTTTTTTTCTGATTGTATTTACTACATTTTCAGCTAAGTATGTTTCTGGTCCAATCAATAAATAAATTGGTGCTAAAGCTTGTTGCTTGATTTCTTTCATGGCTTTAAAATAATCCATAAACTCACATCCCAATCTAACGTTTTCATTATCTATCCTAATCGGAATGGCGTAAGAATACAAGGATCATTTGTAAAAAAAGAGATGGAGGAAGTAATGACTATACTCCCTCCGCAATCTATATGAACGTAAAACCAACAAGCCTAGGAAATGTTGATTTAACGATGTTTTCATTTATAGATTGACCAAAAAAGCGATAAGTAGGACTGTTAAGTCTTGCTAACATAGGGAATGTGCAGTGATATCGACAATAGGAATTATTTATCTATTTTCAAAAGCGCACCATGACGTCATTTTTTATCCTATTCTCGCTCCAATACAATATATTATGGTAAAAATGTAGAAAATGTTCCTTGTTCGCCATTATCTTTGTACGTATAGGTTATCGCTCCTTGTTGATCGGTTCGGAGCGTTAAAATATCTAACTGCTTCAAACGATCAAGTACATCTTTTGCTGGATGACCATATCGATTCTTTTCACCAACAGAAATAAGAGCTAAATCAGGATGAAGAGCTTGAAGAAAAGCACTTGTTGATGAATCACTACTTCCATGATGTGCTAGTTTTAGAACATCAGCGGTTAGCTGAGGATAAGTGACCATTAATTCATTTTCGATTTCTTTACTAATATCTCCAGTAAATAACCATGTCAGTTCTCCGATTTCTGCAAATAAAACAAGAGAATTATCGTTTCGTTCTTGAAGTCGAGTAACTGGGTGTAACACTTGAAAGGCTTGATTGTTATATTCAATGATATCTCCCTTTTTTACAGTAGCTATGCTTGTATTGTTGCTAGCTGTTTCTTGTAGACGTGTTAAATCAAAATAATCACTAATTACCAAATGCTTCACATCAAAACCTTCTAAAAGATAAGGTAAGCTTCCAATATGATCATGATCAGCATGTGATAAAATTACCATATCAATTTTATTTATTCCTTTGCGATATAAAAATGGTTTTATCACTTGTTTATAAATTTGATCAGATGGCGTTTCAAAATTATGCGCCATTTCCCCTGCCACATCTATCATAAATACGCCTTTACGATACGGAAGTTCAATAACAATTGTATCCCCTTGACCGATATCTAACATCGTTACAGTTCCATATGGATTCGTATAGGGTTTAACCTCCAACCAAAACAACCAACTTAGGAGAGCAAGGATTAAAAAAACAGCTTGTTTCTTCTTCCCGTATTCTATCACTACACATAAAGCAAAAAATAGAAGATAATACAACAAAAGATAAAACACTGAAAAATCCCCTGTTACGATTGGATAGAACATCTGATCATCTATCCAATCGAGCAATGTAAGGACAAAAGAATGCACCTTAAGAAATCCTTGATCTAACGTAACTGCGAATACAGGGAAGAGGAGTAGTAGTGATAATATGATAAGCAATAATGGTATGACGAGAAGAGTAAAATACGGGACAATAAGTATATTTACAATAAGCGCAAGCGGATTGAAAAAGTAAAAGTGTATTAATTGCAGGGGTAATAAACTAAACATGCTGATGAAACTAACCCTTACAAGCACTTGTAACTTAGTTGAACGATTCAACCATTGTTTTGAAAGAATTAATGATAATGTAACCAGGAAGGAGAATTGGAACCCTAATTGAAATATCCATTGTTTGTTAAAAAGAATACATAGTAGAAAAATGATACTTAATATATCCAGTATACGCATTTTTCTCTGTTGTTGTATCATTAACATACCAAATGTTGTCATGAAACAAGCACGCCAAACAGATGGTGCCCCACCACTGAGTAATGGATAAATAATTAATACACCCATAATGATAATTATGCTTTTTTCTTTTGTTGCTACCCCTGTTTTGACAAATATGAAAAAAAGAAACCCTGCAATCAAACCAACATGAAGGCCCGATATAGCTAATAAATGTGAAAGATTCCATCGTTGAAATTGGGATACTATGGCTGAATCTAACGCATGATCATTACCGAATAGTAGTGCTTTTAACCAAGCAGAAGTAAAAGGGCTAATTCGTTCCGTTACTTTCTCCATTACCGTTGCTCGCATTCTATAAAATAAATGTAAAAAATTAGATCCGCTGCATCGTAAAGCCTTTGTATCAGTGATATTCATCTGTTTTGTAATATTTTTATGTAATAAATACACTTGATAATCAAATTCTCCAGGGTTTTTACTCTTTGAAGGTAGCTCGGGCGTTCCGGTTAGTTGACAAGTAGCACCGGTTTTCCAAGAGGTTGGTAGTGCTGTGGGGTCATCGATGAAGTAGGTAACTTGTAGACGTTCCTTCTGTTGGTTCGCTTTGTGTTGAAAGATAAATGAATAATATGTTTTTTGTTTGTTAATTTCAGAAACAATGGTACCAGTTAGTTGTTGCTCTTCTTCAGTTTTTAATGGTGTATTTGTCTCTAAGGGAAAGTAATACCCGGAGACAAATACACTAATCATGAGGATCATCGTCAATTGACGAATGGTAATTCGGTCTTTTCTATACAGCAAGTACAACCAAATCATTAGTAAACCGAACAAAAAATAAGCTTCATATGTGATGGAAACAATGGCAATAATCGCTGATAAACCTATTAGACGCCAATAGCCATTCATTGATATGACCAACTTTCTATTTATTTGATGTTTTTTGCAGGTAATAAATCAATGGATGTTTGTTCTAACTCTACTTTCTCAACCCGTACACCTGCATTTTCGAGTAATTCTACAGCATAGGGGTGATTTTTATAATCAGTCGCGTAAAAGACCGTTTGTATACCAGCTTGAATAAGCGATTTAGAACATTGCAGGCAAGGAAAATGTGTAACATATATCTCTGCTCCACTTGTGGGTACACCAAATTTTGCACATTGCAATAATGCATTAATTTCTGCGTGTACCGTACGAACACAATGTCCTTCAATTACATAACATCCTTCATCAATACAATGTGTGCTGCCGGATACACTGCCATTATATCCGCCTGCAATAATTCGTTTATCACGAACAATGGTCGCACCTACCATTAATCGTTCACATGTGCTTCTTAACGCTAATAGATGGCTTTGCGACATGAAATATTGATTCCAAGAAATTCGTTCCAACTCTATTTCTCCTTCGCTATTTTTCTACAGTTTATGAGAAACCTTTTTGTTCGTCAATAGTTATGGTACTTGAATATAAGGTTCTAGTTTTTCAACGGTTTTTGACCCAATTCCAGTAATGGACTGTAAATCCTCAAGACGTTGAAAAGGGCCGTTTTCCTGTTTATATTGGTGAATAGCTTCTGCTTTCACCGCTCCAATACCAGGTAATGTTTGCAATTCTTCAATTGTTGCTTGATTGATCCGTAGTGGTGAAGTAGTTTCTCCTTCAGGTTCAGCGGTATTATTATTGGAGGAGGAACCAATTTCAGGGACAATAATAACCATTTCATCTGTTACTTTTTGAGCTAAGTTCACTGCACTTGTGTCAGCCTCATCAGTAAAACCACCCGCTAAAGCTATCACTTCTTTTACCCGTTCTTCTCCACTAATCTCGTATATGTCAGGGTGTTTCACTTCACCTTTAACATCGACGAATTGTTGATTAGACATTGAACTTTCCTGTTTAGCAGCAATAGATGTGTCAATTTCTTGCGTATCGTTTAGCTTAACAAAATTGTTTGCTTCTTGTTTAGGGTGTTGTTGAAACCAGGTCCAACCACTAAATAAGATAACACCAAAGATAATTGTGCAAATAAGCCAATTTTTACTTATAAAATCTTTCATCACATCACACCTGTCATTTGGTATTTTATAATTGAATGTTAAAAGATGTAAGTAGCTTCTAAAGGATTACAGATACTTGCTTAAAGAAGGGTAGAAATGAATAATGGAAGGGATAAAACATTCTAGTACTTGATATTTCGACAAAACAAGAGGATTTCCTTCAAAAAATAGGGGGAGTTTTATTTTTGAAGAGAATAACGATTTAAAAACAGACTGAAAGAGTAACTGAGCAGGAGAAATCCGAACGTTAAAGTCTGCCTTTCACGTAATGCATCGAAAAAACACTTCGATTTCCGTGGGCACGACCTCGGGCTCACAAGACGTGGGTCAGTTAGACGTTGTCACAGGATGTGACGAGTTTAGTCTAACTTCTAGTCACTTCACACAGTGGGTCTTCAGCTTGCGCTTAACCCACAGGAGTCTATGTATTTCACCTACGTTTCGGTTAGAATATTTGGATTCAACTTCTTCTGAATAGTTATCTCCCAGCCTACCTCTAAAAAATCATTAAATCTAGATAATATAAATTTTGATCAAGGGGAAAAATTACTATATTATTTTTTACAGATAACAAAAACTCTTTCTGCTGCATCTGCTTGTTTAGGCGTGATAAACGTCGTATCAAAATCAGCACAAATACCAACGATGGAAAAACCCGTGTGTTGTAACCATTGTATATACATATCTGTCGGAAACGTACGTTGGTGATGGTGCTCATCAAATCGATCATATTGTTGTTGATCTTGTACAAAAAAAGTTAAATCATGATACATTTCCCCATCTATTTCGCCAGCATCACAGAACCAAACATAACCCATATCATCATACATTTCAGCAAATGTATTACCGACTAAATCCTGTTCAACATGACGAAGCGAATGAAAATCAAATAAGAATAAGCCACCTTCTCGAATTGTCTGATAAACATTGGTAAATACTTGATTGACTTGTTCTTCTGTTGTTACATAATTAATCACGTCACAATAACTTACCGCTACATCATAGTTAGCTGGCACTTCCAACGCCGTTATATCTTGTTCCACCCATTGTAATGAAAGATGGTGCGCCATTGCTTTTTGATGTGCAATACTTAACATGTCTGAAGCTATATCTACACCAGTCACTTGATAGTGATTCTGAGCCAATTGTACAGCTATTTCCCCTGTTCCACAGCCCAAATCAATTATTGAGCGAGCAGAAGAAAGATGCGTTGCTATTATCGTTTGCGTAAAAGCAACCCACTGTTGATATGGTGCTGATTCCATAAACTGGTCATAAACAAATGCCATTTTATTGTATACCATACAAGTTTGTTACCCTTCTTTTGATAGTTCTAACGATACTAAAGGCGCATCGCCCCATAAACGTTCCAAATTATAATAATTTCGTTCATCTTTGTGAAAAACATGGCAAACAACATCTCCAAGATCCACTAGTATCCATCTAGCTTGATCGAATCCTTCCAGACGTTTCACCTCAATCTCTTGTTCTTCTGCTTGATCTTTAATTGCTCTTGCAATCGCTTGTACCTGTCTTTCATTTGATCCATCACAAATTAGAAAATAGTCTGCAATTAACGATACTTCCCCCATATCTAAAGTGATGATGTCATTTGCTCGCTTGTCATCGCAAGCTTGAGCAACTAATTGAACCATTTGTTTACTATTCATTCAGATAATTCCTCCAATTGTTTATTAAAATAATTATATGCGTGCACCGTATCAGGATAAACCAACTGTTGTTTGCTTACTAGATATGCAATTGTGTTTTGTAAAGCCATAAAACAAGCGTAATCAAGATTAATCCAGGCTTGTTCACGAACTTCTTCGATACCAGGAAAACTGCGTCCTGGTTCGATATAATCAGCTAAAAACACAATTTTTTCTATTTTGCTCATATGCACTTTTCCCGTTGTATGCCAATGAATAGCACTTAAAATAGCTTCATTGGTAATTCCCACCTCTCGTTGAACCAAAAGGGCCCCCACAGGACCATGCCATAACTCTGCGTGGTAGTCTAACAAATCTTTTGGTAAGTCTGATTCAACGATAACACGTTGCATTTCCTCTTTATCTCTATATTTTGCATAGTCATGAAAAATAGCTGCCATTTCCACACTTTTTTCATTTTCTTGGTATTGCTTCGCTAATGCGATAGCCGTATCTGTTACTCTGATTGTATGATCATAACGTTTTTGATTTAACTGTTTTTTTACAATGTCAAGAGCTTCTTGTCTCTCCATATAAATGATGCTCCTTTATTACACGTTTTACTGCATCTGGCACATAATACGCAATCGTCCGCTCTTGTTTAATGCGCTGGCGAATCATCGTTGACGATACATCAATTTCTGGCGTATCGATTGTTATAATCGGATAATCCGATTTCAAATCAAATTCAGGACGTTTCACTCCGACAAACTGAACCATATTTACTAATTTATCAATTTGATCCCATTTTGGAAGATACTCCACCATATCTGCACCAATAATAAAATAAAACGTTATATCGGGATGTTTTGCAGTTAATGCATCTATTGTATCAATAGTATATGATTTCCCTTCGCGATCAATTTCAAATCTTTCTAAAAAAAAATGATCATTTTCTGCTATTGCTGCTTCCACCATAGCAACACGATGATTCGATTCTATCATGGCTTTATCTTTATGCGGCGGTTCGTTGGAAGGAATAAACCATATTTCATCTAATTGTAATTGATCATAAACTTCTTCGGCTATGACTAAATGACCAATATGTGGCGGATCAAACGTACCGCCTAATAAACCCACTTTTTTCATTTTATGCTCCTTACGGTAATTCGATTGTTTTGTTTTCTGTTGATTCTTTATATAGGATAATATTATTTCCAATGATTTGCACTAATTCCGCTTCAGTACCTTGGACTAATTGCTCTGCTACTTCATTTTTATCTTCCATACAATTTTGCAGGATACTTATTTTAATAAGCTCTCGCTTGTCTAAAGCATCCGTTATTTGATTAATCATATTTTCATTGACACCGACTTTACCTACTTGAAAAATCGAACGTAATGGGTTTGCTTTTGCGCGTAAATAACGTTTTTGTTTACCTGTTAACATAATTTATCCATCCTTTTTAATTTGTTGCTCAAAATCTTCTAATAGAGGGGAGACATTTACTTCCCTGTTTGTCCAATTCTGAAATGCTAATTTTGCTTGATAGAGGAGCATCATATGCCCTTGGTGAATGTATGCTCCTCGTTTTTGTGCTTCAGCTAAAAATGTTGTGATTAATGGCTGATAGACAATATCGCTCACCACCGTGTCTTTGGTTAGCTGGTCTAAAGCGAGTACTTTTTTATCCTCATTCATTCCTACACTTGTTGTTTGGACGATTAGATCGTATTGTCCTAATTGTTTTTCCGCTTCCTCAAATGATAAACATGTCGTCTTGGTAACCTTGCTTTTATTTAACAATTTCAATTCCATCGCTTTATTCATTGTTCGATTGGCAATATCAACCGTTTGAAACTTATGCTGACACAACGTATAAAAAATCCCTCTTGCTGCCCCACCAGCCCCAATAACTAACACCCGCTTTTGATTATCAGAAAATAGAAAGGAATAAGCATCCATTAGAGCTTCTAAATAACCCAATCCATCAGTATTATAACCGATCCAACGACCGTTTTCATTAACAACCGTATTTACCGCTCCAATTTGTTCAGCATTTGCATCTAATCCATCTAAATGAGCTATAATCTTCTGTTTAAAAGGAACCGTTATATTAAAACCTGTTAGTTTTTTTTGCTTTAATTGTGCAACAGTTGCTATAAACTGATTTTCTTCTGTTTCGAAAAGATGATAATCCCCTTGTTGTTTTACTTGTTGCAAAAATTGTTTATGAATCCAAGGTGATAATGAATGTTTAATTGGATTACCAACTAACCCTAACTTCATACAATTTCCCCTTTTTTAAATAATTGCATTTCGTTTTGAAGTAGCTACAGTTTGTGGTGTATGCATTTCAACAGTAACAGCTTGTCCTGACAACGTAATCCAACCTAAACCAGGTATCACAATGTCCGTTTTATCACCATCAATTTTAAATGTATTCGTCGTGAAATTTGGTAATAAATGAAGCGAATCTTTGTTTGGAGGAGCTAACATGTCTCCTTGATGTGTTTCATACAAAGCATCTGCATTTTCAAGTTTCGTGCGGTGAATAGATAATTGATTGGCAAAATAACAAACAAATGGCTGTTTTTCCCCTTTAATGATATCCATTCTCGCAAGTCCACCAAAAAATAGCGTTTGTCCTTCTTGCAATTGATAAATGATCGGTTTAATCTCTTTCGTCGGCGTAATCGCTTTTAGATCTTTATCCGACATATA
Organism: Paraliobacillus ryukyuensis; assembly: GCF_003315295.1. Classification (GTDB taxonomy): domain Bacteria; phylum Bacillota; class Bacilli; order Bacillales; family Amphibacillaceae; genus Paraliobacillus; species Paraliobacillus ryukyuensis. The sequence goes on along the minus strand of NZ_QNRI01000001.1, from coordinate 50,174 downwards.
GTGGGCCATTTGACCACGATTAATTACACCAGGAGTATCGTATAATGATGAATGCTTATCTAATGGAATTTCAATAAACCCTAATGTTGTTCCAGGAAAATAAGATGTCGTAATCACTTCTTTCGTTCCAGTAGAATCATTAATTAAACGATTAATAAAGGTGGACTTACCCACATTGGTACTCCCAACTACATAAACATCTTGTGTTTTTCGATAATATTCCATCGCTTCTTTAACCTCATCGATTCCTTTTCCTTTAACAGCAGAAATTAAAAAAACATCTTGCACTACTAGACCTAGATCAGCCGCAGATTTTTTTATCCATTGTTTTAATCGATTTAGGTTTGTTGATTTTGGTAACAAGTCTACTTTGTTTCCTACTAATATAATTGGATTTTTTCCTGTTAATCGATGTAAGCTACTAATAAAACTACCGTTAAAATCAAAAATGTCGATGAGTTTAACAATTAGACCTTGTGTCTGGTTAATTTGGCTTATCATATCTAAAAAGTCTTGATCATCATATGGAACATCTTGTACTTCGTTATAATGTTTTAATCGAAAACATCGTTGGCAGATTACTGTATCATTTTTCAGTGCAGAAGCAGGTAAATAACCTGCTTCTTTTGGGTCACTCGTTTGAATTGGTACTCCACAACCCTGGCAATAGATTACTCTTTCCATGTGATCATTCCTTTCTTGCGCATCCAGCTTAAAATTCTTCGTTCCATTCTACGATTTAATTTTGTCCATACACCATCTGATTGTACGATCGGCACGACAAGAATGGTATAAAAACCAGCATTATTTCCACCTAATACATCTGTCATCAATTGATCTCCAATGACAACTACTTCGTCTTTCCTCAATTGCATATCTGTTACTGCTTTTTTAAATGCCTTCGATAGAGGTTTCCTTGCTTTATAAACAAACGGAGTCTTTAAAGGTTCTGAAAATAACCGCACCCTTTTCTTGTTATTGTTTGAAATAATCGTTACTTTTATGTCATTACTTTCCATCAAACGAAACCATTCTATAATTTCAGGTGTAGCTTCTGGTACATCCCAAGCTACAAGCGTATTATCTAAATCAGTAATTATTCCTTTGATTCCTTTTTGTTTCAAACTATCAGGAGTTATCTCAAAAATATTTTGCACATGTTGATTTGGTAAAAATCTTTTTAACACTACATTTGCCACCTCAGTATAATTTATCATCAATCCACTTATTCATCATAAACAATTTATGCTATTCTTTCAAAATTAATTTTAAAAAAATACTCAAAAAATACTGTTTTATGTAACGACATTGGTAATTAGAAGGGGAATCGTTCGACAATTTCTATTAAAATTTTTATTTGTGGATAACTTTATCAACATATTTTTCACTGTTATAACAATGTTTTTAGAGCTTTTTCACTTAATTTATACACAACTTATCTACAGGTACCTGTAGATAAGTATTGCTTGTATCAATTACATTAAAGTGATACTGTAGCAATAACCTATTTTTCAAGTATATAGAAACAAGTTCCACAAATTGTAATGGAGGGGTTATCGGTGGACAATTTATCTAATGAGTTGTTACTTGAATCTTATCAAAAAGCCCTTGAGTTGAAATTGAATCCAGAGTTTATTTGTTTAATTGAAAAAGAAATGTTACGTAGATCACTTCCCGGTCAAGTTAGTAATTCTAACAAAATAAACCAGTAATTTTCTACAAAATTTGTCTCAATCCTACTTATCCATAGGCTGAAGTATGGCTTTCTTACATAATTATAAGATTTCAGATGGACAGACACATTATTGATTGCACCAACATAAAGTAACGTATAGGCTTAAGCCCAAATGCTTTATGGAGGTGCATATGTTTTGTCCGTAATCTTGAGTGCACTTGCTTTTCTATTTAAGGATGTACTTTTTTTTGTATCATATGTTAAAAACCATGTTTTTCCCCAACCTTTAAATGCAAAAGAGGAGAATATCCAAATTAAAAAAATGTTAGAAGGGGATGAAGAAGCCAGAAATACGTTAATCGAGCACAATCTTCGGTTGGTTGCTCATATCGTAAAGAAATTTGAAAATACGGGGGAGGACACCGAAGATCTAATCTCAATTGGTACGATTGGTTTAATTAAAGGTATTGAAAGCTATTCAAGTGATAAAGGAACGAAATTAGCAACATATGCGGCTCGATGTATTGAAAATGAAATTTTGATGCATTTACGAGCATTGAAAAAGACAAAGAAAGATGTGTCATTACAGGATCCAATAGGGCAAGATAAAGAAGGGAATGAAATTAGTTTAATTGACATTCTGGAAGCTGAAAACGATGATATTGTTGAGTTTATTCAATTGAATATGGAAGTGGCAAAGATTAAAAAATACTTAGGTATATTAGATAAACGAGAGAAAGAAGTGATTATTAGTCGATACGGCCTCAGCAATGAAGATGAGCTGACCCAAAGAGAAATTGCCAAAAAGTTAAATATCTCAAGAAGTTATGTTTCGCGCATTGAAAAACGTGCATTAATGAAAGTATTTCATGAATACTATCGAAAAGAAAAGAGCATGTTTAAACGGAATTAAACGTTACACTTAAATTTGCTTACTTTAAGCAACATGTGCAATGTTCAATAGCTTTTTGTCTCTTTGTTGTAAAGCATCCGAATCAATCTATCTTTTTTAAAAGATGATCATTCGGATGTTTTACATTATATATCACTTTTGTTTTCTAGGTTGACAAATATAGCAGTTATTCCTGTATCCTTAATTTAGCGAGTCGTAAAGTGAGTGTAAATGATCCTAGTAAACAAAATGCTAGCAATGCTAAAATGAACGCTATGTGATTTAATGTTTGATGTGCGAACACTTGTATTAATAAGCCCGCGTACAAATAACTACTCAATATGAGTAGTACAAAGATAAAGCGTTTGTAGTCAGCAATCTTTTTCTCTACTATTTCTTGCATTCGCTCACTCTCCCCTATATGTTCCGAATAAAACTATCATAACATGAATAAAGGGTTCTATTAGATGGTAAATATTTGAAAATTAAAGTTTTTGAACAACTGTCACTATCAATTCAGCGGCATGTGTCGCTGCTTGATCTAAAAAGGCATCAAACGAAACAGAGGATTCCTTACCAGCTATATCGGATAGTGCACGGATAATCACAAAAGGTGTTTCGTATTGATGGCAAACTTGAGCAATTGCAGCAGCTTCCATTTCAGCCGCAATTAATTCTGGGAATTTTTCTCTTACAAAAGCAACTTTGGCAGGATCTTGCATAAAAGCATCTCCAGTAGCGATTAAACCTCTTTTTTCTTTTACGTCTTTTAATTGCTGGATGGCTTGTTCTGTGAGTTCCATTAATGTTTTATCTGCTTTATATATAGCTGGTAAACCTGGAACTTGTCCATAAACATAATCAAATGCTGTAACATCCACGTCATGGTGTGTCACTTCTTGCCCTATAACAATGTCACCGACTTGTAAGTCTCTATCAAATCCACCGGCTGATCCAGTGTTAATTATGACACTAGGTTGATATTTTTCATGTAATATAGTTGTTGCCATAGCTGCGTTCACTTTGCCTATACCTGATTGCAACAAGACGACTGATTTGTTTGCTAACTCTCCTTCAATAAATAGACAGTTTGCAATTTTCTCTTGAGTTTGAATCTCCATTTTACTTTTTAATAAAGCAATTTCTTGATCCATAGCTCCAATAATCCCAATTTTCAATGGCTTCCACTCCTATTCTTGCTGTGTATTTGTTTCCTGTTTGCTAGTATCTTCTGTGCCTTTTATTCAACATTTGGGCTATCTTCATTCGCCGATGAGTCATTTGTTTGTTGGTCATCTTTAGCAGCTTCAAATCGATGCTTTTGATCATTTTCTGTTAAACGGTCAACTCTAGTTGGTTGCCAACCTTCGTTCTCTACCCAAGATAAGTAGACGCGATAATGATTCGTAATCGAACGATCAGAGAACGTAGCAATTACTTTTTGTTCTCCATTGCCAGACACCCATAAATAATTCATCTCATCTAGTGCCACGCCTGTAGCGATTTTAGCTGCCTGAAGCATTTCTTGCCAATCCGTTGAGCCTTGCTCCCATGATATTTGGTGAGATCCTTCTTGTGAAGTACCAATCGGTTCCCAATCAGCTGTATACGCGTCTTTAACGATTTCCTCATTTGATTCAACCTCTGTTAATTCTAACCCACCTTGAGAGTTAGCTCCATCCGTTTCGTCAGCGGTGTCAGCAATGGCTTCTGAGTCCTCACTTGTGTCTTGATTGGTTTCTTCTTTTGTGGGTACTTCAGGTTTCGAGCTAGTTGTTTCTGTCTTTTCATTTGCTCCCGTTTCAGTTGATTCATCACTAGCAACAGGTTGGTCCTTAGCAGGTTGGTTAAATACTAAAATAACAAAAAAGACTACTACTAGGCTTACAGCTACACCACAGAGTAAAAAAATCCATTTCTTGTTCTTTTTACGTTTCGTTTGTCTAGTATTGGTTCTACTAAAATGATAGTCATAATCATGCGGCATTTCTTTATCCCCCTATTATGTATGATTTAGAAGACATTTTACAAATGTAATCGAGTATGGATTACCAACCAAACTTGAACTTATTTATTCTAGGAATTATTCATAGTTATCTTAAAGTTTATGCAATGTAAACTCATCTATGTAGGTTTTACGTCAATGTATGTGTTTAGAAAGGCATCAATATAACAAAAAGTCCCAACTTACAGCGAGGATGTTTCAAGAGCATTTTGTTTTATTATACTATTAAATAAGACAAACGCCAAAAACTTTCTTGTTATTGTTATTTTTTCAGTAATTAAAAAAGAACTTGGTAATCACCAAGTTCTTTTCATTTATCATTTAATAAAAATTATTAAAATGCCTTTTAATTAATCAACACTAATAATTTTAACGTTCATATCGCCAGCCGGGGTAGGAACGGTAACTTCTTGGCCAATTTCACACCCGAGAAGACTTTTTGCTATTGGTGAATCATTAGATATTTTACCTTCAAACGGGTCCGCTTCAGCACTACCGACAATGGTGTACGTTTCTTCATCACCATCAGGTAATTCTTGAAAAGTTACAGATTTCCCAAGCGCAACTTCATTTGAATTTTGTGTATCATTTTCAATAATGACAGCATTACGGATCATATTCTCAACTTGAACAATGCGAGACTCGACGAAAGCTTGCTCATCTTTTGCCGCATCGTACTCAGAGTTTTCGGATAGATCACCAAAACCGCGAGCAATCTTAATACGCTCAACGACTTCTTGTCGGCGCTCCGTTTTTAAATACTCTAATTCATTTTCTAATTTTTCTTTACCTTCTTGTGTCATGTAATAGCTTTTCTCAACAGCCATTCGCTACACTCCTTTAATCCAAACCTTTTTTATAAGCATTTTTTTGATATTTATTCATAAAAATCATTGGTATAACTGCTCACTTAAAATAAAAGTAAACGGTTAATAAATGTACTAACCAATACTATGGCAGATTCTGACGAATATTTCAATAGTTTCTTAAATGAATTCATTAAATATTTTCTTTTCGATTTAGAATTGTTTGAATTTTTGTTGCCATCAAATCAATCGCAACATGATTTTCTCCACCTTCTGGAATGATAATATCAGCATATCGCTTCGTCGGTTCAATAAATTGTAAATGCATCGGACGAACAACATTTATATATTGATCAATTACGGAGTCGATTGTTCTCCCTCTTTCCTTGATGTCACGCAGTAGTCGTCGAATGATTCTTACGTCTGCATCAGTATCTACAAAAACTTTAATATCCATTAGATCCATTAGTCGAGGATCTTCTAAAATAAGAATTCCTTCTAAAATAATAACTTCTTTTGGTTCTACTGTGATAACTTGGTCAGACCTAGTATGGCGTTTATAATCATAGACAGGTTTGTCCACGGATTCACTTTGAATTAATTGTGTGACATGATCCACTAATAAATCATTGTCAAAAGCAAATGGATGATCATAATTGGTCTGCAGGCGTTCTTCAAATGGAAGATGTGATTGGTCTTTATAATAATAATCCTGTTCAATAACTAAAATAGATTTATCAGCAAACCGTTGGCATATCGATTTCGTGACAGAAGTTTTTCCTGAACCAGATCCCCCTGCTACTCCTATAACGATTGGTTTTTCTTTATTCATTGTTTCTAGCCCCTTTTTGTTCCATTTATTTCTATGCCTTATGTTTATTTCTTTGTAGTAATTGCGACACCATCACCGACTGGTACAATCGATGTATTATAATCAGGATGACTAGTTAACCAAGTATTATAAGCTTTTATTTTATTAGCTAACTTTTGTTTTCGCTTATCTGCTTTAGTCGGGTCAGCAACGAAACCTTTAAACAAGACATTATCTGTTATTATTACCCCATGTGTTGTTAACATTGGTGCGTATAGCTCAAAAAAACGTTGATATTGCCCTTTTGCTGCATCAATAAAAAGCAGATCAAATGGGCCATTTTTTTCTATCTCATTGCTGCATTCCAAAGCATCTCCAAATATAAGATGGATTTTACCTTGTTTATCATAAGCAGTTACATTCTTCCTAGCTTCTTGATATCGCTCTTCATCTCTTTCGATTGTTGTAATCGTCGCTTCTGGGTAAGATTCTTGCATCCTTAAAGCAGAATACCCAATTGCAGCACCAATTTCAACTATTTTGTTCGGTTGCTTCAAACGAATTAGTTGCATTAAAAATTGCATGCCTAAGGGTTCCATAATCGGAACATGATTTTCTTTGGCATATTCTTCTAATTGCCTAGCCCATTCCGGTGATTCTTCTAATAGACTTTGTAAATATTCTTTTGACATATCAATCACTCATCCTATCCTTAGCGCAATTAGATCGATTAGAAATCCAGCTAATCAAAGAAAAACAGGGAAACAAAAGCGCTTCCCTGGCTCTCCAATTATCATTCTTCTCTATTCAAATATTTATTAATCTTTTCATTGTGTTGGCCAAGTGTTTCTGAAAAATAAACTTCCCCGTCTGGTGCGGCAAGAAAATATAAGTATTTTGTATCTTCAGGTTCAATTACTGCTTGTAATGAACTTTCTCCGAAATTAGAGATTGGTCCAGGTGTTAACCCTTTAACTTGATATGTATTGTAAGGTGAATCCACATCTAGACCTTTCTTCAACTCCGTATCTTTGTGCGTGCCTAAGGCGTATAATACGGTTGGATCTGTTTGCAAGGGCATATCTTGATCCAAACGATTATAAAACACACCAGCAATACGTTTACGATCTTCTTCTGTTCGTGCTTCTTTTTCTACTAAAGATGCCAACGTTAGCAAATCGTGAAGCGTATAATCTTCCATTTCTTTCATTTTTGGATAATATTTTAAAACTACTTGTTCTGATTTCTTTAACATTTTATTTACAACTGTATCAATAGAAGGATTTTCTTCATAGAATTGATAGGTTGCTGCATACAAATAGCCTTCTAATGGATAACGAATATCATCTTGAAGTACCTCATCAGACAAAAGGCTTGAATGAGCATCGATTAATGATTCAATATATTCGGTATCTTGCATTCGTTCTAAAAATTCTTCTTTACTAAAGTTTGCATGTTTGGCAAATAACTCGGCTATTTGATCAATCGACTTACCTTCTGGAATAGTTACACTAAACAGCGGCTCTTGCATTACTACTCCTGTTTGTAGTTTATTTGTTATCTCTGCTAATGTCATAGCAGGTGATAGTTGGTAATCCCCAGCTTGAAAACCTGCAGCATTATTAAATTTAACATAAAATCGATAAATTAGCTGATTAGCAATAATACCTTCATCTTCTAAAATTCCAGCAATTTGTGTAGTAGATGATCCCATTGGGACTGTAACAGTTTTTTGTGTCTCATCAGAAGCATCTGCTGGCTCTAAGCCATTTTTAATATAAAAATAACCAGAAATCCCTCCAGCAAGCAATAAAATGATAATACATAATAAGACAATAACAACAATTTTTCGAACAGTACTTACTTCCCTAGCTCTCGCTAATAATCGGTTTTCTTTTGCTTTTGAGTAATCTGTTTTATTATCTTCACGCATCTCTGCTTTTTTATTATTTTCATTTTGATCGGATTTCGACATGATCGTTCCTCCCTTCATCCGGTATATTATACTACAAGATTCAACATAATTTCCATGCTATTTATAAATCTTTCTCCTTTATCAAATAATTTATTATTATCAAAAAAAGACAACATAAAAAAACAGAAGGGGTTACCTTCCGCTTTTATCACACTTATTATTCTTCTTCATCGATTAGAGTATTAAGCATTTCTTCAACTATTTCCCATTCTTCGTCTGTTTCAATTTGGAACAGTTGTAAGTCATCTTCGTTTTCTTTATCTTCATATCGAAATGCAAAAACTTCGACTTCCTCATCATCTTTTTGTTCTACTGGTACTACAGCAATATAAGATTGTTCATTCGCATCGACATCAAATGTGAACAATACTTCAAAAAGATGCTCTTCCCCGTTCTCATCCGGAATAATAATTCGTTCTTTTTCTTCTAAAGCCATTATTGAACCTCCTATTGTTGATTAGCATCTAGATATCCTTGCAATATCATGACAGCTGCCATTTTATCAATTACTTTTTTACGTTTCTTTCTACTTACATCAGCTTCTAATAACACACGTTTAGCAGCCATAGTAGATAATCGTTCGTCCCATAGGACTGTTGGAAGATTGAACTGCTCTTCAATAAATACTGCAAATTGTTTCGAAATTTCAGCGCGTTCACCAATTGTACCATTCATATTTTTTGGCAAACCAATAACTACTGTTGAAATTTCGTGCTCTTGAACAATTGTCGCTAATGCTTCTTCTGCCGTATGGAAATCATTTTCATCCCAGTGAATTGTTTTTATTCCTTGAGCAGTCCACCCCATTACATCGCTAACAGCTACTCCAATTGTTTTAGAGCCGACATCTAGCCCCATTTTTTTCATACTAAACCTCTTTATGTTGATCTAAATAGAATTTCACTAACGCTTCAATTAGTTCATCTCGTTCTATTCGTCTAATTAAATTTCTCGCATCTTTATATCTCGGAATATAGGCTGGATCACCTGAAAGTAAGTACCCAACAATTTGATTGATTGGATTATACCCTTTTTCACGTAATGCTTGATAAACCGTTAATAGTACTGCATTCACATTTTCTTCAAAAGGTTCTTCAGAAAAATTGAACTTCATTGTTTTGTCCATTGATCCCATGATAACACCCGCCTTTTTCCATACGTTATCGTTTTATCATTATCATAACATACTTAACGATCTGTACGTTAATTATAACTTTTTTTATCACAAGATTACAATTTATATTGCATTAGAAAGATAGTTTTTTGCAAAATTTAATGCCTCTTGCACTTGCTCAGGGTTTTTACCCCCGGCTTGTGCCATATCTGGTCGGCCGCCACCACCGCCGCCACATCGAGAGGCCGTTTCTTTAATTAATTTACCGGCATGGTAACCTTGCTCAATTAAGTCTTTGGATACACCAGCTGCTAATTGTACTTTCCCATTATTCACAGCTGCTAGTAAAATAATACCTGATGATAGTTTTTGTTTTAATTCATCAACCATCGCTCGTAATTGATTCATATCAGAAACATCTACTTTTTCTATCAGTACAGAGACCCCATTTATCTCTTCTATCTTATCTAAAATGGAAGCAGCTTCTACATTAGATAATTTTTGATTTAATGAATCTTTTTCCTTTTGCACTTCTTTTATCTCTTGGTACAGGTCATTAATTCTGTCAGGTACGTTGTGTTTTGCTACTTTTAATAACTGACTTGCTTCTGATAGATAGGCTTGTTGCGTGCTAACAAAGTGATATGCGCCTTTAGAGGTGGTCGCTTCAATCCGGCGTGTACCTGCTCCAATACCAGATTCTGTCATAATTTTAAACAAGCCAATTTCACTGGTATTTGTAACATGACAACCACCACATAGTTCAATACTGTAATCTCCTATTCGAACCACTCGAACAATATCACCATATTTTTCACCAAATAAAGCCATGGCTCCCATTTCTTTCGCTTCTTGAAGCGCATAATTACCGATTGTTACAGGTATTGACGCCCAAATCTTTTCATTAACAATTATTTCGATTTGTTGCAATTCTTCTGCCGTAATGGCATTAAAATGTGAAAAGTCAAATCGCAAACGATCAGGTTCTACTAGTGATCCAGCTTGATTCACATGGTCGCCTAATACGTCTTTTAATGCTTGATGCAAAATATGTGTGGCAGTGTGATTTTTTTCTACAAAGGTACGTACGTCTTGATCAACAATCGCTTTTACTTGATCACCTTGGTTTAATTGTCCTTTTGTTATCATAACTCGATGCAAATGTTGGCCTTTTGGTGCTTTTTGAACATCTTCCACTCTAGCTTCAGCGTGATCTGTGTAGATCCAACCTTTATCTGCTATTTGTCCACCACTTTCCGCGTAAAATGGTGTTTCGGATAGTACAAGATAGACTTCTTCATTTGTAGTTTGCTCTACAAATGATTTGTCTTGAATAATAGCCGAAATGGCAGTTGCTGTTTCAAGGTTCTCATAACCAATGAAATCACTATTAGCAGTTAATTTCTGAAATATTTCATCTTGCACTTGCATAGAGTCAACTTTTTGACGTGCATTACGCGCGCGTTCACGCTGTTTCTTCATCTCAGCTTCAAAGCCTGCTTCATCAATCGTGAACCCAGCATCAGCTACATACTCTTCCGTTAGCTCTTTTGGAAAGCCGTATGTGTCATACAGACGGAAAACTTCCGTACCAGGAAAAACATTGTTTTCTTTTTGTTTTTCTTTTTCTATAATATCGGCCAAAATCGTCAGCCCATCATTTAATGTTTCGTGGAAACGTTCTTCTTCTGTTTTCACAACATTTTCAATAAACGCCTGCTTTTTCTTAATGTCAGGATAAAATGCTTCCATTATGCCGCCAACTGTACCTACGAGTTGATACATAAATGGTTTTTCGATGCCTATTTGTTTAGCAAAACGAACAGCTCTTCTCAAGAGTCTTCTTAGCACATAACCACGGCCTTCATTGGAAGGTAATGCGCCATCTCCAACTGCAAATGCTACAGTACGAATGTGATCGGCAATTACTTTGAATGCCACATCAGTTGCATAGTCTTTTCCGTATTTCGTAGTTGCAATTGTTTCTACTTTTTTAATTAATGGTAGAAATAAATCTGTCTCAAAGTTAGTCGGGGCATCTTGAATGACGGAAACCATACGTTCAAGTCCCATGCCAGTATCAATGTTTTTCTTTGGAAGTGGAGTATATGTATCATCTGGATTGTGATTAAATTGTGAGAACACTAAGTTCCAAATTTCAAGATAACGATCATTCTCCCCACCAGGATATAATTCCGGGTCACTTGGATCATTGCCGAAGGTTTCGCCACGGTCATAAAAGATCTCTGTGTTTGGTCCACTTGGTCCTTCACCAATATCCCAGAAATTTTCTTCTAGACGAATAATTCGCTCTTCTGGAAGCTTAATATGATTTTTCCATAAATCATAAGCTTCATCATCTTCCGGATGAACCGTAACAGATAATTTCTCTGGAGCAAAACCTATCCATTTTTCACTAGTTAAAAACTCCCATCCCCATTCAATTGCCTCCTTTTTAAAATAATCGCCAATGGAAAAGTTACCTAGCATTTCAAAAAACGTATGGTGTCTTGCTGTAAAACCTACGTTTTCAATATCGTTTGTTCGAATGGATTTCTGTGCATTAACAATACGTGGATTATTTGGCACAACCCGTCCATCAAAATATTTTTTTAATGTAGCAACCCCACTATTGATCCATAACAACGTTGGATCTTCTTTAGGTACGAGCGATGCACTTGGTTCTACACTATGACCTTTTTCTTTAAAGAAATCTAAAAACATTTGACGTACTTCAGCAGATGTTAATTGTTTCATCGTTTATTCCTCCTCATTTTTATATTTATTAAAAAAACTCTCATACCTGCAATAAATTGCAGGGACGAGAGTTGTTTGTCGCGGTACCACCCTGATTATGAATGCATAAGTTCCATTCATCACCTTATGAACGATAACGGTGTTTAACCGGCAGGGATTAGCTGCACTCCAAACAAGCTTCTGTAACCCTTCATTTAGAATCTCTTTCAGCCACGGAAATTCCTCTCTTGAAATGGGCCTGTCACATACTACTGTTTTTCGACGTTTTTACTTACTATGCTACGTTATTATAGTTAACTTTAGCATTTCTGTCAATTCATTCTGCCGTCTTCTTTCCTTGTTTGCTACGCTGAATAATGACCTTCACAACCGTTGCAATCGGTATGGCAATAATCATGCCTAAAATCCCTGCGATTTCTCCACCTATAAGCAAAATAAGTATGATCATAATGGGATGCAAATGGACACTTCTACCCACAATAAAAGGCGATAATAAGTTGCCTTCGATAATCTGAACAAGTAACACTGCACCGATTACCAATAGTACTTGTTTTGTAGAGATGGTTAAGGCAATAATGACCGCGGGAAAAGCACCGATAATTGGACCAAAGTAAGGAATGATATTGGTTATCGCCATAATAATAGCCAAGACTAAAGGGTACTTCATTTGAATAAGTAGTAATACGAGATAACTAGTTAACCCAATAAAAAAACAAACAATTAGTTGTCCTCTTATATAGCTGCCTAATCCTTCATCAATAGCTGGCCAAAACGCTTTAATTTTTGGCCTAGTTTTCTTGGGAAATAAGTTAATAATACTTGACTGGATTATATGAAAGTCTTTTAACATGTAAAAGACCAAGACAGGAATAACAGCTATTAGCATGATCATATCCATTAGTTTACTTGCTTCTCCTAATAGACTAGTTACCCACACACCGATATTCTCTTCTAGTTTATTAATAAATTGATCCATCTGATCGTGAAAAGTTTCTGGTAAAAAAGCCGTATTCTCATACAATTGATAAATTGTCGTTCGATATGTATCAAAGAAATGTGGAATACTTTGTTGTAAATCTTTCATTTGTTTAATAAAAGAAGGGAACCCTGAATAGCAAGCTAATCCGATTCCACCAAAAAAAGTGAGATAGATACAAATGATAGCTAAGGCTCTAGGAATATGGTAACCATGTAGTTTTTCAATGATAGGATGAAGCAGGTATGCAATTAAACTCGCAATGATAAAAGGAGTCAACACTTGAAAAATAATGCGTAACACTTGCTGATAAAATGGAAATAGCAAATATAACAAAAAAATAAATAGTAAGCATGCAATACCTAAAATCAAAATCATCAACCACTGTTTTATTTTTGTTTTAGATAGCATATGCATGACTCCTCATTAATGGATTTGCACGTCATTCTTAAATTGTTCGTTCTTCTTCTGCAAAAATATCATCTAACGAACTCAATGATCCGTCTTCTTCCACTTCATGCATATGCAGCACTTTATTTTCCAACATTAATTCAATATAACAATCCCAACAATAATAGTGTTGGTTTCCAATTTGACCAATATTTTTACTTTTACAATTTGGACAATGCAAAATAATCACTCCTGAGAAAAGTTTCTTGCTTCTATTTTTCCCAGAAAATGATTATATATACAGTCATTTACTTTAAGATATTATAAAAAATCATATGGTGAGAGTGCTTCTTCCTCAGCCCGCAAGTCTTCCTCTGTCATTTGTAATTCTCCATCTACTAATAAGCGTAATTTTTCGGTTAAAGTGGTATAACGGCGATTGTTATCTTCCTGTTGAACTCCTGTCAGAAAAGCACGACGATCTCCACACAACAATAGCGACTGTTTTGCACGTGTGATAGCGGTATATAACAGATTCTTTTTCAACATACGACGATAGCTAGGTACTACCGGAAGAATCACAATCGGAAATTCACTCCCCTGTGATTTATGAATCGAAATACAATACGCATGCATAATATTCAATAGATCTTTACGATTGTATACCACGTCATTTTCATCAAAAGTGACAACCACTTGTTCTTCTTGATCTACATTTTCATCTGCTTGATAAATAGCAACAATTTCACCAATGTCTCCATTGAAAACATGATCTTCTGGTTGATTGACTAATTGAATCACCTTATCTCCCTTACGAAAGACTGTATCTCGTGTTCGAAGCTCTCTTCGCCCTTTTTGTTTGGGGTTCACTAGTTGTTGAACCTCTTCGTTTAACCGATGAATGCCGGCATTAGTTCGATACATCGGGGCAAGCACCTGCATATCTTTTAGATCTAATCCTTTGGCTTGCGCTTTTGTGATGATTTGCTTCACCACTTCAACAACCTGATCTGTCCCGCAATCAATAAAATTAAAGTCCGAGGCTTTTGTTAAAGATGCTGTGGCAACATGGTTTTGTTTAATTTCGTGCGCTAACTGAATAATTTTTGATCCTTCTTTTTGTCGATATACTTCATCTAATTTAGTAGCTGGGATCCGATCACTAGCCAACAAGTCAGCTAATACTTGGCCCGGACCAACAGATGGTAATTGATCTTCGTCACCAACGAGTAGCACTTGCATGTGATTCGGAATCGCTTTGAATAATTGATTCGCCAGAAAAATATCTACCATTGAAAATTCATCAACAACAAGTAATTTGCCATCTAGTTGATTTCCTTCGTCTTTTTCAAAGCTATCGTTTCCATCCCAACCTAACAATCGATGAATCGTTACCGCTGGTAGTCCAGTAGATTCAGTCATACGTTTTGCCGCTCTCCCTGTCGGAGCTGTTAAAATGAAAGGAAAATCAGCTTTTTTATCGTAGCTACCTGGATCAGAGGAGATATTATGAAGTTGACTATAGGCTTGAATGATTCCTTTAATAACAGTTGTTTTTCCAGTCCCAGGTCCACCAGTTAGAATCATAACTTTCTGTGAAAGTGCTTGTTTAATACCTTCAAATTGCTCTTTTCCATAGCTCAGATGCTCATCTTCCTCAATTTGTCCTACGATTTTTAAAAGGTCGGCATCCGTTATTTCTTCATCAATCGTATGATCCAACGTTCGCTTTAATTGCGTGCAAAATCCAGCTTCTGCATAATAAAGCACAGGCAAATATACTTTCTGCTCGTCGGTAATCACATGTTTCTCGGTTTCTAATGTTTCAAGCGCCGATTCTAGTTCATGCCTTTCAATCTGATAGCGAGGGGCTTGAATCAGACGTTCCGTCCAAGCGATAAGCTCATCGATCGGTAAGTACACATGTCCATCTTGAATCGATTCTTGTAAGGAATAAAGTAAACCAGCTTGCAAACGTGCTGGATGATTCATCGTTAGGTTGTGTTGTTTTGCTACTTCATCTGCTCGCATAAAACCAAACCCTTCAATATCAAATACATATTGATATGGATTTGATTCAAGAATTTCAATTGCTCTTTCTTGATAGGCTTGATATATTTTTTGTGCCATTTTCAGACCAAAACCATACTTAGACAAATGAATCACGACATGTTCAAATCCTTGATGTTCTTGCAGGCTTCGTGTCAGATTCTCTGCTTTTTCTTTGGTTATTCCTTTGACTGAATCTAACACAGACGCATCTTTTAAAATTTTTGAAACAGCTGTATCACCGAGTTCTTGCACAATTCGTTGCGCTAATTTTTTACCTATTCCATGAAATAAATCACTAGATAAATACCCAATTAAGCCTTCTGTTGTCTTAGGGATATACCTTCGATAATGGTCGACTTGATATTGTCGTCCAAATTTTTTGTGATCAACAAATTGCCCTTGAAAAATGTACGGTTCGCCAATCGCAAGATCACTAAAATAACCTTTTATTACTAATTCCTTCTCCTCAAAAGTTTCATTGGTATCAAGCACTTTGATTTTAGCGATTGAAAAGTGCTCCTGTTGATTGGAGAAAATCGTATGAATCAATTCACCTTTTATATATCGTTCTTCTGTTGTCATCTGATTTTCTTCCATCACAGTGATACCCCTTTATTTTCTTTATTCTTCGTCTTGACGAAGCATTTGCTCTACTTTTTCTTTTACATCTAATGCAAATACGTGATCAGGCTGAATCTCAATAGCGCTTGTTAAATGATTTAGTGCTTGTTCGATCTCATCATCAAATAACAGGGCCACACCCAAGTTATAATGTGCATCACTATGCTGATCGTTCAGCTGAAGGACATCAGTAAACATCTCTTTTGCTAGTGTAAATTCTTCCGTCTGCGCTAACGATAAGCCGTATTGAAACAGTATTACTTCGTCATCTGGCTTTAACTCTTTTGCTCGTTGAAAATAAGGCAATGCTAACTTGTCATGTCTTTCCTGTTGAAAAGCTAACCCTAACATAAAATAGGCATCTGCTTCTTCTAAACCAAAGTGGATTGCCTTTTGATAATAACGCTGTGCTTTAGCGTAATCCTCTTGTTCAAAATAAAGATTACCTAATCCGTAATACGCAGTAGCCGCAGTATCATCTAAAGCAATAGCTTTTTGAAAAAACCGAATCGCTCGATTATAATCATTCATATGTAATAGTAGATTTCCGAAATTGATATAGCCCACAGGATCTTCTGGCGCTTGTTCAATTACTTTATTAAAACAATTCGCTGCTTCTTGATATTTTCCTTCTTGCATGTATTGAATACCTTGATCCATTATTTCTTTCATTGCTCTTCCTACCTTTCTATTAAAGCTTAAGTAACAAGAAGTTGCGATGAAAACGGAACTGAACGGGAAAAATCCGAACATTAAAGTGTGCAAATATAACGATTCGTTCACATTGTTCGGATTTTGGTTCTTCTATTTTTGTTTTATCCCAGCCTCTTCGTTTAGCCTACATAGTTTAATCGTTGATTATTTTTATAAATTTCATCAATTGTTGCCCCCCCTAGACAGATATCATCTTGATAAAAGACAACTGCTTGTCCAGGTGTAAT
Source organism: Paraliobacillus ryukyuensis (assembly GCF_003315295.1). Lineage (GTDB taxonomy): Bacteria > Bacillota > Bacilli > Bacillales > Amphibacillaceae > Paraliobacillus > Paraliobacillus ryukyuensis. The sequence goes on along the minus strand of NZ_QNRI01000001.1, from coordinate 33,159 downwards.
CGCGCGTTCACTTTGATCAAAAATAACTTCGACCCGACCGTCGCCAAGGGGTACAACCGTCACTTGCGTGTCTTTTTGACGATAACGGAATTTAGCTGTACACACAACTGCTCGTGTTGGCGCTTCATTAATCCAATTTACATCTGTTGCAATCAGACCATCAGAGTATAAATAGTGATTATCATAACCAGGTTCTACATAAAGCTCATTTTTACGCAAATCTTTTCCAACTACGAACCATGGTCCACCTGGTCCACCAATACCTAAACCTTGCCGTTGACCTATCGTGTAATACATTAACCCTTCATGTTGTCCTTTATCTTCACCGCTCATAGTTTTCATTCTGCCAGGTTGAGCTGGAAGATATTCACTTAAGAATTCTTTGAAGTTTCGTTCACCAATAAAGCAAATACCTGTACTATCTTTTTTCGTGGCTGTCACTAAGTCATGTGTTTTTGCGATTTCACGCACTTCTTTTTTCGGCAAGTGACCAAGCGGAAACATTACCTTTGCTAGCACATCAGAAGATAATTGATTTAAGAAATAGGTTTGATCTTTGTTATCATCAACACCTCGTAACATTTCATAACGGTCCCCTACTTTTCTCACTTGGGCATAATGACCTGTAGCAACATAATCTGCACCGAGTGATAGTGCATGTTCTAGAAATGCTTTAAATTTAATTTCTTTGTTACACATTACATCAGGGTTTGGTGTGCGTCCTGCTTTATACTCATCTAAGAAATACGTAAAAACTTTGTCCCAATATTGTTTTTCGAAATTCACAGCATAATAAGGAATATCTAGTTGATTACACACGCGTACCACATCGTCAAAATCTTCTGTTGCCGTGCACACGCCAAATTCATCCGTATCATCCCAATTTTTCATAAAAATACCTACGACGTCGTAGCCTTGCTCTTTTAGTAATAAAGCTGTTACAGAAGAATCAACTCCCCCACTCATTCCAACTACGACACGTGTATTCGCATTATCTGTCATGTTCTTACACCTCACTTGTTATTTAATCTAGCAACAATTTTTGCAACTGTCTCAGCAGCTGTTTTTACCTGTGCTTGGTCATTTGCTAAACCAAAACTAAATCGAATTGAATTCGTTGTCTTTTCATTACCTTCTCCATACATCGCCATTAATACATGGGATGGCTCTACGGAACCTGCAGTACAAGCACTACCACTGGATGCAGCAATTCCTTCTAAATCAAAATTCATTAACAACGCTTCTACATTTGTACCAGGAAAACTAATATTTACGATCGCAGGGACAGTATTTGTAGACCCATTAATAGAAAAATCAATCGCATGTTCTTTTAATGTATCAACAAATAATTGCTTGTAACTAATATAAGCTTCTGAACGTTTTTCTCGCTCAGATTCAACTAATTCAATTGCTTTTTTAAATCCTAAAATTGCTGGGTAATTCTCCGTCCCTGGTCGACGTTTTCTTTCTTGCTCCCCACCATAATGGATCGCTTCCAAACGTGTCCCATTTTTTATATATAGAAATCCGATTCCTTTTGGACCATTTATTTTATGTGCTGAGGTAGTCAACAGATCTACCCCCAACTTCGATACATCAAGCGATAATAGACCATAAGCTTGGACAGCGTCCGTGTGAAAATAAGCTTGATGCGTAAGGAGTAATTCCCCAATTTCCTCTATTGGTTGGATCATGCCTGTTTCATTATTCACCATCATAATCGACACAAGAATCGTTTGGTCGGTTAATGCTTGTTCGACATCTGCTACTGAGACCTGCCCTTGTTCATTGACAGGTAAATATGTCACATGGAAGCCTTGCTTTTCCAAATATTCTGCAGTATGAAGGATTGCATGATGTTCTATTTCTGTCGTAATAATATGATTGCCCTTTTGTTTATTTGCATAAGCAACACCTATTAGAGCTAAATTATCTGCTTCCGTTCCTCCACTAGTGAATGTTATTTCCTTTTCATTCGCACCAATGCTTACAGCAGCAACTCTCCTTGCTTCGTCCAGTTGTTTTCTCGCCTTGCGACCAAAATGATGCACACTGGAAGGATTTCCGAATGTATCCTTCATAGCCACATGCATCGTTTCAATAACATCCGGGTGTACTGGTGCTGTGGCGGCATGGTCTAAATATATTGGCTCCATTGTTTTGCCTTCTTTCTATAGCAAGCTTTAATGCTATTATTACCTATTAAATGTAGAACATATATGGTTCTTGTTCTAAAAGATCGTCTTCATCATAATTAGATAAGTCATCCAAAGTAGTAGTATCTAAGACATTCTTTACTGCATCTCGTATCCGAATCCACAAGGCTTGTTTAGCAGGTTCTTCATCTTCCATGCCTTCCACTGGTGTGATAGGACCTTCAAGAATACGAATAATATCACCAGCAGTAATTTCTTTTGCATCTTTTGCTAACATGTAGCCTCCATATGCGCCTCGGACACTTTTAACTAAACAAGCATTACGCAATGGTGGTACAAGTTGTTCTAGATAATGTTCAGACAAATTCTTCTCTGTAGCTATCGTCTTAAGCGAAACTGGGCCTTCCCCAGTATGCTTAGCCAATTCAATCATTATCGTTAAGCCATAACGTCCTTTGGTTGATATCTTCAAATCAAACACTCCTCCATTATCCCTATTGAATCAATCAACATGGGAAATACATCTTCAACCGATTATATCAGACTAATCTTGTAGTTTTATTGAAATACATATATAAATTAATTATAGCATGAATCGCATGATTCTTGCATTTTCATAAGCTTATCATTACGCTAGAATAAGGAAGCGAATATAGCTTGAAAACAAAATAGTATTTTATCGATTTATTTTTGATAAGTCAAGTCAATCACACTGCCAAAGGAGAATAAATGAGATGGTACATAACCCCTTAGCATATCGCATGAGACCGAATGGTATTAACGATATCATCGGACAAGAACACTTAGTTGGGGAAGGAAAAATGATTCGTCGTATGATCGAAGCAAATCGTTTAGCTTCAATGATCCTATTCGGCCCGCCTGGTACTGGAAAAACATCGATGGCTATCGCACTAGCAAAAAGCCTTCAATTAAGATATAAATTGTTAAATGCCGTGGTTGATAAAAAAAAAGATATGGAAATTGCGGTTGAAGAAGCTAAAATGTCCGGTCAACTCGTGGTAATACTTGATGAAGTGCATCGTTTAGATAAAGCAAAACAGGATTATTTATTACCACATGTAGAAAGTAACTTGATTACCCTAATTGGCTGCACCACTAGTAATCCTTATCACTCAATTAATCCTGCTATACGAAGCAGAGTCCACTTATTTGAATTAGAAAAATTACAACCAAACGACGTAAAAGTAGCCATTGATCGCGCGTTAACTGATGAAGAAAATGGACTTGGTAACTTATCGATTCATATAACGGAAGATGCATTTGCTCATTTCGCCTCATCTTCAAATGGCGATTTACGAGCAGCGTTTAATGGACTTGAATTAGCTGCATATTCTACACCTGAAGATGCGAATGGTATTATTCAAATAGATTTAGATGTAGCAGAAGCTTGTATGCAAAAGAAAAGTTTTTCTCATGATAAAAATGGCGATGCCCATTATGATGTATTATCTGCTTTTCAAAAATCAATTCGAGGTAGTGACGTAAACGCAGCACTTCATTACTTAGGTAGATTAATTGAAGCTGGTGATTTGGATAGTATTGCTCGTCGCATGATTGTTTGTGCCTATGAAGATATTGGTGTTGCTAATCCCCAGGCAGGGCCACGAGCTTTAGCAGCTGTCGAAGCAGCAGAACGAGTTGGTTTTCCAGAAGCACGCATTCCGCTTTCGGTCGCTATCGTTGAATTATGTTTATCTCCTAAATCAAATTCCGCTTATGCTGCACTGGATCAAGCATTAGCTGATATAAGGAACGGTAAGATGGGGGATATCCCTGCTCATTTAAAAGATGCACATTATCAAGGAGCAAACAAATTAGGTAGAGGAATTGGTTACCAATACCCCCATCAATTTGACAGTGGATGGGTAAAGCAACAGTACCTACCTGATGAATTGAAAACGAAAAAATACTATCAACCTAAAGAAACAAGTAAAACAGAGCGAGCATTTAAGCAAATCTATGACAATTTAAATTAACTATTGTATATTGTGAAGCTTTCTTGTTAATACTAGTAAAAACATTTCGATCCTATAAAGGAATCATTTAGAATACAAATTTACTAGATAAAGGAAGACATAAAGGAGCGATTCACATGGCAAAAGTTAGACAAGACGCATGGTCTCATGAAGATGATCTATTATTAGCAGAAACAGTACTTCGACATATTCGTGAAGGAAGCACACAGTTAAATGCCTTTGAGGAGGTTGGCGATAAATTAAATCGCACATCAGCGGCTTGTGGTTTTCGATGGAATGCTGAAGTAAGGCAACGGTATGAACAAGCAGTCGATATAGCAAAAAGGCAACGCAAAGAAAGAAAACGTAGTATGTCTGCTAAGCAACCACAGTTAAACCGATCTTATCAACGGACAACGGAAACCATTGCAATGGATGAAGACGAACAAATCAGTCCTATAGCTGTTTCTCAAGTAGAAGAAACTACTGATATAGAGCATAAAGTAGATTTAAATCAAATCATCTTTGCATTACGGACATTGAAAAAAGAAATGGATGAAACGAACCGTTCGGAAAAAAATGCGGCAAAACTACAAAGTGAAAATGACTACTTACAAAAAGAGAATGAAAACATGCAAAAAGAGATGAAACAATTAGAGAAAAAGCTGGAAACCGTTCAAGCAGATTATCAAGCATTCCTACAAATTATGGATAGGGCTAGAAAAATGGTTGTTTTCCAAGATCAAGACGATCAGACGACACCTGCCTTTCGCATGGAGAAAAACGGGAATCTAGAACAACTTGCTAGATAATGAAGCGAGGAAAGCTATAAAGACCAATTAAGCCGAACTCTTATGCTGTAGTGCTTAAGAGTTCGGCTTAATTTGAGTTTCAAAATGAAATCTTTCATTGAACTCAATGATTACTTCTTAATCTAACTTCAGATCAAATTCCCTAAGCTTAGCTCTAATGATTTTTCATATTAATCGCATATACTACTAATATACTATTCAACATAGCTCTGTGTTCACTGATAACATCAAAAAAACAACAAAAAGCGCACCATATAGGTACGCTTACTTATGTATGATAGTGCACTCCCGATCGTGCCGTCTTACTTAAAAGTTTTGGCCCGCTCTTCGCAGGTGGGTGCAGCGTTTTATGTTTTATAAGTCCTTATGAAAAGGCATGTACGCCACATAAAAACGTCCAGCTCCCAATATTATAAATGTTCGGTCAAAACATAAATAATCCAACGAACACATCAGGATGAGCACTACTGTTATTACTTTGTAACTAAATAATAGCATATGTTTTATATGATTTCAAGTAAAATTGTAAGCGTTTCTAACACTATTCCTTAGGAATTTTTTCTTGAATTGTTAAACTTAATTCATCTAATTGGGCTCGACTAACCGAACCAGGTGCTTCAGTTAATGGATCAGCAGCTGATGCTGTTTTAGGGAATAGAATCGTATCGCGTAAACTTGATTTACCAGCTAATAGCATGACTAAACGATCAAATCCTAGTGCAATTCCGCCATGTGGTGGGGTACCATACTCTAACGCTTGTAATAAGAAAGAGAACTGTTCTTCCGCTTCTTCTTTAGAAAATCCTAGTACCTCAAACATCTTGTCTTGCAATTCTTTTTTATAGATTCTTAAGGAGCCTCCACCTAACTCAAATCCGTTTAATACTAAATCATAAGCTTGGGCTTTTACTTGCTCTGGATTTGTACTTAATTTCTCAATATCTTCAGTAGCAGGCATTGTAAATGGATGGTGTGCTGCGAAATATCTTCCAGCATCTTCATCATACTCTAGCAACGGCCAATCTGTTACCCATAGGAAGTTGAATTTTGCTTCATCAATTAAATCTAGATCTTTACCTAATTTCAATCGAAGGGAACCTAAACTATCGAAAACAATAGATTGCTTATCTGCAACAAACAATACTAAATCATTTGCTTCCGCATTTAATTGGTTAACTAAAGCTTGTTGTTCTTCTTCCGTGAAGAACTTAGCAATTGGTCCTTTGAATCCTTCTTCATCCACTTTCAACCATGCTAAACCTTTTGCACCATAAATCTTCACAAAATCTGTTAGTTTATCAATGTCTTTCCGAGAATAGTCTGCTGCATGATTTTTAACATTAATTGCATTCACTTTCCCGCCGGACTGAACAGTTGATTCGAACACTTTAAAACCTGAATTCGCTACAGTTTCTGAAATATCAACAAGCTCCATCCCGAATCTAGTATCAGGTTTATCCGAACCATAGCGAGCCATTGCTTCGTCATAACGCATCCGTGGAAATGGTAAGGTTACGTCGATTCCTTTCACTTCTTTCATCAATTTTTCCATCATTCGCTCGGTCATCGCCATAATTTCATCACTAGACATGAAAGAAGTTTCTATATCAATTTGGGTAAATTCCGGTTGACGATCGGCACGTAAATCTTCATCACGGAAACAACGAGCAAACTGATAATAACGTTCAAACCCAGCCACCATAATTAATTGTTTAAATAATTGTGGAGATTGTGGTAATGCATAAAAGTGACCTGGATGTACACGACTAGGTACTAGATAATCACGTGCCCCTTCTGGTGTACTTTTCGTTAACATTGGGGTCTCCATTTCTAAATATTCCTCATCATTTAGGAATTGACGAATTACTTGCGTTGCTTGATGTCTTAGTTTAAACATGTTTTGCATTGTCTGTCTTCTTAAATCCAAATATCGGTACTTCAAACGTAATTCTTCTGAAATATCTTTATCTTCAACAATACTAAAAGGTGGTGTTTTTGCCTTATTTAATACGTTTATTTCTTCTACTACCACTTCAATTTCACCAGTCGCCATTTTTTCGTTCATTGTCTCAGGTGCACGCTCAATAACTTTACCATTTACTTCGATCACATACTCACTTCGAACATCTTCGGCAATGGCTAGAGCTGCTTCAGAGATAGCAGGATTAAACACAATTTGTACAACCCCGGTGCGATCGCGTAGGTCAATAAAAATCAATCCACCTAAATCACGACGTTTTTGAACCCAGCCTTTCAGACATACTTGCTGATCGATATGTTTTTTTCTCAAACTACCTGCTAATTGTCTCATTTGCTCCATCATGCCTTACCTCCTTGTATCAGTTGCTTCATTTCTGTTGCAATGCTAGCAATTGGAATCTCTTGTTGGTCACCTGTGGTCATGTCTTTTACGCTGACAACTTGTTTTGCTAGTTCATCTTCACCCAATACGATTACAAATTTAGCTTTTAACCTGTCAGCTGCTTTGAATTGCGCTTTGAATTTTTTTCCTTGATAATCTTTATCTACTTGAATACCTGCTTGGCGTAGGTTATACACGATTTCAACTGCCTTTTTAACGGCATTATCACCCATGGCCACAACGTAACCATCTAAAGCTTGATCGATTGGTAAATCTATTTTTTCTGCATCTAACGCCATTAATAAACGTTCAACACTAAGTGCAAAACCAATACCTGGTGTCTCTGGACCGCCCAGATCTTCAACTAAGCCATTATAGCGGCCACCGCCTGATAACGTAGTAATAGCACCAAAGCCATCCGCATCACTCATAATTTCAAAAGCCGTATGATTGTAATAATCTAAGCCACGAACTAAGTTTTTATCAACAACATAGTCGATACCCATGTGATCAAGATAACTTTTCACTTGTGCAAAGTATGCTTGTGATTCGTCATTTAGATAATCTAAAATGGATGGCGCAGTTTGCATTGCTGGATGATCTTTATCTTTTTTACAATCCAATATACGTAATGGATTTTTCTCTAAACGAATTTGGCAGTCACTACAAAACTCATGGATATGTGGCTTGAAGTGTTCTACAAGTGCATGACGATGATTGTTTCTACTTTCGACATCACCTAAACTGTTTATCACCAATTTTAATGATTTTAAGCCTAAAGATCGGTAGAGATTCATTGCTAGACCGATCACCTCAGCATCAATTGCTGGATCTGCACTACCTAACGCTTCTACACCAAATTGAACGAACTGGCGCATTCTCCCTTGTTGTGGTCGCTCATAGCGGAACATTGGGCCAATATAAAATAATTTGGTAGGCTGTGTCGGGTGACCAAAAAGTTTGTGTTGAACAAATGAACGAACAACAGAAGCTGTTCCTTCTGGTCTTAGAGTTAAGCTTCGTTCGCCACGATCTGTAAATGTATACATTTCTTTTTGAACTATATCAGTTGTATCCCCCACACCTCGCTGGAAAAGTTCGGTATGTTCAAAAATAGGTGTTCGAATTTCATGATAATTGTATGTATGACATAACGCTTTAAACTTTTCTTCAACGTATTGCCATTTCTCTGTTTCGCCAGGTAATAAATCTTGTGTTCCTCTTGGTACATTAATCATTACGTATTCCTCCTGTATATATAATAACAGCCGTTGTTAACAAATTTTGTGAACATAAATAAACTCTCATCCCCATAAAAGGGACGAGAGCTAACCCGTGTTGCCACCCTAGTTGACATACATAATGCTCACGTATGTCCACTTTCACAGTTAACGCCTGCTTTTACGTTTGTATTTACTCCTATTTCAATACAAAACCTTCGGAATGTCTTTCATTTAGAAGTTAAGTAAGAATCTTTTCAGCCAACGAGATTCTCTCTCTCTCCTCACTTTTCTAAATTACTTTTTCCATCATTGGTTTGTTATTTACGCTATTAGAATTGTTTATAATAATACTGTCTGGTAAAAAAATTGTCAAGAACGTTTTAGCTTTTCTTTAAATAATTTAATTTCCTCTGATTGTATACCTAATTCTGAAGTTATTGTTAAAGGAGATTGATCCGCTTTTAACGCAGGCAACCGATGAAAATCAACACCAAATTCTGTAGTTGTTTGATTGGACATATTTTGTTTATCAGTCACTCGCATTTCTTTAACACTCCTCAACTTTTTTAATTTTCACTTTGACTTATTTATCCTATATTGCTTATTATTGAGAAAGTACACGAATTCGATTTATTTCGCAATATTATCTTTGATATAATCAGTAGATAATGATAGTAGTTTTGCTTTGCATTTATTGTATTAAATTATTAAAGCAGGAGGATAATAAATGTATCGATGGATAAAGTCCATTATTTTCTTACTTATGCTTGTAATTAGTTTGTCCATTTCTTCAACTGTCTATGCAGCTACGGTTAAAATTGACACAGACAATCTAAATATTCGTAACGGCCCCAGCTTAGAAAGTGATGTTATTGGACAGGCTGATACAGGAGAAACATATCAACTCAATGAGAGAGAAGACGGTTGGGTAAGTATTTATTTTAACAATAGTATTGCCTGGGTATCTTCAGAATATGTTACCATCTCTGATGAAAACAATGAAAAAAATCACGATCAAACAGTACATGTACAGAAAGATTCCATTCCAACCGAGACCAAAAATAATCCAAATGCTTTATTGAAGAATAAAGTTATTGTAATTGACCCCGGTCATGGCGGAAGAGATGTAGGAGCAATCGGTGTGAGTGGTGGTTATGAAAAAAAATACGTGCTCCATACAGCACATAATTTAAAGACATATCTGGAACATTTAGGAGCAATCGTTCATTTAACTAGAGAAACAGATAATTATAAGATGTTAAGTAGTAGAGCTAGCTATGCCAATTATCAGAGGGCAGATGTCTTTCTAAGCTTACATTACAATAGTTCTCCTCAGTATCCTAGCGTCAAAGGAATTGGTACGTTTTTTTACGACAAGAACGATGAAACATTTGCATCAATCATGCAAGAAGAATTAATTAAATCGACAAATTCAGAAGACAGACACGCACAATTTGGAGACTTTCAAGTACTACGTACCAATCATCAACCTGCGTTACTCTTGGAATTAGGTTTTATTTCTAATGCTGCTGAAGAATTAAATATTCAAACCATTGCTTATCAACGAAAAATCAGCCAAGGTGTGATGGCAGGTCTACAAAAGTACTTTTTAATGCGTGAAACTGACTAACTGTCACATTCAAATTAAATAAGCAACAAAAACGAGCGGTGTATGATTATTTACTCAACAATCGTACACCGCTCGTTCATCGTTTCATTTGTCTTTACTATCTAAAATCAAGGTTACTGGACCATGATTGACACTATCAACTTCCATCATCGCACCAAAAACACCTGTTTCTACTGGAACACCTGCTTCTTGCACTAATTTGTTGAAATACTGATACTGACGTTCAGCTTGGTCGGGTTTTGCTGCTTCCATGAAATTAGGTCGTCTTCCTTTTTTTGTGTCCCCGTATAGTGTGAACTGAGAAACAGATAATAAACTACCTAGTTTATCTTTTAAAGAAAAATTCATTTTTTCTGCTTGATCTTCAAAAATTCGTAAATGTACCACTTTATTTACGATGTATTCCACATCCGCTTCGGTGTCTTCATGTGTTAAGCCAACATATGCAAGTAATCCTTCACCAATCGCACCAACTGTTTCACCGTTCACACGAACACTAGCTTTGGAGACCTTCTGCAAAACTACCTTCATTTAAACTACTCCCTTTTCTTACTGAACAACTCTTTCTACGGTATAAACTTCTTTTATTTGTTTTAAACGTTCAACTATTTTTCTTAAGTGTCCTATGTTATGAATTAGAATGGTAATATTAATAATTGCCATTTTATTACGATCGGAACGGCCATTTACAGCTGTTATGTTAGTCCGCATCTCGTTAACTGCTTGTAATACATCATTTAACAAACCTCTTCGATCGTATCCAGAGATTTCAAGATCAACATGGTACTGTTTTGTTTGACTATCTTGTCTTTCCCATTCAACCTGCATTAATCTTGGATCGGATGGGTCTATTTTAATATTTGAACAGTCTTTTCTGTGTACGGTTACCCCTCGACCTTTGGTGATGTAACCAACAATTTCATCACCTGGTACAGGGTTACAACATTTCGCTAAACGAACTAATAAATTATCTACACCTTCTACCCGGACGCCTGAGTCTTTTTTCTTGGTAGTCTTTGGTCTAACTGTTTGTTTTTGGGCACTTTCCAGTGTTTCTTCTAGTTCTTGCTTTTGCTCTACTCTTCTTAGTTTTTCGGTTAATCGAGTGGCTATTTGCGCTGCTGTAATTCCTTGATAACCAACCGCTGCATACATATCTTCTACACTAATAAAATTGAATCTATCAGCTACTCTTGTTAAATTCTCTTGCGTTACAGCTTCTTTTGGTTCAAATCCTAAAGCTTTCACTTCTTTATCGACTAATTCTTTTCCTTTAACAACATTTTCTTCTCGTTGTTGTTTCTTAAAGAATTGCTTAATTTTATTTTTCGCTTGGGAAGTTTGTGTCATGTTAAGCCAATCACGCGATGGCCCATAAGAATGCTTAGAAGTCATCACTTCTACAATATCGCCATTTTTTAAAACATAATCCAAAGGCTCCATTTTGCCATTGATTTTCGCCCCGATGGTGTGATTGCCTACTTCCGTATGAATTTTATAGGAAAAGTCAATTGGTACAGAGCCAGCTGGCAATTCAATTACGTCACCTTTTGGAGTGAACACGTAAACCATGTCAGAGAATAAGTCTACTTTTAACGATTCCATAAATTCTTGGGCATCGTGGGTTTCATTTTGCCATTCTAGAATTTCACGGAACCAAGCAAGTTTTTGCTCTGAATTTGCTTTATTTTGATCTAGTTTTGCCCCTTCTTTATATGCCCAATGAGCCGCAATCCCGTACTCCGCTATATCATGCATTTCTTTTGTACGAATTTGCACCTCTAAAGGCGCTCCTTTTGGTCCGATCACTGTAGTATGGAGCGATTGATAAAGATTGGCTTTTGGCATTGCAATATAATCTTTAAACCGGCCAGGCATTGGTTTCCAACAGGTGTGAATGATGCCTAAAACCGCATAACAATCTTTGATACTTTCAACAATAATTCGTACTGCTAATAAATCATAAATTTCATTAAATTGTTTATTTTGTAGCACCATTTTCCGATAAATGCTATATAAATGTTTTGGGCGGCCAGAAAAATCAGCTTTAATATTCACTTCATCAAGTTGTTTCTGAACTTCTCCCATTACTTCTTCGATATAATATTCACGTTCTTGTCGCTTTTGTTTCATTAAGTTGACAATACGATAATACTGTTGGGGATTTAAATAACGCAATGCCGTATCTTCTAATTCCCATTTAATTGCTGAAATTCCTAATCGATGGGCAAGCGGAGCAAAGATTTCTAACGTTTCATTAGAGATTCGTCGCTGTTTTTCCGCTGGTAAATGTTTTAATGTTCGCATATTGTGTAAGCGATCTGCTAGTTTAATTAGTATAACACGGATATCTTTCGCCATCGCAATAAACATTTTTCGATGGTTTTCTGCTTGTTGCGCTTCTTTTGATTTATATTTAATTTTACCTAACTTCGTTACACCGTCTACCAACATGGCTACTTCACTGTTAAATGCTTCTTCTAACATTTCAACCGAAATGTCTGTATCTTCTACCACATCATGTAAAAAGCCACCAGCAACTGTTTCTGGATCTAATTTTAAATGCACCAATATACCAGCAACTTGCACTGGATGAATAATATATGGTTCGCCAGATTTTCGAAACTGATTTTCATGCGCTTTCTTGGCATATTCATAAGTATCTCTAATAAAATCAGTATCTTCTGGGGAAAGATACTGTGAAGCTTGTTCGATTACGTTTTCAGCTGTCAAAATTTTATCCTTCGACATTTTATCACCTTTTGTCCTTTTTACCGCTGTTCAATTAGAATGCGTCAAATAAATGTATAATAGCTTTATCTAGTATAATAAAAGATTTTTATCTATGTTACAATAATTTCGATTGAATTCAAAACAATTTGGTCACAATTTCCAACAAATTTCGAGGTGTACATTTGAAAATAAGGAGTACCTGTGTAGGCACTCCTTTTGATCTCTTGTTTAATACTCCATCAACGTTAAAATATCATAACCTTCTAATTTTTCACGGCCATTCAAATAACTAAGTTCAATTAAGAATGCACAACCAACAACAACGCCACCTAATTGTTCAACAAGTTTAATCGTTGCTTCAATTGTACCACCAGTAGCTAGTAAATCATCTGTAATTAAAACACGTTGTCCCGGTCTAATCGCGTCTTTATGGATAGTTAATACATTTTCACCGTATTCTAAACCATAATCTACTTTAATAACTTCTCGTGGAAGTTTCCCTTCTTTACGCACAGGAGCAAAACCTATTTCTAATGCATAAGAAACCGGACAACCAACAATAAATCCTCTTGCCTCCGGTCCGACCACAAGATCAATTTCTTTCTCTTTCGCATAAGTAACGATTTCGTCTACAGCAGATTTATATGCTTTACCATTATCCATTAATGTTGTAATGTCTTTGAATTTAACGCCTTCCTTTGGCCAGTCCTCCACTACTGTAATATAGGATTTATAATCCATAAATCAGTTCCTCCTTCATCGAGCCATGCTCATCCATTTGACTTGTCATCCATTCTTTCAATTCTTGATGGGTAGAATAATACAGTAGTTTTTCCGTTTCTGCTTGTTCCAACATTTCTTGATAGACAGTAGATTCTGTCAGATCGCGTTTTTGTGGGTGCTTCATCGGTCGTATTATTCCGTCATCTATTTTAACAAATTCTAATTCAGAAAACACGCGAATAATAAATTCAATTTTTCCTTGTTTCCATCCTTTATGTTTAGCCAATAGCTCTGTATCTTGAGCAAGAACAAATTGTTCACGTTTTAATAGCATACCATAAAACCACTTAAATTCCTCTCTTTTAGGAAAAACTTGCGAGAAATGGTCATCTTGAATATGATAACTCACGATAATTCGTTTAGGTGACCAACGCTTTAGCAACAATTGTAGTTCCTCACGACTTTTAGGTAGATCAGCTAGAATAAGCGAGTGAAACTGATCCAATTGTGTCGTTTGATCTAATTCATTTAACTGCTGATACGAATATTGCACGAAGGGTAAGGAAGGATCCGCTTTTTTTTGATCTGCTGTTATTATCATTGTTCTATCTTGTTCCAAGGATGCAACTTGCTTTTTCCAAAACTTTGATCCACGATAATCAAATAATTGCCATTCCTTAATAGCTAAATCTTGCAACATAATTTGCGGATTTTTCTTACCATTCCACTCATTTATTTGTAAGTATCCTACTAAATCAATCGTTGCTTGTGGAGTAATGTAATGAAATAACTCCCCTATACCAAATCCAATCGCCTGAACCACTTGGCGCTCCCCTTGAAGGGCTAGTTTTAAATGATTTTGTTTACTTCCAATTTGACGTACTTCAGCTGGCTTTCCTTTAATTTGAAATAGTGGTTTTGGATTTGCCATACCAAATGGTGCTAACTGAGTCAACGTGTTGATTAATTTCATATCAATGTCATCAGAAGAAATGATTGCTTCTATCTCTAATTGTTCTTGATAATCTTCCGGCGTGAGTTTTTGTTGTGCTAATTGATTAAAACGCTCTCTTATTTTATCAACATTTTCAATCGGTAAAGTCATTCCTGCAGCTTGAGCATGTCCACCAAATTGCTGAAATAAATCTTGTATTTCCATGCCATTTTCAAACATATCAAAAGCAGGAATACTTCGAGCTGATCCTTTAGCTCGTTGTTTTTCTGGTTGAAGTGTTAGTACAATTGCTGGTCGTTGGTAAGTACGAACTAGTTTAGAAGCAACAATACCTAGCACACCTTCATTCCACCCCTCTTGTGCTACTACGATAAAATGTTGCTGCTGGAGCGGATTGGATTCTACTTGCTTGATTGCTTCTTCTGTAATCTTTGCCACAATTTTTTGTCGTTCTTGGTTGATTTCATTTATCTCATTTGCAATATAAGCGGCTTCTTCTGGATCCTCCGTTAGTAGTAACTCAATAGCTGGATATGCACTCTGTAGCCTACCAACCGCATTTAGTCTTGGACCAATTAAAAAACCAATATCTTCTTCAGATACGGTATCTTGTATGCCTGCTATTTTTTTTAGTGCAACGATTCCAGGTCGCTTGGAATTACTGATCGCTTGCAAACCATGATATGCTAAAATACGATTTTCACTGGTAAGCGGCACAAGGTCTGCTATCGTTCCAATTACCACTAAATCTAATAACTGTTTAGGGAAGTACCCTAATAAATAGTGCGCCAGCTTAAATGCCACACCTACGCCTGCTAATTCTTTAAAAGGATAGTTGGGGGAACACTTAGGATGCACAATTGCATAAGCATCTGGGAGTTGTTCTTGGACTTCGTGATGATCGGTAATAATTAAGTCGATTCCTAGCTCTTTAGCTAGTTTTGCTGGCGCAAATCCCGCAATTCCGGTATCCACTGTAATAATCAACTGAAATCCTTGTTCATAAGCTTCTCGAAAGGCTACCTCATTCGGTCCATAACCTTCTGTGAAGCGATTTGGAATATAAAAATCACACATTGCGCCACGTTCACGTAATGCTTCTACTAAAACGGCTGTGGAACTTACTCCATCCGCATCATAATCGCCGAATACTAAAACACTTTCCCCGTTATCAATCGCCTGATCGATACGTTGCTTAGCTTTTTCTATATCATTCAATAACGAAGGGGCATGTAAATCATCTAATTTTGGTTGTAAAAATGCTAGAGCATCTTCAGTTGTTTCAATGCCTCGTTTTATCAATAATTGTTCTACTAAAGGGGGTAACCCTAATTCACTGAAAAGTTGTGATGATAATTCACTTTTTTTATAATTCCAATTTGCTTTACTTTGTAACATAAATTCACCCCTGACTCACTTATTATACAGTAGTAAGACAGGGGGTTCAAATAGATTCTTATTTGACTTTTTCTTCATCCTCAGGAGAAGCTTGATTCACTTCTTTTTCTGCAGTTGAATTTAGTTGTTGTTCATCTGTAATGGGGTCATTAACATCTTCAGTTAATGTTAGTTGCTCATTTTCACGTTTAACTCTACGCAATTCACGTTGTACTCGGATTAAACGGAATATCCCAAAGCCACCAGTTATTAGTCCTCCAAATAATACTGAAATCAAAATAACTAATATCAATGGAACTTGACCAGTCCCAAATAAATAATCTACTTCTACTGGTTCCACATTAATCACTGCAAACATTGCTACAATAAGTGCAAAAATAAGTGCGAAAATAATATACGTTTGCCCTTTCATGCTAACACCTCTTTAGTTGATAATTTTTTGCTCATTACATTATAATTCATAAATCAACAATTCTAGCTATGTCTATTTTCCACTAAAAAACGCTCCTTAAACGAAAAAGGAGCGTTTTTTTATATTGAATTATACTTGTGGTCCATCATTTCGTTTTTTCTCAACGTAAACAATTGGTTTTTCTTTAATTTGCTTGCCTCTCCATACTAACCAAACTTGTGCAGCAATGAATAGGGAAGAATAGGTTCCAGCAAATAGACCGACAATTAATGCAAATGAGAAATTAGTAATAGACGTTGCGCCGAAAAAGAACAGCATGATAGCTGCTACAATAACAGTAAGCACCGTATTAATACTTCTACCCAATGTTTGCATTAAGCTCTTATTCACAATTTTTGCTAATTCCGCAAAGGAACGAACTCGTTTTTTCGCTTTTAAGTTCTCTCGTATTCGGTCAAAGGTTACAATCGTATCATTAATCGAATAACCGACTATCGTTAGAATAGCTGCAATAATTGTAACATCAAATTCTAATTGCGTAATACTAAACAAGGCCAATATAAAGAACGCATCATGCAGTAAAGCTAGAATTGCTGTTAAGGCAAAGTAGAATTCAAAACGAATAGTCACATAGATGATGATCGCAATTGACGCATACAAAATAGCTAATAACGCATTTTTTGCTAACTCTTGTCCAACAACAGGCGATACTGTACTTACATTTGGATCAGACCCATATGCATCACTAAAGAAAGTACGAACTTGCCCGACTGTGTCTTGATCTAATTGTTTATCGAATCTTGCAACCGCAATTTCATTATTATTTCCTGAAAGTATTACTTTTTCAGGTTCCAATCCCAATTCATCAAATTGATCTTCTACTTGTTCCGCTGTGACAGAATTTCCAGCATTAATTTCTACACGAGACCCAGCAGTAAAATCAATCCCTAAATTCAAGTTGAAAACACTTAAGCACAGTGCACCAGCTACGACTAAAACACCAGACAGAAGGAAGAACTTTTTACGATGCTTAACAAAATCAAATTGCTTACCGAACACAGTTGGCTCAACTTCTGATTTATCTGAAATGTCCTGTATTTGTGAAGCTTTTACACCAAACCAACCTGGACGTTTGTTTAAGAATCGGCTTTTCACCCATAAGCTTAAGAAGAATCGAGCACCGAATACGGCTGTCACGAAACTTAAAACAATACTTACGATTAGTAAGGTTGCGAAACCTTTTACAGAACTTGTCCCAAAAATGAATAAAACAGTAGCGGCAATTAATGTCGTAATATTGGCATCAAAAATAGTAGATAGTGAGTTACTATTACCAGCTTTGAAGGCCGACATCATTGATTTGCCTTGTTTTAATTCTTCTTTCATGCGCTCATACGTAATAATATTGGCGTCTACAGCCATACCAACCCCGAGTATCAGAGCAGCAATTCCTGGTAACGTTAGCACGCCATTCATTAATTCAAATACAAGTAAGACTAAATAAATGTATATACTTAAGGTGACAACTGCAATAAAACCTGGGAAACGATAATAAACGATCATAAATAAGAAAATAAACGCAACGCCTAATATGCCCGCAAAGATCGTTTTATCCATTGCTTGTTGCCCAAATTGTGCGCCAACAGATGTGGTGTACTCTTCATGAAGATCGACCGGTAACGAACCTGCATTTAATATATCTGCAAGTTGCTTGGCTGATTCAACAGTGAAATTACCTTCTATTTGAATATTGCTCGTGTTTAATACTTGATCAAATCCTGGAGCAGAAATATACTTAGGATCTGCTTTTTGAGATTCTTCTTCATATGAATCGCCTTCTTCATAATCCATCCAAATAACCACACGATTGTCTAAATCAGGGTCATTCATAATCTCCCTGGTAACATCGCCAAAGGCACTTGCACTCTTGAATTCAACGGTTACGATTGGTTGGTTGGTTCGCGAGTCAAAATTCTGTTGTGCACTACCTTCTACAATATCAGAACCATCTAAATATTCTTTATCGTTTACATCACGAAAAGATAACTGTGCTGAGGTAGACAATAGCTCTCTCGCTTCATCTTCGTTTTCAACTCCAGCGAGTTGTACACGAATTCGATTTGGTTCTTCAATATTAAAATTTGGCTCACTAACCCCTAACACATCGACACGCTGTCTTAAGGATTCCACAGTTGCTTGTAATAATTGACTATCTACTTCTTGTCCTTCATCTAACGGCTCAACTTCATATAAAATCTCCACACCACCTTGGAGATCTAAGCCAAGTTTCATATCTTTAGTGATTCCTGTAATTGTTGTTCCAATCGTTCCGAAAAGTGCTAAAACAATTAGAAAAAAGGCAATTATTCTGCCTCGTTTTACCATATGTATTGCGCCTCCCCTACTTTATTTTCTTAATAAAAATAAAGTAAACTCTTTTAAAACTTGTTTATTACATAAAATATAGTTCCAAGACGTATTATGCTACCAATGCATGTTAATGTCAATTAAAATCTGTCAATTTTCATGCTCCGTAAGTGCTTGAATCGAAGCCATCAAGTCATCTTGTTGTTGATAAGACTCGATCGTTAAAAAGCTCATATAGATATGCGTATTTAAGTGAAGAATATCTTCTACTACTTGGTATAACCGTTTCTCTGGATTACCTTTCCATACTTTCTGTTTTAAGCAACGCCAAACTATATCAGCAGTTGTATCTGTATATCCCATTAGTTTTAATTCTTCTACTTTGCTTTCAATCACAATTGATAGCAACGCACGCCAATTATCTACTGTCTTTATCATTGCCATAAAATCGCTCCCTTTTCTCTATTGGAAAACCTTACTGACACGCCTCCCTCAAGCAAACTTTTCCTTCTGTTATATGAGATTTTTTTCATATTAGTTGATGCTATCACGTACATACTAAGTTGCACTTTTACTTTTTAACATATCAACAGATGCTTGTCATGCTTGACCATCTACTATGCATATACATATTGTATAGGATTTTTATTTCTTTGAGAAGGTAGGATTCACATTCATGACAAAGCAGTCGTTTTTAAAGGGAACACTCATATTGATTCTTGCCGGTTTAATCACTAGATTTTTAGGTTTTGTTAACCGAATTGTAGTGGCTCGCTTAATGGGGGAAGAAGGTGTCGGCCTATATAACATGGCATTGCCTACATTATTTTTAATTTATACCTTATCTCAATTTGGCTTACCAATCGCTATTTCTAAACGGGTGGCCGAAGCAGAAGCAAATAATAATACGAGACAAATTAAAAAAATTCTTATTATCTCTTTGATTATCACCGGTACTTTAAGTATTATTTTCACGATAGGTATGATTATTAGTGCGCCATTGATAGCTGAACATTTTTTAACAGATAAGCGGACATTATACCCATTACTAGCTATTACACCAATGGTACCGATCAGCGCAATCGCTTCGGTTGTGCGTGGATACTTTCAAGGAAGACAAAATATGAAACCGCAAAGTATCGCCCAAGTTATTGAACAGATCGTCCGGATATCGTGTGTTGCTTTTTTTGTGAAATTATTATTACCTTACGGGATTGAATTTGCTGCTTGTGGGGCAATGATTTCCGTTATTATCGGCGAATTTATTTCTTTATTATTTATGTTGCGTATGTTTCGGTCGTATAAACGGATTACCGTTCATAAACAATTCTTCTCTTATTTAATCTCTAGTAAAGATACATTAAAATCCTTATTATCAATCGCACTTCCAAGTACAGGGAGTCGTTTAGTTGGATCAGTTTCAAATTTTTTAGAGCCAATTCTTGTATCTCAAAGTCTTGCCATTGCTGGTGTACAGACCGTCATAGCGACCAAACAATATGGAGCATTAACCGGGTATGCAATTCCGTTATTATTTTTTCCGACGTTCATTACACATTCGTTAGCTGTGGCATTATTACCCAATATCAGTGAAGCAGAAGCAAAACAGCAGTATCGCTTGATTCATTATCGTCTCCATCAAGCCATCCGCATATCATTTGCTTCTGGTGCAATTGCTACCGTCATTTTAACAGTATTCGCAGAACCAATTCTACAGTATATGTACGGTACAACAAGCGCTAGTTCGTTTTTAATAATGATGGCACCATTTTTTATTTTACTTTATATTCAATTTCCACTGAATGCAACATTGCAAGCACTTGATTATGCAAAACCTGCGATGTGGAATAATATTATTAGTACTGTAGTGAAATTTTTTGTGCTAATTGTCTTAACAACCAATCCCCATTTTGGTATCATGGGCGCGGCGATTGCGATGTCAGTTGGACAAGTATTAGGCACATTGCTTCACATGACGACACTACATAAAATTATTAACTTCCGTATTCCAACACTGGATACCATTAAGATGATTCTATTGCTAGGATTAAGTTGGCTAGCAAGCCTTATGTTAAAAGCTTGGCTGCCTGCTTTTGCAAGTAATATGTGGGTATTTCTTTTCTTGTTAACTGTACTTTTTATGATTTATATCCTGCTATTGTTTGTATTACGTTTTATTACAAAAGAAGAGTTACGACAATTACCTTTGTTTAACCGTTTCGTGCGTTAGTGCTCATCCTTAAGATCAACATACCAATTGCCTTGTTGATCAACGGAACAAAAGGATATCGCTTGTGTAGTAGAATATCCTTTTGTTTTTAACTGCTCCATCAGCCATTCTGTAGACTGATGGAGTTTTTTTAGACTTTCTTGCTGGATTTCCCCGTCCATAATCAACGGTAAGATATACCCTGAGGAATCCTCTTGATTTTTCTCAAAAACAGACAATTTACCAGATGGTTCTAAAATAGCGAATGCTACATCTTCAATACTTTTGGTTCCCTGTTCTCTAAGCTGCTGCATTAAATCGTTTAAATTATACCGTTGTTTCTTCATTTCATATTCGTCAATTTTCCCTTGATTAATAATTACAGATGGTTTACCTTCAAACCAATCGCGAAACCATTTACTTTTTAACGAAACCCACGCGATGAAGCGTTGGATGATAACTAATAACACGACAGGAATAATAGCCTCTAGTAGCTGTCTTTTTGGATCTTCAATCGTGAAGACAGCTATCTCAGCTACCATAATGAAAATAACAACGTCTAATAAACTAAGTTCCCCAATTTCTCGTTTACCCATTAGACGAAAAACAAGGACAATCATACTGTACGTAAAAATTGTCCGAAAAATTATTTTCCCGATTTCTAGTTCCATCTGATCCCGCCTTTTCTTCTTAGCATCTCCTTTCTTTTTTACTTTACCCTGCTAATTTATAATCCATGTAAAAACGGGAGTAAGTATCTAATATACACGTAGATCGTGCAAACAACTAACGAAAATAATACTAAGGGAACACCATATTTTAAGAATTGAAAAAAAGAAATTGCTTTATTTTCACCTTCAGCCAAACCTGCTACCACCACATTAGCTGAAGCTCCAATTAAACTGCCATTCCCCCCTAAGCAAGCGCCTAAGGCTAACGACCACCATAATGGGTCAACATCAGCCATACCATAGGTTTGGAATTCCTTGATTACAGGAATCATAGCGGCAACAAACGGAATATTATTAATAATTTGCGAGATAATTCCTGATACCCAGAGTAATAATAATGCAGTCAATGGTAGATCACCAGATGTTGCCCAAATAATATAACTTGCTAACTCATCAATAACACCAACTTCTTGTAAACCGCCAACGAGCATGAATAGTCCAATAAAAAAAAACAGCGTGATCCATTCTACCTCTTGAAATACTTTTTCAGTTGCTAATTCCTTCTCTGTCAATAATAATAGTAAAATAGCGCCGCTAACTGCCACCGTCGTTAAATCAACGTGGATAATTGGGTGAAGAATAAAGCCAATAATAGTGAGCGATAAAACAACTATCGATTGATAGATCATCGGTGATTTTTTTAAATAACTAGCGGGTTTCATATGATGTAATTCATTAACAGATCGCGTTTGCATAATAAGTTGTTTTTTGAAATGATGACTCACAAAAATCAACATACTAATAAAAATGATCAATACAATTGGTCCAAGATGGTTTAAAAAAGATAGAAAGGTAAGATGTTCAACAGCCTGTCCAATCATTATATTAGGTGGATCACCAATTAAAGTTGCTGTTCCACCGATATTTGCACTAAAAATAATCGTCAACAAATAGGGAAAGGTTGGTAAATGAAGCATATTGGTTATCGTAAACATCACAGGAACAAATAAAAGCACGGTTGTTACATTATCAAGTAACGCAGAACCTACTGCAGTTAAAATAGCCATACCAACTAATAATGCGACGGGGTTCCCATTCACCCTTTGCGCAAAATAAATAGCAATAAATGAAAATATCCCAGTTTTTTTAGTTATAGATACAAGAACCATCATCGAAAACAATAATGCGATGGTCTCCCAATCGATATAATTGTTTAGCGCATCCTCTAATGAATATACTTTTGTTAACAGTAAGAGCGTCCCTCCAGCTAGAGCTATTAACGCTTGATTTATTTTTTCACTGATAATAAACATATAGCATATTACAAAAACGCTAATCGCAAAAGTAGCACCCAATAGCCATCCACTCCCCCTCTTAGAAAAACTAAAGCTACATGTACCTGTTAATTATAAGTTCTAGTCAATGACAACGTGCCTGTCTATTTCTATATGTATTAATAAACAAAATATTTTATTCTAAATAGCTTACAATCGCATATCTTCTAGTAAGGACAAGCAAAGGAGAGTGCGTATGAAAGTTCGATTTACTGGTCTGTTATATGGATGGATTGCCATACTGACACTGATGATACTAGCAAGTTTTATCCTATCATTATTGCTGCGATTTACATCGTTAGGAGCTTCTACAATAACGCACAGTACAACCATTATTAGCTTATTAGCTTTTTTAAGTGGTGGAACATTTGCAGGGATAAAAACAGGTGAAAAGGGCTGGCTGGTAGGGTTACTAACGAGTATCGGATTTAGTACTTTTGTATTTATGTATCAATACTTAGGTCTACAGCAACCCTTTTCTGCGTCACAGTTCGTTTATCACGGGGCATTCTTACTGGCAGGAATGTTAGGCGGAATTATAGGAGTGAACTTAAGTCAAAAAAAAGAATAACAAAAAAGCACAAAATTAATTTTTGTGCTTTTTTTCCTTTTAAGCTTCTTCTGTTTGTTTTACGACATCACGTACAGATGAGCGATCATATGTAATCTTTGTACCATCATGTACTTCGAGAACAAGTGTGCCTTCATCGATAGCATGAACTGTTCCGTGCATACCGCCGATGGTAATGATCTTATCACCTTTTTGCAAATCTGCTTGCATTTGACGCACTTGTTTTTGACGTTTTTGCTGCGGACGAATCAACAGAAAATAAAAAACGACAAAAATCAAAACAAACGGTAATAACCCTAAAAATCCCTGCATTTCTATTTTCCTCCTTTAAAAGTTTTTAGCATTCGGTTTATTAAAACCATATTGTTCAAAGAATTCTTCTCTGAAATCGCCAAGTCGATCTTCTGTTATCGCTTCGCGTACCTGCTGCATTAAGTTTAACAGAAAATATAGATTATGATAAGTAGTTAAACGCAGTCCAAAGGTTTCATTCGATTTTACTAGATGTCGAATATATGCTCTGGAATAATTTCGACACGTATGACAGTCACAATTCGGATCAATTGGACCGAAGTCACGGGCGTATTTGGCATTACGTACAACTAAGCGACCATTAGAGGTCATGCATGTACCATTTCTTGCAATTCTAGTAGGTAACACACAATCAAACATATCAATACCGCGAATCGCACCATCGATTAACGAATCTGGTGATCCAACCCCCATCAAGTAACGCGGTTTACTATCTGGTAGTAATGGTGTCGTGTATTCAAGTACGCGATTCATCACATCTTTTGGTTCACCAACGGAAAGACCACCGATTGCATAACCAGGAAAGTCTAAAGACGTAAGATCATGGGCACTTTGGCGGCGCAAATCTTCATACTCGCCACCTTGCACAATCCCAAATAAACCTTGATCATGTGGTCGTTGATGTGCTTGTAAGCAACGCTCTGCCCATCTACTTGTTCGTTCGACTGATGACTTCATATACTTATGCTCAGCTGGGTACGGTGTGCATTCATCAAATGCCATCATAATATCAGCACCCAAATCATTTTGAATCTGCATCGCTTTTTCAGGTGATAAAAATAATTTCTCACCACTAATATGATTACGGAAATGAACGCCTTTTTCTTCAATTTCACGTAAGTCACTTAAACTAAATACTTGGAACCCACCCGAATCTGTTAAAATAGCGCCATCCCAGTTCATAAACTTGTGTAAGCCACCTGCTTCTCGCACAATGTCTTCCCCTGGACGTAGCCATAAATGATAGGTGTTGGATAAAATTATTTTCGCACCCATTTCTGTTAACTCTTCTGGACTCATTGTTTTGACTGTAGCCAATGTTCCAACAGGCATAAACGTTGGTGTATCAAACGAACCATGAGGTGTGTGTACACGACCAAGTCTTGCCCCTGTTTGTTTACATGTTTTAATTAACTCATACGTAATTGCCGCCATTATTCTTCCCTTTCTCGTTGCAAAAAATAGTTTTATTAAAGAATTAACATTGCGTCTCCAAAGCTAAAAAAACGATAGCGCTGCTCAATTGCTTCGTGATAAGCTTTTAGTACAAAATCTCTTCCTGCTAACGCACTAACTAGCATAACTAGTGTGGATTTTGGTAAATGAAAGTTTGTAATCAAACCATCAACTGCTTGAAATTGATAGGGTGGATAGATAAATATATCTGTCCAACCACTAGCCTCGACCAAATTACCATCATTATCTCTCGCAATGGTTTCTAACGTACGCGTTGACGTCGTCCCCACGGAAATGACCCGTCCGCCATTTGCTTTCACTTGATTAATCACATCAGCTGTTTCTTGCGACATGTGATAAAATTCCGCATGCATATCATGCTCTTCTACCGTATCAACACTTACCGGTCGGAAGGTCCCTAATCCGACATGCAGCGTGAGGAAAACAACTTGTACCCCTTTTTGTTTTAATTGTTCTAATAGCGTAGTAGTAAAATGCAATCCAGCGGTTGGTGCGGCAGCAGATCCTTCTTCACGAGCGTATACGGTTTGATAACGCTCTTGATCAGGTAATTGCTCCTTAATGTAAGGTGGCAGTGGCATTTCACCAAGTTCGTTTAATACTTCTAAAAAAATTCCGTGATAATGAAAGCGAAGCGTTCGTCCACCATGTTCTTTTTCTTCGAGACAGATGGCCGTTAATTTCCCATCACCAAAGACAATTTCTGTTCCTTCTTTTATTTTTTTGGCTGGTTTTACGAGCACTTCCCAATCATCATCTGACTCTTGATGAAGCAAAAGTACTTCTACTTTGGCACCAGTGTCTTTTTTTGACCCATATAGTCTTGCAGGTAAGACTTTGGTATCGTTTAAGACTAAACAGTCACCCTTACCAATATAATCGATAATATCACTAAACGTGTGGTGTGATAGAGCTTGATCTTCACGGTTCATCACGAGAAGTCTAGATGATGATCGATCTTTTAATGGCGTTTGCGCAATTAGTTCTTCTGGTAAATCAAAATCAAAATCATTAATATTCATATTAAACTCCTATCTAACGAAACCTACTGATAATATATAAAATGATGGATAATACAATGCTTATGATGATTGATGTCATAAACGGGAAATAAATCGATACATTCCCTTTTTTAAAACTAAAATCACCTGGTAACTTACCAATCACATTTGAGAGTAAGCCAACAATAATAAGTACAACCCCTATTACAATAAGTAATTTACCAAAACTGGTCAAGTATTTGGCACCTCCCGATTGAAATGCTGATAAGCTTTTGGTGTTACCATGCGTCCTCTAGGTGTTCGCTGAATAAAACCTTGTTGCAATAAAAATGGTTCATAAACATCTTCAATTGTTTGTGATTCTTCCCCAATCGTTGAAGCTAATGTATCAAGTCCTACAGGTCCACCTTGATATGCGTCCATAATTGCTTCTAATACTTTATGGTCAATATGATCAAGGCCAGATTGATCTACTTGGAGCATTTCTAATGCTTTTCTGGTAGTTTCCAAACTGATTTTATCTTCCCCCCGAACTTGTGAAATATCTCTTACTCGTTTAAGTAATCGATTAGCTATTCGGGGAGTCCCTCTAGATCTTCTCGCTATTTCAATTGACGCCTCCTTCGTGATTGTAACTTCAAAAATAGTTGCCGTTCGTTCAACAATCTGGCATAAATCATCTGTTGTGTAGTACTCTAGGCGACTTAGCACACCAAATCGATCACGGAGAGGAGCAGTCAATAAACCAGCTCTTGTGGTAGCACCAATTAATGTAAACGGTGGTAAATCAAGACGTACAGACCTCGCACTGGGTCCTGATCCAATCACAATATCAAGGCAAAAATCTTCCATCGCAGGATATAAGATCTCTTCCACTGACCTCGGCAATCGATGGATTTCATCAATAAATAATACATCACCAGTTTCTAAAGACGAAAGAATGGCTGCTAAATCTCCAGCACGCTCAATCGCAGGTCCAGAAGTCGTTCGAAAGGATACACCCATTTCGTTAGCAATAATGGAAGCCATTGTTGTTTTCCCAAGTCCTGGTGGTCCATATAATAGTACATGATCTAACGCTTCATTTCGAAGTCTTGCTGCCTCAATAAAAATACTTAAATTCTCTTTTGCTTTTTGTTGTCCGATATATTGAGCTAATGAACTGGGGCGCAAGCTAAGCTCGATTGAAGTATCATCTGATTGAAGTTCACTTGATATCATACGTTCTTCCATCGTTTTCACCCCTCATTATTTTTTCGTAAGTAGAGCTAAACCAACGCGAATATATTGGTCGGTATTTGCATTTTTTTCTTTCTTTAATTCAGGCGTAATTTGTTTCAATTCACGCTCAGAATAACCGAGAGAACGTAAAGCTTCTAAGGCTTCTTCTAGTACTTCTTGATTATGCGAATCAAACAGCGTACCTTTCTCATCCGTGATTGATAATGTTACATCAAATTCTTGGATCAGTTTACCTTTTAAATCTAAGATCATCTGACGTGCTGTTTTCTTACCTACGCCCGGGAATCCAGTTAGAAACTTTTCGTTCTCTGTTTCAATTGCTTCGACAAAATCTTGCACTCCTGCTGTTCCAACAATGGACAGCGCACCTTTAGGGCCGATGCCAGAAACTTGTAAAATTCTCGCGAAAAGATTTTTCTCATCTGGATTGACAAAACCGTACAAAATTTGAACATCTTCTCTTATATAATGAAACGTATGTATACGAATTTTTTCTCCCAATTGATGTTGGAACCGAAATGGATTAGCACAAATAACTTCATAGCCTACCCCATTAGCTTCAACAATCACAGCATTTTCATTTACAACTTCTAGTCTACCATTTATATATGCTATCATTTTTATTTGTTTCTTCCTCTCAACTGTAACATTACCTATATTTATTCTATCATACAACCATATGTTCGCACATCTAATTATGTGACTTTTTCATTTAACTTTCCATGATATCCATATGCTCATCTTGAATACTATAGCAAGAAAATAAGCAAAGAGCTAGAAAACCCTTCGCTTGTTTAACCTTGTACTTGTTTAGTTGGAGATAAATCACGATATACTTCAAGAACTTGTAAGTATTTATCTTTTGATTCGATTTTTATACCTTCTTGCAGGGCATCCATTTTCCTACTTTCTAATGTATCCGTGTCAATCTGATAAAATGATTGAATGACTTGGCCGTGGATAGGCTCACCTTCGAAAATGGATAACATACTGTCTTTTAAACCGAAATAGCCTGTTTTCTTTATATAAGGTGAGATATCATTCATTTGTTTTCGAAAGACCATTTCTCCCTCTTTTTGATCAATGACTTGCCAATCAGCATAACTTGCCCAAAAATCTTGCATCGACTGAATGGTTTCAAGATGGGTTTCTTCTGAAATTTTTCCATCTAAGTATTGTTTTTGTAACGTAACCTGTATTTCGAGTGGGCTTTTGAACGGTGCAGCGGTATTACTGACCTCCGTAACTTCAATCGTATCACTTTGTTCTGCAGTAGAACTTTGTTGCTCGAATAAACTATGCACACTAAATCCAATTAAAAACATGATAACCCCAAACATAGACAAATACACATATTTTTTCATTTTTTTCACCTCAGTCAAAACATATGATTAGATAGCTTATCTCATAAAGAAAATTTTTCATTCTCTTTTCACATTACATTTATACAAAGTTTATATTGAGATAAACCTAATTATCTCTCTTTCCTATGATTGACCAATTTTATGAAGTTTATGCTACTTTGTCTATGATTCATGAAATGATGTAAAAGCATTACCTTTCAATGGTTTATCCTATATATTCAAAAAAGATGTTAAAAACAAAAATACCGACTAATCGATTAGTCGGTATACACAACAAAATCAAACGCATGAGGATCAAAGATACGTAGTTCAATAATTTCTTCTTTAGCTAGAATAATTTCTTCTCCATGATAGTAGCGAATATGATCCGTTTCATCTTCTGTATGCATGGCGATCGCATATGACTTAGCTGATAATTTAGTGACTTTGTTGAATTTCAATTCTCTTTTTACTTGTTGATCTTGTTTTTGATAAATAACATAGTAATCGTTCTCGTTTTCTTCGTAATGGTCTAAGCAATCAATTGCTTTTTCTTTTTCTAAGATTTGTTGACCTTGTAAAGGTTCACTATCATTCTGCTCACCCATAACTAAAACACCTCGATATGCTTTTTCATTATTATATTCTAAATAATGTTCTATTGAAATGGAAGATAGCCCTTTCTAGCAAAAAAAAATAAATCTCTCACTTCCATTAGGTTACTTTAATCCTATTCATTCAATTCTGCATTATGATAGATTTCTTGAACATCCTCTAGATCTTCTAAACGATCGATTAACCGAGACATTTTATTTTCATCATCTTCACTAAGTGATACATAAGTTTGGGGAAACATGGTAACTTCCGCAGTTTCTAATTGATAACCTTCGTCCATTAAATATTTTTTGACATCTTGGAATTGTTCAGGCGGCGTGTATATTTCAAATACTTCTTCCGATGGTTCCATTTCTTCTGCCCCAGCTTCCGCTACTGTAAGCATCATGGTATCTTCATCTGTTTCAGTTGTATTACGTTCAATCACAATATAACCGCGTCGATCAAACATAAAAGCAACACAACCATTTTCACCTAAGTTGCCACCATGTTTAGAAAATGCATGACGAACATCGGATGCAGCACGGTTTTTATTATCGGTTAACAACTCAACCATCACAGCAGCACCTGCTGGTCCGTAACCTTCATACACTACTTCTTCATAATTAGCACCATCTAAATCACCAGTAGCCTTTTTGATCGCACGTTCAATATTATCATTCGGCATATTACTTGCTTTTGCTTTATCGATAGCTAAACGAAGGGATGGATTCATTTCTGGATCTCCACCACCATCTTTTGCAGCAACATAAAGTTCTTTTGCAAGTCTCATGAATATTTTACCCTTTTTAGCGTCTTGAGCATTTTTCCGTCTTTGTATATTCTTCCATTTTGAGTGTCCAGCCATAATCAATCCAAACTCCTTTCCATTAACGCTTACTGTTCCTCTTACAATATAACACATCTCCATAAACTAGAAAAATCATGCATTCATAAGGAAAATCCTTTACCAGTTAACTGATAAAGGATTCAGAATACATCTATTTAGAATTTCTCTGGAGCTTTTGCCATTTCACGTTTGTGGGCTGTTCGATTATGCATTTGTTCAATAATAGCCTTATCTTTTTCTGGTACTTTTTCACCTTTCAGGTATTGATCAATTATTGCATAACTTGTTCCCATTTCATTTTCGTCTGTTTGACCTTCCCATAGACCAGCACTTGGTTGTTTGTTAATTACTTCTTTAGGAACATTTAGATATTTTGCTAATTCCCGAACATCGCCTTTTGTTTGATGTACCAATGGAACCAAATCAACCCCACCATCACCAAATTTAGTGAAATAGCCTGTATACCATTCCGCAGCATTATCTGTTCCTACCACAAGGTAATTGTAATTGGTAGCTAGTGTATACAATGTACTCATGCGCAAACGCGCACGTAAGTTCGCATCAGCTAATTGTTGGTTTTCTTCAACTAATGCATTGGCATTTTTTAATTGTGTTTGAATTTCTTTTAACATCGTATCATGCGTAGATGTCAAATCAACCGTAACATTCTCAAGACCCGCAGCTTCTACTACTTTTTTGGCATGGTCCAAAT
Organism: Paraliobacillus ryukyuensis; assembly: GCF_003315295.1. Taxonomy (GTDB): domain Bacteria; phylum Bacillota; class Bacilli; order Bacillales; family Amphibacillaceae; genus Paraliobacillus; species Paraliobacillus ryukyuensis. Next base: position 2,376 of record NZ_QNRI01000001.1, on the reverse strand, counting down.
CTTCCGGATTACTGTTACATGGCATCATTACACCAAGAGAGGACGCTGGAGCTGCACGCTTAATTAAATTCGCAACAACCGATGAATCAATTCCTCCACTGACGCCAACAAGCAAGCCTTTTACACCAGTCTCTTCTATCTGTGTTTGTAGCCATTGTACTAATTTTTCTACTTTTTCTTGCATCTGTATTTCCCCTTCCCTTTATCTATTTAGTTTTTTCTTAACAGTTTCAACAAATTGTTTCCTTTCATTCCAACTTAAGCAAAATTCAGTAAGAAAATTTGTAATAGCTATTTCTTCTTTTGATTGTACAATAAAATACCACCATTCTCTAATAAAATCAGCTGGAATCATTAGCCCAATCCAAAAAAGCTGATTGGTTTGCAATGTGTCTGGATGTATGTATGCTTCCAGTTGTTCAATATTATCTTGAATGAATGGTAAAAACCGTTGCGCAAGTTGAATTTCATCATAAATCGAAGGTGATGGAGCCAATAAGTCAAAGTCTATTAAATAGATGTTATTTCTATTATCTCGCAAAAAATTATGAGAAGCAACATCTCCGTGTATCCAATTTAATTGATAACTCGGATTTGCCTCCAAAGTAGGGTGATTTACTTGTTGAAATAATGTAATGCCCTCCATTAATTGTGTTTCAAGTTCATTATATAACGTTCGGTAACCTAGTCGATAAAGAAGTTGTTCGGTGTTTTGCCATCTTCTTAATCTATTTTCCCATTTTCGCACAAAATTAACTGTAGGTGGTTGATGCTCAATCACAATGCCACTGGCTGCTAGGTGAAATTGTTTCATACTTGCCCATGCTTGATCCCTGTCTTCCTTCCATTGATAATTTAATCGTTGGGCACGGTAATATTTTTGTAACGTCCAATAGTAACCTTCCCAAAACAGATAACGATCTCCGCTTGGAAATCGTTGAAAAGAAACGATAAATGGTTTATCTATTTGAGAAAATAACTCCCACTGTTTCAAGACTGTCGCTTGCTTCTGGTAACCTTTTAAAACAAATTTCTGATCTGCATCATCAGTGACGATAAAATTAACTGCTTTAACGCGTTGCACATTTTTGATCGATAAGAAGCCCTTTTGTTTCAAAAATAGGAGAAGACGATTCCATAAAGAATCGTCTCTTTTGCCATTATTCATCATCCGTTTCTTCTCGATAAGGGTACGCGCCTTGCATCGGATATGGTTGCATATTTCCTTCATATGGCATTGGCATTCCAGGTTGTGCATTTGTTGGCATTGATTGATAAGCTGATGGCGGCATCATATTCGGTTGCATCGAAGAGCCATTCGCCCCCATCATTGGCGCTTGCATCATTGGTTGTTGTGGTGCTTGTGACCACATTTGTTGCTGCGGTTGTTGCCAATATTCATTGGGTGGCATCGGCATTGATTGTTGTTGCATTGGCATTTGTGGTGGTAATGGTGGCATTTCCACACTTGGTGATTCCATTAGTTCTTCATTTGGTTGAAAAGGCATTGGTTCTTGTTGCATCCACGCTTGTGGTGTTGAATACTTTTCACAAGGATCGCCTTGTGGCATTGTTTGCCAAGGCTGCATCATTGGTGGCATAACGTGAATTGGCATGCATGGCATACAAGGGTGCATTGGCATCATTGGCTGATGATACATTGGTACTTGCATCGGTTGTTGTTGGGGTGCTTGTTGAATCGGTTGCTGTTGTATTGGTGCTTGTTTGTGCGTTTCATTCATTTGTTGAATTGTCGTTTGATTGATTTCAGTATCATTATCCTCATAATCTACATCAATATTGTAATTAGTCGAATAAAAGTTAGGTAGATCTGGCAATTGGATTGGTTGCATTGGCGGTGTTGGTGAAACTGGTGTCGGTTTAGGCATGGTTTTTTTTATGTTAGGTGCAGGTTTGCTGTCATCTTCATTAATGACAGGCATTGCTTTCGGTGACATATCCTTGTACGGTTGCATCGTTTTATCTTTGGTTGGTTGTGTCTGTACTTGCTTAGAACTCGTTGGGATCTTTATTTTCATTCCAGGCATAATCATATTAGGATTAGCCAATTGAGCATTCATTTGTTTTAACTCTTCAAAATCTACCCCATATTTTTGCGCAAGGTTCCATAGGGTATCCCCTTTTTGTACGATATGAATCTTCAAAGTGATAACTCCTTCCTAAATTTTAATTCAGCCATTTCTATAGGCAAATAACAGTTCAATTCATTAACAACATATGCGAATGCCCTAAAAAGTTGAATATATTTCACAAAAACAACAATAAATATCCGCCCGTAAAACGGGCGGTTTTAATTTCGCCCTAGAAGGGCACTTTACTAACTACCCCTAAAGGGGCTTTTAAATTGACCGTCAA